>CAWCMW010000003.1:0-893869 GCA_963796785.1 uncultured Acidobacteriaceae bacterium | reverse complement strand
GGATGGCGAATAAGCTCAATCGCAGAAGGCGAATTCCATCGCCGATCGGCGGGGCAACTGGCGCGATCGCGAACTTGGGAACAGAGGCAACAAATGAAGGTTCTGCTCAAGAGGGCTTACGAGGCACCCGCCAGCACTGATGGTTTCCGTGTCCTGGTTGACCGCCTCTGGCCACGCGGAAAAAAGAAAGCCGATTTGCGCCTGGACGCCTGGGTGAAGGACATCGCGCCGAGCACGGAGCTAAGAAAGTGGTTCAGTCACGATCCCAAACGGTGGCCCGAATTCTGCAGGCGCTACAAAGCAGAATTGAAGAACCCAAAGCTGCGAAAGATGATCGCCGACACCGTGCAGGCCGCTGAAAGGCAATCCGCGATCACTCTGGTCTATGCAGCGAAGGATACCGAACACAATGAAGCGGTCGTCCTTCAAGCTGTCTTCAAAAGGATGGCGGGCTAATGGCAATTTCGTTTTCAGCGGACGATGGAGCGATGATCGCTGACTCCGCCTCTGGCCCCCGGTCCTCGCCGTGGTCTTGACTCATTTAGCGGCATCGCCTCCTCAATTGGCGATCGGGACGTGAGGAACTGTGGGGGATTTTGTGCGGACCCTCAAGGCAAAAGCAGAGTAAATCAGACCAGAGGCAATAGCGCCAAGCAGGCCCTATCTATTACCAGTGAGTAGAGTTAGGTAAATGAGAGTAAAGGGTGGAAAATGGCCGGATAGGCCTTCTAAGCCGGGGGTTGTGGGTTCGATTCCCGCCTCGCCTACCACCCACGATCAGATCCCAATCGAATCAAATCGGACTGAGTTCCGTCAACGCTTCGTTCGCGCGAGAGAATGAAAACTCCATGCTCGGCGAGGCCGGCTATATCACTGTCCTGCCCCAGCTTGCGCGAATCCCGAGTTAAGCCGCCGCAGACCACGTGCGCGCAAGTCATCGATCGAAGCTTTCCCGCAGAGCACGCAGCTTGAATTCGACAGAAATTTGCGCTGTGGTTTCTGCGTTCAGGTGCGCCGTCCCGCAACTCCAGGTCGATGGTGATTCCGGCCTGGCAGTTTCCGGATTCCTGATCGCGGAAGCCAACAATCTGTTCGCGGCTCTCGATAATCCCTTCAGTCCAGAGAAAACCGGCGGCCAGTTCGCGGTCGTGGCCGGGAGTTCGCATCGTCACGACGAGCGGAACGACGCACGCCAGAATCTGGAGTGGCTCTTCAGCGGCGAGATCGTTGCTGCTTGACCGGATTTGACCGTCTTCCCATTCCGTAACCTGGATTGGCTCGATCCTTCGAAGCGGCATATCCACTGCAACGACCTCCGCATAGCGGTCTAAGGGGGCGATAACGCTACAAGTAAGTATAGTGATTGCTTTATGATTGCCTGCAACGGGCCTGTAGCTCAACGGTTAGAGCAGGGGACTCATAATCCCTTGGTTGGGGGTTCAAATCCCTCCGGGCCCACTAGAAATGCTGGTCCTTCATCGCCACAGCGACTCAGGATTTCGCCGGCGGCTCGCGCTTTTACTCGCGCCCGCAAGGCGGCTCAAGTTCAAATCCCACCGGGCCCACCATATGTCGAATTAGCCCCCGGCGATATTCGCATCAGCCGGGGAGCGATAAAATGTGGCGGAATCGGCCGCGAGTGAAATGCGAGTGAAACGGGCACCGTTGGCCGGGAGGCTGGCCTGGATGCTAACTCACAAAGAGTAGCCGTCAATTCGCCAATACCAAAAGAAGCAGATACGGCCTATGCCGGATTTGAGCATGATGGTGGGCGCAATCAGCTGGGCAGTCAACGGCGTCCTCGTGCTGCTGGCTCTTTTTGGCGGCCTTTCCGCCAGTGGCGGAAGAGGCGGGGCGGCGGCGCTGGTGGTGGAGGCGGTGATGGAGGCGGGGGAAATCCTGGCACAACGCCGGGAACGTATCCCTTTAGGCTGACGGCTACTGGCAACCCGGCCATCACGCCCGCCGCACCGACAGCAACGTTCACCGTATTGGTGAATTAGGTCGTCGATTCACTCGTCTCGATCAAAGAAATTGCCGACCAAACTCCCGATGGCCGACATCAGGGGCGTAGTTCACTTATTTTCAGTTGGTTGGTGATTTCGAAGTCGCGCAAAGTTCCTCCTCATCCGGCATCTCGGTCTTTGCCGGATGAAGGATTTTGCCGCTCAATCGAGTTTTAGCCAGCCGTCGCAATGTATTCTCCGGAATTGCCGTGAACTAACCGGCTTTAGGTTTCCTTCTCCCGCAAAGTCTCGAATTTCAAGCAACCCACACTCACTTCGAAGTGGTGATGACCTGCCGGTGTCTGAGTGGCTATGGCCAATGGCATACGCCGGCAAAGAAAGTATATCGGGCGTGAGTTTAGCTTGCGGCGAGGTCCCCAGTGTCGGCGGATTCAGACTGCGGACTCGCTCCGAGGCCAGAATTCAATTTGATTGACGTCCTTGACTTCGACCCAAACAGAACAAAACACGAGGAGGTTGTATGTTTCGAGAGGCTAGTCTTCAAGCGCAGAGTGATCCAGTACTCGTCGCGCACGCAAATAGGTTGGTTAACTATTGTGGGGCATTTCCGCGCCGAGTGCGGCAGCTCGCTCTTCTATTCAGCATGGTGGTGCTTTTCTTCGCCGTTCCCAAAGCTTCATGGGCACAGGTCACCGCGACCCTTTCGGGAACGGTCGAAGATCAATCGGGCGGAGTCATTCCAGCCGCACAGGTCACTCTGACCGACGAAGTAACGAAACAAAGCCGCGTGGAGCAGAGCAATGGAGCTGGCCTCTACGCGTTTCCATCCTTAACGCCGGGCACCTACGATATCAAAGCGTCGGCAAAGGGATTTAAGGGTAAACAGGTTACAGGCATCGTATTGAACGCCGGCGATGTGAAGACCGTTCCCGCCCTCGATCTGACCGTAGGCGCGGAATCGCAGACGGTTACAGTAACCGCAGACTCTGAGATGATCCCCGTTGAGAACGGCCAGAGGGTCGAAGTTCTCACATCCCAGGACATCAACAACCTTGCATTGGCAGGCCGCGACACCAGCGAACTGCTGAAGGTACTGCCGGGCACGTCTGTGATGTCAGGAGGCTTGACCAACACTTCTGCGGCATTCAACGACCTCAACATCACGGTGGACGAAGGCGCATTGGGTAACGGCTACGCCATCAACGGCGCAGTCAACCGCGGCGGCCAGGGCACGTTGGAAGACGGCGCCCAGATGATCGACATCGGCAACATGGCGGGCTCGCTGACCATCGTCGACCCGGAAATGACGGCCGAAGTCAGCGTGCAGGCCTCAAACCTCGGCGCCGACCAGGCATTTGGTCCGGTGGTCGTTAGCGCCATCAGCCGTTCGGGCAGCGCGAACTATCACGCCGATGCGTATTTCAACGCACGCAACAACGTGTTGAATGCGAACGGCTGGCAGCAGAAGCACAACGGGACCGCACTCGGTCCACAGCATTACTACTATCCGGGCGGCAGCTTTGGCGGACCGGTTCCAGGGACGCACAAGAAACTGTTGTTCTGGGGCGGCTACGAGAAGTGGTTGCAGAACCAGGGCAACCAGAACGTATTGCAGTCCTACATCCCCACACCGGAGATGATGCAGGGCAACTTCTCAACCGACAACACGGACAACACGACGCTGTGCCCGCAGGGATTCTTCCAGGGCAAGCCCCCGGGCGGCTATCCCGGCGGCTCATGGTGCAGCGATCTTGGCGGCACGGTGCTGGCGAACGGCGGAACGTATTCGTCGGCGCTACCGACACCGGCTGCGACCGGCACGTACACGACCGGAAGCGGGTCAAGTGCCGTAACGTATAACACGGATGCGGGGCAGAAGTTCCCAGCAGGCTTCATTGATCCGGGCGCGGCTGCTTTGGCCAAGATCTGGCCGAAGGCAAACGCGAATCCGGCCGTCATCTCGGGCGGCTACAACTACTACCAGCCGATCGTGAACGTCGACAACGGGTGGATCTGGCGCGTACGCGCGGATTATCTGCTGGGCGACAACACGAAGATTTATGGCAGCTACCAGCAAGCATTCAGTTCGGGATTCGCGCAGGGCAATGGCGCGCACCTTTACTGGACGCCGGGCAACTCCATCCCCTTCCCGGGCGGCGGCGAAATTGAAAACAACTACGGCAAAACTTTAGCCGGCCACATCGTTCACAACTTCAACGCCTCAACGACCAACGACTTCATGGCCGCCTGGGCGTTCGGCAGCTACCCATTCACAACGCCAAACCCGTCGGCGGCCTTCAGAACAACGCTTGGCTATACCTACGGCAAGGTGTTCTCAACGCCATCCGCCAACATTCCGTCGTACAACAGCGCAGGCGGCGAAACCTTCCCGGACTTCTCACAGGCCTCGATCTTTGAGAACCCTGTGGGCAAGTACGCCGTGAAGAAGGAAGCTCCGCAGTTTAACGACACGATGACCAAGGTGTGGGGACTGCACACCCTCAAGATCGGTGCATTCACCCAGACCACGGATAACTACCAGAGCTCATTCAACTACCAGAACGATGGAATCATGAGCTTCTCCGCCGGTCAGAATCCGGATCTCCAGGGATACGACAAAACGGGGAATCCGATATCCGGCCCGACGATCGGCTCGCCGCAGAACGCGGTGGCCAACTTCGTCAACGGTAACCAATCCGGCTACAGCGAAAACGCTGGAGCCCCCATCGGCGATGTGGCCCAGCAGTCGACGGCTGCATTCATCGACGACACCTGGAAGGCAACGCGGCGCCTGACCCTTGAACTTGGCATCCGCATGGAGCATGTGGGCCACTGGTACGATCGGCAGAAAACCGGACTTGCTGCGTTCTACCCGGGCCGCGTCCTTACCGATTACTACGACGGCAAGTACGCTCCTGGATACTACTGGCATGCGATCGACGCCGGCGTACCGCTGAGCGGCCAACCTAACCGCTTTGTCTATCCGGATCCTCGATTCGGCATGTCCTACGATCTATTTGGACATGGCAACACCGTGGTCCGCGGCGGATGGGGCGTATATCGCTTCGTCACCCAGGTGAACACGGTCGCCAACGGACAGGCGCAGGGAACCGCGGCTCATGTTCTGGGCTACGGGTTGCCGGGTGGATACAGACTGCAAATGCAGAATGTACACAACGCGGCTTACGTCGCCTGCCCCTCTGCACTCAAGAATCCACCTTGCAGCCCTGGCGGCAATGGCGGACAGTGGGGACTGGATCCAACGGACTACGGCCAGCCGATGACACAGGCGTACAACCTGACCATCGACCAGCGGTTGCCCTGGAACACGCAGTTCGAGATCGCCTACGTTGGAAGCAGCACCAGCCAGTTGGTTGATGCGGCCGAAGACATCGAAGGCAGCACGTTCAACGAGTTGGCCAACATGAACAAGATGCCGATCGGGGCTTTGTTCACGCCCGACCCGATCACTGGCGTTACTTCAACGAATCCGGAGAACGTCGGGGAGAATCCGAACCTCGGGACTTTGACCGAAACCGCAACGGGCAACAACTATGCGGATTGGCACCCGTTGGGTCAGGTGTATGGCACCAACGCAACCTACGAGATGCAAAGCATCGGCTTTGGCAACTACAACGGCCTGCAAGCGTCGTGGACCAAGACGACAGGGCGGTTGACGTTCAACTTGAACGGAACGTGGTCAAAGAACCTGGCAACCAGCCTGCAGACCAACCCATACAAGGTCGGACTGAACTATGGACCGACGGCGGTTGACCGGCCATTGGTCTTTAACGCCTCCTATACCTACAGCAGCGGCACGCTCCATACCGGGAGCGCGTTGATGAACGGGTTGGGCGGCGGCTGGACGATCAGCGGCATCTCCACCTGGCAGAAGGGCGGCTACATTCCCGCGTTCCTTGGGAATGGCGTACCGAACTTCGGCCTGGGTCTGCAGTACATCAACATGCCTGCGGACGCCAGCGCCAACGGCCTAGCGAAGGATACGGGAGTCTCGACCGGCATCGGAGGCAAGACTTACTTCGGTACCGACGAAAACTTCCCGATTGAGCCGGTGTTGACCTGCAACCCGACCAGCGGCCTGGCAACTCACCAGGTCCTGAACGGAAAGTGCTTCACCGCTCCGGCTGTAGGATCGCAGGGTGGCAACGCGTATCCCTACATGAGCATGACGCCGTACTTCGACAACGACCTGGCGCTCTATCGGACGTTCAACCTGCACGAGAAGCAGCAGGTGCAACTGCGGGTCAGCGCATTCGACTGGCTGAACCACTCGTTGATGACGTTCGCCAACAGCAACTACTACTCGATCAACTACAACGTGGACTACAATTCGAAGGCAATTACTCCGAATTTCAACAACGCCGCCACGGGCGCGAATGCGTTTGGTGTGATGACCGTAAAGTCGGCACTGCCCTACGCCCGCGTCATCGAGTTGGACGTGAAGTACTCGTTCTAACCGAAACACTGCATTACCAGCGGGAGGGGGTTAACAGCCTTCTCCCGCAACTATTTAACCGTTAATTCTTCTGCTCCAGATCATCCGCACTATAAAACCACTCAATTCATCCTCAAATCCTTACATTTCCTGCCGCACACCGGAACGCCAATCGGAACAAAACACATTCGCATTCGTCCAATGCAGTGACGCTCATATGGAGGATTCTGTCCTTGAGCGTAACGGTGCTCTCTCTTCGACCCCACGCGAGAGCCGGTACTTATTGCGCGAAGTGGATCGCCGCTGCGCCCAGCGGACGGAATCGGCATCGAAATGTGCAGTCTTGTTGATCGAATTTCGTAGCCAGTAAGGTTGACTCATGGCCACAGTTTCCTCTGGAATCTTTCCTGTCATCCGGATCAGCCGGGAGCTCGAGACTCCTCTGCATCATCAGGTTTACACAGGATTTCGCGATGCGATCCTGCGCGGGGAGCTTGGCCCCGGGCAGCAGGTCCCATCCAGCCGCTCGCTCGCCGCGGAGTTGGAGATCTCGCGCTTTCCAGTTCTCGACGCCTATTCGCAGCTTCATGTGGAGGGGTTTTTCCAGAGCAGGAAAGGCGCCGGCACGTTTGTGTCGTCCACGCTGGTTCCTCTCCGCGAGAACGGATCGGCTCATGTCGCGAAGTCCGAAGGAACACGGCTGGCATCGCGGCGCTCGTCGAGGTTTCCTCAATTCAGGGATGATCCATGGCGGTGTGGGTGGGGCGCCTTTACGGTCCACCAACCAGCGCTGGATCGGTTTCCATTCGAGACCTGGTCAAAGCTTGTTGCTCGCCATAGCCGCACGCCGCGCGCTCATGCCATTCGGCAAATTGATCCTCTCGGGCTCATGCCGCTCCGCGATGCTATATGTTCTTACCTGCGCACGGCTCGTGCCGTACGCTGCGATCCTGGGCAGATCATGATTGTCTCGGGATCGCAACAGGCCCTGGATATCACGACCCGCGTCCTGCTCGATACGAAAGACACCGCGTGGATCGAAGAGCCGTGTTACCCGCTCGTGCGTTCTGTTTTGGTGGGCTCCGGATGCCGTGTTGTGCCCGTTCCTGTCGACGGGGAGGGCCTCGATGTCGCCGCCGGAATCAAGCGCGCTCGTAACGCTCGGGCCGCTTTCGTCACGCCGTCGCACCAATACCCGCTTGGGGTTACGATGAGCATTTCAAGAAGGCTGCAATTGTTGGATTGGGCACGAAAGGCCTCCGCGTGGATTATTGAGGACGACTACGATAGCGAATTCCGATTCGAAAGCATGCCCATTCCTTCGCTTCAGGGCCTCGACTCGGCTGCGCGTGTCATCTATATAGGAACCTTCAGCAAGGTCCTATTCCCCTCGGTACGCATGGGTTACTTGGTCATTCCAGCCGACCTTGTGGACCGCTTTCGATCTGTCCGGATCGCAATGGACATTTTCCCTTCATATCTGCCCCAGGAAGTGCTCACCGACTTCATGACTTTAGGGCACTTTGCGCGCCACATTCGCCGAATGCGTGCTCTTTACAAATCGCGGCGCTCTGCGCTGGTTGAGAGTTTGCGCGCGGAGTTTGGTGATTCTCTTGAGATTCATGGCTCTGAAGCGGGAATGCACTTGACGGTCACGCTGCCCGATTCCTATTGCGACCACGAGATTGCGACCAGGGCGTCGGCGGAAAATCTGTGGTTGTGGCCGCTTTCACATTGCTGGTCCAACGGCCATTCCCGACAGGGCCTGATCCTCGGCTTCGGCAACACCGATGAGGACAATATGCTGCCGGCCGTACGGCAACTACGCAAAATCCTTGCGCTTTGACTCCTTTCCGATCTCGGCTGCCGTCTGATCTGGTGGCTATGCTCCGACCAAATTCATTGGATATGGTTGACGGGTGGCTAGGCGCGCGATGCTTGTTGCAAGCGGTTGCGCGCGCATTTCCTGAATTCCCCCTCGGAGACCAAAGATGGAAGTCGTCAAGAGCGAGCTGATGTTCCCCAAACTTAACCCTGCGGAGATCGCAATGTTAAGCACATACGGCAGCGAGCGATCGACGGCGAGCAGCGAGATTCTCTTCGATCCCGGCGAGACGAATGTCCCGGTCTTCGTAGTTCTTGATGGATGTCTCGATATCGTAAGGGTCTTCAAGAAAGGCGAGCCCCTGGTTGTGTCGCATGAGCCCGGCGAGTTCAGCGGCGAGGTGAATCAGCTTTTGGGCGGTCCGAGCTCCATCAGGGCCAAAACCAAAGAACCGAGCCGGCTGCTCGAAATCAAGCGGAAAGATCTGTTGCACATTGCGGAAACCCACTCTATGCTTAGCCCGGTATTCCTGAGTTCCTATCTGCTCCGGCGGGCGTACTCAGTTTCAAGCATGACGGAACAGTCCTTGCTCGTTGGCTCCAACCACTCTCCGGGGACTTTGCGCGTGAGGACATTCCTGGAGCAAAATGCTTGTCCCTTTACTTACCTCGATCTGGACCGTGACCCTGCGGTGCAGTGGCTTCTTGATCAGTTCGCTGTGCGTCCCGAAGAGGTTCCCATCTTGATTTGCGGGGGACGCAACGTGCTCCGAAATCCGAGCAACGCCAGGGTAGCGGCCGTTCTGGGGATTAAATCGAACTCCGACAACTCCGGCCTTTGGGACATTGAAATGGCAGTGTTCTCAATAGGCGGAAAGTAAGCTACTGGGCTGCCGGAACGGCGCCCGGTGATTGCCAGCCATCATCTCGCAACCGTTTGCTCTGCAACTCCAAGCACCCGCCCGCTGTGTTTGTCCTCCGCAATGACAACAATCCGCAGCGGACCTGCTGCATGCTTGTCTTCTCCAGGCAGCTTCAGCGTCACCGCGCCCTCCGTTGCAGGATTCAGATCCTTAAGTGTACGCACGACGGCTATGTTGCGCAGTGTCTTGCCGGCGTTCTCGCCACTCTTGACGCTGGTTACTGTCTCATCCTCAGCCAGCACTGCAATCAACTGTTGTTTTGTTTTGCCGGCCGAAAGGTCGCCGTGATGAATCACGAAGCTTACCTCATCACCTGTCCATGCCGCGTTGTCAATGGCCAGGTCCTCCGCTGGTCCACCCGTCGCAGCCGATATCGCCTGCGCCACTTTCTGTTCGTCGCTGCCCAATACCTGCACAGCGCCGTCCACTACAGCCTGCGGCGTGTACACCTGGCTCAATCCGAATTCGTCGTCATACCACTTTTGCCGGTCGGTCACTTCATCCAGCGAGTACGGATCACGCCAGCCCTCGTGATCCCAGTACGTGACATGCTCGCTCAACACAATTACCCGCGCGCCCCGAATGGGCTGCATCGCATCGAGGTCGGCCAGCAACTTATCAGCCGGCGGGCAGCTCGAACAGCCCTCCGATGTGAACAGCTCTACCAGCACCGGCCGCCGGGTTTCACCTTGCGTGCCTGTTGCCGCCACGCTTTTGAGCGCGAACCAACCCGCAAACAGAACCACCGCCGATGTGCCACAAGCGGCTCCCATCCACCACGCAAAACCACGATGCGACATTGCCTGCCTCCTCTTGTTGCAATATATTTTCGCCGCGCTTGAAGATTTGCACTCGGCAGACTGCGTAGCGATGTGTTCACTCTTCCGTCAAAGATTTCAACTTTCTCGATTCGCACCCAACTTCTGCGGCTCGTTGAGGGCATCCGAAACGACCCATGCGGCTGCAACCATCGCCAGGGAGATCGCGTTGCCGGCCCAATAGAAATGTTCGTGGGGCGCGGCGATGAGTTTCGGCACCCAGACCAGAATCTCAAAGCTCACGATTTCCACGGTGAGCAGCCGGGCAGCAAGAGCGGCCTGGATTCCCGACAGGATTGCAGCGGCGGCCAAAAGAAAACAGATGGCCGTAGTGATGGCCCAGAACATCTGTCCCGGCGGAAGCCATTTCGGAACCCAGGTAGCCACGCCGGGGAGATTGATAAGGTGCACGATGGCAAAGGAGATTGGGCAGATTCCGTAGAACCGGCCTATAAGGGCAGCGTTGCCGGACAACAGGGAACCGGCGGGTGCCAGCGATGCAAATGCCACCATCCCCCCAATTACGAGAGAGAGCTCCTCGAAAACGTTACCCCATCCGTCGTAAACGAGAGGGACCGCGCAGACCTGAACCACCCAAAGCAGGGTGAAGACTGAATAGAGAATCGTAAGCGCCAGCGCGCCGGCCCGAGCCGTGCGGCGCCACAGCATCGCCAGTCCGGAGATCGTCTCCAAGGCGGCGACGGAATAGGCGAGGACTTCTCGATGCGGTACGTTGGGCCCGACGCGCTGCCAGTTTGTGGCAAAATCGCCCCAGGCAAAACCGGCCACGCCAACGACAACAGCGGCTGCGCCGTACGCGCGCACGCCCATCCCAAGCAAGGGTCTGCGGGTAGCTTTCGTGTTCAGATCGCTGAAGCCGTTCATTCCCTAATGCGAGTTCAACTCGATGGGCGGTTCGGTGTCCATGACCAAAGTCGCCAGTTTTCACATAGCCACTTCGTCTACTCAAGCTCACGGCTCAGTTTCGTCAAACGAGGATCTCGCCTGTCGAACTTAAGGCGGGATGAAAATGCGGCGTGGCTCCGGTGAACTTGTTAAGCAAAGGCCAGGTTAACGTTGTCAATGGCCTCGTCGATCTCCGCCGTGTTCTTGTAGCCGACGGTGACACAGTCGACGCCTGCGTTCTGGAAGGCAAATCGCATCGCCTTCTGGCGGTCGTCGCGGCCGGTGAAAGTCCCCTCGCCGACGAGCTTCATGCTAACGACGCCCATCCCTTCGGCGCGAGCTTGCTGAACATGCGTGACGACCTCCGGGACATTGCCGGACACGTCCCAGTCGTCATTTTCGTTGTCCATGCGCGTTCCTTTATGGTTTACGCGGATCATCGCGATTTCAAGCCATTTGGTCTCGGGTATCTGGCGCAACGCGGGCAGTCCGTGCACCGAGGCGCCGTGGGTCCGGATCGTCTGCCGCGACTGCGCTTCGAGAATCGCGTCTTGCCATTGATGCGTTTGATTGGGCCAGTTGTTGCCGCGCTGCCAATGCAGCAGCATGATGTCAAAGTAATCGGTCTGCGAAGTGCGTCGAAGCTCGTCAAGCTTCTTCAGCGGATCGCCCCGGTATTCCGTTGTGACCTTGGACATCAACTGATAGCTGTCGCGAGGAAACGGCTTGAGCGCCTCGCCGAGCATCGCCGGCGTTGTATAGGATTCCGAAGTTTCGAAGAAACGAATTCCACGTTCGTAGGCATACGCAACGAGCCTGCTGAACTCCTTTTGTCCGAGAGAAGACTGCACCTGGCCGTTCATGCTGCCGGTGCCGAAGGCGAGGCGCGTGACTTTCACGCCCGATTTTCCCAGCGTGACAAGACTCGATGCTGACGCGCGCTCCGCATAAAGAGGCAGGCCGGTCATGCTGGCGACGGCGCCGGCAGCAGCGCTTGTCTTAATGAAATCTCGCCTGGAAATCGACATGATTATTTTGACCTCCGCCCTTTGAAAAGGGTAGACCAATTGGCGGAATGGTAACACAGGTATGATGCGCGAAGAGCGTGTTGCGTGTCACCAACTGTGCAGCCAATCCGCATCGCGGCCGATGCGGACCGGGGCGTGAAAGAGTTCGGTAAGTCGCGGCTCGGTCAAAAGATCCTCGCGCGGTCCGTCGGCGACAATGCGGCCATCGCGCATGAGAATGATGCGGTCGATCTCGGGCAGAATGTCGCCGAGATGATGGGTGACCATCACCAGGCCGGTGCCTTCGCGGGCGAGTCCGCGCAAGGTTTCGCGCAACTCGCGCTGAGCCGCGAGGTCGAGCGCATTGGAGGGCTCGTCGAGTAGGAGTTGCTGCGGTCGATGGACGAGCGCGCGGGCAATCAGGATGCGGCGCTTCTCTCCCGCTGACATGGCGCCGACGAGTTGCTGGGAGAGATGCGTTGCCTCCATGCGCGCTAAGGCCTCTTGCGCCCGTGCACGCATTTCGCCGGTCACATGCAGATTGGGCCAGAGCGTGGAGGCTGAAAAGAAACCGGAGATCACAGCGTCGAGGCCGCAGGTGACGGCCGTCCGCTCGCCGGGCAGATCGGCGCCCATAGGTCCGGCGGTGACAATACCGAAGTGGCGGCGCAGTTCGGTCAAATCCCAGCGCTCGCGGCCGAAGATGCGGACCAGCATTCCTGGTTGAACGATGGGATAGAGCTGGCAGGTCATGGCCAGAATGAGCGTTGATTTGCCGCAGCCGTTCGGACCGAGAATGGCGACGTGCTCACCGGCACGAATGCTGAGATTCACGTCGTGCAGGACGACACGATCGCCGCGAGCGACGTTGACCGCGCGCATCTCAAGAAAGGTTTGCGAATTGATTTCATTTTCAGCCATGTGCCGATGACGGTGCGCCCCTTACCTGCTAGATTAAATGGGTTGACTGCATGAGCGATTTATCGAACAACGACCTCCCCAAAGGATTTCGATTTGGCGCAGTAAAAGCTGGTCTGAAGGCCAGCGGGCGGCCTGACTTCGCGCTGATTGTGGCGGACGCGCCGGCCAGCGCGGCGGCTGCGTTCACGTCGAATCGCGTGATTGCCGCGCCGCTGATCGTGGACAAGGAACATTTGAGCGCGACCGGCGGGCGGGTGCGCGTGGCGGCCATCAACGCGGGCAACGCGAACTGCGCCGCGGGCGAGGCCGGACTGCGCGCTGCTCGGGCGACGTGCGCTGCGACAGCGAAAGTGTTTGGCTGCCGGGCGGAAGAAGTGTTTCCGTCGTCGACTGGAATTATCGGCGTGCCGTTGCCGGCAGAGAAGTTGATTGCCGTTCTGCCGGAGCTGGCCGCGAGCGCGGGCTCGGAGCCGAGCGATTTTTCCGATGCCGCGCACGCGATTCTGACCACGGACCTGGTGGAGAAGATAGCCTTTGCACGGCTCGAATTGAAGGGCGCGGACGGAGCCGCGCGTGAGGTTCGGATTGCGGCTTTCGGCAAGGGCTCGGGGATGATTCATCCGCAGCTTGTTCCTCACGCGACGATGCTGGTTTACGTGCTGACTGACGCGGCGATCGAGCCCGCCGATCTTGACGGCTACCTCCAGGCCGCGGTTGAGGTGAGCTTCAACCGAATTTCGGTCGACGGCGACACGTCGACGAACGACACTGTGCTGCTGCTTGCGTCTGGCGCGAGCAGCGTGAAGATCGGCGCTGGCGACGCGGCGTTCGCGGCCGCGCTTGGCGAGGTTTGCACCTCGATGGCGCGGCAGGTGGTCTCAGACGGCGAAGGCGCGACGCACGTGGTGGAGCTGCGCATCGGTGGTGCGGCCAGCGATGCTGACGCGCTGCGGGTTGCGAAAGCGATTGCGCATTCTCCTCTGGTAAAAACGGCTTGGGCCGGTTGCGATCCGAACTGGGGCCGGCTGGCGGCGGCGATCGGCTACTCCGGCGCGCAGGTCGATCCGGCGCGCATCGACATTCGCTTTGGCGAGCTGCAGATTTGCCGCGATGGCGGACGAGCGGAGGAGTTCGATGAAGCCTCAGCACACGAGTACATCAGCCAACGTGAATTCTCAATCTCGATCGAACTCAACCAGGGACACGGGTCGTGCGTGTTCTGGACGACGGACCTGACGGCGCAGTATATACACATCAACGCGGACTACTCGACATAGCGCCGGGGCCAATTTCGCTCATTTCGTTGTCGCTTGTCGCTCGCGGACTCCGTGGTCCGCGTCGCTCCTCTCTCCTAGAACTGAGCGAAATTGCATCCCGGCGCTGCAGCTTCGGTGATGACGGTGGCCGGGGCGAATTTCGCTCATTTCGTTGTCGCTTGTCGCTCGCGGACTCCTACGTCTCCACCCTGCGGACGAAGACCTGTCCTCGGGGACCCCGGGTCTCCGCGTCGCTCCTCTCTCCTAGAACTGAGCGAAATTGCATCCCGGCGCTGCAGCTTCGGTGATGACGGTGGCCGGGGCCAATTTCGCTCATTTCGTTGTCGCTTGTCGCATTTTTTCCCGGTCCCCAAGTGCGAGGGACCGGGGGCACCCGGCAGCTTCGGTGATGACGGTGGCCGGGGAGGAATTCGCACATTTTCCGGCGCGGCGGTCATTCGTTGCATTCTTCATCCGGTGCCTCTCGCAGGAACATCCGTCAGGGGTTAAAGCCCCGACGCCTTTTTCTGTCGCTGTCGGCACGACTAAAGTCGTGCCCTGACACTTCGTGCTCAGTCGACGCAGCTTTTCCGCACCGTCTGAAACTTATATTCCTGAACTGCCCGGGCCTAAAGGCCGATCGTTCTAGCCGCTGTTTTCAGGGGCCTGAAGGCCCCTGCTCCCTCCGTTTGTTTTCGATCAGTCTTCAGCTCCCATCTTCCAGCGGCGCGTATTGGCGATTGTCTTCATTCTCTGAGCAAGTGTTGGACCTGGCGCATATCGCCTTGATCCAAGGCGTGGGTGACCGACTCGAGATATTTTGCGGCGGCGACTAATTCCTCGGTGGTTTCTTTTTCGAGGCTGTCCTCGTCGTCGTCCCCGTCCTCGTCGTCGTCTCTCATCATCGTCATCTTCTTCATCGTCATCGTCTTCTTCGCCGTCATCGTCCTCTGAGTCGTTGGAGCTCTCCACGCCGCCGCCGCTGGAGTCGCCTTCTCGCTCTTCCTCCTCTTCTTCTTCATGCCCGTCGCCGGTGCAGGAGGCTGCGGCGCCTGTGTCCTGGTGCTCATATTGGTATTCCGTCTCACCGTCAGCCTCGTATTGGTTGGCGTAGGGGGACCTGGCACAGATTTTGTTGTGGACGCAGGTTTGGCATTCGTCGCCGGGTTCGCAGAGGGCGAGCGGAGACGCGAGTTCTTCGCCCAACGCGCCATGCGCGATGGTCCGGATGGATTCGTCGTTCCGGCTATCCCGGCGGTTGACCACCTGGAGGGCGAGCTGCTGGATCCAGATGAGCTGCGCGGCGCGCTTGGTGTCGATGCGGGAATCGATGATGGCGTTTGAAATGCGCGAGAGAGCAAGCAGGATGGAGGAAAAGTCCTCGGAGACGGGGAGCCTGAGCGTATCGAATTTGGCGGCGATAGCGTCATTGTGGAGCCCGTAGTGGAAGAAGCAGAAGTTTCTTCCATGCAAGGCCGGAGACTTGCAGCGACCCCCGCTGGACTTGATGTGTCGACATGCGTTGTACATTAGGTACTCCCTCTCCCTCTCCCCCCTCCCCTTGTGTGGGGATAAGGGATTTGTTTTCAACGGCTTATACCTTTTTTTCTCCTTTCTCATCATACTTCTCTATAGCATGTGCATACACCGTAGCCGATATATACAATGCCCTGATGCCCCAAGTGTGCCTAGCCGCTCGCAGCATTGCTCAATCAAGCGGTACCAGTGTCGGGACTGCGGCAAACAGTTTCCGTCAAGTCGGGACTATCTTTGAGGATCGCCCATCGGCCTTGATAAGTGGCTCCCCGCGATGTGGATGCTGGCGAACTGCAAGAACGGCATTTCCAGCTATGAATTGCACCGCTCTATTGGCGTAACTCAGAAGACCGCTTGGTTCATGCTGCATCGGCTCCGACTGGCGATGGAGACACGCGGCACGCACAAATTTGGCTGTGGGTGGCCCTGTCGAGGTCGACGAGACATTCATCGGCCCTAATCCCGCGAAGATGCACAAGGATCGCAAGGCGAAGATCAGGCCAATGGATGCGACAAGCCCGGCTACGCGGCAAAGACCATCGTTCACGGGAATGCTGGACCGCGAACTGCGGCAGGTTCGCGCCAAGGTCTTCCCAACGTCCAGCGCGAAACCATGCAGGAAGAGATTCTCAACGAACGTCACGCCCTATGCGCAAGGTCTACACTGACGAGTCTCTTAGCTACGACGGTTTGAAGCAAAGATTATGTCCATCAGATCGTCAATCACTCGCAGGAATACGTTCGCGGCCAAGTCCACACTCAGGGAATCGAGAATTTCTGGTGCTTGCTAAGCGGACTCTGCGCGGAACCTACGTTGCCGTCGAACCTTTCCACCTTGACCGCTATGTGAGAGAACAGGTGTTCCGGTACAACAATCGCGCAACCACAGACAATCCTCTTGACCGACGCAGATCGCTTCGCGCTGGCAGTATCGCAGATTTCAGGGAAGAGACTGACTTACGCAAATTTTGAAGGGTCTTGTAACCCTATGATTCCAAATCGGCTTATACGCAACCCTAGCCTTTTAAAGGACTTAGATGTAAAGCAGCAAATCCCTGGTCCCCAAACGCGAGGGACCAGGGGCACCCGCAAATCCCTGGTCCCCAAGTGCGAGGGACCAGGGGCACCCGCCTCAGTTCGTGCGATCTCTGGTCCCTCCGCCACGGCGGACGAGGGACGAGGGGGACCCCCTCAATCGAACCGAAAAAACGGCGGGCGGCCTGGGGAGCCAGTCATTCTCGACTGACGCCTCGAAGCCGCCCACCAGCTCTCATAGAGGAGTTCAATGCCCTGTTTTTATCGTCTAGAGATAGCGTACCGAAACGCGCGAAATGATCGGCAAACTTCAAAAGAAAATTTACGAGTGGATAAGTTAGTAATGAGTCAATGATTTCGCCTCTGTTTTTGGGCGCACGAGTGGTCGCATAACACTTGACAAGCTCGGGGAAGGGGCGCGAGCAGGCCGGAAATTGGCCGCCGGCACAGGGCGCTAGAGCCGGGAGCTGGGCGGCACCAAGGGGGTCTGCGATCACGGGCCACAGGAATGGGGAATTTGTGGATCTGACCTTGAAAAATGGCGAAGCCGCCGATGGGGGACTTATCGGCGGCCTTGAGGAAGTGGGGGGCTGGTTACGGTATGCGAATGACGGTGCGGATCTGGAAGTTCGAGATGTTCGCGAGAACGTAGTAGCCATCGACCATGCGCCACTCATAACCGCGAGGCGGGGGAGTGAGGTGATATTGGTGATAGTCGACTCTATCGCCGCGATTCCAGTCGTCGTGGTTCAGGTGTCCGCCCCTGCGCCAGTCCCTGTGCTCGACGTAGGAGTGGTTGTCGTGATGGTCGCGGTCCTGGGCGTGATGATCCTGATCATCGCCGTGATGGTCCTGGGCAAGGGCCACGCCTCCCATAAGACTTGTGGAGAGGAAAGTGAGAGCTAAAACGGAGTGGAGCTTCTTCATGCCGAACACCTCGCAGGGTGAGATGCGGACGGGGCGGGATGCGTTGCGCGCGCTTGAGGGGAAACCCAACTCAGGCCGCGCGCTGCAGACGGGGCCTTTCGGCACCGAGGCGGACGCGTGTTGGGGGCAGGATGATGGAACTGAGTGCGATCGAGATCGATGTTCAGTCGCGACGGCTGGCGAGGAATGTGGCGAGGCAGCCAATGAGGATTCCGACGCCGAGGATTACGCCAGCAGACTGGAGCGGATTGCGCTTGATCGCGACGCGGGCGTCGTGGACGGCGTCTTCGGCGGCATCGCGGCCCTGCTTGACGGCGCGAAGGGCCGTTTCAACGCCCTCTTCTACAGCTTCGGTGACGATGGACTTGATGCGATTGACGTCGCGGAAAATGTCCTCGACTGCTGCTCGCTTCTCAGCTAAAGAATCTGTCATGAGCTTTGCCCTCGGTGTATGTGATGTGATCCGGAGGGTTGGTGTTGCATGGGGGCGAGAGAGCGATCGCGCAGGTGCAACTGTAAGTGGCGGGTCGAAGTTTGTGCTTTCCCACCCTAAACGCAAACTGCGCGTTTAGGATGGGGCACCCATTTTTGTGGTGCAGCGAAAGTGGCGGGTCGAAGCTTGTGCTTTCCCCTCTAAACGCAAATTGCGCGTTTAGGATGGGGCACCCATTTTTGTGGTGTGTGACGGACGCTACTTGGCGCGGGGATGGGTGCGGTCGTAGACGGCGGTGAGCTGCGCGGTAGTGAGCTGGGTATAGCGCTGGGTTGTTGAGAGGCGCTCGTGACCGAGGAGTTCCTGAATAGCGCGGAGGTCGGCGCCTTCTTCAAGAAGATGAGTTCCGAAGGCGTGGCGAAGGGTGTGCGGATGCACATCAGAGGGCAGGCCGCGCAGGATGGCGATGCGCTTGACGATGCGTCCGACGCTGCGCGTGGTGAGGCGTGCCTGGCCGCCGCGCTGAAGGCCGCGGAGTTGCAGATTGAGAAAGAGGGCGGGGGTGGTGAAGGGTTTTTGGCGGGCGGCCGCGGCCAGGTTTTGTTCGTCGACTGCAGCCTGTCCATTTCCGGCGGAGAGGAGGGCGGAGCGCTCGTTGATGTAGGCGCGGAGGGATTCAGCGGCGGTGTCGCCCAAGGGAACGTAGCGCTGCTTTTGGCCTTTGCCATGCACGAGGATGGCCTCATTGGCCCACTGAATGTCGTCGAGATTGAGGGCGGTGAGCTCGGCGTTGCGGATGCCGCAGCCGTAGAGCATTTCCAGAATTGCGTGGTCGCGGGCAGGCCAACTGGCGGCGTCGTCGAGCACGGAATCGACTACGCGGTTGAGCTGCTCGATGGTGGGCACGCGGGGCAGATGCCTGGGCAGACGCGGCGTGGAGACGAGGGACGCGGCGTTTTGCTCGATGTGGTGATTGCGGGCCAGCCATTTGAACCAACTGCGAATGGAAGCGAGGGCGCGGGCGGCGGAGGCTTTGGAGAGTCCACGATCGTAGAGCGTGCCGAGGTAGGCGCGGATGTGGGTGTGCTCGATGCGTGCAACGGTGAGGCGGGGATGTTGTTTGGCAAGCCAGGCGGCAAAGCCGTGCAGCTCGCGGCGATAGGCGCGGAGAGTGTGTGCAGAGGAGCCGCGCTCGGCGGAGAGGACGTGAAGGTAGGCGTCGACGAGAATTTCGATCTTGCCCGCTGCGATTTTATCGGGTGAGATTTTGTTGCCGGTTTCGGAGGTGGCGGATTTGGACTCGGCAAGCGAGGAAGAAACGGGCGGCGCGGCGGTGGCGGTCACTGAGTTTCCTCGCTGGAGTTGCGCGGCACAGTTCTGGACTGGACGAGTTGCGGGCCGGGGCGCGGAGTGGAAATCGCGGCGCTCTCGGAAGCGGAGTCGAGGGCGCGGCGCGCGCCGCGCGGATGATGCATGCGATGGACGGCCTTGAGGCGGCCGAGAGCGAGATGCGTGTAGACCTGCGTGGTGGAGATGTCGGCGTGGCCGAGCATCATTTGCACGCTGCGCAGGTCAGCGCCGTGCTCGACCATGTGCGTGGCGCAACTGTGGCGCAAGCCGTGCGGGCTGGTGGAATGGTTGGAGCGCTTGACGAGCGACCAGATCCATTGGCGGGTGAGGGGCATGCCGCGGAGCGAAAGGAAGAGCTTGGAACGGTCGCCAGGTGTGGGCCGTTTTTTGCGCACCGTGCTGATGCGCTCAAGGTGGGGGCGGCCTTCGCGAATATATTGTTCGAGGGCCTGGATGGCGGAGCGCCCGAGAGGAACGATGCGCTCCTTGTCGCCCTTGCCGCGAACCTGCGCGCGTCCGGAATCGAGACCGAGATCGCTGACGGAAAGCCCGGTGACTTCGGATACGCGGAGGCCGCCGGCATAGAGAAGCTCCAGAATGGCGCGGTCGCGGAGAGCAGTGGCTTTGGCCTGCGGGTGAGTGGCTGCGAGTGCGGCGCGTTCGAGCATCTCAGTGACTTCAGGTTCGGCGAGAGATTTGGGCAGAACTTTCCAGGCCTTGGGCGACTCGATGTTGACGGTGGGGTCGTGATGAATGCGGCGATCGAGAAGGAGCCACTTGTAAAAGCCGCGGAGACAACTGAGCTTGCGTGCGGCGGAGCGGGAGTCGATGGAGTGAGTGCGGAGGTGATCGAGGAAGGCGGAGACGTCGGCCTCGACTGCGGAGATGAGGACGGCGTTGCGGTCTTCAAGGAGCTCAGAAAAGATGCGCAGATCGCTGAGATAGGCCTCGCAGGTGAGCGGGCGAAGTCCTTTTTCCACGCGAAGATAGGAAGAATAATCGTTTAAGAGAGCGAGATTGTTTCGAGCGGTCACAGTTTTGATTATCGGCGCGTTGAAGGTGCGAATGGGCGGAGGGGCGGCTTGCCGAACCTTGTTTGTCACGTTACTTAGAGGCAGGGAACGAGGGAACGAGGGAGCAAGTGAACAGGAGAGCGAGGGAACCTGTCATCGAATTCGCGAGTCAATGGGGCGCTGAAGTAATCGTGGAGCGGGGTTTTGCCGATAGGGAGGATGTGGCGAGGAGTGTGCAGTGCGGCGAATCGGCGGATGTTTGATGAACAACCGCAGATCCTTCGACTTCGGCCGCGTTTCGCGGAGGCGAATCGCGACCTTCGCTCAGGATGACAGATTTGTGGTTTCCCACCCTAAAACTCGCCGCTGGGCGTCGAGATTTTAGGATGGGGCACCCATCATTGGGGGAGTCATGGCGAAGAAAGACAAGAAGCAAAAGCATGGAGAGGGAAGTGGGGCATCGAAGGCAAATGGCGCGTTCGGGCCAAATGGGGCGATGGTTGCGAACGGGATTGCGAATGGGCACGCGAATGGGAATCTAAATGGGAAGGTGAACGGCGGCGGGGCGGCGTTGCGGCTGGGCAAGGACTGCGACTATGAGCGCGAATTGCGGCGGCTTGCAGGTGGAGCTGGTGAAGCTGCAGGAGTGGATCCGGCACGAGGGGCTGCGCGTGGTGGTGCTGTTTGAGGGGCGCGATGCGGCGGGAAAGGGAGGTGCGATCAAGCGGATTGCGGAGTCTTTGAATCCCAGGGTCTGCCGGATTGCGGCGCTGGCTACGCCGACGGAGCGGGAGAAGACGCAGTGGTACTTTCAGCGCTACGTGGCGCATTTGCCGGCGGCGGGGGAGATGGTGCTGTTCGACCGGAGCTGGTATAACCGCGCGGGCGTGGAGCACGTAATGGGATTCTGTTCGGAGCACGAATACACGGAGTTCATGCAGAGCTGCCCGGAGTTCGAGCGGATGCTGGTGCGGTCGGGGATTGTGCTGATCAAATACTGGTTCAGCGTGAGCGACGAGGAGCAGGAGCGGCGGTTTCAGGACCGGATGGACAAGCCGACGAAGCGATGGAAGCTGAGCCCGATGGATCTGGAGTCGCGCAAGCACTGGGCGGATTATTCGCGGGCCAAGGACGAGATGTTCGCGGTAACGGATACCAAGCAGGTTCCGTGGTTTGTGGTGAATGCGGAGAGCAAGAAATCGGCGCGGCTGAACGTGATCCGGCATTTGCTGTCGATGATTGCTTACCGGGATTTGACGCCGGCGCCGCTGAAGCTGCCGCCGATCATGAAGTCAAAGTACGTGCGGCCGCCGATCCAGGAGCAGAATTTTATTCCGGCCATTTACGGATAGTTCACAGTTCGTAGTTCGAAGTTCACAGAGAGCAGAGGCAGAGAAAGCGGATCGTCAAGCTGCTATTGAACCCTAAGAACCGGTCGAGGTTCGCGCCGCCCCTACGAGGCTGCACGTTCAATTTGCCGGCTTTCCCAGGACTGCGCCGCTTCAACCCCACCGGCGTTTCGCTCCCACGCTGGAGGGAACGCTACCTCGTCATCCATCATCGCGTCGCGCTCCCGATGCGAGATCACTTTCACTCTCACGCGAAAAGCTGATTCAATTTTTTCGTGCGATTGTTCGCGATTCAAGACTCCTGCCAATCCCATCAAGGCCTCGGAGGCGCAAGCCGGACACTGCTCCGGGCAATTTCCCACGCAGTGGCAGTCTTCGCAAAGATATGCGTTTGCCAAGGGTATGTACTGCATTGAGAGAAGTGTCATTTATCAACCTCGTTTATTTAGAATTGGACAAAATTCGTGAATCGACCACTCTGCCGGACACGCTGCTACGGCGCCGTAGAGCGCGGCTAAAAAGCTCAAAGTTAGCGTGAACCGGAAGCCCGAAAGGTAGGGGAAAGGCTCAAAAACAGACGATGCAGTTCTACCCTGCCGATCAGTGCGCGGTAGTGAACCGCGTCCGGTGATGAACTGCCGATTTCAGGATCGTATGTGGAGCGCGGATCGGCAAGGTAAAACTAAGGGCCCACCCATTACGCGGGGTAGGTCAGCGGCTTCCGACGGTAACCTGAAGCGATGGCATTTTGAGCCTGCCTCAGGCCTGATTCTGCGACTTCGTTATCATTTGCAATGGCTTGCGGCGGGTGGTCTGACTCCCCTGTTAGTACCGTGCTGCGTTTTGCTGGTGAATCTCTTTACGGGTGCGGTGTACCAGTGGGTGAACCTAAGGATGAATGAGGGCAGGTTTGAGGACAGCTAGCCCGGCTACTTGAGTGACGATGGGAGAGAGAACGGGGCTCGGGAGGTAGCTGGAGCCCGCCATCTAATCTACTGAATATAAATGATTTATTCACCCGAATTTACTATGGCTGTCGACAAATTAAATAAACTCAGTATAATCGTTCGATGGATCGTCGAAGAAATCCCTACGCTCCTGGAGCGGGACTGCAGCCTCCTGATCTTCGGAGCGAATCAGGCCCTTGAAGAAGTCATCCCATCGATACAGGAGTCGTGTGCTGCGATCTTTTCGTCGATCCGGCGACTAGGGCATGTTGATTCTCGGCCTTCGCAGGGGTCCGGAAAATTCGTTCTGTCGAATCGTCTTCATGGTCCGGCGGAAGAAACTAGAATCGCTGTTCAGTAGATTGACTAGTCCGTCATATTCACTGTGGTAATCCCATGCATGGCTTATGAATAGCGCATAGCGTCGTGGTATTAACATCGCTCCAGTCAATGACATCGGTGGTTTCAAGGAATACATATTTCAAACATACACCGAGACCTAGTGTCCTGAGTCTGAAATATATTTCATAAATAGTCGACTTTATGCATCGAATACAGTAGAGGGTATCGATGCGTACAGGTCGTCCAGTAGTGGTTGTTACGCTCACTGCCGAGCAACGGTCGGAGCTTGAGACCTGGAGCCGGCGGCCCAAGACCGCGCAGGCTCTGGCCATGCGGTCGCGGATGATTTTGCTCGCCGCGCACGGCGCGAGCAACAAGTCGATCGCGCTGAAGCTTTCAACGACTCCGCATACGGTCGGCAAGTGGAGGAAGCGCTTTGCAAGCCTAGGCAATGACGGTTTGTTGGACGAGCCGCGCCCAGGCACTTCACGCAAGTTGAGCGACAAGCAAGTGGAACTGGTGTTGGCGCGCACCCTGGAGAGCCGGCCTGAGGCCGCCACCCACTGGTCGACGCGCGATATGGCTAGGGCCTGCAGGCTGAGTCAGTCCAGCATCAGCCGCATCTGGCGCGCCTTTTCTCTGGCGCCCCATCGCAGTGAGACCTTCAAGCTTTCCCGCGATCCGCTGTTCATCGAGAAGGTGCGCGACATCGTTGGCCTGTATCTTGACCCGCCCGACCGCGCCCTGGTGTTATGCGTGGACGAGAAGTCGCAGATACAGGCGCTGGATAGAACCGCGCCGCTGCTGCCCATGCGTCCCGGCCAGATCGAACGCCGCACCCACGATTATGTCCGTCACGGCACCACCAGCCTGTTTGCCGCGCTCAATGCTAAATCGGGTGAATTGATCGGACAGACGCAACGCCGCCATCGCTCGGTCGAGTTTCGTAACTTCCTCGACACCATCGAAGAAAATGTTCCGCCTAACTTGGATGTCCACCTGATACTGGATAACTACGGAACTCACAAAACGCAACTGATCCGCGGCTGGCTGGCAAAAAGACCGCGATTCCATCTGCACTTTACGCCCACCTCTGCCAGTTGGCTCAACCTCGTCGAACGATGGTTTGCACAACTGACGGACAAGCAACTCCGCCGTGGCGCACACCGCTCAACGAAGGAACTCGAATCGGCAATCAGGAGCTTCATCCACCATCACAACCAAAACCCCAAGCCATTCGTATGGCACAAAACCGCAGATCAGATACTTGATTCCGTAGCCAGATTTTGTACGCGAACTTTAGACTCAGGACACTAGGAAAAGATTTCTGAAAAGGAGTCCCGAATTGTCCGGCTCCAGTAGCGTTGTCAATGCCAAGTTATGTAACTGTGAGATAGACGATTTCTGGCTTCAGTTTCCCGTCCGATCCAATGGTCAAAATTCCAATTGTTACCGGAAGTTCGAAGCGGCGGGGGCCGCAGGAGCCGGGGTTGAAGTAGAGCACGCCTTTTTTCGTGACGTAGTTCGGGACGTGTGTGTGGCCGTGGAGGACGGCGGCAAATTTGGCGGCAGCGGGATCGAGGTGGAGGGTCTTGAGGTCGTGCAGCATGTAGAGGTAGAGGCCGGCGTGGGGCGGGTTCTCAATGAGGACGACGTCGGTTTCGGGCAGCGTGCTGCAGGGGCCTTCGCGGTCAATGTTGCCGCGGATGGCGGTAACGGGAGCGATTTTTTCAAGCTCGGCCAGGATGGAGGGCTTGCCGACGTCGCCGCAGTGAAGGATTCGGTCGACGCCGGCGAGGGCGGGCAAGACTTCGGGGCGGAGGAGGCCGTGGGTATCGGAGATGATTCCGAGTTTCACGTTTTCAGAATAAGCTGCGCCGGCCGGGGTAGGCTGAGAGAAGGCGCGCGCAAATTGAGATGAACGAAAACCCGGCAACCAAGCACGCACAAACCCGAACCGACTGGCGGCGCGCGTTGGCTGCCTATACTGAGGCCCGCGTGCTCCAGGTGCTTGCGCTCGGCTTTTCGAGCGGCTTGCCGCTGTTGTTGACCTATTCAACTCTTCAAGCGTGGATGGCGACAGCCGGAGTGCGGCGCGCAGCCGTCGGCGCGATAGCCCTGGTGGGCACATCGTACGCATGCAAGTTTGTGTGGGCGCCCATCATGGATCGCGTGCCCCCACCGCTGCCTTTGGGTCGGCGGCGCGGCTGGGGAATCACGATCCAGATCCTTCTCATCGGCGCAATTCTTGCTCTGGGATCTTCGGATCCAAAGCATAACTTGCGTCTGATGGCGGTCTTCGCAGTGCTTGTTGCATTTCTTTCGGCGAGCCAGGACGTTGTGATCGACGCCTGGCGCGTGGAGAGCACGACGGGCGATCAGCAGGCGCCCGGAGCAGCGATGGTCCAGGCAGGCTACCGGATCGGCATGCTGGTTTCCGGCGCCGGCGGCCTGTTGATCGCAGCCTACGCCGGGTGGTTCGCGGCCTATGCCACCATGGCTGCGCTGATGGTTGTGGGGTTGCTGGTTTTCTTGTTTGGCCCCGAGCCAGAAGTCCCGGCTCGGCGATCACGCGCGGCACAATCGGGCTGGCTTGCCGTTCGCCATGCAGTCTTCAATGCTGTGATCGTTCCCTTTCGCGATTTCATGCATCGGCCACTGTGGCCCGTCATCCTGATCGCCATCTTCGGATACAAGCTGGGCGAGGCAATGGCAGGAGTGATGTCGACGCCCCTCTACATAGCGATGGGATTCTCTCTCCCTGAGATTGCAGCCGCTTCGAAAGTGTTCGGATTTTTCTCGATTGTGGGCGGGGTTCTGCTGGGCGGAGTGGTGACGACGCGGTACGGAATCCTGCGCTCGCTGATCCTCTGTGGTGTTTTGCAGTCGATTGGGAACCTTTTCTTTGTCCTGCAGGCTGCCGAGGGACATCGCATCGGCTATCTCGCGTTGTGTGTCACCGCCGAGAACATCACGGGCGGAATGGCTGGGACGGCGCTGATCACGTATATTTCGAGCCTATGCTCGCCGGCGTTCGCGGCGACAGCGACCCAGTACGCACTGCTTTCCTCGATTACATTGCTCGGCCGCACCGTTGTGGCCTCCTCAGGGGGATGGTTGTCAGTGAAGATGGGCTGGGAATGGTTCTTTGTGATGACGAGCGTCGTGGGATTGCCGGCACTACTACTTTTCCCCTTGGTCGCACGGCGTAACGATCTGAATGAGGGAAGGCCCGCTCTCGATGGAGCGGCTGAGCCGGAAGACCCGGTTCCGTCTTAGAAGCATTACTTCCGATGTGCTTCCAACGGAGATTTCGGTGATATTGCCCCGCAGCCGCAAAGCAAAACACGCCGAGGGCGGTCGCCGAAAGGCATCTTTCGGAAAAGGAATAGAGCGACATGCGTGCGAACGGGGGCTAAACAAGCATGAGTTTTTTGCGTGCAGCTTTTCTTGCCGCCGTTTCAGCGGTCGCAGCGGCACAAGGGGCAGCCCAGACGCCGCATCAAGGCGCGGGCAATATGCGGCGGAGGCGAAACAGGTTTTTGCGCGGGCGCATGAGGCGCGAATTATGGGGCTTTGGGACTTAGTTAGAGACGTAGCGTCTTAGAGATTAAAGGAGAGTGTTCATTGCTGGCGGACAAGGGCCGCCAGGGCTGACCAATCCAATTGATCGCGAATTTTGGCGCCAGCGGGCATCCAGTCCTCGGAGAGGCCGGAGGGGAGGCCTTCGGCTCTGGGGGCGCCGTTGAGGAAGGGAATGTAGACGGCGACGGATTGAATGACAGAGGGAGGCAGGGAGCGATCGAAGAAGGCGGGATTGGGGATGGAGAGCGGGACGGCGCCGTCGTCGTTGATGTCAGTGAGGTCCGCTGTTCCGTAGCCGGTCAGGACGGCCGCGGGGGCGGCGCGGTCAGAGGGGGACATGGAGGCCAGTTTGTTCTGTTGGTTGGCGATGGCCTCATCCAAATCCTTTTCGACTGAGGCGAAGGCGTCGCCCATGGGGCCGCTGAGAGGCTGTCCGGCGAGCTGCTTGTGCATGTTGGCCTGGCGCTCTTTGTAGAGGGCAATCTGGAGCTGAATGAACTGTTCTCGGGTGAGGGGGATGAAGGCGGGCTGGTTGGAGCGGCCGAGGATGGCGCATTGCCCGTCGTAAACGGGGAAGCCGTGGATTTCTCCGGTGCGGCGGCCGCCCTCGACGACGGGGAGGTTGCCGTTGACGACCCAGGGTGCGCTGGCGGCGGGCGGGGAGAAATCCGAGAGGGGGCAGGCGATGACGGTGTTGAGGTAGACGCCGAAGTCCATCTGTCCGAAGTCGGTGGGGCTGGGCTTTTCGCCGGCTGCAAAGAAGGCAGCGGAAGCGCCGGTGTAGAAGGAGAGGCCGGAGTCGAAGTTTACCCAGTCTGTGATGCGGCCGTAGACGCGATTGACGCGGACGCTGTAGCCGATGGGGGAGGCCACGGCGGAGTCGCGGACGAGGATGTCGCGGGCTTTGGAGGCGAGGGCGAGCGCGGCGGTGCGCTGGGCTGGGGCGAGGCTGGCGCTGCCGACTTTCTGATCGATGCCGAGGACGAAGTTGCCGTGGGGGCCGTGCTCGGTGTCGATCTGCTGGGCGGGTGCGGGGATGGCGAGAGCGAAGCAGGAGAGGCAGAGGGCGATGGGAAGCGCTGAACCGGGCTTTGGCGCGCGGATCGGGGAGTTCATCTCGGAAGCACCTCAGAGGAAGAAGGAAACACGAGCGATTGTAGCAGAGAAGAAGGGAACAAAAGGAACGATAAACAAGGGAAAAGGCAGTGCATCGGGTGGGACAACGCGATTGCTATCCCATGTCCCTCGGCCACGGCGGACGAGGGACATGGGAGACCCATAGCGTACGAGAACAATCAAGGAAAGAATACTGCGACACAGGCGTGAGGACGGGGTCTAAATGGAGATGAGAGTTTTTGTGAAGGGGATTTTTGCGATTGCGGCGCTGGCATGGGTCGGAGCCGGCGGGGCGCAGATGGCGGCGCGGGCGCAAGGGACTTCTGCGGCGCAACAGGGACGCGGCAACATGCGGGCGGAGGCGGAACAGATCTTCGCGCTGGCAAACGAGGCGCGAATCCAGGCCGGCGTGGGACGGCTGGACTGGGATCCGGCTCTGGCGACCGCGGCGCTGACGCATTGCGAGCGCATGGCGGAGGAAGGGCCGATCTCGCACCGGTATGGCGGCGAGGCGGATCTGACCACGCGGACGGCGCAGGCAGGCGCACACTTCAGCGTGATTGAGGAGAATGTGGCGGTGGGGCCGTCGGCGGATGCGATTCACGGGGCATGGATGCAGTCGCCGGGACATCGCGCAAACCTGCTGAGCCCGGATGTGGACCGGGTGGGCGTGGCGGTAGTGGCTGCTCGCGGAGTTTTATACGCGGTGGCAGATTACTCGCGGGGCGTGGAGCAGCTGAGCGCAACAGAGGTTGAGGCGCGGGTTGCGGCGCTGATTCGCGTGAGCGGCGTGGCGATTCTGCGCGATCCAAGCCTGGCGCGCACGGCGTGCGCTACGGATGAAGGAATGCCGCGATCAGAGAGCGGTGCCATGCCGCGATTCGTGATGCGCTGGCAGGCAGGGGATTTGACCGAGTTGCCGAAGGCGCTGAGGGAGAAGCTGGCGAGCGGGGATTATCGGCAGGCCGCGGTGGGGAGTTGTCCGGCACAGATTGCGGAGGGAGGGTTTACGGCGTATCGGGTGGCGGTGGTGCTGTATTAGCGAGTGAAGTAGTGAAGAAGTGAAAGAGTGAAGGAGTGAAGGAGTGAAGAAGTGAAAGAGTGAATGGGTGAATCGGCGGGTTGAAAGAGACGGATTGAGGTTTGTGCTTTCCCACCCTAAAACCTCGCCGCTTCGCGTCGAGATTTTAGGATGGGGCACCCCAGATCGGATTTCATATTGGCGAGCGAGCGCTGGCCTCAGCCGAAGTCCTGGTGGTTTTTCCAGAGTTCGGGTAAGGGAAGACGTGTCGGGCCGCAGACGAAGATGTCGGGGTGGTATTGGCTTTCTTCGTTCTGGGCGCCCTCGGAGTTGCCGTTGTGGGCGGCCAAGCGGCAGCCGGTGAAGATTGAGTTGGCCTGCTTTGGCGTGAGGCCGATGACGATAAACGTGGTGGGCGCAGGCGTTGGATAGCCGCGGAGGTACTCCGAGTTGGTGGTGCCGATGGGCTCGGGGAGGTTGTAGGCGCGGCCGAGAACGTCGATGGCTCCGTACTCGCCGTAGTTGCCAGTGGTGATGCCGAGGTGAGCCTGCTGATCGGGCGGGAGCGAGTCGCGGATTTGGGCGACGGTGCCGACGAGGTCGGGCCAGCCGATTTCCTCGCTGAGATCGTAGCTGTGGCTGATGGCGTATTGCTTGAGCGAGCCGCTCGATGCCAGAGGAAAGAGCCGGGCGCATTCGAAGACGGCGATAAGCGCGAAGACAACGAACCATGCGGAAGCGACGGTGACGCGACCCCAGCGGGGCAATGTGCGCAGCCAGCGCTCGGCGAGGACGGCGCCCATAGAGAGCAGCATGGGGTAGGCCGGGGCAACGTAATAGTGGCGGCCTTTGCTGGTCCAGAAGATCGCAAGCGGGACCAGGTACATGAAGGCGATCATGCGATAGCGGCGATCGCGCAAAAAGCCGATGAGGCCGGCGATCCAGAGGGGCACGGCGGCGAGATTGGCGCAGATGATGAACTGGCCGGTGAGGAAGCCCTCGGCTCGGCCTTCCCCGACATCACGTTTGTGAATGTTCTGGAGGAAGGTGTAGGAGATCCAGTTGTGACGGACGAGCCAGATGAGATTGGGCAGGAAGATGAGGAGCGCGAGAGCCACGCCGGCCCAGAACCAGCCTGATTTGAGAAAGCGGCGCGCGGGAGTGAGGACGAGGCCCAGGAGAATTCCTGCGATGTAGAAAACGATGGAGTATTTTGTTTCGAGGCCGAGGCCGAGCGTGACGCCGATGGCGACCCACCAGCGCGGATCTCCGGATTTGAGGAGGCGGACGACGAAGTAGGCGGTGAGAACCCACCAGAGGAGATCGAACGAAGTGTATTGAAACTCGTGGCCTTCAAAGATCTCGACCGGAGAAAAGCCGACGGCGAGGGCGGCGGTGAACTGCGCGAGGCGCGAGCCGCCGAGTTCTTTCGTCATAAGGCCGGCGAGAATGACGACCGCGAACTGTGCGGCGACCGCGGTGAGGCGGAGACCGACGATGGAGACGCCGAAGAGGGCCAGCGCGATGTGCTCGATGAATGGAGTGAAGGGCGGGTAGGCGACGAATCCCCAGTCGAGATGGCGAGCGTCTGAGAGGAACTGGAGCTCGTCGCGATGAAAGCCGTAACGATTGTTGGTGAGGATGTGAAGGAGCGCGATGGCGGCGGCGATGGCGAGGAGGATGGCGGTATCGGCGGAGATGAAACGGCCGCGCTCAGGCTTGCTGATTTCGGCGGAAGATAGTGCGTTCGAAGACAAGACGCCTCCTCGAAGTTTGTTTACGCAGGTGTGACGGCGGTGGTTCCGTTCTTTCTTTCGTGGGGCTGGGGAATGCGGACGGAGGCCATGCCGGCGGCGGTTGCGGCCTTGATTCCCATGTCGGTGTCTTCAAAGACGAGACAGTCCTGGGGCGCGACACCGAGGCGCGCGGCGCCGGCGAGAAATGCGTCGGGAGCAGGCTTGGAGCGCGCGTAGTCCTCGGAGCCGATGAGGACGGGGAAGTGATCGAGCAGGCCCACGGCGGTGAGCGACTTGACGATGGATTCGCGCGTGCTGCCGGAGACAACGGCAAAGGGGATCTGGCCGTGCTGCGCGATGATTTGTTCAAGCACCTCCGGGACGGGCTTGAGATCGTGGAGAAGCGAGAAGTAGAGAGTCTCTTTGCGCTCGGCGACGGCGTCGACGGGCATGTTGAGGCCTCGCATCTGATTTAGCGAGGCGATGATTTCGACCGGCGGCTTTCCGCCCCAGGAGTAAAAGAGATCTTCGTCGAGGGTGCAGCCCCACTCGCCGAGCGCTTGTTTCCAGGCGGTGTAGTGGAGAGGCATGGAGTCGACGATGGTGCCGTCGCAGTCAAAGAGATAGGCGCGGAAGTGGCCTGGAGGAATCTGAAGGGGCATTGGGCTCCGTGGAGTTTCGTCGATCCAGTCAGGGTTCTTGCTATCCCACCCTAAACGCGTTCGCGTTTAGGATGGGGCACCCATATTCATGATGCATTGAAAAAGCGGATTGAGGTTTTTGCTATCCCACCCTAAACGCGTTCGCGTTTAGGATGGGGCACCCATCTTCGTGGTGAGTCTAATGCGCGGCGGTGGTTTCGGCGTGGGGGGCGGGTTCGGAGGCGCCGCCTTCGCCGGGTTTGGTGGGCTCCATTTGGAGCGCGTTGTTGAAGCGGTTGAAGTAGTTGAAGAGGCCGATGGCGCAAAGAAGCTCGACGATTTCGCCTTCAGAATAAAAGCCGCGCAGCTCGGAGAATTGTTCGTCGGTAACTGCGTTGGCGTTGCGGGTAACGGTTTCGGCGAGGCGCAGGGCGGCCTTTTCGGCAGGCGTAAAATCGTCGCGGCGCGACCAATCGGCGAGATGAGAGAGCTGGTCGTCGGTCCAGCCGAGGTTGCGGGCCAGGATGGTGTGGCTGGCGAGGCAGTAGGGCGTCTCGTTCACCTGGCTGGTGCGGACGATGATGAGCTCCTTGAGCTTTGTCGAAACGGTGCCGGTGGAGAGGACGGCGGCGAAATGCGCTTGCATTGTTGCGTAGATTTCGGGCCGGTGGGCCATGACGCGGAACATATTGGGGACGTTGCCGCGCAAAGCGTAGGCCTTGTCGTAGAGGGCGGCGATTTCGGGGGCCAATTGGCTGCGGTCGACGCGGGAAATGCGGGGCATTGCGCCCTCCTTTAGATCCATTCCCATGGTACCGTTTCCGGCTAATCCAGGGCCGGTTTCGAAATGGGTTCTGAACGTGCAGGAAGTGATGTCGAGGATTTTGACGCGCTCCGCGAGGTTTGCTAACGTAGGAGAGGACAATCCTGTTGCCACTCACTCCTCAGTAGCTCAATGGCAGAGCATTCGGCTGTTAACCGAAGGGTTGTAGGTTCGAGTCCTACCTGAGGAGCCAATTTCAGAGACAATCCAGTGACAATTCAGAGCTTTTGGGCGACTGGAAGCGCGTGGAGTTGCGCTCTTTATCCGGCGGCTTTCGTGCGGGGGCCCTGAGCGGGCCCGGCTAATCATGTATTGCGGGCTCTCGATGGTACGTCCCACCGGCCTGGGCTCGCTCCCTTGTCTGTCTGTTCTTTGGGGATTATTGTGATAGTGCCGGTTGCTTCGGGCTTCCGCACATCCCAACTTATTCGGACGTTTTTCTCTCTGCAACGGGAGTCATCAAAATGCCTGCACCAGGGTCTCGCTCCTATCTGAAGATTCTTCGAATCAGCCTTCTTTACCTTCCTTTTTTCATGTTGTTTTCGGCGAAGCTGCCGGCGCAGACGCCACCAGCGGCTGCACCACCTGGCGGCCAGGCTGCGGCAGTGCCAGCCACGCCGGATTCTCCGGCCAGTACTTCGCTCAGCACGAACGTGGATGAAGTCTCGCTCGACCTGACGGTTCGGACCAAACACAATAAGCCGGTTCTCGATCTGGAGCCCTCGCAACTGACGGTGACCGACGCAGGATCGCCAGTTCAACTCTCGTCGCTTCGCCTGGTCACCGCCGATTCGGGATCGGAGCACCTGGTTGCGCTGGTTTTCGATCGCCTGGGCCGGGGCGCGTCAGAAAAAGCGCACGCGATGGCGGACAGGATTCTCGGAGTGTTTCCAGAGAAGGGCTTTACCTTCGCGGTGCTGCAAGTGAACGGGCGGTTGCGCCTGCTGCAGCCCTACACGCGGGACCGGCAACTGGTGGATGCGGCGATCACGGCTGCGACGCCCGACCCGTTGACGGCTCCGCCCACCGATCTGAGCCCGGCGGAGAAGATCCTGACGGAATCAGAGAACAGCGACGCTCTAGCGGTGAGCTCCGACGATCGCGCGCGAGGGAAGATGCTTCTTTCTGCACTGGAGGATTCGCAGCGCATCCTCCAGGATCGCCACGGGCCTCCTTCGCTGGCTGCGCTTCAGGCGCTGATCGAGAGCGACAGGCTACTGACGGGCCGCAAGTTCATCCTCTATTTTTCCGAGGGCATTACATCGAGCTCCGACGTCGGCAATATTCCCAAGTCCATCCTCGGCCTGGCGAATCGCGCCGGTGTGACCCTTTGTGTTGTGGATCTGAATTCGTTCGATCCGAAGATGAAAGCCGCGATGGAGGCCTCAGTGAACAGTACGACCGTGGGCGCCGGTGATAGCGGCGGCACGAGCGCCTTCGGCCTGGGCAGCATGCCCGGCGGCGGAGGCGCGACGAGCAGCATCGGCGGACAAGGCGCCGGATTCAGTCTCGCTTCTGTCCACAATGCCGCGGGATTCGAATTTGGCGACGTTAACACTCAGGACAGCCCGCTGGTTTCGCTGGCACAGGGAACCGGCGGAGTTTATATCGGTGGCTCCAGCCGGTACAACCGCCAGTTGCAACAGCTCCAGGAGACGCTGACGAGCTGGTACCAAGCCTCGTGGGCGCCTCCGATCAAGAAGTACGACGGCGCGTTCCGCCCCATCGACATTCACCCGTTGCGCAAAGACGTGGTGATTCACGCCCGCTCGGGCTATTTCGCGGTTCCGCTCGCGGAGTCGTCGGCGGTTCGCCCCTTCGAGATGCCGCTCTTGAACATTCTCGCCGGGACGGCGCTGCCCACAGACGTTCAATTTCACGCGGGGGTCATGCATCTGGGCGAGTTGCCAGACGGAAACGCGGGCGAGCTGACTGTCCAGGTTCCCATTTCGCAGCTTGCAATCCATGAGGACTCGAGCACCCACATCGCGTCGGTGCATGCCTCCATTGTGGCAGTGGTCAAGGACAGCAAAGGAGCCATTCTGCAGCGCTTCGGCGAGGACTTTCCGCTGCACCAGCCTTCGGAGATGATGCACGCCAATTCCGGCCAGTCGATCACGCTGGAAGAGCATTTCTCTGCCGACCCCGGCGTCTACACTCTGGAAACCGCGGTGATGGACGGCATCGCCAACAAGGTAGGCGCGCAGAGCACAACATTCACCATCGAGCCACAGCCGAAGGGCCCATCACTGAGTGACGTTGCGCTGGTCGACAGCGTGAGGCCGGTTGACGAAGACAATGAGACCTTTGAGCCGATGCGCTTCGGCGACGGGCACGTTGTGCCGAATCTCTCGACAGAACTGCCGGCAGATACGCGCGCGCTTTCGCTCTTCTTCCTTGTGCATCCCATTGCCGGAAGCAAGAGCCAGCCCGCGCTCCGCATGCAGATCTTCCGCAACGGCCAAATGCTGACGGAAATGCCGATGGAACTGGACAAGGTCTCCGGCAGCGGCGCCGCCATCCCTTACCTCGGCAGCATTCATGGTCATTCCTTTGCCGCGGGCGACTACCAGGTGAAGGCGCTGCTCACCCAGGACGGCAGCACGGCTACAAGCTCTGTCGCGTTCCATGTGGAAGGCGACGGCGCAGCTTCAAACCCGGCCGACGCTTCACTGAGCGGCGGCGGCGCATCGGGCGGAGACGGGATCAACTCCCGCGTAGTGTCAGAAGCGTCGACGGCCAACAGCCAGTTCGTACTGACCAGCCCGAAAACGCCGGTGCCGCCGCCGACGGATGCCGAGATTCAATCGATCATCGAGGGCGCACGCCAGCGCGCGCTGGCATGGTCTGACTCGCTGGTCAATTTTTACTGCTACGAAGTGACGAAGCACTCGATCGACGCGACCGGCCACGGCGATTGGAGGCATAAGGACACGCTTGTCGAGCTGATGAAATACGTAGACCACGGTGAATCGCGCGACACCGTGATGCTCAACGGCGATCGCAGCGACGCGCACCCGGATCAGCTCCAGTTCATGCATTCCGCCGGCGAATTTGGCGCGATGTTTCAAGTCATCTTCAATCCCTCAGCCAAGACCGCTTTTACATGGAAGCAAACGACGTTCATTGATGGCCAGGCGATCCAGGTGTTTGCTGTCAAGGTGGCCCGTGAGAACTCCGGCTTCGATCTCACAGATCATGATGGACGCACTGCCCGCGCGGGCTTCGAGGGACTGGTTTACATTGACCCCGCGACATTCAGCGTGCGCCGCATCAGCATCGACGCGGACGACATTCCTTCCACGCTCCTGATCCGGGCCTCCGCCATGTCGATCGACTACGCCTGGGTTCCCATGGAGGGCAACGATTTCCTGCTGCCAGTGCGGGGAGCCGTGAGCATGCAGCAAACAAAAAGCCGGCCAGTGCTGAACGAATTCGAGTTCATGAAATACAGGCGCTTCGGTTCGCAGTCACGCGTGCTGACGGATGCCGAGGTAAAAGCCGGGCAGACGAAAACCTCAGCGAACTGACCGCTGCGACAGCTCGCTTATCGTGCGCGGCAGGCCTTCCCCGCAAAATGGCCGAGGAATAACGCGCTCAGCGGCATTCGAAGCTGCTCGCGTCTTCAGTGTTGCCCTGGCCTTTATATTGAGCGTGTGTTGGATACGGGCAAAGAGGCCGGCTGCGTCCGGGGAATGCTTTTCCCTTCGCGCGTGACGGACTCCGGCACGACGCCCTTCTCGACCCAATTGGAGAGCGCGCTGAGCAGATCGAATTGATCGAGCGAAGGGCCGCCGGCGCAGTGACTCATTCCGGGAACGAAATAAAACTGGCTCCATTTGGAAACGGCATCGGACCCGCCGTTTGCTGTGGTCATGTCTTTGAAGTAATTAAAGGTATCGAGAGGCGAGAACCACGGATCGCTGTCACCATGGAAGAAGATCAGCTTGCCGCCATGGGCGGCGAAGGTAGACAGATTTGTGGATGTGGAATCGGTCAGCGGCTGAACAGCCTTGAGCGCTTCGGAATCGACGTCGACTTCAGTAGCGGTGGGCGGTGGGCCAAAGATGCCGGGACCGGGAAGAAGAATTCCCCTGATGCCGCCAGTGGCGGCAATGCCGGAATCGTAAAGGAAGCCTGAATAGACCTGAACCCCCTGTGACGTTTTGGGTCCGGCGAAGGCTTTCTTGATGGCGGCAGCTTTCTCAGGCGCGAGGCAGGAAGCGGTCTGGCCGGGCTTGCAGGCCAAGGTCTCGGGGTCAAAATGACAGGCAAGGGGATCGGATATCAGGCCGTCAGCGAGGCCGTCCAAGGCGTCACATTGTTTCATCAGCGCGTCCATGACCAGCTTGCGATCATCGTCGGTGATGGCCTGCGCGATGATGGGCTTTCCGTTGGCATCTTTGGGGGCGACCTGGTTGAATGCAACGGGAATCCATTGGCTGATGGCGAGATTGGACAGGCCGGTGCGCATGGCCGGGTCACCGACGATGATTCCATCGAACTCGGTTGGGTAGCGCTGGGAGAGGACCATTCCTTCGCGGCCCCCCGTTGAGCATCCGGCGAAATAGGAGTGGGCCGCGGGCCTGGTGTAATACTGCGCGACGATTTGCTTGGCGAGCTCGGCAACTTCGGCGTTGGCCAGGTAGGCGAAGTCGAGATAGGCCTGCTGGTCTTTCATGAAACCGAAATCGAAGGCGCCGCTGTGGCTCTTGTGGCCGGTGTCAGTGCTGACGACGGCGTAGCCACGCATGAGGGCAGGCTTGTCTCCCGAGGCGGTAAGGCCGAGAGGCGGGTACACGATTCCGTTACCACCGCCCCCGCCCTGCATGAGGAAGTCGCCATTCCATTGGTCGGGCATGGCGAGCGCGAACTGAATACCGAATTCCTCGCCGCCGACGCCCTTGCGGCGATTGATGACTCCTTCAACGCGGCAATAGGCGGGAAGAACCAATAACTGCGGAGGCGCGGAGAAGGGAACCGGCTCGGTGCTGCCCGCGGCAATGGAAGCGGCTTTGGTGATTTCGACGCCGGGGGCTTTGAAACTGGAAAGACTGGCACAGGAATCTGGCTGCTGAGACCAGGAGCAGGAAGCCAACAGGAGTGCGGATCCAATGACCGCGGGCAGGAGACGGGTATTCATCATGCCTCACTTTCTCAATTGCAAAGCGGCGGAACGATGGAGCTGCCGCATTTAAGAAAACAGCGCGCAAAGGGCGCGGGCGAAGTGCTGGAGAGCTCTTGCCGCGTCGCTCTCACAACATGGAGATGCCGGCGGCGCGATAGATTTCGGTGATGTAGCCCAAGTCGCGCAGGCCTTCTTCGCCCGGGGTTTTAGGCTCGAGGTTGTTCTGGACGCAGTTGGAGAAGTGATTGGCCTGGGCGGCGAACTGATAGGGATTCTTCTGCGGATTCGGTTCGTCGAGAACGGTGGGCGGAACGTGGGCCCCATTGAAGTACTCTGCGCGGAGATGCTGGCCGTCGTAGTTGAAGGCGGGGTCAACGTCGATCCAGCCCTTGGCGCCGTGCACTTTGAAGAACCCGCCCATCTGCGCTCCATAGGTGGTGGCGCAGGAAGCGACAATGCCGGACGGGAATTTCATCGTCCAGGAAAGATTTTCTTCGACCGAATCGAAGCGGCCGTCGTGATCGATGACGGAACTGAAGGCAGCAAAGCTTGCGGGCTCTTCGCCGGTGAGATAGCGGGTAGCGTTGAGCGAGTAAATGCCGACGTCCATCAGCGGGCCGCCGCCGGAGAGCTTTTTATCGAGACGCCACTCGCCGGCTCTTTCGGTGAAGCCGAAGGCGGTTTCGATGGCCTGGACCTGGCCGATAGCGCCGGTGCGAATAAGATCGACGGCCTTGAGGTTGGTGGATTCGAAGTGGCATCGATAGGCGATCATAAGCTTAACGTTGGCGGATTTGCAGGCTTCGATCATCCGCTGACACTCGGCGATGTTGACGGCCATGGGTTTTTCGCACAGGACATGCTTGCCTGCCTTGGCCGCGCGAATGGTGAAGTCGGCGTGCATGGAGTTGGGCAGCGCGACGTATACGGCGTCGACGGCTTTGTTGGAGATAATGGAATCGAAGTTGTCGTAGGTGTAGATGGAGGACTCGGGGACACCGTAGTCGGCGGCGATGCGGAGGGCCTTGTCGCGATGGCCGCTGACGAGCGCGGTGACTTTGGAGTTAGGGGAATTGCGGACGCCCGCCATGAAGATGTCTGCGATGCGGCCGAGGCCGATGATGGCGTAGCCGGTTTGGCGGCCGGGAGTCTGAGCAAGCAGGGGCGGAGCGAAGCGCGCGGCAAGACCGAGCGCGCCAAGTGATGCGAATTCGCGGCGAGTAAATGACATGAGGATCACTATAAACCTTCGATCCAAGGGCATCCAGAGAGTTTCCCGCAACGATTCATTTTTTCAGCTATTTAGGGCGCTTGGGTATCTCAAAAGCGGGCGAAAATGCAGGCAGTCGGAGCACAGCGATTGCCCGTTCCCGATGGTTGCGGCAATGCAAGCAGGATTCAATCTCGTCCGAAGCGGACGGTGCATGGAGGGCCGCTGCGTCTTGCTGCCAGAGTTCGACTTCACGTATAAATGACTTAAAGCCCCGTAGAATTTCTGGTTGATCAAAAAGCTGTTCGTTCGATCCGCGAACGGGCAGGCCCACTGCAAGCGTGTATCTTTTATCCAATTGGATCGTTCATAACGCCACCCGACGGCGGAAGAAAAGGGAGACGCATGAAGCAGAGCAAATCGAGCATCGCCAAGCCGCTGACGACGAACAAGCACCTGGTCCGCTGGGTGGAAAAGATGGCGGAGCTGACGCAGCCGGCCGCCATCCACTGGGTGGATGGAAGCCAGGAGGAAAACGATTGGCTGTGCGACGGGCTCGTAGCGGCCGGGACGTTTGTCCGGCTGAACCAGGAGAAATGGCCGGGATGCTTTTATGCGCGCTCGGACCCGCGCGATGTGGCGCGCATCGAAGATCGCACATTCATCTGCTCTTTTTCAAAGGACAATGCCGGGCCGACGAACAATTGGATTGAGCCGTTCGAGATGCGCAAGAAGCTGAAGGAGCTTTTTAACGGCTGCATGCGCGGGCGGACGATGTATGTGCTGGCCTTCAGCATGGGGCCGGTGGGCTCGCCGATGTCGCGCATCGGGGTGGAGCTGACGGATTCGCCGTACGTGGTGGTGAATATGCGCATCATGACGCGAATCGGGCTGCCGGTGCTGGAGGAGATCGACAAGGGCGCGGTGCGCGTGGTGCCTTGCATGCACTCGGTGGGCATGCCGCTCGCGGCCGGGCAGAAGGACGTGCCTTGGCCGTGCAACGACGAAAAGTACATCGTGCATTTTCCTGAGGCGCGCGAGATCTGGAGCTACGGGTCGGGTTACGGCGGGAACGCGCTGCTGGGGAAGAAGTGCTTTGCGCTGCGCATTGCCTCGAACATTGCGCGCGACGAAGGCTGGATGGCCGAGCACATGCTGATTGTGGGCGTGGAGTCGCCGCAGGGTGAGAAGACGTATGTGGCGGCGGCGTTCCCATCGGCGTGCGGCAAGACGAACTTTGCCATGATGGTGCCGCCGAAGGCGCTGGGCGACTGGAAAGTGACGACGGTCGGCGACGACATTGCGTGGATCAAGCCGGACGCGAACGGGCAACTGCGGGCCATCAATCCGGAGGCGGGGTTCTTTGGCGTAGCGCCGGGAACGAGCGAGAAGACAAATCACAATGCGATGGCGACACTGCGGAAGAACACGATCTTCACCAACGTGGCGCTGACGCCGGATGGCGGCGTGTGGTGGGAGGGAATGACGGACGAGCCTCCGGCGGAGTGCACGGACTGGCGCGGCGAGCGCTGGACTCCGGAGATTCAAAAACAGACCGGAGCCAAGGCGGCACACCCGAATGGGCGATTTACGGCGCCGGCTTCGCAGTGCCCGTCGATCGACGCGGCGTGGGAAGACCCGGAAGGCGTGCCGATTGGCGCGTTCGTTTTTGGCGGGCGGCGGTCAACGACGATGCCGCTGGTGTACCAGGCCTTTAATTGGAGCGCGGGCGTTTACGTGGGCGCCACCATGGGATCGGAGACTACGGCCGCCGCCAACGGAGCGGTGGGGCTGGTGAGGCGCGATCCAATGGCGATGCTGCCGTTCTGCGGCTATCATATGGGCGACTACTTCCGGCACTGGATCAAGATGCAGCGTTCGCTGAGCACGACGCCGCGGATTTTCAACGTGAACTGGTTCCGCAAGGGCGAGGACGGAAAGTTTCTGTGGCCGGGCTTTAGCGAAAACATGCGCGTGCTGAAGTGGATTGTGGACCGTGTGCATGGGCGCGCGCAGGGCAAGGAGACGCCGATTGGCTGGACGCCCTACTACGACGATATGGAGTGGGCGGGGATCAACATTTCGCGCGCGGAGTTTGACCGGATGCAGGAAGTGAACCGCGCGGCGTGGCGGAAGGAACTGATCGGACACGAAGAGCTGTTTATCGATGTGCACGACCATTTGCCGCCGGAGATGGTTTACGAGCGGGAGCTGCTGATCTGCAGGATGTGAAAAGGCTGGTTTCTGTGGCGAGCGCAGAATCTGGCGGCGAGGACGCCGCCAGTCCAGCCGGCGGGGACGCCGGCGCTACTCTGAGGGCCGTTCCACGACGGGGCTGAAGCCGAGTTGGCTGAAGAAATCGACAACAAGTGAAATGGTTTCGTCGCTGGTGAAAGGCGCCGCGCGGAGGACGAGTGCTGCGCCAACAGAGCCGGTTAGTGGCTCCTGCGGAGCCGCGGAGGTGAGCGATTGCGGCGAGGCGGCGATGGCGATGCATTTCTCGCGACGGTTGGTGCAACTGGCCAGGTCCGCGATGGAGTGGTGAAGGGTGGGCGTCGCGATGACCGTTCGCGGCGGCGCCATGCGATCCACCAGCCATAGAATCTCAAGTTTGGATTCAAGCTCGTCTGGTACGCAGTCGATGGCCAGATCGGCATCGCGAACAGCATCTTCAATGGAGGCGACGAATGCGACGGCGGGGAGGGCCTGTGGGCTCAGCTCCTGGCGGATGGACTCGCGCGCATGGTGAAGGTTCGAGGGCATGACGTCTTCAAGCAGGACGCGATAGCCGGCGCGGGCCGCGCCCAACGCGAGCCTGCGACCGAGGGGTCCGGCTCCGATGATGGCGACGGTGATCACGGTCTTGAACGAACCGGGAAACTCACTTGACGGCGAGAGCCGCGGCCACTTCCTCGACGCTGGGACGTGCTTTGACCAGGTGTTCGGCGACCTTGGCGCGCTCGTCGGCGGAGAGAGTAGGGACGAGTGCAAGCACGCGGCGCAGGGTCACGGCAACATCGTCAATGTAGTTCATCAGGCGGATAGCTTCTCCGGAAAGCGGCATGATTTCCCTCGAGGTGAGTTCCGCTCTTATTGTAGGGTGCGAGGCGTAGTTATGCGAAGCGGGCGGCGGACGAGATCGGCGGCGCAAGAGCGGGACGGCGATAGGAACCGGCGCTAAGGGTGCTGCTGGATGGCGATGTTGACAGTGGCCGTGTTACCGGAAGCTGCGAGGCCGAGGAGATTGGTGGCCACGCCGGGGAGCGAGACCGGAAGGAAGGTGACCGAGCCGTCAATGGCCGAAGTGGCGGTGGCGGATTGGGTGGCGAGCAGCGCGCCTTGCGTACAAACGATGTGCGGGGAGCAGGGCGGCGACCAGGCGTAGAGCGCCTGATAGAGCGCGACTGTTCCGCCGGCCATCGGGATTGCCGTCCATGTCGAGGAGGCGGAGAGCGATCTGGCTGGGCGTGCCCGAGGCAGCGAGGGTCTGGGTGGCTCCGAAGATCGGCTCGAGCAGTGCGTACTCGGGGCGCGCTCCGTAAGCCGAAAAGGCGACGCATTGGCTGGTTCCGTTGAGGCAGGCGTTGATGCTGACGACCTGGCCCTCGGCGAGCGGGCCAACGGTGAGGGCCTCTGTGGCGATGCCCGCGGAGTTGGTGATCGCGGCAACGGAGTTTTGCGGAGAGATGCCGCCGCCGGACGGAGTTTGCCACGCGACCGACTGGCCGGCGAGTGGAGTGCCGCTGGAAAGGACGAGAGCCTGCACGGTCCAGGTGAAAGTGGCTGCCGGCGGCGAGCGCAAGCCGCGGCGTGAGAGAGGAAACCGCGGGGGCAGTTCCGCCGCCGAATTGCGCCTGGACGCTCGAGCCGTTGGTAAGCGAGGCGGTGATGATGGACCACGTGCCGTCGTTCGCGATGACGTTCATGGTGGCGTGGCCATCGCCGGTGGTCGTCACCGCAGCAAATCGTGAGACCGCAGTCGAGCGTGGCCGTGCCGGCGGTGACGGTGTAGATAACAGTAACGCCGCCAGCGGGCGTGAGCGCGGGGGTGAGAGCGGTGACGGTGAAGGGAAGAGGCACGCCGATGGGAACGGTGTTTGAGGGCGCGGTGACGAGGGTGAGCGCGTCGCCTGTGCCGGAGTCGTAGCTGATGCCGCCGGGAATGATGGCCGCTGCGTAAAGAGTGGGCAGGTCGTCGACTTCAACATCGACTGAGCCGGTAACGCCCGAGGCCGCGGGCGGCGCGATGGCGGTGATCTGGTTGGGCGAAATGCTGGTGACGAGCGCGGGCTGGCCTCCGACGAGAACGGTGTCGGCGAGACGAAAGCCCGATGCCCTGAATGGTGATGGGACCGCCGGAAGCGGGCAAGTGCGCGGGCGAAACCGTGTCCGCGTAGAGCAGCCAGCCGTTCGTAGGCATAGTCGGGTCGGCCGTCGCCGCGCAGGTCGGCGATACCGATGCGGACGATGTCGTCGGCGTTCGTGGCGACGCGCAGCCAGGTTTCGCCGGTGGCGAGGCCATTGAGGCCGGGCGCGGCGCCGACGGGTGTTGCGCCGGCGGTGTCGAAGGCGTCCCACACGCCGATGGTGGGCATGGCCTTGGAGTTTGAGGGCGCGCCGGTTTCGTCGATGGCCTGCGGTGACGACGGTGAAGATGCGATTGCCGCGGACAGGGAAGGTGAACCAATCGGTCTGGCCGATCTGGCTCAAGCGCCCGCACCACATGCCGCCGGTGGGCATGGGACGCGGCTCGGAGACAGAGGCCGATGGCATCGTTGAATCCGGCCACGGGAGAGCCGGAGGCGGTGACGTTGAGGGTCTGCGTGCTTCCCGCGGAGAGATTGGGAAGCGTGATGGAGTTGAATGTCCCGGAAGGCGCGACCTGACCCTGGGTGTAAGGGCCGACGGAGTTTTCGAGAATGTAGAGCGGATCGATGGCCTCGAATGTGATTTGGTAGTTGGCGGAGCGTCATGCCGGGCGGGAGCGGAATGCCGCTCAGGTCAAAGGAGCCCTGCAGGGTGGGATCGTTCGAGCCCCACATCGTGAGCGGGTTGCCGCTGGCGTCGGAGAATCCGGTGATGGGGTTGCCGTGATTGCCGCTGAAGAGAGCGCCCGTCACGGCCGTCACCGTGTACTGGTAGAGCGGATTGCCGTTCGCGTCGAGCGGGCGCGCCACTACGTTGACGCCCTGCATTCCGTAGCCGGTGCGGAAACTGACTGTGCCCTGGATGGAGATGGTGTTGGCCGCGGTGAGCTGCTTGCCGGGGAAGTTGGCGAGGTTGGCGGCGGTGATGGGATAGATGCGGTTGAGCGCGGCGATATCGTCGTAGTCGGAGCGTGGCGGGGTTGGGAATGCAATCGCCGCCGCTCGCGCCGCAGGCGCCGCTGAGCGGCTGCATGACGGGCCAGCCCTGCAATGCCGCCGGCTTCGCCGTTAGTGGCCGCGCCGGGATTGACCTGCGCATAATCGAGGCCGAGAACGCGGCCGAAGGCGCGCTCCAACTCAAAGCTCATCATCTGAAGCATCGCGGAGTCGGTGGCGCAGAGGCCGTTGAGAACGATGACAGCGTGAGCGATGGTGGCGTCGGGGTTGAGGTTGTCGATCCAGACGTAGACGGCATTGTTCTGGCAGGCGTCGGGCTGGCTGGCGGAGGCGCCGAAGATGGCGTTGATCACAGAGCCGTCGGCGTCGTAGATGATGGCGAGCGGGTAGTTGGTGGCCGCGGGCGTGATGTCGGCAGGCGCGGTGATTGACGCCGGAAGAATTGACCTGAATGTTCGAGCCGTTGACGTCTTCATTGAGCGGGCCCGCGTCGGTGAGGGTGACGCCGGCGGTGGGAACGGCGCCCCACAAGGCGGCTGCGGCGTCGACCATCGCCGTGGCCTGCTGATTGCTGACGGAACTCGAAAGCGGGCCCTGATCGACGGAATAATTCACCTGGCCGCCGGCCCAGTGGACGGGCTGGCCGACGACGGCGGGATTGAAGAAGCTGGTTCCGGCGATGTATTTGGGTCCGCCGGCAACGGCAGATCGCGGGAGCGATGAGCAGCAGAGCGAGAGGGAGCGCGGCGCGCCGATGAAGCGCGGAGCGGAATGCGGAGGAACGCGCGGGCGTGGATGTAGCGGTGGGCACGAGGGCTCCCGGATGAGAGGCAAGGGAGCAAGTGCAAATCCAAGGGGTTTCACGCGACTGTTAGCGGTTGCTAATGCGATGGCGCTGGCTTTTGCAAGTGGTTCGTTCTGTGTGCCTCCGAGTCCGATGAGGTGCGGGCGTCATCTCATATAGAGCGGGGTGGGATTGCAGAGACGTGGCGCGGATTTGAGGCCGTTCCGTCTACAATCGATTCGGGTAAACCCATGGCAGAGATACGCGAAACCGTGATTCTTGGCTCCGGCTGCGCCGGATTGACGGCGGCGCTCTACACGGCGCGCGCCGGGCTCAAACCGCTGGTTCTGGAGGGCCACGAGCCGGGCGGCCAGCTCTCAATTACGACGCTGGTGGAGAATTTTCCCGGTTGGCCGGATGGGATTCAGGGGCCGGAGCTGATCGCCAACATGAAGAAGCAGGCGGCGCGGTTTGGGGCGGAGTACCAGCATGCGCACCTTGAAGGGGCAGAGGTGGGCGCGCATCCCATCAAGCTGCGCACGTCGGCCGGCGAGTTGCACGCGAGGACACTGATCGTGGCTTCAGGCGCGAGCGCGCGCTGGCTGGGGTTGCCGAGCGAGCAGGCGCTCATTGGGCATGGCGTGTCAAGCTGCGCCACATGCGACGGATTCTTTTTCCGCGACAAGGACATTGCGGTGATTGGCGGGGGCGACTCGGCGATGGAGGAGGCGATTTTTCTTTCGCGCTTTGCCTCGAAGGTGACGCTGCTGCACCGGCGCGATGCTTTTCGCGCATCCAAGATCATGCTGGAGCGCGCCATGGCGCATCCCAAGATCGAGCTGCGGACCAACACGATTGTGGAAGAAGTACTGGGCGTGGATGAGAAGGAAGTGAAAGGGCTGCGCCTGCGCGACGTGAAGAGCGGCGAGCAGGATGAGCTGAAAGTGAGCGGAATGTTTCTGGGCATTGGACACGTGCCGAACACAAAAGCGTTTGTGGGGCAGATCGATCTGGACGAGGAGGGGTACATCAAGACGACGAACAATGTGTTCACGACGCGCAACGGCGCTGTTGTGCCCGGCGTGTTTGCGTGCGGCGATGTGCAGGACCGGCGCTACCGGCAGGCGATTACCGCGGCCGGCTCGGGATGCATGGCGGCGCTTGAAGTGGAGAAGTATCTCGAAGAGCACGGGCACTGAAAAGCAGGGAACCAAGGGACCGAGGGAACCAGGGAGCTAGGAACCAAGGAAGCAGGTAAAGCTACCTCGGTGGATTTTTGTTCGCGATCAAAACTAGAACTGGTGAAACGCGAAAAAGGCCGCGGCGACGAGAAAGCCACCGGCGACGGCATGATTCCAGCGCAGATGCGAGCCGAAATAGTAGGTGGCGAAGACGCCGAAGACGGTGAGCGTGATGATCTCCTGGATCACCTTGAGCTGGACGGGCGTGAAGCGGCCGTAGCCGATGCGGTTGGCGGGAACCTGAAAGCAATACTCAAAGAAGGCGATGACCAACTGACGACGATGACCTTCCAGAGCGGCTGCTGTTCGAATTTCAGGTGACCATACCAGGCAATGGTCATGAAGATGTTGGAGCAGATGAGAAGAACAATGGTCCACATTCTTTTATTAGATACACGAAAAACGGCTGACGTTGTGGAAACCGCGCGGGCCTTGCGGGTTTTTCGGACGAGGGCGCAGTGACGGCGCTCAGCGAAAATCTCGAACGGCTGGAAGAGGCGATAGGCGCGGCTTGCCGGGCGGCGGGGCGCGCGCGCAGCGAAGTTGAACTGATGGCCGTGTCGAAGACCTTTCCCGCGGAAGCGGTTGCGGAGGCGGCGGCGCTGGGGCTGACGCTGTTCGGCGAAAACCGCGTTCAGGAATTCAATGCGAAAGTATTGCATGCGGCCGAGACGGGAACGTGGGCGGTGCGCGAGAGGCTGCGCTTCCATCTGATCGGGCATTTGCAGTCGAACAAGGCGGCGAGGGCGGCGGAGATCTTCGACGGCGTGGACTCGCTGGACTCCGTGCGGCTGGCGGAGCGGTTGAGCGAGGCGGCAGGGAAAACAGGCAAGCGGCTGCCGGTGCTGATCGAAGTGAAGCTGAGCCCGGAAGCAACGAAGAGTGGAGTGGAACCGGAGTCGGACGAAGCGGCGCAGCTTTTGGAGCGGCTGCCTGATCTGCTGGATCTCGAGGTGCGCGGGCTGATGACGATTGCGCCGTGGGGCGCGCCGGAAGATGAGACGCGGGCGTGCTTTCGCAGTTTGCGGATGTGGCGCGACCGATGGGCGGCGGCGCATCCGAATTTGAAGTTCGATGTGCTGTCGATGGGGATGAGCGGAGACTTTCGGCTGGCGATTGAAGAGGGCGCAACGCGCATTCGCATCGGCACGGCGCTGTTTGGGAAGCGGACGGCGCGGCCGGGGCTGGAAGCGGAGCCGGACTGATGCTGCGCGCGGTGGCGGAGGGCGTGACGCTTGCCGTGCGTGCGCAGCCGGGGGCGAAGAGGACGGCCATTGCCGGGATTTATGGCGAGGGGACGGCGGCGCAGCTCAAAGTCGCCGTGCAGGCGCAGCCGATCGAGGGCCGAGCGAATGAGGCGCTGATTGCGTTTCTCGCCGAAGTTTTCGGCTTGCAGAAAAATGCGGTCGAGCTCAAGGCCGGCGAGTTGTCGCGGAGCAAAGTTTTTCTATTGCGGGGAGTGACGATGGCGCGGGCGAGGGCCGTGCTGGCGCAGCGAACGGTTGTTTAATTTGCCGGTTTAGCCGCGAGCCGCTTCATTCCCGACTGCCGCTCGAGTTCCTTCTCGAAATGCCTGCTCGCGATCGGCGATGTAGGCCTTGTATCCGGCGGGGTCGATGAAGGCGTCCTTTGTCTCCGGCCTTCCAGCGCGGATATTTTTCAACCAGATCGAAATAGGAACCGTGAGCGCCGAGAAAGATGTCGCAGGGAAGTTTGTGGAGGACTGCAAAGCCGCGTTTGTAATCGGCAGCGATTTGCGGATAGGCCTTGTTGCCGACAAGTTTATAGCCGGGGTTCACGTTTGGGCTGCCGACGATGACGACGTGCAGGAGGCGACCAGCTTCGGTTTCGTCCAGAGTCCAGGTAGTGGTTCCCTTCGTGTGGCCGGCGGTGAGATGTGCGGTGAGTACTGTGCCACCGAGCGAGACCGTGCTGCCGTCATGAAGAACTTGATCAACGCGCGCGGGCGAATAGTGGTGAGCTTTTTGCGCACCGTATTGGAAGTCGGTTCTGCCGCCGGACTCGATCACAGACACATCGCCAGCCATGACGTAGTACTTGGCGCCGGTAAGGCGGATGATTTGCTCGCTACCCGCACAGTGGTCGTCATGGGCGTGGCTGATGAGTAGGATTTTGACGTCGCTGAAATGGAAACCGAGAGACTCGACGCTCCTTTTGATCAGCGGCACAGAGGCTTCAAAGCTCGAATTGATGAGAATAAGCCCGCGCGGCGTGGCGATGAGATAGGAGCCGAGGTCCTGGCTGCCGACGTAATAAAGATTTCCGGCGATGCGGAAGGCGGGAAACGGAGCGAGCCATGCAGGATTGTTCTGGGCGGCGAGCGGGATGGCGGATGCGAGGAATGCGAGCAGCGCAAGGCGAATAACGAATCTGGCGGCTTTCATTGGGGGTCTCGATTTTCAATTTGTTTAATCAGCGATTCGATGGCGCGCTCAAGGTGAACTCCGCGTGAGCCTTTGACGAGGACGACGTCGCCGGGACGGAGATTTTCAACGAGCCATTGGCCGGCGGCGTCAGCGTCGCGGAGAAACACAGCAGGCACTCCGCCGGCGCATGCGGCGGTGGCCAGGTGCTCGGCGTTGCCTTGCACCGCAACGACGAGATCGAGGCCAGCCTCGGCGGCGGCGCGGCCACAATCAATGTGCAGCGCGGGGCCGTGATCGCCGAGCTCGAGCATTTCGCCCGCTATGAGGATGCGGCGGCCCTTGGCGGGGCGAGCGGCGAGAGTGCGAATCATGGACTTCAGCGCTTCGGGGTTGGAGTTGTAACTGTCATTGAGAATGGTGGCGCCGGCGATCTCAATGACCTGGCCGCGTTTGTCGCCAGCGGTGAGTGAGGCGATGGCGGCGATGGCGGCGTCAAGGTCCACACCCGCTTCAAGCGCAACGGCCAATCCTGCGACGGCGTTCGACGCATTGTGCGCGCCGAGCAACTGCAGGGTGAAGCCGGCTTCGCGCTCGCGGGCGCGAATGCGGACGTGCAAGCCGTTGCTATCTTCGACGGAAGTAAGAATTTGCGGGTCGGCACAGGGGCCGGCGCCGAAGTAAACGACGCGGCCGGAAAAGTCACGGCCAAATTGGGCGGCGTAGGCATCATCACAATTCAGGAAGGCGATGCCGTTCGTTGGAAGAGATTCAATGAGCTCGAACTTGGCACGCGCGATGCCCGCCTGCCCATCAGCAAAGTTTTCAATGTGTGCGGAGCCGATGTTGGTGATGACGCCCCAATCGGGCGCGGCGATGCGGGCGAGCGCAGCAATTTCGCCGGAGTGGTTCATGCCCATTTCAACGACGGCGAATTCGTGCTCCGGCATCAGGCGCAGAAGCTGCAAGGGCAGGCCGAAGTTGTTGTTGAGGTTGCCCTTCGATTTAAGGACGTTGAACTTTGCGCCAAGTGCGGCGGCGACGGCCTCCTTGGTGGTGGTTTTTCCGGCCGAGCCGGTGATGGCGACGACGCGGCGACCCCATTGGCGGCGCACATGGAGGGCGAGCGCCTGCATCGCGGTGAGCGGTTCTTCGGCAATCAGGAGGGGGTGAGCGAGAGCGGCGTCGGGCAGGGAAGCGGCGCGCGCGCGAGAGACTACGGCGGCGACAGCGCCGCGTTCAAATGCCGCAACGACAAAATCGTGGCCATCGTGGCGCTCGCCACGAACAGCGAAAAACAGCTCGCCTGGCGCGACCGTGCGCGAGTCAATGGAGTAGCCGGTCGCCGCCAGCGCGCCGGCATTGGGCACACTGGCCGGCGCCTCGAGCACAGCTCCAGCGCCCATCGCGGCTTCAGCAAGTGTGAGATTCATTGCCCTTCACGATAGCCCAATTCGGCAAGGATGGAAAGCGCGACTTCAGCGTCGTCAAAGGGTATGATGCGGCCGGCGAGGATTTGTTCTTTCTCGTGGCCCTTGCCGGCGATGAGAACGACGTCGCCGGGCTTTGCGGCCTCGAGGGCAAGACGAATTGCGGCTGCGCGATCGACTTCGACCGTGTACGCAACGCCGGTTGACTGGAGGCCGGGCTCGATCTCGGCGAGGATCGACGCGGGATCTTCGGAACGCGGATTGTCGCTGGTGGCTACGACAAAATCGCTGCCTTCGCCCGCCGCCTGACCCATCTTAGGGCGCTTGGTGCGGTCGCGATCGCCGCCGCAGCCGAAGAGCGTGATGACGCGCGCGCCGGAAGCTGCGGTGATCTGGCGGGCGAGCGCAGTCAGGTTGCGGAGCGCGTCGTCGGTGTGCGCATAGTCGACGATCACGGTGAATGGCTGGCCGGCGTCGACGGGCTGGAAGCGGCCGGGCACAGGCTTGAGCGTTGGAACTGCGGCGGCGAGATGCGAGAACGAAATGCCGCGCGCATGGGCGGCAGTGAATGCGGCGAGAAGGTTGAGGATGTTGACCTCGCCGGCCAGGCGCGAACTGAGGCAGGCCGAGCCGGCTGGAGTTTCGAGTTGAATGGTCGCGCCGGAGGGCGTGAGCGTGTAGCTGGCGGCGCGCCATTCGCCCGCGCCGATTCCGCCAATTCCATATGTCCGAACTTCAGCACCGGCGGCTCGCGCAGCAGCGGCGAGTTCTTCGGCGCGCGGATCGAGCGCATTGATGACCGCGACGCGCGGAGCCGGATAGACCGTGCCATCGAAGAGCAGGCGCTTAGCGGCGAAATAGTTTTCCATCGTCTGGTGGTAATCGAGATGGTCGCGCGTGAAGTTGGTGAAGACTGCAACGTCAAACGGGATCCCGATCATGCGGCCCTGGTCGAGGGCATGACTCGAAACCTCGGTGACAAGTTCTTCCGCACCGCGCGCAACACCTTCAGCCATCATTTCGAAGAGGTCGCGCGATTCGGGCGTGGTGTGAACTGAGGGGCGGGTCTCACCGGCGATGTGGCACTCAATGGTGCCGATAAGAACGCTGGAACGCGCGGCGGAGTTGAGGAGCGATTCGGTGAGGAATGCGGTGGTGGTTTTTCCGTTTGTGCCGGTGATTCCAGTGGCGGAGAGCGAACGCTCGGGATGGAGGAAAAACGCCGCGGAGGCCTGGGCAAGCGCGCGGCGGCCGTGCTCGACATGAAGAACGGCCAGATTAGGGTGATAGACCGTGAGATGGTCGAAAGTTTGTACGGAGTCAGTGATGATGCCAACTGCGCCCGCAGCAATGGCATTCTTGACAAAACGATTGCCGTCGGTCGAGCCGCCTTTCATGGCCACGAAGACCGCGCCGGGCCGCACACGGCGCGAGTCGTACTCAACGCCGGTGATGGTTGCGGCGGAGCTGCCGGCAGAGCCGATGGATGCAACTTCGGAGACTAGATCGTTCCAGTTCATCTCGAAGTTGATTGTAGATTGTTGCGAGGGATGGGAGCCGGGCAGGTGAGGCGATCGACGGCGAAGGTTCACGGATACTCGCCGACGAATTTTTCGACGCCGGCCATGAGAACTTGCCGGCCACCGTCGATTTCGGCGGTTTGTTCGGCAGCTTCAAGGAGCGCGGAAAGCGAATTCTTCATCAGATCGTACTGCGATTCGGCTTCCGCTTCCGCGCTGAGGAAGCGGTGTGCATCATCCAGCCGTAGATGCCGCAGGTGATGGCGAAGGGAGCGACGCTGGCCGCACGCTCCAGCGTGATGCGCGCGCCGAGGACGTGCTCTTCGTCGCGAACAACGATGCCCTCCTCGGAGCCGGGAAGGCCGAGGGTTTTACCATCTTCGAACGGACGCCAAGAGGAGCCGGTCACACTGTGAGGGTACCGCAGTTTGGCGGGGACGCGATCAGCGTGCGCAGCGGACGACGATTTTGGTGCCGGGAGGGACCATCGTGCCTGGTGCGGGGGCCTGCTCGCGCGCAATGCCGTCGCCGGTGATTTCGACTTGAAGCCCAGCGCCGGCGGCTTGCTCAATGATTTCGCGGATCGGCAAGCCGGTCAACGATGGCACGCGGAGTTTTCCAGCGTCGGCGATGACGACGGTGTTCGCAGGAGACGATGGAGCAGATTCGTGGTGCGGCGCCGCAGGCGCGCTTGGGGGAGGGCCCGGGAGCTGCGCTGGTTTTGGGGGTTGGAGAATTCGCGGCCTGCGACGATGCAGGGTTGGAAGGCGAAGCCGCTTGGTCTGTCGGCACACGGAGCGGATCGTCGCTGGGCAAATTGTTAGCGGCGTCGTAGAGGGCCTGGATATTTTCTTCCTGCGTGGGGGAATCGTCTTCGGTGACGGGTACGTTTTTCGTGGAGGCCAGGTCAGCAGGGCGAAGATCGATATCGTGCTGGACGCCGAGGTATTCGAGAACCTGCTGCGCCACCTCGGCGAAGACCGGCGCAGAGACTTGCGGCGCCATAGTACTGCCCCTTGGGCGAATCGAGGACGACTGCCACGGCGATGACGGGAGAGTTGACCGGCGCGAAGCCTGCAAACGACGCGATGTGCATGGTTTTCGAATAGGTGTGCGTGACGGGATCGATCTTCTGAGCCGTGCCTGTCTTGCCGCCGGAAGAATATCCATCGAGTTGTGCCTGACTTGCCGGTGCCGAAGAGAACGACGCCTTCCATCATCTTGCGCATCTGGGCGGCGGCAAGCGTGCTGATGGCGCGATGCGCTCCAGGCGGAAGTTGGCTGGGCAGATCTTCACCAGATCTGACCGGACTAGCCACGAATTGCGGTGCTGCGGCGCCTGGTTGAGGCGGACTTGGTTCTGCATGAGGATGTGGGGCGGCAAATAGACGCCGCCGTTGGCGATGGTGGAAACCATGGAAGCAAGTTGCAGCGGTGTAACGGCGACTTCCTGGCCGATGGCGACGTAGCCGATCGACGCCGGCTGCCATTCGTGCAGCGGGCGTAGCAACCCACGTGTTTCACCGGGAAGCTCAACGCCCGAGCGCGACCCAAATCCGAAGTTGCGGATGTATTGGTACATTTTGTCGGGGCCGAGCCGCAGAGCAAGCTTGATGGCACATACGTCGCTGGAGTGAGCAAGAGCTTCGGCTACGGTGATGCGTGCCCAGGCCACGGTCGCTCTTGTCGTCGTGGATGACCTGCCCGGCAACGGTAATCTGTCCGCCGGAGCAATCGATCATGTCATCGGGCTTGGCGACGGCCTGATCCATGGCCGCCGAATAGGTGACGAGCTTGAAGACGGAGCCCGGCTCATACACGTCGCTGACCGCGTGGTCGCGCAGCATATCGGGCGTGGAATGGCGAATCTGATTCGGGTTGAAGGTCGGACGAATGGCGAGGGCCAGGATTTGTCCCGTATGAACGTCCTGCACGACCACGGTGCCGTTGAGCGACTGCGTTTTCTGCATGGCGTGATCGAGCGCGCGCTCGGCCATGAACTGAATGTTTTCATCGACGGTGAGAACGAGATTCTGCCCGGGTTCGGGATCGCGCTCGCTTGAGCCCAGAACCTTGCGACGCGCGTCCATGGCCGTATACATCAGACCGGGGGCGCCGTGTAACTCGGCTGTCGAATTTCTCTTCCAAACCGCCAAGGCCGTCGTCATCGCTTCCAACGTAGCCCAGCACTTGCGCGGCGAGGTGGTTGTCTGGGTAGAAGCGGGCAAATTCCTGCTGGAAGAAAATGCCCTTCATGTTGAGGGCCTTCACGGCGGCTGCGATCTGCGGCGTGACGCGCCGGGCGATCCAGGCGAAGTTATGGCCGTCGTTGAGGCGTGCGGCAATTTGCGTTTCTGTGGTCAGCGCGTCTTCAGGGTCAGTGTGGACCATAGAAGCAAGGGTGCGCGCGGCGGCCTGCTTGTCGGCGATCTGCGAGGGATCTGCGTAGATGGACGGGACCAGGACGGTCATGGCCAGCTCGCGTAGGTTGCGGTCGTAGAGAACGCCGCGGCGGGGAGCTACCTGAAAAGTGCGCTGCTGCTGCTTCTCAGCGCGCTCAACGAAATCCCGATGGCGAACGATTTGCAGCCAGAAGAGCCGGCCGGAGATGGCGCAGACCCAGACCAGGAAAAAAAGGCAGATCACGAAAAAGCGCGCCCGCTTGAGGGGCACGCCTTTAGGTGTTTGAGAACGGCTGCGGATGGCTGGGGCGGCTGCCGACATTTCTCGTGGGTCCCATGGCCCGGGGCTACTGCACCGGGGGCGCTGAAGAATTGACTTGAGCAAGAGTGGGAGCGCCGGATGTGGGGCGCGCGTCGGAGAAGATCACCTGGCCAGGCTGCGGCTCGGCGAGCCCAAGCTGGCGGGCCATCTGGTCAATGCGGCCGGGCTGCGTGAGCTCGGCCTGGCTCAGGTGCAACTGGCGATTCTCCTCGCGCAACTGGGCGAGCGCCTGCTTTTCGGTCTCGACGTGATAGCTGCTCTCGATCGCGTAGAAGTGCTGAAGGCCGTAAATCATGATGAGAGAGAAGAGCACAGCCACGGCTGCGGAAAAGACGCGCATCTCGCGCACGCGGACCGGGTCAGAGGCCTTGACGAGGCGGGTGTTGTCAAAATGTTTTGCGAAATAGTACTCCGGCATGCGCACGCGGCGGCGAAGCTGCATCTGCTGCGCCATCATCGCGGCGTTGTGCTCGGCGATGCGCGCGTCCAAGCCTCTGCCGGTCTCAAAATAAGTTGTTACACATGCCGCCATCTAAGCTCTCCTTTGGAGAGCAGTTCACAGTTCGTAGTTCACAGTTTTGAGTCACCAACAGGACAAAACTGCGAACTTTGAACTTCGAACTGCCTTACTGCCGTTCCGCTGCTCTCAGCTTTGCGCTGCGTGAGCGCGGGTTGCGGTTGATCTCTTCTTCCGTTGCAGTGACGGGCTTTCTGGTTAAGACTTTCCAGATTCCCTTCTGCGCGCCTTCCCGGATACTGTCTTTCGCGATGCGATCTTCTAAAGAATGAAAACTGATAACGACGAGCCGTGCAGAGGGCTTAAGCAGTTTTGGTGCGGCCTCAAACAACGCCCGAATTTCCTGCAATTCCTGATTCACGAAGATGCGCAGTGCCTGAAAGGTTCTGGTTGCCGGGTGAATGTATTTCATTGGCGGGACGGCTGAGGCTACGATCCTGGCTAACTGCGCCGTTGATGTAACCGGCCGCCCCCGCACAATGGCTCTGGCGACTGTCCGCGACCTCCTTTCCTCACCGTATTCGTAAATGAGATTTGCCAGCTCGCGCTCGCCCGTCTCATTCACCACTTGTTCGGCGGTCGGACCGGATCGCGTATCCATACGCATGTCCAGCGGCCCGTCCGCCTGAAAACTAAACCCTCTGCGCGCCTCATCGAAGTGCAGGCTGCTTGCGCCAAAGTCGGCCAGCAAACCGTCGACTGAGTGCGGCGCAACGTGCTCGGCGATGGTGCTGAATGCTTCGCCGATCAAACTCACTTGCGGCGCCTCAGTGCCCAGCTCTTCAGAAACCGTCAAGAGCCGCGTTCTGGCCAACTCAAGCGCCTCGGGATCGCGGTCGAATCCGATGAAATGCCCCGCCGATCCCAGTTGCCTGACGATGCCTTCGGCATGTCCCGCCAGGCCCAGCGTGCAGTCGACGTAAGTACCGCCGGGTTGCACGCGGATAAAATCCATCACGACTTCAAAAAGAACCGGCACATGGCGTACTTTCTGCTGCGTCATGCGCGCCCCCCTGAGGGGCTTACGATCCGCTCCCCTCGGCCAAGATTCCGCCTACCTGCCTGCGATCGTCCGAAGTGAGATTGCTGGTGGGCAAATCCTGTTCAAATGCCGAGCGGTTTACTACTTCGAGGTGAGTGATCTTGCCCATCACGGCGAGATCGCCTTCCAGCCTGGCCGTGGAGCGCAGAATCTGCGGAAGCATGATCCGGCCCTGGGCGTCCACCTTTACCTGCTGGCCGTAATAGCTGGTCAAATCCAGGTACCTCATCACCGAGTCGTTCATGGTGCTGTGTTTTGCCAGTTGCGTTTCAATCTTTTCCCACTCGCCAAGCGGCCAAATCTGCGCGCGCTTGCCGTCTTCGCTGGTCACATACAGATCGGTGACATTGGCAGCATCCAGCAACTGCTTAAAGGGGACCGGGAGCTTGAGCCGCCCATTGTCCTCGACCTTTGCTGGATGGTTGCCGCGAAACATGTGCCGTCCTTGTTTGTCTTCCGCGGCGACCCATGCTGCCGTACCGCGAACCGAATTCTCTGAAGCTTTGTTCCGGGTTAGCCAGAGTGGTTCCCCAAATTGAATGGCTTCCGGATTTGCGATTCCCTTGTGGGAATCGGAGTAAACTTAGGAGGAAAGAGGGGTTATGGATGCGATCCATAGGACTCCATCTAACTCCAAAATGTTCCATCTCGGTCGATAGTACCCCTGAAGTTCCTCTTCGCCAAGAAAAAAAACGGTGGAAAGTGTTGGAAACTCAGGCTGTCTGCGGGAAAGTCGACTAATAGAAGAAAAAATTTACAGCACCACAAGATGTGGGGTTAACTGCTGTGATTCCCCGTCTAGACAGGCGTCTGCGGCTGTGGTAGGAGAACAAAAAGCGAAGATAGAGTACAGAGATTAGAGAGCAGAGAAAAGAGCAGAGAAAAAGCGCGCTATGGGTTGACGGCGGTATCGCCGGCGAGCGCATTGTCGAGCGCCTGCCGAATGGCCTTCTTGACCTTGCCGCTCACGATCCACGTGTTGAGCAGAATTCCAAGAGCAGCGCTGAGGAGTTTCCCGAGTTCGCCCGTGGCAAGCTTGGAGCGAATCGCATTCAGCCTCTGCACGATGAGATTGACGATCTTGTCCAACTGGCTGGAGGCGATTGCGGCGCGCGCGGGCAGAGGGACCTCGGCGGTTGCTTTGCCGCAGAGCGGGATCAGCGGCATCCAGACTTTTCCCTGGGGCAATGTCTTGTTATCACTCGGACAGTCAACAAGGAACTCATCCGTAATTTGAGCGGCGTAGGGCCCGGCCGCCGTCAGCCCTGGTCAATGATGGGATTTGTTTCCAGCACGGCGAAGTGCTCGCGCAGGAACTGCTGGCAATTTCTGCGGCCGAGCAGGAAGTCGTGCTTGCGGAAATCGCGGCACAGGAAGCCGCCGAAAGCGCCGAGCGAACCGCATTGGAGTGCCGGCTTGCCCTTTTGATCGGATTCGGGGTCGGATGGGGCAATGGCGAAGCGGCTGAAAGAGGAACCATCCATAAGCGACGCGAGACTCTCGCCCAGAAAGCGGGATTGCGAGAGGGTGACGTTGAAAAAGCTCATGAGGATGGCCCAGATTCCCTGGTGGTCGGCTGGGACGTAGGGGCCGGAGAAGTTGCTGTCGCCCATCGGGAATGGAGCGACGGTGAGCACGGCTGCATTTGCCTCGCCCGGCGCCGAGGGATTGGAGGCTTGGCCCAACTGCTCCGCGAGATAGTTGTCAGCCAGTTCAAATGGAGTGTTGTCGGTGACGCCGCCATCGACGTTGACGGTTTGTATGGATGTGCCGATTCCGGCAGGGAAGGCTGGCGGGAGCGGCTTCGACGTTGGGCTTAGCGGCTCCCAGCCCAGGCACCTGATAATCGGCGACATCGCGAGGGAGAACTCGCGAGGCGAGCGCGACGGGTACCGCACCGGTAGCTTTTGCGGCCTCCTGGAGCAAGGGCCACGCTCCCTGCCCTGGCTTGCCGGCCGGCAGAAACTTGGCGAGAGACGGAACGGGTTTGTCTGGCGGCGCGCCGTGAGTGACTTGAAATTGCAAACGATCGCCGTAATAGGAAACAAATTCCTCAGCCGAGGTGGCGCCGGGATAGAGCCCATATGGGATACCACGCGCGTTGGTCAGCGTAAGAAAGAGATTCAGGTTGTCTGCGATGTACGGCCGCGGAGTTGCACCGGTGGGCGTGAGCGCATAGGCTGCGATTTCGTCGATGATCGAGCAGTCGAGCAGCGAAAGCAGCGGACCATCGCCGGCCACATCGTTGGTTTCGAGGAGGCGGGAGATGTCGATTTTGTTGACCCAGCTTTCGTAAAACGTGTTCGTGGTGTTTTGCTCGTCGCCCGTTTGAATGTGCTCGAAGGGCTGCTGCACCATGACGGACGCGATTGCGGCGCACATGCCGCCGGCGGAAGCTCCGCTGAAAACGTCGATCTGCACATCGTGGAGCGGTGCGACGGGCGGCACGGGCCCTGCCGCGGGATTCGCCAGATAGGCCTTGAAAGTTGACTTCGTGGTTTCCCATTCCTCAAGCGCCTCGATGAGGAAATCGAGCACTCCCGCGGTGTAGGCTCCCGCGGAGACAGCTCCCGCCATGTTGATGCCAAGCCTGAATTTTGCCATGTGTCACCTGCCGTGAGTCGGATGATTGTGCGGGTGCGGCAGCCGTGGACGCGGAGGTTCGGGAAAATGCGGTCCCGGGCTGAGTTGCTCCATTGCACAAATTCAACGCGTGGGGAACTCAAAACGATCAGGGGTTAGACGAAGAAGATTCAACTGAGAATGGATGCTACCACAGGGAGCAACCGAGAGATGGTTTGCCGGCGTTCACTTCACGAGGGCTTTGGCGCGGTGGCGAGCGCGGGCGAGGACCAGATCCAGCAGATAGAGGAAGACCAGAATATTGATGGCGAGCAGGCCGAGGCGAATCCAGGTGATGTGGCGGTAGATCTCGAACAGCTCCCAGGGAAGGAACGACGCGGTGATGGCCAGAGTGAGGAACTCGCCCCAGGCCTTCTCAAGATAGAGGCCGATGCCTTCAAGAAGGGTGATGGCGGCGTAGCAAAAGGCGAAGAAGCCGATGCGGCGCAAAAGGGGATCGTTGACGAGGGAGGCTTTGTCGAGGACGAAGTTGACGAGCCGCGACTCGGGATTAAAGCGCAGATAGCGAGCAAAGAGGTCGACTTCGTCGGCGAGGTCTTTGTGGAGCAGGCGATTTGCGCCGATGCCAATGGCGACGAAGAACAGAGCGTAGAGGAGCTTATACACCGCAATACTGAGCAGAAGGCGATTGTGGCGCTTGCCGGAAGAATGCGGATGGGGGGAGCGTCGAGGCATTGGGAAATAGATGGCGCTGAATTCAAGGGTAAACGATCCAAAGCGAGGAACAAGGGAACAAGGGAACGAGGGAGCGAGGGAGCGAGGGAGCAGGGATTAGGGTCGAAGTCCGCGAAGCTATTTCTTGAGGTGCAGCAGGGCGTTGCGGTCGAGCGGCTCGCCATCGAGGATGATGGTGGAGATGCGGCGTGCGTTCCAGATGCTGGCGGTGGGGTCGGAGTCGAGGACGAGGATGTCGGCGCGGCGGCCGGGAGCGATGAGGCCAAGCTCGTTCCAGCCGAACTGGAGCGCGTAGTTATTGGTGGCGGCGGCGAGGGCTTCGCGCGGAGAGAGGCCGAGACGGACCAGCAGCTCAAGCTCTGTGTGAAGCGATACGCCGGGCATGGTGCCCATGGCATCGGCGCCTGAGCCGGCGAGGTAGTGGGGGAAGGCGGAGAAGATGGTCTGGTTGATGTGCCAGAGACGGAGAGCGCTTTGGCCGGCCTTCTTCTGCTGGTCTGACTCCATCCAATGCTGAGCAGTGGCAGGGAGGTGACGCGACCAGGTGGGAAGCGGGAACATCATTTCGCCGGTGGAGGGATCGGTGGGATGAAACATGCGGCTGGGATCGAGAAGCGACGCGGCGGGTTCCTTCCAGAGATCGCGATGGCCGGGCAGTTCGACATAGTAGAGGCTGAAGGCGGGCATGAGCGCGGCGTGGTGCGCGGCGAGGAAACGGGCGTAGTCGCGCAGGCGGGCGTCGGTGGGCGGAATGCGTTCAGAGTAGTCGTAGGCGGTGTCGGCTGAGGGGCCGTCCGGGTCGTCAACCAGCGGGCGTTGGAGCTCGTCGGGAATGACGCCAAGATCGTAGTGGTCCATCCCGATGAGAGCATCCACGCCGGCTTCATCGCCGACATGATAGGGCGTGGACACAAACTGTCCGTAGGTGGCCAGGCCCATCTGGTGGGCGCGCGCGATGATCCACTGCGAATTGGCGGCGGTGAGGTGGGCTGTGAGGAGCAGCACGCGCGTGCCGATGTGAGAGGTGTCGACCATCTGGCGGGCTGTGTCCTGCGGGGTGAGCTCGACGGGATGCGCGCCCTGGCGAAGCTTGGAGACCCATTCGGGCTGCCGGGCCAAAAGGCTCCAGTCGTCGGTGACGCCGATGGAGTCAATGGGATAAATGTGCGGACTGGGCTGCGCGCTGGTATCGATGAAGCCGCGTTCCGGGTCGGCGCGGGCGACGACAGTCGTTACTCCCATGTAGAGGTTGGCGTTGGCCTGGGCCTGGGAGTTCATTCCGGCGAAGCCGTCGATAAGCCCGGGGACCAGAAATTTGCCGGTGCAGTCGATGATGCGGGCGTCTTTGGGGATGGAGAGCTGGTCAGGCAGGCCGACATCGGTGATGCGTCCAGCGCGAATGATGACGATGGCGCCGGGAATGTCGCGGGCGGAATCTCCCCAGCCGGTGACGTCGACAACGGTGCCGCCAGAAAGAACCAGGGGGACGGGTGGCGCGGCCTCCGGCTGAGATTGGGCAGGAACCGAGGCCAGAGCGTAGCCGATCACGAGTAGACCCGGGAAAAAGTGGAACAGGCGCATGGGTAGGTCGATCTGAAGAGGATTGTCGCACAAAGGAGCCGGGACCAAGGGACCGAGGGAAGAAGAACCCGCGTCCGTGGATCGCGAGTCGTGGGTCGTGGAGCGTGGGACAGCGGGCGGCGAACAGAGAGTCAGCGGGTTGGCGAGGTTGTGCTGAGGGAGGCGCGGGCGGCGGGCCGGGAGCACGTGAGCGCGGCAGCAGCGGCGACGATGAGGATGGGGAAACACTGCACGGTGTAGCGGGGCTCAGGATTCTCCATGGCGCCGAGGAGGATGAAACGCAGAATGATGTAGGAGCCGAGCATCCATGGCCATGGAACGCGGCGGCGCATGAAGCCCCACGCGGCGGCGGCGACATAGAAGAGGTTGAGCAGGCCGAGGAAGATGGCCCAGGCGGAATCGGCGGGGTGCTCGCTCCACCGCCACCAGAAGACATCGAGGCCATACTCGAGCGTTCGGGGACGGAGCAGCATGTCGGCATCGCGTAGCAAGGGGAGGCCGACATAGTAGCGAATGGGATGGGCCTTGATGTTTGCGTCGGCCACGGCGCCAAAGCGATCGATGAGCGAGGGCGTGAGAGAGAGTGTGCGGTTGTATTCGGCGAGGAGCTGAAGGCCGTAGGCGCGCTGCTGGGGCGAATCGAAGGCGCGGGCAGGAATGTCGCCGGGATCGACCAAATTGCCGGGGAATTGCCAGCAGACGACGGCGGTGTCAACAAAATCGATGGTCCATGTGCGCAGCCAGCGGCGAGCGCCGGCAATGGAGAGCTCGCCGGGATCGCCGTAGCGCGGCGCCAGCGGCTGAAAGATGTGGAACACCTCCCAGTTGCGGACGGTCCACGGAACCAGAGGCAGCAAAGCGACGAGCGAAAAGATGGAAGTGGCGGCGATGCTGCGGCGGAAGGCGAGATGCGCAGGCAGTGCCGCGAGGCGACTGCGCAGCGTGTAGAAAAACAAGCCAAGACCAATGGCGGCGAAGAGGAAGATGCCGTCGGGACGAAGCAACGCGGCGAGACCCGCAGCGCAGCCGGCGAGAATCAGGGCGGGGAAGTCGCGCGTGCCAGAGGCCTCAGCGGCGAGCGCGCGGCCGGCCGCGTAGATGCCAAGAGAGATGGCGAAGACTGAGAAGCATTCGGTCATGGCAATCGCTGAGTAGACCGCGGTGAACGGGCAGAGCATGGCCAGGGCGAGCGTGACTTCTGCCGCGCGATCGGAGAGATGGCGGCGCGCGAAGGCCGCGAGCAGCAAGCCGGAGACGAGATCGACGGCGGTCTGAAAGAGAAAGACGGCGGTGAACCAGGTATTCGGCCAGAGGCGCGCGAAAAGCGATTCGAATGTGGCTAGAAAGATGGGATAGCCGGGGAGACGGTAAGTAGAAGGGCCGAGGTCGTCGCCGGTTCCGGTTCCGTAGATGCCGTAGTGAAAGAGATTGTGGCCCATCTGGAGGTAATCGAACGTGTCGTCGTCGACGGGGCGCGGAAAGTAGACGAAGGCAAGGCGCAGGACGAGGCCCGCAGCGAGCCATAGAAGCCAGCGGCGTGGCACACGGAATCGCCGGCGCGGAGAGCTGATGGTGTGGGACATCTATTGAGGAGGATAAACGGAGGGGCGCCGGTACTCAGAGTCAATATGTGACGGAAACGGTAATCGTGTCGGTGTAACTGCCCGGTTTTACATATTGCGCGGCGGGAATCTGGCCGTAGACGGTGATCGCTTTCGCGGACCCGGTGCCCGTGCCGCTCACCCAGTTGGTGCCGGATGTGTTGCCCCAGTTGATGGTGTGACCGGAGTTGGTGAATAGGCCGTAATTCAGCAAAGCCGATCCACTCTGCATTTGCCGGGTGGTCACAGTGGCGCCTGAAGCCAATCCGGCGCTGAGGCCGACGGTGTATGTGGTGCCGCTGGTGCAAGTGACGGAGACGGAGGATGTAGCGGTTTTCACTGCGCCCGTGTAGTTGCCAAAGATGAGATTGCCCGCCGAAACCGTGCAGTCTTTCACGATCGTCGCAGTGACGCTGAACTGCGCGGTGGCGGTGGTGATGCCGGAGCCGGAAATGGAAGCCGTGGGGGAATCGGTGTAGGTCTGCAAAGCGCCTGTTTCCCCGGCCGGAATCTGAGCATAGATGGTGTACTGCTGGGCGCTTCCGTTGCCGGTGCCTGCCACCCAGCCGGTGCTGGATGAATTGCCCCAGTTGATGGTTCGCGCGGAATCACTGAACATCTTATAGCCCAGCAAGGCCGCACCATTTTGCATGGACCGGCTGGTGATGGTGGCTCCGCTCGCCAAGCCGGCATTGAGGGCGATGTCATAGGCCTGGCCGCTGGTGCAGGTGACCGTTATCGTGCCGGTAATATTGACGACCGAGCCATAGTAGCTGCCGAACGAGATGCCCGAGGCATACGCCGAGCAGGAGTTTGTGGCCGAGGCCGGGACGACAAAGAAGAGCAGAAGCGGCGCCGCGAAAACGAGTCTGCGCATCATGGTGTTTTCTCCAGGCAACGAAGCGGCCCAATCGAGGGAATTTCGCCGATTACCGGCGCATAGTCGAAGGCGACCGAGCAGCGGCGGCCGTCAGGAAACTCGATGGCGAGCTGATTGTGGGGGCTGAGGTCCTCAACGTAGGCATCGCCGTCGTAACCGACCGGAACGACGACGCCGGTGGCCCGCAGGGTTGCCGTGCTGCCGAGCGGCAACGCCGCCCCGGATTCATCGACCAGGCGCAACAACGCGCCGTGGCTGAATTTGATGGGGAACTTGAGCACAACGCCAGAACGATCCTGGGGGCGCACCTCGCGAGAGGCGACGTCGATAGTGACGTCGGGCGGAATATCGGTCGGAGCAATGGAAATCTGATTCAGATCGAATGCGCGCATGTCCGGCACGAGAAGCCGGCCGGAGGAGTTGGTGCTGCCGACGTCGCGATTTTCCTGGAGGACGTGCACGTGGGCCATGGGGCCGGTGTCGACGACGGCGAAGCTGTCATAAATGGCGTTGGAAGGAAACAGCTCGCCATCGACGAACGAGAATGCTCCTTGAGATTCCAGACGCACAGTGGTCGCGCCGTTGTCGCTGTCGATGCCGGCGGTGAACAAGCCTACGGGCGACTTGTATTGTCCCTGGGCGAATACGTGAGTTGAATTGCCGGCGGAGATGTAGGCCTGGTAGCCCCAATTGCCGACGATCGGCGCCGGCTGTTGCACATCGATCTGAGCCGAACCGTCAGTGCCGCCGCTGGCGGTAATCGAGCTTCGTTTGCCGATGGGGATGGTGAGGCCAATCTGAAGGCCGCTGCTGCCGTGATTCACAAGGTCGCGAAACTCAGTGGCATAGAGAAAGACGTGATGGATCTGGAGCGAATAGTTTGCGGAAACAATCTGCGAGTGCTGAGCATGGCGTCATGTTTTGCTGGAGCGTGACGGGCGAGGGATCCATGTTGACCGCGGCGTAGGCCAAGCCCGCGGAGCCAAATCGCCTGAGAGACAAGCCGGTGAAAGCGCTAAGCTGCTTGCGCGGAACGCCATCTCCGTTTTCAGAGGCTACATCGCGGTAGTTGCGGTTCGCCATGATCGCGGATGCGCCCAGGCTAAAGATGCGACCGATGCGCTGCGCGCCGACGGAAAACTGCGCGCCGGCTTGCCCCGAGCCGAAACTGGGCGCAACAGCGAAGTTGACTACGCCCAGATTGTTAACCTGCACAACACCGCCCGCACCCGCCATGAACGCGCCCGGAGTGCCCTCGGCGCTCCCTTCGATGGTGAAGTGGTTCGTGATGCCGCGGCGAAAGATGGCCGCGCCCGCCAGCTTCCCGTAGTCATAACTTGCCGAGCCCCAGTTGCGCCGAACGAGGCCGGTTTGGACGGCGAAGGTCTGGAGGCCCGGCGCCAGCATGGTGGAGCTGGCGTAGAAAGGTTGCGTCACGGTGACTTGTTGTCCCATGGCATCGGTTACGGTCATCGAGATTGTGCCTGCTCCCTCGACGACCGGAAGTTGCGGAACCTCGAAGGGGCCGGGAGCGATCTGGCTGGACGCCGCGAGGTTGCCGTCGGTGAGCACGTTGACGGTGGAGGGAACCGCGGCGGAGCCGGAGATCGAGGGCACGGGAAACGTGACCAGATCGGGGCGCATGCTGAAATCGGAATTGATCTGGACACCCTCAAGGTGAACAGGGCGGGTCCAGGAAAGACCGCCGTTGATGAAATCACCGAGACTATAGCGGCGCAGAGAGTTGACGTCGGCAAAAGTGTACGACGAGTCGAGGCGAATGGCGGTGTTTGAGCCAGTGGGGCCCGGAGCTGCGCCGGCATAGCCGAGCCACTGCGAACTCAGAATGCCCCAGGGGGAGAAGGCCCTGGTTTCGAAGGAGCCGCTGCCGCTCTTCTGGCCGCCAGAGAAAGTTCCGACTGTGTCGTAGTTAAGCGTGATGCCGGTGCCGCTCTCGATCACGCGGCGGCTTCCAGCCGGTTCTCTTCCCATGGGCTGCAGCAATGACGGCAGCAAGGCGCTGTCGATAGCGGTCACTTGAAGCACCTGGTTTTTGGCGTCGAGAATCCAATTCAGTCCTGGCAAGTCAGACAGTCCCACGAGACCGCCGGTTTCAGAGGCCCGAGATACCGGAACGCGGAAGCCGAGATCGCGCAGTTCTTCTGGCCGCGCCCACAGCAATCCGTGCCGCAAGGTAAACTCGCCAATTTTGCCGATGGAATGACCATTGACTTGAACGTCGAGATACAGGGTCTCGTCGTTGTTTGGCGCGGTAACCGGGTCAGCGGCTGCGGGACTGGCTGGGAGGCTTGCAGAGGAGACGACTGGGCCAGCGGCTGCGGCCCATAGCGGCATGGCAGCCATCATAAGGAACACGATCTGAGCACAGCGGAGACCGGTGGCCATTGCGCCTCGACGATCATGGCGCCGTGACGAAGCCGACCTGCTGCTGGATCACGCCGGCGTCCGTGTGGGCTGTCAACTGCAGGGTTTCGCCTGGCAGAGGAAGGGGGCCTTCCGCGGCGATTGTCCAATGCCGAGTGACCCCGGCAAGGATGTAAGGCAGTTCGCTGGAATCTCCGTTGAGCTTTCGCCCATCGCTGGTGGTCAGCACGACATCGCGAACCACTTCGTGACTGAGACCGTCGTTAATTCCCACGAGGACGAGCTTTCCGGAATCGACTGCCAAATGAAACTGCACGTGCGGAACCGCTCGCGTGGGAGGCTCGGCAAAGACAGGAATCGACATGCGCAGGACCATATGCACCATTCCCGGCTCCGCCGGAGGTGGAATCTGGTCGATAAGAATGCGGTAAGTTGCCTCGCGACCCTGCGGCAGTTTACGCAGAATGAGACGGACCACCTGCGACGCGCCAGGGGCAATCGTGGCAATCGGGGGGCTGAGCACCACGGCATCCGAGTCCGTCAGTTGATCGTCGCCATCCGTCTGAGTCCAGGCGAAGGCGCGAATCTGAATCGCGGTCTCAGTGGTCCCCTTGTTGGTGACGGTCAGGGACGAAGCCTTTTGTCCGGGTGAAAAAAGAATGTTGACAGGCAATACAGCCAACGACTGCGCCGTTGCTGCGAGGCCTGAAAAAAGGAGAATGACGGCTGCGCAGACGTGCGCCAGGGCCGCCGTCATTCGACGGGATGAGTTTCGCAAAGTCATGGGGATCCCAAATACAAATGTTCAAAAACAACAGTTAGTAGATGACGGTAGCAGTAATCGTGTCGGTGTACGAACCTGGCGGGACATACTGTGCCGCAGGAAGTACGCCGTAGACCGTGAGTGCCTGGGCAGCGCCGGTGCCGGTGCCGCTTACCCAACTGCCACTGGTGTTACCCCAGTTGGCGCCCGTGTAAGAAGTCGTCAACAGCGAATAGTTCAGCCCGCCTGCAACGGTAATGCCCATCTGCCTGGTTGTTACGGTTGCGCTGGTCGTCGTTCCAGCATTGAGGCCGACAGTGTATGTGGTGCCACTGGTGCAGGTGACCGTGACAGTGGAGCTAGCGTTGACCGCTGCACCGGTATAGTTTCCGAACGGCAGAGCGGTGGCCGAGACGATGCAGTCTTTGAGAACCGTCGCGGTGACGTTAAACGTGGTGGTTGCCGGATTGGTTTGAGCGACGGCAGAAGTGGAGACGAGACCCAACACCACGCATCCGAGACTGACGGAAAGCAGTGCGGTCTTCAAGGGGTTTGAGAACTTCATGACACTTACTCCTGATGCGCGAATCGTTCGAGGTTGAGATCTGCGGCCGCCCGAGGAGGAGTCGAACGGGATCAGTGATTCACTGATGCAGGCATTGATGAATGAGAGCGAACGAACAACCAACACAGCCCAAAAATCAAGACCACCGAGGGTCGAACACAGATTTCCTGAGTTCGTTGCAAACGTGCTCGCAAGAACAATGGATGTGCAGGCGCGGGTCGTTTTGCAACGAGGTCCGCTTCTGACAACTTGGCCTTGAGCGTTATCCGGACAATATCGATTTACCAAATGGGACTCAATAACACCCTTGGGTCAACGGGCCGAATGTACCAAGGTGATAAACAGGGAGTTGAATCAATGGTGGCGGAGAGGCCGGGCGCGGTTTTGCCGCTTCCAGCGCGTGCGCAGTGGTCAATACGTGACGACGACGATCACAGAATTGGCCGCCCGGCTGGAGGGCGTGAGGGTCAGCAAGGGGAATCGGGAACCCGATCCAGGCCGGAATGCGACGGTGGCGCTGCGGGCCACTTCTGCATTGAGGGTGATGTTGTACGGCACGGCATTCGAGCAGGACACTGACACGGCGGGCGCAGCTTCTTTTGTGGCAGCGCCGGTTCCGACCGCAGTTGAAGTAATGGCGGCGAGGCAGGAAGCCTGGACGGTCGCGGAAACATTGATTGAGGCGCTGGCCGATGCTGCCGCGGCGGGTTTGATGGCCGAGCCGGACGCCAGAATGCTCAAAGCGAGAATCGGCAATGTGGCTTTCAAGGTCACTGCGCTTCCCCCGGCGCGGACCAACACATGATAGGTCTCTCATCGGCAGTTCTTAACGAATCCTTAGTTTGCTTTGGATGGAACCTTAGTGCCTCCTGGTAACCACACTTGAATTCACACAGCGAGCGGACCTGGCGAGCTGCGTGCAGCAGGTCGATCCAGTGCACCGAGCGAGTCAGGAATTCGGCAAAATCGGTTTGAGTTTTTAGCTTGCGACGAGGGTGGGACGGCGACGGCGAGTGAGGAGCGGCAGAACCTGGACGAGAGCCGCTTCGGCGGTGAGGCCGTAACGGGCACGCAGCGCGTCGACTTTGCCGTGCTCGATGAACTGATCGGGCCAGCCGATGCGGACAACGGGAACGGAGAGGCCCATTTCGTCGAGCGCTTCAACGACGGCGGTTCCGAAGCCGCCCATTTTCACGTGATCTTCAAACGTGACGAAAGCGGCCACGCGACCGGCGTAGCGCGCGAGGACCTCACGGTCCAGCGGCTTGATGAAGCGGGGATTGATGACGGCGGCGGAGTAGCCGTCGCGATCAAGCAGGCCGGCGAGTGATTGCGCGAGCGAGATCATGGGGCCGAGGCCGAGGATGGCGACGTCGGAGCCGTCGGAGAGAACTTCCGCTTTGCCGATGGGGAGCGATTGCGGTTCGGGCTTGCGGGTTACGCCGGCGACCGCGCCGCGCGGATAGCGGATGGCGCTGGGGCCGGGAAGCTCGAGAGAGGTCTTGAGCATGTCGGCCAGCTCGTCTTCGTCCTTGGGCGACATGAGAACGATTTCTGGAATGCCGCGAAGGTAGGCGATATCAAACAAGCCGTGGTGCGTGGGGCCGTCGTCACCTGAAAGGCCGGCGCGATCCATGCAGAACAGGACCGGAAGCTTCTGCAGGCAAACGTCGTGGACGACAGGATCGAATGCGCGCTGGAGGAATGTGGAGTAGATGGCGCAGACGGGGCGGTAGCCGCGCGTGGCCATACCCGCGGCAAAGACCACAGCGTGTTCCTCGGCGATGCCAACGTCGAAATAGCGGTTTGGGTGGCGAGGCCGGAAGTGATCCAGGCCCGTGCCATTGGGCATCGCGGCGGTGATGGCAACGATGCGCGGATCCTTCGCGGCTAGATCGGCAAGTGTGTTGGCGAAAACCTCGGCGTAGGTCGGCGAGCCGTCAGGAGTCTTGCCGGTTTCAGGATCGTAGGGGCCGAGCCCGTGGAATTTCTTCTGGCCATCGAGAGCGGGCTGAAAACCGCGGCCTTTTTGCGTGAGGATGTGCAGCAGAACGGGATGGTCGAGGGTCTTGAGGAACTTGAAGGTCTCGACAAGCAGCGGAAGGTTGTGGCCGTCGAGGGGTCCGAAATATTCGAGGCCGAATTCCTCAAAGAGGATGGAGGGCCACAACATGCTTTTGGCGGCTTCCTCGGCGCGGCGGACAACCTTGATTGCGGTTTTGCCGGCGAAGCGCTCGATGAGGCGCGTGGCCCGGTCGTGCAGATGCTGGTAGTGCTCGTTGGTCACGACGCGGTGGAAGTAGCGGGCCACGGCGCCGACGTTGCGATCGATGGACCACTCGTTGTCATTGAGGACAACGATCATGCGCTTGGTGTGGGCGGCGACGTTGTTGAGCGCTTCGAATGTGATGCCGTTGGTGAAGGCTGCGTCACCGGCCACGGCGATGACGTTCTCGTGTCCGCCGGCCAGGTCGCGGGCCACGGCCATGCCGAGAGCGGCGGAGAGAGCGGTTCCGGCATGTCCCGCGCCATAGCAGTCGTGCTCGCTCTCGGTGCGCAGCATGAAGCCGTTGAGGCCGCCGGGCTGGCGGATGGTGGAGAAGCGGCTCGAGACGGCCGGTGAGGATCTTGTGGATGTAGGCCTGATGGCTTACGTCGAAGAGGATCTTGTCTTCCGGTGTGGAGAAGACGGCGTGCAGAGCAAGCGTGAGCTCGACGACGCCGAGGTTGGGACCGAGATGGCCGCCGGTTTTGGAGAGTGTCTGGACGAGGAAGCCGCGGATTTCGTCCGCGAGCGAGACCATCTGGTCGTAATTCAGCCGCTTGAGGTCAGCGGGAGAATGAATGGTCTCCAGAAAGCGTTGCCATTTCATTCCTTCCCCCGGGGGATTGGCGTTTGAGGAAAAAATCTGGCCTTGCCTGCAGCTTGCAAGGTTGCCGCTCCTTGGGGTCGCGTCGACTTCAAAGCTTCAGCTCCGACCCAGGGAATTTCCTAAAACGCTGCGACCGGGAATCCAGGGAAGAACAAAACCAACTGTCACACGCCCCCTGAACGGGGGTCTCGACCTCAAAACTGAACAGACGATGTGCCTGCCAGCCTCTAGTATACCTGCGCGGGAGATCGCGACTGTGGTGGGTTAGACGCGAGAAAGCGGATGTGGTTTGGCTTGGCAGGCAGCGGTTCGCGAGGCGACTGCGAAAAAAAACCGTCTATACTTTAAGCGGCGCTGGGAGGAACAAGAGCGGGATGCGTAAATGGGCTACTCTGCTGCTTCTTTGGGGAATTGCATGGCCGGCATTGGCGGAAAAAACCATGTCCATCGAGCAGATGGAAGAGACTCTGCTCAAGTTCCACGGCAAGCCGGATGGAAAGGTGGCTGGGGAACTTGAGGGCATTCTGCTCACGGAACGGGTGAGCCCGGCCAGGCTGGAGCGGTGGGAGGCGGATTTTGCCGGCAAGAAGACGCGCGAAGAGCTGACCAAATTGGCGGATATGTCGGCTTTTATGGCTCCTCCCGCAAGCGATGTGCTTCGCGATCCTCCGCCGGATGTGGAAACACAAGAGCGCATGCTGGCGATGGCCGTGGATTACGTGAGGCTCACGACGGCGCGGCTCCCGGACTTTTACGCGACACGCGACACCACTCATTTCGAAGACACGCTTACGCGCAAGACGGACTATTCCTATGCGCCTTCAATGGGGATGAGCGAGCACCCGACGATGGGCTCGGCGCTTCCCGTGGCCGCGCCGGGAGGGGTCAGCCTCACGCAATACCGGGGACTGCACAGCACTGGCGAATTCAGCTTGACGGTGACCTACCGGGCCGGACATGAAGTCCTTGACGAACAGGCGGAAAAGCGGGAGGAAGAAGAGGAGTCGTCGCTGGGGCTGACCTCAAGCGGCGAGTTTGGGCCGATCCTCGCAGCGGTCATCAGCGACGTGGCGCACACCGGGGTGGCGTGGGTGCGATGGGAGCCTGGAAATGGCGAACCGGTGGCGGTGTTCCGTTATGTGGTGCCGGCAAGCCAATCGCATTTCAGGCTCGCTGTCAACGTCGGAGGCAAAGAGCAGACGCTCGTTCCCGCATACCACGGAGAAATCGAGATCGATCCGGCAAGCGGGGAGATTCTGCGCCTTAGCCGGGTGGCTGATCCGGCGCCCCCGAACGCAGCGATGAAAGCGGCGATCGAAGTGGACTACGCGCCGGTGAAAATCGGGAATCAAAGCTACGTCTGCCCGGTGAAGGGCGTTGCGTTCTCCATGGTTCCCGTTCCGGCCGCGGGCGTGATCGATGCTTCTGCTCAGCCCATGGAGACGAAACTGAACGACATTGCGTTCACGCACTATCACGAGTTCGGTTCCGAGGCGCGGATCCTGGCGAATGCAAACCCCGGCGACGAAAATGGCGCGGCGACTGCCGGTGGAGCACCCGGCGCGGACACGACAGGGAGCTCTGCGACAGCCAGCGCGCCGGCTCAGCCAGCGGCTCCAGCTGGTACAGGCGCGGCTGCTGAAACAGCATCCAGCGCAACTCCGCCGGCGACTGAAGCAACCGCTGTGGCGCCCCCAGCAAACCCGCCGGCAAATCCTGCTCCGGAGACGGAGACAGCGCCGTCAAGCAGTTCCGGCGGCAAATCCGGCCGAGTCTTCAGCGGCTGTGTCTCCACCTGCGAGCGGCAACACGGGATCGTCGAACGGTGGGGCGAGTCTCCAAGCGCAATCCCACATTGAACCAACCCTGAAGGTCAGCTCGCGTTTGGTGATTGTCGACGTTGTGGTGAGGAACGGCGATCACCCGGTTCCAGGCCTCAAGCAGGGCGATTTTTCCGTGTATGAGGATGGCGTGCCGCAAACCATCCACGATTTCACTCCGCATTTTACGAGCGAGACAACCGCGCCAGCCGAAACTGCCAGTGCCCCGCCCCCATTGCTGCCGCCCGACACCAGGACCAACCTGCCGATCGCGAATGAGACTGACTCCATCACCGTGCTGCTGCTTGACGGCGTGAATACAGCACCCGCCGATGTGGCGTATGTGCGGCGCGAAATGATCAAGTTCCTGAAGACACAGCCGCCGGGCCAGACCATGGCGGTTTTTGCGCTCGGGCACCGGCTGCAACTGCTGCAGGGTTTCACGACCGACACCAGCCAGCTGATGGCGAAGCTGGAAAAGGCGAATGCCACTTCGCCCACATCGCTGCTTCCAACCGAGGACCAGACATTCCAGGAGCGGCAAGAACTGACCGATCAAGTCGTCGCGGGAGTATCGAGCATCGACGTTGCCAACGCTCAAAACTTTATGAGCAACGCCGACGCCGGGCAGACGCAGATGCGGATGAACGTCACCATCGATGCCATCCAGGAACTCTCGCGCTACCTGGCCGGCATGCAGGGGCGCAAGAACCTGATTTGGTTTTCCGGCTCGTTTCCGCTGCAGTTCTTTGCGGTTGTTGACACGGTCGGAAACGGCGGAGGCATCACTCCCACCATTCAGGCGACAGGGTCCTTTGAGAAGGAGCTGAAGGAAACCGCGGACATGCTGGTGGCGGCCCGGGTTGCGGTTTATCCGGTGGATGTGCGGGGCGCGTTAACGCAGCCCATGACCTCAGCCACGCAACAGACGGATTATGCCCAGCAGGTTTCGGGTCCTCCAGGAAGTAAGGCCGGGACCGGTGCGGGGGAAGTGTTCGGGGCGGGCACAGGAGGTTCGTACGGGACGGATCGGCAGGTGTCGGAGCAGCAAATTGCATCCGAGCACACCACGATGGACGTGATCGCGCGACAGACCGGAGGGCGAGCAGTCTACGACTCCAATGGTTTGCAACACGCCATGGCCGAAGCACTCAGCGATGGATCGAACTACTACACGCTGGCCTACGTGCCCACCAACACCAAGTACAACGGCGCGCAGCGCAACATCGAGGTTCGCCTGTCGCAGGGAAAAGCTCAACTTTTCTATCGGCGAAGCTACTATGCCGATGCCGGGGACACGACCCCAACTGCCGGCGGAGACAAGGGACTGATCAGCGCGGCAGCGGTGCTGGGCGCGCCTCCATCGACGCAGATTCTGGTTCAGGCGAGAGTGCTGCCGGAGGGGGATCCCGCGCTCACAGGACCGGCGCCCGACAAGGAGCTGAAGGAAAACCTGACCCGCGCGTTCAAGGGCTCGCCGCATCGTTTTGTTGCGGACCTGGGAGTGGAGCTCGGAGGCCTGACTTTTGCGGAGAAGGCTGACGGAGGGCGGACGGCGCGATTGGAAATTGCGCTGGTGGCATACAACAAGGATGGGCAGCCGGTGAATTCGCTGGGCCGCCAATTCGATCTGACGCTTTCGGCGGCGCAGTTTGAGCAGCTCAGCGCGGCTGGAAAAGACGTTCCAGTGCGTCTTGCAATCGACCTGCCTTCGGGCGCGGACGTGGTGCGGGCGGTGGTGTACGACGCAACTTCCGCCAAGATTGGATCGCTTGAGATCCCGGTGCAGGTTACCGACTCGGGGACCGTGGCTGGCCCAAGCGCCGCTTCAAAGTAAGCGCCGGAAGCGCTGTCCCGCGGCGCAATGCGCGCCGGCGCCGCAATCAGCGTTACAAATCGTCGCCGGGGAAGCCGGATGCGTTTTGGACTCGGCCGACTTCCCGCTGGAATCCGATATCGATACTGCCTCCGCACTCAACGCTCTCAAGTGAGAATCAGAGCATGCGCGCTGGTGCGCGCCTGTGACGCGCGACCATGCGGTGCGTTGCTCCGGGTTGTAGGATGGGCGCATAGACTTCAAGTTCGAAGGAGGAAATGTGTTCGACCTGCGAAATCTTCTTTCATCTTTAATTCTGATTGCAGGGTTGGCGGGAACCGGATCTTGCGCTGGGCATGCGCAGTTGCTGGAGCCTGGGACACCATCGCAGACGCCAAATCCTCTGACCGACTCGACAGTTAAGCCGGGCAAAATGCAGCTTTACGATTTGGAGGCGCGCTTTGCCAAGGATGTGCTGGAGCGCGGAGGCCAGGGATTCGCGTCGTGGTTTGCCGACGACGGTGTGGCGCTGGGAAACGGCGTTGCGCCAAAGATCGGGAGAGTGGCGATTGCCAAGTCAGCGACCTGGTCGCCAAATGACTATCAGCTTACGTGGACGCCGACCGATGCGATGATGGGCCCATCAGGCGACATGGGTTACACGTGGGGCCATTTTGAGGGACACAGCAAGGACGCGAACGGAAATCCAGTACTGACGACCGGGCGGTATATCACTATGTGGCGCAAAGAACCCGACGGAAGCTGGAAAGTTGTTTTGGATGCGGGCGCTAACGAGCCGCCGGCTGCGGGCGACTGCTGCAAATTGCCGGCCCAGTGAACAGTGAGCGGTGGATCGTGAAACGTGGACGGTGAGCGGTGGACGGCGAAGTTCACGATGGAATTGATGACGAGCGGCGCATAGTAACAACGAAAAAGTGTCCATAGTAATCAAAAAATAGATCGAGTAGTGCTTGAAAACGCGGGTACTTGAGTTGTACAGCTTTTTCCTCCGACTCACCGGATAGTGGAAGAGCCAAGTTAATCAATCTCTTTGATACTGGCAGCTACAGCAGCTCGCAGTACGTGTATCTATATGGGGACTACAGTCGGTTCGCACGGGGGAGAGAACCTGGTGGGGACGGTGCGCCCGGAGATAGGAATCTTCGATCGCAATGCCGATCCCGCGCTGGACGAGCTGGTTGAGCTCGCGGCGGTGTTGTGCGACGCCGACTACGGATACATCGGCTGGATGGATTTCAACCGGCTGTGGTTCAAGGCGCGATTCGGGTTCAAGGCGATGGAACAGCCGCGCGCCAGCACGGCGTGCCAGTGGATGCTGGAGTCGGGCGAGCCGATGCTGATTGCGGACGCCAGCCAGGATTCGCACTTTCCTCCTGAGGGCATCCCTCTTCCGGGCGCCAATTCGTGTCTCTCGTACGCGGCGGTTCCGCTGTTCAGCAGCGACGAACACCTGATCGGCACGATGGCGGTGTTGTCGCAAAAGGCTGACCAATTCAAGCTGGAACATTTGACCCTGCTGGAAATTCTGGGCCGGCAGGCGGTGACGCGGCTGGAGTTGTACAACCGAATCCGGCTGCAGGAGCAGGCGCAGCGGCAGCGGCAGCGCACGGAGCGTGCACTGGCGATCGAGCGCTGTTTTGTTGCTGCAACGCTGGATTCGATTCCGGCGCTGGTGACGGTGCTGGATACGGCGGGGCGCGTGGTGCGGATGAATTATCCCTGCGCGCAATTGACAGGGTTGAGTCTTGCGCATGCCGTGGGCCGGCCGTTTGTAGAGGAGTTTCTGGAGGTCGACGACCGCGGATGGGCGGCGGGCAAGCTGCGCGAAGCGTCAGGGGGGCAGGCATCGGGCCCGCATGAAACGTTTTGGCGTGCAGCCGGCGGCGAAAGCAGGCGCGTGAGCTGGACGTTGCGGCCGCTGCTGGGGCCGAGCGGAGAGATCCAGTACCTGATTGTGAGCGGGCAGGACGTAACCGACCAGCGCGAGATGGAAAAGACGCTGCTCAAGAGCGAGGCCCGCTACCGCGAGGTGGTAGAGAACAGCCTGGGCTTTGTCTTTACTTGTTCGATGGAAGGGCGGCTGACCTCGCTGAATGCGTTCACAGCCGAGACGCTCGGATATCGCGCAGAAGCGTTGGTGGGGCGGATGCTGACGGAACTGATGGATCGCTGAGGGCGCAGCGGCGTTCCAGGATTGCCTGAATGCGCTGGAGAGCGCGGAGGAGTGGCAGGGCGCGTTGCCGCTGCGGCGTAGCGACGGCGTCTACCGGCGCATTGCGGTGCGCAGCCGGCGCATGCAACTGCCGGGCGAGCGGCCGTTCGTGCTGAACCACGGCATGGATGTGACCGAGCAATACGAAGCCGAAGAAGCGCTGCACATGGCGACGCGGCAGCGCGAGTTGATTCTGGAAGCGGTGGACGACGGCATTTTCGGCATGGACCTTTACGGCAAGGTGACCTTCATCAACGAAGCGGGTGCGAAGACGCTGGGATACACGGCCGATCAGCTGGTGGGTCGCGATCTGCATGAGCTGATTCATCACAGCCACGCCGACGGGACTCCGTATTCGCGATCGACCAGCCCGATTCTGCAGGCGCTGCGCCGTTGCGAGCCGATCCGGATGCGGGACGAAGTTTTCTGGCGCCAGGACGGAACGCCGGTTCCCGTCGAATACAGCGCCACTCCCCTGCTTGAGGAGGGCCAGGTTTGCGGCATGGTGGTGGCATTCCAGGACGTGAGCGAGCGGCGGCGCCTGGAGAAGATGAAGGACGAATTCATCTCTACGGTGAGCCACGAATTGAAGACGCCGCTGACCTCGCTGCGCGCGTCGCTGGGATTGATTCAGATCGCGGCACGCTGGACAAGCGGCCGGAGAAGCAGCGCCAGATGATCGAAATGGCGATCGGAAACTGCGACCGGCTGGTGCGGCTGGTCAACGACATTCTGGACTTCGATCGCGGAGAAAAAGGAAGGCTGCCGCTGAATCGCCAGGCAGTGGATCCAATGACGCTGGTGCGGCGGTCGGCCGATGTAGCGCACAACGCGGCATCGCAGGCGCGCATCGAGTTCCGCTTCGAAGTGAATGCCGCGCCGGTTTTCGCTGACGAGGACCGGCTGCTGCAAGTGCTGAACGAACTGGTGGGCAACGCCATCAAGTTTTCGCCGCCGGGCACGGCCATCCGGCTGGCGGCGTGGGACGTGGATGGCGTAGCGCCGAACGCTGGTGCTTTAGAGGGTGGCGCGGTGTGCTTCATGGTTGAAGATCAGGGGCGCGGCATCGCTCCGGAGAAGCTGGAGCGCATCTTCGATCGATTCGAACAGGGCGACGCGTCGGATTCGCGCGCGCTTGGCGGGACAGGGCTCGGGCTCGCGCTGTGCCGCAGCATTGTGGAGCAGCACGGCGGCCGCATCTGGGCGGAGAGCGAAGTGGGCAAGGGAAGCAGATTCCTGTTCACGCTGCCGGCGGCGACAAGAGAAAACGCGCGGTAAGGTCAGAGACTGCCTCGATTGGCTGGCGCGTGAATGCGCATAGCGACGCCGTGAGACACTGGCATCGGCGGCATTCCCCCTCCAAGCCCGCGATCGCGGTTCATTCTCCATGGGCGTTTATACGCGCTTCTCCAATTTGCTGTTTGGGCGGCCTCTGCCTACCACTGCGGAGCGCGCCGAGTGCATTGGGCCGCTGGCCGGAATCCCGGTCTTCGGGCTCGACGCGCTAAGTTCGGCGGCGTATGGACCTGAAGCGGCGCTGACTCTGCTGATTCCGCTGGGCCTGATGGGCGTGAAGTACATTGTGCCCGTCAGCTTCGCCATTGTGGCTCTGCTGGCGATTGTGTTCTTCAGCTACCGGCAGACGATTGAGGCGTATCCGCGCGGCGGAGGCTCCTACACCGTAGCCAGCCAGAACCTGGGCGAGGGCGCGGGACTGCTGGCGGCGGCGGCGCTGATGGTCGACTATGTGCTGACCGCGTCTGTGGGCATCTCGGCGGGTGTTGGCGCGCTCATTTCAGCCGTGCCAAGTTTCCAACCACACACGCTTGAAATTTGTCTGGTTGTGCTGGCGGTTCTGACCATCATCAACATGCGCGGAGTGCATGACACGGGCGTGGTGTTCATGATTCCCACGTACTTATTCACGGCGACGCTGCTGATTGTGATTGCGGTGGGCGGATGGCAGGTGGTGCACGCGGCCGGACATCCTTTGCCGGTCACGCGGCTGCCCACAATTCCGGTGGCGACGGAGATGTTCAGCTGGTGGCTGATCCTGAAGGTCTTCTCATCGGGATGCACGGCGATGGCGGGCGTGGAAGCCGTGAGCAACGGAGTGACGGCGTTTCGCGAGCCGACGCGCAAGAACGCCAAGACAACCCTGACGATCATCATCGCGCTGCTGGCGATTTTGCTGGCGGGCATTGCGTTGTTGTGCCGAGCCTACGGCATCGCGGCCACAAATCCCGGCAAGCCGGGTTACGAGAGCGTGCTCTCAATGCTGACGCGCGCAGTGATGGGGCACGGGTGGTTTTATTACCTGACCATTGGCTCGGTGCTGCTGGTGCTGGCGTTGAGCGCGAATACAGCTTTCGCGGATTTTCCGCGGCTGACCCGAGCCATTGCGATCGACAACTACATGCCGCATGTTTTTCTGATTCGCGGACGACGCCTCTTGTATTCGTGGGGCATTTACGTGCTGGTGGCGCTGACGGCGCTGCTTCTGATCTTGTTTGGCGGCGTGACGGACCGGCTGATTCCGCTGTACGCGATCGGCGCGTTCATGGCATTCACGCTTTCGCAGGCGGGGATGGTGATGCACTGGAAGCGCCAGGGCGGCGCCACCAGGCACATGATCGTGAATGGCGTGGGCGCGCTGGCGACGGGCGTCACGACGCTCGTGGTTCTGGTGGCCAAATTCGCCGAGGGCGCGTGGATCACGGCGCTCCTGGTGGTGGTGATGATCCTGTTCATGCGGGCTGTGAATCGTCACTACGTCCGCGTAAATCGCGAGATCGATCTGGATCGGCCGTTCATTCCCGCCGAAGTGACCGAGCCAATTGTCGTGGTGCCCGTGGATCGCTGGAGCCGCATCAGCGAGAAGGCGCTGTCGTTCGCGCTCTCCATGTCCTGTGACATTCATTGCGTGCATGTGGAAACCAGCGACGTGCCCGACTCCTTTTGCGATACGTGGGAGAAGGACGTGGTGGCGCCGCTGAAAGCGGCCGGCCGCTGCATTCCCAAACTGGTGAAGCTCAAATCACCTTTTCGCTATGTTCTTTACCCGATCGTAGATTATGTGCTGAGTGTGGAGCGCGAGCGCGAGAACTGCAAAGTGTGTGTCCTGGTTCCGGAACTGGTGGTGCGCCATTGGTGGGAAGGGATGCTGCACAACCGGCGGTCGGACCTGCTGAAAATGATCCTGCTGATGCGCGGCAACCGGCGCATCGTGGTGATCAACATCCCCTGGTACCTGGAGAAGGGGTGATCTCCGAGCCCTTGTTGGCGCGTCCTTTCGAACAAATTTCAGTCAAAGAATGAAATACTCCCGGCATCGTTGGGCTTCTTGAAAGGCAGGGGTAGAGGATAGTCTAGAAGGGTACCGGAAACCAGCCAGAATGTCCGCTCCCGGAGCAGAAGTCCGGATGTGGAAGAGTTTGCTCGCGCGCGGTACCGATTGAGGAGATTTTCAAGTTGAAGAGGATGCTACTGTTTTTGCTTTTAGCCGCGGTTCCGGCTGTGCTCATGCCGCAAAGAGCCATCGGCCAGGTGAACCAGGAGGCGGCGTCGGGCCAGGCGCCGGCCGGACCGAGGTACGAGGTATTTGCGGGCTTAGCTTATTCCCGCATGAGGCAGGTGCCGGTTTCATTCAGCGGATTGGTGGGCGGAAAAGTGTCGGTGGCTCGCGATTGGGGCAAGTACTTTCAGCTGATGGGATCGGTGGATTACTACAAGATAGGGACCGGTCACGCTGGACTGCCGAATCCCGGCAATCCGTCGATTTACACATTCCTGGTTGGGCCGGCGCTGCACGCTACCCTCTACGAGAACCTCAGCGGAGTGATTTTCGGCGAAATAGGCGGAGAGCATACGGGGGGCGAAAGCATAACGCCCAGCATTTCCTTTGCCGGTGGCTTTGGCGGAGGCCTGGCCTACAGCCTTAACCGCAATTGGGGTGTGCAACTGACCGGCGACCGCGTTGCCGCATCGTTCTCGCTGCCCAACAACAACCCGGTACTGGCTAACTCGACGAGCCGGACCTGGAACGCCCGCGGGACATTCGGCGTGGTGTTCCGGTTCTAGGGCGTATCCGCCGGTTCGCCTGCGAGGGCGAGCTTTCCCTCGGCCATTCGCACGGCAAGACGCATTGCAGCCTTCATATTTGTGGGGTCCGCCAGGTTGCGGCCGGCAATGTCAAAGGCTGTGCCGTGATCGACGGAAGTGCGGATGATAGGAAGCCCGAGCGAGACATTCACCCCGCCTTCAAAATCGATCAGCTTCATGGGAATGTGACCCTGGTCGTGGTACATGGCGACGATGAGGTCGAACTCGCCGCGCAACGCACGAACGAAAATGGTGTCGGGCGAGTGCGGACCCGAGCAATCGATGCCGATAGCACGCGCTTCGGCAATTGCGGGGGCGATGATTTCAGCGTCCTGCCGGCCGAAGAGGCCATGCTCGCCGGCATGAGGATTGAGGCCGCAGACCGCGATGCGCGGCGCGCGGCGGCGAAGCCAAAGCAAGGCATCGTTGCCCAGCCGGATGGTGTGAACGATGTGCGCGCGATCAAGGTGGCAAGCCTGCTCAAGAGCGATGTGCGTGCTGACGTGCACCGTTGCCAGCTTCTCCGAGTAAAGCAACATGCGCGGCTCGGGCGCACCGGTCAGCTCGGCGATGTACTCGGTGTGGCCGGAGAATGCCTGTCCTGATAAAGTGACCGCTTCCTTGTTGAGAGGTCCGGTGACCATGGCGTCGGCCTCGCCCTTCATGCACAGCTCGACTGCGCGCCGGACGTACGCGACAGCGGCAAGACCGTACTCGGCGCGAAGCTGGCCGAAGGCGACGCTGTGATCGGCCGCCAGCGCGCCGGTTTCGACAAGCGTGCATGGCAACGTACGCGGGTCGATTCCTGTGACGGTGCGAGCTGCGTTTAAAACGGCCGAATCGGCGATGAGAAGCCACTGCGCCAACGCGGAAACACTTTGATCATCGAGAGCCTTGAGGGCGATTTCGGCGCCAACGCCGGCCGGGTCACCCGTGCTGATGGCGATGCGAGCGAGCCTGGTCAAGCTCGGCCTCTTAATGCGGCGAGAATCTCATTGAATGCATTCGGCGAGCCGAAGCCGCCGGACTTGGTGACGACAGTGCATCCGTGCGCGTCGCCGCCCTGCACGACGCCCCATGGAATGCCGGGCGCAAACTCACCCATAAGAATGAAGGAGTGGGCGCCAAGAGCGCGAACCACAAGCTGCGCCGTTTCGCCGCCGGTGAGAATGAGGGCCTGCGGAGCGTAGGCGCGGAATGCCGAGCGAACGCGCCCGGCGGCGCCGAAAGCCATGCGCAGGCGAAGGACGCGGACGCCGTCTTGTTCGGCGGAACTCAGCTCTTCGAGTTGGAGTTTGGTGACGGGATGCGGGGTTCCGGCGATGAGTAAGGTGCGCGCTGCAACCGGTACGAACGCGGCCATTGGACGCGCGGGAACAAGGCCGGCAAGAGCCTGGGCCAGACCAGCGGAGCCCGCATAAAGAAGGCCGGGCAGATGCTCAGCGGCGCGAGCCAGAGCGTCTAGTTCCAATTGATTCGCGCTGTCGCAGATGAGCAGAGTTTTGCCGGCGTCAAGGGCAGGCTCAAGCTCGCGAGCGTGCGAGACGTGGAAGATTTGGCCGCGGACCATGAGCGGAAACAGGCGTTCAAGGCGAACCTGCGAGTGCTGTCCCGCGGCGTCCTCCACCTCCAGGGTTCCATCGCGCACGGTGCGGCCGGCGGCGGGAAAAGCGGGAGCGAAAAGGACGGCGCGAGTTCCCAGCGAGCGATGCGCGGCAAGCAACTCAGCGGCGAGAGGGCCACGCGCGGCGGAATCGACTTTCTTGAAAAAGAGCGAATTGGGATCGCTGGCAAGAGCTGTGCAGGCCAGGGAGACGGCCCGGGCCGCGCGGCGGGCTGAAAGCTCGCGCGAGCTCGTGCTGAATCCCTGCACCGACTCCGGAGTTGAAAACTCAACACCCGTGCCGAACCAGACCCTGACCGACCGCCCGCTGCGGAGGAAGGCCGCGCTGGCATCGCAGGCGCCGGTAAGATCATCGGCGAGGACAACGATGCGACCGGAGTGAGGATCAGCGAACGAGGGCGGAACGAAGTCCGGGCTGCGGGCTTCGATGGGCATTGCAATAGACCTCTCTATCTTTTCGAGGATATACCGTTCTCTTCCAAAATGAGGAATAGCTGTAAGTGCTGACCGAACGGCGCTGGACAAGAATATGGTCGTTCCGAGAAGGTAGAGGAGATGAATCGACGGACGTTTTGCCTATCCGCCGCAGCCGCGGTTGCCGCAAGCCGCACAAGGACCTTTGCGGCAGATGCTCCTCCGATCGCCGCCGGTGGACCTCTGATCACGCTGAACCAGATCGAGGCCATCGATGGCGTCAGAATTCTGCGAGCGGCCAATGAGTATTTGACGGCGCCGCCGATCACGATTACGGCATCGTCTTCGCCGCGAAGCAAAGGCGGCAAGCACGATTATTTTTCCGAGGCGGACTACTGGTGGCCGGACCCGAAGAGTCCCGGCGGCCCGTACATCGAGCGCGATGGCTACTCCGATCCGCGGAACTTCAACGACCATCGCTTAGCGCTGATCCGGCTAAGCCTGATTGTGCCGGCGCTCACGGCAGCCTGGCTCCTCACGCATGACAAGCGCTATGCCGAGCGCGCGGCTGTGCATTTGCGCGCCTGGTTTCTTTCGCCGGACACGCGCATGAACCCTTCGCTCGATTACGCGCAGGCGGTGTGGGGACATTCGACGGGACGGAGTTACGGCATCATCGACACGCTGCACCTGGTGGAGGTAACGCGCGCTGCGCGGCATCTGGAGGTGGCGCAGGCCATGACAGCAGCCGAGTTCGCCGGCCTGCGCGAGTGGTTTACGGAGTACCTGCTGTGGATGCGGGCCTCGGCCAACGGACAGGAAGAGGAAGCGGCCAAAAACAACCACGGAACGTGTTGGACGGTGCAAGTGGCGGCGTTTGCTGCTTACATCGGCAACGAGAACGCGATCTTGTTCTGCCGCGAGCGATTCCGCAATCATCATTTGCCCGATCAAATGGCGGCGGATGGAAGCTTTCCGCTGGAGCTAAAACGCAGCAAGCCCTATAACTACTCGCTCTTCAATCTCGACATGCTGGCGATGGTGTGCGTGATTGCATCGGCATCCGGCGATTCGTCGAGCGGGGCAACGAACAATTTGTGGCAATTCGCGCTGCCCAACGGAAACACCTATAAGAAGGCCATCGACTTCATGTTTCCGTACATCCAGGACAAGAGCAAATGGCCCTACCCGCACGATGTGGAATATTTCGACGACCTGCCCAACCGGCAGCCGAGCCTGCTGTTTGCCGGACTGGCCTATCACGAACCAAATTACATTGCGCTGTGGCGCACGCTGTCTCCCGATCCAAAGACGCCGGAGATCATTCGCAACTTTCCCATCCGCCAGCCGGTGCTGTGGGTGCGCGCAGTTTAGGGTTGCCGCGCGATTGATCGAGCCCGGCAGCAGAGAAGCCACGGCCCTACAGCGAAGTCGGACGCGAAAAAACATTGGGTCCTTCCCGAAGGAAGGACCCATGCAGGTGTGTCGGGTGAGCGCTAATTTACGGTCACGGTGAATGTGGTCGAGACCGTCGGGGTCACCGAGGGCGTGGGCGTCGCGGTTAAGGTGTAGGTATAGGTTCCAGCTTTTGTGCCAGGATCGCTCTGGCCTCCGCCTCCACCACCGCCGCTGTTACCGCCGCCGCAGCTCGCCATCAGGCCGAGTGCCGCCAGCGCAATCAGAACGCCGAGCATGTTACGCCAGCTACGCCGCCTCGCGGGGATTCCAAAGAGGACGAGCACTGCGAATGCCGCGCCACCGGCGGCGCCCAGCCAGTCTTTGCCAGGCATCTTCGGGCGGGCCAGATCCGCTGTAACCGCCGCCGATGTGCTGATGGTAAAGGTGACTGTTCCGCTGGTGGTTGATGAGGTCAGGTTGACGGCTGTGCCGCCGCCGCCGCCGGTGCAGTTTGTTCCGTCGCCGCCAGATGCTGTGGTGCTCGATTGCTGGCAGGTTAAGGACACAGAGCCGATGTAACCCGCAACGGCGCTGATGGTTACGTTGACGGTGGCCGACGACCCTGGCGAGATGCCGGTTGTGCTCGCGGTTGTAGGGTTGAAGGTGAACGCGCTTTCGCCGACTGGGAGAGAAAATGTCGATTCGGTGACGGTGACTTGGGCCGTGTTCGTCCCGGTCGCGTAGTTGCCGTCGCCGCTGTACGTTGCCGTGAGCGTGTCGGCGCCCGCAGCGAGTGGAGTTTGCTGGTTGGCGGCTCCGATTGTGAATTGGAAGCTGCCGTTCGCAAGCGTTTGAGATCCCGAATTGTAGGCCCCGCTGGCGAGCGTCACGGCGCCGGTTGGCGTGGCTCCGGAGCCGGCGACGGTGACCGTGACCGTGAAGGCGCCTTCCGAGTTCAGAGTCTGCGAAGCCGGAGTGACGGTTACGGTGGGCGTGAGCAGCGTTGCCTGGATCACGGTCACCTGCGCCGTGTTGCTGGTTTTTGCGTAATTGGTATCCCCGTTGTACGACGCAGTCAAAGTGACGGTTCCAGCAGTCAGCGTGTTGCCCGGGATGGTGAAAACGCAATTCCCGGCGCTGGCGCACGGGCCTGTCCCGATCGTTTCCGTAGTGGCGGCGTAGCCTCCGCCCGAAAGTGTGATCGTTCCAGTTGGTGTTCCTGCCGATCCGGTCACCGAGACGGTCACGTTGAGGCTGTTGGACGAATTAATGGACGAACTCTGCGGCGTAACCGTCACAGTCGGGGTTGCGAGCCCGGAGGCGGCGGTCCAGCCGTTAACGACGTTGGCGATGTTGAGCGAACCCAGGCCGGTGGCCAGGTCATAGCCGGTTCCGGCGCTGTAACCGGACAAGATGCCAAAGTAATCGCCTGCATGCGCGATAACGCAGTTGGGCGAGGGAGTGGTGACATAGCCGTTGTAGTCGCACGGCATGGCAATAGTGCCCTGGTCAATGTCATTGAAGTAGCAACTGTTGTTCGTTGCGGTGCTTTCGGCGCTGCAGCCGCCGTAGTTCTGCTTAGCCGCGAGCGCATACAGCTCGGCATTCGGGCTGCCCTGAGCGGCGCCGGTTTTTTGATTGATGAGCGCCATCACGCCGGCCATCGCTGGAGTTGCCACCGATGTTCCGCCGACTTCCTGGGCGAAAGGCTCGGACGATGTGGCATACGTGCATTCCGGGTCCTGGGATGCGGCCGAGACGCAGACCAGATAGGCGCTGCTTGAGAGAAAGCCGTCAGAGGCGAAAAAGCTGACGTCAGGAATGTCGCGCACCCCATCGCCCGGGATCCCGGCGACTCCGGCCTGCCACGACGGCTTGGGCCAGCCGTTGTTCGTCAGGGCAATGCTGCTGTTAGAGACGCCCGTGGTTGTGGAGCCTGTCGTGCAAGTACCAAGGGACACTCCGTTGGGACTCGTCGAGTTCACGACGCAGCCGCTGGGCCCGCCGCTGCCGCCGACTGTGTCCACAAGGTTCAGAAGGCCGCCATACCCATTTTGCTGAAGCTGTTGGGCGTAATAACCAAGTGCATTGCAGCCAGTCTCAGCGTCGGTGACCGAAAGAGTCTGCCCCCCGCTGCCCGGGTAGCTGCCGTAGAAGTTAGTTCCGTTGAAGAGGTTCTTCATGTAGGACAGCGCCAGTGGGCTGGTGCAGGTATCGTTCCAGGGCAGCTCGGGGACGTACCCCTTGGCATTTGACTGTGTCGTCGAATTGTTGCCGGTATTCCAGTACGTCGAGGCCTCGGATGCGCAGCCGTCACCGGAGGTAAGCGGACACCAACTGAAGTCCGTGCCGCCGACGGCGGTGTTGAAAGGTGTGCTGGCGAGGCCGCTGACAGAGAGGCCGCTTTCGGCCGGGGCAGGAACGCCATTCGCGTCGCCTCCCTGGTCGCAACTGGCCGAGCCGGAATCGCCGCTGGCGACAAAGACCGCGATTCCCTCCGAGGCCGCCGTTTCCCAAAGGTTGTAGTACTGCACGTTGCCCGCGGTGCCCAGTCCCAACTCGCACTCGCCGTAGCTCACGTTCATGATGTGCGCGGTGAGATGGTCGACGATATAGCTCTCCGAGTCGTAAAGAGTATCGTCCGACGCCGAGGCAGGGTAACTGGACACAAGGATGATCTGCGCGTTCTTGGCAACTGCGCCGCTCCACTCGACGTCGAGCGAATTCTCCTCAAGATCGCCAATGCCGCAGGGATCGGTCGAATAGGGCAACGTCCCCGTCGAATCTGTGCAAACCGTCAGAGGCGCGCTGTTGCCCGACATCTGAATGGGCTGGTTCCAGGAGTTGTTCGTAGGCAAATCGAAAAAAGTTCTGAAGGTCGCCACGTCATTGCTGCCGTTGGCGTTCGCCGCCGCTCCGATTCCGGTGGTGGACTCGCCGATATTGATGGCGCTGGTGCCGGCAATGGCGATCGTCTGGCCAGTACCGTCGATTCCGGCGGTCCATAGTGGCGCCACGTTATAAATGGTGGCGAAATCCCATGGAGAGATGTCTTCGACCAAATATGGGCTCGTGCCACCGACACTGATCCCGAATTCCGGCTTTGCCGTGAGCGCAGGCTTTGCCAGCGTAGCGGAGCTTGTTGTCCCGAGGCTGCGAACCGCAGTTGTTGCGGGGCTCGGCTCGCGTACCCATTTGCCGGTCTGCGAACTACGCTGCACGGCCTGGCCCATGTGATGCTGAGGCCGCGGGAAAAAATTATGCAGCGACTTGATACCGACGACGACAGGCGCGAAGGCGGCGGGAATCTGCGGATCGCTCATGTTGCCGATGTGAGGCACGCCGTTGACGACCAGGTTGTGAATCTCGGTGTGAAAGGTCTGGTTGACCATGCCCGCGGTTCCGCTGAAGCGGATGGACATTCTGTCTTTGGTGACCTGCGCGTTGGTGAATCCGTGGCCGGCGAGCCAGCTTGTGATGGTCGCAATGTCAGCCGTGGATGGGCCGTACTTCTCTCCAACCTGTTCCGGGGTCAGCCACTGGTGGTAGTTGGGCGAATTCGTGTCATTCAGGCTGGCGACGAAGGCGTCGAATGCGGCCTGTTGCTCCGGGCTGCGACTGAGGACGAGAATAAGGTCGGTCATCGCCAGGCTCGGGCTGACGGGTCCCCGGTCATTGCTGGAATTGGCCGCGGGGTGGATATTGCCCGAGAGCGTAACGAGTTGGTTTTCGTTGATGGGGCCGGCGATGCGGATTGCGGGGCGGGCGTTTTGCGCCATCGAGGCTGCGGAATAGGCAATGACACTGGCCAACACGCACAGAGAGAGCGAGCGGGAGTTGATCATAGGGGGAGTTCCTGGACCCTTTCTTGTGTGAACCCTCGAAATCCTGAAAATGTTTTTGCGGCCGGGAAAGAGTTGCGCCCACCGGCCTGTAAACCGGCGACGTGCCGGATGTGATTGGGTCGACCCATCGGGATGGTCCAGAGCTTCGTCATCATAGGACACATGACCCACAAATCGCCCCTTGTGCAGTCGAGGCTCATGCGCTTCGCACATTGAACGGTGCTGCCTTGATCTTTAAGACTGACGCCGCATTCGGAGCCCACAGCAGTGCGGACACTTCACGCCGAATGAGGATAAGTAAAAGGATGACCGCAAAGAATAAAACCGGGAAACTCGATTTGTTAGACGGGGTCGGAAGAGGAAGGTTGAAGAGCGGCGAGTGGAAGATGCAGGGAGCGAGCGATTTCGGCATGGCAGCAGGGATCGATGTGTGTGGTGCCGAGCGAGAGTCTGAGGCTGGGAAATCCTTCGACAGCGGAAGTGGCCTGGAAGGAGCTGTGGAATGGCTGGATCGAAAGCCTAAGTTGCAATAGACAATTTGTTTCTGATGATATATTATTTGGGTTTTAGCTGTCGGCCTTTACATTCTTGGCAGTGGCTTTACGCGCGTTTTTAAAGCCTTGGCAGGCTCAGCAAATGGTCGACAGATATCGGAAAGCAGACAGGTTTGCGTAAGGGGAAACGATGAAGGATTCGCAATCGAATCTGGAGGAAATTGCCTTCAAGGCGCTGGACAGTTTTCGCATTGAAATCCCTTCCTGGGGATTTGCGAACACCGGTACCCGCTTCGGCAAGTTTGCGCAGGCTGCCGCGGCATGCACCATCGAAGAGAAATTTGCCGACGCCGCCGAGGTCAATCGACTGACCGGCGCAACGCCCACGCTGGCATTGCATGTGCTTTGGGATCTGCCTTCGGGCGTTCGTGATGTGCCCGAAGTGAAGCAGATGGAGAAACGCTTTGGCGTTCGCTCGGGATCGATCAATCCTAACCTCTTCCAGGATCAGGAATATAAATTCGGCTCGCTTTGCAATCCATCCGCAGCCGTCCGCGAGCGGGCGCTGGAGCACCTGCTGCATTCGATCGAGATTGCGAAGGCGCTCGGCTCGCGCGACATTTCGCTCTGGATGGCCGATGGGTCAAATTATCCCGGCACGCAGAGCATGCGCAAGCGCATCGGCTGGCTTGAGGAGGCGCTGCGGACTGCGCATAGCCACCTTGCGCACGACCAGCGTTTGCTGGTGGAGTACAAGCCGTTCGAGCCGGCTTTTTATCACACCGATATTGCCGATTGGGGCATGGCAAGCCACCTGGCGAAACATGCGGGGCCGCAGGCGCGCGTGCTCGTCGATACCGGCCACCACTACAACGCGCAAAATATCGAGCAGATTGTGGCGTGGCTGCTGCACACCCAAATGTTGGGCGGATTCCACTTCAATGACCGGCGCTATGCCGACGACGATCTCACGCTGGGCTCGATCGATCCTTACCAGATCTTCCGCATCTTCCATGAAATCCACAGTGCCCAGTCCGAAGGGCTGCTCCAGGCAGTGGCCTACATGATCGACCAGAGCCACAACCTGAAGGGCAAAATCGAGGCGATGATCCAGACCGTCATGACGGCGCAGGAACTTTATTTGAAGGCCGCGCTGGTGGATCGCGAGAAGCTGGCGGAATTGCAGCAAAGTTGCGAACTGGTCGCCGCAGAAGAACTCTACCGCGGCGCTTTCTGGTTCGATGTGCGTCCATTGACGCGCGCGTGGCGCGAGGCCCGCGGCCTGCCGGGGGATCCGCTCGAAGCGCTGCGCTCAGGCGGTTATGTGGAGCGCGTGGCGCGGGAGCGGGCAAACCGTAGCGCGGCCGTTAGCAGTTATGCATAGCGTCGCATCCGATCGCCCTGGCGCCGGTATGTTTCAATAGGGGAGTCAAAAAGGGAGGGCGGTTGGCCAAGGCGAAAATCAAGAGGCTCTACCTGATTCCGATTCTCTCCAAGGCGCTCGACGTCATCGAGTTGCTGGAGCAGGATCATACGCCCCTGACGCTCGAAGACATTTACCAGCGGACCAACATTTCAAAGACCAGCGTCTATCGCATTTTGAAGACGCTGGTGCATCGCGGTTACCTGGCGCAGACTCCGAGCGGCCAGTATCGGCTGGTGTCGCGGCCGCGGCGGCTGCGCTTCGGCCTTGCGGTGCAGAGTGCGGAGATGCCCTTCAGCGAGGCGGTGGCGCGGAGCGTGACTGCGGCAGCCGCTGCATCCGGCGTGGAGCTGATCGTTCTGGACAATCGCTACGATCCCGATGTGGCCGTACGCAATGCCGAGGAGTTCGTGGCCAAGCGAGTGGACCTGGTTCTCGAATTTCAGGTGGAAGAAGCGGCGGCGCCGCGCGTGGCGCACATCTTCAAAAAGGCCGAGATTCCCTTGGTGGCGATCGACGTGCCTCACCCCAATGCGACGTATTTCGGCGTGGACAACTTCGAGATCGGGTACGAAGCCGCCGCCATCCTGGCTCAATACGCGCATCGGCAATGGAAGGGCAAGGTCGAAAGGGTAGTGGGCGTGGGTTTCAGAGAGGCCGGTAGCTTTGTACAGAACCGCATTGCCGGCGCTTTTGACGGAATCCGCGAGCGATTCAAGGAGTTGACGCCCGGCCAGTTCGTCCAGATTGAAGGAAGAGGCATGCGCGAGGCGAGCCACAAGGCGATGAGCACTTATCTTCGCGAACAAAAGGGCGGCGAGCTCACTCTGGTGGCCGCTATAAACGATACCAGCGCCCTGGGCGTTCTGGACGCCGTGCGCGAGGTAGGCCAGGAGGGGAACTTTGCCATCGTAGGCCAGGACTGCATTCCCGAAGTCCTGGAAGAGATGCGCACGAGATCGAGCGCGATTGTTGGCTCCATTTCGCACGAGGCCGAGAGTTACGGACCGCGGCTGATTCAGCTTGGCATTTCGATTCTGCGCGGGTACACCGTTCCTCCTTATAACTACGCGCACCACCGCGCGGTTTCGCCCGATTCTCTGGGCGAAGTTGAGAAAGCGAAAAGGGTGCGTGAGGAGTCTCCAGCTCAAGCGGTGGCAGTACCCTAGCTTTCACTCGCCTGGAATCGCCGCTTGAAAACGATTTACGCCTCGCTGTTGGCTGTATCATGGAATTGAGTTCGGTTCTTCCCCCTTTTGAGTGCCCCTTATGACAATGGCTACGACAGCTTCTCCTGTATTGCATTTTCTCGAGGACCGCTGGGATCCCGCCGTGGCGGCGGGTCTCGATGAGCCTGAACTTCTGCGCTACCGCTCGAATCTGCTCGGTTCGGATCTGCGCATCACCAACTTTGCCGGCGGAAATACAAGCTCAAAGGTCGTGGAACTGGATCCGCTGACCGGCAATCCGGTGGAAGTGTTGTGGGTGAAAGGATCGGGCGGCGATCTCGGCAGCATCAAGCGCGGGGGCTTTGCCACGCTTTACCAGGAAAAGCTGCTGGCGCTGGAGCGCATTTATAAAGGCGTGGAATTTGAAGATCAGATGGCGGAGATGTATCCGTTGTGCGCCTTCCGCAACAATCCGGTGGCCGCATCCATCGACACTCCGCTGCACGGATTTCTGCCCTTTCCGCACGTCGATCATTTGCACCCCGATTGGGGGATCGCGCTCGCGGCGAGCGCCAATGGCAAATCGAAGATGGAAGAGTTCAATCGCGAATTCGGCCACTCGCTGGTGTGGCTGCCGTGGCAGCGCCCCGGCTTTGAACTCGCGATGATGATGAAAAAGATCGTGCAGGAGAATCCAGGATGCGACGGGATCGTGCTTGGCGGGCACGGGCTCTTTACCTGGGGCCAGACGCAGCGTGAGTGCTATCTGAACACGCTGCATATGATCGACAGCATTGGCCAGTTCATTGAGAAGCATGGACAAGGAAAGGGCGAGGAGCGCTTCGGCGGCGAGGTTGTGAAGGCACGCGAAGACCGCCGCAGCCTTGCAATCCAGATCGCCCCGTTTCTGCGAGGGCGCATCAGCGCCAGGCAGCGTTTCATCAGCAGCTTCTCTGATGCGCCCGACGTGCTGCAGTTTGCCGACTCCGCGCACGGTAAAGCTCTGGCTTTTCTGGGAACCAGTTGTCCCGATCACTTTATCCGCACCAAAATCCGGCCGATGTTTGTGAACTGGGGCGCGAACGACGGCATTGAAGCGCTGAAGACCCAGATCGATTGCGCGCTGGCCGAGTATCTCGACCAGTACCGCGCGTACTACCGCACGTTTGCCAAGCCCGATTCACCCGCGATACGTGACGCCAGCCCCGCTGTAGTGCTGATTCCAGGGTTGGGAATGTTCAGCTTTGGCAAAGACAAGACCGAGGCGCGCATCACCGGCGAATTTTACGTTAACGCCATTCACGTGATGGAAGGCGCAAGCCTGCTGGGCGAGGGCGCAGTGAGCGGACCAGTGCCTCAGTGCCCGCCGGGAATGGATCCGGCGAGCTTTAAGGTCCTGGACAATTATGTGGCGTTGCCGGCCGCTGAGGCGTTTCGCATCGAGTATTGGTCGCTGGAGGATGCAAAAATCCGCAGGCGTCCGCCGGAGAAAGAGCTGAGCCGGCGCGTTGCGCTGGTGGTGGGCGGAGCCAGCGGCATTGGGCGCGAAGTGGCGCGGCTGGCAGCATCGCGCGGTGCGCACGTGTTTGTCGCCGACCGCAATGAAGAAGGCGCGGCGCGGGTGGCTGCCGAGATTGCAACCATAACGTCGCCCGAATTTACCGGCCACTCCGGCGTCGACATTCGCAGCCGGGAATCGATTCGCGAAGTATTGGGCGAGGCCACGCTGGCCTTCGGCGGCATCGACATTCTCATCAACACCGCGGCCTTGTTCCCGTCCACGGCGGACGGCGAGATCGCCGACGAAATGTGGTCCGACACGCTGGCCGTGAACGTAACCGCGAACTATCTGCTCGCGGACGAAGCCGCCAAATTGTTTGAAGAGCAGGGACTGCACGGAAATATTGTGTTTACCAGCTCGGCCAACGCGGTGGTCGCCAAGCGCGGCAGCGAGGCTTACGACGTGAGCAAAGCCGCGCTCTCGCACCTGATCCGCGAGCTGGCCGTGAGCATGGCGCCCAATGTGCGCGTGAACGGCATCAGTCCAGCAACGGTGGTTAAAGGATCGACGATGTTTCCGCGCGACCGCGTGCGTGCTTCGCTGCGCAAATACAGTATTCCTTTCCAGGAATCGTTCAGCGACGACGAGCTTCGCAGCCGCCTGGCCGCGTTCTATGCCGAGCGCACATTGACGCACAAGGCGATCGGCGGGTCAGATTGCGCGGAGGCGATTCTGTTCCTCGCCAGTCCCAGGGCGCGTTGCACCACGGGTCACGTCGTCCCCGTAGATGGCGGCCTGACCGAAGCATTTGTGCGCTAGAGAAACCGGAGTTTCGCTCTCGCCATGCAAGAAGCTGCGCGTGTTGCCATTGATTTAGGCGCAGAAAGCTGCCGCGTTTCGTTGCTTCGCTGGGCAAGCGGCCGTCCCGGCATCGAAGTCATCCATCGCATTCCGAATGGGCCAGTGCGGCGCGGCGAGTTCGCTTTGCTGGCCGCTTACTCGGATTCTTGCCGGACTTGAAGAGGGCCTGCGCAAAGCTGCAGTCGCGGCGCCAGAGGGCATTGCGTCGATCGGAGTGGACGGCTGGTCGGTGGACTACGTGCGCCTGTCGCCCGACGGCAAAATGTTGCGCGAGCCGTTCTGCTATCGCGACGAGCGCACTGTCGCGGCAAAGAAGCGGCAGACCGGATCATCTCGCCCTTTGATTTGTACCAGCGAACCGGGGCCTATCCGCTGAAGATCAATACCGTGTACCAGCTTCTCGCCGATTCTGCTGGCCCGAAGCGGAAAGCGATATCGACAACCGCGCGCCGTGGGTCATGCTGCCGGAGTTTGTTCTCTACTGGCTGAGCGGCAGGCGAGTAGCTGAACACACAAATGCCACGCACACCGGACTGGTGAATCTAAAAACAGGCAACTGGGACGCGGAGCTTTTCGAGCTCCTGGGCTTGCCGCTCGAAGCCGCGCCGCCAATCGTTCCGACGGGGACGGTTCTGGGTCCGCTGACAGGAGAACTGGCGCAGCTTGACGCATTCCGCGCGACGGAAATCATTGCGCCCGCCACGCATGACACGGCCAGCGCAATCGCGGGCATTCCCACAGATATGGGCTCGGCCGTTTACATCAGTTCCGGCACATGGTCGCTCGTGGGTGCGATCACGCAAAATCCGGTCACGAGCAAAGATGCCTTCGACGCCGGTTACACGAACATCGGTGCGGCGGCCGGCGGGCTTCTGTTTCACTCGCTCATCAACAGCATGTGGGTGCTCAAGCAGTGCATGGATGCGTGGGCGGCGCAGGGGCGCCCTTGGTCGATTGAGAGTCTTATCCAAAAGGCTGCTGCATGCAATTCCGAGACGGGCGTGCTCGACATGGATGCGGAAACGCTGATGCTCGACTCCGAAATGCCGCAGGCGCATCAATAACGAGCTCACGCGGCTGGGCTTCGATGCCATTCCCGATGTAGCCGGGAACGAGCCGCTCTTTGCGCGGACGATCTTTGAGAGCCTGGCGCGGAGATATGCGTCGGCAACGGCGAACCTCGAAAAAATGCTGGGGCGCAAGCTGGAGCGCATCCACATGATCGGCGGCGCCACGCGCAACAAATTGTTGATCGCCTTGACCGAGGAGCGGACCGGGTTGCCTGTCGAGATTGGCGAGACAGAGAGCTCGACCGTCGGCAACCTGGCTGTGCAGCTGGCGGCGAGCGAGGCGGCGGGCGGCAGCGTTACGCCCGCAGCCGTGCGCGAATGGGCGGCGAGGATTTGCAATCAATAACGGTTCAATGCAATCGAGAAGGGAGTGTGCGATGGCTCAAGCGGACAAGAGGGTTGCAGCTTTTCATCGCGCGGTGCGGGCGACGCTGCGCCCGCTGAAGAATGCGGAGCGAGCCGCGGCGATGCGCGCCTACATGCGCAATCAGTTTGAGTATCTGGGCGTCTCGATGCCGGATCATCGCGCCGCCGTTGCGCCGTTGATCAAGAGCTTTTCGCCCACGGATCGGGCGGAGTTGCGCATGGCCGCGGAAGGGCTGTGGCAAATGCGCGAGCGGGAATACCAATATGTCGCGATCGGGCTGCTTGGGCGGCATCAGAAGTTCCTGAACCTGAATGACCTTCCGTGGCTGCTCGGCCTGGTGCAGCAGAAATCCTGGTGGGATACGGTTGATTCCCTGCTGAAGCCGATTGGCCCGGTTGTGCAACGGGCGGGAGCCAAGGGCAAGCGCGCCATGGATGCGGCTGTGAAGCACGAGAATTTCTGGGTGCGGCGAATCGCCATGCTGCACCAGCTAGGTCTGCGCGGCGAAGTCGACACAGAACGGCTCTTCCGCTACGCCGAGCTGCTGGCGGCGGAGAAGGAGTTCTTCATCCGCAAGGCGATCGGATGGGCGCTGCGCGACTATGCGTGGCACGACTGGCATGCAGTCGAGAAATTCCTGAAATCGACGCACGCCGGCCTTTCTGGCCTGACGGTGCGCGAAGCTCGAAAGAATTTTGCAACGCTGCTCCAACGTGACGCAAACAAGCGGGCCTTGACGCCGCGGCGGCCGAAGTCGTAGCTTGTGCTTACACGGGAAAGGAGGTTGATCCAGCCTATGAGCAAAGATTGTTCGAGTTGTATCGTACGTGAGGTGACTGAGGCCTAGGGCATCGCGCCCCTGACCACAGGTAAGTCCAGGCGGAGGTTTTTCCGTCATGGCTCTGGCACTCGCGGAAGCGCGATGGCCTTAGTCCAATCCCAACAGTCCACCGGCAGCGGCCTGGGAATCAAAGTTCTCAGGCCGTTGTTGCGTTTGAGCGGGCGCGAGGGACGGGCACCGGGCCGGTGAACGAGTGAAGAAGTGAAAGAGTCAAGGAAATCCGCCGAGCAGTCAGTAATGAAAGACGATCGGCAAGGTTGATCGAAAATCGTGGCTCCGTCCCTGTCGCCGATGATCGAATTCGATTTCCAGCAATGATTCGCCGGGACGCGCAGAGAGAATGCCGCTTTCAACAATCGTGCGCGACGATTCAGACCTGAGCGGTGCGGGCGACTGCAGAACAAGCCCTGTGATCTCACGAAGGCCAGCCGGATGCTTCAGGAAATTCGATTCGCGTTGGCTGCGGCGCATGAAGTCCATATAAACCCACATCGGTTCGTCCGTTCCAGCATGACCAATGAAGAGTTGGAGCGGCCCTGGCAGGTACAACGGCCTGTAGGCCCAGCCTGGAAATGGATCAAACTTTTGCGGCGCGTCACCGGGATTCCGCTCAGCGCCAGATCGCAACAGCGAGCCAGATCGCGAATTGTCCGCGGGCCGCAGGCAAATTCCAAAGGGTGACGCACCGGAATTACGGCCTGACCATCGCTCCCAAAGTAGAGTGGGCTGGGTTAACGGGCTTTGCGCTTCGGCTTGATCGCTGATCCAGAACAGCTCGATCATGGCATTTGCAAACGGGAAGCGCCGGCATGCCGAGCCTTGTCCCGGATGCGTATTTGGCGTGCCCTCCCGCAGGCCGAAGCGAATCAGTTCGTCCGCCTCCGGCGCGCCCGGCTCGGTGCAAATAAAAAGATGGTCGAATTCCAGGCCCATTGCGCCAGTCTAAATGCGGAGGAACTGCGCCGCACAATCGCGCGCGATCGTGTCCGCTACACTGAATCTTGATGATGGACCTGGACCGAGAGGGAAGACTCATGGAACATAACCTCGAAAACACGATTGCATTGCTTGAGCGCACGCCAGCTGCACTTAGCGCGCTTCTTCGCGGGTTGCCGGAATTCTGGACGGAGAGCAGGGAAGGCCATAATGCGTGGAGTGTGCGTGAAGTCGTGGCGCACTTGATTCAAGGCGAGGATGAGGACTGGATTCCGCGGGCGAGAATGATTCTTGAATCCGGCGAGGCTCAGGCGTTCACACCATTTGATCGCGAGGGGTATGTGCGCTACGGCCGGGGCAAGACAATGAACCAACTGCTCGACGAATTCGCGCGGGCGCGGGCAAAGGGGCTCGAGAATTTGCGCGACATGAAGCTGACGCCGCAGGACCTCGGGCGGCGCGGGCGGCACCCATCGTTTGGCGCCGTCACATTGTCAGAATTGCTGGCGACTTGGGCTGCACATGATCTGACGCACTTGCATCAGATTTCGCGCATCATGGCGTACCAATATCGTGAAGCAGTAGGCCCCTGGGTGCGATTCTTGGGCGTGATGCAATGCGCCGGTCACAGCGCCAGCGCATGAAGCGCGCGTTGATGCCGTAAAATCAGGCTAAAGATGAAGTGTCCATATTGCGGTTTCGGGCAGGATCGTGTTGTCGACTCGCGCGAGAGCAAAGAGGCCGACTCGATTCGGCGGCGGCGGGAGTGCGAAAGCTGCAACCGGCGCTTCACTACGTATGAGCGCATCGACGAAATTCCTTACATGGTGGTGAAGAAAGACGGCCGCCGCGAGCGCTTCGACCGGCAGAAAATTCTCAGCGGCCTGCTGCGCGCGTGCGAAAAGCGGCCGGTTTCGTCGAGCCAACTGGAAAATGTTGTCGATGCTGCGGAGAGTTTTCTCATCGATGCGCCCGAGCGCGAACGGACGACGTCGGAGGTTGGCGAACTCATCATGCAGCACCTCAAGGGGCTCGATACGGTTGCCTATATCCGTTTCGCCTCGGTCTATCGCGACTTCAAGGATGTAAACGAGTTCAAGCAAGAGCTTGAGGGTTTACTCGAATCCCATAGGGCCATAAAAGGTAAACGATAGAGATGACGCAGACGAAGACGCACAAAGTTACGTTGATCCCCGGCGACGGCATCGGGCCTGAAGTCACGCAGGCCGTCGTGCGGATCCTTGAAGCCACCGGCGCGAAGTTCGAGTGGGAGCGGTTCGCGGCCGGCGCCGAAGCCTTCGAGATTCACGGCGAGTACATTCCCGCAGCGCTCTACGCGTCGATCGAGCACAACCGCGTGGCGCTTAAAGGTCCGGTGACAACGCCCATCGGCGGCGGCTTCAAAAGCATCAACGTTACGCTGCGCAAAAAGTTCGACCTCTTCGCTAATCTGCGTCCCATTCGCAATCTGCCCGGCCTGGACACGAAATATCCCGGCGTCGATCTCGTGATCGTGCGCGAAAACACTGAAGGCGAGTACGTGGGTCTGGAGCACGAAGTGGTCCCGGGCGTGGTCGAGAGCATCAAGGTGATCACCGAGAAGGGATCGACCCGGATTGCGCTGTTTGCCTTCGAATACGCGCGCAAACATGGGCGCAAGAAGGTTCACTCGATTCATAAAGCGAACATCATGAAGCTGTCGGACGGGCTTTTTCTGCGCTGCGCGCGGCAAGTGGCCGAAGGATTCCCTGACATCATCTACGGCGAGCACCTGATCGACAACACCTGCATGCAATTGGTGATGAATCCATTTCAGTACGACACGCTGCTGCTTGAGAATCTCTACGGCGACATCGTGAGTGACCTGTGCGCGGGCCTGGTTGGCGGACTCGGCCTCGCGCCAGGCGCCAACCTGGGCGTGGACTGCGCGATCTTCGAGGCGGTGCACGGCTCGGCGCCTGACATCGCGGGCAAAGATGTGGCCAATCCAACGGCGCTCTTGCAGTCGGCGATCCTGATGCTGCGGCATCTGGATGAGTCGACCGCGGCGGACAAAGCGCAGAAGGCTCTTGAGACCGTGTATACCGAGCGCAAGACGCTGACCCGCGACGTAGGCGGTACCGCGGGGACGACGCAGTTTACCGACGCAATACTGGCGGCGATGGCGTAACCATTGGTCGCAGCAGCCGGGCTCATCCTCTTGTACACTGGATAGAGTCAAGGCCATGAAAAACAAGTACCCAATCGGCATTCTGGGCGCGACCGGTATGGTCGGCCAACGCTATATTCAACTGCTCGCGGACCATCCGTGGTTCGAGATCGCGTGGCTTGCGGCCAGCGACCGCTCGAGCGGCAAGCCCTACGGAGAAGCCGCCAAGTGGCGGCTGGATACCGCTCTGCCGGAGCGCATCGCGAAGATGACTGTCTCGCGCGGCGGAGCCTGAGGGCGCGCCGAAGATCATTTTTGCCAGCGTGGATACGGCCATTGCGCGCGAGATGGAGCCGAAGTTTGCCGCGGCCGGTTGCGCGGTGATTTCGAATTCGAGCGCCTTCCGCATGGCGCCAAACGTGCCGCTGGTGATTGCCCGAGGTGAACGCCAGCCATCTGGAGATGATTGAAGAGCAGCCCTCGCGCAAGGAGTCTGGCGGCTACATCGTCACCAATTCCAACTGCTCGGCGATGGGGCTGGTGTTGGCGCTTAAGCCGATCGAGGAGCGCTTCGGAATCGAGCAGATTTTTGTGACCACGATGCAGGCGGTCTCCGGCGCGGGCTATCCCGGCGTGGCGTCGATGGACATTCTGGACAATGTGATTCCGTTCATCGGCAGCGAAGAAGAAAAGATGGAGACGGAGACGCTCAAGCTGCTGGGCAAACTCGAGGGGCACGCGGTGACGCCGCTCAACGCGAAGATGACTGCGCACTGCAACCGCGTTGCGGTTGTGGATGGGCACACGGAGTGCGTGTCGATCAAGCTGGGGAAGAAACTCGGACGCGACGTGACGACGCGAAGACATTCTTGCGGCGTGGGCAGAGTTCCGGCCGCTTGCAGGGCTGGATCTTGCCGTCGGCGCCGGAGCAGCCGATCGAGTGGACGGAGCAGAACGATCGCCCGCAACCGCGCCTGGATCGTGGGCGCGGCAAGGGCATGACGGTGACCGTGGGACGGCTGCGCCCGTGCAATGTGCTGGACTGGAAATTTGTGCTGCTCTCGCATAACACCGTGCGCGGCGCGGCGGGAGCGACGATTTTGAACGCCGAGATGCTGGCCAGCCTGGGCAAACTGGAGCCGGCGGCAGTGGCGGCAGCGCAGGGATAAATTTGTGCTATCCCACCCTAAGCGCGAAAGGCAAAGACGCGCTTAGGATGGGGCACCCAAGGTCTAGCGGCCGCGCGGTAAGACAGAGTGCGCCGCATGGGAAGCAAGAAATGAATGTGGTCGTGATGAAGTTTGGCGGCACGTCGGTGGAGGACCCGGCGGCCATTGGGCGCACCGCGGCAATTGTGGCCGGGCGCGCGGCGAACGGCAAGAGCCCCGTGGTGGTGGTGAGCGCCATGGCCAAGGTGACCGACCAGTTGCTGCGCGCGGCTGCGGCGGCGGCGCGATGGCGACCGCACCGGCGCGCTGGCCATCAGTTCGCGGCTGAGGTCGCGCCATCGCGACACAGCATGCGCACTGGTGAAAGAGCAGGCAACAATTGCCAGCTTGATTCAGGTTATCGACGAAAAATTCGACGCACTGGATGAAGTGCTGCGCGGCGTGTCCGCGATTCTCGAGCTGACTCCGCGCATCTCCGACCTGATTGTGAGCCACGGCGAGCGGCTTTCCAGCCGCATCGTGACTGCGGCATTCCGCGAGCGCGGCGTCAACGCCGAACATGTTGACGCGCGCGAGATCATCGTCACCGACTCGGAATTCCAAAAGGCCGCGCCGGTTGACGACATCATCGAAAAGCGCGCGCCGGAAAAGCTCATGCCGCTTATCGCGCAGGGCAAGGTTCCGGTGATGGGCGGATTCATTGCCTCGAACGAAGCGGGATTAACGACGACGCTGGGCCGCGGCGGCTCCGACTATACCGGCGCGCTGGTGGGCGGCGCGCTCAACGCCGAGACCATCGAAATCTGGACCGACGTGGACGGAATCATGACCGCCGATCCGCGCGTTTGCCCCGATGCGCTGCGCGTGCAGGGTCATCAGCTTTGAGGAAGCGGCCGAGCTGGCCTACTTCGGCGCCAAGGTTCTGCATCCGGCCACGATTTTGCCGGCGGTGAAGAAGAACATTCCGGTGCTGGTGCTGAACAGCCGCAACCCAGGCTGCGAGGGCACGCGCATTATCTCGGTGGCGCCGCACTGCAACAGCCCTTTCAAGTCGATTGCCGTGAAGAGGAAGCTGACCATCATCGACATTGTGGCCAGCCGCATGCTGATGACGCACGGCTACCTGAGCAAAATGTTTGCTGTTTTCGACAAGCACAAGTGCCCGGTGGACATGGTTTCAACCAGCGAGGTGAGCATTTCGCTCACCGTGGATTCGAACGCGAGCCTGCCCGAGATCTCCGCCGACCTGGGCAAGATGGCCGACGTGAAACTACGAGGGCAAGAAGGCGCTGGTGTGCATGGTGGGCGAGGACATTCGCGGGCAGAACGGAATTGCCGCGCAGGTGTTCAACGCCATCCGCCACGTCAACGTGCGCATGATCTCGCAGGGCGCGAGCGAGATCAATATGAGCTTCATGATCGAAGAAGACGACGCCGATGAAGCGGTGCGGTCGCTGCACGCGGCGTTCTTCAAAGAGCCTGATCCGGCGATCTTCGATGTGGAAGCGAGGAAGGCAGTTCATAGTTCTTAGTTCGCAGTTCACAGTGAATCGATCACAGTGACATCTCAACTAAGAACGACGGACTATGAACTACGAACTAAGAACTGCGAACGGTTCCGAAGGAACTTATGCTGATTCTCGTTCTCGGCAAGGGAAAGACCGGCTCGCTTGTGGCGGAGGTGGCGCGGGAGCGCGGCCACGGCGTGCGCGCGCTCGACATCGACGAGAATGTGCGCGCGTCGGCGTTGACGGCGCCGAACCTGGCCGGCGTGGACGTTGTGGTGGACTTCACAGCGCCCGAAGCCGCCGTGGAGAACATGCGCGCGGTTCTCGCTCTTGGCGGCCGCATTGTTGTGGGCACTACCGGCTGGTACGCGCAAGCTGAACGAGATGAAGGCGCTCGCCACGCAACGCGGCGGCGGCCTTTTGTACGGCACCAATTTCTCCATCGGCGTGCAAAAGCTCTTTCAATTGACGGCGGAGTTGGCGAAGCTCGAGGGGTACAAGTTCTCCATCGACGAGACGCACCACGTTACAAAGCTCGATGCGCCTTCGGGCACGGCGCTCACGCTGAAGGAGATCATTCTTGCCGCGCGGCCGGGAATCGATGTTCCCGTCGAGTCGCATCGCGTGGGAGATGCCAAGGGCGAGCACGTTGTCCGCGCGGTCAGCGACTGCGACACGCTGGAGCTGCGCCACGACGCGCACTCGCGGCGCGGATTCGCGCTGGGCGCGGTGCGCGGCGCGGAGTGGCTCTGCGGTAAGCATGGCGCCTGGGAGTTCCGCGAAATCTTCGATCAACTTTAAGAACTGATTCAGCGCAGTCGCAGGCCCTTGTTCATGCCCGCTGCAACCCGCCGTTATAAACTTGACCTGTCATGGAAACGATAGGCTGCGGTACCGCAATTGTGACGCCGTTCAGGGCGGATGGATCGATCGACGAGCCGGCGCTGTGGTCGCTGGTGAACTGGCAAATCGAATCGGGAATCGATTTCATCGTTGCGTGCGGATCGACCGGAGAAGCGGCGACGCTCGACGAAGAAGAGTGGCTGCGCGTGGTCCGGCTGGTGATCGATGCCGCGGCGGGACGGGTTCCCGTATGGGCGGGCTGCACGCACAACTCCACACGTGTGCTGGTTCGTCTGGCAGCGCATCTCAAGCGAATCCCGGGCGTGGCGGCGGTGCTCTCGGCCAATCCTTATTACAACAAGCCCACGCAGGAGGGGCAGTTTCAGCACTTTCTCGCACTGGCGCGCGAAGTCGATCCGCTTCCAGTTTGCGTGTACAACGTGCCGGGCCGCACGGCCGCGAACCTGGAGCCGGAGACGGTGGCGCGACTGGCAGCGGCGGCGAAGAACATTGAGGCCATCAAGGAAGCGAGCGGAAAGCTGACACAGTTTGCCGAGCTCGCGCACATCATGCCGAGGGGCTTCAAGATTTTCTCAGGTGACGACAATCTGGCGCTGGCGGCGATCGCCATCGGTGCGCACGGTCTCATCAGCGTGGCGTCCAACGAGGCGCCGGCTGAAATGGCTCGCATGATCCGCGCCGCGCTCAACAATAACTGGGACGAGGCGCGCGAACTGGAGCGCCGTTTTTCGCGGCTCTTAGAAGCCAATTTCTGGGAGTCGAATCCGGCGCCGGTGAAGACCATTCTGAGCCTGATGGGAAAATGCGGCGATCAACTGCGATTGCCGCTGGTGCCGCCGACCGCGGCCACGCGCGCCAAGCTGGAGCGGCTTGCCGGAGAACTGGGCCTGCTGAAGCACGCGCCAATTCCCGAGGGCGTGCGCTCGGAAGTGTTCTGAAGAACGCGGTGCAGCCCGATCGATTTCCTCGCCGGAGGAAGGCAGACCGCAATCTATGCCTGAGAAAGATCGACTAAGTCACGCCAAAAGATTGGCTGTTACCGTGGTAACTCTGCGAATTACTCGCTTTCGAGGGCTGTGGAAACTTTTTTTGCATCCGGCCACAACTTCGTTGAATCATCCGGTGTCTACCTACTCGACGGCAGTAAGTGGCTAAAATCCAGGCCGGCCGCCGCAGTTAAATTCAGGCGATGGCTCCGTGCGAGCGCGCCTTGGAACGACTTTTTTCCCCGTTTAGATTTGAAGAGTCATCGCAGGTGTATCTCAGGATTCATCTCGCATTGGCTCGCGGTCTGGGCGGCGTTCCTCGGAGTGAGGCCAGCAAGACGAGCTCACTCAGCGTGCGTTCACTTTAAGGCATGGCAGCCCGCAGAAAGCGACATACCCAATATGTCCCCCAAGACATGCAAAATGCTATTGAGGCTAGCGCTGGTCCCAGTCGCCGCTGCCGTGCTGGCGGTCGCGGGCTGCACCAGCGGATTGATGGGCAGCACCGGAACATCCACCACCACCGGCTCAACCTTCGTCGTCGGTACCGATGCCCCCGCAACCGTGGCGTCGGTCGTCTCCTTTACCGCAACAGTCAACAGCGTCGACCTCAATCCTCAAGGCGGCGGAACTGCCGTTCCGATGATTAGTGGGACGCCTTCCGTCGATTTCGCGCGCTTTAACGGGCTGCAGACGCTGCTGGACGCGAACGATATTCCCGTGGGCACGTATTCCAGCGTGACCATCTCTCTCGGTGCCGGAACCATCGGTTACCTGAACACCGCGACCCCTCCCCCAGCGATCGCGACCATGGCAGCCGTCTATACCAATCCTTCGGTCACCATTCAGTTGGCCAACCCGCTCGTGGTTTCGAATGGCAATGCGCCCGTGGGGCTGCGCATCGACTTCGACCTGGCCAAGTCCATTCAGACGACCAACGGCTCGATCAACGGCTCGGTGGATCCTACGTTCGATGTGGCCACTGTAAAGAACACCGACCATGGCGCATACATCGATGAGTTTGTCGCCGGCGTGGTGAGCGTCAATCAGACCGGCCAATCCTTCGTGATTCAGGGGCCGCATGGCCGCAACTTTACCGTCAATGTGAATGGCCAGACGGAGTGGGACGGCTCAGCAAGTCTAAGCACGCTCGCGACTGACGGCACCAGCGCAATCGTGCAGGTGTCAGGCCAACTCGACCGTGCTGACCAGACACTCGATGCCGACGAAGTCGCGATCCTTACCGATACCGGCTTCTTTGCCACCGGCCAGATCACGTACGTAAACCCGCCGCCTCCTGCTACCGGCGCGGCCAGCAGCTTTGACCTGTACGTGCGCGGCCTTGAGCCCACAAACACCGGCCTCACATTGGGCCAGCTCGCGACCGTAAACCTGAGCGGAAACGAAAACTACTTCATCTACTGGGCGCATAACCCGCTCACGCAATTCCTGTTCAACTCGAGTTCACTCGTAGCTGGGCAAGACATTGCGATGGGCGGCCCGGCAAGCGGAGCGGCCAGTGCCTCCAATGTGACCGTGAAGCGAATCCACTTGCGCAATTGGGGCTTTAACGGCACCATCGTCGCGGGCAGTCAGAGCTCGGCCAACGGCACCTTCCAGATGCAGGTGAAGGGCTTCGCCGGCGTGCTCATTCCGGAAACCGTAACGGTGTATCTGGGGCCGGACAGCGACTTCCGTTATGGCTTCGGCGCATTCAACGACCTGGCCAATGGAACAAACATCCGCGTGGTTGGGCTGTTGCTCAGGAACCCGACGAATGGCAATGTAGTCATCATCGCGCGTCATGTTGACGGGCTTAACTTCACCGACTTCACAACCGCAGCCTGGCAGTAAGCCAAACGCACGATCAACAGAACGCCGGAGTTGGCGCCATGCCAGCTTCGGCGTTTTTTATTTGCGCGAAAATTCCGCTAGAACAGGTCGGCGATGGGCGGGAATGTAAGAAGCAAGCTCAGGAAAAGCAGGATCAAAGCCGCAACTGTAACGCGCCCCATTTGGACATTCCGCCGCGACCAGCGCCAATGCAGCAGCGCCCAGGCAGCCAACCAGAAAATGATCGCGCAGGTTGTCACGCCGGAAAGCGGACCGGTTGGTTTGTAGAAATTCATCAGGGTCTTGATCGCGGCGACTTTGTCGGCCAGGATCGCGAAGACCGCCAATGAGAGCGAGCCAATCCCGGCCGCAAGCACCGCTGCCGCGCCAGGTCCATTCGGATTCAACATTGCCCGCGGAGTGCTGGCCGTGGTTTGAGCGCTCATTTCTGTCCCCCGCTGGATGATGGTTATCGTGGGCCGCCTGCCACCGGCGCATTCTTATTGAGCATGGCGCCGAAAAAGCCGGCGATGCCCGCGGCGAGAAGCGAGACCCAGACAAAAGCGAACACCGCGGTGCGAAGCTCTGGATGAATGCGGAGGCTGCGGCGATATTGAGAGAAGACCGCCGCAGCCATGGTGATGGAGATGGGCACGAGCCATGCGACGTGCTCCTTCCACTCCATGCCGATGGAGTGCCAGGCGTACGTAGATGGGCTCGACATCAGCAGGCGCTGCGGAAACTCGGCCAGGTTTGCGGTTCCCGGCGGAGGCGCGGCGCGATACCACGGATAAATGATGTATGCGCCGCTTAGTACGGCGAGCCACGCCAGCACGGCCATCGCGGTCAGGTAGATTTGCATGAACCGCTCGTCTTCGAGCGTGATCGCGGGCCCCAGCGGCGAAGTGTATCGGCGGTAGAGCTCGACCAGCGCGCCGGAACACGCCATGAGATAGAGCGCGCCGAAGCCCATCCCGTGGATCATCGTCCAGAGTCCGCGTGCGGTGATCTCCATTATTTGAGCCCTCCCTCCGGAATATGCCCGGCCAACAATGCGCGAAGTTCCTCTCGCTGCTCTGGAGTCATGCTGCGTTTGGGGATAATGAGTGATTGCATTCGGTTCAGGTAAAGCACAAAAGTATTCTGTCCTTCCAGGTGCCCCACAAATGCGGTCCAGAGATACCGCGAAATTACTTCGCCGCCCGCGCGCTCAGCTTCGATCCCCGACTCGCCGATCGCAACCCGAATGTTGAGGTCGGAACTTTGATGCTCGTAGCTCCGACGAAGTGATCGGGGACATATTAGTTTTCTGAAGCCTACTGCCACCGCGTAGATTCCAACCAGCAAAACAATCATCCAAACAAAGTAGCGCCCTCTTAACTGAGAAATCAAAATGCCGGAGGCAAGCAAGATAGCTAGATAGACAAGGCCTCTCCGCGAGGTCATCAGCGATTCCCGCCTCTTCCGCTGCCTCGTCGTTGCCCACAGCATGGAGGCTTCGACAAACTCTTCTGGCGTAATCGTGTAGCGAAGCTCCACTTCATCTCTCGCTTTAGTCTGGATGGTGAACGTGCCTGCCCGAATCTTACTTTAATCTGCCTTTAGGCAATCCTTCACATTCAATCAAACCTTCCGCGGCGTTGCACTATAGCCCGTTTCGCCTGGGCGGTCTCGGGAACAGCAGATTGTCCGCCGATTCCTTCTTGCTGTCTGGTGCGTCGCTCTTCGCGTCCTTGCCCCACGTCCAATACATGCCCACGTAAGCGTAGTTCTCGGTTTGCCCGGCGACCGAATGGCCGTAGCAGAACAGAATCTGTTCGTTCGTATTGCGCTTGAAGTGGTAGTACCCTCCAACATCGATCATGGTGGAAGCTTGCGTCTGCGCCGGAGCGGATCCCTCAGCGCCATGCGCAAAAACCTCCGCGCCAAGCTCCCACTGCTCGCTAAGCTCGCGCTTGATGAGCCAGCCTGTATAGGGAAAATTGCGGAAGCCGGCCTGCGGAACCACCTGGTAGCCGCCGCCGCCATCAAAGAGCCATTTACCCTCGTTCTTTTGCAGCCAGATCGGCAGCTTGTACCAGACCTTTCCCACGCCGAGGCCTTTGTCGCTGTTGCCGGTGGGCATCTCGAACATGGTGAAGCTGCCGATCTGCGGAAAGTGCTTCGTCTCCTTGATCCACGCGACCTTGGCGCCCAGTTCCATGTCAGTCAGTCCGAATTCATCGGGCCCGGCGCCAGCAGGCGCATAAACTGGGTGATTCAACGGCGCTACGACGCCAAAGGGCAGAATGGCGTGCAACTGAACGCGCGGCAGCGCACCCCAGTTGAACTCGAAGGCCGGCCCGGTCGAATCCAACTCAACAGGCGTCCCGTCCACAGCTCCGAAGATATAGAACTCGTAATGGTGCAGGTCGACGGGAACCGGATCGTCGGTCTGATAGGGCGGACCCTGAGCGCTGGCTCGCGCGACAGCGAAAGCGCACAACAGGCTGAGGATCAGGATTTTTGGACTTCCGGGGAGTTTCATCGTCAAGCCATGTCAAGGCCGCGAACGGCCTTGTTGAGAATCGATATTAGAGCCAGAGCGGGGCTCCGGTCTATCTGTTCCGGACAATTCATCGCGCGTTCATTTTGCGACGATCAAGATCCGGATGTATTCTGATTTCCCAGTGCTCGAAATCTGGAAACTCCCCTCAATCCCCAAGATCGAATTCCGAAAGAGGCTTTGGTGTTTACCGTAGATGGCATTCGAAAATTTCATTCCTGGACGCACGAGTGCATCACGTGCATGCTCGACCACTTGTCCACGATCTCCGCGAGCGACTATACAAGGGAAATTCCTGGATTCGGATTTCCCACGCTCCGCGGTCAGGTGATCCACATTTTCAACTGCGAAGGATTCTGGATCCATACGATCCAGGGACTGACCTATCGCGATCGGAAACCAACCGACTGCCCTTCCGTCGCTGATGCCAGACTCCTTCAGCGCGAAGCGAGCGAACAGACCCTCGTCTATTTATCTGGCTTGACGGATCAAAGAATAAACAGCAATACAGAACTTCGTTTTCCCGACGGAGACACCGCCATCCGCACGCCCGCGTTCGTTCTCCATCATGTCCTGACGCATGCTTTCCATCACAAGGGCCAAATTGTCGCCATGTGCCGCGCACTTGGGCATCCGGCGCCGGATACCGATCTGAGTCGGTTTGAATGAGATGTCGCGCGGTCGCTGGGAAAGGCTCGGAACGCATCCCGGCTTAGCGATGGCGTCCGCCCCCGCCGCCACCCGAGTGGCTCATCCTGGGTGCGCTCATGTGCCCACCTCCGAAGCTGGAGTGTCCGCCGCCAAAGCTGGGGTGCCCTCCGCCAAAGTTGATGCGTCCGCCGCCAAAACCTTTCGGCGCTCTGTAGGTAGACTGCGGCGCACCGCCGCCGAAGAGATGGAAACCGCCGGAGCGCTCGTTCCGCATCGCCGTATTGCCATAGTTCTGATAGGAGCGATTCGAATATCCGCGCGACGAAAACCCGCGTGAATAGTCCTGCTGTGGCGCGCGATACGACCTCGAGGGGCTTGAGTAAGAGAAGCCCGGTCGCGTGGCATAGGCTTGCGGCCCGGTGTAGCCGTAACTGGGCCGGCCCGTGTAGCCGTACCGGTAGCCTGGATTGCTGTAGCTTTGCGGCCGGTTTTCGTATCCTCGATTTGTGTAGGTCTGCGCGCGGTCCGGGTATGTTTGCGGGCGATACCCGTTGTTCTGCGCAGGCGCTGTACGCGAGTAGCCCGGAGTGGTGCGATAACCCTGCGATCCGCGGTTCGAGTAATCGAACCGTCCGGGCGCCGGAAATCCCTGCGCGGGACGATCGTAGGACTGTGCGCCGCCGCGCCCACCAGAATGATTCGACCATCCGCCACGCTGATCATCGCCGCCCCGGTAGTATCCCTGCCGACCGCCATTCGCCTGATATGAATTTCCACGACCACCCCAGGAGCCGCCGCGGCCGTAGGCGCGTGGTCCACCGCGCGGCAGGCCCCAATCGGCCACCTGGCGGCTGTGCGTGTAATAGCCCGAATGGTTGAACATCAGCCCGTTCCCCCTCCAGTCGCAGCCCCACGCCAACCAGCCAAACGGCATGCGATCGAAAGCTCCCAGAGCGAAGCTGAGTCCGTACTGAATGGGAGCGCCGTCGAAAAAATCGCCCAGAGCGCCGACAAACGAAAAGCCCGGATACGGCGCGATCGGCGGCCCATAAACCTCCCACGGATTGTAGGTAGGCACATACACCACTTGCGGGTCCGTCGGAGCCAGATCGATGTAGCCCTGGTCGTTCTGCACTTCTTCCTGCGGAGTCGATTGCAGATTGCCGGCTTGCTCGGCGCGGTCTCGCAGCACCTGCACAGTCTGCATCACATCCTGCGGCTGGTTGTAATAAGCATTCCCCAGGTTCGTTGTCCACTCCAGATCGTGGTTCAGCAGGTCCAGCACATCAGGAAACGCCGTGAGTGCCTTGACGCTGGGATCCCAGTTGGTCTGCGCGTTCGCGCCGGCGGCAATCTGGTCGGGAGAGCCATCGCCCGCCGCGCGCATTTGCTGCACCCACTGGTCGGCGATCGCCACTTCCGCCGGGTATGTTGACGCGGCAAGAACCTGCGCCAGCAGCGAATCCGGATAAAGCGCGATCGGCGCTAATAGCTGTTCCAGATCCTCGGCTGAGAGAGCCTGAGCCTCAGGGTCGGGCTGGCTCTGGTCCTGCTCGTCATACGGCGGCGCCTGCATGTCATTTGGCTGCTGGTCTGTATAGGGCTGCGGCGCGTAAGGCTGCTGCGGCGCCGAGTATTGCGGCGCATACTGCGGCTGGTCGGGATATGGCTGTTGCGGTGGAGGCGGCTGATACTGCGGTACCTGAACCTGCGGCGGTGCGTAACCATCTTGCGGCGCGGGCTGTGCGTATTGCGGAGCGTACTGGCCGGCCGGGTACTGGCCGCCGGAATAATCGTTCGGCGCTGCCGGGTATGGCTGCTGCGCGTACGCATTCGCCGCACATGCCAGCGCAAAGACCGCAAGCGCCGCGCAGGGAATCAACCAGAAGGCACTAGTTCCGCGCCGCGCCGACGATTCGTCGAGCACCACCTTCTTGGGAAATCGGTTCGGTTCCGGGGAAAGCCGCTCTGAGAACAAAGCACGCAAATTCATTTCGGGAGTCATGATCCCTCTCAGTCCATTCCGAGCCCTTGCAAATGCCGGATCCCGATCGTGCAAAGAAATGGGACCCGGCAGCCCGGGGGGAGGGCTTACACAAGAAACCCGAAATGAGGGGATTAGTTTCGGCGGAGACAGTTTAGAACCCAGAAAATCGCGAGGCCGCCTGCCCGTCAGAGGGCGCGCCGTTGAAGGAACGATGGAATATCACGGGCGCCTTGGGTAACGGCTACGATTTCAACGCATTTACGCCGGAGGCGATAGATAACCAGGTACTCGCCAACCGGCCAAAAGAGGACAGGAAAGGCAGTTAGGTCTTCGCACTTGTGTCCAATGCCGGGAGCACGCGCGAGCGATTCAAAGGCTTCACGCAGGCGCGCAATCCAGCGATCCGCCGCGTCCAGATTGTCGTCAGCGATGTACTCCCAAATTTCGGTGAGGTCCGTTTTAGCCTCAGCGCTGACGACGTACTTGCTCATCCTCGCAAGCTTCTTCGTTTGCGCGATCTTCGTTTCAGGTCATCCCATACCGCTTGCGGTTCGACGTGGATTCCCCGATCGAGCGACTGAAGCCTGGCGCCAAGCTCCCGGTTGAAAGCCTCGATCTGCGCAGCCCGGGCGCGGTCGTGCTCATCAAGAAGGCGCAATGCTTCGCGAACCACCTCACTTGCCGACGTGTAACGGCCGGATTCAACCTTTCCGGCGACGAATTTGTCCAACTCCGGAGTCAGTGAAACATTCATGGGGAAAGTCTCCTGAATTGATCTTGGGATCAATAACAGAATTTGTCAATCTTTGACACAAAGCTCCGCGCAATCGGCCTAGCCAGCCAACTCCTTCTTCACCAGCTCGCTCACCAGCCGCCCATCGGCGCGCAGACTCGCCGCCTGCAACTTGCCCTGGACCGCCTTCATCGCCGGGCCCATCTCCTTCACCGTCGGCTTGTGCCCCAGCGTCGCAGTTACCTCCCCAATTGCCTCTGCTACCAGCTTCGACAACCCAGCTTCGTCAAGCGCCTTGGGCAGAAATTCCTCGATGACTAAGATCTCAGCCTGCTCTTTGGCCACCAAGTCAGGCCGGTTGCCCTTGGCAAACTGATCGATCGAGTCGCGCCGCTGCTTAATCATGGTGGCCAGAGCCTGTTCGCTCTCGGCCTGCGTCAGCGGCTCGCGCTTCTCAATCGCCTTGTTCTTCAGCGCGTTCTTGATTAGGCGCAGCGTCTGGGTGCGCTCGGCGTCGTGCGCCTTCATCGCGATCACAATCTGTTGACTTACAAGGGCTTCCAGTTCACCTGCGTCGGTCATTGATATGCTCCTGTCTTTCATTCCTGAGGGGTCGATTCGGCACCTGGCCGGTTCCGCCTTGCGGGGCGGGCACCTCGCAGGTGACCAAACAAGAATTGTACCGACTTTGGAAGATCGGAGCCAAAAGGGCCCTGTTTTGCTCGAATTCAGACCTCGGCCGAGTGTTTTTCCACAAGAAATAGCCACATAATTCACAAATTTGTGTATTATGTGATTGTTGGCTTGCCCGAATTCCAGTCCAAAACGAGGGAAAAATGATCCGCAAGGTTCGCCTTTATACTCCCGGCCCAACGCCTCTTCTTCCGGCAGCTCAGTTCGCCATGGCTGCCGCCGACATGCATCACCGCACGGCTGAGTTCCGCGCCCTCTTTCAGAAGGTGCTTGCGCAGCTCAAGGTTTTCGTCGGCACAAAGAATGATGTCCTGCTCCTCTCCTGTTCCGGCACCGGCGCCATGGAGGCTTCGGTCTCGAACCTCACTTCGCCGGGCGACAAGGTGCTGGTGCTGACGGCCGGCAAATTCGGCGAGCGCTGGACAGGGCTGGCGAAAGCCTTCGGCTGCGAGCCGGATGTGGTCACCGCTCCTTACGGACAGACCTTCGACCTTGCAGCAGTACGCGCCGCGCTCAAGCCGGAGCACAAGGTCATTTACACGCAGGCCACTGAGACCTCGACCGCCGTCCGCCACGACGTCGAAGCCATCGCCAAGCTGCGCGACGAGATCGCGCCGAATACGCTTCTCGTCGTCGATGGCATCACCGGTCTCGGCACCACGCATTTCGATGTCGACGGATGGGGAATCGACGTGCTGATCGGCGGCTCGCAAAAAGCCGTCATGATTCCTCCCGGCCTCGCGTATCTCAGCGTGAGTGATCGCGCCTGGGCGGCGATGGAGACCACCAAGAATCCGCGCTACTATTTCGACCTGCGCAAAGAACGCAAAAATGCGGTCAAAGGCGAGAGCGCTTACACGCCGGCTGTCGCGCTGGTTGCGGCGCTCGGCGCTGCGCTCGATTACATCGCCGGGCAGGCGGGCGGCGATCTGGAGAAAGGCCGCATCGCTTTGATCGATAATGCGCAGGTGAACGCCGCAGCCACTCGCGCCGGGCTCGTGTCGCTCGGATTCACGCTCTTCGCGCCGACCGCTCCGGCAGCCGCAGCCACGGCCGTCGCGGTACCTGAAGGCATGGACTCGGGAGTAGTGGTCAAGGCGCTCAAGGCCAAGTTCGCGCTGGTGGCAGCAAATGGCCAGGGCGAGATGCAGGGCAAGATCTTTCGCGTCGCGCACCTTGGCTTCTTTGACTATCTCGACACCGTCGCGCTGCTGGGCGCAATGGAGCACATCGCCAAGGACAACCTCGGACTGCCGGTAAAGTTCGGCCAGGCCGTGGCCGCCGCGCAGGAAGTGTATGCGAAGGCAGTGAAGCTCGTGAAAAAGTGAACGAGTGAAAAAGTGAAAGGCCGGCGGAGCGCGATCTCGCGCAAATTTGCAGGCTGGTTTGATCTCGCCATCATTCGTTCACTCCTTCACTTTCTTCACTTATTCGACCCTGGGAGCTGTATTCATGCCTGAACTCACCTTCGGAGAAAAGCTGCTCATCGCGCGCAAGCAGCTTGATCTCTATCAATACGAAATGGCGGAGCGGCTTGGGGTGCATCCCAACTCGCTTACCAAATACGAGCGCGGCGAGGGCAAGCCGCATGCGGCAGTGGTGCGCATGTTTGATCTGCTCTGCGAACAGCAGGGCATTCGCTTTGATGAGTACACAAGCGCGTCCGCCTTGGCGGACAAGGGAGCAGCCATGAAGATCGTACTGGCGGAAAAAGTTTCTCCGGCCACGCTGGCCGTTTTTGCGAGCGAGCCGGGATGGGAAGTCAAGACACACGATCAGTTGCCTGAAGGCTTGCCCGCCGCCTTGGCCGATGCCGATGCGCTCGTGGTTCGCAGCGCGGTGCAGGTGGACGATGCGCTGCTCGAGCACGCTCCGAAACTGCGCGTGATTGGCCGCGCCGGCGTGGGCGTGGACAACATTGACGCCGAGGCCGCCACGCGCCGCGGCATCGTGGTGATGAATACGCCGGGCGCTAACGCCGTGGCTGTCGCTGAACTGACGATCGGCCTGATGATCGCACTGGCGCGCAAAGTGCCCGCCGCCAATGCCACCATGCACGCCGGCAAGTGGGAGAAAAAGAATCTCCAGGGCACCGAGCTGCGCGGCAAAACGCTGGGTATTCTGGGCCTGGGCCGTGTCGGCCTTGAAGTGGCCAAGCGCGCGCGCGCATTCGGCATGGAACTCATGGGAACCGATCCTTTTGTCTCCGCATCCGTGGCGCGCGAAAACGGTATTTCTCTGGTTTCGGTCGAGGATCTCTTCGCAAATGCCGATTTTCTTACGCTGCACGTGGGCCTCACGCCGCAGACGCAGGGCATCATCAACGCCAAGACAATCGCGACCATGAAGAAGGGCGTGCGCATCGTCAACTGCGCGCGCGGCGAACTGGTTTGCGACGCCGATTTGGTCACCGCACTTAAGAGCGGCCAGGTCGCGGGCGCGGCGCTGGACGTATTCTCCGTCGAGCCGCCCAAAGATTCGCCGTACTTCGGCATTGACAATGCCATTCTTTCCCCGCACGTTGCCGGATCCACTGCCGAGGCGCAGGAGGCGGTTGGCATCCAGATCGCGCACCAGGTGTGCGAGTACCTGAAGCTGGGCGTCGTCCAGAACGCCGTCAACGTTCCGTCGTTGAGCCGTGATGAGTATGTACAGCTCGCACCCTATATCGACCTCGCCGGACGGCTCGGATCGTTTCTGGCGCAGGCGGGCAAGGGCGGCGGCAAATCCGGAATTGATTCGATCCATATCGTCTATGGCGGCACGCTCACCGAAGCCAAAACCGATCTGATTCGCAACGCGGCGATCGCGGGCCTGCTGCAGGGCTCCGAAAATGTGAACCGCATTAACGCGGCATCCGTGGCCGCCGAGCGCGGCATTCGCGTGCACGAAGAGAAGGCAGACAGCCATCGCGGCGGCGCGGCCACCGTGCTAACCATCGTGCTGCATACAGCAAAGGGTGAGAGCCGCGCCAGCGCAACCGTGATTCACGGCGAGCAGCCGCGCCTGCTGGCTTTCGACGGCATCGATGTCGAGGCGCCGCTTGAGGGAACCCTCGTGGTTTGCCGCAACCTCGACGTACCCGGAGTGATCGGGCGCATCGGAACAATCCTGGGAGAGCAGGGAGTCAACATCGCCAACTTCGCCCTGGGCCGCGAGCGGACAGGAGCGCATCCGGCCGGGGAACCGGTCAAAGCGCTGGCTGTTGTTCAGGTCGATGAGCCGGTCGCGGAGTCGGCGCTTGAAGCGCTGAAGGTGATCGAGGCGCTGCTCGAGGCGCGCCTGGTGAAGTTAGCCGGCGGAAAATGATCAGGTTGATCGTGGCGTAATCGTGAGATTCAAGCTGCTTTGCGGAACGGTTGAATTTTCGGTCTGCGTTTCCGGCTCGCATTCCAGAGGTCGTAATCCATTTGGAGACCGGACCAGAACGCGGCATGAGTTCCAAGCGCCGCCGATAGCCGAATGGACATCTCAGCCGAAATGCCTGCACGCCCATTGACGATGCGGGAAAGGGTGGTACGCGTGACCCGCAGACGTTTCGCGGCATCCGCGATGTCCATGTCGCCGAGATAGTCCCGCAGAACCTTGCCGGGATGCGGTGGATTGTGCATCAGCATACGATCCTCCTAGTGGTAATCCTGATAATCGACCAGAATTGCGTCCTCGCCCTCGAAGGCAAATGTAAGTCGCCAGTTTCCATTCACTTTGATTGCCCAATGCCCGCTTAGATCTTTAGAAAGCGGGTGGAGTCCCCACCCCGGCGCTTTCATATCCTGTGCCGACTTCGCTCGGTTAAGGGCAAATAACTGGCGCGATAGTTTTGCCGCGTGCCTCGGCTGAATACCAGCCTTGCTTCCGGACTTGAAGAACTTCTCGATCCCCGAGTGGCGGAAGCTCCGAATCATGCGTATAGCGTAACGCCTCGCGCCTCTCCTGTAAAGCGCCTTTCAGGAATGAGGTCCAGCGTGGAAATCTGAAACTTCATCTATAAAGCCGATAATTCCGGATCGCGAGTCAAAACGCGACGATTGATTCTCGCCGCGGTAACTTCGCAACTCATCCATGTGCGGCTCGTCACTTTGTCGGGTCGGCCACGCGGCCAAGGAACAGCATGCTTCCCGATCGCGTGTCGAGCAGTATGAACAGGAAGGGATGGTCGGCGCGGAAGACGATCGGCGGAGGTTCGGGAAATTCCCGCCGCATAGCCGTCGCACGCATCACGATCGAAGTGGCCGCCGCGGCTTCCGTGCCTTTCTCGTTCACATCGATATAGGCCTTGTGGATGGCCGCCGAAATGCTGAAGTCCGGCTTCCCTGTCATTCCCGAGAAATCCGCCGTGCCGCTGAAGGCCTGCGCCATGCCCATGGCGCTGAGAGCACTGTTCAGCTCAAACTGCTGCGTCATCGTAAAGCGCGGCAGGGTCAGAATCACTTTGTCCACAGGTTCCAGCTTCCGGATCCATTCGCCTGCAACACCCGAGGCGAACGAGTGCTCAAGCGCCGCGAGCCCATCGGTCTGCTTCGGCAGCAAAACCACCATCGAAATCTCGTTGCCGGAGTACGGCAGCTCCAGCGCCTGAAATGTCCCGCCATCGTAATAACTGTAGCCGCCGGTGCGATGCATCATGGGCGCCATCACCCACTGGGCCGCCGAGAGATGAAATTCTTCCTTCTGAGTGGCCTCGGCGTCGAACGGATCTTGCCAGTCACCCTTGAAGTAGATGGCGTTGGTGAGCACCAGGCGCGTCGATGAGTTAAGCGCTCCTGGGCCGAGCAGGTTCTTGATCTTGTCGTTGGTCTGCTTTTCAACCCACGCGTTGATGGTGGTGCGCACGCTGTCGGGCGAAATCTTGAAGTTGACGCGGTGAAAGCCCGCGCCGTAATCGGATTGCACAAGCTTGAGGTAGCTCTCCTCAAAGTTGGAATCCTGCTGCGCCCAAAGCGCGTCGGCCACATGCAGATCGTAGCCCTTGTGCTGGGCGTTCATTTCGGCCAGCAGCGCGCCCATTGCGGGATGCAGCCGATCCGGCGGCAGCGTGAAATGGAAAACATGCTGCATTTCCGTTGCTGTCTCGCCGCGCGCGCCGGCGTAGGCCATACCAAATGCGGTGGAGATGCTCTCCGGCGAAAAAAATAGATTGCCCGGCTGCTTCGAAAGCTGCGCGTAGAGGTCAACAGCAAAGGCATTGCTGCCGTTCACGGCTTCGGCTCGGTCGGCAGGTGGCACTGACGGCGGCGCGGCCATCGCGCCTTGGGCGATAAGCAACGGAAAAAGGAATGAGAGCAGCGGCTTCATGCGAGCCTCCTCGATCAGCTTCAGCAAACCAGGGAACGCGGCCCGATGCGTTTCTTGCGTTGAAAATCTTCGCGCCTTGGGCGTGTGCCGGCGCCGCTAGCCCATCAGGCCCTTGTGCCCCAGCCACGAGCGCACATACGATGCCTGGCCAATGTGATAAGTCTCGTGGATCGCCATGAAGTCGACGATTCCGCTGACCTTGCCATTCGACGCTCGGCGGACCCTGCGTCGCGGCTTGGGCAAGCAAATCTTCCGGCACATTTTCAAGCCCGGCTGCAAGCGCCTTACCTGACTCGCTCCATGCATTCAGCAGCAACTCCGGCGCCGGGCAAGCGGAGTCTTCCATCCGCTTCTTGCCGCGCGCAAAGTGTTCAAGCACAGGCAGAGACCATTCAGTGCCGATGAAGTGCAGCATCCGCCCCCGGCAATATGCAAGATGCCCCACGATCCAGGCGATGTGGTTCGTGCTCTCACCGGGATGCTTGAGCCATTCTTCGGGCGACAGGTCCTGGACGGTTCTGGTTAAAAAATCGGAGTTGAACCGATAATTTTCAGCGGCGGCGACGATGACTGCGGGGACCGGCATGGAACCTCCTCTGATTGATTGAGCTCAAGATGTTTACGCGCGGCTCAAATAGGCCCCTTCGCTCGTGTCCACGCGAATCTTTTCGCCTTCGTTGATGAACGGAGGCACCTGGACTACGAGGCCAGTTTCGGTCTTGGCCGGCTTCGTGACGCTTGAGGCGGTCGCGGACTTGAGTCCAGGTTCGGTTTCGACCACCTGCAGGTCTACGGTCTGCGGCAGCTCGATTCCCACCGGCTGCCCGTCAAAATAACTCACCTTGATTTGCAGGTTGGCGGTCAGGTATTCCACAGCGTCGCCAAGCGTCGCGCTCTTCAGGACAGTCTGCTCATAGTCCACGGGATTCATGAAGTAGTAATCGTCGCCGTCGGCATAGAGAAAATCCATGGGAATTTCGTCCACCACCACCTTTTCGATGGCGTCGGCGGAACGGAATCGATGCTCGAACATGGCCCCCGATTTCAGGTTGCGCAGCTTGGCCTGGATGAAGGCGCGAAGATTGCCCGGCGTCCGGTGCTCGACCTTGAACACCGTGTGAAGCTGGTCGTTGTGCTTGATGATCATGCCCGGGCGTAATTGAGTGGCGGGAATCGCCATAGAAGTTCGAGCTCCTTGCTTGACTTGCGCGCAATGCGCAAAGAATATGCCGTTTGGCCTAATCCAATTGTAGCCGAGGGGACGGATTGGATGATGCGGATGAGCCCGATTGGAGGGCGCTCAGCGGACCGGTCGCCGCGCTGCACGGTGCGAGCGGAAACGGAATGATGCGCTTGCAACGAAAGGGTCATAACCGGCGGATAAGCAGCAAGATAGAATGTCGGTGGGCCGATGAGTGGCTGAAACCACCGTGCAATCGCCGGTTTTTCGAGGGCGCAAACAGGGCAATCTCAAACGGTCTGGAACGGCGCATGTGAAATGCGGCAAAGGAAAGCGGGGAAAGCATGTCAAGAGCAAGTATCAATCTGCGTGATCGGGTCGGGATACGTCGGGCTGGTTGCGGCAGCCTGTTTTGCGGATATGGGTCACAGGGTCGTTTGTGTCGACAACGATGAGGCCCGGGTGAAGCTGCTCTGCGAAGGCGGTGTGCCCATCTTTGAAGAGCACCTGCCCGAGATGCTGCACAAGCATCGCGGCAGCAAAGTGATCTTCACCTCGAACCTGGCAGAGGCCGTTGATCAGAGCGAGGCCGTTTTCATTGCCGTGGGCACCCCGCAGGGCGATGGCGGCGCGGCAGACCTTTCGTATGTTGAAGCTGTGGTGGCGGAGATCGCGCGCGCCATCAAGAGCTACAAGGTGATCGTCGAGAAAAGCACCGTTCCGGTTTACACCAACGATTGGATACGCCGCGTGCTTCACCGGCACGGAGTAGATCAGGAACAATTCGATGTCGTCTCCAATCCCGAATTCCTGCGCGAGGGCACGGCGGTCGTCGATTTTCTGCATCCCGACCGGATCGTGGTGGGGGCAAGCAATGAGCGCGCGGCGGACCATGCTGCGGCGAATCTATGAGCCGATTACCGGCGGCGCATACTACGCGCAGCCCGGTGCTGTGGCTGGGGCGTGCAGCAAAGCACAGCCCGCGCAGTTGCTGGTCACTTCGACGCAAAGCGCGGAGATCATTAAGCACGCGTCGAATGCATTTCTGGCCATGAAAATTTCATTTATCAACGCAGTCGCGAACCTGGCTGAAGCAGTCGACGCGGACATTGAAGACATTGCCGCCGGCATCGGTCTGGACAGCCGCATTGGTCCAAAGTTTTTGCGCGCAGGCCTGGGATACGGCGGCTCGTGCTTCCCCAAGGACGTGGCCGCATTCCATTGGGTGGCCCAGGAGCGGGGCGTTAATCTTCAACTGCTTGAGGAAGTCCGCAAAATCAACGACACGCAACGGGATGTGTTCTTCAACAAGGTGCGATCGGCGCTTTGGACGCTTCGCGGAAAGCGTTTGGCGGCGCTGGGTCTGGCCTTCAAGGGAGACACCGACGACATCCGCGATTCGCCCGCCATCGCGATCATCAAGCAACTGCTGCAGGCCGGAGCCACGGTGACCGCTTACGATCCGGCGGCGATGGAGCGTGCGAAAGAAGTATTGCCGCCGGCCGCGAATATGAAGTACTCCGACGATGTGTACCATGCGGCGCAGGATGCCGATGCTGCACTGATTCTGACGGACTGGAAAGAGTTCGCCGCGATCGATCTGGCGCGCTTGAATCGGGCGCTGCGTTTTCCCATCGTCATCGACGGCCGCAATCTGTATAAGCCGAAAGAGATGCAGCGCCACGGCTTTACCTATGTGAGCGTTGGCAGGCAGGCGAGCTACCAGGCGCAGGAAGGCAAGCCGCGCAAGGCGCCAGCATGAGGGAAGTCGCTCGCGTGATCCAAGGCGGACATTGCGCGCTACTGCATGCGCTCCGCGAATCATCGCATTCCGTCCCAAGTTTTGCATCTGGAGTTTGAACTTTGACCAAGTCCGCACTCGTAACCGGCGCCGCAGGGTTTCTGGGCTCACATCTCACCGATCGCCTGCTCGGGGAAGGCTACCTCGTCATCGGCGTCGACAACCTGAGCACCGGCGACCAGGGAAACCTTGCGCATCTCGCCAATGACTCCCGCTTCCGTTTCGAGCAACAGGATATTTGCGCGAGCTTCGACCCGGGACACGTCGACTATGTTTTCAATCTTGCTTCGCCTGCCAGCCCTCCGGAGTATCTGCGCCTGGGCATTGAAACGCTTCGCGTTGGCTCTCTGGGCGTTGAGAACACGTTGCAAATTGCAGCAAAATACGGCGTGGGATTTCTTCATGCGTCCACATCGGAGTGCTACGGCGACCCGCTCGAGCATCCGCAGAAAGAAACTTACTGGGGCAATGTAAATCCGGTGGGTCCGCGCTCCGTGTACGACGAAGCAAAGCGTTTTGGCGAAGCCATGGTCATGGCATATCACCGCTCGCGCGGCGTCAATACACGCATGGTGCGCATCTTCAACACCTATGGCCCGCGACTGCACCCCGGCGACGGCCGCGTCATTTCGAATTTTATGATGCAGGCGCTGCGCGGCGAGCCGCTGACGATCTACGGCGACGGAAGCCAGACGCGCAGTTTTTGCTACGTAGACGATCTGATCGAGGGGATCGTCCGCCTGTCCCGCAGCGAAGAACATCTTCCCGTCAATCTCGGCAATCCAGAAGAGTACACGATTCTGGAGTGTGCCAAGGCCGTTCTGGAAGTCACGGAATCGAAGAGCGAATTGAGTTATGTCGAGCTGCCCGTGGACGATCCCATGCGCCGCCGTCCCGACATCACAAAGGCGCGCACGCTGCTGGGCTGGGAACCGCGCGTCGGACTGATGGATGGACTCGAGCGATCGCTCGATTTCTTCACGAGCAAAACAGCGTCATGACTTTGAAGCTCGTTGAACAAATGCGATGTCATCCTGAGCGAAGTTTGGCGCGTACTTTGCGACAAACGCAGTCGAAGGACCTGCTTTTGCGCTTTTGCGCTCTCAACTCACTACAAAACTGGGTGCCCCATCCTAAAATCTCGGCGCGCAGCGACGAGTTTTAGGGTGGGACAGCACAACATCATCCCTCCCGATGTCATCCTGAGCGAGGTCGCCGCGGCGAGCGAGTCGAAGGACCTGCATTTCGGCCGCATAATTTTGCGTCGAATGAACGACTCGACATAATCTCATGAGGTCACCGCCAACCCTCTTCAGCGAGGCGGTTCGTAGGGCTCGGCGCGCAACAGGTTGAAGAGGATGCCGCGCTCCTCCGGACTGAACTGGCTCTGGTAGCGCGCCGAGTTCAGCACCGTCGCGCGCTGGTCGAGGGGTACGGAGCGCAAATCCTGAAAGGCGCGCTTGACCGTGGCTTGCCGATCTGGCGGGAGCGCCATAAAGCCGCGGCCCGCTTGCCGAACCTGCATCTGTTCCTGCGGCGACATGTGCTCCAGCATCTCGCTGCGCGCCAGGCGCCGGTCCCGCTGCGCCTCAGGCAACTGATCCAGGTGGTGCAACTGCTGCACCAGGCGTTGCTGCGTCGCCGGTGGTAGCCGATTGAAGCTCGGGTCGTTGCGTAGCAGGCGTTCCTGGTCCTCCGCGGGAAGACCTTGATGATGGTTGAGCCAGTCGCCTAAATGTCCCGGAGGCGCCGCGCCAGGGTAGGTGTTTGGATACGTGTTTCGATACGTATTTGGATACGTGTTTCCCTGGCGGTTTGCATTGGGATAAGCCGGGCTGTTGTAGTTCGGGACGGGATTACCTGGCCGCCCGCCGTACGCGGGGCCTGCGGGAGTTTGCGGCCGCGCTCCGTAATATTGCGGTGCTGGCCGATACGGTCTCTGTTGCGGCTGGTATGGCCGTTGCTGGTTTTGGTAAGGCCGCTGTTGCTGTTGATTCGGCCTTTGTTGATTTGGATTCCGGCGCTGCTGATTCTGAAACCGCTGTTGACTCCGATATTGGTTCGGATTCTGCTGACGATTCTGCCGCGTCTGCAACTGGGCATTTCGGAACTGCGGAACTCGGCGGTCAAATCCGCGCTGCCCAGCCGCAGCGGCAACGCTCAGGCACAGGAACAGGACTGCCCCGGCAATCACCGCCGGACGCATTCTCTCCGCGTTGGAAGTCCAGTTCACGAGTCGTTCTCCGAGCGGGCGCCTTCCGGCGCCAGGCTCCCGGCAAGCGGCCGAAATGGTTATGCGTCATTCTCCGTTCGGGTTGGCGGTGAGCGCTTCCATCTGATCCAGCACCTGCGCATTGCTGTCCAAAGTTTGCAGGTCATGCACCACTGCAGCATTCTGAGCAGCCGGTTGCGCGGGCTGCATCCAGTCCGTCACGCCCAGATAGGTGCCGCCGCCCACAAGCAACATCACCGTAAGCGCCACGGCCGCCAGCGGACGCACATGCAATCCCGGCCCGTACGCAACGGTAGCGCGCAGCCGCGCGATGGTCCCAGCCAGCCAACCTGCCGGCGGGGCCTCGCGCTCTTCGCGCATCCTGGCCCCAAGCCGTGTAAGGAAATACGGACTCGGCCGCGGGAGCCTTCCAGGCATCCAGCACCTGCATGGTCGCCTTCAGCTCTTCGAGCTCGCCCTGGCAACGCTCGCACTCCGCAACATGCGCCTGAACCTTGGCAGAAGCAGGGCGCGCATCGAGCAGCATTTCAGCCAGCTCAGCGTCCATCCCCGCGCAATTTGTTTTCGTCTGTTTCATCATCTCCACCCCATGTTTCTGCCGGTCGATTCTCCTTTTTAGGGTTCCGGCTTCTTTTCACTCATGCCTTCAAACAAAATCCTTCAGTTTGTCCCGCAGCGTCTGGTAAGCGCGAAACAGCAGCGACTTGGTCGCCGACTCGCTCAACTTCAGCACCTCTCCGATCTGCCGGTAATCCATCCCCTGGTACTTGTGCATCAACACGGCCGTCCGCTGCCTCTCGGGCAGCGCCATCACGTGAAGCCGAATCGCGGCCATGCGCTCATCGCGCAGCAACTGCTGCTCCGCCGTCGGCTCATCGTCAGCCACATCGGGAGTGGTGCCCGTCTCCTCGTCCGGCTGATCCAGATACACCGTTTGCGCCGACCGTTCGTGCCGCGTGTCGCGCGCGTGGTTCACCGCCAGGTTGGTCGCAATCCGGTAAAGCCACGTCGTAAATCTTGCTTCTGCCCGATAGCTGCTCCTGGCACGATAGACGCGAAGAAACACCTCCTGAGCTAACTCTTCGGCAACTGCCTGGTTCCCGACCATCCGGTACAGGAAATGAATCATCGGCCGGTGGTACTTTTGCGCCAGGTAATTAAAACCGGCTTCGTCGCCCTCGGCCACCCGCAGCATAATGGCTGCGTCGCTTTTGGGGTCCAATGGCTCTCTCAGGCCGGCACGTGGCTCGCCCGGCCGAAGAGCCTCGCCCGCACCCAACGCCGGACCGCTAAGGACCATCGTTGCCATATCTTCTGGAACCCCATCCGGGCCAGAAGGTTGCGGCCCGTAAGCGGTTTCATCGCCCGAATTTCCATCCCCGGAGCCCGATTCGGAGCCCTCTTCGCCGGCTCCCGGTTCCGCACTCTGCGCCATGGCGTCGGCACGGGCCAGGCCGGAAGGCAGTCGCGCGCCCAGCTTGCCGAGAAAAGGGCCGAAAAAGGGAGCCCGGAGGGTGCCGAAAAGAGGCCGCAGCGCCGCCTCCCTTTGATATCGGAGCTCGCTCTCCGGGCGAATTGAACTGGTTATCCTGAACATGGGTCCGACGGCTTCACAAGCTGCGGAAAAACTCCATCCGAGACGAGTTTTGTATCAGGGCACGAGTTTACTCGTGCCGCGAATACTGCAAAACTGACAACGGGCTTTAGCCCCTGCGGGACGGCTTTTCCCTCCTGATCGACTCTCGTCCGCTGCGCGTTTCAGCCCGCGCGGTTTGGCCGTAAAGCCCTGCTGGTGTTACTCTACCCTACGGGAAGGCCTTTTTGCGCAGGTCCGGTCAACGCTGAACCGTGTGAGTCGACGGGGAGCTTGAGCGGTTCTGGAAACTGAATTTAGGCGCGAAAATTCGCCTCCCGGCTGCGGCATTTTGGCTCCGCTTTTCAACGCAGGGCCGGAATCCCCGGCGAACCCTTCCAATGCCTTTTCTGGGCGCTTAACTCAGCGGTAGAGTGTCACCTTCACACGGTGGAAGTCGCAGGTTCGAATCCTGCAGCGCCCACCATCCTTCGCGAAGCGAAGGATGTCGCGCCGGCTTGGCATCGTCGGCTTGGCTCGCCGAAGCTTCAGCGAAGGCGGCAGCTTCAGCGCAGGCGGCAGCTACAGCCCAGGCAGCAGCAATCGCGAAGGCGGAATCCTGATCCCGACCCACAACGGCTTGCATAAATGGTTTTGTATCAGGGCACGACTTTAGTCGTGCCGCATGAGGCCCTTAAACAGCGGGGCTTTAGCCCCTGAGCCTTTGAAGCAGACTCAGGGGATTTATGCAACCAACCCTAATTCGACTTCTTGGTAAATGGATCTCCATCGAGCGTAATCGTCGTCTGGTTCACCCAGATCACACTCCAGCGAATGTGGCCGGGCGCGAGAGGCATCGGATATACCATGTCCAGAATCCCTCCTCTGGCCGAAGGGGTTTCCCACCTGCAGGTGCCGGAGTAGGCGACCTTGCCGTTGACCAGGAAGCCGCAGGTTCCGCTCTGCTGAACCACCAGGCCTTCCGTCTTGTTGCCCCAGACGCCGATCGGCGGGGGCGCGGCCTGCGCCCGGGCTGTCTGGATACTCGCCACGCCCAGCAGCATGCACGCAAAAGCCAGGCAAAGTGTATTCAAAGAGAAGAACCTGAGAACGCTTTTCATTTCTCGAAAAACCTCCGTTGCGGATATGAAACCTGCGTGGCCGTGGGGGGGGTGATGTGAATGTACCACGACAAGGCGGCTCAGGGCTCCATGCGCAAATATTTGCCAGCCGTCGCTCACGCTCTGCGCGGGCAGCACGTTCGCTTCGGTGGGCCACCCGCCAAAATCCACACTTGACAAGGACGGAAAATCCACTACCATATGGTTGTGGATAGATTGGGCACAACATTTGCGGCTTTGTCCGATCCAACCCGGCGGGCGATGATCGAGCGGCTCTCCAATGGGCCTGCCTCTGTGCATGGATTGACGGAACCGTTTGCACTCTCGCAGCAGATGATTTCAAAACATATTGCGTATCTGGTGCGTGCGCGGATTGTGATCAAGACGAAGCGCGGGCGAGAGAGTGTGTGCACGCTTAGGCCAGAGGCGATAAGAAAGGTCAGCGACTGGGCTGCTTATTATCGCCGGTTCTGGGAAGAGAGTTTCGACAAGCTCGATGTAGTCGTGAAGCAAATGAAAAAGACGGAGGTCAGAGATGACAAGAACAGTTAACGAGACAGACCGGATGGTTGTCACAAGAGTTTTTGATGCCCCACGCGAATTGGTTTGGAAGGCGTGGACAGACCCCAAATATGTGATGCAGTGGTGGGGGCCGAAGGGTTTTACTTCGCCCGTTTGCAAGATGGATTTTCGCGTGGGCGGAAGACTTCTCTGCTGCATGAAGGCGCCGGACGGGCAGGAGTTCTGGAATGCGGTTGAATATCACGAGATTGTTCCGCACGAAAAGATCGTTTCCTTGATGTACTTTTCCGACCCCGAGGGGAACAAGATTGACCCCGCGCAGTATGGAATAGAACATGAGGCAATCGACGGTGCCTACGATGTAACTCTCTTTGAGGATTTAGGAAACGGCCAGACGAAACTCACCTTCATTGGAAATGAACCCATGGACAGCGCAAGAAATAGCGGTCAACTGGAGGGCTGGACCCAGATACTCGATAAAATCGCGGCAGTTGTTGCGGAGCTGGCGCAGGCGAAATAAGAGGTTGGCGGGTGGCCCATTCTAGGGTCTTTCGGCTCACGACCTGGCACGACATGGGGTGCCCTCCCGCCAATTTGTCATCCTGAGGAGCCGGCCTCATCGGCGACGAAGGATCTGCGGTTGCATTTCGCGATCTTCACTGAGCACAAAAATCGGGTGCCCCACGTCTCGAGTTTTAGACGTGGGATACCGCGAACCCAAATGTCCGTCCGAGGGTGGGTCGCCTCTCAGAATGCCGGCATGTCAGAACCGCGATCTGTCGGACGACTACTTTGACATGACACCGAGCCCCCGCGCGGTCCATGGTTCATGCCACCGGACGCACCTGCCGAGACTCGCCCCTCAGTTCACCCTGTCAAGAGCCGGCCCCTCGCCAAAGCTCCTCCAAATCGCATTTAAGTTATTCCCCCTCCATCCCTTACGCCCTCGCAAATAAAATCCCCCAAGTTTGCCGATTAAATCGCCCAAATTGCTACCCTTAAAGATTAAATCGCCCAAATTGCTACCCTTAAAGAGGAAGGGGGATTCCCCGTGACATTCAAAAACATTCCCGTCGGCCGCCAGCGAAACCCACCTGCATGCGAGCACCAGCGCGCCGCCCGCCGGGTTCTCAAAGAACTCGGAAAATAAAAATAAGGAAAAATTTCAGCTTCTTCGTCAAATTTTCGCCACTTAACTCATTTAGAATCAACAAACGGTCTCCAAAATGATGGTCAAAATGCATCAAATTACGGCGGATTTATGCGAAACAACTCGTTTGAAATCAACACGCAATCGGCTCATTCGCGCCAGCGCCAAAATCACCCTTAACGCACTCATTCCAGCGGTCTTGTTTCATTTCTTTCACTCCTTCACTCCTTCACTCTTTCACTCCTTCGCTCTTTCACTCTCGCGCTTTGCCGTGCAGCCGCGAGTTCACGACCCACGGTATTTGGGTTCACTCGCTGATTCAGATATATTTGGCACGCAGCGTTTTTGTCCCGCGATCGCACTCTGAATCCGGCAAGCGCTCACTCGCCCCGGCCAGATGCAACTTCACCGCGTCGCGGGAACTCGAAGCAAAGAGGAACCTTGTGAAACGAATCATTCACGTTTTGGCATTCATCATGGCGGTAGCAGTGGCCATTCCGGCCATGGCAAAGGGAGAAACGAAGATGGCGGTTTTTGGAACGATGCCGGACGGTATTTCCGTCCCGATCTACACGCTGACCAGCGGGCAGATTGAAGTGAGAGTCACGGCGTACGGAGCACACCTGGTGAGCGTCAAGGCTCCGGATCGCACGGGAAAAATGGCGGACGTTGTTCTGGGATACGATTCGCTCGCGGGCTACCTTGCCGATAACAAGACCTACTTGGGCGGCATCGTCGGCCGCTACGGAAACCGGATCGCCGGCGGAAAATTCACCATCGATGGCAAGACCTATCAGATTCCGACCAATGACGGCCCCAACGCGCTGCATGGCGGGCCAAAGGGTTTCAATCAATACGTGTGGAAGTCCGAGGAGATTCCCGGTGGCGTGGAGTTCACGCTCGTCAGCCCTGACGGCGACATGGGATTTCCTGGAACGATGACTGCGAAAGTTCGCTACACGCTCAAGGGCAATACTCTGCGCATCGATTACTCTGCGACCACCGACAAGCCAACGGTCGTGAACTTGACCAATCATGCGTACTACAACCTGCACGGCGACGACCAGGGCAACATTCTGGATCAGAAGCTGGAGATCGACGCCGACCGCTACACGCCGGTCAACAAGACGCTCGATCCCGACCGGCGAACTGGCACCGGTGGCCGGCACGCCGCTCGACTTCACGAAGCCTGAAGTGATTGGCGCGCGCATCGGCGACGACAACCAGCAACTGAAGATCGCCGGCGGTTATGACCACAACTGGGTGCTGAACGGCAAGATCGGCACGCTGCATCTGGCCGCGATTGTCACCGATCCCGCGAGCGGCCGCAAGCTTACTGTGGAAACGACGGAGCCGGGCGTGCAGTTCTACTCCGGTAACTTCCTCGATGGCTCATTCACCGGCCGCCACGGTGTGAAATACACCAAGCACTCCGGCCTATGCCTTGAGACGCAGCATTTTCCCGATTCGCCAAACCACCCGGATTTTCCGACAACAACCTTGAAGCCGGGCGAAACCATGCACTCGACGACGTCGCTCACTTTTGGCGTTGTGAAGTAGGCGAGCAGTTCTCACCCCACGAAATTGGGTGCCCCATCCTAAAGCTCGACGCACAGCGGAGAGCTTTAGGGTGGGATAGCACGACTCTCAATCTGTCATCCTGAGGTCGCCGCGGCGGCCGAAGGATCTGCGGTGCCTTTCGCGTTCTCAACCTCAAATCTATGCAGCGGCTTCTTTTTTGAACCAACCCAAACCCGCCGACGTGTTGCCAGCGGGGATGTACTCGCATCCGATCCAGCCTTCAAATTTCAACTGATCGATCAAATCGAACAGGTAGGAATAATTCACTTCGCCAGTGTCGGGCTCGTGGCGCTCCGGCACTCCCGCAATCTGGAAATGGCCCACGCGCGTTGTCTTCGGATCGGCAAGATATTTCCGAATGCGCATCGCCAGATCGCCTTCTTCCACCTGGCAATGAAACAGGTCCATCAGGATTTTGAGATTCGGCGCGCCGATCTCCGCCACGATGGCATGCGCTTCTTCCTGGCGATTGAGAAAGAATCCAGGAATGTTGCGCTGTGCGATGGGCTCGATCAGCAAATCGACGCCAGCCGTCCGCGCCCGCTCCGCAGCCCAGGCCAGATTCGCCGTGTACACGCCGAGCATATGCGCGCGATCGGCTCCCTTGGGCGCAAGGCCCGCCATCGCATGGATCCTCGGGCTCTCCAGGGCGAGGCCATACTCCAAGGCCAAAAGAAAACCGTCGCGAAATTCCTGCTCGCGGCCCGGCAACGCAGCGATGCCGCGCTCGCCCGCCTTCCAATCGCCGGGAGGAGAGTTGAAGAGCACCTGGCGCAGTCCATGCTCCTTGAGCAGCGCCGCCAGCGTCGCGGCCGGGTATTCGTAAGGGAAGAGATACTCGACGGCCGTGAACCCATCGCGCGCTGCAGCTTCAAAGCGATCGAGAAAGCTGTGCTCCGTGTACATCATGGTCAGGTTCGCGGCAAAACGAGGCATCGCAATCTCTCCGTTCTTCAAGCGCTGTAGAGCGCCGCAACTTCATAGTCCGTGACTGAAGGAATCGTAAACTCCACCGAGTCGCCCGCCGCATGGAATGGAATGTCACGCTCTGCGCGGAGCAGTTCGACGCGCGTGACGCGGCGCCCCGCCGGAAGCTTGAAGCGAACCTTCTGCGCTCCGATCGGATAAAACTCGCTGAACCATCCGTGATGCGCGTTGGGGTTGGTGTAGTTCAGAACGTGAACGGCAAAGCCCGGCTCCGTCTCCCACGCGAAGATCTCGACCAGCCCCTTGCCCTCCACACTCAATTGGAGCGGTATCGCCCGCCACCCAGCGAATCGTATTCACCAGCAGACGGCTCAAATCGCCTTGGCCTGAGAGCCACATCGTCGGCTCAATGTCGCCGGGGAAGTATGCCAGGCGGCTCGCGCCGCGCTCGCGCAGCACGACAGCCGGCTCATTGGTCTGCGGAATTGGCGGATACGAAAGCTCCGGCGGATAGGCCGTATATCCGGGCACGACGGTGAGCACGGGATTCGTCGACCGGCTTGAGCGGCAAGCGAAACTCCGCGCCCGCAATCCAATGCGTATCGTTGAATCCGTCGAGAATCGGATGCGGCCGCTCGATGCGAGCCATGTAGGAATTTGCGTTCCCCAACCGGCCGATCACCGGGCCCGCCGCATTGATGCCGAAAACATCGGCCAATCCGAAATCCGCACGCCGCTCATTCCGTTCTGTGTACATGCTCGTCTCAAAAGTAGCCAGCAGCGAACCTCCCTGGCTCACATAATCGCGAAGCTGCTGGCACTGCTGGTCGCTGAGCAGCGCGATGTTGGGCAGAATAATCGCCGCATACTTCTTGATCCGCTCCAGTTGCAGCCGGTCTTCGTGGATGAAGTCGAAGAGAAATCTTCCATCGAGCAGCGCGGAATAAATCGCATCCGTATACTGCTGCATCGAAACGTCGCGTTGCGGCTCGTAGAAGAGCTGTGTCCGCTGCCCCATCACTACGCCGATGTTGGCGATGGCGCTTTTGTTCACCCAGTGCGCGTCATGCCGCGCCGTCCACAGGAAATAATCGCGGCCGATCTTCTCCCAGCGCAGATCTTCGCCAAGGCCCTTCTCACCGCCAACAACGTGGTAGTAGGGAACCAGGCCGCTGGCCAGCGTTTGGCTCGTCCAGATGACGGATTCGGCAGGGGACTTCGTCACCTCGCGCCAGCGAATGGGCCCGGTTGTGTAGGCGCCCGTTAAGTTGGTGGCCATCTTGCCGTCGAGCACGGCGTTGCACACGCGCCCCTGCTGCGCCGCGCCCCATACAGGTGAGTCCCCTCGATTGCGGCCCTGGTTGTCGCCCTGGAACCACTGGCAAAACTCGCCGAACTGCGCCAGGTTCGGAGCCGAATGCACGCCGCCGCCCATGTTGTTGATGTAGAAACTCGAGGCTTTCTTTTCCTTCGCAATGGAATCGTAGAGCTTCCAAAGGTACGTGAACCGCTCGTTGAACTTGTCCCAATAAGCCGGAGTTTTTGCGGGCGGCAACTGGCGGCACTGGTCGCAAAAGCACACCGGCAAAGCAAACGATGGCCACCCATTTGTATAGTGCGCGTCCATGTCGTAGCGGGAGTTGACCTCGCGCATGACCGCGGGAAAATGATCGGTCATGTACGTCGAAAACATGCAAGTCTGGAAAAGCTCGGGCGCTTCGGCTGAAGCCAGCGGCTGCCCGTGCTCATCGCGCATAAACCATTCGGGGTGCGCGGCCAGCGCGTCTCCCCAGTTCAGATCGGGGCTGTATCGCGCGACGGCGCGCAGTCCGCGTTTTTTCGCCGCTTCAAGCAACTCGCCCGTGAAATCCCGGCCGTTCAGAAACTTTGCGAGCCGATGAAACGGCACTTTGCTCGGATAAAACGCAACGATGCCCGTGATGCTGATAAAGACCGCGCCAACTTTGGCGCCCGCCCAATAATCGGCCCATCCCTCGATGTCGAAGACCGCCGGATCGTGCTCGGTGAAGTTCGTCTGCCCAATGCGGCGCAGCGTCTTTTGCCAGGGCACGTCCGCGGCTACCTGATGCGATGCGGAGGAGTCCGCGCGTGCGGCCGCTGCGGGCTGGGCCAATGCAAAAGAATCTCCCGCGCGAACCAGCGGCACCGTTGCCGCGGCAGTTTTTAGAAAGCTGCGCCGATCCATATTGAACATGGGATGACCATGACCTCCGTTGCAATCGATTTCAGTGAATGACGATGGAAGAAACGGGCGCTACTTTCCGTGCGCGCTCAACTCACCCAGCACTTTCTTCAGATCGTCGAGTTTCTGTCCGGCCTCGGCCAGCTTTCCCTCCGAGGTCAGCCGCTGATAGTCGGCGAAGTCCTGGCTCGCCTGGCTTATGAGTGCGCTCGTGCTTGTGCCGGGCTGCGCAGCGGTCGGCGTTGTTGCGCCAGTCCCATTGCCCGTCGCGGGCTGTTGCGCTTCCGAGCTCGAGAGCGTCGGTGCTTCGGCTCCGAAGAGCGATCCAAGTGCCGCTTCGAAAGTGGGCCCGTAGGCGAGACGATCCTGCAGCGCCAGTACAACCAACCGCAACTCCGGCATGGGGCTTTGCGCGGCCTGCAGATAAATTGGCTCGGCGTAAAGCAGCGCCTGCCCGCACGGAATCACCAGAAGATTGCCGCGGATCACGTGCGAGCCTTGCTGATTCCATAGCGTGAGCTGGCCGGAGAGTTGCGCGTTCTGGTCGATGCGCGCCTCAATCTGCTGCGGGCCATCGACGAGTCGCGTCTTGGGGAAATCGAAGACCACCGCTTTGCCGTAATTGGCGCCGTCGCTGCGCGCGGCGATCCAGCCGATCAGGTTGTTGCGATTGATCGGCGTGAAGGGCAAAATCTCAACGAACTCCAGGCCGCTGGATTCTCCCGGCAGCGTCATCAGCACAAAGTTCGGGTGCATCTCCTGCGTGGTTTGATCGCCCTGGTTCGAGCCGGTTTGCGTGGCCACGCTCCACTGGTCTTCGCGGTTATAAAACACTTCGGGATCGGTCATGTGATACAGGCCGTACATATCGGCTTGAATGCTCAGGAGCGTCTCTGGATAGCGGACGTGCGCGCGCAGCCACGCGGGCATGGCGGACTCATCCTTGAACAATCCGGGGAAGATTCCTCGCCACGCGGCAAGAATGGGATCTTTGCTGTCGAACACGTAGAAGGTGACCGTGCCGTCGTACGCGTCCACCACAGCCTTCACGCTGTTGCGAATGTAGTTGACAGATTGGTTTTCAAGATTGACCGGCACGGAGTATGGATAGGTCGCGGAAGAAGTGAACCCGTCAACGATCCAGGAAAGATGGCCGTCAGCGCCGACGACAATATACGGATCGTGGTCGAAGGTGAGGAACGGCGCCAATGTGGACAAGCGCAACAGCACGTTGCGCCGCATCAGCAATCGGCTGTCTGCCGTGATGTCGTCGCTGAATGGAACCTTGGTCAGGTCGCCGCGATCGAAAGCCAGCAGCGCTCGGCGCAGGAAACCACCCATCTCAATGCCGCCGGTGCCGTCGTAGGAGGATAGATTGTTGCTCTGGCCCTGCGGGTAATTGAACTCCTGCTGATGTGTCTTCACATAAACGTCTGTGTCGGTGAGTTCGCCGAAGTATATTTCCGGCCGCGTCACCTGGATGCCCGGCACGGTGCTTTGCACCGGCATATTGCTCAGGTAGAGGATCGGCAGGCCCTCCGACGAAAATCCGTTCACCGGGTTCATCGTGATTCCGTAGCCGTGGGTGTAGATGAGCTTGTCGTTGATCCAGTTGCGGCTGCTCTCGGGCAGCTTGTCCACGTTCAGCTCGCGCACCGCAAGCATCACTTGGCGCAGCGAGCCGTTGATCTGGTAGCGGTCAATGTCGATGTCGGGGAAGTCGTAGTAGGTGCGGATCTCCTGCACCTGGCGCAGAGTGTCCTGCAGCGCACTCACATCCCACAGGCGGATGTTATCGAGTGTGGCCTGATTGTGCGCGGGATCGGCAGCGGCGACTGTGATTTCGGCAGGAAATTCGCGCTGCGCAAAACTATCCAGCCCGTATGCCTGCCGCGTCATTGCTATGTTGTCGGCGATGTAAGGCTTTTCGCGGTCGAGTTGGTTGGGCTTGACGATGAATGTATTGACATACCATCCGGCGAGCCCCGCCACAACGTAACAGACGATTGCCGGTGCAATCCCCGCAAGCAGCCAGCGTGCCCGTGGCTGGATGATTCCGCCCGCAAACGCGATCACGGCGCCTAACGCCAAAGCAACGCTGATAAATAACATGCCGACGAGCGTGATGTGCGCATCGGTATAGGTCACGCCGTCGAAGATCGTGTGCTCCTCGAAGAGCAGATCGAAGCGCCCAACATACTCGCGGATGGCCAGTGCGAAGAGCAGAAAACCGGCGGCGATCGAAACGCCGCGCCAGGGCAGGGAAGCGCCGCTGCCAAAGCGCCCGCCGAGCGCGCGCCCGCCGCCCGCGGCGATGAGGAACAATACTGCAAGAACGCAGACAATCACCGCAAGGGTCAGCAGCCATCCCGCGATCATTTCCCACGCCGGAAGCGTAAAGAGATAAAAGCCGAGCGGCCGGCCAAAGATGGGATCGGTGATGGAAGCCGTGCGCGGCGCGTACCTGTAGAGAGCCAGCGTGGGCCACTGAGCTTCCATCGCGAAACCGGTTACCAGTGAAATCACAAGCGCGGCAACGACGGCGATGGTACGCAGAAACTTCTTGATCGGCAGCTCGATCGGCCGGCCGCCAAAGAAGATGGTGTGCGTATCAGGCAGGTCGGCCGCATGGCTGTGGCGCAGCGCGAAAAAAGCGGCGAGCAGAATCACGAAGGTCAGCGCTGCAAAGACAGCAAAGGTTCCCCATTCGAGGCCAAAGGTCTTCCAGAAGACGCTTGCATAGCCGAGCGAGCCGAACCAGAGCAGGTCAACCCAGTAGGAGACGGCGGTTCGGCCGCCAATGAAGATCAGAATGACGATGGCGAGAAGGAGATAAATCGCCAGCCGCGGACTCTGCCGTTTTCCGCGCATCGGCCAATCAATTGTTTCGGGCATTTTTCACCCCACTCAGGCGATTTGTCCGCGCTGAGTTACCCAAGAATTGTACAGCGGTGGAGTAGGGTGAACGCCGCGAGCGGCAGGCGCATTGAAACTAGATCAGCTCATTGCGTCCGGTGATGCTCAGCTCTTTCACGATCTTGCCCACATCCTGCGAGTGGTCGCGATGGGCGATCAGCAGTGCGTCTTCAGTATCTACAATCACCAGGTTCTCAACGCCGACCAGCGCGACAAATTTTCTGGGACTGAAAATGTAGTTGTCGCTGGCCTCGATGGAAATGTGCCCGGTGGTGTCGGCCACGTTGCCTTCGGCGTCGCCGCGCAGCCGGGTCTCCACCTGGTATTCGTAGAGCGAAGCCCACGAACCGAGGTCGTTCCAATTGAATTCCGCGGGAATGCAGAACAGGCGAGAGAGATGCTCGCCTTTGGCCGACCGCGGCTCCAGCACCGCATAGTCAACGGAAATGTTCTCGCACTTTGGATATGCGGTGCGGAAGACCTCGTCGAACTCGGGCGTGCCCCAGGCTGCGGCAATGGCCTCAAGCAGCGGAGCCGTCTCCGGCACATGCTCGCGCACGGCATTGGCCAGCGTTCGCGCCGACCACAAAAACATTCCCGAGTTCCAGTAGTAATTCCCCGCAGCCACAAACTCATCGGCGCGGTTCTGGTTGGGCTTTTCGATAAAGCGCCGCACATGCAGCGCCTGGTCGTCCTTGGTCAGGTCGCCGGTTTCAATGTAGCCGTAGCCGGTCTCGGCGCGGAACGGCTCGATGCCCAGCACCACGATGTTCTCGCCCGCCGCGGCCACAGCGATTCCCTTTTGCAGCGCCTTCAAGAAGCGCGGCTCGTCGGCAATCACGTGGTCCGAAGGAAAAACCCCCAGCACCGCGTCGGGATTCTCGCGCTCAATCAGAAAGGCCGCCAGGCCGCATGCCGGCGCAGTATTCCGCGCCACCGGCTCCTGCACAATCTGCGCAGCGGGCAGGCCGGGCAACTGGTCGGCGATCTCGTGGGACAAATACTCGTTGGTAATGATCCAGGTCTTGTCCAGCCCAGCCAGCGGTTTCAGCCGCTCCACAGTCTGCTGGATCATGGAGCGCTCCCCGTCCAGGGCCAGGACCTGCTTGGCGTGCGCGCGCCGCGAGCGCGGCCAGAACCGCGTACCGCTGCCCCCGGCCAGAATCACGGGTCGAAAGTCGATTTGGTCTATCATTCGAACAACCATCGTACTCGACAAAGATAACGTTTGCACAGAGAGGAACGAATAAATTTCCCGATTTGCTGGCGCTGTGCCCTGCGCGGTTGCCACATTGAGGGAAACGCTCGTCCGGCGCGGTCGTTTCCGGCCTTTTTCAAATCGTTTGCTCCACTTGCGGTGTCCCCGCACCCAAGGCAGGCAGCCGGCGCCCATCCGCGCAACTGGCGTAATCTATCTGGAATGCTCTCCCTGCGTCAGGGTTCCATCCATCTCGGCAGCGTTGCGGGTATCCATCTCTACCTGCACTGGTCGTGGTTTGTGATCGCCGTGTTCGAAATCGGTAGCCGCGAGGGCCGGTACAGCTCGCTCGCCTGGAGCGCCCTCGAATACCTGGCGCTCTTCGCCATCGTCCTTCTGCACGAGTTCGGCCACGCCCTGGCCTGCCGCCAGGTGGGTGGAACGGTCGATCGCATCATGCTCTGGCCACTGGGCGGCGTCGCATTCGTCAATCCGCCGCAACGCCCCGGCGCTACGCTCTGGAGCCTTGCCGCCGGGCCACTTGTCAACGTGGCTCTTTTGCCCGTTTTCGGAGCCGCTTATCTTGCGGCGCGCTCACTGGGATGGGCAAATTCCTTCCCCGACGTCTACCACTTGTTGGGCTGGATTCTGCTGATTGACGTCATCCTGTTCGTCTTCAACATTCTGCCCATCTACCCGCTCGATGGCGGCCAGATCCTTCGCTCCCTGCTGTGGTTTTTGATGGGACGCGCCCGCAGCCTTTACGTGGCCACCGTCGTTGGATTCGTGGGCGCCGCGGGCTTGATCGGTCTGGCCTTGTGGATGCATTCCACCTGGTCATTGCTCATCGCCGCCTACATTCTGCTCAACTGCTGGGGCGGATTCAAGAGCGCGCGGACCATGATCCTGCTGGAGAAACTGCCGCGCCGCGAGAGTTTTGCCTGCCCCAGTTGCGGAGCCCATCCACCGGTCGGTCCACTTTGGAAATGCGCGCAATGCACGCAAGCCTTCGACACGTTCGAGTCGATGGCCGTTTGCCCGCATTGCGGAGCTCAGTTTCCCAGCACCATGTGCGGCGAATGCCAGAAGATGCATCCTATCGCCGAGTGGACGGCCGCGGCAGCTGCGCGCACCGGCGTGGTCGCGCGCGGTTCGTCAGCGTAGCCCCGTCAGGAATTCGCCCATCCGCCGCGTTCCCTCGTCGATGTTCTCCCGCGTCACCGGGTACGAGATGCGGATGTGCTCGCCGGTTCCAAAGGCCTCGCCCGGCACCGTCACCACGTGCGCCTCGTGGAGCATGCGCGTAGCCAGCTCCGTCGCGGTGCGGATGCCGCCCTTGCCCAGATAGGCTCCGATGTTCGGGTACACGTAGAACGCGCCCTCAGGCTTGGTGCACGTCACGCCGGGAATTTTTGCGAGCGCGGCCAGCATATAGTCGCGCAGCTCGATGAACTCGGCGCGAAACTCCGCCACGCACTCCTGCGAGCCGGTCAGCGCCGCAATCGCCGCCTTCTGCACAAAGCTGGTCGCGTTCGACGTCGATTGCGACTGCAGCTTGCTCAGGTTTGCGGCCACTTTCTTTTCGGCCAGCGCGAATCCCGCTCGCCACCCGGTCATCGAGTAGGTCTTCGACAGCGAGCCGAGAATGACGATGTGGTCTTTGGCCCACGTGAACGAGCCGCCCGAGACGGGCTTGCCGGCATAGTTCAGGTACACGTAGCACTCGTCCAGAAGCAAAAAAATCCCGCGATCGTGCGCCAGGTGAACGATCCGCTCCAGATCCTCCGCCGAAACCACAGAGCCCGCCGGGTTCGACGGCGAATTCAGAATGATCGCCTTGGTTCGTGGCGTAATGGCCCGCTCGATTGCGTCGGCCGTAATGCGGAAGCTCTCCGCCTCGCTGGTTTCGAGAAAGACAACTTTCCCGCCCGCGTACTGAATGATGTCCTTGAAGCTCACCCAATAGGGAACGGGCAGAATCACCTCGTCGCCGTGGTCCACGAGCACCTGGATGGTGTTGAAGAGCGCCAGCTTGCCGCCGGAGGTAAAAACGGCCTCGTCGATCGTGTAGTCCGAGCCGAAGTCGCACGCGTGCCGCTCCACAATCGCCTTGCGCAGGTCGGGAATTCCCGGCACCACGGTATAGCGCGTGAAGTTGGCCTCAATCGCGGCAATTGCAGCGTCCTTAATGTGCCGCGGAGTGGGGAAGTGAGGCTCGCCAGCCCCGAAATCCACCAGGTTTGCGCCCTGTGCGCGCAGTTTAGCCGCTTCGGCGGCCACGGCCATGGTCGCGGAAACCTCGATCCGGCCAATGCGGTCGGCAAATACTTTTGCGGGAGCTGTAACGGTCATATCTCTTCCATCTTCACAGATTTCCTGATCCGGGCAAAGTTCACGCTGTGGATGCCGCGGGCTCAGCCGCCGTTCTTGATCCGCGCGCGCAGCTTCTTCACCACATTTGGCGGCACCAGCCCGCTGATGTCGCCGCCGAAGCTGAACACTTCCTTCACCATGCGCGAGCTCACAAACGAGTAGCGCCCTGCCGGTTGAAGAAAAACCGTCTCTACATCCGGCTCGAGCCGGCGATTCATCAGCGCCATCTGGAACTCGTGCTCGTAGTCGGAGATGGCGCGAATGCCGCGCAGCACGGCCGACGCGCCAACCTTCTTCGCGAACGCAACCATCAGCCCGTCGAATGTGGCGACCGAAACGTTGCCCAGCGGCCCGGTCACTTCCTCGAGCATCTCCACGCGCTCATCCACGGTGAACAGCGGATTCTTGACCGGGTTGACGAGGATGGCAACCGTAAGGTGGTCAAAGAGTTTTGATCCGCGCTGGATCAGGTCCACATGGCCGTTGGTCGGCGGGTCGAATGTGCCGGGATAGAGAGCGTTGACTGGCATTGGGGCTCCATTGGGATTCTAGCAGCGCACCGCTTTCCCAATGCGGCCAGATTCGATGCGGAACGTCAAATTACTTTTCCATCGAGGTCGGCAAAGAGTTTGATACCAGGAATCGAAAGATTGCGCAGGTCGCCATCGTTGGTGAAGAAAACATCTACTCCAGCTTCCGCCGCAGTGGCCAGGTGAATGGCGTCGGCCTGAGTTACGCGATTCGCTCCCCGAATGAGGCTGTAGCGGTCGGCCGTGGTCTCGGTGAACGGTAGAACCTCAACCGCGCCGCTGAGGAAGTATTTCCTGACAGCGTCAGCGCCAGAAATGGAGCCGCGGCGGTGCGGGCCAGTGAGGATTTCGCCGATCGTAAAGACGCTCGTGCTAAGCGTCTGCCCTCTACTGACAATTTGATTCAGAATTCGGCGAACCTTGGGTCCAAAGACAGGATTCGCTTCGAGCATGTAGATAAACAACATCGAGTCCCAATAGATCCGGGTCACCTGCGATTCTCCTTGCGTGGTCCCTGTTGCCGCTCATATTTTTCCCAAGTGTCAGGCCCCCAGTTTCTCTCGGCTTTGAGATATGCTTCACCACCGCCAAGCTCAGCGTAGGCGTCCTTGAGAATGCCATAGAGCTGCTCAAGCCCGGCGCCGTTCGGTAATGTCTTCGAGACGGAATGAGGCGAGAGTGTGCGCTCTCCCTCCTTCAACAAGCGGAAGACAAATTGCACAGTCGTGCTTGGCCCGCCGGACGGAGGTCCGCCCTTCCGTTCAATCAATTCCAGACCCGCTTCTTGCTGGAACTCTCGAGATGACAACGTAGAAAAAACTGACGGCGTGCGATTCGTCCATCCCAACTCCTTCTGGACTGTTCCAACTCGAACTTGAACGAAGCTTTCACCGCTCAACCTCGCCGGCGTCACGTATCTGGCAATTACGTGCTGTTTGGTCAGATCGGTAGGCTTCATATTCATATCCTCCAACATGAATATACATACATTACTTTTGACCGTCAAGGAACGGATCCTTCAGGGATAGGACCATTTCAGGGGGAAACTTCTCTATATACGCGACGGGAGAAGCGCTAGCCCTTCTTTCCGCGCACCACTTCCTTGGCTTCCGCAGCGCCGCCGGCCGGGGCTTCGGGCACGTCAGCCTTGGCCGCGCCAATGCCAAGCTGCTTGCGCAGCGCGGCGTCGATCCTGGCGTAGATGTCCTTATTCTCCTTGAGGAAGCTGCGGGTGTTCTCGCGGCCCTGGCCAATGCGCTCGCCACCGAAGCTGTACCAGGCGCCGCTCTTCTCCACGATGTTGTGCGTTACCGCCAGGTCGAGTACATCGCCTTCCTTGCTGATGCCCTCGCCATAGAGAATGTCGAATTCGGCCTCGCGGAACGGCGCAGCCACCTTGTTCTTCACAATTTTGACCTTGGTGCGCGAGCCGACCACCGTGTCGCCTTCCTTCACTGCGGCGATGCGGCGAATATCGATTCGGACGGAGGAATAGAACTTGAGTGCGCGGCCACCCGTGGTGGTTTCAGGGTTGCCGAACATCACGCCGATCTTTTCGCGGATCTGGTTAATGAAAATGAGAGCGGTGCGGGACTTCGAAACGGTGCCGGTAAGCTTGCGCAGCGCCTGTGACATGAGCCGCGCCTGCAGGCCCATGTGCGAGTCGCCCATTTCACCGTCCAGCTCGGCCTTGGGCACGAGCGCGGCGACGGAGTCGACGACCAGCACATCAATGGCTCCCGACCGGACCAGGGCTTCGGTGATTTCCAGCGCCTGCTCGCCGCGAGTCGGGCTGCGAGACGAGCAAGATTGTCAACATCGACGCCTAGCTTTTTGGCATAGCCGGGATCGAGCGCGTGCTCGGCGTCGACAAACGCCGCGAGCCCGCCCGCCCGCTGTGCCTCCGCGATGATCTGCAGCGTGATGGTGGTTTTGCCGGAAGACTCCGGTCCAAAGATCTCCGAAACTCGGCCGCGCGGAACGCCGCCCACTCCCAACGCTGCGTCGAAACTGATCGATCCCGTCGAAATGACGGCAATCGGCAGCAGCGCCTCACGGGAGCCGAGGCGAACAATCGACCCCTTCCCGAACTGTTTTTCGATCTGTGCAAGGGCAAGTTCTACCGCTTTGGCGCGGTCGTCGACGATGGCCATTGGGAGGGCTCCTCAAAAAAGTGCTCGCCCGCCACGTTTCATGCTGTCGTAATCATGCTTTTCGGGCAGGAAACGGCGAGGGGCTTCATTGGATTTCGATGGGATTGTAGCAGGATGAGACAGAGAAGACTAGGAAAATTGGCGAAGAAAGAGAGAAAATGCCGGCCGCGAGGATAGGATGTGTGCCGGAGCGCACAAATTGAGGGCAGGGAGACTGCATCAATCTTTCAGGAGAGCATCAAATTGACTAAAATAACATCAATTTTGCAATGACTAGCATCAATATACAGTCTATTGCATCAAATCTAAAATTGATGCACAATGGTTTTATGAGGACCACGATCACACTCGACGACGAGACCCACGAATTTGCCGCCTACTATGCGCGGTCGCGCGGGCTCAGTCTCAGCGCCGCCATTGACGAGCTGATCCGGAAGGCGCAAGAGGGGCCGACAGCCAGAGCCTGACATCGAGATCGGGCCAAATGGGTTCCCGATGCTTCCTCGAACGGGGCGAGCGATCACCCCGGAGATGGTCAAGCAGTTCTCGGAGGATGAGTTTGAGTAGGCAATACCTGCTTGACGTAAATGTCCTCATCGCGCTGACTGACGATGAGCACTCGCACAGCGAGAAGGCGCATCGTTGGCGGGCTTCCATTGGCAAGGATGAGTGGGTCGTCTGCCCACTCACGGAAACAGGATATATCCGATTCGTAGCAAATCCCGCGACGCGATTTCCTGAAGGACAGCGTCAAACGTGCGATCGAGGTGCTCGCCAGATTAGCAATGTGCCCGGTTATCGCTTTTGGCCGATGATCTGACAGTTGGGCGCCACTCACAGCGCCATTCGCTTCGCGCATCTTCGGCCATCAACAGGTGACCGATGCGTACCTTCTTGGGCTGGCGATTAAAGAAAACGGAGTCCTCGTGACGTTTGATCGGGGATTGAAGTACCTGGCTGGGCCGGAGTTCCGCGACAACCTGCTGATTTTGGAATAGCAGCCGAGCTCAGACCGTGTAGGCGCCTACGCGAGTTTCCTTGCCGGTCAGCGCGTCGCACTTGCGGTCGAGTATCTCGTACTCGCCGTCGTGATCTTTGCGGAAGGCGCGAAAAGCCTGCTCGCTGCTCCAGCGGTCGATGGTCAGGTAGTTCCCCGGAACATAGGCGTCGCGCAGCAATTCAGTTCCCAGATATTCGGGCGAAGTGCGAAACAGTTGCGCCCAGGCTCCATCGGCCCCGTAAGCAGCCTCAAAGCCGGCCACTTTGTCCTCAGCAATCTCAAACTGCCAGACCACAACAAACATGGGAACCCCAATCTTGTCTTTATGGTAGCGCAGGGGTGCGACGGAAAGTTGGAGCTGCCGGGCCACCGTCTGTCGGAGCGCAGGTTATTATCATAGTTTGGTACGCCGTCTCTTTATTGGGCGCATACTGATAATGGTCCGATCTATGAAGGAGTAACCTTCCCCTTAGGTCTCCTTTTGCCGCTCCGGCCGCTCGACCTGCTCGAAAATTGATAAGGGTTTTGACGAGGCTTCCTGACGCATGGTCTATGACTCGCGCGCCGCATCGAATGCGGCGATGATACAGGCCACGGACGCTCCAGGCTCGCTCCCCGCGCGCGCCAGCGCTGGCACAAACTGAAAAGATCGAACGGAAAAGATTGAACCAGGATTTGAGACCAGGCTTCAATGTGAGGGAACTATGAAAGCTCGCTACCCAGGTATTCGCGTTACCGCCAACGGGAATCAGCTCGTCAGCTACCACACTGAGACGCGCATCGCCGACGCCGGCGTGTTCTATCCCATCACTCCCTCGACTGAGGGCGGCGAGCTTTTCCAGCAGGCCTATGCCGAAGGCAAGCTGAATGTGTTTGGCTCGAACACCATCGCCATTGAAACCGAAGGCGAGCACGCGGCCCAGGGCGGAGCCATTGCGCACTCGGTCTGCGGCAAGCGCGTTGTCAACTTCACTTCCGGTCAGGGCGTGGTTTACGGCGTGGAGCAGTATTACCACGCGCCGGGCAAAGCTTCGACCATGGTGCTGGAGGTGGGCGCGCGCGCGCTCACCAAGCACGCCCTCAATGTTCACTGCGGCCACGACGACATCTATGGAGCGCTCGACACCGGCTGGATCATGCTCTTCGGCAAGGACGCGCAGCAGGCCGCCGACCAGGCGCTGATTTTGCGCCGCGTGACCGAGCTTTCGCTTACGCCGGGCATGAACATCATGGACGGCTTCCTCACCACGCACCTGGAGCGCACGTTTTACAAGCATGAATCGGAGTTGATCCGCGAATATCTCGGCGCGCCGGACGACATCATCGACTGCCCCACCGAGGCGCAGCGCGTTCTGTTTGGACCCACGCGCCGCCGCGTTCCCAAGATGATGGATCTCGCCAACCCCATCCTGCTCGGTCCGGTGCAGAACCAGGAACACTACATGCAGGGCATCGTGGCGCGGCGCAACAACTTCGCCGAGCCGATTCTTGCGTTTCCTTGAAGCGGCATACAAGGACTTCGGCGAGCTCACCGGCCGCCGCTATGGCCTGGTCACCGAATACAAGACTGCACGACGCAGACACCGTTTTCGTTTCGCTTGGCTCCGCTGCTGAAAACATCGAAGCCGCGGTCGACTACCTGCGCCAGACGCGCAATTCCAGCGTGGGCTCTGTTCACGTCAACGTGATTCGTCCCGTTCCCCGAGGCCGCTCTCGTCGCAGCGCTCAAGGGCAAGAAGAACGTGATCATCCTGGAGCGCACCGACGAAGCGCTCTCCGGCGACAATCCGCTCGGCCGCGACATTCGCACCGCGTTCTCAAAGGCATTGCAGGGAACAGAAGGCTTGCCGTCGATCACGCTGGCCGAAGTTCCGCGCTTCATCGGCGGCAGCTACGGCCTCGGCTCGCGCGACTTCCGCCCCGAGCACATCATTGGCGCATTCGAATTCGCAACCGCCGGCCGCGCGCGCAAAGACGGCAAGACCGCAGCCGATGACGTGAACTTTATCGTTCTCGGCATCGACCATCCCTACTCGGTCGTCGCCGATGAGACTCCTTCGCTGTTGCCCGAGGGCGCGGTGGCCGTGCGCTTCCACTCCATCGGCGGATGGGGCGCCATCACCACCGGCAAGAACCTCGGCGCGATTCTCGGCGACCTGAACGATCTGCTCTTCGAGCGCGACGGCCTGAAGGACGATCTTGGCAATCCCAAGGAAGTGATTCACGTCAGCGCCAACCCCAAGTACGGCTCCGAGAAGAAGGGCGCGCCCACCAGCTACTTCATGGTCGCGGCCAAAGACCGCATTCGCGTCAACTGCGATCTGCGCCACGTGACCGTTGTTCTGTGCTGCGATCCCAAGGCCTTCACGCACACCAATCCGCTCGACGGCATGCAGGAAGGCGGCAGCCTGGTTTGGGAGTCCGATCGTGGACGGCGAGCGCGCATGGCAGGATCTGCCCATTTGGGCGCGCCAGCAAATCATCCAGAAGAAGATTCGCGTCTTCACGCTGCCCGGTTTTGAAATCGCGCGCAAGGCCACCGACCGCGCCGACCTTGCAACTGCGCATGCAGGGCAACGCGTTTCTCGGCGCATTTTTCGCCGTCAGCCCCATGCTGCAGGAGTTCGGCATCACGCAGGAGCAGTACCGCGACGTTGTCTACAAGCAGTACGTCAAGAAGTTCGGCAAGCTAGGCGACGCGGTTGTGCAGTCGAACATGGAAGTCATGATCCAGGGCTTCGAGCGCGTGAAAGAAATCGCCATCGGCGACGTCGCCGCGGCCGATCACTCCAGCCTGCGCGGCCAGGCCTTGCTGCCGATTCTGGCGCAGGCGCCCGCCTTTGTTGAAGCGGCGGCGAGCATCGTGCCCGGAATGCGCCGCAGCATCGCGCCTCCCGCCGGACAAGGACCGCGCACGCCAGTCTCCTCGATCAACGTTTTCGATGCGGAGTTCCGCTCGCACTTCGGCTACAACCAGCCGGCTACGCCGCTCTCCGCAATGGGCGTCATCGCCGCGGGCACGGGCGATACGGCTTCAAAGTACGTTGCCCGGCGCGAGACGCCGCTCTACATTCCCGAGAACTGCACGCAGTGCATGGAGTGCATCTCGGTCTGCCCGGATACGGCCCTCCCCAACTGCTCGCAGGATCTGAGCACGCTTCTCGGGACAGCCGTCACGCGCTACGTTGCCGATCCAGTCGAGCGCAGAAAGATGCTCGACAAGCTGCCGGAGATTGACAAGCTGACGCGCCAGCGCATGGTCGCCGAGATCAAAACCGGCACGCCGCTGCCGACCATCATTCGCGAAGTCACGGAGTCGGTTGACGGCTTCTCCGCCGAAGCCAAGGCGCAATTCTTCTCGATCGTCGACAAGGTTCCGATGGCTTACCAGAAGGTGAACGCCATCTTCTCGTCTCCGGAGCGCAAGACGCCCGGCTCGGGCGGCATCTTCTCCATCTTCGTCAGCGACCTTTGCAAAGGCTGCGCGGCCTGCGTTACGGCCTGCGGCGACCACATGGCGCTGAAGATGGTGCAGGAGACTGAAGAAGTGAACGCCGAGCACGAAACCGGCACGGCCTTCCTCAATCTGCTGCCCGACACCGCGCAGAAGTTCCTTGGCCTCTACAACGGCGCCAATCCGGCGGATTCGAAGACTGCCACGCTGCGCAACATGCTGATGGTGCGGACCAACTACGACGCGCTGGTTGCCGGCGACGGCGCCTGCGCCGGCTGCGGCGAAAAGAGCGTGCTGCGCTCCATTGCCGCCGTCACCGAGGCCTACATGCGCCCCGTTTACCACGCCAAGAGCGATCGCTTTATCGCAAAGGCCGGCGAGCTTGAGAAAACCGGCGCGGCAAAGCTGGCGGCGATCAAGGAAAGCTGCCCGGAGGATTACGAACGGCTGCGCCAGGCCATCGCGCACCTGGTGATGGGCCTGGGCGGCGAAGACACGCCAGGACACGAAGGCGCGCATCGCGGCGTACGAAGCGGAGCACGGCGAAATCACCGACGCGCAATTGGTCGAGGCCATCGCCGCGGTGCTGCTCGACCGAGGCCTTCAACCACAAGAACCTGCAGCCCATCGACGGACGCCTCGCCAACGGCATGAGCGTGATGGCCATGGCCGCGCACACCGGCTGCAACACGGTCTACGGATCGACCGCGCCCAACAATCCGCATCCCTATCCGTGGATGAACTCGCTCTTCCAGGACGGCGTCACCGTGGGCTGGCTCATGGGCGAGAGCTTCATCGTCGACCACGCGCGCCGCTCCGTGCTTCCCGAGCGGCTGGCCGACATTGTGCTCACGCGCGAAGCGGGATCTCCCGCGGATAACAATTTGTCCGTGGGGTCTGAAGCGAAGTGGTTCAGCGCCGAAGAGTACTACCACTTCACGCACTTTACTGATGCGCTCATGACCGACCAGGAGATCGTCGAGCTGCCCAAGGTCTGGGTCGTCGGCGGCGACGGCGGCATCGGCGACATCGGCTACCAGAACACATCGAAGGTGATGCTGCAGAATCGGCCCAACGTGAAGGTGCTGATGCTCGACACGCAGGTCTACTCGAACACCGGCGGCCAGAACTCCGATTCGACGCCCATGCTCGGCGGCAACGACATGAACGTCTTCGGCTCGGCCACGCAGGGCAAGAACACCGAGAAGAAGACGGTGGCCGAGACCTTCCTTGCCGGCCACGGCTCGCCGTTCGTCGCGCAGGTTTCAATGGCCAACGCGCCCAAGCTCTACCGCGCCATTCTCGACGGCCTGGAGTATCGCGGCACCATGTTCCTGCAGTGCTTCACCACCTGCCAGCCGGAGCACGGCGTGGCCGACGACATGGCGCTCTTCCAGGCGCAGCGCGTTCGCGACTCGCGCGGCGCTCCGGAGTTCGTCTTCAATCCGCGCATGGGCGAAACGTATCAGGAGGCGCTCGACATCAAGGGCAATCCCTCCATCGATCTCGATTGGTACGAGACCAAGTCCAAGGTGACGAACGAGCCGTATCGCTACACCGTTGCGCACTGGTGCGTCACCGAAGCGCGCTTCCGGAATCACCTGAAGAAGACTCAAGCCAGAGCAGATCGAGGGAAAATGATCCCGCTCGACAACATGCTGGTGCGCATCACGCAGCAGGACGTGGTCTACCGCTACTACCTGTTGCCCGAGCACCGCAGCTTCATTCCCGACTTCGGCGTCTACATTTCATTCGACCAGGACGGCAAGACGGTCTACTACGCGCTCTCGCGGCAACTGGTCATGTTCTGCGTGGAGCGCCGCAAGGCATGGCGGCATGCTGCAATCGAAGGCCGGCGTCGTCAATCGCGAGTACCAGGCGCAGAAGGCGATCCTCGCCGATCTCGAAGCGGGCAAGATCGCAAAGGACGAATTCTTCGCCCACGCCCACGAGATCATGGCCGAGAAGCTGGGAAAGCCCGTCCTCGCCAAAGCATAGGCGCCGTAGTAGTTTTTCGTCGGTTGAGGAAATTGCTAGGGTGCCCCATACTTCGCCTTCTCTCAGGCGAAGGGTGGGATACCGCGAACGCAAACCGGCGGGCACTGTGTCAGGGCACGACTTCAGTCGTGCCAATAAGCCGATAAATGAAGGCTCCGGGCTTCAGCCCGGAGATCCAAGGCCGCTTCCCCTCCAAACAAAAGCGCGGACGGAAGGTCCGCGTTCGCTTCCTCTGCAATCCCCCTGGAATCGTCATCCTGAGCGAGGTCGCCGGCCGGGTGCCCCAGGTCCGGAAGTTCGGACCCGGGATCGCACGAAACCGAAATGCCGCTTAGATATTTCTCGTCAGGAACCCGGCACTTTCCAGGAATTGCCGTACGGTGACGATCGCAATCCCCTCATAGTTCCCAATCCGCAACAGATGCCGGTCTCCGCTGACGATCGAATCGGCTTTTCCTGCGACGGCGCACTCCAGAACGCGATTGTCATCCGGATCGTCTGGAACTGCGTTCAGTTGAAAATCCGCATCGGCCATCCTCGCGTTGTCTTCGAGTTTTGTTCGAATCGCCAGCGCATCGCTCTCTGAAACCGCGAACTTGCCGCGCAGCTTCTCGTCAAGCTCATCCAGAAGCGCCTTTGACGCAAGCAGCGTGAATCTCCGGCCGAGGGCAAGATCGAGAAATCTTCCCGGCAATCCTCCGAACATCAGAGCGGAGATCAGAACATTCGTGTCCGCAACCACGCGCATCAGCGCGCCGCGGATACACGACGCTCTTGCCGGAATTCGTCCGAAAGACGTTCCACATCCGCCTCCGTGGCGATGCCCAGCGCCTTGCCGGTGCCGCGAGTGCGGCGTAGCAGCGCCTCCCACTCCGGGTCGGCGGTGATGTAGCGCCGCAGTGCCTCACGGAACAGTTCACTCATCGTCCGATCTTCGCGCTCGGCGGTCTTCTGCGCCTTCACAAGCAAGTCGGGCGGAAGCGTAATCGAGATGGTCTTTGCTGTGCGCATGCTTGTCAATATCATACAATGTTAAGCATTGTAAATCCAGATCACGCTTCCAGGCTCTTCGCCCCGGCCCCCAACGAACATTTCTGTCAAGGGCAGTAATCCCTAAACCCCTGTATCTCCATCACTTCCATTTGCCGATAATTACTGGCAATCGGCGCACAATAGAATCATTGACCACCCCGAGGTGCGCCGTGCAATTCTCCGCGAGATTCCGAGCGGCTTTTCATCACCCCTCCCGTCCCGTGCGCCCTTGCTCGCTTGTAACGCCGGCGTCCCCGCCGGCTGTCGTGCGGGCGTCCTCGCCCGCACTTCCTTCGTTCCCTTGGTCCCTCGGTCCCTGCATTACCCCACCCCCCCATGCCGTTTTGTAGAACTGTGAAACTGTGAAACTGTGGAGCGCCGCCGAATCAACAACTTGCAGCCACAGTTTCACAGATTCACAGTTCTGCCCCTGATTTCTTCGATTTTTCGGCCGGTTTTTTCGCGCATTTCGGAAGAAAACGCACAAGCGCGTTGTTTTCCATCAATCTCGCGTGACGTATAAGTCGACGTACTCATTCACGGCCATCGCTTCCAGCCGTTCGCGGTCGAGCGAGACCTCAAGAATCCGTTTCTGCTGCGCATCGTCAAATCGCCGGCGCAAGTTGGTCTTGAACTTCTCTATCAGCAACGGCATTCCTTCATCGCGGCGGCGGCGATGGCCGATGGGATACTCGACGGTCTCTTCCAGAACCGTGCCATTGTTTAGTTCTAAGCGCAGCGAATTGGAAATCGCCCGTTTCTCCGGATCGTGATAATCAGCGGTGAAGCGCGGCTCCTCGACACACTCGATTCTGGCGCGGAGCGCGTCGATTCGGGGTCCGAGAATCGGATCGGCTGCGACCTTGTCCTCGTAGTCGGCGGCTGTCAGTCTGCCGAAGAGCAGCGGAATCGCAACCATATACTGCACGCAATGGTCGCGATCGGCGGGATTCGCCAGCGGACCTTTCTTATCGATGATCCGAAGGCAGGCCTCGTGCGTGCGTATGGTGATTTTCTGAATGTCTGCCGCAGATTTGCCTGTAGCATCGAGACGCGCGCGCAGCTTCATCGCCGCTTCCACGGCGGTCTGCGCATGAAACTCCGCTGGGTAGCTGATTTTGAAGAGCACGTTCTCCATAACGTACGAACCATAAGCCCGCTGAAACTTGAACTCCTGCCCGCGAAACGAAACGTCGTAAAAGCCCCACGTCTTCGCGGTAAGCGCCGACGGATAACCCATCTCGCCGGCGCGAGCCATCAGCGCCAATCGAACCGCGCGGCTCGTCGCATCGCCCGCGGCCCAGCTCTTGCGCGAGCCGGTATTCGGCGCGTGACGATAGGTGCGCAGGCTCTGGCCGTCAACCCAGGCGAGCGACAGCGCATTGATGGTTTGTTCGCGCGTGAGGCCGAGCAGTTGGCAGACGACGGCGGTCGAAGCGACCTTGACCAGCACAACGTGATCCAGGCCGACCTTGTTGAACGAATTCTCAAGCGCGATGCAGCCCTGAATTTCGTGCGCCTTGATCATCGCCGTCAGCACATCACGGATCGCGAGCGGCGCGCGGCCCGAAGCAATCGCCGCGCGCGAAAGCCAGTCGGCCGTCGCCAGAATGCCGCCAAGATTGTCGGAAGGATGGCCCCACTCCGCGGCCAGCCAAGTGTCGTTGAAGTCGAGCCAGCGAATCATCGTGCCGATGTTAAATGCTGCCTGCACGGGATCGAGTTGAAAGCCGGTGCCGGGAACGCGCGCGCCGTTGGGCACGACGGTGCCCGGCACAATGGGCCCGAGCAGCTTGGTGCAAGCCGGATATTCGAGCGCCTCAAGCCCGCAGCCCAGCGTGTCGATCAGGCAGTAACGCGCAGTTGAATACGCGAGATCGCTCTCGATCTTGAAATTCAACGCATAGTCGGCGATGTCGGTGAGGACCTTGTCCGGCGCTGGGCGTTCATTGCTGATGTGCGAGGACACGCGGGCTCCTTCGTTCTTAATCCCGTGCCCCAATCGGCACAAATTTCAGATTCTCCGGCCCAGTATAGATGGCCGACGGTCGAATGATCTTTCCATCCTGGCGCTGCTCGATGACGTGCGCGCACCATCCGGCGGTTCGCGCGATTACAAACAGCGGTGTAAACAGGTCGATCGGAATGCCCATCAAATGATAGGCGACCGCCGAGTACCAATCGAGGTTGGGAAACATGCGCTTGGCGTCGTGCATGGTGCTCTCAATCCGTTCGGCGACGGAGAAAAGGCGCTGGCCATCGGAGTCGACCGCCAACTTGCGCGCCTGCTCCTTGATAATGTCGCTGCGCGGATCGCTGATCGTGTACACGGGATGGCCGAACCCGATAATGACTTCACGCTTGATCGACGCGGCGGCGAATGTCGGCCTCGGCCTCGTCGGCCGTCGCGTAGCGCTGCTGAATTTCAAGCGCGACCTCGTTGGCGCCGCCGTGCTTTGGCCCCTTGAGCGCGCCGATGGCGCCCACGATGCAGGAGTAAATGTCGGAGCCGGTTCCAGCGATCACTCGCGCGGTGAATGTGGACGCGTTGAACTCGTGCTCCGCATAGAGAATGAGCGAAACCTGCATGGCGTGGACCCACTCCTTGCTGGGCTGCGCGCCGTGCAGCAAATGGAGAAAATGCGCCGCCAGCGGTTCGCTGTCTGCGTCGACAGCAATGCGCTTGCCGTTTCGCGCATAGTGGTGCCAGTAAAGAAGCATCGACCCCAGCGAGGCCAGCAGGGCATCGGCGATGTCGCGAGCTCCGGCGACGTTGTGGTCATCGGCCTCGGGCCGCACGCAGCCCAGCACGGAAACTCCGGTGCGAAGAACATCCATGGGATGCGTGTGCGCGGGCACGAGTTCGAGCGCCTGCTTTACTTCGTCGGGCAAGCTGCGCAGGCCGAGCAGCCGCGTTTTGTAAGCGGCCAGCTCCGCCGCGTTGGGCAGCTTGCCGTGAATGAGCAGGTGCGCCACTTCGGCAAACTCGCAGTGCTCGGCGAGGTCGGCAATGTCGTATCCGCGATAGTGCAGGTCATTGCCGGTGTGGCCGACGGTGCAGATGGCCGTCTCACCCGCGGCCGTGCCGGAAAGCGCGACGGATTTCTTTGGTTTGAACGGCGCTCGCCTCTTGAACGCTCATGATTCGACCCCTGAGAGGATTAACCTAACGAATGAATGCGGGAAGTGTCTACTCTGTCTTCTTGTCCTTCGCGAAAAGTTCATCCAGCTTCCGCTCGTATGCGTGGTAATCGAGATAGCGGTAGAGTTCGTCGCGGGTCTGCATCATCGGGAGCACGCTCTTCTGCGTGCCCTCCGCGCGAATCGTCTCGTAGACCTTCAGCGCGGCGGCATTCATTGCGCGGTAAGCGGCGCAGCAATAAAGGATAATGTCAACGCCCGCCGCTGCCAGCTCTTCGCGCGTGAACAATGGCGTTTTGCCGAACTCGGTAATGTTAGCGAGAATGGGCACGCCGACAGCCTTGCGGAACGCGGTGTACATCGAGGCTTCCGTCACCGCCTCGGCAAAAATCATGTCGGCGCCCGGCGGCAACGTAAGCTTGCGCGCGCTCAATCGCTCGCGCCAGCCCCTCGCCGGCAAGTGCATCCGTCCGCGCCATGATGACGAATTGCGGATCGGTTCGGGCATCGACGGCTGCCTTGATGCGATCGACCATCTCTTCGGTCGGCACCAACTCTTTGCCCGGCCGGTGGCCGCAGCGCTTGGCGCTCACCTGGTCTTCAATGTGCACAGCGGCCGCGCCGGCCCTTGATCATCTCGCGAATTGTTCGCGCAATGTTGAACGCACCGCCCCAGCCGGTATCGATGTCGACCAGCAGCGGCAGCGCGCATGCGCCGGTGATGCGCCTGACGTCGGTCAGCACATCTTCCATGGTGCTGATGCCGAGGTCCGGAACGCCGAGCGAATTGGCGGCCACGCCGCCGCCGGAAAGATAAATCGCGCGAAACCCCGTGGCCTCGGCGAGCTTTGCCGAGTAGGCGTTAATGGCGCCCGCCACCTGCAACGGCTTCTCCGCCGCCAGCGCCGCGCGAAAGCGCGCTCCCGCCGAATTGTCGCTCAATCCGTCCGCCATTCCTCTTCCTTTGGCGCATCATAACAGGGTTTTCACAGAGGCGGCTTTCGCAAGATACCCATGCGGTGCGACAATCAATCGCGTCAAGAAAAGGCGTCGGAGCCGTCCCTCAGAACACAAGGCTCTGCCCGGAGGAAAAATACAACAATGAAACTCACTTTGATCTGCACAGGACTTCTCTTTGCCGCAACCACCCTTATGGCCCAGCCAAAAGCGCCGCCCCTGAGCCCACCCGCGACAGCGTCGGCGACCATCGGCGGCAAGAGCATCACCATAACCTACAGCTCGCCCCGCGTGAAAGGCCGCGAAGGCAAGATCTTCACCAAAGACGGGCTGATCGCTACGAGTGGCGGATCGCAGTATCCCATTTGGCGCGGGGGCGCGAACGCCGCAACCACACTGAAAACCGATGCCGACCTGACGATCGGCGATTTGAGCGTTCCCGCCGGCACCTACACGCTGTTCATCGACATCTCCGACCCGGCGAATTGGATTCTGGTCGTGAACAAGAAGACCGGCGAGTGGGGACTTGCCCATGATGCCACGCAGGATCTCGGCAAGACAAAGATGACGATGGCAGCGCCGCCTTCGATGGTCGAGGACCTGACTTACACGATCACGGACAACGGCGGCGGCAAGGGATCGCTTACGCTGGCCTGGGAAAATGTAACCGCGTCGGTGCCGATTCAGGTGCATTGAGAACGGATCGACCGGTTACCTCCGGCATTCATCAAGGGCGGCGAGTTCCCATGGGATTCGCCGCCTACCAGATACAATGGTCACAGTGGAGCATTTCCTGCCGAGGGGTTAGATTACCTTGCCGTTGTATCCGTATCGCTGCACTCAGTGCGGCCATCGATTTGAAAAAATCCAGCACTTCAACTCCGAGCCGGAGAAAGTCTGTCCCGAGTGCGGCGGAGTCTTGGAACGGATTCTCACCGCGCCCGGGCTGAGCTTCAAGGGCGCTGGCTGGTACGTGAACGACTACGCGGCAAAGGGGAGCTCGTCCAGCAGCGATTCCGATTTGAAGGCTGAAAGCAAGGCGGACGCGAAGTCGGATTCAAAAAAAGAGACAAAATCGGACTCAAAATCCGAGACGAAGGCTCCCGCGTCAGACAAGAGCAGCGCGACAACGACTCCTTCAACGCCTGCGGCGCCTGCCGCAACGCCGAAGTCAACTGCGAGCTGACCGTCGGCTGCGCCGTCGACTCATCCCGGCAACGCTTCTCAGATCGGGCAGCCTAATCAACCGTCAGGCCCGGAACGCTACCATAATCCCTGAAGATGCCGCTGCTCGATCCCATTCCGTCGCCGGTGGAGCACGCCGATCTGGCTGCGCTTGAGTGGCGGCCGCTGCTCGCGCTCGTTGCCGGCTTCGCCGCGTCGCCGGTCGGTCGCGAGGCGATTCTTGCTTTGCATCCCTCAACCGACGAGGAGTGGATTGCGCAGCAGCACCTGCTCGCCGCGGAAGTGCGGCTGATTCTCGAAGAGCAGATATCCATTCCGCTCGGCGGACTTTTCGATCCCACGCAGTTGGCCGCAAAGGCGCAGATTGCAGGCGCGGCACTCGAAGCCGCCGAGTTGCAGAGCATCGCGCGGCTGGCCAACGATGTGGCCTCCTGGCAATCGCTTCTGCAGCGAGCCGCCTGCGCGGCTGGCCGGAAAGTTGCCTGGGCTTTCGGATGTATCGAAATCTCTCACCACAAGTTTGCGCCCGCTTGCAGAATCGATCGAGCGCAAAATTCAGCCCGATGGCTCTCTCGCCGACGACGCTTCGCCGGAATTGGGCCGCATCCGCCGCGAGCAGGAGCGGCAGCAGAGGGTGATTGAGGAAAGCCTGCGCGCGGCACTACGCAAACTGTCCGCGGAAAACGCGACGCAGGACGACGTCATTACGATTCGCGGCGAACGCTTCGTGATTCCTGTGCGAGCCGAGCTCAAGCGGCGCGTCACCGGTGTGATTCACGGCGCGAGCTCATCGGGGCAGACGGTCTATGTCGAGCCGCTTGAGACCATCGAGCAGAATAACGAGCTCGTGCGGCTCATCGAGGAAGAGCAGGCGGAGATTCACCGCATCTTTGTCGCCCTGACGCGCCAGGTTGCCGGCTACGCGGACAGTCTGGTTGAGGGCGCACGCGTGCTGGCCCTGGTTGATAGCCTGTTGGCGCGTGCGCGCTTTGCCCGCGACTTCGACGACTCCGTGGTCCCAACTTTTGGACGAGACCTTTTGGAGATTCAGGGGGCGCGCCATCCACTGCTCGAAAAGCGTTTGCGAGCGAATGGCGAAAAATCGGTCCCGCTCAATCTGGAGCTGACAGCGGACGAGCGCCAGCTGATTATCAGCGGCCCAAATACCGGCGGCAAAACCGTGGCGCTGAAGACGACGGCTCTTTTGGCGATGATGGCGCAGGCTGGAATTCCAGTCCCTGCCACGAGCGCCAGCTTCCCGGTGTTCACGGCGTTTCTGGCCGACATTGGAGACGCACAGTCGATCGAGGCGGCACTCTCCACTTTCTCCGCCCACATTACCAATCTCGACCGTCTATCGCGTCTCGCGGATTCACGCTCACTTGTGCTGCTTGATGAATTGGGTTCCTCTACTGACCCCGAAGAAGGCGCGGCGCTCGCCGTGGCCGTGGCGCACCATTTTCTCAAGGCCGGAGCATGGACCCTGATTTCGACGCATCACACCTCGCTAAAGGTCTACGCAGCCAACACGCCGGGAGTGCGCAATGCCGCGGCCGGCGTGGACGAGCGGACGCTGGTGCCCAATTATCAATTTCATCTTGGCGTCCCGGGCGCGTCGGCGGGAATTCAGACGGCGGAGCGGCTGGGACTGAATGCGGAGATTATCGCCGCTGCGCGAGCTAGGCTTGGCTCGCAGCAGGCCGACATCGCGCGCTTCCTCGATAAACTGCACAGCGAGCTTGCCGAACTCGAAGTGGAACGCAAGGCGGCTCGCGAACAACAGTACGCGCTCAACCAGGAACGGAAAAGGCTGGATCGCGAAGGCGACGTCGAAGTGCGCAATCGCGTGCGCGAGCTCGAAGCTAAGCTAGCGTCGCTCCTTAAGGACTTCGAATTTCAGATGCGGGAGAATGTGCGCGCCGTGGAGGACCGTGCATCCCAGCAAAAGCTCTCAAAGGAAGCCGAGCGCCGCATCACCCGCCTGCGCCGCGAGTTCCAGGAAAGCTTCAATCAGACGGTTGTGGCGCATAAGACCGGCGCTGACCAGGGCGACGAAAACGCGCAGCCGCATCTGCTTCGCCACGTCGCGCCGGGTGACAGAGTCTTCCTGAAATCAATGGGCAAGGTTGCCGTGGTGCAGCGCGAGATCGAGAAAGACCTTTTCGAAGTCGCGCTGGGACCCATCAAGATGCGCGTGAAACGCGATGAGTGCTCCGCACCTCCAGATCTTGGAGCTGATTCCGGGCAGGGAAGGGCCGACCCGCTTGCCGCCGCCAGGAAGCAAAAGGGCGTGCACGTAACCGTGACCAGCGCAAACACTGACGCCCTGCGCGCGGAGATCAATCTCATTGGCCGCACAGTGGATGAAGCGACCGACGAGCTCGAGAAATATCTCGACCACGCCTTTCTCGCCGGGCTGCCGCGTGTGCGCATCATCCACGGCCACGGCGCAGGCATTCTCCGCCGCGGCGTCCGCGAATTCCTAAAAGGGCATCCGCATGTAGCCGGGATCGAAGAAGCTCCGCAAAACGAAGGCGGCCAGGGCGCGACGCTGGTGGAGTTGAGGCAGTAGGGTCTGGGGCAGCGAGGCTGGCGGGTTTCGACCTAGAGGTTTCAGTTGGCGCAGTTCGGGATGCCGCCTTGCCATCTTGGCGGATGGTGCCTGGGTAAAGGGATGGAACGCCTTCGATTCTTAACTTGACACTTTTTGCTGAACGTGACTATACTCGCTCCGCTCGCCGTGCTCGAGTTCCGGACGACTTAAGTAGATCGAATTACTCGGGCTTCTTCCCGCAGTCTCTCGTCTGAACGGCTGGACCTAACCGCGTGATTGTCTACTCGAAATTCAGGAGGAACAGTATGCCCATATCTATTCGAGCCGGGAAACCCGGCACGCGATCGCTTCGTCTTGTCCACTTTTACACGCTGACGATGTCGCTTCTGTTTCTGGCTGCGTCGCCAGCATGGTCGCAAACCCTGGCTTCATGGGGCTTTGAAGACAATACAGCCGACGGCTGGACGTCGTTCAATGGCGCGACCACGCCGGTGGCCACAAACGCGGCGGCACATTCCGGCGCCTACAGTCTTGAGACGACCACCGGCTCCACGGGTGCGGGAGGACCTGCCATATCACTGAATGGCGTTATATTGCCGGGCGGCACGTACTCCATTACCGGCTGGGTGGAATTGGGCAACGGCGCAAGCACGGGTAACGCCAACTTCACCGTGAGGCGCAGCGATCCGAGTTGCTCGGGCGGCACTTGCTATGACACGGTCGGCGCCTACGAAGTGGCAGTGACGAATACGGGATGGGCAGAGATCGGCGGCACCTATACGCCTGGCGCTACCGCGACCAGCCTGCAGCTCTATGCGCAGCTGGTGAACGCGACGACCGCCGTCACCTACTATCTGGACGACGTGACAGTGACCCAGATCTCGCCGCCACCTGGAGGAACACCGGTTGCGACTTACACATTTGGCGATGGCGGCCTGGACGGATGGGCGCCGTTTGGTTCGGCGACCCTTACCAACTCAGCCCCGCCCGTCCAGGACCCCAATGGCGATTCGTTCAGCCTGTTGACCAGCAACCGCACGGCCACGTACATGGGGCCAAGCCTGAATCTGCTGAGCGTGAATAACATTGTTGCCGGCGCCGTTTACAAGGTGAGTGCCTGGGTGCTTTTGGCCGCTCCCGACAGCAGCAATCCCACGGCGACGCTTTCGTTGAAGACCTCCGATTGCGCCTCGCCGGGCATGTATAGCAACCTGGGTACGTCTGCCGCTCTTTCCAGCTCCACGTGGACGCAGGTAATGGGCACATTCAGCTTCAGCGATCAGCCTGGGCCGCCTACGGGCCTCACTCTCTACATCCAATCCAGCAGCGCCACTGACTCGTTCTACATTGGCGACGTGGTGATCGGCGAAATCTCGCCGCCGCCACCGAGCCCCAGCCAGCAGGATAATTCCGGAATCACGACCACGTTCGCCGATGGCGGCTTGGACGGCTGGAGCTCGCGGACCGGCAGTTCGACGCTGACAAATGTTGTGCCACCCGTCCAGGATCCCAATGGTGACACTCACGCGCTCCTCACCACGGGCCGCACCGCCAACTACGACGGTCCGCAGATCAGCGTTAACGACAAGATGTACGTAGGCTCGCTGTACAACATCAGCGCCTATGTGCTGCTGACACCGGCCGACGGATCGAGTCACGTGATCAATGTCAGCCTGCAAACTACTGCCAGCGGCAACACCAGCTATCCCAGCGTGACGCCGTATCCGGGTGTGACGGTCGCTGCGGACGGCAACTGGCACCAGATCAACGTGATGGGCTACGACATGTCGAACCCGTACGATCCCGGCCAGGCAACCCTTTATTTCCAAACCGTTCCTTCTTCCGGCAGCGACCTGGAGTCGTTCTATATCGACGACTTCCAGCTTAGCTACGTGGCGCCGCCGACCATCCAGACCGACATTCCCTCGATCTACCAGAGGCTGTCGGCGTTCTTCCCGGTGGGCGCGGCGATCGATCCGGCTGACTTGTCAGGTCCGCATGAGCAACTGCTGACCAAGCACTTCAACAGCATCACGTCAGGCAACGACATGAAGTGGAGTTCAGTGGAAACTTCGCTGGGCACCTTCAACTTTGCCACCGCCGACCAGGAGGTTGGACTTGCGGTGTGCAATGACATGCGGGTTCGTGGGCACAACCTGGTTTGGGCAACGGGCGCGCAGACTCCTTCATACGCGTTCGGCGACGGAACCAACTCGCCGGCTAACCAGGCAACGGTGACCGCCAACATCCAGGAGCACATCATGAACGAGGTGCAGCACTTTGGCACCGCGGTGTACGCCTGGGACGTGGTGAACGAACCGCTCGATCCCTCACAGCCCGACTGCCTGGTTCATGGGCCGTTCTACCAGGTGCTGGGCAAGAGCTACATCGATGTTGCGCTTAAGGCCGCGCGCCAGTACGCGCCCCCGGGAACCAAGCTGTTCATCAACGACTACTCGACGGCAGACAGCAACCGCCTGGCCTGCCTTGTGCAGGTGGTGAGCGATCTGCAATCCCGCGGAATTCCGCTGGACGGCGTGGGTCACGAGATGCACAACGCAATTAACTATCCCAGTGTTCAGGCCATGGGTAACGCGATCGATACCATGCACGAGAAGTTCCCCGACCTGCTGCAGCAGGTGACTGAGCTGGACATGAGCGTGTACAACGCCGGAGATACGAAATCGAATTACGGCAACAACGTTCCGCCGTCAGTGTTGGCTGAGCAGGGCTGGCTGTATGAGAGCTATTTCGACCTGTTCCGGCGGTTGCGGGGCAAGCTGAGTGCCGTCACCATCTGGGGCATGGCCGACGACGATACGTGGCTCGACGGCTTCCCGGTGACGCGCACGGATTATCCGCTGCCGTTCGATCACAACCTTCAGGCGAAGCCCGCTTACTGGGGCATCGTGGACGAAACAAAGCTGCCGGGATATGGGCTGAGGTTCTCGGCGCGTTCCGCGGAGACAGGCAGAAATGCAAACACGCTGACCATTACCGCAACCAACGGCGACGTGGGACCGGCCTACACAACGCAAATCAGCAGCGTCAGCTTGCAGCCGATTTTCGGTGGCCGGAAGTGCCAGGCGAGCATCACTGCGCCGTCGGCTTATCCTGTGGCTCTTGGCGACATAGCCACGAGCGGGTCGTCGGCTGCCAAGTTCACCGTGACCACGCAGAACTGCCAGCCCCATACATTCTTCGTCGTGACTGCTCCGTGGAGCTCCGCAACCTTTGAGACGGGAACGCTGTTCACGATCGTGGATCTGGAAGGAGCCGGACGCTAGACAGCGGGGAGTGGAAAGTCAGAGAAAGTCAGGCTGAGGTTCGCATAAAGAGCAGGCTCCGCATTCGTGCGGAGCCTGCTTTTCAATTCCCCATCACCGAGGTTAACTGCCCTCCGCAAGGTCTTACGCCATCGCTTCGCGGCTCATCGGTTCGAAGACCAGTTGGTTTGATTTGCGGTCCACGTCGATGCGCACATGCGCTCCATGCAGCACTTCGCCGTCAAGGATCTTGATCGCCAGTGGATCCTGCACCATGCGCTGCAGCGCACGCTTGAGCGGCCGCGCGCCGTAGGCCGCATCGGAGCCGGCCGTCAGGATCAGTTGCCGGGCCGGTTCGCTCAGCTCGATCGAAATTGCCCGGTCTTCGAGCAGCTTGCGCACTTCGTTCAGGCGCAGATCGAGAATCTTGCTCAACTGCGCGTTGCCCAGCGGACGGTAAATCACGATATCGTCAACGCGGTTAAGGAACTCCGGCCTGAAGTGCTCGCGAAGCACGCGCATCACGCTCTCGCGCGCCATGTCGAAGTCGTGCTCGGTCTTCAGCTTTTCCCCGGCGAGCATCGCAGCGCCCAGGTTCGACGTCATGATCAGCACCGTGTTCTTGAAATCGACGGTCCGGCCTTTGGCGTCAGTCAAGCGCCCATCGTCCATCACCTGCAGCAGAATATTGAAGACATCCGGGTGCGCCTTTTCAATTTCGTCGAAAAGAATCACCGCGTAGGGCCGGCGATGAATGGCCTCGGTCAACTGGCCGCCCTCGTCGTAGCCAACATAGCCCGGAGGTGCGCCGATCAGCCGAGCCACGGCGTGCTTCTCCATGTACTCGCTCATGTCGATGCGCACCAGCGCCTGCTCGTCGTCAAACAGGAACTCGGCCAGCGCGCGCGCCGTCTCGGTTTTGCCGACGCCGGTGGGCCCAAGGAAAATAAACGAACCGATCGGCCGCTTGGGATCGCTGAGGCCCGCGCGCGAACGGCGAATGGCATTGGCTACAATCGTGAGCGCCTCGTCCTGGCCGACTACGCGGTCACGCAACCGGTCTTCCATTTGGACAAGCTTCTTCACCTCGCCCTCCAGCATGCGCGAGACGGGAATGCCGGTCCACTTGCTGACGATTTTGGCGATGTCTTCCTCGTCGACTTCTTCCTTGAGCATCCGCGCGACACCGCTCCTGCCTCCCTGCACGGCGTCAAGCTTCTTCAATTCCGCCTCAAGCTTCGGCAACTCGCCATACTGAATCTGCGCGGCACGATCGAGCTGGCCCTTGCGGGTCTGCTCCTCGGCCTCGAAGCGCAGCGCTTCGATTTTCTTCTTGGTTTCGGAGATGCGCGTAATCGCTTCGCGCTCCTTGGTCCAGCGCGCCCGCAGCGCCGTAATCTTTTCCTTGGTTTCGGACAAGATTCGATCGACTTCAGCCAAGCGCTCCTTGCTGGCCGCGTCGGTTTCGCGCTTCAGCGCGGCGCGTTCGATCTCAAGCGAGGTAGCCTGGCGCTCAAGCTGATCAATCTCCGTTGGTACTGAGCCGATCTGGATAGCCAGCGACGCCGCGGCCTCGTCGACAAGGTCAATGGCTTTATCGGGCAAAAAACGGTCGCTTATGTAGCGGTGTGAAAGAGTAGCCGCAGCCACAATCGCCGCATCCTTGATGCGCACGTTGTGGTGCGACTCGTAGCGCTCCTTCAAGCCACGCAGAATCGCAATCGTATCCTCAACGTTGGGTTCGCCGACGTAGACGATCTGGAAGCGGCGCTCGAGCGCCTTGTCCTTCTCGATGTATTTTCGGTATTCGTTCAGCGTGGTTGCGCCGATGGCTCTCAGCTCGCCGCGCGCCAAGGCCGGCTTGAGCATGTTGCTCGCGTCGATCGCGCCCTCGGCCGCGCCTGCGCCCACCAGTGTGTGCAGCTCGTCGATGAAGAGCACAACCTGGCCGTTCGATTCTTCAATTTCCTTGAGCACCGCCTTGAGCCGGTCTTCGAATTCGCCGCGAAATTTTGCGCCCGCGAGCATCGAGCCAAGATCGAGCGCGATCACGCGCTTGTCGCGCAATCCCTCCGGCACGTCACCTGAGATAATGCGGCGTGCAAGCCCCTCGACGATGGCGGTTTTACCAACGCCGGGCTCGCCAATCAGAACTGGATTATTTTTTGTCCGGCGGCTCAACACCTGGACGACGCGGCGAATCTCCTCGTCGCGGCCGATCACAGGATCGAGTTTGCCGCGGCGTGCCAGCTCCGTCAGATCCTTGGCGTATTTTTCCAGCGCCTGGAATTTTCCTTCAGGATTCTGGTCGGTCACGCGCTGCGAGCCGCGCACAGCGGTGAGCGCCTGCAGGATCGCCTCATGCGTGGCGCCGGCCGCCACCAGGGCGTCGCGCGCGGGGTCGCTCTTCAGGTGCGCGATGCCGAGCAGCAAGTGCTCGGTCGAGACATACTCGTCCTTGAAATTTTGGGCCTCGTGGAAGGCCTGCTCAAGAACCTTGTTCAGCGCCTGGCTGAGGCTCGGCTGTGCGGCAACTCCGGCCACGCGCGGCAGTTTCTGCTCGATGCTGCGCAGGTCGCTCTCCAGATGCTCCGTGGCCACACCGATCTTTTCGAGCACGGAAGGCACGACGCCTTCGCGATCCCCGATGAGCGCGAGCAGCAGGTGCACCGGCTGCAGCTCAGGGTTGGTGAGCTCGGCAGCGCGCGACTGCGCCTCCTGGATCGCCTGCTGCGTCTTGACCGTCAATTTTTCCCAGCGAATGGCCATGAAAAACAGCTCCCAGCTATTAGCTTTTAGCCTCTAGCTTAATCCGGACTAAGCCGGCATTGAATTGAAAACCTGCATTCCCTTGAGAATGATGAAAAAACGCCGGGCAGGGAATTACCACCCCTCCCGGCGCGCCGATCCCCAAACACGGGGCCGGCTCTATTTGCCTCAGCCAGTAGCTGAGAGCTTGCGGCTGAAAGCTGATAGCTGCCTTACGCCGCCAGCGTCTGATTCACGTTCACCTTGATCTGCTTGGGCTGGGCTTCCGGTTTCTTTTTGAGCTCCAGTTTCAGCACGCCGGCGTTGTAACTGGCCGCCACGTTCTCGGTGTCGACGGTCGAGGGCAGCGTGAACGCGCGATAGAAGCTGCCATAGCGCCGCTCGATGCGGTGGAAGTTCTCTTCCTTCTCTTCTTTCTCGAACTTGCGCTCGCCCTTGACGGTCAGTGTGTGGTTTTCCACGCTCACGTCCAGGTCCTTCTCCTCGATGCCCGGAACTTCGAGCTTCAGGACGACCTTCTTCTCGTCCTCGTAGACGTCGACTGCCGGCACAAAGCTGGCGGTGGTCAACGGTCCTTCGCTTTCGTTCAAGTCGCGGAACAGCGTGTTGAAGCGGTTCTGCAGTGCCACAACTTCCCGGTATGGGTCCCAACGAGTAATTGCCATGATGAATTCCTCCAGATGGATCGGAAATTTGTAGGCGGGGCTGAGCCTTCAGGGCCCGGCCACTCAACCAATCTGATGAAACTATAGCATGAATGATTCATAAAATATGAGTGTCTATCGCTAATATATCAACAAACTAGGTAAACCATTATTTTTCAGTTGTTTAGTCTATCGCTAGAGCCAGTCTGGCTTCGGTTCAGAGGGCAACAGGCCCAGAATCTCCCGTTCGAACTCTCACAGTGCCCGCTGAAACCAACTTGAGGGTCAGGACGGTGATGTCGTCTGCCTGCCCGAAACTTAGTGCGGCACGGGCCACCGATTCGGCGGATTGGGCACTGATGGCGCTTGTCCGGTCGAAGCCGAAGAGCTCGCCGGCCTTATTGCGGGCTTCGACGACACCATCGGATAGAAAGGTCAGTGATTCGCCAGTCGAGAGAGTGAGCGTTGCCAGTGAATACTCAATGGCCGAGTCGATGCCGAGCGGCAAGCCGGAATCGAGCACAATCTCGCGGCCGTCGCAATAGGGCGGGAGATGGCCGGCGTTGGCCAGGGTCACGGTTCCATTCAGCGTCACATCCGCGCACAGGCAGGTGGCAAAGCCACTAAGGTGGTTTTCGCAGAGTACCCGGTTAAGATGCGACAGCAGATCGGCGGGCGAATCCAAATCGCGCGCGGCGGCTGCCCCGAGCAAAAGTGCCGCGGCCATCGCAGCGGCTGCGCCTTTGCCGCTGACGTCGCCGATGAGGATGCGCTGGCGGCCGTCGGGAAGCACGCGGCACAGATAGAAATCGCCGCCCACCTCGCGCATGGGGAAGAAGGCGACCTCGATCTGGATGCCGGGAGCGGTTTCGATGGTTGACGGTGCCAACATCCGCTGAATCTCGCTTGCCGCCTGCATTTCGCCGGCGAGAACGGCGCGGTCCTTGGCCGTCTGCTGCTGCTCACGGAAAAGCAAGGCGAGGAGTGCCACGAGTACGCAGAGGGTGATAAAGGCCTCAGCGTCCGCCACCGCGTTGCCCCACCGCGCCTGCAGGTCCGGAACCCCGGGTATGTGTGCGCTGGTAAAGCGCACGGCAAAGAACGACATCATCGTCGCTCCCCATGCCATACACAGAGCGGCGAGGGGCTTCATGCGGAGGCCGAGGCTGCTCCACGGACGGAAGGCGGCGAATGGCGCGAGAGATTCCAGAACAGCGGCGAACTCCGCGATTGCAGCGATCTGGTGGGAACGAAGCGTATCGAGCCAGAGAGCCTGTCCTGGAGGAAGAAAAGGCACGGCGATCGTTGCCGGATACAGAACGATCGAGAGGCCAATCAGCGCCCAGAAGAGCCATGGCACCCGCTTGCGCGCCAGCACGAAGAAAAAGAGCGCCCGGGTAACGTTGGCGACAAGCGCCGGGGCGCCCCAGGCAGTGAAGTCGAGTTTCGCGGAGTACGGGAGAAGAGCCGCAACGCCAAGGTAGTTGAGATAGATCGGCGACAGCATGATGCAGTTTGCGCTCAGCAGTTGCAGGTCACGGCGGCTGCGGTCGTTGAGGAAGAGGCCAAGGAGAAATATCCCGATGATGCCGATGATGCTGAAGCAGATAGCGGGGATCAAATTCCGCCGAACCCCGGCGAGGATCAAGCTGCTGCGCCGGTAACTCAGCAATTGGCCTCCCGCGGCTTTGATTTCGAGCGGCGGAAGGGGCGCGTTGGGGACCATCGAAGCCAGATGGAACGTTATGCGAAGGGCGATGGACACTGGGTGGGAGAGATCGCCGGAGAGCGGCCAGGTGCGGACGGCGTCCATGGTGAAGACACCGCTTTGGAGATTGCCGGCTGTGCCAATCAGCCGTCCATCCGCAAAGATTTGATAGGCGGCGTAGAGCGTGATCTGCAGAGCGGGCTGATCGACAGGTCGCAGCGCGGAAAGATCTGTATGGCAGCGTATCCAGATGCGGGGCTCAGCGGGGTCGAGTTTCCAATTCGCGTACGGCTGCCAGCCGGATTCGTCGAGATTCGGCGCGGCCCACGCGGGATCGTCGCCGGCGCGCCACAAGCACTGCTGCGGCGAGACGGTCAAGACGGTTTGCGCAGAGAGCGCGCCGGGCAGCGCTAGGGAGAGAATCAAGGGCGCGACAACGAGCAAACCCGCTGCCAGACTCTGGCGAAAGGGAAGAGCGGGCATGAGGTGAGGATACGACGACGCAATCCGGCGCGAAAGTTTTTTCTTGTGCCGATGAGCAGACTTGAATTCGATGGATCGCGGCTAGGCCGCGGCCTGCGCCCCCGGCCTGCTCGAATACAATCCGCTTCATGCACTTTTCAGGATGGGCAGCCCCGACCAACTGGCAGTTGATCAACTGGCGATGGGTCTGGCTGGTCGTCGCCACTTTCCTTGCCGGCGTGCTCAACGCGGTCGCGGGCGGCGGCTCGTTCCTGTCGTTCCCGGCCATGCTGAATATGAAGATCCTGCCCGTTCAGGCCAATACCACCAATACGGTGGCCATCTGGCCCGGGCAGTTGACGTCGGTTGCAGCTTACTGGCCCGATGTGCGCAAGAACGCGCGCTCCGCGGTCTTGATGGGGTTGGCGGGTTTGATCGGCGGCACTGCCGGGTCACTCGTCCTGCTCAACACTCCGCAGACGACGTTCCTGCATCTGGTGCCGTGGCTGCTGTTGGTAGCCGCTTCAATCTTCGCCGTCAGTGGGCCGGTTTCGCGCCGTCTGGAGCGGTTGAAGAGTGCACGGCATGAACGCGCCGCCGGGCAGGCGCGCGAGACGCGCCCACACCACATGGCGCTGTTTCTTTCGGCCATCGTGGTCAGCTTTTATGTTGGCTATTTCGGCGCCGGCGCGGGCTTTGTCTTTATGACGCTGCTCGGCCTCTACGGCTATGAGGACATCCACGTCATCAACGCCCTGAAAGTTGTGGCCAACCTGTTGGCCAACGGCATTGCCTTTTTCATCTTTATCGTCGATGGCCAGGTGGTGTGGCGCTATTGCGTGGCGGCCATGATCGCGGCGGCAATCGGCGGATATGCTTCGGCGAGCATGGCCAGACGCGTTCCGCAACCCGTGCTTCGCGCGCTTGTGGTCGTGATTGGTCTCGGCATGGCGGCATGGTTCTTTTGGAAGAACTATTGACCATTGGGAGCGACGGGCCCCGAAGAGCCGGGAAGGATCAAGTAGGAAGTTGAAAAGCAGAAGTGAGCGCGGGCACATCGGGAATCCCCAAGGCAAATGTAGGGTGGATCTGGCGCACTGATTCTTCGCGCCGGAAGGCTAGACGCCAAAATGCCTGCACGCTGGGTGACTGAACTGATCGGATTGTCGGCCGGATTCTGCACCACGCTGTCGCTGGTGCCGCAGCTTCACCGGATGTGGCGCTCCAAAAGCGCGCACGATCTCTCTCTGACGATGTTCTTTGTTTTCGGACTCGGCGTCGTGCTCTGGCTGTTCTATGGCATCAGCATCCGATCGGCCGCTGTGATCACCACAAACAGCGTGAGTCTTGTGCTGGTCATCGTCATCTATTCTTTGGCGCTGCACTATGAGCGTTCCGGCCCGGCACGTCGGTAACCGCGGTGTGAGCCGTCGACTCCAGCAGACCGCCGTCAGCCGCATTTATCAGTCCACGAATGAGCGCATGAAGTGGATCAGGTAGATGCCAGGCGCACAGTTCCCATCGGATAGAGAGTATTGCGACGGGGAAGATCAGGATCATAGAGAACTGTGACGACCGAGCCTTCGGCCATCGGCTGGCCCGAGAATTTCTTTCCTTGCCCCTGGCTGCCGTCAGCCACCGGAAACTCGTAGTGCAGGAAATATCCACTGCTGCGGCCCTGCGAGCCTCGTTTGCAACGGGTCACGATGCCGCGAGCCGAATGTCCGCGTGCCAGCAGTCGGCGCATGGGCAATACGGCGGAAAGCTGGATCGCGGCGAAACTGAACATGAAAAACAAAGCCATAACCGCCACTGGTAAGACGATGAGCCAATGGGTTTGGGAATTTGGCGAGTCCGCTTCCGGGAATGACTGTGTGGGATCGGAAGGCAGGTAGCGAATGGCCACAGGGGACCCTACCTGAAGCGCTTGCCAATGTTCGGCAGTAATGAAGGCGCCTTTGGAATAGCTGCGTCCGCCGACTGTGTACTGGTAAATGACGAGATGCCCCAGCGTCTTGGCCAGGCGAGTGACTGTGGCATCGGCTTCTTGGCCTTGGGCCGCGAGGCTACGTGTCAGGGTCTCATTTGCAGCCTCGCGGCCGAACTCACTTTGAACTGTGCGATAAGCCAGACCCAAACCAACGATGATGGATGCCGCCGCAAAAACGCAATATGCGATTCCCATGCCGCTGAGCCTGATCCGGCGCGGCAAGGGTTGCTCCAATTCGACTGGCATCTTCCAGCCTTCGTTTGAACTGTCTGTGGGCACGACGAGAAGAATTCTCCCACTCGCTTTTTGTCATATCAATGCCCAATTCGGGGGACAGTGCGCGCGGGTTGCCGATTCTAAAAGCGATCTCCGGTATCTGATCCCTGAAACCTGACCGCTGTAAACTGTATCTATGAGCCACGAGGGCATTCGCTTTGCCACCAAAGACGAGCAGGCACGCGAGAATCAGGCGAACCGGCCGCTGCCGCGCATCGCCATCACGCCGGAAAAGGTGCGCGTGCTGATGACCGAGGGCAAGGGCCTGGAGATTGACTGGGCCGACGGCCACAAGAGCGCGTGGGGATTTGCCTGGCTGCGCGATGCCTGCCCTTGCGCCACCTGCGTGGACGAGCGTTTGCACGAAGGCCGCAAGACGGGCCAGCCGAAGCCCAGGCCCGCTGCGTTGCTACCGATGTATGCGCCTCCACCCAAGCCGGCGAGCGCGCACCCGGTCGGCCGTTACGCCATCCAGTTCAACTGGCAGGACGGCCATTCCGGCGGAATCTACTCATGGGAGTACCTGCGCCGGGTCTGCCAATGCCAGGAGTGCACGTTTACCGACGCGGAGACCACCGGCACGCCGAATTGAGCCTTTCAGCGGAGCAGCTGCGCGGTAGCCGACGGATTGGCAACAGTCCAAGAGCCACGTTATCGTGGCGATCCACTGACATTCGTGACCGTTGGGGAGTAACATCGGAAATCGGGGTTGAATGCACTAGAGTAGTGAGTGCTCGTTCCGGCTTATCCCGTTCTTGCGACGGAAGGTATTCGGGACACAGGACAGCCTGAGCGACTAAGTCCCGTAACTCTTTCCGGATTCTGAAAGGGAGAGATGACACCCAAGCCCCCCAAAACTGGTCTCTCTGACAACTCGATTGGCGCACTCGCCTACTTCACTCCCGTCCTGGCGGTCTTCTTTCTTGCCATCAGGCGCTACAACAAGAGGCCCTACGTGCGTTTCCACTCCTGGCAGTCGCTCGTATTCAACATTTACGTAATTTTCTTTGGATACGTCCTGTTCTTTGTCCTGCGGTTCACCACGTTCCTTGGTCCTCGTGTTCTGTTGGGTCTGACGTGCCTGGCGGCGGTGCTTGTTTTCCTCGTTTGGCTCTGGTGTGTGATTGGTGCATGGAATGGCAAGCGCGTTAAGCTGCCGGTTATTGGGGACTGGGCCGATGAGCAGGCATACAGATAGCAAGCGCGCTGGCATGCAATCTCATTTCCTCTACCGGCCTTCCGGATCGAGCACGAATCCCGGTTGAAGTCAGGCGTCGTTGTGGCGAGAATCGTCCCGCAGATTTTCAACTCTGGCCGCCATGGCGTTCTCGCAAGATGACAAGCTGATCGTGTCGGAAAATGGGTTGTCCTTCCGAAGAAATCCGCAGTCAGAATGCAACGCGCCGCACCCTGACCATTGATCACTGTCCATTGTCTTCTACAATCTCCCCATGAGAATTGGATTTCTAGGTCTGGGCAAAATGGGCACGCCGATGGCGCGGCACCTGCTGGCCGCGGGCCACGAGCTTGCAGTATGGAATCGCACGGAGGGCAAGACCGAGCCGCTTCTCCGCGAAGGTGCTATCGCGGCAGGCACGCCGGCTGAAGCGGAACTCGGCGCCGACGCCGTCATCACCATGCTCTTTGACGACGCCGCCAATGAAGAAGTGATTTTTGGCGCCAACGGCCTCATGGAAGCGCTCTCGCCAGGCGCGCTTCACATTTCCTGCAGCACCATCAGTGTCGCTTTGAGCGAGCGGCTGACGCAGGAGCACGCCCGACGCAATCATGAATATGTCGCCGCGCCGGTCTTCGGACGTCCCAACATCGCCGAGCAAGGCAAGCTATGGGTGCTGATGGCCGGAGCCGAGCACGCCGTCGCCAAGGCGCGGCCGCTGCTCGAAACTTTCTCGCGCGGCATCTCTGTTATCGGCACTGAACCTCGCGAGGCGCATGCTGTCAAACTCGGCGGCAACTTCCTTATCAGCGCGATGCTCCATTCGCTGAGCGAGGCGTTTGTTTACGCGGAAGGGCAGGGAATCGATCCTGCGGTTTTCTTTGAGGCAGTGAACAGCGCGCTGTTTCAATCGCCGTTTTATGCGGCGTACAGCAAGATCATGCTGCATCCTCCCGCCGAGCGCAGGGCGCTTCAATTTCACTCGGCGAGAAAGACTTCAAGATTGCTCCGCGAAGCCGCAGCAAGCCGCGGAACCCGAGTGAAGCTGGCCGACACGCTGGCGGAGATTTTCGCGCAGGCCAAGGCCGCCGGTCTGGCCAATCAGGATTGGGCGGTGGGCATGTACCGTATGTCACAGCAGGGCAGCAAAACCCGCCCATAAGATATGGAACACATGAGACTAAAGGGAAAGATCGTCTTCATCACCGGGGCCAGCGCCGGAATTGGCGCGGCAACTGCCCTGGCTTTTGCGGCCGAGGGCGCGCGCCTGCTGCTGGCTGCCCGCCGCGCCGGAAAACTTGCCGAAGTAGCGTCAAAAGCGCTTGCCCGCGGCGCTGAGGCCGTGCATTCCATTGACCTCGATGTTCGGAACCGCCACGCCGTGCAACGTGCCATCGACGATCTCCCTCCGGAATGGGCTGAGATCGATGTCCTGGTCAACAATGCCGGCCTCAGCCGCGGAATGGAAAAACTCTACACCGGCAAAATTGAAGACTGGGAAGAGATGATCGACACCAACATCAAGGGGCTGCTTTATGTGGCGCGCGCCGTGGTGCCTGGAATGGTGGTGCGCAGCCGCGGCCACGTGGTCACGCTCGGCTCCATGGCCGGAGAGATTGTCTATCCCAACGGCGCTGTCTATTGCGGCAGCAAGGCCGCCGCGCGCGCCATCAACGACGGGCTGCGCGAGGACTTGCTGGGTACGCCGGTGCGGGTGACCAGCGTCGATCCCGGCCTGGTAGAGACCGATTTCAGCCTGGTCCGATTTCACGGCGATGCCGGCCGCGCCGCCAAGGTTTACAAAGGCATCGCGCCGTTGACCGCCGAAGATGTTGCGGATGTGATTCTGTGGGCCGTGACCACGGCCCGCGCACGTGAACATCGCGCGCGTCTCGCTTACCTCAGTGCATCAGGCCAATACGCTGCTCATTCATCGAGACCAATAGGCGTGCGGCGCCGCGGAAGCGCGCGTTCCATCGCCTGCAATCCAGGTCGCCGGACCGCCTAACCGATCGACTGAATCTGCGATTCGATGTGGGCCAGCGCGGCCTCGAGAGCTGCGCGGCGTCCGGCATTCGACGTCTTCTGCGAAAGGATATTCTCCCGTTGCAGATTGAGACCCTGCAGTTGCCGATCTCGCGCGGCGCGTGCTACTTCTGCCGCGCGCCGGGCCTCTTCGCTCACGTGGCCGTCGCCGGCTTTCGCAACAGGACTCTTCCAAGGCGTTTGCCATCTGTTCCTCCACCGATTTACTTTCCCATCCACGGGCCATATCTTCATTCTACGGGCGCTTCACCATCGTTGCGTCCCGCAGAATGACGAAAGTGGAATCAGAAAGACAGAGAGGCTTCTCATGCGCGCCTGGCAAGTTTCAGCGTTTGGCATTGATTCTTTGGAGTTTGTGGAGCGGCCCACTCCCGCGCCGGGACCCGGCGAAGTTCTTGTAGGCGTTCGCGCGGTTTCACTCAACTATCGCGATCTGATGGTCGTGAAGGGTTTCTACAACCCCAAAATGAAGCTGCCGCGCATTCCTTGCTCCGACGGTGCAGGCGAAGTGGTGGCCATCGGCGCCGACGTCACCGCTTGGAAGCCGGGCGACCGCGTGGCCGGCATCTTTATGCAGAACTGGCTGGACGGCACGCTGACCGCCGCGAGGAGCCGCGGCGCATTGGGCGGCGATATCGACGGCATGCTGACCGACTTTGTCGTGCTCAAAGAGCCGGGACTGGTTGCGATTCCCGATCATCTCAGCTTTCAGGAGGCGGCTACGCTGCCTTGCGCGGCGGTGACGGCATGGAACGCCCTGGCCGCCGGGGACCTCAAGCCGGGATCGACGGTGCTGATCCAGGGTACGGGAGGCGTCTCGATCTTTGCGCTGCAGTTTGCGCGATTGAAAGGACTGCGCGTGCTTGGGCATCAGTTCCAGCTACGAAAAGCTGGAACGCGCCAGCGCCATGGGCCTGGATGCGGGGCTGAACTATCGCGACAATCCGGATTGGGACCGCTGGGCGCTCGACCAGACCGGCGGCGAAGGCGTGGACCTGGTGGTCGAGGTGGGCGGCGGAGGCACGCTTGTGCGTTCGCTCCGAGCCATTCGGCCGGGCGGAACGATCGCCCAGGTCGGCGTGCTCACCCAGTCCACCGACCCTTTTCCGATCCCACTCGTCCTTCACAAAACTGCGCGCATCCACGGCATTTACGTGGGCTCGCGCAGGGATTTTGTGGAGATGAACCGGGCCATCGCGCTCGCCGAGCTACGCCCCGTGGGCGAAGAATTCGACTGGCGCCAGGCGCGCGAGGCTCTGGAACGGATGGAAGAAGGCAGCCACTTTGGCAAGCTGGTACTCTCAGTCAATTGATGCGTCAGCCGCAACCGCTGCGTTAAATTGAATAGGTGAGCTTGACCTCCGCGACCTGTGAAAAGATGTTGGCGGTCGCCATTGAAGAGGCGCGCGTGGGCCTCGGCGAAGGCGGCGTTCCCGTGGGAGCGGCGATCTTTACGCAAACAGGAGAACTGCTCAGCCGGGGCCGTAACCGCCGCGTGCAGCAGGGCGATCCCAGTATCCATGGCGAGACAGACGCGTTTCGTCGCGCCGGCCGGCAGAAGCAATTATCGCAACCTGGTCATGGTCACCACGCTTGCGCCATGCTGGTATTGCAGCGGCCTGGTTCGCCAGTTTCGCATCGGCACGCTGGTGGTCGGCGAGAGCCGCACCTTTGCCGGAGGGCTCGATTGGCTGCGCGAGAACGGCGTGAACGTGATTGATCTCGACAATCAAGAGTGCCGCGAGTTGATGGAGACTTTTATTCGAAAGCATCCCGAGATTTGGAACGAGGACATCGGCGAAGAATGAGAAAAACAGCCATTAGCCGTTAGCTTTTAGCTTCTTCTGCGCGAGTGAAGCATCTGAAGTTTGTGGAGCGGCAACTCGGGGCAAATCGCTAAGAGCTAAAAGCTTAAGAACAAAGGTGAATCATGTTGGACCAGAAAACCGAATTGAATCTGCGTGGCTACTCGATCATTGATGGTCAGAGCACCGAAACCGTCGGAGCCGCTTTTAACGGCGTCGACCCTGCCACGGGCGCGAGCCTCGAACCGGTTTATCGTTGCGCCTCGCCTGCCGATGTGGACCGCGCCGCGAATCTGGCGGAAGAAGCATTTGTCGCCTACCGCAAACTTTCAGGCCGCGAGAAGGCCCGCTTCCTGCGCTCGCATCGCCGACGGCATTGAAGCCATCGTGCCTGAGCTTGTGGAGCGCGCCAACCGCGAGACCGCTCTGCCTGAAGCGCGCCTCAAGGGCGAGTCCGCGCGCACCATTAACCAGCTTCGCCTGTTTGCGCAAGTGATTGAAGAAGGCTCCTGGGTCAACGCGCGCATCGATCCCGCGCAGCCCGATCGCAAGCCGTTGCCGCGTTCCGACATTCGCTCCATGATGAAGGCGCTCGGCCCGGTCGCTGTCTTCGGCGCCAGCAATTTCCCGCTCGCGTTTTCCGTTGCCGGCGGCGACACGGCTGCCGCCTTTGCGGCTGGAAATCCTGTCATCGTGAAAGCGCATCACGCCCATCCGGGCACCAGCGAGATGGTTGGCCAGGTCATCGCGCGCAGCGTACGCGAGTGCGGCCTGCCTTCTGGAGTTTTCGCACTACTGTTCGGCGCAGGTTCTGAGATTGGTGCGTGCGCTCGTCGATCACCCCAAAGTGAAGGCCGTCGGATTCACCGGATCGCTCTCTGCCGGCAAAGCGCTCATGCAGCGCGCGGCGGCGCGGCCCGAGCCGATCCCCTGCTTTATGGAGATGAGCAGCGTCAATCCGCTCTTCGTGTTGCCCGAAGCCCTGCGCACGCGCGGCGCGCAGATCGCCGCCGGCCTCTTCGGCTCGTTCACTCTCGGCGTCGGCCAGTTCTGCACCAAGCCGGGGCTGGTCTATTTGCCGCGCAACTCTGACGCCGATGCGCTGGTCGCCGAGGTCAAAGCGCTCGTCGAAAAAGCCGCTCCCTCTGCCATGCTCACCGAGGGAATCTCAAAGAGCTATCGCTCGGGCATCGCCAGTCGCCAGGCGCACGCCCAGGTGAGTACGGTCGCCCAGGCCTCATCGAATGGCGCGGGCATAACTATGCCGCGCCGGTCCTGCTGCAAATCGACGCCGAAGATCTGCTCGGCAAGCCAGAACTTGCAACCGAAGTCTTTGGCCCCAGCGCGCTGGTGATTCGCTACGACAGCCGCGAGCAACTCATTGCGCTGGCCGGCGCTATTGAGGGCCAGCTGACCGCAACGCTGCACGGCACCGAGGCCGATTTCGCCGCCTTTGCCGATCTCATCGCCATTCTTGAGCGCAAAGCCGGCGGCTCATCGTCAACGGATTCCCTACCGGCGTTGAAGTCTGCCACGCGATGGTGCACGGCGGCCCGTATCCGGCGACTAGCGACAGCCGCGCAACTTCCGTCGGCACCTATTCGATCTATCGCTTCGTCCGCCCCGTCTGCTATCAGGATTTCCCTCAGGCATCACTGCCCGAGGAACTGAAAGACGCAAATCCTCTCGGGATCATGCGGCTCGTCGACGGTCAACTTACGCGGGACGCGGTTCCGCCGCGGCCTTAGGCGCGCGCAGAAAGAAGATCATCACTCCGGAAACGATGAGCAGGATCGACATGGCCAGGTATCCCGGCGCGGGCGCTTCCCGTGACGGCCTGCAGCCATCCCACCAGCCACGACCCTGCAAATCCGCCCAGCGCGCCGCAGCTGTTCACGAGTGCGATCACCTCGCCGGCCACGTTCTTCGGCAGCATCTCCGGCATGATGGCGAAAAATGGGCCGTAAGGCGCATACATCGTGCCGCCCGCAATGACCAGGCAAGCGTAGGCCAGCCAGAAATTGTGCCCGGCTGTTGCAAAGCTGCAAAACAGCGCCACACCCGAGAGGATGAGAAACGGCCACACGAACAGCGTGCGGCGCAGCACGCGATCGGAAAAAGTCGCAACGATGAGCATCAGCACCACGGCAAGAAGAAACGGCGCGGCGCTCAGGAGGCCAATCTGCTCGATTCCGCGTGCCGATCCCGAGCGAATCATCGCCGGAATCCAGATCACGAGGCCGTACACGCCGAAGCTCCAGCAGAAATACTGGAAGCACAGAACCATCACGCCCGGCACGCGCAAGCGCCTCACGAAAATTCGCGTACTGGGGCAGGGAAGACTGTTCCAGCGCGAGCGTCTCAGCCAGATGCTTGCTGCTTTCTTCCGGTAGCCACGGCACTTCCACCGGCCGGTCTCGCGCCACCACAATCCAGACGAAGGCCCACAGCACCGAAGGAATTCCTTCGAGGATAAACGTCATCTGCCAGCCGACGGCATGGATCAGGTAGCCGGTTGCGGCGGCCATCCACATCACCGTCACCGGATTGCCAAGAATGAGAATCGCGTTGGCGCGCGAGCGCTCCGAGCGCGTGAACCAGTTGGTCAGCAGGATGAGCATCGAGGGAAAGATGAGGCTCTCTGCGACGCCCAGCAACAGCCGGTCCAGAACCAGCAGCCAGTAGTTGTGAATGATCCCCGTGAGTCCGGAAAAGATTCCCCAGCTGATGAGCGCGAAGAAGACAAGCCGGGTGGCGCTTTTGCGGATGGCGTAGGCCGCCGCCGGAACCTGAAAAAGAAAATAGCCGAGAAAGAAGACCGAGCCGAGAAAAGCCGCGCGGGATTCGGTGATGTTGAGCGATTTCGCGAGGCCCGCCGCTGCGCCGAATCCGAAATTCGACCGGCCCAGGTACGCAAGGCTGTAGGTCACGAAGACTACCGGCATCAGGTACAGCCAGCGCCGGCGCAGGCCCGCCTGAATTTTCTCGGCTTGGGCTTGCGCCGCTTTGTGCGAATCGTCTTGGGCACATCACTTTATAGCATCCCGGTCGGCGGGTGTGTGTGGTTCCGATCTGGGCGTCTCAATCAATGAGCACGGCCGTGTCGCGCGCAGGCCTCTCCCAGCTCAATAGATCGTTTCACATGTGACCTTGATCACGCCGAGAGGCTGATTTGCAGAACTACACTTGTCCGTCAATCAGAGTCGATCAAACACGGGATCGAGGGCATCGTTCGCAAGGTCCGGAAGTGGAATAAAAGGGAACAGCTGAGAGTGGACTCTTGGCCGGAGGATGATGGATGGCAAAGCCAGACGATATTCAGAGAATCAAGAAGGTCGCATGGGACCTGAGAGCTGACATCGTGAAGATGATTGGTGTGGGCAAGGCAGGGCACCTTGGTGGTTCCTGCTCGCTGGCCGAGATTGTGGCGGCTTTGTACTTCGGGCAGATGCACTTCGATCCCAAGGCTCTCCACGATCCGAACCGGGATCGCTTCTTGGTAAGCAAGGGTCATTCCGTCCTCGTGCAATACGCAGCACTGGTGGAGCTGGGCGTCATTCCGCGGGAAGAGATGGGGAAGTTGAAGACCTTGGGCGGCAAATTGCAGGGCCACCCGGACATGATGACCCCGGGAATGGAAGCGGTCACCGGCTCGCTGGGGCAGGGGCTTTCGATCGCGACGGGTATGGCGCTGTCGCTGCGGCTCAAGAAAAGCCCGGCGCGCGTTTATGTGGTGATTGGCGACGGCGAGCTCGCCGAAGGGCAGCTTTGGGAGGCGGCAATGGCCGCCGCGCGCTACAAGCTGGACTCGCTGACGGCCATTCTGGACAGAAACCGGATCCAGGCCACCGGCCCGACGAAGGAGATCTTTGACATCCCGAACCTGGAAGACAAGTGGCGGGCGTTCGGATGGAACGTGTTGAACGTGGACGGACATGACATAGGCGCGATCCTGGATGTTCTTGATAAGGCAACAGCGATCAAGGGCGGTCCTACGGTGATCGTTGCCGACACGATCAAGGGGAAGGGCGTTTCTTTCGCCGAGAATACGGCGGCTTTTCACAACGGCGCAATGACCAGGGAGCAGTACGACCAGGCGCTGACTGAAATCGAAGAATCACGGAGGGTGATGCAATGACCTCGCCGAACCTGAGAAGTGCATATGGGGCCAGCCTTGTCCGGCTGGGCAGGAAGGACGAACGTGTAGTGGCCCTTGAGGCAGACCTCGGCAAATCCACGCAGTCGGTCATGTTTCAGGCGGAGTTTCCCGACCGGTACTTCCAAATGGGAATTGCGGAACAGAACATGGCTTCGACGGCGGCGGGATTCGCACTTTCCGGGATGATTCCGTTCATTCATTCCTTCGCGGTGTTCGCCTCGGGAAGAACCTACGATCAGCTGCGCAATTCCATCTGCATTCCGAACCTGCCCGTGCGCATCTGCGGGTCAAGCGCTGGGCTTTCAGACTTTGGCGATGGAAAAACCCACCAGGGCGTCGAGGATGCTGCCCTGATGCGATCGCTGCCCAACATGACGGTGCTTTGCCCGGCAGACTCCATTGAAGTGGAACAGATGATGGACTGCATGCTGGATTGGCCGGGTCCGGTGTACTTCAGGATCAACCGGAACGATCTTCCTTTTGTATATCCGGAGGGCCAGCCGTACTCGATCGGCAAGGTGACGAGGCTGCGCGACGGGAATGACGCAGCGATCTTCGCCTCCGGGATCATGGTCTCGAAGGCGCTCGAGGCCGCAAAGGCCCTGGAAACGGAAGGGATCTCGACGAGGGTGATCAACATTAGCACTATCAAGCCGCTGGACCGAGAGGCGGTGATCCGCTATGCGCGCGGCGTGGATGCCATCGTCACGGCCGAAGAGCATTCGATCATCGGTGGAATCGGCTCGGCCGTCGTCGAGGCACTGCGCGGGGTCAGTCACGCGCCGGTGGAGTTCGTGGGCATACCTGACTCTTTCGGCATCTCGGCGGAGGGCTACGACGAACTGCTCGCGCATTTCAAGCTCACTTCAGACGAAATTGCCAGGACGGTAAAAACGCTGTTGAAAGGAAAAGAAAAATGCGCATCGGTTTTATAGGACTGGGAATCATGGGCAAGCCCATGGCGAAGAACCTGCTCAAGGCAGGCCACACGCTCGTGGTTTACGACATCGTTGAGGCTCCGGTGAAAGAACTGGTTGCGGCCGGCGCGACGGCGGGCTCGTCTCCCAGGGACGTGGCCGCGCAGAACGAACTCATCATCACGATGCTGCCCAATTCGCCCCACGTGAAAAAGGCCGTGTTGGGCGAAGGCGGTGTGATCGAAGGCGCCAAGCCCGGAAGCATACTCGTCGACATGAGCTCCATTGCGCCCCTTGCCAGCCGTGAGGTCGCCGCCGAGCTGGCGAAGAAGGGAATTGAGATGCTCGACGCCCCCGTTTCCGGCGGCGAGCCCAAGGCCATCGACGGAACGCTTGCCATCATGGTCGGCGGCAAGGAAGCCATCTTCGAGAAGGTGAAGGAAGTCTTACTGAAAATGGGAGCCAGCGCGATTCTCTGCGGTGACATCGGCGCAGGCAATGTGACTAAGCTCGCAAACCAAATCATTGTCGCGCTGAATATCGCAGCGATGTCGGAAGCTTTCGTTCTCGCCACCAAGGCCGGAGTGGATCCCGAGCGGGTATTCAACGCAATCAAGGGCGGTTTGGCTGGAAGTACCGTCCTGAACGCGAAAGCTCCCATGGTCCTCGAAGGAAACTACAAGCCCGGATTCAGGATTGAGCTGCATATCAAGGACCTGCAGAATGCACTCGACACGGCCCACGAAATCGGAACCCCGATTCCGCTTACCAGCCAGATCATGGAGATCATGCAGGCCCTCAAGGTCGATGGAAAGCAGACCGACGACCATGGCGGCGTCATCCAGTTTTACGAAAAGCTCGCCAATGTCAAGGTCCGCAAGGGAGGCGCGAAGTGAGCGCGATGCGTCTCGTCGGGCAAGACCGCTCTCATCACGGGCGCCGCGGGCGGCATCGGCGCGGAGATCGCCCGAAGGTTTTGCGAGGAAGGCGCCTCGGTGTTTATCGCCGATACGAACTGCGCGGAGGGGGCAAAGACCGCTGCGTCCATGGGAGCGGTCTTCCTTCAGCTCGACATCACTTCGGAGGACAGCTGGAAGGCTGCGCTTTCCGCCGTGCTCGAGCAGACCGGTCACCTCCACGTCCTCGTGAACAATGCGGGCATCAACATCAGGAAGAACATTGAGGAAATGGACGTGGAGTCCTTCGACGCCATGCTCGCGGTGAACGTCAGGGGACCGTTTCTCGGAATCAAGCACGCCCTTCCGATCATGAGAGCCGGGGGCGGAGGGTCGATTCTCAACATGTCCTCGATATGCGGCTTGGTCGGCCACAAGTTCACGAACGAGACCTATACGACGACCAAGGGCGCCCTGACAATGCTCACGAAATCCGTGGCCGTACGGTACGCCAAGGACAATATCCGCTGCAATTCCGTCCACCCCAGCACGGTGGAGACCGCATTGGTGCAGGCCATGCTCAAGGACCCCGAGCGCCGCGCAGAGAGACTCGGCGAAGTACCTCTCGGAAGACTGGCCAGCACAACTGACGTCGCCAACGCCTTGGTCTACCTGGCGAGCGACGAGGCTTCGTTCATAAACGGAGCCGCGATCCCGATCGACGGAGGCCTGACGGCGGGGTAGAACGCCTCACTCCGACGACTGCTTCGAAGTGTCACCCGGCATACGAGCCCAATTGCATCCCGCTCAACAGCCGCGCATCCGAAAGCCGGGCCGCCCCCACTATACTGGTCTACGGAAAGGGCTTCCCCATCGTAGACATTTCACTCAGCTCGGTGCTTGAGTCGCAGGGCGCCAATCTCCTTGACGTGGCCACGCACGCGCCTGGCCCGAAGGAGTTCGCTGCCGCTCACGCCGGAAATGCTTCTCACCGAACCCTCCGGCAATCTATTCGGCCTGTCGCAAAACGCCGGAATGGGCTGGGAGCCGAGTCGACTCCTCGACCCCGAATTTCTGATCCTGAGCACCCACGGCGGCTTGCGCGCGGAAAATGGCGAGGCCATCGCGCTCGGCTTCCACACCGGCCACTGGGAAGTCGGCCTGCTGGTGGCTGAGGCTGCGCGCGAGCTGAAATCTCTCCGCGCCACGCCATTTGCGGGAGCAGTTCACCGATCCCTGCGACGGCCGCACGCAAGGCACTACGGGCATGATGGATTCGCTGCCTTATCGGAACGATGCGGCGATCGTGCTGCGCCGCCTGATGCGATCGCTACCCACGCGCAAAGGTGTGATGGGCGTGGCGACGTGCGATAAGGGTCTGCCCGCGATGATGATGGCCCTGGCATCGTCAGGAAAGATGCCGGCAGTACTGGTGCCGGGGGGCGTAACGCTGCTGCCGGAATCCGGCGAGGATGCGGCGCAAGGTGCAGACGATCGGCGCACGTTTCGCCCAGAACCAGATCACGCTTGAGTACGCCGCCGAAGTGGGTTGCCGCACCTGCGCGTCGCCCGGCGGAGGCTGCCAGTTCCTGGGCACGGCGGCCACCTCGCAGGTAGTCGGCGAAGCGCTCGGCCTTTCGCTGCCGCACACCGCGCTTGCGCCCTCTGGCCAGCCCGTCTGGCTCGACGCCGCGCGCCGCTCGGCCCGCGCGATATTGCGACTGCATCAACTTGGCCTTGGCGTCGCGCGACATCCTTACCCCTGCGTCCATTTACAACGCCATGGTTGTGAAGGCCGCGTTCGGCGGATCGACGAACCTTCTTGATTCATCTCCCGGCCATTGCACACGCAGCGGGCTTGCAGGCGACCCACGGTCTCAGACTGGGTCGAAGGTCAACCGCCTTGTGCCGCGCCTTGTTGACGCACTGCCCAACGGGCCGCGCAATTTTGCCACCGTGCAGGTATTTCTTGCCGGTGGCGTGCCTGAAGTCATGCTGAAACTGCGCGAGCACGGGCTTCTCGACGACGAAGGTGAAGACCGTGAGCGGCGAAACGCTCGGACGCGTGCCTCGATTGGTGGCGCGACAGCCGTCGCCGCGCTGAGTTGCGGCGCGTCCTGCAAGGAGAGGGACGGAATCGATCCCGACGATGTGATCATGTCGCCCGATCGCGCGCGGTCGCGCGGGCTCACTTCGGCGGTCTGTTTTCCCATCGGCAATCTCGCCCCCGAGGGATCGGTCGTCAAGAGCACCGCGATCGATCCGTCGCTGGTCGGCGAGGACAACGTCTATCGCCACACCGGCCCGGCGCGGGTCTTCGTCACCGAGGCCGCGGCGATCCAGGCCATCAAGGCCAGGCAAGATTTCGCGAAGGCGATGTCATCGTGCTCATTTGCTGCGGGCCCGCTGGGCGCCGGGATGCAGGAGATCTACCAGATCACCTCGGCGCTGAAGCAACTGCCGCACTGCAAGCACGTGGCCGTGTTGACCGATGCGCGTTTCAGCGGTGTCTCAACTGGAGCCTGCATCGGCCACATCTCGCCCGAGGCGCTGGCCGGCGGCCCCATCGGCAAGGTGCGGGAAGGCGACCAGATCGAGATTGTCATCGATCGCGCCCGGCTAGATCGGCTCTGTGCAGTTGGTTGGGCGAACGGCGAAGAGCAGTTCAGCGCCGAAGAAGGCACGCTGCGCCTCAGCTCCCGCAGTCCGCGCCCCGATCTCGCGCCCCATCCCGCAATTGCCGGCTGACACGCGCCTGTGGGCCGCGCTGGTCACGGCCAGCGGCGGAGTTTGGGGCGGCTGCGTCTACGATGTCGATCAAATCGTCTCTCGATTGGAGAAAAAAGCGTGAAGCTCTACCGGACCAGCAACGGAAACTTCGTAGAAGACGGCGGCAGGCACTTCCGCGTCCCGGAGACGAATTGGGACGCGCTTGTCGCGCATGAAAATCTCGGCGCCTACCTGCGTTCCGATCGTCGACGCCGGGGAGCCGGCTTCGCGATGTTGCGACTGCGCATCTCGAAGCCCCCATCGGCAACCAGGAAGTCTGGGCCGCGGGCGTTACCTACTTTCGCAGCCGCAGCGCGCGCATGGCCGAGTCGAAAGACGCGGGCGGCGGCGATTTCTACGACCGCGTTTACTCCGCCGAGCGCCCTGAGCTTTTCTTCAAAGCCACGCCGAGCCGCGTCGCCGGCCCCGGCAGCAACGTGCGCATTCGCGCCGACGCTACGTGGTCGGTTCCCGAGCCGGAGCTGACGCTGCTCATCAACCCGCGCGGCCAGATCATCGGCTACACCGTCGGCAACGATATGAGCTCGCGCGATATCGAGGGCGAAAATCCGCTCTATCTTCCTCAGGCCAAGGTCTACGACCGCAGTTGCGCGCTGGGCCCGTGCATTCTCATCGGCAGCGATCCGCTGCCGCCCACCACTCCGATCCAAATCGAAATCTTGCGCAGCGGCAGTGTGGTTTTTTCCGGCGCCACCACGCTCGCGGAGCTCAAGCGCAAACCTGCCGATCTGGCCGCCTACCTTTTCCGCGAAAACACTTTCCCGTACGGAGCATTCCTCATGACCGGAACCGGCATCGTCCCGCCTGACGACTTTACCCTTGCTGCCGGGCGACAAGATTCGAATCACCATCGAACCCATCGGCACACTCGAGAACGAAGTAGTGCAGGGAAGACTCGCCCCATCGGTCTGATCCCCAAGAGTTCGCGGCCCTATACAGATCACGGCAAGGTGACGATTGAACAACAGGGGTTCCGCTTCACGTCTAGAATTTGCCGCCCCACTCCGGTCTCCCGCGCCGCCGCTGGCGCATCGCGTGGCTGCTCGGCATCGGCGTCCTCGTCAATTTTTTTGATCGCGTCAATCTCTCCGTCTCCCATGATTCCCTGATCGCCGCCTTCGGCATCTCCGACGTCGTCTTCGGCTATCTCTCCAGCTCCTACAACTGGACCTACGCCCTCTGCCAGTTACCCATCGGCGTGGTTCTCGACAAGCTCGGCGTCCGCCGCGTGGGGCGCATCGGCACATTCATCTGGAGCGCCGCTTCCTTCGCCGCGGCCGCCGCGCCCAATCTGAACGCATTCTTCGGCGCGCGTCTTTTGCTCGGCATTGGCGAGTCGCCAACCTTTCCTGCCAACGGCAAGGCGATCGGCCTGTGGTTCCCCCAGCGCGAGCGCAGCCTGGCCACTTCGTTTTTCGATTCCGCTGCCAAATTCGCCTCGGCCATCGGGGTTCCCGTCATCGGCATCGTTCTCATCCACGCCGGATGGCGCTGGAGCTTCGCCTTTACCGGCGCCATCAGCTTTGCCTACTTCCTGCTTTTCTGGCGCGTCTACCGCGATCCCGCTGAGGACCCCGAGCTGACCGAAGCCGAGCGCCTGCACATCGAAGATCGGCCCGTCTTGGACCGGCCCATCGAGGGCCGCTCCGCCGACGATCGCCACGCCACGTCCGCCGCGCCCGACCTCAGAGAGGAACCCTCAACCCCGCTCATTGGCCTCCTCTCGCAACGCAAGGTCCTCGGCCTCGCCATCGGCTTCGGCTCCTACAACTACGTCTTCTTCCTGCTGCTTTATTGGCTGCCGGCGTATCTGTCCTCGGCCCTCCATATTGATCTCCTGCACTCGTTTCTCTACACCAGCCTGCCCTGGCTTCTAGCCACCGCGACCGACCTCGTCATCGGCGGATTTCTGGTCGACTTCCTCGTCCAGCGCGGCTTCGGCCAGAGCGCCGTCCGCCGCACCGTCCTCATCGGCGGCACGGCCTTCGGCCTGGGGATTCTGGGCGCTGCCCACGCGCACAGTGCTTCGCAGGCCCTCATCTGGATCACCGTTTCGCTCAGCGGTCTGGCCGCGGCCGCGCCCGTAGCCTGGTCGCTGCCCTCGTTCATCGCCCGCCGCGCCAGACGTGGGCAAAGTGGGCGGGATCATCAATTTCGCAGGCCAGGTCTCGGGGATTGCGGCTTCCATCCTCACCGGCTACCTGGTCTCGGCGCTCCACTCCTACGCCGTAGCGTTTGCTGTCGCGGCCGCTTATCTAGCGGTCGGCATCGCGGCGTATCTCTTCCTGCTCGGCTCCATTGAGCCGCCGCCGCTGGCATCCGAATCCGCCTGACCGCCTCGCCGCCGCGTTCGCTCTCGCCCTGATTTGCTTCCATGAAGCGGCCTTTTCGCCCTTCCGCCGTCCAACATTCCAGCCACCGGCCCATTTCGGGGACATTACCAATGTGTGTAACAGTTCAGGTGCACCTGCGGAAATTTGTTCTCCTGTAACGTCGCTTGGTGCAAAATAGTCGGATGGGAGAACGAACCTAGTGCCCCGTATCCACTTTCATCAGCAACTCGCAGAGCTCAAAGACAAGCTTCTCGCCATGGCTGCGCTGGCGCAGCAGGCGGTTGAGTCGGCCGTCGAGGCCTACACACGGCGCGACAAGGGTCTCTGCAAATTCGTCAAGCAGAACGAGCGGGCAATCGACACCGCGCAACGCGAGCTCGACGAGATGGCGTATGACCTGCTCGCCAAGCAGCAGCCCATGGCCATCGATCTGCGCTTTATCCTCGCCGTCATCAAGATCAACGGCGACCTGGAACGCATCGGCGACCAGTCAATGAGCATTTCACGTCGCACCAAGGAAGTCCTCGCCATCGACGACGTGGATCTGCCGGTAGATTTTTCCGCAATGGGCGATTTTGCCGGGCAAATGATCCGCAACGCGCTTCAGGCGCTGCTCGACGGCGACGCGCGCCTTGCCGATTCCGTCCGCGAGATGGACGACGAGATCGACCGCATGAATCGCCGCGCCCACAGCGACCTGCTCAAGCTGATCGAAGAGAAGCCGCAGTTCACGCAGCAGGCCATGAACGGCATCCTCGTGGCCAAGAACCTCGAGCGCATCGCCGACCACTCCTCCAACATCGCTACCGACGTAATCTTCTGGATTCGCGGCGCCGATGTGCGCCACCAACTCAGCATGGCGATGGACTGATCGCTGGCCTGATGATAACCAGCAAACGAAAGCCCCGGTTCATCCCGGGGCTTTTGATTTGGTGCAGCTTTCTCGGGGCCGAAGCTAAACCCCGATCACCGCGCAAAGCTCCTTCACCGCTTCGGCGCTCTTCTTGAGCGCTGCGTCTTCCTCGGGCGTCAGCTTGATTTCGATGATCTGTTCCAGGCCCGCCGCACCCAGCTTGCACGGCACGCCGATGTAGTAGCCCTTGATGCCGTACTCGCCCTCGAGATAAGCCGCGCAAGGCAGAATCTTCTTCTTGTCCTTCAGAATCGCCTCCACCATCTCGGTGGCCGCCGCAGAAGGCGCGTAGTAGGCGCTGCCCGTCTTCAGGTGCTTCACAATCTCGGCGCCGCCGTCGCGCGTGCGCTGCACAAGCTGCTCCAGCCGCTCGGGCGCAATCAGCTCCGTGATGGGAATGCCAGCCACTGTCGAGTAGCGCGCCAACGGGACCATCGTGTCGCCGTGTCCGCCCAGCACGAAGGCCGTCACGTTCTCCACGCTCACGTTCAGCTCGGCGGCAATAAAGCTGCGGAAGCGCGCCGAATCCAGCACGCCGGCCATGCCGATCACGCGTTCGCGGTTGAATCCTGCCTGCCGAAATGCGGCCTGCGCCATCGCATCCAGCGGATTCGAAACGATGATCAGGATGCACTCCGGCGACTGCGCCACCACCTTCTGCACCACGTCCGACATGATTTTGAAGTTGGTGTGCAGCAGGTCGTCGCGGCTCATGCCTGGCTTGCGCGGAATGCCCGCAGTAATGACCACGATGTCGGAGTTCGCTGTGGCCGCATAGTCGTTTGCGCCCACGATGGCCACGTCGCGCTTCTCGATCGGCATGGCCTCCAGCAAATCCAGCGCCTTGCCCTGCGGCACGCCTTCCACCACGTCAATCAGTGCCACATCGGCCAATTCCTTGGCCGCAATCCAGTGCGCGGTCGTCGCGCCCACGTTTCCCGCGCCCACAATGCTTACTTTTTTCCGCATGTCTCTCTTTCGCCTCTCTAAGGATTAAAGCCCGCAGGCTCCGCTGTTCGTTACATATTTCCAATGATCCGCGTCGCGAACTCGCTCGTTCCCACCTTCGTCGCGCCCTGAAGCTGACGCTCAAAATCGTAGGTCACAAACTTCTGCAGGATCGTCTTCTCCATGGCGTTTTCGATCATCTTCGCCGCTTCCTTCCAGCCAATGAATTCGAGCATCATCACGCCCGAAAGAATCACCGATCCCGGATTGATCACATCCTTATCGGCATACTTGGGCGCAGTGCCGTGCGTGGCCTCGAACACCGCGAAGCCGTCGCCGATGTTCGCGCCCGGCGCAATGCCCGAGCCCGCCCACCTGCGCCGCCGCCGCGTCAGAGATGTAGTCGCCATTCAGATTCGATGTGGCCAGAATGCTGTAGTCCTCCGGCCGGATGATGATCTGCTGGAAGATCGAGTCGGCGATGCGGTCGTTGACCAGCACCTTCTGCTTCCACGCGCCGTTGCCGTGGCTCTTGCCAATCGAATCCAGCACGCCCTTGACCTCGGCATACACCGAATCGCGAAACGCCGGAGAGCCAAACTCCATTCCCGGCTCAATCAACGCGGCATTCTCTTCAATTGAAATACCAGGCTTCGATTCCACGTTGCCCAGAATCCAGCTCTCGCGCTCGGTAACCGTCTGGTCGCGGAACTCCTGTGTTGCCACCTCATAGCCCCACTCGCGGAACGCGCCCTCGGTAAATTTCTGAATGTTTCCCTTGTGGACCAGCGTCACCGTCTTGCGCCCCGTCTCGAGCGCCTGGCGAATCGCATACCGCACCAGCCGCTTGGTGCCGAAGATCGAGATCGGCTTGATGCCCACGCCCGAGTCCGTGCGCACCTTCTTCTTGGTGCCCTTGAGCAGATCGTCGTTCAGAAAGGAAATCAGCCGCGCCGCGTCCTCTGTGCCCTGCTTGAACTCGACGCCCGCGTACACATCCTCCGTGTTCTCGCGGTAGATCACGATGTCGAGCTTTCTCCGGATGTTTCACCGGGCTGGGCACGCCCTGGTAGTACTTCACCGGCCGCACGCACGCGTAGAGATCGAGAATCTGCCGCAGCGCCACGTTGAGCGAGCGAATGCCGCCGCCGACAGGCGTCGTCAGCGGCCCCTTGATGGAGACGCGCAAATCGCGCGCAGCGGCGACGGAGTCGTCGGGCAGCCAGTTGTTGAACTGCCGAACGCCTTCTCGCCGGCGTAAATCTCGAACCACTGGATCGCCCGCTTGCCGCCGTACGCTTTTTCTACGGCCGCGTCAAAAACCCGCTGCGACGCCTTCCAGATGTCGCGCCCCGTGCCATCGCCCTCGATAAAGGGAATGATGGGGTGGTCGGGTACGGCAAATTGCCCGTTCTTGTACTCGATCGGCTCGCCCGTCTTGGGCAACTCCAGCCCGTTATACGTGCTCTGCATGATTGTGTGGGAATTCCCTTCCAGAAGAAATCCAAAAATCGACAAATCCAGAATCAACAGGTCCAGATCTTGAGGCTACCATCCGCAATTCAGCAGTGGCAATGGCGGCCAGACGGGATACGCGCTCAGTCGCCTTGCCCGACTTTGCACGTCTCAGTGCGTCTGGCGGCAGCCTCGTCTCTCCGAACATCGCGCGCAGCACGTCGATATTCTTCGCGTAGCCGGCATGTGCTTCGCGCGGCGACTCGATCAGCCCAAACCATCGCGTCGCATTCTTCACGTAGAGATTCACAACCTCCACATCGCCGATTTTCGGCACGCGATAAGTAATCACGTCGCTGGGGTCGCTCCAGGCCACCACCTGAACCTTCTCCCGGCTCGTCTCGTCGCTGGGGTGCAGAACCGCCTGAAAGTTCGTTTGATAGCCCTTCCACCGATTCACAAGCGATCTGAAGTTGGCTGCCGGCGAGGTCGGAACCATCGGCGCCGGCGCCAGCCCCCGTGACTTCATTGCGGTCTCCGGTCGATTCCGGCGCGCTCTCAAGATTTGTGATCTCCAGCATCTCAAGCTGATTGGCGAAAAAATACATCAGCGACGTTCGCTCAAAAATGTAGCGAATCGCGTTCTCTTCAGCCGTTTTCCTGGCCGCATCCGTCGGCGACAGATTCTCGTCAGACGTGCCGGAGAACTCCGGATTGAGCGTGTTAAAGAGCAGGTAACTGCCCAGGCTGTGCGTTACGCCAATAAACTCCTGGTCCAGAACTTTGTCCTGGCTCAGTTGCGATTTCCAGTTGTACTTTCCAATTCCGCCTGCCCCGTTTGGATCACCCTCTGCCGCTTTAGGATCGAACGCCGACGATTTGGCCATCAATTGCCTGCACCCCGTCGCGCATAATCCCGCCCAACGGCCCCACTGCCATCAGAACGTCCGAAAGCCCCCAGTCGACAAGGCCGGCCTTCAACTGCCTGTTTATGAGGACACCGCGCGGCCTGATCTTTTCGAGCTTTGCCGCTTCGTCAGCCGTGATCCAGGGATAGAAACGTCCACTTCCGTCAGGGTCCTGGGCAGAACGATCCGAGCAAACCTGCAGTAGGTAGTGGTCAGGACCCGACAGGTGCGCCTCGGCAGCGATCACGCGGCGGCATTTCAGAGCAAGCACCAGCGGCCACCAGTTGATCTCGTCCACGACCAGGACGGCGGAATGTCCTCTGAGGTGCACCACCCAGTGCACAACGAAAGGCGCCGCCGCGTGCCACTCGTCCGGATTTTTCCACACGGGGTTGCCCAGGTACGCAAGCGTGGGAGGCTCAACGGCGGGCGAAAACTCGCCCTTGTCCGCGTATTCCGTGCCGGCATTCTTCCAGTCGCTCACCGCGCAGAGTTTCAACTTGGTGCAAATCGATTCGCGCAACATCCTCGAATCGCCCGCTCCGACCTCGTCGATTCCATGCACATAGAGAACGTGCACCGGGTGCTTGTCGGATGAGTCCAGAGCATCGGCAATGCTGGTCAGGGATTTGAGAGACCCGCTCGTATCCTCGACGACCTTGGCGCGAGCGAATGCTCCGCCTCCCGCAACTGCAAGGGTCAAAATGAAAAACGCCAACGTGCGATTTTGCATGGATCGATCACTCAGAGGGGGGAGTGCTAGGGACGACTATAGCACCCTTAATTCGGTGAATTCGCCGCCCGACTGTGAACAAGCACCAAAGCTGTTTGCTCCTGATTGGGCCCAGCCGCGATCCCGGCCGTGGGACGAAGCGGGCCCCACCGCAATCCCTCCGCCGTTAACCTCCCATGAAAATCTTCGAAACTCTGTTCGCACCCGCCAGGATGCGATAGACTCATGCGGGAACGTAAAAAACGATCCCACTTTTTTAACCTACGGAGGGCACATAGAAATTGGGAAAAAGAATGGTCCCAAAGAAGCTTTTCTTCACCAAAGGCGTCGGCAAACACAAGGAACGGCTGACTTCCTTCGAGCTTGCCCTTCGCGATGCGGGCATCGCCTCGCAGAACCTGGTGCGCGTCTCCTCCATCTTTCCGCCGCAGTGCAAAATGATTCCGCGCAAGGAAGGCCTCAAGTACCTCGATGACGGCGAAGTCGTCTTCGCGGTCATTGCAGAGAACTCCACGCGCGAGCCGCACCGCCTCGTCGCATGCAGCATCGGCGTCGCCATCCCCGCCGACCGCAACACCTACGGCTACCTGAGCGAGCACCACAGCTTTGGCGAGACTGACGACCAGGCCGGCGAATACGCCGAGGAACTGGCCGCCGAAATGCTCGCCACCACGCTCGACGTCGAGTTTGATCCCGACAAGAGCTGGGACGAGAAGAAGGAAATCTACCGCATCTCCAACAAGATTGTCCGCACCAGCAACATCACGCAGTCGGCTGTGGGCGATAAGCGCGGCAAGTGGACGACCACCATCGCCGCCGCAGTCCTGATCCTGGAAGAATAGGTCGCTGCGTGCGGCAGACCTTTGGATAAGATTCTGGACGCGGGCGAAGAGCGATCTGATTCATAGGACACGAGGCCAATTCCGCATGCCGGGGTTGGCCTTGTTGCATCGGCCACAATCACCTTGAACGGAGGCTCGCCCAGCGGAGGCGTATTAAGTCGACATATGACTACGGCGCAAAAATTTAAAGTGGCCCTCGTGCAGATGCGCATGGGCGCGGATCCCGAGGCGAATTTTTCCGTCGCGCTCGAGCGCATCCGCGAAGCCGCCAAGCTGGGAGCGGAAGTCGTCTGCCTGCCCGAGCTTTTCCGCACGCAATATTTCTGCCAGCGCGAAGATCTGCGCCTCTTCGATCTTGCCGAAGCCATCCCCGGCCCGTCCACCGCGAAACTGGCCGAAGTCGCCCGCGAGTCCCGTGTCGCCGTCGTGGCCTCGCTCTTTGAACGCCGCGCGCCCGGCCTTTATCACAACACCGCCGTCACGTTTGACGCCGATGGCCAGATCGCCGGCGTCTACCGCAAGATGCACATCCCCGACGATCCGCTTTATTACGAAAAATATTACTTCGCGCCGGGCGACCTTGGCTTTCAGGCCGTCGACACTGCGGCCGGCCGCGTCGGCACGCTCGTTTGCTGGGACCAGTGGTATCCCGAGGGCGCGCGGATCACCGCACTGCAAGGCGCAGAAGTGCTTTTTTATCCCACGGCAATCGGCTGGCACCCGGCGGAGAAGGAAGAATTCGGCGCCGCGCAATTTGATGCATGGCAAACCATCCAGCGCTCCCACGCCATCGCCAACGGCGTTTACGTCGCCGCCGTCAATCGCGTCGGTCCTGAGCAGGGCGACATCCTCGGCAATCGCGCCTCCGGTCCCGGCCTCGAGTTCTGGGGCGGCAGCTTTCTCGCCGATCCCTTCGGCCGCATCATCGCCAAGGCCGGCCACGATGCTGAAGAAATCCTCATTGGCGAAATCGATCGCTCGCTGATTGAGGAGACGCGCCGCAACTGGCCCTTTCTGCGCGACCGCCGCGTCGACGCCTACGCGCCCATCACCCAGCGCTTTCTCGATCCCACGCAACCATCAGCCAAACTCTCAGCCGTAGCGCGAAAAGAACACAAATAGCGGGCGCCCAGGTCTCGACTTTGAGACCTGGGATACCAAGATGCAATCAACCGTTTTCATTTCAATGCATGCGAAGGACCTGCAACTTGAACGAAGCCACCAAAACTCCCCGCGCCCTCGGCTACCGCATGCCTGCCGAGTGGGAGCCGCACGAGGCCACGTGGCTCGCGTGGCCGCATAATCCCGAAGACTGGCCCGGTAAATTCCAATCCATCCCCTGGCTCTACGCGGAGATCGTTCGCCTTCTCGCCGCCCACGAGCGCGTGCATCTGATCGTCGAAAACGCAGCGTCGAAACAGCGCGTCACCTCCATGCTCCACCGCGGAGGCGTGAATCTCGATCAAGTCATCTTCCACGCCTGGCCTACGGACCGCGGCTGGACGCGCGACTCCGGCCCGATCTTTGTTCGCAACTCCGAAGGCCGCGTCGCACTCACCAACTGGCGCTTCAATGGCTGGGCCAAATACTCTGACTGGCATCTCGACGACAAGCTTCCTGGCCGCGTTGCCAAATTGCTCGGCGTTCCTTCGTGGCAACCTGCCGTCCAAAACGAGAACGGTACGAAGTACCACTGCGTCCTCGAAGGCGGCTCCATCGACGTGAATGGCGCAGGATCACTGCTCACCACCGAAGAATGCCAACTGAGCGAAGTGCAGCAGCGCAACCCCGGCGTCAGCCGCGAGCAACTTGAGCGCGTCTTCCACGACTATCTCGGCATCGACCAGATCATCTGGCTCAATCGCGGCATCGTCGGCGACGACACGCACGGCCACATCGACGACATTGCCCGCTTCGTCGCGCCCGCCACCATCGTTGCCGCCGTTGAGCCCGACACGCGCGACCCCAACCACGCCCCGCTCGCCGAAAATCTCTCGCGCCTCAAATCTGCGCGCACTCTTGAAGGCAAGCAGTTCACCGTCGTCGAGCTGCCCATGCCGCGCCCCGTCGTCTTTCGCGGCCAGCGCCTGCCGGCCAGCTACGCCAATTTCTACGTCGCCAACGGCCTCGTCCTCGTGCCCACCTTCCACGATCCCAACGACCGCGTCGCGCTCAACATGCTCGCCGAGCTTTTCTCCGACCGCGAAGTCATCGGCGTCCACAGCGTCGACCTCATCTGGGGCCTCGGCGCGCTGCACTGCATGACGCAACAGCAGCCCGCCGCCGTACCATCGAAAGCCATGATCGACGATCTTGCATGCAATGCAGGCGGCGCTGGCCCAGGCGCGACTCGCAGCCGAAGGCGGCGAAGTTCCAATCGGCGCGGTCATGGTCTACCAGGGCGAGATCATCGCGCGCGGCAGAATTGCGTGCTCCGCCACGTAGATCCGACGGCTCATGCGGAAATCATTGCGCTGCGCACAGCGGCCAAAGCCCTCGGCAACTACCGTCTCGCGGGCTGCACGCTCTATGTCACGCTCGAGCCTTGCGCCATGTGCGCCGGAGCCATGATCCACGCCCGCATCGACCGCCTGGTCTTCGCTGCCGCCGATCCCAAGGCCGGCGCCTGCGGCTCCGTGCTCTCCGTCCTCAACCATCCCCAGCTCAATCATCAAATTCAAGTGGAGCAGGGAATTGCCGCCGATGAGTCCGCCGAACTGCTCCGCAGTTTCTTCCGCGAGCGGCGATGACCGCCGCCAGGCGCGAAAACGCCGAACCCAAGCGTTCTGTTGATTGTTCCTACGGGCGCGGTTTCATCAGGCTATCGTAACTTCCGTCATCAATCGCCTTCGCAATGTCCGCCATCCGGCGCCGTTCAATAATGCAGCCCTCCGCGATAAAGATCGTTTGATCTGAATGGTCCAATGTTCTGAAGAGCTCCTTGAAGCGGCTTTTGTCGAGTTGCCGGATTCCGGCGAGCGCGTAAAGCTGTGCTGCTTCATCGCCGCTGGCAAAAACCGTCTCAAAGCTGGCGAGAGCAACCGCCGGGGGTTGCGACTGGATGGTCCTGAAGTCGATTTCGCCTTGAGAAATCTTGCCAATGAATCCGACACCGCCAAATGCGAACATGCCGGTTTTGGTGAGGCTCTTTACAGCGGCGGAAAGTGTATCCTGCGCGGGTAAAACACTGCACGAAACAACCAGCAGTGCAACAGCGAGACGTTTCACAGCGCATCTCCCCGGCAAGCCCGGCTCAACGCCGATCATCGTGCCAGCTCGCTACAAACTTAGACGCTCACGGTTCCAAACTTGTTTCCGCTCAGCGTTCACTCGCCGCCCTTCAAGCTCCGCCAACTCCGCTAGCTTCGCTACTTTCGCGTCAGCCTCCTGATCCGCTCCGCCTCCGCCGGCCACTTTGCCTTGAGCTCCGCGTAACTCCCGCCGCGATAATCCGCAAAATCGAACCCCGGCGTCACCGTGCAGCCCAGCAGCGCCACTTTCCCGCCATCAACCAGCCGCGTCCCCTGCCATACTCCCGCAGGAACCACCACTTGCACCTGCTGACCAGCCGCCAAATCTGGTCCTAATCGTCACAACGACGGAACTCCCGTCCAAAAGCAAAAGAAGCATTTCAACCGGATCGCCCAGATAAAAGTGAAAAATCTCATCCGAAGGCAGCACATGCATCTCTGAGAAGGTCCCCGCTTCAAGCAGGTAATAAATGGCCGTGCCCTGCGCCCGCGACGCCGCGGGGCAGCTCCACGCTCGCCGGCGAGGTATACGTCCGGCGGAACCATCCACCCTCCACCGGGTGTGGCTCAAGATGTAAAAGCGACTTAATTTCGTCCGCGGTCATCGAATCTCCCAGGTGCTTCTGATCACAGATCGTAGCATCGCGATCGAACTAGAATGCCCCTATGAACGTGCAGGTCTACACCACCTCCTGGTGCCGCGATTGCCGAGCCGCCAAGCAGTTTCTCGATGAGCACGGCGTCGCCTACACCGAGGTCAATGTCGACGCCGATCCCGCCGCCTCCGCCGAGGTCCTGAGCCGCGTCGGCAAGCGCGCCGTCCCGCAGTTGGTCATCGATGGCGAGTGGTTCCAGCCTTACAAGCCCGGCCGCGGCCTGCTCGTCGATGAACTCTGCATCCGCCTCGGAATTCCTCGCGGATAATTGCCGTCCCCTCGTACAATCAAGATGTCGTGATTCGTGAATCGTGGATCAAGATACGCAGCATAGCGCAGTGTTAGCCGTTGACAGATCGCGAACCGGCACGAATCACGTCCCGACGAACCACGAGAGGACTTTCCGTTGATCGATCGCTACACGCGCCCGGCGATGGGCGCACTCTGGACGGACGAGAACAAGTACCGCTGCTGGCTCCAGGTCGAAGCAGCGGCCAGCGCAGTCCTGGCCGAAGACGGCGTCATTCCCGCAGCCGCCGCCAAAGCCATCGCCACCAAAGCCACTGTCTCCGCCGCTCGCGTGCTTGAAATCGAGGCCGAGGTCAAGCACGACGTCATCGCCTTCACAACCGCAGTCGCGGAAAGCCTCAAAGCCCAAGGCCTCGACGCCGAGTCGAGATGGCTGCACTACGGCCTTACCTCGAACGACATCGTCGATACCGCCCAGGCCCTCCAGATCAAAGAAGCTTCCAGGCTCCTTCACTGACGGCATCGCCGGTTTGCTTGCCGTCCTCAAGCGCCGCGCCATCGAGTTCAAGCACACGCCCACCATCGGCCGCACCCACGGCATCCACGCGGAGCCCACGACTTTCGGCCTCAAGCTTCTCAACTGGTACACCGAAATGGAGCGCAACGCCGCCCGCTTCGCCGCCGCCGCCGAGGATATGCGCGTAGGCAAGCTCTCCGGCGCCGTCGGCACCTTCGGCCACTTGAAGCCCGAGCACGAAGAGCGCATCTGTGCGAGGTTGGGCCTCAAGCCCGCGCCTGTCTCCACGCAGGTCATCCAGCGCGATCGCCACGCCGCCTACATCACCACGCTCGCCATTATTGGCAGCACCCTGGACAAAATTGCCGTTGAAATCCGGCATCTCCAACGAACAGAAGTCCGCGAGGCGCAGGAGTACTTCAGCGAAAAGCAAAAGGGCTCCTCGGCTATGCCGCACAAAAAGAACCCCATCACCAGCGAGCAAATCAGCGGCCTCGCGCGGGTCCTCCGTGGCAACGCCCAGGCCGCCATGGAGAACATCCCGCTCTGGCACGAACGCGACATCTCCCATTCTTCCGTGGAGCGCGTTATCTTTCCTGACTCCACTATCCTCGTTGACTATTTGCTGGCTAAAACGACCGACCTCATCGACCGTCTGCTGGTGTACCCCGCGCGGATGAAGAAGAACCTCGAATCGACCGGCGGCCTCATCTTCTCCGGCCAATTGCTTCTCGACTTGGCCGAAGCAGGCATGTTGCGTGAAGACGCCTACAAGCTCGTCCAGTCAGCACGCCATGCGCGCCTGGAAAGACGATCTGAGTTTCCGCGACGAAGTGGCCCGCGACCCCAAGATTGCAAAGCTGCTCAGCCCGAAGAAACTCGACCGCACCTTCGACTATTCGCGGCAGCTTGTGAATGTTGACACCATCTTCAAGCGCGTGCTGGGAGAGTAGGCCGCGATCAGTGCGGTCGTGAAGCCTTCAGGACGCTGCCGTCGGAGGCTGATGGCTCCTGAGATGCAACGCGCAGGAACGCATGACCTGGCACGCCGAATCGCAAACTCCTCACCAGAACTTGATTGATCGCCAAGTGACTATCGCTGTTTCTCGGGACGACGAGACTGATAACACGCGTTGTGGTCCACCTGATCTCGTCGAAGGAAACATTCCGCGGCGGGCGCAGAATGCGTGGTTTTGGTGGTTCGAACAAGGCCCAGTCAGAAGCCGACGATGCGCAGCTGTTCAGCCGATGGAACTCTAAGCCGGCATCTTGGCGTATTCAGAACGATTTGGATTAGGGCTTCTCTGTTGAGAAATACTCGCTCGACGGCGTTTGTTCCGAGACGTGGACTCAGAAGAACTCGCCATCCGGCGCATAATCTGCGCGAGGCGCTCGCGCCCTTGAAGCCGATCCGCGTCACCCGCGTCCACTTTGTCGCGTCGGAAAACTCGCTTCGCTCCGGACGCCGTCTCCGGCCGCACCAACTGATTAAAAAGCTGCTCGCACCCACTCAGTCCGACTCCTGACATCGGCGCTTCCATCGCCAGCGGCAGCCATCCCTCCGACGGCATGATCGTCCTGCCATGTTCCATGGGAACCCTGGCTGCCATCGCGCTCGGCCTCGCCAACTCGCTCATCGCCCGCGCCGCCGACGTCACGCTCAAGGAGCGCCGCCCGCTGATCCTCTGCGTCCGCGAAACACCCTTCAACCGCATTCACCTGCGCAATATGACTCTGGCCGCCGAGGCCGGCGCCACCATCTTTCCCTGCATCCCCGCCTTCTACCAGCCCGACGCCGACCCCACTGCCATGGCCCGCCAATTCGTCTGCCGCGTCCTCGCCCACATCGGCCTTCCCCAGCCCGGCGCCTACGTCTGGAAGCCGGAAGAGTGAGCAGTGATCGGTGGCCAGGATCACGACCCACGACTCACGATCCACGATCCACGATCCACGAAAGTGTGCTTGACACCCGCGCCTTCGTCCCTTGATACTGCCTGCATGTCGATTTCATGGGCTTACGGAATTGCGGCCATGGCCATGTGCATGTGTATGGTCCTGCGACCCGTCCGTCCGGCTCTTGAACGGCCAACGCGCTAAGCGCAACCGATTCTCAGGTCGAGCGGCCCGGTCCCGAATAGGATGCGGGCCGTTTTCATTGGAGCTTCTCCCAATTTGACCGGTTCGCGGCCATCCCGCCATCCCGAATCGTCGAATCCACGAACCCGAAGGAGATCATCATGCCGGAACCCAAACCACAGCAGCTTGCCACGCAGGCCGTTCACGCCGGCCAGTCGCCCGACCCCACGACCGGCTCGCGCGCCGTCCCCATCTACCAGACCACCTCCTATCTCTTCCAGGACGCGGACCATGCCGGCCGTCTCTTCGCGCTCCAGGAGTTCGGCAACATCTACACCCGCATCATGAACCCCACCACCGACGTCTTTGAGAAGCGCGTTGCCGCTCTCGAAGGCGGTGCCGCGGCCCTCGCCACGGCCTCAGGCCAGGCGGCTGAAACGCTGGCCATCCTGACCCTCGCCAACGCCGGCGACGAGATCGTGTCCACAACTTCGCTCTACGGCGGCACCTACAATCTCTTCCACTACACGCTGCCTAAACTGGGCATCAAGGTCAAATTCGTCGACGCCGACGACTTCGCCGGCCTGCGTGCCCTCATCAACGACAAAACTCGCGCCATCTACACCGAGACCCTCGGCAATCCCAAGCTCGACATCGCCGACATCGAGCAGCTTGCTTCCATCGCGCACGAGCACAAGCTTCCACTTGTCATCGATAACACCTGCGCCTCGCCGGCTCTTGTTCGGCCCATCGAGTGGGGCGCGGACATCGTTGTCAACTCAGCCACAAAATTCCTTGGCGGCCACGGCACGGCCATCGGCGGCGTCATTGTGGACGCTGGCAAGTTCGATTGGGCAGCCTCTGGCCGCTTCAAGGACTTCACCGAGCCTGACCCCTCCTACCACGGCCTCAAATACACTGAGGCCTTCGGCCCGCTGGCGTTCATCCTCAAGGCGCGCGTTCAGGGCTTGCGCGACACTGGCGCTGCTCTCTCGCCGTTCAACGCGTTCCTGCTCTTGCAGGGCATTGAAACCCTCCACCTCCGCATGGAGCGCCACTCACAGAACGCTCTGGCCGTCGCCAAGCATCTCGCCGAGCATCCTGGTGTCGACTGGGTCAACTACCCGGGCCTCTCGACGAGCCCCTACTACGCGCGAACGAAAAAGTACCTGCCCAACGGCGCCAGTTCTCTCGTCACGTTCGGCATCAAGGGCGGTTACGACGCGGGCAAGAAGCTCATCAACACGCTCGAGCTGTTCTCGCTGCTGGCCAACATAGGCGACGCCAAGTCGCTTGTGATCCACCCCGCCTCCACTACGCATCAGCAGCTTTCAACAGAAGAGCAGGCAGCCACCGGCGTTACGCCGGAAATGGTACGGCTTTCCGTCGGCATCGAGGACATTCGCGACATCCTCGCCGACCTCGACCAGGCGATCGAGGCCGCCAACGGACACAAGTTTGCCGGCTCAACCCGCGCCGTTGCGGCAAAATAGGAAAGACAGCTTCTAGCCTCTAGCCTCCAGCAAGGCGCTAGAAGCTAGGAGCTAGAAGCTGAATATGACCGACAGCTACAGCCGCAGCGGCGCTTCGCCGCCGTTATCAAAAACCGTGGAGCCCACCTACGAAGGCGACTTCGTCCTCGACGGCCCCCTGCCGCTCGAGTGCGGCCGCTCCCTCATCTGTCCCACGCTGCATTACGCCGTCTACGGCCGGCTCAATGCGGCGAAAGATAATGCCGTTCTGGTTTGCCACGCGCTCTCGGGCTCCGCTCTTGTCGGCTCCTGGTGGCCCGAAATTTTTGCTCCCGGCGCGGTCCTCTCGCTGGAGCATGACTTCGTCATCTGCATCAACATGCTGGGCTCCTGTTACGGCTCCACAGGGCCCGGGGCCGTCAATCCTGAAACAGGCGAAATCTATGGGCCGGACTTTCCTCTGGTCGGCGTCCGCGACAACGTTCGCGCGCAGGCCCGCCTCCTCGATTCGCTCGGCATCCGTCGCCTCCGCCTCGTCCTCGGCGGTTCCATCGGGGGCATGCAGGCGCTCGATTGGACCATCCTCCATCCCGATCGCGTCGATCGCGCGCTCATCATCGGCGTCACTCCGTTGTCTGCCATGGGGCTGGCCCTCAACCATCTCCAGCGTCAGGCCATTCAGCACGATCCCGAGTGGGCCGCGCGGCCGCTATCTGCCGCAGCGACCTCCGCGCAGTGGCTTGGCCCTGGCCCGCAAAATCGCCATGATCAGCTACAAATCCGCGCCTTTGTTCGACGAGCGCTTCGGCCGGAATCCTAATCGGAGCGGCGAAGATCCCTGGGCCGCAAATGGCCATGGCAGCGGCCTCATCGGCGAGCGTTTTGACATTGCCGGTTACCTCGATCTCCAGGGCAGCCGCTTCATCGAGCGTTTCGATGCCAATGCCTACCTCGCTATCCTGCGTGCCATGGACACCTGGGATCCCCTGCGCGGCTTCACCTCCCCTGAAGAAGCCTTTGGCCGCATCAAGGCCCAGCTCAGCTTCATCGGCATCAACTCTGACTGGCTATTTCCCGCTGAAGATGTGCGCCGCTTTGCAGAATCCATTCACGCCGCCGGCGCTCACGCCGACTATCGAGAGATGAAAAGCGCACACGGCCACGATGCGTTTCTCGCCGAGCAGGTCGAGCTCGTCCGCCTGCTCCAATAGCCGATTTTCAGCCTGGAATTTGAAGTCTCCCGCGCGGCCATGCGCCATATCCACCGCCCCCGGTTACCACCGTGCTCCGCTGTCCACGCCCACCCTCGAGCTTCCCTTGTCACTGGCATATTGGCTTCTTATAATCCTCGCAGCAAGCATTGGTGGCCGTGGTATCTTTATATCCGTCGCCCCCTTGACTCTGCCGCCCAGGTTGGTTGCTCGTTTGCTGGCGAGAGAGGGATTCTTGATTTCTATTTCGGCATTTCCCAGGAGCACTGCATGAACAAGTTAGTCTTTGCATCTGCGATGGCATTGGCAAGCATAAGCCTTGTTTCCACGCCAGCGTTGCGAGCACAGGATTCCGGCCAGATCAGTCTTCCGCCGGATCAATTCAACTCCTACCAGAACGCCATGACGCAGACTGACCCTGGTCAGAAGGCTGCGGCGCTCGAGGGTTTTCTGCAGGCCTATCCGCAGAGCCCGGTCAAAACCACCGTTCTCGATAACCTGATCGACGTCTACAACCAGCTCAACCAGCCTGCAAAGGCGATTGATGCTGCAACCCGCCTGCTCCAGGTCGATCCAAACAACATGAAGGCCATCTTCGCTTCTGTCTATTTAAAAAAGCAACTGTGCGGCCAGAACCTTGACGCCTCTGGCGTGGCCACCGATCGGCAGACGTGCGACGATGCCGCGGCCCTGGCGCAGAAGGGCCTTACTGCTCCCAAGCCCGCCAGCATGTCTCAGGATGACTGGAACAAATTAACCTCGGCTGCCTACCCCGCCTTCCACTCGGCCATCGCCTTTGACGATGCGGTTTCAAAGAAGGACTTTGCCGGCGCCATCAAGGAATACACCGCCGAGTTGATGCTCTATCCGCCCGCCGCATGCACTCAGCCGGGTCCATGCCTCGCGGATACTTTGCAGCTTGCACAGGCCTACGCCAAGCCGGGTCCGGATAAGGATGAAGTCAAGGCCGTCTGGTTTTACGCCCGCGCCTGGGACTTCGCGCCCGCCGCCTACAAGGCCCAGATCCAGCCGCAGCTCGACTATTGGTATAAGCGCTTCCACGGCACACTCGACGGCGACGCCGCCATCACTCAGCAGATTGACGCCATCAAGGCGCAGGCGCAGTCAACACTCTTCCCGCCCGCCACCTTCCAGATCGCCCCCGCTCCTACTCCCGCTGACTTGGCTCATCACGCCTATACCAGCGGCGATCCCAAGGCGCTCAGCCTTGAAGACAAGGAATACATACTGGCCAACGGATCTGATGCCGACGCCACCGGCCTATGGGCACTCCTGAAAGGCCAGCCCACCCCGGTTCCAGGCATTGTCATCGCCGATCCTGCGTCGGAGCTGCACATCACCGTTACAACAACAGCATCGGTCAAGCCCAAGGATTACGTCGTCAAGCTCACCAATCCTGTCGCTTGCACCGCTGTTCCGCCGCCGCCCTCCGAGCTCAAGATCGCCGATGCCCAGGCCTACATTCTGGCCAACGGCGTTAAGGCCGATACTGACGCCATGGGTGACGTCCTCACCGACACTCCGGCGCACATCCACAAGATCGCCATCGACCCCTCGGTCGGGACGCTCAACGTCGCTGTTACGCAGGATGCCAAGGACGCACACACCGCGGACTTCACCGTCAACCTCAAGGACCCGCTCTCCTGCAAGGAAGCTCCTGCCTCCGGCTCCGCGCTCGGATTGCAGCCTGCCGCCGAGCTGGACGGCACTTACGACACCTACACGCACACCGCTGCCGCTGGAACAACCGCCGCGTCTGCGCAAATCGTGCTCACCGACGGGTTCCTGCAGCCGGAGAAGAAGGCCGGCGCGGTGCATCACACTGCTCCAAAGCCTTCACCCGCGCATCACGCGCAATAACCGCTGGCCTCCGTTCGCCGGTGTTCAATCGGCGACCACGGACCGCGCAAGACATGGCTTCTGGGATTATCAAGGGCAGTCCGCTTCGGCGGCCTGCCCTTTCTGTTGTGCGGTGACTTAGCAGTGTCGAGCCTGCGTCCCTCTTCAATCGGATCGAACCCTGGATGGAAATCTTTGCGGATTCGATCGATGCGCATGGACTTTAAATCCAACACAATTTTTCACAGGCTCGTACTTCCGGCGCTACAACCGGGCGTCGCGCAAACAACCCCGCCGCCTGCCGCTACGTCCTAGTACACGGGTCTTGACACGCCCGCCGCGACTCGGTCGTTCGATGCGAGTCCTTGCGCGCTTGTCGCGCACCGTTTCCGCCCCACGCTGTCAGGAATCCCGACGCAAGCAATCTCTGTGCAAGCCAGGAGCTCACACCATGAAAAGCGCTTTCGCAGTTCTCACCGTTCTCGCCGCCGCCTCCCTCTCCGTCCCCGCGCTGGCTCAGGACAAAGTTGATAACGAACTAACCCAGGCCACCCAGATCATTCAGGAAATGACCGGCCCGCAGCAGACTGCTGGCATTCCCAACGACGTTCTTCGCAATGCCAGATGCATCGCCGTCATCCCCAAGTTGTTCAAGGCCGGCATCGGTATTGGCGGCGAGCACGGCAATGGCATCGCCACATGCAAGCTTCAGGACGGGCGTTGGAGCGCCCCCGCTCCCTTCAGCATGAGCGGTGGCAGCTTCGGTCTACAGCTCGGCGGAGAAGAAGTGGGCTACATCATGCTCGCCATGAACGACCAGGGCATGCAGGCTCTTATGTCTGGCCACTTCAAAGTAGGCGCGGGCATCAACGCTGCCGCGGGACCCGTGGGCCGCGATGCCTCAGCTTCCGCCGGATGGCGTGGAACGGCGCTGCTCAGCTACTCGCGCGCCAAGGGCGCCTATGCCGGAGCAACCCTCAACGGCACCGAGCTGAATCAGGATCACGACGCAACCCGGCAGCTCTATGGTCATGAGGTCCCCTTCAACAGTATCCTCGACGGCCAAGTCCACGTTTCCGATCAGGGCGACGCCGCGCAGTTCCTTCGCACCGTCAACCACGCGGTCGAACACGCCGAGCGCGGCCAGTAGAACGGGTCGTATAAAGCTTGGTCCAAAGGGCACGGCTTCTGCCGTGCCCTTTGGACGCAAAAAATGCCGCTCTTTTGCAGACTGCAGGAAAACTCACCGGATGGTAAGACGGGGTTTTAACCCCGACATAAGCGATAGCCGTGCCATAAAAGCATCGTCAACATTGGGCCCTACACGCTGCGAAAAAACTCGATTGCCAGGAAGCTTTGTATCAGGGCATGACTTTAGACGTGCCGATAGTTGCAGAAAAAAGCGTAGGGCTTTAGCCCCTGTGAGACGGCCTCCCGATCCTGCGGAACCTTTTCCCAGTCTGTGTAGCCCCTCAGGGCCTGCCGGCAAAATCCCGGCTCAGCCCTAGCCTCGTCGCCGCTTCATCCAATTCGCCCTGCGTAAAGAAAAACCGATGCTCCGGGTTCGAGTTTGGATAGAACCGGATCACGATCTCGCGTTTCTCAACCGAATCGCTGATTCCGTCGTGAAATGGATACCCCAGGTCCTGCAATAAGTGAAGCGAGCCTTCATCGCCCGTGGGATTTCCCGTATCTCCCACAATCGCGAACACGCTCTTGCGCGTGCGCTTCGAATAGACGGCCACAAAGTCGCCCACCTTTACGCCGCGCCGCCGTGCCGCATTGCCGCGAACCACATAGTTGATCTTGCGTGCGTCCACGTAGCGCCGCGGATCGCGTTCATTTTGATTTTGAATATCGCTATACGCAGTCTGGGAAATGTAGTAGCCGGGGAAGGGATCATCTGGCCCTTGCAGAATCGGGCGTCCGCGCTCGTCACTCAAATACCCGACGATCGGCTCGTCAGCGCGATTCAGGTAATGCGCATCCAGCAACGTGTCCAGCGTCTCCTTGTCCGCCGGGCCGTAAGCATTCGGCGCTCCATCCACGTCCACATCCATCCGATGCGTCAGGATTTCGAAACTTGGATGCCGCGTCCCGTCCTGCGCCTGCGCGGCGGCCCTGGCGCTGAAAGAAAGAATCAAAGCGATGGCCACGAAGGGGAGCGCGCGCATTTCCAACAATCCAGGCACAACTCGATTCTAGGACCCTGCAGCGTTTTCCGGGGCCGATCATGGTCTGCTTCGGTGGCTTTTGGGTCCGATGTCTCCCGTCCCCAAATGCGAGGCACCTCCACCCCACGGACGAAGACCTGACCGCGGGGCCCCCGGGGATGGGGCACCCGCCGGTGATAGGCTCACAACTTCATTTTCTGATTCACGGCCTAAACCCGTGGTCTCTGCCCGATGGCGCAAAGCCAGCCTTTGCTGCGCTCTTCAAATATCTCTATTTCTGTGTAGCCCGCCGCCTGGAACAGCGCTCGATGATCGTCGACGCTGAGTCGCTGGGAGCCGAGCAGCCGCATAACCGGGCCCAAAAACCAATCGTGCCGTCCGCCCCGGTACGACTCCGCTACAACCATGAGTCGGCCGCCCGGCTTCAGAACACGAAGAATCTCCCGCATGTCGTTCGCTGTGTCCGGCCAGTAATACTGCGTCTCCACCGCTGTCACCAGCTCAAAGAAACTGTCGGCAAACGGTAGCCGCGACACGGAAGCCTTTTCAACGAAAACTTTGCCCTCCGCGATCAGCCGCCTGTTGTGCGCACGGGATGCAGCAACGCTTCCCGCGGCATAATCGATGCCGTAAACTGTCGCCACGATTCCCGCCAACTTCTCAATCGTCCGCCCACCGCCGCATCCCACATCAAGCACTGTCGCGTCTCTGCCCAATTCAAGGTGGGTCAATGCCCAGTCTGTAAGTGTCGCGTGGCTGCGGTTCATTAACCAAGCAAATAAGCGACCCACAAACCGCGACGGTTTCTTCACCTGCGTCCCAGCGTAGATGGCAACAGCCACCACCACCACAATCCGCACCACCATGAAGATCGCCGGCCGGTCCAGGCTGCACCCCCCACTTTTCCACTTGAAAGAAATGCCGTGGGGCCATTTTAGGCCATCGGATACCCATAGCTTCTGGGTTGCCGGCAATACGTCCAGAACTCGATTCTCTGATCGATGAGTGCATTGGCGATTTGTTCTGAACCCAGGCCAAAGTCATAATCCTCGGCTTCAAAACTCTTCCGCCATTCCGGCATGACCGTGGCCTTCAAAACCACGTTTGAGGTATTCACCAGGGTTGGCCCCGACAACTCGCTTGAACGCCTTACTGAAGGCAGCGTCGGATTCGTAACCGACCAACCGAGCAACGTCGATGAGCTTTTTGTCACGCTGTTCGAGCAACTGCATCGCCTTCTGCATCCTCCACTCGGTTACGTATTCCAGCGGTGTTTGTCCGAGTAGCTCTTTAAAACGCGCTGCGAATGCGGAGCGCGACATGCCAGCCGCTTCGGCCAGGGATTCGACGGTCCAGGGTGTGTTTAGCCTGTCGTGAATGGCACTGAGGGCAGTGCCTATTTGAGGATCGAAAACGGCACGAAGCCACCCTTTGTTGCGTTCCGGTCCTGATGCAATATGCGCCCGAAGTACCTGGATAAACAGAACCTCGGCCAGCCGAGTCGCGACCACGTCAGACCCCGGTGCCTGTTCTGCCATTTCTGATGCCAGCGCCTGCACCGTGTTGTGAAGAGCAAGCGTGCGTGCCTGATCGGCCTTCATCAAAATGAAGCTCGGCAATAACTGGGTGATCGGCTTCAGGCTTGCGCGATCGAAACTCAAGGAACCGCAAACGACTGTCGTCGGCGCGCCACCGCCTCCACAAAGAGCGACGTTGCCGTTGGCCCTGGCCCCTATCTCGCTGAAGCTCCATTTCGGACGTGTCCGCGGGCTGTCGCGCAAAACAATCGAAGTACCCTTGGCCAGCAAAAAGCAATCACCACCGGTGAGCGGAATAGGGTCCGGAATCCCTTCCACACTCAGCCAGCAGTTGCCGCGCGAAAGCATCGCGAAGTGCGCCAAATCTGTGGGTGACATCTTTGTGCCGGAAGGCGTGACTTTTTCTTCGCTCTGATTTTCCTGTTTCAGGCCCCACGGGGCTGTGGCTTCGAGCCTGTGCAGACCGAAGGCGGCTACATGCATCGTTCTGAAGATATCTGTTATCGGATCCAACTTAGACTCCATCTTTTGGACGAATGGACAAAACATTAGGACTTGCGAGCAGTTCTCGTCCACCGCCAAAGAAATCTACTCACCTGTACGGAATGTTACACATCGACCGAAAGGAAGTAATTATGGGAAAACTTGAGGGTAAAGTTGCAGTCATCACGGGTGGATCGAGCGGCATGGCACTGGCGAGCGCCAAGCGGTTCGTTGAAGAAGGCGCCTATGTTTTCATCACGGGCAGGCGGCAGGAGCAGCTCGATGAGGCCGTCAAGCTGATTGGCCGGAACGTGACCGGCGTGCGCGGCGACATGTCCAATCTCGACGACCTCGACCGCCTGTTTGATACGGTCAGGCGGGTAAAGGGCAGGATCGACGTCCTGTACGCGAGCGCGGGCACGGGCGAAGCCGTACCCCTGGGCGAAATTACCGAGCAGCACTTCGATGCGACCTTCGGCCTGAATACGCGCGGCACGCTGTTTACAGTTCAGAAGGCGTTGCCGCTGTTCAACGATGGCGGATCGATCTTCATGACCGGATCAGTTGCTTCGGTGAAAGGTTTTCCTGGTTATGGCGTGTATGCGGCAAGCAAGGCGGCGTTGCGCTCATTCGCGCGCACTTGGCTCAACGAACTGAAGGGCAGGAATATCCGGGTGAACGTCCTGAGCCCGGGGCCGATCGCCACACCGATGCAGGACCAGGTCCTCGACGAGGAGGCGAAGCGGATGTTCGAATCCCTGATCCCGCGGGGAAAGATGGGTCGTCCTGAGGAAATTGCCACGGCCGCGCTGTTTCTTGCTTCAGACGATTCGAGCTTCGTGAATGGAGTGGACTTGTCTGTCGACGGCGGCTTCTCGGCCATCTGAATTCTGCGGATCTCGGTGAGTGCATGACCGCCAAGGCACTCACCGAGATCGGATAGGGAACCAAAAAGTCTGCTTGTAGTCGGCGAACCTATCTCCCACGAATGTCCGGCGACGTCGTGTTTCTCCCCGATCCCGTCCCCGCACCCGGAAAGGCCCGCATTACCGATGTCAAGCCCCCACGCCCCAAACTACCCGGTCATTAAGGTAGTTAATTCGCTGACTCTCCATCACTTATTCGCTCCGTAATTTCTTCCCCAAGTTTGCCGATCATTTCCACTAATTCTCTATACTTGATCTTGTATGGGGATTCATCCGAAACATCTCGAATGCAGCAGACGCGCCGATGCACGCAAGCTCCGCGAGCCCCCGAAATCCCGCTGTCTTTTCACGTGCGGAAATTAATTAATTAAAAAATTAGCATGTTTTCGCCTATCTTTCGCCATTTAACTCGTTTAGAATCAGTAAACACGCCTCAGAAACACCGAAAAATTGGGTCAAATTACGTCGCATTTCATGCAAACAACTCCTTTAGAATCAGCAATTCTTGGCGCAAATTTGGAGCTGCGCAAAAGCATGCGTATCTCTAACATGGCTAAGGGTTTGTTTCGAATAACCCTGCTCTACACCATCGCCCGCTCTTTCACCTTCAGATACTGGTTCAGCACTGCGGACGTGAGCAGTGCGGGATCGAGGTCGAGAGTCAGCGCGCCCTGGTCGCGCAACCGCGCAAGCAGCAGCTCGCGGCGCGTGGTCAGCTCCTGCGCGGCGGAGGCGCGGAACATTTCTTCCACGTTCTTCGGCCGCGCATTGGCGATGGCAACAACATCCGGCTGGGCCATGGCGACAAACAGCAGCACGTGGCGATGCAGCAACTGCATGGCGCCGTCGATCACTTCGGGGCGCATGGCCGTTTCGGCCAGATCGGTGATCCAGAGAATGAGAGCCCGGCGCGGCTGCCAGCGATTCAGAATGGCCGTCGCGCGCAGGTGATCGGCTTCGCTCAATTCGGCGCGCGCCTGCGCGAGCGCTTCCACAATTTGCCGCAGGTGCGCATGGCCGCGGCCGGGCAGCACGCGCTGCTGCACGTGCTGTCCGTAGACGAGCAGGCCTACGCGATCGCCGGAGAACAGCGCCAGTTGCGCCAGAGCAACGGCAGTCGAACAGGCGTAGTCGAGCTTGGAGTGGCCGCGGCGTTCCGCTTCATCGTCTCTCAGAATTCTTCCGCGCAGCAATCTGCCGGCGTCGAGTACGATCCAGACCGCCTGACTGCGCTCGGTCTGGTAGCGGCGAGTCACTAGCTGGCCGCGGCGCGCCGTCGCTGTCCAGCACACGTCGCGCAGATCGTCGCCTTCGAGATATTCGCGGAGGCTCTCGAAATCGCGGCCCAGTCCGCGCTCGCGCGCCCGGCGCAGCTGCATCTCGATCTGGCGGCCGCGTGCAAGAAAGATCTCCTGGTCCTCGCCTTGCCGCAGCGCCGGATAAACCCGTACCGGCTGCTCGATCGGCGCCATGGCCCAGCGCTCCACCAGCCCGAGCGGAGAGGCGTAGCGAATATAAACCGCTCCTGTGCGCACGTCGCCGCGCTCGCGCGGCTCCATCTTGTACCGCAGTGTTGCGCGCACACGGGGAAACGCGCGCAGGAAGTGCGTGGCCGGCGAGGCCACCAGAGCATCGGGCAAGTCATCCACGAGGTGGCACTCGAGTATGGTCTCGGCGCTGTGCTCTACGGCCAGTTGGATTTCGGTTTCACTATCGAGCGAGGGCGCGTTGCTCCACGAGCGCTCGATCGTGATCTCGCGCGCCACCGGCAATCGCATTCCATCGAGAATGGCCGCAAGCAGCACAAGCGCGTCCCAGGCGAGCATGCCGTAACCCCAGGTGGCCCGGAAGAATCCCGGCAACGCAAGCAGGAGTCCAGCCGCAAGCAGCCAGATCGTGCGCGATGTGAATCCAAACGCGAAACGGCCACGCGGCTTGCAAGCGGCGCGAACCGGCTCGGGATGGAGCGAAGACGAGATCATCCGCGCGGCACCGCAACCGCGGCCACCACGTCGTTCAGCACGCGGTCGGGATCGAAGCCTTCGAGCTCCGCCTCCGGCTTGAGAAGAATGCGATGGCGCAGCACCGGCAGTACGGCGCGCTTTACGTCGTCGGGGATGATGTAGTCGCGGTCTTCAAAAGCCGCGAATGCCTGCGCCACGCGCAGCAGGCAAATCGCGGCGCGGGGGCTCGCTCCGAGCGCCAGCATCGGCCACTCGCGCGTGCGGCGCACGAGATCGAGAATGTAGCCGTACAGATCGTTCTCCACGCGGATCGCCCGAATTTCGTCGCGCGCGGCCGCAAGCATTTGACCAGGCAGCGGCTGAATCTTCGCATCTTCCAGCAGGTTGCCCTTCGCGGCGCCATGATGGCGCTCGAGCATCAGCCGTTCATCGTCCGCGGCCGGGTAGCCCACTTTGATTTTGAGAAGAAAGCGGTCGAGCTGCGCTTCAGGCAACGGATACGTGCCTTCAAAGTCGATGGGGTTTTCAGTGGCGAACACAGTGAACCATGGCGGAAGCGGACGCTGCACGCCATCGCTCGTCACCTGCCGCTCTTCCATGCATTCCAGCAGAGCAGCCTGCGTGCGCGGAGGCATGCGATTGATCTCATCAACCAGAAGCAGGTCGGTGAAGACCGGTCCGGCGTGGAAAGTAAATGTGTCAGTTCCCGGTCGGAACATTGTAGTGCCCAGAATGTCTGCCGGCATCAGGTCCGGCGTTCCCTGTACGCGCTGGAAGCCGAGGCCAAGCAGCCGCCCGACCGATTTCACGATGAGCGTCTTTGCGATGCCTGGCACTCCTTCAAGCAGCGCGTGGCCCTGCGTCAACACTGCAACCAGAACCTCGCCGATCACTTCGCTCTGTCCCGCGATCACGCGCCCCAGCTCCGCGCGTGATGCGGCTAGCAGTTGTTGCGTTGCCGGCAACACCGTCGTCCGCGCCTGCGAGCCCTGTTCCAGATTCGTTTCCTCGGTCATTCCGATCTCCTTGCCTTCCGCTTCATTTGTTCGACTCTTCGCCCACGTTCCGTTGTCCGGGCCATTCTCACTTCATCGATGCGCCGGACCCGCGCGCGCCGCCGCAGTCAGCATCTCGCTGTGCCGGTTCAGCACCTGCACCAGCGCCAGCGCGCTTTTTGGCGCCAGCTTGTCGTTGGTCGCTGCCACCTCGCAATCGGCCAGGTCCTTCTCGAGTTCCGGCGCGGCCTTCGGGAATCGCCGGCGCAGCGCCGCGGCCAGCTCTGCCGCACTCATCTTTGCGCCCTTCAATCCACACAAATCGCCCATGCGGCGGCGGAATCGCTCATAAGCCAGCTCAACCGCTGTGGCAGAGGCCCGCGCCTCTGCGTAAAGCGAGCCCAGCGCCTCAAGGAATTCGACGGGCGTAGCGCGTACTGGAGCAGGCAATTCGCGTACCGGCCCGCGACGCCTGCTAAAGCTGAAGAGAATCAGCAGTCCAATCGCAACTAGCGCGATCCGCAGAAGCCAAATTGCCGGTCCATTCGCGTAGAACCACTCCGTGCGCGTCTCGCCGTGCAGTGACTCATCCCAATAGAAGTCATATCCATCGCGTGGGCCAAGCGAGCTTAGGAGCAAATCCATATTATTGGCGCGGCTGATGGTGCTGTTTTCGAGCGGTGTCGAACTTGCCCACCAGATTACCTCGCCTTTGCCCTCGGAGTACTCCACGACGGCCGGTGTACCTGCGCAGTTGTATTGCACCCGATCGAGCGGATGTTCGAATCCCCAACCGGCTTCAGGAACCATCCAAACTTCGCCGGAGCCGGCAAGCGGATCGAGCCCTTGCGGCGTGAGCTTGCACGCCACTTGAAACTGCGACGGAGGCTGGGGGCTGCCGTCGGGTGCGATCTTTCCGCCAGTCCATCCCGTGACCAGCACGCGGCCTCCCTTGGCAACGATGTCGCGCACGGCCTTCAGATCTTCCGCAGAAACGTCACCCTGGTCGGGCTCGGCGAAAATGACGACTGTTTGCGCGTCTGCACGTTCTGCCAGATCGCTTAAAGGCTGCTCCCAGCGCTGCACCTTGTAACCGCTTGCCCCTAGCAATTCGTAGGCGGCGCGCGCGCCGTGCTTGCCCGTCAAATAGGAACTGGGCACGGTGTTGTCGTCGTCGTTTTCGTTGCGCGATAGGAATGCCGTTGCAAATGCGAGAACAATGACGGCGACCATGCAGCCGATGAGCAGCCTGCGGTCCTTCGCGTCGAGTGAGGGGAAGAGCTTCATTCCGCTGCCACCCCCAACCCGCGAACCAGATCAAGAGCCGCATGAAAATCGGAGGCGGTAGCTTCGCGCCCACCGTACCAGGTGCGCTCAAAACTTCGGGTCAGCGCGGTGAGATTGGTCTTGCGCGGATCGGCCGCCGCCAGCAGCGCCAAATACTCGCGCGGAGTGCGAGCGCGATCGGCAGGCCATAACCGCCGCGATTCCAGCAGAGAGATTGAAGCCCAGTAGAGAAAGTGAATCGCCTCGCGCCACCGGCCGTCGGCCGCCATGGCCCCTGCGTCCTGGTACCACAATTGCCATTCGCGCGCAGAGGGTGCGCCGGCCGTAACCTCGATTTCGGGAACCACGCGGAGCCGGGCGCGCCGCTCGATGCGCAAGAGGAACCAGACTAGCGCAGTGCAAACTGCAACGATCAACAGGACGCGCAGCAACCACACGATCCACGGCGCCTGCTCGCCAAAGCGCACCAGCCCGGAAAAGAATCTGTCGAGCAGGTTATCGAACCATTCGCGAAGCCGATCCATGGTCGATACCTGCGTCACGCCTTGGTAGGCGCGTTGCGAGAGGATGGCGTTCAAGGATTTTCGCTCGTCGCTAAAGTTTGGAGGAGTCGCAGTCGGCGCGCCGGCTTGCACTGCATCGTCCTCAAGTCTCTGGCGCGCGGCGGTGAGCAGCGAATCAAGTGAGGCGGGCTTGTTGTTGGAATGGGGAATTGAGCCGAAGATTGTCTTCTGCGCCGCGACGTCCTTCTTCGCTGCGCGCGTCAGTACAGATCGCAGCCAGTCATAGCGCACCTCGCGCGTCTGCGTGGGCGTTGCGGCGAAGCCGTGAACGCGATCGTTGGGACCAATTTGCGCCGGGTCGCATGCTGGAAAACTGGTCTGTCCCGCGCCGGCCACAGACCGCTGCTTCTGGCATGCGGCGACAATCGCGTCGAGATCCTTCACATGCTGCTGGTATTCGGCAACAGTCACATCGCGCCAACCCGGATCGGCGGTGGACCCCTGCGCGCGCGCGGCATTTGGCCCTGCACAGAACGGAGCGAGCAGCGCGAGTGCTGCCACTGAACGCGCAACGGCTTGCTGCCAACCTGAACCCGGCCAGCCCAAATTCATGGTTCTTCCACGGTATCAGGGGGTGCAACCTGCCCGGAAACTCCCAGGTCTGGCGCGGCCGGCGCATTAGGGGCGGTCTGCGTAAGCCCGGCCTGCTGCATCATCCACTCAATGTCGAAGCCTTCCTTGCGAATGCGCTGGTCGTAATAAAAGAGCACGAGCGCAATCGCGGAAATGGGCGCGATCGCGACCTGGAGCAAGAGATCCATGACGACTCTTGTGATTTCAGCCACGATGAATGCCACGGATCCAGTGGCGGGCTGAGATCCTGCAGCCGCGGATGTGAATAGAATGATCATCGATGGAATCGCCGCGGCCATTGACACCGCCATGGCGAGTGCCATGACCAGCAGAAACATCACGAAGATGCGCCCGCGAGTGCCCTTGCTCAAACTCCATCCACGCTGGAGCGAATCCCATGCCGATTTTTCCTCCAGGACACACACGGGCAGGCTGATCGAATAGCCCAACACCATCAGGATAATGACGACCACCGCCGCAGCCACAATCATAAAGACCAGAAATCCCACGGCAACTGCGGCGGCAGTGCCCGCTCCGGCAAGCGTCCCAAGAAATACCAGAACTCCGATCACGGCGCCCGAAATGGCCGCCGGAACAAAGACCACAACAATTCCCTGCAGAATGAGAAACCACAGATAGCGCCAGAACCGCGGCGTCACCTTTTTGAACGCGCCGCGGATGGTAATCCGCTCGCCGCGATTCACGCTCGCCGCAGCCTCTGTCAGCCCCGCGGAGGAAAAAACGGCCGCAGCGATGTAGACCGGCGCCGCGATCAAAACGATCAGAACGGCGAGTGCAATGGCAGAAGAGCTGGCCAGGCTGGTGGACCGGAATGCCACTACCGCGGCCCCCAATAAACTCCTCCGATAGCCGTCAAGCCGAAGATTGCGCCGATGGGCAAAGCCGCCACGCCGGCAAAAAGCCAGAAATTGCGGCGATAAATCTGCGCAGTGCGATCGAGAATCTCTCCAAGTGTCGAAGGCCGAAACGTCTCGCTCACGAAATCCTCGCTGGCTTATAAGTTTTGCGGCGCTGGCAACTCTGTTTGCGGCGAAAGCCCGGCCGCAAGCATCATCCACTCGATATCGAAGCCTTCCTTGCGAATGCGTTGGTCGTAATAGAAGAGCGTGAGTCCGGTGGAGTAAATCGGGCCGATCAATGCGCTGGTTAGGAAGCTGCCGATTTGAGCGACGACCATCCACAACAGAGGGAGCGGCTGGCCGGGATGTTTTAGAGCGAGGGCGATCATCGGGAATCCGAACAAGATGCCCAGCACCATGCGCACCGCGTACACCAGGAGGCCGAGAACGAAGATACGACGCGCGTGAACCTTCGCTGAGTTCGATGCTGCGCTTGATCGCGCCGGTGGCCGGCAAATCTTCCACGACGCAAGCAGGTACGGCGAGCGAATAGCGCAGCGTCATCCACACGCCATACAGGGCAGCTAACGCAAAAAACGGCATGAGAATGAGCATGCCAAAGCCCGCTGCCATGAGTGCTCCGGGATTGTGCTGAGTCGCGTTCTGCGCCGCTGCGGGGTTGGTCATAAAGCCGTGGGGCAGCACAGTGAACGCAATGCCAATGAAGGCGACATAAAGAACGGCGAACGGCGCCCACGCTCGGAATGCAGTGATTGTCATGAGCCACAAGTAGGTCCTGAGCCGGGGCAGGACGCTCTTCGCGGCGGTGCGAATCGTCGCGGGCTTGTCAAGGTATACCCAGGCGACCGCCCGATTGTTGGCCGCGATCGACAGCCCGGCCAGCATCAGAACCACGAGCGCTTCAACCACTGCGACCGAGGCCGTTCCCCATTGCCAATGCGCCATCAAGTTGGGATACCCGAGCAGAACCAGCGAGCGCAAATACAAGAGCTGCGCAGCCAGCATGATGCCGGCAAAGATCGACGAAATCCCAGCGAAGAGTAGGAAATGTGCCCGATAGAGTTCGGCGGTCCGGTCAAGAATCTCTCCCAGGGTCATGGGCCTGAGCTGGGTATTCATATCATCCTCTTTGTGCCGGCGACGGGTTCATTTTGCGGGTAATGCACCGTTTTTGCCACAGTCTTCGCGGGTGGTTGCGCCGGAAGAATCCAACGGCTCAGTCCGAAATTTTAGTGCGAAATAGCAATTGCATGAGAGCTTGCACGGATCGTAGCACAGGCAGAGACTTCGGATCGGCGGTTTCCGCGGAGATTGGATTGTCAGGCGCGGGCTCTTGAAAAATCTCCGCATTTCTGGTAACTAATCCTTTAGTTGTTCGTCTATAGACTGTCAAAGCGTGGGGCTTTGGCAGATTTACCCACGGGGAGTCATTAAGTTAGTAATGCCGCCAAGGAAATCCAATACGCTGACCGAGGCCGAACTGAGACTGATGAAGATTCTCTGGCGGCGCGGCGAGTCAGCCGTTACTGACTTGGTTGAAGCCCTGCCGGAAGGCGAGCAACTGGCCTACAACTCAGTCCTCACCACGATCCGAATTCTGGAACATAAAGGCTACGTCGAGCATCGACAAGAAGGGCGCGCCTTTGTTTACTGGCCATGCGTCAAAGAAAATGAGGCGAGCCGGTCGGAAGTACGCAATGTGCTGAATCGTTTCTTTGGCAACTCCCGCGAAAAGCTGGTGTTAAGCCTGTTGGGCGATGAGGAGATCTCCACCGAGGAGCTTGCCCGGCTGAGAGAAGCAATCCGCAGCGCGACGCCCGACAAGGAATAACGCATAGAGGGTGGGAGATAAGGATGCCCTTGGTGCAGATGTCGGATTCGATTTTGGCGAGGCTCGCGAGCCTGGGCAGCGCGATATTCGCTGGTTTTGCGCATGCCGCAGCGCCTGCGGCTGTGGCGGCGTTATGGCAGGACGCGCTATTTGCGCTTGTTTTGGTTCTTTGCCTGCGATTCGTGCTTCGCGATTCCGCAGCGCACAGATTTGCGGCTTTGGCGGCGGGATTTGCAATTGCTGCTCTGTTGCCGGTTTTGCCGGTGCTGGAACATTCCAGCGCTGGGATCGCTGCGACAACGGCCGGTGGAGCAACAGCCAGACCCTGGCTTGCATTGGACAGCCAGTGGGGATTCGCCATCGCCGCTGTCTGGCTGGCTGCTTCAGCCGTTCGTGCCTTGGAGATTGGTTTTTCATTTGTTGCGGCTGCGCAGACTTTCGCGCGGCGCCACGCCACTTGAAGCTGAAGCTCCCCTCCGCTTCCTGCTTGCCTCTGTGTTGCCTGCGCGACGCATTGAGATTTGCACGACCGTCGATCTCGACCGGCCGGGCGTCATCGGCTTTTTTGCGCCGCGGATTCTCATTCCCGAGTGGCTCTATTCGCGGCTGACTCCGGGCGAACTGGAACAAGTGGTTCTGCATGAAGCTCGAGCATTTGCGCCGGCGCGACGACTGGACGAATCTGCTGCAGAAAACTGCTCTCGTTCTGTTTCCTTTGAATCCGGCGCTGGCCTGGATTGAGCGGCGCCTTTGCCGCGAGCGCGAAATGGCCTGCGACGAGGGAGTGGTTCAACAAACGCAAGCTCCACGCACCTATGCCGCCTGCCTTACCGCGCTTGCCGAGCGGGGACTTGAGCGCCGGGAATTGGAACGGCGTGAGCTTCTGCGCCGCGCTCATGCCCTGTCGCTGGGCGCATTCGAGCACAGGCCGGAACTGATTCATCGCGTCGACAGCATTCTGCGGCGCAGGCAGGAGATCCATCCGCTCGCGGCCGGCGCGCTTGTTGCCATTGTTGGATGCGCACTGCTCGTTGGAGCTGTTGAGCTCTCGCGCAGTCCGCAGCTGGTCGCATTCGTGGCCACGCAGAAGCCCGATACGCAGACGGCCGCTTTCGCGCCGCAGGATGCTCCGCGCATTAGTCGGATTTCCTATACGCGAACAACTGAACCGAGCCCGGCGGCAAACGATGCTGTGTTCTATCCTTCCAGGCGTTACCGCGCAGTTGAGACGAAGTCGGTTATTCCTGAACGGCGCACCGAGACCCCGTCGCAAAGCGCTGTACGACTGCCCCGCAGCGAAAATTCTCTAGCGGGAGTAAGGGAAACGACGAACACGGCCGCCGCGCCGCGCGACGTCCAAATAAATGTCGCGGCATCCACATCGGCGGCAGCTTCCTCGCAGGGTCAGGAATTCGTCGTTCTCGCTGCCTGGGGGCAAGTGCAAACTTCTGAGCCACGCACCAGAGAAGTCGCCGACTACGACACGGGCACGACCGAGTACGCTCAAGCGGCCGCCCAGCCCAATACAACGCGCGCCGCGCAGATCACCTTCACGCGGCTAATTCTACTTTTTTATCCGGCATGCCCAGCGTCAGGCTCTCCAGCAAGCGCAACGACAGGCGCGAAGCCAGCGGACACAACAGGTTCACATTCCCATCGGCCAACCGCATCCGCATTTGATGGCGGCTGGCTGTTCTTCCAACTCTAAACATTCAATTCAACACCCATGGAGATGAAGCAATGCCTATGACAACTAATTCATTAGTAGCAATGGTGAAGAAGCTCGCAATTCCTGCGGGCATCCTCGCCACAATTCTGTTTTGCCTGACGTTTTTCTTTGACCACAGCAGAGCGCACGCTGCCGCCGCCGGCCCGCTCGACGAGAGCAGCGTGTCGTCGCTGATTGCGCTCGATAATGCTGTGGAAGCCGTTGCCTCGCGGGTCACCCCCGCCGTCGTCAACGTCGCCGTTACTTCGCGCGTCTCGCAGGACGATCAAAACCCCGAGAGTGGTGGACAGGGGCCTGGCGGCATCAATCCGCAGGATCTGCCGCCTGGTTTCCGGCAGTTCTTTTTCGGTCCCGGCGGCCAGCAGATGAAGCCACAGCCCCAGTTTGAACATGGCATCGGCAGCGGCGTGATTCTGACTTCGGACGGATACATCGTGACCAACGATCACGTGGTCGATGGCGCCACACAGATTCGTGTCACACTCAACGACCGGCGCGTCTTCACCGCCAAGCTGATCGGCGTGGACAAACTCAACGATCTCGCGGTCATCAAGATCGACGCGCACGACCTGACCAGCGTGCCGTGGGGCGACTCCAGCAAGGTGAAGCCGGGCGAGACTGTGCTGGCCTTCGGCAACCCCTTCGGCAACTTCCCCTTTACCGTCACGCGCGGCATTATCAGCGGCCTCGATCGCCCCAATCCTTACCGTGACGATCCACGCAAGCCGGGCGACTTCATCCAGACCGATGCGGCCATCAATCCCGGCAACTCCGGCGGGCCGCTGGTGAATGCATACGGCGAGGTGATCGGAATCAACACCTTCATCATCTCGGGAAGCGGATCCTTTGCCGGCGCCGGATTCGCAATTCCGTCGCAGATTGCTCAGGCCACCGCGCAGGCCATCATCAAGAACGGCAGCGTGCACCACGGATACCTGGGCATCAGCATGAACGACGTGACGCCTGACAACTCGAGCTTCTTCAACCTGCCTGACGCAACAGGCGCTATCGTCAGCCAGGTCACGCCGGACTCGCCGGCAAGCAAAGCGGGTCTCGAGAGCGGCGACGTGCTGCGCGACATCGACGGCAAGAAGATCTCTAACGGCGGCATGCTGCAAGTTGCGGTGAGCGAGATGACTCCGGGAACCGCGATCACGCTCGGCATTCTGCGCGACGGCAAGCCGCAAACGCTGCACATAACCGTCGGCGAGTTCCACAACAACAGCGAAGTGGCGAGCAACGACGAGCAGGGCGGGCAGCAGCGCGGCCGTCTCGGGCTCAGCGTCGCCAACCTCACTCCCGATGTGCGTCAGCAGTTCAACGTGCCGGAGCGCGTGAAGGGCGCGGTGATCGAGTCGGTGCGGCCGGGCAGCGCGGCTGAAGATGCGGGCCTCACGCCCGGAGACGTGATTCTCGGAGTCGACCGTCATCCCGTGGAGGATGCGGACAGCTTCGTGAACCAGCTTCACTCCGAGCCGGCAGGAAAGGACGTTCTGCTTCTGGTCTGGGCCAACGGCGGCGAGAGCTTCCTCGTGGTGCATCCGGATCAGAGCTCGCAAAACGGCGAGTAAGGTTCGGCGAGTTTCGAACAGCATTGGAGGAGCGATGGCCGCCGCGCGCGGCTGTCGTTCTCCAATGTTGCCGCACTTTGCGCTGCGATCCCCAACGGCAGAAGCAGCCGTTGGGGATCGCAGTTTTGTTCAACGCGAGCGGCAGATTTCGGCCGTTGCGGGAATTCAATTTATTGCGCCAACTTTGCAACAAAGCTTCGCAGCATTGCAACAAAGCTCCGACTTCCATCGTCTCCTACAATGCATTGCCTGCAGCACTTCGAACATCGGCGGGAGAATGCCGGGACCGTTGTCCCAATGCTTCACGGGCAGGTGGAACGAGGAGCCGATTTCGTGAGGCAGAGGTAAAAGGCCGTAGCTGCCAGACGGCTCGAAAAATCGGGGCCTGCTTCGGGGGGAGGAGACTCCGATTTAGAGACCTGGGACAACAACGTGCCTCACTCGGGAGTCGGGGGACATAACGAGTGAGGCACAGTGTTTTAAAAGCAGGGAACAAGGGACCAAGGGAACAAACGAACAAGCGACCAAGGGAACAAGGGAACAAGCGACCGAGAGAACAAGGGAACAGTTCACAGTTCTTAGTTCACGGTTCGCAGTTTGCCGTTCTCATGGACCGGCGTCCAGGGGTTAGAGATCAGGGGCCGGTGAGCGGACGGGCCGGGGTCGGGTTCTGTGCCAGCGAGGGCGTGGTTTCGAGATTCTTCTGGGCGATCTGAAGCGCGTAAAGAAGACTACCGGCGCGCTTGGAGTCGATTTCGCCGCAGGCGAGGGCCTGGAAGATGGAGTCGAGCGCCTGGTGAATGCCGGCTGGGCGTGACAAGCGGCGGCACCGCGAAGACCTTTTCGCCGGTGTTAAGGCGGCGGGGGACATAGACTCGGTTCCGTGCGTGGAAGTAGCAAAACGGCGAGCCGCGCAAAGCGGGCGAACCGCGCAAAGCGGGCGAACCGCACTTGAGTCCATTGGGCTTTACGAATCGACATTCCTTGTACATTTCGGGTACCCCTCCCCCCCGCTCCCTCATATAGCTGTTGCGCGCAAAATCCTCATGGATCGCCGGTTGCGGCGAGCGATCGCTCAAGAATATTGAAGCGATTCGAGTTCGGCACAAAATCCAGCGAACAATGCAGTTGGCAGTTCACAGTTCGTAGTTCGCAGTGATCAGAGAAACCGTAACCCAAAAAACGAACGCGGCGGATAGGCTCCGCCGCGATGAAAGCTGGTTTTTTGAACTCTTCAGACCATTGTGCGCCAAGGAGGGATAATGATCGGCAAACTTGGGGAAAAAAGTGAAGCAGTGAAAAAGTGAAGGAGAATCAGTGAATTAAGCGCTCACGAGGCCAGCGATTTTTGGGTGCGGGGGCTTGACAGAAATTTTGGAGTGGGGATCCGTTGCCGGATCAAGGGGCTTGCGGGGCGACGAGGAGGGGTCGGGCGGATGTGATTTGCGAGCGAGATCGGCGTTTTCGAGGATCTATCCGAGAATCAGCGCACAATGCAAGCCCGCTGAGCGCTTTGGCCCGTTACCGTCATTCGAGTGTGTCAGCACGACATCATCCCTCAGGAGGCGATTTATGGCCTGTTCCAATTCAGGGAATAGACTTCCTGGATTCCAATGTCATGAGTGATCAGCGGATTTCCCTGGGGAGTCAGGCCAAATTCTATCCCGGCGAGCATTCCGGTCAGGCGAATTCCATTAAGACTGGCTACCTGCCCCACATAGCGGTCGTTGATTCGCACGCGCATGATGGCCGGATTGTCCCCATAGCGCAAGTAGTAGGCCCAATGACTGTCCGCCGACCAGCGCACCAGTCCCCATCCCTGCGCCAGTTGGCTCCAAGTATGCGTAGCGAAATCGAGCAACATCAGCCGATGACCATCCAGCGCGGTGGCCGTGGCATACTTGCCGTCCGGAGACCACTGGGGCGCGAAAAGTCCTTGCGATCCGGGAACCGTTTCCACTTGACCGGTGGCGAGGTGCAAGATGTGAACGGCAACCTTCTGTGGCTGATTCCAGGGAACATCGCTGTACATCAGTTCGGCGCCGTCGGGCGACCAACTCGGCTGCAATTCACCGCTGCGGTGCCTCGAAACCAGCTTTGGATCGCCTCCGGAGGCTGCAATCAAATAGAGCCCGGCAGCTACGCCGACTGAGTTAAATGCGATCTGCCTGCCATCGGGCGACCACCTCGGCACCGCAGCCCTGAGAGGCGGAAATGTGAGCTGCAGACGCTGGGTGCCGTCTACTCGACTCCTCCAAAGCGTACCTTCCGGATACTCAACATAGGCGACCCACTGGCCGTCCCGGGAAAAGTCCACGAATTCGGCGGAAATTCCGTCCATATAGCGAACGAACTGTCCAATGCGCGGATCGAACTGCTGCAACTCGCCGCGCATCTGGTGGCCAACCAGAAAAAGTGTGCGACCGTCCGGGCTGAAGGCCGGCGCGAGCGAACTGAGCTGTCCTGCAGTGATGCGGACCGGACTCGGTTCGCGCCTGAACAGTCTTGATATCCATGGTTGTTTTCCCGGGAGCCACCAGATGTCGGACTGCCCCTGTTGCGTGACCTGAAATACGAAGTCCCGTCCATCGGGACTCCAGGTTCCGCAACATACATTGACCGATCCGCCGCCCGCACTGCTTACCGACGGGCCGGAGTTGGGCAGTTCGATGGGCACCTGCCGCAGTCCGCTCCCGTCGCGCGAGATTTCCCACAACGTGTTTGGGGTGGTCTGGATGGTAAGCCGCAGCTTTTCTCCGTCGGGAGACCAGCGTGGACGCCAGCCGTTCTCCGGCAAATTGGATAGAAGCTTCGATCCCGTGCCATCTCCGTTGGCCAGGAATAACTCCCTGCCTCGCACGTATGCCAGCCAGCGCCCGTCGGGAGACCAGGATGCATCGGACGCGGTGATGTCAGCGAGGGGACGGGCCATGCCTGCCGGCAGGGGAACCGACCAGAGTGGCGAGGTGCCGGCTGGTTCAACCGCGTTTGAGACAAGGAGTTCCTGGCCATTAGGGGAGATGTCGAGCAAGATCGGCAGGCCAAAAGGAACCGGGAGATGCGCTGTATCGCCTCCGGAAACTGAAACCTCGCTAATTACAGGAGAATCTGTTGAGCCCTCGCTGAAGTAGACCCGGTTTCCGTCCGACACGACCGCCGCATCCGGGCCTCCGCGCTGCCCCATCGGAACCCGCTTGCTCAAGCCATCGCGAGTGATCTGGGAGAAACCTGAGAATTGAGGCCGATACGAGATTTCGTGCCACTGTTCCACCGCGATCCAGCAAAGAAGGGCGAGGACCAGGACTGGAACCGCGATCAACAATCTTCGCGGCAACACTCCTCTCAGTGCGGTGCCATTCCGGGGTGCTTCTGGTTGCGCTTCCAGATCGAGATCTTCAGACGGCCGCTGCGGCCCAGAAATTCCTTTATCCCCGAGCCCATCGGCAACCGGCGCCGGCACCTTCCGAATCGGAACCGTGAGCCTGTATCCCCGGCGGGGGACGGTCTCAATGTAGTCCTGCCCCTCTGGAGCTTTCCCAAGCTGCCGGCGCAGCAGGAAGATGTTCTGCGTGAGATTCCCTTCTTCGACGTAGCTGTCGGGCCAGACTGCCTCAATCAGTACCTGTTTGCTGACAACCTCTCCGCCGTGCTCAATGAGCGTCAAGAGCGTCTTGAGGGCCTTGAGGGGCACCGGTACGACGCTTCCATCGACAGATAGAACCATCTGCTCCGGGCTGAGCAAAAAGGGGCCGAACGAATATAAGCTGCCGTTGCTCAAGAGGTTAGTCGCCTTGATAAAAAATTGAGAAATCTTTGAGCGCTGGGTTGAAGACGCGCCGGGGCCGGAATGCTAATTTTCCCACACATGCAGCCGGATGGCATCCAGTATCGACGGCAAGGAGACCCTTCATGACGGCTTCCCCGACAGCGGTCAGCAGTTCCGCGGCCTCAACCCCTCACGAAAAATCGGCCCCCCCCAGACGTAAGATACGTGCCGACGATCTCTACTTTGGAGCGATGGTGCTGCTGATTGTGGGCACGGTGTTTCTTGGGTTCGCACGCACCTATTATCTGGCGGGAATCTATCACACGCAGGTTCGCAATCTGCTCATCGGTGTGCATGGGGCCGTGTTCAGCACCTGGATTGTTCTCCTGGTGGTGCAGACCACACTGGTTGCGCGCCGGAATATAGCTCACCATCGAAGATTGGGAATCTTCGGAGCGGTTCTCGCCGTTGCGATGGTTGGGCTCGGGGTCGCGGCTGCAACCGGGGCTCTCGCGCGTGGCGCTTCTCCTCCGGGATTTCCTTTCGGCCCCGTGGTCTTCTTCAGCCTTCCCATCTTTAGCATCGCTGAGTTCGCGGTCCTGATCTTCTTCGCCCTATGGCTGCGTTCGAACGGACCGGCCCACAAGCGGCTGGTTCTGCTCGCCACTCTTGCCCTCATGGGCCCCGCCATCAGTCGATGGCCTTTCGCCTTCACTAACGCACACACAGGTTTCATTGTCAACCTGATGGTGTTGTCTCTCGTCGCGTTCGACCTGTCAACGATTCGACGAATTCATCGCGCCACGCTCCTGGGTGGACTCTTCTCCATCGCGACCGGCGCTCTTGCCGTGCCTATCGGAAGAACGGCCGGATGGCATACGTTCGCCACATTGGCTTTGCATGTTTGGGCTCACCTGGGCTGACGATATCACCCTATTCCTATCCTCGAGGTTGCGACCATGGTCCCACACGCGAAACGACAAAGCATTCGACCCGCGGCGTCCCGGCTGGCGGTCGCCCTGATGGCGGCGGCGTTCGCGCTCCCAGCCGCGGCGCAGGACCGGCCCCGCTCCGAGTGGATCACCCTCGGAACGGGGAGCGGACCCGTCCCGTCGCCGACAAACTCCCAGCCGGCGAACCTGCTGCACTATGCGGATCAGTTCATCCTGGTGGACGCCGGCGACGGCGCGATCGAGCAACTGGCGAAGGCCAAGATCCCGCTGGGCGCCGTCCGGACGGTCTTCATCAGCCATATGCACTTCGACCACACCAGCGGCCTCTTCGCCGTCCTGGGCAACCGTTACCAGGTCGCCGCGCCGCCGCTCACGGTCTACGGACCGGCCGGCACGAAGAAGCTCGTCGATGGCCTTGTCGCGGCGATGCAGCCCTACGTCGACCTTGGGCCCGGCGGCGTTCCGGGGCCGGGCGACCAGCTTCCGCCCAAGGACTATGTGACGGTCGTGGAGATCCCCGACGGCGGGTCCGTCCAGGTGGGCGCGATCAAAGTCACCGCCGTTCGCAACACGCATTACTCCACGCCGAAGGAGAGCCCGCAGTACCGATACCCTTCCTTCGCCTACCGGTTCGACCTTCCCGACCGCTCGATCGCCTATACGGGAGACACCGGACCCAGCCCGGCGGTCGAAAAGCTGGCCGCCGGCGCGGACCTGCTGGTCAGCGAAATCGTGGATTCCGACTTCACCCTCGGCGAGCTAAGGGCGAAGGGCATAAACCTGAGCGCGGCCATGATCCACCACATGACGGCCGAGCACCTTTCGCCGACCAACGTCGGCCTTCTCGCCGAGCATGCAGGGGTCAAGCATCTCGTGCTGACCCATCAGGGGCTCCGCCCGGGATCCGAGGAGGAGACCAAGGCAAAGGTGGCCGCCAACTTCACCGGGACGGTCGTGATCGCCAAGGACCTCGATCGCTTCTGAGGAACGTCTCCTGACTGAATGAATCCGAAGCGAAGCGCGCGGCGACGGAGCACACCGGGAGCGGATCGCCGGAGGCTGGCCACCGGGATCGACGACTATACGCGCATAATCGATCCGCCGGCGGCGAAAAAAAGAACGCTGGATAGTGGCAGGCTATGACCGGGCCTAGAGTGCCTGGCAAAAAAGCAGTTCCCATCTAGATCTTCCCGAGCAATCTGTGCCGCGCAGATATCACGAGAAACGCTCGCGAGAGGCCTCTGTTATAGTTTGGGCTCTTCTCCAGGGATTGGCTGTGTTGCGCGAAGCGGGTGTTCTTACACAGAAACAGTCAACAACCAGCTTCAACTTCGGCCTGCAAATGTGGATCGACGCTGCCTTAGGTTCGTGAAGGGACAAGTACTCGGAACGCACTCTGTTCCAGCAATCCTCACGCAGGAACGAAAGGATCTCCGTTTGTGCCAAATCGCCAATTCACTCGTCGACGGCAGATCAGTACCGGAATGCCGGCTTGTGGCAAGGTTTCTCGGGCCACTCGGCCGTTTTGGGCGACCCCGCACCCCCCCACCCCACCGACAGGTCCACGTCGTTGGGGACCCCGGCCCGGTTGATCCCGGCTGCTGCGCAGCCTTGCCCAGGGTGCTCGCGGCCCAAGAAACGCTGGACGGCGGGGGGCTGTTGGCGGGCGAACCTTGGAGGATAAAGGTGCGGGCGAGGACGCCCGCACGACAGCCGGCCGGAGGCCGGCGGTACACAGGGGGCTGGTTGGGCTGAAGATTTGAGCTCGGATCCGTAGCCGGATCAAGGGGCTTGCGCGGGCGACTTCATGCCCTCGTTACGGGCTGAAGGAAAAGGCGTTCGTATCGTGTGAAGCAGCCAGACTCTCGCACGAGGGCGGCGGCCGTTATGCACTTCGGGTCGGTTGCAACCTCTTTGCGATAGAGGCGGTAACTCTCTTCATCAGGAAACGTGAACATCGCGATGGCGATGTCGGTTGGGCCGTCGTAGCCGAGATTCGGGAAGCTCGCACCCACTTCGTCTGGATTCGTCCTCGGGATGAAATATCCATGATGGATGCCACCGTACCGTTCGATGAGCGACATCCAGGTGCGTGCGTAGGTCTCAAACGCGCCAAGTTGGGCGAGATTGAGCGTGTACCGAATCTGACATGTCACTGGCTCACCGTTGGCCATTGCTTTCCTCCCTATGCCTTCAAGTCTGGCATAGGTAACTACATGTCGGCTTGCGGCAAGCAATTCTTGCGCGATGACGGCGTGGGTTGGCGGAGTTTTCGCTCGCGGTTCAGGGCGCGGATTTTGGCGCGGCTTGGCCGCGTAGTTTTCTGTTTTAAAAGGGCGGCGGTTTGCGGGAGTCGGGGATGAATCCCCGACCTACCAGCCGAGCGCTGATACGAAACTCGGCATATTGGGTTTGTGCTATCCCACCCTAGCCGCAACAACAAAAGCGCGGCAAGGATGGGGCACCCCTTGGTCGTGCCGAGGGAAATTCGCGAAGAGCAACCGCAGATCCTTCGACTCCATTCGCTGCGCTCCGGTCGCTCAGGATGACAGTTGCGAGCTGAGGGTTGTGCTATCCCACCCTGGCGGCAACAACAAATGTGCCGGGAGATGGGGCGGCCGGCGTCCCCATTCTGGAAGCTAGCAAGAAAAACGGACCATGAACTGTGGACCGTGAGTCGCGGACGGTGAACCGAGGGTTTTTGCGTTAGCATCGCGGGAAGGAGCTGGGTTAGTGGCGCGGAGGGATGGCGGTGCGGCGGTCGAGGAGGATGGTCACGGGGAGGACGGCGAGATGCGAGTGATTTCAGTGAACGTGGGGCTTCCGCGGGAGGTGACGTGGCACGGGACGAGCGTGTCCACGGGAATCTTTAAGGAGCCGGTGAGGGGACGGATCGCTGTGCGCAAGCTGAACCTGGATGGAGACAGGCAGGCAGACCTGACGGTTCACGGCGGAGAATACAAGGCCGTGTACTGCTATCCGCTGGAACACTACGATTACTGGAGAAAAGAGTTGCCGGATCGAGAGTTGCCGATGGGGGTGTTTGGGGAGAACTTGACGCTCGACGATGGGCGGGGAGAAGGGGGTTTGCACGAAGCCGCGGGAGAGACGGATTTGCCGGAAGAGCCGGGCCGGATGGAAGAGGCGGGATTGCCGGAGGACCGCGTGCATCTGGGCGACAGATTTGAAGTGGGTTCAGCGGAGGTGGTGGTGACGCAGCCGCGGCTGCCTTGCTACAAACTCGGGATACGATTTGAATCCGACGATATGGTGAGGCGGTTCCTGGCGAGCGGGCGCACTGGGTTCTACCTGGCGGTGACGCGTGAAGGAGAGGTGAGCGCGGGCGATGCGATGAAGGTGATAAGCCGCGATCCGAATGGGGTGGCGATTTCAGAGATCGTTCGGCTGTATACCGGGAAACTGTATAGCAGGGCCGATGTGGCGACGATTGAAAAGACTCTTCGCGATTGAGGCGTTTCCGGAGAGCTGGAAAGAGTACCTGCGCGAGCGTGTGGAGCGGATTGGACAATCGGGCTGAGGCGGGATCGCGGGCAGACATGTTGAATTTCCATTTACAGGAATGTGATTTAATCATTCACGTTCGATCCCCACTTCGAAGGAGGTTGCATGCCTACAATCAAAACGAAAGACGGCGTTGAGATTTTCTACAAGGACTGGGGAAGTGGCCAGCCCATCGTGTTCAGTCATGGATGGCCGCTGTCGGCCGATGACTGGGACACGCAGATGCTGTTCTTCCTTGCTCACGGTTATCGCGTGATTGCGCACGACAGGCGCGGTCATGGACGGTCCACGCAGACCGCCGATGGGCACGATCTGGACCATTACGCGGACGACCTGGCAGCTCTCACCGCGCATCTCGATCTGAAAAACGCGATTCACGTGGGACACTCGACCGGAGGCGGCGAAGTGACGCGCTATCTGGGGCGGCATGGCGAAAGCCGCGTGGCCAAGGCGGCGCTGATCAGCGCGATTCCGCCGCTGATGTTGAAGACGGCGGCCAATCCGCTGGGACTTCCCAAAGCTGTGTTTGACGATCTGCAGGCGCAACTGGCGGCGAATCGCTCGCAATTCTATCGCGATTTGCCGAGTGGACCCTTCTATGGTTTCAACCGGCCGGGCGTGAAACCTTTGGAGTCCGCGATCCAGAATTGGTGGCGCCAGGGCATGATGGGAGGCGCGAAGGCGCATTACGACGGCATTGTGGCCTTTTCGCAGACCGATTTCACAGAGGACCTGAAGAAGATTACTGTTCCGGTGCTGGTGATGCACAGCGAAGACGACCAGATCGTTCCTTATGTGGCGTCGGGGCCGCTGACGGCAAAGTTATTGAAGAATGGAACGCTGAAAACCTACAAGGACTTCCCGCACGGCATGATCACTACGCAAGCGGAGACAGTTAACGCCGAATTGCTGGCGTTCTTCAAGAGCTAGGGCGTCTTCGTTTCGGGCGGCGGTTTGGGCAGGGCGGGGTGCGGCGTAACGCCGAGGGCTTTGCCGACGTGTTGCGCTGAAGCGCCGAGCGCGTGGCGCGTTTTGCGATAGCTTTTGTGGAGCGCGCTGCCGCTGGAGTCCTCGGCAGTCGAGATCCCTGACAACGTGTCGCGGCCGCCGCCGGCGATCGCCTGCGCGGTTGTGCTGCTGATGGCGATGACTCCCTGCTTGGGATGCTTGCCCTGATTGAACCATGCAATCTCGGAGTCAGGAAGTTCGCCGAGCCGCGCGAGAGCTGGGGGCGGGAAGTTTGTTGCGGACATTTTGGCGCCGAGCGGCCATGCATCTGAGGCGATGAACGCGGAGCCGTTCATGGGGTGGCCAGGCTCGCCGAGGTTAATGAGCTTTGCGGGAGCGAGAGCCGTCATGTTTTCGCAGCGATCGGCACCGCAACCTCTTCGGCAAAGCGCCTGATTCAGATAGGAAGCATGCTTGTCGGGAGAGATCCAGACGCTGGGTCCGGCATCCTCGGCGTGCAGGGTGGATGCGTGGGCGATCTGACTCACGTCGCAAACGGTGTCCTCATGGGCGGCGGCGTACCAGTAAAGGGCCTTCCAGGTGGCGGAGGCGAGATCGGGTTTGGAGGCGCGGACGAGAACGGAGACGTGCTCGGTGTCGAGGGGGTGGCCGTGCGGTCCGCAGTCAATGCGCCAGAGATGGTAGTAGTGAATTTCCGCGGCGGGCGCGCCGTCGATGAGGTCTTTTGCGGGAAACACCTGGCCGTAGATGGTTCCGTTTTCAGATTCGATGACTGGGGCGGAGATGCCGGGCTGGAATTCAGCGGGAATGTTGGAGCAATCGTGCGAGCCCACGAGAAACTTTGGCGCGAATTGGAGTAATAAAGATTGCTCAAGGTCGTCGCTGAAGCCGTCGTGGTCAGAGTCGATGACGAGCGGCGCGGGTTGCGGGGCCTGCGCGGGCGAAAGCGAGGATTCTGGCGGAGACGATTGCGACGGGGACGATTGTGCGGGCGAGCGGGGCGCGGAGGCGAGGACAAGTGCGACGACCGCGGAGCCAGAGAGCAGCAGAGAGAGGTTGAGGATTCGGAGAGGATTGAGTGACTGTGAGATTTTCAAAAAGCCTTTCCGGCAAAAGCGCAATGCCGCGCTCGCGCCGATCGAAGAGCGACTGGCTCGCCAGCATGGTTGCTCTGACTTGATTATCGCTCGGAGGCCCTGGCAGGTTCGTGCTAGCGTGCCGTGCTGGATTCGCGACTGTTCTTGAACCACTTGGCGAGGCCGAGGGCGAGGAGCATGAGTCCGAAGGGAATGCACATAAGGGCGACGATGAGCGCGAACCAGCCGGTGTTGGTGCTGGCGCCGAGGCGCGAGTAGCCGCCAAGGACAGTGACCAGCAGAAGCACGCAGAGCACGCCCGTGCCGACCATGGAGCCGCCCCATTGAAGAAGCTGCCGCGTGCCGTCGTCGGAATTGTTTGGTTCGGGGATCGGCGGAATTGAGGGCATGGGTGTAGTTCCATGCTAATGGAACGGTGCGGCTCTTACGCCCGCTACGCGGGCTGACGACGCGGAGGGTTCATCGATTCCCCCAGGCTCGCGCCTGGGGCTACCATCTTTTGCCCGCTACGCGGGCGCCGCTGAAGTGAAGTGGTGCGCGGGGCTAAAGCCCGCATGGATGCGGAGCGCCGTTTCAGGGGCCTGAAGGCCCCTGCTCCCTCGGACAGGTTAAATCCAAGATTAGCTTCCCATTGCGAGGCGGAGCATTACGTAGGTGATGACGCCGGTGACTGAGACGTAGAGCCAGATGGGAAAAGTCCAACGGGCGATGCGGCGATGTTGTGGGATGCGGCCGGAGAGCGAGAAGAAAAACGTGACGAGGATGAGGGGCAGGGCGATGGTGGCGAGAACGATGTGGCTGGCGAGGAGCGAGAGATAGAAGGTGCGGAAGTCGGCGTGGATCGGATAGCGCACGTCGCCGTGGAGTGCGTGATGGGCGATGTAGCCGACGAGAAACAGCGTGGAGAAGACGAAGGCCGTGATCATCGAGGCGCGATGTTGCTTGATCTTGTGCGCGCGGACGAAGGTGAAGCCGATGAGGAGTGCAGTGGCGGCGAGGCCGTTAAAGACTGCGTTCATTGCGGGCAGGAAGGCGTATTGAGAACTGGTGGCCGCGGCGGGATGGATATAGATGAGCCAGAAAAGAAAGAGACTGGCGGCGGCGCTGATGGCGATGATGGCGGCGATGGCGGGTCCGGTGGAAGAGCGCGGAGCGGAGGTGGCGATGGTCATTATTTCCTGGCGGGTTAGTGAGTCAGCAGGTTATCGGGTTAGCGAGCAGATGCGGCGTGGGTCGAAGAAAGGCAACAGCAGATCCTTCGACTCACCACCCCCAAACTGAAAAACGTTTGGGGCCCCGTTCGCTCAGGATGACACCCTCTTTATTCTCTCTCTTTCTCAACGACTCATCGAATTCTTGGCAGCACACTGTCTCTTGATGCGGCGTTAGCTCTTGGCGCGGGCGCAGAGCATGAGCGTAGTGAAGAGCAGCGGCAGGTAGATGACGCTCACTTTGAGCAGATCGCGGGCCAGCTTGCGGCTTTCGTCTTCTGACTTGGCGCGGAGGATGCGGGCGAAGCGGATGGTGTAGGCGAGGTAGACCAGGCTTAGCGCGGTGGCGACGAAGGGGTAGATGGAGATGGTCATGCCGAGCCACCAGGGGGCAAGCGCGACGGGAATCATGAGCACGGCGTAGAAGAGGGCTTCGACGACGGTGGACCAACCGTCGGGCTGGACGACGGGCAACATGCGAATGCCGGCGCGGGCGTAGTCGTCGCGGTAGAGCCAGGCAATGGACATGAAATGCGGGAACTGCCAGACGAAAAGGATGGCGAAGAGCGCGACGCCGGGCCACTCGATGCGGCCGCGCGCGGCGGTCCAGCCGAGCAGTGGACCCATGGCGCCGGGAAACGCACCGATGAAGGTGGCCATGCTGGTGACGCGCTTGAGCGGCGTGTAGATGGCGACGTAAGTGAACGCGGTGAGGAGCGCCAGCGAGACGGTGAGCAGGTTGGTGCGCAGCGCAAGCCAGACCGCGCCGAGGGCTACCGTGGCCAGGCCGCCGAGAATTCCGATGGAGAGCGGCCAGCGTCCCGATGCGAGGGGACGATCGGCGGTGCGCTTCATGCGCGCGTCGGAAGAGCGCTCAAGCGCCTGGTTCAGCGCGCCCGCGCCGGCGGAGATGAGGCCGATGCCGAGGAGCGTATCGAGAAGTCCGCGCTGCAGGGTGGAGATTCCGGACTGCATCGATCCGAGATAGAAGCCGCCCCAACCGGTGACGAGGACGAGGCCGACGACTTTGACTTTGAAGAATTCGCGCAGGTCGTGGATGAGGGTGGCGGTGACGCCGGGAGCCGGCGCGTGAAGTGTGTGCGGCGCGGGACTGACGGCGAGGTTAGATGGCGAGGCGGCGTGGGAAGCAGTGGTCATGGGATGAGGAATGATGGCGGCGGTATAGATGAGCGAGTCCCGCCCAAGCGAAGCTTGGACGGGGCACCCGCCTTTGATTCGATAATAGCAAGGAAGGCAGCGGAGTGAAGTGGCCTGGGTGTGGGCGAGACGCCCGCACGACAGCCGGCCGGAGGCCGGCGGTGCTGGCTGAGAATTGTTTTGACTGTGTTCGCTTGGGTGGTTTAGCTTTCGGGCATTGGCGCTCACTCATCCCTGGGGTAATTCGAGCGCCCGGAGGTAGAAAGATGCGGATGATGATGCACGTTGAATTCCCGCTTGAACCATTCAACACGGCGGTTCGCAATGGTACTGCGGGATCAATCATGAAGAAGATTCTCGATGACGCGAAGCCTGAAGCGGCGTATTTTGGCGAGCAGGACGGCAAGCGGGGCGGGATTCTGATTGTCGACCTGGCGAAGCCGTCTGACATACCGAGACTCGCCGAGCCGTGGTTCTTGAATTTCAACGCTGAGGTGAAGTTCAGGGTGGTGATGACGCCTCAGGACCTGGGCGAGGCGAATCTTGAGGCGCTGGGCAAAAAGTGGGGATGAGGCGGGAGCAGGTTCGGCAGTCCAATTGAACTAAAGCGAGGCGGGAGCCGGAACGATTGGCTCCCGTTTCGTTTTTTAGACGGGCGCACTTGTGCGGGCGAGGACACCCGCACTACAGCCGGCGAGGACGCCGGCGCTACATCCGGGGGGCGGCGCTGCTCCCGGGACTCGGGAGTGAGGGAGAGCGCGTGCGGAGGCCGGTGGTAACCGCCCTAAGTGTCATCGCTGGTGCCCCGCCGATGGCCGGTTTGGGGGATGTGCCGCGGGCGGCTGGAGTCCTGTAAAATAAAGGTTAACCGGATGATGCAAACCCCTTCAGCGGCTGCTCCCCAGGCATCCCGTGCAACGCGGGACCCGGAGTCGCGGGTGGGCAGATCAAACGCCGATAAATCTCCGGTGATTCAAGTTCAAGGCCTAAGCAAGACCTACCAGACTGCGCGTGGCGCGCTCGATCTGTTCCACGATCTCAACCTCGAAGTTGAGGCCGGTGAGATGGTGGCGATTGTCGGCCAATCGGGCGCAGGAAAGAGCACTCTTTTGCACATTCTGGGCGCGCTTGATGCGCCTTCCACGGGAACTGTATACTGCGCCTCAACCAACGTGGCCAAGCTGAGCGCGAAAGAGGCGGCGGCGTTTCGAAATCGCGAGATTGGATACGTCTGGCAGTTCCATTATTTGTTGCCGGAGTTTACGGCACTGGAGAACGTGGCGATGCCGCTGCTGGCGCGAGGAGCGCGAAGAAAGCGAGGCGTTGCAGACGGCGGAGAAGTGGCTGCATGAGGTGGGATTGGACGATCGCGGCGACCATCGGCCGGGGGAGCTTTCAGGAGGCGAGCAGCAGCGGGTGGCGCTTGCACGAGCTTTGGTTTGCGGGCCGAGGCTGTTGCTGGCCGATGAGCCGACGGGCGACCTGGACGGCGTGACGGCGGGACGGGTTTTTGACCTGATTGAGCGTTTGCACGGCAGTCACGGACTGACATCGATTGTGGTTACGCACAACATGGATTTGGCGGCGCGATGCGGGCGGACGTTGAAGCTCGAAAACGGAAGGCTGATCCAGGTCACAGACGAGGGGCAAAAGGGACCGCAAGCTGGAGATATTCGACTAGAAAAAGCAGCACTTTTGCATCGTTTTGAGTCTTATTAGTACGGGCCTGAGAGGCACTTTCTCCAGTTCAGGTTCGCGAGGTCGGGGTGGGAGTCGGCGGGCGGAACGAGAGCCGGTTGACGCAAGGTTCGATGGGAGCACGAGACCATCCAAAAGAGCTGTTCGGAGCACGGCGATATTTTTCAAGAGGCTCCGGCGGCGAAGCAACGGAAGGGTGAATGCGGGTTGGGCCGAGGCCGGGGAATCGCCGGACGGCTACTTCAAGCGATCACCTGAATCAGGGAGCACATCATGTTCGAACGGTATACGGAGAAGGCGCGGCGCGTGATCTTCTTCGCGCGGTACGAGGCCAGCCAGTTCGGCTCGCCTTATATCGAGACCGAGCATTTATTGCTGGGGCTGCTTCGCGAAGACAAGGCGTTAACCAACCGCTTCCTGCGTTCGCACGCCTCGGTGGAGTCGATCCGGAAGCAAATTGAAGCGCACACCACCATCCGCGAGAAGGTGTCGACGAGTGTCGACCTGCCGCTTTCGAATGAGTGCAAGCGGGTGCTCGCGTATGCCGCAGAGGAAGCCGAGCGGCTGGGACACAAACATATTGGAACGGAACATCTGTTGCTGGGACTGCTGAGGGAAGAGAAATGCTTTGCTTCTGAGATCTTGCAGGAGCGCGGGCTGAAGCTGACGCAAATTCGCGACGAGCTGGCGCGCGTGACGCAGGAGAAGGCGCCGCCGCAGCAACGGCAGCGTGAGTCAAGCCTGCTGGCGGAGTTTAGCCGCGACCTGACGCAGGCGGCGATGGATGGACAGCTCGACCCGCTGGTTGGGCGCGAAGGGGAACTGGAGCGCTCAATACAGATTCTTTGCCGGCGCACCAAGAACAATCCGGTGCTGATTGGCGAGCCGGGCGTGGGCAAGACTGCGATCGTCGAGGGCCTTGCGCAGAAGATCGCCGACGGCGAAGTGCCGAGCTTCCTGGCCGACAAGCGCGTGCTGGCGCTGGACCTGTCGCTGATTGTTGCCGGAACGAAATATCGCGGCCAATTCGAGGAGCGGCTGAAGACCATCATGAAAGAACTGATGGAGAGCCAGAACTCGATCGTGTTCATTGACGAGCTGCATACGCTGGTGGGCGCGGGTTCGGCGGAGGGGTCACTGGATGCGGCGAACATCCTGAAGCCGGCGCTGTCGCGCGGCGAGATTCAATGCATCGGCGCGACGACTCCGGCCGAGTATCGCAAGTCGATCGAGAAAGATCGTTCGCTCGAGCGGCGCTTCCAGGCCGTGAAAGTGCCGCCGCCGAATGAGGCTGAGGCGATCAAGATCATCATGGGCATCAAGGACCGCTACGAGAAGTTTCACGCGGTCAGCTACACGGATGCCGCGGTCGAGTTTGCCGTATCGCACTCGAGTCGCTACATTCCCGATCGGTTTTTGCCCGATAAGGCGATCGATTTGATCGATGAGGCGGGGGCGCGCGTGAAACTGCGCCAGACCTCGCTGCCGGAAGAGATCACCGAGGTGCAGAAGCGGATCAAGTTCATCGTGCACCGCATGGACTCGGCGATTGCGAACCATGAATTTGAGAAGGCGCGTTTTTACTCAGACGAGGAACGCAAGGAGCGCGAGAACCTGCGCGCGCTTCGCGACAAGTACCACCTCGACGATTCGGCGGCAGGGATTGTGGGACGCGAGGATATCGAGGATGTGGTCAGCCGTTGGACGGGCGTGCCCGTGACCAGCATCAAGGAAGAGGAGACGCAGAAGCTGCTGCGCGTGGAAGAAGAGCTGCACAAGCGCGTGATCTCGCAGGAGAAGGCGATTTCGGCGCTGGCTCGTGCGATCCGGCGGTCGAGAGCGGGATTGAAGTCACCGCACAGGCCGATTGGTTCTTTTCTTTTTCTTGGACCGACCGGTGTGGGAAAAACAGAGATGGCGCGCACGCTGGCCAACTTCCTCTTCGGTTCAGACAAGGCGCTGATCCGCTTCGATATGTCGGAGTTCATGGAGAAGCACTCGGTGTCGAAGCTGATTGGCTCGCCTCCGGGATACGTGGGCTACGAGGAGGGCGGACAGTTGACCGAGCGAGTGAAGCGCTCGCCGTACTCGGTGGTGCTGCTGGACGAAATCGAGAAGGCGCACCCGGATGTGTTCAACATTCTGTTGCAGGTATTTGAGGATGGTCAATTGACCGACGGCCTGGGCAATACCGTCGACTTCAAGAACACCATCGTCATCATGACCTCGAACATCGGCGCGCGGCACCTGATGAAGAAGCAGGGACTGGGCTTCCAGAGCGACCGCGAGGACATTGTGAGCGATAAGGTCGAGGAACTGGTGAAGAACGAGGTGAAGAAGACATTCAACCCCGAGTTCCTGAACAGGCTCGATGAGGTGATTCTGTTCCAGTCGCTCAACGATGCCGACTTGATCCAGATTGTGGAACTGATGGTGCAGCAACTGAACGCCAACCTGGCGCAGAAGTCGATCACGATTTCAGTGAACGACGATGCCAAGAAGTGGATTCTCGACAAGACGCTGGTCGACCGCAGCTACGGGGCACGTCCTTTGCGGCGCGCGTTGCAGCGGTACATCGAAGATCCGCTGTCGGAGGCGCTCATCGCCGGGCAGATTCAGGAGCGGCCAGCGTTTCTCGAGGTTTATCTCGACGCGAACCAGTTGTTCTATCGGCCGGTCAGCGCGGACGAAACTGTCAGCGAGGAGAAGGCGGCGGGAATCCTGTTGTTCAGCGCCTAATCTTCACCAGAACCGGAAGCGCGGGACGAAAAGGAAAAGCCCTCGGCGAAACTGCCGGGGGCTTTTTGCTGGTCTGCTTACGGCTCGGAGCTTTGGCGGAAGGTCACCGCGGCTTAACCCTCGTCCTTTAGACTAGAAAGCGGAGAAACCTGTGTTTTTAGATAAGTTGCTAGCCAAAATTTTCGGTACGGCGAACGAACGCGCCATCAAGAAGTTGACGCCGATTGTGGCGCAAATTAGCGCGCTGGAGCCGGAGACGAAGAAGCTCTCGGATGAAGAGCTAAGGGCGAAGACCGCCGAGTTCAAGGCGCGGATTGCGGCAAGGCTCGAAGGAATTGAAGACGCCGAAGAAAAGAAAAAAGCCGAGAAGGAAGCGCTCGACGAGATCCTTCCCGAGGCTTTCGCGGTGGTGCGCGAGGCGGGCTGGCGCGCTGTGCAGATGCGGCACTTCGACGTGCAGCTGATCGGCGGCGCGGTGCTGCACCAGGGCAAGATTTCGGAGATGAAGACGGGCGAGGGCAAAACGCTGGTGGCTACGCTCGCCTGCTATCTGAATGCGTTGGCCGGCCACGGCGTGCACGTGGTGACGGTGAACGATTACCTGGCCAAGCGCGACGCCGAGTGGATGGGCAAGATCTACGAGTTCCTGGGGCTGACGGTGGGCGTTATCGTTCACGACCTGGACGACAATCAGCGCCGCGCGGCATATGGCGCCGATATTACCTACGGCACGAACAACGAATTCGGCTTCGACTACCTGCGCGACAACATGAAGTTCGAGATCAAGGACTGCGTGCAGCGCGGGCATTACTACGCCATCGTGGACGAAGTGGACTCGATCTTGATCGACGAAGCGCGGACGCCGCTCATCATTTCAGGGCCGACGGAGCAGACGACGGATAAGTACGCGCGCGCGCGGCACATCATTCCGCAACTGGAGATGGGCGAAGAGGTGGAATGGAGCGACACGCAACGGCAGCAGGAGTTGGGTATCCGGCTTGCCGAGGGCGAGAAGTACATGAGCGGCGATTATTTCGTCGACGAAAAAAGCCGCCAGATCGGCGTGACGGATTCCGGATGGGAGACGATCGAGAAGGCGCTGGGATCGGGAACATTGCCGACGCAGAGAACTGGGAACTGAAGCACTACGTGGAGACGGCGATCAAGGCGCACGCGCTCTACAAGCGCGACGTGGACTACGTGGTGAAGGATGGCGAAGTCATCATCGTGGACACGTTCACGGGGCGGCTGATGCCGGGACGGCGCTGGAGCGACGGACTGCACCAGTCGGTTGAAGCCAAGGAAGGCGTGAACATCCGCAAGGAAGACCAGACGCTTGCCACGATCACGTTCCAGAATTATTTTCGCCTTTATCGAAAATTGAGCGGCATGACGGGAACCGCGGAGACCGAGGCGGCCGAGTTCGAAAAGATTTACAAGCTTGAAATCGTGGTGATTCCGACCAACAAGCCGCTGCTTCGGTTGGAAAATCCAGACGTGGTTTTCCGCACGGAGAAGGAAAAATACAAAGCAGTTGCAGAAAACATTGCGGAGCTGCACGCCAAGGGTCAGCCGGCGCTGGTGGGCACGGTATCCATCGAAAAATCGGAACGGCTGTCGGCGATCCTGCAAAAAAAAGGCGTGAAGCACGTGGTGCTGAACGCGAAATTCCACGAGCGCGAGGCGGAGATTGTGGCGCAGGCGGGACGGTCGGGGATGGTGACGATCGCCACCAACATGGCCGGACGCGGCACCGATATTCTGCTGGGCGGCAACGCGGAGTTCATGACCCGGCAAGAGCTGGTGAAGAAGAACAAGGCGCGTGCGATCAGCGTGGCGGAGGGCGCGATCAATCCCATGGCGCCGGCAGGATTCCAGCGCTTCTACTACCAGGGGCAGGAGTTCGAGGTCTCCGATGGAGATTGGGTAGAGGCAAACGCGTCGCACGCGGCCGCAGCGCAGGCGGAGCATGAAGCAGTAATCGCCGCCGGAGGATTGTTCATCCTGGGCACGGAGCGGCACGAATCGCGGCGCATCGACAACCAGCTTCGCGGACGCGCCGGACGCCAGGGCGATCCCGGCGAGTCGCGATTCTTCTTATCGCTTGAAGACGACCTGATCCGCATCTTTGCGCGCGGATTTGCGGGCACCGTGATGCAGAAGGTGATGGTCGAGGACGAGGCGATCGAGTCGCGGATGATCACCAAGCGCATCGAGGGAGCGCAAAAGGCGGTTGAAGCGCAGAATTTCGAGGCGCGCAAACACCTGCTGGAATACGACGACGTGATGAACAAGCAGCGCGAGGCGGTCTACGGATTGCGCCGGCAGCTGCTGGAAGGCGTCGAGCAGCGGGAGATGATTCTGGAGGATTATGCCGGCGGAATTCTGAGCGGCCTTCTCGATGAGTATGCCGGCGAAAAAGTGCGGCAGGATCAGTGGGACTACAAAGGGCTAGGCGAGAAACTCGTCGACCATTTTGGATTCAACCTCGCCGCATCGGGCATCAAGGCGGAGACGCTGAGCCGGCACGAGCTGGGCGAGGAGATCTTTGCCAAGCTGAGCGAAACGTATGAGGCGAAGGAGAAGATTCTGGGCGCGGCCACGATGCGCCACCACGAGCGCATGGTGATGCTGAGCGTGATCGACGGGCTGTGGAAGGACCACCTGCTCTCGATGGATCACCTGAAAGAGGGAATTAATCTGCGCGGGTATGCGCAGAAAGATCCGCTGGTGGAGTACAAGCGCGAGTCGTTTGAAATGTTTGAAGCGATGATGCTGAAGTTCCAGGAAGACACGGTCCGGTTCCTATTCCGGATGCAGATTCTAGGGCCGGATGGACAGCCAGTAGATGCGGCGCCGCGGCCTCGCGGGCCGATTCCGAATGCGCCGCCAGTGGCCAGCGCCGCTCGCCCGATTGCCGGCGATGGTGCGCCGCGGGAGGTCGCGATTCACACGCGCCAGCCCTCGACGACCATCGACGAACTGGAGAAAGAGTTCCACCGCAAGAAGGAAAAGGAGCTTGCCGCGGCGAGCCGGCAGGGCGGCGGAGATGGAAGCGAGACCGCGCAGCGGCGAACGGGCGAAAAGGTAGGACGCAACGATCCTTGCCCGTGCGGCAGCGGGAAGAAATACAAGAAGTGCCACGGGGCGTAGAGGCAGGGAATAAGGGATCAGGTGAACAGGGAACAGAAAGCCAGTTTCTCGGTTTAGGTGGCGCTGCCTTTTCTTAGCCGAGAAAACGCTTCTAGCGCAGGAAGCTGAAGAAGCCCCGCTTTTCATTCTTCTCAGAGAGCAGGCCGGCGGCTGATCTGGCCATGGTGCGGATGGTTTGCGAGATGTTGGAGTCGACCATCACCATGGGAGTCGCAGTCTCGCGGGTTCTGCGCGCGGCTGCATAGTCGTCGGGAATTTTCCAGTTCGCGGGCCGGGTTAAAGCCTTCATGACCTGGCCTTCATCAAAGAGCGCGTCACTGGTTTTGTGACGATTGACGACGATCTGCAGGTTCTCATCGCGCTTGGCAAAATACTTCAGGATCATGCGATTGGCCGTCCGCATTTCCGAGATACCCACCTGCGTGACAAGCAAGACGATTGAGGAATCCTCAAACAACATCGAGTCCATCAGATCGATCCTCGATCCGATATCGACCACGACATAGTCGTAGATATCGCGCGTGACCGACAGGAGCTTGTCGACGGCCTCCTTAGTGGCACGCACGTCAGACAGATCAGTGGGCGCGGGAAGAATGGACAGCCCGGAGCTGTGCTTGGAGACCAGCGTGGAGAGTAGATTCGCATCCACGCGGTTGGGATTCTCGAGAGCGGTTACGACGGAATACTCGGTGGCGATGCCGAGGTTGATGGCCACGTCGCCGAGTGGTTGGCCGAGATCGATGAGGAGCGTGGTGCTGTCGCTTTCCTGAGCCAGGGCAAGGGCAAAATTCGACGCCAGCGTGGTCACGCCGCATCCACCCTTTGAGCCAAGAAAGACGAATAACTTGCCGGTTTTCTTTCCGGTCTTCTTATCGTCCTCGGGCTGGGCCTTGGGCGGAACGACCTGATGAGCTGACGCTCTTGTGAGAGCGGCGGAAACTTCATTGAGATCAATGGGCAGCGTGAAGAACTCTCGCACGCCGGCGCGCATGAATTGGACAGCACGCTTCATATCGGCGTTTGCCGAGTAGGCCATGACGTATGCGCGGCCGCTGGCGCAGAGGCTTTCTACGAGAGCGAAGGCATAATCCGGCTCGCTGTCCACGTCGATAATGACAACTTCGTAGGCCTGCGCGAGCCGCTGGGGCAGGTCCTCAAGCCGGGGCGGGAAAGAGGAGAATTCGTGGAGCTTGAGGCCGGGATGATTGGCGATCGCGCCGGCGACAACCTTGCGGCGTTGTTCGTCCGGACCGAGAAGCGCGACGTTCAAATTGGTGACATCCGGGATGGCGGTATCCCTCGAGGCTTGCAGCATAGCAAACAAACAGCTCCCAAAGGTCTATTTTAAGCGATCTCATTGCTGATATGGGACTTGCTATAACGCTTTCGGGGGAGTGAGCAAGGATGGACAGGGGGGCGCTCGCTAAGCGATTGAGAGGGATGGAGCTAACGGGGGTTCGACGGGTGGGTGGGAGCCAAGGATTGATGGTGAAGGCGGCAGGTACGGCAAAGAGCGGGCCGGGCGCCGGGTAGAGATTTGGATTGAGGTTAGGCATGCTGGGCGGGCCGCGCCCAGCACGCGATTTTATCGGGGCAAGTGGTGGCGAACCGAAGGTAACAACGAGGGGCCCGCGACGTTGAATTAGGGGTTCACGAACTTGAACGCGACGACAACCACGCGGTCGGTAACGCCGGGCGCGAATTTCCACTGACGGACAGCATGTTGAGCGGCGGTCGAGAGCAAGAGGTTTCCGCTGACGGGTCTTACATCTTTCACGTTGCCCTGGGAATCGACCACCGCCTCCACGTACACCTGGCCGGAGATTCCATTGCTTTTGGCCACCTGCGGATAGACAGGTGCGACGCGCGTATTGACACGAGGGATATTGCCCGCCCGGGCGGGAAGAGCCATCCCAGCCAAAAGCGTTATCGCGGCGAATGAAAGCAGAAATTGTTTGGCCCTGAGCCAAATTCGATCCGAGTTCCTTGGTTCCGATGTGAGCATCCAGCCCTCCAGAGGTCTTAGAAAGACCCAACCTTTTTATCGGTAGTTAGGCGGAATTCATGAAGTTGATTCTGTTACTAACGGAACGTCGAGATCGACCGGCGTAAGTTGGATGCGCAGGAATGCGAGGATACTGCGGCGGTAGTAGGAGTTCTGAACTGGCAGGGATAGCTGCGGCGTGGCGGGTTATCGGGCGCAGGCGGCGATGGCGGAAAATGTGAGGTCTTCGACGGTGCTCCTGTGCTCGAAGCGCCACTGGTCGAAGAGACGGCCGTAGCTGAGGGTGATGTATTGGGCGGGATCGATGCCAAGGGGCTGGGCCGCGCGGTCGATCCAGTCAGAGGAGCCTTCGAGCTCGGCGTAGTTGCCGATGGGCGTTTCATCGATGACGCAGTGGCCCTGGCCGTCGGTCCACTCGGTGCGCCATTTTTCATAGCGGAAGGCAGCGACGAGGCCGTAGGAGAGAAAAAGCTCGGCCAGCGCGGCGCCGTGCGCGACCGAGGTTTCGGTTTCAACGCGATGCTTGTGGCGTTCGTTGTCTGAATCGCCGGCGCCAGAGGCTGAGGGGCCGGGAAGGCGCTTGTGGGTGAGCGTCCAATGGCCGGCGTAGCTGCGGATGCGGAGGATTTCGGTGCGGGCGCGCATCTGGCGGTCGGGCGTGTCATAGAGGACGTTGGACTCGAAGCTGCGCGGAGTTTCGGAGCCGAAAGCCGGCGGACTGAAGCCGCTTGGAGAGGGCGGAGAGATCGGCGACACGGAACTTGATCTCGGTTTCGATGGGCATGGGTACGAGGTGAGTATAAGGCGAAGAAGTGAAGAAGTGAAAAAGTGAAAGAGTGAAGAAGTGAAGGAGTGAAACCGTAAGTAATGAGGCGTGGGCGGCAAGAGCGGTTGGCAGAGCGAGAATAGAAGGGTGAAGACGCTACGGCTCATGGTGGACGCGAACAGTCTGGGAACGCCTGAAGCGCGCGAGGCGCTGGAGCGCGCGGCGGAGATTTTGCGCGGCGGGGGATTGGTGGCGTTGCCGACGGAAACTGTGTACGGGCTGGGAGCGAATGCGCTTGACCGCGACGCGGTGGAGAGGGTTTTTGAGGCGAAGTCCAGGCCGGCAGTGGGATCCGGTGATTGTTCATGTGGCGTCGAGGGAGATGCTCGACGGGCTGGTTGAAGAGATTCCGGATGCGGCGCGGCGGCTGATGGACGCATTCTGGCCGGGGCCGCTAACGTGCTGCTGAAGCGGACGCGCGCAGTGCCGGATGCAGTGACGGCGGGAAGGCCACTGGTGGGCGTGCGCATGCCGTCGCACACGGTGGCGCTGGAGTTGATCCGGCGAGCGGGGATTCCGGTTGCGGCGCCGAGCGCGAATCGCTTTGGGCACGTGAGCCCGACGACAGCCGAGCATGTGCTCGACGATTTGGATGGACGGATCGACGCGGTGCTCGATGCGGGACCAACACTGCGCGGCGTGGAGTCGACGGTGCTGGATCCGTCGACGAGCCCGATGACGATTTACAGGCCGGGTGCAGTGACCGCGGAACAGATTGCGGAGATTGCCGGGCCGGTGGAAGAGTTCAAAAGCGGCGAGCCGTTGCAGGAGAGACCGAGGCAGGCGCTGCCTTCGCCGGGAGTGGGACTGAAGCACTATGCGCCGCGTGCGCGGCTGGTGCTGGTGGAGGGGCGAGGCGACGAGTTAGGCGCGCGGCTGATTGCGGCAGCGAGCGCTGAGCGCTGGCGAGCGCGTTGGCGTGATGCTGCCGGAAGGGATGATGACGGCGCAGGAAATCAAAGGCGCGCAGGTTTATCCATGGGGCAGGTGGGACGCACCGGACACGCTGGCGCACGGGCTCTATGCGGGGCTGCGGGCGCTTGATACGGCTGGGTGCACGGTGATCCTGTGCCCACTGCCGACGGCGGAGGGGATTGGAGCGGCGATTCGGGATCGGCTGCTAAAGGCAGGGACCAAGGGAACAAGGGATTAGCTTCTAGTGTGGTGTTCCCGAAGTTCGCTCTATAAGGGGGAGCCCGAAATGCAGGTCCGTCGACTACGGCCGCAGTTGCGGGCGACCTCCGCTCAGGATGACATCGCGAAGTTGGAGTTCGTGCTACCCCACCCAAGCGGAGCTTGGATGGGGCACCCCTTTTTCGTGCGTAGGGAAAATTGCGAAAAGCAACCGCGGATCCTTTGCTGGGCTCAGGATGACAGGTGATTGAGGTTGTCTCTATCCGTTGTCGCCGAGCTTGTACATGTACTTGATGGCGGATTTGAAGATGAGGGTCTTGGTCTTGCCGCGGACTTTGAGCGAGTTGCGATCGTACCATTCGATGCAGCCGTCCACGCGCTCGCCATCTTCAAGCACAATCACCATTGGAGTCTGCGACTGGATCTGCTTCTGGAGATAGAAGAGCTCAGCGTGACGATTGGTCGTGGCGCCGTCCGCGGTCTGCGCGGGGAAACGGAAGGGAAGCGGAACGGGAAGATTCTTCCTTTTTCGCGCCGGAAGTTGGCCGGGCTCGTAAACGCGCGATGAAGGCAGAATCGATGGCGTGCTCATGGGGAAGGACCTCCGCGAAGAACGAAAGCTAAAAACTAAAACATCCGCAGGCGCGAATCGCCGGGAAAAGTGGATCAGGCAGCCTATTAGGCCCGGCTGCAAAGTCAGCTACCAACGGCCGAGCTCTCACGCCTAAAAGTGAAGGCAGTCCACCCTTGTCGGGATATGCGATTCCCGTTGTCCCTGGACTTGATGGGAGAACTCGTTACCCAAAAAGATGCGCGGTGCCGATTGGGGGTTGCTCTTTTATTCTGCGGCCAAGTCAGAGTGGCGTCAAGCAGGGAGACAGTGAGCGGCGGGCGGTGAACGGTGAACCGTGCAAAAGGAACCGTGGATCGTGAGTCGTGAATCGTGGACGGTGCTAGAGGGCGACGTTGGAGGCGAGGCTGACGGCCATGGCGTCAAGCGAGAGCGAGCGCAACAGATTGCGGCGCATGCCTTGCTCGACCTGGACAAGGGCGCGAGCGGCGGAATCGATCCAGTCGATGGTGAGGCCTTCAGACAGGCGGGTTAGCTCTGCGGCGATGTCGATGTTGCGGATGAGCGATGGCGTGCCGGCCACGTTCAGAAGCAGGTCTTCAACCAGGCTGGAAAGGGCGCGGAGTAGATTGACGGTCTTCTCCTGGCCGTCGGCGCCGGCGCGATAGCTTTCGGTGGCGTGGAAGAGAGCGGAGTAATCCGGTTCTCGGATTGCCGTGCGGAGAATGATGAGCGCGTCTTCGCGGCTGGTGAGGTAGGCTGCGAGATCGAGCGAAAGAGCGCGGCCGACTGCGCCCATGGCGAGACGCGCGACAAGTGCGCGGTCCTGCGATTTGAGTTCGGGCCGGCGGCGGGCAAGCAGCGATTCGAGGTCGGCGGCGGGAATTGCGCCGAGACGGTGAATGAGCGCGCGGGAGCGAATGGTGGGCAGCAGTTCCTGGGGATTTTCGGTAAGCAGGATGAGCGAGGTGTGATCGGGCGGTTCCTCAAGAAGTTTAAGGAGGCTGTTGGCGGCCTCTTTCATGAAGGCGGAGGACGTGAAGATGGTGAAGGCGCGCTTGGCTTCGGCGGGCTGGCGGTAATAAGGCGACGTGGATGGCCTGGCGGACCTGGCCGAGCTTGATCATGAGCTGCGGCGGATCGGGCGGAATGACAAGCACGTCGGGGTGGGTTTGGATGAGGATGCGCGTCTCGCGCTTGTCGGTTTCGCGCAGATCGTCGCGGGCGTCTACAGCTTCGTCAACCAGCGTTTCAAGGTCGGCGGAGGCGGCGATGCGGACGCAGTTCGAGCAGTGGCCGCAGAAGTCGGGCAGGCCGTCGGATTCGGTGGGTTCGAGGCAGTTGACGGCCTGGGCGAGCATGAGGGCGAGCGTGTATTTGCCCGCGCCACGCGGCCCGGCCAGGATCATGGAATGCGGAAAGCGGCCGGAGCGGATGCTCTCACGCAGGTGCGTGACGGTGGCCGTATTGCCGAGGAAGTGCTGGAAGCTCACGGATTGAGAGTAACAGCGCGGGGCGGGCCGTGGGCGGTATGCGCCGGTTGCAGGCTGCCGGGGCTTGACAAGACGTGGACGGGGGGTCTCGGAGCAATAATTCTTCAGAAACCTGTCAATGACACTTGACAGGCTGCAGATCGGATGTAATGTTTACTTGTCAGTTTGTAAAGGAGACCAATCATGTTCTGTTCGGTCAAGAGTCCAGCGCAACGCCGGTGGGTGCGCTCTTGCGTGATAAGCGCCTTGTTGGTTGTGGGGCTGGCAATTGGCGCCACCGCCGCGTTTCATCTTTGGCACTTGAAGGGTCTACCGGCTTATGCCGTGGCCGTGCTGCCTGCGATTCCGATCCTGTGGCTGCTGGTAGAGATGGGCAGATTTCTGGCGGTGGAGAAAGACGAGTTCCAGCGCAATCTGCTGGTGCAATGTCTCCTGGGCGGCATTGGCGGAACTCTGGCCACGACCACGATCTGGGGTTATCTGGAGGATCTCGCACGTGCCCCGCACCTCGATCTGGTCTATGTCAGTCCGATCTTCTGGCTTTTCGTTGTGGTGTCGTATCCGGTGGTGAGGCTGAGGTACCGATGAAGAACCGGCTGAAGGTGCTGCGCGCGGAGAGGGACTGGTCGCAGGGAGATCTGGCCCAGCGGCTGGAGGTGTCGCGGCAATCGTCAATGCCATCGAGACGGGGAAGTTCGATCCCAGCTTGCCGCTGGCGTTCAAGCTGGCGCGGCTGTTTGGACTGAGGATTGAAGAGATTTTCGAGGACAGCGAGCCAGCAAGTTAGCCTCCGCTGGCGCGCAGGTTCGCAAGTTAGCGAAAAGGCCCCATGGCGGGGCCTTTTCTGTTGGCGGGTTGGCGAGTGGGCGGGTCGGGATTTGTGCTATCCCACCCAAGCGGAGCTTGGATGGGGCACCCATTTTTCGTGCGGAGGGAAGAATGCAGAAAGCAACCGCAGATCCTTCGGTCGCTGCTGCGACCTCAGGATGAGACTGTCGAGGTGGGGGTTCGTGCGATCCCGGTCCCCGAAGGCATGGGACCGGGGGCACCCGACGAACTTTAGAATGGGGCACCCCATGCGGAACCGCCAGCCTGGCCGATTCACCCGGGAGAGTAGGACCGGCAGCCAATCCCGAGTGACGAACCGCTTGAATCGCGCATCGGCAGGTCCGAGTACCGCTCTGCTGTAAAATATTGAATCTAAATGATTAACAGCACAGCCAGCGTATTGAGGCAAGAGTAACCCATGGGGCAGGGTACCAACAGGCTCCGGTCTAACCTGAAACCGCCATTGTCGCTCTTTGCAAAGCGAAGTACCTCTATAACGTGGCGTCCTCACACTCCATCGCAGGCCGCGACACAGGCTAGACCGGGTCAGGGAACCGCGTAAGGGGTTCAGCAGCGTGCAGGGCGATGCTTTCCTGAGGAAGACGGCACTGGAGACCATCGATTCTCCTTACAACAATTCCTGATCCTGCGCAGCCAGGTGCTTATGCAGGAACCGCAGCAAAACATCCTCGCCGCTCGAGCCACTGTGACGATGACGGCGGTACTCGGAGCCATAACAGGCCTCCTGCTGGGATGTGTGCTGGCGATTCCGCTAGCCGAAAATCATCTGAAAAACTACATGGGACGAGTGGCGGCTCAAGATGATGCCTCGCTGAAGGAAGCGCGCTCTGTACTGGATACTATGCAGCATTCCGCCGATCCTGCATGTTCCGAGGCGGAGCTGAGCAATCTGAGAGAACTGGTTTTTCGCTCGAACTATTTAAAAGCAGCGGGACGGATTCAACGGGGAAGGATTGAGTGCTCCACAACCGCAGGCCGTCCTGCGCGACCGTTCGGTAACTTCAAAGCGGGGCGCACTCAGGCGGATGGGACCGTAATCTATAGCAACCTCGATCCCGTACAAGATCAAAGCCTGAAGCGGACGGGGATTCAACTGGGCAATGCTTTCGTGGTCTTTAGTTCGCATTTGCCAGAACCCGACGACCAGATGCCGATACGATTGGCAATCGGTCCGTATCAGGCAGGAACCCAGGCAACATCAAGTGAAGTTTCGTCCCAACCGTCTGCGGACCAAGCGACCAGTGATGTGGCGCTAAGGGCAGGCACGATCGTGGCCAGCCAATGTTCGCCGCTCATGTCGCGCTGCGTGGTGGCGTCGGTGAGCGTTGACGACGCAAGGCGCGGGGAACTCGCAGTGATCGGCAGCACGACCATCGCGTGCGGGATCGCCGGCATTTTCATCGGGATTATGCTATGCGGCTATCACCGCCGCAGCATTTCAATCGATCAGCAGTTTAAGCGTGCAGTCGAGCACGAGCAACTTCACCTTGCTTATCAACCGATCGTCAACCTGGCGAGCGGAAAAATTGTTGGCGCCGAGGCGCTGGCGCGCTGGACCAGGCCGGATGGTGTTTCGGTGAGCCCGAGCGAATTCATCAGGACAGCGGAGCAGCATGGATTCATCGGTTCGGTTACCAATCTGGTTTTGCGGCGCGCGCTTAAGGAGTTCCGCGAAGTTCTCAACAAGCTGCCCGACTTCAGGCTGAACATCAATGTCGCAGCCGCGGACCTGGTCGATCCCCGGTTTCTGCCCATGATTGAAGCGGCTGTGCTGGAGGCCAATGTGCGGCCAAGCAGCCTGACCTTAGAGGTGACAGAGACATCCGCGGCCGATCAGGAAGACGCGCTGGAGTCGATCCGTTTGCTCCGCCGCATGGGCTTCGGCATTTCCATTGACGATTTCGGGACCGGTTATTCGAACCTTTCCTACCTGTTGTACCTCTCTGTCGATTCCATCAAGATCGACAAGGCATTCACGCGGGTGATTGGAACGGACGCAGTGACGGTCGGGATCCTTCCGCAGATCATCGCCATGGCGCGAAATCTGAATCTTGCCGTGGTGGTCGAAGGCATTGAATCGCCTAGCCAGGCCGACTACTTCTCCACCGACAACCTGAAGATTTACGGCCAGGGCTGGCTCTATGGGCGCCCCGTACCCGCCCGCGAATTCTTTGGCTTGCTGGGTGTCCTGGTCGATCAGCCAAGTGTCGCCCAGATCCCCGAAGCCGAAGGAATCCCGAGCCTGGCGTGAGTCAAGGCACGGAGTCGAAACCGCAATCGGTCCAATAGGCCCGAAGAATTCTGGTCGGGAGCGCGCGCGTGCTGTAGACTTGCCGGGTCAGGCATTCCCCAGAGCATCGCTGACTAAATCAAGACAGGAGAAAGCAGATGAACACAAAGGCTTGGAGTGTCTTCGCAGGTGTGTGCGGGGTCGCAGTGCTTGCGCTCAGCGCGGTTCCATCGGGCGCGCAAGCGACAGAGGTCAAAGAAAAACCGGCGATGTACTCGTACGTAGCCGACTGGCAGATTCCGCCGCAGCATTGGGGAGACGTGGCGAAGATCAATGCTTTTGACAAGACGATTTTCGACGCCGCGCTCGGCGATGGAACGCTGGTGGGCTACGGCTACGATGTGAACTTGGTGCACACGCCGGATGGCGAGTCAAACGATACATGGTGGTCGTCGATGTCGATGGCGGGACTGTTGAAGGTGCTGGACAAGTTGAGGGCCGTGGACCCTTCCAATTCGCCGCACTCACTGAACCCGACAAAGCATTGGGACACGGTTTTCGTGAGCCACTATTACAACTGGAAGCCGGGCGCTTATACGGGCGCGTATGTGAACGTGGCGATGTATCAACTGAAGCCGAACGCGGACGACGATGCGGTGAGCACTCTGAGCAAGAGCATCGTTGTGCCGATGCTGGAAAAGATGCTGGCTGACGGGACGATTCTGGAATACGAGGTCGACACCGAGGCCATCCACACCGATGCGCCGGGGATGTTTGCGATTGTTTACGTAACCCCGCAACCGGAAGGCGTGGATACGGTGCGCGCGGCGATCAGGGGTTCAGGGCACGACAATCCGCTGATCGGCGCGGCATTCGATTCCTACGTTGATTACACCCAGCATCGCGACGAGCTGCTGAAGGGGAACGGGGCGTACAAGTAGAAGCAGCGGGTGAGCGGAGTTAGCGGAATTAGACGAGAGCCCCACCCTAGCGACAAGGACAAATGCGTCGCGAGGGTGGGGCACCCGCCGAGTCGGCGAAAAGGCCCCAAGCGGGGCCTTTTCTGTTGGCGGCGTGCACGAAAGGCAACCGCAGATCCTTCGGTCGCCACGGCGACCTCAGGATGACAGTGTCGAGGTGGGCGGGCTTCGTGCTGCGAGGGGTCGGCCGGCCCTACGGGGCGGGCTCGTGTCGTTCGCGTTTTTCCCGGGGTTTCACCCTGGGCTATTTTCGATCCTCCCCCCCGGGAGGGTAAAGCGCGGAGAGATGGGTTCGTGGTATCCCACCCAAGCGGAGCTTGGATGGGGCACCCCTTTTTCGTGCTGGATTGAAGGAGGACGAGTCGAGAGAGGACGAGTCGAGATTTGTGGTATCCCACCCAAGCGGAGCTTGGATGGGGCACCCTTTTTTCGTGCTGGATTGAAGGAGGACGAGTCGAGAGAGGACGAGTCGAGATTTGTGGTATCCCACCCGAGCGGAGCTTGGATGGGGCACCCTTTTTTCGTGCTGGATTGAAGGAAGACGAGTCGAGAGAGGACGAGTCGAGATTCGTGGTATCCCACCCAAGCGAAGCTTGGATGGGGCACCCCTTTTTCGTGCTGGATTGAAGGAAGACGAGTCGAGATTTACGGTATCCCACCCGAGCGGAGCTTGGATGGGGCACCCTTTTTGTGCGAGTACAAGTTCACTTGCAGGTTATTTGCCGGTGTAGATGACGTGCCAGATGGAGTTGGAGCCGTCGTCGGAGACAAAGAGGGAGCCATCGGGAGCGACGGCGACGCCGACAGGACGGCCCCAGACATCGCCATCCGCGCCGCCGACGGTGAAGCCGGTTAGGAAGTCTTCATACTCGCCGGTGGCGTGACCATCGTGCATGGGAAGGCGGACGACTTCGTAGCCTGCACGCTGGTTGCGGTTCCAGGAGCCGTGCTCGCAAGCGAAGCCGTCGCCTTTGAATTCGGCGGGGAACTGCGAGCCCTCGTAGAAAGTGAGCTCGAGCGAAGCGAAGTGCGGCTCGAGGAGAATGTCGGGCGTGATGACTTTCGACTTGAGCTCGGGGTGCTTGCCCGGAAGGCGCGGGTCTTGATGGCCGCCCATATAGAACCAGGGCCAGCCGTAGAATCCGTGCTCCTGCACGTGGGTGATGTAGTCGGGGACGAGGTTGTTGCCGAGAACGTCGCGCTCGTTGGTGGAGCACCAGAGCTCGCCGGTGGTGGGATTGATGGCCTCGCCTACGCAGTTGCGAATGCCCCAGGCGTAGACTTCGACGAACTTGCCGTCGGGCGTGAACTCGAGCACATCGGCGCGATGGAATTCTTCAGGGTGAGTGTCGGCGTCGTCGACATTGGAGTGGGAGCCGACGGAGGCGAAGAGCTTGCTGCCGTCGAGCGAGAAGCGAAGATCGCGGGTCCAGTGACCTCCGCCGCGCAGGCGTCCGCCGCCGGGCAGATCGGCGAGCTGCTCCACGGGGCCGGTAGCTGTGAGGTCGCCGTTGTGGTACGGGAAGCGCACGATGGCGTCGGTGTCGCCAATATAAATCCACTTGGGGTTGGGGCCGAGGGGATAGAAGGCGATGCCGAAGGGCTGGTGGAGATCGCCGGCGAAGACGGAGACTTGCTTTGGTTTGCCGTCGGCGTCGACGCCGCGAAAGATTGCGATTTTGCCGGCCGCGCTTTCGGCGACGAAGAGGTCGCCGTTGGGGGCGAAGCGAATGAGGCGCGGGTTATCGAGACCGGTGGCGTAGAGCTCCACTTTGAAACCTTTGGGCGCGATGGGCCAGGCGTTGGCGGGGCGGGGAACTACGTGGGCGCCGTTGTCGACGGATTGATCGGGCATGGGCTCGGGCAGGTCGGCAATGGTGAGATGGCGGCGGGTTCCGGGGGATTCGTGGGCCGCGTCAGTGAATGCGGCCTGGCCGGTGAGGACGGTGGGTTTGGTGGCGGAGTCGGCGGCTGCGGGCGAGGAGGCCGAGGCGATGCCGGTTGAAGCGAGGACGGCAAGGCCGATGGCGGCCGAAGCGACGAGGAGACGGTGCAGGCGATTCATGAGACCTCTCAATGTGCGAAGTTCAAAGGGGTGAATTGCGGGAAGTGCGGATCGACCTTGAAAAACCCAACGACCATTCTTACAGATGCGGCGGCGTGGCGGCGGGGTTCGGGGAAAGGCAGCGGAGCTAGCGGGGTTAGCGGAGCTAGCGAGGATAGATAAGGGAGCAAGGGAGGAGGCGGTCGGCGCGGGCTGGCTAATGCGCATAAGAAGGCGCATCCTATATGTACGATGTCGAACATAGATTCCGTTCGGGCTCGCGGAAGCAAGATTTCAGCGGGAGGCTTTTCTTGCAGAGCAATGGGTTTAAGAACAGTCTTTTGAGGGCGTTGGATGCGGACGTGATCCAGCGTCTCGCCCTGCATCCGGTTCAATTTGAGTTGATGCATGAGATTGAATTCCCCGGTATTCCGATTGATCGGCTTTATTTTGTCGAAGAGGGGATGGCGTCGATGACGACGACCTTCGGCGATGGGGCGCAGGTCGAGGTGGGAATGTTTGGTTACGAATCGGTGATCGGCGTATCGGCGCTGATGGGGACGAAGAAGAGCCTGAATCGCGTTTATACGCAGATCGCGGGCCACGGGTATTTCTGCGGTTTAGAGGCCGCGCGCAAGGAGTTTGGCCTGGGAGGCCAATTTCACAAACTGGCTTTGCGGTATGTTCAGACACAGCTCGTACAGGCAATGCAATCGGCAGGCTGCAATGCCAAGCACAATTTCGAGCAGCGGCTGGCGCGCTGGCTGCTGATTTGCGCCGACCGCGCGCATACCAATGCGTTCAAGATTTCGCATGAGTTTCTGGCGGACATGCTGGGAGGCGGGCGTCCCACGGTTACGATGGCAGCGGGGATTCTAAAGGAAAAGGGCCTGATCCAATACGCGCACGGGCAAATCGAAATCCTGGACGTGGCTGGGCTTACGAAAGCCGCGTGCGAATGCTACACGGTGATTAAGCAGCATCTGGATAATTACGCAGAGTTCGATGCGGGAGTTACCGCTTAGATTCCGCGCGCTCGCGAGGCGGACGGGCTGGGACCGAAGGCCAGTGCAGCTCGGGAGACCAATGGCCCTTGTCGAGGCGCGCGCCGACCTGTTGCCCGCAGCGCGCACAGGGATGGAGAAGCCATTGGGCATGGTCTATATTGGCGAGCAGCAGATTATTTGTCTCTTCGCTGAAGAAGCCTTCGCACGGTTTGACCGGAATTGGCATTGGAGTTCTTCCTTACCTCAAGATGGGGATGAATTGTTGCCTGAGGCCTCGTTCAGGGACCGCCGGGCGTTGTTCCACGGCGACACGAGCGATCGCCGGGAAGCCTCGTGGGTGGGGAAAGCACCAGGAACCGAAGGCCTCGCTGGAACACTTTACTTGGCAGGGGCAAGGGATTTCTGTTCGGCATCGAACAAAAGGCAGCGGAGATGGCGGAGTGATTGGATCTTTCGCCCGCAGCGCGGGCTTTGCGATGGAGATTGGCATCGGTCCCCAGGCTTGCGCCTGTGGTTACCGTCTCTTCGCCCACTAACGCGGGCTGAGAACAGGTCAAGGAATCGTGAGACGGCCGGTGAGAGGCGTGTTCGTTGAGGACGGGCCGACGAGGATTTTGTAGGCGCCGGAGGCGAGGTTCCAGCTTTCGTCGGCTTCGTCAAAGGTCTGCAGGACGCGCGGGTCGATAGCGACGGTGACGGTTTGCGATTTGCCGGGAGCTAGAGTGATGCGCGCGAAGCCGGCGAGGCGCGAGTAGGATTCGTCGGAGCCTTGAGGGAGGGTTGCGTAGACCTCCGCGATCTCAGTGCCGGCGCGCATGCCGGTGTTGCGCACGGTGAAGCGGGCGGTTTTGGCCGCGGAGTCGATGGTGAGGGCGGAATAGGCGAATGTGGTGTAGGACAAGCCGAAGCCGAAGGGGAAGAGCGGGGTTTTGTGCTGGGCCTGATACCACTTGTAGCCGACTTCGGCGCCTTCTGTGTAGGTGACGGAATAGCTGGAGACAGGAGAATCGGGATTGACGGGGTCGGCTCCGTGCGCGCGAATATGCGGCGGCAATGGCGGAATGACTGGATGCGGCAGGTCCTGTTCGCTTTTGGGGAACGTGATGGCGAGCTTGCCGGATGGATTGACGTCGCCGACGAGAACATTGGCGAGCGCTTTGTGTCCGGCGCTGCCGGCGAACCAGGCTTCGACGACGCCGGAGACTTTGTCGAGCCAGGGCATGGTGACGGCGGTTCCGGTTTCAAGGACGACGACGGTGTGGGGATTGGCCGCGGCGACTTGCTCGATGAGAGCGTCCTGATTGTCGGAGAGCGAGAGACTGGGAAGGTCCATGCCTTCCGATGTCCACTGATAGGCGAAGACGATGGCGAGATCGGAACTGTGGGCGAGTTTCGCGGCGGAATCCAGGTCGGTGCCGGGATCGAAAACGATTTTGGTGTGGGGCAGTTTGTCGCGAAGGGCCGCGAGCGGAGAGGTGGGGAACCAGATGTGCTCCTGCCAGTGGGTCGCGCCCTTGCCGGGAGGCATGATGGCGTTGCCGCCGGGCGGGTCAACCTGCGCCGAACCTCCGCCGGAGATCATGCCGACGTCCGCGTGGCCGCCGATGATGGCGATGGTGCGTACGCGCGCAGGAACGATGGGAAGCACGGAGCCGCGATTCTTCAGGAGAACGATGCTGTTTTCTTCGACGTGCTGGGCGACGTCAAGACCCTTCTGAACGTCGACCACGCCTTTTTGCGGCGGATCGTCGACGATGCCGGAGAGAAACTCGGCATAGAGAACGCGGCGCGCATGGTCGTCGATTTCTGACATGGGCACGCGGCCGGCATCGACCGCGTCTTTCAAGCTCTGGGCCGAAGTACTTGCCCATGGGCTGTTCCTGGTCCAGGCCTGCGGCGGACGCTTTTTCAGTGGAGTGGGTACCGCCCCAGTCGGAGTCAACGAAACCTTTGAATCCCCATTGGCCTTTGAGCACGTCGTGAAGGAGGTACGAATTCTCGCAGGCATAGTCGCCGTTGACGCGGTTATAGGAGCACATGACGGCGGCGGGATTGGCGATGGAGATACCGATGTGGAAGGCGAGCAGATCGGATTCCTGCATTCCACGTTTGGAGATGATGGCGTTGACGAAGTTGCGGCCCGTTTCCTGGTCGTTCATGGCGTAGTGCTTGATGTCGCCGACGACATGCTGGGCCTGCTCGCACTTCATAAGATTGCCGACGATGGTTCCGGCGAGAAGCGGATCTTCACCGGCGTACTCAAAGGTGCGGCCGTTGCGCGGCTCGCGGGCCAGGTCGACTCCGCCGCCGAGAGTCATGTTGAAACCCTGCGCGCGCAGCTCGCTGCCGATGACGGCGCCGTACTGGCAGGCGGAATCGGTGTCCCAGCTCGAAGCGGCGCCGAGGCTCTGAAGGCAGCGCGGTGGAGTAGCGGCCGTTGGCGCCGCGAGTCGCGGACGCCGTAGGCCGCGTCGGATATGACGAGCCCCGGAATGCCGAGGCGCTTGACGCCTTCAACGTACCCGGCGCCGCCGTTGGCGAGATCGGTGAGCGGCGTCTGCCAATTGGGGGTGTGGGCCATTCCATTGCCGTGCAGGAGGGCGATCTTCTCGTCGAGCGTGAGCTGCTTGAGGACGAGATCGGCGCGGTCTTCAGGGGAGAGCTTGGGATTCATCCAGGGGCCGTCGATTTTAGGGGCCGTGGGCAGACCCGGGAAGGTGGGGCTCTGGGCGGGGACGACACGCGATCCAAGGGCGGTGAGGGCGGTGACGATAAGAAGTGTGGAACAGGAATTCAGGACGCGGATTCGCATGGCTCTCCAGGCACGAACCATGCTACAACGGCGAGGCGGGTGGAGTCAGCGGAGGCTGGAATTACCGGCCGGCAACTCCTGCCCGATTGGCAATGACTCCGTTTGCGCGGGAGTGCTATTGTGTTGTCTAATCATCGTCCCGCTGGGGAGCACCATTCGCAGCCGCGCGGGACTGGCGCCTGTTTTGGGCCCTGGACCCCATCAGGCGGTTCCGTCGCAGGCACTGAGGCGAGAGACTATTAGCGATGTCCCGGCTGAGCATCTGGCAACGAGCGCTAAAGCGGTTCGGCGAACCGGAGCAGCCGCGCGCCGAGCGATGGCCCGCAACGGGCCTTTCGGCTCTTTACGGCATCGACTCGGCTTCGCGGCCAGGGAGCATCAAAGACATCAGCATCTCCGGCGTTTACCTTTTGACCCAGGAGCGTTTTGCCGCCAACCAAACCGTCGCCCTCATCCTCGGTTTGGATGGCAAGCGGGGAGAGAATGCGGATCTGCAGATACCCATCCAAACTCGAGCCGCATGGCAGGGAGAGGACGGGGTCGGGCTGGAGTTTGTTGTGCCTCCTGGCATGACTCCCGGCCTGTGCGGAGCGCTGCTGCACGAAATCGTCAGTCATTCGGATCGCGATGAAGCAGCGGAGATGTTCCGTAACCTCCGGACAGTTCTTTTTCTATACCGCCTGTGCGAATCGCAGGCCGAGGACGCAATTCTTCTGCTGGATGGGCAGCTCGACCCGGGCCGCACATCGACGCTGTTCAAAATCGCTTTCGGCGTGGAAAGCCTGCTTGCCTCAAAGCCCGACGCCATCCGAATGCGCGCCCATCCAAAGCTGGTGGCGAACATTCTGCGTGAAGGCTCCTGGGCCTCGGATGAAGTGACCATGAAGCTTTGGGTGGGACTTTTCGCGTCCTCCTGCTCGGTTGATGCGCCCGACGACAGCAATCAGATCTTTGTGGACCTGCTGGTCCACATCACACACACCGAGGCCATGATCCTGATGCACGCATGCGAGCAGGCCCTTAGCTCGAAGCCGGGGCCTGTGGATACATCTTCCCTCTCGATCGTGGTGAGTCCACAAGAGATGATTCAATTGACTGGCGTGCACGATGCCGGCAGGAACGCCACCGATCTCGCCTACTTATATAACCTGGGATTGATTGAGCACCTTTTCGACTTCACCTCGTATCGTGACGTCGAGAGCTTCGATATCACGCCCAGCAGCCTGGGTCTGGAACTCTATAAACACTGCCACGGCAACTCGGAAAAAATAGATCCGCAAATGGTTACGGATGCCAGAGAACATTTGGCCGTCTTCTTCCCGCCGCCCATACCCAGCGCCTTTGAAAACTTCATCCCTACGGCGCCGGATACGCCTGAGAAGAAGTAGGGACGAGGGGACTGAGGGGAACGAGGGACTAAGGGGCTAGAGATGGTTGCATCCATAGCCCGAGGGGATGAAGAAGGTTCCCTCAGGGGCCGAAGCCCGGCTCGTTTTGCTGACTTTATTGGCCCGGCTGAAGCCGTGCCCTGGTTACAAAGCGCCCCGGTCCGAGTTTTTCCGTAGCCTGTGAGGCCCCAGTTTTTATGCAGCTTTCGCGGGAGTCAGGGATAAACCCCGACCTACCATCCGTGCCTTTTCAAAACCGGGATTTTGCAACCAGTTCCAAGGACCAGTGACGAGGGACTGGCAGGGAGCGGGCCGTGCTCTATAGGTGTGCGAGGGTGCTGGCGGCGACGGTGGCGGTGATAACGACGCGCTCGCCGTGCTGGGTGACTTGGGCGTTTTTGATCAGCTCCTGGAATGCGGCGTTGTCAGCGTTGGGGTGTTGCTCGAGAGAGAGCCCGCGGACAAGCGTGAGGAGAGTGGCCAGATCGGCGGCCTGGCTGGTGGCTTTGTCCTGTGTGGGGGCAATCTCCTCGACTCTGACGCGGAGAGCTGCGAGCGAACCGGGAACCGGCAGAGCGGGCGCGACGCTGGCGATGATGGTGGAGTCTGGTTCGAGCGGAAGAGCGAAGCCAAAGATGTGAATGGAGCCGCTCTCAGAGAAGGGAAGGCCGATTTGGCCGACACCCCAGGCAAGAGAGAGCAGGGGCACATCTTGGTAGTGGCGCTCGAGGAGCGAGGAGCCGGAAAAGGGAAGCGCGGCGGCGCGATGGCGATCGAGCATGGAGTGGATCTGCTCAGCGGTGGGCGTGTTGGAAATGGCAACGGCGTCATAGCCGATTTGCGCGACGCGGACGGTGCGGTCCTGGGAAGTGATGTTGTAGATTGTGTGGCCGGCGTAGGTTTCGCGCGAGGTGGCGTGGGCGTCGAGCCATGAGTTAAAGCGCGGGCCGGTAATTCTACCGACGAGGACCATGGAGTAGGCGACAGGGCCGTTGGGTCCGTTGGGGTCGGGCATGCGATGGAGAGCGATGGCCACTTGATCGAGGTCGCGCTCGGGGTCGATGCCGATGGCGTCAATAAACTGCTGATACTCAGGGACGCGATCGGGCGGCTTGAAATTATTGTGAGCGAGGGTACGTATGGCCTTGAGGTTGAAGTAAATGATGCCGTCGGACTCCGGGAGCAGGCGCGCGGCCTCAGGCGGGGCTTTGGAGCGCAGAAAGACGGCGAGGGCCAGCACAAGCAGGACTGCGGCGACGATGAGAAGCGTTTTGCGGGTGCGTCGGCTCATTCAATCCTGAGGGTCGTCAAAATTACGGTATCACTGCCGGCGGGAAGATCCTACGCGGCCTTTCTGTCAGGGCTTCATTCAAGGAGGGTCGAATTCGCGATCAAATGAGCGCCCAAGGCAAACAGTAAGTGCGGATGTTTCTTGGGTGGTCTTGTCTTTGGCGTCCAGGCTGCTGTTACTTCTTCTTCCCTATGATCGAGCAGAGTTCGTCGACTGCGCTTTGAACGGCATCATGAACCGATTCCGACTTTGTAGCCATGCCAATTACCCCGCCTTGTCCTGCCCTCCCCGCGCCAATGCCCCGCCAGACAAGCTTTCCGCTCCGCTTATCAAACAGCGTGCCCATCACAATTGCACTCCCTGTGCTTCCGAAGGTCAAATGAGACTCTGAATCTTCTAGTGCCAGAACCAGCACCCAACGGGCATTGTCCGGGCCAAGCTTTCGAACCCACTGCTCGTCCGGCTCCTTGAGATCGTCTTCGCCAACTGTCATGCGGACTGGAGGCGCTGTCTGTTCTTCTTTGTGCGAGACTTTTGAAAACGCAGATTGGGAAAAGCCGCCGTGCTTTGGTTCTTCTGGGACTGTTCGGTAGCCCCTCTTTTTCAGGTAATACAAAATGCCTGAATCAATCGTTTGCAGCGCCGGCTCAGCGTCTTGATCCTTCCTAATTCTGATGTCCACGGCAGGCAGGACATAAACGACATCGACGCTTTCAAACTGGAATCCGGGTTCGACGAAGACAGGCTTCTTCTCCTCGGCAGCGGATGCATCGATGATGCTCATCGAGAAAACAGCGGCAACTGAAAAGATGCAAAAAGCAGCAGGTATCTTCATTGCGAAACTCCTTTCAAAACGCGGCGCTATTGACCCGGCGCAGCGTATAAAGCGCTCAAAGCCTCTGCCAGGTCCTTTGAACCTGGCGCGAGAATCTTGCGCACAAATACTTCGTTCTTCCAGACGATTGTCCCGTTGGCGGGATCAATCAACGTTGCCGCCAGCACAGTCTCCACTTGACCCGAACCAATGGCTCCGCTAACTGGATTCCAGTACCCGCTCTTCGAACCCACGCGTATTCTGAGAAACTGGGTAAACACGAGCATGGGGCCTTGGCCCGAGCCGGCGAGCTCCGACATTGCCCCTTGCGATGTTTCGGTCAGCGAGCCTCGTGCAATTTGTCCGGTCATGGGGATCAACTTTTCCACCGAACTGGCCATCCGTGGACTGTAGTCGGCGGGGTCCAGGATTTCGAGTCCCTTGCTTCGAAGATTCTGTTCCCCCGCATCCATCAATTGCTTAGCCAACTCGGGGCCGCCGAACTTCGCCGGGTCGAGTGGAGTTTCGTCCAGTAGCTTTTCGAACGCCAAGGATGGAGGCAGTACAACAACGCTCCTCTTCTGAGCGTCGGGTGCCGCCGCGCCCTGCACCATCGCGATTAACGCAAGGACGATTGCGGTAATCGTCGCCATGACCGTCCTTGAAGATTTTGCTCGCTTCATGGCGCGAATTCTACCTCGAGGAAGAGCTGCGTTCCGCACGTGCGCTGGTTCATCCCAAAGCGCAAACACCAACCGTCAAAAATGAGCGTAACACCTGGGGTGCCGGAGAGCGCGAGGTTACTGGTTGTTCTTTTCAAGCGTGGCGGCGACGTTGCGCGATTCGCCGGCGGCGGTTTCGATCGACCGCATCCAGGGCGCGTATCCGGGCAAGGCCATTTTGATGGAGTGCGTACCTGGCCCGAGCTTGATGAGACTGGGCGCGTTGCCTTCATAGTTGCCGTCGATCGTGATCTCAGCGCCGGCGGGGTCCGAAGAAAACTGCACGGAAGCAACAGCGTCAGGATTGGCGGGCGCGGGATTGGATGATGGCGCGGAGTTGGATGGTGGTGCGGGTGCGGGGCTTGGAGCCGTGCTGGGAGCTGTGGGGTTGGAACCGGGTACTGCGGGGGCAATGATCGACAAGTCCACGCTTTTGAGCGCATCCGAGATCGCGTCCGCGGCAGCAGTTCCCGTGTAATAAGCGTAGACCCTATCTTTGTGATCCGCGTTGATCGGGAAGTGGGTTGTCGCAGTCCAGGTTTTTACCAGCGCATGATCGCTGAGCCGGTAGATGCCGATTTCCACGATCAGCTTGCCGGCTTTCATGAGGCCGGCATCTTCGTGCGAGAGAAACTTGCCCTCGATCACCAGTGAGTTGGCGGCGGCAGCATCGGGAACGGGGGTTCCCTGATCCACGACCTGAGCGGCGACATTGCCTTTCGCCAGCTCTACGGAAAGGTAGTCGGCGAAGAAGTGGCTGAAGTCCGGCGACTGAGCCATCCCGTTGGCGTTGGTAAAGTGGTTGACCACGATGGTATCGACGGGCGGATGCTGGCTGGGCGCGGCCTGCATCGGCGCGGCCGCGAATAAGGCTGCAAGCAAGATGAAAAACGGAGCGAAATGTTTCATAGCGAATCTCCGCGGCACCAGGAATCGGCGATACGCCATCCAAGCAGAGCTTGGATGGGGCAAACGGTTTCGAGCTATTCGGGAATGCTGATGGAATAGATTTTGCCGCCGCTGGCCATGTTGGAGCTGGTGTAGGAGCCGGGAGGCATGAGGCCGTATTCGCCTTTGCCGAGCGGCTGGTCGAGAGTGATCTGGTATACGCGTGGCGCGATTTTGGAGGATTGGAACTCGACGCTATCGCGTTGCGCGCCGCCGGAGGAGTGAATGACGCCGCCAGTAACGGAACGGAACTCGCGCGCATTGCCGCTGGGGCGCAGACGGAGCAATTGATACTCGGCGATGTCGACGCCCTCTGGAACGTAGACCGCGAGAACGACGGGGAAGCTAAGGACGTTCTTCGAGGTCTTGCCCTGAATGTGGCCGTTGATGTCGCCTTTGACGAGGCCGTCGGTAGCGATGCTCTTGAGGAATCCGCCGGTTTTGAAGTTGACGATCTCTGGCTCGAGCATCTGCCATGCGCCGTTGCGGTCGCGGTAATACACCCCAACGTCATCGATGCCTGCCGGCCTGACAGGGCCTGCGGCAGCGGGAGACACGGGAGCTGGCGTGGCTGGAGCAGCGGCCCTGGCGATGATGGCGGCGATGACCTTGTCACTGGCGCCCGCATTTTTGAGCGCGATGATGGCGTCAGCGGAGGTGTCGTAAGCGCCCGGAGACCCGCTGATGGTGGTGACGATGAGATCGTCGGAGAGGCCGGCTTTAATCAGCTTGACGACGGAATCGTTGTTCATCGCCTGCTGGGCGGCGAGGAAAGAACAGGCAACCAGCAACAGCGTTGCAAGAAGGCTTTTGCGCATGGGGCAGCTCCTTAGGTTCGCGAACGAGAAAAATAGCGAAGAGAATGCAACAGAATGATCTAACGAGAGGCCGGTTTAGGCAAGAAGTTTCGATTGCGGGGTTAGGTGGAGGACGAAGGCGGTGCAGGGATTCCGCGGATGTACCCCGTCCGAACGAGCTTGGACGGGGTGTCCTGATCGCCTAATTGACGATGGCGAAGGTGAAGATTTTGCCGGAGCTGGCTGGAGTTTTGGGCGAGGTTGTGTCCTGCGGCTCGAGGAAACCGAACTCGCCATCGCCCAATCCATTATTGAGGACGACCTGGTAGGCGGAAGGGCCGATTTGCGTGCTGGAGAAATCGATTTCGTCGCGGATGGAGCCGGAGGTTTGGTTAAGGCCGCCGGAGACGGACTGGAATTGCCGGTTGTTGCCGACTACATGAAGGCGAACGAGCTCGTAATCGCGGGCGGCGCGTCCCTGGGGCACATGGAGGATGAACGTGATGGGGGTGGTGACGACGAGGCGGCTGCGCATGCCTCCGACGAGTCCGTTCAGATCCTCTTTCATAAGGCCGGCAGAGGCGACGTGCTTGACCAGCCCGCCGGACTGGAAGATGACGACTTCAGAGGGAAGCGGCTGCCAGTTGCCACCGCTGTCTTTGTAGTAAGCGCCGATGTTGTCGATGCCGGGGAAGGGAAGCGGGGCGGAGGGCGCGGACGCATCGGGAGCGGAAGGCGCAGACTCTGGCGTGGCGGAATCGGATGAGGCGGGAGCAGGCGCTGCAGCGGATGATTTGGCGAGGATGGCGTCGATCACCTTGTTGCTGACGCCGGCCTGCTTGAGCGCGATGAGGGCGTCAGGCGAAGTGTCATAAGCGCCGGGCGAGGCGTTGACGGTGGTGACGATGACGTCGTCGGAAAGTTGAGCCTTGACCATCTTGATGATGGAGTCGTTGGTGAGTGTGGTCTGGGCGACGAGGAACGGGCAAAGCACCAGAAATAGAACCGCGCAAACAGCCTTGCGCATAGAAGCCTCTCCTTCGGGGAAAGGGAGCCGACCGGGAATCCCTTTAGGCGTTGATCGAATGATGGATTAGCACGGCGTGTGTCCGCAAGTGACTTTTGGGGCACAGGGAGTGGCGAAAGCGTTAGGTTAGCGGCTGGAATTCAACGGTAAACGCCGTCGCGATCGCGAACGATGGCATTTTTTCGCGCGGAGCCGAGGTTGATATTGGCAAGATCGTCGTCAAACTGGTATCCGGACACTGGGTCTGTAAGGTCGAATGAGCCAAGCCGAATGAAGGCGAGGATTTCGCCTGACTTCGCATCAGCCATGGTGACCATGAGAACCGATCCCTCCCGGGCATCGCTGCTGCCTCGAACAAAGACAAGCAGATCGGAGGTAGCAGAGCAGGGTAGCATCGCCACCTGGTCGCCCAAAGTGTAAGCCGACCTTTCAACCTCTCTGGGTTTCTTGTCGAGCTGTTTTGAGATGGAGCTGAATTTGTCGTCGATCTGAAGCAGGACCTGACGTATGTCGTCTTCGGAAGCGCCGCTGGAGAGCGGGGCGAAGGCAGACGTTGTGGCGATATCGGCGGCTTTGAGGTGGGCTTCGACGAAGGCCTCGAGTGCCCCGGCCCAGACGTCAGATTGCTGCTGCAGATCCTTGGGGCTTCTGAAGGCGAATTGAGCGATACGTGCTGCGGGCGGCATCATGCATGCGGACTGAACAAGGAATTTGCGGGTGCGCAGTTTCTGCTGCGAGGCGGACCACGCGGCGGAGGGAATCGGAGAGGAAAGGCCGAACATGATGGTGGCAAGAAACGCCGGGATCATTCGCCGTCTGACGTTCATGGAGTGCCCTTTCGAAAAGAAACTTCAGGTATCCTCGCCCTGTCTTTATGACGCGGACGATCAATGAACCTGTTGCGGCTGGAGGCTCTGAACCTGGCTCAGCCGCCGCTCGATGCGATAGCGATCGATGCTGGTGGCAGCCACCAGCTGGAGATAATGCTGATAATTCGCCGCCGCATCGGAGTAGCGCGTTTCATCCTGATCGAGAAAGCCGAGCTCGCGATAGGCGGGCGCATAATCCGGGTGGCCCTGGATGGCGGCGAGAAAAAGATTTTCCGCGGCAGCTTGATTTTGTTTGAGCGTGGCCTGGCCCTCCGGAGTTCTGAGGAGTCTTTCCTGCTCTTGTTCTTCAGTCCTCTTCAAAACCATCTTGCGTTGCTTGTCTTCACCTTCAGGAGTGAGCTCGTCTGGAGTGGGCTGAGTGGTCTTGGCGCCGAGCGCATGGTAGGACTCGCCGAGCAGGACCTGATACTGCGCGTCGCCGGGAAAGGTGTCAACGAGTCGCGCGGCGCGCGCCACCGCGGTGCGCGGCCTGCGGCACTCCAAATCGATGTTGATGTTCGACACAATGGCTGGTGCGACTGCCGAGAGATAATCCTTCTCCGAGCCGGTGCGTGCGGCAACGGGAGTGTTGGAGCCGGCGAACTGGAGCGCCTCCGCGCGCCGCGACTCCAGCCTTGGGTGGTCCTGGTAAATGGTTGTGTAAGGCGTGAACTCCAGGGCGCTGTCCGTGTCAAACAGCGCGAAAGTGGCGGCCATGGCGTGAGGATCGTAACCGGCGGCGGTCATTGCGGCTATCCCGTCGCGGTCGGCTTGGCTTTCGACTTCGCGCGAATAGCCGTAGACAGATTCAACGAGGATGATGGAGCTGACCCTGGAGCCGGCATAGATTGCGGCGCCGGCAAAGGGACCGCTGACACTCGCGAGCGCGGCATCGGCGGCAATGGAGACAACTGCGGCTGCGACTGCTTTCTTGTGGATGCTTCGGTTTTCAAGATACGGATGGCGGTCGTAGACGTGCGAGGTTTCGTGGGCCAGCACAGCGGCCAGTTGCGCTTCATTCTGAATCAGCGCGAGCAGGCCGGTGGTGACGTAGACTGTGCCATTTGCCTGGGCGTATGCATTCACCACTGGGTCGCGCAGGACCAAGAAGCGGAAGGTGACTTTGTCGGGCACGGGACGTCCGGCGAGGATGCGATTGCCAACGGCATCGATGTATGCCTGGACGCCGGGATCGTGCAGGATCAGCGCTTCTTTTTCATATTCCGCGTCGACTGCGTCGGCTTCGGCGAGAAGGTTGTTGTCGATTTTGGTGAATTGGAATTGCGGGCCGTTCGAGACATGTCGAGATGGATCGTCGACCGCAGGGGATGTTGTGCTGGCGGGCGGCTGCTGAGGAAGCAGCATTGGGCCGGACGCAAGGAACAAAGTTGTGAAAAACGAGGCCGCGAGAAGACTCGAGCGCATACTGCGTCTCCTACCGCTCAAAACAAGAGAATTGAGTGCATCATTGGTGACGGAATCATGATCTACCCGATGGAAGAATTTCTCAAGCGGGCACGTGAGGAGGGGCAGCGCACATGCCGGCGCGGGAAAGTGCACAACCTGCATATTTCGCGTGGAATTGGCGCGCGCGGAGCGGCCATTCGGCGTTTGCTCGCGGTGCTGCGGTGTGCTAACCTTGTGTTCTGTGCCGTGTACGCGGAAAGCTGGAGTGTGTCCGCGAACGAATCGGCCTCCGGACGGGTTTCCGGTGGGTAAAGAGCTGGCGTAGCTCAGCTGGTAGAGCATCTGATTTGTAATCAGAGGGTCGGGGGTTCAAATCCCTTCGCCAGCTCCACAAGAAGCCGGAACGGGAGACGAAAAGCGGCAAGAGTTGACCGGCGGGCAGGAATTTATAGATGCCGGAACTCAACTCCTCGGAGAATCCACTTCAGGCGAAGCGTCGAGATGTTCCGGAAGGCATCCGGGAGGTTGCGGCGTGCGCGGAAGGTGGACGGCGAAGGATTTGGGTTGGACTTAAGTTTGGGGTTTCCCACCCTGGCCGCAAGAACAAAGACGCGGCGAGGGTGGGGCACCCAAGGTTGTATTAAGGGCACAGGTGGCCGAGCGGTTAATGGCAGCAGACTGTAAATCTGCCGCTCCTTGCGAGCTACGGAGGTTCGAATCCTCCCCTGTGCACCATGAAATGCAGGGAACAAGGGACCGAGGGAACCAGAGACCAAGAAGACAGGGACTGAGGGACTTCGGGACTAGGGACGTAGGGACTGAAAAGATAGGGACCGAGAAGACAGGGACTAAGGGAACAAGGATCAGTGGGTAGTGGGCAGTGAAGAGCGCCGAATCGGATTTGGACCGGAAGTATTGGTTGGCGCTGGGAATGTTTGCGGTTTTGGCAGTTGTGGTTTGGCTGACGATGGGCGATGGTTCGGTGCTCGTGTTCGGCAAACCGGTGGAGTTGAAGTTGATTCCGCTGATTGTGATTGGCGGGATGGCTTTGAGAACGGTTTTAGCCCGTCATGCGGAGAAGATTCGCAGGGACGGGGAGAAGAACAGCTGACAGCTTTCAGCTTTCAGCTTTCAGCTTGTAATTGCTGGAACGAGCCGATGAGGCTTGCGCCGGCGAGATGGAGCTGAAGGCTGACGGCTGAGAGCAGAAAGCTCGGATTTGAGGGCTGATGTAGCTCAGTTGGTAGAGCACTCCCTTGGTAAGGGAGAGGTCACCGGTTCAAACCCGGTCATCAGCTCCAGAAGTGCAGCTATTAGCCGTTAGCTATTAGTTCTCAGTTCGCAGTGTTGCTGGAACAAACAGATGCGGAAAGTTGAGGGAGCTGGATGAGCTAAGCAGCTAATGACTAAAAGCTAAAGGCTGTTTTTACGGGCGGGAGTAACTCAGTGGTAGAGTCACAGCCTTCCAAGCTGTTGGTCGCGGGTTCGATCCCCGTCTCCCGCTCCAAAGACAGCTGGCAGCTATCAGCCGTCAGCTTGGTATCGGTTGAATGGGCTGATGCGGCAAGCGCTGGCAGGATGAAACTGAAAGCTGAAGGCTGATAGCTGAGGGCTAAGGGAATGTTTGAGCAGGCAGCGATTGCGGTCACGGATGAGCAGGGATATGCGAAGCTCCATACGCTGATCGATGCGGCATTTGACGCGCGCGACGTGGAAGTTTTTCTGAACCGGGTGAAAAAGTCGAAGCTGCGGGTCAGAGATTATGAAGGGATTCTGGAGCGCGGCCTCTTGGGCAAGGAAGCGATCGGGCTGTACAAGGGATTGCCGGTTTCAGACCAGGCGCTGACGCGCGAACGGTATCTGCGGCTGGTGGAGAAAGTGCCGCTGGAGCTGAGGCAAAGGTATTTGAAGGTGTACGCGTACTACTGAGAAAGACAGCTTACTAGCTATCAGCCGTCAGCCTTCAGCTTGGCAATGCGGGAACAAGCGGATTGGGCAGACGCAAGCGGGATGAAGTAGAGCTGAAAGCTGACGGCTGGTTTTTAAAGTTTTGGGGCTGGAGCCGGACCGCCGGCGCCCCGAGTGGCAACGAGGCAGTACAAGCGATGAAAGGGATTTGGGAGCTTTATGGCGAAGGAAAAGTTTGATCGCTCGAAGCCGCACGTGAATGTTGGAACGATTGGTCACATCGATCACGGCAAGACGACCCTGACGGCGGCCATCACCAAGGTATTGCAGAAGCACAACCCGAAGAACGTGTATCGCTCGTTCGACTCGATTGATAACGCGCCGGAAGAGCGGGAGCGCGGCATCACGATCGCGACGGCGCACGTGGAGTACGAGACGGCCAACCGTCACTACGCGCACGTGGATTGCCCCGGCCACGCCGACTACATCAAGAACATGATCACCGGCGCGGCGCAGATGGACGGCGCGATCCTGGTGGTTGCGGCGACCGACGGGCCGATGCCGCAGACCAAGGAGCACGTGTTGCTGGCGCGGCAGGTGGGCGTGCCCTGCATCGTGGTGTTCCTGAACAAGTGCGACGCGGTCGAGGACGAAGAGCTGACCGACCTGGTGGAGATGGAAGTTCGCGAGCTGTTGTCGAAGTACCAGTTCCCGGGCGACGACGTGCCGGTGGTTCGCGGGTCGGCCCTGGGCGCGTTGAACGGCGAGGCGAAGTGGGAGGCAAAGATCGACGAGCTGATGGAGGCGGTGGACAAGTACGTACCGCGGCCTGACCGCGCGATCGACCTGCCTTTCCTGATGCCGATCGAAGATATCTTCTCGATCTCCGGGCGCGGGACTGTGGTTACGGGCCGCATCGAGCGCGGCAAGGTGAAGGTGGGCGAGGACGTGGAGATCGTCGGCTTCCGCGAGACGCGCAAGACGGTTTGCACGGGCGTGGAGATGTTCAAGAAGCAGCTGGACGAGGGTCTGGCGGGCGACAACGCCGGAATCCTGCTGCGCGGCACGCCGAAGGAAGACGTGGAGCGGGGGATGGTGCTGGCCAAGCCGGCGTCGATTACGCCGCACACGCACTTCAAGAGCACGGTGTACGTGCTGTCGAAGGAAGAGGGCGGACGTCATACGCCGTTCTTCAAGGGCTACCGGCCGCAGTTCTACTTCCGCACGACGGACGTGACGGGAGTGGCGGAGTTGCCGGCGGGCGTGGAGATGGTGATGCCGGGCGACAACGTGGAGCTGACAATCGATCTGATTACTCCGGTGGCCATGGAGAAGGGACTGCGCTTTGCGATTCGCGAAGGCGGCAGGACCGTGGGCGCGGGAACGATTTCGGAAATTATCAAGTAAGTGAAGAAGTGAAGAAAAAAGTGAAAGAGTGAAAAAGAGAGTGAAAAAGTGAATGGAGTGAAGAAAGTGAAAAAGCAAAATGCAGTTCGCTCACTCATTCACTGATTCACTTTTTCACTGATTCACTCGTGACTGAAGGGAAACGAACATGCGGGAAATCATTACGATGGAATGCACCGAGTGCAAGGAGCGGAACTATTCGACAACGAAGAACAAGAAGACCGTAACGGGCCGTCTTGAGTTGAAGAAGTTCTGCAAGCGCTGCCGCAAGCACCAGGTGCACAAAGAGTCGAAGTAGCGAGCCAGCTCATAGTTCGCAGTTCTTAGTTCACGGTCTCAGGGCAATCGTGCATGATTCAGGACTAGTGAACTCTGAACTAAGAACTGTGAACTGTTTCACAGGGGCGTAAGCTCAACGGCTAAACTGCCGGTCTCCAAAACCGGACTTGTCGGTTCGAATCCGACCGCCCCTGCCAGATTGAGAGACGGTTTCTAGCTGCTAGCTTTTAGCTCCTGGCTGGTTCGGCGGTTGATCAAATCGATGCGGCTTGAGTAAGCGGGATGGAGCTAGCGACCAGGGGCTGAGGGCTAACGGCTGAAGGCTGAAGAAGGGTTGGAAGCATGGCGACGAAGACGGCAATTGAAAAGGGCTCGGAGCGGTCGTCCAAACGAAAGGAGCCGGGAGCGATGGCTGAGTTTGGCGGGAACGCGTTGGGCAAGTGGACCGAATTCACGACCTTTCTGCGCGATGTGCGCTCAGAGATGCGCAAGGTGGTGTGGCCCCAGTGGAAGGAAGTGCGAGTGACGACGGGAGTGGTGATCGTTACGACCTTCCTGTTTGCGTTGTACTTCTTTGTCGTGGACGGCATTTTCAATGCCGCCATCATGGGGCCGCATGGGTTATTGAGCCGGCTGGGCGGATCGCAGTAAGCGGCGCGGCACAGAATCGAGAGTGGAATGAAGGAAGACTTAGAGCAATCCGCAGAGACAGAGTCCGCTGAGACGGCGTCGACAGAGGCGCCGGTAGAAGCGACAGCGGAAGCGGCAGAACCGCAGGCGCCGAAGGCAGAGGCCAGCGTGGCGGAGCCGGAAGCGGCGGCGGAGCCCTCAGCGGCCGCGGCGGCAACAGAACCGCAGCCGGTGAAGAACGAAAACTTCCGGTGGTACATTCTGCACGCTTACTCGGGGTTTGAGCGCAAGGTGCGCGAATCGATCGAGAGCCGCGTGCAGGCGTTTGGATTGAAAGAGCGCGTGGGGCGCGTGATGATTCCCACCGAGCCGGTGACGGAGATCGTCAACGGCAAAAAGCGCACGGTGGAGCGGGTGTTTTTGCCCGGCTACGTGCTGGTGGAGATGGAGCTCGATAACGAGCTGTGGCACGTGCTGAAGGACACGCCGAAGGTGACGGGATTCCTGGGCACCGGCGACAAGCCCGTGGCGCTGAGCGAGGAAGAAGTGAGCTCGATTCTCTTCCGCTCGGAGACGACCAAAGACAAGCCGCGGATGAAGATCAAGTTTGAGAAGAGCGAACAGGTGCGCATCACGGATGGGCCGTTCGCGAACTTCAACGGCGTGGTGGACGAAGTGAACGAGGATCGCGAGACACTGAAGGTGATGGTGACGATCTTTGGGCGTTCAACGCCGGTCGAACTGGAGTTCGGCAAAGTGGAAAAGATTGAGTAACTGCAGCTTCCAGCTACTAGCTTCAAGCTTCTAGCCAGATCGTCGGCCTAGCAGACACTGGTTTGAAGCGAACGCTGGATTTGCGGTACCAAAAATTGAAAACGATGAACCAGCTGGTAGCTAGAAGCTAGGAGCTAGTAGCTGGTTCCGAAGGAAAAGACAATGGCACCTCCGAAGAAGATTAATGGGTACGTGAAGTTGCAGATCGAGGCCGGCAAAGCGACGCCCGCGCCGCCGGTTGGCCCCGCGCTGGGCCAGGCGCAGGTCAACATCATGGAGTTCTGCAAGCAGTTCAACGCCAAGACGCAGAACAAGGAGATGGCCGGGCTGATTATTCCGGTTGTCATCACGGTTTACGGCGACCGCACGTTCAGCTTTATTACCAAGACTCCGCCGGCGGCGGTGCTGCTGAAGAAGGCGGCGGGGATCGAGAAGGGATCGGGCACGCCCAACAAGGAAAAGAAGGGCAAAGTGACCGAGAAGCAGGTGCGCGAGATCGCCACGCAGAAGATGCCGGATTTGAATGCGGCGTCGGTGGATGCGGCGGTGAAGAGCATCAAGGGAACGGCGCGGTCGATGGGGATTGAAGTGGTGGGATGAGAACCGCAGCGGAAGTCAGCGAGTTAGCAAGTTAGCGAAAAGGCCCCGGACCGGGGCCTTTTCTGTTGGCGAGTTCGCGAGTTGGCGTTTGCAAGTTGGGATTTGAGAGCGAAGCGGGTTCGAGGTGAATGCAAATGCCTTTCGCGATGCGGAGGGCCTTTTTATTGGCGTCGAGATCGATCCAGACCGGCGAGGGCTTTTCGGCGGCCCGACGAAGAAGCGCAAGTGCGGGCGAGGACCCTTCGACTCCGCTCAGGGCAGGCTTTCGCACGACAGCCGGCCGGGAGACCGGCGCTACAAAAGGCCAGGAGACCGGCGCTACATAAGGCGGGAGACCGGCGCTACATGAGGCGTGGTGGAAGTGGGACGGGCTATGCGAGCGTCTGCTCTGGCGCTTTCAGGCCGACGATTTCGATTTCGAGGCCGCCGAAGTCGGGGTGGTCGTTTTCGCGGATGCGGTAGGCGACGTCGATGAGCGAGCCTTCGGCGAGGCGGAGTTCCATGGCGCGCTGGGCGAGGTTCCAGCCGACCGCGCGGATGGATGCGACGGGCGCGGCAGAGGCGGGCAGGCGGGCGAGGCCGTTTGGCGACGCGGCGGAGAGCGGGCCGGACGCGGCGGCGACTTGCGCGATGGCGACTTGCGCGAGTTCGAGGCGGAGGTGCTGCGCCTTCATGATGCGGGGCGGGGCGAGCAGGCGGACGGAGCGAGCGATGAAGATGGGCTCGGGGTTGCCGTGGCCGAGGGGCTCGAGCTTGCGGAGCCATCCGGCAAGAACGGGCGTGATGCGGTCGAGCGGAAGCTCGGCGTGAATGCGCAGGAGGCGCTCAGGCTCGCGCGCGGCGAGGTGAACGCTGGCGTATTCGCGCAGGCGGCGCTTGAGGTCGGGAAGTTTTTCGGCGGGAAGCGCAAAGCCGACAGCGAAGGCGTGGCCGCCGAAGCGGGTGAAAAGATCGGCGCAGAACTCGATGGCGGCGAGGAGCGGAAAACCGTCGACCGAGCGGCCGGAGCCGTATGCGATACCGTCTTCCACGCTGATGACGAGGGCGGGCTTGGCGGTGCGCTCGACGACGCGCGAGGCGAGAATGCCGATGACGCCGCGATGCCAGCCATCGCCGTCGATGACGAGGAGACGGTCGGCTGCAATTTCGGAGTCTGAGCAGAGGCGGGCTTCGATGATGGTCAGTGCGGCGGCTTCGACGTCGCGACGCTCGCGATTGAGGCGTTCGAGTTTGGTGGCGAGCTCGGCGGCGCGGTGCGAATCGCGCGTGGAGAAGAGCTCGATGACGTCGGAGGCAACGTCCATGCGGCCGGCGGCATTGATGCGCGGAGCGAGGCGGAAGGCGACGTCGAAGCCGGTGAGCTGCTTGGTGGCGGGGTCGAGCGCGGCGGCAGCGAAGAGCGCGCGGAGACCGGCACCGACGGGGCGGCGCAGCTCGCGCAGGCCGAGGGCGGCGATGGTGCGATTTTCGCCGTGAAGCGGAACGGCGTCAGCAATGGTGGCGATGGCCGCCATTTTGAGAAAGCTGGGAAGAGTTTTTTCGCGGAGGCGAGCGGGATCGCGGCGAACCCGTCGGACTTTTTCGATACAGACTTCTCAAGAAGCGCCTGAGCGAATTTGAGCGCGATGGCCGCGCCGCAGAGAGATTTTTCAGGATAGGTGCATCCGGGCTGATTTGGATTGAGGATGGCGAGGGCGACTGGGAGAGCGTCGTCGGCGGCAGGTAAGTGGTGATCGGTGATGATGAGGTCGAGGCCGAGGCGGCGCGCGGTTTCAGCTTCAGCGAAGGCGCGCATGCCGGTGTCGACAGTGACGACGACGCGGACGCCTTCGGCGTGAGCCGCTTCAAGAACGCTCGATTGCATGCCGTAGCCGTCGCGGAGGCGATGAGGAACGTGGAAGCGAACGTCACCGCCGAGCATTTCGATGGCGGTTTTGAGAAGGACGACGGCGACGGTGCCGTCAACGTCGTAATCGCCATAGAGAAGGATGGGCTCACGCGCGGCGATGGCGCGCTCGAGACGATCGACGGCAATGGACATGCCGAGCATGAGAGAACGGATCGTGGAGGTGTGCGGGCTCGGGATTGAGGAAAGCGAAGGCCTGGGCAGCGGTGGTGATGCCTCGCGCGACGAGCAACTCGGCGAGGACAAGGGGCAGGCGTGCTTCGCGGGCGAGAGAAGCGGATTCTTCAGGGTGCGGCTTGGCGAGGAGCCAGCGCTGAGGCGGCAGAGTGGGGGTTGAAGCGGTGCGGCTGGAGGGCCCGGTGACGCTGGCTAAGGCGTTTGCGGGATTGGGCACGAAACTTATTCGTCCTCGTCGTCGCGGGAGTGAGTGTCGTCGATAACGATGTCGTGAAAGCTTTCGATGTTTTCGAGGAGCGACTGGTAGCGCTCGTACCACTCGGTGGTGGTTTCGTGGAGGAAGACGATGCCCTGGTAGATGAAGCCGAGCTGAATGTAGCCGAGCATGCCGGAGTATTTTCGCAGCCACTTGGCTTCGACCATCTCCGCGGCTTCTTCGTCGGGGAAGTTCATCTCGCCGGCTTCTTCGATGAGGGCGTCAAGCTCTTCGCGGTCCAGCGTCATCTCGCTGAAGGTGACGAAGGGAGCGCCGACGTGCTTGGCCATCTCCACAAAATCTTTCCACGCGTCGGGATTGCCGCGGCCTTCCCAGAGGACGGAGGGAATGTCGTCCGTGACGTAACCGGGGAGGCGATGGAGGCCGTGACCCTCAATAAAGGCCACCATGTCGTCTTTCAGCGAGAGAAGGTTGTCGGTGCTCATCGTCAAGCACCTATTCTCGCAGATGGGGGTGGGCGGGGATCAGGAAAACTTTTCGGATTGGAATAAGTGGGATTCGACGGGCGAGAGCCGGAGTGGAATGGACGCGCAACGAACAGGTGGGCGGAGTTGTTACTCTTGAACCAACTGAGGAGGATTTCCGCTTGCCCTTATTTGAACACCACGTTTTTGTCTGCCACAACGTACGCCCCGCCGATGCACCGCGACCCTCATGCACCAGGGATGGAAAGAGCGAACTGCACACGCGGCTGAGCCAACTGAGCAAAGATGCCGGCCTGGCAGGGAGAGTGCGGATCAATAAGTCGCTATGCCTGGACCAGTGCGAGCACGGGCCGACGGTTGTGGTGTATCCGGAGGCTGTGTGGTACGGAAACGTGAGGCCGGAAGATGCGGAGGAGATTGTGAAGGAGCACCTGGTGGGCGGGCGGCCGGTGGAGCGGCTGCGCATCGCCGATGAATGCATCAACACGAAGGCGTGTCCGCACAGGAGTTGAGAGCACGGGGACCGAGGGACCAAGGGAACAAGGGAACAAACAACCGACGGAGCATTGGACGGTTTTGCGATGAAACGCAGAGAGTTTCTAAAGGTAGCGGGGGCGGTTTCGGCGGCGACGGTGGCTCGCGGCGCGATGGCGCAAGGAAGCCGCGGCGCCTCGATCGTCCTCGATGCCCACGATCCTCTAGCCGGAGCGGCGCCGGTGCAGTGGGCGGCGGAGCAACTGCGTGCGGCGCTGGCGGCAAAGGGCGCGTTGTGCAGAATTGTTGCGCCGGGTGAGCGCGCGCGCGGGAGCGCTTTCTACGTGGTGGTGAACTCCGCCGGGGTGACGCCGGCCGCGACCACGCCGCATCTTGCCGCGTGGAATGGCGGGGCTGAGTCGTTCAGCCTGACGCCGGGGCGGTTTGCCGGGATGCCGGCGACGATTGTTTCGGGCAGCGATGTGCGCGGGTATGTGTACGGGCTGCTGGAACTGGCGGAGCGGGTGCGGTTTGGCGCCGACGCGAGAACGGCGCTGCACCTGGCGCAGCCAGTTCTGGAGAAGCCGGCGAATGAAGTGCGCAGCGTTGGCCGTTATTTTTGCAGCGAGGTCGAGGACAAACCGTGGCTTTACGACCGGGAGTTCTGGCTGGGCTACCTGGATTTGCTGGTTGCGTGCCGGTTCAACCGGTTCTGCCTGGCGTTCGGGCTGGAGTACGACTTTCCGAAGGGCGTGACGAGCGATTACCTGCATTTTCCGTATCCATATTTATTGAATGTTCCGGGGTACAACGTGCGGGTGATGCAGCGGGCCGCGCCGGATGGAACGGTGCTGCCGGCGCCGGTTGAGCTGAGCGACAGCGAGCGGAAGATGAACCTGGATGCGCTGAAGTTTATTGCGGGGCAGACCGCAGCAGGGGACTGCACTTCCAACTGGGGATCTGGACGCACGCGTACCAGTGGACCGACAGCCCGCATGCGTACCACAACATTGAAGGACTGACGAAAGAGACGCACGCGGCGTATTGCCGCGACGCGCTGGCGATGCTGCTGAAGCAATGCCCTGAAATTGAAGGGCTGACACTGCGCGTGCACGGCGAGAGCGGGATTCCGGAGGGCAGCTACGACTTCTGGAAGACGCTGTTCCAGGCGATTACAGGGTGCGGACGCAAGATCGAGATCGACATGCACGCCAAGGGCGTGGACGAAACGATGATCGACATTGCCAGCGCGACTGGAATGCCGGTGAAGCTGGGGGCGAAATACTCGGCCGAGCACCAGAGCCTGGGCTACCAGCAGGCGGACATCCGCGCGCTGGAGATTCCAAAGGGAAATGTCGAGGCCGAAGCGGGGCCGTTCAGCCTTAGCTCGGGATCGCGCTCGTTCACGCGGTACGGGTATGCGGATTTTCTGAAAGCCGGAAGCAAATACAAGGTGCTGTTTCGGTTGTGGCCGGGCACGCAGCGGCATTTGTTGAGCGCCGATCCGGAGATGGCGGCGGCGTACGGAAGAACCGCGATTTTTGCGGAGCGGCTGGATTGGATTTGATGGAGCCGCTGACGTTCAAGGGAAGGGAAGGGTCGGGACATGCGGGCGGACGATGCGCGTATGCGGACGCGAGCCTGAACCCGAAGGCGGATTGGGAGAAATTCGAGCTTTACTACAGAGTGTGGGGACGGCGACTTTACGATCCGGACGCAAATCCGGAAGCGTGGCGCAGATGGTTGCGCAAGGGATTCGGAAGTGGGGCGACCGCTCTGGAGACAGCCGTGGCAAATGCGAGCCGGATTCTGCCGCTGCTGACATCGGCGCATTTGCCGTCGGCGTCAAATCATTCGTATTGGCCGGAGATGTACACGAACATGCCGATTGTGCGCGGCAGCGAGCCTTCGCCGTATAGCGATACGCCTGAGCCGAGATGCTTCGGAACGGTGAGTCCGCTCGATCCGCAATTGTTCGCGACGATCGACGAACACGCAACGGACGAAATGGGCGGAGCGGCAAACCCGAAGTATTCGCCGATCGAAGTGGCGCAGTGGATGGAGGATTGCTGCGACGGCGGCGACGACAGCGCTGGACCAGGCGCGGCGCGTGACAATTTCGCGGCGGTCTGCTGCGTTTCGCCGGATCGAAGCGGACGTGGAGATCCAGATTGGATTGGGATGGTTTTTTGCATCGAAGCTGCGGAGTGGCGTGCTTTATGCGGTCTTTGAGCAATCGGAGGAGACGGCGGCGGGCCGGAAGGCAATTGACGAATACGAAATGGCGCGGGAGGCGTGGGCCGACATGGCAACGCAGCCGCGGCCGTATATATGAAGGACGTTTCCTATGGAAGCACACCGATGCGGCGCGGGCACTGGAGCGACCGGCTGAGCGCGATCGACGCGGATCTTGCGGCTTTGACAGCACGCGTGAAGAGCGCAGGGCAACCGGATGTATCGAGCGAAAACACGCGGCGCGCAACGGGAGAAGCGATGGGCAGGCCGGGACGGCCCATTTTAGCGTGTACTCACAAGCCGCCGCTGAGCTTTGAGGCGGCGCGCCGCTGGCGCTTGCGGTAACGGTCGCTCGTGCCGGAGGAAGTTGTCTCGATCCGGTTGCACTACAGGCATGTGGACCAGGCGGAGCGATGGAAGCGGGTGGAGATGCAGGGGAACGACGGGAGCTTTACGGCTGCGATTCCGGCGAACTATACATCAACAGAATTCCCGCTCGAATACTACTTCGATCTGGCTGGAAGAAGCGGGGCGACGCGGCTCGAGCCGGCATTCAATGAGACGCTCTCGAATCAGCCGTACTACACGGTTGTTCGGGGCGGCGCGTAAACGACGCCAATTATGCCAGTTAGCGGGTGTACAGGAACGGGTGCAGTGCGGTATCCTGACGTTTAACCCATGATTTTTTCCCGCGACTACATTGGGTACCTCACCCGCCGCACGGTCAAGCACTTGATCGACGCCAAGATGATCACCACCAGTGACCTGAAGGTGACGGAAGACCGCGTGAACGCGGCTATGCTCGAGGAGCTTGCGCTCGAAGATCGCATCAACGAAGAAGTGCGCGTGATTCTGGATGCCTACTCCGACGAGATGCGGAAGAGCGGCGCGCAGTATGCAGAGATGTTCAAGAAGGTGAAGGGCGAGCTGACCAAGAAGTACAAGGCTGTGCTATGAGGATCAACCGCGACAAGCTGAACAAGCTGGCCCACACCGTGGCGGACACGCTGGCCGAGGTAGACCAGGTGGGGTTCCTGGAGGATCGCAACACGATCCGGCAAGAGGCGCGGAAAGAGCTGGAGCTGCTGCTGACCGAAGAGGCAAAGATCGATATGCAGGCGCGGCAGAAGATCGCCAACCAGCGGAAGATTATCCAGGAAGGCTCGCAGGAGTGGGACATTCTGTACCGCAAATACTACAACGACGAAGTGCGCAAGCTGGGGATCTAGAGCGGGCGCGGCTTCCTGGAACCATTGGCCGCGATTTGCCCGGCCTTCGGAATCTCGTTGACAAACGTATATACATTATATATACATTGCTTAGATGGATACGCAGTACGTCTTCGCGGGCCAGCGTTTTCGTTGGGATAGGGACAAGGCACAGGCCAACTTCAAAAAGCATGGCATTCGGTTTGAGCAGGCATGCGAAGTATTCTTCGATCCATTCGTCAGGCTGGTCGATGCCACGGCTGAGGATGAGGCGCGTGAAGCAGTCATCGGGTTTGCGGAGGATTGGACACTGTTATTTGTTGTCCATGTTGCCAGGGATCGAGGCATCATTCGAGTGATTTCCGCGCGGCAGGCAACGCGTGCGGAACGGAGAAGATATGAAGACAATGGCTGAGAGGATGAAGCAGCGGTTGCGTCGAGACCGGCCTATGACAACAATCAGCATCAGGGTTCCCGAGGATGTGATTGAAGACCTGAAGGAGTTGGCGCCGAAGCTCGGATTCTCAGGGTATCAGCCGCTGATCCGCACCTACATTGGGCAGGGATTGCGGAAAGACCTCGCGCGCCTTGATCGGCCGGAGCTGACCAAGCTGGAAAAGAGCCTTCGCCGGCACGGGGTTAAGAGCGATGTGATCTCGGCGGTGCTGGGCGAGGCTGCGCAGAGGAGCGCTTAGGTTGTGTGGCGTTGGCTCAGGGTCCAATGTTTGCTAAAGTAAGAGAGTGGCCTGCGTTCGCGGGCTGACTCCACACAATATGTGGCGCTATCGTCTAGGGGTTAGGACGTGAGATTCTCAATCTTAAAACCCGGGTTCGATTCCCGGTAGCGCTACCAGAGATTTGAAGGAATGGCCCGCTTTTGAAAGCGGGCTTTTTAATAAGCAGAGAAGTGTCAGCGCGGTATCCATACTGCAATACGCAAGGATCTTTGGGACATTCCCCAGGGTGGGCCAGGCTGCGCGATACGACAGCACTGAAGAACGAGGAGATTGTATGAAGAAGAACGTACTGTTGTTGGTTCTGTTTCTCGGTATGGCTGGATTTGCGATTCCTGCTGCTTCGGCCTGGGGTGAAGCTACGCCGCAGCGCATTGAGATTACGGCACAGCGGTTCGTTTTCAAGCCCGGCGAGATCACCGTGAAGGTAGGACAGCCCGTTGTGCTGGTGCTGAAAAGCATGGATGTTGGCCATGGGCTCCGCATCCAGGAGCTGGGCATCAATATGAAGGTCAAGGCCGGCGAAACGGGCGAAGTGACATTTACTCCGAACAAGACCGGCGATTTCGCTGGCCATTGCTCCGTTTACTGCGGCTCCGGCCACGGTTCGATGACCTTTGTGTTGCACGTGGTGGCCTAGCAAAAGATCATCGCTGCCTCTCGACCAGACAATAAGGAGTTGGGGAGTCTGGCGCCTGACGTCCCAGGCGGATTTCTAGCGTCCGGAGTCTTTTTGCCGCTGAAGCGCGTCGCATGATCTAGAATTGCCTGAGTCCCCCCGGAGGCCCTTATGAAACCTGCGCAGTCGCGCGCGTTGGCGATCTTTCTGAGCCTTCCGGCTCTCACCTTGTTTGCGCAGGCGCCTTCCGCGCCTTCGGACTTTACGACGGCCGAACTGAACGTGACACCTTCGCCGGCGGCGAGTTCAGAGTTGGCCCTGCCTGCGGGGACTTCCGTCGTGGACTTATGACATCTGGCCCACCGGCGCGGATGCCGTGATCCTGACCCACGACAAAGCCGGGCAACCACGTGGTGAGCTGGCACGTGGGCGACGCGAACACCGTTCCGCTGCTCGATTTACCTGCGACATTTAGCGCCGCTTCTCTTACCGTTCATCCCATGGGCCAGCGCTTCTTTGTCGAGGGAAAGACGCGGCCAGCAATCGCAGATTCTGGCAGTCGACAAAGTGAATGGAAGCTGGACGCAGCACACGATCTATCAAACTTCTGCTGACGTGCGCCGACTTCTGGTTGCGCCGCGGCCGTTTGAAACCGGCTACAACGACACGACGCAGCAGACGACCGAGAGTTACCGGATCTTCTTTGCCGAGCGGCTGCCGAGCGGTGTGTACTCCACGCGATCGATTACCGAAGACGGCAAGCGCGAATACCAGGTGCTTGGGCCGCAATCCACATACGTAAAGATTCCCGACGCAAAGCGAAGAACCAACGCCCAACTACGTTGCTTCGGCGCTGCCGGAGTCCTTTCATCCAGACGGGCATTTGCTGATCTGGGAAGACGGCAGTGGATGCTTTCAGCAGCTTGCCTACGCGGGCCAGAACTGGGATAAGCCATCGCACATCGTCGGCAACCCATGCGGGGGATCGCTGACGGTGACACCCAATGGCGCGGCGATGCTGCATTGGAAAAGCGGTGTGCCGGGCGTGGCGGTGATCGGCGATCACGGCAGCACAACTTCATCGCAGGCCGGCGGCTACCAGTTTATTTCCACGCCTTCTTCGGTGCCCGACGGCAAGGGTGTCATTGGGCTCGTAGAAAAAGCGGGCGCGCAGGCGCTGGTGTACGTGCCGATTGAAGTTCCGCTGGCCGATGTGATGAACGCGTGGATGTTTACGCAAGACGCCGCCGACCGCAACAGCTATACAAAGAATGGCGGCATGCTTCGCCCAACCGGCGATGACCAGATGTACGAGCTCTATGACTCGGAGTCGTATGCCTGCGGCCAATTCGATAGCGCGATCGCCAACGCGGCCCTACCTCGTGACCACCGACATCTTCTGGGAACTGGTGGCCTCGGCCTATGAAGGCACATTCATCGTTGAGGAGCGCCAGCAGGCGATGCCCGCGTTCTGGGCTTTTGTGGCCGCAGCGCGCCAGTCGCTCGACGCGAGCGCGCCGACTTCAAAGTGGGCACTGGCCTTCGATGCAGTGGCGGATTCAAACAGTACAACGAACGCTTCAGACGCCGAGGCTCTGCACATTCAACAAGCGCAGGGAACATTTAAATCGCCGGTATTTAACGGCACGTTCGACTTTACAGAGCTGACGCCGCGCGGCTATTACACCGCGACACCGGAGATGCAGGAGTACTTCAAAGCGGTTCATTACCTGACCACTGCAGCCGCAGCGATTGACGCGACGCCGTTGAACGCGCTGCCCGACGATGTGAAAGCAAAAGCGATGCAATGGATCGCGGCCTACAGCGCCTACATCGCGCCCAGCCGCTCGCCGCTGGTGTGGAGCTCCGGAACATTCGTTCCGCCCAGCGTTTGCGCTTCATCCCGGCACCAGCCCGCAAGATCTTTCCGCTCTCGTGGGGTTTTGACAACGAGGTGCTGCTGTCGACGGTTTACCACTCCGATTGGCCTGCGGCGGAACAGATCACCGGGCCCAAAGGCGTGCGTGGGTTGCCTTCGGGTCTCGACCTTGCGGCGGCCCTGGGCAGCGGCTACGCGCGCTCGCTACTGAAGACCGACCTTGCGTCGTATCCCGCGCTCGGTCCCGCGATCGATGCACTTGAAGGACGCGCGCCAAAGAGCGCTGCACAGGCGGACCTTTATGATGCGTGGATCAACGCTCTGGCCGTGCAGTGGGCCGACGACGCGACGTTTCCCCGGCAATGCGCAGGATGCGCTTTGGAACACGAAAAGAATTCAGACCGGCCTGGGCTCCTGGGCTACGCTGCGCCATGCAACCGTGCTGGTGAACGAGAGAACCACGGCGGAGTGCGGCGAGGGCGGCTTTGAGGCAATTGTTCTGCGTCCGCCAAGAGGCTACGTGGAGCCGGACCCGAAGACCTTCGAAGCCATCGCAACGTTGTTCGACCAGATGGAGCAGGTGGTGGCGAAGTCGGCGAACTTTACCGGAAATCTGCCCGTGGACCCATCGGAGGCCGTGGACTCTTCAAACGACAATGGGGACTCTTCGAGCGGCCCGCCTGCACAGCCCCTGCAAGCCGGCATCATCCGGCGCCTGCAGGCAACTGCAAGCAAGGCGCGGCTGTTTGAGGCCATGGCCCAGAAAGAATTGCAAAATCAGCCGCTCAGCGACACCGAATACGACGAGATCCTGCATGTGGGCGCGGTGGCGGAGCATGACTTCCTGGTTTACAACAGTCTTGCCAGCGCGGACCTCGCGCTATCAACGCCCAACCCGATCATGAAAATTGCCGATGTGGCTGGCGGAGGCGAAGTGCCGTACCTCGAAGCTGCTGTTGGACGGCCGCTGGAGTGGGACCAGGTGGTTCCTTACTTTGGCCGGCGCGAAATTGTGAAGGGCAGCGTTTACTCCTATTACGAGTTTCCGTCGCCTACGCCGCTCACAGACCTCGCCTGGGCTGGAAAGCCCGCCAACCCTGACCGCGATCCTGTGAATCCATCACCGGCAGACAAAGCTGTGAGCGGCAAAGTTGAGACTCAGACGCATCCGGCGTGGGTCAGCTCTTTCATCTCCAGGGAGAGCCTGGCATGCCCGGCAGAACCGCCCTTTTAATATTCGCTGCGGCAATTCTCATTGTGCCGGTCGCCGAAGGCGCAGCAGGCGCCCGGCGATTTTCGCATGCTCTTTACCGGCGATGTGATGATGTCGCGCCTGGTGCGGATCGAGATGGAGCAGAGGAGAACAAGCCCATGGGCGGGCTTTGCCGAACTGTTTCAGAGCGCGAGTCTTGTCGGCGGCAACTTCGAGGGCGCGCTTGGCGATCCGGCAAAATGTCCGCCGGAAAATAAGCTCTGCTTTGCCGTGCCCGACTCCGCGGCCGAGACGATGAAGCAGGCGGGTTTCAGCCTGGTCACGGCGGAGAATAATCATGCAGGTGACCTTGGGCACGCGGGCCGGGTTGAAACGCGCGAAGCATTCCGGCAGAGCGGAATGCCGGCACTCGACTTCGACAGCTCGCCGCAGTTCTTTCGCTTCGGCGAACTGACGGTCGGTTTTGTTGCGGTGACGATGGTCAAGGCCGCCGATGGACGCGTGCAGCAGGTTCCTTCCGTCGAGCTGGCGCAAAAGCTGCGGCTGGCGCGGCAGTTGGCGAACCTGGTCGTGGTGTCGATTCATTGGGGCAACGAACTGCAGGATTGGCCCACCGACACGCAGCAGCAGCAGGCGCGCTGGCTGGTCGAGCACGGCACGGACCTGATCGTCGGAAGTCATCCGCATGTTGTCCAGGCTCCCGCATGTGTCGAGGGCAGGCCGGTGTTTTTCTCGCTGGGCAATCATCTTTTCGACCAGAAATATGCAGAGACGAAGGATGGGATGATCGCCGATTGCAGCGTCCACGCCGGCCACCTGCTGTGCGGCGCGCTCAATACACATACGGACGAGACAACGGCTTATCCCAAATTGGCGGGCAGAAACAAAACAGCCGATCAGGCTCTCGCGGGATGTTCTCCGCAGCTTGGAGAGGGCGCGGAGATCAATGGGGTGACGATCCGGCCGGAGCCATGGTCTCCCGATCAGCCGGTGGATGGGATCATTCTCGATGGATATCGGGAAGGGAAGTTGGATGTGGCAGTCGCGGCGCCAGGCGCTGGTTTCGCTGCAACTGACCACCTCGATGGCGGGCGATCCGTTGTTGCTCTCGCTCGAGCGCCATAACTCTTCGATTGACGATGAGGTGGGTTTGCGGCCGTATGTCTACGCCGTCGGCCCGCACGGGCTGATCGCGCGATGGCGGGGCTCAGCCCTGGCGTGGCCGCTGATCGATGCGGTGGAGTCGAAAGACGGAGTCCTTTGCGCGCTGCATCGAGGCGATTCTTTCCTGATGCCCAATCCCGCGACGAAGACGACCCGGATTGCCGCCTATCGATGGAACGGATTCGGGTTCAGCGGCATCGACACTCCACCGGAGTGCGAAACGATCCTTCGTCAGGCGGTGCAATAAGTTTGGTGTCCGCATTGAGTCCGCAACGCATCCGGCATGACCAGCGCGTCGAATTCGGGCCTGTGTTCACTTTCCAGCGAAGATGAACTCACGGGTCGAGCCCATTAAGCTTCGATAACTCTCATCTGCCACTGAAGATAAACGCAACTGCGGTGGCGGGTGCAACTTCACATCGAAGAAATGGGTAACTGTAGATGATCACTAGATAGATAATGATGTTTGTTACAACAGATAGAGTTACTCGTGACATAGGTCACATTCTTGCGATTAGAAGTTAGAAATAATTCACAAATGTTTTGCAATTGTCACACAATATCGCTTGCATCCGCATAAATCGAGTGCTATAGTCCGAGTCAATTCCCCAACATGATTCGGATCGAGCGAAGCGCATTTCGCTTCTTTGCGAAGTTGTGCGCGTTCGATTTCGACGAGCCCCGACACCACGGCAAAGTACTGTGGCGAGGTGGGCTGAAGCCTTCCTATTTTTTCCCAAGACTGCAACTTACACGTGGGACCAAGAGGGGCGGAGCCTGCCTGCGGGGCGGTCCGCGCGGCGACACATGGACTCAGCAGGATGAAGGGAACCAGTCCAAACCTCTTCGATCGAATCTACTTATGGCAGTTCTGATGCCTCGCGAACGTTCGATCAGTATCAGGCTCTCCCGTGAGGAGTTCTCTGCGTTGGAAAAACACTGCGTTGCCAGCGGAGCGCGAAGCATCTCGGATCTGGCGCGCAACGCAATCTGCGGACTTTTGAATCGTGCCCATGAAGAGAGCGCGTTGACTGTGACCGTTCATGAACATTCGGCACTGGTGAAAAGTCTGGAAGGAAAGATTGAACAACTGACCGCGGAGATCGGATTGCTGAAGGCAGTGAAACGATCAGGCGGGATAAGCATGACCGAAGGCGACCTGGACGTACTTGATGAAATTCAGAGCAGGAAATGACGGCCATGAATCGTAAAGACTTCATGTTGAACGGTGGCCGATGCTCGAGTCGCACAGTGGTCGCGATGATGATTGGAAAAGACAAAATGCAGAATGATTTCCCGAGACTCCGCACCCAATTGAGATCGAGCTCTCCGCGGCAAATATTCTTCAGCGTAATCCTATGTGCGCTTGCCGGAAGATGTGCGATCGCGCAGGACGTCGCACAGGCTCCTTATCAAGAGACGCAAGCTTCCGGCCAGCAGAGCGCGTCGCCGGCGGGCCAGGCATGTCCCAGGCCTGCTATCTCGGCGGGTCGGGGCCAGTCCCAGGTGCCGCGATCCGAGCTGGTGGCATGGCTCTGCCGCAATCGGCTCTCTCGCAGATGCAAGCGTCAGATGGTGAGTCAGGACAGCAGTCGAATCCAAACTGGGCGGATCAACCGGGCCAGGACGCGCAGCAATCGAGTGAATACCCTGCGGATCAGCCGACCGCTGGAGATGCGTCTCGATTCAAACCGGGGGACGATGCCCGCGGATGAAATGATTTCGATCCTTCAACAGGCCCCCGAGCTCTTGACCGGAGTCAAGACCGCACTGGCGCAGGGATTCGGGGTCGATCCTTCGATCATTTCCGAAAACGGGGTCTATAACTGCATCCGGCAGGACGCGAACTTTCGCAAAGGCGTGACCGAAGAACTCAGAGACCAGGGCTATTCAACGAATCAACAGGAGACGAATCCAAGGGGTTCGCTTAGCGCGGAGACACTGCCTGCAAGGCGTGGGCGCGCTCAGACTTCGCCGGAAGGGATGAATCCAAGATTTCCAGTGCGGCCCGAGGAGCAGCCGAGTGAAGTGCTTGAGCGGCAGCCGATACCGTATCCAAACCTGCCTTCCTTGATCGAGCTCTATTCCCAGGTGGTTCCGGCAAACGGCAAGCTGCGGCGCTTCGGAAGCGAGACTTTTCAGTTCGGCACCGGCAATGTTAACCAGCTTCCGATGGATATGCCGGCGGGACCGGACTATGTTCTCGGTCCGGGCGACAATGTCGTGGTGAATCTGTGGGGCGTCGAATCCGGCCGGCTGGAGCGGGCGATCGACCGCCAGGGCCAGATCGCGCTGCCCGAAGCAGGCACGGTGACCGTGAACGGGCTGACGATGAGCCAGGCGCAAACCGCGATTCAGTTGGCTTTGGGAACGCAGTTTCAGAATGAGCATGTGGAGCTGTCGCTGGGCCGGGTGCGAACGGTGAGGGTCTACGTCGTCGGCGACGTGCAGCGGCCGGGGGCCTACGACGTGAGTTCGCTGTCAACGGCCTTGAACGCGCTCTATGCCGCCGGAGGCCCCACCAGCCGTGGATCTCTGCGCACATTGAAGCATTATCGCGGCCAACAACTGATTCGCGAAATCGATCTGTACGATCTTTTGCTGCATGGAGTGCGCGCCGATCTCGAGCGTCTGCTGCCCGGCGATACGATTCTGGTTCCTCCTGCTGGGACCCAGGTTACCGTAGCGGGGATGGTGCGGCGGCCGGCGATCTACGAGTTGAGAAGCGAGCAGAATCTCAGCGACGTTTTGACGCTTGCCGGCGGACTGCTCGTCTCGGCGAGTCTGGAGGAGATTCGCGTTGAGCGGGTTGAGGCCCACGACCGGCGAACAACGCTCAGCGTGCGCGTTCCTGACGGCGCACAGGGAAGCGTCCGCGGAGATGTCCGCATTTCATAGTGCAGGATGGAGACAACGTTACCGTGGCCCCGATCCTTCCTAATGACAACGAAGTGGTGTACCTCGACGGCCATGTCTTCCGGCCCGGACCCCACGCATGGCATGAAGGCATGACGGTGAATGACCTGCTGCACTCTTACAAGGATGTGATGCCTGAGCCGGCCAGCTATGCCGAGGTGATTCGCCTGGATCCGCCGGATCTGCGTCCCGAAATCATCAGCTTCGATCTCTCCGAATTGTTGATTGGCAACGATCCTATCGCGCTTCAGCCGTTCGATGTGGTGCGCGTGTATGGGCGATACGAAATTGATCCGCCGAAAGTTTCGATCCATGGCGAAGTGAATCGGCCAGGTGAATACCCGATGTCGGAAGGGATGACCGTTTCGGGTTTGGTGCGCATGGCCGGCGGCTTCAGGCGCGGCGCCTATCGCAAGGAAGCCGACTTGAGCAGTTACGTGATCGAAAACGAAGAAAAGGTTCTGGTGAGGCATAGCGTTGTCGAAATCGCCAAGGCGCTCAATGGCGATAAAAGCGCCGATGCCGCGCTGCAGCCCGGCGACGTTGTCGGCATCCGGCAGATGACGGGTTGGCAGGATATCGGAGCGTCGGTCACGATCGACGGAGAAGTGAAGTTTCCCGGAACCTACGGGATCGAAGAGGGTGAGCACCTGAGCTCGGTGCTGCAGCGCGCCGGAGGGCTTCGTGACGATGCGTACCCGGCGGGCTCGGTTCTGGAGCGGGTTGCGGTGCGGCAGATGGAGGAGAACAACCGGCAGGAGATGATCCGCCGGATTGAAAGCACCATGCCGACGGTGGCGGCCGGGCTTTCGACACCGCAGGATCAGCAAAACCTTTTGCAGACCATGCAGCAGCAGCAACAGCAAGTGCTGGCAAGCCTTCGCGAACACGCTTCAACCGGCCGCCTGGTGATCAAGATCTCGCCGGAATTGAATCAATGGGAGAAGACGCCGGCCGATGTTGTGATGCGCGCCGGCGACAGGCTCAGCATTCCCAAGCGCCCTGACTTTGTGCTGGTCAGCGGACAGGTGTACAACGCGACCGGCATCACGTACCGGCCCGGCAAGGATGCCAAATGGTATTTGCGCCAGGCAGGCGGCGTTACGCGGTCCGGAGATAAACGAAGCATCTTCATCGTGCGAGCCGATGGCTCGGTTGAGGGAGCGCAGGGAAGTGTTTTATTTGGCAACAGCATCCTCGATCTCCGCCTGCACCCCGGCGACTCAATTATTGTGCCCGAAAAGGTGATGGGCGGTTCGCAGATTTGGCGCAACCTGATCGGCACCGCGCAGATCATGTCGTCGGTGGCTCTGACCGGGGCGGTAGCGGGAGTGTTTTAGCGCGATTCTTCCGCCCAGAAAACCTCTGCGGAGTCCGCAGGCGAATCATTGATGGCTTGGGCGCTGCAGCTCTTTGCAGAGAGTAACGACTTCTCGATTAGCAGATTCCGAATGGCAACTTACCCGAAACCCGAGATCGACGAAACCTTACGCGGGTCCATGCCCGTCCCTGTGATTCAACGGAGTCAGTCTACGGGCGTAACCCTTGGCTGGCTGGCCTGGCGGCACCGTTCGAGCATGCTGCGCGCCGCCGGAATCGGAGTCGTTCTGTCAGTCGCGCTCGCCTTTCTGCTTCCCAATCAATATGAGTCTACTGTAGCGCTGATGCCGCCGGACCAGAACTCGGGCACAGCGGCCATGCTTGGCGCGCTCACCACGAAGACAGGTGGCAGTCTCGGCGCTTTAGCCGGCAGCATGCTCAATCTCAGCAGTTCTGCTGAAGTTGTGGTGGGAATTCTGCACAGCCGAAGTGTGGAGGATGAAATTATCGACAAGTTCGACCTGCGTAAAATCTATTGGTGCAAGCGCTACGTCGACACGCGGAGGATTCTTGAAAAGCGCAGCAACGTTTCAGAGGATCGAAAAAGCGGCATTATAACGATAACGGTTACCGACGGCGATCCGGTGCGTGCAAGCCAAATTGCCCAAAGTTATGTTGACGCGCTGAACCGCAGAGTTGCCCTCCTAACTACAACGGCTGCGCATCGCGAGAGAGTGTTTCTTGAAGGTCGCCTCAGCGACGTGAAACAGGAACTCGACAGCTCCTCGACGCAATTGAGCCAGTTTTCCAGCAAGAACCGCACCATGGATTTGCAGACGCAGGGCCATGCCATGCTGGAGGCAGGAGCAAATCTACAGGGGCAGCTTATCGCCGCCGAGGCGGACCTGCGGAGCCTGCAGCAGCTTTACACTCCCGACAATCCACGGGTGCGCAGTGCATCGGCCCGCGTGAACGACTTGCGGGCGCATCTGAGCAGCCTCATTGGCGCGGAGCCCGACGCAAGGAAAGCGGGAACGCCAGCGAGTCGGGATGAGTTGTCACCGTCTCTCACCGAATTGCCGTTGCTGGGCAACACTTATGCGGACTTGTATCGCCGGACGCGAATCCTCGAAGCGACCTATGAAGCGCTGAGCCAGGAATACGAAGTGGCCAAGGTGGAAGAGGCCAAAGAAATCCCAAGCATCAAGGTCCTGGACGCGCCGGTGATTCCGGAAAAGAAGTCGTGGCCGCCGAGAGCGATCATCATCCTGATCGGCACATTCGCCGCGCTTGGGATATGCCTGCTTTGGTTTGCGATGAAACAGGCCTGGGCGGAACTTGATCCGGAGACTCCGTGGCGCAAGCTGGTGGTTGAGGCCCTGGGCCCGAACGGGACAGACGGGGACGAGACAGCAGCTCAATGCCAACTTCAGGCTAAGCATTAGGTTTTAATCGATGCGAATCGCAATGCGCGTTTGTCCGACAAAGTTTCTCATGGCGAGGCGCCATCTCTCGTCAACGAAAGTCCGCATTCTCGATATCGGGTGTGGCAATCATTCGCCGAGCACAACTGCACATTGGTTCCCCGGATGCCACTACTCTGGCGCAGACATCCAAAGTTACAATCTCGACGAGAAAGATACCCTAGCCATGGACGATTTCTATCCACTGGGAATCGACGGCTCAGGCTACTTTGAGATTCCGGACAGCAGCTACGACCTTATAATTCTTCACCATGTCTTGGAGCATATTCACACGCCGGAGGAGACGCTGACCAAGGTGTGCGCAAAGCTCAAACCTGGCGGCTTCATCTGGATCGCGTTCCCCTCTGTGAAGAGTCTGTCGTTGCCCTCGGCCGATGGAACATTGCAGTTCTGTGACGATTCGACTCACGTATTTCTTCCCGCGGTTCGCGAGGTATCGAACATTCTACTGAGAAACGGAGTCAGGGTTCTTCATGCGGGACGGTCTAAAGATCTTATCAGGGCGGTGATTGGCGCTGCGATTTTTCCGCTCGCCATGGCGAGAAAGGCGATTACAGGCCGGCTCTCCGCGAAAGGTTTATGGTACATCTGCGGTTTTGAAGACCATGTCTTCGGCCAGCGCCTGACCTAGCGCCAAGTGCCTCTTCCCGGGAGGATATCGGAAAGGGGCGATCAGTCAGCCCTGGTCAACGTACCAAACTTCAGCTTTTCATCCGATTTAAGCGGGGCGGAACATAAATAATGTCCGGTGCGAACCTCTCTCTAAAGAGTTCCCTGATCGAAGAGGATAGTGCATTGCCTGACTTCGGCATCGGCGCCGGTTCATATGTTCTTCAGCCGGAGCAAGAGGATCAGGCCTTGCGCACGCAAGCCGCAAGCTTTGGGGTGATATTCAAGCGGTTCTCTGGCTACCTGACCGGTGACAGCCTGAGTTACGCACTCGGGTTTCTTATTTACGCGTGGCTGATCCGCATCTTAACGAATAGCCAATATGCAGATTTGAGTATAGCGACCAGCATTTACCAGGTGTTGATGATGGTTGCGGCAATTGGGGTCGATCTCATCGGCCCGGGCCTGCTGAGCGATCATCCAAGTCACATCTGGACGCTCGTCGGAAAATTCGAAACCATCCGCATCAGCGTGGCTCTAACGGTTTGCCTGCCGATCATCGCAATACTCGCCGCCTGGTATTGGCGGCAAGGCCGGTCGGAGGTCGCTATATTAGTCCTCGCGTCATTCGCGATGGTTCTCTCCCGGGTCATTGACATTTCTTATGTTGCAATCGCATGTGGGATGCCCGCCTCTCTGGCGAAATCGCGGGTGCTGGGCGTGGGGACCTTTTTGGTCCTGCTTCTCGGGTTCGCAAATGTCTCAAAGGCCCATCTTTGGATGATTCCGGTACTCAACGCCGCCGGCGTTGCGGTTGGCAGAGTCTTTCTCAAACGACGACTCAGAACTGCTCTGCCGAAGCGAAAATCTCCTGTTGCAATTCCCTTGAGGACTCGCCACATTCTGGGGGTCGGCGCCAGATCTGGCTTGGGCCAGCTCATCATGCTGGGCTTCCAAACGCTCGACATCGTTTACTTGGGCTTCTATGTGAAGCCCGGAGATCTCGGCCAGTATGCAATGATAGCGCGTCTCTATATTCTCGGAACCGCAGCCTTGACCGCGGTATTTAATGCCTTTGTTCCGGTCTTCCTTAACGATTGCGACTTTTACAGGGGGCTCAGGAGATCGATCCGGTTCAGCGCAGCTATTGGTGTGGCCGGATTTGTAGGATTCGCGGTCCTGGGAGCGAGAATGGCCGAATTCTTTGCGCATCGTTCGCTACCCGCCGCCCACGAAATTGCAATTCTGTTCGGCGTGGCTTATCTCGCTCTGGGAATTGCGACTCCCATCTATTTAGCGCTGGCAGTTTTGAAGTGCGAACAGGAATTCGTGATTTCGATGCTCCTCGGCGCGGTGGCAATGATCGTCGTGGACCTTGTGCTCGTCCCGAGAATTGGGCTGACCGGCGGTGTTATAGGGCAGATATCTGCGAGCGTCGTCGTGCTGATTGCATCTGTGGCATTTGTCCTGAGCAAAGCTGTTCGCCTTCGCCTGGTCCTGGCCGGAGTTAATTGATGCCGACGGCGATCGGCAGCGAGTCTCTCGCGTCTGAATCCCGACGTTCTAAGTATTTCCGAACTCGTCCCAGCCTCGATTTAGGAATGATTAATTGACTGAAACTCTCTATATCATCGATATCGCGGCGATTTCTCTATTCTTTGTTTCCTATTATCGGAATTGCTACAGGCGTGGATACCGAATCGACATTTGGCATCTCCTGCTTTTTCAGGTCTGCGTCCTCGCGAACCAGATCATGGCTCCGTTTGCGGCGAGCGATGCCAACGTGGTTTCATTGGAAAATCGATGGGAGGGAGCCAGGGAGCACATCGGAGAAGCGTTCGTTGTGTCAATGGTTGGATATGCGGCGGTCCTTGCCGGGGGGTGGCTGTGGGAGCGAAGAAGACGCTCAAATGGGGGAGATCCCCGCGGTGGCGCTCTCGACTTTTTTCCTCGTCAATCGCAACTCCTCATGGCTTACCCCCGTCTTCTCGCTGTCCAGGCGATTGGATGCGCAATTCTTCAAGCGTGGATTCTCTCCTTGTACTTTAGAAAGGAAGGATTCGGATTTGATCTTCGCCTATACACATTCGAATACCCATCGCTCAGACCCTTCGCGAATATCATCTCGAACTATTCGATGATCATCGGTTCCCACTGCTTTGCGCGGTATCTCGCGGTGAAAGATGTCTCATCGCTCCGCTACGCTCTGCTACTTAGCGGAGGGTTATTGTTTTTTGGCTCGCGCACGGAGGTGCTTTTGGTCTTCTTTATGCCACTCGTGTGCTACTTCATTGCCCTGCGACAACGATTGCCCCTGTTGCGACTCATCGGAGGCGGGGCCCTGCTCGTAATCATCTTTACTTTCGCGGAAGGGCTACGGGAGGGGTATTACCAAAACATTCCTCCGAGCGGTGTCGCGATCGTGCTCTTGTTCAAGATTCTCTATGGCAATACCTTTTCTGATTTGCGCGATTTTGCTCTTGTAATGTCGGGGTGGGATGGTCATTTCTGGCTTGGCCGCACCTACCTGGCCGCCTTGATGGGTTTTATCCCGCGCACTCTCTCCACCTTCCGGGACACATGGTCGCTGGGGGTCATGACTACGACGATGGTTGGCTTCGATCCGGATTTGCATCCGGGACTGAGGCCGGGATTTTTTGGCGAGTCGTACTTCAACTTCGGGTATTTGGGAGTTGTGACGATGGGTCTATTTATTGGGACGATTGTTAGAAAAGTAGACTTTCATGTAAAGAGGGAACTGGGAAGGTCAGAGCCGTCGCTCATGCGGGCATTTTCGTATACGCTACTTCTGACTGTTATGACTGTCGCAGCGCTCTCGGGCGGAATGGCGACTCTCTTCGTGATGATTGCGGTGTTTGGAATCTCAGGGTTTTGCAGAAAAGCATTCAGCTTTGCACGGAGCCCTGTTTAGAAACCGTCTTGAGCCGCCTCTGCTATCAAAGCTGAGTTCCGTGGCCGCGCTGCGAGCGAACGCAGATAATTTCAGATCCCATAAGTGTTGTTGGTTCCAACAAAGCTGTTTACAAGGAATATCTCTGAGCAAACTCTGCATTAATGGCCGTTTCCTATGCAAGCGCGTCACGGGCGTTCAGCGCTATGGGAGGGAAGTGACCCGGGAACTGGATCTAATTATCGACGGCCTGAATGGGTCGGTCGAAGCGGAGATCCTCGTTCCTCGCACAGCCTCCAACATTCCCAGCTATCGGGCCATTTCGGTACGTAGAGTCGGATTTCTTGCGGGGAACGCGTGGGAGCAGTTGGAACTCCCGGTCTATTGCCGTGGCCGTGTTCTGTTCACACCGGGTTCCGCTGCACCGCTGCTGCACGCCAGAAACGTGCCCACCATTCACGACACTGCGATTTTTAGTGCCCCGGATGGATACGTGGTGCGCTACGGCCTTTGGTACAAAATTCTCGGTTGGATTCTATGCCGCACTTCGCAGAAGATCCTGACCGTCTCAGAGTTTTCAAAGGGTGAACTCCTTCGCTGGTGTTGTAAGTATCCGGAAAAGATCGTTGTAACCTACTCCGGGTGGGACCATGTTATTGCAATAGAACCGGACGCAAGAGTACTGGAAAAATGGGGGCTGGAGCCCGGAAGCTACATTTTGTCGGTAGGATCAAAGAATCCTAATAAGAATTTCCTGGGAATGGCGCGTGCATTGCCCTATCTCGAGGGATGCGGCTTCGATATTGTTATCGCCGGGCATCATGACGATCCAGTGTTTAGACAAACGACGGCTCAACTTCAAGGCGTCAAGAATATCGGATATGTGACCGATGCAGAGCTTCGCTCTTTATACGAGAATGCGGCATGCTTTGTGTTTCCTTCGCTATACGAGGGATTCGGGCTTCCGCCGCTCGAAGCGCTTTCGCTGGGTTGTAAAAGCGTCGTGGTGTCGAATCGAGCTTCGCTGCCCGAAGTGTATGCGGGGGTGGCGACGTTCTGTAATCCCGAGGACCCGCGCGATATTGCGGAAAAGATACTGCAATCGGTCCGTTCCCCGAAAAGAACCGAGGAAGAAGCTAAGGAGCTTCAAGCGAGAGTTGGAAGGCTCAGTTGGAAGGCTTGCGCGACTAAAGTCTGGGAAGCCCTTCAAGAATGCATAAATGAGTGAGCACCGATCGCTCAAATCTGGCAAAGGGCGAACAGAATAATGTGTTCGCGTGGCATTGCCGCCCCAATCCCTGCCAAACTAACTAACTTTTTATCGCCTGACAGGGAACAGAATCCACATCAGTACTGGAATTAGAAGGAAGCTGCCAATGCGCGTACTGTTTTTGAATCCACCGTTTCATCCCAGGTTTTCAAGAGAGCAGCGTAGCCCGGCTGTTACGAAGAGCGGAACGCTGTATTACCCGAAGTGGCTGGCTACGGCGGCGGGTGTGGCCATCAGGAACGGTCACGACGTGGACCTGGTGGATGCGCCCGCGGATGGCTGTTCCGTGCAAGCGGTCATCGACCGGATTGAGGCGAAAAACATCGAGGCGGTGGTGTGCGATACGTCCACACCGAGCATCGTGAACGACGTGAAGGTTGTGGAGGCTTTAGTCGCCGCGAGACCGCGATTGCACGTGCTCATGGTAGGGCGGCACGTGTCCACCCTGCCAAGAGAAACTCTTGCCATGTCGCCGAAGCTCGAAGCCGTGGCAATGCGCGAGTACGAATACACGGTGCGCGATTGGCTTGCGGCCAAATCCTGCGGTGCGGACTTGTCTGGTGTTGACGGGCTCGTTTATCGGGATTCCGTGAGCGGCGAGTTCTTGATGAATCGAGAACGCGAGCCAATCGGGAATCTCGATGAGCTGCCGTTTGTGACCGAGGTCTACAAACGCTTTCTCAGTGCGCGGAACTATTTCTACGGGCACTCGCTTTGGCCCCTTGCGGTGTTCGATACCAGCCGCGGCTGCCCGTATCACTGCGCGTTTTGCGTTTATCCGCAGACATTCAGCGGGCACACGATGCGGTACCGGTCGATCTCGCATGTCGCCGACGAATTCGACTTTGTGGCGCGCGAAATGCCAGAGGTCAAGTCGGTGATGCTCGAAGACGACACGTTCATTGTTAACAAGCCGCGGACGCTCGATCTGGCCCGCGAGTTGATTCGGCGCGGCAATCGGCTGCCTTTCGACGCCAATTGCCGGGCGGACATCGGCGCGGACAAAGAACTGCTTACAACTCTGCATGCCGCCGGTGCGCGATTGTTTTGCGTGGGCTTTGAAAGCGGCGACGTGGAAGTGATTCACGGCATGCACAAGAATAACGATGACCGGCGCGACGCGAAATATCACGATGAGGCCTTGCGTTTTGTGCAGCGTTGCCGCGAGTCCGGAATCATGGTGCACGGATGCTTCATGGTGGGCAATTTGAATGAAACGCCGGCGAGCATGGAAAAGACGCTGATGTTCGCGAAAAGACTGCGACCGGACACAGCACAGTTTTTCCCGATCATGGTGTATCCGGGCACAGCTGCATATCGCGAGGCCAAGCAGCGCGGTTATATCCAGAACGAAGATTGGGGCGCATGGCTTACCAAAGAGGGGTTGCATAACAGTGTCGTGACGCTCCCTCATATTACTCATGAGGAGCTTGTGAGCTTCTGCGATCGCGCGCGGCGAAGGTTCTACTTAAGCCCTTCGTATCTGACTTACAAGCTCGCGCAGTCTCTCAAGGATCGGCGGGAGCTGCAACGCAATCTCAAAGGGTTTGTCACCCTGTCAAAATACCTGCTTTTCGGGAGCCGGCACGGCAAGGCTGAAGCGGTGCCTCAGAGTCCTGAACTACCGCATAAGCAAGAACGCACCAGCCTTTATCAAATCGCAAGCGCCGGACAACTGGAGACTCTTCATGCGTCCTCGGAAGAATGCGGCGATTTGGTGAACACGCCCAATGGAACGTTCGACTGAGTCCATGAACGCATCGATCATCATTCCCACATTCAACGGCGCAGACCGGATCGGGCGCTGTCTTGAGTCGCTGTGCGAACAGACGGCCGGCCGCCAGGTCGAGATACTTGTTGTAGATGACGGTTCAAAGGACAACATCGCCGATGTTGTGGGGCATTTTGCCGGGGTCCGGCTGATTTCTCAGGCGAACGCTGGACCTGCCGCCGCGCGCAATCACGGCGCGCGCGAGGCAGCCGGCGACGTGATTCTGTTTACAGACGACGATTGCGAGCCTGCGCGTGGATGGCTCGATGCGATGCTGGAGCCTTTCGGAGACCCGGAGGTAGTGGGCGTGAAGGGTGCTTATCGGACCCGGCAAAAGCCGCTGATGGCGCGATTCGTTCAGGCTGAGTATGAAGATCGCTACCGCATGATGGCCCACATTTCGAACATCGATTTCATCGATACTTATTCGGCGGCGTTCAGGAGGGAGCGATTTCTGGAGATGGGCGGATATGATACGGAGTTTCCTGTGGCCTGCGCGGAAGATGTGGAACTGTCGTATCGGATGTCGGCGAAAGGCTGGCAGATGAGGTTCGCTCCTGGCGCCATCGTCTATCATCAGCATCCCGATTCGCTGGGCCGTTATCTGAAGAAGAAGTTCAAGTTTGCGTTCTGGCGCGTGCTGGCGGTGCGAAAGAACCCAAGTAAGGCAGTCAAGGATAGCCACACACCGCAGCTGATGAAACTCCAGTTGATTTTCGGCCCTGTGGCCCTCGCTTGCATCGGTCTCGATCTATACCTTCGGCCGGTCATACCTATTACGGCCATCGCTGTCGGCCTGTTTCTAGTCTCGACGATTCCATTTACGCTGCGCAGCGCAGCGCGCGATCCAGCTGTTGGAGTCATTTCACCAATGGTCCTCGCCGCACGCTCGTGCTCGCAACTATTCGGCGTTCTAGCCGGAGTTGTCAAAGCCCAAAGACGTCACCCTTGAGAAGAGACACCTGAGCTTTGAACTCCGCAGTAGTGGATGGGGCCGGTACACTTATCTCGTCGTTCGCAAAAGTTAAAAAAAATTAATTCTGCAAGACTCCCAAGTTCCGCGTTGATTGCTTTCTGTAGGTGAGCCTGCTGCGAAACAAGCGGCAGGCACCATCTCTAATCTGCGGAATTCCTTCGTAATGTTGGGGGCAAATCATGATTGCAGAGCTGCGGCGATATGGACTGGTGCTACGCGCGGCAATATTTGTACTTCCGCTTGTTTCATTTGTGTTGGCCGGTTTTCTTAGTGTTCATTGGATGGGAGTGAAGCTGGAGTTTACGTCGGCCGAGTTTCTGTACCTGGCTTTGTTTACCACGATGGTCTGGTCGATTGTGGTTGAGCGCCAGGACGTCACCAGCATTACAAAGGTCAGCGCGGAAAACACGGGAATCCGCGCTTCATTCGACGCGTGCGGCATCACATTTGTCGCAAATCTCATCGCGCTCTTCTTTGTACATCAGCTTCGCTACTCACGGGCATTTATTGTTCTCAGCGCTGTTATTCTGCTTCTTCTCACCGTCTCCGTACGCACGCTGGTGAGGATCGTGTTAATCACAGTCGGCGGGCACCGCTCCGCGTTCAGGGTGCTTATTGTGGGAACCGGCAGATTCGCGGCGCAGGCGGCAACGCGGATTCAGCGCAATGAATTCGTTCGCTCCGTCGTGGTGGGGCATATCCAATTGCCTGGAGAAGAGATTCGCGTGGCTGACGTGCCCGTTCTTCAGATGGACCAAATGGAGGCTATTGAGAAGCTGGACGCCGATAACATCCTGATCGCGGTTCCGACAGACGACTTTAGCGGCTTCGCCGCTGCATTTCAAAACTGAATGGCCTTGGCAAACCGATTCGCATCATTGTGAACTCCGGCAATGGAATGAAGGTGCGGGATCGGGTGATCGAGCTCGGCCGCCTTCAGATGCTGGATCTCGATCCCAGTCCGATGCCCTCGATTGGCTATTTTCTTTTCAAGCGGGTTTTCGACATGGCCTTTTCCAGCGCGGTACTGCTGGTCTTGGCCATTCCGATGCTGGTGATCGCTGTGGCGATTCTGATGACGTCTCGCGGTCCGGTCCTCTTCAGGCAGCAGCGCGTGGGCAGAAACGGCAAGGTCTTCACGATGTACAAATTCCGGACCATGCAGGTGGCTTCTACTGGCGAAGGAGACACGCTTTGGACCGGAGAGAACGACCCGCGGCGCACCGCGATCGGCGCTTTTCTGCGCAAGGCAAGCCTGGATGAGCTTCCGCAATTCTTCAATGTTCTAAAAGGCGAGATGAGCGTTGTAGGGCCGAGGCCCGAGCGCCCGCATTTTGTCGGGAAGTTTCGCAAGAACATTACGCTCTACCAGACGCGGCATCATCTTAACGTCGGGATCACTGGGTGGGCACAGGTTAACGGCCTGCGAGGGGATACGTCGATCCCGAGGCGAGTTCGATATGACCTTTATTATCTCCACCACTGGAGCCTGTCGTTTGACATGCGCATCATACTTATGACCATATGGGGCGGGTTCATGGGCAAGAATGCGTATTAAGTTCAGCGACGTCCGGTCGGATGTGCAAGGGCGGCACAATGCATATCTCGCACGCGCATGCTGATGGACTGAAGGCTTTTAACATAGGAGTCGAATATCTATTGAGGTTGAATCTAAGCAGCGAGTAGATTAGAGAATCAGAAAAACAAAGGGCCACACACTGCAAAAGCGGCGGTGTGTGGCCTTTTTATTGTCGCGGCGGCGCAGCGCTAAGCAATTTCGTAGGGATGCCGCTGATGCCGGGAAAGCAGGCTGGCTGCAATATCGTCGCCCTGGATCATTTCTGTCTTGGGATCCCAATAGATGTGATGCTGCACTTTCATGACGATCCAATGCAGCAGGCAAGTGGAGCAGGCGCGGTGTCCGATCTCGGCCGGCGCCACAGGCGCCTTTCTTGAATGGATGCAGTCGAGCCAGTTTCCATGCTGATCGTCGGATGTGTAGACGTGATATTCCGATGGACCAATCACCGAGTCGAGAATTGCGGGGTCACTGGCGCGGAGGGGGACGATCGGCGCCGCAGGGCCCGTGAGAGATGCCGTCGGCGTCGTTCCGGTGTCGCGGCACACGAAGATCCAGCCCTTGTCGCCGATCCACTTGATGCCGTTTTCGAATTCGCCTGAAATCGTCATCACTACGCCGTTCTCATAACGGCCGTAGGTTTTGAACGGCCCGTGGACATTCCAGAGGCCTTCTGTGGGGAAGTCGGCGTGGCCCCAGATTTCGACGGGACCGGTGAGCTCGGTATCCATGCCCCAGTGCGCGGTGTCGACATGATGCGCGCCCCAGCCGGTAATCATGCCCGCGCCAAACTGTTCCATGCGCAGCCATCCCGGGCGGTCGAAGCCTTTTTGCGGCATGACGCGATCGACGGTGTAGGGCACTTCAGGCGTTGAGCCGAGCCAACCATCGTAATTGAACCCTTCGGGAATCGGCATGGGCTGCGGGTTGCCGCCGGCAGGGTCGCCGGGAAGGCCGATCTCAACCCGCTGCACAGTGCCGATGCGGCCATTGCGCACCAGTTCAACGGCGCGCGCAAATTGTTTCCACGAACGCTGCTGCGATCCCACCTGGAGAATCTGCTTGCTGGCGTTCACGTGATCGACCATGATGCGCCCTTCCCGGATGGTCAGTGAGGCCGGCTTCTGCAGATAGACGTCCTTGCCGGCTGCAACAGCGGCGACGGCCAGCCGCGCATGCTGATGGTCGGGCACTGAGATCAGGACGGCATCGATCTCCCTGTCGGCCAGTAGCTCGCGGTAATCGGAGTAGCCCTTTGTGCCGGTGTAAGGCGTGCCGAGTTTCTTTGTGTACGCATCATTCACAAATTGCTTGCCGAGTTCGACGCGTTCCGCGCTCAGATCGCAGACGGCCACAATGCGGTTATCGCGTCCGGCAACGCCGGTGAATTGCAACACTCCCGGCATATCGTGGCCGCGCGAGATGCGGCCCACGCCGATGGCGCCAATGTTGATCCGGTTCGAGGGCGCAGTGGCGCCGAAAACCGAGCTCGGAACGATGGCAGGAAATCCGGCGGCAACCGCTCCGGCGAATGAACTTTGAATGAATTTTCGTCTTGTGGCGATCATGAACTAACTCCCCTGAGCGTTGAATGCGCAGTGGACCCAATCTACATCACAGGGGTAAGGGTCGTCGCGGAGGACCAAGGTCTCTATCGTGGAAACGCCCTCAGTGATAGCATCATAGTTGACAGATGCAAACAAAAAAGCTGCAGATCATTCCCCTGGGCGGGCTGGGCGAGTTCGGCATGAACTGCCTGGCGGTGCGCTGGGAAGACGACATTATTGTGATCGACGCGGGACTGATGTTTCCCGAGACAGAGCTGTTGGGCGTCGACATTGTGGTTCCCGACATCACCTACCTGATTGAGAACAAGAAGCATGTTCGGGCCATTGTTCTGACGCACGGGCACGAGGACCACATTGGCGGGCTGCCGTGGATTCTGAACGAGTTGAAGGTCCCCGTGTATGCCACGGAATTCACGCTGGCCTACGTGGAAGACAAGCTGGAAGAACACCAGCTTCTCGATGATATCGAGCTGATCGAGATTGCGCCGAAGGAGAAGTTCACGATCGGGCCTTTCACCATTGAGCCCATCCGCGTGACGCACTCGCTGGTGGATTGCGTGGCGCTGGCGATCGAGACGCCGGTGGGCGTCATTATTCATACGGGCGACTTCAAGATCGATCTCGCGCCGCTGGACGACAAGGCTTTCGATCTGCACACCTTTGCCGAATACGGCAAGCGGGGCGTGCTGGCGCTATTTCAGGACTCGACCAACGTGGAGCGGCCGGGCTACACGCCCAGCGAGCGCGCGGTGATTCCGCGGCTCGACGAGATCCTTACGCAGACCAAGAAGAAGCTCTTCTTCAGTTGCTTCTCGTCGTCGATCTACCGCATCCGCATCGCCATGGAACTGGCGCGCAAGCATGGGCGCAAGGTGGCCGTGGTGGGCCGGTCGATGGTGGAGAGCACGGAGATTGCGCAGGATCTCGGCTACATCGAGATTCCGCCGGGGCTGATGATCAATCCCGGGCAGATTCGCGATTTTCCGCCGGAGCAGCTGATGATCCTGATCAGCGGGACGCAGGGCGAACCGCTGAGCGCGCTGAGCCGCGCGGCAGTGGACAACCACAAGCACGCTCACATCGATGCGGGCGATACCGTGGTGTTGAGCTCGAGAATCATTCCCGGCAACGAGAGCGGGATCTTCAGAGTGATCGATCACCTGAGCCGGCGCGAGGCAAACGTAATCTACGACGACGGACAGCACGGCCTGATCCACGTGAGCGGCCACGGCAGCCAGGAAGAAATGCGGCTGATGATCAACCTGGTGCGGCCGAAGTTCTTCATCCCGATCCACGGCGACTATCGTTTTCTGCGGCAGCATGCGAGATTGGCGATGGAGACGGGCGCGGTGGAACATGCCATCGTGATTGAAGACGGAGACGTGCTGGAGCTGGACAAGGACGACGCGCGCAAAAAGGACAAGGTGACGGCGGGGCGGATTCTGATCGACTCCGGATCGTCGATCGACGTGGTTGAGGATCTGGTGATCCGCGACCGGCGCATCTTGTCGGAAGACGGCGTGGTGCTGGCGGTGATGGCGATCAACAAAAAGACGGGCAAAGTGGAGCGCGAGCCGGAAGTGCTGATGCGCGGATTCGGCGGCGCGGACATTACGGACCAGGCGCGCGAGACGGTGCTGAAGACGCTGGACGGATTGAGCGCGGAACAAAAATCCGACTACGGCATGGTGACCGAGCGCGTGCGCGTGGAACTCAAGCGGCTCATCCAGAAAAGCACAGGACGGCGGCCGATGATCATGCCGGTGATTCTGGAGATCTGAAAAGCAGAGAACAGAGAAAAGGGAACAGAGAGCGGGGGAAAGTTGCGTTCGAGTATATGGCGAAGATGTTTATCGATGAGATAACAGATTGTTTATTGTTTGGTTAACAGTTAACTTATTGATTCTGCTAGAAAGCATGAAAAAAAGGTCGAAAATGCACCGCATCTGGGGCATTTTTCCAAAAAAAATTTGCCACTGCGCGAAACCCGGAGCGCTTTGCCCAACCTCGGGCCGCGCGGAAAGTTGTTTGGAAGCGAAAGGATGGGCGGTTCGAGGGTTGCTGGAATCCCCGCCAGCACATCTCAGAACCGCCCATCCTTTTTTCAGAAGGGAGAAATACCCAACTAAGACAAGTGTAGCGAAACGGTGGAAATGATCGGCAAACTTGGGGATTTTTTTATTGCTTTTGGAATGAGGGGGTTGACGTGGAATTTGGCGAGTGAAGGGATTGACACGAAAAAACGGGGGGCGGCGGAGTTAGCGGGAGCTGCGGCGAAAGGGGCCCGTCGGGGCACTCCGGTTCGTGGCGCATTGAAGGCGGGTTGGCCTCGGTTCGTGGGATCGCAGGTCCCTCTGCCACGGCGGACGAGGGACCATTCGGCAGGCTCAGGGCAGGCTCTGGGGCACCCAGTTTTGTGATGGATGAAAATCTCCGAAAAGCAAATGCGGGTCCTTCGATTCGGTTGCGGGGAGCCGGGGGTCAAAGCGGACAACTCATCTACAACTCATCCATAGCTCATTGAGTTCGGCGGCGAAGGAGCAGACACTGCCTCTTGTGCTGGGCCGTCGCAGTTGCTCCCGGGCATGGCGACGGCGCCGGAAGATTGCCGCGAACGGAGGCAGAAATGCCGAGTTCCGGCTTGAGGAAGCGCCGCACTCAACCCAACTCACCCCCAGGAGGAGGAATTTCCCATGCAAACCCGATCGATGTTGCACGCCTGCTTCGCCCGCACGCTTCAATGGGCTGCGCTTATGGCAGTCCTAGAAGGAACAACTCTTGCGTACGCCGCCGACACCTTCGACATCCTGAGCAAGCAATCCGATACGCCGACCAGTACAGTTTGGCGCATTGAGACGCCCAACGTGAAGCAGAAGCAGACCAATTATCCGCAGATCACCTTCGCGCCGGGGGACACAGTCAGCATCGATGCGGGAGGTTGTGTACAGACGGGTGGGGTGGGGCCCACCTGGAAGCGGTACGTAAACCCTTCAGGACCGAATGCCGGTCACCTGTATCACGGGCTGATCAGCATTCCAGGCGTAACCAATGGCCTGGTGCGCATTCAGGATTTTGGCCTCAATAACGTTCACCAGATACCGACCACGCTACCCGCGGGCGTTTCCCGTGCGAATCTTTTCCTTCAGCTCGGATACGAAGATGACGGTTACGGCGACAACGGTTACTACCGCCATGACAATGGCACCGGTGATCAGTGCAAGAACAGTGTTGACGCCTTTGTGATCATATCCATCGGTCATGCCGGCGCGGCGCCGGTTTCAGCAAGTTCATTCGAAGGCATTACACCAAATTTGTTTCGTTGCCAGGCGGGGTGGGCATTCGGAAACTTCGACACCGCAAGCCTGAGCTGGTCGAGCTTCACCGACGCATTTGACCTTGAGCCGTGGGACTATCTGGATCCTGCAACCTATGTGGTGTTTCTTGCCACTCGGGACAATCTTGCATCCGGCGGCAACTGTATGGGCATGTCATTCCTTGCCGACGTGGGCGAAGACCAGTTCCTGGTCGATGACCTGCATGAGGATTTCTGGCAAAACTACAAGGATCGCTCGGTTCAGACGCCAAAGGTCACCAAGGACATCAATACCGCACACTGGGCGCAGCTATCCGTTGCTTTTCTCCACGATTACCTGGCAAACGTGGGCAAAAGCCCGGCGGAGAATGCCGCGCTGATCGAACAGGACCTGACCAAGGAAAACTACAATTATGGGCTCATCAGCATCGCCCATGGCAGCGAGGGTCATGTGGTTGTTCCGCTCAGGGTGAGTCACTCCGGCAGCGAAGTGCTCATTGATGTTTATGATCCCAACCGCCCTTGCGGGAGCGTGCCCGACCCCGCGACGTATCCACAAATGATCATCAACGGAGACAAATGGAGTTTCGTGATGGGGGATGGCTCAACCTGGAGCGGTTCGACCCTGAACGATGGATTTGCATATGTCCCGTACACAAGCTCGAGTGGCTGGCGCGCCTTCGCGGGTAACTTCACGGGCATTGTGGAAGTGATTTTTGGCGCGAACACCAACGTCCAACAGGTAACGGATGGGCGAGGGCGAAAACTTTTCCTCGAGGGAACACAGATCGTGGACTCGTCACCGACGGGTTTGGGGAGATCATTATTCCGCCTTCCGGCACTCCATCAGAACGCGGGCAAGCGCCCTCGCGTTAGCGGTTCAAAATACACCACGGTCAGCAGCACGCAACCGCCGTCCAATTTTGGGCAGGTATCGGCACAACTCGACGCGGAATATGCCGCCGACTACGGGAGTTCCAGTTCTATCTTTCTCACGACCGACACCAGTTTGGCGGATCTCTCGTTTCGCATTGCAGCCGCGGACGCCGGAAAACCGCTGCGCGCGATGGTGCACGCGGGCAATCAGTTCTTTGAGGTCAAAGTCGCTGCTTCACCAGGTTCGGCCGGGGCCGCTCTCGTTTTACCCAAGCCTTCGGCGCTCGCCGACCAGGGAGTGAGACTCCAAAGCGTGGATGGAAAGGCACTTTCGGCAACGCTCGCGCTTGGATCAAAACTTGAAGGATCTGTAACGGTTCAACGTACGGCAAACATTTCGATATCCGGAAGCGTGCTGGTGAAAGCGGCGCAGTCGAATTTAGTGCTTTCAAGCCAGGATGCTCTACCGCCAACGACGATTACCGAGCAAGAACTCACCGTAACGGGCGCGCAGCCCAAGCCGGTTCGCGCGCTTCCAATTGTGCGCGAGCCAAAAATACAGCCTTGAAGAAACTGAGCGGAGTTGAGGCAGTGTTGCGACTTCCCCGGTCTCGTCCGCCGCGGCGGACGAGACCGGGGGCACCCATGTCTCGTGGGGTGATGCGGGTGGCGGGTGTCAGGCGGAGAGTGCCAGTGCCGGTTGCTTCTGGGGAATCTTTGGCAAGGCATCTGGGAAAATCGGATCGATGGCGGTGAGTGCGGGCAATTTTGTTGGCGCAGCCGCTTTTCGAATTTCTGCCTGGCGCGGGAGTGAGCGCATGACAATGAAGAAGTCGCCGACCGTCAGGCGGGCATTCCCCTCGAAATCGAGGTAGCCGGTTTTATTTTCCTTGCAGAGCGCCTGGGCTTCCGGTGAAAGATAAGGCGCGATGACAACCGGGATGGTATCGGCCGCGAGAGGAGCGGAGCTGCTCTGCACCTCGCGCAACACAGCGCGCAGGCGGGCTGGTTCGCAGTTGGGATCCACGTCGCAAGCCAGCGTGTGGATGTGACCGTAGATCTCAATTCGCGCCAGAATTGCAGCAAAGCCGCCCCGCGATTCATGCTTGAGTTCGATGAGCTTGATAGCGGAGACGCGCCGGAGAAGAGCCCTGAGCGCATCGTCAGCGCGCACTTCGAATTCAGTCAACACCGTGCCCGTCTTCATCGGTTTCTCCCATCTCGTACAGCAATGGAGTTGTGGATTCCTTGTTCGCAGGGCCGAGAACAAACGAATTGTCTCCTGACGGAGTCATGGCCAGCGGAACCGGCGCGTGGCCGTTGCCGTTGCGTTGCTTTGACTCCAGCCACAGGCACAAGCGCGGATCGTGAATCTCGGGTTTGTCGCGCCAGAAATCCCGGGGCCAGCCCGCACTCGATGAGCAGGTGGTCGAGCCGTAGCTCAATCTGCGTTGCGCGCTTGGAAAAATAGCGACGCACGTTGCCGGCGCCAATATAGAGCCCAGTGACGCGGCGGCCATTGCATTGTGAAGTGACAACCATCGAACTCCTCCGCCCGGTTCAATGTCCGTTAAATCCGCTTTCAAATGGAGACCCGCGCAGCGGGATCCCGAGAATCATCCGCAATCTTGCAGCATTCACTGGCGCAAAACCCATGAAAATGGAAGACTCCGATACCCGATGCGGGATCTGCGGATGCAAATCGACACAGTGAAAGAACCCTGAGAATTAGCTTGATCGGCGAACAAACCCGAGGAGAACTTGCATCCATTGCGCGGCAATCGGCGCAATGGTTGTCGGCGCGTGGATCGCCGATCAGGAAGGGAAAAGAAGGAAGGCCAGGATCAGATCCGACGTGCGCTGAGCGGCTATCCTGACCGCTTGCGTCTCTTCCCTCACTCTCTGTGGAAATGTTGGACCCATTTCGAATCCATGTCAAGACGATTTCGATGAAGGTTGAGAGAAGATTGCGCGGATCGTTGTGGAAAAGTTTGGCAAATCGATTTGTCGACAGAACCGCAGATTTCTTTCGTGTCTCGACGATTTGAGCGGTTCCACAATTCACGCGCGCTATGCGGCGCCTTGCAGGGTGGCCTTTTCTCGATGAAAAACCACTCGACGGTTGAGCACCTGAGTGGAGCAATTGTGGAACCGCTTTAGCGCGCGCGCGAAGAAGGCTCGTCAGAGAAGATCTGTCCGTCGCGGATGTGGACGACGCGGTGCGCATACTGAGCGATGTCGGCCTCATGGGTGACGAGGACGATGGTGTTTCCTTTGGCGTGGAGTTGATCGAACAGAGACATAATTTCGATTCCGGTCTTGGAATCGAGGTTGCCTGTCGGCTCGTCGGCGAGGATGATCGAGGGGTTGTTGACCAGGGCGCGGGCAACGGCGACGCGCTGGCGCTGACCACCGGATAGCTCGTTGGGCTTGTGCATCATGCGCGATTCCAGGCCCACGTCGGCAAGGGTCTGCTTGGCGCGCGCGATGCGCTCAGCGGCCGGGGTGCCGTTGTAAATGAGGGGCAGCTCGACATTATGCAGCGAAGAGGCGCGGGCGAGGAGATTGAAAGTCTGGAAGACGAATCCGATCTCCTTGTTGCGAATGCGCGCGAGCTGGTCGTCGTCGAGATCGCTGACCAGTTGGCCGTTGAGCCAGTACTGGCCCTTGGAAGGCGTATCGAGGCATCCGATCAGATTCATCAGCGTCGACTTGCCGGAACCGGATGGGCCCATGATGGCCACATACTCATTGCGCCGGATGCGCAGCGAGACGCCGCGGAGGGCCTGGACCTGCTGCTCAGAGCCCATGTCGTAGGTTCGCCAAAGATCCTCGACGACAATAATGTCGTTCGCGTTCACGACCTTTGTCTCCGGTAGTTCTTCGATGCCGACGCCATTCAAAGCCATCTGGTACTCATCCTCATTCAATATTCGGTTGCCGGTTCCTGGCAAATTACGCACATCAACTAGAACTGCTTGAACTGTCGCCGGTGGTCAACGGGGCGGATTTGTCGCGCTTGAGCAACGCGCCTCCCTTGAGGTCGCGCAGAGTTTTGTAGGGGCCGGTGACAATTTCCTGGCCGTTGTTCAGGCCGGAGAGAACCTCAATGTCGGTGGCTCCCGTGATGCCGGTGGTGACAGGAACGAACTTGGCGCGCAGCCTGCCGTGCTCATCTTTCTGGACGACGAAAACTCCCTGCACGGGGTTGGACTTCGGCGGGTTGGACGCAGCCTGGACGGAGCCGGGTTTCGCATTGTCGGTGGCCGGATCGTGCATGGTGAGTGCCTGGATGGGCAGGGAGAGCACATCGGTCTTGTGCGCGGTGGTGATTTTCGCGGTGCAGGAAAGACCGGGACGAAGCTCGTCGGAGCTTCCGTCGAGTGTGACCACGACTCTTGAAGTCCTTGGCCTCTTCAGTGCCAGTAGTGGATTGCGACGTGGCCACACCGGTTGAGCGCAGCAGAGCCTGGTCGCCAACTACGGTGACGTGGCCCTTGAAGACTTTGTTGGGCAAGGCATCGACGGTGATTTCAGCAGGCTGGCCGAGCTGAACATTCACGATGTCGGTTTCGTCGACCTTGACGTCGGCGGTGACGACGCTCATGTCGGCGATGGTCATCAGCGTGGAGCCTTCGGTGTTCTGAATGCCGTGACGACCGTCTCCCCTTCGCGAAGGGGCTCGTTGGTGACGATGCCGTCAAAGGGCGCGACGGCGATGGTGCGGTTATAGAGATCCTGATTCACCTTCAGATCGGCTTCCTGGGTGCGCATGCGGCCGCGCGCCGAATCGGTGTTGGCCTTGGCCTGGTTGAGCTGCGCTTCGGCCTGCGCAATGTCGGCGACATCAAGGTCGTACGCGGCCTTGGCGGCGTCGTACTGCTGCTTGGAGTCGATTCCGTCTTTGTAGAGGGCCTGGGCGCGATTCCAGTCGAGCTGTTTCTGTTCGAGATCGGCTTGCGCGTGCGCGACATTCGCCTGAGCAGTTTTTTCCGCGGCGATGTAAGCAGCAATGTCGGTTTTGGCAGAAGCGATCGCGGCCTCCTGGCCGTTGACGTTGGCTTCCTGCTGAACGTTCTCGATGGTGGCGACCATCTCTCCCTTGTGCACTCTGTCGCCTTCCGCCACGTAGAGGTGCGTGATGCGGCCCATGGCATTGGCGCCGACATTGACGTAGTTCTTGGGCTTGATCTGTCCGGTACCGCTGACAACGGTGGACAGTTCCTCTCGCGTGAGGGTGGCGGTGTACACCTTGGTGTAGCCGGACTGCTGCCTGATCACCATGAAGGCGACGAGGCCGGCAGCGATGAGCACAGCGAGGACGATAAGAAGAATTTTCTTCATGAGCGATGGAATCCCTGTTTTTTTTTCTACATTCAAGTGTACGCGAATGAGCGGCGGAAGGTTCCCGAAAGGCTGCGGCCCGCGCTTGCCAGCAGATTACGCTGCCCAGTAGCGAGCGAACAAAGGACTCTGGGTGACAAGGTCCCGAGCCGCAAGCCCGGCAACGAGCGCGCAACGCAGACAAGCCTGCAGATTTGACGGAGCGAGGCATTTGGGGCGAGCCGGGCGGCTGCGGCAAGAGACTATTTTGCGCCGGATTTCAGCCTTAAACGTTGACATTGATGCCCCTTGGGCGTCCAACCTGCGAACGACCCTGCCCGGAACCTTGCCCGGCGGCAAAAGTAGCCGTAAAATGAAGAGATTGCAGGAGTCTTGAAGGCAATGATGTTCCTTAGCCGCCGTCATCTTGTTACAGCAGTTGGTTTGGGCCTTATCTGGTTACCCGGGGGCGTCCTTCGGGCGCAGCAGGGCAGCACGCCGCCGGCCTCCGATCCACAATCCGCCGGGCCGGCAGGTGCTCCGGGCCAGGCGACCGATCCGCTGAATCGCCAACTGTCCGATAAGGAGCGCTATAAGGCTCAGCATGAACTGCGGCAGGAGTTGAAGGGCCCTTACAAGACCTGGCTGAACGAGGAAGTTCCGTACATTATCAGCGACGATGAGCGCAAGGTCGTTCATGAGTCTGGCGAACGACGAAGAGCGCGAAGCGTTCATTGAAAACTTCTGGCAGCGGCGCAACCCAAATCCGGATTCGCCCGAGAACGAATTTCGCGAAGAGCACTACCGGCGCATTCAGTACGCCAACGACCACTATGCGGCGGGCAAGCCGGGATGGAAGACCGACCGCGGGCGCATCTACATCATGTGGGGTCCTCCTGACTCGATCGACTCGCATCCTGCAGGCGGGCTCTATGAGCGGCCCATGGATGAGGGCGGCGGAGAGACGTCTACTTTTCCATTCGAAACCTGGCACTACCGCTACCTCGAGGGCATCGGCGAAAACGTCGACATCGAGTTCGTTGATACCTGCCAGTGCGGCGACTACCACTTCACCATCGACCGAAGCGAGAAGGACGCGCTGAAGTACGTGCCTGGAGCGGGCCTCACGCAGTACGAGGAAATGAGCAAGAACGGCAAGAAGGACCGGTTCGGCGGCAATGGCCTGGAACAGCTCGGCAACGGCCCGATGGGCACCAACGATCAGGCCAAGGAATTCGACCGCATTGAGCTGGCCTCGAAGTTGTTTGCGCCGCCGCCCATCAAGTTCAGCGATCTTGATGCTGCGCTCGACGCCTTTAGCTCGACGCACAAATTGATGAGCGGGCCTCCGTTCCCATTCGATGTGCGCACCGATTTTGTGAAGGTGACCGACAGCATGGATATGGTCCCGATCACCATCCAACTGCGCAACCGCGATATCACCTTTGTGACCAAGGACGGAGTTTCAAAGGGTGTGGTGAACATCCTGGGCAAAGTGACCACGATCATGCACAAGACGGTGCAGACCTTCGAGGACACCGTGGAGGTGGAACAGCCATCCGAGTTGCTCGAAAAGAGTCTCGATCGCAAGTCGCTTTACTGGAAGGCACTCCCCCTTCAGCCCGGACTCTACCGCCTGGATATTGCAATCAAGGATGTGAACAACCCGGATCACATTGGAATTTTCGGAAGGGCGCTTGACGTTCCAACCTATCAGGATGACAAGATCGGCGCCTCTTCGCTGATTCTTGCAGACGAGATGAACACCGTCTCCTCGCGCCAGATTGGAAGTGGAAACTTCATCATCAGCAACACGTTCATCCGGCCGCGCGTGGCGACCAACCTGGCGACGCCGGTGAGCTTCAAACGGAGCCAGGATCTCAATTTCTGGATGCAGTTTTATAACCTGGGGATTGACGAGGCTACCAAGAGTAACTCAGCGACAGTTACCTACCAGATTACGGATCGCAGCGGGGACGGTGATTCTGCAGAAGCAACTGGATTCAAAGGATTTAGGGGCTCATAGCGACCAGTTGACGGTGGAGAAATCTCTCTCCATCGCTGGCCTTGAGCCCGGCAAGTACAACGTGACAGTGAAGATCGACGATGCAATCTCAAAACAAGACATTGCGCAATCGGCGCCTTTTGTCGTCGAATAGGTATCAATCCGTGCATACGCCAGCTGAACACGAGAATTCAGGAGCTTGCGCGGTTCGCCATTCAAGGAAAACTGCCAGGGACGTGGTGGGATCTCAGATCTGCTGATGAAGAGAAGTGCCCATCTCGCCGGTTTAGCCGTGCTGATCGTCTTTGGTGCCGCGCCCATCTGTGGAGCGGCGTCAGCGTCGGTTTCCGGCCTGGTCCGCGATTCGTGCCGGCGTGCCTCAAATCGGCGCCGAGGTCCAGCTTCTTCGTCCCGACTTGAGCGTGGTGACCAGCGTCTACACCGACAGCGAGGGCCGCTTTGTCATTTCGTCTCTTGTGCCCGGCAGTTACGCCCTCAAGGCGATGGGCCCCTACTTTCTGCCGGCGCTTCAGAGAAGGTGTCAGAGTTCGCGGCGCCGTTGTCGTCAATCTCACGTTGAACACCCTTTATGAAGTCATCCAATGGCTGCCGGCGAAGCCGCGCGCGGGCGAATCGTCAAAGGACGACTGGGCTTGGACGCTGCGATCCGCGGCGAATCGGCCACTGCTGCGCTGGCTTCAGGATGGGCCGCTGGTCGTGGTCTCTGACGGCTCGGGCGCCAGGCCGAAGCTGAAGGCCCGCCTGATGGCAACCGGCCAGGCCGGAACCTTTGGCGAAAGCGGCGAGCGCTTCTCGACCTCCGTGGAAGACACTCCGGCCGACAGCCGTGAGCTGCTGGCGCGCGTTGATTTTGCTCCGGGCACCGATGGCAGCATGGAATCGATGCTGGGCTTCCGGCAGGATCTGGGAATGGCCGGCTCGGTGCAATCGGTTGCCACAGTCACCGTGTCGCCGGAGATTGAGGGTGCGGGAGATCAAGGCCTGGACGAAGCGGCGCTGCGCAGCTTCGAGACCATGCGATTCGGTCCGGATATTGATGCCGAAGTGGGTTCGACAGCGGTCATCGGGCGGCTTGCAGGAGACAGTCCAAGCACCGCAATCGCGATGCTTCCGTTTGTGAACGTTGAGTGGCGGCACGGGGCCAACGGGATTCGCTACCGGCTGGCCACAATGACGCAGGATCGAGTTAGCGGCCAGGACGATTCCGAAACCGCGGCATGGCTGCCAGCCATGGCGATGCGCGGCAACGCATTGGCGATTGAGCACGGAATTCATCAGGAGATCGGCTGGGAACGGCAGACCGATTCTTCGGGGTTGAGCGTTCTGGTTTACTCCGATCGCATTGACAATCCAGTGCTGCAGGCGCTGGGCCGCTTTGCCGAGGGTGGATCCGCGGCGGACGCAGCGGCGCTCTTTGATCCGGGCAGCAATCTGCTTCGTATGGCCGGGCCGGCCTTTTCATCCTCGGGAGTGCAAGCCAGTGCGGAGCGCCGATTGGTTGGCAGCAACCGCCTGCGGGTGAGCTATGCAAGTGGCGCTGCGCTGGTGATGCCCGCTTTGCCGCCGTCGACTCCACTGGCGGAGATCCTCGGCTCGGCTCATCCAAAGCGAGCGCAGACGTATACGATCGCGCTCTCAGGCACGCTCGAAGGCACCCGCACTCGCTGGAGCGCGAGCTATCGCTGGCAGCCGGATGGCACTGTGACGGAAATTGCGCCATTCGCAGAGGATGCGGCCACGCCATTCCTGAACCTCCGCGTGCACCAGCCTATTCACGTAACTCGCGACGGATCGGGCGGCCTGGAAGCGCTGCTCGACGTGAGAAACCTGCTTGCCCAGGGCTATCGCCCGTATATTCTGAGCGACGGTTCGCTGCTTCTTTTTGCGGACGATCAGCGCAGCCTGCGCGCCGGCCTGGCGTTCACCTTCTAGGCTCCTCTCCAGCACACCCCATCAAGTTGGTTGATCGATCGCCAGCGAAGGCTTCGCGCTTTCATTCTTGTTTCGCGAGCGGTTCACCGCGCTCCCGCAGGAGTACATTTGGGTCTGGGCCGAACAGTGCCGGAGAACGAGGGAGCCGCAATGAAGTCCGTTCGCATGAGTCGACGTGCCGCGTTGAAGTCAGGTCTGGCAGCGACGGCGCTGGCGTCGTTGCCGGATTTCGCAAATGGAGAAGGACCGCCGCCGGCGCGCAAAGGCAGGATCCAGCAGGCGGTGTGCCGGTGGTGCTACAAAGATATTCCGTTAGACCAGCTCTGCGCGTTTGGAGCACAGATTGGTCTGAAGGGCATTGACCTGTTGCAACCGGAAGAATACGAAGTGCCGCGCCGCTACGGGTTGATCTGCACTATGGGCTACGCCGGAGCGGGCACGATTCCGGATGCGCTGAATCGCACAGAGAATCACGCCGCGATTGAAGCGAGCCTGCGCACTAACATTCCGCTGGCAGCCAAAGCCGGCATTCCCGCCGTGATTACTTTCTCAGGAAACCGGCGCGGAATGACGGACGACGAAGGCGCGCGAAACACGATCGCGGGGCTCAACCGCGTGAAGAAAATCGCCGAGGACAACGGCGTGATCCTGTGCCTCGAGTTGCTCAACAGCAAGGTGAATCATCCCGACTATATGTGCGACCACACGGCATGGGGCGTGCGCGTGATGCAGGAAGTAAATTCGCCCAACGTGCAGCTGCTCTACGACATCTACCACATGCAAATCATGGAGGGCGACCTGATCGCGACCATCACGGCGAACCTCGCGTGGATTGCGCACTTCCACACCGGCGGCGTGCCCGGACGCCACGAGCTCGACGGTACCCAGGAAGTGCAATGGGACGGAGTCATGCGGGCCATCGCCAACGCGGGTTTCAAAGGTTACGTGGCGCACGAATTCCTTCCAGTGCGCGATCCGTTAGCAAGCCTGCGAGCCGCAGTGGATCTGTGTGACGTTTAGGCGATTCTGCTTGTTGGGCGGCGGCAAAACGACGAAGAGCCGTGTCGCGATGCGGACGACCAGAGGATTCTGGTTTCATTCCTCGAAGCAACGAATCTACAATGGGGTCCTTATGAAAACCCGCCGGTCGATTGTTGCTGTTCTGATTTGCGCCATGTGCTCGCTGAGTTGTATTGTTCGCGCGCAGGCTCCCGCCGATTCGCAAACGAAGGCCGCTTCGCAAAGCGATCCGCTGCTTGGTGGATTCCTTGACCCGCCGAACGGAGCCCGCCCGCGAGTGTGGTGGCACTGGATGAACGGGAACATTTCGGCGCAGGGAATCGAGCTCGATTTGGAGTGGATGCACCGGATTGGCCTGGGCGGCGTGACCATCTTTGAAGGCGCGATCGACACGCCGCAGGTTGTTCCGCATCGTCTGATCTATATGACGCCGGAGTGGAAGGATGCATTCAAAACTGCGGTGACCACGGCGCGTGGTTTCGGGATGGAAGTAGCGATTGCAAGTTCGCCGGGGTGGAGCGAAACCGGCGGACCATGGGTGCCCGCGGCGCAAGGCATGAAGAAGATGGTGTGGAGCGCGACGCGTATCGAAGGCGGGCGGCCTTTTGCCGGCAAGCTGGCCCATCCGCCTGAAGTCGATGGAACGTTTCAGAATTTCGAAGTTTCCGGGCGTCGCGCGGCGGACGGAACCATCGTAACTCCTCCGCAGTTTTATGCTGACTCATCGGTCATTGCATACAAGATTCCAGATGGAGACGAGACGCAGGCGGCGCTGAATCCGCAGATTACATCGAGCGGCGGAACGGTGAACGGGGCCGCGCTTTCTGATGGCGATGTGAACACCGTGGCGCTTGATTTGCCTGACGGATGAAGCTGGCAAGGAAGCGTGGGTGCAGTTCGACTACGGGCATCCGCAGACGATCCAGGCTGTGACGCTGGCCAGCCTGAACGATGCCATCAGCGTGTTTGGCCATTCAAGCAATGCAATGCCGCCATTCATCGAATCGAGCGACGATGGCGTGAACTTCAAGAAAGTGGCCGATATCCCTTTCAGCAGCCTGATCGAGCGGACGGTCTCGTTCAATGCGGTGCGGCGCGGTACTTCCGTATCGTCTACCTCGCGCAGCCGGACGGCCCGCCCCAGCGCGACCACAAGATCACGGAGCTGGTGCTGGCGAGCGGTGCGCGCATGAACCAATGGGAGCAGCGCGCAGGATATGCCAACGCGCGAGACTTCTTCGCGATTCGCGATCCGGAAGTCGCGCCGAAGTTCATCGTGGCGCAGGACGACGTGATCGATCTGACCGGGAAAGATGCAGCCCGATGGATCGCTCAACTGGACACCGCCGGATGGAAACTGGATGGTGTCTGCGCATTGGTTATTCGCTTACCGGCCATGTGAATGGCCCGGCTCCGGCGGAGGCGACGGGACTGGAAGTCGACAAGCTGAACCGCGATTATGTGAAGAATTATGTGGACGGCTATCTCAAGATGTACTCGGGTATGGTCGGCCGATGGTGGGCAGCACGGCATTTCATTCTTGCTCACGGATAGCATTGAGGCCGGCCCGCAAAACTGGACGGATAACATCCTGGACGAATTCAAGCAGCGGCGTGGCTACGATCCACGCCCATGGCTGCCAGCACTTACCGGCGTTGTTATCAAGAGCACTGAAGATACAGACCGCTTTCTTGTGGGATTTTCGACGCACGCTCGGCCAGTTACTCGCGGAGAATCATTACGGCGAGATTGCCGACGACTTACACAGCCATGGGATGAGTTACTACAGCGAAGCGCTTGAATATCATCGGCCCTCTCTGGGTGACGATATGGAGATGCGCAGCCATGCAGACGTCCCGATGGGAGCGATGTGGACCTGGGCCGGCAGCCCGGAATCCGATGTAGACTACAGCGCCGATCTGCGAGGAGCCGCGTCTGTGGCGCATATCTATGGGCAGAATCTGGTCGGCGCCGAGTCGATGACCTCGCGCGGCCCGGCGTGGTCGTTCTCGCCAAACAACCTGAAGAAGGTTGCCGACCTGGAGTTCGCGCTGGGAGTGAACCGCTTCGAGATTCATGAGTCAACACATCAACCAGTGCCCGACTTGGCTCCGGGGCTGACGTTGGGGCCGTACGGGCTCTGGTTCAATCGCAACGAGACATGGGCCGAAGAGGCCAAGCCGTGGGTCGATTATCTTGCGCGCTGCTCCTACATGCTGCAGCAGGGGCATTACTCCGCGGACGTTGCTTACTTCTACGGCGAGGAGGGTCCGCTGACTGCGGTCTTCGGATGGAAGCCGATTGAGGACGCGCCGGAGGATTATGGCTTCGACTTTGTGAACAGCGACGTGATTCTGCACGAGATGTCGGTGAAGGATGGGCGGCTTGTAACTCCGGGCGGCACGAGTTACCGGATTCTTTATCTCGGCGGGCGGAGCCAGGCGGATCACGCTGCCGGTATTGCGGAAGATTCACGAATTGGTGGGGCAAGGCGCAGTGCTGGTGGGCGAGCGGCCTGAGGATTCGCCGAGCCTAGCGGATGACGAGAAGGACTTCCAACGGGTCGCGGATCGAAATTTGGGGAAGAAGGCTGATCGACCAAGCCAGTCGTGCGTAAAGTCGGGAAGGGCAAGGTGTATAGGTGGCATGGGCGCCGACGAAGTGTTGACGGCACTCGGCGTCGACGCGCGATTGGGAGTTCACGAAACCGGAAGCCGATACAAATCTGATGTTTGTGCACCGCAAGCTCGACGATGGCGACGTTTATTTCGTCGATAATCGCATGGACCGAGCGGAAAGGGTTTTGGCGACTTTCCGAGTGGGCGGGAAAACGCCGGAGTTATGGGATCCGGCGACCGGCGACTGCGCAGCCAACTTCGTTTGCCACAACCGCAGACGGCCGCACGACCGTGCCGCTCAAGCTTGATCCATATGGGTCGACTTTCGTTGTTTTTCGTGCGCCGGCAGCGAAGAACGCTGTGGAACTTCCCGCGCCGAAGGAGACTGTGATTGACGGCCTTGATCTCGCGCTTAATCGCGATTGGAGCGTCAGCTTCCAGCAGGGCAAAGGCATTCCGGAAACGATCGACTTCGATCACCTGGTTTCGTGGACCGACTTGCCTCTTCCGGCTGCAGATGAGGCTCTGAAGTATTTCTCGGGCACGGCCACTTACTCAAAGACAATTGACATTCCGGCGGACGACATCAGCGCAGGGCGCGCATCTCTGGCTCGATCTCGGCGACGTGCGCGACCTCGCTGACGTAAAAGTAAATGACGTCGACCTTGGCATTCTCTGGAAGACGCCTTTCAGGGTTGATGTTACGGGCGCGATCCGGCCGGGCAAGAATCAGATTGAGATCAAAGTTACGAATCTATGGGTGAATCGCATGATCGGCGATCAGCAGCCGTGGTCGATGAAGAAGTATGCGTTTGCCGATTTCATGCCGTACAAAGCCGATTCGCCGCTGTTGCCGTCGGGACTGCTTGGGCCGGTGCGGTTGATTTCGGCGAGCATGCCTTAGAGCGTGTCGCAAAAATGGTTGTTTAGAATCCTGTTGTGATCGCTCAGGGGTTAAAACCCCATGTTATTTGCAGCTTTTTCGGCCCGGCTAAAGCCGTGCCCTTGTTACAAAGCTGATTTGTGAACGACTCTCTAGCAGCACGCAACGTGGCCGAGAGGCGGCAGTTACAACGATGCCGGCGCGGCGTCTGCTTTCAATGAGAAAGGCTACTGAACGGTCAGGGTGACGGGCGTAGTTACGATTGTCGATCCGGATGTTGCCGTTACCGTGACGGCGTAAGTGCCGCTTGTGGTTCCGGAGCTGCCGCCGCCTCCGCCAACTGTCTTGCTGCCGCCACTGCACGCGACAAGACCCGCCCCAAGCGCGACGAAAAGGGCAACGATGGTGAGCATGTTACGCCATCCGCGACGGCGCGATGGAATCCAGAACAGCGCGATGCAGGCGAGCACCGCGCCGCTTGTGCTGTACCAGCGTGCTGCGGGGTTTTGCGGCCGTTGATTCGCGCCTACAGTCGAGGGCGTCGTGGAAATTGTCAGCGTGGCATTCCCTGAGCTCGATCCTGAGAGCGCGATCTGGGCATTGGAAGGAGTCCAACTGAAGCTCGGCGGATCCTGCGCGCCGGCCGGGGAGTTGGTGATGGCTGCACTCAGCGTGACGGTGCCTGAGAATCCGCCAGAAGACGGAGTGACAACGATGGTGGATGTATTGCCGGTGCTCGAGCCCTTGGCAAGGGTCACGGCAGTGCCGCTGACTGTGAATCCAACCACGCCGCCAGTGACGAAACTCTGGATACTGCCTGAAGTTGTGGCGACGCTGTTCTGTGCGAACGCCTGGAAGTAATATGTGGTGTTCGCGCTGAGGCCTGACACGGCTGCACTAAGATTCACGGCCGCTGATCCGGAGCCAAGATCCTGCGAAGTCGTCTGGCTTGCTCCGCTCAGCGTGCTACTGGTTCCGTAGAGGAACCATGCGTGGGTGTCGGAGCTATTCGGCGTCACGACGCCATTTAAGGTAGCGGAGTTTACCGTGACGGCGGAAGCGTTGGAGGTTGTAACACTCGACGTCTCCGATGCAGGTACCACCGTGAGGGTAACCGTGGCGCTGGCCGGGGAGTAGTCAGTGGAGTCAACGGGAGCAAACGAAACAGAGAGCCCGAAGCTTCCAGGCGAGGAGAAGTAAGTTCCGGAGGCAGGGGTGTAGGTGAATGTGCCGAGTACATTGGCCGTCGCGTTCAATTGTGTCGCGCCGAGGGTGGTTCCCGTGGGGACTGTGCTCGGCGTGGGCCAGGTGATCACGGGCGCTGCGCGGTTGACCGTCAGCATGACGGAGGCTGCGGCGCTGCTGTAATCGGTAGAATCGGTGGGCGTGAAGACTGCGGTGAGCGAGTGCTGACCGCCTGTTAAAACAGCGCCCAACGCGGGTGTATAGACAAACGAGCCGGCGACGCTGGCGGTGGCATCAAGCTGCGTTGCGCTCAGCGCCGTACCGTACACGATCGCGGCCGGCGTGGCCCAGGTTATCGTAGGCACGGGTTTCGGCGTGGTGACGATGATTGTCGTCGATCCAGTTGCATTGCTGTAATTCGGAGAAGTGGATGTGTAGGAAGCCGTAAGCGTGTCGGTTCCAAGCGCAAGCGCGCCGCTCGGAATCACGATATAAACGGCGTTGCTGTTCGGGCCCGGGATGTTGATTGCGGTGGCGACAGAAATATATGTGCCGCTGGAGAGCGTTACCGTACCCGTTGGGGCAGTGCCGCCGGTACCGGTCACGGTAATCAGGATCGATGCTGATTGAGCTGTGGTGACCGTGGGCTGGCCTAACAGCGTGACTGTGGGCGCGGGCTTGGTAGAACCGACGCTGGTGTAGTTGTTGATGAATTGGCTGACGTCAAGCGAGCCGAGCCCGGTGACTTCGCTGTATCCACCGGTGGCGCCCAGTTGAAAGCCCGCCTGCCCGCCGGTAAGCCCGGTGGGCCCCGGAATGCTGTTATTGCACATGCTCGGCGTAGCCGTGGAGCAATTCGACACGCCACTTGAGGCAACCGACACCTGATGAAAGGCCGCGGGCGTTCCAGCAGCCATGGAGTAAAGCGAAGGATTCAGGTTGCCCTGCGCTGAGCCAGATTGCTGGTCGATGAGAGCGGCCACGCCCGCCATTCCAGGAGCGGCTGCAGAGGTGCCCGAAAACACTGAGAACGGAGTTCCGCTGGATCCGCTTACGCAGCTTCCACTGCCGGCAGCGAAACACGCGAAGTAGCCGTCGTGGCCTGAGGCGGAAAAAGAAATATCGGGGGTATAGCGCCCGGAGCGCGCCGAGGGCACGCCTGTTCCGGTTTGCCAGCTTGGAGTGGAGACGTAACTGCTCACGCCTCCGCCGGTGGCCGCGACGTCTGTCGTCGAATCCGAATTGAGCGGCTCGTTCCACGCGCCTTCGGGAATGTACTTGAGGGCCGACGCGAGGTTCGTTCCATTGCTCGAGTTCCAATAGGTGGTTGGGTTGGTCGAGTCGTTAAATTCGGTTCCACCCACGCAGGTGGCGTAGCTGGAGGAACAAATGTAATTCGGGCTGTTTGGATAGGGGCCAGAGGGAGGAGTGTCGAACGCGCTGTCGCAGCCGGAGGCGCCGGAGTCCCCGGAGGAGACGAAAACGGAGATTCCTTCAGCCGCGGCCTGCTGAAACAAACCGTCCCAGAAAGTTACGCCCGACGATCCGCCTGCAAGCTCGCAGGCGCCGAAGCTGATGGTCATCACCTGAGCGGGGACGGGATTGGATTGGATCAGGTATTGTGCGTCGTCTTCAATCCCGCCGCTGGCGGCAGAAGCGGTGACCAGGAGCAGCGATGCGCCGGGGGCAACGGTGCCTGCGCGCAACACGTCGAGTGTCGCTTCTCCCTGGTAGTCCATCAATGAGCAGTTACTGCCGCAGTTCGGTGGCGCCGTGTATGCAGGTCCGGGATCGACTCCGCCGTATGCTGTAGGAACAATCTCGGTGGGGTTTGGGAATGTCGAACCGGTGAGACTTTTGAAGTTGTTGAAGTCCGCCGCATTGGTGCGCGCTTCAGCCACGATTCCGATTTTTGTTCCGGCCCCGGTGACGCCCGCCGGCAAATCGTAGATGGTTGCAAAATCGCCTGGCGCAAGAAAGTGATAGGTTGTGCCGCCACTGGGAATCGTGAGATTGGGCTGGTTGGACACCATGGACGTGGCGAAATGATTTGGGCGCTCTTCGATCGCGAAAAGGCCGCGGACAGACCGGATGGCAGGCGCCAGCGCCGCGGGAATGGTGGGATCGGATGAGACCGAAACGAGCTTCTTGCCGTTGACGTTGTAGTAGTGGAGTTCGGCGCCGAAGGCCAGGCCGACGTTCGCCGCCGTTCCAGTCACTCCGACGAAGAGGCGGCTCGGCGACACCCAACTGACCTGCAGCCCGTGAGACTGGAGCCAGGCGGTGATGACCGCGATGTCGTTGTCGGAGAGGCCGAAGCGCTCGCCGATTTCGTCCGGACTGAGCCAGTGGTGATAGTCGGGCGACGAGGGATCCTGCTGATCCTGCAGCAACTGCTGGAAAGCCTGTTCCTGTTGAGGAGAGCGGGCAAGAGCCAACGTGATGGTGCTGACGGGGAGCTCGGCGGGAACGGCGCCCAGATCGTTGGCAGCGACTGCCCAATGGGGATGTTGATTGGCCAGCGGCTGCACCTGGGCAAAATCAAGGACGGTCGGAAGCCGGTCGGGGGTTTGAGCCCCCGCAGGGTTCGCAGAAATCGCTGCGGCTGCAAGTGGAAGTAAGAATGCGAGTTGCATTGCATTGCGCGGAGTCATTATATTTGGTCGCCTCCTCCACCAGAGGCAATGAAATGTGGTGATCGAGGTGCGCATCGGGCCAGGTACACCCGTGCGCGGGTGTCGGTTGAGGGTCGTGACAATTGTCCGCCGGAAGCAACATGCGTTCAATAACAAATCAGTGTTATATCGAGGGTTAGAGCCCAAAATCGGAATTCCGCTTGCATTTTGCAAGGGAAATTCGAAAAAATGGCGAAGCGGCGATTTAGCGAGAGCATTTCCAGTCCCCGACGCGACGCCGAAAACGAAATTGAAGAGCTGCCGCAGGCAGGAGGTCAAGATGAGTGGTGTGCGAGTACTTGTGGGAACGCATAAGGGCGCGTTCGTTCTCAACTCCGATGGCAAGCGCAAAGACTGGACGGTGAGCGGGCCGTTTTTCGCGGGCTGGGAGATCTACCACATGAAGGGATCGCCGGTGGATCCCAACCGGATTTATGTCTCGCAAACCAGCGGGTGGTTCGGGCAACTGATCCAGCGGTCCGACGATGGCGGCAAGACCTGGCACCAGCCGGGATTGCCGAACGAGGCGATTCCCGCTCCGGGGCCGCCGGCGGCGCTGCCCAACAAGTTTGCTTATGATTCTTCGCCGGAGACGGGCAAGCCGCTGACCACGCACCAGTGGTACGACGGCACGCAGCATCCGTGGGAGTTCAAGCGCGTGTGGCACATCGAGCCTTCGCTCACCGATGCGGATACCGTGTACGCGGGCGTGGAAGACGCGGCGCTGTTCCGCTCGACCGACGGGGGCGAGAACTGGCAGGAGCTATCGGGCTTGCGCGGGCACGGCACCGGTCCCAAATGGCAGCCGGGCGCAGGCGGCATGGGATTGCACACCATCATTCTCGATCCCACCGATCCCAAGCGGATCTACATTGCCATCTCGGCCGCTGGCGCGTTCCGCACCAACGACGGCGGCGCGACGTGGAAGCCGATCAACAAGGGGCTGCGCTCGCAGTACATTCCCGATCCCAACGCCGAGATCGGCCACTGCGTGCATCACGTGGCCATGCACCCGCTCGCGGCCCGATGTGCTGTTTATGCAGAAGCACTGGGACGTGATGCGCACCGACGACGCCGGCGAGAACTGGCGCGAAGTGAGCGGCAACCTTCCCACGGACTTCGGATTCGCGATCGACGTGCACGCGCACGAGCCGGAGACGCTCTATGTGGTGCCGATCAAGAGCGACTCCGAGCATTATCCGCTTGACGGCAAGCTGCGCGTCTACCGCAGCCGCACAGGCGGCAACGAGTGGGAGCCGCTGGCCAAAGGGCTGCCGGAAAAGGATTGCTACGTGAACGTGCTGCGCGATGCGATGGCCGTGGATACGCTCGACGATTGCGGCATCTACTTCGGCACAACGGGCGGCCAGGTGTATGCATCGGCCGACTCGGGCGACAGTTGGGCGCCGATCGTGCGCGATCTGCCGGCCGTGCTGTCAGTGGAAGTGCAGACGCTGAATTAAAGAACAGTTCACAGTTCGAAGTTCTCAGTTCCTCTGGCGCCACTCGCTTAACCCGCTTCGCCGATATCGATTCTCTGACCACGAACGATCAACAAGTGAACACAGGCAACTGCGAACTACGAACTATGAACTCCGAACTGCAAAACGCCACCATCCGCGTCGCGCTCCCCTTTCATCTGCGCAACCTGGCGCAAGGTCGAGGGCGATGTGGCGCTCGACGTTTCCGCCCCGGTTACGATTCGTGCCGTGCTTGATGCTCTCGAAGCGCGCTATCCCATGCTGCGCGGAACGATTCGCGAATATGAAACCGGCCAGCGCCGCGCGTTTCTGCGCTTTTTTGCCTGCGAAGAGGATTGGTCGCTCGAATCGCCTGACAAGCCGTTGCCCGAGGCGGTGGCATCGCGGGCGAGAGCCGCTGCTGATTCTGGGCGCGATTGCCGGCGGGTGAAAAGGCAGGGAACTGATCCCTCCTCATGGAAGTAGAGACGTCCGTCGATGCCGCGGTCAGCGCCTTTCTTCTGGTCGGCGGGACTCGCGCCGACCTGGCCGAGTGCCCACCACTGGAATTGGTATTTGTCTTCTGCGGCAAGCTGCGCTGCGCCGCCGTAGTCGGTGGGCTCACCGATCACTTCGTAGGTGGATTTGATTTCGGGGCCAAAGGCGTCTCAGAGGCGCTTCTTGATGAGGCCGATGGCGAGGTGGGTGATGTCGATGCCGATCCAGCGGCGGTTGAGGCGCTGCGCGACCTGGACGGTGGTGCCGCAGCCGCAGAAGGGATCGAGAACAACGTCGCCTTCGTTGGAACTGGCTTTGATGATGCGTTCGAGGAGGGCTTCAGGTTTTTGGGTTGGGTAGCCGAGGCGTTCCTGGGCATGCGGAGTTAATCGGGCTCGGATGTCCGTCCAAATGTCCTGAACGCGCGACTCCTGGCATTTCGTCAAGGAAACGCTTGTATTCGGGCATTCCGTCTTGAATGTGGCCAGCAGCCTGCCCTTCGCGTCGAACTGCATCCATGTTTTCTTTTGAATATGCCCAATATCTACCCATAGGGGTGGACGTGTATTCCCAATTCTATTCGTTACTCGTTGGATCTGCTACAGCCTCTGGTCCTGCATGTTCTTGACGCGCCATGTATTCGGTGTCGCCACCTGGTCGGGCGCGGTTACGTCCCCGCCGAAAACGGCTGCCTGTGATCCTCGTCGACAAGGGTAGTCCTCGCCGTGTAGTCGTCATTCGGTGAATTGCGGATCCAAACGAAGTTCGTCGCCCTTTGAGTAGAAAAGCAGAGCGTCATGAATGTGTCCGTAGTTCTTCAGCCCTTGCTTCGTATCACTGTGTGCGCTGCTGCGTTTCCAAATTATTTCGTTCGACCGAAAGAATTGTGGCCCGAACACGGCGTCCATCAGAATTTTTAAGTAATGGCTGGCGGTGGGGTCGCAGTGGAGGTAGATGGAGCCGGTTTGCTTCGAGGACGCGGCGGAGTTCGACGAGGCGCGGAGCCATCATGGCGAGTAGGCCATCATGTCGGTGTTGAAGAGGAAGGTTTTGAAGGCGCGCATAGTGTCGGCAACGCGGCCGCCCTGCTCGACGATTTCTTCGTAAGCGCGCATGGCGTCGGTGTTCCACTCCCATGTGTCCTCGAAGGCGTGGATCTGGGAGCTGGATTGCGAGCCGTCTTTCTCGGCGAAGAGGACGTTGTAGTCCTGGCGGGAGTTGAAGGGCGGATCGAGGTAGACGAGATCGACGGACTCGTCCTTGACGTAGCGCCAGAAGACTTCGTAGATTGTCCCCGAGGAAGGATGGCGAACGAAACGATAGAGTGCTGCGCTAAAGTTTCTGCCCGGAAGACGGCCACGTTGGTGCTGAAAGCCCTGCCCAGCGTGATGATGGCGATAGGATTCCAGGCCGAAATAAAAGGAAGGCCAGCGGGCAACGATGGAGTCCGCGGCAGTCTGAGCTTTGGAAACATTTCAGGTTCACCATGCTCTCGATTTCGAACGCTGTGAGGCCGAGAGTTTTCACGAATGGCATCCATTGAGGGAGGAAGTCCTCCTTGAGGTTGCAAAGCATTTGCATAAACTGGATCTGACCGATCGTTGTTCGAACGCCGCTCTTTCTGTCTTTCTTGCCGCCTTTTCTCGCGTATGTCAGGTAGTGGCCTTGATAGAATCGCGATCTTTCAACAGCTGGCGGACAGGATTGTATCGCGCACCCGGCCATCGCGTCGAAGGCGGGTTCGCCAATAAATTGCCACACTTTCTCGCACCGGAGCTCGTTGTAGGTGAACGCCTCGAGCCGTTTCTCTCTGATTAGGCGGCCGATTGTGGGGAGCGCGTCGATCTGTGCCTGGAATGCCCGGTCGTCGTGCGGCTTTTTCCTCACCGCCCCGAGGACCTCGTTGTGTGATTCTTCGATAGTGAAGCGATACCCCTGGGGAACCATCGCCCATCCGCAGATTGGCTGTGGCCGAAAACACTGTTATCTAGCATCACGCGCATGGCCGCATCCGTCCTGTTGTACCGAGGTTCTGATAAGGATTGTATGGTTCCGCGAAGGGATACTCGGGGCGGAATATTCCCCATCGTCGCTCAACCGCTACCGCCGCGGTGACCTCAGGATGACAGCTCGAATGGGAAGCACACAGCGCCCAAAATCGCGCAAAAAAGGCGCCGTTCGGCGCCTTTTAAGGTCAGCTATCCGCCGTATAAGCCCCTTAAGCCCGCACGATGCGAAATTGCCGGCAACCTTCCCCGAAGATTTGGGTAATTCCGAGCGATCAAGATACCCGATTTCGCGAAAATTACTGCTAGCCCCACGCAGCTATGCGAATTCCTAAAGAACAATTAGCGTATTCACGATGCTTTAAGCCAACCTTTCGATGGATTTCTGTCGTCTCGAGTTGAACATTTCGCGCTGTTTATGACTGTCTCAGCGTTCTTCTTTGCCGGGCCGGAGCATCAGATCGCGGATGGCTTCGCGGGGGTCCTTACCTGCTTTGAGGATGAGCTCCATTTGCGAGGCGATGGGCATTTCAACGTTATGCTTGCGGGCAAGACCGAGGGCGGCGTGCGTGGTGTGTACGCCTTCAGCAACCTTGCCGCCGAGCGAGTCGAGAATCTCAGGCAGCTTGCGGCCCTGGCCGAGCTGCTCTCCGACCGTGCGATTGCGGCTGAGCGAGCCGGTGCAGGTGAGCACGAGATCGCCGATTCCGGAGAGTCCGGCGAGGGTCTCGCGCCGAGCGCCGCAGGCGACGGCCAGGCGCGTCATCTCGGCGATTCCGCGCGTGATGAGCGCGGCTGTTGAGTTGTAACCGAGGCCAACGCCCGACGGCAATTCCGGCGGCGATGGCGATGACGTTCTTGAGCGCGCCGCCCAGCTCGACGCCAACGACGTCGGTCGATGTGTAGAGGCGCAGAGTCTCCGATGAAAATTCCTGCTGGATAAGGGCGGCGACTTCCGGATCGCTGAAGGCAATGGTGAGGGCCGTGGGCTGGCCGTGCGCCACCTCCTGCGCGAAGCTGGGGCCGGAGAGCGCGCCGATGGGAAGCAGAAGCCCGACCGGCTCCAGAGTTTCAGAGAGAACCGTGGTCATGCGGAAGAGGGTGCGGTCTTCAAGGCCCTTGGTAGCGCTGACGACGAACTGCCCGCTGCGCATATGAGCGCGGATGCGGAGAAGAGTGGGGCGGAGAAACTCCGAAGGAATGGCGGAGATGAGAATGTCGGCGGCGGTGATGGCATCGCGCTCGCCGGTAATGGTGACGGCGGGCGGGATGGGAAAGCCGGGAAGGAATTGCGCGTTCTCGCCGGCGTCGAGAATCTGGCCGGCGAGCTCGGGAGTGTGGGCCCAGAGCGAGATCTGGTGGCCGCCGCGGCGGTCGAGGGAGAGCGCGATAGCGGTTCCCCAGGCGCCGGAACCTAAGATGACGATGCGGCTCATGCTGGCTTGTGAGCTCCGAAGCGGTATTCCGTGCCTGCGATCAAGCGCCGGATGTTTTGGTGGTGCTTGACGATGATGAGCAGTGTAACTCCGATTGCGGCGGCGAAGAAAAAGGGCGGGCGTGCGCCGGTGACAAGGAACCAGGCGAAGACAGGAAATGCAGCCGCTCCAATAATGGATGCAACCGCGACATAACGGGTGATGCCGAAGACTACAACAAAAGTTGCAATGGAGGCGAGCGCGGCCCAGGGGCAGATGACGAGAAAGACCCCAAAACCGGTAGCCACGCCCTTGCCCCCGCGAAACCTGAGCCAGAGGGGGAACATGTGGCCGAGCACGGCGCAAAGGGCCGCGAAGGCCTCGGCGGTGCGCAATGGAACGGAGGGCATCCAGAGGGAGGCAAGCCAGCCGCCGAGCCAGACGGCCGCGCAGCCTTTGAGGACGTCGAGCGACAAATGTGGCGGCGCCCAACCCCTTGCCGCCGGCGCGAAGCACGTTGGTGGCGCCGATGTTGCCGCTGCCCATCGATCGGATGTCCTGACGGCGGAAGACGTGAAAGAGCAGGTATCCCATGGGGATAGACCCGAGCAGGTAAGCGGCGATGGCGATGCCGGCGAGGGCCACAACGACCGAGTTTAGCAGGTGAGGGCACACTCTTTGAACGCGCGGCCGCGCTGCATGGGTTGCGCGTGAGCCGGGCATTCCCGTGATGTAGGGTGCGACGGCCAGATCAAATCCTCTGCCAGAGCCGGGGCCAATTTCTCCTATTTCGTTGTCGTTCGTCGCTAGCAGACACCCAGTCTGCGTCGCTCCTCTCTCCTAGAACTAAGAAAAATTGGCTCCCGGCTCCGCTGCTTCGGTTGTAGGAGGACCTCGAACTAATAGATGGCTTTGCGAGCGCTGCGAACCTCGGCGGCGAGGACTTCAAGCAATTTGAGAGACAAAGCCGGATCGGAGTGCATCAGGGCAGACAGATCGGCGTTGCTGACGAAGCTGACCTGGGCGCCGGATCGAGCCGTTGCACTGAGGGTGTAGGGTTGATTGCTGATGGCGCCGGGAAGGCCCAGAATGGAGCCGGGCTTGGCCTGGACGGCGAAGAGCGAGTGGCCATCGGGCGACATCATGCTGAGCGTGATTGTGCCGTCGTGAAGGATAAAAACGCCGACTGAGGGCTCGTCCTGCCGGAAAAGCACGCCGTCAGACGGGCAGGGAACCGGCGTAGAGCGCCCGCCGAGGGCGAGAAGCAGGTCCGAATCGGCGACAAACGCATTGGGGTCGAGCTGCACGTGCGGTTTTCCCTGGGGAGAAGACTTCTTCATTCTTGCGCTCCGAACGGGGAATTTCGAAGCCATCATTTCATCAACTGGGACCCTAAAGTTGTGATCGGTGTCACGTTCTCTAGGTTAACAAAGCAGCAGGCAATGCGGACTGGCCGGCAAGGGCGGAGCCGCGGGGAGGCCGAGCCGGTGGGTAAGGGGAGGACGGCAGGCTCTAGACTGGATCAGGGAATCGACACGATGGCGGGCATTCTGAGCAAGATCGGCACCACGCTGGAGATGATCAAGTGGGAGCACTCGATCTTTGCGCTGCCGTTTGCCGTGACGGCCATGCTGCTGGCCGCGGGCGGCTGGCCTGGCTGGCGGACGATGGCCTGGATCGTGGTGGCCATGGTGGCAGCGCGGTCGGCGGCCATGGCGTTTAACCGCTGGGCCGACGCGGAGCTTGACGCCGAAAATCCGCGCACTCGGAGCCGGGCCATTCCGGCGGGCCTGCTTTCAAAACAATTTGTGCTGGGATTTACGTTCGTGGCCATCGCCGTGTTTCTGGCGGCTGCAGCGGAGCTGAACCGGCTGACGCTGGAGTTGGCGCCGGTGGCGCTGGCGGTGCTGCTTGGCTACAGCTACCTGAAGCGCGTGACGCGGTGGTCGCACCTGGGGCTGGGATTGGCGCTGGGCCTTGCGCCCGCCGCGGCGTGGATTGCCGTTCGCGGCAGCCTGGACCCGCGCATTCTGGTGCTGACCGCTGCGGTGACGTTGTGGGCAGGCGGATTTGACGTGCTGTATTCCTGCCAGGACTACGAACACGATCGCGTGGCGGGCTTGCACAGTCTTCCGCAGGCGAGCGGCGTCCAGGCCGCTTTCTGGACGGCGCGGGCGATGCACCTGGCCATGTTGGGGCTGCTGATCTGGTTCGGGTTTCTTTTTGGTTTTGGACTGGCAGGCTGGCTGGGGATTTGCGCGGTCGGTTTGCTGCTGGCGTATGAGCACTCCATCGTGTCGCCGCGCGACCTTCGCCGGCTGAATGCCGCGTTCTTCACCATGAATGGCGTGATTGCGATGGTGTTTCTGGGGTTTGTGACGGCGGATTTGTGGATGAAGCGGTGAGGCAGCCGCGCCGCGTTTCAGCAAGGCGGTTGCCGGGAATGTCGGAAAGGGGAAGACTTTGCGTCCGTGCGCTTCGTCTTTTCTGATGGAGGCCTGCGGTTGATCGCTATGATGGCAACCATGAAAGCATATCCGGTTCTTATTGCCAGTCTTGCTTTGTTTGTCGCGGAGGCGGGAGGCCTGACAGTATTTGCCCAGTCCGCGCCTGCCGCCAAGCCGGCTCAAGCCGCCGCCGTCACGGTACCGTTCGTTGGCTGCGCGTCTGATGGGCAAGCGGGGCCGCTTAAAGCGCCAGTTGGCAAGAGCAAAGCGGTTGCTATTTCCGCGGCGAACGCACAACGGCTTGCCTACTATAAAGCGGAATATAGTGCGGGAGTTCTTGCGCCGCGCGGCTGGCATTGCTTCTCGACGTATGGCTCGAACGGCGCAAACCTTTTTGTGAGCCCGGATCCCATGGACTCGACGACATTGCTTTCGCTGGACTGGAAGGGGTTCACGGGTGATGCTGTCCAGATTTCCAACATCAGCGGCGGAACGTCGGGAAGATTTCAAGTCGCGAAAGTTATCGCGCGCGTGTTTCCGGCGTACAAAGCATTCGCACAAAATGTAATTGCAGAGGGAATCGAACCAGCCGCCGACTTTCCCTTCGGTCCCTATCCGGGCGACAAGCTGACCTATCGCGGCAACAATATTGTTGAGTTCGAGACTCCGGCGAATGCGCAGGGACTGGGCACGGATTCGCGCCTGCAAGCGAACGCGAGCCCGATCGATGGAGTTGCGATCATTGCCGGAGCGGATACCGACCTGGTGCAATTGTCTGCGCGGGTTCCGGCGAACGACAGCGACCTGATTCCGGCCATGGTTGGGCAGGCGGAGAAAGAGGCTGCCGACACTTCACAATAAGAAGCGCCGGACTTCCTGCCGATCGCGTGTGGTATTGTGCGAGAGGAAAAGCAACCGCAGATTTGGGCGAAAAAGCAACCGCAGATCCTTCGACCCGCTCGCTTCGCGAGCTTGCTCAGGATGACAATCATGAAAAGATGCTCAGGATGCCGTCCGAAATAAGATTTGGTCGGTCCTGTGCGGGAAGTCTGTAGATTTTGGAGCAGAAAGAAACAGCATGAAGATCGCGATTCAGGGAGAGCCGGGCTCGTTCAGCCATGAAGCGGCGCTGAAGCTGGTGCCGGATGCGGAGATTCTTCCCTGCGCGCTTTCGGCCGAAGTGTTTGCCGCGCTCGATTCGGGCGCTGCCGATGCCGCCGCAATTCCCATTGAGAACAGCCTGGCCGGCTCGGTCCTCGAACATTTCGACCTGCTGCTGCATCACGACGTGAAGGTGGTGCGGGAGACGCAGATTCGCATCCGGCACAATCTGATCGCCGTCGCCGGCGCGAAAATTGGCGAAATCGAGCGCGTGTATTCGCATGCCGTGGCGCTGGCGCAGTGCCGGCGCTTTCTGGCCGAACATCCCGCGATGAAAGCCGTTGCTTTTTACGACACAGCAGGAAGCGTGAAGCAGTTGGTGAATACGCGCGACACAAAAGCGGGGGCCATCGCCAGCGAGCGGGCGGCGGCTTACTATGGCGCGGAGATTCTTGCCCGCGGCATCGAGGACGATGCGGAGAACTACACGCGATTCTTTCTGGTGCGGCGAAGCTCGGAAGCGGAATCCGACCCCGCTGCGAACAAAATGAGCGTGGCCTTTACGCTGGAGCACAAGCCGGGCTCGCTGGTGGCGGCGCTGAGCGCGCTGAGCAAAATGGGCACCAATTTGACCGCAGATCGAGTCCCGGCCGGTGAAGGGCAAGCCTTGGGAGTACATCTTTTACGTGGACTGCAAGATTGCTTCAGAGCGAGGAAGGAACGCGCGCGCTGGAGGCACTCAGCGCGCATTGCGGCATGGTGAAGGAATTGGGCCGCTATCGCGAGGCCGGAAGCTGACGGTGTGCGGCTAGGTGGCAAGGAAGATCTATGAGAGGGCTTGGCAGTGCGGATCTAGAGACCCGCACGACAGCCGGTCTGGAGACCGGCGCTACATTAGGCCGAGGGCCATCGTGCGCAAATGACAAAGGGACGGACTGATCGTCCGTCCCCTTTGATTTTCTGATCCCTCGTGCCCTTGGTCCCTCGTTCCCTTGATCCCTCGTACCCTTGGTCCCTCGTTGCCCTTGGTCCCTCGTACCCTTGGTCCCTCGTCCCTGGTCCCTCGTTCCCTGTCTTTAGAAGTGGTAGGCCACGCCAACCAGGGGTTCGGACATGTTCCACCATTCATTGGTTTTGAAGCTGAAGCCGGTGGCGTCTTCGCCGAAGGTCGGCACTTTGGTTACCAGGCCGCGATACTCGACGCGGATGTCGAAGCTGGGACTGATTTCGTAGGCAAACCCTGCGCCATACATAGCGCCGATTTCAGTCTGCTGATGCACGTCCTGGGATTTGGTTCCCGAGTTCAGGATGGGCAGGAAGATGATTGCCGACGGGCCGGCCTCGACAAAGGGATTGAAGTTCTTGAAGACGAAGGAGCGCACGTAGGCGCCAGAGATCTCCTGGGTACGGGTCAGCACCTGGATGGGGCCTAAGGTGGTCGAGTTCAAAAGGTACGCGATCTTGTTTTGATAAGTGATGCCGTAGTTGACTTCAAGCGCGCTTGTGGGCGTGAGCATGAAACGATAGCTGGCCAATCCACCATAGGCGGTGGTGGAGTGGACTTGAACGTCGGTGGATGAAGCCTTGTACGGCTCGATCAGCGCCGATCCGCTCAGGCTGATGTCCTGGCGGCTTTCCTGGGCGCGGGCTGCGGCCACGCAAACGGCCAGCAGACAGACAAAAAAAGCAATCTTCTTCATTCGATCCTGTTCCTCGCAACTCCACAACTGTGCGGATGGCAATGCCGGTGCCGGTTCCCGCACACTGATCCGGTGCACCGGAAGCCCTGTGCCCCGCTCTCAGCATTGTAAATGGCCGGAGCGGGTCAAAATGGGCGGCGCGCATGAAAGCTTACCCGGCTTTAGACGCATGGCGGCGAAAGAGGGCGTCATCCGGCGCGCTCGACGTGGTAATAAAATGGCGGTCCCTGCTTGCTGGCCATGGTTCTGAGCGTGTGCAGAAAGGCCTTGGCGGCATAGGACAGCGTGCCCTGGCGGCGATGAACGAGTCGCAACACGCGTCGCACATCGAGCTCATCGACCTTTACGCGGACCAGGTCGCCGGTTTCGAGTTCGCGAGCCACGGTCAGGTGAGGCACAAGCGCGACACCATTCCCCATGGCCACAAAACGCTTGATGGCCTCGATGGTGGGCAGCTCGATGCCCATATTGAGCGGCGTGCGGTAGCGCTGGAAAGCTTCAATGACCTTGCGGCGCAGCGGCGAGGCCACGTTGTGCGCGATAAAGTTTTCGTTCCCCAGGTCGCGGATGGAGACGCGCCCGGCGCGGGCCAGCGCGTGGTGCGGGCTGACGATGAAGCGCGAGGCTGTCGCCATAGACCGAGATGCTGCGGACCTGCGCGGGATCGGGCTTGAAGGAGATGACGCCGAGCTCGAAGGTGCGCAGATTGAGTTCCTCGGGAATGCGCGAGGCCAGCATGCGCTGCACGGTTACGCCCACGTGGGGAAACTCGCGGCGAAAGGCGTCGATCGCCGGCAGGAGGTACATACATGTGTACTCGTTGGCCGCCAGTTGCAGGTGGCCGCGTTCCAGGCTCTTCAGCTCGTCAAGGGCGCTTGAAGCCTCGCGGCGCAAGGCCAGCAGGCGCATTGCATAATCGCGCAGCAAGGTGCCGGCAGCGGTAAGCGAGCCATCGCGCGAAGCGCGGTCGAACAGCGTTTCGCCCACCGCGCCCTCCAGCTTGCGGATGACCTGGCTGACGGCGGGCTGGGTGCGGTGCAGGCGCAGGGCGGCGCGGGAAAAACTGCGCTCCTCGGCGACGGCGAGAAAGGTTTCAAGCTGGCTGAGTTCCATGGGCGCTCCTCCGGAGAGTGAAAGAGTGAAGCTGCGAACAATAAGAGTAACGATCAGTGAAGAAGTGAAAGAGTGAAACAATGAACCATGTGCGGCGCGAGGATGAGATTGAGGAGCGCCGCGGCCGGTTGCGCCTCTTCTCGTTTTCAGTTCATCACTTTATCGCTTATTCACTTTTTCACTTCTTCACTATATAATCAAAACTTATGGCGATCAAAACAATTATAACTTTGCCTTATACTATTCGATAGGTGACAATAAAGGAACTGGACAAGGCCGGTCTTCCCCGGCAGGCACAATCCATGAGCACAGATCAGGTAGTTTTTTTTGACACCACCCTGCGCGACGGCGAGCAGTCGCCCGGTTGCAGCATGACCACGCAGGAAAAGCTCACCATGGCCCACGCCCTTGAGGATCTGGGCGTGGACATCATCGAAGCCGGCTTTGCCATGGCTTCGGAGGGCGATTTTGCCGCCATTGCCACGATCACGCAGGCCATTCGCAAGCCGCGCATCGCGTCATTGGCGCGGGCCAAGACCGAAGACATCGAGATGGCGGCGCGGGCGCTGCAATTTGCCGAGCGGGCGCGCATCCATGTGTTTCTGGCGTCGAGCGATCTGCATCTCGAATACAAACTGAAGATGAGCCGCGCGGAGGCGCTGGACCAGTGCGGCGAGAGCGGTGCGGCTGGCGCGATCGCTTTGCGATGATGTGGAGTTTTCACCCGAGGACGCGACGCGTTCGGATCGCGATTTTCTGGTGGAGATGGTGCGCATTGCCGTTGAAGCGGGCGCGACGACCATCAACATGCCCGACACCGTGGGCTACGTGACGCCTGAAGAGTACGGCCAGATGTTTCGCGAAGTGCGCGAGCGCGTTCCGGCGATCGACGAGAAGGGCGTTGTGCTTTCCGCGCATTGCCACGACGATCTGGGGCTTGCAGTGGCGAATTCACTGGCGGCGATCCAGGCCGGCGCGCGCCAGGTGGAGTGCACCATCAACGGTATCGGCGAGCGGGCAGGCAACGCGGCGCTCGAGGAGATTGCGGCGGCGCTTTACGTGCGCGGCGATCACTTCGGCTTGACGACTGCGATCAAGCTCGACCAGCTTTATCCCACCAGCGAGGTGCTGGGCCAGCTCATCACGTTCAAGCCGTCGCCGAACAAGGCCATTGTGGGCGCCAACGCGTTCGCGCACGAGTCGGGCATTCATCAGCACGGCATGCTGGCCAACCCGCTTTGCTACGAGATCATGACGCCGCAGCTTGTGGGCGTGGCGCGGACGCATCTGGTGCTGGGCAAGCACTCGGGCCGCGCGGCGCTTGAGGCACAGACTGGAGCAGCTCGGCTTCACCGTCAGCCGCGAGGAGCTGCAGCACGTCTACTACCGGTTTGTCGCGCTGGCCGACCGCAAGAAGAACATCTACGATCAGGATCTGGTCGGACTGCTGCCGGACAACATTCGCGAACGGCGCACGGAGCCGGTCTCGGAATTGGATTGAAAAAAGACCGGGACCAAGAGACCCAGGGAACTGGGATTAGCCTTATCGCCCTGACCTTGATGCGCTGAGAACTAAGAACTGCGAACTAAGAACTGAGAACTGAAAAATGAAGCTGAAGATTCTAGTGACGGCCGGTGACGGCATCGGCCCCGAAGTGACCAACGAAGCGGTTGCCGTGTTGAAGGAAACGGCGGCGCTGGGCGGGCACGAGTTCACGTTTGCCGAGAAGCGCATCGGCGGCGTGGCCATTGTGCAGGACGGAACGCCGCTGCCTGCGGACACGCTCGATGCGGCGCTGGCGTCGGACGCGGTTCTGCTCGGCGCGGTGGGCGGCAACGAGTTCAATTCGCTCGCGCCGGACAAGCGGCCTGAGGGCGGGTTGCTGCAGATTCGCGCGGCGCTGGGCGGATTTGCGAACCTGCGGCCATGCTTCTCCTTCAAAGAGCTAACGGTGAACAGCCCTTTGCGGCCCGAGGTGATCGAAGGCACCGACATTCTTTTTGTGCGCGAATTGCTGGGCGGAGCGTATTTTGGCAAGCCGCGCGAGTGGAATAAGGAAAAAGGCGTCGGCTACAACACGATGATTTACACGAGGGACGAGGTTGTCCGCGTGGCGAAGATCGCGTTTGAGCTGGCTGCGAAGCGCCGCAAGAAACTAACCAGCGTCGACAAGGCCAACGTGCTCGAGGTTTCGCAGCTTTGGCGCGCGACGGTGAACGAGGTGGGCAAGGATTTTCCGGGCGTGATGCTGGAGCACCAATATGTGGATGCGATGGCGATGCACATTATGAATCGCCCGCGCGACTTTGATGTGGTGCTGACGGAGAATTTGTTTGGCGACATTCTGAGCGACGAAGCGGGCGTGATTACCGGCTCGCTCGGGCATGCTGCCCTCGGCGACGATTGGCGGCAAAGTGAATTTGTACGAGCCGGTCCACGGCTCGGCGCCGGACATCGCGGGCAAGGGCTTGGCCAATCCGCTGGGCGCGATTTTGACCGCCGCGCTGATTCTGCGCCACTCCGGCGGGCCTGGAAGCCGAGGCCGCGGCGATCGAATCGGCGGTGCGCAAGGTGCTTGAGCAGGGCTTCCGCACGCCTGACCTGGCGCGCGGCAATACGCAGGGAGTGACGGTGCTCTCGACGAAGGAAATGGGAGCGAAGGTAAGGGAGACGGTGAAAGAGCAGCTTCTAGCTCCTAGCCGCTAGCTTCCAGCTCGTTGTGCTGGAGCAGGTGCTAACCGTGAATGCGCAAATGGATGAATGGGATTTGTGCGAAGTCTAGAAAGATGGGTCGGCAGAACGGGGCTAGAGGCTGGGAGCTAGAAGCTAGGAGCTTTTTTGATGAGTAGCGAAGCCAAGACATTATTCGAGAAAGTTTGGGAGCAGCATGTGGTGGTTGAGCCGAAGGGCGAGCCGACGCTGCTGTATATCGATCTGCAATTGGTGCACGAGGTCACGTCGCCGCAGGCGTTCGAGGGATTGCGGCTGGCGGGGCGCAAGGTGCGCCGGCCCGATCGCACCATCGCCACGGTGGATCACAACGTGCCGACGACCATTGAGGGCCGGCTGAACATCGTGGACCAGATTTCTGCGACGCAGATCGCCACGCTGCGCAAGAACTGCGCGGACTTCGGCGTCGAGCTTTACGACGTGAACTCGCGCGAGCAGGGAATTGTGCACGTGATCGGGCCGGAGCTGGGGCTGACCAAGCCGGGCATGACGATTGTGTGCGGCGACTCGCACACATCGACGCACGGCGCATTCGGCGCGCTGGCCTTCGGCATCGGCACCAGCGAAGTGGAGCACGTGCTGGCCACGCAAACGCTGCCGCAAGGGAAGCCGCAGACTTTCCGCATCGCGGTCGAAGGCAAGCTGCCGCTGGGCGTTACGGCGAAGGACATGATTCTGGCCATCATCGGCAAGATCGGGACCGACGGCGCGACGGGCTGCGTGATCGAGTACGCGGGCTCGGCGATTCGCGCGCTCTCGATGGAAGGCCGCATGACGGTTTGCAACATGAGCATCGAGGCGGGCGCGCGCGCGGGCATGATCGCGCCGGACGAGACGACGTTTGCATATTTGGAGGGCCGCAAATTTTCTCCAAAGGGAGAGGCCTGGGAAGGCCGCGGTGGCGGAGTGGAACAAGTTGCCGTCGGATCCGGGCGCGAAGTTCGATCGCGAGCTGGTGATCGACGCGGCGACGCTGGTTCCGTACGTGAGCTGGGGAACGAGCCCCGGCATGGTGGCTCCGGTGGTGTCCAACGTGCCCGATCCGGCGAACGCCGACAACGAAGTTGATCGCAAATCGTTTGAGCGGGCGCTCGAATATATGGATCTGAAGGCGGGCACGCCGTTTGAGGAGATCGCAATCGATCGCGTCTTCATCGGCTCCTGCACCAACGGGCGCATTGAGGATTTGCGCGCGGCGGCGAAGATTGCCGCAGGCCACAAAGTTTCCACGCACGTGAGCGCGATGGTGGTTCCCGGGCTCGCAACTGGTAAAGGCGCAGGCGGAAAAAGAAGGCCTGGATCGCATCTTCCGCGAGGCTGGCTTCGACTGGCGCGAGCCGGGCTGCTCCATGTGCCTGGGCATGAATCCCGACATTCTTTCGCCGGGCGAGCGCTGCGCTTCGACCAGCAATCGCAACTTTGAAGGGCGGCAGGGACGCGGCGGCCGCACGCACCTGGTGTCGCCGGAGATGGCCGCGGCAGCCGCGATTGCCGGGCATTTTGTTGACATTCGGACGTGGCGCGTAAACAGTGGCGCGTGGGCGAATTTCCCAAGCAGGAGGTAGAGGCTTAATGGAACCGTTTCGTACATTGACCGCGCTGGCCGCGCCGCTTGACCGCGCCAACGTTGATACCGACCAGATCATTCCTAAGCAGTTTTTGAAGCGCATTGAGCGCACGGGCTACGGCGATTTTCTGTTCTTCGACTGGCGGCGACGGCGTCGGGCGATCCGGATCCGAATTTTGTGTTGAACGACCCGCGCTACAAGGGCGCGAAGATTCTGATTGCGGGCAAGAATTTTGCCTGCGGATCGAGCCGCGAGCACGCCGCGTGGGCCCTGAGCGACTACGGCTTCCGCGTGGTGATTGCGCCCACATTCGCTGACATTTTCTTCTCGAATGCGGGCAAGAACGGGATTGTGCTGGCGCGGCTGAGCGAGGCAGAAGTCGATACGCTGCTCCGAAACGCGAAGGAAATTCCGAACTATCAGCTCACGGTTTCGCTTGAAGCGCAGACGGTGACGGATGGACGCGGATTCACGGCGAAGTTCGAAATCGATCCCTTCCGCAAGTTCTGCCTGCTCGAAGGGCTGGACGATATCGGCCTGACGCTGCGGCACGCCGCGGCGCTGGACACCTTTGAAACGAAGCACGACGAAGCTTCATGGCTGAAAGCGAAGTGAAGAGCATATGACCATCGAAGGCAAGCGACAAAGCATTCCGTTGACCGAAGGGCCGAGCCGAGCGGCGGCCAGATCGTATCTGCGCGGCGCAGGATTTAAGAAAGACGATCTGCACAAGCCGATCATCGGCGTTGCGAATACCTGGACCGAGATCGGCACCTGCAACGTGCACCTGCGCGAAATTGCGGAGGCACTGAAGGAAGGCATTCGCGAGGCGGGCGGCACGCCGATGGAGTTCAACACCATCACCATCTCCGACGGCATCACCATGGGCACGCAGGGCATGAAGGCGTCATTGGTGAGTCGCGAGGTGATCGCAGACTCGATCGAACTTGTCGCGCGCGGAAATCTGTTCGATGGCCTGGTCGGCATCGGCGGATGCGACAAAAATATGCCGGGCATCATTATGGCGCTGTGCCGGCTGGATATTCCGGGAATGATGCTTTACGGCGGATCGATTGCGCCGGGCAAGCTCGACGGTCCCGACGGCAAGAAAATCGACATCACGATTCAGAACGTATTTGAAGGCATCGGTTCGTATGCGGCGGGACGGATTGATGCCGCCGGTCTCGAAGCTCTCGAAGCCAACGCCTGTCCCGGCGCTGGCGCATGCGGCGGGCAATTCACGGCTAACACCATGGCCATGAGCGCGGAAATTCTTGGCATCGCGCCGATTGAGCTTTCGGGCGTTCCCGCGACCGCACCCAACAAACTTGAAGCGACGCGAGCAGCCGGCCGCATTTTGATGGACGCGGTTCGCGCGAATCGCAAGCCCTCCCAGATCATCACCCGCAAATCTATTGAAAACACGATCGCCAGCGTGGCCGCGAGCGGCGGCTCGACGAATGCCGTGCTGCATCTGCTGGCCATCGCGCGCGAGCTCGGCGTCGAGCTCAATATCGACGACTTTGACGCGATCTCAGCACGCACGCCGTACATCTGCTCTCTCACGCCGGCGGGTAAGTATGTCGCATCGGATTACCAGGCCGCGGGCGGATCGCGGTTGCTGGCGAAGCGCATGATCGATGCGGGCCATGCCGACGGATCGGCGCTGACCATCAGCGGCAAAACGCTGGCTGAAGAAGCGGCGACGGCAAAAGAAACTCCGGGTCAGGACGTGATCGCTACGTTCGAAAAGCCCATCAAGCCGAACGGCGGCCTGGTGATTCTGAAAGGCAACCTTGCGCCCGAAGGTTGCGTGATGAAGATTGCCGCGGCGGGCAAGTACGAGCATCGCGGGCCGGCGCGCGTGTTTGACTCTGAAGAAGATTGCTTCAAGGTTGTGCAGGCCGGCGGCATCAAGCCCGGCGACGTGGTGGTGATTCGCTACGAAGGGCCGAAGGGCGGGCCGGGCATGCGCGAGATGCTGCAGGTGACGGCAGCCATCAGCTCGAACGCTGAGCTGAGCGCGCAGGTTGCGCTCCTCACCGACGGGCGATTCAGCGGCGCGACGCGCGGATTTACCGCGGGCCACGTTGCGCCTGAGGCGTTTGTCGGCGGACCGATTGCGGCCGTGCGCGAGGGCGACATCATTTCCTTCGACATCGCCAAGCGGACGCTCAATGTGGAGATCAGCAAGGAAGAGATGGCGGCGCGGCTCAAGGGTTTCAAGCCTCCGGCGCTGCGCTGGCCGAAGGGCGTGTTCCGCAAGTATGTGGATCGCGTCAGCAGCGCATCCGAAGGAGCAACAACGTAAGAACAGCTTCCAGCCGCTCGCTGGAACAGGTAAGTGAATTGATTTGGGAAAACGAAATGAAGCCCTGCGGAATGAGGAAAAACGATGGCCAATGCATGTGATGTAAATCTATGGCCCTCGGCGAAGCATGCCTTGGAGTATCTCGGGCGCGCGGACTCGATTCCACATCGCGTTGAAGGCGAATCCACGCTGCTTGAATTCGTGCCTCCTAAGGCTGAGCGCATTCTCGATCTGGGCTGCGGCGGTGGAAGGCTCCTTGCGCTGGTGAAAGCCGCTCGACCGGACGCCCAATTTGTTGGACTGGATTTCTCGCCGACGATGCTGGAGACGCTGCACACACTGTTTGCCGGCGACAATAGCGTGACGATCGTCTCGCACGATTTTGAAAACAGGTTGCCTCAGATGGAGCCGTTTGACGCAGTGATTTCGAGTTTTGCTATCCACCACGTATCCCATGAACGGAAACGCTCGCTGTATCGGGAGATTTTCGAACTTCTTGGCCCAGGCGGTGTTTTTTGCAATCTCGAACACGTCTCATCGCCAAGTCCTCGCCTCCATGCGGGGTTTCTCGAGGCGATTTCATGGACCGACGAAGATCCATCAAATAAGCTCCTCGATCTTGAAACTCAGTTGGAATGGCTACGCGAGATTGGCTTCATGGATGTCGATTGCCATTGGAAGTGGCGTGAGTTGGCTTTGCTCGCAGGCGTCAAGCCACCCGCGAATCGTTGAGCCCGAGAAAGAAACTAGTAGCTAGCAGCTTTCAAGGAGACGTTATGGGACACAAGGGAAACGCGACGACGAAAGCGCACGAAGCGAACGGAAGCACAGTTGCAGCGAACGCGACCAACCCGGCCGCGAACGCTGCGGACCCGCATGCGCAACTGAAACCGCCGGCACGGCTCACAGGCGCGGAGATCATCTGGGCCACGCTGGTCGGTGAGGGCGTCGAAACCGTCTTCGGCTACCCGGGAGGCACGATTCTTCCGGCGTACGACGCGTTGCGCAAGTTTCCCGTGCGGCACGTGCTCGTTCGCCACGAGCAAGGCGCGGCGCACATGGCCGACGGCTACGCGCGCGCCACGGGCAAGGTAGGCGTGGCCATTGCGACCAGCGGGCCTGGCTCGACCAATTTGGTTACGGGCATTGCCACTGCGATGCTCGACTCGATTCCGATCGTCTGCATTACCGCCAACGTGTCGAGCAAGCTGCTGGGCACCGACGCGTTTCAGGAAGTGGACATTACCGGCATCACGCTGCCTGTGACCAAACACAATTTTCTGGTGAACAAGGCGGAGGACATCGCGCCGACGATTCGCCACGCATTTCAAATTGCGCGCTCCGGCCGTCCCGGCCCGGTGCTCGTCGACATTACAAAAGACGCAGAGCAGGTGTCGGCGGAATTCGACTTTGAAGCGGCCAAGCCGAAGGCGTATCGCCCGCATCCCATGCTGCATGTTGACGACGCAGGTCTTGCGGACGCGGCTGAACTGATTCGCAATTCGAAGCGGCCGGTAATTCTTGCCGGGCACGGCGTGATGGAATCGGGCGCAATGGAGCAGGTGCGCACGCTGGCCGAGCGCGCGGAGATTCCCGTGGCGCTTACGCTGTTGGGCCTTGGCGGATTTCCCGCATCGCACCCGCTTTGCCTGGGCATGATGGGCATGCACGGCGAGTCGTGGGTGAACCACGCCATCCAGGAAGCCGATTTGCTGATCGCGTGCGGCATGCGCTTTGACGATCGCGTGACGGGCAAGCTGACGGAGTACGCGCTCAAAGCCAAGAAGATTCACATCGAAGTGGATCCGGCGGAGATCAACAAGAACGTGAAGGCGGATGTGGCGCTGGTGGGCGATCTGCGCGAGGTGCTGGAGCAATTGCTGCCGCGCATTTCCGGTCGTGACGGCGCCGCGTGGCTCAAGAATATCGAAGCCAGCAAGGGCGCGGTGTCGGTGCACGACATCAAGAACCTGCCCGACTCCGGCCACCTTTACGCGGCGCACGTGATGCACGACCTGTGGCGCTTGACCGGCGGCGGTGCAATTATCGTGACCGACGTGGGCCAGCACCAGATGTGGGAAGCGCAATACTACAAGCACGAGCAGCCGCGCACGCTGATTACGAGCGGCGGCCTGGGCACCATGGGATTCGCATTGCCCGCGGCGATCGGCGCGAAGATGGCGTGCCCGGAAAAAGAAGTGTGGGTGGTGGCCGGCGACGGTGGTTTCCAGATGACGGCCGCGGAACTCGCCACCATCGTCCAGGAAAAAATCAAGATCAACATCGCCGTCATCAACAACGGCTACCTGGGCATGGTGCGGCAGTGGCAGGAGTTCTTCTACGAGCGCAACTACGAGGCCACACCGCTGGTGAGCCCCGACTTTGTGAAACTCGCCGATGCGCACGGCATTCCGGGATGCGCGGTGCGCAAGCGCAGCGAAGTTGAGGCCGCAGTGAACCAGGCGCGCTCGGCCAAGAGCGCTTATCTGCTCAATTTCCTCGTAGAGAAGGAAGATTCGGTGTACCCGATGATTCCCGCAGGCAGCGCGCTGCACGAGATGATTCGCCGGCCCGAACACGATCCGCTGGAAGAGTCCTAAGGCAGTGAAGAAGTGAATAAGTGAAAGAGTGAACCAGCTCCTTTGCTCAATTCACACTTTCACTTATTCACTGATTCACGAGAAAGGTCCGTTATGCTTCATACATTCGTTGCATACGTTGAAGATCGTCCGGGCGTGCTGACGCGCGTGGCGTCGCTGTTCCGGCGCTTGAACATCAACATCAATTCGCTCACGGTGGGTCGCAGCGAGCGGCCGGGCCTGTCGCGGCTTACGCTGGTGTGCGAGGCGTCGTCAGAGGCCGGGGACCGCATTCGCGCCAGCCTGTTTAAACTTGAGAACGTGGTCGATGTGGACGACATTGCGCAGGCGCCGTCGGTCACGCGCGAACTGGCGTTGATCAAAGTGTCGGCAACGCCCCGGAACCGCGCTCAGATTTTCGATTTGGCTGAGGTCTTTCGCGCGCGCATCGTCGATCTCACATCGGAGTCGCTCATGATCGAGATGACCGGCGTGGAGAGCAAGATTGAAGGGCTCATCGAAGTGCTCCGCGAAGACGAAGGGCGGATATTGGAGATTTGCCGTAGCGGCAAGATGACCATGCGGCGCGGTCATCATGTGAGCAGCGTGGTCAAAGCGATGGGCGTGGTCGAAGGCGACGCCGCGGAGCAGGAAGAGGAGACTGCCGCAGACATTGTTGCCGGCGAAGCCGAGTGAGCAGAGGAGCCGCATTTCCGCCGATGCGGGCTTGGGCCCAGGTTACGGTTCTGGAGTTATGATTCTGGCTTGAGAGGGAAGATCGATGGAAGCTGACGAGAAAGCCTGCCCAGTCTGCGGTGAGACTATCAAGGCCGCCGCCATCAAGTGCCGTTTCTGCAATACGGACCTGACTGCATACGCCGCGACAAAGGATCTCGATACCGAGAAGGATCTGTTCGTCGGGCACCCGGCAGTGATCTACACAGTGGGTCAGCTCACGCCGTTCGTCGTGGTGATCGCAGTGACAATTCTCGTTGGGTACCTGATGAAGGCCGGGACCATCGGAAGTTCCGACATCGATGTCACTTATCTGTGCCTGTTCTTTCTGGTTGCGTGTGTTGCGATCGCGATCCATTACTATCTGAGGAGCCGCAGCATTCATTACGAGATCACGACGCAGAGGATCAAGTTGGAGCACGGCCTGCTTTCGAAAGTTCAGGAGTCTCTGGAACTGTTTCGCATCGACCATTTTGAGTTGCGCAAGCCGCTGGGGAAGCGGTTGCTGGGCCAGGCGTCGTTGCACTTGTTTTCATCCGATGCGGAACTCGAAAACTTTTCAATCTATGGAGTGCCGAACCTGGAGGCTCTCGCGGATCAACTGCGGAACTGCCAGCTTCGTGAGCGCACCCGCCGGGGGTTAACGACTTTTGTAAAGGCTTAGTCCCCGCTCTTCAACACAGGACAGACTTCCACGAATTGTTCGATCTTTTCGCAGCCTGCAGTTTGGAACAAGTGGTATTGCGCCGCCGGCAGCCAAGCGGGCCCGCTCAAAAAAAATCAACCTCTAACGCAAAGGAAAACCAGAAAAATCATGGCGAAGACTTACTACGACAACAATGCCGACCTCACGCTGATCCAGGCAAAGAAGGTGGCCATCATCGGCTACGGCTCGCAGGGGCATGCGCATGCTCTCAACCTGAAAGATTCGGGCGTGCAGGTAAAGGTAGGCCTGGCGGCCAATTCAAAATCGATTGCCAAGGCGCAGAAGGCTGGACTCGAAGTGACCACCGTCGCCGAAGCCACAAAATGGGCCGACGTGATCATGGTGCTCGTTCCCGACCAAACCGCGGCCAAGTTGTATGCCGAGGAGATCGGGCCGAACCTGAGCGCGGGCAAACTGCTGATGTTTGCGCACGGCTTCAACATTCACTTCAAGACCATCGTGCCCGCAGCGGGCATTGATGTCGGCATGGCCGCGCCCAAGGCGCCCGGCCATCGCGTGCGCGAAGTCTTCATTGAAGGCGGCGGCGTACCGGGCCTCATCGCTGTCCACCAGGACGCGACCGGCAATGCGCACGCTCTTTCGCTCAGCTACCTCAAGGGCATCGGCTGCACGCGCGCCGGGGCTCTCGAGACCACATTCAAAGAAGAGACCGAGACCGATCTCTTCGGCGAGCAGGCTGTGCTGTGCGGCGGCGTGAGCGCGCTGATCAAGGCTGGATATGAAACGCTCGTCGAAGCCGGCTATCAGCCGGAGAGCGCCTACTTCGAGTGCCTGCACGAGCTCAAGCTCATTGTCGACCTGATCTATCGCGGCGGACTGGCGTACATGCGCTACTCGATTTCGGACACGGCCGAGTGGGGCGACTACGTGAGCGGCCCGCGCGTGATCAATGCTGAGAGCCGCAAGGCAATGAAGCAGATTCTCGCCGAGATTCAGAATGGAACCTTCGCGAAGAAGTTTCTCGCCGACCAGAATTCCGGCAAAAAGGAGTTTCTGGCCTTCCGCGAGGCGGAAGCGAAGCACCCGGTCGAGATCGTCGGCAAGCAACTGCGCGCGGCGATGCCGTTCCTCGATCCGGTGACGGTGGAGGAAGTGGCGAAGACGCGGTAAAATGCAGCCTCCAGCTATTAGCTACTAGCCTTTAGCTGGAGACTCGCATCTTTCATTATTTATTCGGTCAGGAATGGCCTCAGCCCGCACGCTTCATCCTTCGCTCCGCCTCCAACCGCTCGGCCAGAAACACCTTGAGCAACGACTGGTAGGGCACATCGCGTTGGTTGGCGAGAATCTTCAGATCTTCGATCATGGCGACGGGAAGCCGCACGGAAATTGTGCGCAGCGTCGGCCGCAAGTTGGGGAACTTGGTACGCTTTGCTTGCGACCAATCCAAATATTTGGTCGAATCTGCTCCCGGCCCGGTCGAGGACCAGAATTCGAATTCCTCAGATTCGCTCTTGAACTTAGGAATTGGTTTCTTCATAGCGTTCATAGTCCTCGATTTCTCTCCGGTTCATATCCCGCGTCGAAATAATCCGAATGAGTTTCCGCCGAATCGTAAATGCAACAAATAGCCTTCGGTTGTGCGCCGTCTTGCCTAGTGCCCAATAGTGCTTCTCAAGTTTTGAGTGCGCCGGATCGGATCGCATCACAAATGGGTCGTGGAAGAAGACATCTTCGGCTTCCTCGGGCGTCACCCGATGGCGCTCCCAGTTTTTGAGGGCGTTGTCCTGGTCCCAATCGAACCCAATGCAAGCCGCAAGAGGGTCTTTCTCGGCCATAATCTGTATATATCACACATATACAAACATGTCCAGCTAGCCTACGCAGATGCCGTTCCTCGATTAGGCGAGTGGCGAAATTCGGTAGCGCCGAATCCGCGGCAGGCGACAACGGGCCATGCAAGCTGAGCCTTGCATGGTTCGTTCAGCTCTAGCTGAGGCCCAGAGAAGTGGGCTCGACGTCGCTTTCAAAAGGACTAGGGTAATTGCGCGCGAGATGAGAGCCATCAAGATCAACAGGCGGCACGAAGCATTTCGCTGGGTCCTTCGGGTCGTAACGCACTTGGATCTTTTGGTTGATTAGATTTCTCGGCTGATAATCGTCCGAAGCGTTCGTGCGCGAAATACTCAATCTCCCGGAGTAGTATTCACCGTCAACACAAAATGAGAAGTCACAGACCGGAAGCTCGGACGAGCTGCGCCCTTCGCGAATAAACTCGGTATTCAGTGACTGGATGGTTCCGTCAGTCACGGGCCATTGCTCTGATTTCTTGGAACGTGAGCGGTTCCAGATGGCATAGACCCCATAGGAGGCTAGCAAACACAGGAATACAATGAGATTGAAAGAGAGCCGCATGGGCAACATAATAGCCTAAACTCGTTCTACTAATCTTGTAAATTCAAGATAAATAAGGCAATAATTTGATGTTGCATGAAACACAGATCTCGTGTAACATGTTTCATGTAACACGAGGCTCCAAATGGGCTCGGCAATCACAAAGCGCGTTCGCAAGCATCGCGAGCAGCTCCGCGCGGCCGGGCTGAGGCCAGTGCAAATTTGGCTACCGGATACTTCCTTGGAGAACTTCCGCAAAAAGTGCGAGCGCGAGTCCCTGCTGCTTGCCAACGACCCGCACGAGACAGAGGTGCTTGCCTGGATTAACGAAGTGGCTGACACGGACGGCTGGGTGTGAAACGCGGAGACCTGATTCCGGTCGTTCTCGTGGGAGCGTACGGTAAGCCGCGGCCAGCACTCGTCATCCAATCCGATCTCTTCGCTCAACTTCCATCGGTAACGATTCTTCCTGTCACAACCGAACTGCGTCCGATCACGACATTCCGAATCGACGTCGAGCCTTCACAAAAAAACGGCCTCCGCGCATCCTCGCAGATCATGGTCGACAAGGCACACACGATCCCGCGCGACAAAGCCGGCGTTCCTTTTGGCGAGTTGGAATCGCGAACGCTCAAGGCCGTCGACCGGTCGCTCGCTGTCTTCCTCGGACTTGGATAGTACTTTTCGGATACGACTTCGCACGCGGCGTCTTCATCTGTCTCACCTGTGCCTGTAGAATCAAGCTGAATTCCTCCTTACTCCGGCCCTCGGAGGCTCCTTGCTTTACTGGCTGCTTTACGAAAAGCTGTTTCCGTTCTTCCACCCGTTCCGGATCTTCCGCTACCTGACTTTTCGTACTGCGTTTGCCTCGCTTACGGCGCTGCTGATTGCGCTTTTCATCGGGCCGTACGTGATTCAGAAGCTGAGGGAGTTCCAGATCGGCCAGTTTGTGCGCGAAGACGGCCCGCAGTCGCACCTGAAGAAAACCGGCACGCCGACCATGGGCGGCGTGCTGATCGTGATCGCCATTCTGCTGCCCACGGTGCTTTGGTCCGACCCGGCGAATCCGCTGGTCTGGGTCGTGGTTTTTTCCACGCTTGCGTATGGCGCCATCGGCTTTGCCGACGACTACATTAAAGTGGTTCAGCGGCGCAGCCTGGGCCTGACGCCGCGCGCCAAGCTGCTGTGGCAGGGGCTGGCCGGCGTGATTGTCGCTGTAGCGCTGGTGGTCCTGAACCAGTTCGATGTCTTTTCCACGCGGCTGTCCGTTCCGTTTATCAAGAGCCTGCGCCCCGATCTGCTGTGGCATCACTGGCCGGCGACGCTTCCGCACATGGCGCTCTTCGCGTTTGTGCCCTTCGTTTTGTGGGTGGTGCTTTGGCTGGTCGGCACGTCGAACGCCGTCAACCTGACCGACGGGCTCGACGGCCTCGCCATTGGCTGCACCATCATCGCCGCCGGCGCGCTGGCCGTCCTCACCTACATCAGCGGCCACGTGGTCTTTGCCGACTACCTGGAACTGCAGCGCATGCCCATGGTGGGCGAGCTGACGGTCTTTTGCGGGTCGATGGTGGGCGCGTCGATCGGCTTTCTCTGGTACAACGCGCACCCGGCGGAGATCTTTATGGGCGACGTGGGCTCGCTGGCGCTGGGCGGGGCAATCGGCACCGTGGCGCATCATCATTCGGCAGGAGCTGCTGCTGCCTTTTATCGGCGGCATCTTCATTCTGGAAGCGGTCTCGGTCATCCTGCAGGTAGGCAGCTACAAGCTGCGCAAGAAACGGATCTTCAAAATGGCGCCGCTGCACCACCACTTCGAGCAGCTGGGCTGGAGCGAGTCGAAGGTGATTGCGCGCTTCTGGATTGGCGCCCTGGTGTTTGCATTGTTTGCACTCACTACACTGAAATTGCGCTAGCAGCCGCGCGCGCCGCATCCCCAGCGGTGCACAATAAAGTTATTGCGCCAACCGTTAGGATCAGACGATGGAGCTGAAGGGCAAAAAGGTTCTGGTTGTGGGCCTGGGGAAGTCGGGACTGGCCGCGGCGCTATTTTTGCGCCGACAAGGGCGCGCAGGTTACGGTCTCCGATATTCGTTCGGCCGAGTCGCTGGCCAAAGAGATTCCGGCGCTGCTCGAAGAGGGCATCATGGTGGAGGCCGGCGGCCACGGGCTGTTGACCTTCCGCCGCCAGGACCTGATCGTCGTGAGCCCCGGCGTGCCGCTAAATACGCCGGAGCTGGTGCAGGCTCGGAACTTCGGCCGCCCGGTGATCGGCGAGCTGGAACTTGCGGCGCGATTCCTCAAGGGCAAGATTCTGGCCATCACCGGATCGAACGGGAAGACGACGACCACGGCGCTCACCGGCGAAATTCTGAAGGAGGCCGGCTATCCCACGCTGGTTGCCGGAAACATCGGCGTGGCTGTGGTGGGGCTGATTGACGAGAGCACGGACGACACGTGGTCGGTGCTGGAAGTTTCAAGCTTTCAACTGGAGAGCACGGAAGAGTTCCATCCGAAGATCGCCGTCATTCTGAACATCACGCCCGATCATCTTGACCGGCATGGAACGCTTTGAAAACTATGCGCTGGCCAAGGAGCGCATCTTTGCCGTGCAGGACGCAAACGACTTCGTGGTGCTGAACGCCGACAATCCACGCACCGCCGAGGCCGAGGCTCGGTCGCACGCGCCGGTTTATTGGTTCTCAGCCAAAGCACGAAGTGAGCCGCGGCGCATGGGCCGAGAACGGAAACGTCGTTTACCGCGTCCGGCGCCGGATGCGGCGATCGAGACGGTCATGCCGCTGAGCAAGATTCCGCTCAAGGGCGAGCACAACGTTGAAAACGTGCTGGCGGCGGTATGCGCGGCGCGGCTGGCGGGCGTGGCGCCCGCTGCGATTGGCCGCGCGATCGAGAAGTTCCAGCGCCGTCGAGCATCGACTGGAATTTGTGGCCACCGATCAATGGCGTCGATTACTACAACGACTCGAAGGCCACCAACGTGGATGCGACCGCCAAGGCCGTGGCGTCGTTTCCCGGCGGCATTCATCTGATTCTGGGCGGCAAAGACAAGGGCTCCGACTATGCGACGCTCGCTCCGCTTGCTGCGCGAGCGGGTGCGCGCGGTGTATACCATCGGCGCGGCGGCGGCCAAGATCGAGTCGCACCTGCGCGGCGTCGTTCCGATCCACGCATGCACCACGCTGGCCAACGCAGTGAGCGCGGCGGCGAGGGCCGCGCGGCCCGGCGACGTGGTGCTGCTGGCGCCGGCCTGTTCAAGCTTCGATCAGTTTGAGAACTACGAGCAGCGCGGGCGCGTCTTCAAGCAACTGGTTGCGGAACAAAAAGATTGGAAAGAAAAGCGGGACGAATAAGGCGCCGGGGGCGCGACAGGTAATAAGTAATAGGCGATAACCGCAGACGAATTTGAGGGCCGGCTAGGAAAAATGGCGAAACGGGTTGGCGTTGACAAATGGCTGTTCTTCACCACGCTGGTGCTGGTGGTCGCCGGGCTGGTGATGGTCTTCTCGGCTTCGGCCGTCGTTGACCAGGAGAAGTACCACTCGGCTTACACGTTCATTTTCACGCAGGCTGTGTGGGCCGCGGTGGGCGTGCTGGCCATGCTCGTGCTCATGCACGTGGACGTGAGCCACTACAAATCGCCGCGCTTCATCTATCCCGCGCTCTCCATCACGGTGGTTCTGCTGGTGCTGGTTTTTCTCATGCCCGGCTCGCATCACACGCATCGCTGGATTCGCTTCGGGAATTTCTTCACGTTGCAGCCCTCTGAGATCGCCAAGCCGGTGCTGGTATTGTTTCTGGCTTGGTTTCTGCACACGCGGCTCGGCGCCATGCGCGACTGGAAGCAGACCCTTATTCCCGCAGCGGCTCATTCCCGCGCTGTTCATCGTTCTGGTGGCTGCGCAGCCCGACCTGGGCACGGCCCTCGTGCTGGCGGGCGTGGCCGCAATGATTCTTGTGCTGGCGGGGATGGAGTGGAAGATCCTGCTGGGCGCAGTTGCCGCCGCGCTGCCGGCGCTGGCCGCGCTGTTGCTCATGGTGCCCTGGCGGCGGGCGCGCATGCTGGTGTTTCTCAATCCAGAGTCTGATCCCCAGGGCGCGGGCTATCACATCTATCAGTCTCTGATTGCCGTGGGCACAGGCGGGCTCACCGGCCGCGGCTACATGGAAGGGATGCAGAAGCTTTTCTATCTGCCCGAGGCCGCGACCGACTTTATCTTCGCCAACATTGCCGAGGAGCTCGGCTTCATCGGCGCCATGCTCATTGTGCTGCTGTTTGCCATTTTTGGCGTGCGCGGCCTGCGCACGGCCTTCCGCTGCAACGATCCTTTTGCGCGGCTGGTGGCATTCGGCATCACCATCACGATTCTGCTGCAGGCTTTCTTTAACATCAGCGTGGTACTATCGCTGGTTCCCAACAAAGGCATCCCCCTGCCGCTGATTTCGCACGGAGGCACTTCGCTGTTCTGCACGCTGGCCAGTATCGGAATTCTGCTGAATATAAGCCGGCAAGCAGAGTAGAACGCCAAAGTTCGGGGTCAGAAACAAGAGTAAGGGCATGGCGGAGCTACGAATTCTCATTGCCGGCGGAGGAACGGGCGGGCACATCATTCCCGCGCTGGCGGTGGCGCGCGCGCTGGTTGAGCGGCACGCGGCAGAAGTTCTTCTGGTTGGCACGGCGCGGGGCCTCGAGTCGCGGCTTGTTCCCGAAGCCGGCTTTCCGCTCAAACTCATCGACGTCGGCCCGCTTAAAAGCGTTTCGCTGATGACGCGGTTGCACACATTGGCTGGCCTGCCGCGTTCGATCGGCGACTGCAAGCGCCTGATGCGCGAGTTCCGGCCAGGCGCGGTGCTCGGCGTGGGCGGCTATGCATCCGGCCCGGCGATGGTGGCTGCGCTGCGGCTCAAGATTCCAGCCATGGCCTATGAGCCCAACGCCATGCCTGGCCTGGCCAACCGGCTGGTGGGCAAACGGGTGCAGGCCGCGGCCATCAACTTTCCCGCGGCCGCAAAATGGTTCCGCAAGGCGGAAGTCACAGGTGTTCCCGTGCGGCGGGAATTCTTTTCGCTCGAAGCGCCGACGGGCGCGCCACATCTGCTCGTCTTCGGCGGCTCGCAGGGCGCGCGGATTTTCAACATGAATCTGCCGCACATCATCAAGTCATTACTTGAAGCGGTGCCCGGCCTCACCGTTCTGCACCAGAGCGGGATGCGCAACTTTGAAGCCACTCATGCCGCTTACGCCGCCAGTGGCGCCGATCCCGCGCGCTGGGTGGTGCGGCCATTTGTCGACAAGATGGCGGCGGAGTTTGCCCGGGCGCACCTGATCATGTCGCGCAGCGGCGCAACCACCGTGGCCGAAGAAGCCGCGGCAGGCAAGCCGGCATTGCTGGTTCCCTTTGCCGCCGCGACCGATGAGCACCAGCGCCGCAACGCCGAGGCCATGGTGGCAGCCGGCGCGGCCGTCATGCTGGAAGAAAAAGATCTTGGCGCTCCCGACAAGTTGCTCTGGATTCTCGCCGGCCTGATCGCCGACCCAACTCGGCTGGCTGCGATGGGCGCCGCAGCGCGCACGCAGGCGCATCCCGGCGCTGCCGAGCGCATTGCGGATAAGTTGGCGGAGTTGGCGGCGGGCCGGCGGAACTAGCGGCCCGAGCGTCAACCGTATGTAAGGTCGGTGCTCTGTCCGACCTCGATGATGTAGCCGTCAGGATCGCGGATGTAGCAGCGGATCTCACCGTACTTGGGTATCGGCGGCGTGATGAACACGGCTCCCCGACTTTTCCACAATTCATAGCACGCCTGAATATCCGCAACGCGGAAATTCAGAAAGCTGTTGATGTGATTCGGGTCGGGGACGCTGAGCGTTACCGTTGGCTTGTCAGGTGTCGGCCCGCCCCCGACGTTCAAAATCATCCAGATATTCGCAAGCTGAAGGTAGGCGGGCGCGTTGCCGTCACCCATGCTCAAAATGCGAGCGCCGAAGACCTTCTCATAGTAATGAGCTGACCGGTCGATGTCGGCGACGGTGAGAAAATGTGCGATGCTGAGCCCCTCGCGCGGGGGCATCTCATAGCTCTGCTGTTCGACTTGTACCGCGCTCATCGATTGCTCCTTTTGATACGGCGCTCATTACAAATACGGTAAGCCGATTCCCGCTCCCATCTATGAAAAATCGATCAACGAGAGATGTCCGCGCCAGCTAATTCAGCAGCGATTCCCAGTTGGCCGGCACCCTTCCTGCTGGTCCAGGAACGGGCTGATTTGTTGGATGCGAATGTGGCGGAAGCAGCTCCACGCCTTTGATCATCGCCTGCTTCTCGTAATCGTAAAACCAGTCTTCGCCCGGCTCAAAGCTGGTGACGATCGGATGGCCCGTCGCCGCCGCATGCTTTGATGCATGCTGGCTCGGAGAACTGTCGCAGCAACCGATGTGCCCACACTCGGCACACCGGCGGAGATGAAGCCACCAACCTCTCGGTGACGCCAGGCATTCCACACACCCATCGCCAGTTGCTTTCGAATCTGGATTAATTCCGCGGTGATTTTTCTTCATTTCGAATTCTCCTTTTGGTGTTGTCAATCCAGGCTCGGTTGCATTCGGGGCGAAAATCACGGTTGGGGAAGGACGAACGCCTAAACAGCAGTCGAACGACCCGCTATGCAGAGATTACAGATTAAGCCGAGGCCACGGCATAAACAAAAAGCCCGCTTGCCGAAGCAAGCGGGCCTTTTCACAAATCAGCGGAACTTCAGTCGTCCGCTCTAAGCCGGATTAACGGTGTCCACCACCGCCGTGACCGCCGCCACCGCCGTGGAAGCCGCCGCCACCACCGTGGAAGCCACCGCCGCCGCCGCCGTGGAAGCCGCCTCCGCCGCCACCGCCATGGTATCCACCGCCACCGCCGCCACCGCGATAGCCGCCGCCGCTATAACCGTGCGCTACGCCGCCACCGCCACGGTAACCGCCGCCCGCGTATCCGCGTCCGCCGCCTACGTAGCCGTGTCCCGCGTAGCCGCCACGATATCCGTAGCCGCCGCGATTGCCGTATCCGCCCCGGTAACCGTACCCACCGCGATAGCCGTAGCCGCCGCGATAGCCCCAGCCGCGTCCCCAGCCCCGTCCATACCACGGTCCGGCGCCGATGAAGACGCCACCGTAGAACCAGTCAGGTCCGTAGAAGCCGTAAGGCGCACAGGCATACGGGTAATAGGAGTAATAGCCCCACTCGCAATCCGGGGCACCGTAATAGCCGTATCCGGGATCGACCACCGCAGGGCCGACACCGATTCCAACTCCGACCTGGGCGCTCGCCGGAACAGCAGCGAACGGCAGAACCACAAGAGCAGCCAACAGAACTAACCAGAGCTTCTTCATGAAATCCTCCTTGTGCCGCCTTGCCTGGTCTTGCCCGGCTGGGCCCCCGGAGTCGCCTCCGGTTTCAGCACTTTCCGGCCTGTATTTCGTCGTTTGGCCGGCCTTCATTCTCTTAAACAGTGTTTTCGCCAATATGTTGCGGTCCGGTAAAAGCATCGATCACCGCGCCTAAAAACGCAAGAACTATTGATACTTCGGGGGTTAGGCTGAGTGGAGTACTGTTGGACTCCACCCGGCTTTGCGCTCCTCTCTATAAGACGCTTCAAATCGCCGAAACGACCAAAAAAGAGCGGCCCCTCCGGTTTGGAAGGGCCGCGTGGTGCAGGCAGCAGAAGGCGGAGCTACCTGCGAAAGTGATCGTCCCGGTCAAAGTGCCGGTCGTCACGGTCGCGGCGATTGAAGTCGCGGTCATAGGCATATCCGCGATCCCACCCGAAGCCGCCGCGAACTACGACGCGCGGGGCATAGCCCACGTAATTCCAATAGCCGGGAACCCAGTAGCCGTCATTCCAATAGCCGGCTACCCACGCATATCCCGGTCCAGGGCATGCTGGAATTGCTGCCGCACGCACGCCAACATAAATACCGATTCGAGCTGCCTGGGCTGGCGCCGCGGTCATGGCCAGCGCTCCCACTGCCAATGCTGCTCCCATCAAGAACTTCTTCATGCTGCCCATAATCCCTCCATTCTGCGCGGACTGTTTTGCGAGTCCGGCTCGGGCCGCCACCACCATGGAGCTTGTTTCTTGCTGCTCCTTTTGGCTTGCCCTTCTGCACATGTCAAACACCGGCGCGCAAGAAGGTTGCGAAGCGGAACGAAAATAAAAAGGCGCAACTTTTTGTCCGATTTGTGTTCGTGGCCCGCGCTTTTTTGCCGATAAACGCTGTTCATGCGCCGGCGCGATATCCTAAAGTGCGGCCGTCGCTTCAGGCATGTTGGGCCGGCGATGTTCGCGTTGCGCGGTCAGCCGCTCATTCATCCAAGGAGATTCCAATGTCCCATGCTCAAGGCAACTTCACCGTTGATATCCACCCGCTCGCGCCCGCGCCGGCTGAAGGCATCGGCCGTTTCTCCATCAACAAGACGATCCACGGCGACCTGCAAGCGACGACCATCGGCGAAATGTTTACCGGCGGCGATCCCAAGCAGGGCGCGGCGGGATACGTGGCGATTGAATTCGTCACCGGCACGCTCAACGGCAAATACGGAGGCTTTGTGCTGCAGCACTTTGCCACCATGGATGGAAAAGGCCCCAGCATGCAGGTGATCGCGGTGCCTGGATCGGGCACGGGCGAGCTCAAGGGCATCGAGGGCGCATTCACCATCCGCGCCGAGAACGGCCAGCACTTCTACGAATTCGAGTACGAGCTGCCGGGGTAACTGGAGCGATTTTTTCTGGTGGAATATGCCCACTGAAGACGTACCGAAAAAAGGAAAGATTCCGGGGCAGGAGATCGCGGAACTCTTTCGGAGGGTTCTGCGCGGCGAAGTGAATATCTTCACGGTCGGCGGCTCCTGGACCGAGATCTACGCTGCCAATGTGGACGTGCGTATCGACGGCTACAAGCTGATCATTTTCAACGACTGCAATCAGGTCGATTACGTCGACTACGCAATCGCCCCGGATGGCCGCGAGGCCGATTTTGACGACTGGTGGTTTGTGGACGAGGAGCCGATCGACCTGCTCACTGATGAAGAGCAGACGCGCCTGGAAATTTTGATGGAGGAAGCGCCAGTCATAGCAGAGAATTGAACGCCTGCACCGCGCCCGAACCCTTCGTTCATCGATCGCCGCTTGCTCTGTTCCCTGATCGCTGTGCTCCGATCCCCGATCCCTCTCGTCTGCCTTCTTGTTCCCTCGTTCCCTCGGTCCCTTGGTCCCTGCTACTCTGATCCTTCACCTCCATGTTTGCCACTTCGCAGCACGCGCACTTCATCGGCATCGGCGGCATCGGCATGAGCGGCATTGCCGAGATCCTGCTCAACCTGGGCATGAAGGTGTCGGGCTCCGATTTGAAGCGCAGCGCGGTGACCGACCGCCTGACGCAATTGGGCGCAACGATTTATGAAGGCCACGACGCGGCCAACGTTGCCGGCGCAACAGTCATCGTCACCAGCTCCGCGGTACACGCCAACAATCCTGAAGTGATCGAAGCGCACGCGCGCAAAATTCCCGTGATTCAGCGCGCGGAGATGCTTGCCGAGCTGATGCGGCTCAAGTACGGCATCGCCATCGCCGGCATGCACGGCAAGACCACCACCACGTCGATGGTGGCCGCGGTGCTTGCGGCGGGCGGCCTCGATCCCACGGTCGTTGTCGGCGGCCGCGTGGATGCGCTGGGCTCCAACGCGCGCCTTGGCACCACGCAGTATCTCGTGGCCGAGGCCGACGAGAGCGACCGCTCATTCCTCAAGCTCTCGCCCATTCTCGCGGTGGTCACGAATCTCGATCGCGAGCACATGGATTGCTACCGCGACATGGCCGACGTGGAGCGCGCATTTGTCGATTTCATGGATCGCGTGCCGTTCTACGGCGCGGTCACCGCCTGCATCGACAACGCACTGCTTAAAGGAATCCTGCCGCGCGTGCGCCGGCGCGTGTTCACTTATGGCGTGGCTGAAGAGGCCGACTTTCGATTGGAGCTTCTGGATTCCGGAAAGTCATTGAGTTTCGAATCGGGTCAGGGAAATTCAGGGCAGGGAAGCGGCTTCTGCCGTTTTCTGGTGCACACCGCAGCGGGTCCGCTCGGTCCCTTCGAGCTGCACGTGCCAGGCCGCCATAACATTCTGAACGCCACGGCGGCCGTTGCCATCGCGCAGCAGCTCGGAATGTCGCCGGAAAAGATCGCCGAGGGGCTCGCGAACTTTCGCGGTGTCGACCGGCGCTTTCAAAAGCGCGGCGCGGCCCGCGGCGTTACCGTGGTCGACGACTACGGTCACCATCCCACCGAAATTCGCGCCACGCTCAGCTGCGGCGCGCGAGTGTTGCCACGGGCGCATTCACGTTGTCTTTCAGCCGCACCGGTACTCGCGCACTTTTGACCTTTTGGAGGAGTTCGGTGGGGCATTTCGCGACGCCGACACGGTGATTGTTCTGCCGATTTATGCGGCCAGCGAAGAGCCGATTCCGGGCGTGACCGCGGAGCGGCTAGCCGAACGCATTCAGGGCCCGCACGTCGAATTTGCGCCGGAGTTCGCGACCGCTGTTAGCGTCGTGGCTGCCAGGCGCGCACGATGGCGACCTGATCCTGACCCTCGGCGCGGGCAGCGTGAGCCAACTCGCCCCGCAAATCCTGGCCGCGCTTGAAGCCGCCGCTCGCTGATCCGCAGTAGTGCCAAGTCCCTGGTCCCCGGTCCCTCGCCCCTCATCCCTAAGTCCCTGACCCCTATCTCTTCGGCGCTATAATCCGGCGTGCAAGTGCGCATGCGTTTGAGGAGAGATGAAAATGGCGGGAAGTTCACGCAGAGGATTCTTGAAGACAGCGTCAGCGACAGCGGTTGCATCGGCTGTATGGAACAGAATTCCGGCCTGGGCCGATGTCGCGCCGGCAAAAGGTCCAGTTCAAGTTTGGAGCACCTTCCGCGATCGGCGGCATGCGCCCGGCGATCCGCTTGCGTGGAAGCCCGTGGTCCAGGTCGCGCCCGATGCGATTGCGCTCGATCCCTCGTCAACGCGGCAGGAAATTCTTGGCTTTGGCGCGGCGCTCACTGACGCTTCCTGCTATCTGCTCAGCCAGCTTCGCGACGACGAGCGTTCGACTTTGATGCACGAAATCTTCGCGCCCGGCGAGATGGCCCTGAATGTCTGCCGCACCTGCATCGGATCGAGCGACTATTCGCGGTCGGTCTACAGCTTCGACGATAGCGACGCCGACGATCCTGAACTCAAGAAGTTTTCCATCGATCACGACAAGGCTTACATTCTTCCCGTGCTCCGGGATGCGCGCAAGCTGAATCCCGATTTGTTTCTCTTCTCCTCGCCGTGGAGTCCGCCGGGATGGATGAAATCCAACCGCTCCATGCTGGGCGGGGCGATGCGGAAGCCGAGCTTTGCGCCTTACGCGGATTACTTCGTCAAATTCCTCGAGGCATATCGCGACGCGGGCGTGGCGATTGATGCGGTTACCGTGCAGAACGAAGTCGACACCGATCAGGACGGCCGGATGTCGGCCTGCCTGTGGGGGCAGGAGTACGAGATCGGATTTGTGAGGGATCACCTGGGGCCGGCCCTGCGCAAACAGGGCGGATCGACGAAGATCTGGATTCTGGACCACAATTACAACCTGTGGGGAAGAGCGGTCGACGAGCTGAGCGACGCCGGCTGTGTATGAGTATGTTGACGGTGTGGCGTGGCACGGCTACGTGGGCCAAGCCGACGCCATGACGCGGGTCCATGAAGCGTTCCCCGAGAAGAATGCCTATTGGACCGAGGGCGGGCCCGACATTCGCTCGCCTGATTACCAAACCGACTGGGCGAAGTGGGGGAACACGTTTAATGGCATCGTGAACAACTGGGCCCGCTCCATTACCGCATGGAACATGGCTCTCGACGAAGAGGGCAAGCCGAACGTGGGACCGTTCTCCTGCGGCGGCCTGGTCACGATTGAAAACGCGACGCACAAGGTGACGCGCAGCGGTCAGTACTGGGCGTTCGCGCATTACTCAAAACACGTGCGGCGTGGAGCGAAGGTCTTTCGCACCGATGGAGTGGCCGGGAGCGCGGCGCAACCTTCCGCGGGCGGCGTCTCACACGTGGGGTTCCGCAACCCTGACGGGAGCATGGTGGTTGTGCTCACCAATAGCGGCGAAGAAAGGCAGATTCAGTTGGTTCTGGGGTCGAATGCGCTGGAAGTCGAGTTGCCTGCCGATTCCGTGCTCACCTTGCAGTGGTCGTGACGGCGGCGACATTCCCGGTGTTTACGCCCCGGCATAAGCTTCAACGTCGCGTTCGATCGTCTTTCTCAGCTCCAGCCGCGCCTTCGAGAGGTCGTGCGTCTGCTGAAGGTTCAGCCAGAACTCCGGGCTATTGCCGAAAAAGCGAGCCAACCGCAGCGCGGTGTCCGGCGTGATCGCACGCTTGCCGTGGATGATGTCGCCGATTCGTGTCGCGGGGACGCGGATCTTCAAGGCCAGGGCATTTTGAGTGATTCCGAGCGGAACGAGGAACTCCTCGCGCAGCATCTCGCCGGGATGCGTGCTGATCCTCTGAAGATTCCATCCCGAAGCTGGTTTATTGATAGCCATACGTTGCCACTCCTTGGCGATTCTCTAGTGGTAATCCGTGATCTCCACCGCATAGGCTCCATCCACCTTCCAGATAAAGCAAATGCGGTACCGGTTATTGATTCTGATGCTGTGCTGCCCGGCGCGGTCACGCCTTAAAGCCTCTAGACGGTTGCCTGGCGGCACGCGCAAGTCGCTCAGTTCAATGGCCGCTTCAATCTGATCCAGTTTGCGTCGAGCGACGGTCTGAATCGCGGACCAGCGTTTGTTCGAGCCCGTTTCATAGAGCTCCTTTGTATCCCCATCCTTGAAGGACTGAATCATGCTGGCAATTTCATGATATAACGCGATGCATTACATGTAAAGCATTATATTACCGTCTGAGCCTGACCTCGGCCGTTCGTCGCGCTTTCGCTCTTGTGTACCGTGTTTTCCACCTCCACCCGTAACCCCATGGATACCCCTGTTCATCTCACTGAAAACTCGCAACTCAGCGCGGGCTATAGTGAAATCTGGCGACTCTCACGACCCGCTCAGCCGTGACGAATCAGGGAAATAGCACAAACCGGCCCACTTTGTGGGAGGACGACCCGCCCGCCGAGATTCGATCGCGGCGCACGCGGGACGATTCTCCTTTAGCGGGACAATTCCGGCCGGGCGCGGCAGGCAGGCGCGGTCCGGGCATGCCGCTCGAGTTTGACGATCCCGACGGCGATGGCGTTCTCCGCCCCTCCACGGACCGATTCGGAAAATCGAAGCGCCCCTGGTGGCGCCCGGCAGGCACGGTGGGCCGCGTGTTTCTCGCTGCCGGCGCGCTCGTTGTGCTCGGCGCGTTCACGACAGCAATCCTGGTGATTCGTCACACGCTTGAGCGTGACTCGCGATTCCGCATTGCGGGCAGCGAGGATATTCAGGCCACCGGCCTCACCGAAGTCAGCCGCGCCGAAATGATGCCTGTCTTCGGCGAAGATATGGGCCGCAACATCTTTTTCGTTCCCATCGATGCGCGGCGCAAGCAGCTTGAGCAGATTCCGTGGGTCGAGCGGGCCACGGTGATGCGCGTGCTGCCTGACCAGATTCGTGTCTCGGTCGTAGAGCGGCAGCCGGTTGCGTTTACGCGGCATCGCGAGGAAATCGGACTCGTCGACGCCAACGGAGTTCTACTGAACATGGCGCCGGAAACCATGGCCAAGCATCATTACTCGTTTCCTGTTTTGACGGGCATCGATGCCGGCGATCGGGCTGACTCGCGCAAGGAGCGCATGGACGTGTACATGCGCATGATGGCCGAGCTGGATTCCGACGGCAAGCACAACTCCGAGCAGATTTCTGAGATCGACCTCACCGATCCTGAAGACGCGCGCGTGCTGATGCCGGAGCAGGGCGCGGACATTCTGGCGCACTTTGGCGAAGATCATTTCCTCGAGCGTTACGAGCGCTATCAGGCGCACATCGCGGAGTGGCGTCAGCAGTATCCGCACCTTGCGGCGGTTGATCTGCGCTACGACAATCAGGTAGTGCTGGAGATGGCTTCCGGCAAGCAGACCGCGGAGACCTCGAACGGCGATTCAAGCGCGCAAACAAAACCGCTGGCCGCCACACCAACGCCCGCCTCCCCAACCGGCAAGCCTGCTGCGAAAAGTTCCCCGGCAAAGAGTTCTGTCGCAAGAAACTCAGCGGCGAAAAAGAACAAGCCAGCCCCCAACAAGAAGCACGCGGCTCCGCCGAAGCGCGCGGCCATCGAGAAAACTTCGAAGCGGACGACTCCTGAGAATACACAGAGGCGCGCTTCCACAACCCGTCCGACCGCAAGCACGCATGGAAGCAAGCCCCATGCACCTGCCGCGGCCGTGGCACAGGGCGGGTGAGCGATGGGCCAGAAGCAGGAAAACCTGATTGTGGTGCTCGACATTGGCAGCGCGTTTACGCGCGTTCTGGCCGCCGATGTGAACGAGAATGTGTTGCGCTATCGCGGGCACGGCGTCGTGCCGTCCGTGGGAATGCGCAAGGGATTGATCGCCGAGCTTGCGCCCGCGGCGAAAGCGGTGCGCGCAGCGAATGAACAGGCTGAGCGCGTGGCTCGCGCCAACATTGATGAGTGCGTGGTGGGCGTAGGCGGCCCGCACATTCGCGGCGTCAACACCAACGGCGGATTCCAATTGAGCCGCGGCATGCGCGAGATTACCGGCGAGGACGTCCGTTCCGCCATTGGTCGCGCCCGCGCCATCGAGCTGCCCGCCGACCGCGAAATTCTTCATCTGCTGCCTCGGCAGTTCATCCTTGACGAGCAGGCCGGCATCTTCGACCCCGTAGGCATGGTGGGCGCGCGGCTTGAAGTGGAGCTGCATATTGCCACCTGCGGCGGCAGCGCGCTGCAAAGCACCGTTACCTGCGCCAACCGCGCCGGGCTTGAAGTTTCGGAGGCGGTGCTTGAGTCGCTGGCCGCGGCTGAGTGCACGCTCTCGGCCGACGAGCGCGAGTTGGGTGTATGCGTCATGGATATCGGCGCGCACTCCACCGATCTCGCGGTTTTCTTTGAGGGCGCAGTGGCCTACACCGCGTCGGTCGCCATCGGCGGAGCGCACTTTACCAACGATCTTGCCGTCGGATTGCAATTGCCGCTGGCGCAGGCCGAAGAACTGAAGCGGCAATACGGGAACGCCGTGGTCACCGCGGTTCCGCAACTGGCGGAGGTGGAGATCACTACGCCGCAGGGCGCGCCGGCCACGCTGCCATTGCGCACCATGGCAGAAATTCTGGAGCCCCGCGCGCGTGAGCTGATGTACTACGTAAAAGAGAGCCTGCGTTACGGCGGCGTGGTGGATGCGCTGGGCGCGGGCTGCGTGCTCACCGGCGGAGGATCGCATGTTGCCCGGCATGCTCGACGTGGCTGAGAGCCAGTTGCGCGCGCCGGCACGCGCGGGATTGCCGGTACGTTTGTCGCACATGCCCCAGGAACTGAATCATCCGGCCTGGGCCGTGGGCATTGGCATGGTTCTCTACGCGCATCGCACGCGAACGACGCGTGCGGCAGAGGACAATAACAGCAGTTTGCGCGACAGGTTGCGCGCCATGTTTGCAGCGAGTTTTTAGAACGTGTTTCAAGGCGCCGAGACTTTTGAACTTGTTTAAGGCGCCGAGTCATTACAACGAGTTTCAGGAATTGGCTTTGTAACAAGGGCACGGCTTTAGCCGGGCCGAAAGAGACAGCAATCGCACGGGATTTTAACCCCTGAGGGATATCGGCGAGGTCAATCACGGTGAAGAAGCAGATAAAAATCGAGGAGAGCGTGGCCCCCATGGACCAGTCAATGAGTGAAGCCGGCGAGATGCGCATCCAATTTCACGACGAAGTTGTGCGCGGAGCCCGCATTAAAGTGATCGGAGTGGGCGGAGGCGGCTCGAATGCTGTCAACCGCATGATCCAGGCCCGCATGGAAGGCGTGGAGTTCATCGCCGCCAATACCGATGTGCAGGCGCTCAAGCTGTCTGAGGCTCCCGTCAAGCTGCAACTGGGCGTGCGTCTCACCTCGGGGCTGGGCGCCGGCTCCAATCCCGACGTCGGCCGCCGCGCCGCTCTTGAAGACTCCGAAAAAATCATCGAGGCGCTCGAAGGCGCCGACATGGTGTTCGTCACCGCGGGCCTCGGCGGCGGCACAGGCACGGGAGCCGCTCCGGTCATCGCATCGCTCGCCAGCGAGATGGGCATCCTCACCGTCGCCGTCGTCACCAAGCCATTTGCATTTGAGGGCAAGCGCCGCTTGATGCAAGCCGAGCGCGGCCTCAAGGAACTCATCGACAGCGTGGACACGATGATCGTGATTCCCAACGAGAAGCTGCTCGCCGTGGCCAAGGACGCGGGATTCTTTGAGAGTTTCCGCATCGCCGACGACGTGTTGCGCCAGGGCGTGCAGGGCATCAGCGACATCATCACCATTCCCGGCATCATCAATCGCGACTTTGCCGATGTGAAGACGACCATGGCCGGCATGGGCCAGGCGGTGATGGGCACGGCTCTGCGCTCAGGCGCGAACCGCGCCATTGAGGCCGCGCAGGCGGCCATGGCGTCGCCGCTGCTTGAGGCCGGCGCGATCGACGGCGCACGCGGCATCCTGATCAACATTACCGGTTCGAGCTCGCTCAAACTTTCCGAGGTCAACGAGGCTTCGTCGCTCATTCAATCGTCCGCGCATGAAGATGCCAACATCATCTTTGGCGCCGTGCTCGACGAGAAGATGGGCGAAGACGTCAAGATCACCGTCATCGCCACCGGCTTCCGCGACCAGATGCCTGAGCGGCGCGCGCGCATGTTGAATGTGGAGGAGACTCCGGTAGTTTCGGTGCCGGTTGTATCCTCCGGCAGCTGGATGCGCGAAAGCAAGCCCGAACCCGCTGCGCAGCCGGCGCGCTTTATGAGCGAGGAAGACGATGCGGCAGAAAATGCAGATGAAGGATTTTTCTTCGCCGCTGCAGCGCCGGGAGTGGCCACCACCGTCACGGTTGCCGCACAGCCAAACGAAGCTGCCCGTCCCGGAATCCAGTTTGCAAGCGGGGACGAAAACGCACCTTCGAATGATTCGCAATTTGAAGGCTCAGAAACCGATCTTCAGCGCCGCGATTTTGCCGCGGATTTTGCTGGAACTCCGCGCGGTGCCGCGGAGCCTGGTGCAGAGGCCGCCTCGGCTCTTTTCGCAGGCCCGGCTGAGCAACCGGAGCGCGATCTGGACGTTCCCACATTTCTGCGGCGTCACAAGTTCTAAAGACCCATCGAATCAACGGCTCAGGCCGCAGTTTGTTATCGGGAAAGGTTCCAAATCGGGCGGGAAAAGCATAGAATAGTGAGAACGCCCCGAAAGTTGTATGGGTTGCGAAGCCGGATCAAGGGAAACTACTGTCTCCAGGGCTGTTTTTAGGGCCATAAGTAACCTTGGCGGCGGCAGATCTTACGGTCTGCGCAAGTGGATTGGCACACTCAAGTGGTGCTGCAACCAGGCAGGAACAAGGCATCGCGAGTGAATCGAACGAAGTGCGGCGTCCACAGGCGAACGCGCGGTACGGGATCCAAACTTTGAGGGGTAGTTGACCGGATGAAGCAGTTTCGCATTGGGCCTATACATATTGTCTTTCTATTCTTTGTCGTCGCCGCCATAAGCGCTGCGGCGTTGGACGCTCCGCAAACTCTGCATCACGCCAAATCCAGGACCGTGTCGCACGTTACTGCTGCGCATCATGCAGTAGCGCACAGAACAACGACGACTGCTTCGCGCACTTCGGCCACGCACACCTCTACGCTCCATCGCCGTCACACGAGCCGCTCGGGAGCCCGCGTCGCCGCGCGGACCACGACCGCAAGCCGTCTCACCGCCTCGGCAGGCGCGCACGTGCGCACCGCCTCCTTTCACCGCCGCCATCGTTTTTACGAGCGCTTCACAGCCAGCTCGTTTGTTCAAGGAGAGGTGGGTGCGGGCGACATCGCGACCGGTGAAGATCCAGTCGTCCGTCAGGCGGCCATCGATGCGCTCGGCGATATGAACGGCACCGCGGTGGTGATCAATCCTGCCAACGGCCGAATCCTTGCCATGGTCAACCAGAAGCTTGCGCTCTCGCCAGGCGCCGAGCCCTGCTCTACCATCAAGCTCACCGTGGCGCTTGCCGCGCTGTCTGAATCGATGGTCACCAGCGACACGATGGTGCAGCTCGCCGGCTTCCGCATGAACATGACGCAGGCGCTGGCGAAGAGCAACAATCTCTATTTTGAGGAACTCGGCCGCGAACTCGGCTTCGAGCGCGTGCGCCATTACGCCACGCAGTTTGGTCTGGGCGAGCTGGCCGGCTACAACATTCCTGGCGAACAGTTGGGCGCGTATCCCGATCAGCCGATTCCGGATTCCGAGGGCGGCGTAGCACGGATGTGCAGCTTCGGGCAGGGCGTCTCGCTCACTCCGCTTCAGTTGGGCGCGTTTGTTGCCGCCATCGCCAACGGTGGAACGCTCTACTACCTCCAGCATCCCACCACGCCGGAAGAGATTGCTTCGTTCGAGCCGCGCATCAAGCGTACGCTCGACATCGCGCGTTACCTTCCCGACCTTGAAGACGGCATGGCCGGGGCGGTAGAGTATGGAACCGCGCGCCGCCTGCGTGCGAACTTCCGCGAGCTGCCGATCTTTGGCAAAACCGGGACCTGCTCAAACGATGGAACGCGCTTCGGCTGGTTCGCCGCTTATTCTGAGTCGCCCCAGGGCGGCCTCGTGACCGTGTTCTTCCTCGAGGGCGGCAGGGCTACTTTCGGCCCCCGCGCTGCCGAGCTGACCGGCGCCTTTTATCAGGATCTTTGGGACCACGACTACTTCGGCGAGAAAGACCAGGAAGCCATCTCCGCGCCCGGCGAAGCGCCGGTACATGGCACAACGCTGCCGGTATCGACCATGTCCGGCGCGGCCGCGGGGGCTCACCAGTAACCGCTCGGAGCTTCCGAATCCAGACTCCAATCAAGCCGCCTCCGGGCGGCTTTTTTGCGTTCCTGGTATCGTCCGGATTTATTCTGTCCCAAGCATGAGGACCGTCAACTGGGTGGTCGCCGGCATTGGCGACATTGCGCGCAAGCGCGTCATTCCCGCTATTCAATCCGAGCCGCGCAGCCGCCTTTATGGCTTCATCACGCGGACCTCCGCGAAAGCCGCGGACTATCCCGGCGCGCGGACCTGGCCGAGCATCGACGATGCAGTCGCCGACCCTGCAGTCGATGCCGTCTACATTGCGTTGCCCGTGGCCTTCCATGCCAACGCTGCAATCACCGCGCTGCGTGCGGGCAAGCATGTGCTCTGCGAAAAACCCATGGCCATGAATTTTGCCGAGGCCGAAAAGATGGTGGTCGAGGGCCAAACATCAGGCCGTCTCTTCGGCGTCTCGTATTACCGCAGGCTTTATCCGAAGCTCATTCGCGCCAAGCAACTCATCGCCGAAGGCGCCATCGGCCGCCCGCTGCTCGCCGAGGCCAACTGCCACGGTTGGCTTGAGATTGCAGGCCGCGAATGGCTCGCCGATCCCGCTCTTTCTGGCGGCGGCCCGCTTTATGACATCGCTTCGCACCGCATTGACGCCATGAACTTCCTCTTCGGCAAGCCGGAACGCGCCAGCGGATTGCTCTCGAACGCCGTACATCGCATCGCCGTCGAAGATTCCGCGACCGTGCTCATGCAATTTGTCTGGCGGCGTGCACGCGGTTGTCGACGTGCGCTGGAACTCGCGCGTGGCCCGCGACCAATTCCGCATCATTGGAGAAAACGGCGAAATCAATCTTGATCCGCTCAACGGCCCTGAGCTGCGCGTCGCCGGCCGCACGGAGTTGCTGCCTCCACACCCCAACCTCCACTTTCCCATCGTGGAAAATTTTGTCGACGCCGTGCTGGCCAACGATCCCGCGCGCCTGGCCTGCCCGGCCGAGCAAGCCGCCTGGGTAGACTGGACCATTGAGCAGGTGGTCGCCGCGTGTGCCGGCGCGGTCCACTGCAACTTCACTGCGTCGAAGCCAGCACTTTAATCTGGAGAATCCATGAAAACCTCCCTGCTCCTTTTCTCCGTTCTGTCCGCGGGTGCGTATGCAAACGCCCAGCAGCTTCCCACCGTCGACGAACTTCTGCCTCGCGTCCTCGCTTATGCGCAGCAATACCGCCAGAGCGTTCCTTCGTTCGAAGCCGACGAATCAGCCGTGTCCCAACAGGTGAAGGACGGCCGGATCAAGTGGGAAGTGCGGCTGGAGATGACCCTGCGGGAGCTACGCGACGAATCCCGGCCTGGAGGGTTTGTTGACCACTACAACTTCAATCTGGTTGACGGCATGCCGCCCCAGAAGCACTTCAAACTTCCTTACTTCGTTCAGGGTGTGTTCTCGAGTGCCATTGGTTTTGGGCGCCCCGAGGAGCAGACCTGCTACGACTATCGCGTCAGTCCCGGAGACAGCGCGTCAACGATACGGCTTGAGCTGTGGGTCAAGACTCGTCCATTGCCGCCAAACTGCAACGATGTTCCTGAGGACTACCGCAAGACGTTGGTTGTGGATGCGGCCACCGGAAGAATACTGCATTTGACGCGCAGCATGTCGCCCCGGGACGCGCACCAGCGTCACGAGATTGTCTTCGCCTCGGTCGACTATGCGCCGCAGAAACTCGGCGACGAGACCTTCTGGCTGCCGGTGCATTTTGAGTCTCACGACGAGAAGAACGAGGGCCGGATGACCGCCACTTACTCAAATTTTCATCGCTATGCGTCCGCGGCAAAGGTGGTCGATAGCGGCGCCCAGCCACAGGTGACCCCGTGACGCCCGCCAATCCAAACTGAATCGAATTGATTTCCCGTATCATCTGAATAGGTGGCCGTCTCCTCGTCCACGGATCAGGGGCGGTCCGATCTTCGATCTCGCCTCTCCTCGGATAGATTCATGGCCCTGCCGATCGACATTCTCGTCACCTACAGCTATCTGGTGCTCTTTGCGTGGGTGCTGGTGGAGCAGCTTGGCCTGCCGCTGCCTTCGGCGCCGGTGCTGCTGGCCGCGGGAGCGCTTTCCGCCCAACACCAAATCAGTTTCCCACTGGCATTAGCGGTGAGCGTGGCCGCCGCGCTCACGGCGGACAGTATCTGGTTTTTTATCGGGCGCAGGCATGGCCATCGTGTGCTGCGCACAATTTGCAAACTGTCGCTCGAGCCCACTACCTGCGTTCGTCGCACGCAGGACTCGTTTGGCCGCAGCCGCGGCGCCATGCTCATGTTTGCCAAGTTCGTTCCCGGCCTGGGCGCTTTGGCGGCTCCGGTTGCCGGGCAAAACGGCATGAGCTTCGCTGCGTTCCTGGCTTATGACGGCCTGGGCGCTACGCTTTGGGTAAGCGCGCTGCTCGTCGGTGGCAGATTTTTCGGCGACGTGCTGCGCCGGAATCCGAATGTACTCGCCTGGGTCGGCCGCTTCTCCGGTGCGCTGCTGATTCTGGGCATCGTGGCGTTCTTCATCGGACGCCTGATTCGCCGGCGCATGGTGCTGAAGGACCTTGCCGCATTGCGTCTTGAGCCGGAAGAGCTGAAGCAACAGCTCGACGCAGGCGAACTGATCTACATCATCGACCTCCGCCATCCTCTTGAGCTGGTGCCCGACCCGTTCACGCTGCCCGGCGCCGTGCACTTTTCGCCTGACGCACTCGCCACGCGCCACGGGGAGATTCCGCGCGACCGCGATGTGGTGCTCTATTGCACTTGCCCCAGCGAGGCCACTTCAGCCAAGGTCGCTCTTCAACTGCACAAGCTCGGTATCGAGCGTGTCCGCCCTCTGCGCGGCGGCTTCGATGAGTGGAAGCGCCTCGGCTATCCCATGGACGCGATTCCACCCTTCCGGACGCTGGTTCCCGCCATCGAACCCGCCGGCTAGGGCCCGCTCAAGCAATGGTTTTGTAACAAGCGTTCAAGACGCTGGTTCCCGCCATCGAACCCGCCGGAGAGGGCCCCTCAAGCATTGGTTTTGTAACAAGCGTTCAAGACGCTGGTTCCCGCCATCGAACCCGCCGGATAGGGCCTCCTCAAGCATTGGTTTTGTAACAAGGGCACGGCTTTAGCCGGGCCGAAAAAAGCCGGAAAAACATGGGGCTTTAGCCCCTGCGGAATCACAACGGGGATATACACAACCCTTTTTGAGTCACGCTCCAGGAACATCTGCCATCTCGCCAAACAGATCTCTCCGCCGCGACGAACCGTCACGCTATAAGCTAAAAGGTTGAGGGCGGCCTTCGCCGCCCTGGAGCACGACCTTGGCCTACGACGATCTGCGCGACTGGATCAAGACCCTCGAAAAACACGGCGAGCTCAAGCGCATCCGCGAAGAAGTTTCGCCGGAGCTCGAAATCACCGAGATCACCGACCGCGTGTCGAAAGGCCGGCGGGCCGGCGCTGCTGTTTGAAAACGTCAAAGGCCATCCCGGCCACAAGGTTCTCATCAACCAGTTCGGCACGGAGCGCCGCATGGCTCTCGCGTTGGGCGTTTCGAGTATGGACGAAATCGCCGAGCGCATCAGCGGGCTGATGAATGTGAAGGCTCCCGAGGGCCTGCTCGACAAGCTGAAGATGCTGCCGCAGCTCGGCGCGCTGACCAGTGCCTTTCCCAAAACCGTGAGCGCCAAAGACGCGCCGTGCAAAGAAATGATCCGGCGCGAGAAGTTCGACCTCAACTATTTTCCGATTCTCAAGTGCTGGCCGCACGATGGCGGCCGTTTCATCACGCTGCCCTGCGTGCACACGCGCGACCCGCGAACGGGCAAGCGCAACATCGGCATGTATCGCATGCAGGTCTACGACGGCCAGACCACCGGCATGCACTGGCAGCGGCAGAAAGTTGCCGCCGAGCACTATCGCGAGGCGCTGCGCAATGCGGCCGCGGCTGGCGCCGAAGCCGACCCTACCCAAAGCTCAGGCGCCGCGCGCGTGGCCATGATGGCCGAGACGGCCGGCGGCGCAGTCAGCATTCCCGACGGCCCTCTCGGCCGGCACGCCGCAGGTTTCGCTCGGAAACTTGAAAGGCTCGCGGCTTGAAGTGGCCGTGGCCATCGGCACCGATCCCGCGACGACCTTCGCCGCCATCGTGCCCGCGCCGCCCGAGGTTGAGGAGTTCCTGATCGCCGGATTCCTGCGCGGCAAGCCGGTCGAGATCGTGAAGTGCGAGACCGTCGATCTTGAAGTGCCGGCCAACGCCGAGATCATTCTCGAAGGCTACGTCGAGCTGGGCGAGCTGCGCGCCGAAGGCCCCTTCGGCGACCACACCGGCTTCTACACGCTCGAGGACGAGTATCCGGTCTTCCATCTCACCTGCATCACCCATCGCAAGGACCCCATCTACGCCGCGACCATTGTCGGCAAGCCGCCCATGGAAGATGCGTGGATGGGCAAGGCGGTCGAGCGCATCTTTCTTGCCCGCGATGAAGATGACCATCCCCGAGCTGGTCGACATTCATCTGCCCGTCGAGGCTGTCTTTCACAACCTGATGATCGTGTCCATCAGGAAGAGCTATCCGGGCCACGCGCGCAAGGTGATGAACGCCATCTGGTCGCTCGGCCAGGCCATGTTCACCAAGTGCATCATCGTGGTCGACGAGGATTGCGACGTGCAGAACATCGGCGAAGTGGTTCTGCGCGTGGCCAACAACATCGATCCCGAGCGCGACATTCAGTTCACGCTCGGCCCCGTCGATTCGCTCGATCACGCCAGCCGCCTGCCCAACTACGGATCGAAGATGGGCGTCGACGCCACGCGCAAGTGGAAGGCCGAAGGCTTCGACCGCCCCTGGCCGGCGATGATCGAGATGGACCGCGCGACCAAGGCCAAAGTCGATGCGATGTGGGCGAAGCTGGGGCTGTAGCGCGCGACCGGGTGGGCGGCGGCGGCGACGATTTCTATTTCGCACTCGCCTCATGAGATACTAAAAGATGAACAACCCTACACAAACCCCAGTCCTGACTGACCGCTTCACCCGCGCCGTTGACTACGCGCGCCAGCTCCACACGGAAACCCGCAAGGGAACCAAAATCCCCTACATGGCGCATCTGCTCGGAGTCGCCTCACTGGTGATGGGCGAAGCCGGCGGCGCGGTTCCCGTCACCGAAGACATGGTCATCGCGGCCATCCTTCATGACACCGCCGAAGACCACGGCGGCCAGCGCACGCTCGACGATGTAAGGGAGAAATTCGGCTCCAACGTCGCGCGGATGGTCGAAGGCCTCTCCGACACGCTCGCCGAGGATCACGACAAGAAAGAAGGCTGGGAAGAGCGCAAGAAAGCCTATCTCGCGCGCCTGCGCACCGAGCCGGAAGACGTGCTGGTCATCTCCGCCGCCGACAAGCTCTACAACGCGAAAGCCATCCTCGATGATCTGAAGGAAATCGGCCCCGCCGTCTGGGACCGCTTCAAGCGCGGCCCGAAAGATCAGCTCTGGTACTTTCATTCGCTGCTTGAGATCTTTGAACCGCGCCTTCACAGCCGCATGGTCGGCGAACTGAAACGCGTGGTGGATGAGATCTCATTTCTGGTCGCAACCGAGTGGCCCGGAGAGCAACCCGCGACGTCGCCCGAAAAAAGCTGACCAGAAAATCTGAACCAAAATCGACACGAAGGCACGCGGCCCGAGTTCTCCAGCCGCCCTCCTCGCCTGTGCTACGCTTCCTTTGTGCATTGCCTGCGCTCACCCCGCATCATCCTCACCTTATGCGCGCTCGGCCTTCTCGCCGCCATGACCGCGGCCGCGCAACAGCCGCCTTCGGGCCAACCCGTCATCAAAGACCCCGCCGAATACAAGGCCTACACTGCCGCCATCAACACACCGGATGCGACTGCGCGCGCTGAAGCGCTTGAGGCCTTCGTTCAGCAGTACCCAAAGAGCGTGGTTCTGACGGATGCGCTCGAAGGGGAGATGGCGGCGTGGCAGGCGGCGGGCGATTCGAAGCAGGTGATGAAGGTGGCCAAGCGCCTGCTCGCAGCCGACCAGGGCAACATTCGCGCCCTGGGCATCGTAGTTGCGCTCGACCGCGTCAACGCACAGAAAGGCGATCTCGACGCCCTCAACGAGATGTGCCAGGACGCATCCGGCGGAATGCTGGCGGTGCCCATGTGGCGACAGCCCGCAAATATGGCGCCGGCTGACTACGTTGCGCTCAGCAAGCTGCTCAACGACATTTTCGTCGGCGCCGAAGGCTACTGCGCGGTCCAGGAGAAGAACTACTCGCAGGCCAGGGACTGGTTGGGACGCGCCTTGAAAATCGACTCCACTAATGTGCAGGACACCTATCAACTGGCCGTCGCGGACCTCGAATCCACTCCGCTCGATCCCGATGGCTTCTGGTACTGCGCGCGCGGAATCCACCTGGCCGAGAGCTCCGACACTCCCGCAGGACACGGGCGGCATGACGGCGTATTGCAAAGCCAAATACACAAAGGTCCACGGCGCGGACGACGGCTGGGATGCTCTGCTGGCGAGCGTTGCGGATGAAGACGCGCCGCCGTCGGACTTTGCTGCGAAGATCAAGCCCGCGCGCGCCCGCGCAAAAGTAAGCTTCGCGCGCTGCCCGCATTTCCTGCCTCGTTCCCTCGCTCCCTCAGTCCCAGTCTTTGTAGCGCCGGCCTCCTGGCCGGCTGTCGTGCGGGCGTCCTCGCCCGCACTGCCCTTGTTCCCTCGCTTCCTTGCTCCTGTATTCCCGTACCCCGTAGTTCCTCGTTCCCTTGGTCCCTCGGTCCCTGTCCTTCTGCTATATCTAAATTCATGCGGTTTCACCTCCCCAGGCGCCTCATCGCTCTTGCCGCGGCGCTAATCTTTGCTCTTCCTCTTGGCGCACAGCAAACGTCGGGCACGTTCCGTTGGATCGATTTTCACGATCCGAAAGATCAGAACATTGTTGCATGGGTCACGCGCTCGCTCACCGTGGAGAAATGGACGGCGATCCGCGAGATCGGCGTAGTCTACGATGCGGCGCTAGTCGTCACCACCGATCGCCCCGGTCCGCAATCGACGCCCGGCGGCGACTCATTCACAATTTGGAATGTCTCGCTCACCAGCCACGTCGTGGCTCCGCTGCTGTCCGGCGTGAACCTGCGCTGGTTCGACTCGCAGCATTTTCGAGCGGACACGCCCGAAGAGCTGACCATTCTCTATGACAACTGCCACGATTGCGCGGCCAGCACGTACTTTACGGCTCTTTATTACGACCTTGCACACCACATGTTTGCGGCGCGATGGATGCGCGGCGGCCAGGGCGTCCTCGTCTGGAATGCGACGGGCCCCGGCGCTGCGAGCGGCATTGATTGGACGCAGGTCTACGCCGTGATGGCCGAACCCGATGGCCGCGCTTTTCTCTGCACCTGGAACCACTTCGAATACGGCAAGCTCCGGCCGCCCAGCAACACGCTGTTTCGCTATGACGTCGATCCGCAAACCGGAATGGAGCGGACCTACGAGCTCACCCGCGACGACGCCGATGCCATGGAGCTGCGTCTTTGCCGCGGGCAAAATACCGTGCAGGGCCTGGAGCGCGGGCAGGACTCTCAGGTCTGCCAGCAAATGCTGAACGAGCAGCCGCAGCGCCGGCCCGTGACCAGCCCGCCGGCCAACAATCGCGGCAAGTCCGCTCCGCCCGCCGTGCGGCATTAGCCGCAACAACCGTCGCGCCAGAAGAGCAACTTGATGCCACAGGCGGGGTTGATAGCTCTGTGCCTGCTCTTTGATCTAGACTTGGTGGACCACGGGCTGCGTCCTATTCACTGGAGGGTAAGATGAACCGAATTCCTCGAATTGCCATCGCGTTGTCGATCGCTGTTGCGGCCGCACTCTGCGTCTCCGTGTGCCGTACCGGCAGCGTCTCCCACGTTCCTACAGTCTTTGCCGCCGTCGCGGCCGCTCAAGACCAGGCTCCCCCGCCGGATCAGAATCCCGCCGACCAGGGGCCCGACCCGGCCGCTGGAAACATGGCGCCCAGCGGACCGTCCTACACTACGGAAGCTCCGCCGCCTGACCAATCTGCCGATCAGCCGGGCCAGGCTCCCGATGATTCCGGTTACGCTGAGATGCCGACTGAACAGGCAACGGAACCGCCGCCTCCGCTTCCCGACTACGATCAGCCGTCAGCGCCCGGTGACGGATACATCTGGACGCCGGGCTATTGGGCCTGGGGTGCGGGCGGATACTACTGGGTGCCAGGCGCGTGGGTTGAGCCACCGTACGATGCCGCGCTCTGGACGCCGGGCTACTGGGGATTCTACGGCGGCCGCTATCTCTTTTATCCCGGCCATTGGGGCCTGCACATCGGCTTCTATGGCGGCATCAATTACGGGTTTGGCTACATCGGCCTGGGCTACGAAGGCGGCTACTGGAACCGTGGCCATTTCTTCTATAACCGCGCATACAACCACATCAACGTGCGCGTGGTCCACAACACCTACAACTACAACGCGGGCAACCGCGGACCCTACAATCGCGGAAATAACAACTACAACAACAATCGCAACAACGACAACCACGGAAACAACAACTACAACAACAACCGCAATGACAATAATCCTCGCCCCAGCTACCGCGGCGGAGGTGGCGTGCAAACCCGGCCGCAGCCTGCGGAGAGGGAGGCGGCGCACGAGCCGACGGCTCCGCGCATGAACACGCAAGTGCAGCATGAGCAAAACTACGGTGGGGTGCACGGCCAATATGCATCCCAGAACCACGGGCGGCCTGCGACCCCGGCTGTGAGCCGGCCCATTCCGTCAGATCGTGGAGGCAGGTCCGCACCGTCGGGTGGTCAGAGCCACGGAAACAGCGGCGGCAATGGCGGCCACCATCGTTAGAACCTGCGTTGTCCCATCCTTACTCGTTTTTCAATCCGGAAAAACGAGTAAGGGCGGGATCGCATGAGCCTGAACGTCTCGCGCTTCTCAGTCCGCCGTCTTCACGTCGATCGCGACCAGATTCCGCACCCAGCGTGCGGGGCGCTTTTCTCCCGTCGCCACCAGCTTCAGCGGTCCATCCCCGGAGATGGGCTTCCCGTCTTCGGTGTCGGCCACCATCACCGTGGCGTCGTGCACATCGGGCGTCACCTCGCCGATCGCGTACACCACTTCGTAGCCATCCGAACCGGAAGCCACCACATAAAGCCGCAATTGCTTGCCGCGCGGCTTGTCGCTCACGCCCAAAGGCGTGAGCAGCGCAATGACCGGTACGCCGGAGTAGGTCTCGTCGGCCTTCGTGTGCTCGTTGTGGACGGTCACGGTAACATGCGGCAGCGCAGCCAGTGCCGCCAATGTCAGGTCGGTTGTCTTATCGCCGTAAACCACGCGCAGCGTTCCCGGCGGAATCTTCGCAAGGTCGATGGCCCCGCTCTTCATCATCGCCATGCAGTGGCTCATGTCCATGGGCTTGCCGCCGCCCGCACCCATGTCCATCTTGCAGCCCATCTGCATCGGGTCGCCGTGGCTCATATCCATCGGTTTGCCGGAGCCTGAATCATTCGAGCCGCCGTTGGCGGCAGGCTTGCTCATGTCCATTCCGTCCATCGGGCCGGCAGGCGCGGGCGGCGTTTGGTTCGGCGCCGGCGTCTGCGCAGAAACCGCCGCCACGCCGAGCAACGATAAGAAGAGAACGGTATGAAGGCTCCAACGCATCGTGAACGTCTCCTAACCCCCATCGTATACTGGAGCCATGTCGATTGTGCGCAACGCCGCCGGCATTGCCAAGGGCATGAGCATCACGCTGCGCGAGATGTTTGCGCCCACCGAGGTGGAAAATTACCCTGACGGCAAGGGCCCCAATCGCGGCGCGGTCCTGGAGCAGCGATTCCGCGGAGCGCATGTGCTCGAACGCGATGAGAACGGCCTGGAAAAGTGCGTGGCCTGCTTCCTTTGTGCGGCGGCTTGCCCGGCCAATTGCATCTACATCGAGGCCGCGGAAAACACCGCCGAAAAACGCATCTCCTCGTCAGAGCGCTATGCCGAGGTCTACAACATCGATTACAACCGCTGCATCTTTTGCGGCTACTGTGTTGAGGCTTGCCCCACAGACGCCATCACGCATGGCCACGGCTTCGAGCTGGCCACGCTGAACGCTACCAATCTCGTTATGCGCAAGCAAGACATGCTGGTGCCGGTGGCGGCGCTCACCGCAAAGTAGACAACTTCCGCCGGCTACATCCTTCGTATCCCGGCCTATTCCGGTTCGAAATGTTTTCTTCCGGCAGCCCCAGAAATCCTGCCACTTTCGTTATGCTACTTTCGTTCGCATAGTATTGATAACCTCCCATTTCCTCATGGAATGGAGCATAATGGTCGATGACATTCTTGGCCTTCATGGAACTTGTGTCTTCGTGCGGGAGGTTTGGCCTGCCGTTTTTCGGCGCCTGAATCAACCGGTTTTTAATGGGAGGGATTGGATGCGGATCCGGCGCGAGTTTGTGCCGTTGTTCGCCCTCGCTGTAGCCTGCCTGACAGCAAGCGCTCAGCCTGGCTCTCCCTCTCACCAGACGCAGCCCATCATGGTGACGGCGCGGGGAGTGCACAACCTTCCTCCCGAAGACGCTGCCCGCGAGCTGCCCGTCCATCTCCGCGCTGTCGTCACGTACTACGATCCCTATATCGACGCCCGGCACGCCGCAATTTTCGTTCATGACGCCTCCGGCGGAGTCTTCGTTTCCGTTCCAGCGCGGCCGATCCTCCCTATCAAACCCGGCACGCTCGTTGACATTACGGGTGTCACGAACGGGGGCGACTACGCGCCTGTCGTCTCGAGCGACCAGGTGCGGCCGGTCAGCCAGTCCAGTTTGCCTGCGAACCCGTCCAAGGTCACCCTGACGCAGTTGCTCAGCGGAGCCCTGGATTGCCAGTGGGTCCAGATTGAAGGCCGCGTCCGCTCCGTGCACGGGTCCCAGCACAACGTGGTCTTGGGTCTCGCTGCCGACGGCGGAATGCTCACGGCGGTGACGGTGCGCCAGGACGGCGCGGATTACGACTCGCTGATCGATTCCCTGATTCGCATCGACGGCATCGCAGCGCCCCTCTTCAACCAGCGGCGACAGATGGTTGGCGTGCACCTGTTCTTCCCCGCGCTCGGCCAGGTCACGGTCATTCAGCCGGCGCCGCGCGATCCGTTCGCTGTGCCCGCGGTTCCGGTCACGCAGTTGTTCCGATTCTCGCCCGATCCCGGACTGCTCCACCGCGTCCACGTTCAGGGCATCGTCACGCTCGATTGGCCGGGACGCGTGCTTTGCATTCAAGACGCCAAAGCCGGCATCTGCATGCAGACCACGCAGACGGCCGCCGTCCCAATCGGCTCGTTTGTCGATGTTGTTGGTTTTCCGGCCATCGATCTTTTCAAGCCCTCGCTTGAAGATGCAGTCTTTCGCGCAGCCAGCAACACGGCTTCGCCTCTGCAGCCCGTGGCCATCACGCCCGACAAGGCTGTCAAAGGCGACCTTGACGGCAAACTCGTTGAGATCGATGCCGAGTTGATTGGCCGCGACGTTGCCGCTTCCGATCCCACGCTCATGTTCCGCGCTGACGGTGTGCTTTTCCCGGCCATCCTTCCCAGGAATGTGGCATTCGGCGCCACGCTGCCATGGAAAGAAGGCAGCATGGTGCGCATTACCGGCGTCAGCAATGTGCAGGTTGACTCGCTGAGCACAAATCTGAGCGAAGGCGCGGTGCGCCCCGAGTCGGTGCACATCCTTTTGCGTTCGCTCGACGACATCTCGGTTCTCAAGGCTCCCACCTGGTGGACCGCGCAGCATACCTACGAAAGCTTCTCCATCGTCGGAGTGCTGGTCCTCGGCTCTTTCGTCTGGATCGTGGTTCTCCGCCATCGCGTGGCACTGCAGACGAACGCACTTCGCGGCAGCGAGGAGCGCCTGCGCCATCTTTCAGAGCACGACGCCCTCACCGGTCTGCCCAATCGCATTCTTCTGAACGATCGATGTCAGAATTCGCTCAAGCGGGCCGTGCGTTTTCAGACCTGCCTGGGCCTGCTCATGGTCGATGCCGACGAATTCAAAATCGTCAACGATGCGCTCGGCCATCAGGCCGGCGACAAGTTGCTCTGCGAACTTGCGGAGCGTCTGTGCAGATGCGTGCGCGAGACCGACACCGTGGCGCGCATCGGCGGCGACGAGTTCATCGTGCTGCTTCCCGACCTACGCATTCCCGCCGAGGCCGAGTCTATCGCCGCTAAAATCGTGGCCGCCGTCGCTCAGCCGTATGCCATCGATCACACGCAGGCGGTCATCACCGTCAGCGTTGGAGTCGTCACCTACCCTGAGGCGGGCGGCGATCTTGACACATTGATGCACTGTGCCGACGAAGCCATGTACACGGCAAAAGAGAGAGGCAAGAACAGCTTCCAGGTGTACCGGCAGAATTTCGCCGCCGCTGGCGGGGGGAATTCGCTTTTACACCAGTCCCAGGTTCCGCTGGCCACCGGCGGCGCTTGAGTCCTGCGTATGACCCCGCACCTGCCGGCAACCAGCGCTGCGCCGGTTCCGCAATTGCTCCACCCCGGTTCACGATCGCCAGGTGGCTTCTTCATCGAAAAAGAAGCCACCCTGCAAGGAGCCCGAAAGTGCACACGCATTGCGGAACCGCGCTGGCGCATCTCCGCGGTTTCCCGCGAACCTTCCATTCGAGTGCGCCGTCCTACGGCTTGACGATTGTTTGCAGCCGCGGATCCTTCCACAGTCCGGCGAACTCCTTGTCGAGATACACATCGCCTAGCTGCGGATAGTGCCCCTCTTTGGCGCGATGCAAGTAGTCGAGCGCGCCCTCAATATTGCCTCTCCGCGCATAAAGCTTCGCAATAAGGAAATCGGTGCGTGCGATTTGATCCGGTGTCCTTAGTTGCGCGACGACTCCGCCATTTTCCAGGCCGAACACGTCGGGATCGAGCTCCATTGCTCTTGCGTATTCGTTCATGGCGCGGTCAATCTGGTTCAGGCCCACCCACGCCTCGCCCATGTTCACGTGGAAGGAGGCGTTGGCTTCGTCCAGTTCCAGGGCCTGCCTCAATTCCGTCACCGCCGGTTTGTACTTCTTCTGAATGCACATGAGCGCGCCCAGATTATTCAGTGCGTTGGCGTTGTGCGGATCGGTTTTGATCGCTTCCTGGAAGCTCTTGCGGGCCGAGCCGAATTCCTTCAGCGAGAGCTGAGCGATTCCCAGTTTGTTATAGAGTTCGGCATCCGCGCCGCCGGCGCGCAGAGCCCGTTGATAGTAAGCAATGGCCGACTGATAGTCTTCGTGCGCCCGGGCGATGTCGCCCTTCTGCTCGGCGGCCGACGCCGTCTCAAGGCTGATTCCATTGGGCAGGTCCCGCATGGGAGCGCGCCAGCCGTAGGCGGCAGCCGAAGACAGGAGGCTCATTGCTGTGATGATTGTTGCAAGCTTTTTCATGGTGTACCTCTTTCTCGATCCGGGTCAATGTTGGGAGGGCTGCTTGCTTAGTTGCCCCGGAACGTCACTTCGATATTGAGTAAAGACCAACCGGCCGCGGCGTACAACGCTATACCTGCTACCTGCCCGTGGCGGCCGAGTTACGGCATTGGCCCGCCGCACAACACGCCGCGATTCAGCAGTTTGTGCGCACGGTGAAATGCGGTTTCGGTCACATTTTTGAACCCCCGCAGCCGGGGTTACACGCCGTTACAGGTCGCCAGGAGCCTCTTCGGACACCGTTAAAGCCTTCCCATTCCGGCAAGCCGCGCTAACATAACAATCGTTGCGGCGATCCCATAGTGGTTCGCGAGGCGGGGTAGATGACCGTGGAAACTCCAGAAACGATCGAACTCGCCGAGCAGCGCGCGGAACTCAAGACCGTTCTCGAGTCAAAAGGCTTTGTCCGCGCCCCCACCCTGGCGAACCTCCTCTCCTATTTATGCGAGAAGCTCTTTGCCGGCGAGGCCCACCAGATCAAGGAATACTCGATCGCGGTCGAAGCATTTCGCCGTGGCGATTCGTTCGATCAGGATTCAGATTCCATTGTTCGCGTTGAGGCCAACCGCCTCCGCCGCCGGCTTGCCGAGTACTACCAGGGCGAAGGCGCGCGCAATCCGCTGCAAATCACGATCCCGGTGGGCCAGTACGTCCCGAGGTTTGAGCGCAAGAGCGCTCCAGACGAAAGCCAGGCCGCCGAAATACCGTCAGCATCGCCGCCCGCAACCGCCGGACCTGGGCCCCTTCCGCATCGCTCACTGGCCTTTGCCTGGCACCTGGGGTGGATTGCGGGCGTTGTTTTCCTCTCGCTCGCCCTTTGGTACGCCTGGCATCTTTCGCGCCAGCCGAAACCCGCGCAGCCGGAAGGCCAGCAGACCCCCGTCGCCGGACCCAACTTTGAACCGCCGCTTGGCCCGCCGAGCGGGGAAGAGATCCGCATTCTGGCGGGCTCCGGGCGAAGCTTTGTTGACCATGCCGACAAGATGTGGAGCGCCGACGAAGGTTTCACCGGCGGCACGGCGGTCAAAACCTCCATCGAGCACATTGCGCGCACGCTCAACCCCGGCTTCTATCGCACCAGCCGGCAAGGTCAGTTCCGCTACGACATTCCCCTGCGCAAAGGCATCTATGAACTTCACCTTCACTTCGCCGAAACCGTCTTCGGCCCCGAGTCTTCAGGCACCGGAGGAGAAGGCAGCCGGATCATGAACGTGCGCGCCAACGGGGCCCCGCTGCTGAGCGACTTCGATGTGGTGGCCGACGCGGGCGCAAGCACCACCGCCGACGTGAAAATCTTCACGGGCATCCAGCCGGCCGCCGACGGCAAGCTGCACCTCGAGTTTTCGGCCGAAAACGGGCAGCAGGCGATTCTCTCGGCCATCGAAATTCTGCCTGGAATCCAGGGACACATTCGTCCCATTCGCATTCTCGCGAGGGAAACTCCTTACTACTCCAACGACAGCCGCTGGTGGAGTCCCGATGACTACTTTGAAGGCGGCCAGTTGGCGGCCTATGCCGCGCCGGTGAAGGGGACCGACGATCCCGAGCTCTACGAGACTGAGCGGTGGGGAAACTTCTCCTATGCCATTCCTGTCACGGCCGGAAAGTACACATTGACGCTCTATTTTGCCGCGCGCCACGGCAACTGGGACGAGCCGTCGTCCGACGCATTTGAAGGCAAGCCCACGGTCGCGCATGTCTTCAATGTCTTTTGCAACGGCCAAACCCTTCTCACCGCCTTTGACCTGGCGAAGGAAGCCGGCGCTTCCGACGTCGTGATCCGGAGATTCTCTGGCCTCCAGCCGAATTCGCAAGGCAAGCTGAATCTGAGCTTTGTTCCCGTCCACGGCTACGCCACCGTCACCGGAATTGAAGTGCTGCCGCAGTGATGGGACGCATTCACCCCGCCGCGGCCAGCAATCCGCGCTTGCGCAACTCCGTCATCACCCGCTCCACTTTCCAGTCCAGAGCCCCCGTGCCATCCACCACCAGGTCGGCGTTTGCCGCCGACGGCCTTACGTAGGCCACGCTCGTGGGGCGCACCGTGCGGTCGTATTGCTCGCGCACCAGCTCCGGAGTGCGGCCGCGCTCTTCCACGTCGCGCTTCAATCGCCGCTCAAAACACAGCGCGTCAGGCGCATCCACAAAGACGCGCAAGTGATAGTTGGCCAGCAGCTCGCGGTAGTAGAGCGCGAAGATGCCCTCGACGATGAGAAACGGCCCCGCCGTGACGCGCTGGCTCTGCCCTGGGACGCGCGTGTACGTTGCAAAGTCGTAGATGGGACGATCGATGCTTTCTCCGCGCGCCAGGGCCGCCACGTCCCGCGCCAGCAGCGGAACTTCGATCAGCGCCGGGTCGTCAAAGTTCTTCGCGACGCGCTCGGCCAGCGGCAGATTCCCCAGGTCAAGGTAGTAATCGTCGAGATGAAAGCGCAGGCCGCCGAGCGTGCGGGCCAGTTCGTTGGCCAGAGTCGTTTTGCCCGAGCCCGAGCAGCCGGCGATCGCCAGCACAACGGGCGGAAACGGCAGGCGGGCCAGTTGCTCTGCGGCCGCGTTGACGGAAGCGGCGTCCGGCGAGCCGTTCGGCGCCTCGGGTGCCTCATGCCCCGCCGCCGGATTTTGCTCCACCTTATTCATCGCCGCGCTCACTCTTCCAGACTGACCCTCTCGGCGATTCTCGGCGTCACGCGCTTCAGCAGATCGGCGAGCCGTTTCTCCACCCAGCGCCCGGTCTCGCCAACCTCTTCGTGGCTCAGCGGCTCCGGCGCCCAGTCCCGCGGCCAGGTTGGTCACGCACGAGATTCCCAGCACTTCAATCCCCATGTGCCGCGCCACAATCGTCTCCGGCACGGTGGACATGCCCACCAGCGTCGCGCCCAGCGCGCGAAACGCGCGAATCTCCGCGGGCGTTTCAAAGCTCGGCCCCGGCGTGGCCAGATACACGCCTTCCTCCAGCGAGAATCCGTCTTCGTGCGCCTCTTCTTTTGCCAGCGCGCGCAGGTGCCAGCTATAAGCCTCGGTCATGTCGAAGAACCGCTGGCCCGCGCCCGCGCGAATCGCAAAGCGCGGCTCGTTCGGCCCGGTCAGCGGGTTCCAGCCCATCAGGTTGATGTGGTCGCTTATCAGCACCAGCTCGCCCACGTGCAGGCCGGAATGAATGCCGCCGGCCGCATTCGTCAGCACCACCGCGCGCATGCCCAGCATGCCCAGCACGCGCATGGGAAACGTGACCTCCAGCGGCGTGTAGCCCTCGTAATAATGAACGCGCCCCTGCATGATGATCACCGGCGCGCCGCCCAGCAGGCCCGCAACCATGCGGCCCGAATGGCCTTCAACGGTGGACTGCGGGAAGTGCGGGATCTCGCCGTACGGAACGATCGTTGGATTCTCGACGGCTTCGGCCGCCGCTCCCAAACCGGAGCCCAGCACGATGCCCACGCGCGCCCCGAGCGAGCCCAGCCGCTCCTTCAGGTGCGCGACTGCTTCTGCGACTTGGTCGTAGTACGTCATCGTATGAGAACTCGCGGAATGCTTTCGAACATCATACACAGCGCACTGCGCGGCTCGTCCTGTGCACGCGTCTTGTCCTGTGCAAAGGTGGGCGCATTCACTCGTTCACTCTTTCACTTCTTCACTCTTTCACTCCTTCACTTTCTTCACTCCTTCACTCTCGATTTACGGTCGTCCACGATTCCGTGTGGTACTTTGTTCGTGTGTCCACCGCCAATCCTCCGGCCCCCGGCCAACTTGAGCCTGCTCAGCCAGGTTCCAAGCGGCGGTTTACCGCGTGGCACGCGGGGACGGCGCTGCTCCTGGCGCTGGGCTACTCCGGCTACTACTTCTGCCGCTCCGATCTCTCCGTGGTGCTGCCCGATCTGATCCACGATATGGCGCGCAACGGAATGACGCCGAATGCAGCGGAGATTCGGATCGGTTTCATCGCTTCGGTCGGCACAATCGCTTACGCGTTCGGCAAGTTCTTCTCGGGAGCGCATCGCAGATACCGGCGGCGGCAGGCGAAGCTTTCTCGGCGGAATGGCCGGATCGATCTTGTTCACCATCGTCTTCGCCATGAGCGGAGGGTTTCCCCTCTTCACCATGGCGTGGATCGGCAATCGCCTCTTCCAGTCGCAGGGATGGGCGGGCCTGGTCCGCGTTTCGTCGCGCTGGTTTTCGTACTCCACATACGGCAGCGTGATGGCCGTCGTCAGCCTCAGCTTTCTGTTCGGCGATGCGGGCTGCCGATGGATGATGAGCGAGCTGATGGCGCACGGCGTTGGCTGGCGCGGCGTGTTCTTCTTTGCATCGGGCGCGCTCGCGGTTCTGATGGTGATGTGCATGCTGCTCTTGCGCGAGTCGCCCGAGGAGCGCGGCCTGCCCAGGCCGGAAGTGAATCCGAGAAACGTGTACGCGGATGAGGGGGCGAGCGCCGACAGCGACCGCGTGGATCTCGGCGCGATTTTGCGGCCGCTGCTCACCAACTTTCGCGTTCTGGATGGTCTGCGTGCTGGCCTTCGGCGCGACGTTGCTGCGCGAGACCTTCAACCTCTGGATGCCGACCTACTTCGTGCAGTTCGCCGGGTTCTCGCCGAGCGTGGCGGCGAGCCGCAGCGCTCTGTTTCCGTTGTGCGGCGGAATCTCCGTGCTGCTGGGCGGATTTCTGAGCGACAAGCTGGGACCGAACGGCCGCAACATTCTGGTGGTCGCGGGCATGTCGGCCTGCACCGTTTGCCTCGTGCTCATGGGCCGCATTCCTTCGCCCGCCGGCCTGTGGGCGCCGTCGATCCTGGTTGGGCTGGTCGGCTTCACGCTGCTCGGGCCGTACTCGTATCTCGCCGGCGCCATGTCGCTCGATTTCGGCGGGCAGAAGGGAAGCGCCACCGCCGCGGGAATCATCGACGGCTTCGGCTACATGGCCGGATGGCTCTCCGGCGACACCATCGCGCGGATCGCGGTGGCGTGGGGCTGGCGGACCGCGTTCCTCTCGCTGGCAGTGGTTTCACTGCTCACGGCGCTGGTGGCGGTGGTGCTCACCGCGCACCAGCGGAGAGTGCCGGTGGCCGCGGGTCGTGCGTCGTGAGTCTTAGACGGCGGCGTCCTCAGGCAGGTGGCCCGGTCAAGTTTTTCGCTTCTGGTTCTCCCTCGATGGACTGTGCCCCATCCAAGCTGCGCCTTTTGCAGCTTGGGTGGGGAAGCACAAACGTTCGCCCTCCCTTAAACGTACCCCTTCGGGCAACAAGTTTCCCCGTCGCGCAGCAGTCCACTGCGATTCGATCTCGATCGTACCCCTTAGCCCAGTAGCATAGTGCCGGAAGCTCGACCAGGTGGGCAGGTGGCCCGGTCAAGTTTTTCGCTTCTGGTTCTCCCTCGATGGACTGTGCCCCATCCAAGCTGCGTCTTTTGCAGCTTGGGTGGGAAAGCACAAACGTTCGCCTTCCCTTAACCGTACCCCTTCCGGTAATTGGTCGGCAGGTGGGCAGGTGGCCCGGTCAAGTTTTTCGCTTCTGGTTCTCCCTCGATGGATTGTGCCCCATCCAAGCTGCGCCTTTTGCAGCTTGGGTGGGAAAGCACAAACGTTCGCCTTCCCTTAACCGTACCCCTTCCGGTAATTGGTCGGCAGGTGGGCAGGTGGCCCGGTCAAGTTTTTCGCTTCTGGTTCTCCCTCGATGGATTGTGCCCCATCCAAGCTGCGCCTTTTGCAGCTTGGGTGGGAAAGCACAAACGTTCGCCTTCCCTTAACCGTACCCCTTCCGGTAATTGGTCGGCAGGTGGGCAGGTGGCCCGGTCAAGTTTTTCGCTTCTGGTTCTCCCTCGATGGATTGTGCCCCATCCAAGCTGCGCCTTTTGCAGCTTGGGTGGGAAAGCACAAACGTGCGCCCTCCCTTAAACGTACCCCTTCCGGTGATTGGTCGGGCAGGTGGCCCACATAAGGTTTTTCATCTTGAGTTCTCCCTCGATGGATTGTGCCCCATCCTTTCGGCGTCCTCTGCCGAAAGGGTGGGAAACCTGAAGCGCGCGTCAGTCGTCAGACGGCAAGTGGCCCGGTCGAGTTTTTCGCTTCTGGTTCTCCCTCGATGGATTGTGCCCCGTCCAAGCTGCGCCTTTTGCAGCTTGGGTGGGAAAGCACAAACGTGCGCCCTCCCTTAAACGTACCCCTTCGGGCAACAAGTTTCCCCGTCGCGCAGCAGTCCACTGCGATTCGATCTCGATCGTACCCCTTAGCCCAGTAGCATAGTGCCGGAAGCTCGACCAGGGCCAATCCTCGGGATTCTCCACCAGCCCGCGCGTCACTGGATTGCGATGAATATATCGGATCACTGCGGAAAGGGCCCGTTCCCCTCGGATGCTGCTGTCGTAGTAGCGGTCCTGCCAGAACTTTTGGTGCAATCCTCTCAGCTTGCGCGAAGCGATCTGCTTGATGGCTTTGAGAAACTGCGCCAGCAGGATCTGCGGAGGCTCGTTGATGAGCAGGTGAACATGCTCAGGCATCAGGACGTAAGCGTAAATTCGTGCCTCGTGGCGAGCCCGGACCTGTTCCAGTACCACCTCAACCATTTCCTTGGCGGCCGGCGCCTCCAGCAGCGGATGGCGGTGATAGCAACTGAAGGTGATGAAGTGCAGAGACTCCGCCTTTTGAAACCGCCTCAGGCCGCTCGGCATGGCTCCATCCTCGTCCGGCCACGATCTTATCGCAACGCCCGCTCATCGCAAACAACGCGATGAACGGGGCACAACTTCTCCGATTCGGTGCAGCTTTTTACGGTTCGTGACTACGCCACCTGCCCCAGTCTTTTACTCCTGTTTCTCCCTCGATGGATTGTGCCCCATCCAAGCAGCGCCTTTTGCGGCTTGGGTGGGGAAGCACGAACATTCGCCTCGTCCGGCCACGATCTTATCGCAACGCCCGCTCATCGCAAACAACGCGATGAACGGGGCACGGCCTTTACGGCTCTCCGCCATTCTCATGACCGGGCCACCTGCCTAGTCGGGTATTCTCCGCATTGCCACCAGATCAGATCGAACAACATGATGTTTGGCGAGCCTCTTCATCTGCGTAACAACTTCCGCCCTTAGCGGTTGCATAGAGCCTGAGCGTTCTTTTTGCAATGTCCGTTTCGCCCATCCCCTCAATTTGGAAATGCAGCCATCCCTCATTCCGTACTGAACGGGTAAGGTGTTCAGCGATGGCGGATGGATTTGTGACAAAAGATGATCTCAATGGCCGAGACGGAAGAGGACTATTGGGGTACATATGAAGCGTCTGATAGTAACGGCGCTCGATGATCTCCCACTTCTCTACGTCTCTTATTCCAGTAAGCGGAAGTGCTTCCCCGCGAAAGACGAGCTGCGCCGAATACTCAACCTGAGCCGCAGCAAGGTTTAAGAGTTCTGCAGAAACTTGGACCAGAAATTCGCCATTCTTCCACCTCGACTCCTGATCTCCAGTCCTATGCATCACCACGTCATGGATAGCCAAGGCTATTTGTACCGGAACTGCTCCGAGTTCATCGACTTTACTTCGCAAAACTGAAAGGTTGTTTTGCGACTCGAAGTCAAGCTTCCGTGCGGTACGGGCCATGTGAACGAGGAAATATACTCCGAACACTACTACGTAGATCCAAAGAGTCGTCCGTACCAAAGTCCAGTCGATCTCGTGAGAGGGTTCTCGGAGCCATACGGCGATTGGAGGAGCGATTAGCATGAAAATCGCCCATATAAGATTGTCTCGCGCCCAAGGTTCCGAGTCTCTCCATAGCCGGGCCAAGAAACGTTTCCAGTACGGTCTCATATGTATGAAAATCTCATGGAGATCCCGTTCCATTGCGGATCATACCAAGGAATCGTCGGAGAGCGTCAACGGTTAGAACGATGCTAACTGCCACAAAGATAACAGTTTCGCAGATCTCAAACGAATACAGTCGGACCATGAAAAGCAGTTGCAACACGTGCGAGCTCTCCATTTCACCTCCTCAAAAACGGATTTGCGACCGAGAATGCCGCAAACCTTAAAAGCGCGAGGCGGTTCTTTTGGGTATCCCAACAACGCGCTAGAGACATCCCCCAAAAGATACCGCGTTCCCACCAAAGTTGTATTGCTCGAAAGTTGTATCGAATGTATTACGAAAGTACTAATTCAAGACAAATGCGGCTCCCTCGACTCCGGTCGCCGAGGCGACTCCCGCTCAGAATGACAGATTTGGTAGTGGCGGGCCGAGAACCTGGGGCACCAAGTTTATCGCTGTGGGGTCGTGCATCGTTGGCGCATCATCGCTCACTCCGCCGCAGCGGTCAAAACATCCTCCTCCCCGCTCGGCGGGAGTTCTCCAATCCACTCCCGCTCGACGCGCCCGCTGGAATCGAGAAGCAGGGCGGTCGGTGTTCCCGGAACTTTGAAAGCGTCAAACCCTTGACCAAAGATTCCTTGAGCCTCCACATCTGAGACTTCGCCTCTCATTTCCGCTGTCAAGAGTCCGCCCACCAAAAGAACGACTCCAAACGCGCTCCTTCACCGATTCGGGTACTTCGTCTAGCCGCCTCCAGCAATTCCGTGAAATACTTCTCGCCGTGCAAGCGTTGCTTGCTGTACTCCGCTCCCACCTCCATCAACAATCCGCTCATCTTGTTCTTCATCTGCACCGCTTGGCGCACGACCAGATTGCGATAACGCAGTAGCCGCCGCAGTTCCCGCACCTCTGGTGGAGCCACGTAACACGCCGGCAGCAGGTTGCACCGCACCAGGTCCGCGATCTTCCGTGCGTCCAGCTTGTCGCTCTTCTTTTTCGACGCTCCAATCGCCTTCATCATGGCGGGGTGTCCCATCTGCAACTCGGTCGCGAGCGGCTTCAGCGTGTCGTAGATCCAGCCGCTGAACAGGGTCGCTTCCATCCCTCCGTGCCAGGGTTGCGGACGCTGCTGCGCCCAAAGCTGCAATGCTTGGCGGGCCGCACGAATCCTGCCCTCCTCGACAATTTGTCCGTCCGAGCTCTTCACGCAGAAGCTGACGCTTTTCTTGTGGACGTCGAATCCGATATAGTGAACTACGTTCATTGGGTTCTCCTGTTTGAGGTTTCTGAGCCGGCTCTCCTAAGCCGGTCTCGGCATTGTACCGCTTCAGGAGAACCCTTCTTCATCTCACTTATACATTCAAACAGACGGAACGTTCCCCAACATCCTACCGTCGCGAAGAACACATCAAGACCTCGCCCCTCATTTCCGCTGTCAATAGGCGGTCCCACCAACAGAACGACTCCAACCGCACCCTAACTCCTCCCCCATCTATCCCTTACGCCCTGCATAAAAAACTTCCCCAAGTTTGCCGATCATTTCGCGCAAATCTGTAGCCTTGAAGATGAAAGGAAATTCTTCATGGCATCCACATCTATTTCCGCGATCACCACCGCCGAGCGCACCCGCGAAATCAACCGCGCTTGCTGGCTACATCACAAGCAAAGACACCTCAGACGACTCCGGAGGCAAAATCATCGCCAGCTGCATGCGCGCTTGGAACTACGCTCACAAAAAGCGGGCCGAGGGCAATGAACCGACCGCATGGCGCTGCAAAGAGGCCGGCAACAAAGCTTATCTCAACGCCGTTCCTCCGCTGTCGGGCCACCAGAACATCTGCGACTTCATCGCCTGCATCAACTATGCCTCCATGGCTGGCATCGTCACTCACAATGAAGCGACACACTTCCTGGCCAACGCCAGAGTCGCTCTCGCCGCACTCAGCCTCCGGCAAAAGCCTCAAGCGACAGGCGCGAAATCAGGCGGAAAGCCCGAAGCATGCTTGCCAGAAGACGTGGAGGAGTGATTTTAGCCACTTTGGGGCGCTTTTTTCAGCGTAAGTATTTTATAATCAATAACATGAACGAAAACGCCGTCGACATATTTCGTCGAATTTCGTCGATTTTATGGCTCCAAACACCAAAAATCGACCCCAGGACAAGGCGGCCGGCGAACCCTTGACTTCCTACAAATGGGGCACCCTCATCATCGGGAGAACTGAAGGACGGCCGCCCCCGCAATCAACTCGGACGGTGACTCATGATGTTGAGAACTGTTCCACTTGGATCGACCACATAAAAGCGGCGAACGCCCCAGGGCTCGTCAGTCAGCGGGTAGGGGATTTCAAGGCCGCGGGCCGTGGCATCGGCGTAGACCTTGTCAACATCCTCAACCTCGATGCTCACGTTGGGCAGTAATGCTCCACTGCCATCATCGTGCAGGACATTGATCTGGGATGTTGGATTGCTTGGCGACACGAACGTGGTGATGAAGCCCATGTCCATTGCGACGTTGAAGCCCAAAAATTCAACGTAAAACGCACGGCTCTCATCCATCTGTTTGGACTTGATGTCTGGCACGACGCGCCCAATCTTCATAGGTTGACCCTTTCATAAAGTCGACTTCACTTCGCGATGACGAGGTTCGTGTTTTCCCACCCTAGGCGCAAAAACAAAAACGCGCTGCCCAGAGGGCGCCCACGTGGGGCACCTCATTTATCGGCGAGGTCGACAGATAATGGATTGCGGTTCATGGTCTCCCTGGTCCCCTAATGCGAGGGACCAGGGGCACCCGAAATATCGGCGAGTAAGGATCAACGAGACCCGGGTCACCGCGTGAAATCACTTTATAGCGGCAAGGTGCTTTTGAGGAAATCGAGTTTCTTTCCTTCGATTCCGCCGGAGATGGAGTCGAAGATGGATCCGAGCTTCTCATTGATGCGGGGGTCTTGCGCGCCGTTGATGGTGACGTTCATGCCGTTTCGAGAAAGGTCGTAGACGGTGAGGATTTGCATGTTTCTGCGCTCGGGGGTCGGCACGTTGACCCCGTTGACGACTTTTGTTACCTGGTCGATTTGAATGACCCGTTGCAATTCGAGCCGCGCCAGGGGCGGCGTGGCCCTGTTCCACATAAAGGTGTTGGGATTGATCGATGTCCACTCAATCTTGGCTTCCGAAGTCGCCTTCAGCAGGTCATCGACGTAGGCCAGCAACGCATCGATTTCGGTTTCGGACATTTTGAACTCCGTGTTTGTTGAGCGAGGGGAATTGGGCTTCGACACCATAGTAGACGGGCGCGGGGGTTGGCCGCTATGCCTCGCGGCGGATGCGCGGCCCACTTTCGTGGGACTCCAAGCTGGTAGCGCCGGGCGGGGGCTCGTCTCGTGATGGAGGCGACGATTCGGGGCTGGGGCAGTTGATCGTGCCGGGTTGAAGGGAGCAAAAGCAACCGCAGATCCTTCGCTCCGGTCGCCTCGGCGGCCTCCGTTCAGGATGACAGCTTCTTAGCGGGATTGGGAACGGCGCGCTCAGGATGACAGGCTTTTGCTGGGGAAACGCACGGGTTGCGCGCGGCTCCTCAATCGATTTTGGGTTTCGGTGCCAGTCTTGAAGAAAAAGCGGTTGTGAACTATAATTAACAGGTGGTCGAGGTACGTCAGACCGAAGTCTTTGCGAGCTGGCTTCGGAAGCTGTGCGACGAAACGGCGCGATCCCGCATTCAAATACGCATTCGCCGTTTGTCGTTGGGCAACTTCGGTGACGTGAAAGCCGTCGGCGAAGGAGTGAGTGAATTGCGGATCGACTACGGTCCAGGCTACCGTGTTTATTTCGCCGAGCGCGCCGGCGTGCTGATCCTCTTGCTTGTGGGAGGCACAAAGAAAACGCAGGCGGCCGATATCGCGCGAGCCAAGAGGCTCAAAAAGGAGTGGGAACATGGCGCTTAAGACGACACAGTGGGAGCCGGCAGAGTATCTCGACAGCCCCAAGGCCATCGCGGCCTATCTCCAGGCGGCATTCGAGGACGGCGATCCGGCGCTCATCGCGACTGCGCTAGGCGATGTGGCGCGGGCGCAGGGAATGACTCAGCTTGCCCGAGAGGCGGGCGTAACGCGCGAAGCTCTCTATAAGGCGCTCTCGCCCACGGGCGATCCTCGGCTTTCAACGCTGCTCGGCGTGATGAAGGCGCTCGGAATCAAGATTGCGCCACGCGCCGCCTGACTCGCGATTCACGATCCACGATCCTCGAAGTTTGCACGCCGTCCCGCCATCGATTTATGGTTATCTGGCTTAAGAAATTGTGAGGGAAACTGCGATGCAAAACCGAATCCTGCTTGTTGCGCTTGTTGCGGCGCTCGTTGATGACCGCTGTGGCCGCCACCGCTGCCGCCCAAAAGACGCCGGTCGGCCAAAGATTACAGGCATCTCGCACCTGGCCGTGTACACGTCGGACGCGACGGCCACCGAGCACTTTTACACCGTGAGCGTGGGCGCGGTGAAGGCGACCGATCCTGAGAATCCGCGAAGGGCGTGCGCTACATGCTGAGCCCGACGCAGTTTGTTGAAGTGCTGCCGCTGCCTGCGGGCGCGGGCATCAACCGGCTGGACCACGCGGCGTTGAATACGGACAGCGCGGAGGGGATGCGCAAGTACCTGGCGGCCAAGGGATGGAAGACGCCGGCGAAGGTGGAGCGCGGCAAGGACGGCAGCCGCTGGTTTAACGTGCTCGATCCCGAGGGCAACACGATCCAGTTTGTTCAGCCGCCGGCGAACCCCAAGCCGGTGGACGCGCCGAATGCGATTGGGCATCACATCATCCATGTGGGGATCATGGTGCATGACCGCGCAGCGGAGGACAAGTTCTATCGCGACCTGCTGGGCTTCAGGCCGTACTGGTGGGGCGGGCGCGACGGCAAAACGGAGTGGGTGAGCCAGCAGGTTCCTGACGCGCACGACTGGATTGAATACATGCTTGGGTCGGGACCGGGCACGGGGATTCCGGCGGACATGTCTCAGCAGACGCTGGGCGTGCTGGACCACTTTTCGATTGGAGTGGCATCTGTTCCCGACTCGTACAAAGTCCTTGTCGACGCGAACCGGCTGATGGGCCGCCACGACCAGGCGCCGAAGATCGGAGCCGATGGCAAGTACCAGTTCAATATGTACGATCCCGATGGGACGCGCGTGGAGGTGATGAACTTCCATGCGACCGAGAAGCCGTGCTGCTCGGAGTTTACGGCGGAAGATCCGGCGGAGTAGGCGAAGGCAGCGGGGTTTGCGGTGTTAGCGGCGGTCCCGGAGCTAAAGTCGCGGGAAATCTGCGCTTACGGTATACTGATTGAGGCCTGAAGAGCAGGGAGATCCCTGTCGAATGAGGCCTTGTTGTTGGAGCAAGACGCTCCTCCAAAACCAGGAAAAAAAGAAAATGCCAAAGTTGAAGACCCATTCAGGCGCGGCCAAGCGCTTCAGCAAGACTGGAACCGGAAAAATCAAGCGGGGCCAGACGAAGACGCGGCACATCCTGACGTCAAAGAAGCAAAAGACCAAGCGGAAGCTGGGCAAGACCGTGCTGGTTTCTGACGGCGACTACTTGAAGGTCGCGCGCATGATTCCCTACGCCTGAGCCACTGCGCCATTGCATGGAGCAGCCTTTTGGACTGGATCTGTGCGGGCGCCAGAAGGGCCGTTGCATTGGCCCCCGCCAGTTGCGAAATCGTTCGCAGCCGGCGAGAGATCAGGCTTGACCAGAGCGAGTGAAGAGGTTGACAGCCGTCGCACAAATGCGCCGGCCTCCTGCCTCCAGCCGCGTAAATGCAGCCGTTAGCTAATAGCTTTTAGCTCTTAGCTCGATGTGCTTGAACCGGATTCCCCGGCGCTCCGCAACTTGCGGAGGTGGATGAGCGGGATCCAAAAAAGGAGAAACACATGCCCCGCGTAAAACGTGGCACTAAGCGGAACGACCGCCGCAAGAAGATTCTGAAGCGAGCGAGCGGCTATTTCCTCACCAAATCGAAGCTCTACCAGGCAGCCCAGGAAGCAGTGGAGCGCGGCCTGAAGTTTGCGTACATCGGCCGGCGGCTGAAGAAGCGCCAATATCAGCTCACTCTGGATCGTGCGCATTGCAGCGGCCTGCAAGCTGAACGGGACGAGCTATTCGCAGTTCATCAGCGGACTGAAGAAGGCCGGAGTGGAGCTGGACCGCAAGATTCTGGCCGACATTGCCGTGCACGACGCGGCTGGGTTTACGAAGCTGGTGGAGCAGGCCAAGGCGGCGAAGCCACCGATTGCCAAGACGGCAAAGCCCAAGGCAGCCAAGCCGGCAAAGGCCAAGGTTGCGTAACAACGAAATATGACTGGCGGAAAAGCGGCCCGGGGTTCGAAAGGACTCCGGGCCGCGGTGCGTTTGGGGGGCCCGTGTTCCCTTGAGGCGGCATTGTTGCAGGGATTTGGTAAGGGCAATGCTCAAAGGCGTGCGCGAATGCGCACGCGGCTGCCCCACGCAATGGTTTATCCTGCTGTTTACGCATGACGAACGATACAATACCCGAATCTGACGGCATTTACGAGCGATGCCGCGCTGGACAAGGCGTTTGCTGCGCTTGAGCGCCAGGCGCGCGAGGCGGCGGCCGGGCTTGACAGCGAGGCGGCCGTGGAGGCGTTTCGCCTGGAGTGGCTGGGGCGCAAGCAGGGCCGGCTCAATGAAGTTTCCGGCCGGTGGCTGAAAGCTGCGCCGGCGGAGGCGAAGAAGGCGCTGGGCGTGCGCTTCAACGCGCTGAAGGAACTGGTGGAGGCGTTGCTCGATGCGGCGCTGGGCGGCGGGCCGAGCGATGCCGCGCTGAAGGCCGAGGCCATCGACATTACGCTGCCGGGAACGCGGCGGCTGACCGGCGCGGAGCACCCGATTACGCGCACGATGAATGAGATTGTGCAGCGTGTTTGCGGCGCTGGGCTATTCGGTGGGCGTGGGGCCGGAGGTCGAGACCGACTACTACAACTTCGAGAGCATGAATTTTCCGCCGGGGCATCCGGCGCGCGACACGCAGGACACGCTGGTGGTGGCGGGCCAGGAGCGCAGGCCGCTGCGCGACCGGCTGCTGCTGCGCACGCACACTTCGCCGGTGCAGATGCGGACGATGGAGCAGCAGCCGCCGCCGGTGCGCATCGTGATTCCGGGCAAGGTGCACCGCAACGACGCGGCGGACGCGACGCACTCGCCGATCTTCCATCAAGTGGAAGGGCTGTGCGTGGACACGAACATCACCTTCAGCGATTTGAAGGGCACGCTGGATCACGCCATGAAGGCGCTGTTCGGGTCGGCGGTGAAGACGCGATTCTTTCCGTCGTTCTTTCCGTTCACGGAGCCGAGCGCCGATGTGCAGATCAGTTGCATCTTCTGCGGCGGCAAAGGCTGCCGCAAGTGCAAGCAGTCGGGCTGGATTGAGCTGCTGGGCTGCGGCATGGTGGACCCGGCGGTGTTCGCGTTCGCGGCGGAAAAGCAGCCGGCCTACGACGCGAAGAAGATTTCGGGATTCGCGTTCGGCATGGGCGTGGAGCGCATCGCGATGATGAAGTACGGCATCAGCGAGATCGGGCAGTTTTTCGCGGGGGATATGCGGTTCCTGGGGCAGTTCGCATGAAGATACTGACCAAATGGCTTCGAGCGTATTTGCCGGGACTCGCAGTCGACGATGCGCAGCTGGCCGAAGACCTGACGCTGCGCGGGATTGCGGTGGAGGGGATTTATCCGCTCGGCGAGGGCAATGGCTCGCTCTACGAGATGGACATCACCACCAACCGCGTGGACGCGATGAACCACTACGGCATCGCGCGCGAGGCGGCGGCGATCTATGGGCTGACGCTGCGCGGCGTTCGATTTCGCGCTGCCCGCGGCGCGGCCGGCGAAGACGCCGTTCTCCGTGAAGATCGAAGCGGAAGATGCGTGCGGGCGGTTCACGGCGCGCGTGCTGCGCGATGTGACGATCGGCGAGTCGCAAGACTGGTTCGCGGGCGCGGAGGTTGCGACGTATTTCGCGCTGCTCGAGCAGAAGATGATTTCGAATGCCGTGGACGCGACGAACTTTGCCTGGCTGGCGATGGGGCAGCCGACGCACGCCTTCGATCTGGACAAGATCGAGGGCGGAATCGTTGTGCGGCGGGCGCGCAAGGGCGAGCGGCTGAAGACGCTGGACGGCGTCGAGCGCGTGCTGGATGCGGACGATCTGGTGGTGGCCGATCACAAGAAGGCGCTGGGGCTGGCCGGCGTGATGGGCGGCTGGGACACGATGATTACGCCGGAGACGAAGAACGTGCTGGTCGAGGCGGCGTGGTTCGATCCGGTGGCAGTTCGGCAAACGGCGCGGCGGCACGGACTGCACACCGACGCGAGCCACCGGTTCGAGCGCGGCGCGGACTTCAACGCGGCGCCGGTTGCGTCGGCGCTGGTGAGCGCGATTCTGCTGGCCAACGGCGGATGGATCGAAGGCGAGCTGGTGGATGTGCGCGTGGCGGCGCATGGAAGAGCGCACGGCGCAGCGCAGGCCGATCCAGCTCGCGCTGAGCGAGGTGCGGCGGATTCTGGGCACGACCGAAGACGAAGAGGGAATTACCGCGGCAACAGTCGAAGGAGTTCTGACGGCTCTGGGGTGCGGCCTCGCATCGGCCCAGCGTCCAAGTTCGGGAGAAGTTTCGTGGAGCGTTACGCTGCCGAGTTGGCGGCTCGATCTGGAGCGCGAGATCGATCTGATTGAAGAAGTCGCGCGCGTTTACGGGTACAACCGGTTCGCCAACACGCTGCCCGCGTTTGGCGAGGGCGTGCGCGCGCTGCCGTGGGCGGAGAAAGAAGCGGCAGTGCGCGGCACGCTGCTGGCCGCTGGATTCCATGAGGCGATCGGCAGCACCTTCTGCTCGGCGGCCGAAGGTGCGTTGACCGCGCCGCAGCCGGGGCAGGTGGTTCCGCTGGGCAATCCGCTGAGCGAAGAGGCGGGCGTGCTGCGGCCGTCGCTGGTGCCCGGAATGTTGGCGATGATTGCCGGCAACCTGAACCGCGATGTGAGCGATGTGCGGCTGTTCGAGCTGGGCACGGTGTTCAGCGGCACGACAGACAAAGTGGAAGAGCGGCCGGCGCTGGCGTTTGGAGCGGTGGGCAGCTTGCCCGAGGAGAGCGCGCTGCACGCTGCGCGGGCGTTCGAATTCCACGACGTGAAGGGCGTGGTGGAGCAGGTGCTTGAGCGGTTCGAGATGCGCGCAATGTACTTCGACCGTTTTCCCGCCGAGGCGGGAATCACGCCGGAGTGGCTGCATCCGTATCGCGCGGCGCGCGTGGTGGCTGACGGGGTGACGGTGGGCTGGTTCGGGCAACTGCATCCGCGCGAGGCGGCGGCGCGCAAGATCAAAGACGCAGTGTTGATCGGCGAGATCTATCTTGACCGGCTCTACAAGCTGCCGCTGCGCAGGCCAGTGGCGCGGGAGATTTCGCGCTATCAGCCGGTGCGCCGCGATTTTTCTCTGGTTCTGGACGAGAGCATTGCGTGGGAAACGATCGACCGCGCGATGGCGGAGTTGAAGATTCCGGAGCTGGTGGAGTGGCGCGTGCGCGAGGTGTTTCGCGATGCGAAGCTGGGCAAGGGCGAGTATGCGCTGCTGGTGGGCGCGACCTTCCAGGCGCAGGACCGCACGCTGCGCGAAGAAGAGCTGCAAGGACTTTCAGGCGCGCGTGGTGGAAGCCGTTGGCAAAGCGGGCGCGCGGCTGCGAGTTTGAGCGCGAGCAAGCGATTTTTGAGAGAACGATCTGTGCGGCAGTGACTCCGGAAATCAAGCGGCTTCTTCTGGAACCGCTGTATACTCGAACGCAAATGGGTTCGTTGGGAGTCGGAGATAATGTCGGAATTGGAGGCGGCTGTGGCGACCGAGAGCGAGGAACAACAACAGGCGGGACACGAGGAAGCCAGTCGCGCTGGCGGTTAGCGCGGACGATTTTTCGGCGCTCGAAGAGCGGGTGAGGCGCGCCGTTGACGTGGTGAAAAGAGAGCGGCAGGCGCGCGCAGCGGTTGAGAGCCGCATGGCGGAACTGGAAACGCGCGCGACTGAATCTGAAGCTCGAGCCGCGCATGCCGAGACGCTATTGCAGGGACAGGCTCCATTGCTCGAACGGCTGGAGAACGAAATGAGCGCACTGCGCGCCGAGCGCGACCAGGTGAGGCAGCGCGTGGAACGGCTGCTGGCGCAGCTTGACGCGCTGGAATTGTGAGGCACTGAATGGCCGAACAGACCACGAACAATCCGGCTCAAAATAATCCGGCGCGCAAAAATCCCACTGAGTACGTGACGGTGGAGATTTACGACCAGCTCTACCATCTTTCGGGGCAGGATCCAGTGCACATTCGCGAGCTGGCCGCAGTGGTCGACGCCAAGATGCGCGCCGTGGCCGCGCATGGGCGCACGGCCGACTCACTGCGCGTGGCCGTTCTGGCCGCGCTGAATCTTGCCGATGAAGTTTCGCAGGCCACCTCAGCCGATCTGCAACTGGGCCACGCCCGCGCGAACAGCCTGCGCATGCTGCTGGACGAAGTGCTGGACAAGGACTAGTTCTCAGTTCACGGTTCTTAGTTCACAGACCTTTGCCAAGGTGCCGATGTCTCTGGACTGGAGCTGCGGCGCGCTGGCGGAAGGGCTCGCTGCTACACGAGCGGCAGAATACTTTCGTTGCGCACGAGCATTGGGAGAGCGTCTGGCTCAAGTGCGAGGAGCCGGAGAAGACATTTCTGCAGGCGCTGATTCAGATCACTGCGGCGTTCCACCATTTTCAGCGGAAGAACTTCAGAGGGGCTGCATCGCTGCTGCGCGGAGCGTTGCGCCGGCTCGATGCATATCCCGATGCTTACGGCGGCATTGAAGTCGAGGCCGTTCGCAAGAGCGTGCGCGAGTGGCTGCGGGCGCTCGATGAGGGAGAGCCCTCGGCGCAGATGCCCATTCCGCGGATTCGATAGGCGAACCCAATGAACGCGCGCTTCCCCATTTCTCAGGATCGAGATCTCAGGACCAGGCTGGAATGTGCGTGAATTCGCGGCAGGAATTGGGCCGCAAGCTGTCCGGGTGTCCGGGGTTGGGATCAGGTTGAGGTTAGCAATGCCGCAACTGATCCTTCGCCCCGGCCCACGTATTCGAAGAGCTTAGCAACGTTTCGGAAAATTGCGATACCGCTTTTGTGTTAATTCTGCACAGACCCCTGGTTGCGGGGGCAGTCAATGGAGCTTCCGGCTCGGCGGATTCGATGAGCATCCGAGAAGATCGCCGCATCAGAGAAGACGGGCTACGCGGCGAGGGTGACGCAGGCGACTCAGGGAAGCAACCGCAGATCCCTCTGATCAAGTAAAAGCACCAGCGGTCACGCCAGAGGGCGTCAAGTGAAAGGCTAAATGGCCCTTATTGCCGTTGATAGTGACATAGACCCGCGTCATCGAGCACCATGCTGTCTTTGCTCGAAAACTCGATACGTCTGATGGTTCGCCGACGTGTTGCCGGTGACATATACGGTAGTCGGATAAGTAGACGTCTGCGCCGCGACATAATTCACCTTCTCGGGGGGCCATGGCTGCTGACCGGGCCAGGTCAACGTCTGCGTCGTAGCGGTAAATACAATGGGCGATGCGCAGTATCCAACCGTGGTCGCCCCGGGCGATGGGACTGCCTTCCACGTTCCGATAAGCGGATTTGAGTGCTGGCCACATGCGGCCACTCCGACGAACAACACAATTGCAATTGCTTGAGTAAGCTTCTTCATTGCGGCCTCTCCACGAACCATGCTGAAAAATCCTACGTTTAGGTGGTTTCAGAATACAACAACGAGGACAAGCGTTACCTTGCAGCCAACTGCCGCAAGACGTATTGCAGGATGCCGCCGTGCTCGTAGTACTCGATCTCCTGCGGCGTGTCGATGCGGACCATTGCATGGAATTGTTTCGAACCTTTGGAAGAGGTTGCAGTCACGGCGAGCGTGCGACCGCCGCCGAATTTTTCTTTGAGCAAGGCTGTCAGGCCAGGAAAGTCGTAGACCTCTTCGCCGATGAGGCCGAGCGATTCGGCGTTCTGGCCCGCTTCAAACTGCAGCGGCAGAATGCCCATGCCTACGAGATTTGACCGGTGAATGCGCTCGAAGCTTTCGGCGATGACGGCGCGAACGCCGAGCAGCTTTGGTCCCTTCGCCGCCCAATCGCGCGAGGAGCCGGAGCCGTATTCTTTTCCCGCGAGAATAATGAGCGGGACTTTGCGCTCGGCGTACTTCACGCTGGCATCGAAGATGGACATTTGCTCGCCTTCGGGGAGCAGCCGCGTGACGCCGCCCTCGGTGCCGGGTGCGAGCTTGTTGCGCAGGCGAACATTGGCGAAGGTTCCGCGCACCATCACTTCGTGATTGCCGCGGCGCGAGCCGTATGAGTTGAAGTCGGTCGGCTTGACGCCATGCTCGGTGAGATATTTTCCCGCGGGTCCGTTGGCCTTGATGGAACCGGCGGGCGAAATGTGATCGGTGGTGACGGAATCCCCCAACACAGCGAGGACGCGCGCGCCGGCAATGTCGGTGACGGGCGCGGGCGTCATCGTCATGCCGTCGAAGTAAGGCGCCTGGCGAATGTAAGTGGAGTCCGGCTCCCATTGGTAGACGTCGCCCGTTGGGAAGCTGAGGCCCTGCCAACTGGCGTCGCCATCGGTAACGGTGGCGTACTCCTTGCGGAAGCCTTCGCTTGAGACCGCGCGCTCAATGGCGGCGGAGACCTCGGCCTGCGTGGGCCAGATGTCTTTGAGGTAGACCGGCTTGCCGGTTTGATCGGCGCCAAGCGGATCGGCGTCGAAGTTGTGGCCGATGCGGCCTGCGAGCGCGTAGGCAACGACCAGTGGCGGGGACATCAAATAATTTGCGCGAACGTCGACGTTGACGCGGCCCTCGAAGTTGCGATTGCCGCTGAGCACGCTGACGGCGACGAGGCCGTGCTCCTCAATGGATTTCGAAACGTCGGAGGGCAGCGGGCCGCTGTTGCCGATGCAGGTGGTGCAGCCGTAGCCGACGACGTTGAAGCGCAGCTTATTGAGATAGGGAAGCAGGCCGGCTTTTTCGTAGTAGTCGGTGACGACGCGCGAGCCCGGCGCCAGCGAAGTCTTGACCCACGGCGGAACAGTGAGGCCCTTTTCGACGGCTTTTTTCGCGAGCAGGCCGGCGGCGATCATCACGGATGGGTTCGAAGTGTTGGTGCAACTGGTGATGGCGGCGATGACGACCGAGCCGTGATCGAGATAGCGATCGGGATCGACGTGGAAACGCTCCTTAACGGTTGCGGCGACGTGAGTGGCAATGGGGAGAGCAGCGGAGGATCGATCGGGGCCCTCGTTGTCTTCAACGGCGATCGCGGTGTCAGTGACGGAATCTCGCTGCCATGCGGCGGCGGTGCGCGAGCCCAGCGGCTTGGCTGTTGGCGCGAGCAGCGACGGCAGTTGCTCGGCGAAGCTGGCGGCCGCGTCTTTCAGTAGCACGCGATCCTGCGGGCGCTTTGGCCCGGCGACACTCGGCTCCACGGTGGCCAGATCGAGTTCGAGCGTTTGCGTGTATTCGGCCTCGGGCGTGCCGGCGGCGTGGAAGAGGCCTTGTTCTTTGTAATACGCTTCGACGAGCGCGATCTGTTCTTCGCTGCGGCCGGTGAGGCGCAGGTAGCGGAGAGTCTCGGCGTCGACGGGGAAGATGCCGCAGGTTGCGCCGTACTCCGGCGCCATGTTGCCGATAGTGGCGCGATCGGCGAGCGGCAGCTCGGCAATGCCGGGTCCGTAGAACTCGACGAATTTACCAACGACGCCGAGTTTGCGCAACGCCTGCGTGACGGTGAGAACGAGATCGGTGGCCGTTGCGCCTTCGCGCAATTTGCCTGTGAGCTTGTAGCCGACCACCTGCGGGATGAGCATGCGAGACCGGCTGGCCGAGCATGGCGGCCTCAGCCTCAATGCCGCCCACGCCCCATCCGAGCACGCCGAGTCCGTTGATCATGGTGGTGTGGGAGTCGGTGCCGACGAGCGTATCGGGATAGGCGCAAAGCTCGCCGTCGATTTCCGTTGTGAAAACGACGCGGGCAAGATATTCGAGATTGACCTGGTGGCAGATGCCCATGCCGGGCGGCACGGCGGAGAAGTTGCGGAACGCGGACTGGCCCCACTTGAGGAATGCGTAGCGCTCGCGGTTGCGCTGGAATTCGAGCAGCGAGTTGGCCTCGTAGGCCGCGGGCGTGCCGTACTCATCCACCTGGACGGAGTGGTCGATGACCAGCTCGGCAGGCGCGAGAGGATTCACGCGCTCCGGATCGCCGCCCAGGGTCTTGATGGCGTCGCGCATGGCAGCCAGGTCGACGACTGCGGGAACGCCGGTGAAGTCCTGCATAAGAACGCGGGCCGGCATGTAGGCGATTTCGCGGCATGGCTCAGCTTTCGCATCCCACTCGGCGAGGAATTCGATGTCGGCGGCGGTGACATTCACGCCGTCTTCGCGGCGCAGCAGATTTTCAAGCAGGATTTTAAGGCTGAAGGGAAGGCGCGCGAGATTGAAGCCGCGTCCGCCATTTGAGCCGCGGGCGCTGAGGGCAGGGAGGCGATAGATGGTGTAGGAGCGGCTGCCGGAGGTGAGCACGGCGCGGCTATTGAAGCTGTTCATCGGATGATCCTCTCATCGGAGCTAGCGGCGTTGGCGGCGCTAGCGGAGTTAATGGTATTCGCGCGGTTAGTCAGTCGACGCTCGTCTGGAGACGAGGACCAGCATTGACGGTCGCGTGGGAAAAGGCCTGTCGGAAATAGATTACTCAGCGCGGATGGTCAGCGTCCACGGTCAGGGCGGCCGTGGCGAAAGCGCCTGAGAAGGGGCGAGCCGGCAATGTTGAGACGGCAGCGCATGGGTACAAGAAAATTCTAGCGCGAATGCGAGCCCGAAAGGAAGAGCAAATCTGCTCGAGGACACGTTTGCGGCCGGCTAGATGCGACTGGATGGGCTTCGATTCGCATCTTTCTCATGAAGGAGATCGCGGCAGTCGCAGCCGTTGAAGCAAGCTCCTATACTTGTAGTGCGATGTTCTCCACCGCGAGGTATTCCCTGGATTGAATTATTGGGTTGGCTTTGAAGGGTTGATTGCCCGTTTTTTCGCCTGGCTGAGGCGACGCATGCCCAACGAGCGGCAGCGGTTGCTTGCCCTCACCATCTTGGCAGGCGGCCTTTGCGGTCTGGCGGCGGTGGCGTTCCACATCACCTGCTTTTGGTTGTACGCCCTGCTCATCGATCGCGCCACGGCGGCACCGGGCCATGCGTGGATCTGGTGGACGATTCTGACGCCGGCGCTGGGCGGACTGATTGCCGGCGTTGGGCTCACGTATTGGGTTCCGGCGGCGGCGGGCAGCGGCATTCCCCAGGTCAAGACGGCCTTCACGTTTCGCTTTGGCGCAATCACGCTGAAGGAAACACTTGGCAAATTCGTTTTGTGCACGCTGCAGTTGGGCACTGGAGCGAGCCTGGGCGTGGAAGGGCCGACGGTACAGATTTGCGCGGGCGTGAGCAGTTTTCTTTCTCGGATCGCGCGGCTGAGCCCGGTGAACAGCCGGCGCATGGCATCGGTGGGCATGGCGGCGGGCATCGCCGCGGCGTTTAACGCGCCGATTGCGGCGGTGACGTTCACGCTTGAAGAGCTGATCGGCTCACTCGACCAGACCATGCTCTCGGGCGTAATTGTGGCGGCGGCGCTGGCGGCCGTGGTTGAGCACAGCATTCTGGGCTCAAACCCGATTTTTCATGTGCCGCGCCTACAGACCTACACGCTGGCCAAGGCTTCGTCGCTCGTTTGGTATGCGCTGCTTGGGTTGCTGGCTGCGGTCGTGTCGGTGGCGTTTACCGATTCGCTGCTTTGGCTGCGCGCGTGGTTCAAAAGGCTCGAGCATGTTCCCAAGTGGATTCAACCGGCCATTGGCGCGGCGGCAACAGGTGCCCTGGGAGTTGTGGCGATCCAGTTTTTTCACGTGAACGGCATTGCGGGCAATCCGTACGACACGCTTACGCAGGCGCTGCTCGGCAACTTGCCGGTGACGGCGATGGTGGTGTTGTGCGTTTTGAAGCTGGCCGCTACGGTGACATCGTATTCGAGCGGGGGGTCGGGCGGAATCTTTGCACCTGCGCTCTTCATGGGCGGAATGCTGGGCGGCGCTGTGGGCTATCTGGATGTGACCGTATTCCACCACCCGGCAGATTCGATCGGAGCCTTTGCCGTGGTGGGCATGGGCGCGGTATTTGCAGGGATTGTGCGCGCGCCGATGACTTCGATCCTCATCATCTTTGAAATGACGAGCGGATATGGCCTGGTGCTGCCGTTGATGATCGCCAATATGAGCGCGTTTGCGCTGGCGCGCTACTGGCGGCACACATCGGTGTACGAGGCGCTGCTGGAGCAGGATGGAATTTACCTCGACCCGAAGCACAAGCCGTACGATCCGAGCGCGGGCGGCGCGGGGCCGGACGACGGGCCGAACGAGGAGTTTCCGCTGGCGGAGTAGAGGGTATGGAGATCGGAAGACTCGCCGGGAGCGCGGCTAGCGCGGCTCCGTGTTGTAGAGGAAGTAGGCGCGGAGCTCGAGGTAGGGGCCGTGGAACTCGCGGGGCAGATTGGGATAGCTTGAGCCGCTGATTGCGCCCCAGGCCGCGCGGTCCAACCCAGTGTCGCCGGAGCGGCCCACCAGTTGCATATCGGTAACCTGTCCGCTTAGGCAGAACCTTGAATTGAATTGCGACCACGCCCTGCTTGAGGATGGGCGGATTCACTTCGTCGGGAATGAGCGGGTCCCAGGTCTGCTGCGTGATGTAGTGCCAGCGCTGAAGCCAGTTGCTGAAGTCGACGCCCTGGGTGTCTGACAGGACTTGCACGCCGCCGGTGCCCGCGCCGGGATGCATCGAAAGGCCTCCTGAGGGCGCGTCATAACCGGGCTGGCCATGGTTGTGCATGGCGTTCTGCATGTCCTGGCGCAACTGGTTGGCTGGATTCTGCGGTGCCACGGCAAAGTTGGGCCTGGCTGGAACAGGCGACGGACGTGGCGCTTCAACCGGCGACTGCGATTGCGGGCTGGGTGGAATCGGCTGCGAAACTTCTGGCTTGGGCTGCTCAGGAGCCTGGGCGGGTGGCGGAGGCGTGGTGGGCGGCGCTTCGCGATTCAGATCTTCGAGCGTTTTCTTGTCGATGAGCGGACGATTGAGAGGCTTGGGTGCAACTTTGGGCTGGGTCTGGCGCAGGGCATCGGGAGGCAGATCGAGATAGGAAAGGTCCTTGCGCTTATTGATCGCGTCGAATGGGTCGATGACCTTGGGTACTTTGAAGATGTAGGTCGGAATCCAGGTGATGGCCGAGAAGAAAAGGATGTGAGCTAGAAGCGCGAGCCAGAAGCCCTCGCGCAGGCGCGACCAGCGGCGCTCGTCTTCAAGCTCGCCGATCATCTCCAGCAATTCGTGCGTGTCGTAATCGACCCAGCGTGAGCCGCGAAGAGCGCTGGGACCGGCCCCATTGGTCTCAAGCGGACCCTTCGGGTTCAAGGGAAGGCCGAGGAATCCGCCGGGCACAGTCATCTCCGGAACGGATTTCTCCGCGTCCGGCGTCGCGTCGGCTGGCCCCTTGGGCTCGGTCTCTTCGGTTGGCGCTTGGCTCGTGGGCATTCTAGGTTCGGGGTCGGATCAAGATACGGTTTCGAGCGCGCACACGCATCCCCGACTCCCTTTTGAGTCCTTCCTATCTATTCTCTCATTTTCGTTAAAACCGGTCTCTCATTCCCTTGAAATCTTTGCGCAGCCGAGCGCCCCGTACAATGGTTCTTGTTGAATCGACGGGTTGTTGTTGAATTGACGCAGGATGGACCGGAAAGGGACACCGTTTGAACGAGTTTTTTGCGCGCGTGGCGGCCGAATGGAAGTTGGTGCTTCTGCCGGCGCTCTTGAAGTGGGGAATCCTGGGCGTGGGCGCTGTTGCCGTTCTGGATTCCTCCAGCATTCCCGTCCCCATGGACGCGATTCTGGCCATCTATGTGTGGAATGACAAGCCCCATTTCTGGGTCTACTGCCTCATGGCGGCGGCGGGTTCGGCGATCGGTGGGCTTTTGCCTTACTGGCTGGGGCGCGCCGGCGGTGAGCTTTTCCTGCTGAAGCGCATCAACCGGGCGAAATTCGAAAAGCTGCGTGACCGCTTCCAGCGCCAGGAGTTCCTGGCGGTGATGATTCCATCGATGATGCCGCCACCCGCGCCGTGGAAGATGTTCGTCTTCGCGTCGGGCGTTTTTGAGATGCGTGTGCCGAACTTTCTGCTGGCCGTGTTTGTGGGCCGAATGTTGCGCTGGCTTGTGCTGTCGCTGCTGGTGCTCAAGCTGGGCCCGAGCGCGGTGGACCTGGTGGAGCGCCACGCGGTGCCCCTGGTTCTGATTGTGGGCGCGCTGGCGGTGGCCGGATTCGCCTGGTGGTGGCGGCGGAAGAAGCGCAGCGGAAAGCTGCTGGAGGAGTGAAGCAGTTTCAGGTGGTTTGCCCTGGCAGTTGCTATTCGAACAAGTTCCTAAAGGTCTTCTGCTCGCAGCACAGACTTCGCGGGATCGCGCGGGTCTACGTGGACCTTGACGGTTTCGCCCTTGTACGAGTTGGCCCAGGCCTTGGCATCGCCTTCGTTGCCGAAGCTGCGGCTGTAGTCGCCCATCTGCTTCCCGGAAAGCTCGTAGATGTAAGTCAACGTGGCCTTGTAGTAGGAAGTGTCCGGATAAGCCTTCATGGAAGGAGTCTCATCCGGGATAAACGCGACACTTACGATGTCAATGACGGCAGAGACTGTTGGCCAGTTGCGGCCGTGAACGCGTTTGTATCCATTGTCAATTAGCTGCCAGACGATGCCGACGAGCATGACAGCCCCGGCGAACAGCAAGAACAGTTTGACCTCGAAGCCGGTGAGTTTGCCTCCGGCGAGAAGAAGCATGCAGCCAGTCGCCGGGGTCGTCGCCAGGCTCGTTCGCATTGGAACCTTTCGTCAAGAAATGCCGGGTCTTGGGAAGTCCCCGAGCAATGGTAATACACCACGGAAACCATCGACGAAATATTTGGGATCGAGCGCGGGTCCGTCCAGAACAGCCGTATTGACGACTCGTCCGGTACTTTTTCAGGCCCCACTGGCCCCGGCACGGGCACTTTCAAAAGCGTCAACGAACTCCCGATAGCGGCGAGCCATTTCATCGACGGCTTCCTGCCGCGAGATTTTCTGGTCGCGCAGGTCGACGAGCGGCTGCCAGAAATCGGTGCGGCCGACCGCGAATCCAATGAATCCCGGAACGCTGGCCGCCGTCGTCAGCCATTCGAGCACCTTTTGATCGTCTTCGCCGCGGCCAAGAATGATGCAGCCGACCGTGCTGCGTCCACCGGCTTTGGCGGTTGCGACGACCTTCTCGGCGTCTTCGCGGCGGTCGAGGCCTTCGACCTTCCAGAGGTCAGGCTCAACGCCGGCGTTCTGCAATTCCTCGATGGCCCTGACCATCAGCGCGGGGCGAATCTCTCGATCGTAGGCCTTCTTGTCGCCGCCGACTTTCTCGAGTTGGGCTTTCTCCGGCGGCACCAGCAGCTCAAACATGAACAGACTGCGATTCGCCTGCTGCAAATAATCCGACAGCCGCTTGAGGCGAGCCGCCTGGACGCGGTTCAGCTCAGCGTCTCCTTCGGGGTTATAGCGGACAAGCACCTTGCAAAAAGTGGGGTGAATGGCCTCGATATGCTCGGCGAATTGCTTGCCGTACTCGAAGTCGAACTCCTCCTGGCCGCTTTTTTCAGCGGGACACGCGAAGATGAAGCCCTTCGCTGCGGCATCGCGCAGGATGGCAATGCCGAACTGCTCGTCGACGAGGATCCCGGCCTTCTCTTTGGGGACACCGCCAGCGACAGCCTGCTGGAAGCCCTCGTAGATCACCTGCTTGGCGGCGGCGATCTGCGCGGTTTGCTCGGCGTTGAGCGCGCCCTTCCAGCCGAACATACCTGTTTCAAACGAGCCGCGATGGTCAAAGGGAAGGATGTACAGCGGCTTTTGGTAGCCACGAGGGTTCATATGTGCCCAAGAGACGTTGTTCGATCAGACGATCAACTTACTCGGATCGGGCTTAATGGGTAAGATTCGCGCGCGGGTCTTATTGCGCACGGCTATTGTGGCTCGAAGTTCTCGATCCAAACTCTGCTATTTGCCGATCAGTGCTTCCTGGGCGCGGCCCATGTTCATCTGCCGGACAAGCGCGGGCACGCCGAGCGCGACGCCAAGAACGATCGCAGTTGCGGCGAGGTCGTTGCGATAAAAGGGCAGGCCGGCGACGTAGCAGGCTCCAAGCCCGGCCAGGGTGGGCGGATAGCCGTTGAAGCCGCTGACCCAGACGCTAAAGTTCGAAACGAGGAAGAATCCAGTCGGCCCAATCAAAGTGGCCGCGATACCGCGCGCAAGGGTGGTTTTCTGTTGAAGCAGAATGGCGCCGAGCACCATCACCGCCGCATACCAGGTCCATGTGATTCCATAGCTCTGCCAGTGGAACGCGGAGTGGTAGGTGTAGGTGGTTAAGCAATAGTCGCTGAGCATAAAGACGGCCAGCGGGAGCCAGCATCTCGCGCCACGAGCGGCGCGCGCCAAAGTAGAGCAGCGAACCGGTGACGGCCGTGAAGTTCAAGAGCGGCAAGTGGCCCGCAACCAGATAGCGGGAAAACACACCAAGCAACACCAGCAGGTAAGCAACCATGACCACCTCATTGGAATGGGCCGAAGGGTCTCGGCCTGAAACGGAGGTCCCAGGAATCAAGGGACTCCATCTATTCTGCGGTCCAGAGGCGGCGCGGTCAACCGAAATTTTTCGACGAGGCGAACACCGGTTTCACAAGAGCAAACTTTCTTACCGTTGTTCCTGGCCGTTCATGGCCTCGCCGGCGTCCTCATGGCCGTCGACAATGTAGACCCAGCCGCTGAGCGCCGAGCGCGCGCGGCTTGGTCGCGCGAGTACCAAGGAACGGGTAGTTGAAGCGGAGGTCGGTGAATTCGATGGCGGTCCATGTGCGATTGGGCATGAGCCGTGGAGGGTCCATGCCGGGCGCGGGCTCCTGGCCGACGTCGCGAACCACGGCCCACGTTCCCCAATCGAGATAAACCTGGCCCAGCGGCGTGCGCTTGGCAGCCTCGATTGCGGGTGTATCGGCGGGCTTGTAGAGCACGTCGCGTTGAGAGTCGCTGTCGATCGATCCAGTCCACGTGTTGATTTCCGCGGTCTGAAAGAAGTCGGGCGTCTCAAGGATCGCGTGCCAGCGGAAAGGATTCACGGGGTAGGGCTCGGCGGCCGTGCGCTGCGCCGGCTCAGAGGCGATGTTCGTATTGCCCAGCATGGCCAGCGCCTGCGCGTGCTCGGCCCAGCGAACGCACCCCAGAATCAACATTCCGGCAAGAGCGAAGATGGCCCAGCCCTGTCCGCGGAATTGCGTGCGGCGCGCGCCGATCTCGCGATCGGCAAGACCGAGCAGCCAGGGCATGGCGAAGGCCAGGAAAAACAGACCATAGAGAATCGGCTCGACGATGAACATGAAGCTGCCGGCATACCAGTGCGGATTGAGCGGGAAGAGCGGGCGTACGCCGTAGTTGTTGGTCCAGTCGAGCAGGATGTGGCTGAGCGCGGCGATGCAGGCTGTGAGATAGAGCCAACCCCAGTGGATCGCCGCCTCTTTTGTTGTAGCGCCGGCGTCCCCGCCGGCTGTCGTGCGGGCGTCCGCGCCCGCACTCGCATCGCTCGCCAAAAGCGCGCGGCGCTTTTTTCGCCCGCGCCACCGGTCGAACAGCCACACCGCGCCGACCACGACGCCCGCAACCACGGGCACGGCCCAAAATGTGTGCGTGATGCCGCGATGGTGCTTAAGCTCGTCGACCGGGCCGCGAAGCCCCCAGAAAATATCGAGGTCGGCGGCCTCGGCGGCCAGCACGGCGGCGAGCGTGGCGTAGGCCGTCTTGCGGTTGAATCCGGCGCGGCCCAAACATGCGCCGGTAAGGAAATGAGTGACTGGCTCCATGAATGTGTGGGACTCTGCTAGGCCCACTCGCCCTTGCGCATCAGCGGCTCGGCAACGCCCGATGCGGTGATGCCGTCAATGTCGAGTTCGGCGGAGCCGATCATCCAGTCCACGTGAATCAGGCTTGTGTTCGCGCCTTTGGCCGCGAGTTCTTCGGGCGTGAGCTTGTCGCCGTTGATCAGGCACGAGGAATACGACTGGCCCAGCGCGATGTGCGACGCGGCATTTTCGTCGTAGAGCGTGTGGAAGAAAACAAGGCCGCTTTGCGCGATGGGAGACGAGTGCGGAACGAGCGCCACTTCGCCCAGGCGGCGCGCGCCGTCGTCGGTGTCAATCAGTTTTTCCAGCACTTCCTGGCCGCGCGTGGCATGGGCCTCAACGATGCGGCCGTGCTCAAAGCGGACCTGAATGCCTTCGATCATGGTGCCCAGATGCGACAGCGGTTTTGATGCGGTCACGATGCCGTCGGCGCGGTCCTTGTGCGGGGTAGTGAAGACTTCTTCCGTCGGCATGTTGGGAATGCAGTAGTTGCCGTTGCCCGCGGTAGTGCCGCCGCCGAGCCACTCGTGATCGTCGGCGAGGCCGAGACGGAAATCCACGCCGGGCCCGCGATATTGCAGCGCATGAGTAGCGCTTCTCATTCAGGAACGCGGAGCGCTTGTGCAGATCCGCGTCGTGCGCCTTCCATGCGCTCACGGGATCGGCTGTGTTGATGCGCGTGGTGTAAAAAATCGCATCCCAGAGCTTGGCCATGGCTTCATCGGGTGGATCGGTGGGGAACACGGCCGCGGCCCAGGCGGGCGTGGCGGCGCCAACGATGGTCCAGTTGATTTCATGGCGCGTGATCAGCTCGAGCGCGCCGCGATAAGCCTGCGAGAGAGCGCGATTGGCGCGGCCAACTTTATCGGGATCCTCGTTCGAAAGCAGGCTGGGATTGGCGCCCGCAACCGCGAGGCGCGCTGCGCCGCTTTTGAAGGCTTCGGCCATTCCGTCGTAGAGCCACTTGGCGGCGCGGTCGAAGCTCGCATCGGGCGCGTGATGATAGCGCAGCAGGGTGGACTCATCGTCTGAGAGCAACGTGGTGACGAGCGATGCGCCGGCGCGATAGGCATGCTCGGTAATGCGGCGCGCCAGTGGCAGCGTGTCAACGGACGCGGTCATCACCAGCTCTTGTCCGGGCTTGAGGCCGAGGCCGACGTTGATGGCAACCGAGGCGAGTTGATCGAGACTTTCAGCGTGCGTGCGGGCTTCTGGGGCAGTTGCGGTGGGCGTCATCGCTTGTCGATTCTCCAGGATTCCTTGATCCCGCGCAGGCAGAAGATTCTATGGCCGCGCGGCCGAAGGCTTGTGGTTCCATTCTAGGGCCTCTTCGCCGGGGTCCCCGACGACAGGTCTTCGTCGGGGTAGCTCATCCCGGGGTCCTCGACGACAGGTCTTCGTTCGCTGGGGTAGCTCGCCGTTGCAGTTCAATTCACCTACAATGGTTGGTTGGCTTTTGAGGGGCCCAAACTGTCATGTTGCAAACTTTCATGAATTTGAGGTTGAAGAGAGTTTCAGGAATCGCAATTGTTTTCGTGCTGGGATTGGTTGGAACAGGAATCTGTAGCGCGCAGACGCAAAAAGCAGCCGGCAGATTTCGGGCCAAGCAATCCGTTTTATGCGCCCAGCACGCTGCCCTTTCAGACGACGCCGTTCGACAAGATCAAGGACAGCGACTACCAGCCAGCAATTGACGCAGGCATGGCGCAGCAACTCAAGGAGGTCGATGCCATCGCCGACAACCCGGCAGCGCCGACCTTCGAAAACACTTTTGTGGCGCTGGAGAAGTCGGGACAGTTGTACGACCGCGCGTGGAACGCGTTCAACCTGGTGACGCAGGCGAATACCGATCCAGAGCTGGAAAAAATTCAGGAGTACGAGGCGCCGCGCACTGCCGCGCTGGCGGACGCGATTTACCTGAACCCCAAACTCTTTGCGCGCATCAAGGCGATTTACGACCAGCGCGCATCGCTCGGGCTCGATGCCGAATCGCTGCGGCTGGTGGAATACGAATACCAGCAGTTTGTGAAGGCCGGCGCGAATCTCTCCGATGCCGACAAAGAGAAGCTGAAAAAGCTCGATGAGGAAGATTCGACTCTCGAGAACACGTTCATGACCAAGCTGCTGGCAGCGGCGGCGGCGAGCGCATTTCACGACCCAGGACCGCAGTGCGTTGGCCGGGCTGAGCGAAGGGCAGGTGGCCGCGGCGGCGGAAGAAGCGAAGGCCCACAAACTGCAGGGATGGGCCTTGCCGTTGCAAAACACCACGCAGCAACCCGATCTCACATTTCTGAAAGACCGCGCCACGCGTCACGCAATCTTTGAGAACTCCTGGAACCGTGCGGAGCGCGGAGACGCGAACGACACGCGCGCGACGCTGGCGCGCCTGGCGCAGCTGCGCGCGCAGAAGGCCGCGCTGCTGGGCTACCCGAATTACGCGGCGTGGAATTTGACCGACCAGATGGCCAAAACGCCGGAAGCGGCGATTCATTTTCTTGACGCGCTGGTTCCGGCCACGACGGCCAAGGCTGCGCGCGAGGCAAAAGATATTCAGGACTTGATTAATTCGCAGGGCGGGGGGTTCACAGTCGAGCCGTGGGACTGGGAGTTCTATGCCGAGCAGGTGCGCAAAGCGAAATACGATTACGACCAGTCGCAGGTAAAGCCCTATTTCGAGCTGAACAACGTGCTGGAGAAGGGCGTGTTTTACGCGGCGCACGAGCTGTACGGGCTCACATTCAAGGAGCGCAAGGATCTTCCGGTTTGGCAGCCGGATGTGCGCGTCTTTGAAGTCTATGACGCCGATGGCAAGCCGCTGGCGCTGTGGTACTGCGACTACTTCAAGCGCGACAACAAAAACGGCGGGGCGTGGGAAGACTCGCTGGTGGAGCAGTCAAAGCTGCTGGGCACGCTGCCCGTGGTGTACAACGTGGCCAACTTTGAGAAGCCCGCTCCGGGGCAGCCGGCGCTGCTCAGCTTCGATGATGTGACCACGATGTTCCACGAGTTTGGCCACGCGCTGCACGCCATGTTTGCCGACACCGAGTATCCAAGTTTGTCGGGCACATCGGTTCCGCGCGATTTCGTCGAGTTTCCTTCGCAGTTTAACGAGCATTGGGCCAGCTATCCTGCGGTGTTCGCGCATTACGCCCGCCACTACAAGACCGGCGAGCCGATGCCGGCCGATCTTGCCGCGAAGATCGTGAAGGCGAAGACCTTTAACCAGGGTTATGACTTTACCGAGATTCTTGGGGCGTCGGAACTCGATCTGGAATGGCACACGCTGCCGGCCAGCGCGCCGCTTGAGAATCCTGACACGTTCGAGCGGGAGGCGCTTGAGAGGAAGCATTTGTGGATCAGCTATGTGCCGCCGCGCTACCGCTCCAGCTATTTTCTGCACATTTGGGAAGAGGGCTACCAGGCCGGCTACTACGCGTACACGTGGAGCGAGATGCTGGACGACGATGCCTACCAGTGGTTTGAGGATCATGGCGGAATGACGCGCGCCAATGGCGATCGCTTCCGGCGCATGGTGCTTTCGCGCGGCAACACGGAAGACCTGCAGAAGATGTACGATGCGTGGCTGGGCGGGGAGCCGAGCATTGAGCCGATGCTGAAGGACCGCGGGCTGAAAGACGGTGGACAGTGAACGGTGGCCGGTGAACGTCGGGCAGCGGAGCTGGACTGGCTCGGCGGATCACTATAATTCGTAACTATGGCCGAGACTGGCGTCCTGAAGAAAATTGAAAAGCTGCGCGAGGAGCTGCGGCGCCACGAGCATCTGTACTACGTTCTCGATGCGCCGGAAATCTCCGACGCCGAGTACGACGCGCTGATGAACGAGCTGAAGAAGCTTGAAGCCGCGCATCCCGACCTGGTGACTCCGGACTCGCCGACGCAACGCGTGGGCGGCAAGCCGGCCGAGGGATTCCGAAAGGCGCAGCACTCGCGGCCCATGCTCTCGCTCGACAACGCCTACTCCGCCGAAGAGCTGGCGGACTGGGACCGGCGCGTGCACGAGCTCGCCGGCAAGCTTCCGGTGGAATATACAGCCGAACTGAAGCTCGACGGCCTGAGTGTGGCGCTCAGTTACGAGCCGGGCAGCGGCGGAGTGCGGCTCGCATATGGGCCTGACGCGCGGCGATGGGCAGACTGGCGAAGACGTTACTTCGAATATTCGAACCATTCGCAGCATTCCGCTTTCGATCTCCGCCGATAAATTGAAAAAGGCGGGAATACCGCAGGGATTCGAAGTGCGCGGCGAAGTGGTGATGCCGGCAGCGGCGTTTGTGCAGATGAATGAGGAGCGCGAGCGCGAGGGTCTGCCGGCGTTCGTGAATCCGCGCAACTCGGCCGCGGGCACGCTGCGTACGCTCGATTCTTCCATCGTTGCCAAACGGCGGCTGGTGTTCTTCGCGTATTTTCTTCTCGTCAAGGGCGAATATTTTGCCGCCGGGCAGACGGCGACGCTCGATGCGCTTACCAAGCTCGGCTTTCGCGTGAATCCGCATCGAGAACGCGTGAAGAATGTCGATGCGATGATGAAGTTCATTGACGACGCGGAGAGCAAGCGGGCAACCCTGGGCTACGAGATCGATGGCGTGGTGCTGAAAGTGGATGCGCACGCGACGCAGCAGCGGCTGGGCTACACGGGCCGCGCGCCGCGCTGGGCCATCGCGTACAAATTCACCGCGCGGTCGGCGATCAGCAAACTTGAAGACATCATGATCACCGTGGGCCGCACCGGCAAGCTCACGCCGACGGCCATGCTGACGCCGACCTTCGTCGGCGGCGTAACCGTGAGCCGCGCCACGCTGCACAATGCGGACTTCATCGAGCGACATGGGACTCAAGATCGGCGATTACGTAAAGGTGGAGCGCGGCGGCGACGTGATTCCCAAAATCGTGGAGGTGGTGGAGGACAAGGATCACCCGCGCGGGAAGCGAACGTTCGAATTTCCGTCGAAATGCCCGGAGTGCGGCAAGCAAGGTGGTGCGCGAAGAGGGCGAGGCCGACTGGCGCTGCGTGAATGCCGACTGCCCGGCGAAGCTGCGTGAGTCGCCTGCTTCACTTCGCCAGCCGGGGCGTGATGAACATCGAGGGACTGGGCGATGCTGCCGTGCAGCAATTGCTCGACCAGAAACTGGTGCGGAGCGTTGCCGATCTGTATTCGCTGACCGAGGAACAGCTCGTTGACCTGGAGCGCTTTGCGGAAAAGTCGGCGCGGACGCTGCTTGCGGAGATTGAACGATCGAAGAGCGCGGGACTGGCGCGCGCGCTGATGGGGCTCGGCATTCGTTTTGTGGGCGAGCGCACGGCGGAGCTGCTGGCGCAGGAGTTTGGGACGATCGATGCGCTGATGGAGGCTTCGGCCGAGGAACTGGAGCGGGTGGAAGAGGTCGGCCCGCGCATCTCGCAGGCGATTCGTGGAGTTTTTTGCGGACAAGGAAAACCGCGCACCTGGTGAAGCGGCTCGAAGGATGCCGGCGTGGATATGACGGCGGAGAAGAAGCAGCGCTCAACGCAGCTCGCCGGATTGACGTTTGTGCTGACCGGAACGCTTCCGAAGATGACGCGCGAGGAAGCGAAGGAAAAGATCGAGGCTGCGGGCGGAAAGACCGCGGGCTCGGTCAGCAAGAAGACCAGCTACGTGGTGGCCGGCGAGGAAGCCGGATCGAAACTCGACAAGGCGCGCGAGCTCAAGGTTCCGGTGATTGACGAGGCGGGGCTGCTCGCGCTGCTTGGAGGCAACGGCGCGCCGAATTAGAACGTTGCGCCGAGCTCAGTCGCGCGACGGACCTGCGTCCGCCACTTGTGCAGCGGACTTTGTTGCCAGCAAAGGCAGCAGCGCCAAGAATGCCAGGATCAAGTCGAAACCCATAGAACAATCCCCCCTGCGATTCGGAAAAAATCAAGCATTTGAAGCGCGCCGGCTGTCGACGTCGGGACGCTTTCCCATGGCGCGCAACTCGCGTTCGCGTTCGCGCTCCCATGCTTCAGCGCGCCAATTGCGCGAGGCGTAGCGCGGCGATTCTTCGGGTGCCGGAGCATGCTCGGCGGAGTGCGGGCGCGGGGGCACCAGTTCTGGTTGAGGCCGATAGGCAGGCCGGGGAATCGACGGTAGAGGCTGCATGGGCGAGGGCGGCGCGGGCGGAGCGATTTCGGGCTGGGGCCGAAACGCGGTCGCCGTTGGAACGGGCGCAGGCGGTGCGATCGCTGGCGGACTGATGATGCGCGCTGACGACTCCAGGTCGATGTTGGCCAAAACTGGATTGGCTGAATTGGCGCTGGCCATATCGGCGTACGCCGCATCCGAAGTCAGGCTGGCGTCGACTACCGGCAGGTCGCGGGCAATTTCTTCCGCCGGCTCGTCGACCGGCCGCTGCGCGCGCACGGCGATGGCTTTGGCCATGAATTCATCCACCAGCTTGTGCAGGCAGGTTTGCCCGCAGAGATGCTTCGAGCCGGGGCGCAACTTGTGGCGCGAGCTCCAGCCGCTGACGCGCAGCTCTCCCCCTTGCTCGTAGGCGACGAACCAATGGTTGGTTTGCCGCTTTTCCGAAGCGCAGATGTCGCACGATATTGCCTGGCGGATCACCTCGAATCCCTCTCTCGATAGGAATTGTGTTGCGATGCGTTGAAGCACCCACGTTCAGTTCATCGTGCGATGAGGGGATATGGATGAGGAAGGGCGTCCGGGAGTGCGGGACTGATTCGATTTGGAACAGAAGGGTCGGCGTTCGTCCTGAATCGGGACAATCAGCGTGGAAAAACCTGCTGCACTCGCAGAAAGAGCGCGGCTCAAAACCGCGCTCTTTCAAAAAAGTCTTCGTGTCGCCCGTGGTGCGGCGCGTGGTTTACTGGCCTGTGGCGAAATAGCCCTTCTTGGCGCGCACCGCGTAGCGGCGGTCGTAACAGTAGAGATAAATCGTTCGGTAAGCACCGTTAGCCATAAAGTCAGCGGGCGTATAGACGAGCGCATACTGGCTGCGCAATTCCTCTTCGATGTCTTTGAAGCTGGTTGCCATCTCTTCCACCGAGGGCGGAAAGAAGACTTCGCCGCCGGTCTGGTCGGCCAGCTCCTGCAGGACCTTGTCGCCCTCGCCGCGGCTGGGCGTCCAATTGGTGCTGATGGCGTAGATGATGGTCTCGGCGCGCTCGCATTCCTTGATGGCTTCAGAGAGGTAGACGCGGCTCTGATTGTCTTCGCCGTCGGAGATGAGAATGATGGCCTTGCGTACGGGCTCAGGACCGCGCGAGGTGCCGAGCTTGTCGCGGCAGGCAACATACACTGCGTCAAAGAGCGCGGTGCCGCCGCCAGGCTCCAGCTTGTTGACTCCGGTTTCCAGCGCGTCCTGATCGTTGGTCCAATCCGCGGTCACTGTCGGCGTGACGTCGAAGCCCATGACGAAGGCGCGGTCGTTCTTTGCCCGGAGCACCTGAAGCAGGAACTCGCTGGCCGATTGCTGCTCGAACTGGAAGCGGGAGCGAATGGAGGTGCTGGCGTCAATCACGATGCCGACGCGCAGCGGCAGGTTGATCTGCTGGTGAAACGAGTTCACGCGCAACGGCGCTTTCTGGTCGTCGAGCAGGGTGAAATCGTTCTGGTTCAGGTTGGGAATGTAGTGCCCGTGTTTGTCGGTAACCGTGAAGATGAGGCTGACTTCGTTCACGCCCACGTGAAAGGTCGGCGAGCCGGAGTCGGTATTTGACCCAGGGCCCGAAGTTGCCTGCGCCGCGGGCTGAGCCGGCGGTTGAGCCGCGGGCTGCAGCCGGCGATTGAGCCGCGGGCTGCGCTGCCGGTTGAGCCGGCGGAGTAACTGCGCTGGGTGGGGGCTGCTGGGCAAATGCAACAGCAGAAGAAAACGCGACCGCCACGGCAAGCGAGGAGAAACGCCGCAGCCGCGCGGGGGCGGCGGACTGAGGCGTGGAAAGCTGTGTGTTCATCAGTTCCTATTCTAACAATCGCCATGCTGCTTGTTTGGCGGCAGGGATTGACCTTTCAGGTACTTTCGTCAGCGAGCGGCTGGTGGCGCGATGCTAATGGATTAGACGGACTCAATGCTGCTGAGGAAAGCAGTCAACTCCGCGGGCAGCGGCGCTTCAAGCTGCAGCAGCTTGCCGGTGATCGGCTGCGCAAATTCGAGCTTTGCGGAGTGAAGGAAATTGCGGCCGAGCCTGAGGCGCTCCGCATCGGGCTTTTTGCCGGCGGACTGGTTGCCCCCGGCAGCGGTCTGCTCGGTCAACTGCGCCGAGCCGCCGTAGATCGTGTCGCCGACGACTGGGTGACCGATGGAAGCCATGTGCACGCGGATCTGGTGCGTGCGGCCGGTTTCAATACGCACCTGGACCAGGGTGAATTTACCGAAGCGAGTGCTGAGACGCCGCACGACTTCATAGTGCGAGATCGCGGTGCGGGCGTTTTCGCTGGGCCGCGTGGTCATGCGCGTGCGACGAATGGGATCGCGGCTCACCGCCGCCGCTGATGGTGCCTTTATCGCGTTGCAGAGAACCGTGAACCAGCGCGATGTAGGTTTTCTTCACGTGGCGGCCCGAGAACATTGCGCCGAGAGCGGCGTGAGCGCGGTCGTTTTTGGCGACGATGATGAGGCCGCTGGTGCTTTTGTCGAGCCGGTGGACGATGCCGGGACGCAGGTCGCCGCCCGTAGAAGAAAGCGCCTGGAAGCGGTGCAGCAGGGCATTGACGAGGGTTCCGCTGCTGCGCGCGGTTTCATTCTGGCCAGAGCCCGCGTGCACCATCATGCCGGCCGGCTTGTTGACCACGGCAAGATCGTCGTCTTCGTAAACGATGTCGAGCGGAATCGCCTCGGGGATGGCTTTGAGCGGCGCGGGATGCGGATCGCCTGTGATTGCGATCTGCTCGCCTCCGCGCAGCTTGAGCGAAGCTTTCACGCGGACGCCGTTCACCAGCACATCGCCCTGGTCGAGGAGCAGTTGCACGCGCGAGCGGCTCACGCCTTCGAGCTGCGCGGCGAGAAAAGCATCAAGTCGCTGGCCATGCGCCTCGGCGGGCACGGCGATGGTGCTGGGCGAGACTCACGCTGCGGCCGGGACTCATGCTGCACCCCGGCTGTCGGTCTGCCGGCGGGGCTTGCCGATTCGGCGACTTGCGCGTCTTTGTCTTCGCCGCAGGCTGTTCTTGCTCTCGCGCAGCATCAGCGCACCAGCAAGTACGAGAAAAACAGCCGCGATCTGCGGGCCGTCGATCGCGCCATCAAAGAGCGAGCCGCGGCCCACCCAGTCGCGCCAAATCTCCGTAAAGTAAATGGCCACGCCGGTTCCCATCAGCCAAAGGCCGGCAACGTCGCCTGGCCGGCGCTCAAGCGGCAGCCACACCCAGAGCAAAACGGCCAGCGCAAGAAAAGCGAGCGCGGCGTAGGCCTGTACGGGATGCAGTGGAACGCCGAGCGGAGTGCCGCTCCAGATGGCGGCCATGGGGTTGGTGTAGATGATGGCCCAGCCAACCTGAGGTCCGGCGTCCGTGCCATAACCGGAGCCTGCGGCCAGCGCGCCGAGTTGCTCGAATGCCAGAGCTGCGGCGAGCGGCGGCGCCAGTGCATCTGCGGCGGCGCGGAAGGGAAGTTTGCTGCGCCGTGCATACCACGCCGCCGAACCCGCGCCGGCCAATGCGCCCGTACCTGCGAGCAGCGGATGATGCACCATCGCCAGTCCAAGCATCCATGCGGGATGACTGCGGAGCGCGCTCCAGTTGGCTGCGACCAGCAGCAACCGCGCTGCGGCCAGCGCCGCAAACAGGCTCAGGATGCAGAGATTCCAGACTTTGCCGGCGTCCACATGCACAATGCGCGCGGTGCGCTGCGCGAGCATCAACGCGACAAGAACGCCGAATGCGGTGATCGCGCCGTAGGACGGAATCAGAAGCGATCCGATGTGGAAGAGGATGGGATGCACGAAACAAAGGATACGGCATTCGGCAAGCCGGCCGCGGACTCACTCACGCGGGCAATGCGCGCTGGCCGCAACCCTCTGGATGGAAAACGCGAGCCGTTGATGCCGGATTGTTGTGCAACTTCGCCGCAGGCCGGATGGGGCGCGGCATCAGATTGCCGCCGCAGTTGGGGCAGCGCCCGCCAAGCCTGTTCCGAACGCAATCCCTGCAGAACGTGCACTCGAATGTGCAGATCATTGCGTCCGCCGCATCGGGAGGCAGATCCTTGTTACAGCACTCGCAATTGGGGCGCAGCTCAAGCATGCAAATATGTCGGAAGTCGGAGGAAAGTAGAAGCCGACCCGCTGGGCCGTGGGTAATGCGCCGGTGAACCCGTCCTAAGACGGTGGAGCTCTCCGCGGTTCGTTAGGCATTCCGGACTGGCGGACACTGCACACGGAACCGATTGTCGAGTCGAGCCCCTGTTCATTGAATGTTGGTTCAACCAGCGTTGACTACCCACCTGCTTTGCAGGCCGGTTTCTAATGCGGATAGTACGGTGCATCGGGTGGAATTGCAAGTCTTGTGCGGGAAGGGCAAGCTGTGCTACGGTCTTGGGCCGTGCCGATAGGACATGGCCGGCCCGAAACGGCACAGGCGCTCAATCGCCGCCGGAGCCAGCCTGAGCAGGCGCAGACGCCGGCTTGTCGCCTTGCTTCTGGACGGCGTGGGCGATCATCTTCTTCAGCCGGCCTTCAATGTCCGCATCGCCCACGTGCTGGTCTTCAAGCACGCCATCGGCGTCGATGGAGAACGTTGCCGGAATCGCCTTCACGTCAAATTCAGTGGCGACGGGCCCCGTCCATTTTCCGTCGCGGTATTGCAGCCATGTCATATTGTTCTTGCTGACAAAGTCCTTCCATTTGGCGTCGTCGCCGTCGAGACTCACGCTGAGCACGACGAACGGCTGGCCCTGAAACTTCTGCGCGATATCGCGAACGTGCGGCAAAGCCTCGCGGCACGGGCCGCACCATGTGGCCCAGAAATCGATGAGCACAACTTTCCCTGCGAGCCCATCCATGGAGATGTGGCGGCCGTCGATCGTGGTGACCGCAAAGGGCGGAGCCATTCGGGCGCGCGCCAACTCCGGGTGTTCCGTATACCGGGCCGCGCGCTCGCGAAGGGAGGAATCGGTGTCGGCCCCGGCAAGGAAGGCGTTGAACTCCGCGCGTGCCGCGTCGTCCTGGTGAAGATTGGACAGGGATACACCCAATGCGAAGTGCGCTCCGGCGAACGACGGCGCGAGCGACAGCACGGCTTTGAACTCGTCGCAGCTTTGGCTGATAAGCTGATCCTTCTTCTCGGCGGTGCCCTCGCGCTGCAAGGCCAGCCCCAGCCGGAAGTGGCCCGCCGCACGATCCGCATCGTTCTGCGCCAGGGACAACCAGTCCTGCGCCACGCTCGCGGCATCCTTGAACGCGCCACCCTTTAGAGCGAGATTGTAAGCGCGGCTCAGGCATTCCGTGCAGTGGCCGCCATCCTGCTTATTGGCCTTGCGATAGTCATCGAACGCGGCAGCCAGGTTGCCATGCTTCTCCCAGTCGGCTGCGCCCAAAAAGGTTTTGCGGGCCTTGGGATCGGTGGGTTCACCCGGCTTGGGTTGGTCGGGCGCGGCGTGTAACGCTGCACAGGCCAATAAAAGTGTTGCGGCAACGACAACCAGGCCTGGCGCAAATCTTTGCGCAGGGCACTGGGAAACGTTCGAACCGGGCCAGCGGAACATGCGGATACCCTCCGGCAAAGGATCAACTTTTGGGAACGACAGAATCTTACACCGGAAGTGGAAAAAAGATGGAGAAAGGCGCGATGCGTTGATCCGCCGGCCACGGCTCGCGGAGGTTCCGAGGATTTAGAAGCGGGCAGCGGGTTCGAAGCGCTTTGTCTTTATGTCGAAGGATTACTGGCCCTTAACGTAAGTCATTGAAAAATCGATGGTAACTGAACGGTCCTGAGCCGCGCCGGCGGTAACCAAAACGCGGAAACCAAAGACTTGCCGCCGAACCCCGAAGAAATGTAACGGAATTGTAATCGAGTGACTAGAATCACTGGGATGCACGAAGATCGGGTGTATTCTCGCGCCTGATTTTCAGCGGGGCGCTCGGGGGAGATGGCCAAGCGGAATTCAACACCGGCGAAGGGGCTGCGGCCGCTTGTGGGCCGGCGGCTATGCATCGGTGTGTCGCTGGCGATTGTGGCGGCGGCCGGCGCATGGCTCTTTGCGGGGCTCATCGGTTGCGGGGGTTCGATTATTGGGGTCGGCCCTTCACCGCCCGTTCCTGTAAGCACTGTGTCGCCTATCGCCGGTTCGCCCATCCAGCACATTGTCGTGATCATGCAGGAGAATCGGAGCTTCGACAATCTGTTCAATGGCTATCCGGGCGCCGACACGGTGCAGGGCGGCATGAACGGGGATGAATTGGTGCCGCTTAAAGCGGTGTCATTGGGCGATTCGCGCGACCTCAGCCACTCACACAAGCGCTGGATGGAGGACTGGGACAACGGGCAGATGGATGGCTTCGCGCAGTCCGGCTCGCTGCTGCCCTACTCGTACGTTCCCAGGAGTGATGTGGAGGAATACTGGACGTTGGCCCAGCAGTACGTGATCGGCGACCACATGTTCCAATCCAATACCGGCCCCAGCTTTGTGGCGCACCAATACATGATCGCTGCGCAATCGAGCAACGTGGCCGAGAATCCCACCGGCTCGGTGTGGGGCTGCGACGCGGCTCCGGGAACGACGGCCGCGCTTAGTGGGACCGAACGGCACGGAGCTTCCCGGCGTTTTTCCCTGCTTCGATTACGTGACGACCGCCGATCTGCTGGACCAGAAGGGCGTGACGTGGCGTTATTACGCACCCGGAAGCGGCGACAATTTCTTCATTCTGTCGGCGTACCAGGCCGTCCGTCACATTCGTTTCGGCAAAGACTGGAATGAGAATGTTATCTCGCCGTCGCGCCGCGTGCTCGTGGACATCAAGCATGGAGAGCTGGCGCAGGTCACGTGGATTGTGCCGGATTTTGCGCACTCCGACCATCCGGGATCGGGGAGCGAAGGTCCGGCCTGGATTGCCGCGATCGTCAATGCCATCGGCAACAGCCAGTATTGGAATTCGACCGCGATCTTTATTTCATGGGACGACTGGGGCGGTTGGTACGACCATGTGTCCCCGACCAAAGTGGACGAGATGGGGCCGGGATTCCGTGTTCCGCTGCTCATCGTTTCGCCGTATGCCAGGCACGGCTACGTCACGCATCATTTTCATGAGGCCAGCGGCTTCATCAAGTTCATCGAGCATAACTTCGATCTGGGCACTCTGGGCGCTCGCGACGCAGGATCCGACGCATTCAGCGACTGCTTCGATTACACGCAAACGCCGGCCCCGTTTGCGACAATTCACACCAAGGTTACGGCGGAACAAATCCTGCGCGAAGTAGACAGCGGCCCGCCCGACGACGACTAAGGCCGGAGGCATAGTTTCAGGGGCGACAGAACCTGAAAGCAAGATAATAGTGGCCGCCTCAATCCATGTCGCTGAGTTTTCCACGTCCTTTCATCCAGTATTCATTTCCCGCTGCTAGCGTCAGTCGCGGAAGTCGATTCGGTTATTCTCCACGAATCCAATTCAGATTCCCTCGATCCCGGGAGGATCCCCATGAATACTCGTGTGTTTAATGGCGCAGTCGCGCGCCGTTTTGCTTCAGGCGCCATCGCTTTCCTTGCGTTGGCAGCCCTTGCCTCTCCAGTTAACCTTTTCGCGCAGGATCGGGATCACGATTTCGACCACGATGATGGTTTCGGTCATGGTCATTCTGAATTCCATGGTTTTGTCCCAGGCAGCATCGTGTTAAGCGGCACGGTCTATGTTGGAAGGGCCGACACCGTAATCCCCGGCGAAGTGTTGCCGCCCGGATGCCTGAACACCGGCACGGTCACCAGTCCAAATCCGGCAACGGTGAATGTGCCGCTTATTCCCGCCGACCAAACGGCGACCACGAAAACGACCGCCGTGACGGTGACGTGCGGCTATGCCAGCGATAACGGCGAAGCGCCCAATGTACACGACAGCCACAACGTGTGGAACAATGCAGCCACGGACGGGAACTTTGGCGTCTCCTCGCCCATCGTGCTGTGGGATTTGAGCACCGATGGATTCCCGCTTGGCGCGCTGCACGTGCCGAGCAATGAGATCGTGACCAGCTTCAGCTCCAAATCCGAGCTGGCCTTGAATCGTTCGGTGGATGGCAAAAGCCTGACCTTCATGGGATACCGCGGCGGACCCGGATGCCCGGCGCTGACTCTGAACACGACGACCAACATCCTGACGGAGGGCACGAATGTTGGGCCTGTGTCGCCAACCGCTGCGAACCTGCTGGATGTTTCAGCCTCCAGCACACCAGGCCTCTGCGATCCGACCAACACCGCTGTCGCCAGCTATGAGAGCGCGAGCAATCCCACTGCCTACTACCGTTCCGTCGCGGAAGTGGACGCGCGCGGCCGCATCTTCTACACCGATGGCGACGCGTACAGCGGCGACAACTCCCGCGCGGTGATGGAGGGAGACAATGGGCTCTACTATGCGGTCGGAAACGACAATAACGGCAACCTGGGGAAGAAGCAGATGCCGGAGACTCAGCTCGGCATCGATCTCTCGCACTCGACGGGCGCAGAACTCTATGATCCTGGCGCGGCGCCGCTCGTCCCGCCAGCCAACAACATGATTTCCTACTTCGTGACCGTCTCGGGAGACAAGCCCGGCAAGGACACCAATTTCCGCGGCATGACGATCTTCAACGATACGCTGTATGTTGCCAAGGGCAGCGGCGGTAACGGCATCAACACCGTGTATCAACTCGGAACTCCTGGCGTTCTGCCCACGACCGGCAACGCGCCAGCCGGCGGCACTGTCGACGAGCCCTACACGATTCTTCCCGGATTCCCCAACACCAGCGCCACGACGGCCGCCACGGGCGGCTACTATCCGTTTGGCCTTTGGTTCGCGAACGACAATACTCTCTATGTTTGCAACGAAGGCGACCTGTCGTATACGCCGAACCAAATGATCAATGGACAAGTGAACGTCGCTGACTCGGGCACGCTCGCGACCGCCGGCCTGCAGAAGTGGGTCCTCACCTCAGGGACCTGGGTGCTTCAATACACAATCCAGAACGGCCTCAACCTTGGCGTGCCGTATAGCGTGCGGGACTATCCGAGCTCGATTGATCCAGCCACCGGCGGATGCCGCAATATTACCGGCGTGGTCAACCGCGACGGCTCAGCGACGATTTACGCAGTCACATCTACGATCAGCCTGAACGGCGACAATGGCGCCGATCCAAACAAGCTGGTGAAAGTCACAGATCGCCTGAGCGCAACGCAACTGACAACCAAGGGCTACCTCGACACCTTCGAAACAGTTCGTTCGGCCCAGGCCGGCGAAGCCTTCCGCGGTGTCGCACTGGCTCCGGAATTCGCAAGGTACTAACCAACAGCAGAGCCATCAAACGAATGAGGCTCCTCGCGCGAGATAGGCGCGGGGAGCCTTTTGTTTGTCGAGCGGCGTCCTGCGCCGGATGCATCGTTAGGCCGATCCAGTGGAATGGGGCCCGGCGCCATCTTCTTGCTCCGCGGCGCTGGAATCCCGCGGAACCCGAAACCTCTGTCGTGCGTATAATCCTCGTAAGTTTTTGCTGAGAAGGAGATGCATGAACGCACGCGATGCCCAGCGCTATACGCGCGTGGCGGGGGTACTGCTCGTAGTGTCCATTTTCGCCGGCGGATTTGGGGAGTCCTATGTGCCGGGAAAGCTGATTGCCACAAATGACTTGGTAGAAACTGCGCACAGAATCGCCGCTTCCGTCGGCTTGTTTCGCGCCAGTTTTGCTTCCTACCTTGTGGAGGCGGCGTGCGATGTTTCGCTGACGGCGATTTTCTACCTCCTGTTGCGCCCGGTTAGCCGGCCCTTATCGTTAATAGTCCTATGCTTCGGGGTCGTCGGAACGGCGGTATTTGCGGCAGGTGAAATCCTCTACTTCGCCGCCGCCATGCCCGCAATTGATCCTGGTGTCGCCAAGGCGCTTGCCCCCGATGCCTCCGCTTCATTCACCTATCTCTGCCTCACGTTGTACGGCTACGTCTTTAATATTTTTGCCGCGCTGTACGGCATCCCGGTCATGCTTCGCGGTTATCTGATTTTCCGCTCCGGATACCTCCCGCGTGTACTCGGCGCGATCGTTATGGCCGGCGGCGCGGGTTTCGTCGTGAAGAACTTGGTGGTGGTGCTAGCGCCCCAATACGACTCCATGGCGTTCGTGCTTCCCATATTCGTCGCCATGATAAGCATGGCGTTCTGGTTCCTGGTAAAAGGCATCGACGAAAATCGCTGGGATCGACTGATGGTCGCGCCGCGACAAGAATGAGCTGAAATCAGCAGCCTGCGCCGCTGAGCCGGGCTCTATTGCCCCGGCGTGTGGCCGATATTCTTGTCGGCCCACTGGATGAACCACTTCATATTCGGCGCGTCGGTGTGGCCGCCGTCATCCTGGCGCCAGGCAAGCTGGCCGTCGAGCAATCCGTCATTCACGGGCGGCATCTTCGCCGTTTTGTAATCGTCCGTGACGCCAAGTCCCTTGGCGCCCGAGCAGCGTGAAGACGCGGCTGGCATCGACCGTAGCCATCCAACTGCCTTGGTGATCGAGCCAATGCGCGTCGCCCTTTTCCGGAACGCCGTAGCTGATGAAGGTGAGCCGCGGCGCGCACAGCGCAATCAGCTCATTGGAGTCGACCGGAAGATCGCCGGGATTCATGCTGCCGAACGTTGGCTTCGGATGCGCCGTACTTGATGAAGTTGCCGTCCATCCAGTAGTACTCGCCGGTGGCCAGGTTCTCCACGCCCTCGCCGTAGTTGCGGCGCAGCAGCGTGGCGCCGCCCTTGCCCGACGAGCCCACCAGCACCATGGCGAAGCGATCGTTGAACGCCATGGTGACCAGCGCGGCCTTGCCGTAGCGCGAAACGCCTTCGATGCCCACGTGTTTCGCGTCGACCGCGGGATCGGTCTCAAGATAGTCGAGCCCGCGGTCCGCGCCCCAGGCCCATGCGCGCAGCGCGCCCCAATCGTCCGGCTTGCGCGGCTGGCCTTTGTTCACCAGGCCGATGATGCCGCGCGTGAGGCCTGCGCCGTTGTCGGCCTGCACGCTCGCAGGGTCAAAGCGGACGAAGCCCCAGCCCGCGGCAACCAGCTCCCATTCATTGGGAGGATCGCCGTCGGCGTTCAACTGCGGAGGCACGAAAGAACGGAGCTTCCTTATACGGCTCCCACGCGGGATGCTGAGCGAAAACTTCCTTGAGCGACGGGTCCTGCTGCAGGAGCAGCGCCTTCATGGCCGAGTTGATCTTGTCGAGTTCTTCGCCGCGCGGCTCATTGGGATTGGGAAATCCGGCGCGCGTGAACTCCATGAGCACGGGAACGGGCCCACTGGCGTTCGCAGGCGTAACGACCGTCATGTGAATCTTGACGCTGATCGCGGGGCAGCCCGAGTTGTCCACTTCGCCGATCAGATCCTTGGCGATCACGGGAGTGAAGCCGATGAACTCGTGGTCGACCGCGGTCACCGTCCAGGTGACCTTGGGGACGTTGGCGGGCACGAAGCCATAAACGTATTTCGAGTACATGTCGACGATCTGCGGGCGGCGATCTTTCCACCACATCTCCGGTGTCGTCACCTTCTGGCCGTCGTTCATCGTGAGCGGATCGGGAACATTGGGATAGGGATTGGCCTTCGATTCGTCGTAGTTGGCGTGGTTGGGAGCGCTTTCGTTCCCGCTCCAGCCCGGGCCGCAGCGTTTTGATGCCGAGCTGATCCATCATGTTCTGGTGATCCTGGTCGGCGGTGAATGTGACCGGCGTGCAGGGAGTTTGCGCCAGGAGCGCGGAGGCTGCGGCGAATAGGAAGGCGAAAAAGAAGGGTTTAATACAGGAATGCATGGGCACGCTCCGGGGTGGTATGCTTGCTGCGATTTCCGAACAACTGAATTTCTTCGAGGATCATACTAAATCATCACCATGAGACAGACCGTCAAAATCGCATGGATAGCAGGGTCGTTGGCGATCGCAACCTGCGCGTTGGCTGAGAAGGGCGCAGCAAAGGCGGACGCGTGGGTGGAGAGCTGGGGCGCTTCGCAGCAGATCCCGGAGCCGCAGAACGCGCTGCCTGCCGACGATATGCGCGACGCGACGTTGCGGCAGATCGTTCATCTGTCACTGGGCGGCTCGGCGCTGCGCGTGCATTTGTCCAACTGCATTCGGCACGCAGGCGCTGCACTTTACTTCTGTGCACGTGGCGCATGCGGTATCGCCGAGGACGGCCGCGATCGATCCCATGAGCGATCATGCGCTGACTTTTGCCGGCAAGCCGGATGTGACGATTCCGCCGGGCGCGGAGTATGTTTCCGATCCGCTCGAAATTCCGGTCGCGCCGTTGTCGGACATTGCCGTGTCGTTTCATCTGGACGCGCCGCCGATGCCGGAGACGGGGCATCCGGGCTCGCGATCCACTTCGTATTACGAGCATGGCGACGCGGTGGGCGCGACGGATTTGCCCGATGCCAAGCATGTGGACCACTGGTACCAGCTCACCGGAATCGACGTGCAGACTGCGTCAGAAGCGGCGACGGTGGTGGCGCTGGGCGACTCGATTACCGACGGCCACGCGGCAACGACAAATGGAAACGACCGCTGGACCGATGTATTGGCCGCGCGGCTGCAGGCTGAGAAAAAGACGCGCGATGTCGGCGTGTCGAACCAGGGAATCGGCGGCAATCATCTGCTCACCGACGGGCTGGGCCCGAATGTGCTGGCGCGGTTCGATCGCGACGTGCTGGCGCCGGCAGGCGTGCATTGGGTGATTGTCTTCGAGGGCGTGAACGATCTGGGCGGACTCGCCATCCACGGCGAAGTTCCCGCCGACCAACACACCGCCCTTGTCGAGCGCGTGATTGCGGCATATCAGCAGATCATCGCGCGCGCTCACGCGCACGGGCTGCGCGTGTATGGCGCCACTATCACGCCCTACACGGGATCGGGCTACTACCATCCCGGCGCGTGGAGCGAGGCCGACAGGGAAGCAGTGAACGCGTGGATTCGCGCCGCGGGGCACTTTGACGCGGTGATCGATTTCGACGCCGTGGTGCGCGACCCCGAGCATCCCGATCATCTTCTACCGGCATTCGATTGCGGCGACCATCTGCATCCGAACCCGGCCGGGTACAAGGCGATGGGCGATGCGATCCCGCTGAATTTATTTGAGAAGTGATGGGCGAGCAAGTCTGGCCCAGCCATTTTCGGCGCCGAGCATGGACAGAGGGAACGTCCCGTTTGTTTTCATGTTCCCGTCCTCATGTTCCTGTTCCCAGATTCCACTCCACAGGTTTGTCCCCCAGATTCGGGCGCTCTCGCGAGTAAGGGTCGCAACTGCGTTGATTCAATCCCCACCGGCTAGATCCTTCGACCGGGAGAGGAGCTTGAGCACAAAAACCGGATCAATCTGCGGTGGTGCTTCCTTTGACCTTTCGAGATATTTTATTGCCGTAATAGTCTTCTGGAAATCGAGCAGTTTGTCCTGCACCGCCGTTGCTCTGCGGAAGTAAAGCATTGAGCGCACCAAGAGAAACACACATAGAACGAACATCGTCCCAACCAGCGTCCAAATGACCACCGGCAGCGCGCGATCAAAGCTAACCCTGAGAATTCCGGATGATAGCAGCACGTCCACGCAACCAAACAAGATTCCTGCAATCAGCGCAAACATAGCCCACCGAAAACTGCCACGCCCACAGGCTTCGGTGGACACGAAGCTCTTGTTTAGCGCGTCAATACCATAACCCTCAGGATCAAGGACCGCATTCTTTTCGGGTTGCGTGGCGGGCAGAGGGGGTGCTTTCTTTTCTTCAAATGCGAGACCAAACTCAGGGCCTGACACCACGGCAAACCAAAGTAGTGTAGGGGTGACGAAGAGAGCGGAGATTGCGGGCAAGAAAACGAAATGCCAGTGGTATCCGCTTGTGGACGCAAGCCAACCAAGCATCCAGATTATTCCGGCTACGGCAGTTGCAACACGCATTTTCGGACGCTTACGTAAATACTCGATAACGCCGTATCTCACGGTGCCCCACTCTCCACCATTGAGTGTCACCGTCCATTTCGGTTTGTCTTCAACTAGTCCACTTTCCTTAGGCATCTCAGATCCTCCAGAAACCCCACATTGCTCACTTAATCACCGGGCGGCTTGCCAAGCCTTGACATCAAACCGTCTCCCGCATACTTTGGTGTTGCACCGCTTCAGCACCCAAGTTTCGCATTTTGAAAATTGAAGGTTGACTGAGTAGCATCTCGCCCTATAGGGTCAGTACGAAACGCGGCCCACCCGAGTGCACAAAAGCAGTCGGGTGGGGCAAGCGCAACAATTGGCCCGGAGTCCTGCTACCGATTTAACCGAGCACAGTCATCACACAAGCGGAAGCCGCCAGTGCCTTGCCTGCGTTCCCACTGCGGGATGTCACGCCCAGGTGGGCAAGAATTGTTGTTGTGATGGACCCGCTGAGCTGCGGGCTTGCTGGTTTCATTGACAGAATGGAACGGATTAACCGTCGCCATATAGCCTTACTCCATTGTGGGCACTCCGCCCACCGGTTAGTGGTGGTGGTTACCCTCCCGGTTTGCGTGCGCGAACACGCTTGCCGGGAGGGGGTTTTTTCCCGCCCCCGTTGAGGCAGGGAGCTCGTGACGCGGTTTCGCTATGAGGGGAACGGCTGCCGAATCACACGGCCTGAGCCGCACACGATCAGAGACAATCGAATTACCGCTGCCGCCCTCTGTGGCGGTTTTTTTATGTGCTCAAAAACACTCGCTTTCTCATTAAGGCACGACGTTTCCGGAAAAAACAAGCCCAAATCCCGACAAAAGACGGTGGAAAACCCGGAAATCACGTGTCTAAATGGCCTATACTCGAAGAAAACGTAAATATAACCGAATCAGCGGTTTACCAGCGTCGGCCCAACCCGCAGATGACAACTTACCGCTGTCCATGGTGCGTGTCAAGAACAAACCACAATATCTTGTATTTTGTTAACATTTCGAGCACCAGCTCTAAACTCTGCCATTTGCCTGTGGGAAATTGGAATCAGTGTTGCCGGTTCGCGGATTTTGGCTCTAAACTGCCATTTTCCAAAGGTCATTTGTGCGCGGACTGATCGACCCCTTCGAACCAACCCCTCTCGGGGGAACCTGGGGACGGGAACCTGGGGAACCTGGGGACGGACGGGACGTTCTCCATAAATTTCCCAAGGGAAATGCAGGGACATGATACCTATTCCCGATGCGGAGCGCTGTCGCCCGCAAGCGCAGTGATCTGGAACCTCAATTTTCGCCCTACCGCACCTCTTAATCCGCCGACGACGTTAGAGATGTCAACCCTCCTCACCCAAATTCGCCGCATCCAGAACCCGCCAATCAGCTGATTCCATTTCACTTCTTCACCATTTACTTTTTTCTTGAAGTTTGCCGGTAATTAGCCCTCTTTGGCGCACAATCATCTATATGAGTCGATTCTCCAATTCCGGCCGAAGCAAGCACCCAAACGCCCCCGGGCGGCACCGCGCAATGCATGTTTTTTTACGAAAAAACGCACCAGAAGCGGTGCAATTTCGAGCTGCTTTTCGCACTTTCTAATAGAATCAATAGGTTAACTATTTACCAATCCATAAACAATCCGTTATCTCATCGGTAAACATTTTCGCTATATATTCCCCAAATCGGGAGGAATACGGGCACAGGATACCGATTCGCAGGCCCTTTCCCCGGTTCTCTGAAGGAACTCGCCCAGCGTTAGCGGAGCGGGTCAGTACTTTGCGGAGAGGGATCTTGCGGCTTCGGAAAATTCCGGTTTCTGCGCCTGGGCAGCGCGCGGTTTGCGCTTCTTGCCTGCAGAGGTGCTCTGTGCGCTTGCGGAGGTATGCGCGCGCGCGCCGGAGTTTTCGCCCATGACGTGCAGGCGCAGGAAGTTGGTTGAACCGGATTTGGTCCGCGTGCCTGCCACGATGGCGATGACCTCGCGCGGACGAACGTAGCCGCCCTTTTCCAGCAGATTCTCAGCGCACTCAACCATGGCTTCGCTGGTACTCACCTTTGGACAGCGGATGGGAATAGTGCCCCACAGCAGGTTGAGGCGGTTGACAGTGACGTCAAGCGGGCTGAGCGCAAAGATCGGCGCGGTGGGGTGGTACTTGGAGAGCTGGCGCGCCGTTGTGCCGGACTCCGTGAAGAGCGCGATGCCGCGCAGATCGAGATCGTCGGCAGCGTGAGCCGTGGCTTCGCAGATGGTTTCGGCGATCGAAAGGCCGCTGCGGCGCTCGCGCGGCGCGGCTTCAAGGTTCTCCCGCATGTGCTGTTCTGTTTCCGTAACGATGCGCGCCATCATCTCCACCGACTCCACCGGATACTTGCCCACGGCTGATTCGCCGGAGAGCATCACGGCGTCAGTGCCGTCATAGATGGCGTTGGCCACGTCGGAGACCTCGGCGCGCGTGGGCCGCGGGTTCTCGATCATCGATTCCAGCATCTGCGTCGCTGTAATCACCGGCTTGAAGTACTCGGCGGCGCGGCGAATGATGTACTTCTGAATGGCGGGAACCTTTTCCGGCGGCACTTCCACGCCCAGATCGCCGCGCGCCACCATGATGCCGTCGGCCACCTGCAGGATGGCGTCGAGATGCTCGACGGCCTGCGGCTTTTCAAGCTTGGCGATGATCCATGTATTGGCGCCGTGCGCGGCCACGCGATTGCGCACCAGGCTCACGTCTTCGGCCGTGCGCACGAAGGAAACGGCGATGGCGTCAACGCCGTGATTCAGCGCGAACTCCAGATCTTCAGAATCCTTGTCAGTGAGCGAGGGCGTGCGCACCAGAACGCCGGGAAGATTGATGCCCTTGCTTTCGCCCAGCATGCCGCCGTTGACGATGTCGCAGACCACGTCATCGCCGGAAATCTCGTGCACCCGCAGCTCGATGAGGCCGTCGGAAAGAAGAATTCGCGAGCCTTGCTCAACGTTTTCAGCGAGCGTTTTAAAAGTGGTGCCAACCAGAGACGCGGTGCCCGGCACGTCGCGCGGGGTGATGGTGATTTTGTGGCCGGCCTTGAGAAGCACGGCCAGGTGATCCTTCAGCAGGGTGGTGCGAATCTTGGGTCCTTGCAGGTCGGCGAGAATGCAGAGCGGCTTTTTCTCTTCATGGCTCACTTTGCGAATCTTCTGCATGACCGCGACTTTCCGCTCGTGCGTGCTGTGGGAAAAGTTGAGGCGGACGACATCGACGCCGGCATGAATCATGGCGCGAATGACCGGTTCGGTGTTCGAAGCAGGCCCCAGCGTAGCGACAATCTTGGCGCGGCGCTGCGAGGGGGATTCGGTCATATTCAAGTCGGCGAAGGACATGAGGGCGGCTCCAGACACGATTCTTGTTGATCGAAAATGGTTTTCAGCGGGTCAAAGGGAGCAAGGGGACGCGGCTGTCCTTATTGTAACTGGCGGGGATGGAGAGACAGGGTCCAAGGGCACAAGGGATCAAGTCGAATAAGGGAGCAAGGGAGCGAGTGCGTGGTGGCTGAGGCAGATGATGCGCGCACGGTGACAGGTCAGCGCGAAAGCTGGGCCGGCTCATGGGCTGCCGAGGTATCGGCAATTTGATTCTGGCGATCCCAGTAGAGAGCGCCGTTCAACTCCGCGCCCAGCAGCACGCTGAACGAGGTGATGTAAAGCCACACGAGCGTGGCGATTCCGGCGGCGAACGATCCGTAGAGCCGCGTGTAATTGGCGACGCTGGTTACGTACCAGCCGTAAGCGAGCGTGGCCGGAAACCAGATCATTGTGCCCGCGATGGCGCCGGGCGCAACCCAGAACCAGCGTTCCGTGCGACGCGTGCCGAAATGGTAAAGAGCAGTGAGTACGGCCACGATGGCTGTAAAGCTGACCGCCCAGCGAACTGCCCGCCAGAAGAGGACGACGAAGCGGCGCATATCGTGGCCCGAGTTCACAATCATCCAATGCTCAATCTGGTGGCCGAAGACGATAAGAATCGATGCCAGCGACAGCGGAATGAGCACAATGAATACCAGCAGCAGAGCGCGAGCACGCCGTCCCCAGAACGTCCAGCTCTCCGGCGGAAGCCGATAGGCGCGGCGGAATCCTTCCATCAGCGAGAGCATGACGCCGAGGCCCGCGAAAAGGCTCAGACAAGTTGCGGAGAGGATCAACTGGCCGGAATGGAATTGATGAGCAAGGATCGACGACTGAACGAGGTCGAGAGTGTCGGCGGGCAAAAACTGCTCAAGAACGGCACGCGTCTCGCCCACCAGCGACGGCCCTTCTTCAACCTGCGCCACGAGGGTCGTAATGACCAGCAGGGCGGGGAAGAACATGAGCATTCCTGAATAGGCGGCCGCCTTCGATGTGTTCACAACATCGTGGACAAATGCCTGAAAAAGCGCTTCCCGAATTCGGACGAAATAGCTGCTCATTTGCGTTCCAAGCCAGAGTAGAGCATTCGCGGGGTTTACGGCGATAAAAACAGGGACCATGGGACCAAGGGAACAAGGGGAGGGCAGTAGAAGTAAGCGGACAACAGCCTGTGTGCTGTTGGATGAGGCAAAAACCGAGCGTCCGAAAAAGGGCAACTCGGGCAGAAGGACGGCATCGAACCAAGGCTAAGAACCCGAAAAGCCGTTCCAGCCTGGACATGCGTCCGGGTTGGAATCGTGCTCGACGGGCGGCGCGGGACAAGGAAGCAAATTCTCTTGCATAGGGGAAGGAGGAAGTGAAATGAATTCATGGCGATTGAGCAAGGTGGCCACAATTTCGGCGGCGCTCGCGCTGACGACAGGCGTGGGCGCGATGGGCCAGATGCCTGGCGGCGGCGGAGGGCAGGTTCCGCAGGGAGAGCAACAAGCTCCGACGGCTGGGCAACCAGGCAGCCCCGACGAAAATCCGCCCGGCGCTCAAGAAAATCTCGTTTGCCGATCAGGCATTCGTGCGTAAGACGCTTGAAGACAATCAGGCCCAGGTGCAGATGGGGCAACTGGCCGCTCAGAAATCTTCCAGCGCCGATGTGAAGCAATTCGGCGAGAAGATGGCGCAAATTCACGAGCAACTGAGCGCGCAAATGAAACCCGTGGCCCGGAAGCTGGGCGTAAGCGAGCCCAAGGAGCCGTCAAAGAAAGAAAAACAGGAGATCGCGGAGATGCAGGCGCTCTCGGGCGCTGACTTTGACACGGCCTTTATCAAGGCAATGATGAAGGCGCAGCAAAGCGACCTGAAGGACTTCAATAGCGAAGCGCAATCGGCTCAGGATCCGGCCGTGCAGCAGTTGGCAAAAGTGGATGCGCCAGTGCTCAGCCAGCACTTGCAGATCCTTGAACGGTTGGCGCAGGCTCACAACGTAACGATGGAAAGCAAGAATTAAACTGGACGAACAAATCGAGGGAACGACGCGTGCAAGGCGGTCCCGCAATCATAAGAAAGCGGGGCCGCCGGGCTTGTGCGCGCAGGCCAGACGGCGGCGTCAGCGGTCAGTGCATGAGTAGCAGGGATCGATGGACGCCTGAATCAGCGGTGTATCCGCGAGGCGCGCTCCGCGCACCATCCATCGTACGGCGGGCATGTTCGCGTAAGTAGGCGTGCGCACGTGCACGCGCGACGGATTGCGCGAGTTTTCTTTCCAACTGACGCTGTACATTACCTCGCCGCGCGGCGCCTCAACTCGGCTGGTGGCCGTTCCAGTGGCGAAGATCAGCTTTTCTGGCGCAGAGGAGATTTCGCCGGGAGCCATTTTGGCCAGCGCCTGGCGGATGATGTTGCAGCTTTCGATGATTTCAAGGGCGCGGACGAAGAGCCGTGCACGCACGTCGCCGGCCTGCTCAACCGGAACCTCGAATTTCATCTCCGCGTAAGCCGCGTAGGGCGCGTCGCGGCGCAAGTCCTGCGGAATGCCGGAAGCGCGGGCCGTGGGACCGACCACGGCACAGGAGACAGCTTTCTCGTGCGTGAGCACGCCGATGCCGGCGCAGCGCGAGCGCGCGGTGGAGCTGGTGGTGAAAATCGGAATCACGGTGCGCATCATCTCGCGCTCCAGCTCGTCGATCATGGGCACCAGCGCGATGGGATCTTCGATGTCCCGATTGACGCCGCCAACATGGTTCATGGAGTAGTTGACGCGGTTGCCGGAGATGGCTTGTAAGACGTCCATGACTTTTTCGCGCAGCGCAAAGCAGGTCATGAACATGGTTTTGAAGCCCATGAGCTTGGCGGCGATGCCGGCCCACAGCACGTGCGAGTGCAGGCGCTCGAGCTCGGCCATTACGACGCGAATATATTGCGCGCGCGGCGGAGCCTCAATGCCGGCCAGCTTTTCCATGGACTGGCAGAGAGTGAGCGTGTGAATGAAGGAGCAGATACCGCACACGCGCTCCATGAGCGCGATGACCTGAACGTAGTTGCGCGTTTCGGCCAGGTGCTCGATGCCGCGAAAGTTGAAGCCGATGTGCAGCTCGGCGTCCTTTACGGTCTCGCCTTCGCAGATCATGTCGAGCTTGTATGGTTCTTCAAGGCCGGGATGGTAAGGGCCCATGGGGATCTTGTAGCTCATTTTGCGACCTCCTTTTGTCCAGGCATGCCGGGGGCGGGCTCGTCCTGCACCGGGGCTACGCGCAAATTCACGCCGGGCTTGTCACCCTCGCGCAGCATCAGCGGCTCGAACACGCGGCCCGTGAAGACGATGGCGAAACCCTCGAAGACCTCGCGCTCGATCCAGTCCGCGGCCTCGATGATGTCCACAATGCTCTCGGTCGTTTTGCCGGCGATTTGAAATGGAATGCCGAGCAGGCGGCCATCGAGGTCCCAGTGGTATTCGAGGCGGAATCCCGCATCGCCAGGCAACTCGTAGGCGGTGATGGTGATGAAGCGCGCTTCGACGGTGTTCATGGCTCCAGCCACCGCGCGGACGCTTGCTGTGCCGGGATTAAGCCAGCAGGCGCCGCGGCTCTCAATCCACTGCTCGGTAGCTCCCAGCTTTTCGCGAATGGTTTCGAGATTGGTGTCGAGGGCCGTCATTGTGCGCCTCCAGTTGTAGCGCCGCTTTCCAGCAAGGTTGTTGCGCGGTCGTCCTTTGTAGCGCCGGCGTCCTCGCCGGCTGTCGTGCGGGCGTCCACGCCCGCACTCACCACGAGCGCTGCCATCACGGGCACCGTCGCCTTCGGTACGGGCGGCCTGCGCGCCACGGTGTAGGACTTCTTGAGTTCGCCCTGCATGGTGTAAACCGGCGGGACAGCTTCCTGCTGCGAGAGCGCGTGCTCGGTGTGGCCTTCTTTGAGCGCGTGTTCCGCGCAGCCTTCAACGCAGCGCCCGCAAAAAGTGCATTGGCCGGGGTTGTAGCTCCAGGTGAATTCGCCCTTGCCCGCCTTGAATTCGATGGCGCGCGATGTGCAGCGGAAACGGCAGACCGCACAGCCGGTGCAGAGCGCGGGATCGAATTGCACGAGTCCGCGGAAACGTGGCGTGACCCGCGGATGCGCGGGGAACAGCAGGGTCTGGTAGCCGCGCCGCAAATTCTTCCAGAGCATGATGAGTATGTTCATGACCGGATCCTCATGAGAATTGCGGATGACACGGCAAGAATCGCGAAGATGAGCGTGCACTGCCAGTAGAAGCGCACGCTGGAGTCGATGGCGAGGCGCGCCGTGGCGGCGGCGAGCGCCGAAAGCAGAAGTACGATGACTACACAAAGTGCAATGAAGATGCAGGCGGCGAGCCACGCTGCGCCCAAAGGAATTGCGATATGTGGAGCAATAAGCGTGGCCACGAGTCCGGTGCCCGCGACCCACTCAAGTCCGTGCGAAAGTTCCCACATCGCAAGCTCCGGTCCCGCGTACTCAGTCATTGGGCCGGCGTAGATCTCCTGCTCCGCGTTGGGCAGAGAGAAGGGATTGATGTGCAGCTTGGCGGGCAGGCAGACAAGAATCGCCAGCACGCCCAGCCAGTGCAGCGGGGAGTTGGGTGCGGAGGCCAGCGCTTCCAGTCTGAAGGTGTGTTGCGAAGCGGCGATGGAAACGATGGCCAGCAGGAACACAATATTGTAGGAGACGCTGAGCGCAGCCTCGCGCGCTGAGCCAATCTCGCCGAAGATCGACCGCGACGAAAATCCCGCGGCGATGATGCAGATGGACGGCAGCTCAAGCAGAGCCAGCAGCAGAATCAAGTCGCCTTCGAATCCGCCTGAGGACGGCAGCACCGGCAGCAGACCGACTGCTCCTGCGGCAGCCGAAACCGCAATAAGTGGCCATGCGCGCATCAGCATGCCCGCGATTCCTGGCCGCGGCGGCGTGCTTTTGCCGAGCAGCTTCATGAAATCCCAAAACGGCTGCATGAACGGCGGGCCGACGCGCCCCTGCATCAGCGCCACCGATTTGCGCTCCACCCAAAGGAAGAACCACGCGGCGGGCACGGCGAAAAGGAGTCCCGGAAAGATGAGCAGTCGCGCGAGTGCGGTAAGGAGGGTCATTGCTTCGCCTCCTCACTTCGCCGTCGGCGATCGCGACGATCGGTCTTCGCGGCGACTTGTTTCCGCGCTCGGCGAGAATCTGCGCAGCCCTGGCCACACCGGCGATGATCGCGTCGGGCCGCGGCGGGCAGCCAGGCACAAAGACATCGACCGGCAGATGCTTGTCGAGCGGCCCATCGAGCGTGCGGCTGTCGATGAATACATTGGTTGTCGCTGGGCAGGATCCGATCGCGATGACCGCCTTGGGTCCGAGCACCTGGTCGTAAACAGTCTTGACAGCGCCGACGGCCTTGCGTGTCACGGGGCCGGTGACGCAGAGAATGTCGGCATGTCGCGGGCTGCCTTCAAGGCGCACGCCCAATTGTTCGGCGTCGTAGCGCGGCGAAAGCGCAGCCACAATCTCAATGTCGCAGCCGTTGCAGCTTCCGGAGTTCATGTGGAAGAGCCACGGGCTGCGGCGGCGCGCGGTGCACATGAGTCGCTTCAAGAGCTTCATGGGCGCACCCCCATCAGCATTTGCCATGCGCTCGGCCAGACGCCCGCGGCAACAAGAATCACGGCCAGTACGACGATTGCGGCCTTGAGCGCGAACGGTTCGCGCAGTTTTGTAACGCCGGCGTCCCCGCCGGCTGTCGTGCGAGAGCCTGCCCTGAGGGGAGTCGAAGGGTCCTCGCCCGCACTCGCAACAGCAGGCGGTCCCCACCAGTTTCGCGAGAGCGCCAGCGCATAAGCGATGAGCGCGAAGATCGACGAAAGAATGAGAAGGGCGAACGGCCAGACGCCGATCTGCAACGCAACAGAATAGAGCCGCCAGCGGCCGATGAATCCAAGAGTCGGCGGGACGCCCAGCATGGCCAGCATGCCGAAGAGAAATCCGAATGCGCTCACCGGGTAACGCGCAGCGAGTGCGATGGGCCCCAATTCAGAATTGGGCTCAAGTTCACCGGCAGCTTCAGGTCCGGCGAGGCAGATAAAGAGCAACGCCTTGGCCAGTGCGTGCGTTGCCGCGGCGACCAGCGCGCCCTGCGTTCCGATTACGCTCATGGATGCGGCGCCAAGAAGCAGGAAGCCGACGTCTTCGACCGTCGAAAGCACCAGCAGCCGCTTGAGACTGCGCTGAGTCAACATGAGCAGCGAGGCGACGAGCGACGTTCCCACCGCTACGGAAACCCACAGTGCCTGCGGCGTCAGCGCGAACGGAGAAGCTTGCGCCGCGATGCAAAACTCGCCAAAGGCTGCCATGTCAACGACTGCAATAATCACGCCGAGGACGAGCGCTGGAAGTTCGTCGGCCAGCTTCAAAAGCCAGAAGAACAGCGGAATCGCCGCCAATTTTACGCAGACGCTTGTGAAGAGCAGCGCGCGCGACCATTCCATAGCGCCGCGATCGGCCAGCAACTCGCTCGCGACCATCGATCCCGCCGAGATCAACACGACCGCGAGATACGTCACTTTTGCGGCCTGCGAGCGCGCCGTGCGCCAGACCAGCACGACAGTCAAGAATGCGGCCAGTTCCAGCAGGCCCAGGCGCCACCATGGACTCACAACGAATAAGCCCGTCGACCGTCAGTGTGCCGATGACAATAATCGCCGGCACAAGCTTTCGGCCTGCGGCGCTGGCGAGGGCGGCAATCAGCAGCGCGCCCGCAGCGAGAGCGACGGCAATGATTAACAGCGGCGGGATTTGTTCCAGCGGCAAAAGCGCCGGTACGCGCGAAGAAGCCGTTCCGGGAACGACCCAGCGCGCGAGCGCAAAAAGCGCCGCAGCGAAGGCGACGACCAAAACCGCCGCGCGACGCTCCATCCACGCGAACACAACGCCGAGCCCCCGCGAAACTGTCCTGCAATCCACTCCAAAACCAGAGATATACGCGGTCGACATTCGACCAGCGGAAGAACGAGCCCCAGTGCGCCTGGAAAATCTCAGAAAAATCGCCGGCCGTCAGGCGGCCTTGATCCGACAATGGTTCGCCGCCGGTAAAAATCCCTCCACCCGCGCCAGCCATCGCCGCGCCCGACGCGACAGGCCGCGCCGCGTATGCGACAAGATAAATGACGCCGCCGACGACAAGCGAAACCAGCGCCAGCACCAGCCCGCCCGTGGAAGAAAAACTGCCCGCATCGGCCGAGAGCCCGAGCCACGTAACGTGTACGCCCGCGCCCATGCCGAGCGCCAGAAGGATCGGATTGAGGAAATAATTCACGGCCAACTGCGGCGCGACGCCAAGCACCACGCTGCCCGCTGCGAGAAATCCCATGCCCCACACCATCGTCGGCGGAGATTCGTGCGCGTCCTTCGTGTGCTCGGTCGGCGGCCCAAGAAATACCGCGCTCGTCGCCTTGGCGCCAAGAAACACCGTGCCCAGGCTTGCCGCCCATGCCACCATCGCGGGCACAGCCCAGCCTGCCTGCAATGCCGCGGCGTAGAGCATCCACTTGCTGGCGAAGCCGCTCATCAGCGGAATGCCCATCATGCTGCCAACGCCGATCAGCCACGAAAGAGTCGTCCGCGGCATCTTCTGCGCCAGGCCGCCAAGCTGGTTCATGTCGCGCGTGCCGGCCGCATGCTGCACAGAGCCCGCCGTCAAAAACAGTCCGCCCTTGAAGAATGCGTGATTCAGGCAGTGCAGCAGCGCGGCGGTAATCGCCAGCGGCGTGCCGATGCCGAGGCCCATCATCATGTAGCCGATCTGGCTCACGGTCGAGAAGGCCAGCATGCGCTTCAGGTCGGTCTGCACCATGGCGTACATCACGCCGACGGCCATGGTCACGGTGCCGATCCACATCAGGCTCTCGCCCCACGCAGCCGGCCACACGCCAAAGCTGTGCATGCGCGCGGCCAGATACACGCCGGACGTGACATAACAAGCCGAGTGCAGCAACGCGCTCACCGGGGTAGGCGCTGCCATGGCTTCGGGAATCCATGTGTGCAGCGGAACCTGCACGCTCTTCGCAACCAGCGCCACGAGCATCAGCGCAAAAATGCCGCCCGTGAAATGGCGCGTCACATTCGGATCGGTCCACAACGCGCTGCCCGCGCGGTGGTAGAGAATGAGAATTCCGGCCAGCAATCCGTAGCCCGCGATGTGCGTCATCAGCAGCACTTTGCGCGCGCCGTTCACCGCTTCGCGATTGGTGTACCAGAAACCCACGAGCGCGAACGAGCAAAGGCCGACCAGCTCCCAGCAGAGATAAAAGATGAACAGGTTGGCGCTATAGACCAGCGCGATAAAGCCGCCGATGAAGACGAGCATGATCGCGTAAAAGCGCGTCGCCGATTTGTCGTGCGCCATGTAGCCGATGGAATAAAGCAGCACCAGGCCGCCGATGCACGCGCCCATGAAGGCGAAGAGCACGCTGAGCGCGTCGACATGAAGGACGAACGCGAGCGGGCCATCCCACGGCAGCGGATTCAGGTCGATCGCTTGCCCGCTGCGAACCCACGGCGCGATTCCGGCAACGGCGACAAGAGCAGGCAGCGCGCTCAAGAACGCGAGAATTCCTTTGGTGCGCGCGGAGCACAGGCGCGCCACCAGAATCTGGAGCAAGGCGCCCGCAAGAAGCGAGCATGGAGCCATCAATATGAGAGTTGCCGCACCCATGCCTTCATGTTGAGCGCGCTACCGTTAAGGTTGATGTGACCGCGCACACAACGAGGAAAATCGGACCGTCGAAGTCCGGTATTTCATACCACAAGGTGGGAATCGGCCAGCTCGGCCCGCACATGCCTGCTTTGCGTTCGACCAACTGCTGGGCACGCGCCAATTCGCATCGCTCGCAACCCACGAGCAGCTACAATTCTGCGGGAGCCGATCTGCCATGAATCGCACTATCAAACTCTTCTTTCGCGCGTTGCTGATGCTGCTTTGCTTCGCCGGATTCCTTCGCGAAGCCCGGGCGCAGGAGAATAACCCCGCCCCTTCGTTCCCTGCGGCAACTTCACGTTTCGCAGCGCAACAAGCCGCTCCTCCCGCGCCCTCGCCTGACTACCGCGCGGTGCAACAGCGGCTGGCGCGCGGCTGGAACACATGGGACACAAACAGCGTGACCACGCACGTGCTGCTCCCTGAAGGGCTGGCCATTCATTTCGGAATGAAGCACAACACGGCTCTGAACACCGATGCGTTTCTTGGCGACGCGCTCATCGGCCGCCTGCAGCCCGGCGCCGAGCAGGTGACTCCTGGCCCGCACGCATGGGACGGTAGCTACACCGATCTGCGCGTCGCATGGCGCGGGCACAGTTGGCGAATCCAAAGCGCGCACGATGCGGGCGATCTGGTCTTGCTGGCTACGCCGCTGCCTTCCACGCCGATTTCCGCAATGCCGCCCACGCTGGTGGTCTCAGTCGATTTTCTTTGGAACCGGCCCGGCACCACCCTGCGACGCGCGGACTTCATTGAGACACACAGCGCATCGGGTTCTGTGCCCGTGTTTTGCACGTGCGATCCGTTTGCCGCTCGGGCTCAGGCCTCCGCGCAGGCTGAGACCAACGACGACGCCGACATTCCAGTTGGCGGGCCATATTTTGCGGTCGACTTCACTGCGCCTGTTGGCATCAGCACCGGACGCCGCCGCACGCTCGCGGAAATTCAAGCCATCATCGAGCGCCAACGTCAGGCCTACGAGCATTCGGTCAACTCGGCAGGCTCCTCCGCGCCCATCCGCGACGCGATTGAAACCACGCTCGGCTGGGACACCATCTACGAGCCCGACAAGCGCCGCGTGATCTCGCCCGTGAGCCGCGTGTGGAACCAGAACTGGGGCGGCTACGTGCTGTTTGACTGGGACACATTTTTCGCCGCAACGCTGGCCTCCATCGGCGACCGCGACCTGGCCTACGCCAATGCGATGGAGATTTTGCGCGAGGAGACTCCGGCTGGCTTTGTCCCCAACTTCGCCCGTCCCGGCGGCTGGAAGAGCTTCGATCACTCCGAGCCGCCGGTGGGCGCAATCACAGTGCTGGGCCTTTATCAAAAGTTTCACGACCGCTGGTTTCTGGCCGACACATTCGCGCCGCTGCTGAGCTGGAATCGCTGGTGGGACCAGCACCGCCAGACTCAGGGCTATCTGGCCTGGGGCGACGACGCCAAGACCGATTTCACCGACCCGGACGACGGCTACCGCGAAACGCGCCAGGGCGCGATCTACGAATCGGGCCTCGACAACAGCCCCATGTACGACGGCGCGGTCTACGACCAGAAAACGCACCTGCTTGAGATTGCAGACGTGGGCCTGATGAGCCTCTATATCGCCGACTGCGATGCACTGGCGCAAATCGCCGACGCGCTGGGGAAATCCGCCGAGGCGCGCGAGCTGCGCGATCGCTCCAGCCCGCTACCGTGCCAGCCTCAACACTCTTTGGAGCGAGCAGGACGGCATTTTTCTCAACAAAGATCTGCACACCGGCCATTTCAGCCGCCGTCTGTCGCCCACCAACTTTTATCCGCTGCTGGCGCGCGCCGCCACGCCGGCACAGGCGCAGACCATGATCCAGAAGCACCTGCTCAATCCCGACGAATTCTGGGGGCAGTGGGTTATTCCGGCGATTGCCCGCGGCGATCCGGCGTTTGCAGATCAGGATTATTGGCGCGGCCGCATCTGGGGGCCCATGAACTATCTCGTCTATCTCGGACTGCGGAACTACGATGATCCCGACGCGCGGCGCGAACTCGCGCAGAAGTCCTATGATCTTTTCCTCAAGGAGTGGAAGGAAAAAGGTCACGTTCACGAGAATTACAACGCCATCACCGGCAGCGGCGACGATGTGACCAGCAGCGACCGTTTCTACCACTGGGGCGCACTGCTCGGCTACGTGGAGTTCATGGAACAGACTGAGCCGCCTGCCACGTCGCAGACGGTGCACTGAAGTTCGACGTGGGCGAGGCGCTGATTTGACCCGCGGGCAATTCGTTAGATGTTGACGTGTTGGGTGCTGTGGCGCGCCCGCATGTCCCTCGCGCATAAGCCGTCGGGGGCTACAATTCTGCGGGGGCTTTGCCGGCTATGAATTCCTTCGTGAATGTGCGTCGTCTCGCGATCTTTCTGGTTTTAAGCTTTGCGTTTTTCGGAGTGCGCCCCGTCGCGGCGCAGGCTGTACTCAGCGAGTCGCAACGAGCCTCCGCGCGACTGCCGCAGCAGGAGCGCGCGATTGTCGACCGGCTTTTGAGCCTGGGCCAACTGCCTGCCGGCACGTGGAAGATGCACGCGGGCGACCTGGCGCACGGCGAGGCAGTGGGTCTGGATGAGATCTGACTGGCAGCCCGTGGCCTTGATGGCGAAAGCCCCGAACGATGCTGTCTGGTTCCGGCAGACGATTCAGATTCCCGTCGACGCTCAACGGCTACGACCTCAGCGGCGCGCGTGTCTGGTTCCAGTTCCACGCAGAAGCCAACGGCCCCATGCCGCAGATGATCTATTTCAACGGCCGGCGGGCGGCCATGGGCGAGGACCTCGAGCCGATCGTGCTGCTCGACGACGCTCGGCCTGGCGACAAGGTTGTCATCGCCGTTAAGCTCCTGCACACAGTGGATGTGAAGACTTTCCGCGGCGCGACACTGAAGATCGATTTTCCCGAGCGGGCGGCCGAATCCCGAAGACCTGGCGCAGGAGTTTCTGTCGGCGTCGGTGCTGCTGCCGAGCCTCGCTCCCGGCGACAGCGCGAAACTCGACACCCTGAACGCCGCCATTTCTGCCGTGGATGTGTCGGCGCTCGATGCCGCCGAGGCCACAACCGGTGGTGCACCGCCTGCTGATGGGGCTGTACCGCCGGCGTCCTCGCCGGCTGTCGTGCGGGCGTCCCCGCCCGCACCATTCGATGCGCGGGCGCAAGCCGAAACCAAATTTGACGCGAGTTTGAAAACGGCTCAGGCGAAATTGGAATCGCTGCGCCCCCTGCTTGAGACTGCGACCTTCCACCTCACCGGCAACTCGCACATTGACGCGGCGTGGCTCTGGCCGTGGACCGAAACCGTCGACGTCGTCCGGCGCACGTTTTCAACTGCGCTCCAATTGATGAACGAGTATCCCGGCTACACCTACACGCAATCGGCCGCCGCCTACAACGAGTGGATGGCGGAGAAATACCCCGACCTGAACGCGCGAGATCAAAAAGCGCATTCAGGAGGGCCGGTGGGAGATTGTGGGCGGCATGTGGGTCGAGCCCGACCTGAACATGCCCGACGGCGAATCGCTGGTGCGGCAGTTGCTCGTGGGCAAGCGCTGGTACAAGCAAGCCTACGGCGTGGACGTGCGCATCGGCTGGAATCCCGATTCGTTCGGGTATAACTGGCAGTTGCCGCAAATCTACAAGAAGAGCGGCGTCGACTACTTCGTCACGCAGAAGATGGAGTGGAACGACACCAATCAGCTTCCCTTCAAGCTGTTCTGGTGGCAATCGCCCGATGGATCGAAGGTGCTGGCGTATTTTCCCGCACGGCTACGGCGATGCGGACCTTGCGCCCGCTGCGGCTTTGCGCGACGATCTCGCGGCCGCGCGGCAACGGTCGACAGGCATGACAGACATGATGGACCTCTACGGCGTGGGCGATCACGGCGGCGGGCCCACGCGCGCCATGCTCGACGAGGGATTTCACTGGGCTACGCCGGATGCGGCTTCGCCTCTGTGCCTTGCGTCAACGCCCGACCCCAAAAGTACCGGAGTCTTGTGTCAGGTGCCGACCCGAAAAGTGCTGGAGGCCTTGTGTCAGGTGCCGACCCGAAAAGCACCGGAAGCCTTGTGTCGGGTGCCGACCCCAAAAGTACCGGAAGCCTTGTGTCAGGTGCCGACCCGAAAAGCACCGGAAGCCTTGTGTCAGGGCACGACTTCAGTCGTGCCGAAGACGCGTCCTCATCAAGTGGGGCTTCAGCCCCTGCTTCCACCGGGGATTGCTTTGTCACGCCGCATTTTGAATTTGGCACGGCGCAAAGCTGGTTCACGGACGTGGAAAAGCAGATCGCTCCGGACAGCCCTGTCTGGAACTACCAGTCGATCGCAAAAGGTTACACAGCCCCGCCGGTAGTGCCGGGCAAAGTGACAATTCCGACTTGGGATTCGGAGCTTTACTTCGAATATCACCGCGGCGTGATGACCACGCAGGCCAATCACAAGCACAACATGCGCACGGCCGAAGAGGAGATGCTGAACGCGGAGAAATGGTCGTCGCTGGCGTGGCTCGACGGCCTGAAGTATCCGGCGGACGAGCTGACCGAGGATTGGAAGAAGGTGCTCTTCAACCAGTTCCACGATCTGGCGGCGGGCTCGGGAATTGCGGTGATCTATAAGGACGCGCAAAAGGACTACGACTGGGTGCGGATGTCGACGGATGGGATTTCGACGCGGCGCGCTGCAGAGCGGTTGCGGCAGCATGTGAATACAAGCAGCGATGGTATTCCGGTTCTTCTGTTCAACCCACTCGGCTGGAAGCGCTCGGGTGACGGCAGCGGTCAACGTGCAGGTGCCGAAGCGAAGCAGACGGGTACGCTCGGAAGGTAAGTCGACAAGAGCCCGGTCGTCCTCAGTTGCGCAATGCTCCTCACAGAAGAGATCTGAACGGGAGTGGCAACGGTTGAATTCACAGTGCGTGATCCGATGTCCCGCGCTTGGGTTATAAGCTCATCTACCTTTACCCGACTAGCAGATGGACTCCAAACGGTGACATTTGACGGCGCAGTCATCCGGTCCATCATGACGTCGCTCGGAATCGGGAATGCCCATATGCATTGAGTAGTCGACAAGCAGACCGGCTGCATCATCAGCATCATTGACCCGACCACGAATTACGATTGGCTCCCTGCCGGCGCGTGCGGCAATCAACTCCAGTTCTTCAAAGACACGCCGAAGCAATACGATGCGTGGAACATCGATCCGGGCACGCTCGACGTTCCGCCGATGACGATCGACAAGGCGATTCAGTTGAGCTGGTCGGACGATGGACGCCGATCCGCGTTCACTACGCCACTGGCAAAACTCGAAGTTCGTACAGACCATCAGCACTCAAAGGCGACACTGTCGACATCGACAACGACATCGACTGGCACGAGAAGCACGTTCTTCTCAAAGCCGCATTCCCGCTGGCCGTGACGAGCGACTTCGCCACCTACGAGATTCCCTACGGCACCATCCAGCGGCCGACCACGCGCAACAACTCCTGGGAAAAAGCGCAGTTCGAGGTTCCGGCGATGCGCTGGGCCGATCTTTCCGGCGCAGGCCCCGACGGAAAAGTCCACGGGCTGAGCATTCTCAACCAGGACAAGTACGGCTACGACGCCGCGGGCAACGTGCTGCGCATTACGCTGCTGCGCTCGCCCACATGGCCCGATCCTGACGCCGACCAGGGCGAGCATCACTTCCACTACGCGCTCTATCCGCACGCGGGCACATGGAAGGACGCGCTCACCGTGCGCCACGGGTGGGAGTACGACTATCCGCTGCAGGCTGTCGTGACGACAGCGCACGCGGGATCGCTGCCGCCCGAGCACTCGTTTGCGTCGGTCTCGCCCGACAACGTGGTCCTGACCGCCGTGAAAAAAGCCGAAGACGCGAACGGCCTGATTTTCCGCGTGTACGAGTGGGCAGGGAAGGAGACGACGGCCGAGTTCCACGTGCCTCCCGGCGCGACCGGCGCCACGGTCACGAATCTCATGGAGCAGCCCGAAGGCGATCCGCTATCCGTCGCGGGGGATGTAGTCAAAGTTCCCATCCATCCGTACGAGATTTTGACGGTGCGGGTGGACTACGCGAAGGCAGGGAATAGCCAGTAAGTTCACAGTTCGTAGCTCGCAGTTCATAGTGTTAAGGGCCGCAGCCGTGCGGGACGAGGCGGGGTCACGATCGGTCCAGGCGCCATAACCGAAATCTGGCGATTTGCCGGACTCGCGAGCCGTGAGCAAAGAACGGTGAACTAAGAACTCCGAACTCTGAACTGCCTTTGCTATTCTTGAATCAGCAAGGAGCCTGCATCATGCACATTACTTCCCCTTACTTTGTGGTCCCTGTCATCATCGCCGTCTTTGTGGCGTCGATCCTGTTTGCCACCAGCAGCAAAGAAGACGGCTCGACGCACTGAGCATCAGGTAACGCCGGCGTCCTCGCCGGCTGTCGTGCGGGCGTCTCGCCCGCACAAGCATTTTGAAGAGTACAATCCACTCAAAATGCCTGCTAGACGAGGGTCATCCAGCACGTTGCACGGTGCTATACAGCCTCGCTTCGGCGAAGTGCGAATCCGCGAGCGCGGCAGGCTTCCCCACTGGGAAAAGGACTCTGGGCTTTACTTTGTCACGTTTCACCTCGCAGACTCTCTGCCCGCACCAGTCCTTGAAAAGCTCGTGGAGCGCAATCGGCTGCTCTTGAACGCAAAGCGGACTGGAGCGAATCTGCTGCCAAGCCAGAAGGTGCTCGTCGAGGGATACAGCCCGCAAAAGATTGAAGAGTATTTCGATCGCGGGACTGGCGCATGTTCTCTTCGCGATCCGCGCATTGCCGATCTGGTTGCCGACGCGCTTCGCTTCTGGCATGGCAAACGATATCGGCTTCTGGCGTGGTGCATCATGCCGAATCATGTGCACGTGATCTTCCGATTGCTTCCGGGGCAAGCGTTGGCGGACACGGTCGGTGGCTGGAAATCGTACACGGCGAAACGCGCGAGTCGAATTCTCGGACGCACAGGACGTTTTTGGCAGAGAGAGTATTACGACCGGCTCATTCGGAAAGAAGGCGAACTGGATCGAGCGGTGGACTATGTGTTGCGCAACCCGGAGAAGGCGGGATTGAGGGATTGGAATTGGGTGTGGAGTGCGGGCGAGGATGCCCGCACGACAGCCGGCGAGGACGCCGGCGCTACAAAAACAGAGGGTGGGCGCTACAAGGCCGGAGAAGGCTTGGACGACAAAGGGGCATAAGACCAGCAATCGCTCAAGCGCTCGCCCACGCTAAATGGTTTCCCGGAACCTTTCACCCCCCGGCAGCGTATAACCTCTCCAGAGGACGATGGTCATGATTTGGACGTCAACGCGGAACTCCCCACGACAGTTGGCACGGAATTCGGCACCGAACGCGATGTTCAACGCAAGGTTTGGAGCTGGCGGATTGATGGCCGGCGCGGCCGCCTGCCTGCTTCTCGCCGCCGGAATTGCGGGTTGCAGAGTGTCAGTGGACAAAGGCCCCAACGGCGAGGACAAAAAGGTCCAGGTGGACACTCCCTTCGGCGGCATCCATGTGAACACCGATGAGACCAGTGCGGCGGACCTCGGCCTGCCCGTCTATCCCGGCGCGGACATCGTGAAGGACAAAGACAACGACAAATCGGCGGACATCCACATGGGCTTTGGCGATTGGGAGTTGCGTGTGAAGGTGGTCAACTACTCCACTAGTGATGGCCAGGACAAAGTCGTCGCGTTTTACAAGAAGGCGATGACGCGCTTCGGCGACGTGATCGCTTGCCAGAACAACGCTGCCGTGGGCACTCCTGCGGCAACCTCCGAGGGCCTTACCTGCTCTGACAATGGTGGCCCCAACGTGAACGTCGACGACCACGGCAAATCGTACGGCTGGCAGTCGAAGCACGACGGTTTCCAGTTGAGGGCCGGCTCCAGGCGCCACCAGCACATTGTTGGGTTTGAAAGCTCGGCCCCAGGCCAGACGCGGTTCGCTCTCGTGGCGCTCGATCTGCCAGCCGGAGCCGTCGGCGAATCCGACAAAAGCCAATAGAGGTGGTCCGGCCGGGGTCGCTTGCCAGGGATGAAGGCGCCTTGCCGCATTTTCCGTGCGCCGAGGCCCCCGCATTTTCGCTTGCGCGCACGATTTCGTGCTCAAACAGCCGGCGGCCGCACGAATCAACTCCAGAGCCTCACCTTCATCGAATAAGACCACTCATTCAGCCTGAATTTCCGCCCCGTTTGTGCAGAGGTTGGGGTGACTCCCATCACAGCGCAGCCCGCTCCTAAAGCCCAGACTAATGGCGGCTTGAAGGGAGTTGAGAGCAAGACCGGAGGCGCGACCCGTGATGGAACGACCAGAGCCGATGCACCGCCCTTTGAGGATGTGCAGCGGCGGCTCAAGATGACATGGAGCGAGGAAACCGAGCGCAAGCGCATGAGCGCGGCGCAGGCGCTCAAAGCTGTACCCTCCGGCGCTCGAGTTTGGATCCAGTCAGGCTGCGGAACGCCTTCCGTCCTTGTGGACGCACTCGTGGCTCGCGCCGCCGAACTCCGTGACGTGGAAGTTATCCACATGAAGACCCTGGGCGCGGCCGACTACACGCGGCCCGAGTACGCTGGGCACTTCCGGCATCGCGGGCTGTTCCTCGGCGATAACGTGCGCGAAGCCGTTTGCAATGGGCGCGCCGACTACACGCCGATTTTCCTGAGCGAGATTGAAGGCCTCTTTGAGAGCGGTGCTCTGCCGCTCGATGTGGTGCTGATGCAGGTTTCGCCGCCAGACGCGCATGGGTTCGTAAGCCTGGGCACGACGGTGGATTGCACGCTGACAGCAGTTCGATCCGCGAAAATCATAATCGCCGAAGTGAACCAGCAAATGCCGCGCACGCACGGCGACACCACAATTCATGTGAGCCACATCTCCTTCATCGTGGAGACGGACCGGCCGCTGTTGGAACTTGAAGCGGAGCCGTGCACAGAGCTGCACATGCGCGTGGCGCGCAATGTCGCGGCGCTCGTTCCTGACGGAGCCACGTTGCAGACGGGCATCGGCGGAATCTCCGAAGCGGTGCTGCATTGCCTCACGGACAAGCACGACCTGGGCATTCATACCGAGATGTGTCCCGATGGCGTGATCGATCTGATGGAGTCGGGCGTGATCAACGGCGAGCGCAAAACGCTGCATCGCGGCAAGGCCGTCGTGGCGTTTGCGCTGGGCACGCAGCGGCTCTTCGATTTCATCCGCGAGAACCCCAGCTTTGAGTTCCGCTCCATCAGCTACACCAACGATCCGTTCGTGGTGGCGCAGAACGATCGCATGGTGGCGATTAACGGCGCGTTGCAAGTGGATATGACGGGGCAGGTGTGTGCGGATTCGCTGGGCACGCGGCCTTACAGCGGGTTCGGCGGGCAAATCGACTTCATTCGCGGCGCAGCGCGGTCCAAAGGCGGCGTGCCGATTATCGCGCTGCCTTCAACGGCGCGCGGCGGAACCGTTTCGCGCATTGTGCCGGTGCTTGAGCCAGGCGCGGGCGTGGTCACTTCGCGCGCCGATGTGCACTACGTCGTCACCGAGCACGGCATTGCGTATTTGCATGGAAAAACGTTGCGCGAGCGCGCCGAGGCGCTGATCGCCATTGCCGATCCGCGCTTCAGGGCCGAGCTCGAGGATTTTGCGGTGCGCTCGCACTATATGGAGCGGAAGGCGGCGCCGGCCTTTGTGTGAGCAGCGCAGTTGGGAGGGTGGCAGAGTGAGCGCGATGACAGATGGAAGAATGCCGGATCAGAAGCGGGATCGCGGCCAGTTGCGCATTGACGAGCAGGAGTGCAAGGGCTGCGGCCTGTGCATTGAGGCCTGCCCGCCCAAAGTAATCGCGATGAGCGAGCGGCTGAATCACTATGGCTACCGAACCGCGTTGTATGCGGGCGCGGGCTGCACCGGCTGCGGAATTTGCTTCATGGTTTGCCCGGAGCCAGGCGCGATTACGGTTTACCGGCTGGTCAGCGCGCATGAAGTTGAGGCGCGCGCGGCAAAGGCTGCAGCGGAGGGAGCGAACGAATGCGCAAGCAACTGATGAAGGGCAATGAAGCCATCGTCAAGAGCGCCATTCTTGCCGGATGCCGCGCGTTTTACGGCTACCCCATCACGCCGGCGAGCGAGATTGCCGAAGCCGCGGCGGAGTTCATGCCAAAAACAGGCGGCGTCTACGTGCAGGCGGAAAGCGAGGTCGCGGCCATCAATATGTTGTACGGCGCGGCGTCGGCGGGTGTCCGCGCCATGACCGCATCGAGCGGCCCCGGCATCAGCCTGATGCAGGAAGGTATCAGCTACATGGCGGGCGCGGAGCTGCCCTGCGTGATCGCCGACATTACGCGCGGCGGTCCGGGTCTGGGCAACATCGGCGCCGAACAGGGCGATTATTTTCAAGTCGTCAAGGGCGGCGGTCACGGAAACTACCGGACGATCGTTCTTGCGCCGCACTCCGTGCAGGAGATGGCGGACCTGACCGCTCTGGCCTTCGAGCTTGCCGACCGCTATCGCAATCCTGTGGTCATTCTCGCCGACGGATTTATCGGGCAGATGATGGAGCCGGTGGAGTTTCCGCAAACGGCCACGCCAACGCAATTGCCGGACTGGGCCGTTGCAGGCACCGCCGCGTCGCGCGGAAATCTGATCACCTCGCTGGAGCTGGATTTCGACAAGCTGGAGAAGCACGTTCGCGCGCTCGAGGCGAAGTATCAAATCGCTTGCCAGCGCGAAACCCGCGCCGAGGAGTGGATGACCGCCGACGCCGAGATTGTGCTGGTCGGTTACGGCATCGTCGGCCGCATTTTGAAAGCCGTGACTGCGGAGGCCCGCGCGGAAGGAATCAAGGTTGGCGTGCTCCGACCCATCACGCTCTATCCATTTCCCGTGGTGCAGTTTCAGCGGCTGGCTTTCAGCGCCCGGGTTTTTGGAGTGGTGGAGATGAGCACCGGCCAATTGATTGAGGACGTGAAACTGGCGCTGAATGGCTCGCGGCCCGTCGAATTCTTAAGCCGCGTGGGCGGCAACGTGCCGTCGCACGATGAAGTGCTGGCGCTGGTCCGCGAGCTGGCGCGCCGCGGCGGTCTCGCGCAGCCAACACAAGAAGAGGAGCGCGTCGCAAATGTCTACTGAATCGGTGGCGGAATACGCAGTCGTGCAAGGCCGGGCCAAGTCCTTCTACGAGCGCTATGAGCGCAAGGAAGACCTTCAGCACCAGACGCACTTCTGCCCCGGCTGCGGACACGGCACCGTGCACAAGATGATCGCGAAAGCCATTGACGATCTCGGCGTGCAGGATCGCACCATCATGGTTGGCCCCGTCGGCTGCGGCGTATTTACCTATTACTACTTTGACGTGGGCAATGTGCAGGCCGCGCATGGCCGCGCGCCCGCCGTGGCCACGGCGATGAAGCGCAGCCGCCCCGAGAGCATCGTCATCAGTTACCAGGGCGACGGCGATCTCTCGGCGATTGGATCGGCGGAAATTCTTCATGCGGCCAATCGCGGTGAAAACATCACCGTGTTCTTTGTGAATAACGCCATTTACAGCATGACCGGCGGGCAGGCCGCGCCCACTACGCTGCTGGGAATGAAGAGCACCACCACTCCGAACGGCCGCAGCGCGGCGACAGAAGGCTATCCGCTGCACGTGAGCGAGCTGCTGAGCACGCTCAAGGCGCCCGCATACATTGAGCGCGTGGGCCTGGGCGACAACAAACAGACGGCACAAGCTGCGCGGGCCATCCGGCGCGGGCTTGAGAATCAAGTGCGCGGGTTGGGATTTTCGCTGATCGAAGTGCTTTCGCCCTGCCCGACTATTTGGAAATTAACCCCTGTCGAAGCCCAGCACTGGGTACGCGATGTAATGGAAAAGGAATTCCCGCTCGGAGTTTTCTGCGATCGAACAAAGGACCGAATGGCTGCGGACACGAGGCCAGTGACGCCGCAACCCGCGCTCGATGAGCTGCCGCGCATTCTTGGCGTTGCCGAGGATGATTTGCCTGCAGGCAACGCGGCAGCTCTCGCGCGCGAGCAGGCAATCGACCTTGAGGTGCGCATTGCCGGCTTTGGCGGGCAGGGCGTGCTGCTGCTGGGCGAGGTGTTGGCCGAGGCCGGTCTCGACGCAGGCCTTGAAGTCTCATGGCTTCCGTCCTACGGTCCTGAGATGCGCTCCGGCACATCGAACTGCCATGTGCGGCTCTCAAGACGAATGATCGACTCGCCGCTGGTCACTTCGCCCACGGTGCTGGTGGCGATGAACGAGCCGTCGTTGCGCAAGTTCGACAAAAGCGTGCGCGCAGGCGGGTGGGTGATTTTCAACGGACAGGAGTTTCCCGCCGATTGCGTGCGCGACAACGTGCATGTGCTCGCTCTCCCGTTCACTGAGTTGGCCGACGAGCTGGGCGACAAGCGTGCAGCCAACATGGTGATGCTCGGCGCGCTGTTGGAGATTGCGGGCGCGCTGCCGCAGCAGAGCATCGACGACGCACTGAAGCGGCTCGTGAAGAACCCGCGCTGGGTTGAACTCGACGAACGAGCCCTCGCGCGGGGAAGGGAACTGTTTCAAAACTCGCTCGCGGAGGTGTGACATGAAGGCGGATGCCGATCCCAATCTGATTGTGTATTTCGGCGGGCAATATGTGCCCATGCGCGAGGCGCGCATCGGAATCCTGACCCACGCGCTGCACTACGGAACTGGAGTCTTCGAGGGCATTCGCGTTTATTGGAACGATGCCGCTGAAGAGCTTTACGTGCTGCGGCCCCGGGAGCACTACCAGCGTTGGAAGCAGAACTGCGGAATCCTGCACATCGACGTGCCGCTCACGCCCGAAGAGTTGTGTGCGATCACCGTCGAGCTGGCGAGGCGCAATGCGTTTCACGCCGATCTCTACATCCGGCCGCTGGCTTACAAGAGCGCAGAGCGCATCGGCGTGGCCATCGACGACGAGGATAGCTTTTTCATCGCCGCAGTTCCCTACGGCGAATATCTGAAGAGTGACAACGGCCTCCATGCGGGTGTGAGCTCCTGGCGGCGCATTGAAGACAATGCGATTCCGCCGCGCGCCAAGATCTGCGGGGCATACGCCAACAGCGCGCTGGCCGGCGACGAGGCGCGCCGCTCGGGATTCGACGAGGCCATTTTCCTCAACGAGAGCGGCCACGTAACCGAAGGCGCCACCTGCAACCTCTTCATGCTGCGCAAGGGCCGGCTGATCACGCCCGCCGTGGCCGACAACATTCTTGAAGGCATCACCCGCGACTCCATCATGGAACTTGCCGCGCGCGAACTGGGCATTGAGACAGTCGAACGCTCCATCGCGCGCAGCGAGCTCTATGTGTGCGACGAGCTGTTCCTCACCGGAACCGCGGTCGGCATCGCGCCTGTAGTCCGCGTCGATCATCGCCCGATCGCCAACGGAGCCATCGGCGAAACCACGCGCCGATTGCGGCAACTGTACTTCGATGCGACGCATGGAAATCTGCCGGCGTACCGCAAATGGCTGCTTCCGGTCTACGCGAGCGACGCCGCGGCAGAGTACAGCGTCGAGCGGCCTGCCGAACCGAGTCTGGCCTGAGGCACTCCGTACCCACGCCCAGCGCGTCGTCCGCGCGCCTGAGATCGCCCCGCTCTTGCGAAGCGAATTCCCGCCATGTGCGGGCGGCTCCTTGCCAGCTAACGGTTCACCTGATGGGATAAATGGGGTAAAAAGCCGCCTGAACGGTGCTGCCCGGCGCCAACTCCTTCGCCAAACCATACCCCAAACTGGTAGCTTGAAAGTGTAGGAATTTCTTTTCGCGATGGCTTCCAGTCCCTACTTTTCATTGACGATTTTGTTCGTTGCGGCACTCGGCTTCGGCCTCGCTCCGCTGGGGCTGGCCTGGCTCTGGGCGCAGGTGTTTTCGCCGGCCAAGCCCAACGCCGTCAAGAATGCAATCTACGAGTGCGGTCTCGAGTCAAAGGGCGATGCGTGGATGCAGTTTCGCTCGGCCTACTACCTCTACGGCATCATTTTTCTCATCTTCGACGTGGAAGCCGTTTTCCTGCTGCCGTTTGCGGTGGCATTTACAGGATTGGGCGCGGCAGCGTGCGCCGCCATGCTGGTTTTTGTCCTGTTGCTCGTTGAGGGGCTGGCGTGGGCCTGGGCAAAGGGTGTGCTGACGTGGCAGTGAATGTGAGTTCACAGTTCTTAGTTCGTAGTTCGCAGATGAATGCTTGCGCCCGTGACGAACACTATGAACCGTGAACTACGAACTGCGAACTGGAGCAGAGCGACATGGATCAAAACCTGAAGATCGAGCTCGGCAAGCAGGGCATCTTCGTCACCACCATCGAGGAGCTCTACAACTGGGGCCGCCGCAGCTCGGTGTGGCCCATGCAATTCGGCCTGGCTTGCTGCGCCATCGAGATGATCGCCACCACCATGGCCCGCTACGATCTGGCGCGCTTCGGCGCCGAGGTGTTCCGGCCCTCGCCGCGGCAAGCCGACCTGATGATCGTCTCCGGCACCGTGACCAAAAAGATGGCGCCGCAGGTCGTTCGCCTTTACAACCAGATGGCCGAGCCGCGCTACGTGATCGCGATGGGCGCGTGCGCCATCTCCGGCGGTCCGTTCAAGCAGGGCTACAACGTGCTCAAGGGAATCGATCGCTACATTCCGGTTGACGTGCACATTCCCGGCTGCCCGCCGCGCCCTGAGGCGCTGATCCAGGCGTTCATGACATTGCAAAAGAAAATTGACGGCCAGCCGTTGACCGGCGAGGGCAGGCCGCGCCATCTCGACCCCAACGCGCAAGGCGAGTTTCCCGTGCCGGAGCAGGGCGAGCACGACTTGGAGCCGACCTCGAACCCAGGAGTCTGGCCAGTGCCAATCACGATTCGATGAATAAGGGGACCGAGGGAACGGCTGGGAACAGGGAGCAGAAAGAGCGCTGCGAGCGGTGACGATTTGCTGAGGGCTGAAGGCTGATAGCTGAGAGCTGAAAATGAAGACGGTCGAAGAAATCAAAGCGGCGATTGAGGCGGCGGTTCCCGGCGCGGGCGTGGAGTTTGTGCCGAACCCCAGCCCTTGCGCGCAGCACTCGCTGCGCCTCGCGCCCGAGAGCGCTGTCGCCGTCGCCACATTTCTGCGCGACGATGCCGATCTCGCCTTCGATTTTCTCTCCAACGTCTCCGGTGTCGACTGGCCCGACAAGGAGATAGCGGAGAAAGTTAAAGTAACGCGTCAAGTCGTGAAAATGGTCGATGGAGTCGAGCAGCCCGTCGAAGAAACCGTCGAAGAAACGCGCAAGCACGTCGAGCCCGGCTGTCTTGAAGCGGTCTATCATCTTTTTTCGGTCGAGAAGAAGCACGGCCCGCTGGTGATTCGCATGCGCACGGCAAATCGGAGCGATCAGACCGAGCTTCCGTCGCTCACGCCCATCTGGCGCGCGGCGGAGTTCCAGGAACGCGAGGTATTCGATCTCTACGGAATTATTTTTACCGGCCATCCCGATCTGCGCCGCATTTTGATGTGGCCGGAGTTCAAGGATTTTCCCATGCGCAAGGATTACGTGGAGCCGGACGATTTTGAATACGAGCCCACCCCGCACGATGAAGTGCTCAAGCGGGCGCAAGAGCATAAGAGCGAGCAAGGGAGCACGGGAACGAGCGAGCAAGGGTCGGCCAGCGCATGAGTGTCGTGGAAACCAAACCGGAGAAAATCGCGGGCTGGAACCGGCCGCCGGTCATCGAGCCGGACGGCGAGGGCGAGTTGCTTGAAGTCGCCATGGGTCCGCACCATCCGTCAACGCACGGCGTCTTTCGCATGGACGTGGCGCTCGATGGTGAGCGCGTCGTCCGCCTCAAGCCTGTCTTCGGCTATCTGCACCGCAACCACGAGAAAATTGCCGAGGGCGCCTCGTACCTGGCGTCGATGCCATACACCGACCGCCTCGATTATTTCTGCTCGCTCACCAACAATTGGGCCTACGCGCTGGCAGTTGAAAAACTCGTCGGCCAGCCGGTGCCGGAGCGCGCCGAGTACCTTCGCGTCATTCTCGCCGAGCTCACGCGCATTCAGAATCACGCCTCATCGATCGGATTTCTCATTCAGGAGATGGGCGCCAGCGGCACGCCGCTGATGTACGCCTTCAAGGAACGCGAAAAAATTCTCGACCTCTTCGAATCGCTCACCGGCTCGCGCATGATGTGCAACTACATGCGCTTCGGCGGCTGCCGCGTGGATGTTTCCGCGCCCTGGCTCGACGCCACGCGCAAAGTTGTCGCCGGGCTGCCTGAGTTTGTCGACGAGTTCGAGGCGCTGCTCTCAACCAACGAAATTCTCATGGCGCGCTGCCAGGGTGTCGGCATTCTGCGGCCGGACCTCGCCGTAAACGCCGGAGTGTCCGGACCCATGCTGCGCGCGTCGGGCGTGAACTACGACATTCGCAAAGTGGACCACTACGGAATTTACGACCGATTCCAGTTCCGCATCCCGCTCGGCGATCACGGCGACATCTACGACCGCTACATGGTGCGCGTGCTTGAGATGCGCGAATCCATCAAGATTCTCGAACAGGCGATCAGGGATCTTCCCGCCGGCCCGATCATGGACCCCAAAGCGAAGATTCGCGGCTTCCGTCCCAAGCCCGGCGAGGCTTACGGCCGCATTGAAGCGCCCAAGGGCGAGCTTGGTTTTTATCTCATCAGCGACGGCGGGCCGAATCCGTATCGTTATCGCGTGCGCCCGCCCAGCCTCATCAATCTCACAATTTTGGAAGACATGTGCCTGGGGCACAATGTCGCCGATGTTGTACTGATCTTTGGCAGCGTGGATATAGTTTTGGGGGAAGTGGACAGATAGGTACCCGTTCACGGTTCGGAGTTCGCAAATTCTCAGTTGGCAATTCTGCGGCACGGGCTACGAACAATGAACTACGAACTGTGAACTGCAAACCGGAGGTTTGCTTTGCTGGGTGACGGAATCCTAAAAGGGATGGCGGAGACGGCGCGAAACTTCTTCGGAAGTTACGTCTCCAAAGAGCGGCTTACGACGGTGGAGTATCCGGAACAGCGGATTCCAACCGTCGAGAACGCGCGCGTCTTTCCCTTCCTCGTCTACGACGGCGCCAACTGGCTGGAGGGCATGCGCTGCGTGGCCTGCCAGATCTGCGAGAAAGAGTGCCCGCCCAAATGCATCTACATTGAAAAAAGCGCCGACAAAAAGCCGGACTACGTGGGCAAGCAGCAGTTTTATCCCGCGCGCTTTGACATCGATATTTCCGTCTGCATGAGCTGCCAGATTTGCGTTGAAGTTTGCCCGTTCGAAGCCATCAAGATGGACACGCAATTCGAGCTGGCCACCGACGATCGCTTCGCCGGCCTGCTAGAAGACCGCGAGCAAGCTGGCCAAATCGAACGAGTACTACCACTCGATCCATCCAACGGAAGCGGCTGAAGTGGACGCGCGCCTGGCCGAGGAAAAAGCCAAGGTGGAAGCGAAGGCCAAAGCCGCAGCCGAAGCGGCTGCCGCCAAAGCCGCCGCGGCTGCGCGCGTCGCCCGCTACCCGCCGGCCAAGACCGAAGGAGGAAGCTAGCCCATGATCGCCACGGCTTCGGCTGCGAATCCCTTCTTCGTAAATCTCGACCAGATTTTCATCCTCCTGCGCAATTGGCTTGTCGGCTTTTTGCCCGCCGCCCTGCAGCCCGCTGCCGGAGTCATTGCTCGGCGTCATCGCCATCGTCTGCGTCTTTCCCGGCCTTTTTGCGCTCACCACTGTCTTTGAGCGCAAAGGCCTGGGCCGCATTCAGAACCGTCTCGGCCCCAACCGCGTTGGCCCCTATGGCCTTTTCCAGCCAATCGCCGACGGCATCAAGTCGCTCACCAAGGAAGATATCGTTCCGCTCAGCGCCAACGCCGTGGTGCATTTCCTCGCGCCGCTCGCGCTTGTCGCCACGGTCTTCATGGGCTTCGCAGTCCTGCCCATGGGCCGCAACATGGTGCTTGGTCGACATGGATTCGGGCCTGCTTTTCTTCTTCGCCATGGGCGCGGCGACAGAGCTTTCCGTCTTCATGGCCGGCTGGTCAAGCCGCAACAAATATTCGCTGCTCGGCGCCATGCGCGCCGTCGCGCAGATGATCAGCTATGAAGTGGTGCTGCTGCTTTCAAGCGTCGCCGTCGTCATGATCACCGGCTCGCTCTCGCTGCCAAAGATCGTTGCGGCGCAGGATCAGTACACCGGCATCTTTCCGCACTGGTACATCTTTACGCCGTGGGGTCTCGCTGGGTTTCTCATGTACGCCATCGCCGCCACCGCCGAAACCAATCGCTCGCCGTTCGATCTGCCCGAAGGCGAATCGGAACTGGTCGCCGGCTATCACACCGAATATTCCGGCTTCAAATTCGCGCTCTTTTTTCTTGGCGAATATCTGGCGATGTTTTCCATCTCCGGCCTTGGCACCACGCTCTTTCTCGGCGGATGGTCGGCGCCGCTTTCGTTCCTCCAATTCATCCCGTCGTGGTTCTGGTTTTTCGGCAAAGTGATGATGTCGATCTTCGTCTTTATCTGGATGCGCGGCACGCTGCCCCGCCTGCGCCAGGACCAGTTGATGAACTTTGCCTGGAAATTTGTTTTGCCCTACACGCTGCTCAACCTGCTCGTCACCGCGCTGTGGCGCTTCATGGGCGAGGGCTGGCAGCGCTGGGTCGTCTGCACCATCATTCTCGCGGCGGCGTACATCTTCATGGGCCGGCTGGGCATGCGCGGCGAGCACTTTGGCCGCAGGAGCTACCGCTATGCTGAATAGGGAGCTTGAACGTTGACTCCGATTTTCTATCTGCTTGCGGCCGTCACGCTGGCCGGCGGTCTGGCCTCGGTGCTGCTCAAGCATCTTGTGCATTGCGCGCTCGCCGTTACGGTGGCATTCGCCGGGCTGGCCCTGCTGTTCCTGCAACTCGACGCGCAGTTTGCCGGCTTCGCGCAGATTCTGGTTTACATCGGCGCCGTCGCCATCCTGATTGTCTTCGCCATTCTGCTCACGCGCGGCTCCGATTTGCCGAAGGACGGCGTCTTCAGCAAGACCTGGGCTTTGGGACTGGTCATTGCCGCCGCCGTCTTTGCCGTCTCGGATGGGCGGTGCTTGCGAGCGTAAGCGCGATTCCGCAACAGAATACCGTCCCCTCCGTCACCGTGCACGACATCGGCAACGCGCTCGTCGGCCGCTACGTGCTGCCGCTTGAAATTCTTGCTCTGCTGTTGACTGCGGCCACCATCGGCGCGGTCATCGTGGCCATGCACGAGAAGGCGAGGCCCAAATGACGAGTAGATGACGACGCCGCTCGCAGGCTATCTCCTCGTTGCAGCGTTGCTCTTCGCCATCGGCCTTGGCGGCGCGCTCGTTCGCCGCAACGCGATCCTCGTCCTCATTGGGATCGAGTTGATGCTCAACGCGGCCAATTTGAATCTCATCGCTTTCTGGCGCTATGGCCCGCATCCTGAGGCGCTCACCGGCATGATGTTTGCCATCTTCTCCATTGCCGTGGCCGCGGCCGAGGCCGCTGTGGGTCTGGGCCTCGTGATCGCCATCTATCGTCACACCAACACCACCGAGCTCGACAAGATCGACAGGATGAAGGGGTGAACGCTTGATTCAGGAATCCACTTCATTCGTTCCGCAATTCGCCGCGTCCTCCATCACGCGGCTCTTGTGGCTCATTCCCGCCGTGCCAATGCTTGCCTCCGGAGTGATTGCGCTGCTCAAGCAGCCCCGGCGCAAATTCGCATCCGCGCTAGCCACCGGCTCACTCGGTTTTTCGCTCTTCCTGTCGCTTATCGCTTTTGTGCACGTCGTCAGCGGCTGGGCGCACGGCTCAGTGGTTCGCGAAACCGTCAACTTCGCATGGTTTCACTTCGGTGCATCACGCGTCGATCTCGGCTGGGTTCTCGATCCGCTCGCAGCCATCATGCTCGTGATGGTCAGCTTCGTCGGGCTGCTCATCTTCATCTACTCCGTCGGCTACATGGCCCACGACGAGAACTTCACGCGCTTCTTCTGCTTCCTCTCGCTCTTTGCCGGAGCCATGCTCGGCGTCGTCATCTCCAACAGCCTGCTGCTGCTCTTCATGTGCTGGGAGATCGTCGGCCTCACCTCCTATCTGCTCATCGGTTTCTGGTATCAAAAGCCTTCGGCCGCCGCGGCAGCGAAAAAAGCCTTCATCACCACGCGCGTCGGCGACATTTTCTTTTTCCTCGGTATCGTCTGGCTGTTTTCCTCAGACCGGCACGCTGCTTTTCTATAACAACGGAATTGGCTCGATCGAACCGCTTTCGCTGGCCATCCTCTCAACGCAGCACGCGGGCCTCGGCCTCAGCGCCGCCGGCGCCATCGCGCTGCTCATCTTTGCCGGCGCAGTCGGCAAGAGCGGCCAGCTTCCGCTGCACGTCTGGCTGCCCGACGCAATGGAAGGCCCCACGCCCGTTTCCGCGCTCATTCACGCGGCCACCATGGTCGCCGCCGGCGTTTATCTCGTCGCGCGCGTTTATCCGCTCATGTCGGCCGGCATGCCGCTCACAGCATCGGGCGACCCGGCAGGCACCACCGTCGCTCTCACCGTCGTTACGTGGGTGGGCGCGGCCACCGCGGTCTTCGCCGCGCTCATCGCCGTCGCGCAAAACGACATCAAGCGCATCCTCGCCTACTCCACCGTCTCGCAGCTCGGCTACATGATGGCCGGCCTCGGCCTGGGCGGCGTCGCCGTCGGCATGTTCCACCTGATCACGCATGCGTTCTTCAAGGCGCTATTGTTTCTCGGCGCGGGCTCGGTGATTCATGGCTGCCACGAGGAGCAGGACATTCGCCGCATGGGCGGCCTCAAGGTCGACATGCCGCTCACCTTCATCACTTACACCATCGGCATGCTGGCGCTGTGCGGATTTCCGATCTTCTTCTCCGGCTTCTGGTCGAAGGACGGCATTCTTGAAGCCGCGCAACACTCGGCAGCGATCAAAGGCCCGTTCTACTTGCTCGTCTTCGGCGCGCTGCTCACTGCGTTCTATATGACGCGCCAGGTCTGCTACGTCTTCCTCGGCTACTGGCGCGGGCATAAAACGGCGCATGAAAGCCCGAAGATCATGACTACTGCCTCTCGCCATCCTGGCTTTCTTCGCCATGGCGCTCGGCCTGATCGGAACTCCGGCGTGGCCATGGTTCCGCGCATTCCTTGAAGGTCGCGCGGCCACCTTCAGTTGGCACGGATTCGCCGAGCCCGGCCTGGGCCTGCTCATGGTCACTTCGTCGCTCGTGGTTTTCCTCGGTCTCGGCCTCGGCTGGCGGCTCTATGGCAACAAATCGCCCAAGCCGGAAGAGCCGGACGCGCTCGAGAAATCCGTGCCGTGGCTTTGGGGCCCGCTCCGCGATCGTCTCTACGTCGACGAGTTTTACGGCGTCACAGTGATCGCCTTCTATAAGTGGTGGGCGCGCGTCGCCGATTGGCTTGATCGCCGCGTGTGGGGCGGCATCGTTGCTCTCGTCGCGTCGATCTTTGCATTGTGGGCGCAGCTCAATCGCCTGCTCGACATCAATTGGGTCGACGGCGGCTTCGACAAAACCTGCGAGGAGCTCTCCGAAGGCGGCGGCCTGCTGGCGAGCGTCGAGAGCGGCCGCGTGCAGAACTACCTTCGCATCCTAGCCGTAGCCGTCGTCGCGCTGGTCGTTATTCTTTTCTGGAGCAGCCGGCCATGAACGCAATCGCCAGCGGCTTTCCCATTCTCACGGTCCTCACTGTGCTGCCCCTCATCGGCGCGGCCATCGCGCTCTTCGTCGGCAAGCATGCGCGCGGAGTCGCGTTGGTCACTTCGCTCGCCTGCCTTGTTGTGGCGCTTTTTGTTTGGATCAGCCTTCCGTCCAACGGCAGCATCGGCCTCGTCGAGATTCACCCTTGGGCGCCGTCGCTGGGCATCGAATATCATCTCGGCGTCGACGGTCTCGGCGCGCTCATGCTTTTGCTCTCCGCCATCGTCACGCTCATGTCGGTTGACGCTTCGCATCGCGTCCACCACATGCCCGGCCTCTTCTACGGCCTCATCCTCATCCTCGAATCGGGCCTCTTCGGCTCCTTCACCGCGCTCAATTTCTTTCACTGGTTCTTGTTCTGGGAGCTGAGCCTCATCCCCGCATTCTTCCTCATCAAATTGTGGGGCGGCCCGCGCCGCGGCCCCGCGGCCACGCAGTTCTTCGTCTACACCATGGCTGGCTCTGTGGCGCTGCTGCTTTCGTTTCTCGCCATCTTCCTTTCCACCGGCTCCATGGATTTCGGCATTCTTACCGCCATGGCCGCATCCGGCGGGCTCGCGCAAATGGTCACGGCGCATCTCGGCGCGGTCATGCCGTGGCTCGCCATCGGCGTGCTTGCCGGCTTCGCGGTCAAAGTTCCGATCGTGCCTTTCCATACATGGCTGCCTGCGGCTTATGCCGAAGCGCCCTCGCCCGTCACCATGCTGCTCACCGGCGCCATGTCCAAGATGGGCGTCTACGGCCTGCTGCGCATCGCGCTGCCCATCTTCGGTGTGCAGATTGCCGCGATGCGCACGCCGCTGCTGGTTCTCGCCGTGGTCACCGTCGTCATGGGCGCGTGGGCCGCGGCCGCGCAAAAAGATTTGAAGCGCGTCTTTGCTTACTCCTCGGTCAATCACCTCGGCTACTGCCTGCTCGCAATCTTCGCGCTCGCCGATTCCCGTTTCCGGCGCGGCGCAACAGGCCAGTCAGGCTGCCGCGCTCAACGGCGTCATTCTGCAAATGTTCAATCACGGCATCACCGCGGCCGCCATCTTCTGGTTCATCGCCATGATCCAATTCCGCACCGGCGGCCTGCGCGGCATCGACGATTTCGGCGGCCTGCGCAAGCCCGCGCCTGTCTTCGCCGGCCTCATGGGCATCGTGCTCTTTTCTTCGCTCGGCCTGCCCGGCCTCAACAGCTTTGTCAGCGAGTTCCTCATCTTCCGCGGCGTTTTTCCGCTTGCGTGGGTTGCGGCCACCGTTTCGATCCTTGGCTTGCTCGTGACGGCGATCGTGATCCTCACCGTCATTCAGAAGGTTTTCACCGGCCCCGTCCCCGAGCGCTGGGCCAGCTTTCCTGATCTGCATCACAGTGAGCGTATCGCTCTCGCTCCGGTGATCGGACTCATGTTCCTCGTCGGGCTCGCGCCGCGGTTGATCCTCGACACCATCAACCCCACGGTCATGAACCTGCTATCGCACTGGAGATTTTAGAGAATGGCCTGGGCAATCTACATTTCGTTTGCCGGCGCGCTGATCTCGGCGCTGCTGCCCAAAGCCAAACCGGAATTGGCGCGATTGTGGGCGCTCGCCGTTTCCGTCGCCGGCCTTGTAATTGGCGTGGCCGGCTACGCCGCCGCCATGGGCCAGGGCCGCCAGGTCTTCGTCGACGCGCTCTGGGTGCCCTCCATGGGCATTCACTATCTGCTCGCCGCAGACGGCATCAGCCGCGTACTCGTTTTGCTCACCGGCATTGCCGCGGTCGCCGGTGTTCTCTTCAGTTGGAACGTCGAGCTGCGCACCAACCAGTTCTTCGCGTTTTATCTCGCGCTCATCGGCGGAGTATACGGAGTCTTCCTGAGCGGCGATCTCTTTTTGCTCTTTGTGTTTTACGAAATCGCCATCGTTCCGAAATATTTCCTCATCTCCATCTGGGGTTCCACGCGTCGCGAATACGGCGCCATGAAGCTCGCGCTCTACTCCTTCGTCGGCTCGGCGATGGTGCTCATCGGCTTGCTCGCGGCCTACACCATGGCGGGCAGCCACTCCACCACGCTCGGCTATCTCGCGCACGCGGGCCTGCCCGTCGACTTTCAAATGTGGTGCTTCCCGCTGGTCTTTGTCGGCTTCGCGATCCTCGCGGGCATGTGGCCGTTCCACACCTGGGCGCCCACGGGCCACGTCGCCGCGCCCACCGCCGCTTCCATGCTGCTCGCCGGAGTAGTGATGAAGCTCGGCGCTTACGGCTGCCTCCGCGTCGGCATCGGCCTCTTTCCGCATGGTCTCGATCCCTGGGGATTCTCGTTCATCGGCATCGGCTCGTGGCGCGATGTCTTTGCCTGGCTCGCCGTGATCGGCATCGTCTATGGCGCGCTTGTCGCCCTCGCGCAAACCGACTTCAAATTCGTCATCGGCTACTCCAGCGTCAGCCACATGGGCTTTGTGCTCCTCGGCCTCATGACGCTCAACCAGATCGGCGTCGACGGCGCGGTCCTGCAGATGTTCTCGCACGGCGTCATCGCCGGCCTCTTGTTCGCCATCGTCGGCCGCATCGTCTACGACCGCACGCACACGCGCCAGTTCGCCGAGCTTGAACCGATGCACTTGTCGCGACGGCTACCCTTTGCTGCGTGGGCCTTCGTCTTTGCCGGTGTCGCGTCCATGGGCCTGCCCGGCTTCTCAGGATTCGTTGCCGAGCTGCAAGTTCTCGTCGGCGCGTGGCAAGTCAATCCCTGGTGGACGCTCGTTTCCGGTATCGGCATCATCGTTGGCGTCGCCTACATCTGGCGTGCGCTGCAAAAGGCGTTTTTCAGCGACGTGCTGCCCACTGCGCATGAGCTTGAATCGGAGCAGGCGCACAAATTCGCGCCCATCACCTGGCCCGAATACGCCGGCGTCGCGCTGCTCGGCATTTCGACTCTTGTCGTCGGCCTCTACCCGCGCATACTTCTCGATCAAATTGAGCCGGCCGTGAAAGCGCTGCTCGCGGGAGGCGCGCAATGAACTACGCCGCCCTCAGCTATGCCTCGCTCTTTCGCGCCACGCTGCCTGAAACGGCCCTCGAAATCGCCGCGCTGCTCGTGATCGTCGTCGATCTCGGATTCCTGCGCAAAAAAGCTCTCGAAATTCGCATCGCCGTCGCCGCATTCATCGGCGTCGCCGGATGCATCGCGGCCATCTGGGCCGTTTGTGCGGTGGATTGGGCGGGATTCAGCGCCGGCAGCGACGTTTTGCTCGCGGCAGGCGGTTCGGCTGCTGTTGCGCAAGTCGCGATCCTCGTCCTCACCGCGCTCACGCTTCTGCTTCTCATCGATTCCACGTTCACGCGCCACGCGGGCGAGTACGTCTCGGTCGTGCTGATGGCTGCAGCGGGCGGGCTGATTATCTCCGCGGCGCAAGATCTGCTGGTCATCTTCGTTGGCCTCGAACTCTTTGAGCCTCGGCCTCTACATCCTCACCGCATTCAATAAGCAATCTGAAAAAAGCGCCGAAGCCGCCATCAAGTATTACCTCTTTGGCGGAATGTCGGCAGCGTTTCTGCTCTTCGGCTTCAGCTACCTCTACGGGCTTTCGGGCTCAACCTACCTGCCCAAAGTTGTGGTCGGCACTCTTATGGCGTCGGCCCACGGAGGCGCGCCGCTCCTTTACATCGCGCTGGTCATGATCGCCGCCGGCCTCGGATTCAAAATCGCTGCCGTCCCGTTCCATCTCTGGGCGCCCGACACATACGAAGGCGCGCCTGCTCCCGCCGCCGCGTTTATCGCTTCGGTATCGAAAGTGGCCAGCTTCGCCCTGCTCATCTCCATCAGCTCGGCAATCCTCCGGTGGATGGCGATGATGCATATCGCAGGCCGCGTCATGTTCGTCACTCATTCTGCTGTTGCCCCGCCGCATTACGCACCGGGCATTGTCACCACTTGGCCGATGATCCTCATGGATCTTTCCGTGCTCTCAATGATCTTCGGCAACCTGGCCGCCCTCGCGCAGTCGAGCGTGCGCCGCCTGCTTGCCTACTCGGCCATTGCGCACGCAGGCTACATCCTGCTTGGCCTCGCGTTCTTCTCCTGGACCGACGCAAGCGCGCAGGCGATTCTGTACTACATCGTCACCTATGGCCTCACGACCATCGGCGCATTTGGTGTTGTTGGCGTGGTCGAGCGCGCCACAGGCTCCGACAAGCTCGACTCTTTCCTCGGCCTGCACAAGCGCAATCCGCATGCTCGCCGCAGTTCTGCTCGTGCTCTTTCTCTCGCTCGCGGGAATCCCGCCGCTCGTCGGCTTCTGGGCCAAGTTCAATCTCTTCGCCGCCGTGCTCAGCCCGGGTTTCCACGGATTCAAGGGTCCATTGTCCTCGCTTCCGGCCGAGCAACTCACGCTTGTCGCCCTCGCCATCGCATTCAGCGCCGTATCGCTCTACTACTATTTGCAGGTGCTCAAGCGTGCCTATGTCATGCCGGCCAGCGACGACTCGCCGATTCGCGTGCATCCCTCCGCGCTGGTTGTGTTGATCGCCATCGCTGCTGCTGTCCTGGTGTTCGGCTGCTTCCCGGCTCTGCTGCAGAATTGGATCGCCGCGTTCTATCCGGCGATGTAGCGAGCTACTTGTCCCAAACAAAAGCCGCCCGAAGCTTCTCGCTCCAGGCGGCCCGCTAACTTGCTAACTCGCGCCGTGCGCTCGCGCACGCTGACTCGCTTTTTTTCAGTACTTCACAATCGCCGTGAACGAATCCGGCTTCAGGCTCGCGCCGCCCACCAGCGCGCCATCAATCTCTTCCAGGCTGATGAGCGAGGTTGCATTCTCCGGCTTCACGCTGCCGCCGTAGAGAATTCGCATTGCCGCTGCCACATCTCCGCCAAGCAACTTGGCCACTTCCGCGCGAATGATGCGGTGCGCATCGGCCGCGATCTCCGGCGTCGCCGTCTTGCCTGTGCCAATGGCCCACACCGGCTCGTATGCAATCACGATCGGCTTCGCCGCCTCGGGCGTGATGCCCGCAAACGCGCCCGTTATCTGCGTCTTGAGCACGCTCGCGGTTTTGCCGGCCTCGCGCTCCTCGAGCACTTCGCCGATGCAGACAATGGGGACGACCCCGTGTTTCAGCGCCGTATGCAGCTTCTTGTTCACAATCTCGTCGGTCTCGGCAAAATACTGCCGCCGCTCGGAGTGCCCAATGAGCGTATGCGTTCCGCCCACAGCCTTCAATTGCAGCACCGAGGTCTCGCCTGTGTACGCGCCCTCCTCGGCAAAATGAATGTTCTGCGCGCCCACGGCTACGTTCGACCCTTTGCAGCCCTCAACCACGGTGGGCAACAGCACCGGCGAAGGGAACAGCGCGATCTCGTCGCGGGTGTGCCAGGCAACGAGCGGCAAAAAAGCATCGACAAACGCCTTCGCTTCGGCGGGCGTCTTATACATCTTCCAATTGGCGGCAATAAGTGCTTTACGCGGCATTGTTCAGTCCCTCGAAGGTAAAGGTTTTGAAACTTCATTCTAGAGGATCGACCTGCTCGACTAGGGTGACGGCAGGCACGTTACAAAAGGGGGACGCCTCGAACGGGTCGCATGGTCTCAATGATCCCATTTCGGAATCCGGGTTGATACCATTCATTTGGTTTACCGTGAATTTTCTTTGGAGGTCGAAATGAAGCGAGTCTGGATCGTTCCTGCTTTTGCTCTGATGTTTGTGCTGGCGGCACACAGCGCCTTTGCCGGTTCGCCACTGAAAGGTGTTGACGTAAAGCTGGGTAAAAACCCTGGCGGCGGTTGCGCTGCGAAAGTTTCTGACAGCGGCGGCGCAGTGAACTTCGGCGTTTGGCCAAAAGGGAGCTACACCGTGAGCTTTGACACGGCCAATATTCAGAGCGCAAAGCCTGCAAGCCTGCACGTCGAGATTCTCGGTACGGCAGAAGGCACCATCACGCATGTGCTCGCTGCTTCGTCGGCAGACCGGGTCGATCCGATTGTGTTCACATCGAACGGAAAAACGCCGCTCGTCGTGAAGGTGACCGACGGCACGAGCGAGCCGGTCGACTGGGTGGTCAGAGTAAAGAGTCACTCGAACTCAACCAACAACTAGTGTCCTGTCCCTGAAGGTTGCAGCATAACTACCGGTCATCTTGAGCGGAGTTTGGCTCGTTTTTAGAGCTAAATGCAGTCGAAGGATCTGCATTTCTGGATTCCACTGATGAAGCGAACTTCGGGGGCACCACACCAGTGAGAACTGAGCTGGTAGTATTCGGTCACGCCTAATTCCCCCGAGTTCCGAACTCAGTTCGGCGTGCGTTCTACGAGCCCGATCCCAAAACAGACGTCAAATCGTCAGGCACCGAACCCTTCAGGAAAGCCGCCCGATGATCGGGATCTCCCAGGTCCATCGAAAAATGTCGCCAAACGCCGTCCTGAAGCACTCCCATCTTCCACGGCCCCGAAACCGAATCGGAAAACTGCCAGACGATATGGTAGCCATCCTCATTTGTGAACCCTTCCCCGTCGGCCTGAATAATCGCGTCTCCGCGCTCCCAAAGTGCCGAGCGCAACGCGTGGAGAGCATTTCCGCCTTCCTCCGTCTCCGACCCTTGCAGGTGCTGGAACGCATAGACCGTCTTCACCGAAGCCAGGTAATTCTCAAGCCATTGAACGCCGCTTTTCGGCCTGCAATCCTGCATGTCCTCGATAAAGTCCGCAACCTCATCCTGGCCGACCGAACCGTCCACGACCGGATTGCGCTCAATCAGCGCGACTTCGACTTCATCATTTCCTGAGAGCAGAAGAGTGTTCCAACCCTCTTCGTCTCCTTCTTCGATTGTCAGTCGGAACTCGGGGTGGTTCGCGCGAATCAACTGCGCGAGTTCTTCGAAGGAAGGGAACTCCACATCTTTCGACAGAACCCGTGTGTAATACGCCATGGTGCTTCCTTATCCTCATCGCCCGCAGGCCTCATAAAAAGAATCGCATCCCGCGCCTTCTCGCTGGATGCGATCTTATTTTGAATTACCTGCGGCTTCTGCGCCGAAGACGCGGCTCCCGCTCCGCAGGTGCTATTTGTCCGTCAGTGCTTCCACGCCCGGCAGCTTCTTGCCTTCAAGAAATTCGAGCGAAGCCCCGCCGCCCGTCGAAATGTGCGTGATCTGGTCGGCCACGCCCGCCTGGTTGATCGCGCTCACCGAATCGCCACCGCCAATGATCGACGTCGCCGTCCGATTCGCCGCAACGGCCCGCGCAATGGCATTTGTTCCCACAGCAAAGCGCGGAAATTCAAAAACCCCCGCCGGCCCGTTCCACACGATCGTTTTCGCCGTCAAAATCACGTCTTCAATCGCCTTGATCGACTGCGGCCCAATGTCGAGCCCCTGCCAGTCGTCGGGAAAATCCTTCGAGCAGTCCCACACCTGCGTCTTTGCGTCCGCCGCAAAGTTGTCGGCCAGAATATTGTCCACCGGCAGCAACAGCTTGACGCCCTTGGCCTTCGCCTTGTCGAGCGCATCCTTCGCCATCTCGATCTTGTCTTCCTCGACGAGGACTTTTCCGGTCTTGATGCCCAGCGCGCGCTGGAACGTGTACGCCATGCCGCCCACGATCACCAGCGTGTCCACTTTATCCAGCAGATTCTGGATCACGTCGATCTTGCCCGAGATCTTCGACCCGCCAATGATGGCCACAAAAGGCTTCTCGGGATTCTCGAGCGCTTTGCCGAGATAGGTAATCTCCTTCTCCATCAACAAAGCCGGCCACGGCGGGCTTGAGGTAGTGCGTAATTCCTTCTGTTGACGCATGCGCGCGATGCGCCGAGCCGAAGGCGTCGTTCACGTAGACCTCGGCAAGCGAGGCCAGCGCCTTTGAGAACTCCGGATCGTTGGCCTCTTCTTCCGCGTGGAAACGCAGGTTCTCAAGCAGCAGCACCTGGCCCGACTCAAGCTGCCGCGCCATCTCTTCGGCAATCTCGCCCACGCAATCCGGCGAGAAAGCGACATTGATGCCCTCGCCGAGTTTCTTGTCGAGCAGTTCGCGCAGCCGCTTCACCACCGGCTTGAGCGAATACTTCGGATTCGGCTTGCCCTTGGGCCGGCCAAGGTGCGATGCCAGAATCACTTTTGCATGGTGCCGCAGCGCGTATTCGATCGTCGGCAGCGTGGCCACGATCCGCGTGTCGTCGGTGATGGTTGTGCCATCTTCGGTGAGCGGAACGTTGAAATCGACGCGGATAAACAGCCGCTTATTGGTCAGTTCGATGTCTTGGATCGACAGCTTGGCCATGGGAGGATGCCTTTCGTGGGAAAAAGAAGTCAGAGGTCAGTTCACAGTTCTTAGTTCGCGGTTCACAGTCCCGTGCTGGGGCTGAGAACTTTCGACTAAGAACCGTGAACTACGAACTACGAACTGCTTTTACAGCCCCTTCTTGGCCAGGAAGCCGATGAGGTCGACGACGCGGTTCGAGTAGCCCCACTCGTTGTCGTACCAGCTCAGCACCTTCACGCTTTGGCCGACTACCTTCGTCAGCGGCGCGTCCACAATCGAGCTGCGCTTGTCTCCCTTGAAGTCCGAGCTGACCAGCAGGTTCGAGTCGACGCCCAGAATTCCCTTCAGTTTCCCCTCGGAGGCAGCCTTGAAGGCGGCATTCAAGGCATCCACTGTCGTTGGCTTCTCGGCGATGTAGGTCAGGTCGACGATCGAAACGTTCGGTGTTGGCACACGGATCGCAAAGCCGTCCAGCTTGCCGGCGGTCTCGGGGATCACCAGCTTGAGCGCCTTGGCTGCGCCGGTCGAGCTGGGAATCATGTTCAATGCGGCGGCGCGGGCACGGCGCAGGTCCTTGTGCGGAAAGTCGAGGATGACCTGGTCATTGGTGTAGCTATGAATGGTGGTCATGATGCCGGAGACGAGGCCCGTGGTTTCGAGAATCACCTTGACAACCGGCGCCAGGCAGTTCGTCGTGCAACTGGCGTTGGAGATAATGTTGTGCTTCGCCGGATCGTACTTCTCCTCGTTCACGCCCAGCACGATGGTGATGTCTTCGTTGGTGGCCGGAGCCGAGATGATGACCTTCTTCACCGTCGCGCCCAGGTGCGCCTTGGCTTTGGTCGCGTCGGTAAAGTGGCCGGTGGACTCGATCACCACTTGCGCGCCTACATCGGCCCAGGGCAGCTTGGCGGGATCGCGCTCGGCCCACACCTTGATCTTCTTGCCGTCGACCGAAATAAAATCTTCGCCCGATTGAATCTCGTTGGGCAGATTGCCCAGGATCGAGTCGTATTTGAGCAAGTGAGCCAGCGTTGCCGGGCTGGTCAAGTCGTTGACGGCGACAAAATCGATGTCCTTATTGCCAAGCGCGGCCCGCAAAACGTTGCGTCCAATGCGGCCGAAACCATTGATTCCAACTTTTACTGCCATTTTTCGATTCTCCTTCGTGGTCTTTGTGGCTTGTGGTTTCAAAATTCGTGTCGTGCGGCGTCTGAAATGGGCCTCAAATCGGATTCCACCAAACCCTTGATCGTATCATTGCGGGCGACAATGGATAAATAAACGCAATGTCGCGCCGCACACGATTCCCTAACGTCAGGATGGAGTTCCCACTGTGGAACTGTATGTGACGGAGTGCACACAATTTGCCGCAGCATCGCCGAGTATGGTATTCGGGGGAAGCAGAGCTTATCGGCAAGGATTGACAGCAGCATGAGAAGACGCTCCAGACGCGGTCCTAATACTTCAGAATCCACAGGCAAAATCGGGCAGGAACTCCCATCGAATCAACCGGCTCCTCTCGTGCCGCTCTACCCTGACGAGACGCCGCCCCGCGCGCAGCACGGGCAGCAACGGCCCCAAGAAGCCCATCACGCCGCTCCGGCGCGCCCCCAGTCGCCGCCGCGGCAGCATGCGCCAACTCAAGCCGGAGTGGCCCTCGAAGCAGGAGTGGAATGTTCCCCCGGGCTCGTCCGCGCGTCTCGAAGTCGAGACCCAGCCCGAGATGCCGGCAAAGCCCAGGCTGGCTCCCGGTCCAGAATCGCCCCAGGCGCCCAAGGGATTCGTGGTGCTCGCCATCGGCCTGCCCGGCTCCGGCAAGACCACGTGGTTCGGCCGCCGCGGCATCACCCCGCTCTCCGTCGGACCTTCTGCGCAATATTCTCTTTGACGATGTGGAGGAGCAGCGCTACCAGGGCCTGGTCTTTTCCACGCTTCGCTCGCTCTTGCGCGCGCGCCTCATCGCCCGCATGCCGGCGAATTATGTTGACGCCACCAACCTCTCCATCCACGAGCGCCGCCAGTGGATCAAGATGGCCAAGAGCTTCGGCTACGAAGTGCAGGCGGTCTTCTTCGATGTGCCGCTCGAAGTGTGCCTCGATCGCAACCGCCAGCGCGACCGCTCGGTGAGCGAAGACATCATGCGCAAGATGGCCGAAAAGCTCAAGCCGCCGGTCTTCGAAGAGGGCTTCGAAAAGATCACCGTGGTGCGCGTGAAGAGCGCCGGATAAGGTTGAGCCACCATATCTCCGCAGAGATGGGTGCCCCAGGTGCCTCGCAATTGGGCACCTGGGATACCGCGAAGTTTGGGTCTTGCAAACTCAAAAACGCTCTGTCATCCTGAGGCTAAGCCGAAGGATCTGCAGTTGCTTTGGCGATATTCGATTTCAGAAAAAACTTTGCTCCGCATAGCAGGTGATACGACCGGAGCCCCGGGATGCAGCGCCTGTAGAAGTCAGCGTGTGTCGGCGATTCGTCGTCTGTCGAAAGCCAGATATACTGCGGTCACCATGCACCGATTCCTTATAGGTCTCATGTTTTTCTGTTGCGCTACCCTCGCCTCGACAGTGGGTGCTTACGGACAATTGCTTCAATGCCACGGAACATCTGGTTCTAGTGATCCCCATGAACCTGCCGCATTACGGCAAGCTCCGCATGGAGCAAAGAGAATCGGCAAACACACTTTGCAAATAAACTGGGCGCACGGCGTTCGGCAGCTGGTCGATAAAGGATGCGATGGCGACGGCATCGGAGGACAATGCTGGGAGTATTGCAGTTATGATGCAACACTCCACCTTCACCACATTGGCCACGAGGATGAAGATTTATTTACCGGGGTGCTATTGGATGACAAGACCGGCCAACTCCTACCGGGCGGTGCATCGGTGAATTTCTCCCCTGATAGAGAGATGTATTTGTCTGTTTCACAAGAGGACGGTAAAGAGCTTTCTGACTGGAAGGTATACGCAAGAAATGGAAAGCTTCTTTGGGCGGGGGATAGTGGCTTGGTTGGCAAAAGTGACGAAATTCTGGCGGAGTTCGAAGGTGCCAAATGGTCTTCATCGGGAGAACTGCTCACTCATTATATGGATTCAAAAAAGAATAGAATTGTGCTCAAGCTGACGCGAAAAGCTGACGGTAAATGGGAATGGGTTCAGCAGAAATGATTGTCGGCGGGCAGCGGCCCTTGTAACTTCCTTCAGTTCCTGCCGTTTCTATTGATGTGCAGGGACCGTTCCGCCTGGATCGACGGCAATGCGGGAGTCATCGAAATCCGGGCCCGTTCTCGAATCCAAAATGCAGCCGCAGATCCTTCGTCAGCTTCGCTCCTCAGGATGACAATCGCGGGAGGGAGACCGATGAAGCGAATTAAACTGTCGCTATGAGTACTTCCCCTACGTCGCCCCCTACACCGAGCCCTGGCTCCGCGGCACCCACACCGACGTTCCCGCCGCGGGCCGCGCCGTTCTCCACGCGCTCGAGCTTTCGCTCGACGACCTGACCAAGTGGACCGCCGGCCTGACCGACGCCGAAGTCCACGCGCAGCCGCTCGGCCTTACGTCCATCGCGTTTCATCTGCGCCACATCGCCGGCTCCACCGACCGCATCCTTACGTACGCCGAAGGCCAGCAGCTTTCCGACGAACAACTCGCCGCGCTCAAGACCGAAAACGCGGAGGCCGGCGAAGATCGGGAAGGGAAACAGGAATCGTTAGCAGAACTACTCGCCGCGGTCGAAGTCGCCTTCAGCGACGCCGCCGACCGCATTCGCGTTCTTGCCACGGCCGACCTCAATACCCCGCGCTTTGTTGGCCGCAAGCAGTTGCCCACTTCCATCGGCGGAGCGATGATTCACGTCGCCGATCACACGCTGCGCCACACCGGCCAGGTCGTGACGACCGCGAAAGTGATCAAGGCGCTGCGCGGCTAGATCCGAATCGCGTACCGGCATCGCTGCCAAATGCCAATCGAGGAATGAGCCCTTTGTAGCGCCGGCGTCCCCGCCGGGGTGGCCCGCCCGCTGTCGTGCGGGCGTCCTCGCCCGCACTTGTCTCTGTTTCACTGCGGCTCGGAACTCGCTCCCGCCGCAAGATCATTGCCGGTGTTGATCTGCGTCGGTGGCAGCAGCCGGTAACCATCGCGCGTCCGAATGTGATATTTCTCCGTGCCCGGGCCAACCAGCTTCACGCTGATCGATCGCCAGCCGCGATTCGGATTGACCTGCGGGTAGTAGCTCACCGAATACAGGTGGCTCAAATCTTCCTGGATGGAGCCGAAGGCCTCTTTCTCCTTGCGCCAGTTCCCGGCAAAGTAGGCCTTGCCGCCCGTCGCACGGCTCACGCGCTCAAACGCCGCCGCAGAAACCGGATCGTCCTGCGCCAGTCGCGTGCTCACGATGTAGATGATCGTGCCCGTGTCCTGGGCCAGCTCCGCCACGTCCTCGGGAGGAACCGAGCTGGCGTTGTCCGGTCCATTGGAGAAGACCACGATGGCCTTGCGCCCGGTCAGAAAGGCCGCATCCTTCACCGTCATCAGCAGGCTGTTGTACAGCGCGGCGTCGTCGCCGGCCACCGTGCTGCGCACTCCGTTCACCACGCGAAAGCGGTCCGGGGTGAGCGTTGTGGCCCGCGAAAGATCGCGGCTATACGAATAAAAAGCGATCTGGCTCGCGGTATCCATGGAGCGCACAAAATCGGAGATTGCATCTTGCGCGTACACGAACCCGCGGTACATGTAGTTGCTTGTGTCGAAGAGAATGTAGACGTTCGCACCGGCCATTGTCGATGCCATCGCCGCCGCTGGAATGCGGTCGGGAGCCGCACCCGAAGCCTCGTCGGGCGCTCCGCCCGGGGCCGAAGGCGCTGCGGCGGGGGCCGGCGGCGCGGTGCCCGGAGTTTCACTCGGGCTTGGCGATTCGTGGCTCTGGCCTGGCCGGATTGCGGGCCCGTTGCCTTCTTCAAACGTCGCAATCCGCTGCGCAATCTTGTCTTCGGTAATTACGAAGTTTTCCGGTTTCAGGCCGCTGATGTAATTTCCCTTGCTGTCGGTCACAGCAACGTTCAACTGCACCAGATTCACAGTGACGCGCAGGTGCGTCGACTCATCCTGAGCCGCAAATCTTGGTCCGCCGGCCACCAGAAGCAGTGCACTCAAAACCACGCCGATGCATAGGATGGTCCTGTTTCCCTTCAACATTGCTATTGACCCCCGTTCGCTTTCTCGCTGCTTGCAACCGTCACTCCCGCGGCGCGGATGGCAATCTTGCCCTTGAGAAACTCTTCCCCGGTTTGATCCATCGCCCGCTGCAGAGCCGGCCAATCGTCGATGCTGGTTGCCGAAATATTCGCCACCATCTGCCGGGTCAGTGTCGGTATCAGCACATTGAGCGCTGCCGGGTCATACCCTTTTTCGTCCGCCAGTCGAGCCCAATACAAGTTGCCAGACTCCCACGACTCGCTGAACAGCCGGCTTTCAGGTCCCCCCGTAACAGGAAACGGAGCCGGCGCCAGAAGATCGCAGGCATTGGTCTCCGCCAAGGTTCGGTGCGGGACGCCAAAGTCTCTCGCGATTTTTTCGGCCGAATGTATCCGCCGGATTCTTGCGCGCAAGCTGGTCCAGTTCGCTGTTCGCCGGCCCCCATGCCGCGAGCTGATCGGGATATCTCTTGCGGAACTCCGACTCCAGATAGAACGTGTCTGTGGGCAGCAAATTCGCGATCAGGCTCTCCGCGCTTTCCCGGTGTTCGAGCGCAAGCGCCAGCTCATCCGTCCGGCCCCAACCCATGCGGCCGCTGAAGACGCCGACTACTTTCTCGCGCAATTCCGGCTGGTCCTCTGAATCCCGCAGCAGCTCCTCTCCCGCGCGCTGGTAGAGATTCACGGCATGCAGTTCGTCGCGGCTTACGCCCCACCACCGTGGCAGCGTCGCATTCACCAGCAGCTCCGGCACGGTCTCGCGCCAAATGAGCGCCTGCACCTTTGCCGGAGAGATAAAATCCTCCTCGGTCATCGCCAGCACGTAGGGCAGATCGGCGAGCGATCCGATCAGGTAGGCGCCGCCGCCGGCCGTTGCGCCAATCCCAATCAAGGATGGCGCACCCCAGATCCGGTCGATGCCCTGAATTGAAGTCGCGGAGAAATCGTGCGAGCGAACGAACAGCGGGTTGCTGTGCAGAACCTGCGCTCCCGGCGGCTCGTAGTAGGCGTAATTCAGTCCTACCAATGTGTCCCGCAGGAAAGGCGCCAGCTTTCCGCGCGCGACTTCCAACTGCGTTGTCGTCCCCGGAGCCTTGATCACTTTGGTCAAGTCGGTGCGCACTTGCAGCTCCGCATGGCGGTTCAAGTAGACCGTTGGCGACCATGTCACACGCTCGCCTTCGGTGAAGATGGGCCGTGGGAGCTCGAACTCGCGCAAGGTTCCTGCGAGCGGCAGCAGGCTGTCGCCCACATTCGCGCCTTTGGCCATCTCGCCCAGGCCGTCGTAGAGCCCGAAGAGCGTATCCAGCGAGGCCAACCGCTGATCGTCGAGCACGGCGCGCATTCTTCGCGCCAGCTCATCGTGAATCTGCGCCGCTTCAGGGTTGCTTTGCGCCGGGCCAGCCAGCAGGTCGACGACCTCATCCTCCGTCATCTCCCCCTTGCTGCCTCCCGCCGCCTCCATGATCGTCCGCAACGACTTGCGCGCCGCATCGAAGAGCTGGGTAGACGAAGAGATTGCGGCGTAGGATTGAACCGTGTTTTGCCATGAAGAATTCAGTTCACTCTCGGCGATCTCCCGTTGCCGCGCCAGGATCTGCCAGATTCCCACCTCGGCCTGAAAAGCCCCCAGGACATTCGACCGCAGTGTCTGGTTTGAAAGGCCACTGATTTGATTGGCAGTTACGATGAAATTTCGGATTGACGCATCGTCGAGCGCCGGAAATTCGACGAAAATGGGGTACCAATCGAAAAGATCGATGTATTTGGAGGCCAGCAACCGCGCCGTATCGCCTGACATGCGCCGTTCCGCCGGCCGCACGCCGTCGATTGCGCTCAGCACAAGATAAACCTGCGTGGGCCCGTCGGCAGTTGGAGTATTGGAATAGGCCGCCTGGGCCTCAAGAAAACCTTCGGGGCCGTCCGCCGCGTGGAAGCGCCGCGCCCAGTTGTGCGTGTGGTGAAGCTTTTCTTCCCGCGCGAACACCTCTTGCCAAACGCTGAGGTCGCCCGGAATCAACGGCTCGCCCGCGGCATCCCATTGCAGTCGAGTCAAAAGGAGCAAGAGTGTCGAGTTCCGCACGAAAACACTGCTTGCCGCATCCACATTGGGAACTCCCGCATGGTACGCCGCATAGAGATCCTTCAAGCGGTTTCCCTGGGTCAGCCGCGCCTGTTGCTCGGGGCTCACCCGCGTCAGCGCATCGAAGTATGCCGCCAGCCAGCCTTGATCCTTGGCCAGGAGCCGGATGACGAATTCGCCTGGCGAATGCGAGCTCGCGCCCACCAGCGCATCCCACGCGGGCCTGGCCGCTTCTCCTCCGGGCAAAACCACCGCTCCCGAGCGAATACAGAGCCGGCTCCCATAAAAATCGAGCGTGGGTGCATAAAAGAGCAGCCGCTTCAGCCCGGGAGATTGAAACAAAGCGTTCCGAGTCTCTGGGTCGAGCTTCGTCAGCGCAGTGTAAAGACGATCCGCGTCCTGATTATTCAGCAAAAGATCGAGCAGTGTCTGGCCAGCCCGTTCCTTTGCCGGAATCAGCGTCAGCCAGTCGTCTTCGTGAAACAGAATCGGAACACGTGTTGCCGGAAAGGGATACGAAAAAGGAGTGCCCTGTTGCAGGGACTGTTCCAACCGGGTCAGAGGAAACCCCGAGTCCATGGTCAGAAACGCGCGCTCAGCATTCGCGGTGATCAAGGTCGCGCCTTCGTGGCCGCATCCGGTCTCGAACTGGTAGCCCAGAACCTGAATCAATGGCGCCACGTCGCTGCAACCCGCGATGTGGATTGAGCCATTGTCAACGGCGAGAGGTTGTAGTTCGCGCGCCTGCTGGACATACCGGTCTTCCAGCACCAGGTATTCGGTCCTCTTTCCCAGTTGGTGGCCGTAAAGGAACGCATTCCGAGCCAGCAGGGGAAGCACGTCAGTCGGCGTGCTCTCCTGGCTGATGCCGGCCATACGCAGGAAGGACCGCAGCGGGCCCGGAATCGCGATGGTCTCAGAGGGACGAGTCACCGTCGATTCGTCGCCAGACGCTGGTCCTCCAGTCGAGGCCGGCCCGGCGGCGCGCGCCAGGCAACTGGCTCCGAATCCGGCAAGCGCTAATGCAAACACAAGTGGGAGACGATGCGGCAGTTTCATCGCGTTACTCCTTCCCATACCTGACCATCGAGCCCGGCAACGAGCTCGCTTGAAGGATTGATCTGCACGCGAAGCGGAAAAGCAGTGAACGTCTTATCGCAAGGTTGTAAAGCAGAAAATGGCCCACTTGCCGGCCTGTTCCCCCGATTTCCAATTCTCCGTACAGGAACAATGCGTATGATGGGCGACGCCGCTAAAATCGATGCCCCGCCACTCAAAAAAGCAGGAGTTCATCATCGAACGGATCCGTACGATTCAAAACCGTGGGGCAGGGAAGCAGGGGAAAACGGATCGCCTGTTTCGGCGATCTCTCCGCGTGTACGGAGAGCGTACCAGTCAACGGCGAGGCTGGGAAGTCATTTCTTTGTAATTTCACGTGGATCAACAGCGCCCCATCCGAGCAAGGCCATCCCGAAGGAAAGGGAATGCCGCAGGACCACCCTATTTTTCTGCGACAGGGGACTCTGCGACTTCGCAAACGGGCCGGGCCGGTTGCCGGCGATGCACCTCAATCTGTGCAAAGCCGGAGCAGTTTACCCCCGCTTTTGACCCATCAAACCTGCCGCTCCCAAAGGTCAACCCGTTACTTAGTTCTTAAGAAAATCGCTTTTCCTGTTGCCGGAGATGTCCTCAGCCGCTAGACTGGTCTGCGGTCCGGCAAAGGGCGGTTCCGCTGCATCATTCTGGACAGCGACAGTTTCGTTCGGGTAGGCTTTGTGCGCAAACCGCCAGAGCCTCGCTCAAGCGGCGAAGTTTAAAAAGCGATAGGTAATCCGACAACATGGGCCACGGTGCGAGCGCGGCCGGGATCACCGGCGAAAGAAGAGGCAGTAATGATTGAGAAGCTCTCCTTTACTGAGAAAACCGGCTACGCCCTGGGCGACATGGCCGCCAACTTCGTATTCCAGGCCTTGCTGGCTCTGCAACTGGATTTCTATACCCACACTTTTGGTCTCTCGGCGGCGCAGGCGGGAACGCTTTTCCTCGTCGTCGGCTTGGGCGTGGCCTGCCTGAATCCGGTAATGGGTGTGATTGCCGACCGCACAAGCACGCGCATGGGCAAGTTCCGCCCCTGGCTGCTGTGGACTTCGCTGCCCTTCGGCGTTATCTGCGTTCTCACCTTCACAACGCCCAACATCAGCCCGACGGCCAAGATCATCTATGCGTGGACCACGTACATCCTGCTCAGGGTGATCTACACCATGAACAATGTACCCTACGCCACACTCAACGCGGTCATGACTTTGGACCCCGACGAGCGCAACAGCATCTCCACTTACCGCCAGGTCGCCGCCAACTCCGCCGGATTCATCGTGGGCGCCCTCGCCATCCCGATGGTTCGGGTATTCGGCCACGGCAACGACGCGCTCGGCTATCAACTGACGATGGGCCTGCTCTCGATCCTCAGCGTCGTCTTTTTTGTCATTGCATTTTTCACGACAAAAGAACGCATCCAGCCTGACCCCGCGCAGAAGTCCGACCTTGGCCAGGATCTTTCCGATCTTTTTCGAAATGGTCCCTGGATCGCGTTGTTTCTGGCTACGCTGTGTTACTTCGCCGCCATTGTGATTCGCGGCAACGTGATGCTGCCCTATTCCCGCTTTCTCGCCGGCAACCTGAGCCTCTTCTCCTGGCTCAATGGATTCGGGCTCGCCGCGTTGATCGCCGGAGTCACCTGCTCCACGGCCATTTCCAAACGTGTGGGCAAACGCCAGCTCTTTATCGCTAGCATGTTTCTGACCGGGGCCTTCGCGGCGGCGCTGTTGATGATTTCACCGCACGCAACGGTCTTGATCGTCGCAACCGAAGTGTTGCGCCAATTCTCCTATGGTTTGTCCGGACCTATTATTTGGTCGATGATGGGCGATGTGGCCGACTACGGCGAGTGGAAAACGGGCCGCCGTGCAAGCGGCACCGTGACCTCGGCGGTGGTCTTCGCTCTCTGGGCCGGCCTGGCCATTGGGGGCGCCGTCGCTGCCTGGCTATTCGAGATCTACGGCTTCGTCTCCGAGGCTCCGGTGCAAACCGCGCATGCACAGTCCGGAATCTTGCTGACCGCGAGCGTCTACGCCGGTTTGGCGTTCGTCGCCGCGGGCGCTTGCATGTTCTTCTATCCCATCAACCGCGAATTGAACCAGAAAATCGCCAATGAGCTGACGGAGCGGCGCAAGGGCTTTGCAGCTGGTAAACCCTGAAAAGGTTTATCATTAGGTCCGGATTCCAGCCAGGAGAAATCATGCAGGCCAAGTTGCGCACGGGTGTGCGTTCTGTCGCATTGCCACTTCTCATCGCCGCATGCGCCGCCAGCGCCGCGCATGCCCCCACTTCGTTGAAGCAAGCCTTCAAGGGCAACTTCGTCATCGGCGCGGCCATGAACGAGGCCCAGATTGCTGGGCAGGATCAGCGTTCAGATTCCCTCATCGAATCACAGTTCAACTCCATCTCGCCGGAAAACGTACTCAAGTGGGAGCGGGTTCATCCGCAACCGGCGAAGTATGACTTCGATCTGGCCGACAAGTATGTCGCCTTTGGACGGAAGCACCACATGTTTATCGTGGGGCACAATCTGGTCTGGCACAGCCAGGTTCCCGCCTGGGTATTTCACGATGACAAGGGCAATCTCCTATCGCGCGATGCCTTGCTCGCGCGCTTGAAGGAACATATTGACACGGTAGTCGGCCGCTACAAGGGAAAAATCAATAGCTGGGACGTTGTAAACGAAGCGCTCAACGATGATGGCACGATGCGCCAGTCGCTCTGGTACAAGATCATCGGCCCCGACTTCATTGAGAAGGCATTCCAATACGCGCACGAGGCCGATCCCAAGGCGGAGTTGATCTACAACGACTACAGCCTGGAAAACGGGCCCAAGCGTGATGGTGCGATCGCGCTCGTCAAGAAGTTGCGCTCCGATGGCGTCTACATTACGGGCGTCGGCATCCAGGGCCATGACCATTTGGATTGGCCAACCGCGGAACAGGAAGAGGAAACCATCTCGGCGTTTCAAGCGGCAGGGATCAAAGTTTCGATCACCGAGTTCGATATCACCGTGCTGCCCAATGCGGGCGCGCAGCGTACCGCCGATGTCAATTTGCGGATCCAGCAGGATGCGGCGCTAAATCCCTACGCCAGTGGACTGCCGGATTCAGTCCAGCAGGAGTTGGCCAAGCGCTACTCCGAATTGTTTGGCGTCTTTATGAAGCATCCCGGCGAGGTGGAGCGCGTCACGTTCTGGGGTGTCACCGATGCTGATTCGTGGCTGAACAATTGGCCCGTTCAGGGCCGTACGAATTATCCGCTGCTCTTCGATCGCAACGGCCAACCTAAGCCGGCATACGACGCGGTGATGAGCTGTCGCGGCCGGCGCGAAATATCATTGATCGGAGGGAGCAAGGGCATTCATGCCCCTGAATTCCCGGCGCAATTGCTCTTGGCCTTCAGGCACGGACGTACGTGTGCTGCCGCCAGCTTTATCGCGCAAACTCGCATAGCGCCGTCACGGCTTCCGCCGATCCGTCGCGCAGCCACCCATCCAACTGCGCCGGCTCTTTGAGCTGCTGTCCGCGCATCCGCGGCACAATCACGTATTCACACGCCATTTGCGGAAGAGCGGTCATATCTCCCCAAAGCTTTTCAAACTGCGCCACGGGATAAATATCTTCCTGCCCTTTGCCCCAACGTTTTTTCACGTCCTTGAGCGTGATGTAGGTGGGCATGCGCGCGGCCATGGCACGGACCGCTGCCGCCACCTTCTCCCGATCACGCAAATCGCTCCGCTTCAGGCCGAAAACCTTCAACAGCCCGTCAATGTCGATCCAGAACGTATTCGAGTTGTAGTAGGAAAGCGCGAATTCGATCTCTTCTGACGGCAGTGCCATTCCCTCAACCAAACGCACCCGCCCATCGACCGACGCCAGCCCTCCACCGCGGTCCTCGATGCGTCGCGTCACCACTTCGGCGGTCATGGTCGCTTTGCTCGTAATGTGTCGGCCCAGGATTCCCGGATCAAGGTCAGCGCCCACCGTGTCCACGTTGTGAACCATCAAGGTACGCAACTGTGGCCTTGCCTCCAGCATTTTCAGGAGCACACCGCTCAAAAGAAGATTCGGCACCTCGTACCAATGCCCCACCGGATGCAGGCACTGCAGCGGAAGATTATCGGTATAACTCGCCGCCTCGCCCGCCTGCTGCGCCCAGGCCACCAGCGCGGCCGCACGCTTGCCCGCACCTTCTGCGCCTGCGCATCCAGCATCTGCTGCGGCGTATCCTCCCACGCAAACCGCAGGTCACGCACCGTTGGAATCAGCCGCAGCCCCACACTCTGCCCTGCCGACAAATACAGCGGGCCCGTGTACCCGTACGCGTTTTCGCGCCGCAGGAATTCCTCGATCGGTCCGTGCGTCAGGTAACTGGTCGTGATCGCGTGCGGCACCTCGCATCCGTAGCGCCTGCCCGTGCGCCGGCTCTTGGCCAAATGCACTTCAAGAAACGTTCGATGCGTTCCTTCCAGCCTGCAGAAGGGGCTCAGCGCTTTTACCACGCCCGCTCCGTGCGTCCACCGGCTGCCAGCGCCGCCGCTCAGCGTTACCACCGCGACCGTGCCCGCCGTCAGCGCCTCTTCCCCGAGCTTGAAACACTGCGCGTCCACCTCACGCCGCGCATCGAAGAGATTCTCCGGTGGGACATCCTCAATCTGCACCGAAGCCGCCAGCCGATTCTGTGCAACACCAATATGCCCGGCCCGCAACTCCGCCTGAATCCGCTCATGCTGGAGAGGATCGAATCCGTTCGCCTTGAGAAGCGACTCCAAAGTCTCCGCTTGCTCCTCGGCGCCGTTGGCGCGAGGCAAGAGCCGCTCAAGCAGACCCCGCGTTCGGTCGCGCGCGCCCGGCACGTCATGCGAAAGCGCGCTGAATCGCTCCAGGTCGCCGCGCTCGCATGCCGACAGCAGCCGCTGGTCCTTGCGCAGGAGTGCAGGCAGCACAATGTTGTAGTAGCCGTCGGGCAGAATGGCCTCGTCACCCGTCTTCAGCTCCGCAAAAGTTCCACGCTCATTGATCGAAAAATCGTAGACGACCGGCTTCATCGCGAACGCTACGCCGCCGGCGAGCTTTCCGCTCACTTCGCGCATCAACTCGCCCAGGCGCTTCTGCGCCTCCGGCTTGCGCTTGGGATCGAAAATGAATCCCATTCCGCCGCCCGACATTCCGCCCAGCATCCAGAATCCCCAGAATGCATCGCCAAACTCCGCCCGCACCTCGCGGATCAGCGTCTCCGTATATAGATTGCTCGCCCACGGAATGATGCTCTGGATCGGTCCATCGAAATTGCGTTGCGTGGCACCGCCAATTGCGCGCACATCGCCCGCGCGCAAATCCTCAAGGATCTCGTCGAGAACTTTCGACGCCGTCTGGCGCGCCTTCCACTCCGCGTCCGAGCGCAGCAAATATCGTTCGGCTACCATCTCCAGGATCGGCCCCACATCCTGCGCCATGCCGCCGTGCACCAGTACCAGGCTCTCCTGCAGCCGCCGGCGCGTCTCCGCGCTCACCTCTCGCTCGCCGAGAATGCGATGATTCGGCAACAATCTTCCGCGGCTCACCCCAAACTCCGGATCGCCTTCGCCCGCCGGCGCGCCCTCAATCACCTTGATCCCTGGCCAAACGCCTCCCGAATCCTGCCATCCTCCGCCCGATCCGCCCAGCCATTCGCCGAGAATGGCGCGCGCCGCCACCACGCGCCGCTCCTCTTCCTCAAGCGGCCCAGTGAGCGACTTCGCCTGCCCTGTCGCGCGCATGCACAACGCGATCAGCGACGCGAGCAACGTTGTCGATACCGCCAGCCGCGATCCCTTGGGAATGTTATTCACCTGGCTGACGATCTCGATGCCCAGCCCTTCGTCGCCCGGTCAGCTGTTTCAATAGAGCCGCCAGCGGCTGCCCCGAGCCTTCCATTCCCGGCGGCACAATGCCCGACGCGATGACTGCCGCCTTCAGCAGTCCCAGGTAGTCGCGGCCAAAGTCAAACATCTCCTGCAAGTCGCCGATCTCCGCTGTCGCATCTAGATCGACGCTCGCCAGCCGAATCACCGGTCGATCGATCACGCGCAGATAGGTTTCTACGGGAGGTTTCGGCGCCTGCGCATTCTCTCCATGAATCGCCAGATCGATTGACACATTCAGCACTCGCGCCATCTCCGGCAGATCCATGCCCAGAAAAAAGATGTCGCTCCACCCGCTATGGCTCAGATCCATGCGCACGGGCGTAGCCTCGTGCAAAATCGGAAACGGACCGCCGTTGCTGCGCTCGAGCAGCTCCGGCCGCAAGCGCAGCGCATAGTCCGCCGGATGCCCCGTGCGGAACATCCATTGATTGCCGCGCACCGACCGCACGCTGCGCCGCACCTGGTCGGCAAGCGTCTGGAACGCGAGCCCGCGATACGCCGCGGCAAGCGCGCTCGACAGCCCGTCGCTTAGTCCATCGCGCTTCGCGGCGGCCAGAAAGATGCCGATCGCCTCTTCAAATCTTCTGTTGAGGAATTTTTCGTACCCATCGAACGGAACCAGTGCTTTGCCGATTGCAAACGCGTCGTTGCGCCCCGGCAGATGAAAGCGGTGGATGGCGTAGAGGAAGAAAAGCGCCCGCACGCGCTCGTAGAGATTCTCGTTCGAGTGCCTGAGCTGCTCGAGCTCGTTCAATTCGGCGCGAAGTTGCTCCGTCGAGGCGGTCCGGCAAAAACTATCGAGGGAGCGATTGCGAATCTGCGGGTCTATCGCGGTGATCGTCGTCCACAGTACGCTCACGCGCCGTCCCCCTTCGCGGAGAGAGCTTCGCGCGCGGCCATCACATTCACAAGTTGGGTCAGCACATTCTCGCGGTCCTGCCCGCTGAGCGCCAATGCGAGCTGCGCGGTAAACAAACCATATTTCACGCCGACATCGAATCGCTGGCCCGTCTGGATCATTGCCAGGTACTGCTCGCGCTCGGCCAGCACGGCCAACCCTGCGGAAAAGCTCACGCGTCCCGCGCCTAGCATGCCCGGATAGAATCTCGAAGATCGCCGGCGTCAGCACGTGCATTCCGTAGAAGCAGAGATACTGCCCGCTGCGCAGTCCGGGCACAATCAAATGTTGTTCCGCTTCTGTCGGCGTCGGTTTCTCGCGCACCGTCTCTACGCGATACAACCCCGGCTTGCCCGCCACCGGCTGCCCGCCGACAGTTCCATAGAAGGGAAGCAGGCTCTCGCGCGTTACCTGCACCGCTGAAATGGCGCAGCCCTCGGCAGTCGCTGCTTCAACCAGTCTTTTTGCGCTGCCGCTCGCTTCCTGCCCAACGTAAATATGATCGCCGACGAAATGCAGAAATGGCTCATCCTTTACAAAGGCTTTGGCGCTGAATACCGCATGCGCGTATCCCCGTGCCTCAGTCTGCGCGACAAACGTGAGCCGCGCGCCATCGTCGGCCAGCAGCCTTGCGTAAGGTTCCTCGTCGCCCGGCCACACCACGATGCACACATCGGTGATGCCCGCCCGCACTGCTTCCCGCACCACCAGGCTGAGCACCGATCGCTCCACGCCCTGCTGATCAAACAGAGTTTGCATGGGCAGGTTGCGCTGGTTCTTACCCGCCGCGGTGATTACGGCCTTTCTGATTTGCATGGGTATCATTCTAGCGCGGTGAACGTGCTCGATGCGGTCTTATCCCACCGCCTGCACCGACCCTTTGCCGGCCAGTTCTTCCACGCGTTCCACCCAACCGCGGTCCGCCGCCACGCTCATCCCTTCCGGTTCCAGAATCACTGCGTACTCGCCCTTCTTCTCCAGTTGCAGCAGCACTTTTCCTGGGCCCGGCGCAGCTGCGGCAGCGCTTTTCAATTGCGCCAGCAAGTCATCTGTTGCGCGATCGAGATTAATCCGGATCCGTACTCCACTCGGCAGCTTCACTTGCACCTCTTCGAGCGCCTGCACCTGGCTCACTGCGATCTTGGGGGCTGCATCTTCTTCGCCCATCAACTGTCCGCGCACCAACACCGGCGCCTCCATCTTCAGCTGTTCTGAGAGCCGCTCGTAGTCGCGCGCAAAGCAGATGAGTTCCATTTTCCCAGTCGCATCTTCGAGAGCACCCTGCGCGTAGAGTCGCTGGTCTCGCTTGCTTTTCTTTGCGCCCACCCCTACCAGCATTCCCGCCACCTGAATCTCATCCGCCGCGTCCGCTTGCCCGCCCCAACGCCGCTCCGGCGGCTTGCGCTCCAGCGCCTCGGCCACCGTAATTACGCCTGTCAGATTGCGCAGCTTCTCCGCATATTTATCCAGCGGATGACCTGACACAAAAAATCCGAGCACTTCCTTCTCATTCGCCAGCCGCTCGCCCTCTTCCCAATCGGCCGCGGCCGGCAGCGCATCGGCGTCGCGTCCCCGCGCCGGAGTTTCGTCGAACAGGCCGAACAATCCACTCTGTCCCTGCTCTGCATCGCGCTGCGCCTTTTGCGCCCGCTCCATCGCCTTGTCCACGGCGGCCATCAACTGCCCGCGCGTACCCAGCGAGTCCAGCGCGCCGGCCTTGATCAGCGACTCGATCACGCGCTTGTTCATCAGCCGCAGGTCGACTTTCTCGCAAAACTCCCAAAGACTCTTGAATCGCCCTCCGGCCTCCGCGCGTGCCCTCAAAATCGACTCAATCGCATTGCCGCCAACATTCTTCACCGCAGCCAACCCAAAGCGAATTGCCTGGTGCTCCTCGGTCGAATGCGGCGTGAACTGCGCGCCACTCACCTGCACATCCGGCGGTTCCACGCGGATACCGATCTCGCGACACTCGCCGATGTACTTCACCACGCTGTCGGGCTTGGATGTTTCCGACGTGAGCAGCGCGGCCATGAACTCCACCGGATAGTGTGTCTTCAGATACGCCGTCTGGTAGGCCACCAGCGCATAGGCCGCCGAGTGCGATTTGTTGAAGCCGTATCCTGAAAACTTCGCCATCTGCTCGAAGATTTCTTCCACCGCTGCCTTTGGATGACCCAGCCTGGCCGCGCCCGTCATAAAGCGATCCCGCTGTTCGGCCATCGCCTTATCGTCCTTTTTTCCCATCGCGCGCCGCAGCAAGTCGGCCTCGCCAAGCGAGTAGCTCGCCAGCACATTGGCGATCCTCATCACCTGTTCCTGGTAAACAATCACGCCCAGCGAATCCTTCAGAATCGCCTCGAGCTCCGGCAGCAGAAACTCCACCTTGCGCCGTCCCCATTTACGCTCGACGAAATCGTCGATCATATCCATCGGTCCCGGCCGGTAGAGCGCATTCAGCGCCGTCAGATCCTCCACCGTATCCGGCTTGTAGCGCCGTAAAATGTCGCGCATCCCGCCCGACTCAAACTGAAACACGCCCGAAGTCAGCGCGGTGTGGAACACCCGCTTGAACGTCTCAGGATCGTCCATCGGCAGCAGATCGATGTCCAGCTTCTCCCCGCGCGTCTGCTCTATCAGTTTCAGGCAATCTGTAATCACCGTCAGGGTAGTCAGGCCCAGGAAGTCCATCTTCAGCAGGCCCATCTTCTCCACGGCCTTCATGTCGTAGGCCGTCACCACTTCGTCGTTCTTGGTTCGGTTCAGCGGTACCAGCTCCGTCAGCGGACGCGGCGCAATCACCACCGCAGATGCGTGCACGCCGGCTCCGCGGACAAGGCCCTCCAGCTTTTTCGCCGTGTCGATCAGCTCGCGTACCTGTTTGTCGTTGTCGTATGCCTTTCGCAGATCCGGCGAATCCTCAAGCGCCTGGTCCAGCGTCACGCCGATCGTTGCCGGCACCAGCTTCGCAATTCTGTCCACGTCGCCATAAGGCATATCGAGCGCGCGTCCGCAATCCTTGATCGCAGCCTTTGCCGCCATCGTATTGAACGTGATGATCTGCGCCACCTGCTCGCGACCGTACTTGCGCGTCACGTAATCGATCACCTCGCCCCGACGGTTCATGCAGAAATCCACGTCGATATCGGGCATGGTCACGCGCTCAGGATTAAGGAACCGCTCGAAGAGCAGCACATTTTGTAGCGGGTCGATGTTGGTAATCTCCATCGCGTACGCCACCAGCGAACCCGTCGCCGATCCGCGTCCCGGGCCCACGGGGATTTCGTGATCGCGTGCATACTTGATGAAGTCCCACACGATCAGAAAATAGCCCGCGTAATTCATCCGCTTGATGATGTCGATCTCGAAATTCAGCCGCGATTCGTATTCATCCGGAGTCGCGCGCCGCACTCCGCGCAGCTCCAGTTGCCGCACCGCCGTCTCCATCCGCTTCTTCAGCCCCTTCCGGCATACCTCTTCGAAATAGCTGTTCGAAGTGTGGCCCTCGGGCACCGCGAAATCAGGAAACGGAGTCTCCACCTTATGCAGTTTGAAGTTGCAGCGCTCGGCAATCTCCATCGTGCGCGCAATCGCCGCCGGCGAATCCTTGAAGACCAACGCCATCTCGTCCGCGCTCTTCACAAAAAACTGGTCGCTGTCGAACTTGAATCGGTTGGCGTCGTGAATCTTGGAGCCGGTCTGCACGCACAGCATCACCTCGTGCGCGTGCGAGTCCTCGCCGCACAGGTAATGCGAGTCGTTGGTCGCGACCAGCGGAATCCCCAGATCCTTTTCCAGCCGGTCGAAATCCGCGCGAATCTTTCTCTCCTCCTCCAGCCCCTGGTCCTGAATCTCGAGGAAGAAATTCCCTTTGCCGAAGATGTCTTCATATTGCTGGGCCACGGCTTTGGCCTTCAGGTACCGGTCGGCGGCGTCCAGCTTTTCGTCGCCCAGCGCCTCGCACAATTCGCCGCTTAGGCACCCCGAAAGGCAGATCAGCCCCTTCGCATGTTCTGCCAAATACTTCTTGCTTACCCGCGGCTTCCTGTAAAAGCCGTGCAGGCTCGCCTCTGACGTCAGCCGGATCAGATTCTGATAGCCCTCTTCGTTCTCGGCCAGCACCAGCAGGTGGTTGTACTGGTCGTTCGTGGTCTCGGCGCGATGATCCTCCGCCTTGCACACGTAAAGTTCGCACCCCAGGATCGGCTTGATGCCCTTTTCTTTGGCCGCGTCAAAAAAGTGCACTGCGCCGTAAATATTTCCGTGGTCCGTCATGGCGACAGACTTCTGGCCCAGCGCCGCCACTCGATCCACGAGCTTGTAGACGTCGCAGGCCCCGTCGAGCAGAGAATATTCCGTATGCAGATGCAGGTGGGTGAATTCAGACATGGCTATCCCAATTTTAGTCGGGGAAGAGACGGAGCGTGACCTGCCGGGCGCGATTGCACCGAGTGGGAATGAGGAAAAGGAGCACCGAATCTTCCTATTGCCGCGGCCTTCGAAGGTTCGCCTGCGACGGCGGGACCATTGCGTGAACGACCCTTGATATTCGAGCCACTCGGCGATAAGCTGTTTCCGTCACTCACTTTGAGGAAAAAGAGATGCGAATGCCTGCTCGATATCATCTGTCTTTTCGTGTTCAGCTACCTCTGTTGCCCTCTGCGCGATGCACGCACAGAATCCGCCCGGCGGAGCAGGGGAACCGGCTCAATCTGCCCCGTTGGCGTCGCGGACGAGAATCAGTCCGTGCCGGAATCTAACCCGGGCCTGACGGCGGATTATCCGATCAATCAAGCTGGAGTTCTGATTCAGAGCAATGATTGGATCCAGGTGGCGAATCAGTATCCCGCCCGCACAAGAGCCGCGCACAGCATCGCCGCATCGCTCTCATACGGCATGGTGCCGGTCAAAATCGTAGCGGAATATGCGGGCCAACATGCGCCCACCGCAGTCGCGGCCGGGCGGCCGGTCCTCTGCCTTTGTCACTTCATGTCGATTCCGGGAGAGCCGGTACTGGTCCGGTTGCATGCAAAGAAAGATACGCGGGAACTCGATGGCGGCAGGATGATCGTGTATCCGATCGTGGGAGGCTCGAAGATCGCCGATGCGAACAAAAGTGACCTGATTCCCGCCGACGTGTCGCACCCCAACCCTCAGGTCTGGCTCGTTCGGCCACAATCTCCGCTCGACCCGGGCGAGTATGCGCTCATGCTCGGAACCCAGAACCTCAGCATCTTTCCATTTACTGTTGTGCCGGTTCCCGCCGCTCCGAGTGGCGCGAATTGAAGCAGCGGTCGCCAAACCGCACCCTACACGTCCGTCGCATCGCCTTTGCAGCCAGGATGGCCGCACTCGCATACCACTTCCACCTGATCCGCGGTGCCTTCGCAATGGGCGCTGCAGTAGTCTGACCCGCTGTCGGCAGCGCAGCTGCAGGCTGGATTCGCGCATTTCTTGTTCTTTGGCATTTGTTCATCTCCTCGATCGGCGCCCTAACGTTTGACCTGTCAGGCGCGATAAAGCGTTAGGTGCGACAAAGCGCAAAAACTATGCCCGTCGCCGTCCGAGTTTTCATCATTTTTTCTGTTGCCAGCCCCTCCCCGTCGTATGTATGGTGTCCTCCGGAGGTTTTACCTATGACAAGAAGCAAATTCGTTCTGGGCTCCGTTCTCTGTGTGGCAAGCTTCGCGGGCGGTGTCCTCGTCGCGCAGGGTGGCCGTCACCCCAACCTCATGGCAGCGCAGGATCTGATCAATCGCGCCTATGACCGCCTAAGCGCTGCGCAGGGGGCCAACGAGTGGGATATGGGCGGCCATGCCGCTCGCGCGAAAGAGCTGCTCGATCAGGCAAAGCACGAGATCAGGGAAGCAACTGAAGCAGCAAATCACCACGGACACTAAGTTCAAATCAAATTTGCCGACCGGCTGACCCGCGCGGATCGGGAATGTGCGCTTCCCCGCGAGACAGCCGGTTTGTGCTTTCCGTGAGTCGGCCTCATCAAGCGCCCCGCCGTTCTGATGGTGGAAGGCGGCGAAACAGTCGCGGCAAGGTTCGGTGAGCGGGTTAATGAGCCGTTTACTGGTTGGATTGGAAATGGGGATGGTGATGGTGGTGGTGATGATGGTGGCGGGGATGAACAACCACTACAACCTGCGCCTGCGTTGCATAAGGCACCACGAGGCAGAAGATGAGCACGAGTCCGAGCAGGATCTTTTTCATAAGCTCAGTGTGCCGCCCGCCAAATCAAAATAGAGAGCTGCTTTGACCGCTGCGAACAGGCCTTGAACCTATCCGCGCCTGCGGTACACGCTGCAAGCGAGTCCCGGGTTCGCGGACCACGCTCACTGCCGCCGCAGCAGCATGCGGATCATCTCGGTCGGGGCACGCGAAATTACTCTTGCTTCCGCGTTTTTTTGCTTGCCAGACCAATATGCCTCCTGTAAAAGTCGCGGCAGGAGGTTTTCCCATGACAAAAAGCAATGTGATTTGGGGCTCTATTGTTGCCTCGGCAATCTTTGCCGGAGGTGTATTGGTTGGCCAGACTATCGTGACCCCGTCGGCTCCGCCGCAGGTCACGTTAGGCGCAAATTATCCACACCTGCAAGCGGCGCAGCGCGGCATTGTCCAGGCATGGAATGAGGAGACCGTGGTCGAGAGAGAATATCCACGCAATACCAAGATCATCGCCGATATCAATACGGTAGGGAGATATCTCAATCAGGCAAACGATGGGCTCGTACAGGTGGCCAAAGACGAAGACCAACGATAGGCTCAAATCCGGCCAGTGTCGGCACACTTGGGCCGTGCGGCCCCCTCCTCGCGCGGCCCAGGCACGCCGTCCGAGCATGTCCCACGTCGTTCGCCTCTGGCCGCATGGAGAAGGCATGAAACGGCGAACCATGAAGTCAACCCCTCCAGCCCTGTCGTTTCAACCCGCCCATTGGTATACTTGAAGATGTGACCACTTCTCTAGCCGAATCCGTTCCCCATCACGGCTCCAAGGGCGCTTCCTCTGGCAAAAAGAAGGTTTTGCTGCTCAAGCCACGCGGCTTCTGCGCCGGAGTAGTACGCGCCATAGACGTTGTGAAGATCGCCCTCGAAACCTTCGGCGCTCCCATCTATGTGCGCCGCGAAATTGTCCATAACCGCTATGTTGTGAATGAGTTGGCGGAAAAGGGCGCGATTTTTGTCCACGACATAGACGACGTCCCCGACGGCCAGCGCGTCATTTACAGTGCCCACGGGGTCTCGCCCGCGGTTCGGGAGCGCAGCAAAGGCCGCAATCTCAAGGTGATTGACGCCACCTGCCCCCTGGTCACCAAAGTCCATTTTGAGGCGGTCAAGTTTGCCCGGCAGGGCTATTCGCTGGTCCTTATCGGCCATCGCGACCACGACGAAATCGAGGGCACGCTGGGCGAGGCGCCCGATGTAACCCATGTGGTTTCAAACGTTGCCGAGGTTGAAGCTTTGGAACTGCCCAACCCCGAACGGGTCGCTTACCTCACGCAGACCACTCTCTCGCTCGACGAGGCCCGCGACATCATTCACGCGCTCAAAATCAAGTTCCCGCACATCGTCGGCCCGCACTCGCAGGACATCTGCTACGCCACGGAAAATCGCCAGGTTGCCGTGCGCAACGTAGCCCACAATGCGGACCTGGTGCTTGTCGTCGGATCGACAAACAGTTCCAATTCCAATCGTCTGGTCGAAGTTTCCCGCAATCTCGGCACCATCGGGTATCTCATCGATAACTCCCAGGCCATCGATCCTAAATGGCTTGCCGGAGTCGAAAACGTGGCAGTCACCGCCGGCGCTTCGGCCCCGGAAATCCTGGTTGAAGACGTGGTCGACTATCTGCGGCAAAACGGCTTCGAAGACGTCGAAGAAGTTGAGGTGATGCCGGAAAATGTGCGCTTCGGCTTACCTCCTGAAATTGTGCAGGCCATCGGCGGTGCGGGCGGGGCTGAACCTGTCCCTGTACGTTGACCGAAATTGCGGCGATTCAAATTGCGGCGCATCAAACACGCACGCAGCATGACGATGCGCAAACATCAGAAAGCATCCAAACTGGTTTTCGTGTTTCAGTTGAGGGTTCGGATTTTCGAGACTCTATGACTCCTGAGCAGCCAAAATCGCCCACCGCGGCCCCCCATTTTGCGCAGCCCGATCTTGCCCAATCCCATCTAGCCCGACCGAGATTTGGCCGAATCGACGCGGACCTTGCCGATGTCGAATCCGCGACGGCGAGCGCGCGCGAGTTTCTCTTCTCGTTGCAGCACCCTGACGGTTACTGGTGCAGTGAGCTCGAGGCCGACTCAATGCTCGAGGCCGACTACATCTTTTTGCACACGCTTCTTGAAACCGGAGATCCCGGCCGGCTCAAGCGCGCCTGCACGGAGATGATGCGCTACCAGAACGAAGACGGCAGTTGGAGCATCTATCCCGGCGGGCCCGGTAACATCTCGCTCTCCGTCAAGTGCTACTCCGCCGCCAAGCTCATGGGCATTGGCCCCGAAGACCCGCGCCTCGCTTTGTGCCGCATGTGGGTGCTTGCCCACGGTGGCGTGATCGCGTGCAACACCTTCACCAAGATGTATCTGTGCGCGCTCGGTCAGTATGACTACGACGCCGTCCCCGCCATTCCCCCGGAGATTGTTCTCTTTCCCAAGTGGTTTTACTTCAATATCTACGAAATCTCGGCTTGGTCGCGCTCGATTTTGGTGCCCTTGGCCATCATGTACGCCAAAAAGCCTTATAAGAAAATTCCGCCAGAGCAGGGAATTGACGAGCTGTTCGTGGGCGGCCGCGCCAACTCCATCCTTCGCCTGCGTGTCGATCGCAAGCACCTCATCTCCTGGCGCAATTTCTTCCTGGCATTGGACCGGATGACACATTGGTTTGAAGCCGTGCACCTGCGCCCGCTGCGCAAACACGCCATGAAGCGTGCCGAGCAGTGGATGCTCGAGCGCCTCGAAATGACCGACGGCCTCGGCGCCATCTATCCTGCCATGCTGAACGCCATCGTTGCGCTGCGCTGCCTTGGCTACTCTGAAGACGATCCGCAGGTCATTCGCGCCCGCGACGAATTTGAAAAACTGGGCATCGAGCAGCCGGCCACGCCGGAGATGCCCGAGCCCACGTTCCGCATGACTCCCTGCATGAGCCCGGTATGGGATACGGCGCAGGCCGTTTATGCGCTCGGCGAAGCCGGCGTGCCGCGCAACGATCCGCGCATGATCAAAGCCGTCGACTGGATGCTCGCCAAAGAGGTCCGCCACAAGGGCGACTGGGCCGTGAAGGTTCCGAAAACCGAGCCCGGCGGCTGGTACTTCGAATACAACAACGAGTTTTATCCCGACACCGACGACACGGCGCAGGTTCTACTTGCGCTCAGCAAGGTCGACAATCCCCGCGAGCGCTATCAGCACCAGGTTGCGCAGCGCGCCATCGAGTGGGAGTTTGCCATGCAGTGCCGCAACGGCGGCTGGGGCAGCTTTGACAAAGACAACACCAAGATGATCTTCCAGTACATCCCCTTCGCGGATCACAATGCCATGCTCGATCCGCCGTCGGTCGACATTACCGGCCGCATGTTGGAGATGCTGGCCGTCTACGGCTACACGCGCGAAGACAAGCGTGTGCAGCATGCCATCAAATTCATCTTCGACGAGCAGGAGCCGGACGGGAGCTGGTTCGGCCGCTGGGGCGTCAACTATCTCTACGGAACATTTCTGGTTCTGCGCGGCCTCGATGCCATTGGCGTCGATCACCTCGAGCCGCAGATTCAGCAGGCCGCGGAATGGATTCGCATGGTGCAGAATCCCGACGGCGGGTGGGGCGAGACCTGTGGCAGCTACGACGATCCCAACACGCGCGGCATCGGCATCAGCACGCCCTCTCAAACCGCGTGGGCGATGCTCGGCTTGTTGGCTGCGGGCGACGATCGTTCCGACTCCATCGCCAAGGGTGTTCGTTGGCTGCTTGAGCGCCAGCGTTCGGATGGCGACTGGGACGAGTCCATGGGCGAAGGGCCCACGCGCCAGGCCATTATCACCGGCACCGGTTTTCCCAAGGTTTTTTATCTGGCGTATACGATGTATCGCCAGTACTTCCCGCTGATGGCCCTCACGGCCTACAAGCGGGCGATGGAACGGGCCACACTCGGCTCAACGAGCCGTTGATGGTTTTAGATCGTTCGATTGTTGAGCGATTTTGCTTTTCTTGGACGTGCAGGACTTTGAGGGATTTGAAGAGTTTGCTCCAGAGAAGCACGTTTGAGGGATTTGAAGATTTTGCTCCAGAGAAGCACGTTTGAGGGATTTGAAGATTTGCTCTAGGGAAGCACGAAGTGTCAGGGCACGACTTTAGTCGTGCCGTAAGGGGCACAAAGTCTGAGGGGCTTTAGCCCCTGCGTGAGACCCGGAGGGAGCAGGGGCCTTCAGGCCCCTGAATCCTCCCAAAAGAATGACCGGGCTTTAGCCCCGGACGCAAGATTGGGGCCTCCGCCCCTGAGGTAGACAAAGAATGGCAGTTCCAATCTCACAGATGGCCACGGTGGCCACGTACGTACTGAAGAAGCGCCTCTCCGGGCAGAAGCGCTATCCGCTTGTGCTCATGCTCGAGCCGCTCTTCCGCTGCAACCTGGCCTGCGCCGGCTGCGGCAAGGTGCAGTACCCGCCGCACATCCTTAAGAAGCAGCTCACGCCCGAGCAATGCTTTGCCGCAGTCGAGGAGTGTGGTGCCCCCATGGTCTCGATCCCCGGCGGCGAGCCTCTGCTGCATCCGCAGATCGTCGAAATCGTCAACGGCCTCATCGCGCGCAAGAAGTACATCTACCTCTGCACCAATGCGCTCGAATTGAAGCGCCGTCTGCCGGAGTTCACGCCGTCGAAGTACCTGACCTTCTCCGTGCACCTTGACGGCCAGCGCGAAGACCATGACTTCTCCGTCTGCCGCGAGGGGGGCTGGGATATCGCCATCGAAGGCATCAAGGAAGCGGTCAAGCGCGGCTTCCGCGTCACTCCCAACTCCACGTTCTTTGACGGCACCGACCCCAATCACGTCCGCGACCACTTTGACCAGATGATGGCCATCGGCGTCGAAGGCATCGTGCTCTCGCCCGGCTATAGCTACGACAAGGCGCCAGATCAGAAGCACTTTATGGGCCGCGCCCGCGTGCGCCGCCTCTTCCGCGCCATCCTGTCGAATCGCAAGAAGTCGTGGAAGTTCAACATGTCGCCTCTATTTCTCGAGTTCCTGATGGGCGACCGCAACTACGACTGCACCCCTTGGGGGTCGCCGGCCTACAACATCTTCGGCTGGCAGCGTCCCTGTTACCTCTTGCAGGACGGCTACACAGAGACTTTTGCCGAGCTCATGAGCACGACCAAATGGGAAGAGTACGGCGTCGGCTCAGGCAATCCCAAGTGCGCCAACTGCATGGTCAGTTGCGGCTACGAGCCGTCTGCGGTTCTTGAAGGCTTCGGCTCGCTCAAGGGCTTCCTCGCCATGGTCAAAGGCAACTTCTCTCTCTACCCCGATCAGCACGCGCTCAACTTGCTCAACGAGCCTATGCCCACCGGCCCGTCGTCGCTGGTGAAGATTCAGGAACCGGAGCGCGAACTGGCCAAGCTGTGATCTGTTTCATTGGAATCCGGCGCCCCTTCTTGCGGCAGCTTTGTTTTGTCCCAACGGTAAGATTGACGCTAACTCGCTGACTTGCTAACTTGCTGGAGAATCATGACCGCCGAAGTCCAAAAATACACGCGTGAGCAGATTGAAGCTCTCGAACTCGCTCCCGGATTCGAGCATGAAGAGCTCGAAGGCTCCGTGCCTGTGCTCGCCACCGGCGAGGATCTGAAAAACGCTCTCGAGAAGGCCTTCGATTTTCGCGGCGATGTCACCATCACTCTCAAGTCCGGCGAAAAAATCGAAGCCTACATCTTCAATCGCTTCACCGGCGCCACGCTCGCCGATTCCTGGGTGCAGTTTTTCACGCCGAAATCAGAAGAAAAGTGCAAGCTCGCCTATGACCAAATTGCCCGCCTGGAATTCGGCAAAGACCGTGCCGCCGGCAAGCACTGGGAAGACTGGGTCAAGGCCTACAACGAAAAGAAGGCCGCCGGGGAAAAGAACATCGGCCTGGTTCCCGACGCGCTGGAGTAAGGCAAGCTCGTATCACGCCAGCAGTTTGGCTTTGTTTCCCAACACAGCTGCGACAGGGAAGGCCTGCTTATCAAAGGAGACAAAGGTCTCTCCGCCCATCCATTGGCCCTCGTAGGCCATCACCCCATCGGTAAAGTCGCCCCCGGCGTTCATCACCGTCATGCCCGCCTCGACCGCCGGCCGATTGACCTCGACGTTTCCGGCCTCGAGCAGCGCGCGCAGCGCGGTCACTACGTCCTCATGCCCGATTTTGTAAACATTGCGCAGCACCGATACGAACTCGCAGGCGCAGGTCAGCGAAACTACGATCACTTCGGCGTCACGAAGAAGCGTGGCCGCAGCCCGCGCCTGCCGCGCGTTGTCGCGAACCGCGGCGCGGATCAGCACGTTGCTGTCGACAATCGCTTTCATCGCATTCCCGCCCATCCGCGCCCCGTGGCTCTCACGATGTCCCCGATGGCCGCCGTCTTCCTCGACTTGCCGTCAAGCACGCCGATGAAGTCTTCGATCGAGCCTGTCTTGCGAGCCGCTGTGATCGTTCCTCTTCCGCCCGGCGCCAGTTCCAGCTCGATTTTTTCTCCGGGCTTCACGCCCAGGTGGCGCAACACTTCTTTGCGGAAAGTGACCTGCCCCCGCGCCGTAACCGTCAATGTGGCCATCGAAACTCCTTAAAACCCGAGTAGTAGGGCCATTGTAATGCGAATCTGCATGAAGGCGTTATAGGAATTGCGCAAAAGTAATAAGGCGGATTCGCATGAGAAAGTAAGGCGAAGACGCATGAAAACGATAATGCAAATATGCATTGAAAAATAAGTTAATAATGCATTACAAGCAATGAAAAAATGCATTACAGTTTAATGCAAAAGCACATGGCATGAGTAATGCAAAAATGCATGAATGCTTGTCGGCGCGGAAACCGGGATTCAGCTTGGAAAATAGTCAGCGGCCCGCTCCGTCTTCGCGAGTCTTCGGTCGGTTGCGGGCGCCGAGCTCCGGCCGTCCCGCCGCTTAGAATAGAACTGGCCCCCGCGCGAACTCAGCGAATACCTCTAACCGCGCTTGCTCCGCTAACTCGCTGACTCGCTGACTTGCTAACCTATGAAGATCTTTCTCACCGGCGCTACCGGCTTTCTAGGCCACCACGTGGCCAAAGCCCTTGCCGCCGAAGGCGCCGATCTCCGCCTCCTCACTCGCAAGACCTCGAACCTCGCCAACCTCGAAGGAATCAAAGGCGAAACAGTCGTCGGCGACCTGGCCTCGCCGGACTCGCTACGCTCGGCACTCTTTGGCATTGACGCCGTCGTCCACGTCGCCGCCGATTACCGCCTCTGGATTCCCGATCCTGCCTCGATGTACCGCGCCAACGTCGACGGCACCCGCGAGCTACTCCGTCTCGCCCGCGAGGCCGGCATCAATCGCTTTGTTTATACTTCGTCGGTCGCCACGATGCACTTCCGCACCGACGGCATCGTCATCAACGAGGACACGCCCGTCTCGATCGCCGATATGGTCGGCCACTACAAGCGCTCCAAATTCCTCGCCGAATTGGAAGCAATCAAAGCCGCCAAAAACGGCCAACAGGTCATCATCCTCAATCCCACAACCCCCATCGGCTCCAACGACCGCAAACCCACGCCCACCGGCCGCATCGTCGTCGACTTTCTCACCGGCAAGTTCCCAGCCTATGTGGACACCGGCATGAATCTGGTGGACGTCTCCGAAGTCGCCCGCGCCCACGTTCTCGCGCTCACCAGGGGAACCTCCGGCCGCCGCTACATTCTCGGTGGCGAAAACCTCACCCTCAAGCAAATCCTCGACAAGATGTCGGCCATCACCGGCATCCCCTCGCCCAATGTCAAAATTCCTTTCGCCGTCGCCGCCACTTACGCGTTTTTTGAAGAGATCATCACCGGCCGCATGCGGGGCAAGGAGCCACGCGCCACGCTTGAAGAGGTCCGCATGGGCCGCAAGAAGATGTACGCATCCTCTGCGCGCGCACAGCAGGAGCTTGACTTCCGCGTCGTGCCCGTTTACCCCGCCATGCGCGCCGCCATCGACTGGTTCCGTGCCAATGGCTACGCGCCCGCTAATGCCGCGCAGGCACGCGCCCAAACGGAACCATGACCCGAGTCGCCATTATCGCCGCCTTTCCCGGCGAGCTCAAGCCGCTGGTCCGCAACTGGCCCCACTCGACCCGCGACGGCACGCGCTTCTGGGCGCAGCGCACGGAAGAAGAAGAGTGGATCGCCGCCTGCGCCGGCGCCGGCCAATCCGCAGCCACGCGCGCCTTCGCCGCCATCGAGGCAGGAGGCCCCATCGATCTGGTTTTCTCCATCGGCTGGGCCGGGGCGCTCCGCGCCGAAATCGTTGCGGGGACCGCCCACAACGTCGCCGGGGTCATCGACGTCCGTACGGGCGAGCGCTTCAACTGCGATGCGGGCGCCGGAAAACTCTGGCTTGCCACCAGTCCCAAGGTTGCCCCTTATACCGAAAAGCGCCGCCTCACATCTGCATACAACGCCGCATTGGTCGACATGGAAGCCGCCGCCGTCGCACGCCTCGCCGCCATGCGCGGCATCCCGTTTTACTGCATAAAAGGCGTCAGCGACGCCCTCACCGACAGCCTGCCGGATTTCAACCGTTTTCTCTCGCCCTCCGGCCAATTTGAGCTGGCGCGGTTTGCTCTTTTTGCCATGTTCCGCCCCTGGTACTGGCCCTCACTCATCCGAATGGGCGAAAATAGTAAAAAGGCTTCCCAAAGCATCGCGGAGTCCCTGCTCGGTTTTCTCGACGAACGAGGTCATGACAGCGAATAGAATGGCTACCCAAATCTCCACTCCCCGGCTGCGCATTGATGCAAAGATCCCCGACACGATGCGCGCAGTCGTTTACCGCGGCATCAACGACATGCGTCTTGAGACCGTCCCCGTCCCGCGCATCGGCCCCGGCGAGCTGCTCATCAAGATTGCCACCTGCGGCGTCTGCGGCACCGATCTCAAGAAGATTCACATGGGCTCGCACTCCGCGCCGCGCATCTTCGGCCATGAGATGGCCGGTGTGGTCGCCGAAGTCGGCGCAGGCGTCACCAAATTCGCCGTCGGCGACCGCGTCATGAGCTTCCACCACGTTCCCTGCGGCGAGTGCTACTACTGCCGCAAGAACACTCCCGCGCAGTGCCCGCTCTACAAGAAGACCGGCGCCACCGCGGGCTTCGAGCCTTCAGGCGGCGGCTTTGCGGAGTACGTCCGCGTCATGGACTTTGTCGTCAATTACGGCGGCGTGGTTGCGATCCCCGACGGCGTGCCCTTCGAGCAGGCTGCCTTCGTTGAGCCCCTGAACACGGTCCTCAAAGGCGTCAAGCTGCTCAACCTCGCGTCCGACGACACTGTCCTCGTCATCGGCCAGGGGCCGATCGGCCTCATGCACGCGGCTCTCGTCCAAAAAGATCGGCGCCCGCGTGCTCACTTCGGATCTTTTCGCCGAGCGCCACGCCATCGCCGCCCGCTTCGGTCTCACCAATCCCATCCACGCTGGAACGGAAAACGTCGTCGAGCGCGTCTTTGCCGAGACCGACGGCCGCGGCGCCGACGCGGTCATTGTTGCCGTCGGCGGCAATGCGCTTATCCGCACCGCCATGGACGCGGTTCGCCCCGGCGGCAAGGTCATGCTCTTCGCCCAGACCCAGCACGGCGAAGCCACATTCGATCCCGCCGCGGTTTGCGTGGATGAAAAGACCCTCATGGGCTCATACTCATCCTCGTTTCCGATTCTGGACGAGGTCACGAGCCTGGTCTTCGGCGGTTACCGCAACGGCTTCGACCTCACCCAGTTAATCTCGCACCGCTTTCCGTTTGAAGATGCGGCCGCGGCCATTGAAATCGCCTCGCACCCCCAGCCCGGCTCGATGAAGATTATGATGGAGCCTGTGCCGGGGGCCGGGGCAGAGTAAGGGAAATCGAGGAGCTGATGGCCAGCACGGTGAAAGACGCGATCCTCCGTGGCCGCAAGACCGTCAAGGATGTTGTTCAGGGTGGCCGCAAGAAAGTCGAGGACGTTGTCGAAGGCGGGTTGAATACCGTCGAAACGGTCGTCGGGGCTGGCCTTGATACCGTCGAATCCGCTGTCGTCGTCGGCCGCAAGACAGTCGAGACTGTCGTCCACCACGGCCGCAAAACCGTCGAAAACGCCTTTCTCTCCGGGCGCGTGACCATGCGCGCCGCCGTCCTCCACGGCCGCGAAGATGTCCGCATCGAGCAGGTTCCCATCCCCAAGGCTGCCGCGGGCGAACTCGTTGTTCGGGTAGGCGCAGCCCTCACCTGTGGCACCGATCTCAAAGTCTTTCGCCGCGGATACCACGCGCGCATGATCGTTCCTCCCGCGCTCTTCGGCCACGAACAGGCAGGAACCGTTGTCGAATCCGGCGACGGCGTCACCGATTTCAAGCCCGGCGACCGTGTCGTAGCGCTCAACTCCGCTCCCTGCGGCCAATGTTTTTTCTGCCTGCGCGGGCAGGAGAATCTCTGCGACGACCTGCTCTTCAACAACGGCGCCTATGCTGAGTTCATCAAGATTCCCGCCCGCATCGTCGCAAAAAATACGCTCGTCATTCCTGAAAATGTCGCCCTTGAGCATGCCGCGCTCACTGAGCCACTGGCATGCGCCGTTCATGGATTCGAAGATTCTCATCCCCGCAAGGGCGATATCGTCGCCATCATTGGCGGAGGGCCGCTCGGCCTCATGATTCTCCACGTTGCCGCGCTCGCCGGTTTTGAGACCATTGCTATCGTCAAGCACGACGGCCAGGTTGAAGCGGCACGTCAGCTAGGCGCCACGCATGTTGTTCAGGCCGCCACCGTGCGCAAGGCCATCCGCGAAACGCGCGCTCTCACTCCCAAAGACCGCGGCGTCGACATCGCCATTGAGGCAGTCGGTACACCTGAAACCTGGCAGGAGGCTGTTGAACTGGTTCGTAAGGGTGGCACGGTCAATTTCTTCGGCGGTTGCGCCGCCAATACCCAGGTCACTCTCGATACCAATCGCATCCACTACAGCGATATCACGCTGCGCGCCACCTTCCACCACACCCCCGCAATCTGCCGCAGGGCCCTCGAGCTTATCGCCAGCGGCCGCTTCCAGGCCGGCGCCTTCATCACCGGCCGCGCTCATCTCTACGAACTCAATCGCGTCTTTGAGAAATTGATGAATCGCTCCTCCGAGATCAAGACCGCGATCGTGCCGTAAACCAAGGAAAACTCGATCTCAGTAACGCAGACACCGGCGAATTCAATGAGATACAGGGGCGCGGCCCGGGAGTTCCGAATCTGCGTATCTGTGCCCCCTCACGCCAAACTGTCCTGAACGGCGATTTCGCATCGCCATCTAATTTCAAAGCCCGCAACGCTGCATGCCAATGACCGCATCGAATCTAAGGAACGCTCAATTCGCCAGACGGTGTACCATCAACAAAGAACGCGAGGATTTCTTGCATCGTGCTTTTTACATAAATCGGCCTCGTAACGATGCATCTGCGTTGCTGGCCCGGGCTCTCAAAAACGTTGACCGCTTTCTCCTGGCGCTCGCCGTCGTTGAGCTGATTTCCATGCCCGTGACCCAGTATGCCTGGACCTGGGACCACTTTCTACGCGGTGGAATGGACTTCGAATCCAGCCTCCTGTTTCTCGTGGTCTGCCTTCACCTTTTGCTTGTGCTCCGCAATCACCGCCGGCAGGACGAGAATTTGCGCGTTCCGATCGGGCGGCTAGCGCCGGCCATCTTCGCAATTCAGAAATCGGCGGCCATGCGCGGCGCTGAACTCCTCCTGCCGTTTCATCGAAAGTGTCGAGCCAGTTCTGGTTGGCCGTCCTATAGCCTTCCACTTCAGGTCTGATCCAGTCACTCCCGAAGTGTTCCTGCTGGATGGCCCGCCGGTACAGGTCATCCGCTGTCCTTAGACGAAAGCCCCCGTTCCGTCTACTACGGAGAGACAATGAAAAAGTCTGAAGTGATTCAGGCCTGGTCCAGAATTCTGGGCGGCCATCCGCCGTCGCTATCTATCGAGATTACAAAAGAGTGCCCTTTGCAGTGTCCCGGGTGTTACGCATTTGACGCGGCGCATCTTGGTGGTTCGACGCAGCTGCGCGAGCTTTCGGATTTCAAGGGAGATCAACTGGTTTCAGGAGTGCTTGCGCTCATCGATGAGCACAAACCGCTTCACGTGTCGCTCGTTGGCGGCGATCCGCTTGTCAGGTACAGGGAACTCGATCTGCTGTTGCCGGAGATCGAAAAGCGCGGTATTCACGTGCAAATTGTAACCAGTGCGTTCAGGGTCATCCCCACCCATTGGACGGCATTCAAGAAACTGAATGTTGTGGTATCGATCGACGGTCTTCCGCCAGAACACGATGCCCGGCGGAAACCCGCTACCTATGAACGCATCCTTAAGAACATCAAGGGGACGCGAGTCACTGTCCACTGCACAATCACATCGCAAATCGCCGGGCGTCCCGGCTACCTGGATGAATTTCTCGCGTTTTGGAGTGCTCGTCCCGAAATTGCGAAGGTGTGGTTCAGTCTTTTTACACCGCAGCGCGGGGCCGTCGATCCAGAGATCCTGACGCCTCAACAAAGGGCCGCTGTGATCGCCGACCTTCGGCGATTGCGCGTGACGTATCCCATTCTCGATATGCCTGAGCCGTTGATTCGAGAGATGGAATCTCCACCGCAAAGCCCCAAGGAGTGCATCTTTGCCAGAACGACCCAGACCATCTCGGCAGATCTCAAAACGCAAATCACGCCTTGCCAATTCGGCGGAGATCCGGATTGTGGCCAGTGTGGCTGCATCGCCTCGATGGTGTTGGCCGCGGTCGGCCATCACCGCGTGCTGGGCGTTCTGCCGGCCGGACTGATATTCATGACTTCAGAGCGCCTGGGAAAAGGATTGAAGTTCATTCGAAAAAAATTCGCGCGGCAAATGCCCATTCAGCCACATTCATCCCCGCTGAACAAGGAGCAACTCGTCACAAGTATTGCCAAGATGCGCGGCTCAAACACCTGAACAATTGGCTCCCGGCCGCCCAGGCCCTCGGCTTCGCCATGCGAACCCGGGAGCAGCCTCCGAATTGACGGCGAACTGAAAAAATCAAGCCGGGCTTTTATTCCAGCCGTGAAACGGTGAATGGTCGCCGGCATCCCAGGCTTCGCGAAGTCCGGGCGCGCTCAAATCCCAGTCGGGGCGGATCTCGCTCGTCGCCGCGCGCAGATCATGCCACAGGTCGATCACGGACGGGCGTCCCCAGAACCAGTAGCCGTTGTAGATGCTGTGGACCACCAGTCCGGGTTTCAAAACCAGCGTGTACGGAATCATTGGATTGTGCTCAGGGTCTGTGTACTCCTGAATTTCCAGATCCTTCTGGATCTTTCGTTCCGGATCGGACAAAAATGTCCACTGCGCGCCAACCGACAGGCGGAACTCCTGAAGCGTGTGGTGGTCGTCAGTAGAGATCGTCACGATCTGCGTGTACGCCACCGCGATCTTCGGATAGAACAAAGCCAGCTCACGATGCTGCTGATGTTCTTTCGGACAATAGTGCCCCCGGGCCAGCGTCAGGATCAGTGGATCGTCGCCCTGCAATTCGCTGAGCTTGCGTACCGTTTTTGTGTGGTCCGGCAATTCATAATCGGGAAAACGGCTTCCCGGCACAATATCTGGGCGCATGATGTAGACTCCTTCGCCGCAAATCGCGCGGCTTGCTTGAGCAGAGAAACCTACATCAGCTTAGATGCGTTCCTTGGAACAAGGTGCTCGCTTCGATTTGCATGGCCCCGGTATTGGAATAGACCCTGCCCTTCAAGCCGGCAAACAACCATACAACTCTTTGAAATCTCGGCCGCCCCTCGCGCCCCCTTTGCATATCCACTTGAAGCCGCAACTTCTGGCGCGAATCGCATTCCTGCCGCGTGGGTGAAATAATATCGGTGAGGCCGAAGGCGCGATGACCATCACTGCCGCCCAAAACGAGGAAAACATCGCACGCGGCTGGAGTGCGCTTCCCCCAGCCTATCGCATTCCTGACGTTGCGCCCACGCTCGATCAGGCCCGCGAATACTGCCGCCGCTTGGCCGAAACGCATTATGAGAACTTCCACGTGGCCACGTGGTTCCTTCCCGCAGCACTCCAGCCGCACTTCCATTCCATCTACGCCTATTGCCGCATCTCGGACGATCTCGGCGACGAAGTCCCTGACAAATCCGCCGCTTTAGCCCTTCTCGACTTGTGGGGCCGTGAACTGGACGCCTGCTACGAAGGCCGCGCGCGCCATCCCGTTTTTGTCGCGCTCGCCGAAACCATCCGCGCCTGCTCCATTCCCAAAGAGCCGTTCGCCGATCTGCTCGTCGCCTTCCGACAGGACCAGACCGTCACACGCTACGCCACCATGGATGAAGTTCTCGGCTACTGCCGCTACTCCGCCAATCCCGTCGGCCGCCTCGTGCTCTACGCCTGCGGCGAAGTCAGCGACGAAAACTTTCGCCTCTCTGACGCGACCTGCTCCGCCCTGCAACTCGCCAACTTCTGGCAGGACGTCCGCGTCGATTTCCTGAAAGACCGCGTATACATTCCGCAGGACGACATGCGCCGCTTCGGCGTCACCGACGAAACCATCGCCGGCGGCGTTGCCACTCCCGAGTTTCGTGCGCTTCTGCATCACGAAGTCGATTTCACTCGCGCGCTCTTTCTGCAAGGCCTGCCGCTTGATCGGCAGGGTCAACCGCGACCTCGCACTCGACCTCGATCTCTTCAGTCGCGGCGGCCTTGAGATTTTGCGCGCCATCGAGCGCCGAGATTACGATGTGCTCGGTGCGCGTCCGGCCATCTCTAAACTCACCAAGCTCTCCCTCGCCACTCGCGCCTTCGCCGGCAAACTGTTTCCGTTTTTGCGCCTCGGTTCTCGATCGACAGGTAAGTCTTCTTGACGCAGAAAGCTCCATCGCACGACCTCGCCGTAGCCGGTGCCTATGCGGTATGCCGCGGAATCGCCAAGCGCCAGGCTAAGAACTTCTACTACGCCTTCGTTGCACTCCCTCTCCATCGCCGCAATGCCATCTGCGCCATCTACGCCTTCATGCGCCAGGCCGACGACCTTGCCGACGACGAGTCCATCCCCCGCGACGAGCGCCGGCGCCGTTTGGATGCCTGGCTCGGCGCCTGGCGCCGTGCCTCGAAGGGCGCGGCTACCATCGATCCCGTGTTCCTCGCCGTGCGCGATGCAACCACTCGCTTCGCTATTCCACTTTCGCTTCTCGATGAACTCGTCGCCGGAGTCACTCTCGATCTTGACCACGCCGCCGACGCCGCACCCGAGACCTACGAAACCTTTAGCGATCTCTACCGTTACTGCTATCTCGTCGCTTCGGTTGTCGGCCTTGTCTGCATCCGCATCTTCGGCTACAAAGACCTGCGCGCGGAAAAGCTTGCCGAGGAAACCGGAGTCGCCTTCCAGCTCACCAACATCCTCCGCGACGTCGCAGAAGATGCAGCCCGCAACCGCGTCTACTTGCCCCTCAAGAACCTTGCGCATCACGGCGTTTCGCTCAATGCGCTGCTTCATCACCCGCCCGCCGCGCCGCCCACGCCCGCCGAGCGCGAGCTCTTCGCCGCCATCGCGCGCCTCGCCGAGAATTACTATGGCCGCACGCGCTTCCTCCTGCCCTTGATCGACCCCGCCAGCCGTCCCGCTCTGTGGGTCCTGGTTTCCATCTACCACGCGTTGTTGAAGCGAATCGAGCGCGCGAAGTTTGATGTATTCACTCGCCGCGCCTCTGTGCCGCTCTGGCAAAAGCTCGCCATCCTCGCCGTCGGTCTGGTTTGGACGGCATGGGCGCGCATCTTCGGCTAGATCAGCGTATCGGTGTGGCGCCGGTCTCCTGACCGGCTGTACTGGCGGCATCCTCGCCGCCAGCGAAGTTCCCGAGTCCCAAGCTCGGGCCCGCATCATCCGCCCTCCCTGCGTTAACCTGATTCGGAGGTACTTTCCATGCGCCTTCGCCTCATTGCGCGCCTATTCGCTGTTCTTTCATTCTCCCTCTGGTTGATCATTGCTCCGCGCGCCTCAGCAGGGCAGGGTACAGCCCTCAACCCTTCACTCCCCATCACGCACGTCGATAACGGCCCCAACTCTGATTGGGCGCAGCGCCAGCATTATGTCGTCCTGGTTTCGCTCGACGGCTTCCGCTGGGATTACGCCAAGCACGACAACGCCACCCATCTGCTTGCACTTGCGAAGCACGGCGTCTCCGCTCCCGAAGGCATGTTGCCCAGCTATCCCTCGCTCACTTTTCCCAATCACTTCACCATCGTCACCGGCCTTTATCCCGAGCACACCGGAATCGTCGCAAATAATTTCCTCGATCCCGCGAGCGGAGCGCGCTATTCCTTCACCGACTCGAAGGCCACGGCAGACGGCTCCTGGTACAGTGGCGTTCCTCTGTGGAGCCTTGCCGAAAGTCATGGCATGCGTACCGCCTGCCTCCTCTGGGTCGCCTGCGAAGCGAAAATCGGTGGCTTCCGGCCTTCGTGGTATGCGCACTACGACAAGAACGAGCCCACTTCCGAGTCGCAGCAGGCGCGCATCGACGACACCGTCGCCCTGCTCCGCCTGCCCGCCGCCGATCGTCCGCACTTCATCGCCATCTACTTCTCCGAGCCAGACCACTCGGGCCACGAGTTCGGCCCCGACGCGCCCCAAACCCGCGCCGCCGCACTCAAGATGGATGCGATCGTCGGCAAACTTGAATCCGCGCTCAAAGCTACCGGCCTTCCCATCGATCTGGTCATTGTCAGCGATCATGGCATGATCAAATCTCAGGGCGACTGGATCGACCTCGACCAATTTGCCGATCTCGCCGGCTTCGACGCCGTCGGCCCGCTCCTCTATGGCAAAACCGAAGACGATCGCATCCGCGTTTACAACCAGCTCAAGCACGCCTCATCGCAGTTTGTCGTCTATCGACTCAAGAACGTTCCCGCCGATCTCAACTTCAATCAGAATCCGCGTGAGGGCGACCCGGTCGTCATCGCCACCGGTCCTTTTGCCATTCGCGCTCACGCTCCTGCTGCCGGACAGGAACCGCATCCGCCCACCATTGGCATGCACGGCTTCGATCCGCACATCATGCCCGAGATGAAGGCCAGCTTCTTTGCCGCCGGCCCCGACCTCGTCGCTGGAAAAACCGTCGCGCCCTTTGAAAACGTCGACCTCTACCCATGGCTCGCTCACCTGCTCGGCCTCCACCCGCCCAAGACCGACGGCAGCCTGAACATTCTCTCTGGCACGCTCCGCGATCACGGCGTCGCGCTGGCAGAAGCGCCATGAGCATCGTGTCCGAATGTAGCGCCGGCCTCCTCGCCGGCTGTCGTGCGAAAGCCTGCCCTGAGCGAAGCCGAAGGGTCCTCGCCCGCACAACAACGATCATGGCACTGATCGCGGGTGCCCCATCCTCCGCCCTCTTTCTGGCGAAGGGTGGGACAGTACGACCCCGATCCCATCGAAGCGAGAATTCTCAATGCTTTGTATCAGGGCTCGACTTTAGTCGTGCCGCAACGGCAGTACGACCCCAATGCCATCGAAGCGAGAATTCTCAATGCTTTGTATCAGGGCTCGACTTTAGTCGTGCCGCAACGGCCAAAGAAAAACGCGGGGCTTTAGCCCCTGAGGGCCTTAGTCCAGTCGTTCACGAATGATGAAGCCAGCAAGGGAATTGAATTTATGAGTGCAATCCTCGGCATCGACGGCGGCGGCACGCACACGCGCGCATCCATCGTCGACGGCGATCGCACCCTCGCCTTCGCTGAGAGCGGCTCCATCAAACGCCTGCGCGTCGGCGCCGAAGCCGCCGAAGCCAACCTCCGCGCTGTGCTCAAAGACGTCTACGCGCAGGCCGGCGTCACGCAAGTCCGCGCGGCCTCGTGCGGAGTAGCCAGCGCCACCATGCCCGGCATCACCGAGTGGATCACCGCCGTCTTCGACGATTTTTCCGTCGCCCGCTCTGAAGTCGTCGGCGATCACATCATCGCCCTCGACGCTGCTTTTCGCGGAGGCCCCGGAATCCTGCAGATCGCCGGCACCGGCACCAACACCATCGGCCGCGCGCCCTCGATGGCGCCTTCGAATCCGCAGGCGGCTGGAGCTCGCGCCTCGGCGACGAAGGCTCGGGCTACTGGATCGGCCTGCACGCTATCCGCCGCGCGCTCAACGCCTACGATCGCGACGAGCCCACACAAGTTCTGAAAAAAGTTGGCGAGATTTGGGGCACGCCCACCCTCGATCAGCTCATCAACGTCGGCGACGGCACACCCGCGCCCGATTTCGCAGCGCTTGCGCCCGCCATCAACGAACTCGCTGAATCAGGCGACCCCGTCGCCGTCGGCGTTCTCCGCCAAGCCGCCGCAGACCTCGTTGCGAATGTGCTCCTCGTCCGCTCCAAGCTCCGTAGCAAGCACGCCATCGACAACGAAGTTCCTGTCGCCTGGACCGGCAGCGTCATCGGAAAAATGCCCGTCGTCCGCGAAGCATTCTTCGCCGGCCTTCGCGCCGCCGCACCGGCCATGCCCGTCGAAACCACTGAAACCGTCGCCCTCAACGGCGCTCTATGGCGCGCCCGCCGCCTCGCGGAGCAGGCTGTCTAAAATGCTCGGGAGGGCTTGATTCCGTGAAGAACAACCTGGGTGTTGGAGTAGCCGTAGGACTTGCCCTGGGGGCTGCCGTCGGAGTGGCGATCCACAACCTCGCTATCGGTATGGCCTGCGGATTGGCTCTTGGCGCAGCGTTTGGCGTGGTCTTCAGCCAACGCGACAAAGGAGCATCCAACTGAATCAAGGTAGCATTTCCCAAAGTCTGCTGCGCCGCCGACTGAGAACTGCGAACCACGAACTGTGAACTTGTTCTACCGGTACTTCCGTAGAACTCCCAGCACCCGCCCCTGGATCGCCACCTGCGCCGCCGGAACATAAATCGGCTCCATTTCCAGATTCGCCGGCTGCAGGCGCACCACATTTCCCTCCGGGTAGAACCGCTTCAGCGTCGTCTCCGCCCCGTGCACCAGCGCCACCACAATCTCGCCATTCCGCGCCGTCTTGGTCCGCTCCACCAGCACATAGTCGCCGTTGATAATGTGCTCGTCGCGCATGGAGTCGCCACGCACCTCCAGCGCAAACACGTCGCGGTTGCCGACAACGTCGGCCAGCGAAATCGTCTCCGAGGCCTCCATCGCCTCCACAGGCGACCCGGCGGCGATCCGCCCCGCCAGCGGCAGCTTCAGGCTTGAGCGAGTCTTGGTCCCAGGCGGCAGCACGTCAATCGACCGGCTGCGGTTGTGCACGCGGTCCAGCATGCCCTTCTTCTCAAGGTTGGTGATGTGCTTGTGGACGGTGGCCAAACTCTTCAGGCTCATACCGCGCGCAATCTCTTCAAACGAAGGCGAATAGCCATTGCGGCTCACAAACGCCTCCAGAAAATCCAGCACTTCCTTCTGTCTTCGTGTAACGGCCATGCGCGCATTATAGCGAATAAAAAGCGAACCGCAACAATCTTTTCGCCTCTTGTTTACTCCTTGGGAACGCCCGGACGCCGGCAGTCTCATCCGAACCGGCTTGGCTGAAGGCTGATTCCTGAGAGCCGACCTTCCCACCCCAGACGCCTTAAAACTTGCCCGCTTTCGCCCCTAATCCAGCAGCACCACGTTCAGCAGCGATTTGTGCACCTGGATACGGCCGTCGTAGCTGATGAATCCGAGCGTGCGGAAGCGATTCATGAAGAAGCTGACGCGGGAGCGTGTGGTCCCGATCATCTCCGCCAATGTTTCCTGCGTGATGGGAGGAATGAAGGTTTCCGGTTCGCCGGGCTTGCCGAACTCCGCCATCAAAAGCAGAATCCGCGCCAGCCGCTTCTCGCTGGAGTTGAACAGGTGATCGACGAGATCGGCCTGGATGCGCATGCTGCGAATCAGCAGAAACTTCAGGAACAGGTCAGAGAATTCGTGCTCCTCGTGCATCACGCGAATCATCTCGTCGCGGCTGATCTTGAGTGCTGTACAGGCGTTGACCGCGGTGGCCGTAGAGAGGCGCAGCCCGGGCACCGCCGCAAGCGCCCCCTCACCCACGAATTCGCCGGCAGTGAGCAGCGTGATCGTAGCTTCCTTGCCGGCTGGCGAGACGACCGTCATCCTGGCCCGGCCCTTTTGTAGGTAGAAGACGGAATCGGAAGGATCGCCTTGTGTAAAGAAGGTCTCTCCATTCGCCAGCTGCACAACTCTTCGGCCCAGTCCGGCATTGGCCAGAAACTCGGCTGCATCGAATGGCGGCTTTTCATGCGCAATCATCGATCCGACCTCCCGGAGCGAACTCAGTCGATTGGCCGCTCCCGGCAGAGAGAGCCCTATTGCTCAGACATGCCCCTGGAATACCTCTAAGGTGAGGATACCTTGTGCGCCACAGTGCGCAATCAGAATGGGCCGCTGCGCATGGGTAGAAAAGGTGTGTTCTATGAGGAAATTCATTACGTTTGTGGCTTTGTTCGGTATGGGAGTGGCAACGGCCGCCGCCGCGGAGACGCGCGAAGATGTGCAGAATCGGCTCGACAACGCAACCCTGGTGCTGCATCAGATTATGGGCGCGCCGGATCATGGCATTCCCCAAGAGGTGCTGGAGCACGCCAAGTGCATCGCCGTTGTGCCGCACATGATCAAGGGCGGACTGGTGTTTGGCGCGGAGAACGGCAAGGGCGTCGTGACCTGCCGGACAGCAGGTGGATGGAGCGCGCCGGCGTTCTTTGTCATCACCGGCGGAAGCTGGGGATTGCAGATCGGCGTCGAAGGCGTTGATCTGGTCATGATCTTCCAGGGCGACGGAGGAATGCAGCGCCTGGAAGACGCCAAGTTCCAGCTCGGAGCGGACGCCAGCGCGGCAGCCGGCCCGGTTGGTCGCCATGCCACAGCCGATACCGACTGGAAGCTGAATACTGAAGTCCTGACCTACTCGCGCGCCAAAGGCCTCTTTGCCGGACTCACACTGACCGGGGCCGATGTTCGCCGCGATAACGATTCCATGGATGCCCTCTACGGGCTTGACGTTTCCACACACCGCGTTCTGCGTGGCGATGTGGCAACACCTCGATCCGCTGACCGATTTATCGATGCCGTCAGGGATGCAAAAGCTCAAGCGGTTGCATCCAACTAATCGCTGTCTGATGAACCCTTGCTTGCGCCTGGGCCAGGTTTCCCCTCCCAGGCGCGCGCAATCAAGAGAGGTCTCAATATGCTTTGGACAATCTTCGCGATCCTTCTGATTCTCTGGCTCCTCGGCTTTACCCTGCATATCGCCGGCGGCTTGATCCACATCCTGCTGGTTCTGGCTGTGGTTGTCTTGATCATTAACCTGATCTCCGGACGCCGCGCCGCTTTATAAAGTTACGGCGGCCGGAGTTTCGAATCGGTAGATCCTTGCGCCTCGCGGGCTCTGAAGGCTCCAAGCCCGCGTTGCTGCTGCAAATCGGCCCTCCCCCGCACCTCTCCGCCGATTTCCAGGCGCCGTCTGACCCTCAAACTGAGCTCCGTCTCAAAGCTGCCGGCAATCATCCCGCGGCATGTGAGCCCGATTGCTCAGACACCTGCGCCGCCCGCGACTAGATTCAGAGTTGTAAGGGCAGATGAAGGCCGGTCCCCAGCACGCAACCGGAATTCATCGAGGTCTGGAAACCCCTTATGTAGGCTGCTGTTGCCGGGTTTGTCGTAACGGCGCCAATGCATCCCACCTGACCCAGGGAACCGCAGACACCTTGAAGGGGGTCTCGTATGCAAGGAATCAAAACTCTATTCGGCACCGCGGCACTACTCGCCGGCCTGGCTCTTGCGCCGGCGGCTCAAGCGCAGCTTGTCATCGACATCGGCGGTCCTCCGCCCAGTTGTTCCTACGGCTATTACGGTTATGCGCCCTACTCCTGCGCGCCCATGGGCTATTACGGGCCGGGCTACTTCTACAACGGAATCTTTCTCGGCATCGGACCTTGGGGCGGATGGGGCTACAACCACGGCTGGGGCGGCCATCGCTTTGTGAGCGAGGGCGGCGGCCGTTACCATGGCGGACCCGGGAACCAATCCTATCGTGGCGGCGGCGGATCGCGGCCCAGCGGAGGCCATGCTGTACCGGAGCGTAACAACGCACCGCGCCAGTCCGAACCTTCCCGCGCTCCCGCTTCGCACCAAGGCGGATCGCGCGCACCAGCCTCGCACGCAGCCCCCAGCGGCGGCGGACATGAAGGCGGCGGCGGATCGCACGGCGGCGGTGGCGGCGGACATGAAGACGGCGGCGGACACTAACTAGAGGACGACCGCAAACCCAGAGCGCAGCGGGCCACGCCAAGCGTGGCCCGCCCACTACGCGGTGTCATCCTGAGCGGAGCGGTTTGGGGCCCCGTGATCGCGAGGCGATCATGGGGTCAGCGGAGCCGAAAGCCTGCCCTGAGCGAGTCCGCTGAGCGGACGAGTCGAACGGGGATCTGCAGTTGCCCTTCGTCTTGGTCCCATCGAACGCCCTCAACGCACTTCGCGAGGCCCGGACCCCGTTTATCCCACCAGATCCATCCACACGCAATCGAACTCCCACGCACGAAAACCATCAAGGAGAGATCAATGTCCAAAGTTACGTCCATTGCTTTCGCAGCTCTCGCAGCGGCCCTGTTTTGCTCCGCGCGCGTAGCGCCGGCTCAAATCTCCATCCAATTCGGAGTGGAGCCCGTCTGCCCCTACGGCTACTACGACTACGCTCCCTATAACTGCTCGCCCTACGGCTACTATGGCCCCGATTGGTTTCAGGGCGGAGTGTTCATCGGCGCCGGCCACTGGTTCCGCGGCCCCGGCCACTTCTACGGCCATGTCGACAACCGCTATGACCCCCGCCACGGCTACCGCGGACCGTACCCCGAGCGCGGCGCTGAGCCCTACAACCACTTCCACGGCAACGAAGCGCGCGACGGGCGAGGCCATGCAGGCCGCGGCGATCATGACGGCGGCAACGAGCACCAGCTTCCCGGCTATCGCGGTGGCGGCGACCACGGCGGCGGCCACGGTGGCGATCACGGTGATGGACACAGCGGCGACCACCGCTAAGCTGTAACTCGGTCTCATCTCGGCGCGTGCTCACTTCGGCCACGCGCCGAATTCATTTGTCGGGCGCTCGGTAGTGGCGACTTCGCGCCGAATTGCCACGCGATTTCGCGCGATGAAATCGCACGCCATCGAAAACAAAACTGTGAAACTGTGAAACTGTGGCTGCAAACCGCTGATACTAAAGGCTCCACAGTTTCACAGTTTCACAGTTGCGCAAAACAGGTGGGGGGGGTGGGGGGCAAGAGCAGGGAATGGAAGGGCGGCCAGTAGCCGGTAGCCAGTAGCCAATAGCCAAAAGCCAAAAGCCAATAGCCGATAGCCAGTAGCCAATAGCCAGGAGCCAGTACGCCCGGGAGGAGTTCCGGGTTGGGGTCCGGTCATTGATTCGGTTGGGGGTTCGGTCAGTGGTTCGGACATCATGAGACCATTGTGCGCTTAAAGGGGCTAATTATCGGCAAATGGAAGTGGCGCGGATGCAGGGACTTAGGGGTCTTGGGGCTTGACAGGAAAAGAGCGGGGGGGGTTGGCGGGGCTTGCGGGGCGGCGGTTCGGAGGTGGGTGATTCGGGCGAATCGGCACTTAACAGAGGAGAGGGAGAACGTCCCGTCTGTTCCTATGTCCTGGTCCCCAGGTTCCCTATCAAGTTTGGGAAACGATTTCCACTATTAACCAAATCGGTACCTAGTTATTCACGCCGAAGCCGCAACTCGGCTGCACCAAGAAGGTGAAACGCGGTATCAATCAATTAGGAAGGCACGGACCCCAAAAGGAGAAGGCATCGAGTGAAGCAGGCGACCGTCCAGAGGCAGCTCGAGTTCGAGGCGGGCAAGCGCAGCTTGAAAGTAGGCCCCTTGCCGTGCGTGGAGCTTAAAAGCCGTGCGGAAGTGACATTCCGCCTGCCGCTGAACGACGCTGCCCAAGGGGCATTGCAAATCTATCGCGAGGCAAACGAACACTATCGCACCGTTCCATGGCCAGCTCCGTTTGATAAGACAACGCACAGCTTACGCCTCGGCGACTCCAGGGACCTTTCCTTCATACCCGATTCTTCTGTTCATCTCGTAGTCACGTCGCCGCCGTACTGGACACTCAAAGAGTACGCGAATGGCAATCATTCGCAGCTCGGCGACATAGAAGACTACGAGGGGTTCCTGAAGGAACTCGATAAAGTCTGGCTCGAATGCGTGCGAGTCCTCGTGCCGGGTGGCCGCATCTGCTGTGTCGTTGGCGATGTGTGCGTTCCGAGAAAACGGGAGGGCCGGCACTACGTCATGCCGCTGCACGCGGATATTCAGGTTCGGTCGCGGAAGCTCGGCCTCGACTCCCTGACGCCGATCCTTTGGCACAAGATTGCGAATGGGGTCACCGAGGCGGAGGGCAATGGCGCGGGATTCTACGGCAAGCCCTATCAGCCGGGTTCAATCGTGAAGAACGACACGGAGTACATCTTGTTGCTTCGGAAAGGTGGCAAGTACCGTTCCGTCACACCCGTGCAAAAGGTACTTTCAATGCTCACAAAGGAGGAAATGCAGGGCTGGCTGCGCTCCGGCTGGACCGACATCCCCGGTGCCTCCACAACGAGATCGGAACATCCCGCGCCGTACCCTGTCGAACTCGCCGAGCGGCTTGTCCGGCTCTTTTCGTTCGCAGGGGACACTGTGCTGGACCCGTTCCTCGGCACCGCATCCACGACAATTGCCGCGATCCATGCGGGACGGAATTCGATTGGAGTGGAAGTCGAACCATCGTACCTGGAGATCTCCCGAAAGAAAGTCACAGCTCTCGCCAGAGTGAAGCGCATGGCGGGCGCGACCACTGCCGAGGTTATCGGTGGCTGACCACCGATTGCTGGTCGAATTCCGTCGGCTTTTCGAAGGCACCAAGTACCTGCATCGCCGACCCAATCTTGGGGACTTCGTTGCGATGCACCTTTACGAGGACCTCGTCGCAATCAAGAAATCTGATCGGTACGTCCTCTCCGTCGAAAGCATGTCGCGAGTCCTGAACGTTCAAAACAAGCGGAAAGGGATTGAGGCGAGAAGAGGCGACGGCACATTCGGCGAACTTATTGTCGGTGAGGAACCGATGATCGATCCCGGTTACAAAGTCGCCAGGGGACCGGTAGCCACAATTGAGATTGGCGTCGAAGTGAAGATAATTTTGAAGGCCATGATCAAACAAATTGACCGCGTGAAGAGTGACCTTGCGAATCAAGTCCTCAATTTCAAACGCCAAGCGGGCTCCAGCAGCCCGATTTGTGTAGGGATTGTGGGGATCAATCATGCCGACGTCGCGACGGGCTACGAAGGAGATCGAGCCACCCGCACCGATGGCAGGAAGCACAAGCACCCTATGCAAGAAGCAGAACAAGCTCGTCAACGCCTTGCGCAGGTGCGCAATCTCTATGACGAATTCTTGATCCTCCGGTTCAAAGCACGGAATGAAGAGCCGTACGAGTTTCAGTGGGTAAATGAAAAAGAAACACGATTGGAGTACGGTGCTGCACTTATTCGCATCAGCAACGAGTATGAGAAGCGGTTTTGAAGCCTGCCCCGCCGTGTCAACTCCCCGCAAGTTCACCGCTGCAAGCCGCTAACCGCGTCGGCTGTCGCGCCCGCTCCGCCTACAATGAAGCGATGCTCTTCGAGTCGCTTAGCCAGGGAACCCAAGACCCTTTGCCCTTGGAATGTTGGCTGGGAAGGGACATCGACAGCGGTCGGGCGTGACTCTCGAAGCGTACTTGCAGGAATCCGGAAAGGCACAATGAACTCCACAGTAGAAACCCAGGAATTTCTTAAAACCGCGCCGCTTGCCAGCCCTGAAAAAAGGCCCAGGACCATTGCAGAGGCCGGTGTACGGGAGTCTCTTCTTGAAGACATCGCGTTAAAGACTCTCTATCTTTCGGGTCCATTCTCAGTTCTCGATCTGAGCCAGAAGATGCGGCTTGGCTACGAAATAGCGGAGGAACTGTTTCGCCGGCTGCGCGGGAAACTGCTGGTAGAAGTGGTTGGAATGAGCTCCACCGTTGCGGAGATTGCCATCACGTCTCAAGGCAGGGCGCGTGCGCTGGAACTGCTGCAACAGAGCCACTATGCGGGCGCTGCGCCGGTGACGCTGGCCAGCTACGTTGAGCAAGTGAGGAAACAGGGCGTGCGCAACCTGAAGGTTCACCGGGAGGATGTGGAGCGGGCCTTTGCGCACCTGGTGATGGACCCCAAAACGCTGGCGCAGTTTGGCGCGGCCATCAACTCCGGGTCGGGAATCTTCCTCTATGGTCCGCCGGGCGTTGGAAAAACTGCGGCCGCGGAGACCTTGTCGCGCGTGCTTGCCAGGGATGGGGTATGGGTTCCCTATGCGCTGGAAGTGGATGGCCAGATTATTACGGTCTACGATCCGGCGATTCATAAGCGAATGGAGGAGACGGAACCGGAGATTCGGGATGAGCGCTGGATACTCTGCCATCGGCCTTCGGTGACTGTCGGTGGAGAGTTGACCATCGAGATGCTGGATTTGCAATTCAATCCAATCTCAAAGTGCTATGACGGACCACCGCAGATGAAAGCCAACAATGGCGTTCTGATCATTGATGATTTCGGGCGACAGCGAGTGGCCCCGGACGAATTGCTGAATCGCTGGGTTGTTCCGCTTGACCGCGGGATCGAGTTTCTGACCCTGGTGGGTGGAATGAAGATTGAGATCCCCTTTGAAATGCTGGTCGTCTTTGCTTCAAACATCGATCCGGCGAAGGTGATGGATCCGGCGTTCTTGCGAAGGATCCAAACCAAGATCGGGCTGGGCACGATTTCAGACGGACAATTCTCAGAGATATTTCGCCGCGTCGCCGTCGACCATGGCCTGGAAGCCGACGCTGTGCTGCTCGATGAGCTGATCGTGATCATACGCGACACTATGCAGCAGGAGTTGCGGGCGTGCCAACCGCGGGATCTAGTGAACCAGGTTTTATGGGCCGCTCAATACGAAGACCGGCCGCCGGAAATCAATCGTGCTGCTTTGATGCGTGCCGTCGACGCGTATTTTGTGCGGCAGGCGTGAGCGGGTGGGATTGGCGGGCGATCAAGCAGACGATCGAGCAGAGTTGATCGACTGTGCGAGTGGGCTGGTCCCGATTCGTTGCGGCGGGCTGGCGAACGCGCCGGCTGGGACGTGCTCGCTGCGCCTAGAATGAAGCCATGATCCTCGAAACATTTCCCGTCGGTCCGCTGGCCTGCAACTGCACGATTTTGGCCGACGAGGCCACGCGCGAGGCCATCGTCGTCGATCCCGGCGACGACGTGAGCCGCATCCACAAGCGCCTGACCGAGCAGGGATTGAAGCTGAAGCAGATCCTGGTGACGCACGGACACATTGACCACGTTGGCGGAGCGCTGAAGCTCAAGCGTCTGACCGGCGCGCCGATTTTTTTGAACGAGTCTGACCTGCCGCAGCTCGACATCATGGACGAGCAGGCGTCGTGGCTGGGTCTGGGCCGAGCGCCGGAAACCGCTCCGCCCGATGAAGGCCTGGCTGAAGGCCAAGTGGTCGGCCTGGAGCATTATCCGGCGCAGGTGCTGCACACGCCGGGGCACACGCAGGGGTCGATCTGTCTGCACTTTGCCCCGCTGAATCTGCTGATCGCCGGAGACACGCTCTTTGCCGGCAGCATCGGCCGCACCGACCTGCCCGGCGGCGACTTCGACCAGATCATCGCCTCGCTGCGCACGCGCCTGCTCGCCCTGCCCGACGAAACCCGTGTGCTCCCCGGCCACGGCCCCGGCACCACGATCGGCCAGGAGCGAAGGTCAAATCCCTTCCTGCAAGCGCCCGGCCATTCTGAGAAAACGGGGCGGTAGGGTGAGACGTCACGCCAAAGTTGTATCGAAATTCCGATAAACTGCAGTCTTTATTTTCAGTAATATACATAGATTAGTTCAAGAGATGGTTCCTGTAGTCAGCCCTTTTTGTTACATCCGTGATTCGTTCCCAAGTAGTTAATCAGGGTGGCAACTCCGTTACTGAATTCCGCCTCCGGCGCGAGCAGGCTCACCACCAGCCAGCCGCTTTCCGCCATCCCGAAAAAGTAGCCCGGATGAACCCAGACCCCGCGCTCAAGCAGCGACAGAACCGTCTGCTCGTCCGGCGCGATGGCCGGAATCCGCAGCACCGCATACCAACCGCCTTCGACCGCCAGCCGCTGAACAGCGTCGACGGTTCCGATCGCCTGGTCGAGCACGGCCAGGTTCGCGGCGACGCGGCGGCGAATCTGCTCCTGAATCGCCGCGCGCCCTTCGAGCCAAGCCGGAATCGCGAGCTGGACCGGCGCATTCATCGACAGGAACGTGTCGGCGATGACTTCCAGCCGTGCGAGTGCCTGCTCGCGTTCGGGACCAGTCGCGACAATCCATGCGGCCTTCATCTGCGGCAGCCCGGCAATCTTGCTGAGCCCGCTGACCACGTAAACCGGAACGCCTTCAAGGCCGCGGGCGAAGCTCCCAAACTCGTTCCGGCGCTCTCTTGTTCGCTCGCTCCCTTGTTCCCTCGTTCCCTTGTTCCCTGTCTGTTCGTAGTCCAGAAAGACCTCGTCGACGATCAGCGACAGGCCGAACTCGCGGCACAGGCCGCCGAGCTGTTCCGCCTCCCACGGCTTGGTGAAGTGGCCAGTCGGATTATTCGGATGCACGATGACGATGGCCCGCGTGCGCGGAGTGATGGCGCGGCGAATGCCCTCGGCGTCGATCTGCCAGCCGTTCTCGTAGACCAGCGGCGCGGCTCTGCAGGCGCACGTCGTCGAGGGCGGCCAGGAAGTCGAAGAGCGGATAGCTCGGCTGCGGAATGAGAATCTCGTCGCCGGGATCGCAGAGCAGCCGGAAGAGAAAGCTGTAGGCTTCGCTGGTGCTGGTGGTCAGGACAATCTGTTCGGGCGTGAGTGCGACGGCGTGGGCGCGGTAGTAGGCGCAGACCGCCTCGCGAGCGGAGAGCAGACCCTTGGGCTGGGGATCGTACTCGAGCGCGCGCGGATCGGCGAGCGCGCTGAGCAGGGAAGCGGGATAGGCAAAGCCGCAGCGCGTGGGATTCGAAGCCGTGAGGTCGGCGATGGGCAGGCCAGCCGCCAGGCGCTCGCGATGGGCGCGCGCCAGATCGCTCTCTTCGGTGTTCCAGTTGGTTCGTTGCGAGAAGGGCATGGAATTCGATTCTGCGGATCGCCGCGCATCATCCATCAGACGGCGAATCTTGATCGTGCACAATGAATGAAGCGCCTCTTCAAACGATACATGGGAACCAAGCGGAAGTATGGGGCGCGACCAGAATGAAATAGGAGAGGTGACGTTGGCTCTGCGCGCTGTGATCTTTGACTACGGAAGAGTGTTGACCGGGCCTCCGGACCCCGCGGCGCATGCCGAGCTGCTGCGCATCACGGGGCTCTCGGCAGATCGCCTTGACAGCTTTTATTGGAAGGACCGGCAGGCATACGACGAAGGGAAGCTGACCGGCGAGGGCTTTTGGCGAAAGCTCGGCAGCGACGCGGGGCTGAAACTCAGCGAGCCAGCGATCGAAGAACTGAACTTGTGGGACGCGCGCATGTGGACTCGCGGAGACCCAGCAATGCTGGCGTGGCAACTTGCGATCAAGCAACGGGGCCTGCTGACGGCCATCGTCTCCAATATGGGAGACTCCGTGCATGAGCATATGGTGCGCGAACTGGACTGGCTTTCGCGATTCGATGTGCTCGTGTGGAGCTATCAACTCGGCGTGGCCAAGCCGGATCCGGCGATTTATCGCTACGCTCTGGAGCAGCTGGGAACGCGGCCCGAGGAGACGCTGTTCGTCGACGACAAACAGGAGAATGTCGATGCGGCCAATGCGATGGGAATGAGGGGAATCATTTTCCTGGACGTAGAAAAGTTGCGTGCGGACATTGTGGAGTCGGGCCTCGATCGCGAACTGCCTTTACCGTGAGGTGCGCTGGAAGGCGTCAATGCGCGGCGATTTGCCTTTTGCTGCCGATATGGTAAGTGAGGCCCATGGTAGCGTTCATTACGTCGAGGCCGGGATTGACGGGCACGATGAAGGCGTCAGAAAAATGATAATCGCCAAACAGGCCGAGGCGCAGGTCGAAGCGTTCGTTGATGCGGACTTCGAGGCCGACGGACGACTGCAGGCTGAGGTTCTCATAGGTGGTTCGGTTCGAAAGCGGCTTCTGCGCAAACACGAGAACGCCGCCTTTCGCCATCATGTAGGGCTTGATGGCCTTTCCGTCGCGCCATAGCCAGCGAATTCCGATGGGAGCGATCTCGACGCCCGGCACGGTCTTGAAGGTCGAAGTCAGTGGGTTGCCCCAGATATCCATTTCTGTAGGCTGGTGCAGCAGAACCATGGGCATGATTTCGGCAACCCAATCCACGCGCGAACCCAGCAAGTGGCCCCAGGTGTGGCGATCGTATTCGATGCCGACGTCGTACATCTTGCAGTCTTCGCCGGACGCGAAGATGTGGTAGTGGCCGTACGAGACCAATCCTTCGACGGTGATTTCGCTCGCCGGCGGCGACTTGGCCTGGTGTCCAGTGGCCGTGGCCAGGGGCGCTGCCAGAATGTCGCGCGCGGGCACGGCCTCCTGAGCCCATCCCGTCCTTGACAGAGTCATGCAGAGCACAATGAAGCTCCCCAGCAACCGCGAGGCTGGAATTTACAGCGGTGCGGCGGCGGCCGAATGCCAGGCAGTGATAAAAAACGCGCCCACGTTTCCGCATGAAGAAGGTCCTTCTTACTGTTGATTATCCAAGACACTTGTCGATGTGAAGCTACGATGCCATTCCCAAACCCACAAGATTTGCCGCAGCGATGATGACAAAAATTCCCGCCCAAAGCAACCGGATAGGCCTGCTGCGCACTCCGGCCCACTCGCCCAGCGCCAGCCCCACGAGCCCGCCGCAGAGCACATAGATACTCATATGCAGCATCCAGTTCACATAGCCCAGTCGCTGCGGAATGTTGGCTGCGCCCCATGCGTAAAAAAAGAATTGCAGGTACCACATGATTCCGCCGGCTGCGGCCAGCGATCCGTTCTTGAGGAGCGTCGCGCGCGGCTGAGCCAGATCCGCGCGAAGGGATATCTCCTTTTTGAATCCCAGCCGGATAAAGCAGTAGCTCATATTGATGACCGCGCCGCCACCCATGATGAGCACGTAGCTGGGCAGCGCCGCATAGAGCGGGTTGACGCCCACGTGTTCGGCCGCCGCGGCGATGGGCTTGGCGGCATCGATGGCGAACGACATGCCCGAAGAAAAAATTCCGCACATCACGGCGAGAGCCAGGCCGAGCTTTACATTGAATTCCTGCGCACCGACGCCCAGTTGCACTTCTTTCTGATGACCGGCATAGGAGACGACCGCCACTCCGATGAGCGCCACCAGAACTCCCGCCATCGTGAGCAGGCCGCTGCGCGTGCTGAACAGCATTGCAGCCTGGCCGTGCATGAGGGGCGGCACCAACGTGCCGACAATCAGCGTGACGCCGATGGCCACGCCAATGCCCAGCGACATTCCCAGGTGACGCATGGTGAGTCCGTAACTGACGTTGCCCACTCCCCACATGGCGCCGAAGAGTGCGACCTTCAGCATCAGGGCGGGATCGAGCGAGGCGTAGAAGCCGTGGAAACTTGGCAGCAGAAGATAACTCACGCCTATCGGCAACAGAATCCAGGAGAAGAATCCGGCGACGGCCCAGGTCGTTTCCCAGGACCACTTCCTCACCTTCTCAATCGGCGCATAGAAGGAGGCGGCGCAGGCGGCGCCGATGATGTGCCATCCGATTCCTGCCAGGATTACTGTCGGCATTCGGTCTCCGTTTTTGCGCGCCACGGCCGGTTCGGGGCTGCCGTCCGCGAGCAATTCCAAAGCCTACCGGTTGCACGGGCCGGTTGTACAGCGGAACAGAATTGCGAGGCATGTGGCGGCGAGGACCCTTCGGCTTCGCTCAGGGCAGGCTCTCGCACGACCGCCGGCGAAGACATCGGCGGTACCTTACACTCGCTGCATGGCCCTTCGGCTCTATGCCGCCACCACCAGCGCGGGCAAGCTGCGCGATTTTCGCACGGCAGCGCAAGCCTATTCGGTCTCGATCGAGCCGCTTCCCGGCATCGAAGATATCTTGCCACCGGAAGAGGACGGCGACACATTCCTCGCCAACGCGGCGACCAAGGCTGTTTACTATTCGCGTTTCGTGCCTGGTGAACTGGTGGTCGCGGACGATTCCGGCCTGGAAGTGGACGCGCTCGGAGGCGCGCCCGGCGTGCGCTCGGCGCGATTCGCCGCGGATACGGGCCTGGTGGACTCGCCCGACGCCAACGACAACACCGACGTGTGGAACAATATTCTGCTGCTGCAACAGATGGAGGCATTTCCGGCGGAGTTGCGCACGGCCCGCTACCATTGCACGCTGGTTGCCGCGCGCGATGGCGAAGTGGTTCAAGTGGCCGATGGAACGGTGGAAGGGACGATTCTGGATGCGCCGCGCGGAATGGGCGGATTCGGCTACGACCCTTTGTTCTACCTGCCGGAGCTTGGCAAGTCGATGGCCGAGATCGATCTTGAAACCAAGCTTCGCTTGAGCCATCGCGGGCGGGCGATTGCGGCGTTGCTCAAGACGCTGGCGCCCTGATTTCCCGCTGCTCTCCTCCAAATCCTGAAAGCGCGGAGCGCACCTTGACGGACATAACGTCGGCCTCGAATAATGCGTGAGGATCAAAGCGCGAGTTTCCGTCCCTCAATATAGGACTGCATGGGCCAGGACAGCTTCGGCCCAATCTGCTTTGGTCCGCGCCCGCATCTCTTAGGAGTTAACTTTTCCATGGCAACCGTTCAACCCGCCGCGCCGCCTTCTGCGCACAGCGTCCGCCGCGGCGTGGAGCCTTTGCGCGCGGGGAAGGGCACAAGTTTTATCTGGCACAAGCTGCATTCGCTGCTGGGCATCGTTCCCATTGGAGCGTTTCTCCTTGAGCACTTGCTCTCGAACTTCGAAGCGCTGAAGGGGCCGATCGCGTACGGCGAGCAGGTGAAGTTCCTCAACGGCCTGCCGCTGGTGCGCGTGCTGGAGTGGGTTTTCATCTTTCTGCCCATCCTGTATCACGCAATTTACGGCGTCTATATCTGGCTGCGCGGCAAATCGAACATCGTGTACTACCCATGGGCAGGGAACTGGATGTACCTCGCGCAGCGCTACACCGGCCTGATCGCGTTTGCGTACATCGCCTATCACGTGGCGACGCAGCGCTTCATGGGTGCGAGCCTGCCTGAAAATCCCGGCATGGCGTTCGCCAAAGTTCAGCACGAGCTGGCCAATCCGTGGATTCTCGCCGTCTACGTGATTGCGATGATCGCCGTCTGCTGGCACTTTGCTTATGGCGTTTGGCTGTTTGCCGCCAAGTGGGGCATTACGCCGGGAGAAACTGCGCGCCGCCGGTTTGGATATTTCTGCGTTGCATTCGGAATGCTCCTTGCCGGCATGGGAATCGCCAGCATCTGGGCGTTTGTTGGACCGAAGTATCAAAATGCGCCAGACAATGTGCCGCTGGCAGCGATTCAGCTCCGCGCGGAGCCTGCCCAGCAGCGCGATTTCGCCAACAACCAACTACGAACTACGAACTGTGAACTGCGAACGGTTCACTGTCAGCTAAGGACGCGTCAATGGCAGCACCCAGGATCATCGTGGTTGGCGGAGGGCTGGCGGGGCTTGCGGCCGTCATCAAGATCGCCGAAGCCGGCGGTACGGTGGACCTGTTTTCCATCGTGCCGGTCAAGCGCTCGCACTCGGTCTGCGCGCAGGGAGGCATCAACGCCGCCAAGAACCTGAAGGGCGAGGGCGACACCACCGCGCAGCACTTTGACGACACGATCTACGGCGGCGACTTTCTGGCCAACCAGACGCCGGTGAAGGCCATGTGCGAAGCGGCGCCGGCCATCATCGATCTGCTCGACCGCATGGGCGTGCCATTCAACCGCACGCCCGAGGGGCTGCTCGACTTCCGCCGCTTCGGCGGCACGCTCTACCATCGCACGGCATTTGCCGGAGCGACCACGGGACAGCAACTGCTCTACGCGCTCGACGAGCAGGTGCGGCGCTACGAGGCCGAAGGCAAGGTACACAAGTTCGAGGGATGGGAGTTTCTCTCCGCCATCATCGACGGGAAGGGAAACGCGCGCGGCATCGTTGCCATGAATCTGCGCACGATGGAACTGAAGGCATTCTCGGCCGACGCGATCATCCTGGCGACGGGCGGCATCGGGGCCATCTTCGGCAAGAGCACCAATTCTGTTGTCTGCACGGGATCGGCGCAGTCGGCGATCTTCCAGCAAGGCGCGTACTACGCCAACGGCGAATTCATTCAGGTGCATCCAACCTGCATTCCCGGCGAAGACAAGCTGCGGCTCATGTCGGAGTCGGCGCGCGGCGAGGGCGGGCGCGTGTGGGTTCCGCGGACGCCGGGCGACAAGCGCGCGGTGAAGGCGATTCCCGAGGCGGAGCGGTTCTACTTTCTTGAGGAGTGGTACCCGAAGTACGGCAACCTTGTGCCGCGCGACGTGGCCACGCGCGCCATTCACAAAGTGGTCTACGAGATGGGCCTCGGGCTCGACGGCCAGCCGATGGTCTACCTCGACCTGACGCACATCGACCGCGAGACGCTGCACTACAAGCTCGGCGGAATTCTGGAGATCTACGAGAAGTTCGTCGGCGTCGATCCGTGCGTGGAGCCGATGAAGATCTTTCCCGGCATGCACTACACCATGGGCGGCCTTTGGGTGGACTTCAACCAGATGACCAATATTCCCGGCATCTTTGCCGCGGGCGAATGCGAGTACCAGTATCACGGCGCAAACCGGCTGGGCGCGAATTCGCTGGTCAGTTGCATCTTCGGCGGATTCCAGGCGGGACCGAATGCGATGCAGTACGCGAAGAGCGTGCCGGCAGTGGAAGGCGATGGCGGTGCGGCTGCCGAGGTGGCGCGCCAGTCCGAAATCAATAAAAAGCTCATCAAGAATGAGGGCGGAGAGAATCCCTTCAAGTTGTGGCGCGAGCTGGGCGAGACCATGACCGAGCACGCAACCGTGATCCGCTACAACAAGGACCTGAAAGAAGCCGACAGCAAGGTTGTGGATCTGCTCGAGCGCTACAAGCGCGTGAACCTGAGCGACAAGAGCCAGTGGGCGAACACAAGCTTTGCCTTTGCGCGGCAGCTTTATAACATGTTGCAGATTTCGCGGACGGTCACGCAGGGCGCGCTTCTGCGCGATGAGTCGCGCGGCGCGCACTACAAGCCGGACTTTCCGGAGCGCAACGACGAGCAGTTCCTGAAGACCACGAAGGCCAGCTTCACGGGCACCGTGGAAGGACCGAAATTCGAGTATCGAGGAAGTGGATACGCAGTACATCAAGCCGCGGCCAAGACGGTACGACGCGGCGAAATAGCATTGCATGCAGCAGGTTTTTGGACGAGAGTTGTGGCGAAACGGCAAAGTCGAGCGAGTCGCGATCGTAGCGCCGATGTCATCCTGAGCGAGTCCGCCGCGGCGGACGAGTCGAAGGATCTGCAGTTGCTTTATTCGGAGGGAGCAGGGGCCTTCAGGCCCCTGAAATTGACGGAAGATTGCATGGGCCTTTAGGCCCGGAGTCAAAGAGTTTCGTGTCAGGGCACGAGTTCACTCGTGCCACAGATTGAGCGAAGAAAATTGAGGGGCTTGAGCCCCTGAGGGATCATGGCGACGAGGACAGTCACTTTCGAAATCAAGCGCCAGGCCAGCCCTGAGGCGGCCGCGGTGTGGGAGCGGTTTGAGCTGGAGTGGCGGCCGGGGATGAACGTCGTTTCCGCGATGATGGAGATCGCCCGCAATCCCATGACCGCCGACGGCCGCCCAACCACGCCCATCGCCTACGACTCCAATTGCCTTGAAGAAATCTGCGGGTCCTGCGCGATGCGCATCAACGGCAAGGCGCGCATGGCGTGCTCGGCCCTCGTCGACAATCTTGAGCAGCCGATCAAGGTTGAGCCGCTCACCAAATTCCCCCTCGTTCGCGATCTTCAGGTCGACCGCTCGGTTCTCTTTGAAAATCTGATGCGCGTCAAAGCCTGGGTTCCGGTCGATGGCACGTACGATCTCGGCTCGGGGCCGCGCGTCTATCCCCAGGAGCAGGAAGCGAACTATCCGCTGTCGAATTGCATCTCCTGCACCTGCTGCATGGAGGTTTGCCCGCAATTCAACGATGTGACGGGCTTTGTCGGCGCGGCGACCATCGCGCAGGTCAAGCTTTTCAACAACCATCCCACGGGAAAAGTTTTCAAGGAAGAGCGGCTGCGCGCGCTGGCCGGCGACGGCGGCATCCAGGAGTGCGGCTTTGCGCAGAACTGCGTTGAGGTCTGCCCCAAGCAGATTCCGCTCACCAACGCGATCAGCGACGTGGGCCGCGACGTGGTGGCGCAAAAAGTCAAAGACTGGCTGAAAAGCTGACGCAGCCGCCCGCGCCGCAAGCGATTTCCCTTGACGGCGCCAAGATTCGCGGTGGACTATCACAGCTGGGCCGCATGTACGCCGGACGATAGCGGGCCGGCGAAACTTCCCTGATTCCCCAACAGGCCTTCAACGCGATTTGTTTGCGGCGAGTCACTTCACCGGTCGCCGTGTACGCTTTTCTCCGGGGCGTCAAAGCATCGAGGCCGCCAAACACCTGAGACAGTTCTCTTTGCTCCACCTTGGCCGGAGCTTCCTGTCTTGCGGGCTATGTCCAGGTTCACTTCTCTTGTCGAGCTGAAATCCAAACTTCAAACACCAAAGACCAAGGAGGTCTTGCAATGAGTATTACGTCACTTCCTCTGGGGCGCGGCACTGGCCGCGACGCTCTCCGCAACGCTTGTTGCTCAACAAGCGCCGGTTGGATATCACGGCATTTCCTGCGTACACGTCAAACCTGGGCAAACCGCTGCCTTTCACGAGCTTCTCAACGGCGACTACCACAAGGTTGAGCAGGCCTACGTTGACTCGGGAAGGATCTCAGCCTTTATCGCACTGCGCACCGTCATCCCCGCGGGTACCGATGCTGCGTGCGATTATGTTCTCGTCGCCTTCTATCCCGGCCTTCCTCCTGCGCCTCTCAGCGAAGACGAAATGACGGCCAACTTGCAAAAAGCCGGCGTCACTTCCACGCTGCAGCAGTGGCGCGATCGTCTCGCCGTAGTAGCCGAGCTGGTCTCCAACAACATCACCCAGTATCAGGTGCTGGTTGGCGGATCGAAAAAGGGCGACTACCTGGTCTTCAATTCCATGAAAGCAACCGACAGGGGCCAATGCATCGCCGCACAAAAAAGGCTGTGGCAGCCTTTTGCCGAGCAAGGGGTGAAGGACGGCGCACAGGACGGCTGGGCCTTAAACATACAGGTATTTCCCGACGGCGCCAAAGACCCGAGCCTGGTGAGCAGCGTCGACATCTATCCGAGCTGGGACGCTATGTTCAAGTACTTCGGCCCCGACTTCGCCACCCGCTGGAAGAAAGTCCATCCCGAGATGACCACCGACGAAGCATTTTCGGAGATCGACAAGGTCTGCACCATCGAACACAATGTCACGTACAAGGTTGAAGACCAGATCAACGCAACGAAGTAAGACCAGCATCACGAATAGAAGCAGCACGAAGGCCGCCCAGGAAATTCGGGCGGCCTTTGTGTTTGGTGCGCAAGGAACGGTTCGGCAAGCAAAACTGGCGTAGTGAAAGCCAATGCGCGGCTCAGGCGAAATTCAGTACGAAAGCGCGATTGGAAGGATCCGGGCGAACCCGCGCTAAAGAGAGCGATGTTCGAATTCGAGAGCGAGCTCGTGGCCGATGCCGGAGAAATCGCCCTGGATCTCGCGTGCGCGGTTCAGTGCGGCTTGCACGTTGGGCAATACATTTTCAGGGCCGACGCGCTTTAGAAAGTCTGAGCGCGAGAGGAGCTGCGACGGCTGGTCGAGCGCTCCGCAGAGCAGCAGCGCCTTGCCGGCTTTATGAAGACGCTGAGAGAACTGCTCCAGCGCGTGGATGCCCGTGGCATCGAGCGCGGTCATATTCCGCAGGCGCAGGATGACCACGTCGCCGAACTGGCCGAGATGGGTGGTGGCTTCGGCAAGCTTTTCGGTCGTGCCGAAAAGAAATGGGCCGTGGATGCGCAGGATGGTGACGTGCGAAGGGATGTCCTTGTCCTGCAGAATGTGGACCTGACCGTCGCGGAGATACTCGCGCGTGACGGGAGCCACCGTGGTGGTTTCAGCGATGCGATAGATATAGAGGAGCGCGGCCAGCGCCATGCCCACTCCGACGGCTACCGTAAGGTCGGCAAGCACGGTGAGAGAAAAAGTGGCCAGCCAAACAGCGATGTCGGTTCCGGACAGCCGCAGAATCGTGCCGATTTCCCGCCATTCGCCCATGTTGTATGCCACGACGAATAGAACCGCAGCGAGCGTAGCCAGAGGCACGAAGCGAGCCAGGGGAGCGGCGACAAGAAGCACGGCGAGCAGCGTGAAAGCGTGGACCATTCCGGCAACCGGAGTGAGAGCGCCGGAGCGGATGTTGGTGGCGGTGCGGGCGATGGCGCCCGTGGCCGGGATGCCTCCGAAGAGGGGCGAAGCAATGTTGGCGATACCCTGCGCGACCAACTCCACGTTGGAGTTGTGGTGATCGCCGCTCATGCCGTCGGCGACAACGGCGGAGAGCAGGCTCTCAACGGCGGCCAGCAGCGCCACGGTGAAAGCCGATGGGAGCAACGGTAGAATGTGCGCCGCGTGGAGTGCGGGGAATGAGAAGTGCGGAAGACCCTGAGGGATTCCGCCAAACCGTGTGCCGATGGTTTCCACGTGCAGATGAAAGAAAGCAGCAGCAGCCGTGGTCACGAGCAACGCGACGATGGTGCCGGGAACGCGCCGTGTGACGTGCGGCCAGAGAAGAATGATAGCGAGCGATGCCACGGCCACTGCGAGCGATTGCCAGTGCGTGGTCCCGATGGAGCGGACGAGCATGGCGATGCGCTCCAGGAATTCGCTGGGGACCGCTGGAGTGGTCAGGCCGAAAAAGTCTTTGATCTGCGTGGAAGCAATAAGCAGCGCAATGCCGTTGGTAAAGCCGATGGTGACCGGGCGCGGAATGTATTTGACCGCGGCGCCGAGGCCTGTGAACCCCATGATGAGCAGCAGCACACCGGCCATAATGCCGACCAGCGCCAGGCCGTCGACTCCAAAACGGGCTACGATGCTGGCGACGATCACCACAAAAGCACCCGTGGGCCCGCCGATTTGAGTGCGCGAGCCGCCCAGGGCCGAGATGAGGAACCCAGCCACGACAGCGGTATAGAGGCCCGCCTGCGGAGAGACGCCGGAAGCGATGGCGAAGGCCATGGCCAGCGGCAGCGCCACAAGTCCCACCGTGAGTCCTGCGATGAGATCGTGCGAAAGCCGCTTGGCTGTGTAGCCTTGCAAACACTGAAGAGAGCGGGGAAGCCGCCTGTCAGCTAGATTCAATGAACAATCTCCAGGGGTTTCTCCATTTCGTCCAGCATTCCCGAAGTTTCTTTGAGCTGGGTGTGGAAGTAGGTGCGCATGAGTTGCAGAACTTCAAGAATGGTGCGGTCGCGGACAGAGTAGAAAACCTGATTGCCCGCCTTGCGGTTGACGACCAACTGTTTGGCGCGGAGGACGCCAAGATGTTGCGAGACATTGGCCTGCTCCATGCCGAGTTTTTCTATGAGCACGCCGGCGGAGAGCTCGCCATCGCTGAGCAGTTCCAGGATCGCGATGCGAGTGGGGTGCGCGAGCGCCTGAAAGATGTCGGCTTTGAAGCGGCGGAGAGAGTCTGGCATAGTTGTATATTAGCATATTCGAATTAAGTTGGCGAAGAAATGAAATGGGTAAGCTGTGGGCAGGGAACGAGGCAACTAGGATCAGGATCTGGAAAAGAGGGACCAAGGCACCAAGGGAGCGAAGGACCGAGGAAACAGCCTTCAGCTTGCCGGCCAGTGAGGTGGGCTGTTTACCTTTCAGTACCTACCCCACCCCCTCCACCCTATTTTGTGGTTAGAGGATTTGTTTTCAATCACTTGTACTGGCAATAATATACCTGCGTAACCCAAATTTGGCTCCGGTCGTGGCATAGTGGCAATAACCCGTTTGGCTAACCAAGGCGGATGGTGTTCGTGGTATGTGCGGGAAATTGTTGCACGCCGTACAGCATGCCTATTACGAGTCGATTTTCAGAAAACATGGCGGACCTATGCCAATTCCCAGCGACCTTGTGCAAGGCATTTCAAATAAGATGGAAGGGCATCCTGCGGCATGTGTGGAAAGGGCTGTGGGAAAAATCTTTATAGCAAAAAGCGCAGACTATGGGGTATTATTCCATACAGATAGTTGCATCAGTGATGATGCAACTATGGAAGAAACAAAGGATTTACGGTCGGCTTGTTGCAGAAAGTTGGTGGGGGCTGACGGGACTCGAACCCGCGACCTCCAGATTAGAATCTGGTGCTCTTTAAGCTATCCCAACCTGTCCACTAGCGCGCTTCTCACGGCCTCGCTAATGAACGGCGTCCTTGGATCGGGAACCACTCCATCTGAGCTACAGCCCCAATCGACGCGGAAGAATGCGTCGATCTGAGCCACATTCTAGCAGATGGGAAATTCGTTGTGTCTAAGCAAAATCAGATTCTCCCGCGATTTCCACAACCAAAGGTTGCGTTCGCCAACTTTCAGGATGATCTGCGCCGAGCCCTCAAGCTCACAAAAGAAGAACTCAGCGGCGAGCCGCCGCGCCCTGAAGACCGGATGGATTGAGGCTGCCACAAAAACGAAGGCCTGGTCGAACGATCATGCGACCATTGCGCGCCAAGCGGGCATAATGATCGGCAAACTTCAAAAAAGAATTTGCCGGGGTTTTCAATGGATTGCGGGGAAAATGGGCGTGGAGGGGGTTGCGGAGCGGCGAGGGATGGTAGGGAACGTCTTTGCGATGGCAACGGCGTTCCAGATACCCATCGTCACTTTCCTCGCGGGCAAGGGGCCAGCGGTGCGCGCGACCCCTCGGCTATCTTTTCCGCCAGGTGGCCGTCAATAGCGGCAACCCTAACACCACAGTTCTAGGAATTCGAGCGAGCGTCAACTATGCGTCGGAGATGACTCGCTAGTATGAGCATCTCTCCGGCCTCTGAAGAGTCATCGATTTGCACAGTACGATGGCTCGTTGGATTTTTGTATGAGCCAATGGAGCCAGCAAATAGATCGCTCAGTGCTTGTCTCCCGCCTCGGGTAGAGATTAATCTGTCAGTGGTCCATCGTCTTGATGGAATGCTTTGCGCATCAGAGGGACCCCTATCATCTTGGCATCGTAGCCGCAGGCAGTTCTCTACAGCTACCTCAACCCTCCTTGAATGCCTCGAAAACTGCCGTGTCATACTTGCCGCGAATGAAGGTTGGCCATGCTAATTCGGCGATACGTGGATGCAATAGTTTTGGCGACAAAAGAGTCCCTTTGCGAAACATCTCGAAGTCTTCGGGGCTCTGAAGTTTTTCCGCAGCGCGGGTAAGGAAAACCCAATCGCCTTGGGAGGTGGGTGCAGGAGCGAGGAGCCCGTTGTTTGACATCCAGTTCCACGCTTCCATAATCACTAGCTCTATTGCTGGAACAATTTGCCTGGGATAGACCTCTTGATACTGATTGAGTTCGTTGCAAAAATTGTACGCGCTGACTCTCCCCTGATTGCTCGCAGTCGCTTTACGAAGTATTGGAAGCAGGACACCCGCCAGCTCTTCGGGCTCTAGGCTCAAAAGCATTTCGGATCAGGGATTCTCTGTCGTGAGCCGCTCGGGCCCATGCATTTCTCCTCTCGGTGTCTGTCCGTGCCAGTCCCCGGTGCCCGCTAACCTAAAGGTGATCGAGGCTCGGGGATTCTCCGCGCGGCATCGGAATGTCAAAGCTCGAACGCAGTCAGATTCGAGGGGTCGCTGAACCGCATCCTCACGAAGCCCTTGTTCTTCAGGAATCTGTCGCCCATTAGGAAGCGGCTACCGACATCCTCCATCGTGCCATCATGCTCGATCTTGCCATCAATCAGCAGAAATCCGCCTTTCATGAACGATGACTTACGGACAAATATTTCACGAACTCCGCATTAGGGCCCGTCGTCTCATATTCGGCATATGCGACAAGCTCGCGGTCTTTCGTCCCATCCTTTGCCGGTCTATCAGTACCAGGCGACGCTATCTCAGTGCTCACCGAAACCTCGTGCCCAGCTTGCGCTGGATGCTCGCGACGATGTCCGGATACGCATCCGTCTCGCTGACCTTCGCTCGCCGGAGCGTCAGCGGCGCGTCGTACTTCATGACTTCCGCCTCGGTGACCCTGTGCCAGATCGGCAGGATCACAGTCGTGTCGAGAGTCTCGCGCGCCAGCAGCCCCTGAAACTCGTGTTCAGTCCACTTCCGCTCGGCGAGATACGCTTCCGACAAAACCACAATACCTGTAGCGGCTATTCAGCAGCCCTTTCCTGATCTCTCTGGGACGGACTCGCCCCACTCGATATGATCTTCATCGAACCAGACCGTCACACCGCCGTCGCGCAGCGCCTTTACCAGGCCGCGCACATACGGCTTGTCCGGCGAAGCGTGCGACATGAAGACGTCCCATGACTCCAACTTCGGCTCCTTCTTCTTGCCTGGTTTCGTTTGAGCTGGCGCCGCCTTTTGTTCAACGACGGGTGCAGTTTTTGGCGGCCGCTGAGGAATACCGATATTGTCCGGGAGCTTCACCCTGTTCTCAATCATGCGCCGTCGCCGCTGCATGCCCTCGCGCAGTGTGATCTCGAGCTGTTGGCTCATGTGCTCCATCGAGCCGCGCAGATTGTTGAGGTCGCCACTCGACCTCTTTGAGCTGGTTTCGGACGTACGCAGGGACATCAAAATTCGCGCTGTTCGGGCGAATCCGAACTAGTATCTCGTGGTCGACGATCTCGCCGCGGGCGAGCATTCCGTTGAAGGCGGACGGCTGTACGTAGAACACCGCCGGATCACCGTCGAACGGGACGTACGCAGTGATTTCCGTTACGTAGGGAGATATATCCTCTCGCTCGGACTTCCAGTCGTTCATCCGCAGCGCCGGCACGTCGAGCATGAACTTCTTCTTCAGAGCTTGTGTAGTCGCCTCATCAAGCGCCTCGTCATCCGGCAAAGCATCGTAGGCCGACCTTCAGCTGCTCGCGCCGCTCCTCCACCAAGTCGTATATGTGCTTTCCGTTGAACAGCACATGTGAGTTCTCACCGTTCCGCGCCTCCGCCTCATAACGCACCCTTTAATCCGTCGACATTGTATTCTCAACGTCGCAAACGGGAAACCCGGGGAAACCCTGTGACGGGAAACCCGGACGGAAACCCGGGGACGGGAAACCCGGGGACGGAAACCCGGGGACGGACGGGACGTTCCCAAAGCCATCGGTCAGTAACGGCAAGTCGGCAAGAGTCCTGCGGTGTATGACTTCTCGAAAAATGCGTGAGGGAGAGCGAGAGCTGTCAACCCCAGAAAACCCCTAAGTCCCTGCATCCAAATCACTTCCATTTGCCGATAATTAGCCCCTTTTGGCGCACAATGGTTCCATGATGAAGACAGGGACCAAGCCACCCCAGCGACTCCGGCTCTGCGAGCCACCCGTCGCCGGGGACCCCGGCAGGGACCAAGGGAACAAGGGAACAAGAGAACAAGAGAACAAGGGACCGAGGGAATGAGGCACCAAGGTCGCGAGCAACGGCGCTGTCCCAGACGCTGGGCTAGAGGCTAGGAGCTAGCAGCTAAAAGCTGCTTTACCCCACCCCCCCTGCCGTTTTTGTGAAACTGTGGAACTGTGAAACTCTGGAGCCCGCGGAATCAGCAACTTGCAGCCACAGTTTCACAGCTTCACAGTCTCACAGTTCAGCTTTCGGGTTGTCGCGAGTGAGGGTTGCGAAAGATCCAGTTATTTCAGCTTGGAAGCGTGGAACGAAATCCGGACGTAGCCGGCGCGTTCGATGCCGATCGGCGGCTGGTTCGGGTCTCCCGTGCCCCATTCGAGGTGATGCGGCTGGAACAGATTCTGCCCGACACCTTCAATCACGAAGTTGGCGCCCAGCGGACGCGAGAGATGAACGTCGGCGGTCTGGTAGGCGGGAACCTTTTGCGCCGGCAACGCGCTGATGAACCGATACGTCTGGTCGAACGCAAATCTCCAGGGAAGGTCAATCATGGATTGCACAACGACCTGATGTTTTGGCGACGATTTGTCATACGTGCCGACCGAACCTGAGTCGCTGGGGCTCGACGTCGCGCCGGTGGCCTGGAAGTCGGAATTGACGTACGAGTATGCAATATTCAACCGCCATGCCGATGCAATCGCGAGCTGCGGGGCGACTTCAAATCCCGAAGCGGAGCCGCTGATCTGGTTGGTGTATTGAATGGTGTAGTAAGTTACGCCGCCCGAATGCGTAATGACGTACGGCGAGAAGCTCTGTAGCTGGCTGTATTGATTCCAGAATCCCGCCACATCGAGAAAGAGGTGCTTGTTCACGGTTCCGCGATAGCCCAACTCATAGCCCAGGACGTTTTCTGACTTGAAATCGTGATTGCCAATGAGCTGGATGACTAGCGTTGGTGTAGACGCCTGAAGCAGAAAGTCCTCTTCGAGGTCGGATGGGGTGGTGACCGAACGCGTGATGCCGGCCCACAGTGCCTGGTGCTCGTTGACTGCCCAGAGCAGGCGCCCTGAAGGCAGCACATCGAAGCCGCTGAAGTTGTTGTGCTGGAGCTTGGCGCCGAGAGTCAGACTCACCGGCCGGCCGAGGCGAATCTCATCCTGCACAAAGCCGGTGTAGATGTGGTCCGTTGCTTTGGGCGGGACCAAACCTTCCCCGGCAACCTCGGAGATGACGTTGTATGGGCTCCAGCGAAAACCAGCGCCGACCGAAATCATATGCGCGGCGCCAGGCTTGAAGCGGTCAACAAAATCGAGATCGATGGTATCCCGTGTTTCGCCGATGAAACCATGAGTCCGGAGCGTGCGATCGAAATATGCTTGCGCCAACAGTCCCGTGCCATTGCTCTCGATCGTTTGATAGCGAAAGTTCACGTCGCCGCCGGAAGTCTGGTCGTTACTGACAGCGGTGCCGACAATGTGCGGCGAAGTGCCTTTGTAGAGATCGCCCTCCAGCATCATTTCGGCCGTACCCTTATCGCGATCGGCCCTGAATCCGAGGCGTTCCTCATGCCAGTCGTCGTCGTTGATGCTGTCGGAATGGTATTCATGGGCGCGCTCAAAGCCCCGTCCGAAAACGCGGAAGTTGGTGTCGCCCGATCCGGCGCCGATCTGCAGATCGTCGATGGTGTGGTCCATGTTGCCGGCCAGCGCTGACGCCTGCACGCCCTTGGAATCGGCGGCCTTGGTGGTGATGATGTTGATTACGCCATTGGCGGAGTTCGGTCCCCAGATGGTTCCTCCGGGTCCGCGGATCACTTCAATGCGGTCGATATCCTCGACCGGCAGATCCTGCACGTCCCAGTAAACGCCGGCGAAAAGCGGTGTGTAGACGTTTCTTCCGTCAATGAGAACAAGAACCGATTTTGAAAAGTTGTTCTGGAGTCCACGAATGCTCACCGCCCATGTTGTCGAGGTGAGACGGCCGACTTCGACGCCGGGCGCGAGGCGCAGAGCGTCGGGGATGTTGGTCACGCCGGAGCGGATGATCTCGTCGCGCGTGATGACGTAGAGCGCTGCCGGAGTATCGTGCAGCGGAGTGGGCGCCTTGCTGAAGGTCGTGACCTCGACTTCGCCCAGTTGCTCGAGGGTCATTTGCTTCAGGTTTTGCTGGGCGCCGTTGTCGGCCATTTGCGTTTGGCCAGCGCCATCTTGTTGACCGGAGCTATCCTGCGCTGGAGCCGCGGAGGCTGCTGCCAGCAGAAATGCCAAAACCGCCATTTGGCCAGGGCCACGAAGAAGCCGGGCAGGCGTGGCACGGCGAATTGCGCAGGACAGTGGCGCGATGGGAGACGCACGAAGAGGCACACCGGTTCGGATCCATCTCCACACGTTCGATCAATCTGCAACCTCGCAGGTCTGGGGAAAGGTGTGCCTGTTTCAAGGAGTCCGTGGGGGAGGGACGCCCGGGAAAAACGCTCGGAAGAATCCTGAAACGTTTGATGCGGGTCATTTGTGTTGCGGTTGCCCGTGCGATGAATTTTCACCGATTCCGGCCTCCGGGGGCTTGTAGGGCAAGCTGAAGCTGAATCTGGCGCCCTGGTCGACGATTCCTTCCGCCCATACCCTGCCGCCATGCCGCGAGACGATGCGCTGAACGGTGGCCAGGCCAACCCCGGTTCCGGGAAAGTCAACGTGGGAGTGAAGGCGCTGGAACGGGCGGAACAGCCGGTCAGCGTAGTTGGCGTTGAATCCCACCCCGTTGTCCTGAACGAAGAAGACGATCTCCTCGGCAGCTTCCCGGAAGCCAAACTCGATTTTGGCCGGGATTGCGTTTTGAAGAATACTTCCACGCGTTCCTGATCAGGTTTTCGAGCACCAGCAGAATGAGCCCTTCATCAGCGATGGCGTGGGCTCCGGGGCTGACGGACACTTTGACTTCACGGCCGCCCTTCTCGGCCATCAAGGGCTCCAGGATCGACTGCACCATGCGCGTCATATCGAGGGGGCGATAATGCAGGGGCGAACTGGCGGCTCGCGACAGGTTGAGGAGGTCGTCGATCAACGTGGACATCCGGCGAGCGCCGTCCATCAGCTTGACTGCGAGTCTTGAGCAATCCCCATCTTGCGGGATCTCGGCGGAGTTCTGGAGCAGGAAACCGAGATTCGTAATCTGCTGCAACGGGCCGCGGAGATCGTGGGCCACGGAATAGGAGAACGCCTCGAGTTCCTGATTGGCGGCCTGAAGTTCCGAGGTGCGTTCCTGAACTTTTTGCTCCAGGCCGCGGCGCGATTCTTCGAGCGCATGGTCGCGGTGCTGAATCTGCTCGAGCATCTCGTTGAAGGAAGTGATGAGCATGGAGATTTCGTCGGAGCCGCCGGGCGACTCGGCGCGAATGGAATAATTTCGTTCGCGGGAGACGACGACCGCCGTCTGCGCGAGGGCGGTCAAAGGGCTGGAAATCAGTCTTCTGATGGTCGTGGTAGCCACCAGCGCCACGATGAAACAGATGATGAGGATGCCGGCCGATAGCATTCCAAACTGGCGCGCGCGGTAAGCCAGATCAGTGGTTTCGGCGAGGATGTAGACCGAACCGATGACCTGCCCCTGGGATTGAATCTGACGGCCGAACAGAATCTGCTCATCTCCGTGGGACCAGTAACCTGACACTTCGCCGTGCTCCAGGCGCGGAGAAAGATTCATTTTGCCGGAATCGTTGCGCGAGAAGGAAGCGAAAGGTTGCCGATCGGCGGTGTATATAACGGCTGCAAGCACGTGCGGCGATCCGCGCAGGGCGGCCAGCGTGCTTTGCGCAGCCTGCGGATCATCGAACAGCAGAGGGGCAACGCAGTTTGAGCCGATGATCTGCGCCTCGGTATCCAAATCCGACTTGAGAGCCTGGCGCAGACTGTACAGGTCATACATGAGGAACGAGACGTAGGCGAGGAGCAACGCAATTCCGCAGACGACAAGATTCATGCGCGTGAGCTTGCCGGCAATGGACTGGTTATTCCAGGGCTTCATTGCTGCACCTCGCCCTGGCGGTTGCCGGAAACCGAGGCGGCAACTCTCAACAATTCGGAGCTGAGGACGAGATGAGTGCGCTTGACCGGATCGAGGTTGACGGAGAATCGGACGTGGTCGGAGACGAGTACAAACTGAATCATGCCGCCGCGTTTAAGGAATTCCGGAGTGTCGCTGACGGTGAGCGTATCGGAGTCATGAAAGGCCGCGAGGTCCTGCTCCATGTGTTTATCTTCGGATCGGCCGAGATATGCGATGGAACATTTTTGCGATTCGGGCTTGTCGAAGTTGGGTTTTTCAAGCCGAACAACGCGCACCGGGCGCCCGTCAATGACTTCGCCGGCGGTAATATCGTCGAGCGCGCGGCCGAATGGATCTTCTCCGACGACGCAAATATTGAAATCGTTACGAGCTGCTTGCGAGCCGGGCGAAATTCGCATGAACTTGCCGAAATTGAGCAGGTATGCGGCTTTTACGGTGTACTCGGTGGGCTTGGATTGACCGGAGAGCAGGCTTGAGGACAAGGGGAGCGTCCATAACAAGGCGGCGGCGAGCAGCAGATTGCAGATGTGGGTCGAAACCCAGCGGGGCCAGATGCAGCGGGCCAAGGCCAGGCGGGTCGAGATTCGGCGAGTTGGGGAAACCAGACTGGAGGAAGAGGTCCGCTGCACGGGCCTGGCTTCTCGCCTCGGTGATTGGGTTTCTGCCACTCTCAACGTCTGTTGACCTCGACAGCAGAATGGGGAATGCTGACGCCGGCGAAACCGACTACTGGTTTTCTTCCGCTGGAATTGCGTTGCCGCCAGCCGCGACCATCCCGCGAAGAGTTTTCAGCAGGTTCTCAGGCTCGCCTTTGCGAACAAATTCAGAGGCGTACGGTTCAATGTCTGTGGGCATGGTCCAAAGGTCCGAGAGTACCAGAATCGGAGCCTGAGGATGTTTCGCTTTTATTTGCCGCGCAATCTCGGGAGCTGATTTCACTGAGTTCAAACGATAGTCGAGAAGAATCGCAGCGACTTCTTCGTCGGGCACAGGTTCCGGCCCGGCAAAGCGCACCAGCACTGGGACCGGATGATAGCCGGCGCGATCAACGATCATCCCGTAGATTTCGAGGTGGGATGGATCGTCATCGACGATTAGAATCCGCTTGCGTTCAGCGTCGCCGCTCATTGTTTCCGGACCTCGCTCAATTGCCGGGGGCCAATGTGCAAGGTATTGAATTCGCAACCATAAGTCAAGAGAGCTAGCCTTCCGGTCAACCCGCATGTTGCGAAACGGAGCACCAGGTTACTTTAGAAACCGAATGGAGCCTGCCGCGGACTATAAATCGGGGGTTGAGCGGTCCAACTGTGCGAACCAGGACCTGGCTCCCATGCGCATCCTAAATCCTGAAGGCTTATGTGATCAATGAACGCCCCGGTGACAGTTGTAAGAGCCGCGCCTCCAAACGCCTCGCCCCCTCCGCTGAACGGATCGGTCCTGGTGCTGATCCAGTTCGATGTGTGCGAGGAGATCCGATTCGATCGGCTTGCGGAGCAAGCGAACGCACGCACCGAGGAGCAGCCCAAAGTGAAGCACTCGGTCCCTGCGTACGTGCGCTACCAGCGGCCGCCCGTGGTGCAGCCGCTTGAGCCGGTGCTGCTGCCGAGCGGAGAGCGGTTGGAGGGCCAGATCAAATACTTCGACTATGGCGTGGTCAGCGCAATGGTTCAGATCGCCTTTTCCGGCGACTGGCAGGGCCTGGTGAATTTGGCCGGCCGCTGGGTATGGGATATGGATTTTGCGGCTCACGTGGAGCCGATTGTGCGCCGGCAACTGGAGCGCAACGCCGCCGCGCTGGTGAAGCCCTACCCTCGGTGGCTGAGCGAGGACTTCCTGATCTTTCACGTACGCACCGGTGACGAGGCGCTATTGGCTGCCGATTTGACGCGCGATCACGGCATTGAAATCGCACAAATCGTGCGCGGCGATCGGCAGCGGCTTTCATCGGGCGAGTGCGCCGAGGTGCTGCAATCGCGCATCTCCTACTACGAAAGCGATCTTGCGGTGATTGGGTGGAACGCGGCGTTTCTCTACGATACGAGCGCTGGTGTGGAGACCGCGATTCAGCTGCTGGAGTACGCCAATTCGCAACTGCTCGAATTTCGTCACTACGACGACCTGCTCAGCGGAATACTCGGCAACGTCTACAACACTTGCTCGAGGAGAAGAGAGGCCCCTTGGCGCGATGGCGCCTGGCGCGTTCAGCCACACGGCTGCGCACAGTTCTGCTCGATATCTCCGAGCTCACGGAGCGCGCCGACAATTCCATCAAATTCCTTAGCGACATGTTCGCCGCGCGCCTTTACCGGCTGGCATCGGCCAAGGTCGGTGTGCCCGATTACAAGGATCTGGTGGCGCGGAAACTGAAAACCGCCGAAGACCTTTACCACGACATGATCGAGCAGTTTAATCAGGCTCGCGGATTCTTTCCAGGCGCGCGGATTCTTTCTCGAAGCGTTGGTGGTGCTGATCCTGCTCATCGAACTGATCTATTTGTTTTTCGGGAAAATCGTTTGAAGGCAGTCAACGGCCGAATTCGGAGTCGTTGAAGACTCGGTGGCTGTCTATTTGGGCGTGCGGGACACCTCGCAAGTTGCGCCAGGTGCCCATCGGTGTCAGTCTGCGTCCCAGCTTTTTGGAACGTTGACGTAGGAGCGATCGAGGGCGGCGACGGATGGGCAACCGAGCAGGCGCAAGGTGCGGTCGACGTCGGCGCGCAGAATTTCGATCGCGCGATTGACGCCGGCTTCTCCGGCAGCGGCGAGACCGTACGCGTAAGCGCGGCCGCAGAGCACGGCGCGCGCACCCAGGCAAAGGGCTTTGACGATGTCGGCGCCGCGGCGAATGCCACCGTCCATGAGAACTTCAGTCTGGCTGCCGACGGCGGCGACGACCTCGGGCAATGCGCGCAGAGACGATTGAACGCAATCGAGCTGCCGGCCGCCGTGATTGGAGACGGAGATGGCTGCGGCGCCTTCGTCGACGGCGCGGCGCGCGTCATCCGCAGTGAGGACGCCTTTGACGACGATTGGACCGCGCCAGTGCTCGCGAATCCAGGCGAGATCGCTCCAGGTGACGGCGGATTCGGCGAGGGCCACGGCAACATCGATGAGCGGCATGGCGCCTTTGCCGGGGATGACGACGTTGGGAAGCGGCTGGATGCCTCCGTCGCGCAGAAAGCCGATGAGCCAGCCGGGGCGCGAGAGGATTTGAGGTAGGTAAGGAATCTTCTGGAAGGGGCTGCCGCTCACGAGCTCCTTCATGCCGTTGCGGAAATCGCGCTCGCGCATGCCGGAGACGGTGGTGTCGATGGTGACGACGAGGGCGGAGAAACCTGCGGCGCGCGCGCGATCGATCGCGGCCTCGGCAGCGCCGCGGCCACCCATCAAGTAAAGCTGGTAGAAGACGGGGCCGGTAGAGGCGGCTTTTACGTTTTCAAGCTTATGGCCGGAGATGGTGGAGAGAATGTAGGCGGTGCCTGCTTTTCCGGCGGCGCGCGCTGCGCCTACTTCTCCCACGGGATGCATGAGGCGGCTGTAGCCAACGGGCGCGAGCAGGAAAGGGAGCGCGAGATCGAAGCCGAGAACGCGGGTGCGCAAGGGGCAATCTGCGAAGGCGACCGCGTGGCGAGGGCGGAAGGTGAGGTCCTCATAGACGCGGCAATTTTCGCGGAGGGTGACTTCGCCTTCGGCGCCGCCATCGAGGTAATCAAAGACGGAGCTGGGCACGCGGCGCTGGGCTATGGCGCGCAGATCGGCAATGCTGACGGCGCGCGGAGAGGCGACAGAACGAGAGGATGAAGACATGACAGATTGTTATACCAAGGCGGGGGAATAAAAGGACAGTGACTAGGCACACTGGGACTGAGGGACGTAGGGAACGAGTGAACGGAGTGAAGAAGTGAAAGAGTGAATCAGTGAAAGAGTCGAACAGGGGGCGGGCCTCAGTCGCCGAATTCGAGGTCGTCGAAGCGACGCCATTTGTAGATCGCAATGGAGACGATCCAACTCAGGGCGAAGAGGCCGACGATGAGATAGCCGAGAGTTCCAAAGCTGGAGTTGAGGCGGAGGATTGCGGCGAAGAAGCTGCCGGTGAGATGGAGCTGGGAGGCGAGGAGGCCGAGGGCCTCAATGCCGCCGACGACGAGAGCGACAACGACAGAGACGAAGGTGATGGTGAGGTTGTAGTAGAGCTTGCGGACGGGCTTGATGAAGGCCCAGCCGTAAGCGCCGAGCATGAGGATGTTATCCGTAGTGTCGATGAGCGACATGCCGGCGGCGAAGAGGATGGGGAAGACGAGGATGGAGCCGAGCGGAAGTCCGCGAGAGGCTTCGGCGGCGGAGATGCCGAGGAGGCCGATTTCGGTTGCGGTGTCAAAGCCGAGGCCGAAGAGGACGCCGAGCGGATACATGTGCCAACTGCGGCGGATGATGGCGAACATGGGCCGGAAGATGCGGGCGAGGAATCCGCGGTTGGCGAGGAGAAGATCGAAGTCTTCATCGACATAGGGCTCGCCGGCGCGGACGCGAACGAAGGCGCGATAGATAGAGACGAGGACGACGATGTTGACGATGGCGATAGCGAACAAGAAGAGACTCGACACGAGAGTGCCGATGAGGCCGCCAATGTCGCGGGCTGCGTCCAGTCGGTGCTGAAGGGCGAGGGCCGCTGCGGCGATGAGGACCGAGCCGATGACGACGATGGTGGAGTGGCCGAGCGAGAACATGAGGCCGACGGAGATGGGGCGCTTGCCTTCCTGCATGAGCTTGCGCGTGACGTTGTCGATGGCGGCGATGTGGTCAGCGTCGACGGCGTGACGGAGGCCGAAACTGTAGGCGAGCAGGGCGGTGCCGAGCAGAAGCGGATAGTGGCGGAAGGCGATAACGGCCCAGAGCCATGCCCCGGCATTGAAGACGAAAAGCAGCCCGTAGATGCCGATGACTTTGCCGCGAAGATTGCCGGCTGCGTCGTCAAAGAGGGAGAGCAGGCGGGGACGCGGCGCGTCAAGTGTGCTGACGGGGCGGGGTGCGAGCGGGCTGGCGGGGCGCTTCATGAAGGTGCCAACCTAATAGTACGATTTTTGGATTCGTGCGAATGTGATTTAGGCCACAAAGGCCGGGGACCGTGGGCAGGGGGCAGTTTTTCGGGGTGGATCGAAGCCTGTGGTATCCCAGGTCCCAAAAGCGGGACCTGGGGCGCCCAATGCTGGTCGAAATGTTAAAGCATTTTGTTGTCGGCGGTGGGGAGCGCCGTGTCGGCGGCGGCACGGCTCCAGCCGATGCGCAGATCCCTCACATCGTGGAGCGCGAAGGCGCCGTCGGCGTTGCGCGGCGTGGTGATGGCGAAGAAGTCTGCGCGGTCAACACCATATAAGCAGAACGCGGGCCGCGCGTCGGGCGTGGCATTGGCGATTTCGACGTGGCTCATTTCGAGATTGCGAATGTGGCGCAGGAAGAAGCCCGAAGACGGCATCTGGCCAAACATGCTGGGCTCGGGATAGGCGTCTTCTTTCTCGGGAGGCTGAATTTGTGCGGCGTCGGGCGTTGCGCCACCGGCCGTTTCGACGAAAATGTTCGAGAGCTTGACGTCTTCGATGGCGTTCGAGGCGATTCCGCTCAGGATGGAGCAAAGGCGCATGGGCGCGTTGTGGCAGTTGAGATTGTTGACGAGAATGCGCTTGAGCGTGCCGACCTTCGTGGTGTCTTTGGGCCCGCGAAGGCGGACGCCGAGACGCATGAACAGCGGCCCCGAGATGAGATCGCGCATCGTGGTGTTAGAGATGGTGATGTCTTCAAGCAGAGCGCCGTCGACAGTTTCAAGGGCATAGCCCTGGCAGCCTTCAAAGACGCATCCGGTGATGGTGATGTTGATGAAGCCGCCGTTGGATTCTGTGCCGCACTTGATGCGGCCGGTGCCGTAGGGGCGGCCGCCTTCAGGAAATTTCTTCCAGGTGCCGTCGAGCACTGTACCGAGTTGATAACAGCCAGTGACGAAACAGTTCGCAATGGTGATGTTGCGCGCGGCGCGCGCGTAGCCGAGAGCGTAGCTGGATTTGGGGCAGATGCCGTCGTCCCATGGCGAGTTGACGGTGCAGTTGGAGACATGAACGTTCTGGCAACAATCGATGTCCATTCCGTCGCGATCGGTGTCGATGGTGAGGTTGTCGATGGTGAGGTTATCGACGCCTGTGAGCAGCAAGGCGAAGTGGCCGCCCTTGAGGATAGAGAAGTCGCGCAGGAGAACATTGCGGCAGTTTTTGAGTGCGATGGATTTGTTGCCGACGCCGGGCTGCTCGGCGATATAGATGGGGTAGTCGCCGCGAGGGGCCTGATTTGCGCCGTCAGCGCCGAAGCTGAGTCCTTTTCCGTAGATGAGGCCGGTGCCGGTGATGGAAATGTCGTGGAGGTCCTGGCCCCAGATGAGCGAGTTGTGCCAGTGGTTGTGGCCATAATCCTGATAGGCCTCCCATGGATCGTTGGACTCCGCGGCGTCGTAGGTGCCGCCGTTGTAGCCGGTGGTTTCGCCGGGCTTCGGCGAGTCGGCGGCGACGATGGTCGCGCCCTGTTCGAGATGGAGGTGCACGTTGCTCCTGAGATGAATGGAGAAGCAGAGATAGGTTCCCGGAGGAAAGAGAACAACGCCGCCGCCTGCGGATGCTGCAGCTTCAATGGCGCGATTGATGGCAGGCGAGTCGATCGTTTTGCCGTCGCCGGCTGCGCCGTACTGGCGGACATTGAAGATTGCGGCGTTGGACGAAGCGGGGCCGGAGGTTCGGCGGTCCCGGTTGCAGCGGCGAAGGAGACGGCGGGAATCGCGGCGCCGGCGACGCCGAGACTGCCGACGCGGAGTAGGTCGCGGCGATTGGGATTAAAGGTGGTCATGAGGTCCTTTTCCGATGCGAAACAATTTTAGTGCGGCGGGCGGAATGAGCGTAGCAAAGAGCCAGGGTCATTGGCCACGGCTGGAGCGAAATACAAAAGCAGATCCTTCGACTCCGCTTACCCCACTTGCGTGGGGCCCCAAGCCGCTCCGCTCAGGATGACACATTGCAAGCAGGCGGGCCGCGCTTCGCGCGGCCCGCCTGCGTCGCTTCACGTTTAGTGCGCGACGAGGGCGGCTAAGAGTGGGACATAGGCGAGGAGGGTGACGGCGATTCCGGCGAGGGCGGCGAGCGCGAGCGAATGGAAAAAGACGAAGCGCAGGATGGAGCCCTCCTGCCCGTAACTTTGCGTCGCGGTGCTGGCGACGACGACGCTGGGAGCGGCGATCATTTTACCCATGACTCCACCGGCTGCGTTGGCTGAGGCCATGAGCGCGGGCGAGACGCCGATCTGGCGGGCGGTGAGGGTTTGCAGGCTCCCAAAAAGAACATTGGATGCGGTGTCAGAGCCGCTGCTGGCGGTGCCGAGCCAGCCGATGAGGGTCCCGAAAAACGGATAGAAAGCGCCGGTGCGGGCGAAGGCGAGCCCGAGCGTGGCATCGAGTCCGCAATAGCGCGTGATGTAGCCGAGGGCCATCATGGCGGCGATGGTGACGATGGTATAGCGGATGTTGAAGGCGGTTCGCATGAATGCGGTGGCGAGCGAACGCGGACCGAGGCCCATCAGGAGTCCGGCGAGAATTGAGGCGAGAAAAATTCCAGTGCCGGTGGCGGAGAGCCAGTTGAGACTGAAGACCGCAGCCTCGGCAGTGGGCGCGGCAACGACGGGCGGAACGCGCTGAATCGCTCTTGTTGAGGCCGGCGACGGCGAACTTGATTGTGGTGTGCGCGTCCATCCAGCTTGAGATTTGCGGGAGGCCCCAGAACAGAACGACAAGGCTCAAAACCAGCCAGGGCAGCCAGGCCTTGAAGATGGCTGTACGGCTGTGTCCGTGATGGCGGCGGACGTCGCTCGTGATATCTCTCAGGTCGACGCTGAGCGTGCGGCGCGGATGCCAGAAGCGGAGAAACGCGATGAGCGCGACGATGGTGGCGGCTGCGGCGATGACGGCGATGAGGGAAGGGTTCGAATAAGCGGCCATGAGATATTGCGTGGCGGCGAAGGTGACGCCGGAGACGAGGATCGCAGGCCAGATTTCGATCATGGCGCCGAATCCCGCAAAGACCCAGATCAGCCAAAAGGGAATCATCACGTCGAAGGGAACGAGGATCGCAGCGGTGGTACGAGCGAGGGGCAAAAGACCGATGCCGGTGACGCCGTGCAGCGCGATAAGCGGAATGCCCATGCCTCCGAATGCGACCGGCGCGGTGTTCGCGAGCAGCGTCAGGCCGGCGGCTTGAAGGGGCCGGAAGCCGAGGCTGATGAGGATAGCCGCGCAGACGGCGACGGGCGTGCCGAATCCCGAGGTGCCCTCAAAGAACGATCCGAGGGCGAAAGCGATGAGGAGAAGTTGCAGCCTGCTGTCGGCGGTGATGCCGGTGAGGCTTTCTTGCAGCGTGCGAAAGCGGCCGGTCTTCACGGTGAGGTCGTAGAGGAAGATGACGGGAAGGATGATCCAGACAATGGGAAAGATACCGTAACCGGCGCCATAAGCGGCAGTGGTGAAGGCGAGCCGCGCAGGCATGTGGAAGACGAACATGGCGGCAAGCAGGGCGGTGATGAGTCCGGCGAGCGCGGCGGCGTGCGCCTTGAGGCGCAGGATGGCGATAGCGCCGAGAAGGATGACGATGGGCAGCGCGGCAACGAGAGTGGAGAGCAGAAAGCTGCCGGTGGGGTTGTAGCCCTGCGTCCAGTGGAGCGTGGAGGGATTGGTTTTGAAGAGGTAAACGACGCCAGCGATGAGGGCGAGGAAGGCGGAGGCCTCGACGGTGAGGGCCAGCGCCGGCGAAGGCTTGACTGACGGAGATTGCGCGGAGGTATTCTTCACCGATTTCACGCGAATGCGGAAGATGGCACAGGGGCGGGAGCCTCCGGCTTTATGGCTTCAACCTCGCGGCGAACTGTTAGGACTGTGATGTCGTCTTGCTGGCCGAAGGATTTGGCGGCCTCGGCGAGATTGACGGCTGACTCCTGGCTGAGCATGCGGACACGGTCGAAGCCGAAGAGCTCGCCATTGGGGTGGCGTGCCTCGACCACTCCGTCGGAGAGCAACAGGACGCGGTCGCCATGGTGAAGGAAGAAGCGCGACTCGTCATAAGTGATTTCGCCGAGCACGCCGAGCGGGAGGCTGCCAGGCAAGGCGATTTCCTGGCTGTTGAGATAGGGCGGCAGATGGCCTGCGTTGGCGATCACCATCTCGCCATTGGATCCGAACCAGAGGGCCTGGCAGGTGGTGAAGCTGTCGGTTCCAGAGAGAACGCGGTTGAGTCCCTGCAGAATTCTGGAGGGGCTGGCGTCCTGCATTCTGCGCAGTGCGCCCATAAGCAGCGAAACATTCATGGCGGCTTTGAGGCCGTGGCCGGCAACGTCGCCGATGACCACGAGGAGACCATCGCGGCCCATGGTCTGCACATGGAAGAAATCGCCGCCGACTTCGCTGGCGGGGCTGTAGACGGAATCGACTTCGAAGCCGGGCGTGGCCAGTTTCTCCTGGGGGATGAGAAGTTCCTGCACCCCGCGGGCGGCGGCCAGCTCGTTGGTGGCATGCTCCTTATCGCGCTGCACGCGCCGATAGCGGGAGAAGACGATGAGCCCGATGACGAGAATGCCCGCGTAGCCGCCGACAGCGGAGATGTGAATGGGAATCGGGCCGGCATGGAGAGTGAGCGGAGAAATATAGGGAGTGCCGGATCCTCCGTTCGTAGCGTTGCCGATGATGGCATCGGCCATGGCAACGACACTGAATCCCATCGGAACAAGGAAGAGGCCGGCCTCAAAGTTGCGGCGCAAGGCGGCGGAGATGAGGGTTCCGAACACGAAGATGCACCAGCCGATCATCCAGAGGCCGCAAGCTATGAAGACGGCGGCGAGATAAGGGATGGCTGCGCGATTGAAGAGGAAGAGCAATGCCGGGGTGACGCCCAATAAGATCGGCGAACTGTATCGCAGAGCGCGGATGTACCAACGCTGCTTGAGAGAGAGAAATGCGACGAGAAATTCAAAGAAGAGATACGCGGAGATGACTAGAAGCTGGAGCACGACCGTGGCGCAGAAAAATGCGGTGAGCCGCGCAGAGCTCCCAGCGAGTTCAATAAAGCCGATAGGCGCAGCGGCGAGCTCATGCAGAGCCAACCAAAGGTACTCGGGGTGGTCCTTCTCAGAGAAGTAAAGCGCGAAGAGAAAAAAAGCCAGTACGCCAAGAAGAACGGAATAGATGAGATTAAGCAGGCGCTCGAAGAGGCTGCGATCGGATGAGAGGTTGAGCTCGCGCTCAAGGTCGCCGGGGTTGCCCAGGATGAGAGTGTGGTTGGCGAAGAAGCCAGTGTAGGCATCGGCGCCGAAGGCTGTGTAGATGACGCGTACGACCACGGTGAGCGAGGTTACCGAAGGATCCAGATTCAAGTTGTAGAGGCGGCTGATGGGCTGATATTCGTCGGGCGCATCTCCGTGCGGGCCCTCGGGGTGGACTTGGTTGCCGTTGATGAAAACTGCGGGGCTCAGCCCCGGCGAGCCGAGTTCCAGCGAAGTGCCGTGGGAGACAGGAAGCTCGATGAGCAGGGCGAGCGGCCCGTGATGGGGTGCGAGCTGGAGGATGCAGGCGAAACCAGGCGTAGCGGCGCGCGGGAGTTGTGGGCGCAGGGATCGCGGGGGAGTCAGCAGTCGAGCTTTTGGCGGGTGCGGAAGCGACTGCATCCTCGTCGGGGACATCGCCGATGGATGGCAGGGCATCGCGAACAGCCCAGGCAGAGTCATTGTAGGTGGGTGAAGATGCGGAGAGATCCGATGTGATGCCGACGCGCCAGTTCTTGTCGAGCAGGATGGGCGAGCCGATGCCGGTAGCGTCGAAGATGGCCGCAACGACTGGCGCGGCCGTGTGCCTGGTCCTGGCGTGGTTGTGGGCTTTGGGTGAACCCGAAGGAGTGGCTGGATTTGGGGACGGGGGAGCGGCCTGGGCGGCGACCAGCGCTGCCCCGCAGACGGCGATCCAAACCCCTGCCAGAACCTTGAGCCGCAAAGCGCCTCCCGACCGTTTTCTTCACTGTACTGGAAAGGCAGGGACAAAGGGAACAACGGACTTAGGGACATAGGGACTGAGGGAGTATAGGAGCCAGGATGCGGGGGGGCGAGGAGGAAAGGGAGAGGAAGCGGGGGGCAAGTTGCTGCGGACCCGGGAAAGGGCGCCAAACCGGAAAAAGGCGCTTTGCCTTTGTTGTCGAACTGGGACATACTTGCGTCTAAGTGATAGAGCGAAGCGGGCCGCGCGGCGAAGAGTTGCATCGCGGCGGAGGTAGGTCATGGCGGCAGTGGATCGCATGGGATTTAGAACGGCGGTTCTGGCAGGATTTGCACTGGCCATGACCGTTGGAGTGTGGGCGCAGTCGACGGCGCCTGCGGCCGGCAATTCCCCGAACAGCGCGACACCCGCTGCACAGGCACCGGCAAGCACACCGGCTGGCGGCGCACAATCGAGCCCGTCAGCAAGCCCATCGACTTCGACCACGGCACAGCCCGCAGCCGGGACGACGCCGGTAGGCGGAGATTCGCCGGCGCCTGCCAAGCAGCCGGATTCGGGAGCGGCTTCCACCACAAGTGATAACAGTGGAACGACCACCGCAGATACCAGCGCGCAACTCCCTCCCTGCGAGACGAAGAAGGACGACAAGAAGGACAAGAAGAAGGATAAAGACGCCAAGGACGACGATCCTGAGCCAGGGACCGCGCCGGTTGGGGGCGATTGCGCGGGGCCGGTGGATGTGAACAAGGTTATCGAACCCGGCAGCCAGATGATCCCGATCAAGACCGGGAGCATCGAGGATGTGGGCGCGGTGGGGAATCGGGAGATCGGCAAGCGTGGGCTTGGCAACTGGTACTCGACCGACGGCGAGATCAAGATGGGCAAGGAGTTCGCCGACGAGATCGAGAAGAGCACGAAGTTCATCACCGATCCGGTTGTAGACGAGTATGTGAATCGGATTGGTCAGAACATCGTGAAGAACTCCGACTGCAAGGTACCGTTCACCATCAAGGTGATCGATTCAGACGAGATCAATGCCATGGCGTTGCCGGGCGGGTTCTTCTATGTGAATTCGGGGCTCATTCTGGCAGCGGACGAAGAAGCGGAGCTGGCGGGAGTGATGGCGCACGAGATTGCGCACGTGTGCGCCCACCACATAGCACGCGAGATGACAAGGCAGGGTTACGCGCAAATCGCAATGGTGCCGCTTGAGATCATGCTCCCCTACGACCTGGCCGGATACGGCATTTACGAAGCGACGCAACTGGCGATTCCGATTGCGTTCCTGCAGTTCTCGCGCGACTTTGAGGCGCAGGCCGACTATCTGGGAGTGCAGTACATGTACCGGGCAGGTTACGATCCGCAAGGGTTCATTACCATGTTTGAGAAGATCCAGGCGCTGCAGAAGCGCAAACCGGGATTGGTGGCCAAGGCGTTCAGTGACCATCCGCAGACCCCGGACCGGATTCTGCACTCGCAGATGGAGATTGCGCGCATTCTTCCTGCAAAAGATGATTACCTTGTGACGACTTCAGAGTTTGACGACGTGAAGGCGCGGCTGGCGCGGATCGAAGACAAGCGGCGGCTCGTGGAGGCGAAGAATGGCGCGAAGCCTTCGTTGCGCAGGGCGAGCACCACCACGGACGGGACGGGGAGTTCGGGCGGTTCCGGGAATTCAACCCCGCAGACCGGCAGCAGCTCCGGTGACTCGGGCGATGGACCGCCGACGCTGCACCGCCGCGACGATCAGAACTGACGACAGAGAACATGGTTCAGAGAACGGCTTCCCAGGGAAGGGAAGCCGTTCTGCTTTTTGTGCGCTGAAGCACAAGTCGCGGGCTGCTGGGCGGGATTCGTTTGGCTATACTGGGTCGTGCGTTTGTCATGAAAAAGATTGCAGCAATTGCGGCGGTCTTTGTGCTCATCCTGCTGCTAACGAAGATCGCCAACCAGACTCCGCCCGAGCCGCCATCGGGATATACGTTCTGGATGTATGCGCAGCATGTGGTGGAATGCACTCCCGGCGACATCACGCTGGTGGACGTGCATCAGACGGAGACGCACTTTGATAAGGACATGAGCTGGCCGGATTGTTCGGCGCTTCAGAAGAGCGACGTGCTGGACTTCCATTTGTCGCGGGGCGCGAAGACGAAGTTCCTGAGCGACGAGAAGACGGCGTGGTGGCGGAGGAAATGTGAACAGGCGGTGGGGAAGAGCGGGCCCGGACCATCTGCTTCACGGGCGCTACAGCTAGGGAAGGGGATTTGGCGCTACCCAAGAGAATGGGCTATTACACGGGTGGGGCGAAAGGAAGGCGCAGGCAAAACCCGGTTTGATTCCTGTAACTTACGGAAATTCCTTGAATGAACCGATCCATTCACGTTAAATACAGAAGTACCGGCCCACCTTGCCGCAAGAATACCGCTTCGCACCTTGTTCTTTTTGGAAGGCAATCATGCGCAACGCCGCTATCCGATCCAACCTGCTGGTTCCTGAAATTCGTGAGGTCATGGACATTCGCCAGGCCTCGAATTACCTTGGCATTTCCGCTGACACGCTCTACAAGTACGCTTCGGATGGATTTGTGCCGGCGTTCAAGCTGGGAAATCGCTGGCGATTCAAGCGCTCGCGGCTGGATGAATGGATGGACCGGCAAAGCGATCTGCAGGCAGGCGGCGCGGTGGACGCGAGCAAGAAGAAGCCGGTAGTCCGCGAGGCAGCCGCTGGTTCCTAGCTCACTGTCAGCCTTCAGCCCTCAGTTTGCCGTCACGGCACCCTCTTCATTTCCACGCAAATCAGATCGCTCGGGTCAGCGGTAAAGGCGCGTTCCTGCAGATTCATTGCGCCGCAACTGAAGATCGTCTCGCCGCTGAGTTGCTTAAACGCGGCCGCGGCGAGCGGCGGTTTGGGACGTCTGTGCCTGCAAAGTTGCGATAATGAAATACGGCACGCGATTCGCGGAGGCGGAGAATGAATGTCGTTGACCTTGTGGGAAATACGCCGCTGGTCGAATTGCGCCGCGTGAACCCAAACCAAAATGTTCGCCTGTTCGGAAAGGTCGAGGGCAACAATCCAAGCTCGTCGGTAAAGGATCGAGCGGCAAAGTTCATGATAGAAGGCGCGGAAAAGCGCGGCGAACTCAAGGCCGGAGTTCGCATCATTGAGCCGACCAGCGGCAACACCGGAATCGCGCTGGCCATGATCGCCGCGGTGAAGGGTTTCGAGATTGAGCTGGTGATGCCGGAGAGTTCAACCGCGGAGCGCGTGGCGACCATGGAAGCCTTTGGCGCCAAGGTGACTCTGACGCCCGCCGACCGCAGAATGGAAGGCGCCATCGATTACGCGCGCGAGCAGGTGGCGAAGGGCGGCATGTTGATGCTCAACCAGTTTGGCAATCCTGACAACTGGCGCGCGCACTATGAGACGACCGGGCCGGAGATCTGGCGCGATACAAAAGGGGCCATTACTCATTTCGTCTCGGCGATGGGGACCACTGGAACCATCATGGGGACTTCGAGATTCCTGAAGGAAAAGAATCCGAAGGTGCGGATTGTCGGAGTGCAGCCTTCGGAAGGCGCGAAGATTGCAGGAATCCGCAGGTGGCCGAAAGAATACCTGCCGGCCATCTTCGAGCCCGCAGCGCGTGGACCAGACCCTGGACGTGACGCAGGAAGAAGCCGAGAAAATGACGCGCAGGCTGGCGCTCGAAGAAGGAATCTTCGCCGGCGTTTCGTCGGGCGGAGCCTGCGCGGCGGCTTGCCGGTTGGCAGGCACGCTCGACACGGGCGTGGTCGTTTTTATCCTGTGCGACCAGGGCGACCGGTATCTTTCAAGCGACCTGTTTTCAAAGCATGTTGAGGCGGGATCCAGAAAGGGCAGCGACTGATGGCCGGGCACACGCGAGTGAAGCTGGTGCAGGCCGGCGCGGCTAAATTCATCGCGACCAACGCCGCGGGCGCTACAGGAGTGATCGACGGACCGGCGGATCTGGGCGGCGAACATGCGGGGTTGCGCCCGATGGAGACCTTGCTGTCGGCACTGGCCGGGTGCAGCGCCATGGACGTCCTGCACATCATGAAGAAACAGCGCCAAGATCTGGAACGCCTTGAGGTGGAAGTGGAAGGTGAACGGGCGGATGCGGTTCCTGCCGTGCTACACGAAAATCCATTTGCGCTTTAAAGGGTATGGCTCAGTTGACCTTGAAGAAACTGCAGAAAGCCGTAGAACTTTCCATCGAGAAATACTGCTCGGTATCGAAGATGCTGCAGCCGACGGTCGAGATTACGGCCGAGGGTGTGCTAGGGTAATTCGCAGTGAGGGTCCTCGGGCGCGGCGGCGATCGTCATTTACTGTAACTCCGTGGCGCGAGATTCATCTAAGCCAGAAGAGGTCATTCTCATAGCCTTCGGGACCCAACCTGAGAGACTATAGGGAAAGTGGAGCGTGCGGATTGGCAATTTCCCGAGAAAACCTGCAGATCGCAAGCCAGCCCCCGGGCATGATTGCCGTTCGCGCTGGCCTCAAAAAGCGGCTCGATAACACGTTCCTGATCGGCTTTCCCCTGGCCGGCTCGATAGCGAGCATCTTCTGGTTCCGCACGCACCCCATCCACTGGGTTGAGGTTGTTACATTCGCTGTCGGGTATTTCATCGTCGGCATGGGCACGGGAGTCGGCTTCCACCGCTATTTCTCGCACAAGAGCTTTGAGACTGCCCCGTGGGTCGCGTATATGCTGGGCGCATTCGGATCCATGTCGTTTCAGAGCTCGCTGCTCACCTGGACGACCGACCACCGGCGCCATCACGCCCATACCGACAACTGTGGCGACAACCACAGCCCGTTCGTCGACGGCCACTGCGACCATGAGAACTCGCTTAGGGGTCTCTTCCACGCGCACATTGGGTGGATGTTTGACGAAACCAGCACCGACGTCAATGTCTACGGTCGCGACCTGGTGCGCGATCCTGTCATTCGGTTCTATGCCCGTACGCACTACATCTGGCCGGTGATCTCGGTGGCCGTTCCCTGGCTCATTGGCTATGCTTTCGGCGGCCTGACCGATGCCTGGGGCTGTTTCTTCGCGGCTTGCGTCAGAACCGTTCTCTTTCAGCACTCGGTCTGGGCGGTCAACTCTCTCGGCCACACGTTTGGGTACGAGAACTACAACATGAAGAACAACAGCAAGAATAACTACATTCTCGCCTGGCTCACGTTCGGCGACGGGTACCACAACAATCATCACCGCTATCCGCGCTCGGCGTTCCATGGAATGTTCAAGCATGAGACGGATCTAAACGGCCTGATCATCCTGGGCTTAAGAAAGGTTGGCCTCGCGCGCGACATTCTCTTCGCCGACGGCTACCTTGGTGATAAGCGTCCGGTACTTCCCGCTGAAGCGCGCAGCGAATCACCCGTCAACGCGGAGTACCCTCCAACGACTGGCGCGACGGCCTGAAGTCAGCGCGGTTCTGCCGACGCTCTACATTGATAGCGATGCTTGACGAGCGGTCGCACAGAGCGCGTTCAGGGCTGGATGGTCGAAGATGGTGGTGTTGATGAGGGCAGTCACGGCGGCTCGGGCGTCAATCAGCTCCTGAATTCGAGACTCCGGGCCTCCGCTCCAGACGCGTTCGATATCTTCCGCAACGATTTTTTCGATGTCCTTCGGGTGCATTGCGGCAAGTTCATTCCTCAAATACGCGGTGATGGCCTCGAATTCTCCCTTATCGAGCCAAACTCCGTGACATTGTGGGCACCAATCGACTATGACGCTGGATTTACCGAAGAGAACTGAGACCATCTTCGTGGTTTTGCATTTCACGCAGGAGCGGTTGGTCACGCGCGCATTCGTCTTCTCCATGTCTCCGATTTCGTCGTTCAACCAACGCATGGAGCCATCGTTCACCTTGTTCTTCAGTTTTCGCAGCTCGTCCTTGATCAGCCAGATTCCCTTGCACTTTGCGCAACCTTCGAAGTCCATGGAGAAGATGGAATACACAAATAAATTTTGCCCGCATGCGGGGCAAATATCGACGGTGCCATCTTTCTTGACCGCATCCTTGATCGGAGGCACCTCGACGGTGAAGTCCGTCTCTGAACTAGGCTTTTTGATTCGCTTGAACCAATACGCAACGTGCACGTCGTTGACGAAATCGGAGAAGCCGTGACCCTGGGCCGATCCGTCGTCGGCAAGCACTTTGTCGATCTGGTTTAGTTCGCCGCCGTCGAGCCAAAATCCCCCGCAGTTTCTGCATAAATGTAGATCGATGTCATCGGACTCCAGAAACCTTACCTTGCTCAAATTGAAGTCGTCACAACGGGGACACTTTTTGGGCTTCTTCTCGGGTTCGTCAGTCCCGATTTCCTCGCAGTACTCGATGCTTCCCGAAGTATTGAAGGCCATCTTGTCCAGGTCGCCAGCGTCCAGCCAGAGGCTACCGCATTGATCGCACGAGTTATAGGAGATGCTGTCCTTCTTGGTCACGACCTGGTTGGTAGTCAACTCTGTGCCACAGTTCAAGCATTTCATTGGAAGACTCCGGGTACGCCTTTGTGGTGGACATCTGTGGGGTGGGATGAAAACATTGTCCGCACCGCCGAGTCACGGCGATGCCTTACAAACAAAAGGGCCACGGCTTCAGATTCTAGCAGGCAGCAGGCGCCGCCATGATAAAACTAAGCGCGTGGACCACAACCGCCGCATGGGCGCACTGCGCCGCAGGCAGACTCGCGCTGGGCTTCCCGGACTCCTCGTCACACACCTTCCCGACGTTCGCTATCTTTGCGGATTCACCGGTTCAAGCGCCGCGCTGGCCGTGACCCGCAGGACTGCTCGTCTGTTCACGGACGGGCGCTACACGGCGCAGGCAAATGAGGAGGTTAGGGCCGCACAGGTCCAGATCGGCTCGGGTTCGCCGGCGGTGGCGGCGACGCAGTGGCTGGCAGCGCAACCGGGTGTGTCGATGGCCGGATTCGATCCAGCGAAAACCTCAGTAGCTGACCTGGCGCGTTGGAAGAGTGAGCTGCCGAGCCGCCTGCGCCGAGGATTCTTTCAGGCATTGCCGGCGTCGCTTGTTGAAATGTTGCGCTCGTTGAAAGACGGAGACGAGCTGGCGGTGATGGCTGAGGCGGCACTGATGGGATGCAAGCTGTTTGAACACGTTCTGGGCGTGCTGCGGCCGGGAATTGCTGAGGTTGAAGTGGCCGCCGAGCTGGAGCACCAGGCGCGGATGATGGGTGCGGAGGGAATGTCGTTTGAAACCATCGTGGCGGCCGGTTTGCGGTCAGCATTGCCGCATGGCCGCGCGACGAGTGCGGCCCTGCCGCGGCGGGGGTTCGTGACCATGGACTTCGGTATAATCCACAAGGGTTACTGTTCTGACATGACGCGAACCGTTTTTCTTGGCAAGCCCAAGCCGGAGGAGCGGAAAGCTTACGAGGCGGTGCTGGAAGCGCAGGAGAACGCGGTGAATGCCGTGGCTCCGGGTGCGAGCAGTGCCGAGGTGGACGAGGCCGCACGAAGCGTGTTGCGCAGGGAAGGATTTGCTGAGTTTTTTACGCACTCGACCGGGCACGGCGTCGGCCTGGAAATTCACGAGCCGCCCCGTGTAGGCGCCGGTCAAACGACGCGGCTACAGCCGGGCATGGTGATTACGATCGAACCGGGCATTTATCTGCCGGGGAAGTTCGGGATTCGCATCGAAGACATGGTGGCCGTAACGCGCAGCGGGGGGCAGGTGCTGACCCCGGCACCCAAAGCTCTGATCGAGCTTTGAAACGCAGCTGATTTTGGTTGGGCTGAGGGAAGTGGAATTGAAGGAACGAATGAAGCAACAAGATATTGAGGATCTGCGGCAGCTGATTGAGTTTTTGAAGTCCCATGGCGTGTCGGAGTTTGACGTGGACCGCGGCGACATGAAGCTGCGTCTGAAATTCAATCCAGTGGAGAGCGGACCGGCAGGGTTGAGCGATCTGGCGCGGCTGCTTCAGTCGGCGCCGCAGAGCGTGGCGCAGGCTGCCTCGGCGAGCGCGCAGGCGGGACCGACCTCAGGAGCGGCAGGGTCTGCGGAACCGGCTGCGAATGCGGAGGCCGGACTGCACATGGTGAAGTCGCCGATTGTAGGCACTTTTTATGGATCGCCGTCTCCAGGCGCCGCGCCGTTTGTCGCACCGGGCGACCACGTGGAAAAAGGCCAGGTGATCGCCATCATCGAGGCCATGAAGCTGATGAACGAGATCGAGGCGGACGTTTCGGGCGAGGTGGTCAAGTGCCTGGTCGCGAACGGACAGGCCATCGAATTCGGGCAGCCGCTGTTTTCGGTTCGCCCGGCATGAGTGGACGCACTCCGTTAACTAATCCCCCAAAGGTCATTCATGTTTCGTAAGGTACTGGTTGCCAATCGAGGCGAGATCGCGCTGCGCGTGTTGAACGCGTGCCGGGAGATGGGCATTCGCACGGTCGCGGTGTACAGCGAGGCCGATCGCAACTCGTTGCATGTGCGCTTTGCCGATGAGGCGATCTGCATCGGGCCGCCGCGCGCTGCGGACAGCTACCTCAATGTGCCAGCGGTGATTTCGGCAGCCGAGATTGCCGACGTCGAGGCGATCCATCCGGGATATGGCCTCTTGAGCGAGAACGCGAACTTTGCCGAAGTGTGCCGTGCGTCGAATATCAAATTCATCGGGCCGCCGCCGGAAGTGACGCGGCTGATGGGCGAAAAGGAAAAAGCGCGCCAGGCGATGAAGAAGGCCAAAGTGCCGATTCTGCCGGGGTCCGATGGAATTCTGGCCACAGCGGAAGAGGCGCGTGCGTGGGCCGAGAAGGTAGGATTCCCGGTCATCCTGAAGGCCAAGGCGGGCGGCGGCGGGCGCGGGATGAGAATTGTGCGCGACGCCGAGGACTTGCCCAATCTGTTTCACGCGGCGTTTACCGAGGCGGCGAATGCGTTCGGCAACGGCGAGCTCTACATGGAGAAGTTCATCGAAGATCCGCGGCACATCGAGTTCCAGGTGCTGGCCGACGAGCACGGCAATGTGGCTTCGCTGTTTGAGCGCGAGTGTTCGATTCAACGGCGCCACCAGAAGCTGATTGAGGAAGCGCCGAGCCTGCAGGTGACGCCGAAGATGCGCGAGGAGATCGGCAAGACGCTCTGCAAGTGCATGGGCGAGATCGGCTATCAGAACGCGGGGACGGTGGAGTTCCTGATGGACAAGAATCATCAGCTTTACTTCATCGAGATGAATACGCGCATCCAGGTGGAGCATCCCGTGACCGAGGCGATTACAGGCGTTGACCTGGTAAAAGCGCAACTGCGCATCGCGGCGGGCGAGAAGCTGGATGCGATTTTGCCGGCGAAGCTGGAGATGCGCGGGCACGCGATCGAGTGCCGCATCAACGCCGAGCATCCGCATAAGTTCACGCCATCGGCTGGAAAAATCACGGTATTCAATGTGCCGGGCGGAAACGGAATTCGCGTGGACACGGCGCTCTATGCTGAGGGTGTGATTCCGCCGTATTACGACTCGCTGATTGCGAAGTTGATTGCGTATGGAGTGGACCGCGAAGAAGCGATGGCGCGAATGCAGCGGGCGCTGAGCCAGTTCATTGTGCAGGGAATCGATACGTCGATTTCGCTGCACGAGGCGATTTTCCAGGATGCGGGGTTCATGGCCGGCGATTTCGACACCGGGTATATGGAGCGGTTTCTGGCAGCGCGGGCCGAAGCGGAGAAGAAGACGGCGTAAGCTGCTGACCTGCGGAAGCACATTCAGTGTTTCCCGCAAACTTCGGATTCAAAATAGGTAGACAACTGAGTCATTGGGAGGAGCGTTGCCCGGGCACAGGGGCGGTGGCGCCTCCCTGTGGAAAACATTATCGCTTTTTCTTCGCCTTTTCATCGGGAAATCGGCTATGCTGTGTGGGCAACTTGGAGGTTGCCATTATGGATGCACAGAAAGAATTGATTGCGGAGTTTGACCGGGAGATGGCGAAGACGCGGAAGATACTCGATGCGATCCCGGCGGATGCAGATTGGAATTTCAAACCTCATGCAAAGTCGATGAGCCTTGGGCCGGCTGGCGGGCCATCTTACCGATTTTGTCGGCGACTGGGGAAACCACACGCTGACGATGGACAAGCTGGAGTTTGCCGCGGACCACAAGTGGGAGCCGTATGCGCCGGCGAGCAAAGCTGAATTGCTGGAAAGGTTCGACAAGAAACTTGCGGAGACGCGCCCGGCGCTGGTGGCGACGACGGGAGAAGCGTGGGATCGGAACTGGAAGTTTGTGTTCGGCGGGACGACGTGGATCGATGATACGAAGTACAACGTGTTTCGCGAAACCGTTTTGAACCACATGATTCACCATCGCGGGCAGTTGACTGTGTATCTGCGGCTGATCGGCGCGAAGGTGCCGGGAATCTACGGGCCGAGCGCAGACGAGATGTGAGAGAGGCAGGGAACAGGGAAGAGGAAACAGGGAACAGAAACGGAGACTTACAACGGGTCCAGGCTTCTGTTCCCCTTTTTGCGATGGACTAGTCTTGATTCATGCCCTTTTTGTTTCCGAAGGTGTATCCGATTCTTGATGCGGGAGTGATTCCGCAGACGGGGCGAGCGGAGTTTCTGCGGCGATTGGGTCGCGAGTTGGCCGATGCAGGCGTGACGCTGCTCGAATACAGAAACAAGACTGGAAGCGATGCCCAATTGCTCGCCGATGCGGCGATTCTTCGCGCGGCGCTGCCTTCGGGAACGGCGAAACTTATTCTCGATGATCGCGTCGAGTTGGTGGAATGGGCCGATTTTGACGGTGTCCACGTGGATGCGGGCGATGCGAAGCCGTCGGAAGCCAGGCGGCTGTTGGGGCTGGCGAGGATTGTGGGCACGTTTGGCGGGAGCGAAGCGCTGGTGCCGGGCATTCTGAACGAGCCGGCCGATTATCTCTCGATCGGGCCGATTTTTCATACAACAACCAAAGAGACCACAAAGGCGCCGATCGGTTCGGCGGGAGTGCGCAAGCTGCGCGAACAGGCGGGACCGAATGTGGTGCTTGTTGGAGTTGGCGGAGTGACGCTCGAAACAGCGCCGGAGATTCTTGCGGCGGGAGCGAGCGTAGTCGGCGTATCGGCGGCGATCTTTCAAGCGAAAGATCCGGCGGGCTGAGTTTCGGCGCTGGCTGGCTGCGATTGGGTAGTCCGGAGTGTGGGAGCTCGCTCGCGCCGGCGGGAACAGCGAGTGTCTCAAAACGAGACGAGCTGTCCGAAATCGAAGCGGTGAGACTGCGCCAATGCGAGGCAAATCTAGCCAGGAACGAGACAGTTTCTGGCTGATCTCGCGACATGGGGTGTCTGAAAACGAGACAATCCTCATGAGAGTCGAAACTGTGATGGGAATTGACGGCTGCAGGCAGCCGTATTGGCCTGCATGTCCCGCGCCACGGCCGCCGTATCGTATGATTGCGTAACGAGTTCCGGCGGATTCCTGTTTTGCCTCAGCTCCATCCTTTCGCCAGGGAGGAAATCGATCCTTGTTCTCGAATTTGCTACGCGTTAAGCCCATGTCTATGCTCACCGAGGAAGCCGGGGAGCAGGGCGAGCACACATTGAAGCGTTCGCTGGGCGCCGTAAACCTGGTGACGCTGGGCATTGGCGCTGTAATCGGCGCGGGAATTTTTGTGCTGACGGGCCAGGCCGCGGCGCTCTACGCGGGCCCGGCTGTGGCGCTGAGCTTTGTGCTGGCGGGGATCACATGCGCCTTTGCCGGCCTTTGCTACTCCGAATTTGCATCGATTATTCCGATTGCCGGGTCGGCATACACCTATGGCTACGCAACGCTGGGCGAGTTTGTGGCGTGGATTATCGGCTGGGACCTGGTGCTGGAGTACGCCTTTGGCGCGTCGACCGTAGCGTCGGGATGGTCAGGATACTTCAACAGCCTGCTGGAGCAGTTCGGGATCTACATTCCGCCGCAGCTAACGGCTTCGACAGGAACGCATCTGGTTTTCTACCAGCATCAGTGGATGCCGTTGATGTCTCTGCCGCCAGGTGTGAGCGACGCCGGGTTACCGCACGCGACCGCGGCGTTCAATTTGCTGGCGATGGCGATTGTCATGGTGATCACCGTGATTCTGGTCATCGGGATCAAGGAGTCGGCGAATTTCAACTCCACGATTGTGTTCATCAAGCTGAGCGTGGTGGCGATTTTCCTGGTGGTCGGCGGCTACTACCTGATCAAGCATCCCGAATTGGCGAAACTGAATTGGCATCCTTTTATTCCACCGAAGGATGCGGACGGGAACTTTGGCTGGGGCGGTATTTCGAAGGGCGCTTCGCGGATTTTCTTCGCCTACATTGGATTTGACGCTGTGTCGACGGCGGCGCAGGAGGCGAAGAAGCCGCAGCGCGATATGCCCATCGGAATTCTCGGGTCGCTGTTGATCTGCACAATCCTGTACATCATGGTGTCAATGGTTCTGACCGGCCTGGTGAGCTACAAGACCCTGAACGTGGGCGCACCGGTGGCACTGGGGATCGATGCGACAGGCGTGAGCTGGGGCGCACTGCTGGTGAAGATCGGTGCGGTATTCGGGCTGGCCACGGTGATGCTGGTGATGCTGCTCGGACAGACGCGCGTGTTCTATTCGATGTCGAAAGATGGCCTGCTGTGGAAGTGGGCCTCGGCGGTTCATCCCAAGTTCCGCACGCCGTGGATCACGACGATTGTGTTCGGAATTTTTGCAGCCGTGTTTCCCGCGTTTCTGCCCATCGGCAGGCTCGCCGACCTGGTGAACATTGGGACGCTGCTGGCATTCACGATTGTTTGCGCCGGAGTCTGGGTGCTGCGCGTGCGGCATCCTGAGCTGCATCGGCCCTTCAAGACGCCGTTTGTTCCGCTGGTGCCGATTCTGGGCATGGGCTCGGCGCTCTTTCTCATGTCGCGCCTGGCGGCAATCACTTGGGAAGTCATGATCGGCTGGCTGATCTTCGGGCTGATTATTTATTTCGGCTACTCTGTGAAGCACAGCAAGGTGCAGAAGCTAGCGAAGGCCCAGTCGGCGGACTAAGCAGGGAACTCTTTGGAGCAAAAGCGACGGCCTCCCGCGAAGGGAGGCTGTTTTGCTGATGGAGGCGAACTTGACTCCGGGATCCAGATAAACTAAACTAAGTAGACTAAGTTTATTGGAAAGCCACGTGCGGACGATTAACATTCACGCTGCCAAGACCCACCTCTCGCGGCTCATCGAAGAGGTTGCGGCGGGAGAGCCCTTTGTGATCGCCAAAGCAGGGAAGCCGATGGCGCAGGTGATTCCCATTAGCGCGCCAAAGAATAAGACGAAGAAGCGGATCGGCTTCATGAAGGGGATTTACACGTTGCCGGACAACTTTGAGGAGATCGACAAGCGGCTGGATAGGGAAATAGAAGAGTTGTTTCTTGGCAAGGATGCTGGATGAGGTTTCTCCTCGACACGCATTTCATTCTCTGGCTGCCAATTGGCGGGAGGGGAATCAAGCGGAACGCTCGCGCGCTGCTAGAGAACTCCAGCAACGAATTCCTTTTCAGCGCGGCAAGTTTATGGGAGATTGCGCTGAAGCGGGCACGCTACCGAGGCACGTTTGGATTCGACCCGCGAGAGATTCAGAGACAGATGCTCGAAAACGGATATGAGGAACTGCCTATCCAGAGTCAGCATGTGTTCGCTTTGGAAGCTTTAGCACCCATACACAGAGATCCCTTCGACCGGCTGCTAATTGCACAGGCCATTGTTGAAGGGATCACTTTGCTAACCGTGGATGCGGCGGTTGCCCGCTATCCTGGTCCTATTCGAAAAGTGTGAAGGCTCTTTACGCGGTCGTCTTCGCGCAGAATTCATCGAAGGCGCGCACGAGTTCGGAGGCGATGTCCTGAGCGGTGGACTGCTCAATGACGGAACGCTGCATCAGGTAGACGAGTTTGCCGTCGCGCATAATCGCTACGGAAGGCGAGCTGGGCGGATGGCCTTCGAAGTAGCTGCGGGCGCGATCTGTGGCTTCGCGATCCTGGCCGGCGAAGACAGTGATCTTGCGGTCGGGCTGGTTGGCAGTGTTCGTGAGCGCGAGGCGGATGCCAGGGCGGGCTTTGCCAGCCGCGCAGCCGCAGATGGAGTTGACGACGACAAGGGTGGTTCCCGGCTCAGCCAGCGCCGCGTCCACTTCTTCGGCGGTCCGGGTTTCCTTGATTCCGGCGCGCACGAGTTCCTCGCGCATGGGAATCACCATCAGTTCTGGATACATGTTCGCCTCCGGCAGGAGAAGCTGCCTGTAGCCATTCTATCGTGTGCGGCCCTTCGCGGTGTAGCCTTGAACCGATGCAGATCAAAGAAGGACAACTCCTCGCCCCACTGACCACTTTTGGCATCGGCGGGCCGGCGCGGTGGTTTGTTAGGGCGGCGACGGAGGCTGAGATCGCCGAAGCGTCCGAGTGGGCGCGCGAGCGGGGCGTGCCGCTGTTTGTGCTGGGCGGCGGCAGCAATGTGCTCATTGCCGATGAGGGGTTTCCGGGGCTTGTGCTGCATGTTGAGTTGAAGGGAATAGAGCGGGACGGCGAGCTGTTTCGCGTTGGGGCCGGCGAGGATTGGGACGAATTTGTCGTGCGAGCCGTTGCGGCGAATTGTGCAGGACTCGAGTGCCTCGCTGGGATTCCGGGAACCGCAGGCGGCACGCCGGTGCAGAATGTGGGCGCGTACGGGCAGGAGGCGGCCTCGATCATCGAGCGCGTGCGGGCATTCGACCTGACCGAGCACACATTTGTGGAGTTTTCAAACAAGGAGTGCGGATTCGCGTACCGGCGCAGCCGGTTCAACTCGACGGATCGCGGGCGGTTCATCGTGACAGCGCGTCGACTATCGGCTGCGCGAAAACGGCGCGCCGCTGATTGCATACCAGGATCTGAAGGCCCACTTTGAGAGTTGGGCGAAGCCGCCTACGCTGGCCGAAACGGCTGAAGCAGTGCGCAGCATTCGGCGCAGCAAGGGAATGTTGCTGGTCGAGGGCGATCCGGATTGCCGCAGCGCAGGGAGCTTCTTCAAGAATCCGGCGGTAACAGAAGAGACGGCGGAGCGCGTGCGGAAAATCGCGGCAGAGCATGGGCGTGCCTGTCAGGATTTTTCCCGCCGACAGACGGGCTAGTGAAGATTCCCGCGGCTTGGCTGATTGAGCAAGCAGGATTCGCGAAGGGGTACACGATGGGTGCGGCGGGGATTTCGTCGCGGCACACGCTGGCGCTCGTGAATCGCGGCGACGCCTCGGCGAAAGAGGTTCTGGCGCTGGCGGAGAAGATTTCCGGAGAGGTTGAAGCGCGGTTCGGAATTCGATTGCAGCGCGAACCAGAGCTGGTGGGTTTTGCGTAACGCGCCGCGCCAGCACAGCGGCGAAAGAAGCGGCTTTGGCGTAGAATTCAAGTCGTCCCCAGGTGAGGTCGGAAAGAGCGTGCTGGTATGCAACTGGCCTTTCCGTCTCGAGTGCGCTTCGTTCGGCAACAGATCATCTATGTTGCAATTTCCGCCGTTCTCGGCGCAATTTTCTGGGCGATTGGCCTGCCGATCAATCCATTTACAGTTTTGGTGTACACCCTCTGCATCGGGAATCTCCTCAGCCCTGCCACGAATTGGGTCGATCCCTTCTATTCAAAAAGGTCATTTCCATTCAACTGGCTGGTCTTTCTGCCGACCCTTCTCGCATTGACGGTCCCGGTTTACCTGATTTCGAGCGTGATCGTATGGCTCGTCGCTCCGCCGAGCCCGCAGACGCTCTCCCATCTGATTCTCACCGGATGGAAGTTTCCATTTCTGGTCACCTTCGTTTTCGGGTTCGTGTCATTTCTGTACCACACGACAAAGGATCGGCTGGAGGAGCGCAACCGCGAACTTGCAGCGGTCAGTGAAGCGGGGAGCCGCGCAACTGGAAAAGCAGGAAGAAGAGATGCAGCGCGCGAGCGAGATTCAGCGGTCACTGCTGCCCAAGGAGATTCCGCAGCTTGCCGGATTTGAAGTGGCGGGAGCGTGGCGGCCGGCGCGCACCGTGAGCGGCGACTACTACGACGTATTCAAACTAGGCGAGGGCAAGCTGGGAATCTGCATTGCGGACGTAGTGGGGAAGGGCGTGTCGGCGGCGTTGCTGATGGCCAATGTGCAGGCGGCAGTGCGGGCCTATGCAAGCAGTGCCGAGAGCCCGGCGCAACTTTGCGCCAAGGTGAACAGCCTGCTCTGTGAGAACCTGGCGACGGGAAAGTTCGTGACGTTTCTCTATGGCGTGCTGGACAGCGAGGCGCGGACGCTCGACTACTGCAATGCCGGCCAAATTTACCCGATCCTCGTTTCGCAAGGAAGACCGAGTCGCTGGATCATGGCGGAGCGGTGCTGGGCGTCTTTCCCTCGTGGGAGTACGAGAACGCCAAAGATTGAATTTCGCGCGGGCGACCGGCTGTTGATGGTGACCGACGGCATTACCGAAGCGAGCGACGGGGACGAGCAGGAGTTCGGCGAAGAAAAGCTGGCCGCTGCGGCCCTCAAGGAGAGCAAGCGGACGGCGGCGGAGATGAGCGACGCACTGCTCGAATCAGGTTTCGACGTTCTGCGACGCGCACTTTCAAGACGATGCAACGCTGCTGGTGATCGCGGCGAGGTAAGCCGGTGAGAACGTTAGCTTCGCGGCAGATTGCAGGCGCGCGAGGAGACGATCGCGCTCCGAAGCGAGGACTTCGGCAGCGGGTCCGAGGGCGGTCGAGTCGCCCGTCGCGCAGAAGCAAGACTTCAGCCGACGTGGCGAGCGCGTCGGTGGCATCGTGTGTGGCTACGACGGCTCTGAACACGATTTTCGCGCAGCCAGGTTTGCAGGCGGACCAGAAGCGCATCGCTGGCGACGCCGTCGAGCGCGGAAAAAGGCTCATCGAGGAGAAGCAAGCGAGGCGCTGGCGCGAGTGCTCGGGCCAGTGCCACGCGTTGCGCCTGACCGCCGGAGAGATCCTGTGGCCGGCGAGCGGCGAGATCGGCAGCACCAGCAAGATCCAGCATTTCTTCCACCCGGCGAGTGCGCGCGGAGCGATCGAGATTGCCCAAACCGTAGGCAACATTGGCAGCGGCGGTGAGGTGCGGAAAGAGCGCAGGCTGCTGCGAGACCAGCGAGGTCTGGCGATGGCCGGGCGGGATGCGTAGCCCGGTGGCGGTTTCAGTGAGCGCACGGCCGTCGAGAGCGATGCGGCCGCGGATCGGATGATCGAGGCCGGCGAGCAGGCGGAGCAATGTGCTTTTGCCAGCGCCTGATGGGCCGAAGATGACGGTCCAATCCGTGGCGAAGGTGCATTCCACCGTGAAGGTGGAAGCTGCCGCGGCGAGAGTCGAGCGAGAAACTAAGCACGGCCCACTCCGTGGTTTCGAGTTTTGGAGTAGACCAGTGCGAGGGCGACGACGCTCAAGCCAAGGAGCAATAGAGCAGTGTGATCGGCTGCGGTGTAGTCGAAGCTCTCCACCTGGTCATAAAGAACAATAGACAGCGTGCGTGTCGCGCCGGGAATGTCGCCGCCGAGCATGAGGACGACGCCGAATTCGCCGATGGTGTGAAGAAAACTGAGGACGACTGCAGCGAGAAGCGAACGACGCGCGAGCGGAATGAGAATGCTGGAGATAAGACGCACAGGGCCAGCGCCGAGAAGGCGCGCGGCGTCGACTAAAGCGTGTATCAACGGAGCCGAAGCCTGCGACGAGAGGCTGCACCGCGAAGGGAAGACTGTAAATGACCGAGCCGACGACGAGGCCATCGAAAGAAAACGCGAGCGGATGGCCGAGTACGCCGGCGATGCCGCGGCCAAATGCTGTGCGGGGCCCGAGCAAAACGAGAAGAAAGAAGCCGAGAACGGTGGGCGGCAAAACCATGGGCAGCGTGGCGAGAGCTTCAACGGCGGCGAGCCAGCGGCCGCGGCCGAGTACGATGAGCGCAGCAAGCGGCACGGCGATGGCGAGGAGAATCGCGGTGGTGACGGCAGCGAGACGAAGCGAGAGTGCGAATGCTTGCCAGTCCATCGTGATCACTTCACCGGCGTCAGGCCGGATTTGGCGAATTCTGCCTGCACGGCGGGCGAGAGCAGAAAATCGAGCAATTTGTTGTGCCGCGCCGCGCTGCGTTGGTTTTGCTGACGATGACGGCGCCCTGCTCGATAGGCGGGTAGAGATTGCTGGGGAATGATGAAGTACGAGCCGTCAGCGGAGAGGCGCGGCGTAAGCGCCGAAGTGAGCGAGATTAGGCCGGCGTCGGCGTTGGCAGAGTCAACGAACTGCGCGGCCTGGGCGATGTTTTCGGCGGTGACGATGCGCGGCTTAAGTGTGTCGTAGAGCCTAAGGCTCTTAAGCGCGGCAACGGCGGCACGGCCATAGGGCGCGCGTTCGGGATTGGCGATGGCCAGACGCCTCAGGCGCGGGTCGACGAAGAAGATCGAGCGACGGCGGAGGCAAATGAGAATCTTTCCGCTCCCAGAGGACGAGCGTGCCCTTGCGCATACGTGATCGGGCGCGGTCGAATCGGCGAATCCGGCGTCGATGAGGCGCTTGGGAAAACCGAGGTCGGCGGAAAGAAAAACATCGAAAGGCGCGCCGTTCTCTATCTGAGCAGTGAGCGTGGCGGAGGATTGGTACGTGGCCTCGGCATGAATGCCGGTTGTCTTCTCGAATTGGACGAGGATCGGGGGAAGGACAGGTTCCAGATCGGCGGCGGCGGCCACGCGAAGAGGCGCCTGCGCGCCGAGGGACGCGAGAAACAGCGAACGCGAAAAGAGCGGCAAGGAATTGCTTCGACATCGGAGCGAGCAGCCTTCCATCCACAACGGGAATCGCCGTACACCTGCTAGGCTAACACTTAGATATGAGCGACAATCTGCATCAGTTGCGCTGTTTTGGATGCGGCAGCCGGATCGCCGGCGCCGAAGCGCGGGCGGACTTTCGCTGCGCGAATTGCGGCGACTTGTTTGAGGTCGAATATCCGGGCTGGAGCCAGCGCGGAGGGAACGACCGGCCCAATCCGGGCGCGCTGAAGTGGCTGTGGCGGGAGCGGCGCTGCTCCGGCGAGGCGTTGAATCAATCGGGAGTATGGCGATTCAGAGAACTGCTGCCGATTCTGGACAGTTTTGGCAACGCGGTTTCGCTGCGCGAGGGGAATGTACCGCTCTATCATCTGCGGCGGTCGGCGAAAGCGCTGGGAATCGATCAGCTCTACGCCAAGCACCAGGGGATGAATCCGACAGGCTCATTCAAAGACACGGGCATGACGGCGGCGCTGAGCGTCGCGAAAGAGCGGGGATTTACCTGGGTCGCCTGCGCATCGACGGGGAACACGTCGGCCTCGATGGCTGCTTATGCTGCACGCGCCGGAATGCGCAGCCTGGTTTTGATTCCCGAAGGAAAGATTGCGTGGGGCAAGCTGTCGCAGGCGATGGACTATGGCGCGGTTACCTGCCAGGTGAAGACCGACTTCGATGGCTGCTTGCGCCTGCTGACTGAGATCGTAAGGAATGCGCCGATCTATCTGCTGAATTCGGTGAATCCCTATCGGCTTGAAGGGCAGAAGACGCCAGCCATCGAGATCGCGGAAGCCATGGACTGGAATGTGCCCGACCACCTGATTGTTCCCGGCGGCAACCTGGGCAACAGCTCGGCGCTAGGCAAGGGATTCCGCGAGATGCGTGAACTTGGATTGATCGCGCGGCTGCCGAAGATCAGCGTGATTCAGGCAGCGGGAGCGAATCCGCTGGTGCGAAGTTTGAAGGTGAATCACGGCGCGGTTCTGGAGCCGATGGAAGCGAACACGCGTGCGACGGCCATTCGTATCGGCAATCCGGCATCGTGGCGCAAGTCGGCGCGGGTGATTCAGGAGAGCGGCGGATGGTGCCTGGATGTGAGCGAGGCCGAGATCGCGATCGCCAAAGCGGAGATTGGCGCGGAAGGGCTGGGCTGCGAGCCGGCCTCAGCGGTCACGCTTGCCGGGTTGAAAAAGCTGCGTGCGCAGGGAGTGATTCGGTTCCGGAGAAACCGTGGTGCTGGTGCTAACCGGCCACACGCTGAAGGACGCGGATTACACCATTGATTTCCATCGCGGAACGCTGCTGACCGATGAGGAGAAGCTGGGTTCGGAGCACGCGATTGAAGCGCTGCGGCGTGATGCGGTAACCGTGGACGCAACGCCGGCCGCGGTGCTGGCTGCCATCGAGGGCGAGGCGATCGGGGGCGAGATTTGACGAGCGGTCAACCGATCGACCTTGGCAAGCCAGACGCTCTTCGACTCCGTCTGCCTGCAACTTCAGCGAATCTCGGGCCGGGATTCGACGCTGTGGCCGTGGCGCTGGATTTTTTTCTGGAGATCGAAGCCGCGCCGGCGCAGAAGTTCTCCGTCACCGCGAATCGGGCGCGACGCGGAACGCTGTGCCCAGCTTGAAGACAATCTGATCCTCGAAACCTACAAGCAGATCATGCGCAGCAACAAGCGGGCGATCGTTCCGCTGGCGATCAGAATGGTCGAATGGAATTCCGTTGGGGATGGGATGCGGATCGTCTGCGGCTGCGCGGCTGGCGGCGATCGCGCTGGCGGCGCATTTTGGCCAGTTGGGCTGGAATACGGCGCAGGTTCTCGAAGAGGCGTACAAGCTTGAAGGGCATCCGGACAACGTCGCCGCGTGCTGGCTCGGCGGCTTTGTGGCCGCGGCATGCGAGGGGACGAAGGTGCACGTGGCGCGGGTTGATCCGCCGTAGGAGTGGCGAGCGATTGTCGCGCTTCCAGACGAACCGCTCTCGACCAGCAAAGCGCGCGCGGTGTTGCCTGCGAGCTATCCGCTTCAAGATGTGGTCGCGAATCTGCAATCGGTAGCTGTGATGGGGCTGGCATTTGCGCAAGCGCGAGGAGATTTATTGCGCCTGGCGATGAAGGACCGCATTCATCAGCCGTATCGCTCGGCCATCTGCCCGCTGCTTGCCGTTCTGTTGCCGCTTGTGGGAGAGCACGGAATTCTCGGCGTAGCATTGAGCGGAGCAGGGCCGGCCGTGCTGGTGATTGTCGACCACGAGGAAAGCCTGGCGAGTGCTTCAAATCGCAGTGCAAAATCACGTGAGTGCAGAGCTGCTGATTTGCCGATTTTCCGAGGTCGGTGCCTTCCAAACGATTGAAAACATTTGAGTTCACTCGCTTCGCATTGTTTTTCAGATGACAAGCCTGTGCGTTATGAGTAAGTTACGGTGGTTGCCTAGGTGAGTAGTCATCAAAAATCTGATTACCACGCCTATTACTGAAGTTTGCTTGCTATTTATCGATTGAACACCTTACATTCGCTCCGTGGGCAGTTCTGGGGGAGGGCTGCTCTAGCGCCTGTGGTCCTTAACGGATCCGGGCGCTTTTACTTTGTGCTCAAACGATTCCGCGAGCGAGAAGGGCGATGAGAGCAGTGGAGAAATCGCGCATGCGCCCATCGATAACAGCATTGAGTAAATCGGTTGCGCGTCAGGCCAGGCAACCTTGAGAACTCTGCGACTTTGCGCGGATTTCCGCATCAGATGAATAGTCGGTTTCCTGTACAATGAACGGGTGCGGGTCCGCAAGGAGGATCATGGCTGGAGTGGGCGTAATGGAAGTGAACGATGCGAATTTTGACCAGGAAGTTCTGAAGAGCGAGCAGCCGGTTCTGGTGGATTTTTGGGCCGTGTGGTGCGGGCCATGCAAGGCGATCGCACCGATCGTAGACGGCGTGGCAGCGGCGTACGCGGGCAAGCTGAAGGTCGCCAAGGTCAACGTGGACCAGAATGGCGCGACCCCGTCTCGCTATGGCATTCGCGGGATTCCGACGCTCCTCTTCTTCAAGGGCGGCAAGATTGCGGACCAGGTTGTTGGCTACGTAGCCCAGGACGTGATTGAAGAGAAGGTCAAGAAGCTGATCGCGTAAACGATTTTGTTGCGCTGAGAGCCCGGCTCCGTGCCGGGCTCTTTTGTTTTTGAGGTCACCGGTGAGGATTCGCATTCGAATCGGCTTGCTTGCGGACACGTTTCGGGTTTACTGATAGGCTGATTCGCAGATCGTGAATCTGGCCACGTTGATCTCGAACCAGCGGTGCCCGATCCAATGGCACAGCGAGCAGAGGCGCCGAACCCATGAAAGTGGAACCCGTAGTGACCGCCTTGCGGGAAACGCGGCTTCAGAAGTGGCTCAAAGTTGGAGCACACGAGCGGCCAGCGATCTACGCTCAGGTCTACGAGACGGCCGACCTCTTCAGCGTAAGTTATTGGCTGGAGATTTTCTTTTCGGCGGGCATCGCTGCTCTGGGCCTGGTTACGAACAGTCCCGCCGTGATCATCGGCGCCATGCTTATCTCGCCTTTGATGGGGCCAATCATGGCGACAGGGCTGGCGCTCGCGGTGGGAGATCTCTATCTCGCCATCAAAGCGATAGGGAAGCTGCTCGCCAGTGTTGCTCTCGCTGTCGGCCTTTCCGGCTTTATGGTCTGGCTGCTGCCGTTCCATTCCATTACCAACGAAGTTCTGGCGCGGACCAATCCCAATCTGCTCGACTTGGGGATCGCGTTGTTCTCGGGTCTGGCCGGGGCGGTGGCGGTGAGCCGCTCTTCAAGCGCCAGCGGCGTGACCACCTTGCCGGGTGTGGCGATTGCCGTAGCCCTGATGCCGCCGCTGTGTGCCATCGGTTTTGGCTTGGGCGACGGCGCGAACACGCAGATCATGGGCGGCGCGGGCCTGCTCTTTCTTACCAACCTGGTTGCCATCACCACGTGCGCGTTTTTGGTCTTTCTGCTCATCGGAATGAATACGCCGGAAGTCCGTCGGCAGATGGAACTTTCGCGCACGGGCGAGCCTCTTGCCAGGAGGCTTTCCAACGGACCGCTCGCCCGCGTTTTGGCCAATGGCGGCCAGCTACACTGGCGCATCCTGATGCTGGTCATTCTGCTGGGCTCGATTGCCGTTCCGCTGCGTACCGCGTTTGTGCAGGTCGCGGACGAGGCTCTCATCAGAGGCACTGTGCAAAGTGTCGTCAGGCAACTGCTACCTTCCGATGCACTGCTATCCCAGCAGGTCGATGTGGGAAAGCAGAGTGTTGCTGTGCGGATTGTCTCGACGAAAGATGTGCCCAGCGATGCGTTGCGGAACGCTGAGCGGGAGATCGAGAGGCGTACGGGACGAGTCACGCAAATCTCTGTATCGAGTGTCGCTAGCCAGAGCGAATTGGCAGAACTGATGCAGCGGCTGGCCGCACCTCCTGTACCTCCAAAGCCTCCACCACTTTCTGTCGAAGAGATTCAGCAGGAGCTTGTGCAGCGCTTCACGCCCGTGGTTGATGGCGTGTGGCCGCCGGAGGCGCCGCTCCAGGACTTCGAAATCCAACTGAGCGCGACCGGAATTAACGTCGCGGCGACCTACCAGAGCGACCACGACTTGGATGAGATTGCGCTCGGCCTGATTCAAGGCGAGCTGCGGGACAAGCTCGCAATGCCGGATCTGACCCTGAGCGCGGAACGCGTTCCGCCGCCGCGCAATACACGAGCAAAACCGGCGGCCACAGCCAGATGACCGGCTCTTAACCGCCGGTGGTTCGAGGCGCGGCCGCAGCTGCTAAATGCCTCGCCGGAATTGAATAATGCGACGGCGGTCGCGCTTCGAGGGCCTGTGCTCGGGCAAGCGGACGAATTGCTCCATTGCCTTCCGCTCCTCCGCGAGATGCAGACGAGCTTCGCGGCTCGCCTCGGATTCTCGATAGAGTTTCAGCGCGACGGCGGCCGGTCCGCGCATCGCACTCACCGCCAGAACCTCCACCTCGAAGATGCCGCGCTCGTTTTCAATACGCAGTTTGTCGCCGGCGCGGACTTCACGTGCAGGCTTGGCGCGCAGGTCGTTCAATTGAATGCGGCCCATGTCGCAGGCGCGCGAGGCCACGGCACGCGTTTTAAAAAAGCGCGCGGCCCAAAGCCACTTGTCGATCCGGATACCTTCCGCCTGGCGCACAGCGTCCATCGCAAACTCGCGAACAGCGCAAAACAAGAATGTATCAGGTGTGGTTCAGTTTTTTTGATCGGCTTTCCAGAGATAGAGATGGCTGGAGTCGCTCGATGTGGCGACGGCCACTCCTTTTTGGTGCATGGCGCGATTGAGAGCGGAACGAATGTTCGCTTTGCTGTCGGGCAATGCAGAGAGCGGCACTTTCAAGGCGTTTCCTGATGGCAACTGCTCGAGTTGATTTAATAGGAGCGTGACGATGCGCTTGTGCTTGCCCACCCGGCCCTTGGGGACCTCATCCTGTTGAACTAATTGAAATTTCATGGAAAACGGATTCCGTGTGGTCGTATCGTGCCAACGGAATGCCCCTCACTCTCTTGTCAGATGCATAAGTATGTGAAGCGTATGCTTCTCCTGCGCGAGTGGTTACGAGAGCTGCGTATCACTAACGTATTCCTCGGCGAACGGCGACGTACGGTGCGCGTATGGAGTTGTTATTGGCCGGGTAAAAATAACCTAAGCGTGTAAAAAATCCAGAAACTCCTGTGGGAAAAAACCTTCGAAAATCGTGCTAAGCTCGTGCAAGGATAAGAGGTTCCGATCGTTCAGCAACGATTGGCACGATGGTTGCTGAGTAGTTATCGAGGCTTCGACATGAATATGAGCGGAACACGAAACACCCCTATCGTGCCTGTCGGCGAAGCTCCCACCTTCCACGAGTTTAATTTTCGCCCGCGGGTTTTGGTGGTCGATGATGAAACATCGATCGCAGACACCACTGCAACCATTCTTTCCATGAGCGGTTATGAAGCAACGGCCGCATACGATGGAAACGATGCCCTTGAAGCTGCCTTGCTGTCGCCGCCGCACCTGGTGATCACCGATGTGGTGCTGCCGGGGATGAACGGGATTGAACTCGCGATCACCATCCAGCGCGTTTTCCCGGACTGTCAGATCCTTCTTTTCTCGGGCCAGGCGTCGACGGTTGATTTGCTGGCCGCGGCAGGATCCGCAGCGCGCCGCTTCACTTTGCTTAGCAAGCCTGTGCCGCCGGAGCGTTTGCTGGCCACGGTAAAAGAGAAGCTGCGTCCAGTGGCGCGCCAATCGATTTCAAGCGCGAATTAAGATAAGCCTTGCCGCGATAGCGCCCGATCGCCGTCAGCGACGGTTGCATCAGTGCTGCGCGGCGCCATGTACCCGCCCACGTTGATCCGTCAATACCAGAATTTGAAGTCCGGCCAGTCGGCGGAGTATGGCCGCTTGCGGTGGCGAAGCCAGAAGTAGTGCAGGTGCTCGAAATCCATAATCCAGGGCGCATCGAATGGGCCCAGATCGATGACGTCGGCGTAGGTGTCGGTGTAGTCGTCGCGACTGTTTCCCAGCGTAAGCATCGATTCGCCCGTATAGCCGTTCCAGCCCCAGTAGAAATAATTTTGATGGCCGCTGATGGCGGTGGGTAGGCCGTATTTGGGGCCGAGCACGTTCACCGCGCTGGCCTCGCCGTAGTTGCGGCAAAAAATGCCGGTCTTGGCGCGCACGTCAGGCGGTAGCGCGTTGTAGCGGGCAGCGAATCCCTCGACCATTTGTGGCCAGCCGAAACGATCGGAAAGATATTGGGGCAGTGGGCTCGAGAATTTTTCCTGCTTGGCATCGGCGCCAGGAAAATGGGAGACATAAGCGCGATAATTCGCCGGGGGAAGCAAGGTGAGCACGATGGGGCCGGTGATGAAGCACAATGAAAGCGCGATCAGGGCCGTGTAGCCCGCAATGATCCAGCGGAGGCGTGGGAGATGGCTGCGGGCAGCCGCCCCGGCGGCAAAGAGCACTGGATAGACAGGTGCAAGATAGTAGTCCTTGGCATGCATCGCCATCAGCAGAACCAGAAAGACAAGATAAGTGAGCGCGGCGAACCGCCATGGTCTAGCTTTGCGCGCAAGAGCGAGCCACGCGAGCCCGCTGATCCACAGTGGAGCTGTCCCCGGAAACAGCATGTTGACCTGCTGCAGCAGAAACGCGAGCGGCGGCAGCTTGATGTTCTTGTCGGAGTGGGCGATGTTGTTGAGCAACTCATACGTAGGGAAATGATGAACCCATTGCCATATGAGGTTTGGCAGAGCGAGCAGAGTCAGGAGAGCGACACCGGCTGCGCACCAGCGCGACCACAGAATCCGCCGCTGCGGAGTTAGGAGCACGCCGACCAGAAGCGCCAAAAGAAAGAAGACAGTGGAATGTTTGTTCTCGATGCCCAGGCCGGCGAGCAATCCGAAAATGAGCCACGCGCAGGGACTGGAGCTGCCGTCGGCGATGCGCAGCAGCACGAGCATCGATCCCATCCAGAAACAAGGCTCGAAGGAGTTCATGGAGAGGAAGTTTGAGGTACCTAGAAAGACCGGAGCGGCCAGGACAGCAGTCATCGCCAATACTTGCGCGCTGCGCTTTCCGCCTAATTGCCAGGTAAGCAAGCCGGTGAGCCCGACCAGCACGCCTCCCGCGGCGAAGCTGAAGATCCGAATGCCGGTGGGCGATTGACCGAAAAGTGTCTCCGCGATCCTAGCTTGGATGGCAACGAGCGGAGGTTGATCGACGTAGCCCCAGGCCAAATGATGACCACATACCAGGTAGTAGAGCTCATCGCGAAAGAACCCGTAGCCGATGTGACTGCCCCAAAGCGAGCTGAAGAAATGGACGAGGAACGTAAGCGTGGCGAAGACGGCGGCAAGGATCAAGGCTGCGCGGAAGGGAGCACGCGCGGGGACGGCAGGAATTGAGTCTTGCACGGCCTGGAACTCCTCTGTGTGATTTAGGCAATTTTACGCCGCGCCGCCCGGAACACCTTACCGCGCCAGAAGCTGGGCATGGAAGTGCCGCCAGATGGTTTCGGCGGTTTTGCGATTGACGACGGCGGCGAGCGATTCGGCTGTCGCCTGCTGCACGTCGCGCAGGCTGCCGAAGTGGGTAAGCAAGCGCTGGCGGGTTTGGGCGCCCACGCCGGGAATGTTCAGCAGCTCGGAGTCTCTGTCTCGCATCGCTCGGCGTTGCCGGTGATAGCCGACCGCGAAACGATGGCTCTCATCGCGGATGAGCTGAACGAGATGAAGCACCGGGCGAGCGGCGGTCGAGGACGATCGGCTCGTCTTCATTGCCGTAGACGTAAATCACTTCTTCGCGCTTGGCGATCGAGGCCAGCGGTTGCGAGGTAAAGCCGAGGGATTCCAGAGCGTCGGCTGCGGCGTGAAGCTGGCCCAGTCCGCCATCGATCAGGATCAGCGAGGGCATGGTCGTTGGTTCTTTGCTTTTTCCCGATCCGCCCTCGGGGTTTGATCCGCCTTCGGGAACCACCGTCGCGGATTCTGCGCGCACGCTTGCGGCGCCGCTGAATTCCTTGCCCTTCAAAACGATCGGATCGGAGGGTTTGCAGGCGCCATCGCGGATGCGCCTGTAGCGGCGCTCGACCACCTCGCGCATGGAGGCAAAATCGTCGACGCCGGCGACGGTTTTCACTTTGAATTTGCGATAGGCCGACTTGTTCATCTTGCCGTCTTCCCAGACGACGAGAGAAGCAACGGTTTCAGCGCCCTGAATGTGCGAGATGTCGAAGCACTCGATGCGGCGCGGAAGCTCAGGGAGCATGAGCGCGTCTGCAAGCGCCTCCTGAATGGCCTTGCGCGAGGGCTCGAGCACACGGAAACGCTGCGTGTAGGACTGGTGGGCATTCTGCCCGGCGAGATCGACGAGGGACTTCTTGTCACCGCGCTGGGGGACGGCGATTTCAATCTTGTGTCCGGTGCGCTCGGTGAGCAGCGCGGCAAGAGTTTCGCGGTCGTCGAAGTCAGTGGGAACGAGGATGGAGCGCGGGACGTACTGCTGGTCGATGTAGAGCTGCTTGAGCAGCGCGGAGAAGACTGTTCTCGCGTCAGCTGCGCCCCATCCGAGGTCTTTACGATCTCGTGCCTTCCCTCGCTTTCTCGCCGCAAGGGCGGACAGGATGGGGCACCCTCGGTCTCTGCCCCGTCAGGCGATTCCTGTCCGCCGCTTCCAGCAGGCTCGGCAGATCTTCCCAGAAGAATTCGCGGCGATCGACAATCCTACCGTTGCGCATGTGGAAGAGATTGACGGCCAGGCTGCCATCTTCGAAGTGATATCCGAAGACGTCGGCGTCATCATCCAGCTCTGCCGTGGCGATGCGCTGTTTTTCCTGGAGCTGATGCACGGTGGAAAGTTGATCGCGCAGTCGCGCCGCGGCCTCGAACTGCTCGGCCTCGGCAGCGGCCATCATGCGCGTGTTAAGGGCGCGCTCAAGCTCGGCGTGGCGGCCTTCGAGAAAAAGTTGCGCGTCGCGAACGGCTTGCTTGTAGGTCTCGGGAGTGGTGAGGCCTTCGACGCAGGGGCCGAGGCAGCGATGAATGTAGTACTGCAGGCAAGCCCGTGAGTGGTAGCGCGAGAGATCGACCTTGCAACTGGGAAGGAGAAAGCTGCGATGGATGAGCTCGACCACGCGGTAGGCGAGGTTGCCGGGGAAATAGGGGCCGTAATACGCCGATCCGTCCTTGCGCAGGCGGCGCGTGACAAACACCTTGGGGAAGCGGTCGGCGAGCGTGAGCTTGACGTAGGGGTAGGTCTTGTCGTCGCGCAGCAGAATATTGAAGCGCGGCTTGCGCTGCTTGATTAGATTGTTTTCGAGTGCCAGGGCTTCGTGCTCGTTGGCGACAAGGATGGTTTCGATGTCCACGGCCTCGCGCATAAGCGAGCCGGTTTTTGCATTGGCTTGCGATGCCTCAAGCAGATACGAGCGCACGCGCGAGCGCAGGTTGTTGGCCTTTCCCACGTAGATGACTTCGCCCTCGGCGTTCTTGTAGAGGTAAACGCCGGGCTTTGTGGGCAGAGTGCGGATTTTTTCGTAGAGATCCATGGTGAATCGGCCGTGCAGTGATCCAGTTCTTAGAATATCTAGAATTGACCCGAGACGTTTGCGTGGGAGACGCTGGACGGCCCTGGATTTGGCAAGGCTGGGGGAAGGTTGGGCAAACCTTACCGGAAAGGGTAAAAATTACATGGTTTTGGAGTGTGCAGAACTCAGGTGGGTGCTTAACTATCACCTTATTATGCAATGAGTTGCATCGCATATCTTGATTGGTTGGCGGCGTGCAATTGCATAGACAGAAGAAGAGTGCTTTCCGGCGAAAGAGCGCGAAACGCGCCGGCAATGACTGGAGAGGTGAGGAGTATGAAAATGCAGCGATTTGGATTTGCGTTGACGGCAGCGGCGTTGATGGCGTTTGGAGTAGCGGGATGCGCCACAAAGAATTATGTGCGGACTCAAACGACTCCGCTGATCGATCACACCGATCAACTGGAGCAGAAGACCGCTGACAACAACCGTCAGATTCATGACGTGAACGACCGCGCGATGGCGGGCATTTCGAAGGCGCAAGGCGCGGCCGATACGGCTCAGACCAACGCGCAGACAGCCAGCCAGGCCGCCAACGCCGCTGACACGGCCGCGAACGACGTAGCTCATCGCGCCGACACGCTGGATAGCGTGGTGAAGGGGCTGGACAACTACAAGCAGGTCGCTGCGGTCTCGGTGACCTTCGGATTTGACAAGGCCATGCTCACCACCGATGACAAGTCGCAACTGGATAATTTTGCCGGCTCACTGGGCTCGGCGAAGAGCTACATCCTGGAAGTTACGGGCGGAACGGACTCCGTTGGATCGGCACAGTACAACTACGACCTGAGCCAGCGCCGCGCGGATGCGGTGGTGCAATACCTGGCCGCAAAGTACGGCGTCGCGCCGCACCGCTTCTACCTGATCGGTATCGGCAAGGATCAGTATGTGGCTTCGAACAACACTGCCGAAGGGCGCAAGCAGAACCGGCGCGTGCAGGTGCAGCTGCTCTCGAATTTGAGCGGTGATGCGCAGAGCCAGGCCCCAGCCAACACCGGACAGGCCAACACGCCGGCCGGTCAGGTCACGTCGTCGCCAGTTCCGGAATAAAGCGTAAACGCGGTTCCCCTGATCTGTTTTGTTTTTCAAAGGGCAGGCCCCACGCGGGTCTGCCCTTTGTTTTTTTGAGAGAACCGAGCTAAGCGCTGGTCGCGGAAAGCTGTTTCACGTGCTCCGCGCGGACATCGTTTGCCGTGAAGAGGCGCAGGAACGGAACGTGCTTCTGCGCTTGCCAAAAGGATGCATCACTCAAGGGACGGGCGTTTGCGGCGGCCTCAACGGCGGGGCGGCCGGCTGCTTCCTCGCGCTCAACGATGCAAACCACCGCGACGACGATCATGCCGACCTCCTGCGCGGCCTCGATGGCGGCGATGGTGGAGGCGCCGGTAGTACAAACATCGTCGACAATGACCACGCGCGCACCTTCGCGAAAGAATCCCTCGATCCGGCGGCCGGTGCCGTGAGCTTTTTCAGACTTGCGCACGAGGAAGCCATGGAGCAGCGGCGCGTTGGGATGGGATTTCGCGCGCCAGGCGCTGGCGGTCGCGACGTTAGAAACGATGGGATCGGCTCCCATGGTCAGGCCGCCGACGGCCTCAGCCTGAATATTGTTCTCTTCCAAAAGTTGGAGCACGGAGTGCCCCGTGAGCCGGCCCCCTTCAGCGTGCAGCGTGGTGGTGCGGCAGTCGATGTAGTAGTCGCTCGTGCCGCCGGAAGAGAGTTTGAACTGGCCGAGTTTAAAGCTCGTGCGAGCGAGAAGCGAGAGAAGCTGCTGGGCGTGTGTTGGTATGGGCATCAATGAGATTGTAAAAGAACAGGGAACAGGGAACAGGGAACAGGGAACAGGGAACAGGGAACAGGGAACAGGGAACAGGGCAGGGGTCCTCTATGCTGGTTTTTTTAGTTTGTTCATCATTGCCACCAGCATCCGGCTGACTTCCTCAGAAAGGTCTCCCGCCGCCCGGCGTGCGGATGCATTGCCGAAACCGAGCCCATCTGCGATCACGAGCTGCGTTTGCACCTCGAAATTCGAGCCACGCGCGTGGCCAAGAAAGAGAATGTACTCTCCCCGGCTTGATTTTCCGTATCCTTCAGCGATGTTGCTGGCAATGGAGACGGATGCGCGGCGTAGTTGATTGGCCAGGCCAAATCGCTCCGAGTCCGGGAACGACGAAGTGACTTTGTAGATCGCCAAGCTTAACTGAATCGCTCTCTGCCAAACCACCAAGTCCTTGAACGAATCACCCATTTTCCGTACCTCGCTCTCGTGAGTTGTTTTCCGCCCGCCAGCGCCATTCGAGCGAACCAAGCCAGACCGTGACGACGACATACAAGAATTGAATTGCCCAGAATCGCGCCCAGCCCAGCCGATGCAGATCCCACGGGGCTAGTTCGAAGGTGCAAGTATCGCCGATACAACTGCCACCGATCAAAGGCACCCCGAAAACGTGGTAGTACCAGGAGCCAACGCCGTGAGGTCCCCAGAACAACAGGGTAATGATTGATCCGAAGATGAAGATCGCCTCGTAGGGCAACAGCGGGCATAACAACCCGCGCCGAATGAACCGCAGGACAATCTTGAGAAGCTTCATTGCGATTGGACCGTGGAGCTAACCTACCACAGAAACACTGTTCCCTGTTCCCTGTTCCCTGCTTTACTCACATCTTGTCAAAGTGGCGGAAGCCGCCGGTGCCAATCAGCGCCAACGAAAAAATGATGAAGTTGTAGCTGGCGTGGACCAGCGTGCTGGCGGCAAGGGATCGAGTCTTGAGGCGCACAGTGCAGAGAACCAGGCTGACGACAATAAGCAGGAGAAACGGCCCCAGCGAATGGCCCTGCTGCTGAACGTGAAGCAGCGCAAAGGGAATGCTGGTGAGAACGGAGGCGATCACCATGGCGGAAATCGACCATCGGGGGTGGCCGTTTGCGTCGAGCGGAGGAGTGGGCTCGTGCTTGATTTGCTCAACGAACCAATCCCACGCCGTGCACAGAGCGGGTAGAAGAAACCCGCGGAAGAACATCTCTTCAAAAAAAGGCGCGAGAGTGGTGCCGAAGGCAAACATGAGCCATGCAGCACCCGGGGAGCTGAACATTTTGTCGATGGGAGCGTTCTTGGGGCCGGGCATGAGGACTTCGTCCAGGGCGGCCAGGCCGGCGCAGCCGAGGGCGGTCGCGGTGAGCCACCAGAACCTCTTGAGAGCTACCGCGCCGCGCCATTGCAAGCCATTGAGGAACTTCTCGTGCCAAAAGAGCGGGAAGACGAGCAGGCTAATTGCGAAGACGATGAGGTAGAAAACCGCTTCGCTGGCGAGGATGAGCGAGACGTTAGTGGCGGCCGCCTGCGTGGAGAGGCTCCAGCCGAAGAGGCGGAAGCGCATTGGAAAATATAGAACCAGGATTGTGCATGCGAAAGCGATTCCGCCGATCGGGATCAGCAGGCTGAGGTGGCCAAAGTGCGGGATACGCACCGGCGGGCGCTCCACCGGTTGCGCAAAGGATTGGAAGAGCTGTGGCGCCTCGGCGTTGGGTGGCGGGGCGGGCGAGGCGTCAAGCTGCGTGCCGGGCTGGTCCGCATACGACACGAAGAGTGGACCAGATTCGGACGACGCGGAAGGTGGTGGCTCTGCGAGCACAGGTGCGGCGGACTGCGTCAGGCGCATGTCGCTGCTTGCGGCGCGGTCTGTCGGAGAATTCTCAGGCGCGGGAGGAGTCGCCGGCTCGCGTTCTCCATCTTCAGGGAGGTTCGTCATTGGCCTACCGGCTTCTTGTCGCGGCGTGCGGTTCGTGCCGAGCGTTTTTGCTGTGTTCGTTTCCCGTTTTTTCCTGGTTCTGGTTGATCATCGGTGCTGGACGGCCCCGATTTGGACGAGCTGACGCCTTTGCCGGTGGAGTTTCCGGAGGGGATGAGCTCGTCTTCCAGTTCAGCAGGCGCGAGGCGGCCGTCGGACAATTTGTAATAGCGCTTGAGGAATTGGCCAGTGTATGAGCCGGGTGTGGCGGCGATCTTCGCTGGACGGCCTTCGCCGACAATGTGTCCGCCGTCTTCGCCGCCCTCGGGCCCGAGATCGATGACCCAGTCGGCGTTGCGGATAACGTCAAGGTTGTGCTCGATGATGATGACGGAGTTGCCCAGATCGACGAGCCGGTGCAGGACTTCAAGCAGCTTGCGCACGTCGTCGAAATGCAGGCCGGTCGTGGGCTCATCAAGCAGGTAGAGGGTCTTGCCGGTCTGGCGCTTGGAGAGTTCGCGAGCCAGCTTCATGCGTTGCGCCTCGCCGCCTGAAAGTGTCGTCGCGCTTTGGCCCAGGTGCACGTAGCCGAGGCCCACGTCGACCAGCGTTTGCAGCTTCTGGCGCACCTGTGGCACGTCGGCGAGCACCGGCAGCGCGTCTTCAATGGTGAGGTCGAGAACGTCGGCGATGGAATGGCCGTGAAATTTCACAGCCAGCGTTTCCTGGTTGTAGCGGCGGCCGTTGCACACTTCGCACTGCACGTAGACATCGGGCATGAAGTTCATTTCGATGCGGCGCTGGCCGTCGCCCTGGCAGGCCTCGCAGCGGCCGCCGGGAACATTGAAGCTGAAGCGGCCAGGCTTGTAGCCGCGCTCGCGCGCCTCGGGCAGCATGGCAAACAGATCGCGGATGGGCGAGAAGACCTGCGTGTAGGTCGCGGGATTGGAGCGCGGCGTGCGGCCGATGGGCGACTGGTCGATGCGAATGACTTTGTCGATCTGCTCCGCGCCGCTGAGTTCATCGTGCGCGCCGGGCTCTTCGCGCGAACCGTAAATGGATTTGGCCAGCGAGCGATAAAGAATATCGTTGACCAGCGTGCTTTTGCCGCTGCCGCTCACGCCGGTGACAACGGTCATAAGGCCGAGCGGAATGCGGAGATTCAGGTCGTGCAGGTTGTGCTCGCGCGCGCCGGCGATGGAGAGCCATTTGCCGGTCAAGGGCCGCGGCTTGGCGCGCTGCAGCATCGTTTCCGCGCCGCTCAAGTATTTACCTGTAAGTGAGGCGGGCGAGGCCATGATCTCGTCGGGCGTGCCTTCGGCGACGATATTCCCTCCCAATCGCCCCGCGCCTGGCCCAAGATCGAGCACAAAATCGGCATGACGAATGGTCTCTTCGTCGTGCTCGACGACGAGAACTGTGTTGCCGAGGTCGCGAAGCCGTTCAAGGGCCTCAATGAGGCGATTGTTATCGCGCTGATGCAGGCCGATGGAGGGCTCGTCAAGAACGTAGAGAACGCCGCGCAGCCGTGAGCCGATCTGGGTAGCCAGGCGGATGCGCTGCCCCTCTCCGCCAGAGAGCGTGGCGGCGCTGCGATCGAGCGCGAGGTAGTTGAGGCCAACGGCGCAAAGAAACTCGAGGCGCTCGGCGATCTCGCGGCGGATGCGCTCGGCGACCAGCGCTTCGCGCTCAGTGAATTGGAGGTTGATGGCTGCCGAGAGCGCGCGGTTGAGCGGCAGGGCAGTGAAGTCAGCGATGGAGAGGCCGCCGATTTTGACGGCGAGGGACTCGGGACGCAGGCGCCTGCCTCGGCACACGGGGCAGGGCGCTGCCGACATGAAGCTCATCATGTACTCGCGATAGCCCTCGCTGCGCGCTTCTTCCACGTTGTCGCGCAGGTAAGCGAGGATGCCGTGGAAGCCGGTGCGCGGCGCTTCGCCCTTGGGCGGCCCGTAGACGAGGATGTGCTGCTGTTTGGGAGGCAGATCCTCAAACGGTGTCTTGAGATCGATCTTGTAACGGTCGGCGGCGAGCTGAATCAGCTTGAGGAGGTATTGAGACGAGGAGCCAGGGCCGAGTCCGCCATCGAGCAGCGGCTTTGACCAGTCGGTAATGACTTTGGCCGGATCGAAATCGTAGAGCGAGCCGAGGCCGTGGCAGTTGGGGCAGGCGCCGAAGGTGGAATTAAACGAAAAGCTGCGCGGCTCAAGTTTCGGCACGTCGAGGCCGCAATCAGGACAGGCCATGGAGGACGAAAACAATTGCTCACTGCCGGCGCTGAAGCCGACCAGGACGAGACCATTGGCGAGTTGGAGAGCTTTGGCAACCGCCTGTTCGAGGCGCTTTTCGGTGGAGGGCTTTCCGGGGACGGTAGCTGGCTTAGCTTCGCTAGCTCCCGCCCTTGTCGACGAAGAAGCTGTCGACACGGATGGGGCAACCTCGGGCTTGAGGAGCACACGGTCGACGATAGCTTCGATGGTGTGGTTCTTGCGTTTGTCCAGGGCTGGTGGTTCAGAAAGGTCGGTCACTTCGCCATCGATGCGCGCGCGAAACCCTTGCTGATCAAGCTGATCCAGCAAATCCTTAAACTCACCCTTTCGACCTCTGACGATAGGCGCCATCACCGTAGCGCGCTCTCCGCGGCCCAGTTCCAGGATGCGCTGGACGATTTGGTCGGCGGTCTGGCGGGCGATGGGCCGGCCGCAGTTGGGGCAGTGGGGCGTGCCCACCGAGGCGTACAGGAGCCGAAGATAGTCGTAGATTTCCGTGATGGTCCCCACCGTCGATCGCGGGCTGCGGCTCGTGGTCTTCTGCTCGATGGAGATGGCCGGGCTGAGGCCCTCGATGGAATCGACATCGGGGCGCTCGATCTGGTCGAGAAACTGGCGCGCATAGGCTGAGAGCGTCTCAACGTAGCGGCGCTGGCCCTCCGCGTAGATGGTGTCAAAGGCGAGCGAGCTTTTGCCGGAGCCGGAGAGACCGGTGACCACCGTGAGTGCGTTGCGGGGAATGCGCACATTGATGTCGCGCAGGTTATGCTGGCGCGCCCCCCGCACCGAAATGTGAGTGATAGGCATGAATGGGTTCTTCTAAAGACGGCGGGTACTTTCGTGTTTCAAGTCGTGCCGGCGCTCAACTGAAAACAAAGCTCTAGAGGTATTCTATTTGCCAATAGAAACGAGGGTCAACGCGGCCCAAATTCTGCGACAATCGCAGAGACGCGCGCCTGGCTGAAGGGCAGCTTTCACAAGCCGTGCCGTTCGCGTTGCCGCAGACGATTGCGAGCCTTTCTCCGGAGTGGCCCGAGGCGATAGGAATGACGGATTTGTTGAATCTTGCGATGTTGATTTCGGCTACCTTCGGCGCAATGGCGTTTGGCATTCTCGCGGCCTATGCGGTTTTGCGCGGGCTCTTTGCGTTGATGCGCCCGCGGAAGGCGCGGGCACAGGTGAAGGCGCAAACCGAAGCCGCGCGGACTTTGTAACGACCAGCCTTTTGCCCTTAGCGATCAGCGTCCAACAAAAAACACATAGGCCCTTTGCATTTGGTTTGATGCTCAGTCAGCGCTGCGGATTCTGCTGGGCACTTCTGCCTCTGGCGCTCCCGCTCTTGCAACTCCTGCATGATTTGTTGCGGAGTGCGCATGGGAACGGGAGGCGCGGCGCCGTTTTGTCCAGGCTGCGGTTCCTGCTCGGGCTGCGGTTCCTGAGGCGGCTGGTCTGCGTCCGTGTCCTCGTTGTTGGGTGGGGCAGGAGATTTGTTTGCAGTGTTCTGGACGCCGGCGCCTCCGGAGCGCGCAGTCAGCACAACCCGGCGCGGCGTACCCTCGCCGCGATCGCCAATCATCAATACGTCGTAGCCGGAGCCGTCGAGAAGCTGCGAGATCACATCGCGGGCGGGCCCCGGGCCATAAGTGCCAAAAACTCGCTGATCGTCGCTCATCCCTTCAACCTTGACGCCGGTCTCGAGGGAAACTTCTTTCAGGATTTGCGCCAGGCTTGAATTGGACGCGACGACGAGCAGACCACGGCTATCAAAGACGACGGATGCCGCGGCTGGCAGATCATTAGCGGGCCAGTTCGGTGGCGGGGGCGCAACGGGTTCTGGCGGCGGAGCCGGCTGGGGCGCAGGCGCGGCCGCTGCCGGTTTCTTGCGCGGATGAACGTGCTTGTGCACGGGCGCGGCGGCCGGTTGCGGCAGCTGGATTGTTTGGGGGCGAAGTTGTCTGCGCCGAAGCTGCTTGAGAATCCGATAAGCACGGCCGAGGCCAGCGTCGAGAAGACCAAAGCCGCCGGCAGGGCAAATGCCAACCCGCGCAACCAACGGCCCGATCGGCAGTGCGAGGAGCCGCTGCAGCGTGATTCCGCTTGCTTCAACGGCTGTGAACGCATCGGAATCGCCTCCCTTCCACCTTTTTTCGAGTCTATTCAAGAGCGAGTTGCGGCCGGTCGCTGGTTTGTTGGGCCGCGGAGCTTGTGCGTCGCGGGCCCAAGCGGACTGCGGCGCTCGACTGCTGCTCTACTGTACTAGACTAGCAGTGGCCGTTGGACGCTCGAAAGAGCCGTCGAAAAGGAAACTTCAAGCGGAGAGGATGCAGCCGGGAATGCGCATCGGATGGAAGGTTTTGACGGCATCGGCTCTGCTGCTGACGCCGCTGGCAAGCTGGGCGACGAACTGCACGGCGCAGGCCGAACTGGGCTCGCTCGACCGCGATGCGCTGTCCGCGGCCTCGGGCCGTGTGACAACGGCCGTCCTGGCGCAGGACTTCAACGCGCTCCAATCGAACCTGCTGCCGCAGGAGGCCTCGGAGTGGAACGGTATTCGCGCCACGGTCGAGCAGGCTGCGCCGTTGGTCAAGGGTGGAAACTTCAAGTTGCGCGATGTGTATCTTTTGGACGCAACGGACCAGACCGCGACGCAGGATACTCAGTTCTTCTGCTCAAACGCTACTGGATCGCTGACCGTGACCATCAATATGGCGGCGCTACCCCCAGGCCGATACGCGGTGATTCTTGCCGATGCGGCCGGCGCGCCGCTGGCTGGCCAGTTGGGGCTGGTTCTGGCTTGGGATGGCGCCGCGACGCAGTGGAAGCTCGCCGGGCTCACGGTGCGGCCTGGAGTGTTCGACGGGCATGACGGCGTCTGGTACTGGCTGCGCGCGCGGGAGTTGGCCAAGACGGATCCCAAATCCGATTCCTGGTCGGCTTGGTTCAGCTACGACGTGGCGCGCTACCTGCTGCTGCCGGTGGACTTTCTCGTTTCGCCAAATCTGCAAAAGCTGCACCAGGAACAGTCGTTGATCGCGCCGTCGCCCGAGAGCCAGCTTCCTTTGTCGCTGCCCGATGGCGACCGCACATGGAAGATTGATGCGGTTGGACTGGATGCCTCGCTGCACGAGCCCGATCTGGGCGTGGCGTACGAGTCAACTGGCGTGACAGATCGCGGCGGCGATGCGCACCGAGGCAACTGCAGTGATGAGCGCATTTCTTAAAGCGCATCCCGATATTCGCGCCAACTTTCATGGCCTGTGGGCGTATGCGGAGAAGGATGGCAAGCGCACGCCGGTGATGGAGCTGCCGATGAAGGAAATTCCGTAGGGGCAGGGACCAAGGGATTAGGGAACCGGGAACAGGAAGGCACGAAATCTTGCCAGGCATCATTGATCTACGTTCGGACACGGTAACCAAGCCGACGCTTGAGATGCGCGCGGCGATGGCTGCAGCTGAGGTTGGAGACGACGTTTACGGCGAGGACCCCACAGTCAATTTGCTGGAGCGGCGCGCGGCAGAGACATTTGGCCGCGAGGCGGCGCTGTTTGTGCCCACCGGCACCATGGGCAACCAGATTGCGATTCGCACGCTGACGCAGCCCGGCCAGGAAGTGATTGCCGAGTCGCGCGCGCACATTCTGGACTACGAGATGGCGACGACGGCGGTGTTCTCCGGCTGCCTGATCCGCGCTCGTGCCCACCGAAAACGGAATCCTCACATGGAAGCACATTGAGCCCGTCATTCAGCCTTACGGTGGTTTCCGCGCGGCGACGGGGCTGATCGAGATTGAGAACACCGCCAATCTGGCGGGCGGAGTCTGCACGCGCGTCGAAGTTTTGCAAGAGATTTGGGATGGCGCGAAAGAGCGCAGGCTCCCGCTGCACCTCGATGGCGCGCGCATCTTCAATGCTGCGGTTGCACTGGGCGTGGAAGTGAAGGCGCTAACGCGCGGATTCGACACCGTGATGTTTTGTTTGTCGAAAGGTCTGGGCGCGCCGGTGGGATCGATGCTGGTGGCTTCGGCGGAGTTGATCGCACGAGCGCGAGTTTACCGCAAAGCATTAGGCGGCGGAATGAGGCAGGTGGGCGTACTGGCAGCGGCTGGACTGATTGCGCTTGAAGACGGGCCGAGGCGGCTCGGCGAAGATCACGCCAACGCTCGTCTGCTGGCCGAAGCGCTGGCGCATACCGAGGGCGTGACAATCGATCTCGCGACGGTCGAAACGAATATCGTCATCTTCCGCCTGGCAGCAGGGAAGGGCGCGGGCGAGTTGGCGGCGCGGCTCAAGGCGCGCGGAGTTCTGGTGGGCGCCTTTGGGCCGGACGCGGTTCGCGTGGTGACGCACCGCGACGTAAGCCGGAAAGATTGCATCGACGCGGCCGAGGCGATTACCGAGGAGATTGAGGCAGGAATCAAAACGGCCAGCGTGTGAAAATGCGGACGGCATACCTCTGCCTTTCGGTTACCCCAGAATGTTGTCATCCTGAGCGACCGAGCGCGTAGCGCGACAGAGTCGAAGGACCTGCTTCTAAATCACATACACCTGAAATGCCTTTGGTTTAAAGTCCTCGCGTGCATGAAGGAAACTACTACGCATATATGGTGGCCAGTCGCAGCCGGACACTGTACATCGGAGTCACCGGCAATCTGCACAAGCGAGTCTTCGAGCATAAGCACAAATGGTTCGAAGGATTCTCTTCGACTTATGAATGTAATCGGCTCGTCTGGTTCGAGGGCTTTGCTCAAATCAGCAACGCAATTGCGCGAGAAAAGCAATTAAAAGGATGGAAGCGCGCAAAGAAAATTGCCCTGATTGATCAATCCAACCCGACGTGGGAGGATCTAAGCGAAGGCTGGTATATAAAAGAGTAGTTGGTCCTGAACCGGCATTAAAAGCAGGTCCTTCGACTCGTTCGCCTTCGGCGAACTCGCTCAGGATGACAGCATTTGAGGAGACGCGCTGGTCGGGGCCTGGAAGTACGACGTTAAAAGTCTGCCGGGTCCCAGACCCGGGACCCGGGCAAACGATTCGCTGCTTAAAACAAATTCCACAGCGATTGGTTATAGACCGAGTGGTGAAACTGCACTTCGGACGCTTTGACGATTGTCCCTAGTTCGCGCGGAGAGCGGTTCGCGGCGGCTTCCTTTAGATCGGCGTAACGGCCCTGCACATCGGAGCCGAGAGCTTGCGCAATCCACTTTGACGATCTGAAATCACTGATTGCCTTCTGAATGTTGTCGGGCAGGTAACGGCCGCCGCCGCGCAGGTCTTTAGTCTTGGCAATCTCGCCGTCGATGCCGGTCTTGAAGATTCCGTAGAGCGACAAGTAGGGATTGGCATCGGGCGCCACCGCGCGCACTTCGGTGCGCATGGAACGATGGTTGCCGATGGGCACGCGGACCATCGCGCCGCGATCCACCGCCGAAGCCCGAATCTGGTTCGGCGCTTCGAAGTGCGGATCCAGGCGCCGGTACGCGTTCACGCTGGAGTTGAAGACCAGGCAGAGATCGAGTGCATGAGTCAGGATGCGATCGAGGAAGTCCCAGCCGAACTTTGAAAGCTGCTCTTCGCCCTTTTCGTCCCAGAACAAATTCGTCTTGCCTTTGGAGACGGAGACGTTGGTGTGCATGCCGCTGCCGTTGACGCCCACAATCGGCTTGGGAAGGAAGCAAGCCGTGAACCCCATGTTGTTGGCGATCTGCCGGCAAAGCAATTTGTAGAGCTGGATTTGGTCGGCGGCGGCCACCACCTCGGCATAGCTGAAGTTGATTTCGAACTGGCTTGGCGCCACTTCCGGGTGGTCCTTTTCGTTCTGGAAGCCCATGGCGCGCTGCACTTCAGCCGCAGTGTCAATGAACTGGCGCAGCGGATCGAGCGGCATCACGTGGTAGTAGCCGCCGGTGTTGATGAACTCGAACTTGCCCGTCTCAATGTATTTCTGCTCCGCGTCTTTGCCCGCGAAGAGGAAGCCCTCGATCTCGGCGGAAGCGTTGAGGGTGTAGTTCTTGTCCTTGAACAGCTTGTCAGAATAGTTCTTGAGCACGCCGCGCAAATCGCCCGAGTAAGGCGTGCCGTCCTTGTCGATGACGTTGCCGAAGACCAGCACCTTGCCATTGCCGAAGACGTCGGCGGGCACCCAGTAGAAAGCGCTCCAGTCGATGCCCAGACGAAGGTCGCTCTCCTTTTGCGCCGTGAATCCGCGGATCGACGAGCCGTCGAACGTCAGGTTCTCGTAGGAGCCGAGCAGGAATTTCTTGTCGTAGTCGAGCAGATGCAGACGCCCTTCAAGATCGGAGAACAGCACCGTGACGGCCTTGATGCGTTTCTCGTCGGTCAAATACTTCAAGCGTTTTTCGCGGACGTCACCGGCCGGCACGCGCTTGGTGCGGTCGCTCTTGGCTTGCAGGTTCAGCGTCTCCAGCTCTTCATAAGGGAGGGCGAGAAAATTCCGATACTCGTGAGACATGAAGCTCCTTTCGTGCGCGCAGGATGGACCTGGATTGATCAAAACCCTGACGCCACCAGCATAAAGAAGCCGCGAAGAGTTTGGGGGGCGAGGGTGTGGAAAACGCGCTCAGCGGGAGTGCGAGATGAGGACCATGATGAGCAGAATCACCACCGGAATCAGCGCCAGGCCCGAGTAATAAAGGATTTTGCGGGAGAGCTGAGACTTGCGCTTTTGCCAGTGAAGCAGCTCGGGGCGCTCCTCGATCCCGACCTGCTCTGGGTGCTCAAGATCGTGGATGAACTCCTGCGCGGTCGCGTACCGGTTTTTGGGATCACGCTCCAGTGCGCGGTAAAGGATCTCCTGCAACTCCGGCGAAACGGATGGGTCGGCGACTCGTGGCGGAAGAGGGTGATTCAACAGCCGGTCGTTCATCGCCGCCATCGGGTTAGGGCCCGTGAAAGGCAGCTTCCCGGTGAGCATCTCGTAAAGGATGACGCCCACGGAGTAGATGTCGGTGCGGCCGTCGCCGCGCTTGCCCTTCACTTGCTCGGGCGCGATGTAGTCGGGCGTGCCGAGCATCGAGGTGAAGTTGGCGTAGGTCAGGCGCCGCGATGCCGTGTCGCCGGCAATGCCGAAATCGATCAGCTTGATATGGTCGTTGTCGTCGACCATGATGTTCTCCGGCTTAAGGTCGCGGTGGACGACACCATTGGCGTGAATGTAGTCGAGCGCCTTCAGAACTTCGATGGCGATGCGAATGGCGCGGTCCTGCGGCATCCGGCCTTCCTGGAGAATCTCGCGGAGCAGGCGGCCGTCGCACCACTCCATCACCATGTAGATGCGGGAGCGGCGTTCGTCGCCGAAGACGCGCATGACGTTAGGGTGGTTGAGACGTTCGCCTATGGCCGCTTCGCGCTTGAAGCGGTCGAAGAGGATCGGATCGGCTTCCATGTCCGGGTGAGGAATCTTCAGCGCGACCGGGCGCCCATCGCGCGTGTCGGTGGCGCGAAAGATCGTGGCCATGCCGCTTTTGGCGATGGGCGCATCGATGCGGTAGGAATCCAATTGCGTTCCTGCTTCAAGCACATCGAAATAACTCATTCCAGCCCACGCTCCATCAATGCTCTTTCTACTTTATCGGGTGAATGGCCGGACGGAATAAGGAATCTGTAAGGCCGAGAACAAAGTGACCGACGATGCGTCTTCAGTTCGTAGGCGCCGACGCAATCGTACGTCTCATATCGGGAGCCGGTACGGGCGGCCGCGGTACATGCCGACCTGTTCCACTGAGCGTACGCGAACCACCTGCGCAGTGGTGTTATCGCCGCCGTCGATTTCGACTGCCCGTTTGACCAGCTCCTGGGCGATCTGCGAAGCATCCTTCTTTTGCGAAGCGATTTGCGCGATCTCGACTTCTCCCATCTCGTCGTGCAGGCCGTCGGTCGACAAAACCAGCACGTCTCCTGGCTGCAGGCTGAGAGCAGTGGTGTCAGGAGCGACAAACATCTCCGGCCCGATCGATCGAATAAGAACATGGCGGGAATCGGAGGAGGGAATCTCGCCGGCGGAGATCAGGCCCATCTTGCGCTGCTCGTTCACCCATGTGTGGTCCTGCGTCACCTGGCGGGCCTGGCCGTTGCGAACCAGATAGCAGCGCGAGTCGCCCACATGAGAGACCACAGCCTGGTCATAGCGCAGCGCGCAGGCCACAAGGGTTGTGGCCATGTTTTTTCCGCGATACTGGGGCTCGAGCCGGCGATCGTGCACCGCAGTGTTGGCGTTCTGGATGAGCCGGGGCATCAGGCTGATGAGCATCGAGCCCGACTGCGCCATGGCAAACTGCTCGGTCACCACGGAGACCGCTGTGGCCGAGGCGACCTCTCCCAGATCCATCCCGCCGACTCCATCGGCAACCACAAAGAGAAAGCCGTGGGAACGTGCTTGCTGGCGCGTGGGCGGGATGAAGGATCCCATGGCGTCTTCATTGTTGGTGCGGACTTTGCCGAAGTCGCTTGCCTGGCCGAACTGTACGTCCAACATATGCGCCGCCGCGTGGAGCATCTCGTAGTGATAAGGGGAGATGCCTTTCTTTAAGAAGTAACAGGATATAGACCCCTAAAACAATTGAGGGGTGGTTCCCTCTCCCCAGCCTCTTGTGAGGAGGCTGGGGAGAGAATCCACCCTGATTTTTGACCTGGTTGAATTGTTAATTAAACGGCGTCTTTTGAGGCCAGCAGGACCGATTTGCCCGATGCCTTCGAAGATCGCAGGAAGTAAATCGCCCCGTAGATGCCCCATATCGCCGAGATGCCTAGCGCCGTGAGCGGTTCCATCTTGGTGCCGAGGTTGAAGAATGGCCCAGCCAGGTAGAACGCCATGCAGGTCAGATTTGCGATAAGCCCAAATGCAGGGATGAGCGTGTGGCGAAGGAGTTTGTGGTCGGGACGTTTGTGGTACGCCACCATACACAGGAAGCAGCTGAGCCCGTAGAGGATGAACGTACCGAAGTTTGAGGTCAGCGTCAAAGCCAGCAGCGAGTTGGGCAGTTTGGCCAGCGTGTCGTGCGGCAGGTAGCCCCAGCTGGAGAAGATGCCGTGCGGCAGAGCCGCGATGGTTGCGTCGGACGGCGCACCCGCGTCGCCGAACATCAGTGAGATGGCGATGACGCCGATCACCCCCGAGATCCAGGCTAGCGTCCAGATGGACTTGCGCGGTGACAAGGACCCAGCGTGCAGCATACCGAAGTGTTCGGGCACCTCGGCGTCCTTGCCCATGGCGTAGGTAACACGAGCGCCGGTGTTCATGCAGGCCAGCGTCGTGCCGATGAGGGCGAAGAAGACCGTGACGGCTTCGGCCAGCATGAAGTACCTGCCATGGCCCTGGCCGAGCAGTTGATCGCCGACAATAATCATCATGTCGCCAATTGGCGCGGCTGAAGAGGCCGCACTTTGCATCGTGTAACCCGAGTTGAGAAAGTAATTCGCACAGAAATACTCAAAGAGGTAACAGAACAGTCCTTGGATCAAAAGCGACGCAATCACGGCGATGGGAATATGCTTGGTTGGGTTTTTTGCCTCGCCTCCCATCGAGGTGACCGACTCGAAACCGACCAGAATGAGAATGGCGACCGTGGACTGAATGAAGACCCAACTCCATTTGTGCACGCCGACCACCGAAGCCGCGTTCGGATGGGCAAGGAAATTGCCACTGGAGTCGGTCGCCTGATAGCTGATGGTGAACGGAACGGGCTTACCGGCCGCGTCCAGCAGCGGCAATGGGGTGCCGCTCGAGTCGCGCATGATGGAGCCGTCCTTGGCCGTGGCGAACTGGTAGGTGAAGGTCTCCTGCGTCTGAGTATCGTACTGGAAGCTTGGCGTGCCCTCCGGATGGCTGGAACGATAGCCGATGGCCAGAACGCTGAAGACAATCAGGGCGGAGATCTGAATCACATTCATGGCGATGTTGACCGCCGAGGAGGCGCCGGCACCCTTTGAGGCGATCCACGCGACGAAGAAGGAGAAAAGTACGGCGACGATTGCCATGAAGAGCAGTCCGGGGTTAGAGCCGCTCATGAAGGTGGGAAATAGGAAGCCGACCACGTAACCGACGAACACGCCGGTGACGGCCACCATCACGCCGGGATAGACCCAGTAGTAGAGGTGCGAGCCCCAGCCGACGACAAACTTGGCGATGCGGGCGTATTTGAATGCCCCATCTTTGGAGAGCATGGCCTGCTCCGCGTAGTAGTAGCTGGACCCAGTGCCTGGATAGAGCTTGGAGATCTCGGCATAGGAGACGGCGGTGGCCAGGCAGAGCAATAGAGAGACGAAGATGCCCAGCCACATAGCCGGGGCGGTGGATGGCTGACCCGCAACACCCGTTGTCGCCTGGATGAAGAACGTGAGCCAAAGGAAGGCGCCGGGGGCGATGAGCGCCATTGCATTTGCGGTCAGCTGGGTTAGGCCCAGCGTGGCCTGCATCTGAGGTGCTTTCTGATCTGCCATGAGCATTCTCCTGAACTTTGAAATTCTGTTTGGCGGCTCCCGGCGAATATCCCCCGGGATTTCTCGATGTCAAATTGGGCGGCGTGCTCATCCGTGGTGGGATCTTCTGGAGCATCGGCGCTGCTTGCTGCGGGACCTGCCGGTGAGCCTGGTTAAGCCTCGGCGGGTCCCGGTTCGATTACGGTGAAGCGAGTCTATCGTTCATCCCATCAGGACCAAATAAAGTCCCATCAGGACGAAATCAGGAAACGCGTTTTTAGCGATGCGGCCCGAAGAAGGCGATGAAGGCCACGGTGATGGTCTGCTGCTGGTCGGTAGATTGACTCGGCCAGCTTGTTGAAGTACTGTAAGTTGGATTTGTCGATGCGATACTCAACACGCATCAGTGCGCCTTCCACCCATTTGTACTCGTAGGTGAAGGTGCCTTCGTAAAGGTTGTTTTCAGGGCCGCCGGTGCCGGTTTGCGCGCCGTTCGCATCGTCGAACCAGCCAAACCGGCCGGAGATGGCATTCTTTGCCGAAGCCTGTTCGTGGAATGCGCCTTCTACGCCGTACCACTTGTTCAGGTTGTTGTCGCCGCAGGGTCCCGTCCCCACCGCAGTTGTAAGTGGCGTCTTGATTCTGGCCGTAATCGAAGTTGACGTAGGCGTTGAATTTTCCGGGCGGCGTGAGCAGCAGCGTGGTGTCGATCAGGTTGCGAAGTCCGCTGGCCGTGTTAGCGTTCTCAGGACCGACCAGATAGTTCAGGTACCAACTTGCCTTGGTCTTCACTAGCGCGCTGGTGAACGCTCCTGAGACGGCGCCATTGGATTTCGAAACGTTATTCCATCCGTTGTACAACTGGAAGCCGACAGTTTCGGTCTTCGAAAGCGGCATCGAAGTGCGCGCGCCGAAGTGCCAGTAGGGAATTGCGTTCACGAACAGGAGCGAGCGCGAGTAGTTCCAATTATCCTTGGCCTCAATCACCTCTGCGCCGGCGGAAGTAACCCATTTGCCGAAGTCCAGTTCAAAGCCTTTGGCCTTGGGAGGCGCGATGCTCAGATACGCCTGTTCAAGGTATGGGAGCTGCGAAGCGACAAACGTTGTCGTCGTCGTATTGCCGGTTGAGTTGTTAATCAGGTCGTTGGTGCGGCCATAGATAAAGTCAACGCGAGCGCCAACCGGATCGGGAGTATGGTTCAGTGTCAGCTTGGCCGCGCTCAGCTCGAACTGATCTGTCTTGTCGTTAAAGTTATAGAGCTGATTGAGCTGATCGAAGTTTCCCTCCGAAGTATTCGGACGGTTGAAGTTGAAGCTGTAGTAGCCGTCAACGAACCCGCTCAGATCCATCGGGCCTACGCTCCACGTTGGCGCGGCTGCGGGAGCGGCGGGTGCCGGCGCCTGTGCCGGTGCTGCGGCAGGAGCTGCTGCCGGCGCTGCTGAAGAAGAATCTGCAGGAGCAGGTGTTTGCGCACCAGCGGTGAGGGCGATCGCCATTGCGGCTCCGGCGATAAGTCCGACTGATCGTAGGATTGCAGTTGTGTTCGAATGCATCGACACGATACCTCCAAGAAAAGATTTTGCGTAATTGGGAAATAGTGCTGAGAGACTCATGGCGCGCCTCGACACAACCCCTCTGGCGCCGGAAGCCGGCGTCAAAAGTCGGCGATGTAATGCGCACTACTGAGGCTTGGATTGCCAGCTCTAAAGGCCGGCAATCGCGTTGTGATGGTGGGCGCCGTAGATTGGCTCAAACGAGCTATCACTAGTAACGCAAACGAAGCATAAAGAAGCTATGAAGATGAGAAAAAAGATTCCTTATGCCTGCCTGGCTGCGTGAAATCATTGACAAAACAGCAGTAAGAAGCAGATGGTTCCGCATCGCTGCGAAAGGAAGTGAGGAAATCCAGACAATAATCGGGAGCGCTGTTTGGGCAGAAGCTCTTCCCGGTGAAGAACAAGCGAAGAACCTGATAAAATTCTATTTCCCTTGTTAGAGCTTGCTGGAGTGTGAGCACTGCGGGCAGCTCCACGCTGATTTCTGATCGATTCCCGAACGGCATGTCTGCGCGGCGCCGGCGCTTCTCGAATTTGTGATCTACGCAGGTCGCCGGACCAGTGATCTCGACCCAGGAAGGTGAGTGTTCGGTTGTCGCAACGCCATCCAGACAGATCGGTTATGTTGTTCGGCCGTCCGCGCGCCAACAGCTTACGCGTGCTTTTGTTCACGCTCGAGTGCGCCTTGGGAGTGGTGGCCGTCATTCTGGTAGCCGCGCTGACGCATTGGTCACCGTGGCTGCTTCCTGTTGCGGCGCTGATTTATCTGCTCATCGTCGTGGCCACTGCTTTACTGAGCGGATTCTGGCAGGCGTTGATCGTGTCGTTTTCGGCGGTCATCGCGCAGAGCTGGTTTTCAGCCCATCAATCGGAACTGTCGTTAGCGACCAACCCAGCCAATTCCTTCACCTTGCTCGCCTTTGTGGGTGTGGCGCTTATCGTGAGCCGGTTGTCATCGCGGGTGACGAACCACGCTCGTGAGGCTGAGTCTCGCGGCGGACAGATGGAAGACCTCTACGAATTTACGCGGCGAACCCTGCAGATGGACTTGCATGTGGAACCGGGTCCGCAGCTCGCCGAGTTGGTCCATGAAATCTTCAACCTTGAAGCCGTCGCGGTCTTTGATGCCGATCTCCACGACGTCTACACGGCGGGATTCTGGAATGTGGACCCTCAGGAGATGGCGCAAAACGTCTACTACTTTGAAACCTCTGACGACGATCCGGAGAGTGGAATCGGGCGCAGAGTGGTGCGGCTGGGAACGGTGCCGGTCGGCAGTCTTGTGGTACGCGGAGATACAAGCCCGCTGACCAACAACGCGATTGCTTCGCTGATCGCCATCACCTTCGACCGTTATCGCGCCTTCGCGAATGAAAGCCGTATCGAGACCGAGCGGCGCACGGAACAGCTCCGCGCCACGGTTCTCGACAGCCTGGCCCATGCGTACAAGACTCCGCTCACGGCCATTCGAGCGGCTTCGACCGGATTGGGCGAGATGGGTCGGCTTTCCCCGGGGCAGGCGGACCTGGTGGCGCTGATCGACGAGCAAACCGGGCTGCTCGGCGACTTGACCAACCGCTTGCTGACCACAGCCCGGCTGGATGCAGGCGAAGTTGCCATTCATGTATCTCAAGTGAGCGTGGGAACGCTGGTTGAAGAGGTCCTCGCCGCGCTCAAGGACCGGTTGGCGAGCATGAAGGTCGCCATCGAGATCGAGGACGATGGTCTGGTTTTGAGTTGCGACCAGCAGTTGATGATCATGCTGCTGACCCAGTACATTGACAACGCATGCAAATACTCCAACTTCGGCAGCACAGTCACGATCAGAGTGCTGAGTGCCGGGGGAGAAGCAATCTTTAGTGTGCACAGCTTTGGGCCGGTGATCCCTATGGCGGACCGCGAGCGAATCTTTGACCGCTACTATCGGTCGTCGACGTATGCCGATCGCGCTCCAGGCACAGGAATCGGGCTGTCGGTGGCCAAGCGGGCCGCACAGATTCACGGCGGCTACGTGTGGGTCACCAGCGATGAAGACGAAGGCACAACGTTCTTTGCCGCCATTCCGCTGACAATAGAAAGGGAGAGCCCCTCATGATCCAGTCCGCGATCCGCATTCTCGTGGTCGACGACGAACCGGCCATCCGCCGCGCGCTGCGGCCGCCGCTCGTGGAGCTTGGATTTCAAGTGGCTGAGGCCTCGCGCGGAGAAGAAGCGCTCCAGGCGCTGCGCTCCGCTCCTCACGACGTTGTGCTTCTTGACATCAACATGCCTGGAATCGGCGGGATTGAAACGCTGAAGCGAATTCGCAGCTTTGCGCCACGCCTGCCTGTGTTGATGCTCACGGTGCGCGACGACGAGGAAGACAAAGTAGAGGCGCTCGAATTGGGCGCCGACGACTACGTAACCAAACCCTTCAGCACTCGGGAGCTGATCGCGCGAATCCGATCTGCCGTGCGCCGAGTGCGCGCTCCCGCTCGCCCAGAGGATGCGCCCATGGAAATTGGCGAGATTCGTTTGGAGCCCGCTAAGCGCCTGGTCACCAAGCGGAGCGCGCCCGTGAAGCTCACGCGCAAGGAATTCGACATTCTCTACTGCCTGATGAGCCGCGCGGGACGCGTCGTCACCTACGCGAAGCTCTTGACCGCAGTGTGGGGCGCGGAAAGCCGCGAAGAAGTCGAGTACCTGCGCACGTTCGTCCGGCAGTTACGCAAGAAAATTGAAGACGACCCGTCGAATCCGCTTTATCTGCTCACTGACGTTTATGTGGGCTATCGCTTCGCCGATCCGCAGACGTTTCAGGAGGAATCCGTCGAATCCAGTTCGTCGGCCGAGGGCGAACGTGCGCCTGTGGATGAGCACGAGCCAAAAGACGTGTCTTGACGAGTTCTGAAGCGCCTGATGCGGTGGCGATGGCCGCCGAAGCCTTGCGCGAGGCGCGCGTTATCGAGTCGCGATTTCAGAATGAAGGCCCATTCCGTTACGAAATGGGCCTTCATCGTTGCGCTGGCGTTTGTTGTTTTACTTCTTGCCCCAGAAGTCAGGGGAGGCGGTTAGCCACGCATCCGGCACATAGCTGATCTGCGGAACAATCGCGAACAGATCCGACTCGGACGACTCGACTGTCTGCGAGCCCATTTCGTGCATCAATTGCATCTGATCCGCGCCCACGGTCTTGGGCAGACTGTCGCCGTCGATCATGGCCTGGTCCTCTTCCGCTAGCGCCTTGATCGGTGTCACCAGGATGAAGGTTCTGTCACTATCTTGGCCGTACAGTTTCTCGAACATGGCCCAGTGCGCATTCGCGATGGACGAGTAGGCCTTCTCGTAGATCTTTACCAGGTGCTCAAAATCCTCATAGTGGCCGTAGCGAACGTGGAAAAGCGTGATGTCAAAGAAGCGCATCTGCGAGATATCGACAGCGGGATTCAAACTCAGATCGTCGCGATACTTGTAGATACTGCCATGCGTATCGCTGAGGGCGGGTGCCTCGGCTGCGTCGCCGGACTTGAGTGCTTCCTGCAGCTTGGGGTCGGCCATACCCTGATCGTGTTCCTTTTGCATATCGGCAAAAGAATTGAACCCAGCAAAAAACAGGGCGTGCGGAGAACCGGTGATGCTGAGCATGCCGAAGTACTGGATGGGTGCTTTTGCATCGCGTTGGGCCTGCACTTCAGTGCTTTCATTTGCAATGAAGGAGCCCGTCATATTCGGCTTGATTGCAACATTGGTCAGATAAATGTACTTCGGCGGCGGATTAACTCCGCTGGGCATCTGCGCGGCTGCGGGTTTTGTCGAAAGGAGGGGACCCGCGACGAGGAGACACAAGGCAATCTTGACTGCCAGATGAACTTTCATGATTTGTTACCTCCGGGGTTGAATTTGGGGAATCAGGATAGCACTCGAATCCGGCGGACTTCCGGATAAAAATGAGTACAACGCCCCGGAGGTTGTGGATTTCCTACTCGTTGTAGTGCAGCAGGCTGAAGACATCGTATTCCGTGAAGCGGTCGCGGCCTTTGAGAAAGTCGAGCTCAACGGCGAAACCCAGACCCGCAATCACGCCGCCCAACTGTTTCACCAATTTTATGGTGGCTTCCATCGTGCCGCCCGTGGCCAGCAGGTCGTCTACCAAAACCACGCTTTGTCCGGGAGCGATGGCGTCCATGTGGATCTCCAGCGTGTCCGTTCCATATTCAAGGTCGTAGGTGACGCGCGCAACCGGAGCGGGCAATTTTCTGGGCTTGCGGACGGGCACAAAGCCTGCATTCAGGCGGTATGCCAGCGCGGGGCCGAAGATAAAGCCGCGCGCCTCGATGCCCAGAATCAAATCGATGTGGCGGCCGATGTAATGGGCGGCCATCGCGTCGATCAGTTGCGCGAATCCCGTCTTATCCTTGAGCAGCGTGGTGATGTCGTAAAACAGAATCCCCGGCTTCGGAAAATCCGGCACGGTGCGAACAAGCTTTTTCAGTTCATCTACGTTGACGGGCATTGCTGTTTCCGGCATGGCAGTGCGTCACTCCAGTTCTTCGTGGTCAGTTGTCAGTTATCAACATTCAGTTTATCGCCAGTGGCCGAGCCCGTGGCGAAGCCTCGCGGCAGAGGAGGTGGCGAGCTTGGTGCTCTGCGAAACGCCTCGTCAGGAATAGCGGCGGCATGCGCAACGGCAGCACTGACCACTGATTCCTGGCGCCCTTCTATATCACCACGCGCCATCGATCTTGAAGGAGTCAAGCCCCTCGGCTTCGCTGTCGGCAAGCGTGTGCTCCACAACGTGGTCGACACGGGCGCCGCGTGGGCCGCGGCGCAGGCCGGAGCGAAGCTCATCGAGATCGCCGGCCTCTCCTGCCGCCACGACTTCTACTTCGCCATCTTCGGTGTTGCGCACCCATCCGCGTAGTTCGAGCTCGCTGGCCTCGCGCTGCACAAACCAGCGAAAGCCAACCCCCTGCACGCGACCTTGGATGAGGAAATGTACGACCATGGAATCCGACCCTTGCCAGTGTTGCAGATGCGCGCGCGGCGGCGCAACCGCCGGGCAGGCGCGGAGGAAAGGCGCGACGGGTGTCTAGTCTGCGGGCGGCGCGGGATTCCTCTGGTCCGTCACCTCAAAACCATCGGGAACCTGAAAAAGTGCCGGATCAGGTTCTGCGGAGCTCAAGTCAGTAACAGTAAAAATTTCCTCGCCGAACAAGGGGTTGGCGATGTCGGACCTTAAATCGATTCCCAGGCTCGAGGAGAACCAGAATTCGCGCCTAACGCTGAACGATCGATCGTTCCCGATTACGCCCTCGTTGTATGTGGTTGTGTCGCGCGTTCCCACGGCATCGACTCCATCAAGGTTTCTAATTCCGAGGTCCTCATGGACTCGGAATCCATTGCCATTCGGTAATGGGCCGCTCTTGCCGACGGCTGGATGGAAGGCCGCCAATGGGGCTTCCGCAAATTTTTGCAGGGTGCAGCGGCGGGGCATCGTGTGCAGGAAGCAGTTGTACAGGATGCGTTCGACTGGGTCGCCAATCTGAATTGCATTCATCTGCGACTGCGCGCTTCCATCTTTGGGTACAAGGTTCCAGCGTTCCTCGTAGATGCGGCCGAGACTGTCGCGCGCAATCTTCCGCTGGTTCGTCGTTGTGTATGTTCCTCCGCCGGCGAGAGGCTTGACCCATTCCGAGTGCACGATTGCCGAGAACGGCGCGTTCTGCAACGGAGGAATATAGATGCTCTCGAGCATCTCCGGAACGCCGCCGTCGTTGATCATTACCGGCGGACCTTGACGATGCTGTGGGTTTCTGCTGGGAGCTTGCTGTTGCTGCGCGGTGATTGCAGTTGCCGCGAAGGCTGCAAGGAGGAAACCGAAGAAGATTCTCAATTGAACCTCCGGGCGTGCAGACAATATAGCACCCTATGTTTCATTTTCCGGACCATTGGCTTTAGTTAACGCTGAGTCGCGCTCGACTCTCCTCAAGTTCCAGTGTCTCCGCGCTACACTGGAACCTACCGTGGTCTTCGTCCTCGACAACTACGACTCCTTCACGTACAACCTCGTCCAGTACCTCGGCGAGCTGGGTGCGGAAGTGGTGGTGCGGCGCAACGACGAGGTGACTCCGCAGGAAGTCGAGGCCATGAAGCCGGAGCGCATTTTGCTTTCGCCGGGGCCGTGCACGCCGCACGAGGCCGGGATTCTGGTGCCGCTCATCCGGCACATGGCCGGGAAAGCGCCGATTCTTGGGGTCTGTCTCGGCCACCAGGCCATTGGTGAAGCCTTTGGCGGCAAAGTCATTCGGGCGCAGACGCTGATGCATGGAAAAACCAGCGCGGTCGAGCACGATGGAAAAGGTATTTTTGCCGGGTTGCCCACGCCGCTCACCTGTACGCGCTACCATTCGCTCATCGTGGAAGAAAAGTCGCTGCCGGCCGAGCTTGCCATCACTGCTACACACTTCCGAAGTGAATGGTTCGGGCAAGGTGACCGTTATCATGGGCGTTCGCCACCGCAGCTTGCCGATCGAAGGCGTGCAATTTCATCCCGAGAGCGTGCTCACCGAGGGCGGGCACCAGATGATCCGCAACTTTCTGGACATGTGACCGATGCGCGCCGCGATGAACGTTCCCGCTATGGACGCGCATTTCCCGACATCGTCTGCTCGATCGCCGTTGTGTTGCCGTGCGATTGTTCGGCGCGGCTCGAAGATGATTTTGCTACTGGCAATTGCCGGTGCGTTTCTGACGGCGCAGGCAGGCAAAGCACAAAACCCAATGGCGCCATCGGCCGCACCCGCACAACCAGCGACTTCCGCGCCGCCAGCGACGCAGCCGCCGGCCGCAGCGCAGCCAACGTCGAATCCGCCAGACGCGGGAACCTCGCAGCCTCCGTCTGCTTCGACAGGCGCTCCCACGTTTGCCACTCCGCCGGTAGCCATCGTTCCCCTCGACAAATCCATTCCAGGCGCGGCGCTTTCCGTTGCAGGTCCGCTGCAGGCGTGGAATGGCCGTGCGTACATCACGAGCAGCGGGACGATCACCGCGGGCGATACGACAGCCCAGGTGACGCTTCCGTATCGCGGAACCATGCACGTTTGCGCGTCGAGCACGGTCAAGCTTGCGGCCGGTGCGAGTGCTTCGTCAGGCGATGTGCCTGGGCTGCTGGTTGCGCTCGATCGCGGCGCGGTGGAGATGAGTTTTGCAGCGAGCACCGCGCGCGAGCAGAATGCCGATACGCTGCTCACGCCCTACTTCCGCATTATGATTGGCGGGCCGAATGCGGCGGACGTCAGCGTGCGCATGGGCGACGACGGCGACACTTGCGTGGATAACGCTGGAGCCAACGCTCCCTATGTCATCGTGACCAGCGTTTTCGAGGGTGGCCTCTACCGCGTGCAACCTGGCCAGCGTGTAATGTTCCAGCAAGGCAGTCTGCAAAAGGTCGTCGACCAGGAAAAGGAATCGTGCGGTTGCCCTCCACCACCGAAATCCGAGGCCAACGAGTTTCCGCTGGCGCAGAGCGAAGGCCTCGCGCCCAAGTCGCCGCCGGCCAGCGCAGCGAATACCACCGCGGGATCTGGCCAGGCAGCGACCACCCTCGTCTACAAGAGCAGCGAACACGCACCGCAAACAGCGGCGATCCCTGAGCCTTCGCCTTCATCAGGTGCAACCGGGCCGCCCACTCCGGCGGCATCTGGTTCGCCAAAAAAGCCCGGATTCTTTCGCAAGATCGGGCGATTCTTCAAGCGCATCTTCGGCGCGGAATAGTCGGTTACGGGTTCAACTGCGGCACCGGACATTGTTCGCGGCGAATCACTTCGCCGGGGCGCGTCATCTGGAATTTGTAACTGCACTGCACGTTGGAGTTTCCCGCCGTAGCACCCTGATAGACGTAAATGGTTCGTGTTTCTGGCTGGTAGACGAGTAACGCGCTCGCGGGATTGATGCCATCCAGCTGAAATTGCACGCCCATTCCGGCGTCGCTGCTTGATGCCTTGACCGTGCGGCCCGCGCCCAGCCAGAACCCGAAGGCCAGCACTGCCCCTAGCGCCAGGCAGTTTCTCGCCCAATCCCACACTCTTCTCCATTGCGTCCTCCCCTTTGGATGTCTTTCTCCAAGGACGCGAAAGGCAGGCTGCCGCTCACGGATTTTCGCAGGGTACCGCCGGAAGACTGCGCTACATCTCCCGCGCGCGCTCGATGGCGCGAAGCACGGCCTGCGCTTTATTGAGCGATTCCTGATGCTCGGTCTCGGGCACGGAGTCGGCGACGATACCCGCGCCGGCCTGCACCGAGCCTTTGCCGCCAACGCTCAACATAGATCGGATGGCGATGCAGGAATCGAGGTTGCCGGAGAAATCGGCGTAGAGAACCGCGCCTCCATACGTGCCGCGTCGCGCAGGCTCAAGCTCTTCAATGATCTCCATGGCGCGAACCTTGGGCGCGCCGGAAAGCGTTCCGGCAGGGAAGCAGGCGCGGAGAGCATCGACGGCGGTCAGATCCGGCCGCAGCTTGCCTTCAATCGAGCTCACGATGTGCATGATGTGGCTGTAGCGCTCGACGAACATCAGCTTGTCCACCTTCACGCTGCCGAAGCGGCTCACCCGGCCCACGTCGTTGCGTCCCAGGTCGACGAGCATCACGTGCTCGGCGCGCTCCTTCTCGTCGTGGAGCATTTCGTCGGCCAGTGCATCGTCTTTGGCCTCCGTCGCGCCGCGAGGGCGCGAGCCTGCAATCGGCCGGTATTCCACTTTGCCCTGATGCACGCGCACCAGCAGCTCGGGCGACGATCCCGCCAACTCGGAGGCTCTCCGAGCCTTTTGACTTTTTGGACGAGATTCTTGCCTTTGTTGCCGCGCCCATCGGCGCTGTCGGGATCAAACCGCAAGAAAAACATATACGGGCTGGGATTGACGGTGCGCAGCGCGCGATAGACCTGGAAGCTGTCCACGCCGGGGTCGACGTCGAAGCGCTGCGAGACGACCACTTGAAAGGCGTCGCCGGCGCGAATGTATTCTTTCGTGCGCTCCACCGCGGCCATGTAGTCCTTTTTCGCGGTGCGGTGCTTTACTTCGAGCTTCGACTTGTTGACTTGGCTTTTTCCGGTCCCGTTTGCGGTCCAGATCCGGAAGCGGCTGCGCAAGGCGCTTCTCCAGTCTGTCCAGACGCTTCACCGCGTGATCGTAGGCTACTGCGGCGGCGCCCTTCGACACATCCGCCGTGACATACCAGCATGATCTCCTTGCGCACATGATCGAAGGCCAGCACTTCATCGAAGAAAAGCATGCAGGCGTCGGGGACGTGCAGCTCATCCTTGGCCAGCGTGGGCAGGCGCTCGATCTGGCGCACCGCGTCATAAGCAAGGTAGCCGACAGCGCCCGCCGTGAAGGGAGGCAGTCCCTTGCAGGCGCGCGGGCTTGTGGCCACTCAGCGCGTCGCGCAGAACCGCAAAGATGTCGCCTTCAATATGGCGTGGTTTTGCGGCCCTCGGTGATGGCGATTTCGCGCCCGCGGGCCACGATGCGCTTGAACGGCGTGAGGCCGATGAAGGTGTAGCGGCCCACCTGCTCGCCGCCCTCGACTGACTCCAGCAAAAAACACTCGCGCTCCGCCCATGCCGCGCGCAGAAAGGCCGAGACCGGTGTTTCCAGGTCGGCCATCAGGGTGCGGCACACGGGCACAAGGGTGTGCGTCCGGGCGAGGTCCAGGAATTCTTTGCGGCTGGGCTGGGCGGAACGCTCGTAAGCTTTCACAGCCTAAGTGTAACTGCTGGTGCGCGGTGAGCGCGGCCCACCCGGCCCCGGTTAAGGGCGGCCGCCGCGAAACTTTGCAGCTTGAAACGGCCTATTCTCGTGTGTTCCAGCCGCTTGACGGGGAACCTAACGGTGGCCTAGACTCACTGAGGTTTGAATCAGAAGTCGATGTTAGGCGAGCCCAACCTGGGCAGCCGAGCAAACCAAAAGAGCCGCGCGAGTTCGGCGAGCCGGCCGCGAAAAAACGGAAGAAAGCCCGCAGCCTCGACTATATTCTTGAGAAGCGGAGCTTGATTCCGAATCCGAAGAGCGGCGGGATGGGGAGACCAGATATGGCAACCGGAAATACCAGCGTCACGTTGGACCAGGAGATCAATCCGTGGGCGGCGCAAAGCGCACGCTTCGACTTTGCTGCGCGCAAGCTGAATCTCGATGAGGGATTGTGGAAGGTGCTGCGCTCGCCATCGCGTGAAGTGATTGTTCACTTTCCCGTGGCCCTCGACAACGGCATGATCGACATGTTCACCGGCTTTCGCGTGCAGCACTCCATGGCTCGCGGGCCGTGCAAGGGCGGAATCCGCTACGCGCCAGATGTAACGCTGGATGAAGTGCGCGCGCTGGCCAGTTGGATGACCTGGAAGTGCGCGGTCGTCAATATTCCATTCGGCGGAGCCAAGGGCGGCGTCATCTGCGATCCCCACAACATGAGCAAGGGCGAACTGGAGCGCATGACGCGGCGCTACACCTCGGAGATCATCGAGTTCATCGGGCCGGAGAAGGATGTTCCCGCGCCCGATGTGAACACCAACGAGCAAACCATGGCGTGGATCATGGATACCTACTCCATGCACATGCGCCAGACCGTGACCAGCGTAGTGACGGGCAAGCCGATCAGCATGGGAGGCTCACAAGGACGCCTTGAGGCCACGGGGCGCGGGGTGATGGTGGTTTGCATCGAAAGCCTGCGCCAACTGGGTATGGATGTCGAAGGTTGTCGCGTTGTCATTCAGGGATTCGGCAACGTGGGATCGAATGCCGCGCGGCTGATGCTGGAGCAGGGATTCAAAATTGTAGGCATCGCGGAGCGGGACGGCGGCCTGTACAACTCCAGCGGCATCGATATTCATCAACTGCTCGAGTACAAATACCGCAATAATACGATTCTCGGATTCCGCGGCGCAGAAGCCATGCCCAGTGAAGAGCTGATTCTGACGGACTGCGAAATTCTGATCCCTGCGGCCACTGAGAACGTGATCACCAGTCGCAATGCCGACAAGATCAAGGCGCGCATCGTTGTCGAGGGCGCCAACGGGCCGACCACGGCAGTGGCCGACGAAATCCTGTCCGAGAAACGAATCTTCATCGTGCCCGACATTCTAGCCAATGCCGGCGGCGTTACTGCCAGCTACTTTGAATGGGTGCAGGACCGCCAGGGATATTTCTGGAAGGAATCGGTTGTGAACGAGCAGCTTGAAGGCATCCTGCGCTCCAGTTTCGATGACGTGGTGCGTTATGCCGAGGCGCACAATGTGAACAATCGCATTGCGGCCTACATGCTGGCCATCGATCGCGTGGCGTTCACCATCAGGCAGCGCGGCATCTACGCATAGCGGGCCGGGCAGGTCATTCAACCGCGGCCGCTGTGGCGAGCCTCCGGCAAACGCGCTTATAGTTGAAAGAAGAGCTTCAGTTACCGCCGTAGCGGCGTTGAATCTCCTGAGCCAGAATTTCAACCGCCTGTCGCCGAATCGGTCGCCTTGGAAATGATGGATTGATTCCAAAGGATTTACATTGAATCTTCCTAACTCCATTACGATGACGCGGATCATCATGATCCCGTTGTTCCTCTGGATCCTGTCGCCGCATTTTCCCTGGGCTGGACCGAGCGGAACGCAGGAGATTCTGGCGTCGATTCTTTTTGTGCTGGCGTCGATCACCGATGGCCTGGACGGATATTTTGCGCGCAAGCGCGGCCAGATCACCACCATGGGCATGCTGCTTGATCCCCTGGCCGACAAGATCATGGTTACCGCGGCCTTCGTCGCCTTGGTCGCTTACAACCCGCAGGTGGTCAAGGTTTGGATCGTCGTGGTCATCGTCGGCCGCGAGTTCCTCATCTCCGGCCTTCGGTCCATCGCAGCATCAGAGGGGTTCACCATCTCGGCCAGTGAGTTGGGCAAGCTGAAGACGGTTGTCCAGATCGTCTCCGTTGTTTCTGCCATTCTCGCGCATGGCTGGCATCATTGGCAGATCGGCGTGCTCACCATCCCCATCTACTGGTACGCCGTTGCTGCCATCTACTTTGCTGCGCTGGTGGCGACAATCTCAGCGGTCGATTATTTCATTGGCTTCTGGAAGCAGATTGACCACGCCTCCAAAGATCGCCGCAAGGCCGCTGTGCTTTCGCGCGGCAAAAGCGTCCGCATCTCGTAAAGACAGGGAATAGCAAGCAGGGAAAAGGCAATAGAAGAGAACCCTCTTCCTGCTTTCGGCTGGCTACTCCCTATTGGCTACTCCCCGTTCACTGATGCGCTGGCAGCAGAACGCTAAGCAACAACGGGCGTGGCAATCTCGATGTTGATTTCAGGCAGCGACAGAAGGGTGTTGTGGACCAGGCAATGGTGCACGCTACGCATGATGCCTTCGTTTTGCTCGGCGGTAAGCGCAACCGGACTGGTGACGAGCACGCGGAAGTTGCCCAGCCTCGCCGGTTTGAGCAGTTTTTCCGCGGTCACTGAAACTTCGAGCCCATTTTTCGCAAGATTGCGGGTTCTCAGATACTCCGCGGCATAAAAGGCCGCGCAGGAGCCCAGCGATGCCAGCAACAATTCCGGCGGCGTCATTCCACAATCAGCTCCGCCGTTTTCCGCAGGTTGATCGCAGGCGATATGGTGCGAACGAGCCTCGATGTCGAACTTTACGCCTTCAATTTGGCGGACCTTCACTTCCATACAGTCCTCGCTTCCTATCTGAAAGAAGCCACGAAAAGGTTGATTCGTTACAAAGATAGCGAGGATTTTCGGGGAAAGATGTGACGGCCGGCGCACGACACTGCACCATGCTGGAGGGTGGGCGTGCGCGAACGGCAGCAGGTCAGGCTACAACCGGTCTCATTGACACCCGGCCGGTGATGCTCCCTCCGGAAGCTGGTTACCGACCACGGTTCACCGTTCACGGTCTTTCATTAGTCCGCAGCGACGGTTTCAGCCACGGCGGCAGCCACCATGGCGCGAATGGAATCGATCACCAGATCCGGTTCGTCGAGGTGAATCCAGTGCTCGCTGTTTCGCGCGAAGATCTGGCGCGCCGAGTTTCCGATGCGGTTGAGTTCATCCTGCAAGAGCGGAGTAGTATTTGCGGGCGTCAACACGGTAACAGGAATGTTGCGGATCGGTCCCACCCCATCCATCTCGGTCACGGTTTCGGGGATCGACGAAATGTGGCTGCGAATTCCAGCGTAAAATCCTGGGCGCGACCAGTGGGCAGCCACCGCTGGCCACACCGAGCGCGGCATCTTTCTCACTTCTGTCTTGATCCGCGTAAGCACGTGGCGTTTTTGCGCGCCTGCTGCGCCAACAATATGGTCGGAGAAACGGCTTGCGCGGCAGAACAGCAAGTTGACCATCAAGCGCGCTAGTCCACATGAAGCAACAGGCATGGCGAAGCGGATCAGCCTGTGGCCCAGATCGATTTGAGATTGCTTTGAGGGATCGAGCGGCGGCCATTGATTGCAACGCATCGGATCGATGAGCACGACCCCGGCGACTTCATCGGGGTAAAGCAGCGCGTAGCGGCGCATCACGAGACCGCCAAACGAATGTCCAACCAGAATAAAAGGCGGCTTGAACCCGGCACGGTGCAACATCTGGTGCAACTCAACCGAAATGTTGCTGGGAATGCGGGCCGTGCGGCAGCGGCTGCTCCAGCCCAGGCCACTACGATCGTACGCAACCGTACGCGAGGTCTCGCCAATCGCTTCCTGAATGCCTCGCCAGTTCAGATGCGTGGCGCCAAAACCTGCTTCAAACAGAACTGTTGGTTCACCAGCGCCCATCTCAAAGAGATAGAGTTTGGATCCGTTCCCAATGGTCACCCAGCGCCCTGAAGCTGTAAAGCGCTGCCGGTCGCGCCAACCGCCGATCCATTGGTAGAGCACACCAGCCGCGAGCACGACGACTGCGAAGGCGACAATCCAAAGAACGGTGTGCATGAGTCTCCTAAAAGTGTGTGAGCGCGGCCGGACTGAAATCGGCGGCCGTAAGTTTTGCCTTGGCGCTGCCCCGGTCGAAGATCAATAGGGTTGACCCCGCCTGGCCGCGCGTCTTCACTTCAACCTGGTGAGCGAACCAGTGGCCCTCTTCCTGGCGCACACCATACGAAGTAAATTCTTTCACGGCGCCCGTATCCTTGACGGTCTTTTCCGCGTAAACAGGGAAGTCGATCGTCGGGTCGATCCAGGTTTTCACGTCTGCGTAGTGGGTTCGAGCCTCCGGACCGGGCGTGCTCTTGACCACGTTACAATTGCGCGCGCCGAACTTCGCCATGCCCTCTGACGTCTGGCCGGGCCAGAAGTATTGCTGCTCCAGTAAGTCCTCGTAATCGAATCCGGGGCCAAGCGGATGCTCGTTCCATTTCTCAAAAGGCAGCAGGTGAGAGGATGCGTCTCCGGGGTCCGCGATGCGAATGATGTTGGCGCCGTTGGCGGGCATTTCCAGGAGAATATGCTGGCGCATGTCGCGATGCGTCCCAGTTGGCTCTCCGAGATCGACAAACATGCGCAATTCTCCAGGAAACCAGTGCGTCTTGATGTTGATTGGATAACTCACCCGCACGCCGCTGGCGTCGATCGCGATCAGATGCCCGCTGACGCGAAAGTCGGCATTCTCAAGCTGTTTCCGAACCGTGCCTAGAAGATCGTTGACATTTGCAGTTTGCGCCCAAAGCGCCGGGACGACCACCGCGGCAAGCGATGCCGCCCGTAGCGCCCTCACGCTTCGATCCTGCCGTCGCGGATGCGAATGTGGCGCGGTGCGCTCAGGGCAATATCGTTCTCGTGGGTCACGATCACCAGCGTCATGCCGCGCTGTTCACGGATGCCGCGCAAAATCTGCATAATGTGCCCGGTGTTCACACTGTCCAGGTTGCCCGTCGGCTCGTCTGCAAGCAAAATGGCGGGGTCGTTGGCCAGGGCGCGGGCAATGGCCACGCGCTGCCGTTCGCCGGCCGAGAGCTCGTTTGGGTAATGCTGCATGCGATCCTTCAGGCCCATCTCCTCAAGCAGAGCGGAAGCACGCTCCACGCGGTGATTGGCGCGCCCGTTCAACGCCAGCATCGCCACCTGCACATTCTCTACCGCGCGCAATGTCGGCAGCAGGTGAAATGCCTGAAAGATGAATCCAACCTGACGGGAGCGAAAGCTGTCCAGATTCACTTCCGTGCCCAGCGGCGATCCCCGGAAGAGAACTTGACCCTCGCTCGGCGAGTCCAGGCCGCCCAGCATATGCAGCAGAGTGGATTTGCCGCTGCCGCTGGGTCCGCTGATGGTCACATACTCGCCGGCGTCGATTGAAACGTCCACCCCGCGCAAAGCTGCGACGCGCCCGTCGTCATAGCTCTTCATCAGTCCGCGCGCTTCCAGAATTGGGCTACTCATAGCGCAATGCCTCCACCGGCGAAAGCCGCGCGCCGCGCCAGGCGGGATACGCTCCCGCGACGAGCCCCGATCCGATAGCAATCAGCAGCGACTCGACCAGGTGAACCGGCGATACGGAAATCGAAACCACGCTCGCGGTCTCCGGCATGATGGAGAGGATCCACAAGGCCCCCAGTCCCACAAGAATGCCAAGCAAGCCGCCGGCAAAGCCCAAGCCAGCCGCCTCTGTAAGAATCAGTAAAATCACGTGCCGGCCCTTCCAACCCAGCGCGCGCAAAATGCCGATCTCGCGCGTGCGTTCAAAAACCGACATTGCCATGGTGTTGGCAATGCCCACGATACCAATGAGCAGGGCAATGGAGGAAGTTCCCCATGCCACGGCGTGAGCCATATCCACGATCTGGTTGTTGGATGCGCGCTCCGAAGCAGCCTCGGCGCGGATGCCGGGCTCCAGGGCGTTGATCGCAGCCTGCGCCTGAGCCACGTACTGCTCATAGGATTCTCCGGCAGGCGTAGGCCGAAGCCGCACATGAAACGCGGTCACTTTCCCTTGACGGCTGGAGATAATCTGCATCTGATCGAGGGGCATGATCACCGCGCCAGTCTCGAGCGCCGTACCCCCGTGAAAGATTCCCGTAATCGTGAAAGTCTCGCCCAGAATGGTGAGGGTATCGCCAATTTTCTTGTTCAGGTTCTGCGCCAGCAGATCGCCCAGCACGACCTCCGACTGTCCCGCGCGGAACGATCGCCCCGATGTGAACTTCAGAGAATCGATCTCGTAGGAATCGGCCGGCCATCCGTAGACCAGCGCATTTACGTCCGGCGTCAGATCGATCAGGTTGAAGACCAGCGGCGAAACCGCGGCCACCTCCGGAAGAGCCTTGATCTTCGCTCCCAGCGACTCATCCAGCGAGCTGTTGAACAAGCTCGACTGCAGGACGGCGATATCGGTGCCCGAGCTCTGATAGAGCCGCAGCCACTCGTGTTCGAAAGAGCGCGAGAACCCAACTAATGCCACAAATGCCCCAATACCCATCGTAATCCCGCAGAGAGTAAGCAGGGTTCTGAGGCGCCGGCGCCGAAGATTTTTCCAGGCGAATCCGGTGAAAGAGAGCTGCGAGGGCATGGCCGTGGGAGATTTCCTTATGGACACGGATGTGGAGGGGGTCCGTGTGCGTAGTTTATCGGGCGATGGGCCATCTGTCCATTTCCGATTTGGTTTGAAACGGGTTTGCGAACACACCCGGTCAACCTGCGCAGGTCAACCGCAGGAACAATCGTACGCTCCCATTTTGGCGCATGGATACTGAAGGCAGAAACAATCGACCGCCGACCGGCAAAAGCGCCGAGAAAAAGCCGCAGCCGCGGTATTAGCCGCGGCAGTGCTCTCCCGTGCGCATTCTGATCGACTGCGGAAAAGAACCTCCCGCAGCAGTTTTAATCAGCGACTGGGCCCGCGCTCCTAGAGCACGGTCAGCGCCCGCGTCCCCCGCCACCCGTGCCTTTGCGCGCCGTGTAGCAATCGCGGCAATAAACCGGACGATCGCCACGCGGCTCAAATGGAACCGTCGTCGGCTGGCCACAACCCGAACAAATCACAGGTGTTCCCTGCGAAGGAGTCGAACGGTGGCCGGATCCCCCTTGATCGGCCTTCTTTGCCTGGCGGCAAGGCTTGCAACGCTTGGGTGTTGAGTATCCGCGTTCCTGAAAAAACTGCTGATCGGCAGAGCTGAAGGTAAATTCCTGCCCACAGTCACTGCACGTTATTTGCATGTCTCCGGCCATAGGACTCCTTGTGAAGGGATTGTACAGCCCAAACCTTGTTTTTTTTGCAAGGATTCTTTTGGACAGGACAAAAAGTCCTGTTCATGCGGGTTATCGGAAGCGCCAAATACCGGGTAAGCTGGTCGCGATATAGTTCTCTCCAGAAGCATTTCCGCAGGACAGAGGCGGTCGGCTCTCGATGAAGAACGTGCCCAATCCGGAATTCGAGTCTGACTGCATCCGCCGCATTCTGGCCGGGGAAAAGCAGATCTTCCACGACTTGATTCGCCCCTGTGAACGGCCAATCTTCTTTCTCTTGATGTCGATCCTGCGCAACGAGGCCGAAGCAGAAGATGCAGCGCAGGAAGCCGTTGTGAAGATCTACCGCAACCTGCACTTGTTTCGCGGGGAGTCGCAGTTTCGCACCTGGGCGCTTTCGATTGCCCGCAATGAGGGCCTGGGCCGCCTGCGCAAGGCCGAAACCCGTCGCGAAGACTCGCTCGACGCCCTCACCGATGACCAGGCCGGCGACTTTACCCCGGCCATCCTGACCAGTTGGCGCGAAGTTCCCAGCCAGGCTCTGGAGCAAAAGGAGCTTGCTGCCATTCTCCGCCAGGCCATCGACGGCCTACCGGAGATTTACCGTAACGTCGTGCTGCTCAGAGACATCGAAGAGATGGATGTCCGGGAGTCTGCCGCCGCGCTCGGCATCACCGAGGGGGCAGTCAAGGTTCGCCTTCATCGGGCGCGGGCACTTTTGCAGCGCAGCCTGGCGCCGCGGCTGAGAGAGTTTGCGCCCAAGCGGGCCAGGCTGTTTGGGTGGGCCAAGACAAGGAAAGACGAGTCCAGATGAGGATCGACTGCAAACACGTCTGGGATTACATCTCCGCTTACATTGACGGCGAAGTGGACGCCGAACTGCGCGCTGAAATCGACAAGCATCTCGAGACGTGCGAAATCTGCTCCGCGGTCCTCGACTCCACAAGAAATGTCGTGGTCCTGTATGCGGACGATCGCGTCTTCGAATTGCCTGCCGGGTTTAGCGATCGCCTGCACGAGCGGCTGGACAAGGAAATGGGAGTTCCCGGGCCATAGCACGAACCCGGGTTGCCCCATCCTTTTCGGCCGCGCGCCTGACGAAAGGGTGGGGGAACATGCTCACCCTCAGAAGGCCGATGCACCGTGGTTCACGATCGGATGCGTATAGATCTCGAGCGCCACCAGCACGAGCGTCGCAATGGACATCGCCACCTGCAGCCGCTCTGACCATCGCTGCTTCTTCGTGACCGGCCGCTTCCGCCACTGCGACTCGGGCCGCGCGCGCATGCGCCAGACCCAGGCCAGCACGGCAAGGTTGACCACCGCGCCAATCACCGCAATCCACAGCATAGGGATGCGAATGGCGTCGCTGTGAAATGAGAGCAGCGGCGCGGCAATGCTGCTGGCGGCAAGCGCCGCGACGCCGATCCCCACACGAATCCCGTTGATCGTCAGGATCGCCGTGCATAAACTCTGCAACATCGCGATCGCTACCGCCGTGCCCGACACCGCCGTCAGTGCTTTTGTGCTTTGCAATCGACCTCCTGAAACCGCAGGCGCGCGACTCGCCCCAACCGAAACGCGCTCCCGGCATGGCAACCCTTAAGCCGTAGACATACCTCCAATCCGCCTAGGGCTCAAACAGGGTAGCGTACCCAGCGTTCGGTAGCCAATCGCCCCTGCAGCCAGCGGCAATGGGATGACAATTTTGCGCGCCAGGTTACGCCCTGAGGTGATAAATTCATTCTGCCGCGCGCTTTTCCATGTAACCTTTTCACGCGCAGGCACTCAAAGGATGCGTACCACCAATTCTGCGGGGTGGACGAACTTGAGCGGTTCAGCAACCGCTTCCACCATCCTGTATTCCCCAACCCCGCGGTGAAACTCCGCGCCATCCCCAAACGAGGTCAACATCGCCATGAAGAACCAGTTCAACGCAATGCTTCTCACTGCTGCGCTCGCCGGTCTGGCCGGTGGCAGCGCAGTCGCGGCCCATGCGGCCACACAAACCACACCGCAGCCCAACCAGGTCAAGGTTGCCAAGGCAGGCCTTCGCTACACCAGCTTCGACCAGGACACCACCAAGCACTCCTGTAAAGGCAAGAACGACTGCAAGGGCCAGGGTGGCTGCAAGTCCAGCGACAACGGTTGCTCGGGCAAGAACAGCTGCAAGGGCAAGGGCGGCTGCGCCACCGACGGCTCCAAAATGCCAGGCCTCGCATAAAACCAGTGATCAGTTGTCAGTGATTTGTGGTCAGCGCTCATCATGGTCCTGAGATATCCAGCGAGGCCGACACTTTTCACTGACAACTGATCCCTGCGAACTGTGCACTACGAACTGTGAACTGTCTTTATGCCCGGCAATCGCTTTAATGCGTATCAGGACCACGGCGTCGGCATCGGCCTGCGCATTCCGCACTACGAGCACATCTTCTCCCGCAAACCGGTCGTTGACTGGTTTGAAATCATCTCGGAAAATTACATGATCGATGCCGGCCGTCCGCTGGCCATGCTCGATCGCATCCTGGAGCAATACAGAGTCGTCCAGCACGGCGTCTCGATGTACTTCGGCTCGGTGACCGCGCCCGATCCGGAGCACCTGAAGCGTCTGAAGCAACTCGTCCGCCGCACCAAAACTCCATGGCTGAGCGATCATCTTTGCTGGGGCTCAGTCGACGGCACCTACACCCACGATCTTCTGCCCCTGCCTTACACATGGGAAGCTGTTGAACGCACTGTGGAACGCGTGCGCATGGTGCAGGACTATCTCGAAATTCCCGTCGCCGTCGAAAACGTCAGCTCCTACGCGGCGTTTACCGGTTCTGAAATGACGGAGTGGGAGTTTTTGACCGAAGTTGTCGAGCGCGCCGACTGCGGCATTCTCTTCGACGTCAATAACGTCTACGTCTCGGCCATGAACCATGAGTTCAATCCCATGGACTACGTGAACGCGGTGCCCGCCGATCGAGTAGCGCAGATTCATATTGCCGGCCACTCAAAGTACGAAAAGTACATCCTCGATACGCACGATCATCCGGTCATCGATCCGGTATGGCAGCTTTACAGCCGCGCCATTGAGCGCTGCGGGCCCACGCCCACGCTGCTCGAATGGGACGACCACATCCCCACTTTCGATGAAGTTCACGCCGAAGCAAGGAAGGCTGAGCGCTACCTGCAACCTGCGCGGAAGGACCTGAACTTGTCTTCCATCGAAGTTGTCGGAGCGGCGAAATGATTGTGACCTCAGCGACGACAATAACCCACGAGAATGGGTGCCCCATCCTCGCCGCGCCGTTGTTCTTGCGGCTAGGGCGGCGGGACACCGCAAAACTCAATTCTGCAATCGAGACGAAGCCATGGATCTAGAGTCGCTCCAGCGCGAGATGGCCGCCGCCGTGATGCAGCCGCTCACCAAAGACGACAGCATGCGCTCGACCGCGACCGACGGGCGCGCAATGACTGAAGTCGCGGCCTCTTTCATCGCGCCCAACTCGCGGCTCACGGCCTTCGACCGGCTTGAAATCTACAACCGGCAGTATTGGTATCGCGTCCTCGGCGCCTTGGCCGAAGATTTTCCTGCTCTCCGGGCATTAATCGGCGAGCGCCGCTTTGAAGCCCTCAGCATCGCCTATCTCACCGAGCATCCAAGCCGCTCATTCACGTTGCGCAATCTGGGGTCCAAGCTTCCCGAATGGCTATCCGATCATCCCCAACACGCCGGCCGCCGTCACCGCCTTGCGGCGGATCTGGCACGGATGGAGTGGGCTTCGATCGAGGCCTTCGATGCGCCGGAGCGCGACCCGCTTACGCAGCGCCAGATCGCCGCCCTTCAAGGCGAATCGAAACTTACCCTGCAGCCTTGCCTGCAATTAGTTGCACTCAGCTACCCTGCCGACGATATCGTGCTCGAGCTCCACAAACGCGAGAAACGCCAGACCAGCGAAGCCGGCGTAGCGCACGAAGAAAGTCGGCAAGAGAGTTGCAATTCCAAAGCTGCGCCCGCGGCCCACGTGGCTTGCCGTGCATCGTGTCGATCTGTCGGTGTACTACCGGCGCATCGCGCGCGAAGAATTTCAGACGCTTGTCGCACTGCACGATGGCCGCGCTCTCGGCGACGCGATCGAGGCCGGGTTCGCGGGTTCGCGCATCCCGCTGCGTCAGCGCCCCGAGCGCGTGCAAGAATGGTTTGGCAGTTGGGCCGAGTTGGGCTGGATCTGCGCCGGTTAATCACTGCGGCTTCATTTATGCGAATTGGATTGTGCGGTGCGACTCGCGAGTGATCGCGTTGTGCTCGCCGCGATGAAAGAGGAGCCCTATGTCCGCTCTTGTACGAACCGCAACCGTCGCCTACGGCGGCATGCGTGCGTTTCTTAAGAAACTCGAGAGCCCGCTTCTGCTCGCCATCCGCCTTTATTGGGGCTGGCAGTTCGCAACCGATGGCTGGGGCAAGCTGCACAACCTCCAGCGCGTCGGCTTGTACTTCGAATCATTGAACCTACCCATGCCGCACCAAACGGCACTCTTCGTCTCCGTCATTGAGTTTGTTGGCGGAATCTTTCTCGCGGTCGGCCTGGCCACGCGCCTTACCGCGCTGGTGCTGTTCGTCAACATGACCGTCGCTTTCTGGGCCGCGGAAAAAACCGCCTTCCTCGGCGTCCTATCGAATCCTGACCGTTTCCAGGCCGCTGACGCCTATAACTACTGGTTTGCCGCGCTGCTCATCATGATTCTCGGTCCGGGCCTGTTCGCGCTCGATACGCCGCTGGCCCTGCGGTTCTCCCGCCCAGCCATGGCCGCGAAATCTGCGCTATCATCGGTCAAGTCAATCTTTAAATAGTCTTCTGTTTTCAAGTCAGGCTCGGGTCCCATGCGTATCGTCTACCTGCTTTCGTCGCTCGGCGTGGGCGGGGCAGAAAAGCAGGCGCTGGCTGTAGCGGATCGAATGGCCAGCCGCGGCCACACCGTTCAACTGCTGGTGTTGATGCCGCGCCTTCCAGCAGAGTGGCCCACCGCGATTCCCACCCTTCACCTCGACGTGCGCAAAACACCCTGGAGCGTGCTCGCAGGTTTCAAGCGTGGACGCGCATTTCTTCGCGAGTTTCAGCCCGATCTAATCCACAGCCACAGCTTTCACGCCAACATTTTTGCCCGGCTGTTCCGGCTGGCGGCCCCGCCATTCGCCGTGCTCTCCACGGTGCACAACGTGTACGAGGGTGGATGGCATCGCATGCTCGCCTATCGCCTCACCGATTTCCTCAGCCGCTCGACCGTCGCGGTCAGCCAGGCCGCTGCCGATCGCTTCACTCGCCTCGGCGCCGTGCCGCGTCGCAAGTGCTCTGTGATTCTTAACGGCATCGACGTCCAGGAGTTCACTCCCAATGCAGACTGCGGTGCGCGGATTCGAGCGGAATTCGGTGTCTCGGATGCAAAGGAAGAATCCGAATTCATCTGGCTCGCCGTCGGGCGCCTCGCTCCAGCGAAGGACTATCCAAACCTTCTGCACGCTTTTGCGGAAGTGCGCTCGGGGCGCGGCGATGCGCGTTTGTGGATCGCGGGCGACGCCGCTGTGGGTCAGATCGCAGCCTTGCTGCAATTGCGAAACGAATTAGAGCTCGGCGACTCCGTCCGCTGGCTCGGCCTTCGCCGCGACATGCCCGCGCTCCTCGATGCAGCCGACGCCTTCGTCTCCGGTTCCGCCTGGGAGGGAATGCCGCTCGCCGTCGGCGAAGCGATGGCGATGGCCAAGCCCGTGGTCGCCACCGACGTTGGCGGCGTGCGCGAACTGGTCGGAGACGCCGGCGTCATCGTTCCGGCGAAAGATTCCGATGCATTGGCCAAGGCAATGCTCGCAACCATGAAAGAGAGCAGGGAAGCGCTCACTGCCCGCGGCCGCGCCGCACGCCAGCGCATCGTGGATCACTTCAGCATGGAAGCAACCGCGGAAACATGGCTAGCACTTTACGAAGAGCTGATCGTGAATCGTGAGTCGTGAAAAGCGACCCACCGCTCACGATCTCTAACGCCTCGGTCCCTTGTTTTCTCGGCCCCTTGGTCCCTTGTTCCCTCGGTCCCTGTCTTTAGAACTGAAACGCCGCCTGGAAAAAGATGCGTCGCGCCGCCGAGCTCGTCGAGAAGATGCTGCCCGCGAGCCCATCCGATTTGCCGAACTGACGTCCCGGCCCATATTGTCCGGTGGCGGAATCGAAGGTAGGCTGAATGCCGCCCACCGGCGTTCCCAGGTCGATGTCGTTGAACAGGTTCAGAGCCTGCACGTTGAAGTTCAGAGAGTATTTCTTGGCGTTCGCATTCCCGGGCCCGCCGAACATTCCGCCGCGGCCACCCCCACCGCCGCCAAACGGTCCGCCGCCGAATCCACCGCCAAATCCGCCTCCTCCGCGACCACCGCCTCCTCCGCCCGGACCACCTCCGGGTGGTGGCGGGCCGCCCGCGGATGCCACCTTGGGGCCGATTCCGAAGCTCCGGCCCACGCGCAAATTCACCGCGACCGCCGATGGGCTGTTGCCGAGCGAAATAGGAATGATCGTGTCTCCAGCTCCGGGCACAAGGTTCAGAGTTCCGAAGCCAGTGGAGACGATATTGGGCGCCGTCGGCGAGGCGTTTGTATACGACGGCCGGTCGTTGAAGAAATTGTCTCCGGTCAGGTCGTATGGTGAAGTGACGTTGTACGGGCGGCCTGCCTGCGCAATCAGAAAGGGATTGAAGGTGATTCCCCACGGGCCGTTGTAGTTGCCCATCAGGAACAGCCACTGCGGCCGGATAAACGAGGCGCGCCCGTAATCCTGCCTCAGGTTATAAGAGTTGGATGGGCTTGATCCGGCGCCGCCATCCGAGTTCGCCCAGCTCCCCGCGTAAAATCCCAGCACAGTGATCTTGGGTGAAATGCGGTCATTGATGTTCACGATCACCTGGTTCTCATTGAGCACAGCTTCAGGGAAATACTGATCCACAATCCCCTGTGTTGGATCGGGCCGCGGCGCGGTAATCGTCGGCGCGCCACCGGGATTGTTTGTGTAATCGCCGGGCAAATAGGCGTTCGAATCCCGCACAACCAACTGATGGAAACCTGACGTGTGCATGTAGGTGAAGGTGACCGTCGCCGCCTTGGTCATCTGGCGCTCCACGCTAACGCCGAGCTGCGCCAGATAAGGTGAGCGGTAGCTCGGCGAAATCGAGTAGATCGCCGAAGTCCGCGCCGTGCCTGAACCGCAGGAGGCCACGCCTCCGCTGATTGAGCTCAGGCTGTCTCCGTTAAAGCACGTGGGATCGCTGATCACAATCTGCTTCTGGCTGTTGGCGCTTCCGTTCAGTTCCTCCAGGTCCATCAGGTTGTTGGTCGCGAAACGGTCGTAAAAAAATCCGAAGCCGCCGCGCAGCACGGTCTTGGGTGTCGAGCCCTTCTTATGCCCGTCCAATGCGTACGCGAATGCGAAGCGCGGAGCCCAGTCGCTGTGGTCGGCGATGTGGTTCTGTCCCTCCCAGCGCAATCCACCGGAAAGCGTGAGAAGCTTGCTCACCGTCCAGTCGTCCTGGAAATAGAGCGCCGCGTTGAAGATATTTCCCTTGAAGGCATATGGCCCGGTCGTGTAAGTCAGTTTGGCTGGCAAGCACCCGCCTGCGGTATTCGCCGGGCAGTTGGTGCCGAGCGGCTGGTTGCTCGCCCAGTTGTTCCAGGTGTTTACAAATGCCGTAATCGACGGGAAGGTAAAGCCCCCGTTGAAGTTCGCGTCCGTCGATTGCGCCTCGCGGTCGTCGCGCAGCCACGCGCCTATCTTGATTGCCTGCTTGCCCTCGCTCAGCGTCAGGTAGTTCTGCAGTTCGAAGTGATCGTTGTGTGACGAAGACGTCTGTGCCGAGCTGCCGCCGGCGGAAAAAACCTTCGGCACGCTGAAACTCGGTGCGAAGCCGGCCGGCCCGAAACCTGGCGCGGAGCTCACCGGAGCCGTTGACGAGTTGGCGCGGCGATATTCGAAGCGTGTCTCATCCACCATCTTGTCGCTGATCACTTGCGTATCGTCCAACTGCACCGTGTGTTCCTGCGAATTGCTGCTGCCGGAAGTGGAAGGCAGAGAAGTAGAGCTCAACGAGCCTTTCACGTCGTTGATGTAGAACTGGTAGCGCATGGTCAACGTGTTCTTCTGTCCCAGTTGCAAATCGACGCGTGGCGAAACTTCGAGATGGTTTGCCGGACTGAAGAGACTGCCGGAAACGACATCCGGACTGATCGCCCACATGTTGGTCGTCCCGTTGTACACCGGGCCGCCGGGAATATAAAACACATTGTCGGTTTGTGTATCCCGCTGTTCCACGCTGAAGAAAAACGAAGCCCACTTTGACATCGCGCCGCTCACGGATGCGTTGTATTGAAGGCTGTAGTAGGAAGGCAGCTCCCCCGTGAACGGGTTGCCGGTGTTGAAGACGTTGTCATTTCCCTGGCCGTAAACGCGCCCGTGCAATGTGTCGGTGCCCGGCTTGGTGAGAATCTCGATGCGCCCGTATCCAATCTTGTCGAACTCCGCCGAAAACGGATTCTGATTAATGCGAATTTCGCGGATCGCCGACTTGGGCGGCAATTGGCCGCCCGTGAATCCGTCGATATAAATCTGCCCGCCGTTGGGGCCTGCCGAAGGACCGGCGAGCGCCGTCAATTCGCTCGACAGCTCATCGGGATCGTCCGACAGTGCATCGAGGTCGCTGCCCTTGAGCACGATGGAGTTCGAGTTCCCGCCGGCCTCCGTGCTCACTGTCGGTCCGCCTTCGTCGGTCACCACAACTTCCTGCTGCGCGGCTTCAATCGCCATTTTGATGTCGATGTTCTTCGTTTGCCCGGCGGTTAATGAAATCGGCGCGGAGACGAACGGCGCGAAGCCCGTGAAGCTGGCTTCGATTACGTAGCTTCCCGCGGGGAGTCCGTGTACCTGGTAGCCGCCCGCGGAATCGGCCGTAACGTTGCCAAACTTCTTGCCCGCGGCAGTCTCCACCGTCACTTGCGCGCCTGGAATCAGCGCGCCCGTGGGATCGAGGATGTGCCCGTGCAGTGTTCCTGCCGCCTCGGGTGTGCTTTGCGAGCCTCCGGATGCTGGCGCAGGCGATGGAGCTGGCGCCGAAGTGTCGGGTCCGGCCTGCTTCGCTGGAGTCTGATCTCGCCGGAGATTGCATTGCGGGTGCTGCCGATGGAGTTGCGCCCGCAGGTGCAGCTTGCGCACGCGCGGACGCGCCGGAAAACGCTATCAATGAGGCAACGATCAAAGGAGTCAGATAATGAGATTTTGAATGCAAAATTCCCTCGCTTGCGGATGAATGAAAAAACAAAAAAATTATTGTGCGCCGGCTTCGGATTCGCCCGAGCTCAGGCTCCAGCTTGAAAGAAGGTCCTGCGCCTGAGGCGCCTCAAGCAGCGGTTCCACTCCGGCCAGCAGCTTGACCGCGCTCACACCCCCACTCGCGCCCGTGCCATCCTGGGTGGCCACGATCATCACTGCTTCGCCCTTCTGCAGGCTCGCAAGCTGGATCGTCGGCGCGCGCTCCAGCACGCTTTCAATATCCATGCGTCCTGCGCCGCCTCCGCCGCTTTGGCTGAAGCTGCGCGGCGCGCCGCCGCCACTGCTTGGCGTGCCGCCTGCCGGGGGACGCCCGCCCGCAGCACCCTGTCCTCCGCCCTGACCTGTGCCTGCCTGCCCGCTCTTGAGCCGCGCGGCCAGAAATGCGGCAATTCTGTCATCGAGGCGCCGCATCTGTGCGTCGGTGGAGATGCGAACGGTGACCGGCTTCTTCGTGGCCAGATCTTTTACCGTCAAGGTTGAAGCTGAAGTGTCTGTAGAAAGAATGGTCCCGGCGATATTAAGAAAGCTGCCCGAGACGATGCCGTCCGCCGCGATCTCGGTTCCATCGGCGTTCTTGATGCCGCGAGCCCACAACTGGTCGCCGGGCTGAATGGCGCCGATTGGCGCAGGCTGCGCCTGGTCGAAACGCACCGATCCCGGAGCGTAGCGCTTCAGCGCAGTGGCTTCGGTGGTATGCACGGTGATCTCCTTCGTCAAAGTTCCTGCGCGAGTGTTCACCACAATGACGCCCGCAGCGGCATCGACGCTCTTCACCAGCCCATGCACGCCCTGGTTCCAAAGCTCCGCTTCCGTCTGCTGTTTCTTGGCCACATCGGCCTGCTTGATGGCGATGATGCGAAGCGCCTGCGGCGTATTACTGGTTGCGTTCGGGTCAAGGGTCACCAGCACGCGGTCGCCTATGGCAATGCTCGAGAAGTCGAGGGCCTCCGCCTTGCTCAGGTCGGTCTGCCCTGGCTCGATGCGCTTCAGTTGCGCGGTCGACGGAACCTCCACCGTGTTCGCGAGTCCGGCGTCGGTTTTTACCGTAAGAGTATCGCCGCTGATGGCCGTCACCGTGCCCAGGTAGCGAGCCACTTGGGTTTGCGCCGGCTGCGATTGCGCCGCACCGGCAAGAGTCACAAGGAAGGCCGCCCCCAGGATCGACATCCCGCTCTTCATCGACCGAAATCGCATAAGTTCTTGCTCCTCAATGTTTGAGCGCCGGCAAAGGTGGGTGACACCAACCCTCATTGGGTAGACGAATCACCCCGGCAAAAGGTCGAAAGGTCGTCTCAAATGTAGGGAACAGGGAAAAGGGAACCGGGAGTAGCCAGCCGACAGCGGGCAGTAACCAATAAACGAGAGCCGGTGGCGACCCGTGAGCGGACAGCAACGTGCAGGCTATTGGGCCGAAGGCTGATGGCTGAAGGCTGGCCGTTTACCCCCTTCCACGCCCCCAGCAGCCGCCTCACCAGCACCAATTGTCCAACGTGATAAGCGTTGTGATCGGCCGCTAATAATGCCTCGCGCAGAACGGTCTGGCCGTTGCCGTGCGGGATTGTCGCATACAGATCGGTCGCCGGATCGCTGACCAGATCGCACATCGCTTTCAGGTCGCGACGAAAAGCGCGCACGCTTTTATCCCACGCCTTCGCGTCGGGCGGCGCGGCTGTCGCGGGCCAATATCCGCTCGGCCAGTCAGGAGATTCGTGGCCGGCATTCGCGCGAAAACTCCAGAATGTCCCACTGCGCGATGCGCAGATGCTCCAGAATCGCCCATGGCGAGTGTTCAGCCCCCTTAGGCGTTTTGCCGCGCAGCGCGGGCGAGAGGCCGCGGACGGCGATGTCGAAGTCCGCGTGCGCATGGCCGCCGTGGAGCAGTTCAAGCAGATGTTGCCGCAGCGCCGCGTCGTGATCTTGCGGTCCGGAAGTTTTCTTCGTAGGAATTCGCATTCTCCAGGTACGAGCGGCGGACTGTTCGTGTGATCTTCCTGAAAAGCCGCACCTCAGATCGTACGCATGGGGGGATTCATAGACGCACGCGACCGATGCAACAATTTTTCCATCCGATTTGCGAATCGCCAAAAGCGGAATGTTAGCCATCGGTAGCTAAAAGCTAAAAGCTAAGAGCTAAAAGCTAGCAGCCAGCACCGCCCTCTGCGCGGCAAAAATCTCCTTCATCCCCGCCTCCGCCAGATCGATCAGCCCGTTCAACTGCTCGCGCGAATAAGAACCCTTCTCCGCTGTAGCCTGCGTCTCGACAAGCCCCCCATCGGCGGTCATCACCACGTTCATATCCACTGCGGCCTGGGAGTCTTCTTCGTAACAAAGATCGAGTAGCATGTCGCCATCCACGATCCCCACCGATGTTGCGGCCACCAGTTGCTTCAGCGGCGAAATCTTGAGAGTTCCCGCTTTCACCAGCGCATTCAGCGCCAGCCCCAGCGCCACCGCCGCACCCGTGATCGCCGCGGTACGCGTGCCGCCGTCGGCCTGAATCACGTCGCAGTCGAGGATCACCGTTCGCTCGCCCAGCGCCTGCATGTCCACAACCGAGCGCAGGCTCCGCCCGATCAGCCGCTGAATCTCGTGCGTGCGCCCGCCGATCTTGCCGCGCTCGCTCTCGCGCGGCGTGCGGGTCACCGTCGAACGGGGCAGCATCGCGTACTCGGCCGTCACCCAGCCGCGTCCCGAGTTTCTGAGCCATCCCGGCACGCCTTGCTCAATGGTCGCGTTGGTCAGCACGCGCGTGTTTCCGAGCGCGACCAGCACCGAGCCTTCGGCGGTCTGCACGTACCCGGGCGTGAGCGTCAGCGGGCGAAGCTGGCCCGCGCTCCGGCCGCCTGGCCGAAGTGTGAGAGCCCCGGCAGGCTCCCTTGAACTTTCTTTTGCGTTTCCTGTTCCCAATCCTGTCGCGTTCATAAGCGGATTGTACGAGAGTGACGCCGGATGCAGATGGCCTGGGAATCCCGGTTCCGCAATGGGAATTTTGGAAATGCAAGGTGCCACAAGGGGAATCGCCCTATAAAGTGGCTGATAACAATTAGCTTTCGCGCTGCGCCACCTTCGCACCGGTTCCGTTTCGGAACTCTCGTTGCGCTCCACGCCACGCCCCCGGCGCAGTCCCCGCAGGCTTATCCCCTCCATGATCATGAACTTAGAAAACCCGTCCCCGTTTGGCACGCTACGTGTATGAAAACAGGACAAAGTTCACCACCCAAACGCAGAAACGGGAAGTCCGGCAGGATTCGGAACAGGGCGCACGAACCAAACATCCACGGTCCACGATTCACGATTCGCGATCGACGGTCAACGATTCACGGTCCACGGCAGGAAAGGAACCGGCACATGCATCAGGCAGAGACATTCAGTCGAACGGCACGGAAACGGGATGGCGCAACGCGCAAGCATCAGACTCAGGAAATCAAGACCGCTCGTGCAGTCGGAGAGCAAATCACCCCCGACCGCAAGCGTGTGGAGACGGTCGTCGAGACTCTTGCCACGCTGCGCAGCCCCGGAGAAACTCTGTCCGAAGCGGCCCACGATGCGCGCAACATGGTTACGGCACTCGGGCTCTACTGCGATCTGCTGGAGGAGCCGGGCGTCCTCGCCACTCCGTTCATACACTACGGGCACGAGCTGCGCCTGGTAGCCGCGGCCAGCCGCCGCCTGGTAGAGAAGATCGTCGCCATTGACGCGCAACGCGACACACCCGCCTCGGCCAGCGTGGCCGGCTTGCCGGCAATGGCAATTCCTCAAATTCCCGCCACGGCATCTGTTCAAGCCCACGCAGCGGCTTTTCCCCAGGCTGGCCCTCTGCTTTCGCGGCCGGCGCCGAAAGATCCGGAACCCGCCGGAAGCTCAATCTTCGACCAGGGTCCCGGCAGTGAACCGTCCGGCCTTTCCAGCGCAGGCATCGCCAATCCAGGCATCGCCAGCCCAGGCATCACCAATCCAGGCAACGCCAACGCCAGCCGGCGCTGGGATCTTCTACCTGCCGTGCCGGTTGCGAACCTGGCCGCCGAGCTCCTGGCCAATCGCAATCTGCTGGCCGCTCTGGCCGGTCCGGCCATCGCTCTCACCGTCCATGCCGAGGGCGGCGCAGGCCCGGTGCGCCTAACCGGCGAAGACCTCACGCGAATCCTCGTCAACCTGGTGAAGAACGCTGCGGAAGTCTTGCCCTCGGGCGGGCGCATCCACATCGGCCTGCGCGAGGAGCCCCCTGCTCAGGGCACAGCGGCCTGCCTTTTGCTCACCGTCGAGGACAACGGCCCGGGAATCCCACAGGATTCTCTGGAGACGGTCTTCACCTCCGGCTACACCTCGCACGGCATGAGCGAGGGCTCGCACGGCAACTGGGCTCTCAGCCATCGCGGTCTGGGTCTCACCATCACGCGCTCCATCGTGGAGGGCGCAGGGGGACGCATCACCGCCGGCAATCGCGAGCACGGCGGCGCGCGTTTCGCGCTGGAACTGCCGCTGCGCAGGCCGAACTGATGTCTTCGATTTCCGTCGTCTTGATGCACCAATGGGTTTTCTGTCGTGGTCCTCAACTGCTGGAACGGCACAAAAGAAGCTAACTGCTAAAAGCTAAAGGCTGAGAGCTGTCATCTCAGGTTTTTCCTGAAAGACGCAAGAGGCGAATACAATGCTGGATACAGTCTTCAACACACGAGAGATGGAGTTCATTCCTCAACTTTCCGAGCCGTCCGTCCGTCTGCACCTCCTGGTCGTGGATGCGGATACGGCGGTGCGCTCGGCCTGCGCGGAGATCGCCGCGAGCCTGGGTTATGCGGTCGACAGCACGGGTGATCTGACCCAGGCGCGCAGCCTCCTGCGCGGCCACATCGCCGACATTCTGCTGGTGAATCTGCCCTCCGGTTCAAACGAGGGTCTGGAGCTGGTCTCCGAGGTCAAGCTGCTCTATCCAGACACTTCGGTCATCGCCATGACGGCCACCGGCTCGGTCAACGCAGCCGTCGAGGCCATGCGCTGCGGCGCCTCCGACTATCTCACCAAGCCCTTCGCGATGGACGAGCTTTCGACCGTCCTCGACCGCGCCGCGCAGTCGCACATGACCGACACCGCAACCCGCCAGTTGCGCGAGCGCCTGCGCCTATCCGAAGGTCTGGGTTCCATGATCGGACGCTCACCGGAGATGGAGAAGATCTACCGCATCCTCTCCAAGGTTGCCCAGAGCACGCACCCCGTTCTGATCCTGGGCGAAAGCGGCACCGGCAAAGAGCTGGTCGCGCGCACCATTCACGCCTACGGCCCCAACTCCCAAAAACCCTTCCTGCCCGTCGACTGCGGATCGCTTGTTCCAACCCTGATCGAAAGCGAGCTCTTCGGCTACGTCAAGGGCGCCTTCACAGGGGCTATGCACTCGAAGGACGGCCTTCTGGTCTCGGCCGAGGGCGGCACGGTTTTTCTCGATGAGATCGGCGAGCTCACGCTCGACCTTCAGGCCAAGCTGCTGCGCTCTCTCCAGGAAAAAGAGGTTCGCCCGGTAGGGGCCACGCACCGCATTCCGATCAAGGCGCGCATCGTAGCCGCCACCAATCGGGATCTGGCCAGCATGGTTGAGAAGGGAACCTTTCGCAAGGACCTTTTCTATCGTCTCAACGTCGTCAATCTGCGCCTGCCGTCGCTCCGCGATCGCCGCGAAGACATCCCGTTGCTCGCCGCGCACTTTCTTGACCGCATCAGCCGCGAGCACAACCGCAAGTTCACGCTCTCCGACGAAGCCCTGCGCACCATGATGCGCCACGACTGGCCAGGCAACGTCCGCGAGCTTGAAAACTCTCTGGAGCGCGCCACCGCCTTGTCCTCGGGGCCGGTTCTGCACCTCGGCGACTTGCCCACGCAGTTGCAGCAGCAGGGCCTTCAGCAGAACTTCGACGCGCGCCACGCCGGCCTGGGCGATCAGGCTGAAGTCTTGGCCGCGCCCGGCGTCAAGCCCCTGGCCGACCTTGAGCGCGACGCCATCCTGAGCGCCATCCGCACTCTCAACGGCGACAAGCTGCAGGCGGCCAAACTCCTCGGCATCGGCAAGACCACGCTCTACCGCAAGCTCAAGGAATACGGCATCGCCGACCCGCTGCAGGAAGAGTGAAAGGCAGGAAACAGGGATCAGGGAACAGGCCACTGGAGACCGAGTCTCCCGCATTCACCCTTTCACTCCTTCACTGATTCACTCCTTGACTCATTCGCTGCTTCACCTTCAAGTGATTGACCCACGACCCACGAATCACGACCCACGTTCCACGGAGAACGAGCATGAGCATCCTTTTAGTCACCGGAATCGAAGGCGCCCGCAACTGCGCCGATGTCGTTCAAAAGCAACTGGGCATGGCGGTTGAAGTGGCCGCAGGCCGCCGCGAAGCCCTCGCCGCACTGCGCAAGGGCGAGTATCTGGCCCTCGTCATCGACGAAACTCTCGCCGAGTGCGACCCCGCCGCCGCCGACCGCATCTGCGAACAAGCAGGGCTGGCCATTCCTTTGCAGATCAATTTCGCCGTCTCCGGAGCGGCCCGCCTCATCCGTGAAATTCGCTCGGCGCTCCATCGCCGTGAGCGCGAGCAGGCCGTGGCCCGTCGCGCCGCCGCAGTCGCCATCGAAGCCGAGCTCAAATCCACGGTCGCCGGACTGCTGCTGCACTCGCAGCTCGCGCTCTCGGGCGCCGAAGTTCCCGCGCCCGTCGCCGACCGCCTGCGAGTGGTCGCCGACCTGGCCGGCAGCCTGCGCCAGCAGCTGAGTGCGCCAATCGCCGCCCGCGCAAGCGCCGCCGGTTGAGCAAGTGAAAAAGTGAGCCGGTGAAGGAGTGAAAAGTGAAGCAGCGAGACTCCGAGTGGCTTCTTCGTTCGTTCACTCATTCACTTCCTCACTTCTTCACTCCTTCACTTATTCACTTCTTCACTTTCCGATAAATCTCGCGCTTATTCCGGACTTCCGGCGGCATCGAATACCCTAGATGTGCAGGGAGCCTCCATGACCGTCATCCGCCAGGAAGATTTCATCGCGAGCGTTGCGGGCGCGTTGCAGTACATCAGCTACTACCACCCGGTGGACTACATCCGCGCGCTCGCCCAGGCCTATGAGCGCGAGCAATCGCCCGCCGCGCGCGACGCAATGGCGCAGATTCTTATCAACAGCCGCATGTGCTTCGAGGGCCATCGCCCCGTCTGCCAGGACACCGGCATTGTGAACGCCTTCGTCAAACTCGGCATGGACGTGCGCTTCGAGCCCGGGCCCGGCGAGGAGCCTCTCGATTTACAACAAATGATTGATGCCGGTGTCCGCCGCGCCTATCTCGATCCCGACAACAAGCTCCGCGCCAGCCTCCAGGCCGATCCCGCAGGCAAGCGCATCAACACCAAAGACAACACGCCCGCCGCCGTCTTTGTTGAAGTCGTGCGCGGCTCGACCGTCGAAGTCACCGTCGCCGCCAAGGGTGGAGGCTCGGAAGCGAAATCCAAGTTCGTCATGCTCAACCCCAATGACTCGGTCGTCGACTGGGTTTTGAAAACTGTGCCCACCATGGGCGCAGGTTGGTGCCCGCCGGGAATTTTGGGCATCGGCATCGGCGGCACAGCGGAGAAGGCCATGCTGCTCGCAAAACAATCCCTCATGATGCCCATCGACATTCAGGAACTCATCGCCCGCGGCCCCACGACCACCGCCGAGAAACTTCGCGTCGAGCTTTATGACAAGGTGAACCGTCTCGGCATTGGAGCGCAGGGGCTCGGCGGCCTCACGACTGTGCTCGACGTGAAGGTGGTGGACACGCCCGCCCACGCGGCCAATCTGCCCGTCGCCATGATCCCCAACTGCGCAGCCACGCGCCATGCGCACATCGTGCTCGACGGCTCCGGCCCTGTCTTTCTCGACCCGCCACCCATCGACGCCTGGCCGAAGCTGACCTACGACGTGTCGGGAGCGAAACGAGTCAATCTCGACACGGTTACAAAAGAAGAAGCCGCTACGTGGAAGCCCGGCGAAGTCCTGCTGCTCTCGGGCAAGCTCCTCACCGGCCGCGACGCCGCCCACAAGCGCATGAGCGATATGTTGAACCGAGGCGAAAAGCTGCCCGTCGATCTCCGCGGCCGTTTTATCTACTATGTTGGCCCGGTCGATCCCGTGCGCGGCGAAGTCGTCGGTCCGGCCGGGCCCACCACGGCCACGCGCATGGACAAATACACGCGCCAGATGCTCTCTCAAACCGGGCTCCTCGGCATGGTGGGCAAGGCCGAGCGCGGGCCTGAAGCGATTGACGCCATCCGCGAGTTCGGCGCGGTGTATCTGATGGCTGTCGGCGGCGCTGCGTATCTGGTCTCCAAAGCCATTCGCGGCTCGCACCTGCTGGCCTTTGAAGACCTCGGCATGGAAGCCGTTTACGAATTCGACGTGAAAGACATGCCAGTCACCGTGGCCGTCGATTCCAAGGGAACCAGCGTGCACGTGACCGGCCCCGCCGAGTGGCAGAAGCGCATCGCCGGAATTCCGATTCTGCAATGAATCGAGAACAATGGACAGTGAACGCCGGTCGGTGAGCGGAGACCGGAGAAAACGCACAACCGCTCATCGCAATCGGGGGAAACGATGTATGAGGTGATTCTCAAACGATTTGAACGGCCTGACGAAGTGCGCAACTTCGAAAAAGGCAAGTTCGAACTCGTCCATATTGGTGGAATGACCATCGGTCGTGCCACGTACGAGCCGGGCTGGAAGTGGTCGGTTCACGTGGGCCAGGCGCTCGGGAAAAAGAGTTGCGACGTGGAACACGTGGGAATTGTCGTTTCAGGCTGCGCAACTGCGGCGATGGACGACGGCCGGATTGTTGAAATGAATGCCGGAGACATTTTTTATATCGAGCCCGGCCACGACAGCTGGGTTGTGGGAGATGAACCCTACGTCTCGCTCCACCTGCTGGGAGCGAGCGACTACGCTGCGCAGAAGTGAATGCGAGCTAACCGCCCCGACCGCCATCATGCGTGCGTCGGGTCCCCATCCCATCCAGAACGCTGCGCATGAACGGTAGACTTTCGGTCACGCCGGAGGGTTGGGGCCGCCGGCACCACGTTAGCCAATGCCCTGAGCCTGATTAAGCTGCTAACCTGCGAGAACGGTGAATCGCCTCATTCTTCTTGCGCTATGCTCCGCGTTCTCCATCACCAGCATTCCTGCACAAACCTCCGGCTGGCGGCCGTCGCCGGGTGCCCCAGGTCTCGATTCTGAGACCTGGGATCGCGGCCACTTGCAGATTCCCATCTGGCCCGCCGCAGCACCTGATCCGCAGCCGGTCCGCGGTCCAGAGACCACGAAGATAGACGTCAAGAACCCGGTTGCCGGCAAGCCGTGGACTTACGTTGAGAATGTCACGACGCCCACGATGACGGTCTACCCGCCAGAGGGCACAAACTCCGGCGCCGCAATCGTCGTTTTTCCCGGCGGCGGCTACCAGATTCTCGCCATTGACTTGGAAGGCACCGAAGTTTGCGACTGGCTGACGCAAAAAGGAATCACGTGCGTGCTGTTGAAGTACCGCGTGACCGACGTTGGTCCCTATCCGAAATCGGGCCCCTATCCGGAGTCGCCGATGGCTCTCGAAGACGCGCAGCGAACGATCCGCTTGGTGCGCCTCCACGCTGCCGACGTGGCACATCGATCCGCACAAGATCGGAGTCCTCGGCTTCTCCGCCGGCGGCCATCTCACCGTGGCGACCAGCGTGTATTTCGACAAGCGTGTCTATGCGCCAATCGATGCCGCCGACCAACTCAGTTGCCGCCCCGACTTTGCCGTGGCCATTTATCCGGGCCACCTGTCGCGGGCCGCGGCGCAGTACGATGCCGGATTTGGCACGAAGAAATTCGCGCTTCCTCCGCCCGATCCGCTCGCCACCGCCGACGACAATCTCGGCCTGAATCCCGACATAGCCGTCACCAGCGAAACTCCGCCCACATTTCTCTTGCAGGCCGAGGACGACCACGTCGACAGCGTGTACGACTCGCTGTCCTACTACATCGCGCTCAAGAGAGCAGGGGTCCCGGTAGAGATGCATTTGTACGCCGAGGGCAACCACGCATTCGGGCTGCGGCCGACAAAGCTTCCCATCACCGCATGGCCTCAATTGGTCGAAACCTGGCTGGGAACCATCGGCATGATTTCAGACCAGCCGCCCGCCGCGCGTTAAAGAGCCCTGTAGGAGTCGAGGAGAGTCGCTCACTCTAGCACTATGGAACTGAAAGCTAATGGCTGAGGGCTAACGGCTGTCTTCCTCACGCGTGCGTCAGATACCCCATCCCATCCAGCACGCCGCGCATAAATGCGAAGCTCTCGATCACGCCGGGCATGGGATCGTCGGGGTGAATCTCATATTCGAGATCGATGAATCCCGTGTACCCGATCTTGATCAGCGCCTCGAACATCTCGCGGAAGGGCAGGATGCCCTCGCCCACCGCCACCTGGCTCTCTTTATTCGAGAAGCTGGTCAGGTCCTTCACGTGCATGTTGTAGAGGCGCGGACCGCAGGCGTGGATCGCCTCAACAAGGTTCGCCCCGGCGCGCGCCGCGTGTCCCACGTCGATGCAGCAGCCGATGCGCGGGTCCATGTTCCTGATGGCCTTCAGCACGTCGAACGGTGAAGGGAAGAGCTTGTCTTCCGGCCCGTGATTGTGGATCGCAAGCCGAATATCGTATTCCTTCACAAACGGCTCAATCAGTGGAAGCGTATCCGGTGTCGGGTCCCCGGCCACAATCACCTTGATGCCGGCCCTCTTGCAGTATTCGAACTTGGCGCGAATTTCATCGCTGGTGTTGTTCTTGAAATAAATCGCGCCCGCCGCGTGCAGCTTGATGCCGTTGGCCGCATAGTCCGCCAGCGCCTGCGCCTCCAGCGCGGGATCCATCGGCAGATGATCCTTCACGTCTTTGGCGTTCAGGCTCGTGACGTTCAACTGCTTCATGAAGCCGATCAATTGCGCGCGCGTAAAGTTGCGAAATGTGTAGCTGGCCAGGCCAAGGTTGAGCGGCGAAAACTTCCCCGAAGCAGGAATCGCCTCTGCGCCCGCCGCCGCAGCGCCCGTCAGCGCCGGCACAATTCCAGTTGCCGCGCTGGCCGCCGCAACCGCGCCCGATTGCAAAAATCCCCGGCGAGAAAACCCCTCATTCATCTCATCATCGCTTTCACACTGTCGCGCCGCCCGCTCTCCACGGTTCATGACCCACGAAACACGAGTCACTCACCACTGCTGCCATTCGACGTCAATTTCGAACTTCGAACTGCGAACTATGAACTGCGAACCGTCTCTATTGCTTTCCCCACCGATAGACCAGTCCGCCCGTGAACCCCCGGCTCGCCTGAACCGTCGATCCAAACCCCGTAAAAAAATATTCGGGCGCGAGCTTGAGCGCGAGATTCGGGGAAATATTCAGCTCGCCAATTACGCTGGCGCTCGCGGCAAAGGTGTCGGCATCGGGGTAAAGGCCAAAATTCACGGGCGAAGTCCCATTGGTATCGCCGGAAAAGTTGCCGTGAGCCCAACCGGCCATCGCGCGCCCGGAGATGGCGAACTTCGGTTGCAGGTAAAAGCGGTAAACAGGGCCGCCGATCACGTCATACTGGCTGATGGCAGGCCGGGTGAGCCGCCCCTGGCTCGCCTGGTTCACGCCCACGTACGCCGTTCCAAAATAGCCGCGGCCGACCAGCGTATAGCCCAGCCGCTCGTTCGAAAAGCGAGTCAGCCCCGTCTCCCACGCGTAATACGTGAGCTTCTGCAACGGTCCATCCCCCGGAAGGCCCGGTCCCGGTTGAAAGCGCAGGTAGCCCGTGTCCAGGTACGTTTCCCAGCGGTGGTCGTAGGCATCGTGAATCGCCGTGCTGCGGCGTTGCGCGCGGCGCAGCCGGATCCGTTCCTGCACGCTGATCTGGCCCTGAGTTTCTTGAGGCGGTCTGCTGCGCGTTGCCGGAAGGCTGGTTCTGAGCCAGTTCCAGGTTTTCAGCGAGATTCAGGTTCTGATCCATCGCCGGGTTGGAATCGGTGGGATTCGATGACGAATAGTTCGAGCTTTGCGCATAAACGGCGGGCATCACCGGGAATAGAAGCGCCAGCAAAATTGCAAGACGGCGGAATGAGAACATCGGGTTCGGATTTCCTCCAAGGGAGTACGAAAGCTCGCGCGTTAACCGGTCCAATTCTGCATTTTGAGCGTCCGCCGCGGCGGAATCGCTCCTCTCGAATCGTGGTTTCAAGGCGGTTTGGATGCGGTGCTTCCCCCATCTGGTATTAAATCACCTCGGGGGCAGCCGAGTATTGGAAACCGGCCCGGAAATCGCTGTGAAACCTGTCATCCGGGACGTGCAGTTTAGACGCGTGCTCGCTGCAACCGGCACTGCGCATCGCTCGCAACTATCGCCGCAATATCGAGCCTTCTCTGCGATGATAGCCATTGGAGGCGCCGCGAAAGATGGGACGCATTTTGCTCGGATTCATCTTGTGTCTGGTTCTAGTGCCGTTGGCCGTGCTCGCATGGTTTCACTTCGGGCGTCCGCCCGTGGCCGTTGCCGATCCGCCGTTTCCGATGGAGCAGCAGATCGTCTCGATTCCGCTCAATGCGCGCATCGGTCGAGAGATGCCCGGCAATCCTCCGCTGCAGGCCGACGAGGCCACACTCGCTGCCGGGGCCGAAGTCTACGGTGATCAATGCGCTGTGTGCCATGGCTTTTACGGCAAACCCTCCAGCCTTGGTTCCAACATGTATCCAAAAGCTCCGCAACTCTGGGTGCAGCACAAGGGCATCGAGCGTCGTAGGAGTCAGCGACGATCCTCCCGGCGAGACCTACTGGAAGGTGTCGAACGGCATTCGACTCACCGGCATGCCGTCCTTCAAAAGCACGCTCAGCGAAACCGAGATCTGGCAGGTAACACTGCTCCTGGCTAATGCGGATAAGCCGCTGCCACCGGCCGCGCTCCAGATTGTGCGTGGCGAACTGCCGACCGATTCAACACCAACCGCGCCCGCTGCGCCCGCGGCACATTGAGCCGCTCACGATTCACGACTCACGATTCACGATCCACGCCCCACGGTTCCTCATGAGCTTGACCAGTTTCATCCGCAAAGGCTTCGGCTACGTCCTCCTCAGCATGGGCGTTTCGCGTCCCACGCCCAAGCCAAGGCCCCAACCGAAACCCGGGTCCCCTTACAATAAAGATGGAACCGTAAAACCCCCAACCGATGGCGGATAAAGAAGAAAAACAAGCGGAGCAGGCCGGATCCACAAACGGATCGCAGAAGGTCTCCGCTCAGCCCAAGCGCAAGTCCGACGATGAGGTTGTCGGCAAGGTCTACGACGCGCGCCTCATGCGGCGCCTCGGCCGCTTTGTGCGCCCCTATTGGGCGCAGGCTGCCATCGCCTCGCTCTCCGTTTCGCTCAAATCGGTATGCGACGTGGCCGGCCCCATCCTCGTCATGGTTGCCGTCGATCGCTACCTGGCTCCCGAGGCCAGCGACCAGGATCCATCCAATGCCGTCGCTCATTGGGTCGCCGTCAAGAGCCCACTCGCCCACGCGCTTCCTCAAGCCGCCGTGCAGGGCATCACCCGCCTCGCCGCGATCTACCTCGGCATGCTGGTCCTCGCGTATCTTCTCCAGTTCGTCCAGGTTTACCTCATGCAATGGATCGGACAGAAAATCATGTTCGATCTGCGCCGCGACATCTTTCGCCACATGCAGCGCATGGACGTGGGATTCTTTGACATTCATCCCGTCGGCCGCCTCGTTACGCGCCTCACTTCCGACGTGGACGCCGTCAATGACATGTTTACTGAAGGCGTGCTGGCCATCGTCAATGACGCTTTCATGCTCATCATCATGGCCGCTGTCATGCTCGCCATCAGTTGGTGGCTGGCCTTGCTGGCTTTCGCCGTTCTGCCGCTGATTCTCATCGTCACGCGCATCTTCCGCGACCACGTGCGCGAGAGCTATCGCCGCGTCCGCACCGCCATCGCGCGCATCAACAGCTTTACGCAGGAACACATCTCCGGCATGGCCGTCGTCCAGCTCTTCAATCGCGAAGATCGCGCCTACAAAGATTTTGAAGACGTCAACCGCCAGCACATGATCGCCTTCAAGGACACGATCTTCGCCTACGCGCTCTACTACCCCGCGGTCGACTTTCTTTCGTCCGTAGCCATCGCGCTCGTGGTCTGGCGCGGCGGTTTCGGAGTCCTGCATCTGCCGCCCACGGTCACCATCGGCGTGCTCATCATGTTCACGCAGTTTTCGCTGCGCTTCTGGCGGCCCATTCAGGATTTGAGCGACAAATACAACATCCTCCAGGCGGCCATGGCGGCCTGCGAGCGCATCTTCAAGCTCATGGATTCCGAGCCCGCGATCGTGAGCCCCGCCCATCCCATCCCCGGCGACGGCTCAAACAGAATTGAATTCGATCACGTCTGGTTCACCTACCAGAAACTCACCGACGAGCAGAAAGCCGCCGTCGCCAAGGCCCAGGGAAAAGTAACGCCGGCGTCCTCGCCGGCACCCTATCAAACGCATCCGGAGACGCACGAAGTGTCAGGGCACGACCGGGGCACCCACCCAGTGGGTGGGTCGCGTGCCGCAAGCTTCGCAGAAAACGATGGGGCTTTAGCCCCTGCGGGAACTCCCGACTCCGCCGCCCTCGCATCCCTCGACGACATCGAGTGGATCTTGAAAGACGTCTCCTTCACCATCGAGCCGGGCCAGACCGTCGCCATCGTCGGCCACACGGGGGCAGGCAAGACTACGCTCACCAGCCTCATGATGCGCTTCTACGAGGTCACCGCCGGCCGCATTTTATTGGACGGTGTTGACCTGCGCGACCACGATCTCACCGAGCTGCGCACGCCACTTTGCCGTCGTCCTCCAGGACCCGTTCCTCTTCTCCGGCACCATCGGCGAAAACATTCGTCTCGGCAACGAACAGATCACGGACGAGACCATGCGCCGCGCCGCCCGCGACGTCAACGTGCTCGATTTTGTTGATAGCCTTCCCCACGGATTCGATGAGCCTGTCCGCGAGCGCGGCAGCTCGCTCTCAACCGGCCAAAAGCAGCTCATCAATTTTGCAAGAGCTTTGGCCTACAATCCGCACATCCTCATCCTCGACGAGGCCACTTCGAGCGTCGACACCGACACCGAGCTGCGCATTCGCGGCGCCCTCGAGCGCATGGTCGAGGGCCGGACGAGTGTCCTAATCGCGCATCGCCTGTCAACAGTTCAACGCGCAGAAACCATCCTCGTTATGCACAAGGGCGTGTTGCGCGAGATGGGCTCGCACCAGGAGCTACTGGCGCAGCGCGGCCTCTACTGGAAGCTCTACCAGCTGCAATATAAAGATCAGGAAATCGGTTTCCTCGCCTCACCCTCGACCGAGGCTTCGCCCGCACAAGCAATCTAGACGCGGCGGGGAATTGGCCACATCCACATCAAGTCGTGCTTCAGTTGAAGTGCGCCTTCGCCGATTCGGAGGTTATTACTCTTGCATCGCGCTCGATCAGGCTGGCCGGTCGCCTGCCGACTCTGGACCCGCGCGGCAGCACGGCAAACGGTTCCAGCCCGGTCAGCCATTCCAAATGTAGAGATATTTTTCGTCGGCGGCAGTGGCAACGGGTTTTCCGCTTTTGTGAGTCGCGCGATTAAGCGCCGAGCGAATGTTCACTTTTGTGTCGGTCAACTCGTCAAGAGGGATCTTCAACGATTGACCGGTCTCCAGAACCGCAAGGTTGTCGAGGATTTCGGCGACGATCGCCTTGTGCTTCCCGTTTCTGCCAGTCGGCACATTGCCCCGATCGGTCGTCTCGAACCTCCGCGATTTTGCTTTTCCGGGCATCGGAATCCTCCTAAGCGTATCGCTAACCTGCCGTTAACCACCGCAAACGCAAAAGAAGTTTAGCTAAACACTCACTAAACTACCTTAAAACAGCGAAATACCCAAGGTCAAGAGACGCTGAAAACAGGCAAAACATGAGAAAGGAGGACGGCAAAGAAAAAGTCCCCGTACCACCTGGCCGTGTGTAGTCTCACACTCGAATCAGAAAGTTAGAAGGTGAGCTCCATGAACCATAAAGTGCGAAGCCGGAAAGTGCGGTTCGACGTTGTCCCGATTACCGAGGCGCTAAGGGTCGCTCGTGTAGTCGACAGCGGTTTCCCGGTGGACATGCAACCAGGAGCAAAAGCGACTGAAGGGAAAGAAGAGAAAGCCGCCGGAACGCCAAAAGCGGGGAAGGCAGGTAATCATGTCGCATCGAGTATTCGTGGTCGATGACGAGAAGTTGATTTCAGATACGCTCAGCGCGATACTCCGGCTGCACGGCTATGACACGCACGCTTTCTACGACGCGCAGAGCGCGCTTGCCGCATGCGAAGAAATGACGCCGGAAATTGTGATCAGCGATGTCATGATGCCAGGAATGAACGGCGTAGAAATGGCGGTCCAGATCCGGAAACGGTTCCCCTTATGCCGGATCCTGCTGTTCTCGGGCCAGTCAAGCACACAAGGCTTTTTGGAATCAGCAGAGACCGAAGGCTACGTATTCGATTTTCTGACCAAACCTGTCCACCCAAAAGATCTTTTGGCAAGGCTCGAAACGCCAGCGAATCGCCAGTGCAATTCTGTGGCTGAGCCTTACTCGGCATGATGTTCGAGTAACCCAGCCTCAGCCTTTTCTGCGCGGGTCTTCGCGATATGATGAAATTGAGATTTCCCACGCACATCCGGCAGATTCACGCCGGATTCGCGGGCCTTGCAGGATCCAATGAAAGAAAGCACGCCGCCCCAAGTCGAGCTATTTGACACCAGCCTGCGCGATGGCTTGCAGCAGCCGGACCTCGAGATCTCTGTACCCAACGCGGTTCTGCTCTTGCAGCGCATGGCAACCTTCGGCGTACGCTACGCGGAAATCGGCTTCGCCGGCGCCAACCAATTTGTCTCCGACCTCACAACCGCGCTCGATTCCGTCGACACCGGCGACATGCGTCTCGCGCTCTTCGGCCGTTCGCGCGGCCGTGGTGTGAAAGTTCAAGACTGGCCTGACGTCCAATTCATCGTCCGCCACAAGCACCGCATCCCCGCCGCAGTGATCGTCGTCAAATCGCGCCTGCTCGATGTGGAGCGCTCGCTTGAAACCACGCTCGAAGAAAATCTCCTCATGGTGCGCGAGACCATCGATTTCCTGCAACAGCACGGCCTCGAAGTTCTCATCGATCTCGAGCACGCTATGGATGCCAGTTGCGGCCGCTGTGAAAACGGCAATCCCTGCGGCGGCGATTTCGCCCAGCGCAGTCTCGACCATTTCCACCGCCTCGTCGAGCAGTGCGTTAACCAGAAGGTCAGCCGCATCGTCGTCTGCGACACCAACGGCGGCGCAGGCCCCGAGGAGGTTTCAACCGTCATCTCCTCGCTCATCCGCAACTTCCCCGGCGCGCAATTCGGATTTCACGGCCACACCGATCGCGGTCTCGGCATCGCCAACACGCGCGCCGCGATTTTGGCGGGCGCCCGCCACATCCAGGGCACGCTCATCGGAACCGGCGAGCGCTGCGGCAATGTCAATCTCACCACCGTCGTCGGCGCCATGCAGCTTCGCGGCGAAGCGGAGTTCGTTCCGCCCGCATCTCTGCCCGGCCTCACCTCGCTCGCCCACTCGGCCTATGCAGCCTTCGGACTGGAGCCGCCGCACGGCGCGCCCATCGTTGGTCCCGGCGCTTTCGGCACCTGGGCCGGCATGCACGGCTCCAGCGAGCGCAAAAACCCCGGCGCGTATCTCTGGACCGATCCCGCTCTCGTCGGCGCAAGCCCCGTCATCGGCGTCAACGCGCAGTCGGGCCGCGCCAACATCATGCTGCTCTCTGAATCGCTCGGCGTCCCGCTCAACTCCGCGCAGGCGCAGGAGCTCATCGATTCCAACCAGGCCATGATCGAAGGCGGCGGCTATACCTCCAGCGAAGTTTCTTTTCGCCTGGCCTGCATGCGCACGCTCGGCACCCTGCGCAATTGGTTCTCCGTTAAGAGCTGGCGCGTTCACGATGAGTCGGACGAAATCGGCGGCCGCTACGTTCAGGCCCACATGGTTCTCACTGTCGGCGAGTCCAAGGTTGCCGTCTCCCGCGCGGAGGGCGCTGGTCCCGTCGACGCACTGACCAAGGCCATGCGTCATGAGCTCGATAAGTACTACCCGGCCCTCGCCGAAATGCGCCTCGGCACCTTCACCGTGGCCGCGCTCGACGTTCGCGCCCACGATTCCGCGGCGCACGTGCGCGTCACGGTCAGCTTTATCGCCGACGGACACGAACCATGGGTCACCGCCGGCGTCAGCAGCGACTTGAACGAGGCCGCGCTCATGGCCATCGTCGACGGCTTCCACTACTGGCTTTTGATGCAGAACGGCAACTCCGCGCGCTCCATCAAATCCGCTGGACAGGGAGCCGTTCAACCCGTCAGCGGCCTGATTCACTAAAAGCCCCTGCAATCCTCCGCAAGCCGAACAACCAGAAAGAATTATCCACGCATCCCAATCTCCGCGCGGCCTTCCCGCGTTAAAACTGCCCGTTCCCAAATGGGTTCTATACCCATATTGGGTGATTTTGCTCACTGAACTCCTGCGCACATACTCCCACACTAAGGCCAATCCAGCGAAGACTGGTTTCGCGCGTCAAAATATCTGAGTTTGCGATGCTCGTTTCTCTTCTTCTGATCTGTTGTGATCGGCCCCGTGGGAAATCCCCGGAGGGAGGACTATCGTGTCCACTCAACTTCTTCATGCACCGCTTGACTTAGCTGCCAACGCTCCTGCGTCGCGATACATTCGCGAAACCAGCATCGAGCTTCTCGATTACGAAACCGAGGAACTCGCCGCATTGCGCTTCTCCATCATTCTCACCGCGCGATGGGCGGTCTCAGACAACGAAACACCTGACCGCCGCGCCGAGTTGCGCGAAGAGCTGGCCCTGCTTCGCCGGCATTATGGCGACAAGGTCGATGAGATTGCCATGACCTTCGGCGTGCAGCAGGCCATGGAAACGCAGAATCAAGTCGAGCGAACCGTCGTTGTGCCGCGCGACCTGAAGCCGCTCCCGATGAAGATCGAAGGCAAGAGTTACACCGAGGAAGACCTGGGTCTCTAACGCCGGCGGAAGGAGCAGGGGCCTTCAGGCCTCTGAAATGTCCTCCAAGCTCATGGGGGCTTTAGCCTCGGAAAAGCGTCCGAGCGCCGCTATATTTCATTCGCTTATTGCGGCGTTCGACAAAAATGCGGCCCCTCCATTATGGAAGGGCCGCATTTGCTTTGTGCTCTAAACCAATCCAAACAATTTACTTGGCCGCCAGCGAAGGCCGCGTGTCCAGCGTGCCGTTGGCATAGCCCTTGGCGATTTCGGTGATCGGAATCGGCTTGTAATCGCCCGCGTGGCCCGCCTGCCCAAACTGAGTCATGCGCTCTGCCACCACCTTGGCCATCGCTTCGCGCGCCGGCTTCAGATAATCGCGCGGATCGAACTTCTCCGGCGTCAGCGCGAATACCTTGCGAATTGCGCCGGTAATCGCCAGCCGGTTGTCGGTATCCACGTTGACCTTGCGCACGCCATTGCGAATGCCAAGCTGAATCTCTTCGACCGGCACTCCCCACGTCGGCTTCAGCTTTCCGCCGTACTCGTTCACGATGTCCTGCAGTTCCTTGGGCACCGACGAGCTGCCATGCATCACCAGGTGCGTGTGCGGCAGCCGCTTGTGAATCGCAATCAGAATGTCCATCTTCAACACCGAGCCGTCCGGCTTTTTGTTGAATTTGTATGCGCCGTGGCTGGTTCCGATCGCGATCGCCAGCGCATCCACGCCGGTCCGCTCCGCAAATTCGACAGCCTGGTCCGGATCGGTCACATGTTCCAGGCCCGTACCGCCCGCGCCGTGGCCGTCTTCAATGCCGCCCAGCACGCCAATCTCGCCTTCGACCGTCACGCCGCGCTCGTGCGCGTAGTCCACCACACGCCGCGTCACTTCGACATTTTGATCGAACGTCGACGGCGTTTTTCCATCCTCCAGCAGCGAGCCGTCCATCATCACGCTCGTGTAGCCCAGCTCGATCGCGCTCTTGCACGTCTCAAAGCTGTTGCCGTGATCCTGGTGCATGGCAATCGGGATATCGGGATTCAGCTCCGCCGCCGCCTGGATCAGCTTGAACAAATAAAGATCCTCGGCAAACTGGCGCGCGCCGCGGCTCGCCTGCACAATCACCGGCGACTTCGTCTGCTTGGCCGCCATCATGATGGCCTGAATCTGTTCCATGTCGTTGACGTTGAATGCGCCGACGCCGTATCCGCCCTTCGCAGCTTCATCGAGGAGCTGCCGCATCGATACAAGAGGCATAGATATTCTCCTTTGTCTTGGCTTCGGCCGCTAATCGCTTTACGCAAATCAAATCTGCGCGGTCACGCTTTTCAGTTCGGCCGTTAGGATTGCTGTCAACCCCATGGTAGCAGAGGGTCGGGTGGAAAATTTGTGACGGCGCGCAGCCGCCGCATCTCCGTCGTCCCGAATCAGTCCGGCTTCAGTTCTGCGGTTTCCAAAAAGGTATAACCGCCTGACGGCAAGATCAGGGGTGCCCCCGGGTCTCGATTCTGAGACCTGGGTGAGCATTACCTCTGCGCGCGCTTTCACTCAGCCGGCCCCGCCTCCCCGACCGTCGCGCCGAATTTGAGAATCCGCATCCGCAACGCCTCAATTTGCGCCGCGCTCAGCGCCGCTGCCATCCCAGCTCGAAGACTTTTAGCCCGCTTCCGCTCCGACTCCCGCGCCCGCATCAACAAGATCTTTCGAAACGCCACCGACTTTTCTCCTTCGGCGATCAGCGCTTCATATACGTTCAAAATCGGCTCCGCGTGATGGCAGATCAGCAGCAAATCCGATCCCACGCGCACGGCCTCCACTCCTGCCTCGCCCATCTGCATAAAGTTGGCTACGCCGCCCATCTCCAGATCGTCCGACAAAACTAAGCCGCGATAACCGACCCGCTTTTTCAGCACATCGCCGACCCAGAAGCTCGACACACTCGCCGGCCGCTTCTTTTCTTTCGTCAAGGGATACGCCGCATGGCTCACCATCACCATCGGCAGCTCATTCCTCAGCGCTCGGTAAGGCTCCAGATCTTGCTGCCATATCTGTTTCCATGTGCGGCGAATCTTCGGCGTCTCCAGGTGCGAGTCAAGCGTGCCTCCGCCCAGGCCCGGAAAATGCTTTCCGCATCCAGCCACACCCTGCGCAGCAAGCCCAGCCAGAAACGGCCGCGCATACTCGACGACATCCGCCGCTGTTGCACCCGCGCACCGAGTTCCCAGCACCTTCTGCGACGCAGGCAGCCCCAGATCGAACACCGGCGCCAGCGGCGAGTTAAACCCGAACGCCTTCACCGCCCGCGCAATCAACTCCCCGTGCTCCCTCGCAACAGCGCGTTACCTCCTCCACTCGGCCGCATCGCCCGCGCCACCGCCTCTACCGGCGGAATCGGCGCCAGCGCATCCCGCAGCCGATCCACTGTTCCGCCCTCCACATCCACGAAGCGCGCGCAATGCGGCGTACAGAATTTCGTCGCATCGGCCAGCAGTGCCCGCGTCTGCTTCGCATTCTCAATGTTTCGTCGAAACAAAATAATCCCCGCTGGTCGCAGCAGTTTCAGCCACGCGCGCTCCAGCGCAGTCAGCTCCGTTCCTTCAACGCCGACCACCAGCAAACTTCCCGCCGCCTGTCGCAAACTTACTGTCATCCGCGCACGCCTTTCGCTCCTTTGTAACGCCGGCGTCCCGCCGGCTGTCGTGCGGGCGTCCCGCCCGCACATGAGCACTCCGCAAGTCAAACGTCACTACGGCTCAGATTTCTTCAGCTCGTTCTTCAACTCTTCCAACAGATTCAGCGCCGCGAGCGGCGTCAGCGAATTCACATCCGTCTGCTCGATCCGGTCCACAATCCTCTGCGAGAGCGGCGTAAAAATCGTCAGCTGCATCGGATCAGCCTCCGTCTCTACCTGCACGCTCTGCCGCTCCTGCTTTTCGTGCTGCTTCAATACATGTTTCGCGCGCTCGATCACCGCCGCCGGCAATCCCGCCAGCCGCGCCACTTCAATCCCGTAGCTCTTACTCGCTGCGCCCGGCTCAATGTTGTGCAGAAACACAATTCCACTCGCGGTCTCCTTCACACCCACGCGAAGATTGTGCACGCGCGGCAGTTTCTCCGCCAGCATCGTCAATTCATGGTAGTGCGTAGCGAACAAAGTCCTCGCGCCCACTTCTGCGTGCAGGTATTCAACCGTCGCCCACGCCAGCGAGAGCCCATCAAACGTTGCCGTCCCTCGGCCCATCTCGTCCAGCAGAATCAACGACCGGTTCGTCGCGGTATTCAGAATCGTCGCCGTCTCCGTCATCTCCACCATGAACGTCGACCGCCCGCGCGCCACGTTGTCGCTGGCGCCAATCCTTGTATAAATGCGATCGACCAAGCCGAACCGCAAGCTCTCTGCCGGAACAAAACTACCCATCTGCGCCATCAGCACCAGCATTGCCGCCTGCCGCAGATACGTGCTTTTGCCGCCCATATTCGGGCCCGTCACGAGCAACAAACTCGGCATGGGTGGTGCGGCGGCGCTCTCGTCTTTCACAGAAAATTCGTCGTGAGCGCACAGATAAAGATCGTTCGCAATGAAACGTCCCTCGCGCGTCTCCTCCAGCCACTGTTCAATGACTGGATGCCGGGCCGCAACCGCCTCAAGCACCGGCTCATCGGTCAACTTTGGCCGCACATAACGCCTCGCCGCTGCCAGATGTGCGAAACACGCCAGCAGATCAGTCTCCGCTACCGCCGCCGAGCTCCTGCGAATCCGCCCCGCGCTTTCGAGCACGAACTTCCTCAGTTCGGCGAAAATCCGCTTTTCGATCTCAATGCACCGATCGTGCGCCGACAGAATCTTCCGTTCGTACTCCTTCAGCTCCGGCGTCGTAAACCGCTCCGCGTTCACCAGCGTCTGCTTCCGCTCGTAGTCGGCGGGCGCCATCGCCAGGTTGGCCTTCGTGATCTCGATGTAGTAGCCGAAGACCGAGTTGTAGCGCACCTTGAGCGACCCGATTCCGGTCCTCTGCCGTTCACGATCCTCGATGGCCGCAATCGCCTGCCGCCCGCTCGTCGAAATCGATCGCAGCTCATCCAGCTCCGTATCGATACCCGCCGCAATCGCGCCACCATCCACAAGCGTCAGCGGCGGCTCGGTCACTAGCGTCTTCGCAATCCGCGCCGTCACGTCATCAAGGGTGTCGAGTTGGCCCGCAACCACCAGCCATCGCGGCGCCGGCCATTGCTTCAAGCGCCGTCTTCACGCCGGGCAGCCGCGCCAAACTTGCCGCTAGGCCGCGCACATCGCGCGGTCCCGCCGAGTCGAGCGAAATCCTTGCCAGCAGCCGCTCCAGGTCAAGAATCCCGCCAAACGCCCGCCGAATCTCCTCGCGTTTCAGCAGATCACCAAGCGCCTCGGCCACCGCTTCGTAATCGCGCTTCAATCTCCGGCGCGTTATTCAGCGGCCGCAGAATCGTCGCCCGCAGCAGCCGTTTGCCCATGGGCGTCAGGCACGCATCGAGCGTGCGAAACAGCGTCGCGCGATCATCCTGCCCGGAAAAAAGCGGTTCCACCAATTCGAGATTCCGCACCGTTACCTGGTCCAGCTCCAGCGCCGTCGAGTGCTCCTCGAATTTCAGGCTGTCGATGTGCGGCGCGTCGTTTTTTTGCGTCGAGCGCACGTAGTGCAGCACCGCGCCTGCTGCAATCGCCGCCGCCTCATGCCCATTCAGCCCAAATCCTTCGAGCGAGCGCACATTCAACTGCCGCTCCACCAGCGGCACCGCGTACTCCTGAGTCCACACCCAATCCTCGACTCGCGTCCGCGCCGGAATCCTCTCCAGTAGCGCAGGTGCCTCCGCACTCGCAGCCATCAGCACCTCGCTCGGCGCCGCCAGCAGCAGCTCGTCCATCGCCTGCGCCCGCGCATGCTCCCCACGAAACTCCATCGCGCGAAACTCGCCCGTTGAAACGTCCAGCAGCGCCACCGCGCACACAAGACCTTGGTGCCCCACCCCAAGATCTGGGTGCCCCACCCTCGCGGCGTTCTTGTTTTTGCCGCTAGGGTGGGCTGGATCTGAATACGGCCCGACAGTGCGTAATCCGTCACCCTCCCACAGCGCCGCCAGAAAATTGTTCCGCTCCTGTCCCAGTCCCGCATCCAGCGCCGTACCCGGCGTCAAAACCCGCGTCACCTCGCGCTTCACCAGCTTCTTGGTAAGCTTCGGGTCCTCCATCTGGTCGCATAGAGCAATGCGATATCCCTTGCGCAGCAGCCGCGCCACATACTGCTCCACGGCGTGATACGGCACGCCGCACATTGGAATGTTGCGCTCCTTGTCCCGCGCCGTCAGCGTCAGTTGCAGCTCGCGGCTGGCCACTGCCGCGTCGTCATAAAACAGCTCGTAAAAATCGCCCATCCTGAAGAACACCAGCGCATCAGGATTCTGGTGCTTGGCCGCGGCCCACTGCCGCATAAACGGCGTCAACTCCGGCGCGCCCTTGTCCACAGGCGCTTGCACCGCCGCCGACGAAGTCAGTACAAACTCTTCTGGCACACTGCTCTCGTCCAAAACAGGGGAGCGCGGAGCGCCCGTCAGCGCGAACTTCTGCGTGGCTTCTTGAGGCGCCGCGTCGCCTTCGTTCAGGACGCGTACCGGTGCCTGCGCCAGGGCAGGACTCCCCTCCAGTAATGGGAAGCTCGGAGCACCGCCGCGTTGGGAATCGTCCGGAATCACACTGTTTCTAAGACTATCGCGGTCCAGCGCCGATGCGGCACCGGAGGTTGCGGTCCGTAATTCCAAATTTGCGTTCTGAGCCTCGTCCCCGCGCTCCCCCTGACCCCGCCGGCCAACCCGGCAAACAAAAACTACTCGCCTGCAGCCGGCGGAATGTAGAATTGGTCGGTCAGTCGGCTCCCCCATTGGTCCCGCCCAAACCTGGAATGCAACTCCCCAAGGAGGAAACATGCTCGCATTCAGCACCCGGCACTATGCACTCAGCGCGCTCATCGCAATGGCCGCCCTTTTCGCAGCCGCCTCTTCTTCAGCCCAGTCGCCGTTCGACGGCACCTGGAAGACCGACCTGTCGAAGACCAGGTTCAGCCCCAAACCTCTCACCTTCTACATCAGCGGGGGCTGGTATCACTGCGTCAGTTGCAGTCCTGCCTACGATGTTCCCGCCGATGGCAAGGAACACGCTGTCTCCAGCCAGCCTTATGACACCATCAGCGTCACCATCGTCGACGCGCACACTATCTCTCTGGTTGGCAAAAAGGGACTCGCTGTCACTTTCGAGCAATCCCGCACCGTCTCGGCCGATGGCAAAATCCTCACCGTCAAGTCCACCGGGCATCCCCAGGGTGGTGGTCCGCCGTTCACCTTTGAAACCACCGCGTCGCGCAGCGGAAAACTTCCTTTCGGCGTGCAGGCCACTTCGGGCGATTGGATCATCCGAACACAGTCAGGCAGCAACAACGCCTTGCTCACCACGTATAAGACCAACGGCGATCAACTCACCATGACCTCGCCCACCGGCGAAACCTACACCGCTAAATTCGATGGCAACGATTATCCCTATCGGGGCGGATATTCTTACGACGCGGTCTCGCTCAAGAAGATCAATTCCAACACCATCCAGGAAACCGACAAGCGTGATGGCCTGGTCGACGACGTGTCCATCATGACTGTCTCCGCAAACGGCAAAACAATGACCGTCGTTGACACCAGTAAGCTGACCGGCCGCGTCACCACGTACGTTGCAACAAAGCAATAACGCCAACCGCCGCGCTTTCTGCAATTTACCCCGCTCAGCGTCCGTCGCCAATTCCCGCGGCGGACCTCCGGCTGCGCACCCATAAGTTGCATGCTTTTGAGTGATCGAAATCACATCCAACAGGAGCTTTTCCCGGCAAACTGGTTTCCTCGAACGCTGGAATTCGAAGGGCCATGTCTCATGAACAGCACCATCCTGCTCCGCAAACTCATCGCCATCGAACGGATGGTTGGAAAGACTGACAACAACACTCTCCGCGGCCTCGTATACGACGCAGAGGAGTACCTCATCCAGATGCAAAGCGCCCAGGCAAAGAGCTTTCTGGCTGAGGCATGGCGCGAGGGCATCGCACCGGCCCAGTTGCTCCGGGCGTCGATTACCCCAACTCCGTAGCGCCTCAATCCGGCCTTCAGACCTCTGAGGGATGGTTCCTTTCGCCCCGGCCCTCTCCCAAGCCCCTCATGGTGATTTGCATCACAGTTATACTGGAGAGTTACGCCTTAACGTAAAACCTGCCATGTATCTGCTTTGGCTACGAGTTGCGGCCATTCTCTACGCCGGCGGATGTGTCGCCGTCTTCCCGGCGGTGCTTTACCAATCCGTCCCCTGGCGGAAGACCTGCGTCCACCTGAGCGGGCTGGCATTCTTCTTTCATTTCGTTTCGGTTATCGAAATGCTCGTCCTCGCGCATCGGTGGATGCCCGTCGGCGTTCGCGAAATCGAATCCATCCTCGGCTTTCTTGTCGCCGGACTGTTCTTCCTCGTCTGGTGGATCTACGACGTCATCTCGCTCGGCCTCTTCGCGCTCCCGGCCACATTCTTCCTCGTTTTTATTCCTGCGCTCGGGCCCGGCACGTACCGTTTCCCCTCACAGCGCGTCTGGATGAGCTGGCTGGTTGCGCACATCATTGCTCTCCTGTTGGCCTATGCCGCGCTCGGCTTCAGCTTGCTCTCCTCCATGCTTTATCTGGTGCAGGAGCACAGAATCAAATCCAAGCCCAAGCCCGGCCAATCGTCGCGTTTCGCTCCGCTCGATTGGCTGCCGCCGCTCGACACCCTCGAGCGCGTCGCTCTCGCCACCCTCGAATTCGGTTTCCCCTGCATGACCGTCGGACTGTTGATCGGATCCGTGCTGGTACAGGAAACCTCCCTTGGCGCCGCCTATTTTCTCGATCCCAACATTCTGGCCTCGTTCGCCATGTGGATCGTCTACGTCACGCTCCTTCTGCTTCGCCGTGGTGTTGGAATCCGCGGCCGAAAGGCCGCCTACGTCTCCGGCGCCGCGCTGGTTGTCATGATGGCCGTCTGGGCCGTCAACTTCTTCAGCCAGGTGCACAGGTTCGGTCCCCAATGACGCTCACTCTCATTGGCGTCAACCACAAAACCGCGCCCATCGCGCTGCGCGAGAAAATCGCCATCGGCCGCGACGAGCTCGCCGAGACTACCCGCGCTCTTGCCGCCACGCCCGGCGTCGCGGAGTGCATGATCGTCTCCACCTGTAACCGCGTGGAGCTCATCTCGGTCGTGGAAACCGACAGCACTCCTGTCGCATCGTTTCTCTCGCGCCAATTCGGTATTGACGCTTCCGTCCTTGAGCCTCACCTCTACGAGTACCGCGACAAGGAAGCCGTCAGCCATCTGTTCCGCATGGCTGCCAGTCTCGATTCCATGGTCGTGGGCGAGCCGCAGATTCTTGGTCAGGTCAAAGAGGCCTTCGCCGTCGCGCGCGCCGCCGGCACCGTCTCCGGTCAACTCGAACACTTGTTGCAGAGTGCCTTTGCCGCCGCCAAAAAAGCGCGCAGCGAAACCGGCATCGGCTCCAACTCCGTTTCCATCGCCTCCGTCGCCGTCGATCTCGCGCGCAAGATCTTCGGCTCGCTTGAGGGCCGCACGGTCTTTCTCGTCGGCGCCGGAAAAATGAGCGAGATCGCCGCGCGCCACCTCGTCGCGCAGGGTGCCGGCGCCATCCTCGTTTCGAATCGTACCGCCGAGCGCGCCCGCCGCATGGCCGCGGAGTTCGAGGGCACGCTCGTCCCCGAGGTCATCGACTACGCCCAGCTTTACGATGCCGCCAGCCGCGCCGACATCGTCATCAGCTCCACCGGCGCGCCCCACCCCATCTTCCGCCCCGAGCACGGCCAGGCGTTTCTCCACAAGCGCCGCAATCGGCCCATGTTTTTCATCGATATTGCGGTCCCGCGTGACGTCGATCCGTTGATGAACAAACTCGACGGCATTTTTGTCTACGACATCGACGATCTCCAGCAAGTCGCCGTCTCCCACATGGATGAGCGCAGCCGCGAAGCTATCGATGCCGAAGCGCTCATCGCTGCCGAGGTCGAGCGCTTCCACCAACGCCTGCGTACCGTTAATGTCGCGCCTGCAATCGTCGCGCTGCAAAAGCGAGCCGAAGAAATGCGCGTCGCCGAGATAGAGCGCATCCATAGTCGTCTCGGCACGCTCACAGCCGAGCAGCTTGCCGCCGTCGAAGCTCTCACCCGCGGACTCGTCAACAAGTTTCTCCATCAACCAATGGCAGCGCTCAAGCAGGCTGCCCGCGAAGGCGACTCCGCCAAGCTCGACGCCCTCTGCGAGGAATGGTCCGTCTCGCCCGCCGCGCCCGTCGAGGCGCCGCATGCCGCATCAGGCGGCGAGCCATCATCCGAAACTGAACCGCAGCGCGCAATCGAAATCTCCAGGCCGGAGGCAAAGAAAAGCCTGGAAAAAGTCACATGATTTCGCAAGGCCACAAAACCGCCCCCGGAGGGGGCAAGGATATTAGCCCCGGGTGAAGTGAGCAGCATTTGGCGAACGTAACCCGGGGAAAGCAACCAAGAATGAGTCCAGCCCCGTAGGGGCGAAAGAACCTGCAATGCGTTTTCAAAGGACGCAAAGACCGATGACACAATCGCCGAAGAAAGCCGAGGTCCGCCGATGAAACTCCGCATCGGTAGTCGCGGCTCGCAGCTCGCCCTCTGGCAGGCCAATCACATCGCCGAACTGCTGCGCATCCAGGGTCACGAAATCGAAATCGAGATCATCAAAACCACCGGCGACCGCCTCCAGGAGGTCACTTTCGCCGAAGTCGGCTCCAAGGGCATGTTTACCAAGGAAATCGAGGAGGCCCTCGCCGCCTGCCGCATCGATCTCGCCGTCCACTCGCTCAAAGATTTGCCCACCGAGCTGCCTTCGGGCTTCGCGCTTGCGGCCACGCCGCCGCGTGTCGATCCCCGCGACGTCTTTGTCTCCGTCAATTACCCGAGCCTCGCCGATCTGCCGCGCAACGCGCGTGTCGGCACCAGCAGCCAGCGCCGCCGCGCGCAACTGAAAGCCCTGCGCCGCGACATTGAGGCCGTCGAGTTTCGCGGCAACGTGGACACGCGCCTGCGCAAGCTCTCTGAAGGCCAAGTCGACGGCGATCCTGCTCGCCGCCGCCGGCCTCGACCGCCTGGGCAAAACCGACTACGTCCGCGAACGCCTCGCACCTGAAGATTTTTGTCCAGCGGCGGGCCAGGGAGCGCTCGGCATCGAGATTCGCACGGGCGATGTGGAGACCCTTGCCGCTGTTGCCTTCCTCGACCACGCCGACACGCGCTTCGCCGTCACCGCGGAACGCGCCGCCCTCGCCGCTCTCGGCGGAGGTTGCCAGGTCCCCATCGGCATTCACTGTCGCCCTTCATTTGCTCAGGACATCGCCTCTGTTTCCTGGTGGGAGATCTTCGGCGTTGTCGCTTCGCCCGATTCGGGCCAGGTCATCCGCGTCCATCTTCACGCGCCGCGCAAAAACACCGATCCCGCCTCGTTAGGCCGCGAAGCAGCCGAAGTTCTGCTGGCTGAGGGAGCAGGACCATTACTCGCATCCGTCACGAACACCGCCGGCGGAGCCGCTTGATGAACGCGCTGCCGCTCGCTGGCCGGCGTGTTCTCGTAACGCGCGCCGCGCATCAGGCCGGCAAGCTCAGCGAAGGCCTGCGCGCCCTCGGCGCCGAACCGGTCGAAGTTCCAGTCCTCGAAATTGTTTCACCGAAGAGCTATGGTCCCCTCGATGGAGCCTTGCGTTCCCTTGATTCTTACGATTGGCTCATCCTTACCAGTGCGAATACGGTACGCGCTCTCGCCGACCGCGCGGCCGCACTCGGTTTGAACTTGACCGATACGGCTCGTCTCAACATCGCAACAATCGGCGAAGCCACTGCCGAAGCTGCCCGCCACGCCGGCCTGCCCGTCACTTTCGTTCCAGAAACCTACGTCGCCGAAAGCCTCGTCGCCAAACTCCTTCAACATGAGCACGAAGTGTCAGGGCACGAAAACGAGGCTTCCGGCGCAGCTCTTTCGAGAAGGCACGAAGTGTCAGGGCACGGCTTCAGCCGTGCCAATCAGCTCGAAAATAAAACGGGGGCTTTAGCCCCTGAGGGAAGGTTTCGCGATCAGCGCATCCTCATCGCCCGCGCCGCCATCGCTCGCGATGTCATTCCACACGCCCTCCGTGCCGCCGGTGCCACTGTCGACGTCGTCGATGCCTATCGCAACGTCATGCCCGCATCCGCGCCCGCTCTTCTGCGCGAGGCTCTCAAAAAGGGAATCGCCGCCGCAGCCTTCACCAGCTCATCCAGCGTCACCCATCTAGCCGACGCCGCTCAGAAAGCCGAAATCGCATTCCCCTTCGCTGGCGTAGCCGCAATTTCCATCGGCCCCATCACCAGCAACACCCTGCGCGACCTCGGCTGGGACCCGGCCGCTGAAGCCAGCCCCTCCGACGTTCCCGGCCTCCTTGGGGCAATCGCCCGCGCCCTCGGATAGCGCCAAAAGCCCGCGTTAGCGGGCAAAAGATGGTAGCCCCCGGCGTAAGCCTGGGGAATAAATCTCGCGCGAATCAAAGCCCGCTTTAGCGGGCGAAAGATCGGCCGCACCGGGATCGCTGGGAGGAATCTTTCCTCTCATCGACCCCGCTAACTCCGCCAGGTTTTGTCCTTCGACCGGCACAGCGGCTCCAGATTGCATTCGCGGCATTTCGGATTCCGCGCCATGCACACCTTGCGTCCATGATGGATCACCTGGTGCGAAAAGCTGATCCATCGGTCGCGCGGCAGAACCTGCATCAGTTCCTGCTCCACCTTTTCCGCCGTGTCACCCTTCGCAAGCTCCAGCCGTCGCGAAATCCGAAATACGTGCGTATCGACCACCACGCCCTCGGCCTTGCCGAAGCTAACGCCGAGCACAACATTCGCCGTCTTGCGCGCCGCTCCCGGAACAGTAATGAGCTCGGCGAGAGTTTGCGGAACTTCGCCACCAAACTCTCCGACGATCTTTTTCGCCGCCCCCTGAATCGACTTCGCCTTGTTGCGGAAAAATCCCGTCGTCCGGATCAGTTCTTCAAGTTCCGGCAAAGTCGCCTTCGCCATCACCTGCGGGGTAGGGAAGCGCCGGAACAGCTCCGGCGTCACCAAGTTCACGCGCACGTCCGTGCACTGCGCCGAAAGAATCGTCGCCACCAGCAGCTCCCAAGGCGTCTGATGATCAAGCGCGCACACCGCGTCCGGATACGCCTCATCGAGCCCCTTGAGAATCGCGTTGACGCGCTCCTTCGCCAGTGCCCCGCGCACGGGCTTTGCAGTGGACTTGTTCCTTGGCGCGGCCTTTGTTTTCGCGTTGGCTTTTCCAGTAGGCATGCTTAGGAGTTTAATCCTGTGCTTCGAGGTCGCAATGAGCTTGACTGTGGAGTAGACTGTGGAGTATAGTCGACATATGGAAACGATTCAGGTTGTTCTCGATAAGGAACTGCTTCACGCGACGGACAAGGTAGCGCGGCGGCTAAAGGCCAATCGTTCCGCCCTTGTCCGCGATGCGTTGCGGGAACATCTCCGCCGATTGGAGATCCGGGCCAAGGAAGACAAGGATCGCGAAGGCTATGCAAGGCAACCCCAGACTAAGGACGAATGGGAACCCTGGCAGAAAGTGACATCATGGCCGGAAGAATAGCTCGGGGTGACGTCCGTCTCTGCCGATTTGAGCCGCCGGATAAGCAGAGACCGGTGGTCGTGCTCACGCGCGATAGCGCGATTGATTACCTCGCAACCGTGACAGCTGCTCCGGTTACTTCCAAACTTCGCGGCATACCATCGCAGGTTCTTCTCGACGAATCGGACGGAATGAAGATGCTCTGCGCCGTGAATCTTCACAACACTCTCACGGTGCCCAAGGATCAACTAGGCAGGCGCGTGGCACAACTGCATTCGTCGCGCATGAATGAAATATGCGCCGCGCTGCGTTTCTCCCTCGGTTGCGATAATTATTAACTTGGGTCGTGACCGAGTTTCTACGAGCTTAGTTCCCCAACTTCCCCTCAACCCACCCGCCCAGCTTCTCCACCGGTAGCCGCACCCCAATATAAAACTGCCCGAAAAGCGCATACACCGCGCTCACTTCGTCAAATCTCATCTCGTAAATCAGCTTCTTGAAGATCACCGGATCCTCGGCGAACAGATCCACGCCCCACTCCCAATCGTCCATCCCAATCGAGCCGGAAATAACCTGCCTCACCTGATCGGCATATCTCCGCCCGATCATCCCGTGCTCGTGCATCATGCGCTGCCGTTCCGCAAACGGCACCGTGTACCAGTTCACCTTTTCGCCGCGCTTGCGGTCCATCGGGTAAAAGCACAGATACTTCGCCTCCGGAATCGCAGGCCACAGCCGAGGCTTCATCGCTTCCGCGCCGCGCTCGAGCGAGGCCGCAATCTCTGCGTTCCACTCTGCTGAAAATTGCGCGAATCCTTTGGCCGCCGCAGCCTCATACGTTTTGCGCGATGACTCGTATAACCCCAGCTCGACAACCGAAACATAGGAATGGCGCAGCTCAAGAAAATCGTAAAGCGGCGTCTGCGCCAGCGCCAATTCAACCTGGTTCAGCTCTTCCAGCGAGTCGCGAAAGTGAATCAGCATCAAGTCGCCCTTGTGCCCGAGCTGCGAATACAGCGCCGATCGAACAGGCCCGTTGGCATCCTTGCGTTCGAGATTCTGCAACGTCGCAACTGCATCCGCGACGATCTTCGCTCGCTCAGCCGGCGCGCAGGCCTTCCACGCCTTCCAGTTAAACTGGAAAAACTGGTGCAGCACGCTCGCGCCCTCAAGCGTTAGCGGAACAGGCGGATGCGAATCGGACATTTGATCGGCCACTTAGTCTCCCTCGAACATATCTCATCCTAACAAACACCAATTGCAGACGTGTGCAACCGCTCTCCTCGCCTCCAATCTCGTCCAAAACTCAAAAGTGCGGAGCACCGCGGAGTGCCGGCACGAGTGCCGCCCTATATACTGGGAACGCTCATGACTGAAAGAATCCTGGCTCTGCTGGTGGAGTTCGTGACCCGTGTGATCAGCGCCGGGGGTTACGCTGGCATCGTTGGATTAATGGCCATCAACTCGGCCGGAATTCCGCTCCCCTCCGAGCTCATCATGCCGTTCTCCGGCTACCTGGTTTATCTCGGTCGCTTCAATCTCTTCATGGTCGCAATCATGGGAATGGTCGGCTGCAACATCGGCTCGGCCATCGGCTATTGGATCGGAGCCAAAGGCGGGCGTCCATTCGTCGAGCGCTACGGCAGGTTTGTCCTGATGAGCAACCACGATCTGGACCGCATGGGCTGGTTTTTTGCAAAGTATGGTTCCATCGCCGTCCTCCTCGCCCGCATGATGCCGGTCGTGCAAACGTTCATTTCCATCCCTGCGGGAATCGCGCGCATGCCGCGCCTGCGCTTTCACATTTACACTTCGATCGGTTCAATCATCTGGTATACATGCCTCGCCTGGGCGGGCATGAAGCTTGGCGAAAAGTGGCATACCGACCCGCGTCTTGAGCAGATCTTTCATCGTTTCCATCTCGCCGTCGAACTGGCGATCCTGGCAGCGATCATCTGGTTTGTCTGGTCGCATGTAAATCGAGCGCGCCACGCGGGGGCGGCGTGAGAAGAACAGTAACGCGCACGTCCTGCGGCACTGGTTGCGAAGTTTTTTCTGAAGCCCGCGTAGCGGGCGAAAAAAGGTAGCCCTGGGCACGAGCCTGGGGAAGGATTATGAGAGTCGCGAAGGAAGCCCCCGAAGGGGGCGTAAGAACTGTTTACCAGCAACTCTGGCTCCGCGCAATGGTTCGCATAGCAAGTTTGACTTTGTAATCATCCGTTAAGGAAGGTTAGGAGAAGCAATGGCAACGAAGAAAAAAGGCGGCGCGAAAAACGAGGCCCCTTCGTCGACGGGGCGTAAGACCGCTGCAATGATGATCGAGCCCGCCAAGGGCAAGTTAGGCGTGATGGTCGTTGGACTCGGCGCTGTGGCCACCACGATGATTGCCGGCGTTGAGGCCGTTCGCCGCGGACTCGCCAAGCCGATCGGGTCCCTCACGCAGATGGGCACCATTCGCCTCGGCAAACGCACCGATAACCACTCGCCGCTCATCAAGGATTTTGTTCCCCTAGCAGATTTGAAAGACATTGTCTTCACCGGCTGGGACATCTTTGAGGACAACGTCTACGAGGCAGCCGCGCACGCTGAAGTCTTGAAGCCCGACACGCTCAAGAAGCTCAAGCCCTATCTCTCCAAAATCAAGCCCATGCCCGCGGTTTTCGATCGCTACTACGTCAAGCGCCTTGACGGCACGCACGTCAAGAAGGGCAAGACCAAGCGCGATCTCGCCGAACAGTTGCGCGCCGATATTCGCAACTTCAAGAAAACCGTCAACCGCGTCGTCATGATCTGGGCCGGCTCAACCGAAATTTTCTTGAAGCCCACGGCCGTCCATCAGATCAATCGAGGCCTTCGAGAAAGGGCTCGAGAAGAACGACCCCGGCATCGCGCCTTCGCAGATCTACGCCTACGCGGCGCTCAAAGAGGGCGTTCCTTTCGCAAACGGCGCGCCGAACCTCACCGTCGACGTTCCCGCGATGATCGAGCTCTCCAAGCAGAACGCCGCGCCCATTTGCGGTAAGGACTTCAAGACCGGCCAGACCTTTATGAAGACCGTGCTCGCGCCGGCCTTCAAGGCGCGCATGATCGGCGTCAAGGGCTGGTTCTCCACCAACATCCTCGGCAATCGCGACGGCGAAGTGCTCGACGAGCCGCACTCCTTCAAAACCAAGGAAGAGTCCAAGCTCGGCTCGCTCGAATACATCTTCCAGCCAGACCTTTACCCCGATCTCTACTCGGACATCTACCACAAGATTCGCATCAACTACTATCCGCCCCGCGGCGACGAAAAAGAAGCCTGGGACAACATCGACATCTTCGGCTGGCTCGGCTATCCCATGCAGCTCAAGGTCAACTTCCTTTGCCGCGACTCGATTCTCGCCGCGCCCATCGCGCTCGATCTCGTGCTCTTTCTCGACTTGGCCAAACGCACGCCCGAGCTCCGCTCCATCGGTATTCAGGAGTGGCTTAGCTTCTACCTCAAGTCGCCGCAATCAGCCAAAGGCCTGTACCCGGAGCACGATCTCTTCATCCAGTCCATGAAGTTAAAAAACACGCTCCGCCACATCATGGGCGCGGACCTCATCACGCACCTCGGCCTCGAGTACTACGACTGACACGCAGGCCGCCACGGCCCGGGTCTCGGGAAAATCTGTGCTTCCCACAATGAATGGGTGCCCCATCCAAGCTCCGCTTGGGTGGGAAACCACAAATCTACAGTTTCCGTCTCGGCTAAGCACGAAAAATGGGTGCCCCATCCAAGCTTCGCTTGGGTGGGATAGCACAACCCTCAACCCGCCACTTCCAACCCACCACAAACCGGGGTGCCCCATCCAAGCTTCGCCTGGGTGGGAAACCACAAATCTACAGTTTCCGTCTCGGCTCAGCACGAACCACAATTGGACGGGCGCCTCAGGTCCTGAATCTACGAATTCGGGAGTGCCGCTGCGATGTCGTAATCTGAACTGAAGATGAAAGACTCCGCTGTTCTATTGATCGATTGCCCCGATCGCAAGGGCCTCGTCGCGCGTGTCTCCGGCCTGCTCTACGACCGCGGCGCCAACATCCTCCACGCCGATCAGCACATCGACCACGACCTCGGTCTCTTTTTCATGCGCGTGGAGTGGAGTCTTGGTCCTGCGGACGGCAGCCCGTCGGAGAAGGGAAGCGCCGATACGAAAATCGACGCGAAAACCGGCGCAACCTTCGACCTCCCGGCCTTCAAAGAAGTCTTTACGCCGATCGCAGCCGAGCTCAACATGAACTGGAAACTCACCTCGAGCGATCGCCCGCCGCGTGTCGCGCTCTTCTGCTCGCAATATCTGCACTGCATGGCAGACCTTCTCCATCGCTGGCGCACCGGCGAGCTGGCCTGCGAAATCCCGCTCGTCATCTCCAACCATCGCGAAGTCGAAAAGCTCGCCGCATTCTACGGCGTGCCCTTCGAACATGTGCCGGTCAGGGCCGAAACCCGCGCCGACGTTGAAGCCAAACAGCTCGCGTTACTTTCGCAACACAAAATCGATCTGGTCGTTCTCGCCCGCTACATGCAGATTCTTTCACCGCAATTTGTCGCCCACTATCCCGCAGCCATCATCAACGTGCACCACTCGTTTCTGCCCGCCTTCACAGGCGCTCGTCCCTATCACGCGGCGCACGCCCGAGGCGTCAAGCTCATCGGCGCCACCAGCCATTACGCGACCGAAGTGCTCGACGACGGCCCAATCATCGAGCAGGATGTGGCCCGCATCTCCCATCGCGACCAGGTTGAGGATCTCGTCGCCCGCGGCCGCGACCTCGAGCGCATGGTCCTATCGCGCGCCGTCCGCTGGCACCTCGACCGCCGCATCCTCTGCTACGGCAACAAAACCGTCGTATTCGACTAGGGCAGAGAACAAGTGGCTTTTTGGATCTGTCAGATGGTCTGAAGTTTTGTATCCGAGGCTCGCCCTTTCGTTGTGCCCCAACATTGATGGAACGCCAGTCTCCAGACCGGCTGTCGCGCGGATGTCCTCGCCCCCGCCTCACGCTGTCGCCGAGGGACCGAGATCACGCGATCTTTCAATTCGCACCGCCCCGCCCTTGAGGGTGCCCCCGGTCCCTCGCTTTTGGGGACCGGGGATCGCATGATCCGTCGATTTCGCACAACTCCGCCCCCGTAGGGGGCAAGGAAGTTAGCCCCGGGTGAAGTGAGCAGCACTTGGCGAACGCAACCCGGGGAAAGCATCAGAAAAGGCTTTAGCCCCGTAGGGGCGAAGGAACCTGTCCCGAGATGCGAGCCTCGTCGAGAAACGAGGCGCAGAGACCTTCAAGCGCGAGTCGTCGCCCGCTTCAGCGGGCTGGCCCCAGCGGGTCAACACCACAATCTCGCCTCCCAAGCCCGCCGTCCCAACCGAAAAATCGGCCTTGCTGCGGATCGGAGACCGCAAAACTGGCCCGCCACCTACTAATGGCTCTGCCAGTTCATCTCATATTAACCACTTAAAATGTTCATGATACGCCAACTTCTTGTCCTCGAACCCAAAAGCCCCTTGCAAAATCACCGGCGTTTGGGTTATTTTACTAACCAGTTAGTTAATTCGGTCCACGCCCAACCATGACCCCAACCACCCATCCCGAAGCCCAGGCCGAACGCTCCGCCGAGACCCGCAGTCGCATTCTCGACGCCGCGCTCAGCGAGTTTGCCGCCAACGGCCTCGCCGGGGCACGTACGGAGCAAATCGCCCAGGCCGCAGGCGTCAACAAGGCCCTGCTCTACTACTACTTTGAGAGCAAGGAAAAGCTCTACTCCGCGGCGCTTGAAATGGTCTCGGCCCGCGTCCGCGACCGCTCGATGGCGGTGTTCTTGCGCGACGCGAGCCCGGGCGAGCGGCTGCTCCGTGCGGCCCTCGATCATTTTGACCGGATTTTGACCCAGCGTGAATTCCAGAGCCTGATGCAGCAGGAGATGATGCGCCTGCACATGGGTGAGGAGGGGGAACTGCCGATCCTCGTGAAAAGGATCTTCGCCCCGATGCAGACAATGTTTTTCTCCATGGTGCGGGAGGGAATTGCGTCGGGCGAGTTAATTGAGGCCGACTGGATGCAGATGGTGCTCGTCTCCTTGGGCGCGAACGTCTTCTATTTTTTGAGTGCGCCGGTTTGGCGACTGGTATCGCCGGCCGACCCCTTCGCACCGGAGGTGCTGCGGGCGCGGCGCGTAGCCCTGGTGGAGTTTTTGGGCCAGGCGATCTTCCAGGACCGAAAGCGTGGCGCTGAACTGGCGGCGAAGGTACTGGCGGATACGCCCATGCCGGATTTTCCAGATTTCAAGAGTCTTGAGGTGAAAGCGAAGTGAGCGCGAGAAATCGAGTTTTTCTCATTTTAGGTTTGCTGACCGTGGGGTCGCTCATCTGGTATCTCACGACCACGAATCGCGGCGGCGATCTGCAACTGGTCGGCACCGTCGACGCCAACGAAGTCATCGTGAGCTCCAAAATCCCCGGCCGCATCCAGAATCTGACGGTCGAGGAAGGCGACTCGGTAAAAGCTGGCCAGCTCATCGCCACCATCGAGAGTGACGATCTCGCAGCGGCCACCAAGGCCGCCGAGGCCACCGCTGCCAGCGACGCCCAAAAGCTCCGCGAAGCCATGGAGACCGAGCGCCAAACCAACGGCGAGACTTCCAGCGCAACCCTCGCGGCCGAAGCGCAAGTCAAAGCCGCGCAGGCCACTCTGGCACAGGCCGAGGCCAACCTCGACCACCAGAAGGCCGACACCAGCCGCACCGTCGAGCTCGCCAAACAGGGAATCATGAGCGACCAGGCCCGCGACGAAGCGGTCACCAGCCTGCAGGCCGCCGAAGCCGCCGTCAACACAGCCAAAGGAAATCTAACCGCGTCGGAAGCAAATCTGAAACAGGCGCGAGCTCACGAATTACTGACTCAGGTCTCGGCCGGCAACGTCGACGAAACGCGCGACGCTGAAAAAAACGCGAAATATCTCGCCGACGAAGCCAAGGTGAACCAGAGCTACGCGCAAGTCGTCTCGCCGATCGACGGCAAGGTCGACGTTTGGGCCGCGCGGCAAGGTGAAGTGGTAACAATGGGCGCGCCCATCGTCACCATCATGGACCTTTCGCAAACCTGGGTCTACGCGCCGCTGCCTGAGACGCAGGCCGACAGCGTCCAGATCGGCGATTCGCTCCGCGTCGTCATGCCCAGCGGCGACACGTTCTACGGCAAGGTCATCGCCAAAGCCGCTGAAGGCGACTTCGCTACGCAACGCGACGTGAACAGCATGAAGCGCGACATCAAGACCATTCAGCTCAAACTCCTCATTCCCAATCCCGGCGAAAAGTTTGTGCCCGGCATGACAGCCTACGTGTACATTCCCAAAGCCAAGTTGGTGAAGCAGTGAGCGCGGCCATCAATCACAATCCGGCCAACGGCAATGGCGCCACAAAACCAGTCGCCATCGCCGTCGAGAACATCTGCAAGCGCTACGGCGATTTTGAAGCCGTCAAGAGCGTCAACTTCAGCGTCGCCGACGGCGAGATCTTCGGCCTGCTCGGCCCCAACGGTGCCGGCAAGAGCACGCTCATCCGCATGATGACCACCCTCATCCCGGTCACGTCAGGCAAAGCCATCGTCGCCGGGCACGATGTCGCCAAGGATCCCGACGACGTGCGCCGCGTCATCGGCGTCATTCCCCAAGCCCTCACGAGCGACCAGGATTTGACGCTCGAAGAGAACCTGAGCATCTACGCCAAGCTCTACGGCGTGCCGCGTGCCGAGCGCGAAAAGAATATCAACGACGTGCTCGAGGCCGTCGACCTCACCAAGTGGCGCGACGCGCAAACCAAAACTCTTTCCGGCGGCATGCGGCGTCGGCTTGAGATCGCGCGCGGCCTGGTGCACAACCCCAAAATCTTTTTCCTCGATGAGCCCACCACCGGCCTCGATCCCGTCTCCCGCATCGCGGTGTGGGAGATGCTCAACAACCTCAAGACCACGCGCAACCTCACCATGCTCCTCACCACGCACTACATGGAAGAAGCCGACAAACTCTGCGACCGCATCGCCATTGTGGATCACGGCACACTGGTTGCTCTCGGTACTCCCGTCGAGTTGAAGAACAGCGTCGCCGGCGCCAACGTCGTCGAAGTCCACTTCGACCGCGAGACCGAAGAATGGCAGGCGCGCCTCGAAAAACTTGAAGGCGTAACCAGCGTGCAGCCGGAAAGCGCCGGCTTCTACCGCGTGCTCACCACGTCGGGATCGAAGACCACCATGCAGATTGTGGAACTCGCATCCAGCCTCGGCGAGACGCTCACTTCGCTCAGCGTGCAGAACACCACGCTCGACGACGTCTTCATTCACTACACGGGTCGCCAACTGCGCGATGAGCAGGTGAAGCCGGTATTCACCATGCCGCCGCGGCCGGGAGCGCAGCCATGAACAGAATGTTTGCCATCATCGAGCGCGAGATGCGCAAATTTTTCCGCTCGCCCACGCTGATGATCATGTCGCTCATGCTGCCGATACTCCAGCTCATCATCATCGGCAACGCTTTTGGCGGCAAGATCGTCGGCACGCACGTCGCCGTGGTCGATCACGACCATGGACCGCAAGCCGTCAAAGTGCGCGAGGCCTTCGCCGCCGTCGCCGCCAACATCAAGACCTTCAGCACCATCGATTACCCCAATGAAGTGCAGGCGCGCGAAGACGTGCGCACCGGCAAGATCGACGCTGCTGTCATCATTCCCCCGCAGTATTCGCGCCGTGTCTACGCGCAAGACGCGCCCCAGCTCGGCCTTGTCGTCGACAACTCCGACCTGTTCACCTCGGCCACCCTTGAGTCCGAGATGCAGTCGCTGGTCAACGCCATGAACTCTCCCCAGGTTCAGGACCGGCTCTCAAAATCCATCGCGCTCGAAATCGTCGAGCTTTACCCCTACGTCAATTATCTAAAGTACCTTCTGCCCATGACCGTCGCCCTCGCCATGTATATCTCGGTCATGATCGGCGGCGGCATGCTCTACATTGACGACAAGGCACGCGGCGTCCACGAGGGCTACCTCGTTACACCGATTACCAAACTCGAGCTGGTCTTCGGCCTCAACATCGCCGGAGCCATCAAGGCCACGCTCAGCGGACTATCGATCGGCATCATCGGATCGCTGATCGCTGGCCTCGGCGTTGTCTTTCATCCCATCGTCATGCTGCAAATGCTATGCCTCATCATCGCCGGCTCCATCGCTTTCAATGGCATGATGTTTCTGCTCATGGTCCGTGTCGACGACCCGCTCGTCCCGCGCGCCATGTTCGGCGTGCTCAATGTGCTCCTGCTCTATCCCTCGGGTGCCATGTATCCTACCGTGTCGTTCCCCAAGTGGATGCAGGCCATGAGCGTGATCGACCCCTTCACCTACGCGATCCACGGCTTCAAGGCGGTTCTTTTGAAAGACGGCGGCTGGGTTGCGATCAAGGGCGACCTCGCGTTCCTTACCATCTTCGGAATCGCCTCGCTGCTCATCGCCACGCCGCTCTTCAAGCGCACGCTGTAGCGCGGGCGGCTATCTGGGAGCCTCGTCCTTCTCCTCATCCGCCCACTTTGCGCCACACGCCTCGCAATGCCATGCCGCCTCTCGCGGAGGCACTGGAATCGCCAGGAGGAAAAGCGCCACAAGCGATCGCCCGCGCTCTGTACCGCCGCCCAATGTAATCTCGGCCGATCCGCACTTTGGGCACGTCGGCTGTACGTAGGTTTCCTCTTTGCTATACAGGATCGTCTCCGGAACCGCCTCCTCCAGAATCTCCCGCGCAGCGTCCGCGTCACTCTCATCGACCTGCAATCGCATACCGCCCACTGCATTGGAGTAGAACCAAATCATTCGCACGAAATGCTCATCTGCAATCCACGCCGGAATCCCTGCCGATTCCAACTTCGAACGCCCCACCAATGCCTCGGTCAGCTCTCGATATCGCCGCACCGTCACCACGCCACGGAACTCCGGTACCTCCACCCCTTCAACCAGCGGCGGCTCAAGCCCGCGCCGCGCGAACTCTGCGCGCAACGCCACCTGCGCAGCTTCCACCAGTCCATCGTACGAGCGAGCCAGTTCCATGACTTCCGTCTCACTCATCTGCGCATACTGCGCCGCCAGATCTTCGGGACTCGGTGTCATGGACTGAAATCCTAACAGGAATCGGAAGCGCAGCAGTCTGAGCTCCCGGCCACCGGCCTCAAATCATCTTCTCTCTTGCTTTTGGGTTCTTAGTCTCCGAGCGTCCAGGAGTCATCCCGCAAGCTCCGCCAACTCGCGAACCCGCCAGCCTGCGAAACCGCTAACTCCGCTAACCCCGCAAGCTCCGCCAACTCGCCAACCCGCCAAACCCCAGCTCCGCCAACTCCGCTGTTTTCTCTTGTCAAGCCCCTCACCCCAAAATAAATCCGCCCACTTGCCTTAAGTCCTTTTTCTCTAATCTCTTATCTCTATCCACTGATTTTCCCAAGTTTGCCGATCATTATGCCCTTCCGGCGCATCATGGTTACATCATCAATTCTCATAAAGGAATCTTGCCATGACCAAATGTCTCAACGCGTCTTCATCCTCGGCCGGCTCTGCCGCATCCGTCGAACTCGAAATCCTCCAACCCCAATCCAAAATCTCGAAACCCAAATCCGGCAACCACGACAACGCGGCTCTTGATCGTTGCCGCAAGGCCTGGCAGCGTACCTTCGACCTCGCTTCCATCGATCCTAAGAACGACAGTCTCGCCCCTCCCAGCGACAACACGACTTACTTCGCGCGCAAGCAGGCCTCGCTCTCCTTTCGCGATGCCATGCCTCCCCTGGCGGGATACGAGAACATCAGCGATTTCATTGCCTGCACCACCTATGCAATGCTCAAGGACATCCTCTACAAGGACGATTGCCAGCGTCTCTTCACCGCTGCCAAAATCGCCTTGGCCGTCCTCAAGGCGCAGCCCAAGTCGCCCGCTCCTCCCGCATAAATTTTTTTTCGTGAAAACTGCCTCATTCCCGGTGCAAAATGGGCGCTTTTCAGGCGGTTTTCAATAGAATCAACGGCTTATCTATTAACTAGTCGATCAACAGTCTATTAACTAATCCGATAACACACCGTTGCGAGGTTCGGTTCTGTAGCGCTGGCCTCCGGCCGGCTGTCGTGCGGGCGTCCTCGCCCGCACCCTGTTCGCCAACCTATTGCGCTGGCATCGCCGGCGGTGCAGCCGGCGCGCCTGTATCCGTCTGCTTGGTGAACTCAAAACTGCACGGCCGCCCCAGAATCCCCGCGCCCTCATCGCGCTTGCCCGTGCCGGTCGTGCCGCTGAACTTCGCCTCAACGTAGTAGTCGTACTTGTTGCCTTTGAGCTGAGTCACCAGGCCCGCTTTCCCCGCCTGCACCGTTCCCTTGGCATGCAGCTTAGCCGACCCGCCTGCACCGATCGTCCCCTCCATCACCATGTACCCCAGTCCGCCCTCTTCGCCGTGGTGGCCGTGGAACGTGCTGTTCGAAATCGTGCTCACGAACGTCCAGGTGTAAGCGGGCATGCGGCTGCTCGCATCGCAGGACATGTTCGTGGTCCATGTGCTGTCAAATGGGTCTCCCGCAGCCTGCGCCCAAAGCAGGCCCGGCGCGCAAACCGCGGCAAAGGTCAGTATTCTCCCGAGTCTCATGGATGACCTCCAGATGGATTTGAGAATACGTGCAGGGGCTGTGATTTTGGCAAGAAGTTTCTTTGGGGAATTTCCTATCGGGCCGGCTGCGCCAGCACCTGCTCGTAATAGCGAACGTACTGCGGCACCACTAAGTTTGCGCAGAAGCGCTTCTTCGCGTCCTTGCGCGCAGCTTCGCGCATGGCCTCAAGCCGCGGCGGATCGTTCAGCAGGCTCAGCGCGCCTGCGGCCATCCCGTCAACATCGCCGACAGGGAAGAGCAGCCCCGTCACGCCGTCTTCAATCAGCTCCGGCACGCCGCCCACGTTCGTCGCAATCGACGGCACGCGGCAGGCCATGGCTTCAAGCGCGGCCAGCCCAAACGATTCCAGTTCGCTCGGCATCAGCATCAGATCGGCAATCGCCAGCAACTCCGCCACGCGCTCCTGCTTGCCCAGAAAGTGCACGCGCTCGTGAATGCCCAGGTCGTGCGCCAGCCACTCCGCCGCCGAACGGTCCGGGCCGTCGCCAACGAGAATCAGTTGCGCCGGGCGCTCGCGGGCGACCAGCGCGAAGATCTTCACCACATCGGTAATGCGCTTCACCGGCCTGAAGTTCGAGAGGTGCACCAGCAGCGGCTCATCCGGCGCCGCGTAATGCGCGCGGCAACGTGCGCGCTTCTCCTCATCCGCAATGGGCGTGTAAACGTCGCAGTTCACAAAGTTGGTAATGGTCTGGATGGGATTCGTCACGTCGAAGTCGGCAATCGTCTTCTCGCGCAGGTAATTTGAGATGCTGGTTACGCCGTCGCTCTCCTGAATTGCGTGCCTTGTGATGGGCAGATAACTGCGATCCAGGCCCACCAGCGTAATGTCGGTTCCGTGAAGCGTCGTAACGAATGGCAGCCGCCGCCCGCGCGTCGCCAGCATCTGCCGCGCCAGCAGTGCCGAAACCGAATGCGGAATCGCGTAGTGCACGTGAAGAAGATCGAGCGCGTTAAACTCCGCCACCTCCGCCATGCGCGACGCCAGCGCCAGATCGTACGGAGGAAACTCAAACAGCGGATAACTGGAGACCGGCACTTCATGATAGAAGATGCCGTCCTCGCGGCCGTTCAATCGGAAGGGCTGCGAATACGAAATGAAATGGACTTCGTGCCCCAGGGCGGCCAGCTCAATGCCTAGCTCGGTTGCAACCACGCCCGAACCGCCGTATGTCGGATAACAAGTAATCCCGATGCGCATGAAACCTTCTTACACTTGAGAGTGTGTGTTTTTACTTTGCCGCTACGCTTTGGACGCCCGCCAATGACTGCAGGATGCACAGAGTCAGCAAGCCCGCTCTTCACCATGTTAATGGTCGAGCGAACCGGAAGCCAGGCCCGCAAACGAGATGAGCTTGATTGCGGGAAACTCCTTGAGCGCTGTCAACGCCGCTCGCTCCACGTCCCGTGTGCCTCGTAGCCGCGTGCGTTGTCGGTCGAGGTCGGCGTCGTTGTAGCCGGGATGCGTCACCAGCTCCCACGCACCGTCGGGCAGGCTCCGCAGCAGGGAACGCAGAGTTGCAGCGTCCAGAATGCCCGTGCCCGCCACCGCGACAGTTCCGCTGGTGGTCGCAAAACCCGCTTCCTCGATGATCCGCCGCGAAGCGGGTTCCAGCCAGCGCAAAGCTCCCACCTGCGCCAGCCGCATCCAGTGCGCGCGCCGCGTCGCGCGTGTGGACCAGTGCGGCTCAAAGGGATTCCGGATCGCGCGAACTCCGGCAGCTCGCGCAGCTCGCAACAGCGGCCGTAGCACAGGGCTGAAAACGTGCGTGTGCTTATGCGTGTCCACGTGCGTCAGGCGAATCCCGCGTCGTTGGAGAAACGCAATCTGCGCTGCCATCTCCGCTTCCATCTCTGCCATGCGAATGCGGCCCGTGAACAGGCGGTGCAGAAACGTAGCCAGCGAATTCGGGAAATGGCCGGTCTTCCGATCGACAAGTGTTGGAATCTGATCCCTCGGCAGCACCGGCTCGCCGTCAACCAGAACCACGTGGCAGCCCACGCCAAGCGCCGGTGCCCGCGCAGCAAAATCGATGGCTTCTTCCGTGGCGTCGGCGCGCGCCATCAGCGAAGTGCTGGTCACAAGGCCGGCGCCGTGCAGTTCCATGATGGCGCGATTGACGCCAGAGGTCAGCCCGAAATCATCGGCGTTGACGATAAGTGCGCCCACCAGATGAGTTTATCAACTGGCTGCGCCGCGTCTTCCGCATCATGAATGCGCTGCTATCATTAACGGTAGGCCGCATCTGTTTGCGGCGGTGTGGGCGGTTAGCTCAGTTGGTTAGAGCGCCTGCCTTACAAGCAGGATGTCGGGGGTTCGAGTCCCTCACTGCCCACCAGCCTTGTCTGGCTTTTCAGACGAAGCTGCCACGCCGCAGCCCGCCTACCTCGCATACGGCAGGCAATCCCTCATTTGAGCGACAAACTGAATTTGCCCAGGATGTATCCGTACTCGGCAGCCACAACCGCCTGCGCTCCCGCAGCGACCGTGAATCCCAATTCGTTCGACTTGCGCGTGATGGGGATGTTGAGAGTTGCAGCGCTGTGGTACACCTGCACAAGCTGAATCACATGGCTCCCGGTCGGGATCGCGAAAACAACGGTTTCACCGATTTGGACCGTTCGAACATCTTGACCATCGACAACGATGGTATTCGTGATTTGACCGAAGAATCCTCCATAGTCAACGACTGTGAAGTTGACCCAGGCGGTCCCAGGAGGCGTCTCGATCGGATTCACGGCGGCCACTGGAGCAGATGGGTAAGCCGGAATCTGAGGATCGGGAGAAGACTGCTCGACGGCCGCGCCGCATACACCACAGAAGCGGCCGCCATCTTTGAGCATTTGGCCGCATTTGCCGCAGTACTTCACAGCCGCTCCGCACTGAGCGCAAAAGCTTGAGCCGTCTTTGAGCGGTTGCCCGCATTTTGTGCAGTCTGACATTCAGTACCCTTCGCTTCGTTTGTCGATTTCGAACATCATAAGTGGATGCTCCCGGGACGTCAACCAATTAGGGTCTCGCCTGGCGACGGTTGCGCGTGCCATCGGCGATGATAAGAGGGGCGCTTCTGAAATCCTCGGAGTTGTGAGTCCGTTGCAGCCTGACTTGGCAAAATCGGCAATCCAAAAATCGGCGATCCCCCAAACGGCGATTATCGTGGGCGGCGGCGTCGCCGGCATGAGTGCTGCCTGTGCGCTCGCCGAGGCCGGCCTGCGCGTCAAACTTGTCGAGCGCCGTTCCTATCTCGGCGGCCGTGCCAGCTCCTATCGCCATCCGGGCGTCGACGAAGTGATCGACAACTGTCAGCATGTTCTATTTGGCTGTTGCACAAATCTGATCGGCTTCTACCGGCGCATCGGCGTCGCCGATCGCATCCATTGGACGAGCGCGATGACCATGATCGAGCCCGGCGGCCAGCGCTCCGCGCTCGGACCTTTTGGATTAGGTCCGGTATCGCTACCTGCTCCTTTGCACGGCCTGCCCAGCCTGCTCGCAGCCAAGGCCTTCACGCGCGACGACAAGAAGGCTCTGGCGCATGCGTTTCGCGCATTCATGCGCCCGGTGCCCGCCGACTCCACCGAAACCCTCGGCCAATGGCTCAAACGCAATGGCCAAACTCCCGGCGCCATCAATCGATTCTGGCGCCTGGTGATTGCCAGCGCGCTGAACGCGGACGTGGACGAGATCGCCCTGCCGTACGCCGCGAAAGTGATCCGCGAGCTCTTTCTGAACTCCGCCGAAGCCGGCAGTATGGGCATGAGTTCCGTGGCGCTGAGCGATCTGTACTCCGGCGCGGAGCAATATCTGCACGAACAGGACGGCGAAGTGCTCCTCAACGCCAGCGTCGAAGCTGCGGCGTGGGACGAGGAGACGTCTCAATGGACGTTGACAACGCGCGCGGGCGAACAGGTCGCGGACTTTCTCGTGCTCGCGCTCCCGTTTGAAGCAACTGCAAACCTGCTCCCGCTCATGCCGCCGGCCGTCGGCGTCGAGAAGCTTGCCGCACAAATCGCGCAGCAGGAGCATGGCCCGATCTGCAGCGTGCATCTGTGGTTCGATCGCGAAATCACGGACCTCGACCATGCTGTCCTGCTCGATCGCCAGATTCACTGGATGTACAACAAGAGCCGGCTGCAGCCTTGGCGTAAATCGAAAGGCAGCTATCTGGAACTCGTCGTCAGCGCCTCGCATGAATTCGCGGCGCTCAGCCGCGAAGAAGCGATCAACCTGTCTTTGCGCGAACTCGCGGAGTTCTTCCCCGCCGTTACCGGAGCGAAGCTCGAAAAGGCCGTCTTGGTAAAGGAAGTCCGCGCAACCTTCACCGTCCCGCCGGGAATCGATGCATCACGACCTAGTTCGATCTCACCATGGCCAAACTGCGTCCTGGCCGGCGACTGGATTCAGACCGGCTGGCCCTCCACCATGGAAAGTGCCGCGCGCAGCGGCCATCTCGCAGCGGAGGCGGTTTGCTCGGCGATAGGAGAGCAGCGAAGATTTATGAATCCGGATCTTGGACCGAAAGGGTTGATGCGTTTCCTTCGATAGGGGCGGGCAAGACCTGGATGATCTTTCTTTCGCAAGATTGAGGAGGATCAATCGTGACTGGGGACAATGTTCAAAGTACGGAGTTGTTGCCTGTGGAACGCGGTGCTCTCGGGTGGACCGCGGGTGTTTACGGCATCTACGGCGGCATTCTGGGCGCAGAACACGGGTTCTTTGAGGCTCTTCAAGGAAATATCGCGACTAAGCACACGAGAATCTTCGCTGTCTCCTGGGAGTTGCCGTTCCCCTTTGGACACGAGCCAGCCATGACCCTGATTCCCAATTTTCTGGCCACGGGAATCGCGGCCATGCTTTGCAGTGTAGTGATGATCGTTTGGTCGGCGCGATTCATTCGCGGAAAGCGCGGGGCCGTGGTTCTCGCGCTGCTTTCTGTGGTCCTACTTCTCGTGGGTGGTGGGTTCGGCCCAATCTCGCTGCTAGTTGTGGCCTGCATCGCCGCGAGCCGGATGGGCAGGCCGCTCAGGATCAGTCGGGGGTTGATTCCGCCGGTCTTGTGTCGTGCTCTGGCGCGACTTTGGCCTTGGATGTTTATCACATCACTGGCGTGGGTACCGGCGGAATTCGTTGCCGGGCAGATCTTCCATTTGCAGAACGACCATCGGCAGATCCTTACGAATCTGAATTTACTGCTCACGTATCCAATGCTCGCTCTGTTCGTGCTAGGGCTTGTTTCGGCTATTGCTCGGGAGATTGAAGGACAGAACTCCGGAAAGGCTCTGGGCGACGCAACTTAGCCTGGCGGTTGCGCGGGTGGGTAATGGCTATTTCAGTGCGCCAGCAGATACACCCCAATGCATACCAACCCAGCAGAAACCCAGCGGCGGCGGTCCACATTCTCTTTGAGGAAGACTTTGCCGGCGACCGCATTCGTCACCAGCGTAAGCGAGGCCGCGGCTGGCGCCACGAGGCTCAGGTTCAGATGATTGAGCGCAAACAGCAGTGAGAAAAACGCAACTGCGAGAAAAAACACTCCGGCAAAGAACAGCGGGCAGGTGAGGACCGCGCGAATGGCGCCCTTCAATCCCGATCGCGCGCGAATCAGGTCGAGGTCGCCGATTGATTTCATCGCAGCGGCGGTCAAAACTTCGCCCGCCGTCGATGTAAGCACAATCGCCGCGATCATGGCCGCAGCTGTCCAGGGGTTTGTCGTTAGGTTGACCGGTGTCGTCATCGCGGCTGCGCCTCCGTCGCCACGGGCTCTTCCAATTGCCGCTCTTCGGTCTGAGGAGCCGGGCGCTCTGTGAGGGCAGGTCCCTGCGCAACAAAGCCCACGCCAAGAGTGATGAGAACGATTCCCGCCCAGCGCTCAAGCGAAATGGTTTCATGCAACCAGAATCGCGAAATGAGCGCCACAATCACGTTGCCCAGCGCCGTGGCCGGCAACACAAACGTCAGGTCGGCCCACGAAAGGGCAGTCAGATAGCTGGCAAAGAATCCGATCAGCAGCCCGATCCCCGCGGCGATCCACGGCGTGAAGACTGCTGCAATAAGCGCGCCGGGATGGGCCAGCGAAACGGCGGGCATTTCGGACATGCCGCGAGCCAGGCAACTATCGCCAAGCGGTGCGCAGAGTGAAACCAATCCCAGAATCAGGTATTGGCGCGGCAAGAGTTTGTGTTGAACCATCAGTCCAGTATCTTGCAATTGCGATGTAGAAGGCCTAAAGAAATTGAGGGCGGACGCAACTGCGCCGCCCTCGACGTTGGGACTCGAAAGTTGCTTACGCGCCAGCGCCGGCTGGGGCGGTCGGCGTGGTCTGTTGCCTGCGCGTTTCCTTCACCTGCCGGTTGCGTTGCGCACGCAGCTTCAGGAATGCCTTGGCTTCGGTGTAGAGGCGTGGCACATCGCGATTCACAATCGCCTTCCACACCACTCGGAACGCGGCCTTTGGGCGGAAGTAATATTCGTCGTAGAAACGGTGCACCATCTCCATCACGTAATCCGTGGGCAGGCCAGGGTACTCGATGTGCGCCATCTGGTGTCCGCCGCCGTCTTCCATCTTTTCGTTGGTGATGAAGCCGTTGGCCTTGGCGTAATCATAGAACTCCGTGCCCGGATAGGCGTGCGCGATTGAAACCTGGATCGTCTCCACGTCAAGCACCTTGGCGAAGTTGATCGTGTTGCGGATGGACTCCTTCGTCTCGCCGGGAAGCCCGAGGATAAAGTCGCCGTGAATCGTCAGCCCGAGGTCGTGGCAATCCTTAGCGAAGGCTCGTGCGCGCTCGACGGTTGCGCCCTTCTTGATGTTTTTGAGAATCTGCGGATCGCCGGACTCGAAGCCGACAATGAGTAGCCGGCAGCCTGCTTCTTTCATGGCCTTCAACGTATCGTAGTCGGTGGTCACGCGCGAAGTGCAGCTCCAGGTCAGGCCCAGCGGCTTCAACTGCTCGCACAGCTCAATGGTCCGCACCTTCTGAATGTTGAAAGTGTCGTCGTCGAAGAAGAATTCCTTCACATCAGGGAAGTTCTCCTTGGCCCACTTCATCTCCGCGGCAACATCCTCAGCGGAGCGCTTGCGCCAGGCATGGCCGCTCAGGGTCTGCGGCCACAGGCAGAACGTGCACTGCGCCGGACAGCCTCGCGTGGAGTATAGCGCGATGTATGGATGGAGCAGGAAGGGCACGTTGTAGCGCGTCACGTCCAGGTCGCGCTTGTAAATCTTCGTGGCCCAGGGCATCGCGTCAAGATTTTCGATCTGCGGGCGATCAGGATTATGAACGATCTTTCCATCCTGCTTGTAGCTGATGCCGAGAATCTCGTTGAGCGGTTTGCCCTGCGCAAACTCCACGACGGAGTAGTCGAACTCGCGCCGGCAGATGAAGTCGAGTACAGAGCACTCATTCAGCGCGCGCTCCGGGTCCGTAGTGACTGGCGGTCCGACAAAGGCAATGCGCAGAGACGGGTTCGCCGCCTTAATGGTCTCGGCCAGGCGCTGGTCGCCTTCCCATCCGACCGTCGAGGTAAAGAGCACCAGGAACTCGTAATCCTTGCAAATCTTGATTGTCTCCTCGGCGGAGACGTGGTGCGGCGGTGCGTCAAGCAGCCGCGAACCCTCAAGCAGACCGGCAGGATAGGTGAGCCAGACCGGGTACCAGTAGGACTCGATCTCGCGAGTCGCAGGCCAGCGGGAGCTTGCGCCGCCGTCAAAGTTCTTGAAAGAGGGGGGATTGAGGAAGATTGTTTTGAGTGGCATCGGCATCTCTTTCATTCTACCATTCGGTCTGTTTTGTTAGACGCGTTGGCCCAGAAAGGCAGGACGCCAAAGTTGCAGCAAAAAGCCGGTCCCGCTTTGCTTCTAACTCAAGCTGAATCAGCGTGGAAATTCGGAATGTGAATGTTTTCCATAGGCGATGCAGGGGGTTGCTCCGGGGATACCCGAGCGCGATTTACTTCGTGTGAAGCTCGTCAAGCCAGTCCTGCATGTGGCCAAGGGCGCGCAGCAGGTTGAGCCGCGCCTTGCTCAGGTCGAACCCAGAGTCGAGCGCCTCAACATATTTCTGGCGTTCGTCGATGCGGGCCTGTTGCTCGGCCGTCGGCGATAGCTGGGGCGGAGCACCTGGCGTGCCGGTAGAACCATTACCCACTTCAAGTTGTGCATCAATGCTTTTCAACTGCGCTTCGGCAATCTGTTGTTTCAGACTGGCCACTTCAGCCTGGGCATCGAGTTCCCGCAAGCTTGCGGTAAGCTGGCTGATTTGAATGTCGTTCTGCTCCTGTGCCTGCTCTGCCTCCACGTTGGCCCGCAGAGCCTCGGCCGCGGAGACCTTGGCCTTTGCGCGAACGGCAAAGTCGAAAAAGGGAAGCGAAATCTGGAGGCCGAAACTGACGTTGTTAGGCGTGAAGTTGTTGTAATAGGTACTGTAACTATTCAGCTCGTTGGAGTCGTAGTTATAGACTGCGCCGAATCCAATGGATGGGCGGCGCCAAGCCAGATCGGCCCCCTTTGCCTCCAGCAGCTTGGAACGCGCCAGGACATTCGCGGATTGAATCCCGAGAAGGGGCCTCGGCGCTTGATCGGCAGAAACAGCAGGAATCTCGGGAATGCTGGCGTGATCAGTCACGATGGACCCCTCGGGCAAGCCGGTGAGCGTCGCAAGTTGCTTGGCCAGCGTCGCGGTTCGAGTTTCGAGGTGCAGCCGGCTTAGCTTCAGCTGCGCTGCCGTCAACTTTACCTGCAACAGGGAGCTGAGGGGATCCACGCCGGCTTCGGTACGTTGTTCCTCGATGGTGATGAGGCTGGCGGCATCCCGCGCCTGTTCGCGTACACCTTCGAGTTCGCGCTCAAGAGTGTCCATCTCAATGTAGTCGGAAGAAGCGTCGAGGGCGACCTGCTCCTTAGCATCCTTGAGATTCAGGTTGGCGGCCTCCACGCCGGCCCGTGCAGCCTTGACGTACTGACGCTGAGAGAAACTCAGAACGAGGGACTGCATCGAAGCGTTACCAACCGAGGGCTGGCCGGTTGGAAAACCGTGCGAATAGCCGATCTGGGAACCGATGACAAAGTTGGGGATATAGGCATCTTCAGTCTGGGCGAGAGCGGCCTGCGCTTTTTGAAGGTCGGCATTCGCGAGTTTCACAGAAGTCGAGTTTTGCTGTGCCATCTCAACAACGGTGGTCAGCGACACCTGTCCCTGCGTGAGGGACGGCGCACAGGCAAGGGCCAGCGTCGCCACCGCTTGTGCCGTCCAGACCAGCGATTTTTGTCGAAGCTTCAACTGAACTTCTCGCATGAAGATTTCAAGCCTGTGCCGGATTAAACTCTTTTGCCAACTGCGCGGCAATCGCCAGCTCTGTCTTCGCGCCCGCGGCATCGCCGAGCTGTTGCTTCAGGCGCGAAAGCAGAATGTGAGCGATGAATGCCGGTGCATCCTCGGTCGTCGACGAGCTCGACAGATAATTCTCGAGCATCTGCGCGGCGAGCGAAGGATTCCGCTTGGCCGCAATGAGCACGCCCGCCCCGTCATAAAGAGCAAAGCTCGAATTCTTGTCCTTCGCTGCGGCTGCGATGCAACCTTGAATCGCCGAGTCCAGATCGGTCCACCGCTGGCGCGAACGGTAGAAGTTCGCGAGGACGCTCCAATAATCGGCGGGTTGTTTAGCGACGGCGACCGCCTGGCGATACTCGTTCTCGGCCGTGGTGTAGTCCTTTTCGACCATAGCGATGTCGCCCCGCAACTGCTGCGCTCTGGCGGAATCAACTCTGTCGAGTTGCAGTGCGATCGCCTGCGCCTTTTCCGTCCCGCCGCCCGCGATGCCGGGAGCCTGCGCATAGTAATCGCCCAGGTCTGACAAAGCGGGGCCATTTTCAGGATTCAGCTTCACCGCGGTTTGCATTTCAGAAAGCGAGTGCTTTGCAATTCCGAATGCGGAAACGAAACTCGCGTGGCTGGCCTGCCGGCCCAGAACGCGGCCCAGCCACATGTGATCGTCTGAATTCTGCGGGTCCAGATTTACGGCCTGTTGGCAGTTTGCCGCGGCCTGCGACCATTGCTGCAGGATGAATCGGACCCGGCACAGAAGGTTTTGCGCTTCCGCTGCGCCATCGCCAGATACCGGCAGAGCCGAAAGCAGCACAATAGCTTTGTCCGCGTCGCCCGCCTGCAGATATGTGTTGGCCTGGGTCAGTGTCGCGGATGAGATCTGCGCGTAACCTCGATTCGCTGCCGCACACAGCAGGCAAGCCAATGCGAATACGACGGCCAGCACTGTTGGGCGCATCAGCGTTCTTCCTTGATTGGTATGCCCTCCTGCAAGGGCTGCCCGTTTGTTGTGCCAATGGCGACTTCGTCACCCGCTTGAAGCCCGGAGAGAATAGGCACCTGCGTCAGATTTGGAGATCCGATCGTGATTGGGACACGGACCAACTCGCCGTTCTCGACCTTGAACGCGAAATATTTCCCGTTCTGCTCGTGAAGCGCTTCGCGTGGCATGCTCAGGGTGTCGGGCTGGCTCGAAGTCGTTACGGTCAATGTGACGTTCGTATCGGGCAGAAGCCCGTCCGGCGATTCATCAAAATCGATCAGCGCTTCTCCGACATTGCGTGTCGTGTAAGTCACCACATCGGAAGGAAGGCGGGATACGTGCCCGTGCCACTCGACGCCCGGCTTCGCATCCCAGCGAACGACTACCGATTGTCCAACCGCCAATCTTCCCAGATCAGGCTCATCAAAATAGCCGCGCACGTGCTCGTGCCGCAGATCGGCGATTTCAAGAAGCAGGTTGCCCGCCGCGGAGAATTCTGACGGCGAAGCATCCATGCTGTATATGGTTCCGGTAATCGGGGCCCGAATTTCTGTTTGCGATTCGATGTGCTGAGCGGCGGCCAGCGCAGCTTGCGCATCCGCCAGCGAGGCCTGCGCATGCGCCATATCACTAGACGAGTAACGCTGATGCGCGCTTTGTTCTGCAGCGTTCAGGCTTGCCTGCGCCGTATCCAGGCGCGCGCGCGCCGCAACAATTTCGCCGGGCGCGGCTGCACCTGTCGCAGCCAATTTGGTCAGCGCGTCCAGATCGTGCTGCGCCTGATCTCGCGTCACGCGGTCCTGCGCAACTTCGCCGGCGGAGGTTTGCCGCTCCGCCTGGGTTCCGTTGTTTTTCACCGCATCCAGAGCCGACTGCGCCGAGCTGACCGCACTTTCCGCGTTCGCCACTTGGGCCCTGGCGGCCAGATCGTCCAGCTTGACGAGCAGCTTTCCGGCAGGAACAGTGTCGCCCTCTTGCGCGTACACGGCCTTCACCGTGGTAGCAATCGGACTGTAAAACTGATAGTTCGCTACGGGTTCCACGCGGCCATTGGTGCTCACCGTGTTCACCAGCATTGCGTGTTCCACGTGCGCCACGCGAACCGGCAGGCGCTCGCGCAAGAAATAGCGCGCCGTGAAAAAAACGGCAAGCAGAACAACAATTGCGGCGGCCCAAAGCCACCAGCGGCCTATTTGCGATCTTGCTTCAGCCATGCAATTAACCAGAGTCAGTATATAAGACTCATTTACATCGCGTAAGAATCAGAAAAATGGATCAGCAACCGGGTCGCCGCTCTGCGATTCGCCTCGTACAATACCCGTATGGCGCGAAAACCCAGATACACCGACCAACACGCCAAGGCCGGGCTGGACTTTGCTTTTCCCGCCATTGAGACCTGGCAGAATCAGTTTCCCGGATACGAGATTCAGATTGACGATCCGGAGCTGACCTCGGTTTGCCCCAAGACCGGCCTGCCCGACTTCGGAGTCCTGACCATTCGCTACATGCCCCGCGACCGCTGCCTGGAATTGAAATCGCTCAAAGAGTATCTCTTCAGTTACCGCAATCTCGGCATCTTTCAAGAGAACATCGTGAACCAGGTGCTGGAAGACATCGTGAAGGCGTGCAATCCCGTATGGGCTGCAGTTAAGGGTGAGTTCCGTCCGCGCGGCGGCATCGGGACCACCGTTGAAGCGCGCTGGCCGCGGCCGTCAGCGTAGATCAGAAGCGCCGATTGGAAGATCGCGCTCCGCCTGTGATATTTCTGGGTTCTCTTTTGTCTCTGATTTGCTCGGGAGTTCCTTGTCAAACCTGACTCAGCCTGCGCGCCCCCGTCTCAGCCCTGCACTGGGCACCGTGGCGCTGCTTCTCGCACTCAACCTGCTCAACTACATTGATCGCTACATCCTCGCCGGCGAAGTCTCGCCAATCCAGCGTGAATTTCACGCGACCGATCAGCAGATGGGCGCGCTGGGCACCGCATTCTTCGTCTTCTACATGATTGCCGCGCCGCTCACCGGCTGGCTTGGCGACCGCTTTCGCCGCAAGCCGATGATCATTGCGGGGGCAGTGCTCTGGAGCCTGGCTACACTCGCCGCTCTTTGGGTTCACAGCTACACCACACTCTACTTGCGCCAGGCTCTCGTGGGAATCGGCGAAGCCACCTTCGGCATCTTTGCTCCAGCAGTACTTAGCGACTTCTATCCGGAGCGCGAGCGCAACCGCGTGCTTTCAGTGTTTTATGTCGCGATTCCAGTGGGCGCAGCGCTGGGTTATCTAGCCGGAGGCCAGATCGGATCGCATTGGGGCTGGCGCGCGCCGTTCTTCGTTTGCGCGCTGCCGGGGTTTTTGGTCGCGGCTTTGTATGGGTGGATCGGACGCGAGCCGGAGCGGGGTGCAAGCGATCACGTACAGGCCGACCTGAAGCGCGCCACAGTTTTGGGAATCATTCGTAACCCGGCATTCCTGACGGCGACCTTCGGTCTTGCGATGCTGACCTTCGCGATGGGCGGAATCTCATGGTGGGTGCCGGAGTTTCTGCGGCGCTTCGCGGGAATGTCGATGGGCACCGCGAGCCTCACAGTTGGTGCGACCACGGTGATTGACGGGATTGCCGGAACGCTTGTGGGCGGGTGGATTGCGCAGGTGTGGCTGCGCAGGAACCATCGCGCGCTGTACTTGTTATCCGCATGGAGCGTGGCGCTGACGCTGCCGTGTGGGGTGATGCTGTTCTTCGGACCGCACAAATGGGCTGTGCCGTCGCTGTTTGCCGCGGAGTTCTTTCTCTTCCTCAATACCGGGCCGCTGAACACGGCGATCGTCAACTCGGTCTCGGCGCCGGTTCGGGCGACGGCCATCTCCATCAACCTGTTTTGCATTCACTTCTTCGGCGACACGTTTTCGCCGCAGCTCATCGGCGCCATCAGCGACCGATCGAATCTCAGCATCGGCCTGGGCGCAACGCTCGTTTTCCTGGTGATCTCATGCACCATTCTCTTCGCGGGCGCGCGGTTTGCGCCGGTGCTTGAAGAAGCAGGGAACGAGGGAACAAGGGACCAAGGGAACAAGAAAATCGGGAACCAACTCCGCTAGCTCCGCGAAGTCCGCCAACTCCGCCAACCCCGCTACTTTAACTTCTCCTGATCGCGCGTGTTCATGAATGCGCGGTGGCCGCCGCGGGGGCGAAGGTTCGGATCGTGGACAGGCCCGCGCTCTTCGTCGGCCGAAAAACCGCGAACGAGAAGGGGATTGGGTCTGAACTTGGGCGGGCCGCCGTAGAACTGGCGCGAGTGGCTCAGGATCATTCCCGCGCGGCCGTGCATCGGCTGAACCATTCCGCGAATTTCAACGTCGGCGTTGCGGTACTTCTTGAGCTCGCCGACCTCGCCGCGATCCTCTCGCAGGCTCAGGACGGTAAAGCGGCATTGATCGTCTGGTGTTTGCGGCGAGCAGACGTCAAGGAAGCGCGTGCCATCGGGAAGCTCCACAACATCATAAACATGTGCGGAAACACAAACGTCTTTGTTGAGCATGATTGCGGCCTGGTCGGCGGGCACGCAGGGCTTTGGCTTGGCGGCGAGGGCCAGGGTCGGCGCACACAGAACCAGCGCGAAGCACGAGGTGGATCGGCGAATGCGCATCAGCAGTCTCCGTGAGGATGGGAGACAGATTAGCGCGCAAGCTGCGCGAGGCGATGTGACGGCCGTCGCGATCGTTTGGCAGTTGCGCGAATCGCTAAGAGCTGGAAGCTAGCGGCTGGAAGCTGCCTTCACCGCGCGCCGACGAGCTCGCCGGACTTTGCCTTCTGGCCGTAGTGGCTTTCAACATACTGATCAAGAATCTGCTTGAACTCCGCCACAATCGTGTCGCCGCGAAGAGTCGTCGAGAGCTTGCCGTCAATGTAGACTGGCGCGACGGGATCCTCGAACGTGCCGGGCAAACTGATGCCGAGGTTGGCGTGCTTCGATTCGCCGGGGCCGTTGACGACGCAGCCCATGACGGCGAGCTTGAGCTCCTCAACGCCGGGATACTTCTTGCGCCACTCGGGCATCGATGTCCGAAGATACGATTGAATCTGCTCGGCGAGCTCCTGGAAGTACGTGCTTGTGGTGCGGCCGCAGCCAGGACAGCTTGTCACCTGCGGCATAAAGCTGCGGATGGAGAGCGACTGCAGAATCTGTTGCGCGGCCTGGACTTCTTCGGTGCGGTCGCCGTTGGGCTTGGGCGTCAGGCTCACGCGAATGGTGTCGCCGATTCCCTGGAGCAGCAGCGGCGCCAGGCCCGCGGTTGAAGCGATCAGGCCCTTGGAGCCCATTCCGGCTTCGGTCAGTCCCAAGTGCAGCGGATAATCGCAACGCGCGGCGAGCTTGGAGTAGACGTCGAGCAGATCGCGAACGCCCGGACACCTTCGCCGACAGGATGATCATGTCGTGGCCGAGGCCGTAGCGCTCGGCTGCGGCGGCGGATTCGAGCGCGCTGGCGATCATGGCCTCAATCATCACGTCGCGCGCCGGCAGCGGCTCAGCGAGCTTGCTGTTCTCGTCCATCATGCGCGTGAGGAGCGACTGATCGAGCGAACCCCAGTTGACGCCGATGCGGACAGGCTTCTGATTCTCGACGGCGCACTCGACCATGACGCCGAAGTTCGAATCGTCTTTGCGTCCGATGGAAACATTGCCGGGATTGATGCGGTACTTGGCGAGAGCGCGCGCAGTGGCGGGATATTTCTTGAGCAGGATGTGGCCGTTGTAGTGAAAGTCTCCAATGATCGGCACGCGCAGGCCGCGCTTTTCAAGGCCCTCGACGATGTGCGGAACGGCTGCCGCGGCGTCTTCATTGTTGACCGTGACGCGAACCAGCTCGGAGCCGGCGAGAGCGAGCGCGGCGACCTGGTCGATTGTGCCCTGAACGTCGGCCGTATCGGTGTTGGTCATCGACTGGACGACGACGGGAACTTCCCAGCCGACTCGGACGTTGCCGATGCGGACGGTTGGAGTTTTTCTGCGGGCGATTTCTGCCATGTCTCCAGTTTACCTAAAAGCAGTTCACAGTTCGTAGTTCACAGTTCGCAGAGGACGACGAAGAGCAAACAGCAGACAGCAAGTTAGCAAGTCAGCGAGTCAGCGAGTTTGCGACAAATTTGCGGCGAAAAGCTCGAAAACCTGACTTCAAAACTGTGAAACTGTGAAACTGTGGCTGCAAGCCGCTGATTATAAAGGCTCCACAGTTTCACAGATTCACAGTTGCACAAAACGGCATAGGGGGGTGGGGGTAAAGCAGCTTCTGGCCGCTAACCCCTAGCCTCCAGCCCGGCGTCGCTGGGACCGCGGCCGTTGATCGCGATCTTGGTCCCTCATTCCCTCGGTCCCTTGTTCCCTGTCTTGATCATGGATCCATTGTGCGCCGAAAGGGGGAAATGATCGGCAAACTTGGCGGAGATTATTTGGTCGGGGTCAGGGGTCAGAAAAGGAAGGATTTAGGGTGGAAATGGCGGGGTTGTTTGGGCGGCGGAGGGGTTGACAGGACGGTACATTAGGGGTCTGCGCATCCCCGGTCCCCAAAGGCGAGGGACCGGGGGCACCCACCGGTAACCCGGAAAAAACCGGGCGTGCTACTCTGATACGCATGAAAATGACGGAGAGACAAACCCTCAGTGGGAAATTGAACGGGGCCGAGCGAGAGCTTGCCTATTGGAAGCGTCAACCTAATCTCGACCAAAACGCAATCGAAATATCGGAACGCGAGGTGGCGCGGCTGAAAGAGTTATTGAGCCACTCTCCTAACGAAGGAGATTCCAGTGTCCATCAATCTTAGGACGTTCCTCTGTATGTTTTTATCCTTGTGCTTCGTTTCAATGAACCGATTGAGTGTTGCCCAAGAGCAATCGCAAAACCAAGAGTCGCTCCTTCATACATTTAAGTTATGGAACTTGATGGAAACTCCGGTCGAGAAGATTGACCTGTACGTGGGTTTCACAAACGGCTTTTTTGCCGGTCCACGTTCGCCGAAGTTCCTTGTATTAATGAATTGTGCTGAGAAGAATATTCCAGCGACTCAGGCGATTGCGATGATCGACAAATACTATAAAGAGAACCCCCAAAGATGGGGAATGCCACTTGGACAAGAAATTGTCGCGGCGCTGATTGTAAAAGATGGTCCATGCCCGGGAAGAGATCCGTGGGACAAGTAGGTAATCCGGTAACTAGATTGATTCCCGCCTTACCCTGGCGGGTGGCGCCGATCTCGAAGGTGATTTGTCAAGTTGTGGGTGCCCCCGGTCCCTCGCCTTTGGGGACCGGGGAGTGGGAGCCGAGCGGCCGGTAGCGCATCCACTCGGGTAGCCGCGAACCTCTCTCGCGGGCGGTCCACTCGGATTCGATCTCCACGGTTCCGCGCATACCCGTTTGGTAATGGCGAAAACTTGACCACGCCCAATCTTCTGGCTTTAACACAAGCCCTCGCCGGACCGGGTTTCGATGGATGTACCGCAGCTTCTCCACAAACTTTTCATGCGAGGACACGTTGAAATCGTAATAATGCGGCTGCCAGAAAGGTCTTTCGCGGCTGCGCATGGAGACCGACAGCTTGAGAGCCTGGATGGCCTTGGATAAGAGCGCGCTCTGTGGCTCGTTGACCAGCAGATGCACGTGCTCGGGCATCACGACGTAGCCGGTAACCACAAAGAGATGACGGACGCGGACGCGCTCGAGGGCGTCTTCGAAGAGCTCCATCGCAGCGACCGGCACAAAGTAAGGCCGGCGGCGATAGCAACTGAAGGTGAGGAAGTGGAACTCCCCAGTTTGCTGATAGCGGATGCGCTTACCCTTCATGCACCGCGAGGATACTCCAAATGTGAACCCGCTGGCGGTGACGAGTGTGTCTTCCATCCCCGGTCCCCAAAGGCGAGGGACCGGGGGCACCCTCATCGTGGTGGAAAGTTCGCCGAGACCGGATGCACCCAAGCCGCGCTGTTTGTTTCCAAGAAAAATGGGTGGGCGGGTTGCGGCAGTCGGGGATGAATCCCCGACCTACCAGACAAGGCCCTGATACAAGGCTCCGGGGATGTTGGGTTCGTGGTATCCCACCCTTCGCCAGAAGGGCGAAGGATGGGGCACCCGTCTTTTGTTGTGGGTGGAGGTCGCGAAAAGCAAGATAAGCGCGCCGGTGGGCGGGGTTTGATCGCGACTTCGCCGCGTACTTTGTTTCCAAGAAAAATGGGTGGGTTCCCGTCCCCACGCTGAAGCGCGGGGCTAATGACCGCTGCGCCTACGGCGCGAGAGCGGTGGGTTCGTGGTATCCCACCCTTCGCCAGAAGGGCGAAGGATGGGGCACCCGTCTTTTGTTGTGGGTGGAGGTCGCGAAAAGCAAGATAAGCGCGCCGGTGGGCGGGGTTTGATCGCGGCTTCGCCGCGTACTTTATTTCCAAGAAAAATGGGTGGGTGGTGAATGTACGGGCTGAAGCCCGTACCCTTCTTCCGCAGTCGGGGATGAATCCCCGACCTACCGGCGAGCCCTGACAAAAGGCTCCGGGGCTGAAGCCCGCGTTGATTTGGAGCTGTGATTCAGGAGCCTGAAGGCTCCTGCTCCCTCCGATTTGCGAAAGGAACAAATGCAGGTCCCCGTTCGACTCGCTCGCCGAGGGCGAACTCGCTCAGGGCAGGCTTTCGACTTCGACCGCGTCGGCGGACTTCGCTCAGGATGACCGCGCATCGTTGGTTCGTGGTATCCCACGTCCCAAAGTCGGGACATGGGGCACCCGTCTTTTGTGGTGGGTGAAGGCCGCGCCGATCCCACCCTAGCCACAAAGACAAGAACGCGGCGAGGGTGGGGCACCCGTCTTTTGTTGTGGGTGGAGGTCGCGAAAAGCAAGATAAGCGCGTACCCTTGAGCGGGGCTCGATCGCGGCTTCGCCGCGTACTTTATTTCCAAGAAAAATGGGTGGGCGGTGAATGTACGGGCTGAAGCCCGTACCCTTCTTCCCCAGTCGGGGATGAATCCCCGACCTACCGGCGAGCCCTGACAAAAGGCTCCGGGGCTGAAGCCCGCGTTGATTTGGAGCTGTGATTCAGGAGCCTGAAGGCTCCTGCTCCCTCCGATTTGCGAAAGGAACAAATGCAGGTCCCCGTTCGACTCGCTCGCCGAGGGCGAACTCGCTCAGGGCAGGCTTTCGACTTCGTCCGCGTCGCGGACTTCGCTCAGGATGACCGCGCATCGTTGGTTCGTGGTATCCCACGTCCCAAAGTCGGGACATGGGGCACCCGTCTTTTGTGGTGGGTGAAGGCCAGCCCGATCCCACCCTAGCGAAGCTAGGATGGGGCACCCAGCCGTCTAATCTGTTTTCAAGAAAATGGGTGGGTGGATGGATGTACGGGCTGAAGCCCGTACCCTTCAGCTGAGGTCCGTACCCTTCAGCTGAGGCCCGTACCCTTCGTTCCCGCAGTCGGGGATGAATCCCCGACCTACCGGTGGTGCGCTGATACAAGACGAAGGACGAGAAGCAGGTCCTTCGGCTCCGCTGAAAAGCGCTTCGCTCAGGATGACAGCGCATAGTTGGTTCGCGGTATCCCACCCTGGCCACAAAGACAGGAACGTGGCGAGGGTGGGGCACCCGTCTTTTGTGGTGGGTAAAGGTCGCGCCGATCCCACCCTAGCCACAAAGACGCGAACGTGGCGAGGGTGGGGCACCCGGCTGGGCGGCTGGGCGTGCAGAATCGTGCGGAAAATGACGCCGTAACCGAATTTAAGCCCCGTGAAGGCTGGCTACGCGCGCGCTGAGGTACTAACAGTGAAATTAATCGCGACCTTTTGCCTCGAAATGTTCAATATTCCTTGAACCTTTACCCGTGTTTCGGGGAATTCTCCTGACACCCATGCAACGAAATGAAACAGAATCCTCGAACATTTGAGGCATTTTGTTCCAAGTTCTTGGAACATTTCGCAGGGTTGAGGTTCTGTAATGTTGAACATTTCGTGCGGGTTGAGCGGGTTTGATGCGACGCCGAAAAAAACGCTCCCCGGGCGGAAATCGATCACGAAAAAATGCAGGTCCTTCGACTCCTTGCGCTCCGCTTCGGTCGCTCAGGATGACAACCCAGAGGGGAGCGCTAGAGCTTGCGCTGGAAGCGGAGGACGTGGACGGCGGCGCCCCAGACGGTGTCGGTGCGCCTGAGTCCATCGGGTGTCCACTGGTCGGTTTGGTAGAAGCGCTGGGCGCGGAGGTTATCGACGAGCGTGAAGAGGTAGGCGTTCTTGAGGCCGAGCGATACGAGATGGGCGCGGGCGGCCGAGACGAGAGCGACGCCGACGCCGAGTCCCCAGGAATTCGGGTCGACATAGAGGGCTGTGAGCTCGCCGTGGTTGGGCAGGTCGGGCTCGTGCGAGGGCGCTGTGGTGGAGAAGCCGTGGATGATGTTGCCGGAGCAGGCGACGATGGTGTGCGGCTTGGCAGGATCGGAGTTCGAGAGATCGTATTTGTCGGCGCGGTCTTCAGGGCGGAGAGTGTTGAGATAGCTGGCGGGGAGGATTCCGGCATAGCCCTGCTGCCAGGCGCGGACGTGGACGCGCGCGATGGCGAGAGCGTCGGCAGGCTGGGCAGGGCGGAGGAGCATGGAGCGAGTATTGCATAGAGACCGTGGACCGTGAGTCGTGGATCGGGGACTGTGGGCGCTGGGCAGTGAACAAGTGGACGGTGAAGAAGTGAAGGAGTGAAGGAGTGAATTAGTGAAGGAGTGAAAAAGGCACGAGTTGGAGATCCAACTTGAAGGATGCGCCGGTGCATGGGTTATAGTGGACGGGTTCCCGCTGCTGAAGAAGTTTCCCCTGAGTCAACGCAGATTCCCCGAAACAAAATTCAAACTGAGAAGTGACTGAGGAGGTCACACGTGAGCGAGCATCCGACACCGGAAAAGATTATGCAGGTTGGCCTGGGATTCTGGGCCTCGAAGACATTGCTGAGCGCGGTGGAGATGGGATTGTTTACAGAACTGGCGCGAGGGCCGGAGGGATTGGAGGCGGTGCAGGGAAGGCTGGGGCTGCATCCGCGAGCGGCGCGGGATTTTCTGGATGCGCTGGTGGCGCTGGGATTCTTGCAGCGGCGCGACGGGAAATACTCCAATACGCCGGAGACGGATTTGTTTCTGGATCGTAAAAAGCCGTCGTACATTGGCGGGATGCTGGAGATGGCGAACGTAAGGCTGTACGAACACTGGTCGCATTTGACGGAGGGATTGCGGACAGGGCTGCCGCAGAACGAGGTGCGCGGCGGAGGTCAGCCGACGTTTGAGACGCTGTATGCCGATCCGGCGCGGCTGAAGGTGTTTTTGAAGGCCATGAGCGGGATCAGCCATGGATCGGCGCTTGCGATTGCGGCGAAGTTTCCGTGGAAGGAGTACAAGACGTATTGCGATGTGGGCACGGCGCAGGGCGATACGGCGGCGCAGATCGCGCTGGCGAATCCGCATTTGAGCGGGATGGGATTCGACCTGGCGGAAGTGGGGCCGATTTTCGAAGAGTATGTGGGCGAGTTGGGGCTGAATGGGCGGCTGAAGTTTATCGCCAGGGAATTTTTTTGAGGAACCGCTGCCGAAGGTGGACGTGATTGTGATGGGGCACATCTTGCACGACTGGGATTTGCCGACGAAGAAGATGCTGATCAAGAAGGCGTACGAGGCGCTGCCGAAGGGCGGAGCCTACATTGTGTATGAAGCGATCATCGACGATGATCGGAGCAAGAACGCGATGGGATTGATGATGAGCCTGAATATGTTGATTGAGACGTATGGCGGGTTCGATTACACGGGTGCGGATTGCCAGGGGTGGATGCGGGAAGCGGGGTTCAGCCAGACGCGTGTAGAGCATTTGGTGGGACCGGACTCGATGGTGGTGGGGATCAAGTAAGGCAGCTTTTAGCTATTAGCTGTTCGCTATCAGCTTGGTCTGGGGGAGAGCGGGGTCGTGTGCCAAAGTTGGGGCACGCGGCCATGCGTGTGACGAGCCGGGCTGGCGCACATTCAAGGCGCTTTCAAATAGAGACGCGGTATCTCTTTCAACAATCTGTAGTGACAAATAGGCTACTCTAGGTCGATGAGCGGCGCGGCGAATTCTATGGACGCTAGAACGATGCACGCACTTGGCGGCGCGGGCGCGGCGCTGCGCATTCGCGGGCTGAAGAAAGCGTTCACGGATGTGCAGGCGGTGGATGGGATCGATCTGGAGGTGCAAAGGGGCGAATGTTTCGGATTGCTGGGGCCGAACGGGGCGGGGAAGACAACGACGATTGAGATTTGCGAAGGGCTGACGCCGGCAGACGAGGGGACGGTGGAGCTGCTGGGGCTGGATTGGATCAGCGGCGCCGATGAGCTGCGACAGCGGATCGGGATTCAACTGCAGGAGACGCAGTTTCCTGACAAGTTGACGGTGGAGGAGGCGCTGCGGCTCTTTCGAAGTTTTTACCGGCGCGGAATCACGGTGGATGAATCGATCAAGATGGCCCAGCTTGAAGAGAAGCGCCGGTCGCGCGCGGGCGGGCTGAGCGGCGGACAAAAACAGCGGCTGGCGATGGCGACGGCGCTGGTGGGCGATCCGGAACTGCTGTTTCTGGATGAACCGACCACCGGGCTCGATCCGCAGGCGCGCAGGCATCTGTGGGATCTGGTGGAGGAGCTGAAGCGAGAGGGGCGGACGATTATTTTGACCACGCATTATATGGAGGAAGCGGAGCGGCTGTGCGATCGCGTGGCGATTATGGATCACGGCAAAGTGATTGCGATGGGGACGCCGAAGGAGCTGATTGCGACGGTTGGCGGCGAGGACATTGTGGAGTTTGCGGTGAGTACCCCGGCAGCGTCGATACCCGAAGGACCTGCCTTCCCACCCAAGCAGAGCTTGGATGGGGCACCCGAAGTTTTGGTGGATGTGGAGGCGCTGAAGGAGATTCCGGGAGTGCAGTCGCATCGCGTGGACGAGGGCGTGCACCAGCTTTCGGTGAGCGAGCTGCATACGGCGGTGCCGCGAATTTTTGAATCGCTTGAAGAACAGGGGCTGCATTTGAGTGAGTTCAGAACGCACTCGGCGACGCTGGAAGATGTGTTTGTGCGGCTGACGGGAAGGAATCTGCGTGATGAGTAGAGGAGTTCGGAAAGAAATCCCTCAGGGGCTAAAGCCCAGATATTTGGCATGGCTTGCGGCACGGCTAAAGCCGTGCCCTGATCAAGGCTCTGGAGCCGTTGTCGAGGTTAGAGAGTCCGACGCAGGGGAAATCAAAGTTGGGCGGAACGATGAGTAGGCTCGAGACCAGCAGCTTGTATCAGTTGACCGCGACGCGGCTGAAGCTGACGCTGCGTGAGCCGGAGGCGATTTTCTGGATTTTTATTTTTCCGATTCTGCTGGCGATTGGGTTGGGGATTGCATTCCGCAATCGTCCTGCCGATGTGTTGCCCGTTGGGGCGACGACTCCGCAATTGACGCAGGCCCTCGCTGCTGACAAAGGACTGAAGGCCACGCAGATGGACGAGAGCGCGGGCGCGCATGCGCTGGCTGTGGGAACGATTGTGCTGCTGGCTGAGCAGAGCGGGAATGGCGTGGTGTACCGGTACGACAACACGAATCCCGATGCGCGGACGGCGCGGATGATTGCGGGCGACGCGATCGAGAAGGCGGCAGGACGGAAGGATGTGTTGACGGCCGCGAACGAGCTGGTGCATGAGACGGGTTCGCGGTACATCGACTTTGTTGTGCCGGGACTGCTGGGCATGAACTTGATGGGTTCAGCGATGTGGGGGTTGGGCTTCTCGATCGTGGACGGACGGCAGAAGAAGTTGCTGAAGCGAATGGTCGCGTCGCCGATGCCGAGGTGGCAGTACCTGAGTGCCTACCTGTTGTCGCGGCTGGTGATGCTGGCGATTGAGGTGGTCGTTTTCCTGGGATTTGCCAAGCTGGTGTTTGGCGTGCCGTTTCGCGGGCCGCTTTGGCAACTGGGGTTGCTTTGCATTTTGGTTTCGCTGGTGTTTTCGGCGCTGGGGCTTCTGGTTGCGTCGCGGGCCAAGACGATGGAGGCGGTGAGTGGGCTGATGAACCTGGTGATGCTTCCCATGTGGATTTTGTCGGGAGTGTTTTTCTCGGCATCAAGATTCCCGGCGATCGTTCAGCCGCTTGTGCGCGCGCTGCCGTTGACGGCGGCGATCGATGCGATCCGCGGCAACATGCTGCAGGGCGTTCAACTGGGACAATTGACGGCGCAGGTGGGGATTTTATTGGTATGGTGCGTGGTGCCATTTGCGGTTTCGCTCAAAATCTTCAGGTGGAGGTGAAGGAACAGGGAACGGGGAATAGGGAACAGGAGAAACAACGGCAAAGGCAAAAGCAAAGACAGAAGCAGAGACAAAAAGAGAGACCCGCATCAAGCCCTTCGGCGATTGCTGAAGGGTTTCGTGTTTTTACGGAAGGTTCAGCGTGCGGCCCACGCGGGGAGGTTGTTTTGCAAGCGGCAATTCATTCGGCGGATGGCGCTCCAATTATGATGAATCGGAGAGCTGAGCCGACCAGAGGCAAGGCGCAATGCGCTGTAGACCCGCCGGAAAGGAAGATTGCCGACCGTGAAACCAGACATGAGAGTCTCGTTCGCAGGACTGGAGCTGGTGAATCCGGTGATCGCCGCCAGCGGGACTTTTGGATACGGCATCGAGTTTGAAGAGATCGTTTCACTTGACCATCTGGGCGCGATCGTGACGAAAGGGATTTCGCTGGAGCCGATGGCGGGGCACGCACCGCCGCGCATTGTGCAGACAGCGGCTGGCATGCTGAATGCCATTGGCCTGCAGAATGTGGGCGTGGAAGAATTCATTGAGCGAAAGCTGCCGCCGATGAGCCGGCACCCAAGCTGCAAAGTGATTGTGAACGTGTTTGGGCACACGGTAAGCGACTACATTAGCGTCATCGACCGGCTGAACGATGCGGAGGGAATCGCGGCGTATGAATTAAACGCCTCGTGCCCCAACGTGCGCGCGGGCGGAATGATATTCGGCACCGACTCGTACGCGCTGGAAGAGCTGGTGGAGCGGACGAAGAGAGTGGCGATTCAGCCGCTGATCGTAAAGCTATCGCCGAATGTGACTTCGATTGGGCAGATGGCCCGGGTGTGCGCGGAAGCGGGCGCCGATGCGGTGAGCCTGGTGAACACGTTTCTGGCGTTGTCGATCGACGCCAACGAGCGGCGGCCACGGCTCAGTAACGCGACGGGAGGGCTGTCAGGGCCGGCGATCAAGCCGATTGCGCTGCGCATGGTCTACGAGGTGGCGCGGGCGGTGAAGATTCCGATTCTGGGGATGGGCGGAATTGTGACGCCGGAGGACGCGGTGGAGTTCATGCTGGCGGGTGCGACGGCCGTGCAGGTGGGCACGGCAAGTTACGCCGATCCGCGCGCGACAGAGCGGCTGGCGAAGGGAATGGAAGCGTGGTGCAAGAGCCACGATGTGGCGAAGGTGGCGAGTTTGACGGGGGCGTTAAAGGCAGGCCCGAGGGAATAGCCAATGGGGAGTTGGAGCCGAGACCTGGGCGCCTAGCTCTTTGCCCAGGCGCCGGCGCTAGAGCCGCTTGATGAAGGCGAGAGCTTCAGTGAGTTGGGGGAAGCGGGATTCATCGGCCTTGAATTCACGAGAGTGGATGCAGCGGCGCAGTCCGCGAGTCTTGATGGGGTGCTTGAGGTGAAGCATCTCGTGGTAGAGCAGGTACTCGATGGCGTAACGCGGGCTGGAGGGCCGGTCGAAGACGCGGCTAACGACGATGGTGTTGTGTGCGGCGTCGTAATGGCCGAGCGAGCGCTTGGCATGGTGCTCGCTCCACGTGAGGTCGGGGCGGCCGAGTAGCCCGCCGAAGAAGCGCGTGTTGAGCGAATCGAAAACTTCATCGAGATTGAAGAAGCGGCCTTCGGGTCCGAAGAATCTCTTGGTGCCGCGCGCATGACGGATGAGCTCGGTTTGGCGCGTGACGGCGGCCGAAGAAGCGAAGCGCCTGTAGCGCAGGTTTTGGTTGCCGTCGATGGGTTTGCGATAGAGCTTGGCAAGAAGAATGTGGGCGATGGCATGAAGGACGGATTCCGGTGCGCCTTCAAGCAGGTCAGAGAGGCTGACAAAGATTTCACCTTCGCGCAGGCGAATGGTGGTGTTGAGCGAAGTGAAGCGGCGAAAGCGAATGTGAAAGGGCGGCATGGGCGCGCGCGGGCGAAGGGCGCGGTACTCATGCTGGAAGATGGGGGCGACGTCAGGGGCCACGAAAGTAGCAGAATAACAGCGCTGGGTGATGGCTCGGCTCACTTGGGTTCGTAGCGGTCCTGGTTTTTTTCGTCGGGGTGGGCTTTGAAGTAGGCATCCTGGTCGGCGGTTAGCTGGCGGGCCTGGTCGGAAAGATCGCTCGCACTGTCAAGAGCGTCTTTGAGGGAAAGCTCGAAGCCGGACTCGCTGGGAAGAGCGTGCAGCGTTTGCTGCCAGCGCGCGACGCCCTCCGTGAGTGGCTTGAGCGCTTTGCGGATGTCGGCTTTGCGTTCGGAGTAGACGTCGAGGTTATCGCCGAGCTCGTCCACGAGGGCTGAGAATTTCTGAAGTTCGCCGTTGAGACGCCGGACCCGCGCGTCAGTATGCGCACGTGTGATGAGGCCCTTGATGGTTTCAGAGTAATCATCGATGAATTTGACATAAAGGCCGACGCGGGCGGCGGGATCGATCCCGGCTTCGGCGATCTGGTCTTGCTGGGATTCGGTCAGGGGTTCGGGCTTATCTTTCTGCGCGGCGAGCGGCGCAGAGATCAGCAATGAGAAGACGATGGCAGCGAGAGCGCGCATGGCTGATAGACTCCGACGTGATTATTCAAGCACAGGATGGTGGACGGTGAATCGTGGAACGTGCCGGATCGTGAATCGTGAGGTCGTGGATCGGCGCTGAATGCATTGGCGCGCCGGGCGTTTAGTGCGCTTATGCGGGTAAGACGCAGAGAGGCGGCGAAAGTTAGAACTCTGAGAGACAGGCAGAGCCGGGGCGGCAGTGACAAGGATGCGCTGAGGGAACGGATTCGGCAGGCCTACTTACGGAAGACTTGCAGCAGGGCGGCATTCTTGGCGTCGGTGACCTGGGCCAGGGTTTGCTGCACGAGCGGACGATCCTCAACGTTGCTGGCCTGGAGCATCTCATTGAGACGGAACGCGGTGTGGCTGAGCATGAGCTCGGCGTTCTTGAGGCGCTTGTCGTCATCTTTGACGCTGAGGTGAATCTTCTTCACGATGCGCTGGATTTGCTGGAGCAGGCCGGTGGCCCTGGTTACGTTACCCGACTGGTACTGGTGAATGCTCATCTCTGTCATTTGCTGAACAAGCTGAGCATAAAGGAAACACTGCTCGCGCGGCTGCGCCTGATTGGCGCGGACCTCGAGGGCTTCAAGAGTCTGCTGATCGGGCAGGGAACTGTCGGGAGAGGCGGCGCACAGGGGCACGACATTCAGGCTGAGTGCGAGGAGCGCGGCGATGGGAAGCACAGTCCGCATAGGGGAACTCCTATGATGCGGTTCCGCCCCAAATTGACCCTATAGTACGCACACTGCGTAACGAACCGCAAGAACTATGATGCAGTATTTTGATTGGGCGAATAACGCACGTACTAAAAAGCAGGCGAACTCCCGGAACGGACGGGCCCGGAAGTGGGGCTGGGAGCTGCTTTGAGTCTATTTTTCGAGGATCTGGAGGCGCTGGCGAGCCTGCCATTCCTGGTTGGGCAGTTTGCCGGCCGAAGCATTGAGGAAGCGGTGGTAGTAAGCGGCGGCCTGGGTTTTCTGGTGCAGAGAGTCATAGGCGGTGGCCCAGAGAAAGAGGGTCGACGTGTTTTCTGGAAGATAGCGGGAGCGCATGGCGAGCGCGTGCACGGTGACATCAGGATGGCTGGTTTTTGAGGCGGTGAAGGCTAGTCCGCTCCAGCCATCGACGTTTGCCGGATCGATTTGAGTGACTTTGCCGAAGACAGCGTAGGCCTGGTCGAACTCGCCCTGGTGGACGAGGTTCTGAGCATGGGAGACGAGCAATTCGGGATCGTCGGGCGACGCGGCGAGGAGATGGAGTACGAGCTGGTCCGAACCGGCGAAATCGCCCGCGTCGGCCATCACCGCGGCTAACATGCGCGTGACAGCGGGATCGGCAGGATGGTCTGCGTGAAGTTTCTGGAGGAGTGGAAGCGCCTCGGCCTTGTCCTGATCGGCGAGGACGGTGGCGAGCTGAGCGGTGAGCGTAGGATCGTCAGGGTTTTTGGCAAGTGCGGCGCGGAGGAGAGCTTCGGCGCCGGGATAGTCCTTGCGGAGGATGAGCAGATGGACAAGACCGGCGGAGGCGGGCGCGGAGTTGGGATCGTTATCGAGAACACGTCGATAGGCAGCCGCGGCGGCTTCAAGCTGGCCGGTCTTCTCAGCGAGATCGGCAGCGAGGAGGGTGTCGGAGGTAGTTTCCGGCGAGAGCTTGAGAGCCTGAAGCAGATCGTTTGAAGCGGCGGCGGGATTGGAGTCGCGATCGATGCGGGAGAGTGCGCGCCATGCGCGAGCTTTCAGCGCGGGGTCGGCGAGGCCGGGATCGAGAGTGGTGGCGGCGAGTAGCTCGGGGCGCGCATCCGCGAGCTTGTTTTGGCGCGCGAGGAGCAGGCCGAGGGAGATGTGAGCCTCAAAAGATTTGGGATCAGCGGCGATGGCGCGGCGATAGAGAGCAGCAGCGTCGTCGAGACGGTTTTGGGCATCGGCGACATAACCGGCGTCGAAGAGGGCGCGCGCGTCAGTGGGATGGGTGGCGAGGTAGACGTCGAGTTTGGACTCAGCAGTCTTCCAGTCGGATGCGGCGATCGCCGATTCGGCGGCGGCGACTTGGGCCGGAAGAGGTGGAGGCGTTGGGGTGGAGGCGGTGCTGTTTGGGGGCGGCTGCGCGGAGCCGGCGGACGGTGAGGGGGCCTGCGCAAAACCAGTGGCCGGGCCGGCAATCAGGGCCGAAAACAGAACGAAAAGAACGAATCGAGCCACAAATTCCCTCACATAAATAGTTTAACGGCTGCCTGAACCGTTGAGGCTCGATGAGGCGGACCCGAGGGTATACGCGCGAGCCGTACGGGAAACAACTGACCGCCGGAAAGCGGCATCCAGTTAGACAGCAGGGGAGACTCGGGGTCGCGTTCTCCTGCGCTCTTTAGCGCATCAATTATTCATAATTCAGGTGAAAATATGGAATTCATCCAAATGCAGCATATCCCTCTGGCGTCTGCTTACCTATGCCCGGACTGCAACTGCATCGGGAACTGCGCGGGTCAATGCCCCGCATGTGCTTCGCCCATTCTGCTGGCGCTGGCCAATGTTCTCGACCGCAAGGCGGAGATGGATTTGGTCATGCCGCAAATCTACAATTCCCGGCACCCAGGCCGGCGCGCATTTCTGGTGGCCGGAAAATTGAGGGCGGTGCGTTCGCACACCTCGGCGCCAACACCGATTACCATCAACGCCGGTGCGCGCGCTCATGCGCCGTGGCGGGTGGCGCAGCGCGAGGTCGACGAAGGCCTTATCGGGCTCGGCGAAGGCGCTGCCGGCTAAGCAGATTCGGCATTTTTGCAGGCCCATCCTCCGCAGCTTTTATTCCAGTCGAACTCAAATCCAGCGGGTCGCAGTCTGCCCGGGATTCATCGTCCCTGCTTAAGGGGGAGTGGATTCGATGGGAGAAATCCTCTCAATGGGCTGATTCCCGATACTCGCTTGCCCGATTCCAAAAACAGGGGTTGCGCCACAATTTATAATCAAGGATGGATGGTTGCGCCCTGAGGCTCACAGAGAGCACTGTGGCGCGGCCAAAAGTTCTGTTGGGCAGAGACAGTAACTCTGAATCTGCCGTATCGGTGCCTTCCCTTTGAACGATGCCATCATCATCCGCAATGCGCGGACGCACAACCTGAAAAATCTCTCTTGCGAGATACCTCACGGCAAGCTGACGGTGATCAGCGGCGTGTCGGGCTCGGGCAAGAGCTCGCTGGCCTTCGACACGATTTATGCCGAGGGACAGCGGAGGTATGTGGAGTCTCTGTCGGCGTATGCGCGGCAGTTTCTGGAGCGCATTGAGAAGCCGGATGTGGACGAGATCGACGGGATGGCGCCGGCCATCGCCATCAAGCAAAAGAACACGACACGCAATCCGCGATCGACGGTAGCGACGGCGACGGAGATCTACGACTACCTGCGGCTGCTGTACGCGCGCTGCGGAGAGGTGCATTGCATTTATTGCGATGGCATTGTAAAGCGCGATTCGGTCGACGAGGCTGTGGAGAAGATTCTCGCGTTGGGCGAGGGAACGCAGGCTGAATGTGCTGTTCCCAGCAATGAACACGGCAGCCCCTGTGGAAGTCGAGGCGAAGGCAGGGAAGGCTGTGGGGCGCGCGGCGAAAACCGGTGACAAGCCGAAGGGCGCCGGGAAAGCGAGCCTCGGGCTGCATGCGGAGTCGGTGAAGGCGCGTTTGGCGGAGTTGCGGGCGAACGGATTTAACCGGCTGTGGCAAGAGGGAAGGCTGTTTGAGTTTTCGACGCCTGAGTCGCTGATCGATCTGGACCTTTCAGCTCCGGTGTTTATTCTTTTGGACCGGATCGTGGTGAGCGGAGAGAATCGCGCGCGGATTGTGGATGCAGTGGAGACGGGGTATCGCGAAGCGGGCGAGGTGATGTTCGAGGAGGCCCTCCGCGATGGAGAATCGGGCGGCCGGCGGCTGCGGTTTTCCGGGGCATATGAGTGCACAAATTGCCATCGGCCGGCGCGGGAGCCGGAGCCGCGCCTGTTCAGCTTCAACAATCCGTTTGGTGCATGCCCGCGGTGCCAGGGATTCGGCAACACGGTGGATTACGATCTGGGCCTGGTGATTCCCGACCAGAGTTTGAGTTTGGCAGGAGGCGCGATCGATCCGTGGAACCGGCCGAAGTACAGGCCGTGGTTTGGCGAGCTGCGCAAGCGCGCGGCGGAGCTGGGTGTGCCGCTGGATGTTCCGTGGCGCGAGATGACCGAGGCGGCACGCGAAACGGTGCTGCGCGGTAGGCCTGCGGCGGAGGGCAAGGACGCATTCGGCGGCGTGTATGGCTTTTTTGCGCAGTTAGAGCGCAAAAAGTACAAGCTGCACGTGCGCGTGATGCTGAGCAAGTATCGCGGTTACGCGGAGTGCCCCGATTGCCGCGGACAGCGGTTGAGGGCGGAGGCGCGGGCGGTTCGCATCGGTTCCCAAAAAATGGGGGCCAAGAACATTTGCCAGGCGACGGCGCTGACGATTGCGCAAGCGAAGGAGTTTTTCGACGGGCTGAAGCTCTCGCCGATGCAAGAGGAGATTGCAGGGCCGATTCTGATCGAAGTGCGGCAGCGGCTGGGCTTTCTGGTCGCAGTGGGGCTGGAATATCTGACGCTCGACCGGCTGGCGTCCACGTTGTCGGGTGGCGAGGCGCAGCGGATTCAACTGGCGACTTCGCTGGGATCGCGGTTGGTGGGCGCGCTGTATGTGCTGGATGAGCCGTCGATCGGGCTGCATACGCGGGACACAGCGCGGCTGATTCATATTCTTGAGGAGCTGCGCGATTTGGGAAACACGATTCTGGTGGTGGAGCACGATGCCGACATTTTGCGCGCGGCGGATCATCTGCTCGACCTGGGACCGGGCGCAGGCGAGTTCGGCGGGAAGCTGCTGGCGGAGGGCGTGCTGGCGGAGATCGAGGCGAATCCGGCGTCGCTGACGGGGCGCTATTTGAGCGGAAAGATTGCGATTCCCGTGCCCACGCGGCGGCGCGCGCCGGGACGCGAGAAGCTTGTGCTGCGCGGGGCACGGGCGAATAATCTGCACGGGCTCGACGTGGAGATTCCGCTGGGGATGCTGGTGGCGGTGACGGGAGTTTCGGGTTCGGGGAAGTCGACGCTGGTGCATCAGGTGTTGTATCGCGCGGTAGCGCGGGCGCTGGGACAGAGTGATGGCAGCGATCCTTCAGGCGTGTTCAGTTCGCTAAGTGGCGTGGAGCGGCTGAACGACGTGGTGCTGGTGGATCAGACGCCGATCGGGAGAACGCCGCGCTCGAATCCGATCACGTATATCAAGGGGTTCGATCTGGTGCGCGAACTGTTCGCGGCGCAACCAGAGGCCAAGCGGCTCTCGCTGACGCCGGGACATTTTTCGTTCAACGTGCCGGGCGGACGATGCAACACATGCGAGGGCGACGGAACGGTGACGGTGGAGATGCAGTTTCTGGCCGACGTGGAGTTGCCGTGCGAGGACTGCAATGCCACGCGGTACCAGGCGAAGATTCTCGGCGTGCATTACAAAGGCAAAAACATTCACGAAGTGCTGCAGATGACGGTGAAGGAGGCGCTGCGGTTCTTTGCCGGGCAGACCCGACTGGTGGAAAAGCTGGCGGTGCTGGATGAGATTGGGCTGGGATATCTGCGGCTGGGGCAATCGGCGACGACGCTTTCAGGCGGCGAAGCGCAACGCGTGAAATTGGCGGCGCACTTGTCCGCGGTGCGCGCGGTGAACGCAACGGCGAAGCCCTCGCAGGCGAGCCGCGTGCTGTACATTCTGGACGAGCCGACGACGGGACTGCACTTCGACGATGTTTCAAAGCTGCTGACGGCTTTTCGCAAACTGATCGACGGCGGTGGTTCGCTGATCGTGATTGAACACAACCTGGACGTGATCAAGAGCGCGGATTGGGTGATCGATCTGGGGCCGGAGGGCGGAGAAGGCGGCGGGCGCATTGTCGTGGAGGGTCCGCCTGAAAAGATTGCGGCGAACCTGCACTCGCACACCGGGAAGTGGCTGGCGCGCGTGCTGTGAAGATTCTGCGGGCGGAACCTCGTGAAGATTATTCAGCAATGGCGGGGATGGGCGGGCGGCGCGAGAAGCACCAGCCATTGCCGTGAAGCCAGCAGGAGCCATCTCTTACGTGAGCATCGCAACGCAGAGAGCGCACGCTGAAGCCGTGGTCTCGCTTGAGGGCGCGATTCAATTCATCGCTCGCCGCGGGGTCACGGGCTCCCTCAAAATCGACAAAGAAAACTGAACCGCAGAGTGTGGCTGCGAAGAGACCCGCGTCCTTCCGTGTGACGTAGGCCATGGCGCCGGGTCCGCGCGTGGGCGTAAGCGGGAAGAGAAGTTTGCCTTCAGGCTTGAGGGCCGCAAGCCATGAGGGGAGGGGATGCGTGGCGCCGGCGCTGACGACGATCACGTCGGCTGGATCGAACGGGCCGCGCGCTCCGTCGGCATGAATGACGGTGACCTGAGGCCAGGGCTCGAGCGCGATGCGAGCACGATCGGCGAGGGCCTGATCGATTTCGACAGCGATGACGCGGCCACGCGGGCCGACAAGTTCGGCGAGGATGGCCGAATAATAGCCCGTGCCACAACCGAGATGAAGAACGTGGTCGCCAGGATGAACGTCGAGCAGGCTCAGATGAACGGCCCAAAGGCTGGGCTGGCCGTTGTTGAGGCGCTTAGCCGCGTCGAGAACGATGAGCGCATCCTGGTAAACGTCGCTCGGGTCTGCGGTTTCAGTGAAGGACTGATCGCCGCTGACCTGGATCATCCAGGGGCCAGGACCGGCGAAGCGTTCGCGGGGAACAGAGGAGAATGCGGCAAGAATAGCTGGCGAAGAGATGCGATTGGTCCGGCACAGTTCTGCGGCGAAGAAGCGTCGCACGGATTCGATGGAAACGGCTTCGAGGGGCTGCATCGCGTTGACCGGCACAGAGTCCGGCGAAGATCCGCGGGACAGAGGCCGCCTTTGGCACGGATTATAGGCGCACTGCGGTGCGGGCGGCGGACAGTGCGTGATTTGCCAGTGAAGCGTCGAATTCTGTACAACGGTGAAAGCCTTTACATGGAACGCAGGCTTGCGCGCAAAAAATGAGCGCTCTGGAATAGAAGGCGGCGTGATTAGGCCGGGATTCCGGCCGGGGTGCAATCCGCAAGGAAGGATTTGTTTTGAACATCTCAGCGGGGCCGATGGAGCAGGGGAACCACCTTTCGAAGAATCGTGTGAGAGCTCCGCTAGTGCCGTCCGGGCGTATGCTGCCTTTCGTCCTGGTGACGGCGCTGTTTTTTCTGTGGGGAGTTCCCAACAATCTCAATGACATCCTGATCAGCCAGTTTATGAAGTCGTTTGAGATTAACCGGCTTCAGGCGGGACTGGTGCAATTTGCTTTTTACCTGGGATACTTTTTCCTTGCAATCCCCGCCGCGCAACTCATGCGACGAGCCGGTTACAAGGCAGGGATTCTGGCCGGACTGATCCTTTATGGCACAGGGTGCATCCTCTTCTGGCCGGCCGCGATGATCACGCAGTATTGGTGTTTTCTGCTGGCGCTGTTTGTGATCGCCAGCGGCTTGTCGTTTCTTGAGACCGCTGCCAGCCCGTTCATTATTCAGATCGGCGAAACGGATTCGGCCGAGCAGCGCATCAATCTTTCGCAGGCATTCAATCCGCTGGGAAGCATTTCGGCGGTGCTGGTCGGCAGCCGCTTTATTTTTTCGGGCGTTGAGCTGAAGCCGGCGCAGGTTGCGGCGATGCAGGCCCAGCATACGTATCACGCGTATCTTCGCTCCGAGACGCTGCGCGTCGTGAATCCCTATCTGATACTTGGCGCGGTTGTACTGTTTTGGGCGGTCCTGATCGCGCTCACGCCCTTTCCTCATGCGGGCCTGGATTTTTCGCGCGAGAGCAGAACGCACGACGCCTCGAGGCCGCTCTGGAAGCGGAAGCATTTTGCGTTTTCTGTTGTGGCGCAGTTTCTTTACGTAGGAGCCCAGGTGGGCACATGGAGTTTCTTCATCGCCTACGCGATGAAATATACAAGCCTGACGCAGCGCAATTCCGGATACTGGTTGACCGCAGTGCTTGTGGCCTTTACCGCCGGGCGATTCGTCTCAACCTGGCTGTTGCGGTTCGTCTCCGGCTCGACGCTTCTCGGCGTTTATGCCGTGTTGAATGCCGCAATCTGCGCTATTGCGGCGTGGTGGCCGGGATGGGTCGGCGTATGGTGTCTCATCGCGGTGAGCTTCTTCATGTCGATCATGTACCCGACAATTTTTGCGCTCGGCGTGAAGGGGCTCGGCCAGCGAACCAAAAGCGGATCGGCGTTTATCGTGATGTCGATCGTCGGCGGCGCGGCGCTGCCGCTCATGATGGGCCTGGTGCCGGGCGTGGCAGAGAGTTACCTGGTGCCTGCCGTGTGTTTCGCGGGCGTGGCGATCTATGCGTGGTTCCTGTCGAAACCGGAATCGGATGAACTCTCCGCGGATACTATCTAACTCTTGCGCGCATCGGCGAGCACTTTCAGATATGCGCGGGCAGTTTCGGTGATGATTTCCGGATGTCCCGAATCGATGGCGGCGAGATTGACGAGATCGCTGCCGACGCCGAGTGCGCGCGCTCCGGCCTGGATGAAACTCGCCGCGGTTTGGAGCGTGACGCCGCCGGTGGGAATGAGCTTGAGATGCGGAAAAGGCGCGAGCAAAGACTTTAGATAGCTGGCGCCGCCGACGGCGGAGCAGGGAAAGATTTTGACGTAGTCAGCGCCCGCGTCCCAGGCCGTGATGGCCTCGGTCGGCGTGAGCGCGCCGGGGCACGATATTTTCTTATTGATTTTGGTCCGGGATATGACTTCAGGATGCAAACTCGGGCTGACGACGAACTCCGCGCCGGCGTCGATGGTGGCCTGGGCCTGATCGGCGGTGGTGACCGTGCCGGAGCCGAGCAGAATCTTCTCGCCGTATTCCTTCTGGAGCTCTTTGAGCAGGTCGATCGCTCCTGGAACGGTCATGGTGACTTCAACGACCGTGATTCCGCCGGCGATCATTGCGTCAACGACGGCGCGGCCCTGGGCGACGCTTTTGGCGCGCAGAACCGGAATGAGGCCGACGCGTTCGATGATTTGCTCAGTAGATTCTGGCATGGAGTACCTCAAAAAAGCAGAGTTAGTAAGTTAGCGATTCATTAAGTCAGCGAGTTAGCAAGTTAGCGAGTCTGCAGGCATCGAGTCGGCAGACATTTACTTCAAAGGTCCAGTCGGACTGCCCACCGGATTTTTACCGTGCGATGCGCGCCGAGCCTCCCTTGATGATGCGTTCGACTTCGGCGAGCGTGGCCATGCTGGTGTCGCCGGGGGTGGTCATGGCGAGCGCGCCGTGGGCCACGCCGCACTTTACGGCCCAGTCGATGCCCTTGTTGGCGAGCAAACCATAGATGAGGCCGGAGGCGAAGCTGTCGCCGCCGCCCACGCGGTCGAGGATATCGATGTCGCGCTGCGGAACGTGGACGATCTTGTCTTCGTAGAGCGCGATCGCGCCCCAGGCGTTGCGGCTGGCGGAGTGCACGGTGCGCAGCGTGCTCGCGACCAGCTTCAGGTTGGGATAGGTGGCGGCCACTTCGCGGAGCATCTCTTCATAGCCGGCGATGGGCAGCTCGGCGAAGTCGTCGCTGACGCCTTTGATGGCGATGCCGAGCATGGCGGAGAAATCTTCTTCGTTGCCGAGCAGAACGTCGACTTTGCCGACGATCGCGCGATTGACTTCCTGCGCCTTGGCTTTGCCGCCGATCGATTTCCAGAGCGAGTCGCGGAAGTTGAGGTCGTAGGAGATGGGCGTCGCGTATTTGCGGGCAGCGTCCATGGCTTCAACGGCCACATCGGCGGTGGAAGCGGAAAGCGCGGCAAAGATGCCGCCGGTATGGAAGCACTTCGTGCCGTTCTCGTTTCCGAAGATCCAGTCCCAATTAAAGTCGCCGGGCTTGACCTGGCTGATAGCGGTATGGCCGCGGTCGGAGCAGCCTGCGGCGGCACGAACGCCGAAGCCGCGCTCAGTAAAGTTGAGACCGTTGCGGACGGTGCGACCGACGCCGTCGTAGGGAACCCAGCGAATCAGCGAAGGGTCGACGCCGCCTTGAAGAATGAAGTCCTCGACGAGGCGGCCAACGGGATTGTCGGCGAGCGCAGTCGCGACGGCGGTGCGCATGCCGAAGCAGCGGCGCAGGCCGCGCGCGACGTTGTATTCGCCGCCACCCTCCCACACTTGAAATTGGCGCGCGGTGTGGATGCGGCCTTCGCCGGGATCGAAGCGGAGCATGACTTCGCCGAGGCTGACGCAATCCCAGCGACGGTTGGAATCGGGAATCGAGAGCGGTTTCATGGTCAATGAATACTGTAGCTCACCCTGGAGGCAGCGGTCAGTGAGGCGGAGGCGCAGAATTTGCGGAAGGGAAATCATTTACGCTAATTCCAATTGAAGCTTGCGGGGAATTGCTAACGGCAAGTGCGGGCGGGGACGCCCCCACGACAGCCGGCCAGGAGGCCGGCGCTACAGAAGGCGATTGAGATGGCGGGCGGGGACGGCGGGAGGAACAATTGAAGGGGCAAGAGCTTTTTGAACTGGACGGGCGGGTTGCGGTGATTACCGGGGGGACGACCGGCCTGGGACGCGAGATTGCGCTGGGTTTTGCCGCCGCCGGCGCGGATGTTGTGGCGAGCTCGCGGGCGGAGGAACATGTGGATGCGGTGGCCAGTGAGATTGAGGCGCTCGGCCGGCGCACACTGCGCGTAATGTGCGACGTTCTGGATCGGACATCGATCCAGGGACTGCACGATGCGGTGATCGCAGCGTTCGGCAAAGTGGACATTCTGGTGAATGCCGCCGGGATGGCGAAAAAAGCGCCCACGCTCGATGAAGATGAAGGCGAATGGTTGAAGATCATCGATACGAACCTGACGGGAACCATGCGCGCGTGCCAGATTTTCGGGCGGACGATGGTGAATGCGCACTATGGACGCATCATTAATATTGCATCGTCGACGGCATTTCGCGGTTCGTACCAGCTGGCGGCCTATGGAGCCAGCAAGAGCGCGGTGGCCTCGCTGACCAAGACGTTGGCGATCGAATTGGCGGAGTCGGGCGTGAATGTGAACGCGATTGCGCCAGGCGTGTTTTCGACTGACATGAGCGCGCCAATGGTGAAGGACACGCTACGCGGCGAGGAGTTGCTGACGCGCACGCCGATGCATCGCTTTGGGAAGCCGCGAGAAGTGGTGGGCCCAGCGATTTTTCTGGCGTCGGAGGCGGCGGGATTTGTGACCGGCGAAGTGCTTGCGGTGGACGGCGGCTATCTTGCCAGCGGCGTGAACGTATAAAAGCAGGGAACAAGGGGACCGAGGGACCGAGGGAACAGAGAAGCTTGCGATAGAAAGAAGGTCGCAGAAAGGGAAGTGATGGCGGAAGAGCGCAAGCTGCGGATGGGGATGGTGGGCGGCGGACCGGGTGCGTTCATTGGTCCTGTGCACCGCATCGCGGCGGAGCTGGATGGAAAGATCGAGCTGGTTGCGGGGGCCTTCTCGCAGTCGGCGGAGCGTTCGCGCGAAGCGGGCGCGAAATTTCACATCGATCCGGCGCGCGCTTATCGGGATTACGCGCAGATGATCGAAGCCGAGCGCAAGCGCCCGGATGGCATTGATTTCTTGGCCATCGTGACGCCGAATCATCTGCACTTGCCCGTCGCGATGGCGGCGCTGGAGGCGGGGATTCCGGTGATGAGCGACAAGCCGGCGACGGCGACGTATGAAGAGGCGCTGAAGCTGGAATCCGCAGTGAAGAAGGCCGGGCTGCCCTATGGGCTGACGCATACTTATGCGGGGTACCAGATGGTGCGCGAGGCGCGGGCGATGTGCGCGGCAGGCAAGCTGGGAAAGATTCGCAAGGTGGCTGTCGAATATTTTCAGGGATGGCTGAGCCGGCCGATTGAGAACTACCGGCCACAAACAGGCGGAGTGGCGAAGCGATCCGGCGCGCAGCGGGCCGGGCGGCGCAATTGGCGACATCGGCACGCATGCGTTTCATCTGCTTGAATACGTTAGCGGCCTGGAGGTGACGGAGATCAACGCGACGCTGCGCTCGGTGGTGCCGGGGCGCAAGCTGGACGACGACTGCAATGCATTTGTGAGGATGAACAATGGCGCGGCAGGAACGCTGGCTTGTTCGCAGGTGGCGGCGGGGGAGATGAACGAGCTGCTGCTGCGGATTTACGGCGAGGAGGGATCGATTGAGTGGCGGCAGCAGGATCCGAACCGGCTGATTGTGAAGGGTCTCGACAAGCCCGATGAGATTTACCACGCGGCAACCGGTTACCTGGGCAGCGATGCGAAGGCTGTGGCGCGGACTCCGGCGGGTCATCCCGAAGGGTATCTTGAGGCATTCGCAGTGCTCTATCGAGAGTTTGCCGATGCGCTGATTGCATGGAAACAGGGAAAAGGAAGCTCGCTGCCGGCGACGTTGCCGGGCATTCGGGCTGGCGTGCGGGGCATGCGGTTTATTGACCGCGCGATCGAGAGCAACCGCAGAGAAGGCTGGGTGGAGTTCTGACGACGAGCTTTTAGCTGCTAGCTTCCAGCTTATAGCTACTAGATTTGATTTGCTGACGTTGTCGCGGGGGAAACAGGGCTTTGTGCACGAAGTGCGGGCGGGGACGCCGGCGTTACGACGGAGATAGGTCATGAAGACAATCAAAGGACCGGGGATTTTTCTGGCGCAGTTTGCCGGCGATGCAGCGCCTTACAACACGCTCGAGGGAATGGCGAAATGGGCGGCGGGTCACGGCTACGTCGGCATCCAGATTCCGAGCTGGGACCGGAGGCTTTTCGATCTTGAGCGCGCGGCCGAGAGCCAGGCTTACTGCGACGAAGTGCTGGGCATCGCCGCGCAGGCCGGGCTGGCGATTACGGAGCTTTCGACGCATCTGCAAGGGCAACTGGTCGCGAGCCATCCGGCGTTTGACACGCTGCTCGATGCGTTTGCGCCGCCGGAACTCCACGGAAATGCAAAGGCACGGACCGCATGGGCCGTCGAGCAATTGTGGTGGGCAGCCAAGGCGAGCCGCAACCTGGGACTGAATGCGCATGCGACATTTTCGGGCGCGCTGGCGTGGCCATTTTTTTATCCGTGGCCGCAGCGGCCGGCGGGATTGATCGACGAGGCGTTCAAGGAACTGGGGCGGCGCTGGATGCCGATTCTGAATGCATTCGACGATGCGGGTGTGGATGTGTGCTTTGAGCTGCATCCCGGCGAAGACTTGCACGACGGCGCGACCTTCGAGCGATTTCTTGGGGCGGTCGGCGACCATCCGCGCGCGAATATTTTGTACGATCCGAGCCACATGGTTCTGCAGCAGATGGATTATCTGGCTTTCCTCGATCTTTATCACGATCGTGTGCGCGCGTTTCACGTGAAGGACGCGGAGTTCCGGCCGAGCGGACGGTCGGGAGTTTACGGCGGCTATCAGGATTGGATCGACCGGCCGGGGCGGTTCCGTTCATTGGGCGACGGGCAGATCGACTTCAAACAGATCTTCAGCAAGATGGCGCAGTACGACTATCCGGGATGGGCCGTGGTGGAGTGGGAGTGCTGCATCAAGCATCCCGAGCAGGGCGCGGCGGAGGGCGCGAGGTTCGTGCGCGAGCAGATCATTCGCGTGACTGACCGCGCGTTCGACGATTTTGCGGGCGGCGAGGCTGATGCGCAGAGCAATCGGAAGATTCTGGGATTGTAGAGAGCCGGGGCGCGCAATTTGTTTGTCGCCGCGTCTAGCAAGTGCGGGCGAGGACGCCCGCACGACAGCCGGCGGGGACGCCGGCGCTACAAAAACCGATCTGTCGTTTGGGCCGCGAAAGAGAGTCCGGCCTACAAGAACTCGCTCGGCACGTCGACGATGGGCGAAGGCGTCTTTCCGGGCGCGACGATTCCGTATTTCACATCGAGAAATTCCTGAAGTGCGATCAGGCAGAAGTGCGGCCAACTCCTGCCAAGTCAGAACCTTGAGGCGCACACTTAAAGCGGCACTTTTGACCGCGGCCATGACTTCGAACCATTCTTCGCGCAGATCGGGACGACGCTCGTCGTGGATGACGCAGAAGCTTGCAGTCCGTGGCATAGGCAGCAAGTACGCTGCGGATGAGTTGATAAGCGGCGTAGCCAGGTTCGCCGGGCGGGCGAAAAATGGTGTCGACAGCGTGAGACGAGGGCAGGATCGGCGACGATGCTTTCAAATTCCTGCGAAGCATCTTCAGGAAATTCGCTGGCGCGCAACCAGCGCGACGTGGGGATCTCGACGCGCGGGAGACGGTCGCGATCGAAGACGGTATCGAAGTCGCGATAGGCCTCGACGATGGCAGCCGTGCGGGTCTGGAAGCCGACTTCGGTGAGCTTTGCTTCGACCAGCAGGGAGCCGAAGCGCATATCGACTTCGGTGCGGTCGAAGCGGCCGTTAGCGAGAGGGACGCGCGCTTTCCAGCCGAAGATGGGCGCGGCTGGATCCTCGACGCCGAGCGCGTTGCGCACCTCACCAGACTCGGCGACATCCGGCGTGCAGAAGATATTCATCAGCAGCGCGTCGGAGCTCATGGAGGAATCAAGTTCGCGCCAGCGGCGGGCCGGGTCGAACTGCGGTTTGGGCAAGCGAACGCGCAGCCTGGGCGTGAACTTTATCAAAGCGGCGCATCCAGTCGGGATTTGCGGCGATCGCCTCGTAGGCTGGATCGAAGAAGTTGCCGTGACGGCCATTCTCCGGCTCGTACACAATGACCGGCGAGCTGCCGTAGCTCTCAACGTGCGCGCGGCCGCGTGCGTAGCTCCGATTGCGGAGCATAAGCTCCTGCCGAAGCTGCGACGCATAAAGTCCTGGAGAGATCACGTCAATACGGGAATGTCTGCGACGCCGGCGACGCCGAAGACACGGCGATAGCGCTCGGCTTCAGTGGGATCGCCCATGGCCTTGGAGTAGTTATCGGAGAGCTTGACTGCCGGCCTGCCATCGACTTCGCTGAGCTTGCAAACCAGGCCGACGGGATTGAAGCCGTCATTACCCTGAGGATTGCAACCGCGAAAGTCGTTGGTGAGTAGAGTGCCCCAGCCGGCGCTGAAGCGGATGCGGCGATCGGGAATCCAGCGGTCTGGATCGTTAAAGTCAGCGGCAGACCGGAAGTCGTCGGGCGAGGCGCCGTTGAGTAGCTTCCCGGCAAAGTAAGCATGAAGGCCGAGGATCTGCTCGACATCCAGAGCGTCACTGGCGATGAGGCGCTTCTGGCGCGGATCGCGGCCGTGGCGCTCAAGCCAGGCGATGTACTCGTCGCCTGCGACGTAGGCATCCTTGCTGTCGATGCGCTGGCCGGTCCAGTTGGCGACCCAATCGGGAGCGCCGCGCAGAAACTGAGTGGTGCCGAATGTGTCAGGAAGCAAAATGAGCAGTTCGCCCTGATAGCTCTGCTGCCACAGCTCAAGCAGCGCGTACTGAGATTTGCGCAGCTCCTCGTCGTCGTTTGCGAGAGCGGCCATGGCCATAGGCAGCTCGTGGCCGTTGGTGCCGATGGCTTCAAGATCGTGCTTGTAAGCGAGGTAGGCGTTCGAGGTTCCGGAGAAGCACTCGCCGATGGTGTCGCGCATGGAGTTGACGACGTACTCGTGCCAGAGAAAGCTGTGCCTGCGGCGCGTACCAAAGTCGCTGATGCTGAGATCGGGAACGCCGCGCAGGCGCTCCATCTTTTCCCAGAGCCGGGATTTGGCGCGCGCGTAAAGAATGTCGAGCTCGAGTTCGCTCAGAGGCTTGAGGGCGGCGCGCGTTTTCAGCTCGCCGATTTCAGAGAGCGCGTAGATCTCCCACATTGAGGTTCCGGACCAGAGACCTTCAAAGCGAATCTGAATCTGGCCTTCATGGACTGAGAGGTCGTATTCGGAGAGTTGAAACTCGTGCTCGAGCCAATCGAGAAACGCGGGTTCGAAGATGCCGCGGCGGCCAAAAAATGTGTTACCGGCAAGCCAGACCAGCTCGGATTTGCGGAAGCGCAGGCGGCGCGTGGCATCGAGCTGGTCTCGCAGTTGAGCAGATGCTGACCATTTCGCCGAGGCGCATGGACGCGGTGCGATTGATCAGCGTAAAGGTGGCGCGAGTGCGCGGGAAATTCTTCCAGATGAACTGGAGCATGAGGAGCTTGTAGAAATCGGTGTCGAGCAAGGAGCGCGTGATGGGATCCATCTCCCAGTTATGGTCATGCGCGCGCCTGGCGAAGTCGATAATCACGATGACTTTACTTTACCCGAGACACGGCGGAGGCTGAAAGCGGCCTCAAACCAAACACCCTCGCTCAACACCGGGATCAGTAGCTCAGCTCCATGACATTGACCGAATAAGGCGCGAAGGTGTGCGTAAACTTTGGGCCCGCGACGGAGACGGATTGCGAAACCGGCACAACGGCTTTGGGGTCAGCGATGGTGTTGGTCGCATTGGGTGTTTTGCCGCTCATGGTGGTGAGTGTGGCCTGGCGGCGCCGACTTTGCTCACGCCCGCCAGGTCGATGGCGAGGGGCTGCGCTGTGGAGGTTGCATTGACGATTTTGACGAAGAGCTTGTGCGTTGCATCGTCGCGCGTGGCGGAAGCGAAGACGCGCGGGGGAGCGTTGGCCAGCGTAGCGGGCACAACTTCGGTTCCGAGATGCGAAGAGAACATGACCTGCGCGAAGTAGCTTGGCGAGCCGTAGCTGGAGAGCGCGTTATAGCCGATGAGATCGGGCGCCCACTGCATGCCGCCAGGATTGACATTGACGAAAAGTGGCGCGTAGCTGGTCATGACGATGAGATCGCTGTTGCGCTCGAGGCCCGTGAGCCAGGCAGCATCGCCCAGGGCCGCTTCGAGGTCGGGCGTGGGGTCGCCTTCGCGCGTGGCCCATTCGCCGACAAAGATCTTCGGCCCCTTGCGGTCTGCAGCGTCGTAATGATGCGCCTGCGAAAACGACTCCGCAGCAGACATGTAAAAGTGCTCGTCGAGCACGTCGGGGGTGATGCCTTTGACGGGCGTGGTGGCGATGATCTGGAGATCGGGATAGTGTTGCTTGATGGCGCGATAGAACTGCGCGTAGCGGCCGTCGTAGGAGCCGGATTTGTCGAAGCCGTCTTCGTTGCCGACTTCAATATAGTGGAGCGGGAACGCGTCGGGGTGGCCGTCTTTGGCGCGCTCGGCGCCCCATTTTGTATCGGTGCTGCCGCTGACGTACTCAATCTCGTCGAGCGCGTCCTGCACGTAGGGCTCAAGCGCGGGGCCGGGATCGACGTGCTCACCGGACAGAGAGTAGCCGGCATAAACGGCGAGCAACGGCTGCATCTTGAGGTCCTGGCACCACTCGAGGAATTCGAGCAGGCCCATGCCGTCCGACGAGCGATAGCTCCACGGGCTCATGTGGGTGGGCCGGTCGACCCAGGGGCCAATGGTCTTCTTCCAGTCGAAGCGATCGGCGATGTGATCGCCTTCAAGATAATTTCCGCCGGGAAAGCGCAGGAACTTGGGCTGCATGGCGGCGAGGAGATTCATGATGTCGGCGCGATTCCCGCCGGGCCGGTCGTGGTACGTGGGCGGAAAGAGCGAGACGAGATTGAGCCAGAGCGTTGCCGGCTGCGCGATGGTGAGAATGATGTGGTTGTTCATCGAGACAGGCACATCGCCGGTCTTGAGCGTGTATGCGAAACGCTTCCATTCGCCGGTAAGGCCGGTGACGGTGGCCGATGCGGCAATCGCGCCTGTTTGATCGTTTTGTAGAGTGATGGTGACAGGAATTCCGGGGCTATCGGTTTTCGCGTAGAACGAGCCGGAGTACGCGGTATGCGGACGCACGGGGATGCCCCAATAGCCGCCATTCTCGACTCCGGCCGGGGAGGCTGCGCTGGCTTTGGTGACGGTGACCCTGAGGCTGCGGGAAATGGCCGCGCTTGGTCCGTCGCTCTCGTCGGCGGAGACGTTGACGATGGAGTCGCCGCGCGCCACCATGGGCCAGAGCCTGAGCGCATCCCACGCTCGGCTCAGCACGCGGTCGCGAATCAGCTCGGGGTAGAGGCCGCCGTCGTAAGAGTAGTTGATCTCCTCGGTCATAAGGCCATAGAGTGTTGGGCTGACCTTTGCGGTGGGTTGGTCTACCTGAATGGTGAGCGAGGGCGATTGGGCGAGCACGCCAATGGGCGTAAGAATGAGTGCAAGGAAGGCGACAGCTACGATGCGGTTGTTCATGACTTCGCAATCGTACTGCGGTGACCGTGGTTTGACAATCTGGAAAACGCTTACTTCGCGGACTGGCACTCATGGACGTTCATTGGCGGGGCCGTGCCCCCATCCAGCGGTAAATGGAACAGTCCTCCCAGCCTGGCGCGGCGTATTCAGCGCCCGGTTGGCGCTTGAGAATGGTGCGATCGGCGACGGCATCCGGATGCGAGCGCCGGATGGGGCCATGAAAGAGCCGCTCGAACTCCGGCTCGCGCCTGAGCACGCTCTCCTGCTCGTTGTTGACGTACAAGATATCCAGTTGCGCCGGGCGTTCGGCAAGGGTCCGGCGCCATGTGCGCAAAAGGCGGCGCAGTACGGGCGCACCAAAGGGATTGAAAAGAAAAACGACGCAGGGCCCTGCAGGGAGTGGAAACTCCAAAGCATCGCGGCAAAACATGCGCATGGGCACGCGTGTGCGCCGGGAGGCTCGCCAAAAGGCTAGGTTCTTACGCGCGATCCGTGCCAACGTGGGGTGGAGTTCCACGCCGACAACTGCGCGAAAGGGATAATCGGCGGCGAGCAGCATGGCGCGGCCCATTCCGGCGCCGAGATCGATAAACGTGTATTCGTCGATGGGCGCGAGCGGGCGGCATCGGCGCCAGCGCACGATCATGCCCTGAAAGACCGAAGGAGCGACGGCGTAATAGGCCGTTACGTGGCGGTCGTTGCGGTGCCCGAAGCCGAGATGACGCCCTGCGACCAGGCCGCTGGTGCGCACGCCAAACTCGATGTCGAACGGATGGCGGATCAGGCCGTCTTTTTCAGCCAACCCGGGCAAGCGGTGCCGGTCCGAAGCAATTGTTTTCTTTTTTCCTTTGCCTGACGCGCCAACGCTCACGCTTGAACGTTAGCATAGCCTGCCCCTGGAAACTCGATGCGCGGCATGAAACCGCGGGGCTTTTTCGTGAATTGACGAGCTGGGCGGTCCAAGCTGTTTCCGGTCGCGTGCTTTGTCTGAGTGGCCAGATTTTTTCTTGACTCCGGCTGAGCGCGTCTGCAAAACTGCGTGGGCGCCGCAGCAGGTACTTGATTGAAGGCGCGGCGCTTCCGAATCACGAAGCGAATTCTCTTAGCATCGACATGGAGGAAACGTGAAGAAATACTTTGCTGAGCTGATAGGCACATTCATTCTTGTGTTGTTTGGCGTTGGAACAGCGGTGATTGCCGGCGACAAGGTCGGAATTCTCGGCATCGCATTCGCATTTGGACTGGGCCTGATCGCAGCGGCATATGGGATTGGCCCGATCTCGGGTTGTCACATCAACCCCGCGGTCAGCCTGGGAGTCTGGGTTGCCGGCAGGATGACCCTCGTCGATATGATCGGCTACTGGATAGGGCAGTTTGTGGGCGCTATTCTCGCGGCCTGGCTGCTGCTGATGATTGCTGTCGGCACAGCGGGATACAGCCTTGCGGCGAACGGACTCGGCCAGGATGGCTGGGGACCGGGCTATCAGGGCGGATACAACGAGCCGTCGGCAATCCTGTTTGAGTTCTTCGCAACCATGATCTTCGTGATCGTGATTCTGGGGTCGACGCAGAAGAGCGCACCGGCGGGATTCGCCGGACTTGCCATTGGCATCACGCTGGTGGCAATTCACATCTTCGGCATTCACATTACCGGCGTGAGCGTGAATCCGGCGCGGAGCCTTGGGCCGGCGATCTTTGTCGGCGGCCAGGCGATGAAACAGTTGTGGCTCTTTCTCGTGTTTCCCAGCCTGGGTGGAATTGTGGCGGGACTGTTCTTCCGGACAAAGTTGCTGGCGGCGGACTGAAGTGCGGACATGAAAGAAATTCGGGGAGCGGCCATGTTACGGCTGCTCCCCGAGTTGCGGTTGATGATCGTCGCGGTGCGATCAAGCGCCCGGCGTGCCGACGGAAGCTTCGAGCTCAGCGATGTAATCGACCACCGCTTCGCTCCAGCCGTCGACATGCGTCCACGGTCCATAGCCCACACCGTTGCGGTTTGAGGCTACGTTGATCACGTAGCCCTTGCCGCGCGGCGCGGGCACGTTGTCATGCGACTGCTCGTCGGTGATGACGATCAGCCGGTCGTGGCCCGCGCGGTTCCCGGCCTCAACCTGGCTCAGCGCCTTGCCGAGGTAGGTCCCGGAGTGTGGCTGGCTCGTGTCGAGCGCGTCGCGCAACGCCATGCCGCGGCGCGACGGGACCAGCTTTGCGTCATCGGAGAAGGTGTAGATCGTAACCTTCTCGGCGATTTCGCGCAGCAGGATGGCAAGACCGTAGGCAGCGTCTGTGCGCCGCATCTCGGAACGGCGCGAGAGCGGCGCCTCCATGGAACCGGAGACGTCGACCAGCAGCACGGTGTGACCGCGCAGAGTGGATGCGCGGCCTTCGAGCGAGCGAAACATGGCAAACTCGAGAGGCTGCTCCCACTGCGGAGCCGAACGCGCGGCCGCCAGAAAACGGAAGGGAAGTACGCGATCCGTCTTCATTGCGGCGAGCGAGCCGAGAACCAGTTCCTCGTCCACGCCGGCCTGGTGCAGGTTACGCAGGTTGCGCAACAAAGCCAGCGCGCCGAGCTTGCGATCGGCGAGCAGACGCTCCCACACCTCGCGCTTGGCCACTTCCCGCTTGCCTTCGGCGCCCTCGCCGCGCCCTGCAGCGGAGAGCGCAACCTCCCAGGTGTCGGGCGTAGCCAGCTCATTGTCGACCAGGCGCTTCCACAATGCGGCCTGAGCCTCACTGGCGGGACGCGCATGGCAAAGGAAGAGCACGTCGCGCAGGCGAACCGCGCCGGCGCGGTCGTACTTGGCCAGAGCGTACTCGTCGAACTTGCCGAACGCCGTGGCCAGGCCCTTCTTCACCTGCGCGGAGAGCGGCTGACGTCCGCCGGCCCAGTAGATGGCGACGAACTCGCTCAACTCGTCTGCACGCTGGATGACGCGTGCAAGCGTGTCGGCCACCAGGCCGCGATGCGTGGGGTAACGCGCCATTTCGCGCACCAGCAAAAGCGGAGCGTGGCGCAGCTTCATGCGCTCGCGTGCCTCAACGGCCAGCGCGGCCACCTTCTCGGCGTCGACCTGCGGAACCAGCTCGTGAATGCGGCCGGCGATCTGCACGCCGTCCTCATAGAACTCGCCCTCCCACAACATGCAGGAGAGGACGGAGCGGCGCAGGGCCTGCTCGGCAGTGATGACGCTGGCCCGTGCTCCCTCGTGAGTGCGCGGGCGCGGCTTGGGCTTGAAGATGTTCAGGCGCATGGTGCGCCTCCTTTCAGGTTGAAGCAAGAATAAATCGCCGGGGAAAAGTTGGACGCGGCATTTGACACCTTGATCTGCATGACTGCGAATCAGGCGGCAGGATTCGAACCTGCACTCCGGCCTGAAAGGCCGGCTTCTACCATTGAAGTATCCGAGCCCTGCGCCACCGGCGGGTTGCTTCTGGTTGTCGTTTCAGGTCAGCGAGTGATTGCTGCCTCGTCTTGTTTGTCGCCGTCGCCAGTGACTGTTGCCGGCCGGGGTGAAATCCTCGTCGAGAATCCAGCAGTCTTCTTTCGAGACTCGGACTGGACGGATGTCGATCGCCAGCTTCTTCATCTGCTCCCAGTCGGGTTTGTGCTTGTCGCTAAAGTTGCTGCAAGCGTAGACCGTGAAGGGCAACACGATGTTGGGGCTGGTGTTGGTGCAGATTGCCAGCCGGTCCGACTCGCGGTAGCCGGTGATGAACTGTCCCCAGTGGCAGCTATCGCAGAGATGCGCATTGCCCACCGGCGTGCCGTTTTTGACAGTGCACCTTGCTCATGACAGAATTCATTTCTAATCCGGATGATTCCGGATAGGTTAATGGCCGGGGAACAAGCGATGGCGGACTTTTTGCGGCGCTCTGACCACAGAGCTTTCAAGCCTCGCAGCTCGCCGCGGGAATCGAACCCGCGCCTCCGGCGTATCAAGCGAAGTAACCGCTACCTACACCACCGGCCCTTTTTCTTGGTTTTGGACGAAAGCATCGTCCAGTTAACGTGCATCACCGGGGAACAAGCGGCAGCAGATTTTTTCGGGCGTCCTGCCGTTAGACCACGCGATCGAAACCGCGGCGGGATTCGAACCCGCATTCCCCGCTCTCGAAGGATCCGTTGCCTACGCCACCGGTGCTTTTCTGGTTTTGGACGAGTGCGTCGTCGGTTGGAAGTATGACCGGGGAACAAGCGGGACGGTATCGGTGTTCTGCCACTGAGCTACCGAACTCGCGCTCCGGGCGGGAATCGAACCCGCGCATCCGGCTTAACAGGCGAAGTAACCGCGCCCTACGCCACCGGTCTTTTTCTGGTTTTGGACGAATTCATCGTCAGTTGAAGTTGTCACCGGGGAACAAGCGAAAAGAGTTGAGAAGCTCCGCTTCAGGCTCGCGCCAGGAGCGGCCCGCTCCCACAGGGTTTCCTTCACCCTGCTTTTCGTGGCAGGAAGTAACTCGTTTCATTCGCCACCGGCGAATCAAAATACTTACAAGGTCGAACTTAGAGACATAGATCTCCTGATGTAGCCGCGTAACTTACTGCGGCGACAAAGCAAAGCAGCGAAGGCGGCCTCGGCCTAAAAGCCCCCGAGGGAACAGACGAAGACAGCGTGGCGGTGTCGAGGCGATGAAGCTGGCTTCTACGCCACTCGGGATGAATCAATGCTTATGCGGGATACGCAGGAGGTTGGCCGCAACGGGTTACGGCAGATAGAAAGACCGCGCCCGGCAGCCGGCAAAGCTCAGTTTGAGCCTTTCCAGCCTACGCATCGAGTTTTGCGTTTTGACGATCATCGGGCGTTCTCCTACGCAGTGATTACTTTGCCATAAGTCGAGAAGAAATGCAAGGGGCTTATGAACTATTTAACGGAGGAAGTAAGTGATCACTTAGGTGATAGTTATGTTTGCTTCGCGGAGTTAGCAAGCAAGGATGGTTATCGCACCCTTGCAATGAATCGCAGGCGAACATAGTCCGCGGTCCAGTGGCCATCGTGACCGCGAAGAACCGGAGCGAGCAAGGCGACCGTTTCCTCGACCGCAGTGTCGCGCAGATTCTGGGGCAGCGCATCGAGCGCGCCGCGGTAGAAGGTGTTCAGCCAACCGGTCATGCCGGCGTCATTCAATGGGGTGGGTCGAGGGAAGAGAAGAATCTTTTCGACTGCGAATCCGTGTCGCTCAAGGCGGGCGCGATAGGCGTCTGAAGTGGGATAGTAGTTTCCGCGCTCGCCGTGTTCCGCAAAACCGTGGCGAGACAGCACGGCGGCGAAGGCGACGCGAATGGCGGCGATGTTGCCGTGGCCGCCCATTTCCGCAACAAAGCGTCCGCCGGGGCGGAGCACGCGATGCACCTGCGAGAGCATTTCGTCCTGGCCACGAACCCAGTGCAACGCCGCGTTGGAGAAGACAGCTTCGAAAATGTGATCGGGATAAGGAAGCTTCTCAGCGGGGCACTGGTCGACTTTTATTCCTCGTGCGCGGGCTGCCGCTGACCATCGCCCCGGAAGAATCTACACCGACGACGCTGGCTCCGGAAGCGACGATGCGCTGCGTGAGTTGGCCGTCGCCGCAGCCCAGATCGAGAATGCGTTCTCCGGGCTGAGCAGCGAGCCATTCGAGCACACCCGCACCCAGTTCGTGAACAAAGGCCCCATCGCGGCCGTAGGTTTCAGGATTCCAAGTCTGCGACACGGGCCGACTCCCAATGTTCAGAATCTTCGGAGATCATGTTTACGCGAGGACGTTTGCAGGGAGAGACACCACCGTATCCGGCGATACGGTCGAAGATCAAGTCAATTCTCTCATGGCAGCCGGTTCCGCTTCATGCAACAGTGATGCGGACTCCAGAGGCTCGGGGAATGAGTGCGGCGAAAACTCCGTCCGAAATGCGGCCGGATTTTGCAACTCGTACGATGTGAGCTTCACGGCTCTCGAGGGTCGGGGCGTGCAGAGTATCGACGTGAACGGCGCCGGATTTGATCGCGCCGAAATCCAGACGGAGGTCGAGATCGTCTTCCGCATCCTTGTTCAAAACGACGACGGAAGTTTGTCCACCAGGGAGCTTTGCGGCATACGCCGTCGCGTTGATGCCCGCAGATTGAAGCTTGGCTGTGAGATCGGCATGGATGAGTGTGCCGCCAGCCATCTGGCCCGCGAAGATGAGCCCATACGCAACCGGCTCCAAAACGTAGGTCGAGCCAAACTGTGCAATCGGCGAATAGTACGCATGCGGGTGCGTGGCAATCTGTTCCGGCGTTGCGCCCTGGTCTCTTAGAACCTGGTCGCCGAACATCACTCCGCCAAGTCCGCTGGCGATGATGGGGCCGGTGCCGCCATGGAGATTGATGCCGGAATAGTTGTTGGTGGCCAGGAGGAGCGAGTAATCCGCCGACCAGAGAGCTGCGGCAAAGACGTCGGAGACTCCGGGCTTGCCGCCGCGATAGCAGGTGTTGCCTTCGGTCATGCGCACGCGGACGCCCATTTTGGCGGCAGCCGCTGAAGCTGTATCCGCCATGCCTTGAACCTTGGCCATGGTCGCCGGCTTGAGCAAATTGGGGATGTTGACGTCGGGATTCGATGGCGGGCCGCCGAAGTAATAATGATGCGTGAGCCGAGTGACGTGCGGAGGGTTTTCAACCGAGCCCCATGCATTCGCGATCTGCGGCAGCCAGGACATGTCGGTGGCAATATCGGGCATTCCGAATTGCGCCGCCGGGACGCGGGCTGTAATCGCTCGCGCGAGCGAAAGCCACTCAGTGAGGTAGGTCTGCGCGGACCAGGTCTGAGGATCGCGCAGGTGATGGCCAAAGAGATCGGCTTCATTGCCGATTTGGAAATATTGCAGATGCGATCCCAAAGTCCTGGCGACGAATTCAGCTTCCTCTGCGGCGCGAGCGGGCGTGTTGGTCCCCATGTTGATGCCGTAGAGGCAGGTCCAGCCGGTGGCTTCAAGGAAAGCGGCCAGGTTTCGGATCGCTTCAGGAGTGACGGCGTAGTAGATCGCCTTAGGCTCGCCCACAACCTCGCGGGTCTTCGGATGTTTCGGCTCGGGAGAATCAGGCGTGGGCTTCCACCAGCCGAATTCGCTCGTATTGCCGCCCAGACGCAGGACGCCTCGAGAGGAAATCTGCTTGAATGCGCGAATCAGGCCGGTGTTCTTCGCCGAGAAGAAGTCGGGATAGGCGAGTTCCATGACCTCGTAAGAGAGGCCCACGAAGTCATCGGGAATATGAGGTCCCGTTGCCTCAGTTTGGAATGGCGAGGCTGGCCTGAATCTGTGCTGGGCTTTGCGCGCGAAGGCGGGTGGCGGCGAGAGTCAGTGCGGAAGCGGCAAGAAATTGGCGGCGGCTGATCGGATTCATGAAGACGACCCTTCTGGAACAATGCCGCCATCCATTTTAAATCGATTGGACGGGCAGGAGCGTCAGGTCGTCGACGAGGCCGACTTCTTTCTGGACGAAGGGCTCGCCGAAGCGAACGCCGGCGAGCAGGCCGTAATGGCGAGCCTCAGCAAAAGTGCGCTCGCGAATTTCTTCTTCGGGAACAAAAATGCCGGAGCCGGCGGATTGGTTGGCATATTGCGAACGATAGGCCATGAGTGCCAGATGGCGTTGCTCGATGAACGGCGTAATGTCAACGATGAAACTGGGGCGCACATCGGCGTAGAGGCTGGCGTAGACGATCTTGAATGGACGATGCGGTTCTGCGCCGGTGTCGAACTTCTTCAGGCCGGAGAGGAAACAGGCTTCGGCCCCAAGCGACGCGGTGATGGCGTGGTCGGGATGGCGCGCCTGCCAGTATGGCAGGATGACAACGCGAGGGCGGAGCTGACGCAGAATACGCGCGATGGCGAGGCGATTTTCAAGATTGTTGGCAATGGCGCCGTCAGGCATATCGAGCGCATGACGCCAGCCAACGCCCAGGATGCCGGCGGCTTCCTCGGCTTCGCGGGCGCGCTCATCCGCTGTGCCTCGCGTTCCGGCTTCGCCCCGAGTCAAGTCGAGAATCGCCGTGCGCAAGCCGCGCGCAGCCATGCGCAGCAAGGTTCCTCCGCAGGTTTGTTCGACGTCGTCGCGATGGGCAGCGATGGCGAGAATGTCGGCTCGAAAGTCGATTGCCTCTGCGGGCATCGGAATCAGTAGACAGTATTGTTGGCGTCGGTGACTGCGTCCATGTAGGCAACGTCGTAGGCCGTGCCGGTCACGGTCACGTACTGGTTGTCGATCGACGTACCGTTGGTGGTGGAATAGATGTAGACCTGCCCACCCTCGGCAGTGTAGATCTTGTGCAACCCTGTGACGGCCGCAATGCCGGTCGCGTCACCCAGATAGGGCTCGAGCAAGTCGACGGATTTCGTGGACGTGTTGAACATGGTCAGGCAGCCATATCCGCTGGTGGGGTTGGTGGCGTAGCGAACTCCGACGGTGCAGCCGGTCATCGCGATCCAGAGCGTATTGTCATCGGCTTCGATCATGCGGCTGGTCGCGCCGGGTTGGCCATCGCTGATGGCGATAGGGCCGCCGGCGGTATTGTTCGCGAGATTCACGACTGTAAGATTGCCGCCATACAGAGTTTGTCCCAGGATTACCTGCGGCTGCTGGCCCACGACGTACATGGTGGTGGAATCGACCAGCGCGTTGCTGGCCCCGCCGGGGATAGGGATATTCACCATCGGTGCGTCGTTGGTGTTAGGACACGATGAAACGGACGGAAGATTGCAGGGCAGAAGGCCGGACTGTTGGCCCTGAAGAAAGACGAGCGGGGCAATGGGGACAGCAGAGATAGAGGCCTTGGATCCACCGCACTCCGGGCCGCAGCTCAGGATGTAGGCAGTGCTTCCGTCTGCGGAGAAGACGGCCTTTATGGGGCGGTCGAATGTGAGAGGCTGGCCATAATAATTGCCGGTAGCATCGGTATGGTCGGGACTCTGCATCTGGAAAAGGCACCACGAGGGAGCGCTCTGCGGCTCGCAGTCAACGGCGGCCTTGGGCCAGGTAGACGGCCCACCCGAGAAAGCGATGGATTGCGCGGTGGAAAGCTGGCGCGGGTAATAGGCGTAATTGGAGTTCTGAACGAATGCGAGCGCGACAGAGCCCCCCGGATTGACGCTGACGCGGTACACGCCGGGAAGGCTGAGAGCCGTGGACAAACCGATATGCTGGTCCACCACGCTCAAAACGGTTGAAGCCTGACTGGCGGCGAAGACATAGGACTCGCTGCGGGAGATAAAGACGCTGGACGACATGCCGTTCAGGCCGCCGACAGAGGGGGTCGCGGTCTTTTCGGCCTGGTAGTTAATCAGAGCGAGTGTGCCGTCGCCAGAGCCATAAACGGCTGCGATTTGCTGCTCCGGCATGTTCTGGATGGAAATGGGCAACGCACCGCCGTATCCAGCAATGGAAAAGAAGCCCGGCTTGCCGTTATAGCCATTGCGTGTGTCATAAAATGCGTCAACGATTTCGAGTTCTCCCCTTGAAAGGCCGCCGGGGTTCTGGATGGCGATCATGACGCGATTTTGCAGCCCACTGGGAGGCAACACGCGACCGGCAAAGTAAAACGTCTTGCCACATCCGGCCAGCGCGGCTGCTAACACCAGAGCTGCGCCGGCGCTCAAAAGAAGACTTCTGTTCTTCAAATTTCCAACCCTCGGTTGATCGCGCGGAAAAATCCGCAACGTCGTCGAATAAATGGCGTTATTGACACACGGAGGGGCATTGAAACGCGCAAGCCCGAACCGGTTTCCACGCAGGCGATGACTCCCGAAGTATAACAAAGCGGACCGCCGCCCTGGCGCGACAGCCGAAGAGGGAAAAGGGGACAGGGAAGAAGAGTCTGCGGTCTGGTGGAGTGGGCCGCGCAAACTTCTAACGAAGTGCGCAACCGGTGGATACATCCCCGCTGGGGATGCGTTAGCATGACAACAGAATGAGCCGGTTCACCGCAATCTTTTCTGACCGCCCCGTGCTTGCCGACGGCGCCATGGGGACGGTGCTCGACGCGCGCGGCGTGTTTACCAACCGCTGCTACGACGAGCTGAACCTCTCGGATCCCCAAATGATCCTTGCCGTGCACGAAGAATACCTGCTGGCGGGTGCGGAGATTCTTGAAACCAATACCTTCGGAGCCAACCGCTTCAGATTGAGCCGGCATGGGTTGGGTGCGCGCGTTGAAGAGATCAATGCGGCGGGTGTGCGCCTGGCCCGCCAGGCAGTGGAGCGCCTGAAAGAAAAGCAAGGGGGCGACGCTTGGGTGGCCGGTGCGGTAGGACCGCTCGGCGTGCGGCTGGAACCGCTGGGCAAGACTGGCCTGGATGAAGCGCGTGCGGCCTTTGCCGAGCAGATCGGCGCGCTCAAGAAAAATGGCGTCGACCTGCTGATCGTGGAGACCATGCCCGCCCTGAACGAGGCGCGGGAGGCGTTGGAAGCCGCGAAAGCGGTGGCCCCGGAACTTCCCGTGCTGGTGATGGTGACCGTGGACGATGAGGGCGAGTGCCTCGACGGTTCTTCGGCAGCGCAGGCGGCAGCGTGGCTCACCGAGTGGGGAGCCGATGCCGTGGGAGTGAACTGCTCCACGGGCCCGGCAACGGTACTGACGGCAATTGAAGAGATGCGCTCGGCAACAAATTTGCCTTTGGGCGCCATGCCCAATGCCGGCATGCCGCGAGCGGTAGATGGGCGAAACATTTATTTGTGTTCTCCCGAGTACATGGCCAGCTTTGCGCGGAAGGCCATCGCCGCGGGAGCGCAGATGGTGGGCGGATGCTGCGGCACAACGCCGAATCACATTCGCGCCATGCGGCAGGCGGTTCGGGCGATCGACGAACAGGCGCACGTGGCCGGGAAAGATGCTGCGCCGGCCGTGAGCAAGGAGACGCCGCCGGCCCCGCTGGCGCAACGCTCGCGGCTTGGCTCGCTGATCGCGGAGGGCAAGTTCATCACCATGGTGGAGTTCGTGCCGCCACGGGGCATCGATTGCGCGAAAGAGATTGAAGGCGCAGCTTTGATGGCCCGCCTGGGCGTGGACGCGATCGATGTGTACGATGCGGCGCAGGCCTCGGCGCGGATGAGCGGAGAAAGTCTCTGCATCCAGATTCAGCAGCACACGGGGATGGAGACGATTCTTCATTACACCTGCCGCGATCGCAACCTGCTGTCAATCCAGTCGGATCTTCTGGGGGCTTCGTCGATCGGGCTGCATAACATTCTGTGCGTGACCGGCGATCCGCCCAAGCAGGGAAACTATCCTGACGCGTCTGCTGTATTTGACGTGGACTCCATTGGATTGGTAAACATCGCGCGGCGGCTGAATCACGGACTCGATATCGGATCGAATTCGATCGGAGCGAGCACCAACTTTACCATCGGCGTGGCGGCCAATCCCGGTGTGCCCGACCTGGAGAATGAACTGAAGCGGTTGGCCTACAAAGTTGAGGCAGGCGCCGAGTACGTGATTACTCAGGCGGTCTTCGACCTGCGCCTTCTTGTGGAGTTCCTGGAGCGGATTAAGGACCATCACATTCCGACCATCGCGGGCATCTGGCCCCTGACCAGCCTGCGCAATGCGGAGTATATGAAGAACGATCTGCGTGTCGCGATGCCTGAGGAGATTATGCTGCGCATGGCGCAGGCGGAAACGCCGGAGGCCTCGCGCGCGGAAGGAATCAAAATAGCGCAGGAAATGCTGGCGGCGGTGAGGCCGTTGGTGCAAGGTGTGCAGATCAGTGCGCCGTTTGGAAACTATGAGACTGCGGCCGAAGTGATCGCCAGCGCTTTGCCGGCGGGAACAAGCGAGAAGAGGTGAACGCCATGCCATCGTTTGAAGAATCGCTCAAGAAGCTGGAAACGATTGTCGAGCAGTTGGAAAAAGGCGATCTGGCGCTCGAAGATTCGCTGAAGCTCTTTGAAGAGGGCGTGGGATTGTCGGCGGCGTGCAAGCAGGAACTCGACGCGGCCGAGGGCAAAGTGCAGATGCTGGTGAAGCAGCGCGACGGATCGGTAAAGCCGGAGCCGTTCCTGACGGACAAATCCTTCTAGGCGCACAAGCGCGGAAATTCAAACCCAATCTCAAAATTACGCAGGCTTAGCCGTCTTCGTGTGCGCGCCGATCTCCGCGGCGAGTTGCGAGCAGGGACTCGTCGTTGCCGCGGGCTGCGGCCAGTTGCATGCCGCCATGCGCGCAGGGGATGGCGATGGTGGGGACGCCGGCCAGGCTGAAGGGCGCGGTGTAGCGCAACAGGCGTGCGCGGGTCTGGCTGTGGTCTGCGCCGACGGCCAGACGCGCCACTGGAATCGATGGCAACAGAATGAGCTGGTGCGCGGCGAAGATCTCATCCATCTGCTCACGGAACGCGGCGTGACGCTGGCGCAGGGCGGCAACCTCGCCGGGAGCCAGGCCAGCGCCCCACTTGAGACGGTCGCGAATCGCGGGCTCGAAATGATCGAAGTTGCCGGCGTGCAGGCGCGCAGCCTCTGAGGCCTGGATGGGCGCGAAGATTTCGACGGCGCCATTCCACCAATCGGCGTCAAGGGCCCGGCCCTCCAGCCCGAGAGCCTGAAGAGTTTGAACGACGTCACGGAAGCTCGCGACCACGTCCGGCTCGCAATCGTGAAGAAAACTGTCTGCAACATAAGCGAAGCTCGAGAAGCGGCGGGCAAGAGCGGCCCCTGCCGGGGCGAACGGTACCGCAAGAAACGGCGCGTCCTGAAGATCGCGAAAGAGCCAGCCGAAAGTGTCGAACGATTCAGCCAGATGAGCTCCGCCGCGCCAATCACCGCGGCCGAGCGTGGCGCGATAACCGGCGAGTCCGCAGAGCGCGGCGGGCGCGCGCACCGAGCCGCCAGTGTCCGTGCCAATTGCGGCCACCGCCGATCGCTCCTGAACGCTTGCCGCAGCGCCGCTTGACGAGCCGCCGGTGAGCGCACCCGGGTCACGCGGCTGCGCACAGTCGCCATACTCCGGGTTTTCGCCGGTAATTCCGTAAGCCAGCGGGTGCAAATGAGTCTTGCCGACGATCACCGCTGCGGCGGCGCGCAATTGTTTCACAAGCCAGGAATCGTGCGCGGCCTGGCCATTGCGATCGCGGTAGAAATGGATCCCGCAACTGGTCGGAGATCCGGCCAGATCGAAGCAGTCTTTTACCGAAACCGGCAGACCCCAGAGTACGGATCGACCGTCGCCGAACGGGCCGCCATCGCCGCGCGGCACCGCGTCAGCGTGGGCTGCCTCTGCGCGCGTCCACTCCGCGTCCTGCCAGATGTAAGTATTGCGGCCCGCGTTCCCATTGCTGTTGGCTAGTGCGGATTCCACGAGTTGAGATGGAGTGAGAGATCCGGCGGCAAGCGCAGCGCGAAAACCCCGGACAGTCCAGGAGGGAGCGGTCATAGAGCCATTCTAAAAGCCGCAGGCGGACTCGACCCCTTGATCGAAAAGAATGCAGCCGCGAAAAGCAGAAGGGCGACCTCTTATTGGCCGCCCTCTGGATGGAGCCTGCTGGCTTGTATCAGAATTCCAGGTGCAGCGACATCTGAACCTGGCGCGGGCTGCCGATGGTGTGCTTGGTGATGCCCAGGCCGGCGGGAGGATTGTAAAGCGTATCTCCGCCGACCGGAACGTTGTTGAATCCAGCATTCTGGTTCACGTTGTTCTGGGGCACGTCGAAGCTCGATGTGTTGGTCAGGTTGTACACATCGAATGTGTAGTGCAGAGTAAAGGGCTCGCGAATCATCAGGTCCTTCACCAACGAGGCATCGGCGCGCCGCTGCCATGACTGGCGGAAGATGTTGCGTTCGCCGGAGACGAAGTTGGTCTCGTAGGTGTCGCCGATTGGGACGCCCATTGTGCCCTCCGGAATTAAAGGAAGCGTAAAGCAATTGGATTTGAGCGCCAGCTGTGACGGGTCGTTGGTCATCGGGTCGTAGAATGCGCCGTTCTTTCCGGTAAGAGCGTTCTTGCGATTGCATCCGGGAGCAAGCGGTACGATTGGGTTCGTTATTCCATTGAACGTGCTGTAGTAAATGCTACCTACGGCTCCCGAATAATCGATAATGCTGTATGGCTGACCGCTCTGGATGATGGCGACGCCATGAATGGCCCAGCCATCGGCTACTTTACCCGCCAGTGTGTCCTCGCTCATAAATTTTGGGAACGTGTAGCCGTAGGTGAAATTCAGAACGTGGGTGCGGTCGAAGTCGGATGATCCGTATCCGCTGCGCAGATTGGTGGGATTGTTGCCGTTGTAGAACAACCCCATCCCGCTCTGCTCGTCGGTGGCGTGGGAATAGGTATAGGAAACTCCGGCCGTGATGCCGTGGCTCAACCGTTGTTCAAGATGCGACTCCAGCGCGTTGTACATGGCAATGCCGGCCGCGGTGTACGCCTCGGACTCCGATGAGTAACCAATGTAGGGCACGCGAAGATCCACGTTGCCGCCCTCGTAGTTATTGAGCATGGTGCCGTACTGGCAATTTATTTCCGTGGGATCGTTCACGCACTGCGGGAAAAACGTGTTCGGATCGAGCACGGTATAACCGTAGCTGTAAGACTGCGTGGCAATGCCGCCGGGATGTGTGGGATTGCCCGTCGAGGCGATCTGGGCCTGATTGAACGGAATCGGAATCACCTGATGGCGGCCAAGATTACCCACGTAACCGATTTCGATCATCAGGTCGTTGCGCGGCTGATACTGAAAGTTGAGCGTGAAGTTCATGCTGTAAGGCAGCTTGTTGGCACGGTTGTAAACGCCGAGTGTGTATGGCTGGCCGCTGTTATTCGTACCCACGGTACCGTCGATGATGGCCGCTGCGTTCGGAAGATAATTTGCAATGTCAGAGGCCTTGGGATTCGACGGTGGCGTGGATCGCGACGGTCCCCAGGGCGTTGCCAGGTTGTAGTCCGAGTTGTCTACATATCCACCTTCCCCGTTGAAACCAGTGCCAAACGGTCCATTCCCACCGCCGCAGATCGGGACGTAAAACAGGTAGAGATAGGTCGGATTGGCGGCGTTGTATGACGAGCTATAAGGACAATGCTGCTGCGAAACAAATGGTTCTGTTTGCGAGGAACCAAAAGGACCGCCATCGATTTCGCCGGCTGCGTATCCGGGCGAGAGATAAGTGAACAACTCGCCGCGATCGTAATAGAAGCCGCCGCCCGCACGGACGACGAGTTTGGAGTGGAACAAGGACGGTTGCCAAGCGAGACCGAGCCGTGGCGCGATGCCCCACTGGCGGCCAGTGAGCGTGGTCTTGCTCACTCCTGATGTTCCATGGGCGTTGTTTCCGGCGATGATAAAGCCGGAGCTTGTGATGGTGTCGGATGCGGCCTCGTAGCTATATTGCTTGGGATCAAAGTTGAAGATATTGCCATATTTTTCTGTCAACCCGCCATCCCAGTCGTAGCGCACACCGAGAGTTATGCTCAGCGTCGGAGTCGCCTGGAATTTGTCCTGAACGAACATACCAACTTCATTGGCGCGATAGTAGCGATCAGCATTGCCCTGCAGGAAGCTTGTTGCCGTAAATAGTTGTGTTGTATAAGGAGTTACCCAGTTATTCGCGTAGGTCACAAAGTCTGGCGTATCCAGATTCCCCGTGCCAGTACGATGATCGCGAGTGTTCAACTGGGTGTAAGAGTAGCTGGCGCCGAAGCTAAGCGAGTGCCGCCCCTTGGCCCAGATAGCCGTACCAGAAGGCATGATGCGGTTCTGGAACATGCCGGTGTTTGCTCCCTGATATTCGGAATCAGGACCGATGGCCAGCGACGGAAACACCAAGCCGTAGAGCGGGCCCGCCGGGCGCATCGAACTGGTCGCCGATGGCATCGTTAATGGTGACACCGGAGAAATAGTTGCCGAACGCCGAACTCATCCCAACTTGCGAAGGGGTGAAAAGCTGATCGTTTGTGGCATATGCCTTTTCGCGGAGAATGCCGACGGTCTCAGAAATACTGAGACTGTTTCCGATTGTCTGCACATTGTTGATGGAGCCAACCTGGGAGCCCGTGTCCATATGCGCGGTAAATCCGGGAACGTTGGAATAGGCGTAGGGCGACGAGTTGGGATCGTGCTGATAGTAATACTTGGCGGCAAACACGTCTTTGGCGCCGATGTTCCAGTCCAGGTCGGCAATCGCCTGGTCGGATGTGAATCGCGCTGTGCCAGGCAGAAATGCGTTGTAGGGCGAATAGACGTTGGGAGTCCCGGGTGCATTCTGATTTGGGATCAACCATTTTCCCGGTTCTCCAGCCACAGACGGTTGATTGAAAAGCGCGAGGCCGATGGGGTTTGAACCCCAGTTGCCGGAGCTGACCGTAACTCCTGAAGTGCCTTCGTTTGTTTTCCAGTTATTGTTCGCAATGTCGGCAAGACCGGCTGGGAGTGCGATTGGAGTCGCTCAATCCGGGTGGGACGACGAGCAGCTCATCGCCAGTTTCCTGATCTGAAATATGCAGGTGCTGGTAGCTGACGAACCCAAAGAGTCTGTTCTTGATGAGCGGTCCGCCAAAGGCGCCGCCCGCTGCGTAGCGGTGCAACTGGGGATTCTTATAGGCGGACGGTATATTGTCGTCCTTCTTGAAGAAGAAAGGCGCGGCGTTGAGGAAGTTAGTGCCGCGGTGCCCGTAGACCGATCCATGGAACTGGTTCGTTCCCGACTTGGTGCTCATGTCGATGTGCGCGCCACTGTCAGAACCTTGCTGCGCGTCGTACATCGAAGCGTTCACGCGTACTTCCGCGATCGTTTCTGGCGCGGGCGTCGGGATGGCATTGCCGATGGCCAGATAAACCGACGAGGCGCTGGGAATCACGCCTCCAGCTGCGTTGTTAGCCTGGCCGGTGTTATTCACGATCCGAAAAGAGTCCACTTGGCTGGTGCTCTTGCCATTGAAGAGATTGCTGGCGTCGACGCCATTCAGAAAAAATGCGTTCGAAGTGTCGCGCTGTCCGTTGGCCCAGATGGGCGCATTGCCGAGACCGGAATTCGCACCGGTTCCCCCGGGCAATTCGGCATCGACGCCGGGCGACAGGATGGCCAGTCCGGTAAAGCTGCCGGTGGGCAGAGGCACGTTGTCAATCTGCTGCTGCTCCATGACGTAGCCGTTCGTGGTATCGGCGGCGTTCATCAGCGGCGCGGCTTCCACTTCCACCGTGGTGCTGGCCTGGCCGACTTTGAGCGAAACATTCAATGTAGCCGTGCGGTCGGCCTCTACCGTTATGTGCGGTGTCTTCTGTGCCTGATATCCGTCTGCCGTGTAAGTGAGCGTGTAAGTGCCGATGGGCAGATTCACAAATGTGTATTCGCCCTGATCGTTGGTCTTGGTGGAGCGGGTCACTGAAGTCTGTTCGTGGGTAAGAGAGACCGTAACGTTCGGAATCACACCGCCAGAGGCGTCAGTGACTTCTCCTGTGATTCCGCCCAGCGTTTGCTGAGCTTGAAGAGAGCTAGCGCATAACGTCAAGGCAGCTGCGATCACAAGCAGGCCGGGAAACGAGAAAGAAGACAAACGCATGAAACGCTTCAAAGGACTGACCTCGAAATAGAAATTTCCCCCTGAAACCTGGGGGGATTCAATGACCACTGAAATAGTTTTGAAATCTCGAGTTTCTTGAGCGTTGAACTGCTATGCGGGAGAATGCTCCCCAACGCGACCCGCGATGGTTGAATGGTACTTGCCTGCTCGCGCTGCAGGTTACGGCAATATTAATCGCCGCGGCATAAAGTTCACGTAAGGAATTTTGGTGGGGAGAGCGGATACGGCACGGCTTTTCCACATCACATCACACGGTTTGGACTTTTCTTCGCCGCGCGGCATACCAAGAGAGCCCAACGGCGATGTAGGCGAGATAGAGATAGGGAATTCGCGCGTGAACGACGTCCTCTGCGGAGTTGAGATCGAAGATCGCAATGATCAGGATGACGACAACTGTAAGGACGCTGACGGTCGCGAGGAGATGTGAATGCTGCCCGACCGCGCGCCGCGCAAAGGGAAGTGCGAGAGCGACCAGCGCATAGGCCGTGAGAAATCCAAAGACGGAGAGGGACCCAAGCAGGTCATACATCGTCGATCCCGTGTCGCCGAGGAGGGCCATGCCAGCGGTCGCCGCGAACATGAGCGCGATGGACAATGCGACGGCTGCTCCGGGCGTTCCATGACGCGGACTGGTGCGTTGCAGTGCTGCCGGCAGTAATCCGTCGTGCGCCATGCGAAGCAACACGCGCGCGGCAGCCGTGGCGCAGGCCAGTACACAGGCAAACATGCTGATGAATGCGCCGCAGTCGATGGCGATGCCCAGGGGCGAGACGTGAGCCTTTGCGGCCAGCATGTGCAGAGGGCTTGTGGAGCTTGAGAGCGCGGCGGCCTGGCCTCTGAATCCAAGTACCTCGGAATATGCGCAGAGCATGAAGAATCCGCCGGCCAGCAGGGCGCATTGCAGCACTGCGCGCGGAATCGTGCGCAAGGGGTCGCGCACTTCGCCGCCCAGCGTGGTTGCGCCTTCGAATCCGACGAAGCTGAAGATTGAAAGAACCAGCGCCGGCCCGAGAGAATTGAAGGAGACGCCCGTGAGACGGAACTGACTTGTGTCCAACTGAAACCCAATGTGCACCGGCAACAGGATGAGCACGATCACGATAAGGCCGAGGGAGACAGCTTCAATCCACAGCATGACTTCGGCGGAAAGCTTGACGTCGCGGTAGGCGATGAATCCGGCGGCGGCGCAAACCACCGCCAGTGTGGGAATTGCAGGCGGCGCCCAGTTGAAGAACTGCTCGGAGAGGACAGTTGCGTAGTAAAGCGCCCCGCCAGCCACCGATGCGCCGGTGGCAACGTAGGCGAGCAGCAATCCCCATGCGGCTGCGACGCCGAACGCTGGTGGAAGAGTATTCGCGGTATACGTGTAAAGCGATCCCGGCGACGCGCTCAGCCGCGCGAACCTGCTGACGCAGAATCCAACCAGCAGCATGGATATTGTTGCCAGAAGATAGACGAACCATGTCGCGTTACCGGCGCGCGCGAAGACCAGCGGAATAGTGAGGCATGCAGACGTGCTGGGCGCCATGGCGGAAACGGACTGAGCCAGAGTCTCGATGGGGCCGAGGACGCCCTTGCGCAGGCCGTAGCTTCCTGCGGCGTTGTCCTCCGCATACACGTTCCGCTCACTGGTCGTGGTTTCAGTCACGGCTACGCCTCTTGCATGTAAAGTTAGCGCTCGACGGTGGCCTCGATCGTACCATGCGGCTCGTCGATGGGCACGAAGATGTGGTTGGGATTGTCCTGGCCGAATGGGCTGAGATCGGCGAGCAGATGATGCAGGTTGGGCATGGAGAGATGAATGCGCGCGATCTCAGGCGCAGCGTCGAGCGCGGCGCTGCCCATGTCGAAGAGCGTGTGCTGAACGCTCATGCTATTGTGCGCGGCAAATGTTTTGAGCAGGGAAGCCACGATTCGTTCGCGAACATGCGCATAGTCTGGCACGGCGGCCGCAAAGTCCCACGTGATGGTCGCGCGGGTACCTAGAATGCGATCGGTGGCCGGCTTGAGCGTAGTCAGCTTGTCCACGATGTAACCGGTGAAGGCTGAGTTCGTGGTTTTTAGAATCGTCAATCCATCGACGCCGGATCTGATGGACCACTCTCGTCCCTGGTCCCGCACGGCCCGCACAGTCTGGAGTTCCGGCCCGCCGAGCTTGAATGTGGTCGGCTCGGGCCTGCCGTTCAGCATCAGGCGTTCCCAGGCGCGCTCTTCGATCTCGATCGAAACACCGGAGACTTGAGCATTGTTGGCGAGAAAGTAGTCGCCCAGTTCCATGGCGAAAGCTTCGATGGTCGCGGCTTTCGACGCGCGCGCAATGGAATACACGGTGTTCTTCATCGTGTCGGTGGGCAGCACCTTGCTGTTGTCGGCTTTCGCGAAACTGGCTTCGAAGTCTCCCTCCAGCATCACGTGGACAGCCCACTCGTTGAACTCATGCCGGTCGCTCAGGCGCGTGACGCGCGAGAGGCGCACGCGAGATTTTCCGTAGCGATTCGCACCCAGCTTCGCCATTGGTCAGCTTCCTCTGTAGGTTGTGTAGCTGTTGTCGCTCAAAAGCAGCGGCAAATGATAATGAGCGTTGCCGTCGCAGGTGAATGTAACGGCGATCTCCGGATAGATGCTGACTCGCCCCATGCGCGAGAAGTATGGACCGGTGTCGAAAACGAGGCGATACGGGCCGGAAGCGGCGTCGCGAGCCAGGTCGCGGCAGCGGCCATCGGCATCGGTCACGCCTGCAGCGACTTCAATCCAATCGCCGGGTGCATCATGTGCCCGTTCGGCGTCGCCGTTTGTTGAGATTTCAATCCAGCCGCCGCCGGCAAATCTTTCCAGGCGCACGGAAATCCCCGCGGCGGGCTTGCCCAGCGCGGAATCCAATACATGAGTTGAAATGTTGCTCATTCGACTAACCACTTTCCTAAACGGATCTGCAGGATCTGACGTTGCTGTTCGGCCGCCTCGCGCAACTCGGACTCTCGATCGTTCGTCAACCGCCGTTTGAGAATGGTCAGCATCTCAGAGGCGCTCTTACCAGTCGCGCAAACAATATACGTGAAGCCGAAGCGTTGCTCATAGCGTTGATTGTCATCTGCGAGCTCGGCCAACACCAGTTCATTGGCCGCGCGGACTGACAACTGCTCCTTGCGGGACCATGCGGCTGATCGCTCGACGGGATCATGTGTCGGGGGCGAGGTGACAAGGTCAAGCTTGCGCTCGCCGATGCGCGGATGACATGCGAACGCCTCCAGCCAATCCGGTTCTTCCATCGCACCCCATGCGCGGTCGGCAGCATCGCTCAACGCCCACACGCTCGCAATGGGACGTTGCGCAACCATGGCCTGAGCCCATCGCCTCGATCCGCAGCAGGCGAGCATCGCATCGAGCGCTGCGGATTCGTCGGCTGCATTCCAGGCTGCAAGCGTCGCATTCATGATTGCGATCCCTCCGGGCGAAGTGAGAGCAGGAATTCGTCGAGGAGATTCGCGGCCACGCGGCGCCGGTATTCAGCCGTGGAACGAATGTCGTTGATCGGCCTGATTTCGGCGAGCAGCGCGCGATGCGCGGATTGCATCGTTTCGCGGGTGACCGTTTGGCCGAGAAGCGCCGCTTCAGTTTGCCAAAGGCGCGTGGGAAAGGGCGCCAGGCTCGCCGCTCCGAGGCGAATTTCCCGGATCACACCTTCCTCAAGCAGAGCGGTTGCGCCGAGCGCGACCTTGGCGATCGCCATGGCGCGGCGCGTTCCTACTTTTCGCAGGTAGCAGGCGTGGCGCGCAAATCGGCGCGGCAGGTGAATCGCATACAGAAGTTCATCGGGCAAAAGAACATTGCGCTTGTAGCCGGTGTGAAACGCCGAGTAGGGAATTCGTCGGCGGCCACGAACGGAGATGATCTCGATCTCCGCGTCGTAGGCGAGCAGCGCAGGCGAGGAGTCCGCAGCCGGCGAACCGTTGACAAGATTGCCGCCGAGTGTTGCGCGGCCCTGGTTGGCGACCGAGCCGATCCAGCTTGCGGCCTTGGCAAGCAACGGAAATTCGGCGGCGATGATCGGGTGCCTGCGCAGATCGAGAAATGTTGCAGCGGCGCCGATGCTGATGCTTTGCGGCGTAACCTCAATCGTGCGCAGATCGGGAATACCCCACAGGCTGACCAGTTTTGGAGCCGCAAGAAGGCCTGCGGAAAACGCGACCATCAATTCCGTGCCGCCGGCAATCGGCGTCCATGCTCCGGGCTCTGCGGCAAGCAACTGGAGCACCGCGCCCAGCTCGCCGGGCGCGATCAGATCGTGCATCTCCGCGTTACCGCGCATGATTCGCTGGCTCCAGGGTTGGTTCGGCCGTGGGTCCGGTGCGCTCCGGCGCGATCGCAGCGGCCACCGACTCGAAGATGCGCATGAATCCAGTGCAGCGGCAGAGATTGCCGGCGAGCGCCTCGCGAATCTCAGTCACATCGGGGTGAGGATTCTGTTCGAGAAGTTGTGCCGAGGCCATCAGCATTCCCGGCGTACAGATGCCGCACTGCGCGCCGCCATGCTCAAGGAACGATTTCTGCAATGGGTGCAACTCGCCGTTGAGCGCGAGACCTTCGATAGTTTGAATCTCCGCGCCTTCGGCCTGCAACACTGGAACCAGGCAACTATTCACAAGTTCGCCATTCATGCGCACGGAGCAGGAGCCGCACTCGCCCTCTCCGCAACCCTCCTTGGTCCCAGTCAGTCGCAGATCCTCGCGCAGCACGTCGAGGAGGCGCTTCATCGGCGGAACATTCAATTGTTGTTCCCAGCCATTCACGCGGAATTGAATTGTTGGCCAGTCGTTGGATCGGAGTTGCGCGTTTGCTGTTGCTCATCGCGCCGCCATCTCTTCCGCCGGCTGAGCCGCGGCAAGGCCCGCGTAAAGATCCTCGGGCAGAAGCGGAATCGCATTAAATGCGACACCTGTTGCGTCGCGGATGGCATTGAGAATCGCAGGCGCGGGACCGTCGTGGGGTAATTCGCCGATCCCTTTGGCACCAAATCCGCCGTATCGGAAAGGGATCTGCTCGAAGTAAACGTGAATCGGCGGAACATCCTCGGCAGTGGGCATAATGTAGTTGGTCATCTGATTGTTGGCCATGCGGCCGTCTTGCCAGACGACTTTTTCGTAGAGGGCATAGCCGATGCCCTGTGCGATTCCGCCTTCGACCTGGCCGGCGGCCATCACCGGGTGAATCACGCGGCCTGCTTCCTGCACTGCCCAGAAATCCTCAACTTCGGCAGTGTAAGTTACGGTGTCAACGGCGACCTGCGCCACATAGACGGCCCACGCATACGCGCCGTACGCTTCGCCGTGATACTTCTGATCGTCCCAGACGATTCCAGGCGGCGCTTCGTAGCGGCATAACGACACGACCTCGCCGTGCGTTGCGCGATAACGTTCGCACGCGGCGAGGAATTCATTCTGCGAATAAGTCGTGCCGAGGCCGGCGTGTTCGCGGAGAATCTCGAGCAACTGCGAGCACGCACGCTCGATGATGCGGCCGACGACCATCGAAGTGCGCGAAGCGACAGTCGGACCGCTGTTCGGCACCACGCCCGTATCCGGTGCGGCCATCATCACATCGGCGTAGTCGATTCCCAGAGACTCTGCGGCAACTTGAGTGAGGATGGTATTCGTGCCCTGGCCGAATTCCGTGTTTGAGACGAGCACGCGAACTTTGCCTTCCGGCGTGACGTCGATTCCCGCCTGAGAATTCAGATACACTTCGCCCGAACCGGTGAACCCCGAGCCGTGATAGAACGCTGCCAGCCCCATGCCCCGCTTGATAGCACTTGTTGAATTCTCTCGGGCAAATTGGGCACGCTTCGCGTAGTAGCCGCTCTCCTTGAGCGCGCGATCAAGCAGTTGGTCGAGAATCACAGGCTCGCGCATTTCCTGTTCGGTGGCGTTGGTGTCGCCCACGTGGAGAAAATTTCTGCGGCGAAGTTCCACAGGATCGATACCCAAGGTCGCGGCAATCTCATCCATGTGGCGCTCCATGGCAAAAATTGCCTGAGGCGCGCCGAAGCCGCGAAATGCGCCGTATGGAACGAGGTTGGTTGCCCAGGAAGTTGCGCGTACACGCACGTTGGGGCATAGGTAAGGACCGGTGGAGTGAAGCACGGCGCGTGACAGCACAGTGGACGAAAGCGTGGCATAGGCGCCGCCGTCGGTGGCAAGATCGATGTCGATCGCGAGCAGCTTGCCATCACTATCGAGCGCTGTGCGGTGGCGCACGCGCGAAGGATGGCGCTTGGTGGTTGCGGCCAAATCCTCCATGCGGTCGTAGACCATCTTCACCGGATGGCCGCTCTTCATGGCAAGAAGAGCAGCGTGGCACGCAAGTGTGGAGGGATAGTCCTCTTTGCCGCCGAATGCGCCGCCGGTTTCGGTTTGGATGACGCGAACTTTACCATCGGGCAATTCGAAGACCGCCCGCAGAGCCTTGAAGACGTAGTAGGGGCACTGCAGCGAACCCCACACCGTGACGCCGCCCGCCGCGCTGTATTCCGCGATCATGCCCTGGTTCTCGATGTAAAGATGTTCCTGCGCGCCAGTCCGGTACTCGCCCTCGACGATATGCGCCGCGCTTGCCCATGCGGAATTCACGTCGCCTTTTTCGAGTAGAAAACTTTTCAACAGATTGTCCGCGCCCCACACAACTACATCCTGCCGCTCGCTCTCTTCGATAGTGAAGATGGGCGGCAGCGGCTCGTACTCGATTCGCACTGCGCCCACAGCCTCGCGCAATTTGTGCTTATCGGGATGCGCGAGCAGCAGAATCGCCTCCTCGCAATGATTCACTTTGCCGTCGGCCAGGCAGGGCTGGTCGGCAACGATGAGCTGGATGCAGTTTTCGCCGGGAATGTCGGCGGCGGTGACCATCGCGAACTCGGTCCAGTCAATGCGGCGATCGAAAGTGATGGAGCGAATGAGCCCGCGAGGGATGGAGCTGCGTACCGTGGCGCCATGCCACATTCCTTCGCGCACGATATCGTCGACGTAGCGCGCGCGGCCCAGCAGCTTGTCCACGCCTTCCTTGCGGGGAACGGGGGCGCCGACGATGCGGGTTGCCAAGCATTTTTCCAATTTAAGTGCCCCTGCCTGCTCAGTGCGGGGTGACTTTTTCTTGAGGGAAAAAGTCACGCATCAGGAGTGCTTACCGTCTTCTCCAATTGGCAAAATGCTGGAGGGCGAGCTCATGGTGGCGGAAACCGCTGTTGCCGAACAGGTTGAGGGATAGCATACAACGGCGCGGCGATTTTTTGAAATTGCGGGCGCTTATGAAGCGAGCTCCGCAAGCGTGCGCGCGAGCACGTGGACGCCGCCGCCGATCCACTTCGGGCGAGGCATATTCATCGGGCCGATGGCTGACCCCGCCGCGGCAGGGAATGAACAGCATCGCTACAGGCGCAATGCACGATACAAAGGATGAGTCATGATAGGCGCGCGCCACCATCTTTTTGTAGGTTTTTCCTGCCGCAATGGCCGCTCGTTCAAGCGCGGCGAGGATTGCAGGGTCGCACGTTGTGGGCGGGTCAGCGTTGATAAGTTCCGTCGTGATCTTGACGCCGCGGCGTTTGCTCAGCTCGTCAGACGCGGAAGCAAGGGCCGCCAGAACGCCATCGCGGCGCTCGCGATCAATGTCGCGCACGTCTGTGGTAATCAGCACGCGCGAAGGAACGCTGTTGACTGCGCCGGGAAACACATCGCAGATGCCGACGGTGCCAACGGTGTCAATTGCGCCGGTGGATTTGGCTGCAGATTCGAGCGCCAGAATCAGTTCGGCAGCCGCGGCCAGCGCGTCTTTGCGGCCCGGCATCAACTTTCCGCCGGCGTGTCCGCCTTCGCCTTCGATCACGATGCGCTGGCTGGCAGGCGCGGCGATGTGCGTCACCAGACCGACGTCGAGCCCTTCCTGCTCAAGGATCGGACCCTGCTCAATATGCAGTTCGACGAATTGATGAAAGCGGCCGCGGGGAACGGCGACGGAATCGAGCGATCCCGTGAATCCGGCTTGCGAGCGCCATTCCTCGAGTCCACGGTCCTCTTTGTCGCGCAGCGCGAGCGCCTGCTGAGGGGTCAGCACGCCCGCCATCATGCGGCTGCCCAGGCAGCCGATACCAAAGCGCGTCGGTTCTTCGGCAGTAAAGATGACGAGCTCGATGGATCGCCGCGGCTTGAAGCCGAGCTTCTGCAAAACGCGAATTGCCTCAAGGCCGCCGAGCACGCCCACGCAGCCGTCGTAGAGGCCGGCGTTCGGAATGGCATCGATGTGCGAGCCGGTGCCGATCGGCGCGAGCGTGGAGTCCGCGCCTTCCCATCGCGCAAACGTATTTCCGATTGCGTCTTCGCGAATCTTCGAGCCCGGCAGCTTCGCAAAGTCCCTTCACATAGGCCCGCGCGCGCAGGTCGGCCTCACCGAAGACAACGCGCGTCACCACGGGCGGATCAGCTTCAGAGATCTGCCCCAGCGCCAGCAGCTCAGCGATCAGGCCATCGATCGTGAGTTCGGGGCGATCCGTTTTCATGCGCCCTCTCCCAGCGGATGGCGGCGCCAGTCCTTGTAGAGGAGGTATTTTGCCGGCCGCTTGCCGAGCGCGCCGAACCACTGCGGGCAGTAAGCACTCATCCAGATGAAGTCGCCGGCATATACCGGATACCAGGAATCGCCGAGCCGATAGATGCCGCCGCCTTCAAGCATCAACAGGCCGTGCTCCATCAGATGAATCTCGACGAGGGGGAGCGACGCGCCGGGTTCATAGGTGAGGGTATTGATCGCAAAGTCATAGGACGGGCCATCGGGCATGAGCGCACGCACGCGCAGCGCGTCGTCGCCCAGGATCGTCGCTGCTTTCAACGTAGTTTCATCGCCGATGACGATTTTCGGTGCGGCTGCGCCCGCCTGCGGTTCGTAGGGCTTCTCAATCAACGCCGCGCGCGCGATTCCCGATGCGCGCACCGTGTGCGGCGTGCCTTGCGGGATGTACGCGAACCCTCCGGGCTTGAGAACGTGCTTCTTTCCGTCCGCTTTTACTTCGACCTTGCCGTCGAGGACGTAAAGAAATCTCTGCGCCGATGCCGGGCCGAGTGACCCACCGGCGACGAACTCGGCGGTCATCTGCGTGAAGCGCGCTCCCAATTGCGGCGCGGCGTGAATGATGAACTCCACTCCCTCGGCGCCGGGCAACGGCGAGCGGATGAAAGTGTCTGGGGTCTGCAGTAAGTGATCAAGTTTCCTGCTGCTGCGTGTTGATCCAAGATGATGCAAGTGCGACCTCAATCCGGAAAATGAGAATAGTGTTCGGGAGAATTCCGATGCTCGATTCTATCTGACCTCGGCGGCCAGCCGCTCCAGAAATTTGCGGCCGACTTTGAGCGCGGCCTCAACATCTTCTTCTCGAACGGTTTCGTCGGGATGATGACTGATGCCGCCGGGGCTGCGCAGAAAGAGCATGGTTGCGGGCACACGGGCAGCCATGACCATTGCATCGTGTCCGGCGCCACTGGTCATGCGTTTTTCCGGCAAGCCTGCCGCGGCGATCGCGTCAACCATGTATGCTGTCAGCCGCTCATCCATGGGCACAGCGGGCTGATCCATTTGTTGAGTCGATTCAAGAGCGAGTCCGCGTTTTGCGGCGATGGTTTGGGCTCGCGTAAGCAGAGATTCCACGGCGGCCTTGCGCGCTCGGTCGTCTGCATGGCGAACGTCAAGGCTCACGCGCACAGCTCCGGCAATTACATTGGCCGCGTTCGGCTGGGCGTCGATCTTGCCTACGGTGGCGATGAGGCCGTCTGTCTCCTGCGCAGCGGACTCGACTGCGCACGATCCATTCCGCCGCGCCTGCAAGTGCGTCATGGCGGAGATTCATCGGAGTTGTTCCTGAATGGTTGGCTTGGCCGCGGAAATTGAGCGCCAAACGCGTTTGCCCAACGATCCCCGAGACGGCAGCGACCGATAGTCCCTCGGATTCGAGAACCGGGCCTTGCTCGATGTGCATCTCAACAAAGCCGAGCACATCGGCATTGAGTGCAGCATCGTCGATTTGATCTGGATCGAGCCCGAATTCGCGAATCGCTTCGGCCAGTGTGACGCCGTCCGCATCTTTGAGAGCCAGCAGCGCAGGGTCGAAGCGCCCTGCCACAGCTCGGCTACCAATGAAGGGGACCCCGAATCGCACGCCTTCTTCCTCAGAGAATGCAATGACCTCGATGGGCAGCGTGAGATCGAGCTCCTGCGCAAGAATCACCCATTCCAGCGCCAGGACAACGCCGAGGACGCCGTCATAAGCGCCTGCGTTCGGTACGGTGTCGATGTGCGAGCCGAGCATGAGTCGCTTGTTCGGCGCGCCTGGCGGCCTCCACAGCCCGCGCAGATTGCCCGCCGCGTCGGTGCGGACGGTCATGCCGAGCGACTCCATGCGGTTACGCAAAAGCGCGTAAACATCCCGGACAGGAGGCGTGAGGAAGCGGCGCGTGATGCGACCGGGCTCTTCGCTCATTTGAGCGATGCGCTTGCACTCAGAAATCGCCCGAAGCGCGCGGTCTCTCATGAACGCACCAGCTCTCTTCCTCGTGCTGCCCCAGCAAAGTTTCCCGCGCGAAAAACCGGCTCACCGCGCAGCCAAGTCTCAAGGATGCGTCCGCGAAGTGTAGCGCCAAGATACGGTGACTGCCTGTGGCGGAAGTGCAAATTCTCCGACGTCACGGTCCACTCGGCATCGGGATCGAAGACCACAAAATCGGCATCGGCCCCAGGTAGCAATCGTGCCTTTCCGTCCCGCAAAACCCGCGAGCCGCGCTGGTGCTGCCGCCATCCATTCACCGATCCGCTCAAGCTTCAATGCCACGTCTGCTGCATCGCAGTCCACATGACCGGCAGAGCCAACCCGAGACTTGCAATTCCTCCCCAGGCCAGGTCCCATCGGCCTTCTTCGCGGCGTTTCATCGGCGGCGGGCAAGGGGAGTGGTCCGTGGTCACCATCTCGATGAGGCCGCTATCGAGCGCGTTCCACAAAGCTTCGCGGTTGGCAGCGTCGCGGATGGGCGGCGCGCATTTGAATTCCGTCGCGCCATCGGGAATGTCTTCGGCGGCGAACCAAAGGTAGTGTGCGCAAGTTTCCACAGTTACCTGCGCACCGCGATCGCGAGCTGATGCGAGCAATGGGAGAGCCTTTGCACTCGATAAATGAACAATATGGATGGGAGTCCGGAATTCCTCGGCGAGGCGAATGAGTAACGCGATCGCATCAACCTCGGCTTCGTCCGGCCGCGATGCCAGGTAGGTCGAATACCTGCGCCAGTCCGCACCAGACTCGTTCAGATTCGCTGTTGCGGCGTCCACCGGGCCGGCGATTTCGGCATGCGCCAGCAAGGGCAGGCCGGTTCCGCGAAGCTTTGCCAACGCCAGCCGCAAATCTGTCTCGTCCACCCATGTAAAGCCGTCAATGCCCGAGTGAATCAGGAAGCATTTAAAGCCGGGCACTCCCGCGCGCACCAGCGGCGCGATCGCGTCGGCGTTGCCTCGAACGATGCCGCCCCATGATGCCCAATCAACCCACGCTTTACCTTGCGCCGCTTTGCGCTTCTCTTCCAATGCCGGCACATTGACCGTTTCGGGCACGCAGTTCAACGGCATATCGACGAGCGTGGTCACACCGCCTGCGGCCGCGGCTTGCGTTGCCGTCTGAAAGCCCTCCCACTCCGTGCGGCCGGGCTCATTGATGTGTACATGTGTGTCGACCAGTCCCGGCAGGAGTACGGCATCGCCAAAATCGATTCGCTCCGCATCAATCGGGACTTCATCCCATCCGCAAACAGCCGAGATGCGCTCTCCCTCCACAAGCACGCATGCAGGCGCGAATCCCGCATTCGTCAAAACGCGCGTGGAGCGAAGTGCCTTTGTCATCTTGTCTGTACTTTCGCTGAATTGGGGGCCAAGGGCAAGGGCCGCGCACTGGATTTCAGTGAACGCTTTGATTCATTTCTGGCGGAGTAAAGCCCAGCGGCCGAGAAATCCGAGGCGGGTTGCCGCGGCAGTGTTATCCGCGCAGCTTGGCCAACAGGTCCTGCGGATGGACAGGCTTGGCGAGGATGTCGAATTCGTAGCCCTCGGCGCGCGCTTTCTCCAGCAGATCGGCAGTCGCGGCCTGACCCGAAAACAGAAGAATCTTGATTTTGGGCAGCAGGGCGCGAACGCGGATGGCGGCGTCGATCCCGTTCAAATCGGCCATGATCACGTCGGAGATCAGCATGTCCGGTTGAAAAGTTTCAGCAAGCTCGAGGGCCTTCTCGCCCGAATAGACCGCGCGAGCGTCAAAACCACTCTGGTTGAGAATGATGGCCAGCGTGTCGGCAATGACTCGCTCGTCGTCGGCTACCAGTACTTTTGGCTTAATCGTGTTGGACATACTCTCCTGAGGGGGCAGGGAAGGGAATTCATCGCGAAACGCCCGGTTAGCTCCGAAATAGCAAGGTTTTGTGCGTCGCTTTGCAAATACGCCTTCATTACGTCGGGGATGGTACGCTTTACCAGTGTAAAGCACGGCGCGCCTTTTCCGAATAAGGACCGGCCCGTCGATTCTGGAAATTCGTGCCGGCGAGCGCATGGCTCGCGGGTTTCTACGACGGCCGTGAATTCATCTGTCTTCAAATCTTGCCTTCTATACTGGCGCAAACGAACTGTAGCTTCGCCTGACAATCCCCTCCCGGAGCATCGGAAATGCAGGAAACGATTATCCCCAACGCTATTCCCGACGCGCCGCCGGCCACGGATGCGATTATTCGCGCAGAAAAAGTCGAGAAATACTACGCGCAGCCAAGCCAGAATCGCATTCAGGTCATTTCGGCGACTGATCTGAGCATTGTGCCGGGAGAGATTCTTGCCTTGCTCGGCCCTTCGGGATCGGGCAAATCGACCATGTTGCGGATGTTGACCGGGCTCTCCACACCCACGGCCGGCCAGGTCTACTGGCATGGCACTCCCATCTCGCGGGCCGAAATCAATGTCTCCATCGTCTTTCAGAGCTTCGCGCTGTTTCCGTGGCTCACAGTTCTCGAAAATGTTGAAGCTCCGCTGCAGGCACGCGGCGTGTCGCCGGCTGAGCGGCGCGAACGCAGCATGAAGATGCTCGACACGGTTGGCCTGGACGGATTCGAGGCCGCCTATCCCAAGGAGCTTTCGGGCGGCATGCGGCAGCGCGTCGGTTTCGCGCGCGCCCTCGTGGTCGAGCCTGAAGTTCTTTTCATGGACGAGCCGTTTTCCGCGCTCGACGTGCTGACGGCGGAGAACCTGCGCAGCGAGCTGCTGGAGCTTTGGGCGAAGAAGACCATGCCGACCAAGGCGGTGTTTCTGGTGACGCACAACATCGAGGAAGCCGTGCTGCTGGCCGATCGCATCGTTGTGCTGGGTCGCAATCCGGGTCACGTCCGGACAGATTTTCCGGTGAAACTCCCGCAGCCGCGCGACCGCAAGTCGGAGGCCTTCACACAGTTGGTGGACTACATCTACAAGGTGCTCACGCAACCCGATGTGGCGCCGGCCGGGGCGCCGGACCAGGCAGCAGAGCCGCTCATACGCGACCAACGGCAGATGCGATACCAGATGTTGCCGCATGCCCGGCCAGGTGGCATCGCCGGCTTACTTGAGTTGGTGCTGGATCAGGGCGGGCGCGACGACATGTATCGCCTGGCCGACGACCTGGCCTTTGAAATCGACGACCTGCTGCCCATTGTGGATGCCGCGCAGATGCTGGGGTTCCTCAAGATCGAAGAAGGTGACGCGGTGATCACTCCCAGCGGCGAGGAGTTCGCCAACTCCGAAATTCTGCGCCAGAAAGAACTGTTCCGCAACGCCGCGATCGAGAATGTGCTCTTGCTGCGCCAGATTCGCCGGGCACTCGATGCGAAGAGCGATCATACCGTTCCCGAGGAATTCTTTCTCGACATGCTGGATGAACAGTTCAGCGATGACGAATCGCAGCTTCAGATTCAGACGGCGGTTACATGGGGCCGCTACGCCGAGTTATTTGATTTTGACTCCGGGCGGCGGCGCTTTGTGATGCCTGACGCGCTGGAGGAAGAAACTGCCGCGAGCGGAGATGCGAAGTGAACCTGCAGCACCCTCTCGCTCGGACCCTCGTAACCGTGCGCAAGACGCCGGTTTTTGTCGATCTCGGTATCGCGGCCTGCGCGCTGGCTTTGTTTTTTGCAGTCGTCAGCACAGGCGTTTACTGGTTCCAAAAGCCCATCCCCATCGTGCCGATTTCGAATTCCATCGGCGCATTGCCCCTCTACGCGTTTTACTCCATCGTGCGCATGTCGATCGCCTACGTGCTCAGCCTGGTATTTGCGATTTCCTACGGCTATATCGCGGCCTACAATCCGCGCATCGAGCCGTGGATGGTCGCGGTGCTCGACATTCTGCAGTCGATTCCCGTGCTCAGCTTTCTGCCGCCCGTTGTATTGGCCATGGTTTCGCTCATTCCCGGCCATCAACTGGGCATTGAGATGGCCGTGATCCTGCTCATCTTCACCGGTCAGGTATGGAACCTCGCATTCAGCTTCTACTCTTCGTTAAAAACCATCCCGCGAGAAATGCTGGAAGCGTCGCGCATCTACCGCTACTCCGGCTGGCAGCGTTTTTGGCAACTGGAGATGCCGTTCTCGGCCATCGGCCTGGTGTGGAACTCGATCGTCTCCGTTGCCGGCGGCTGGTTTGCGCTGATTTTTTGCGAGACATTCACCATGGGCGCGCGTAACTTCCAGTTACCGGGCCTGGGAAGTTACATTCAAGCGGCGACCAACAATGGCGATGTTCATGCCTTGCTGGCGGGCATCGCAACGGTGGTTCTCATCGTGGTTGCCACCGATCAACTGATATGGCGGCCGCTGATCGCCTGGAGTGACAAATTCAAATTTGAGCAAGTGGAGTCGAGCGAGCAGGTCACCTCGCCGATCCTCGAATTGCTTCGCCGATCTCGGATTTTGGAGACGCTGCCGGGGCGGATCTGGAATCGCATTGAGGAGCCGGTTTACCGGCACATGGCGCAGACAGAAGAATGCCGCGTGATGAGGCCGCTCGATCAGCCGAAATCGCGTAAGGCTCCGCCGCGGGCTTTGGGCGGTGGCAGTTGCGGGAGCTGTTGTCGTATGCTGGGCGGCGCTCCAGGCCATGTTCATGCTCAGCACTGTCACCTGGCCGGATCTGCGGCTGTTGCTTGAGGGCGCAGCGGCCACGTTTCTGCGCGTCAACGCAGCGATGCTCATCTCCGCCGCGTGGACGATTCCGGTCGGCGTAGCCATCGGCCTCAACCCGCGGCTGGCGCGTGTGGTGCAGCCGCTGGCGCAGATTCTAGCGTCGGTGCCTGCGACGGCGGTCTTCCCCATCCTGCTCATCGGGCTGGTGAAGATCGGCGGAGGATTGGGCATCGCGTCGATCGTCCTGATGCTGCTCGGCACGCAATGGTACATACTCTTCAACGTGATTGCGGGAGCCATGGCCATCCCTTCGGACTTGCGCGAAGTCTCCTCGGTTTATCGCTTCACGCGCTGGCAGCGGTGGACAAGGCTCATTCTTCCCGGCATCTTTCCGTATCTGATTACGGGGATGGTCACGGCTTCAGGCGGCGCATGGAACGCCTCGGTGATGGCTGAGTACTCGAAGGTAAAGGATCAGACATTGCAGGTGATCGGCCTCGGGGCTCAGATTCAGGCGGCCAGCGACAGCGGGCGTTTCGCAATGCTCTTGCTGGCCACGATTTTGATTTCGCTTATGGTCGTCACCATGAACCGGCTGGTGTGGCGGCGGCTTTATCGCCTGGCTGAGACGCGGTTCAAGCTCGAGGGCTGAAACGGCGAGACGGTACGCGCCAACAACGGCTGCGCTTATTGCCGGCTCGGCTCTTTTTCGATCAGCGGTACCCAAAAATGGAATCGCGCTCCGCTTCCCGGGATGCTCGTCACTTCAATCCCTCCGCCATGCGCCAGAAGAATGGCGCGCGTGATGGCCAGGCCCATGCCCGATCCTTTGCGCTTGCTCGCGCCGCGTTTGCCCCGGTAGAACTTTTCGAAGATCAGCGGCAGATCGTGAGCGTCGATGCCAGGGCCGTTATCTTCGACAGTAAACTCCAGACGGTCGTCGCTGCGTTGCTGCTGAGCGTGACGCGCGAGCCAGGAGGAGTGTGGCTGGCCACATTTTCGAGGAGATGGCGCAGAACCCTGCTCAACAGGTGGGGATCGAACCAGGCCGGCTGGTCGCTGTCGCGATTCCCGTCCGCAGGGTTGGGCAGGATCGTCACTTTGTGCGCAGCCAGAATTTTGCGTGATTGCTCCACGGCCTCATCGAGCAGTGCGCGCGGATGCATGGAAGACATCTTGACCTGAACGACGTTGGCGTCAATCTCGGCCATCTCCACGGCCTCGCCAATCAATTGATCCAGTCGCTGCGCCTCTTCGTTAATCACGCGCACCATTTCAACGCGGCCGGCTTCGTCGAGACCTTCGCTTTCAAGCAGTGTGGTGGCAGCCGCGCGAATGGAGGTGAGCGGAGTGCGCAATTCGTGCGTCAGCGAATCGATCAGCGCCGTTCGCAGCCGGTCGGCCTCGCGCGCCGCCTCGATGCGCGTCGTGGCCGCCATGGCAATGGACCGCGCCACCGCGATGGAAACCTGAGCGGACACCGCTGTGGCGACTTCGAGCGAAAGCGCATCCGGCCGCCACGCCAAAGCGCCTACGGGCTTTAATCCCAGCGCCAGGGCGTTGGTCTGGTAGCCGGCAAATGGCGCCACGGTGGGATTCAGCCCCTGTGCGACGGCCTGCATGTGCGCTCGCATGCTGGGTGAAACCTCGCCGGTCGAAGAGAAATACCGGTCGTAGTCGCCGACATAAAGAACCACGCCCTCGAGAGCGAAGATGCGGCCGATCGCGCCGGGTAGATCGCGGAGAAGTTGGTCCGCGTCTTCAAACAGCATCATCTCCTGACTCAGGGAGTACAGCTTTCCTACGTCTTCCTCGCGCTGTTGGGCGCGCACCGTCTGTTTTCGCGCCCGCTCCGCAAGCCGGCTACCACAACAGCAGCTCAGCGCGAATGAGACCATCGCCACCCATGCCTGGGCGCCCAGAATCAGAATGTGTGTAAGGGAAGAAGAAAGAATAATCGAAGCAAATGGCGCAAAGAACCGCCGTGTAAGATCGAAAGGCCAATTCCGGCCTGCGTGGCCCACCATACCACCAACACCAGGAACACCATGCCGGCGGTGGTGGAGTTGGCGCGGAGCCAGACCAGCAGGAACGTGGCGAGCGCCGCCGTGGCCGAGGCCGCGAGCCAGCGAAGAGCCTGCCTTGCATAGGCGGGTACGCCCATGGTCATCTCCACGGGAATCATACCTGCCCGCGGCGCTCAACTGAAACACCGCCTCGCAATGGTGTAAGCTTCCGATGGATGAAAGAAGCACGACATGCCCGGAAGAATTCTGGTTATTGACGACGAGCCGCAGATTACGCGGGTGCTGCGCGCCGCACTCGCAGCGCAGGGATTTGACGTTCGCACGGCCAACGATCCCGAGGAGGGATTGCGGCTTTTTAAAGATTGGGCGCCGGACCTGGTCATCACCGATCTGATGATGCCGGTCATGAGCGGTGTTGAGGTCTGCCGGGCGATTCGATCGGTCGGCGCAACACCCCGTGCTGGTTTTATCGGTTCGCGAACACGAACGGTCGAAGGTGGAAGCGCTGGATGCGGGCGCCGATGACTACGTCACCAAGCCATTCAGCATTCAAGAGCTGCTGGCGCGCGTAAGAGCGCACCTGCGCCGCGCTCCGGAGCGGACAACGGCGCCCTTACAGGCCGGCGACTTTGTGATCGACGCGCGAGCGCACACCATTTTGGTCCAGGGCAAGCCGATCCACCTGACCCCGAAAGAGTTCGAACTGCTATTGCACCTGGCCCGAAATGCCGGAAAAGTCATGACGCATCGCACCCTGTTAACGGCCGTATGGGGAGCGCAATCCGCCCACCAACCCGAGTACCTGCGCGTATTCGTGGGGCAGTTGCGCAAGAAGCTCGAGGGCGAGACCGGCCGCCAGTACATCCAGACCGAGCCGTGGGTTGGCTATCGCTTTGTGCCCGAAGGCTGGACGGGAAACGAAGACTAACCGGCAAGGAAGAGTAACGAGCAGGCCCTTCGCTTTACTTGCCCCCATTACCAATGCGGGCCTCACCCACCGCTGATTCTGAATAACTTCCCGCCCGAGAGAATCGATCCTTACGAAATCTTTAGGTTTTCTTTTCGATTCTCAAACCCAACAAAACCCAGAATCGTAAATGAGCAGGCCGACAGCGTCGGTTCGAGGCTTATGTGCTGCCGAAGCGCGGTGGGGATGGGAGCACAGGAACGCGGAGAGGGCTCGTTGATTCTCTCTGGCGTTGGAAAAAGGGGCGATCCCGCATGCAAGATGCACTGATGTTGCTTTACACCGTCATTTTCTTCGCCGTGGCGTTTCTCTACGTCAAGGCCTGCCAGAAGTTGAGGTAGCCCATGTCAATGGATTGGATTTCAGCAACAGGACTCATCCTCTCGATTCTCCTTATGGTCTATCTCACCGTCGCACTGCTGTTCCCGGAGAAATTCTGACATGTCCGCAAACGGCTGGCTGCAATTCGCCATTTATTCCGTCATTCTGCTGCTAACAGTTCGCCCGGTCGGCATCTATATGACGCGCGTGCTTGAGGGCGAGCGAACCTGGCTCGACCCGTTCCTGCGTCCGTTTGAGCGGGTGATCTACAAGCTTTGCGCCGTAAAGGCCGACAAAGAGATGAGCTGGCGCGAGTACACTTTTGCTCTTCTTGGCTTCTCGGCCGTGAGCATGGTGCTAACATTCGCCATTGAGCGCCTGCAATACTACCTGCCTTGGAATCCGCAGCATCTTGCCGGTGTGGGCAGCGATCTGGCGTTCAATACCGCCGCCAGCTTCACCACCAACACCAACTGGCAGTTCTACACGCCCGAATCGACCATGAGCTATCTCACCGAGATGGCGGGCCTGGCGACGCATAACTTCTGGTCAGCGGCAGCGGGCATCGTGGTGGCAATCGCACTGATCCGCGGCATCAAGCGCACCAGCTCCGGAACCATCGGCAACTTCTGGGTCGATATGACGCGGACGCTGCTTTACATTCTGACGCCGGCGTGCGTGCTCTACGCGCTGCTGCTCGTGTGGCAGGGCGTTCCGCAAAACCTGAACGACTACACCGTGGCCCATACGCTGGAACAACCGAGTTCTGGTCAGCCCTCCCCCACCCAAACCATCGGCCAGGGTCCGGTCGCCTCGCAGGAAGCGATCAAGATGCTCGGCACCAACGGCGGCGGCTTCTTCAACGCCAACAGTTCTCATCCGTATGAGAACCCGACGCCGTTTTCGAATTACATACAAATCATTTCGATCTTTGTCATCGGCGCCGGACTCACGTATACCCTGGGCCGGATGACTGGCTCGCCAGGCCACGGCTGGGCTGTATGCGGCGCAATGTACGTGCTTTTTGCGGCCGGATTCACGGTTTGCTACTGGGCTGAGGCGCACCCGAACATCATGATTCACGGGGCGCAGCAAACCCGTACTGCAACCGCGCCTGGCGGCAACATGGAGGGCAAAGAGGTTCGCAACGGCATCGCCGAAAGCGCCCTTTTCGCCACCATCACCACCGACGCCAGTTGCGGCGCGGTCAATAGCATGCACGACAGCTATACGCCCCTCGGCGGCATGATTCCGCTGGCCAACATCATGCTCGGTGAGGTGGTCTTCGGCGGGGTCGGCGCGGGCATGTACGGCATGTTGATCTACGTCGTGCTCGCCGTCTTTATTGCCGGCCTCATGGTCGGCCGCACGCCGGAGTACCTGGGCAAGAAGATCGAATCGTACGACGTGAAGATGGCCATGCTCTACGCGCTCATCTTCCCGCTCATCATTCTCACATTCGCGGCAATCTTCGTCTTGATTCCGGCTGGACTGTCCGTAACCAACAATCCCGGCCCGCACGGATTCTCCGAGATCCTGTACTCATTCACCTCCGGCGCAGGCAACAACGGCTCCGCATTTGCCGGCCTGGGAACCAACTGGTGGTACAACATCGCGATGGGCTGGGACATGCTCATCGGCAGATTCCTGATGATGATTCCGGCACTGGCGCTGGCGGGAAATCTGGCGCATGAAGAAGAGCGTTCCGCCGTCTCCCGGCACATTCCCGGTGAATACCCCTTTGTTTGCGGTGTTACTCGTCGGAACGGTCTTGATCATTGGCGCGCTCACATTCTTCCCGGCACTGAGCCTCGGGCCAATTCTGGAACACCTGCTGTTGCAGACAGGAAAGGTTTTCTAACCGAATTCATATCGCATCAGGGCGAAATTCGAACAGGCAAAGGCGAGGCAAAACGGACAGTCATGGCTGAAAAAACGAGTCTCTGGAACACGCAGATTATGGCCCAGGCAACGCTGGACAGCTTTCGCAAGCTCGATCCGCGCTGGATGGTCAAGAACCCGGTGATGTTCGTGGTGGAAGTAGGCAGCGTGCTGACCAGTCTTCTGCTCGTTGAAAACTACCGCCATCATCCTGGGTCATTCTTCTTCAACCTGCAGATCACGCTCTGGCTCTGGTTCACGGTGCTGTTCGCCAACTTTGCTGAAGCCATGGCGGAAGGGCGCGGCAAGGCCCAGGCAGATACATTGCGCAAGGCCAAGGGCGAAACCGTTGCCAAACGATACGCGGCTGACGGCAGTTTTGAAGAAGTCGTAAGCGGACTGCTGCGTGCCGGAGACGTGATTTATGTCGAAGCAGGGAACTACATCGCCGGCGACGGCGAAGTGATCGAGGGTGTCGCCTCGGTGGACGAGTCGGCCATCACCGGTGAATCGGCTCCCGTGATTCGCGAGGCGGGCGGCGACCGTTCGGCTGTCACAGGGGGCACAAAAGTTCTTTCGGACTGGATCAAGGTGAAGATCACCTCGAATCCCGGCGAAACTTTTCTCGATCGCATGATCGCACTCGTCGAAGGCGCAACGCGCCAGAAGACGCCCAACGAGATCGCTCTCAGCATTCTGCTTTCCGGCCTCACGATCATCTTCTTGCTCGCCGTTGTTACGCTGCAGCCCTTCGCAATTTACTCGAACGCGCCGCAGACCGTCTTCGTTCTCGTGTCGCTGCTGGTTTGCCTCATTCCCACGACCATCGGCGGGCTGCTCTCGGCCATCGGCATCGCCGGCATGGACCGGCTGGTGCAGTACAACGTGCTGGCCATGAGCGGGCGCGCTGTGGAAGCCGCCGGCGACGTGAATACGCTGCTGCTCGATAAAACCGGCACCATCACCCTTGGTAACCGCCAGGCAACGGAGTTCATGACCGCGCCGGATGTGAGCCAGGAACGGCTGGCGAATGCGGCGCAGCTTGCATCGCTCTCCGATGAAACGCCAGAAGGCCGCTCGATTGTCGTGTTGGCCAAAGAAAAATACAACCTGCGCGGGCGGGATCTGGCTGGCATTCATGCCGAGTTTGTCCCATTCACGGCGCAGACGCGCATGAGCGGCGTGAATCTGCCAGGCACGCGCATCCGGAAAGGTTCGGTGGATGCGATCGCTCGCTTCCTTGAAGAGCAGGGCTCGTCGTTGCCCCAGAAGGTCCGCGACCACGTTGAGGAGATCGCGCGCCAGGGCGGTACGCCGCTGGTGGTCGCCGAAAACTCCTCGGCTCTGGGCGTGATTTATCTCAAGGACGTCGTCAAGGGCGGCCTGAAGGATCGGCTGGCGCGGCTGCGCGCCATGGGCATCCGCACCATCATGATCACCGGCGACAACCCACTGACCGCCGCGGTGATTGCGCGCGAGGCCGGCGTGGACGACTTTCTTGCCGAGGCCAAGCCCAAAGACAAGATGGATCTGATCAAGCGCGAGCAGGGGAAGGGAAAGCTCGTCGCCATGACCGGCGACGGCACCAACGACGCTCCTGCGCTGGCGCAGGCAGACGTGGGCGTGGCCATGAACTCCGGCACGCAGGCGGCCAAGGAAGCCGGCAACATGGTCGATCTTGATTCCAATCCGACCAAACTCATTGAAATTGTGGAGATCGGCAAGCAATTGCTGATGACGCGCGGCGCGTTGACGACTTTCTCAATTGCGAACGACGTGGCCAAGTATTTCGCTATCATCCCGGCCATGTTCCTTGGCGTGTTTCCCGTACTGGGGGCGCTCAACATCATGCATTTGCATTCGCCGCAATCAGCCATTTTATCGGCGGTCATCTTTAACGCGGTAGTGATCGTCGCGCTGATTCCGTTGGCGCTGAAGGGCGTGAAGTACGAGCCCAAGGCGGCCGACGTGCTGCTGCGCAACAACCTGCTCATCTACGGAGTTGGGGGCATCATCATCCCATTCATTGGCATCAAGGCCATCGATCTTTGTCTGGTGGCAATGCATCTGGCGTAAGCGCGCCGTCCGCGCAAAGGAGAATCATCGTGCATTCGGTTTCTTTGGTCGACGAAGAACTCGGAACTCGGGAAGGACACCACGCGTCACACGCGCCGGAGTCCACGGTCAAACATTCGCTTTGGGGAACCTCGGTTCTCTTTACCCTGGTGACCGCGGTGATCTTCGGACTCGGATATCCATTGCTGATGACCGGACTCGCGCACATCATTTTTCCGCGCCAGGCTGCCGGAAGCCTTATCGTACGCAACGGTCAGGTGATCGGCTCTGAACTCCTCGCGCAGAGTTTCACTGCCGACAAATACTTCCATCCGCGTCCGTCGGCCGCGGGCAACGGCTACGACGCTACCTCCTCCGGCGGCACGAATCTTGCGCAGTCGAACGCCAAGCTGCCACAGCGCATGCAGGCCGACATCGACAAGCTGGCCGCGGAGAATCCCGGCAAGCCGGTTCCCATCGATATGGTGACGTACTCCGCTTCCGGTCTCGATCCCGATATCACACCCGACAATGCCTATTTCCAGGCGCCGCGCATCGCCAAGGCGCGCGGGTTGAGCGAAGCGGCTGTTCGCGGCCTGATCGATCAGCAGATCAAGGGTCGCACGCTCGGCTTCATCGGCGAGCCACGCGTAAATGTGCTGGACCTGAATCTCGCGCTAGACGATTTGGCGCACTGAGTTTGCACGCAGCGGCTCCCCAAGCCATGACTTGGCGGGATGGCTAAACGGCCCTCCCGCTTTTCTTTTTGAGGCGCGCGTCGCGGTAGTACGTCTGTGATTAGAAGGCGTTGAATCGTGACTGCGGGCCAGCGTCGTTTAGATTGCCCTTCGGCCCTCAATCGCGCGCGCCATCGTCACTTCATCGGCATATTCAATGTCGCTGCCGGCGGGAACGCCCGTTGCGATGCGCGTAATCCTGACCGAGAAACCGCGCAAGGCAGTTGCCAGCCAGTCGGCTGTTGCCTCGCCTTCGAGAGTGGGGCTCGTGGCCAGAATGACTTCGTCCACCTCGCCACGTTCCGCGCGGCGCACCAGTGACTCTGTGCGCAACTGGTCCGGTCCCACCCCATGCAGCGGCGAGAGCGTTCCATGCAACACGTGGTAAACGCCCTGATACGTTTGCGATCGCTCGACCGCGCCAATGCTGGTCGGCTCTTCGACGACGCAAACCACGCGCTGGTTCCGTGTTGGGCTGGTGCAATAAGCGCAGGGATCGATGTCGGTGACGTTGTTGCAGATGGAACAGAGGCGCAGGCTGGCCTTGAGCCCACGCACGGCGTCGGCGAGAGAGGCCGCGTCGTCGTCGCTTGAACGCAGAATGTGGAAGGCGTAGCGCTGTGCGCTCTTGGTGCCCACGCCGGGCAGTTTCTTCAGTTCTTCAATGAGCCGCGCCATCGGCTCGGCATAGCGTGACACGGTGGAAGAGCTCCCTCAGGGGCTAAAGCCCCGAAACTATTTGTTGCGGTCCATTGCGGCACGGCTGAAGCCGTGCCCTGATCCAAAGCCCTCATGCCCCATACAAAGCCATGCCCTGATACAAAGCCCTCATGCCCCATACAAAGCCATGCCCGACACAAAATCTCTTATGCGCCCATGCCTGGAAGTTTCAGCCCGCCGAGCATTCCCTGCACGCTCGATTTGATCGCCTCATCCGCCTTGCGTCCGGCTTCGTTGATCGCCGCCACGATCAGATCCTCGAGCATCTCCACGTCGGCCTGCGCGCCGCTAAGGCTGGTTACCGCCGAAGGATCGATGCGAAGCTTCAGCAGCTCTTTTTTGCCGTTCATCGTCGCGGTCACTGCGCCGCCGCCGCTTGAGGCCTCGACAACTGTCTCGCCGAGCTTGCGCTGGACTTCCTCCTGCATCTGGTTGGCCTGCGAAAGCATCTCCGAGATTTTGAGCGGGTTGATCATCGTAAATCCCTCTGTCTTGATTCCTCTATCCGTTTCCTTCTTCTTGCCACCAGTCCCGAACTCCAGCGCTTTCTGTCTGCATCGCAACCAATGCGAGCGCCTCGCACGATGACGCTACGCAGCTAAAAGCTAATAGCTAAGAGCTGCTCCTCACTTCTGGCGCAGATCCACAACGCTGCGGACCTCGGCATTGAAAATCTCCTGCGCCCGCTTTACTAATGGATGCGCGAGGGCCGCCTCCTGCACGCTGCCGGAAACGACAACTGGCGGCGCAACGTCCGCCGCAGCTGTCCCTTCACCGGGTGAAACCACGAAACGCGCCGGCGCGCCGAGCTTCAGCAATTCCGTTCGAATGATCTTGTCCGCAGCAGCGTTCACCGTGAGGCTGAGCATCTTCTTGCCCATCCCCGGCACGTCAACGCGCACAGCTGCGCCATCCAGAGCCCAAGCGCCGGCTCCGAGCAGTTGCGCGGCGGAGCTGTGTCCGGAGTTGGCCAGCGCGGCCACGACAGCTTCGCGCACCTGGCCGATACCCAGACCATTCGATCTGCCGGCAGTCGATTCGGGCATCTTGGCAAGCGCGCCCTCGGTCAGGTCGACTGCCGCTCCGTAACCCAAGTCTTGACTCGCGGTAACCGGAAGGGAGCCGCTCGATACATGGACTCCGTTGTTCTGGATATTGATTCGTTTACGCGAGAATCCTCAAGTGTTACCTGCGCTTTGATAGTGTCCGGTTTTGCGGCTTTGGGTCCTGCGCTCCAGCTGCTATTCTCCGCGCCCCGCAACGCCCGCTGTTGAGGTTGTTCCCGATGCCGGCCTTGCAGCGCTTCCACTCGTGCGTTGCGCGCCGGGCGCTGGGTTCGGCCGCGACGCCGCTCCGCCCGCCACGCCGCTGAGCAGTTCTTCGATCGGCAGAAGCCGCTGCGCGTGAATGAGCTTCAGCAGCCCCAACTCCAAATGCAGACGTTGCTCCTGGCGATAATTCAGGTCGTCAAAGGTGCGCAGAACGATTTGCAAATTGCGGGTGAGCTCTTCCTCGGTGAACAGCAGGGCTGTGCGCGCGGCGCGGGCGCGTTCGTCCGCGGAAATCTGCAGCAGCTCGGTTTGCTCGCCGCCCAGCTTGGCCATCAGAGAATTGCGCAGGTAGCGGACCATCTGCCGTGCCAGCGAGAGCGGGCTGTGCCCAGCATTCACAAGCGTATTCGTCTCTTCCATCAGCTCAGCGCTCTGGCCCTGGGCAACGGCTTCCATCAACCGCTCGAAGACCGTGTTTGGCACCGCGCCCATCAGCTCGCGAATTTGATCCGACGAGAGCAAGGGACGCCCATCTTTGAGCGGCGCCGACGCGATCGCCTGGTCCATGATGGAGAGCGCGTCGCGCATCGATCCATCGCCGGCCTCGGCCAGCAGAGCCAGCGCATCGTCTTCGGCTGCGACATTCTCTTCGGCCGCAATCATCTTCAACTGCGTCAGAATGTCGTCAAATTTGACTGCGTGAAAGCTGAAGTGCTGGCAGCGCGAGCGAATGGTTTGAGGAATGTTCTCGGGCTCTGTGGTCGCCATCATAAAGATGACGTGCGCCGGCGGTTCTTCGAGCGTCTTGAGCAGCGCATTGAACGCGGCCTCGGTGATCTGGTGAGCCTCGTCGAGGATGTAGACCTTGTAGCGGTCGCGGGAAGGAGCATAGCGCGCCGCATCGCGTAGTTCGCGAATTTCGTCGATGCCGCGGTTGGTGGCCGCATCGATTTCGATCACATCGACGGCGTTGCCCTGGCGAATCTCAACGCACGCATCGCATATGCCGCAGGGCTCCGGAGTCGGCCGCTGCGCCGTGCCCACTTCAGTCCGGCAGTTCAGCGCCATGGCCAAGAATGCGCGCGATGGTGGTTTTGCCGATGCCGCGATGCCCGGAAAAAATGTACCCGTGCGCAATGCGGTTCTGCTGGAGCGCGTTGAGCAGCGTGCGCGTCACATGGTCCTGGCCGGCTACGTCGGCAAAGCGCTGCGGACGATATTTTCTGGCCAAAACCTGGTATCCCATGCGGACTTGCGCTCCCCATTTGTGCCTCAAAATATGAGAGGCCCAGAGGTGATTGTATCGGTTCTGGGCGGATGGCCGCGGCGTGGAAAATCCCTCGTCCGAGTGCGTATCAGGGGATCGACGGCATGTCGGCGCGAGTGACCACAAGGTGCCTGCCGAGTCAAATCAGCGAGGTTTCGTCTGCGAAGTGGCCGTAACATCGACCGGATGAAATCATCGCTGCAAATGTGCGATTCTTTTTATAGATGCAAAAGGTGTCCGGATCAGGATTGCCCGCATCGTGCCTGGTCAGTTTGCGTCCAATGATTAGAGGGTTGGCAATGAAGTCGCACTTTGGCGTCGCGCTGTTCGTAAGCTGCTTTTTCGCGGCGGGATCGCAGTTCTGTCCGCAGGCGCAAAGCCAGTCCGGCTCCGGACAAAGCAAACCGGCGGCAGGTGGGCAAAGCCCCGCTCCAACGCAGCAGCCCCCGCGCACAACGACGCAGACAAACTCGAATCCATTTCCGGATGACACATCTTCCGTTCCGGTGATGCCCACCCGAATCTCACCGGACCTGGCGCCGGGCGACGATTCGCCGAGCGCACACGCTGCCATGCCCTCCGAAGACGGCGATCCGGTGCGCAGCCCGGAAGAAGCGGCCGATGCCGCCGATTCGAGCGACAGCGGCTCAAGTTCGAGCGTTGCCGGAATGGGCGATCTGAATCCGCCGGATGATGACACAGCGCAACCGGGGAAGCACAAGAAGAAGGGTGAGGAAGTTGTGCCCGAGCATCATGAGACCGCAGCGGAAGACGAAGAAGTCGGCAGCTACTATCTCACGAACAAGGATTGGAAAGGCGCGCTGTCACGTTTTCAATCGGCGCTGGTTCTCGATCCCGATAATCCGGATGTGTATTGGGGCCTGGCCGAGAGTGAACGCCACATGGGCGACTTTGCCGATGCCCGCGCCAACTACCTCAAGGTGAGGGAATACGATCCCGGCAGCCGCCATGCGAAAGAGGCGGCCAAAGCTTTGGAGGATCCGGAGGTTGCGAACGCGAAGCCGGATGCGGCGAAACCGGGCGAAGCGGGGCAGCCTGCTGCGCAGTCCCAGCAGTAACGGCGGCTGAACACTCAACGATTAAAAGCCCGCCCAACGCAAATACGCGTGGATGATTTGCTCGCCCCACAGACTGCTCACAATTCCGCCCAAGCAAAGAAATGTGCCCAGCGGCAGTTTGGTTTGCGCCCAGCGGTCGCTGGTCTTTGCGCATTGAGGGCGCAACGAGCAAAACGATCGCTGCAATCGCGCCCAGAACGACTCCAATTACAAACGAGAGCAGCGCGCCAGGCAGGCCGAGCCACGCGGCAAGCATCGCCATCAACTTTGCGTCGCCGAGGCCAACGCCCTCGCGCCGGCGGATCAGCCAGTAGAGCCAGCGAGTCACCAGGATGACGCTGGCGGCAGCGACAATGCTCAGCGCCTGAATGGCCAGTGTGCCCGCTATAGATGGAATTGCATCATGAGACTGAGGAACGAAACTGTGGTTTAGCAAGAAATCGCTAAAGCGATAGAAAAACCCAAGAAGAATTCCCGGAAAAGTCAGTTTGTTCGGTAGCCATAGGTGCTCAGCATCGAGAAACAGTAATGCGACGAGAAGCCAAATGAGCACTAGATTGCCGAAGAAATGGAAAGCGCAGATTTCAATGAATCGCGGAACGAATGAATCAAGATAATGAAGGTTCTGCGCCAGAATGAGAGCTTGAGAAGCGGCTACTGCCCAAAGCACTCCCACCGCCAGCTCCACCAGCGGATACCGCCAACTGATCCGTGCTTTACAACTCAGGCAGCGGCCGCGCAACGCCAGCCAACTCACCAGCGGCACATTCTCCCACCACTTGAGCGTTCGCCCGCAGCTCCTGCAATGCGAGCGCGGATTGACGATGCTCTCGCCCTCTGGCCAGCGGCTCAGGCACACGTTCAGGAAGCTGCCGAAGGCCAGCCCGAGAAGCCCGGCGAGAATGGTTCCGATGATGCGAATCATTGAAGGAGTTGAGTATACGGCTCTGATGTCCTGTGCGTAAGACGCGCTGATCATCGTCGCCGCTCCATGCTGGGTAAAGTCGCTGCGCTCCAGGCAAGCTAAAATAGAGATGGATGGATCTGCCGCCAGAGAAAATCAGCGCGCCAGAGAAAACCAGCGCGCCACCGAAAACCAGCGAGGATTCCACACGCCCGCAAACCACAACCGATCCGGCGCGGGCGGCGGCATTGTTTGAGCAGTCCGCGGCCATCATGGCTCGCCTGCGCGCTCCCGGCGGCTGCCCTTGGGATCGCGAACAGTCCTTCGACTCCATTCGCAAATACACGCTGGAAGAAGTCTACGAAGTCTTTGACGCCATCGAGCGCCGTGACTTTGACCACCTTGCCGAAGAGCTTGGCGATCTGCTTTTGCAGGTGCTTTTCTATGCCGAGATGGCGGCGAACGAGGGTTTTTTCTCGGTCTCGGACGTGCTGGAGGGGTTGAACCGAAAGTTGATCCGCCGCCACCCGCACGTATTCGGCGATGAAGCGTCGCGTGCCGCGGGCAACAGGGCGGATGTGGACATTGATGCGGCTGGCTCCGCGGCCGGCGTCTTGCGCAACTGGGAACAGATCAAGAGTGCGGAAAAAGCTGGGGCCGCGGAAAATTCGGCAGGCGCGCCGCATCGCGACAGCTCCGCAGCCGGCGGTGCAGGGAATCATCCGGCCTCGCGGCTCGACGGTGTTCTTCGTTCGATGCCCGCGCTGCTTGAAGCGTCCAAACTCGGCGCCAAGGCGCAGAAATCCGGCTTCGATTGGCCGAGCTGGCGCGAGCTGCTTGCCCAAAGTCGCCGAAGAAACCGCGGAGCTGGCAGCCGAAGCCGAAGCCGGCGATCCAAAACGCAAACCGGGCGTCGAGGCGGAGCTGGGCGACTTGCTTTTCACCGTCGTCAATCTCGGCCGCCACCTCGGCGTCGATGCGGAGATGGCCCTGCGCAACTGCAATCTGCGTTTCCGCCGGCGCTTCAGCGAGATGGAGCAAATGTCTCAGCGCCCGCTTGAAGAATTGTCGCCGCCCGAGTTGGAAGCGCTTTGGGAGCAGGCGAAAAAGAAGCTGGCGGAAATCGAGAAGCGCCGCACCGATCATCCAGCGCAAACCGAATCGCAGGCGCAGTCATGATCGAGATTCGCAACTGCGAGGGATTCGACGAGATGGAAGCCTGCGTTCAGCTCCAGATTGAGACCTGGGGCTACGACGAAAGCGATGTCACTGCGCGCAAAACCTTCTTGCTGGCTCAGAAAATCGGCGGCCAGGTGATCGGCGCATTTGACAGCGAGCTCGCCGCAGGCCAGCCGGGCACGCAGGCCAAAGCGCTCGTTGGTTTCGCCATGTCTTTGCCGGGAATCAAGCAGACCGAAAACAATCCGCAGCCCTATCTTCATTCCCACATGCTGGCGGTCCGCGTCATCGCACCGCAATCGCGGCCTCGGCGCACAACTCAAATGGGAACAGCGGCGTGAAGCGCTTTCTCGCGGCATCAAGCACATGGAGTGGACCTTCGATCCGCTCGTAATTCCCAACGCTTTCCTCAATATCCACAGGCTGGGCGCCATCTCCCGCGCCTATCGTGTGGATTTCTATGGTGTATCCTCTTCTCGTCTGCAGGGTGGGCTCCCAACCGACCGGCTTTTGGCGGAGTGGGAGTTGGATTCCCCGCGAGTAGAAGCAACTTTTGCTCGGCGCCCGGCAGCCACGCAATGCATTGACGAACGCGTTTTGGTCCCAGCCCCCATTGACCGTTGGAAGACAAGCGAAGCAAGCCGTGAAAGGGCCCTCGATGTTCAGCTAGAGATTCGGCGGAAGTTTCAGGATGCTTTCTCGCGGGGACTGGTCGTACTTGGCTTCTCTCGCGATGCGGAAGGAAACGGAATCTTCGAACTGGGCTCCCTAACCCAGTTGCAATCGAGTTATGGTTCTGGATTTTCTAAGGAATGTAAAACTTTATGAGACCAACATTATGAGAATTGATGCGATCATTCTGCGTGAGCTTCATATGCCGCTGGTGCGTCCTTTTGAAACCAGCTTTGGCGTCACCCGCAACCGGCGTATCGTACTCGCCGAAGTTCAATCCGAGGGGCTTTCCGGCTGGGGAGAGTGCACGGCCGGCGAGCGTCCGTTCTTTTCCGGCGAATCGACCGACTCGGCCTGGCAGGTTCTGATTCAGGAACTCGCGCCCATGATGGCTGCCGAGTCGCCTGAACACGGCGGCGATTGCCCCGGCATTTTTCGCGCTGTGCGCGGCAATCCCATGGCCAAGGCCGCCCTCGAAAATGCAATCTGGGATCTGGAAGCGCAGCGTGAGGGTGTTTCGCTCTCCCGCCTGCTGGGCGGCGTGCGCGACAGCATCATCTGTGGCGTCTCCATCGGCATCCAGCCTTCCATCGAGGAACTGCTCTCGATCATCGAGCACGAATTAGCCGCCGGCTATCAGCGCATCAAGCTGAAGTGCAAACCGGGTTGGGATGTGGATGTCTTCGAGCGCGTGCGCAGCCGCTGGCCGGGTATTTTGCTCAGTTGCGACGCCAACTCCGCCTATCGCCTGCGCGACGAGGATCACTTGGTCTCATTCGACGCCTTTGACCTGCTGATGATCGAGCAGCCGCTCTGGCACGATGACTTTTACTTCCACTCTGTGCTGCAAAAGCGTCTCAACACACCTATCTGCCTCGACGAATCCATTCGCAATCGACGCGATGCGCTGGCGGCCATTGAGATGGAGTCCTGCAAGATCATCAACGTCAAACTGGGCCGCGTGGGCGGCTTCTCCGAGGCCATTGCCGTGCATAACGCGGCCATGGAGCGCGGAATTCCCCTCTGGTGCGGCGGCATGCTCGAGTCCGGCATTGGCCGCGCGCACAACATCGCGCTTTCGACCCTCGAAGGCTTCACGCTGCCCGGCGATGTTTCCGCTTCGGCGCGGTACTTTGTTGACGACATCATCGAGCCTGGAGTCACCGTCTCCGATCAGGGCGAGATTTCGATCCCCGACACACCGGGCCGCGGATACGAAGTGCGTACCGACTTGATTGATCGCGTGACCGCGCGCAAGGAAACCATCCGCGAGATGGCGCTGGTCGCGTAGGCTGCGATTTCATGTGCGCGCATGGCCGGTCAGCCTGGCCGTGGCGCGCACTTTCTTGAAGGTTTGCCTTACCGCTTTTCCGTCCGATCCGCCGCATGGGACCCCGTTCGCTCCAAGCACCTATTTGCGTTCACCTGCGCTGATTCCCGGCCTGGAGCATCCAGCCTGGGGCCAGATGCAGCACTTTGTGACGAGATGCCAATCTGCGTGACAAAGAACCGCCGCCATTGCCAAGCGGGTCTAGGCTGAGAACTACAATCACTGATATTGTTTCTGGAGAACAAGAACCACGGACATTTCTTCTTGGAGGCTCTCAGAATGAATCGACTTTTTGGTGCGGCAACGCTGCTTGCCTGCGGCTTTATCCTTGCGGTCCAGGCACCTGCCGCTCGCGCACAGGCCCCGGCCCCAGCGCCGGCAGATTCGAATGCCCCGGTTAAACTTCCGTCGGGCCTCGACAAGGAGCTGGTTGATCCGGCCGTCGATCCCTGCGTTAACTTCGTGCAGTACGCCTGCGGCAACTTCACTAAGTTGTTTCCCATTCCCGCCGACCTGCCGGGCTACGACACACTGTTCAGAATTCAGGACCACACGCAGATTGTGCTCCACCAATTGCTTGACAAGGTTGCCGACAAAAGCGCGCAGCATGCGCCCAACGAGCAGAAGATTGGCGACTACTACGCCACCTGCATGGATGAGAAGGCGATCGACGACGCCGGACTGAAGCCTTTTCAAGCCGAGTTCGACCGGATCTCCGCACTGAGCGACAAAAAGCAGCTCACCGATCTGCTGGCGCATGACCAGATGATTAATGTTGGCGCGTTCCTGGGCTACTCGGAGCAGCAGGACTTTGCCGACGCGACCAAGCAGATTGCCGCCGTTGACCAGGGCGGTCTCGGACTGCCGGAGCGCGACTACTACTTCCGCACCGGCGACGCCGCGGAAAAAACGCGCAAGGATTATGTGGCCCACATCGCGACCATGCTGGGCCTGCTGGGCGAACCTGCGGACAAAGCAGCGGCGGACGCCCAAAAAATCATGGCGCTTGAAACGGCGCTCGCCAAAGTGTCAATGGATGTAACCGATCGGCGCGATCCGCACAATGTCTATCACATGATGCCGGCAACGCAATTGGCCCAGCTTACGCCGGCGATTGATTGGCCGCAATTCTTCGCGGCCACTGGAGTACCGGGCATTGCCGATCTAAATGTGACGAATCCTGATTTCTTCAAAGGGCTCCAGGCTATTCTCGATTCCACCGACCTTGAAACCATCAAGACCTACCTCCGCTGGCAACTGGTGAACAGCACTCCGTCCTCCACTCTGCCCAAGGCCATGTACGATGCGGACTTCGAGTTCTACGGCAAAGAGTTGAGCGGAGAACAGGTGGAGCGGCCGCGCTGGAAGCGCTGCGTGGCCGCGACCGACGGCGCGCTTGGCGAGGCGGTTGGCCAGGTCTACGTGGATTCACAGTTCTCCGCGGCGCAAAAAGCCTTTACTTCGCAAATGGTCCGCGACATTGAAGACGCCATGGACAGCGAACTGGACCAGCAGGATTGGATGAGCGCGGAAACCCGCGCCAAGGCCAAGGCCAAGCTGCACATGGTCGCCAACAAGATCGGATATCCCGATCACTGGCGCGACTACTCAAAGTTGACCGTCGCGAGAGGCGATGCATTGGGCAATGCCTTTAGGGCCGCGGAGTTCGAAAACGAGCGCGAACTCGCCAAAATTGGAAAGCCGGTGGACCGCGCGGAATGGATCACGTCTCCCGCGACCGTGAACGCGTTTTACAACCCCACGATGAACGATATCAACTTCCCGGCGGCGTTTCTGCAGTCTCCGGTGTTCGATCCGAAGTCCACCGATGCCGAGAACTACGGGCATATGGGATTCTTCGTCGGCCATGAGCTGACGCATGGTTTCGACGACCAGGGAAGCCAGTTCGATGGCTATGGAAATCTCAAGGATTGGTGGACCGCGGACGATCGCAAGAAATTCAATGCCATGACGGACTGCGAAGTGCACGAGTACGGCAACTTCATCGCCGTCGATGACGTCAAGGTGAATGGAAAGCTGACGCTCGGCGAGAACACCGCCGACAATGGCGGCCTGCGCCTCGCGTATATGGCGTTCCTCGCCGATGCCAAGCGCAAAGGCATCGACCTGACCGCCAAGGACGATTCCGGCTACACGCCACAGCAGCAATTCTTCATGGCTTTCGGGCAGGATTGGTGCGGCGGATGGCGGCCCCAGCTGACACGGTTGATCGTACAGACCGATCCGCATTCCCCAGACCCTATCCGCGCGAATGGAGTGGTTCAGAATCTGGAGCCATTCGGGAAAGCATTCGGATGCAAAGTGGGCCAGCCGATGATGCCCGATAACGCATGCCACGTGTGGTGAGCGGGACGTTCAACTACTGAGCAGGAGCAGGGCCGCGGAATTCCGCGGCCTTGTCATTCTGCACATTCGGCTCACCGGTTTCTGCTGAGAAATTCGTCCACTTCGGCGCGCATTGGCATCGATGCGGCCGCGCCTCTGCGCGTGACGCATATTGCCGCCGCGGCGTTGGCGAATCGTGCAGCTGCCCATGGATCGTTGCCTTCAAGCAGCCCCACGGCGAACGCGCCATTGAAGCAATCACCGGCAGCAACGGTGTCGATCGCGTCCACTTTGAATGGTTTTACCCATCCAGCTCTGCCCTCCGCAACGGCAACGTAAGCTCCTTCACCGCCGCGCTTGAGCACCACGCCACGCAGGCCTTTTTCAAGCAGCCTTTTCGCGGTTGCCTCGGCATCGGCCCCATCGCCGACATAATGCGCAGCCTCTGTTTCGTTGGGGGTGAACCACGCTACCTGATTCCACACCGAGGCGGGTAAATCCGCCGCCGGCGCGGGATCGAGCATCACCGGCACGCTTGCTCGCGCGCAAAAATCGAGCGTGTAGCTCAGAGTATCCATCGGAATTTCGAGCTGGCAGAGAACCATACCAGCCGAGTGAATCAGGTCCGCATGCTGGTCCACCGCCGCTCGATCCATTTTTCCGTTCGCGCCCGGAACCACCACGATCGCATTCAGGCCATCGTCGGCGACGAACATCGGCGCCAGGCCCGAAGAGCCGGCAACCTGCGACATGCCCGCCGTAGCCACGCCCGCGCGCTTTAGATTCTCAATCAGTGCTGGGCCGTAAGCATCGTCGCCGACCTTCGCGACCATTGCCACGGGATAGCCGAGCCGCGCCGCCGCGACAGCTTGATTCGCGCCCTTGCCGCCCGGCGTCGTCTCAAAGGCAGTCCCGATCAGCGTTTGCCCGATCGCCGGAATGCGCGGCGTGCGCGTCACCAGATCCATGGTGATGCTGCCGACGATCACGATTGGTTTGCGCGAATCACTCATCACGGAATCTCAATAGAGCGGAGCCAGCGCCACCGCGCCGAGTCCGGCTAAGAAAAAAATAAACATCAGGACCAAAAATGTTTTGGCTTGCCGCGGAGCTCCGGCGAACTCGCGCCACACGAACACGCCCCAGCACGCGGAGACCATGGTTGCGCCCTGACCAATGCTATAGGAAACCGCCGGCCCCACCAGATGCGCTCCCGAAGCGAGAAAGTTTGCCACGCCGCCCGTGCACCAGATTGCGCCGCCAAGCGCTCCAGCCATATGCCAGCCGAGCGGCGCGCGCCAATAGCCTGCGCCATCCACCGGCTCTTTCCCGTCGAGCGGCTTCTTCATCAGGAGCCAATTCGCGGGCACAGCGGAGATCAGCACACCGATCATAAAAAACATCGTCACCGCATAGGGCCCGGGTGCGGTCGCGCCGGGTTCGCCGTTTAATGCATGCGCCACAAATGGATAGAAGCAACCCATCAACACGCCGCAGGCCAGGCTGATAAAAATGCCGCGCCCCGTCGTTGCTTTAGCGGTGGCTTCGCGCTTGCGATATGCCGCCGCATCCAGCACGATGGCAACCACGACCAGCGCGACTCCGCCAAACAGCAGCAGCGGATTGCCCACCGGCTTGAGAACGTAATTCGAAATCGCGCCGATCACCAGTGCCAGCCCGATCCCGACAGGGAAGGCAACCGCCAATCCGGCCACGTCGATCGCGGCCACCAGCAGCAGGTTCGCCACGTTGAAAATCGCGCCGCCGGCAATCGCATAGAGCATCGGTCCCGGTGGCAGTGTGTCGAAGATCGGCGAGGAACGGCGTTCCGACGCTTCCGATGCTGCCTGCCGTGACGCCCCAGAAGATGGCGCCCGCGACCATTCCCATCACGTAGTCCCAATAGAAAAGCTGAAAGCGGTAGCCAGGGCAGAGCTTGAGCGTGTTGGCCCACGATCCCCAGCAAATCATGGTCAGGACCGTGAGGCACAGAGCAGCCAAATACGACTCGGGAAAGAGCATCGGAATTCACTCCGTTCAATTGCAAACGCGCCGCAAGGATGGAACCATAACACATCGGCTGCCGCCGTTGTTTAGAGCACAAGTTGGAAGGAATTCCTGAGTGGCTTAGTCTGTTCAGCCGACGAAGTTGGCAGTTTGCTGCAGCCGCCTACTGCTTCGCCGCCTTCACCGCCTCCGTCAGCGCCGGAACCACCTCAAACAAATCGCCGACAATTCCGTAATCGGCCACTTCGAAGATCGGCGCGTCGGGATCCTTGTTGATGGCGACGATGCACTGCGAGCCCTTCATGCCGACCAGGTGCTGAATCGCCCCAGAGATCCCGACGGCGAGATAGAGCTTCGGCGCAACCGTCTGGCCCGAGCTGCCCACCTGCCGCTCCATCGGCAGCCATCCGTTGTCGCAGATAGGCCGCGAGGCAGCCAGCTCCGCGCCCAGCGCCGTGGCCAGCTCCTGCACCAGAGTCAGATTCTGCGCGTCCTTGATGCCGCGTCCCACGCTCACGATGCGCTGCGCCGAGCCCAGGTCGACCGTCTGCGCCGCCGCGCGAAACGGCTCGCCGGGCCGCGTGCGAATCTGCGCGGCATCGATCGTTGGCGTGAATGTTGTGATCGGCGCCGGGGTCGGCGGCGCGACAAGTTCATCGGCGCGAAACGCTCCCGCCTGCACCGAAACAAAGCACGGCCCGCTGCCGGAGTGGCGGTAGCTGCCGTTCAGCCGCCCCTGCATGAGTTGCCGCACGAATCTCGGGCCCTCTTCGATTCCCACCACATCGCCGATCAGCACCTGGCCCATGCGGCAGGCCAGTGCCGGCGCGTAATCGCGCACCTGATACGTGTGCGGGAACACCACTTGCGTGGGGCTCTCGTTTTGGATGAGTTGATGCAATGCTGCGCAAAATCCATCGGCTGTGTAGTTGGCGAGCAGCGGATGCTCCACGCGGATCACCTTGCCGACAGGCTTTGGCTGCGGCCTCCGCCGCAAGCGCTTCGGTCTGCGCGCCGATCACGACCGCAGTGATGCGTCTCAGCCGGCCCGAGCCGCTGCGCAGCCGCGAGCGCCTCCCAACTGGAATCTGCTGATCCTGCCACCGCGCTCTTCCAAAACCAGAAGAATACTCATAGGACGCGCGCCTCCGTCTTCAGCTTCTCCACCAGCGCCGCTGCCGCTTCTTTCGGCGAGCCCGGCAAAATCTGCGTGGACTTCTGCTTCTTTGGCGAAGTGATTTGTTCGAGCGACAACGGTCGGCGCGCCGTCGACGCCGAGCTCCGCGGCGCTCACCGTGCGCAGCTCTTTGGTCTTGGCGCGCTTGATGCCCATCAGTGTTGCGTAGCGCAGCTTGTTCCCGCCCGACTGCATCGTCAGCACCGCGGGCGTGGGCAACTCGATCGACTGGAACCACCCCTCTTCCAGCTCGCGCTTCACTTTGAGTCCCGCATCGGTCTTCTCTACATGAAGAATCATCGTCGCGTGCGGCAGGCCCAGCAATTCGGCGACGATGACGCCGGTCTGCCCCAGCCCCAGTCTTCCGACTGCAATCCGGTGAGCACAAGGTCGGGATTCTCGGGCTTGATGGCCGCCGCCAGCAGCCGCGCCACGCCCAGCGCATCGCGCCCGCTCAGGTCGTCGCAGACGACGTGAATCGCGCGGTCGGCGCCCTTGGCCAGGGCCTCGCGAATCGTCGAACCCACGCGCTCCGGCCCGGCGCTCACCACAATCACCTCGCCGCCCCGATTTTTCTTTGAGCTGCAGCGCCTCTTCCAGAGCATAGGCGTCCGGCTCGTTCATCGCCCACTGGAGGTCCGACTTCGTCAATCCACTTTCCGTTCGCGGCAATGCGAACCTGTGCATCGCGCTCCGGCACCTGCTTGATGGCGACAACGATCTTCATTTCTTCCTTCCATAAATCCTGGGTGCCCCAGGTCTCGATTCTGAGACCTGGGATAGCACGAAGATCATACTCACTCACTCTCCGGCAATCCCCGCGCCGCCAACTGCGCAATGTCCATCAGCTCCGGCGCGCCTTCGCCTTTCGCCGCAAACGCATCCCGGAACATCGTATTGCAGAAGGGGCAGGCCGTGCCGACGACAGTCGCTCCCGTCGCCGCCAGCTCCTCGGCGCGCACGTGGCTCACGCGCTCGCCCTTCTCCTCGCCGAGAAACACCAGGCCGCCTCCCGCTCCGCAGCAAAAACTGCGCTCGTGCGACCGCGGCGCTTCCACCAACTCTCCGGCCAGCGCAGCCACCTGGCGCGGCTCCTCGTACACGCCGCGATACCGCCCCAGATAGCACGGATCGTGAAACACAATTTTTTCCTGGTCTTGGACTGGCGGCAGGTGGCGAGCGAAGCGAGCCAGAAATTCGCTGTGATGCTCAACCTCGGGCGGCGTTCCGTACGCCTTCCAATCCTCCTGAATCGTGCGCACGCAGTGCGGGCAGATCGATACGATCTTCTTGACGCTTGATTCTGCTTGAGCGCTTCAAGATTCGCCTCCGCCAATTGCTGAAAGAGCAGATCGTTGCCCAGCCGACGCACCGGATCGCCCGTGCAGCGCTCCTTGCGCAGCACGCCGAAGCTCGCGCCGAGGTAGTCGCATCACGCGCACCAGCGCCACCACAATCTCGCGCCCGCGTGGATCGTACGCGCCCATGCATCCGAGCCACAAACAATACTCCTGCGTCCCATCAAAAATAGGCAGCGCATTCTTCTCCATAAACTTGTCGCGCTCCGTCGGGCTGATGCCCAGCGCGTTGCTGCCTCGCTCCAAAGCCAGAAAAAGCTTCGCGCCATGGTCATCGTCCCATGCGCCGGTATTTACCGCACCGCGCCGCAGGCCCACGATAATCGGCACATGCTCGATGCCCACCGGGCACTGAAACTCGCACGCTCCGCAGGTGGTGCACTCGAACGCCGCCTCCTGCGCGTTGTACTTGCCCAGCAGCGGCTCCTCCGACTGCGGCCCGTATTCGTTCAGATAGCCGCGCAGCCCCAGCACAATTTCTTTCGGGTTGAGCAGCTTGCCGGTATTGTTCGCCGGGCAATGCTCCGTGCAGCGCCCGCACTCCACGCACGAGTACGCCTGCAGGCTGACAAGCTGCGTCAGGTCCTTTCCCGCCACGAGCCCAAAATCCTCATCGCCGGCAAGCGGAGGAATCTCAGCGAATCCGCCCCGCGAAAGAAAAACCGTAAACGGGCTCAGGACCAGATGCAGGTGCTTGGTGTGCGGAATGAGCGGCAGAAATGCGAGCAGCGTAAGCGTGTGCGCCCACCAAAGCACTTGCGCAGCGGCGCCCGACTCCCGGCACGAAGAACGCCGCGAGATATGTAACCATCAGCACAAAGATCAGCAGCGCAATCAGTCCCGATTCCCACGAAACCTCGCCCAGCCATTTGGGCCGGGCAACGAACCGCCGCACAAAAAGCCCGGAGATTCCCACAGCGCAGGCCGCTGCAAACAGCGCCGCAAAATCGAAATAGAAACGCCCCACTCGCCCTGCAGGATCAAGAAACCCGAGCCCGAAAACCGATACACAGTGGTTCAGCGTCACCAGCGCAAAGGCGCAGAACGCCCAGAAGACCAGCGCGTGCGCAATGCCGGCCAGCGGCCGTTCGCGGATGACCTTGGCCTGAAGCAGCACCTCCCAGACAAAGTCGCGGACCCGCCTGCCGATGGGAAAGAGATGAAAGCCCGGGTCCTTTTTCGATTGCAGGATTTTTCCGAGAATAGGCCCGAATCGCCGCCAGAAGCCCACGAGCGACAAAACCGCGAGCGCCGCAAACAGCAATTTCTCCCATGCGAGGAAGTGCTGGGGTTCAGCCAAAGTTGGGAGAAATGCTGTCATGATCGAACTGAATTTCAAAGATAATCGACTCCCATTGCCGATTTCGCAGCCTGTTCAGCGAATCGCTGGCTTCGAATAGTATCCTAGCCGGTGTTGGTGCCGCTGATCGCGCCGCGCAGCATTCTTTCTTTTGGAGTACACGCTTGGCCAAGTATCTTGTCACCGGAGCCGCGGGCTTCATAGGCCGTTCAATTGCCGCCGCCCTGCTCAAGCGCGGCGAAACCGTCCGAGGCGTCGATAGCTTCATCACCGGCAAACGCGCCAACCTTGCGGGCCTTGAAGCCATGGAGTTCGTCGAGGGCGACCTGGCCGATCCGGCAGTTTGCGCCAAAGCTTGCGCCGGAGTCGAAATCATCTTTCACGAAGCTGCGCTGGCCAGCGTTCCGCGTTCGGTGGCCGATCCTGCCGCCACCAACCGAAACTGCGTCGACGCCACCCTAAATGTCCTTATTGCCGCCCGAGCGGCAGGCGCGCGCCGCGTTGTGTATGCGGGCTCTTCGTCGGTCTACGGCGATACGCCCACGCTCCCTAAGCGCGAAGACATGCTGCCGAATCCCATCAGCCCTTATGCCGTCGCCAAGCTGGCGGGCGAGCATTATCTGAGCAGCTTTACGCGCGTTTACGGGCTTGAAACGGTCACCCTGCGCTACTTCAACGTCTTCGGGCCGTTTCAGGACCCCACTTCGCACTACTCCGGTGTGCTGGCCATCTTCTGCCGCAAGCTGCTGGCCGGCGAGCAACCGACCATCTACGGCGATGGCGAGCAGAGCCGCGACTTCACATTTATTGAGAATGTGGTCGCGGCCAACCTCCTGGCCGCATCCACTCCCGCCGAAAGAGTCTCAGGAAAAATGATGAACGTGGCCACCGGCTCCGCCATCACGCTCAATCAGGTCGTTGAGATTCTCAGCGAACTCACTGGCTACAAGGGCAAACCGGCCTATGCCGAGCCGCGCTCCGGCGACATCAAGCATTCGCTGGCCGACATCAGCCGGGCGAGGGAACTGCTGGGCTACGTCCCGCAGGTCGACTTCCGCGAAGGACTTACGCCGCACCGTCGACTGGTACAGGACCTCGCAGAATTAGGTTCGAGCCACCGCAATCGCCCCACTGCCGGCAAATCGTTTACCCAACCGCACTCCAAATTCCCGACATTTGCCACTGCGGCTTCGCGAGCCAGCGTTCACCCTGTGATGGCAGTCACGCCTGTGTGATGCAGACCATTGACGAATGGTGCTCGATGGACGAAACTGTCAGGGATTTTCCCCAGCATAGCTGTTCGTTCTGAACGCCAGGGCCATCGCTTTCGCCCCCAAAATGGCAAGGGGCATGGCAGAGGCTCATGACGAGTTTTCGCTGCGGTGCGCGGCGGCATGTCCTCGTGTTTCTTGCCGGAAATCTGGATGAAACTGCAGGGACCCGCAACCTCGCACGTGGCCTTTCGTCATTGAGGTCTCATTCCGTTGCCAAATCCTCTGTCGATCCACGAAGTTGCTATTGACTATTCTGCTGCGATCGCACCCGCGAGCGTCGCCCCGCCTGCGTCCACCTCGCTGCGGGCCCTTTGGCGTGTAGTCTGGCGCCGGCGCCGCTTCATCTTGATCATTGAAGGTGCGCTGCTCGTTGCATGTGTTCTCTATTGCCTCATCGCGCCCAATCAATATGAAGCCATCGGCCGCGTCGAACTTCGCGCGGCGCCCGTTTCCTCGCTGAGCCTTGACGGCGCCGAAGTGCAGGTTCCCACCTCGATTCTTTCCGCGCCCATCGCCCTGGAAACGCTGGCCAGCGTTTTGCGCAGTGACCGTCTCGCATGGCGCGTGATTGTCGCGCTCAAGCTCTCAAGCGCTCCTGCTTTTTGCGGCAACTTTGCCAGTCGCTTTCCAGGCTTCGATCTCGGCAAGCCCACGCCCGCGGCCCAGGCCTGGCTTCTCGATCGCTTTTCTCGCCGCCTTCAGGTGCAATCGGTTCCGCGCACCATGCTGGTCGAGATTCGGTTCCGCTCGCACGATGCAGCGCTCTCGGCGGCCGTCGTTAACGCGCTCATCGCCGCCTACGGCGAGCAGCAGACCGAATCGCAGATTCAGGCCACCGCGCAGGCCTCCGGATGGCTGAACGCGCAGCTCGCCGATTTGAAGACACGCGTCGATCGCGACCAGCAGCGTCTGGCGGAGTTTGAAGATTCAGCATGGGATTGTGAGCACCCCGGGCGTGATGGCCAACGGCGAACCCGGAGAAACCGAGCACAGCTCAGCGCTGCTTGAGATTGACGAGCTCAGCCGCCAGCTTGTTGCCGCCACCACCGATCGCATTCTCGCTGAAGCCGAGTACCGAGCCGCTTCTCAAGGCGATCCGGAGACGGTCATCGCTTCGGACCCGCGCCTCCAGGCGGACAACACCAACTTCGCTACGGCGCTCCTCGAGCAGATTCACGCCCGCCGCAGCGATCTGGAGCAGGAACAGGCGCAGCTCAGTGCCGAACATGGTCCGAGTTTTCCGCGCGCCCTCGAAATCGGCCGCCAATTGCAGGATCTCGACCGGCAAAAGCAGGCCGAAGATGCGAAGCTTGTCGAACGATTCCATTCCAACTTGCGAACGGCTCTCGATCGCGAGCAGTTGGTGCGCAATAGTCTCGCTCAAGCAACCGATCAAGGCATGAAGCTGAATGTGGCCGCCACTGAATACACGGTCATGCGCCAGGAAGCGAATGCCAGCCACGACTTGTATCTGCGCGTACAGGATAAGGCCGAGGAAGCGGGGCTCGCTGCCGGAGTGCGCTCTTCCAACATTTCTGTTGTCGATTACGCGCGCCAGCCGGTAAAACCCGTCGCTCCAGATCTACCGCTGTATCTCGCGATCACGTTTTTCGTGGGGCTATGGATCGCGCTGGGAGCCGCGCTGTTGCGGGAGTCGCTCGGGTCGCCAGTTGGCCCGGCGCTGCTCGCCCTCTTTCTACTGTTAGGAACCGGTGCACCGACGCGCGCGCAAGCGCCCACGCCGAATACTTCGGGTTTGCCTTCTGGCGTCGCCAGTTTCCCCCAGACGCCGGACACCCGGAGCGTGCCAAATCCGAAAACCGCCCCCGCCATCTGGAACGATGCCGGCGGCGCTCAGCCCGCGCCTGGCGTTTCACCCTCTGCAGGCGCGCTGGCTTCCGCGCCCATGCCCGCGCCCATCGGCCCGGGGGACTTTCTCGACATCGCCGAGTACCACACGCCGGAATTTCACTCTACAGTTCGCGTCTCAAATACAGGCACCGTCACGCTGCCCTTGATCGGCGAAGTCAAACTAGCGGGACTCGATGAGCAAGCCGCCGCGCGCGCCATTGAAGCGTCGCTGCTGGCCAAGGGCATGCTTTTGCATCCGCTTGTTTCCGTGTTGGTCACTAGTTATGTCGGCCAGGACGTGAGCGTCCTCGGCGAGGTCACGCACCCCGGTGTATATCCGTACACCGTCCACCATCGACTGCTCGACTTGCTCTCTGCCGCGTCCGGGCTTTCGCCCAACGCCGGCCGGCTCGTGAATGTCTTTCATCAGGGCGATCCGAAAACTGCGCACGCTGTGGTGCTCGATCCTGGCGGCACCGACACGTCTTCCGACCACAATCCAGAGCTGAGCCCCGGAGACACGGTGCAGGTAAGCCGCGCCGGCCTGGTCTACGTCGTTGGCGATGTGATCCGTCCCGGCGGATTCGCGGTCGATCCCGTGCAGGGGCTCACCGTGGTGCAGGCGCTATCGCTTGCATGGGGGCCCTCGCAAAATGCCGCTGTCGGCAAGGTGCTCCTCATCCGCGAGCAAAAAGGCGGTCGCACCATGATTGCGCTCAACATTCGCCGCATGCTCCGCGGCCAGGATCCCGATCAGCCGGTGCAGGATCGTGACATTCTCTATGTCCCCGATTCTGTCGCCAGAAACCTCATCAATCGCACCCTCGAGTCCGCCATCCAATCCACCATTGGCGTCACCATCTACTCAGCTTTGGTCTATTCGCAACGGTATTAGTGAGGCCACGAGCCTATGAGGTCGTCGATGAGAAGAATCGCGTGGATGATGCTTCTTCTCTTCGTATTTACGATCCCCTGGGAATATTCTCTCGATCTCGGCGGGCTGCTGGGCAACGCGGCACGCATCGCGGGCCTGCTCGTGCTTCTCGCCGCGGTTCCCGCAGTGCTGCAAGCGGGCCGCATGCGCACTCCGGGCGCGTTTTGGGCTCTCACTCTCGCACTCTTTCTCTGGTTTTGCTGCTCTTACTTTTGGACCATCGATCCGACTGCGACTCTCGAGAAAAGTCGCGGTTTTTTTCAGGAGATGATGATCGTCTGGCTGATGTGGGAGTTTGTTGATACGCCCGGCGATCTGCGCTCCCTGCTACGCGCGACCGTCGCCGGCAGTTGGGTGCTCGCGCTTCTCACGCTGGCGGCTTTCAGCTCGCCGGAAGCCATCGCCACCGGCCAGATTCGCTTCGCCGCGTTCGGACAGGATCCCAACGAAGTCGCGCGCTTTCTCGATCTTGGTTTTCCATTGGCGGCGCTTCTCGTCAACTGCGAGCGCCGCTGGCCTCCGCGCCTTTTGGCGCTTGGCTTTTTCCCGCTGGGGATTTTCGCTGTTGTATTGACGGCTTCGCGCGAGGGTCTCCTCGCCGCCGTCATCGGCCTCTCCGGCTCTCTGGTGCTTCTGATTGGGAGCCGCACCCGCCGCATCGCCTTCGCAGCATTTGCCCTACCGCCATTTCTCGCCGCACTCTGGCTCATCGTTCCGAGCGGCACGTCTGGCGCGACTTGCCACCATCCCAGAGCAGCTCCGAACCGGCGATCTGAATCAACGCCTCAACATCTGGTCCGCCGGCTGGCGTGCCTTCGCGCAGGCGCCAATTCTTGGCACGGGAGCAGGCTCATTCGTCGCCGCCTCACATCTATCGCCCATCGACACGGCGCACAACACGGCGCTCTCCATCGTCGTGAGCGGAGGCCTGTGCGCTTTGTTCCTGGCAGTGGCCCTCGTTGTGCTCGCTGCTCGCTATGCTCTGCGGACCCGGGGCTCTCTACGTCTCGCGCTCATTACTTCGCTGCTGGTCTGGATTCTCACCTCGCTCGTCGCCACGGTGGAAGAGAACCGAACCACATGGTTGCTCCTGGCCATCATTGCGGTGGCCGGCCGTCTTGCATCCGACGATCCCAATGGGCTCGCCGCGTGTTTCTCCGCGCGCCCGCTGCCTCAATCTCGTGCTTCTGCCATGATTTCTGACCTTGCGGAGGTGTAACACATCATGTTACAGTATAAAAATTGATCAAAACCTTCCGCCATCGCGGGTTGGAAAGGTTCTTTAAGACAGGCTCGAAGATGGGAATTCAACCGGCGCATGAGGCTCGCCTGCGCATCCTGCTCACGACTTTGAACCTGGCCTCGGTACCGCAGGATATGAACCGGCCGGGCTGGGACTGGCACCCACTCAAGGGCGACCTTAGGGGGCATTGGGCCGTGACGGTCAACAGGAATTGGCGGCTCACATTCAGCTTCGAGGGCGTCGACGCGATTCTGGTGGATTATCGGGATTATCACTGAGGAGGTCAGGAACATGGCGAAGATGTACAACCCGGCGAGCCCGGGTGAACTGTTGAAAGAGTTCCTCGGCAATACAACGGTCACCGCTCTTGCTCGTCAGATCGGCGTAGCCCGCGCCACCATTTCGCGCATTTTGAATGGCCGGACCTCCGTCACCGTAGACCTCAGCATTCGCTTGGGGCAGGCGCTTGGACTTTCTGCGGATTTCTTCTCAAAAGCTCAACTGCAATACGATCTTTGGATTGAATTACAAAAGAAGCGGCCGAAAATCAAGCGGCTGGCAGCATGAAAAACGCCCTGCATCGTTCGGAGTTTATCTCGCTATGAAGTTAAGATGGAAGCTCGGAATCGGAATACCGGCCGCGCTGCTTGTTGCCGGCGTCATATGTTGGTTTACGGTTCCGTATTTTCAGCTCTGGGTTTGGGTGGCCTACCAATCCGTTCGCCCCGTTCCTCATGTATGTAAGCAGAGGGCATCTGACTTTCAGGCAAGGGCACAGCGAATCAGATTGGACGCGGAATCTTCACTTAAGCCTGGGACAAAAAAGTCCGACGTGATTCGCTTTTTCGAATCGGAGAAAGTCCCGGTGGACTTCTATCAGATCGCAGGACATAACATCGCGCAGGGTCAAATCTACGTCAAGGGCCTACCTGAGTGCGCCAGCGTGGCATGCGGCGATGATGCAGCGATGATTGGTCTCCGAGTTGACGTAGATCAAGATGGAACGGTCGTTTCTAAACCGGACATCGTCGGCATGTATATGAACTGTCTTTGATTTCTCCCGGATTTAGCGTGCACGGTACGCTATGTCGACGCTTTCGCAAGCATGGCGGAGTATTTTTCCGCATGGTAAAGCCGTTGGGGTGAATCGAGCTATCCTTCGCGCCGCTCTCTCGGTCGGTGCTGCTGGAATCCTCGTCAAGATCCTCGCCACCTTCAAGGAAGTCGCGGTCGCCTCCGTCTACGGCCGCTCCGACGCCATGGATGCGTTTCTGGCCGCCGCCCTCATCCCCAGCCTCCTCGTCAACCTCATCTCGGAGTCGATGAATCAGGCATTGGTGCCCACCCTCGTCCGGGTGAGGGAACAGGAGGGCCACGAACGTGCCCAGGAGCTTCTATCGAGCTCCATGCTCTGGATGTGCCTGCTCCTAAGCGCCGCCAGCGCCGTCATGGCACTTGCCGCTCGCGGATTCTTCCCGCTCATCGCCTCGCATTTTGCGCCGGCCAAGCTCGCCCTTGCGGTGCATTTGTTCTACGGCCTTTTACCGATCGTTCTCATCACGGGAATCGCCACCAATTGCACGGCGGTCCTCAACACGGTTCACCGATTTGCCATCCCGGCTCTCGCGCCCATGGTGATTTCGGTCGCCATCATTCTTGGGGCACTTTTCTATGGTGGCCGCTTTGGCATCTGGGCCATGGTCTGGTCCACTCTCGCCGGATCACTGGTTCACGCCAGCATCGTTGCCTGGATGATGCACAAGCGCGGCTATCGCTTCCGCCTGCGCTGGCACGGCATGGACGAGCCGACCCGCGAGGTCGCTGGCCAATACGGCCCGGTGCTGCTTTCGAGCGTAGTGTCATCAGGCGGCCTGCTCGTCGATCAGGCGATGGCCGCCACGCTCGTTGCCGGCAGCGTCTCCGCCCTGGTCTACGCCAATCGCTTTGTCGGTGTGGTGCTCACTCTCCTGGCCGGCGCCATCTCCACCGCCATCGTCCCTTACCTTTCGCGCATGATCGCCTTTCACGACTGGAATGGCTGCCGCCACACGCTTCGCACCTGGGTGCGGCTCACTGCTCTGATCTCTGTGCCCATTGCAGTCTTGTTAATTGCCGGCTCGCGGCCGCTCGTTCGCGTCGCCCTCCAGCATGGCCGGTTCGGACCGCGCGATACCGCCGTGGTGGCCTCCGCTCTCGCCATGTACGCCATCCAGATTCCATTCTTTGTCGTCAGCCGCGTCTATTACCGTTTTGTGGTCGCCATGCGCCGCACCGACTTGATCCTTTACTGCGGCATCCTCAACCTGGGGCTCGACATCGTGCTCAATGTCGTTCTCATGCGCTGGTTTGGCGTGGCTGGAATCGCGCTTGCTACTTCACTCTGGACCGTGAGCACATTTCTCTATCTCTGGTACTGGAGCAGAAAGTTGCTCGCGCAAGCTTTCGCCGCGGAGGCTGCCGCATGATTCCCGTACCGGCCGAATATCTTCTCCGCTGCGACGACCTTTGCCCTGCCACCCCGCTCGAACGCTGGCGGCGCGTTGAATCTCTGATCGAGGAATTCAGTCTTCGGCCGATCCTCGCCGTCGTTCCCGATAACCGCGATCCCGAGCTTGGTATCGCAAGGCCGGATCCTGCCTTCTGGCGGCGCATCCACGCATTGGAAGTCTCAGGGGCCGTGGTTGGCCTGCATGGCTTTCGCCACATTTGCACGAGCCGCGGCCGCAGTCTCGTACGCCTGGCCCGCACCTCGGAGTTTGCAGGTGTGCCCGCCCAAATCCAGCGCACATGGATCATCGAGGGGCTCCGGATTTTGCGCGCGCACGGGCTTAACCCAAGAATCTGGGTTGCGCCGCGTCATGGCTTCGATCGCAACACACTCGACGCACTTGGCGCGGAAGGAATTGCGTTGCTCTCCGACGGTTTCGCGCGCATTCCATTCCGGCGAGGCGGCGCGACCTGGATTCCACAGCAGCTTTGGGGGCCCGTCGACAAACCGAAGGGCCTTTGGACCATTTGCGTACACGCCAATACCGCTTCGGACGCTGACATTTCCGCCCTGCACGCATTTCTAACCGACCATGCCGATCAGTTCACCTCCGTCGACCGCGTCCTCTTTCGCAGTCAGCCCACCACCCTGACCCTGGCTGAATACCTCTACGCTGAAGCGGCGCTGTGGCGGCTTAAGGCTTCGCGGGCCGTAAGACGCGTTCGCCACGCGACGCTCTTCTGAGCCAACAGTCTTTCGTAGAGCTGCTCCCAACGGTTGAGCACGATGTCCATGCTGAACTCATTGATCACGCGGCGACGCGCACACTCGCCCATCGCGTAGCGCTCCTCCAGAGGCATCTGCATCAGTTTGGTCATCGCTTCGCCCAGGCTGATTGGGTCCGCCGCACGCGCCAGCCAGCCGTTCACGCCTTCCACTACCACTTCGCGTGTTCCCGGCACATCGGTTGCCACCGCAGGCACTCCGCAAGCCCCGGCCTCCAGCAACACCATCGGCAGGCCTTCATAGCGCGACGACAAAACGAATCCATCCGCGGCCTGCATCCAGTGCGCGACGTTCGGCTCAAAACCGGCGAAACGGACGCGCCGCTCCAATCCAAGTTGGACCGCCTGCTTTCGCAACTCCGCTTCCAGCGGGCCAGTGCCCAAAATGAGAAGGCGTGCGATCTCCGGCGCCCGCGCCATGGCCCGCAGAAGAGTCGGATAATCTTTCACAGCTTCCAGCCTGCCCACGGCCATCCAGAGAAACTCATCTTTCAATCCAAGCTCCCGCCGGGCAGAAGCCCGAGCCTGAGTATTCGGCGCCCACGCCTCCACCTCGATTCCGTTGCCAAGAATGGACAGGCGCTCTTCGCGCACCATCCCGGCCGCCAGATGCGACATGGCCGTCGCCCGGCTGACGGCGGTGACATGGTCGGGCAATCGGCGGCTGAGTGCGTATCCGAAGTGACGCCCGCTTTTGCCCGTGCTGGAACTGTGCAGCGTGTCGATCACAACCGGAACGGCGGCCGCCAAACGCGACCACCGGCACAGCCATGCAGCATGCGGCAGGTGCGCGTGCAGCACGTCCGGCTGTTCTCGCTTGAGCCAGCGATGGAATCGGATCCACCCGCGAGGGTCCGCAAGCCCCTTGCGCATCTCAAGGCTCGTGAAGGCCACACCGCACGCGCGCAGCTCCTTTGCCGCTGCTCCACCGTCGCCGGAAAGAGCAACCACGCTCACCCGCCAGCCGCGCCGGCGCAACCCTTTCGCCAGCAGCATAGCTTGCCGTTCCGCGCCGCCAATACGGTTCAGGCCGGGGATGGCAATCGCAGCGTGGCTCATGTGCGCCTCCACGCATGCGCGTCGATCAACTCCTCATAGGACTCGATGGCACGCTCAAAGGCGAACTCGTTCGATTGCCACTTTTTCTCGATCGCGAATTTGCGAATCCGCCGCCGCTCGCGAAGAGGCGTTCCGAGCGCAACCGTCGCGGTGCAGACGCCGGCGATCAGCATGGAAACGGCAATTAACGGGAGGGTCAGGGCGCACAGAATCCCTGTGAGAGCAAAACCAAACCAAGGACGGAACACTGCATTTCTCCAGTGACACAACTGCGTCGTCCCGGGCCGCATCCGGCGCCGGAGACAGGCAAAGAAGCTTCGTGATGGATCTGCCCCGAATCGGCGCAACTGGAGCGGCGTGGGCCGCGGCGAATGCGGCCTCATCGTGCGCAGAAAACGAGACGACTGTCTTGTGAGTTGCTTGGGCGGGATTCTTGCTTGACGAATTCCGGCGATGCGCTAAGTAAATAAAGCCCTAAAATACGACGGCCCGGCACGCCCGATTCTTCTTCGTCTGAGCAAAGTTCCCTCGACAACGCGAGAGTAACCCTGGTAACAGGTCCCTACGTGGGTGTGGAAAAATGGTACGGAAACTGTACCCACAGGAAACATCCAATTGGTAAAAATGTCAAGAGGTAAATTCCCACAGGAAAAAGTGCTCGATTTATGAGTCTCGTGCAGAACTCGGACCTGAATGCTCGACACTTTTCTGCTCTTTTTCCACAGCCGTCTTCTCGATCGTTCCGACAATCGGTGCGAAGAACGTTTGAGAAAATCGCTCGCCTGGCCGCACCGCCTCAAGCGCCGCAATGATCGTGGCGGCGAGAGCTTCTGCCGAAATTTCTGACGCGAGCCATGCGCCGGAACGGCCGCGCAGCAAATCCACCACTCCTCCGGATGCAGGTGTGGACACGATCGGCAAACCAGCCGCCGCAGCCTCCAGCAGCGCGTTCGGCATGCCTTCATGGCGCGATGGAAGCACAAACAGCGTTGTGCGCGGAAAGAAAGCGTACGGCGGATCGACGCGACCCGCGAAGCCGACTGCATCTTCCAATCCCAATTGGCGGCAAAGCGATTTGAGAGCCTGCTCTTCGCGGCCTGCCCCGACAAGGATCAGCTTGACGTCAGGAAATCGCTCTCGCACCATCGCCAGAGCCTGAAGCAGCAAATCGAAACCTTTCTCTGGTGAGAGCCTTCCCACCGCAAGCAATTGCAGTCCTCCGCTGCTTTCCGCTCTCGGCACGCTCAGCTCGGCTCGAATTCCTGCAAGGTCCACGGGATTCGGCAGGACGGCGATTTGCTCCTCGCCGATGCCTGCGGCCCTCGCCAAATCTCTGGCCATGTCTCGCGACTGGCAGATCACTTGATCGGAGTAGCGATAAAGCAGCCGATAGAGCAGCCGCGTGAATCGTGGCAAGCGTCCGAACGCCATCACGGAGGTGGCCGTGGCATTCTGGCGCACCAGCACCGAGGTCTTGGCCGGAAACAGCGGCCGCAGCATCAAGACCAGAAAGGTGACCTCCGCCGCTCCCGTGAGCACCACGTCGGGACGCAGCCGCCATATCAGGCGCAGCAGAGGCAGTGCGCCCGAGCGCGCTCGACCGGCTCCCAGCGGGTGCACGGTCACCCATGCCGGCAAGAATTCTCCGCTTCGATCCTCTTGACCCACCAGTCCCAGGTGGACATCGTACTTCTCCTGCGACAAACCGCGCGCCAGCAGAGCGAATACGTGTTCGGCTCCGCCTCCGCCCAAATGCGACAGCAGGAGCAGGATTCTGGTTCGTCGCGCCATAGCTTACCCGGCCCTGACTTTTCCGAGAGGGAAACCATTTTCGCGCAACGCCACTCAACGGCTGTGTGTTCACAGTCACTGACTGTGTATTGGAATGCTCTAATCTTGGTGTTTCAAATTGAAACACTGGCCCTTGAATCCCACCAGAATCTGCTGACCACCCGCAAACGCGGGAAACTCCACGCGACGCAGGCTATCCATGGCAGATTCAGGGACTCGTTCCCTCCAGCTCTCTCCAGGTTTCAACAGGCAGCCCACCATCATCCTCGGCGTTACGACGCAGGAGCTATGCCTGATTCTTGGCGCGCGGTTGCGGGTTCTGCGGCGTGCTGGATTCCGCGTTGTCCTCATCTCCGGCCCCGGCGAACTGCTTGAGCGCACGGCTTCGCGCACCGGCGTTGAATGTGTCGCGCTTCCCATGCACCGTTGTATCGCGCCTCTTGCCGATCTTGTGTCGTTGGTTCGTCTCTGGTGGATCCTTGGTAATTACAAGCCCGATCTTGTTGAGTTCAGCACGCCGAAAGCCGGATTACTCGGCATGCTGGCGGCTTGGCTGCGCGGCGTGCCACGGCGCATCTACATGCTGCGCGGGCTCAAGCTCGAAAGGTCGCGCGGCTTCAAGCGCTGGATTCTGCTCACCGCCGAACGTATCGCATGCTCTTGTGCTCATGTCGTGCTCTGCAACAGCAAAAGCCTCCGCGCCGAGGCGTTGGCGCTCGGCCTTGCTCCCGCTACAAAATTGCTGGTGCTGGGGGAGGGAAGCAGCAACGGTGTCGATATCGAGCGCTTCTGCCCTGGGCCCAGTGCGGTGCGCGACCAGTTTTCGATTCTCACGCGACGCTCCTGTCGTGGGCTTCGTCGGCCGCCTCACGCGCGACAAGGGCCTGCCTGAGTTGATTGAAGCCTTCGATCGGATTCTGCTGCTGGAGCCTGCGACTCATCTGCTGCTCGTGGGCTGGTTTGACCGCGCCGAAGACGCGCTCGACGCCGGATTGCGCCGTCGCATTCTCAACCATCCGCGCATTCATTGCACCGGTTTCGTCAACGATACTGCCCCGTACTACCGCGGCATGGATGTGATGGTTCTTCCCACCTGGCGCGAAGGCTTTCCCAATGCTGTTCTGGAGGCCCAGGCCACAGGCATTCCCGTCGTCACCACGGAGTCCACTGGCGCCCGCGATGCCGTCGTCGCTGAAGTCACCGGCCTTCTCATTCCGCCCGGCTATCCCGAGGCCATCTTCGAAGCAGTGATCAAGCTTCTCCGCAATCCAGAGCGCAGACTTCACATGGGCCGCGCCGCGCGCGCCTGGGTTACGGAACATTACTCCGAGGAGCGAGTCCTCGGATTGACCTGCGGATTATTACCTCAGCCTGCTGGAGACGGAGCCATCGGCGCAGATGCAAAGCGCTTGATAAATTGTTTGCTGACAGCGATTCGAGTGCATCGCTACGCCCACAATTCGATGCTTCCGCCGGCTCTCTTCAGCTCGCGTCGCTGTCGCCGCCAAACAAATCCCGTTGCTCTCCGCTCGGCTTCAGTGCTTCCGCACGCTTGCGTCCGGCAGCGCCTATCAGGCTCAGCACCTCGAGCGTCTGAATCGCCTGCCGCGGCACGTAAATCCGCTGCGTGTTCGACCGCGTGTCGGGCGGAGTCAGCAGCAATCCAGCACCGTCAACCAGGCCGCGGTCGTTGGCTGCCAATCCCTCCAGCTCATCGCCATCCTGCAATGTGAGCCGCATCCACAAGCCCGCAGTGCGCGGCCGCAGCGAAAATCGCTTGCGCATCATCCGCTCAGGGTCGGCCTGGTCCGCGGCGCCGGCGGGCAAGGCGCGCACGTAGCACATCCACTTCACCTGCTCCCAGCCGACGCGCACCACCCTGCCGGTCAGGTCAAGAAACTCCAACTCCGGCTTGCTTTGCCCGAACTCGCCCGTCGCATAACCCGCGATCCAGTCGCGGGAGAACTTGCGCACAATGACGGGTTTGCGTGCCGAGGCCATCGCTCTGGATTGTCGCACGAGCCGGCGCAAAGCGCTGCCCGCTCCTATTGCACGATTTGGGTACCCGATCCGGTGTAGCGAGTGCGACCCAGCCGTGATTCCCACACGGCAAAAGTTGCAACCTCGGTGCAACTTGGCTGGTCTTCCGCCGCGAGTTGTGTTAATGTCTTTGTTTGCAAGCTGTTGTGTGTCATACCATAACGCCAGCATCATCAGTCACTTGGGCTGCGGTCCAGACGGCGGAATCAGGTTAGAACATGCCCGACTATATCTACCTCCTGGAGAACCGGCTCTCGGCTGACCAGCGCAATGCCATCGCGCAGTTACGAACCGCCGCACGCGAAGCCGGAACCATCCTCTTTCTCACCGGGGACGCCGTCCGAGACCTGACCAGCGGCCATGCCGTCCGTGAGCTCGAAGTCGCCTTCCACGGCAATGCCCTTAAGCTCAAGAAACCATTGGAGAAACTCGGTGGGAAGCTCTGGGGCGAGGACGAGCCCTCGCGCAGTCTGTACCTGTGTTTTCCGGGCACCGTCCGCGTAAATGTGGTCAGCACTCACCGCGTTGAGTATCCAAAACCGGGCAAGCCCGTCTTTTATCCCGCCTCGATTCACGAGGACCTCCGCCGGCGCGATTTCACGGTCAATTCGATGGCCATTTCGCTCAACGAGGGCTCATTCGGCCTTCTCATGGACCCGTTGAACGGCGCTGCCGACATTGAATTGCGCGCCTTGCGTCTCGTCTCCAACTACGGCTTCCTTGAAGATCCTTCGCTCCTCATTCGTGCCACACGGCTCCGGGCTCGCCTGGGCTGGGAAATGGACTCCAGAACCCAAACTCGCTACGACAATGCCAAGAGCGAAGGCGTCATCGAGTTCCTTTCCGCCCACTCTTGCAAAGAGGAGCTGGAGCAGATCGGCCACGAAGATGATGGCTTGAAGGTTCTGCGCGCCCTCGAAGCCGAAGGCTGGATGAAAGTTCTGTTTCCGGCGTGGACCTCCGCCAAAGCCGATGAGGCCAAGCTCAATGCTCTCCATGAACTTGCGGTGCAACTGCTCGTGCAGGGCGTCCGCCCAGACATGTCAGCCGCGCAGATGCAACTTCTCACTGCCAAGCTGCCGTCGCGCGACCTGTCGGCACTCAAGAAGTCGCTCCTGCGGCCGGGTTTCGTCGAGGAGTGGAACAAGCTGGATTCAATCGCTTCAGCGTTTGCCAAAACTCTTTTATCCAAGCAAAACGCCAAGCCCTCGGCATGTTTCAAGTTATTCACGAGCTATGATCCAGAAGCGATTCTATGGCTTGGCTTTACAAGCAAAGATAAGGCCGTCCAGGAGCGATTCAATAACTTCCTCAAGGTCTGGCCTGAGGCTCACCAGCGCATCCCGTATGTGCTCATGCAGGAAATGCGCATCACCCCCGACTTGCCCATTTTCGAAGAGTTGAAACAGAAGATCTTCCTGGAGCTGATCGATGGCAAACTGACCACTCCGGAAGAGATGCGCGCCTTTCTTGAGCCCTACTCACCGCCCGCGCCGCCTCCACAGGTTTCCATCAAGCGCTCGCGCGCGCGTCGTGCCGGAGCCAGGATCAAGGAGCAGGCAATCGAAGAAGAAGAGTCCGAGGACGCCTTGCCGGATGACGATCTGGAGATCGGCGGAGACGACGAAGAACTCGATCTCGCAATTCTGCCCAAAGGCGCCCTGGCCGACGGGATTGAAGACGATTCCGACGCAGACGAAGAGGAAGAAGCGGACACGGACGACGAAGCGCCGTCAGGAAAGAAATCCACAGGGAAAAAAGGCCAAAAGCCAGCCCTCATTGGCAAGCCGGTACCCGGCGCCAAACAGGCTGCGGCCAAGCCCGGTGCGCCACCTGCTCCGGCAAAATCCGCTCCAGCCAAAGCTCAGCCGGTTTCAGCATCAAAGAAGCCCGCGGCCGCACCGGCCAAGCCCTCGCTAAGCCTGTCGCCAAGTCTGCCGTAAAGCCTGTCGCCAAGCCGGCAAAGGCAGTCGCCAAAGCGCCGGCCAAGAAACACGCCCCAGCCAAAGCCGCCCGCCCAAAGCCGAAGGCACGGCCCGCTCCAAAACCAGTAAAAAAAGCCCATGCAAAGCCTGCGAAACCGGCCCCGAAAAAACCAGCTCCCAAGGGCAAGAAAAAGCGCTAAGCCGCGTCTTTTCCGTGCGAGAGGATTGAGCCCGCCAGGGCTTCGCTGCGGCCGCGCATTTGCAGCTCCCGATGACACCCACTGCGCCGAGTTCTGCATGTCGCAGCCACGCCGTCGAGCCCTTAACGCTGGGTGACTAGCATCAGAGGGTCGGGCACTACGCGACAGGTCTTGCCTTGCTCCGGCGTCCATGACGATCCATCGGAATACTCCACCGCGAAAAGCTCGACTGAAACCACTGCCGTGAGCCCTGGCGTCCAAACATCAGCCGTGGCAGTGCGGTCAGCGCCAGGCGTGAAGGGCACCGTCAGCGTCCGCATCCGCAAAGCCGGGTCACGACCCGCGTCCTGGCTTCCGTCCACCTGTGCAGTCCGGCCCTTTGCGGTCCAGCCGCGCACATTCACAGTCGCGCTGGAGATCGTTCTTGCATCCGGGCTGATCAGCTTCAGGTGCAATCGCTGTCCGATGCCTTTCGCGCGATCGACTTGGGGAAGGCCGGTGCCGGTTTTGACCACGCTGCCGTCTGCAAGATGCGAAGCTTGTATGGACACCGGGCACGGATTTGGCTGCATGATCGTCGGCGCGTTCGAGGCCGGACGACCGTCGGGTCCAATCGGACTCCATTCCCGCAACACCGTAGCTCGTGTTTTGCGCCGAAAGCCCAAGTGGCGCCGCCACAACTACGCACACAAGAAAAGCAGCCAGCTTCACGGCAGGCCCCCTTCTAAAACGCCGCCTCCATTGTCCATCCATCCGGTTCCCATGTCCACCCCCACCCCGCCGCCAGTCCCCCTCGTTCCCTCGGTCCCTTGTTCCCTTGGAACCTGTCTTTATTCATCAAACGTTTGCATTCTCTTTGCTCCCGTGCATTACCCTGTTAATGATTCCTGCGGTCAATCTTTTTCCAAACAATCCAAACCCCGCGGGACGAGGACTGACGGTTTTGAGCCAATCCGTATTTGTTCTGGAAGACGAAGCCGATATAGCCAGGCTGGTGCAACATCATCTTGAGGCGGCGGGATTTGAAGCTCGCTTGTTTCATACTCCCACCAATCTCATTCCCGACGCCGAGCGCAGGCCTCCCGCCTTGTTTCTCCTCGACATCATGGTTCCCGGCGGTGACGGTCTTGACGTTTGCCGCCGTCTGCGCAATCACGCCGGCCTTTCCACCATTCCCATCATCTTTCTCACTGCCCGCGCCGGCGAGAACGATCGTGTCCTCGGCCTCGACCTGGGAGCCGACGATTACATCACCAAGCCATTTTCCACGCGTGAATTGGTGGCCCGCGTCAAGGCTGTGCTGCGCCGCTTCGAGCGGCCGACATCGCCGTCGACCATCACCTTTGAAGAGATCATCATCGACGCCGGCGCCATGCAGCTCAAGGTTCGCGGCGAGCTGACTACCACTACCGCTACCGAATTCCGCCTCCTTGACTATCTCGCCCGCCATCCAGGGCGCGTTTTCAGCCGAGACCACCTCCTCGACTCCGTCTGGGGCGATGCTCGCTTTGTCACTCCACGCTCCGTCGATGTATATGTGCGTCGTATCCGTGAGAAAATCGAGATCGACCCGGAGAATCCGCGCTACCTCAAGACCGTGCGCGGCGCCGGTTATCGCTTCGAACTGCCCAAGGGCGAATAAAAACGAGCCTTCAGCTTTCAGCCCTCAGCTTTCAGCTCCTCCTTTCGGGAGCCGACATTGATTCACGTCCCGCGAACAAGCTGACGGCTGAAGGCTGATAGCTAGAAGCTGCTTTTTATGACCTCCAAAGTCTTTGCCAGACTGCTCGGTCTCTTCATCGTTCTGCTCGTGCTCTACACGGTGGCATGCGCGTTTGTCTTTCGCGTGTTTGTCGAGGGTGCGGGCGAGACCACCTTGCAAGCGCTCGGTCGCGACACGCTCTTGTTGGGACTGATTGCGCTAGCCGTCGCTATTCCCACAGCCGCCTTCGTCTCTCAACGTTTCTCCGGCCGTTTGCACCGCATTATCGCCTTCGCTCGGCGCATTGCCGATGGCGATCTCACCGCCCGCATCAACGCTCTCGATACCACCACTGGCCCGTTTAGTGGAATCGCCGAGCTCTCCTCGATGGAAGCTGCGCTCAACGAAACGGCCGTACGCCTCGGCAGGGACTTTGCCGAGCTCCAAAGCGGGCGCGACGAGCTTGCCGTCATGCTCGATTCCATGCAGGAAGCGGTTGTCGCCATCACCTCTTCCGGCTTTGTTCGCTGGTCCAATTCCGTCATGCAGGGCATTCTCGGATCGCAGATTGCTCCCGGCCGTCCGCTCGTCCACTTTGTGCGCGACCCCGAGCTTCTCGCCTGTGTGCGTGGCGCGCTCGAACGCGGCGAGCTCTGCGTGGGCCGCGCCAGCCTGCTTGCGCCGGGCCGCGTATTCGAGGTCAATGCCGCTCCTTTACCCGCGGGCGGCGCGCTGGTCGTGCTCCACGACGTCACCAGCATCGAGGCCGCTCAAAAATCCCGGCGCGAGTTCGTCGCCAACGTCAGCCACGAGCTGCGCACTCCGCTCACCTCAATCCAGGGCTACGTCGAGACGCTCATTGAAGATCCCGCATCCCAACCCCGAAACAACGCTTGAATTCCTCGGCGTCATTCTCAAAAACGCGAGCCGCATGAATCGCCTTACCGAGGATTTGCTCGCTTTGGCCAGCGTCGAGAGCCCCGACTACAAGCTCAAGATGCAGCCGGTCCGCGCGAGTGTGCTCCTCCAGGATGCGATCGACTCCATCGGCGGTATCGTGGTCGATTCCGGCGTTCAGCTCCAATCAGCCGGAGCGCCAGACTCCCTCGTCATGGCCGATCCAGACGCCATGCACCAGGTCTTCGGCAACCTCATGGAAAACGCTCTCAAGTACGCTGGCTCCGGCAAGAAAATCCGCGCGGGCGCGCGCCTTCTTGCCTCCGAAGTGCAGTTCACGATTCAGGATTTCGGTCCCGGCATCTCGTCCGAGCATCTGGAGCGAATCTTCGAGCGCTTCTATCGCGTCGACAAAGCCCGTTCGCGCGAGTCCGGCGGCACCGGTCTCGGTCTCGCCATCGTCAAGCACATTGTGCAGGCCCACGGCGGCCGCATCTGGGCTGAAAGCGAGCTCGGCAAGGGAGCGTCGTTCCACTTCACGCTGCCGCTGGCCCCCGCGCCACAAAGCGCCCCGCAACCTGCCCCCGCGCAACCTGCTCACGCGGGCGTACCGTCCTAAATTGCAATGTCTACCGATTCGCCTGTTTTCCACTGGCTGGATGCCTTGTTCCCTGATCCCTGTTCCCTAATCCATGTTCTTTTCAACTCCCCGTAACATTCGCCGTTGACAATAGACCTCGGTAGGAAATTCGAAAGGGAGCAAATCGTGAAAAAATCCTTGCTTTTCATCGCGTTGTTTGTGTGCGCGCTGAGCGCGGCTCAGGCTCAAACAATTACAGCCGCCGGCGCCACGTTCCCATACCCCATCTATTCCAAGTGGTTCAGCGAATACAGCGCCGCGCATCCGGGCGTCCAAATCAACTATCAATCCATCGGCTCCGGCGGCGGTATTAAGCAGGTGTGCTCGGGGACCGTCGACTTCGGCGCATCCGACATGCCCATGACTGACGAGTTGCTCGCTTCTTGCGGCGTGAAGCTTATTCATATTCCCACCGTCATGGGCGCAGATGTTCCTGCCTACAACGTGCCGGGAGTCAACACCGATCTCAGATTCAGCCAATCTGTAATCGCGGACATCTTCCTGGGCAAGATCACGAGCTGGAACGATCCGCAGATCGCCAAGGACAATCCGGGCGTCCATCTGCCTGACCAGAAGATCATCGTGGTTCATCGGTCCGATGGCAGCGGAACCACCTTCATCTGGACCGATTTCCTGAGCAAGGTGAGCAAAGAGTGGGCGAGTGGTCCTGGAAAGGGCACATCCATTAACTGGCCGACCGGTGTGGGCGGCAAGGGGAACGAGGGTGTGGCAGGACTTGTCCGCCAATTGCCCGGTTCGATCGGCTACGTCGAGCTGATTTATGCTTTGCAAAACCACATTGACTTCGGCTATGTGCAGAACGCAGACGGCAAATTCCTCAAAGCCTCGATCGATGGTGTAACAGCGGCTGCGGCAACGGCCAAGATACCCGCCGACTACCGCGTCTCTATTACCAATGCTCCAGGCCCCAATTCCTATCCCGTCTCGAGCTTCACCTATCTGCTCATTCCCACGCAACCGAAGAATGCGGCGAATGAAAAGATCATCAAGGACCTATTTAGCTGGTGCATCAAGTCTGGCGAGAGCGAAGTCTCCACTCTCTCCTATGCGCCGCTTCCAAGCAATCTCCAGGAAAAGGTTCTACAGACCATCTACGGTTTGCCGTAGCCATGTAGCGCCGGCGTCCTCGCCGGCTGTCGTGCGGGCCTCCGGGCCCGCACAGCATTTTGATCAGTCCGGCGCCCGCCAGGACTGCTCCTCCCGCCTTCGCGCTAAGCGCTTCCGTTCTCGCAAATCTCCGCGCATTCGCAACTCTCTCTGGCTTCCCGCTAAGCTTGCGGGCCCCTGTCTCGATCGAGGCCGCCCCGGAATCAGCCTCGGCTTAGCGTCAAGCACGAATAGCTGACAGCTGAAGGCTGAGAGCTGATGGCTGCTTTTTGGTACACTCTCCAAGGCCCGGGTGTTACGATTGCCCGATTCCATAAACCGCTCAATGACTCCCGTCTCTTCCATCGCAACAGTCAACGACCTCTTTGTTCGCATCGCCGCGGCTGCCAACCCTCGCGCGGTCCTCTGGCAGGACGAAGTCGGGCCAATGGCACCCCATCTCCTCTGACCAGATCTATCAGCGCGTCCGTGCTCTGGCCACTGCGTTTCTCCGCTTTGGCGTGCAGAAGGGCGACCGCATCGTCCTCATCAGCGAGAACCGCTGGGAGTGGGCCGTCACCGATTTCGCCACTCTGGCCGTCGGCGCCGCCGATGTCCCGCTTTATCCCACGCTCACCGGCGAGCAGATCGCCGAGCAGGTGCGCGACGCAGGCTGCCGCATCGCCGTCGTCTCCACGCGCCAGCAATTCGACAAGCTGCAATCTGTCCGCGCGCAAACCCCGTTACAGCACATCGTCATGATGGATTCGCCGGCTCCCGAAGGCGCCATCGCCATGAGCGAATCTGCTGGCCGATGCCGACATCGATGGTGCGGAGCGCGATCCCGTCTTCGATGCGCTCGTTCGATTCGGTTGAACCCAGCGATCTTGCCACGCTTATCTACACTTCGGGAACCACGGGCGAGCCCAAAGGCGTCGCTCTTACTCACGGCAACTTCGCCGCCAACCAGAACGTCGCCGCCCTCGATTTCGGCTTTAATTCCAGCGACGCCTGCATCTCCTTTTTGCCGCTTTCGCACGTCACCGCGCGCGCCCTCGATTACGTGATGTACAACCACGGCGCGCAGGTGGCCTATTGCTCGCAGTTCGACAAGCTGCCGCAGGCCATGAAAGAAGTCCGGCCCACAGTCATCGTCGGCGTGCCGCGCGTCTTTGAGAAGATTCGCCAGGCCGTCGAGCAAAAGGCCGCGCAATCGCCGGTCAAGAAACGGCTGCTGGCGGGGGCCATTCGTCTTGGCTCGCGCTTTGCCGAAACCGTCTACGACGGCCGTCAACCCAGACTCGATTCTGTGGAAGCTGGCCAACAAGCTCGTCTATTCCAAAGTCCGCGAAGCCTTTGGCGGCCGCGTAAGAATCTTCGTCTCCGGCGGCGCGCCTCTCGGCATCGACACCGCGCGCTGGTTCGCGTCTGCGGGCATCGCTCTCTGGGAAGGCTACGGCCTTACCGAAACCTCGCCCGTCATCGCGCTCAATACGCCCCTCCGCCATCGCATGGGCATCGGTCGGCATGCCCCTGCCCAACGTCGAGCTCAAGTTTGCCGAGGATGGCGAGCTGCTCGTCCGCGGCCCCTCCGTCTTTTCCGGTTACTGGCACAAGCCGGCTGCGACCGCCGAGTGTCTTGACGCCGAGGGATGGTTCCGCACCGGCGATATTGCCCATCTCGACGCCGACGGCTTTCTCTCCATCACCGATCGCAAGAAGGAACTGCTGAAAACCTCCGGCGGAAAGCTGGTCGCGCCGCAGCCGATCGAAAACAAGCTGAAGAACAGCGTCTTCGTGGCCCAGGCCGCGCTGGTCGGCGATCGCCACAAATTCATCTGCGCGCTCATCTCGCCCAACTTCGCCGCACTCGAAGAGTGGGCTCGCCATCATGGAATCGAAGCCTCTTCGCGCTCCGTGCTTGTCGCCGAATCGCGCGTTGTCGCGCTTTATGACGACATTGTGCGCGAGGTCAACGGCTCTCTGGCCAACTTTGAATCGCTCAAGCGCTTCCGCATCGTCGCCGAAGAGTGGACGCAGGAGTCCGGCGAGCTCACCCCTTCCATGAAGATCAAGCGCCGCGTTCTCACGACCCAGTACGCGGCGGTAATCGCCGAACTTTACGCCGACGAAGCAACCGCCCGCGGCGAATCGGCTGGCTGATCCTGCCGATCCCTTCGGGCACCACCCTCCGCCTGTGCCACATCCGCTGTAAGGCCCCGAAAAACGGCGCGCCCCATGCGCCCACTGCCAGCACAGCTCCAAAAAAAATGACGGCGTCAATGCTCAGCCGTCCTTCGCGCGTCCAGTAGACGTCGGGTGACAAACTCAGCCACAACGCAAACTCGTCCAGCGTGAGCGCCGCGCCCACTCCGTAACTCACCGCCATCAGCCGACCCAGAAAAATCGACATCGGCGAGTGCGACCAGCCCAGATCCAGCAGCCATCCGTATCCAACAAAAAGCAGAATCAGAATGCCCCACACCAGGTGGTGAATGTGCATTCCGCGCACCACCACCCACTGCAGGTGCCCCTCGTGATTCGCAATCCGGTGAACCAGCAGCCGCACGCCGGCAAAGGTGATCAGAAACGCAACCGACGCAATGAACATGCGCTGCCGGGGCCGGTCGGGAATCGTGGCGCGGATCAGGTAGCCCAGCCGCGTCAACTGCAGCAGCACCAGCAGCACCGCGACGACCAGGCCGACAAATGCGAGCAGAAATCCAGCGCCTGTTTCCGGCATACCCTATTGAAGCGCCGGCCTCCTGAAAGCTGACCACCGGCCTCGTGCTCTCCGTCACGATTCCATCAACAGCCGCGCGATACACTGTTTATGTCGTAATGGCCGGTGATTTTCCCCGGCTCCGATAAATGCTGTGTACTGTCCCTCAGACTTCCAGGCAAGCGGCCGATACTGAGGACTGTGCACTGCAAACTGTGAACTACGAACTGTGAACTAAGAACTGCGAACTGTTTTTAGGAGATTCCACGATGCGAATTGCTTTGCTGACCGGTGGCGGCGATTGCCCCGGATTGAATGCGGTCATTTATGCGGCCGTGAGGAAGGGAATTAATCACTACGGAGACGAATTCATCGGATTCCTGAACGGCTGGAAGGGCGTGCTCGATAACAATTTCATCCCGCTCACGCTTGAAGCGGTCGACGGCATTCAGCTGCAGGGGCGGCACCATCCTGCATTCTTCGCGCACCAACGTGAAAAAGATCCCCGGCGGCATCGACAAAGTGCAGGAAGTTCTCAAAGCCAACAAGATCGACGCGCTCATCGCCCTCGGCGGCGACGACACGCAGTCGGTCACGCTTTTCCTGAGCGAGAACGGCGTCAAAGCCGTCGGCGTGCCCAAGACCATCGACAACGACATCAGCGGCACCGACCAGACCTTCGGGTTTGACACCGCGGTCATGATCGCCACGGAGGCCGTCGATCGCATCCACACCACGGCCGACTCGCACAACCGCGTGGTCGTGATTGAAGTCATGGGCCGCGACGCGGGCTGGATCGCCTACGCCTCGGGCGTTGCCGGCGGCGCCCACGTCATTCTCGTTCCCGAGAAAGAAATCGACATCGACCACGTTTGCGCGCTGCTCAAATACAACTACGATCACGGCAAGCATTACGGAGTCGTCGTCGTTGCCGAGGGCTGCCATCTTCCTGAAGTCGGCCAGGTCATCGGTTCGCAGCAAGTAGACTCCTTCGGTCACGTGCGCCTCTCCGGCATTGGCGAAGCGCTCGCCGAGCTCATCGAGAAGAAAACCGGCTATGAAACCCGCTCCGTAAACCTGGGCCACACCCAGCGCGGCGGCGTTCCCACGGCCTACGACCGCGTTCTCGGCCAGCGCTACGGCCTGCACGCCATCGACATGGTGCACCAGCAGAAGTGGGGCCGCATTGCCGTCGTCCACGGACTCGACATCACCGACATCCCCATCAAGGATGCCATCGCCACCAACCGCCGCCTCGATCAGCGCTTCTTCGACGTGATCGCGGATCTCGAAGCCAAGGTCTAGCACATTGAGGTAATACACTGAACCAAGCAGGCCGCCTAAAGGCGGCCTGCGGCGTCTTTGCATGAGGCCGCTAAACAATTGTGAACTTGTGCATTGCTTAAGAAGCTGCGTCCGGCAAGATCAACGTGATCACGACTCACGGTTCACGATCCACGGCCCTCCACTATGCTCTACCGCCCCTACCAACCCGGCGACTTCGCCCAGCTCTACGCTGTCGAAGAGCTTTGCTTCGATCCGCCCTTCCGCTTTGACCGCGCGTTGATGCGTAAGCTGATTGCGAATCCGAACTCGGCCACTTGGATCGCTGAAGAGGAACTGAAGCTGACCGGCTTCTCGATTGTGGATTGGGCGACCGTGCCCAAAGGCACTATCGCCTACGTCCAGACCATCGAGGTGCATCCAGCATCGCGCCGTCGCGGCATCGCTGCCGAATTACTCAACCGCGCCGAAGGCTCTGCCCGCGCGGCAGGAGCGACCGCAATCTGGCTGCATGTGGACGTTGAGAACTCCGCCGCTATCCACCTGTACGAGACCCGCGGCTACGCGCGCAAGCGCAGGGAAGAGCACTTCTACGCGCGCCATCGCCCCGCATTCGTCTATGCAAAGCCCTTTGCTGCCGCCCGACGCTCTCTAATCTCTGATCTCTATTCTCTAAGTCTCTATTCACTGTTCACTGGTCTTGATAAACGCCGCCACATTGTCGTGCAACTGCTTTACGCACTCATCGCGCACATACACCATGTGCCCCGACTCGTACCACGCATAGCTGATGTTCTTCGCAAGCGACTGCGGAATGGGCAAATGCTTCTCCTCATACTGCGCCGCGAAAAACGGCGTCGCCAGATCGTAGTAGCCGCCATTCAACAGAACCTTCAAGTGCGGATTCGTCTTCATCGCCTCGGCCAGGTCCCCGCTCACGTTCACGCTCACGGAATTGCCATTGTGCTTCCAATCCCATTGCGGCTCTTCCGCATACGAAAGCGGCACATACGTCATCCCCTCGCCATATTTCAGGTCCTGCCGCACATACCGGTTGAATGAGGAAACGTAAGCCGACGAAATTGCCGACGATTGAGGATCGTACTCCGCGTTCTGGCTCAGTGGGTCGAGATTGGGCCCGGAGAAGCGCGAGTCGTAGCGTCCCGTCGTCATATCGTCCGCATCCAGCAGCGTCTTTTCAAATTCCGGACCGCTCACGCGCAGATTGGCCTTCAAAATATAGTCCACCGGCAATCCCGTGTACTCGTGCATCTTCTCGGCCGCCTGCTGCTTTTCTTCGGCACCCACGTCCGTTCCCAGCGCCAGCGCATGGGCATATGGGCCCATCGCGAAATCTTCAACGTCCTTCAAAAGCGGCTCCAGCGCAGCCGGCTGGTTCGGCAACTTCTTGTGGTACCACGCAGCGGCGGCGAACGTCGGCAGCGCCAGCTCGTACGGCAAATCCACGCCCGGATTCGCGTTCGGCTGATCGATGTCCGTCGTGAAGTTGAAAATCTGCGACAGCAGAATGACTCCGTTGATGTCGATGCTCAGGTGATTCTCCAGCAGGTCCGCCAGCACCGCCGACCGCGTCGTTCCGTAGCTCTCGCCAAAGATGAACTTCGCCGAATTCCAGCGGTCATACTTTGAAATAAACCGCTGAATGAATCGCGCAAACGCATTCCCATCGCCGTCCACGCCCCAGAAGGCCTTTCCTGGATCCTTTCCGATCAATTGCCCGAAGCCCGTGCCCGGAGCATCCACAAAAACCAGGTCGCTCACATCGAGCAGGGAATTCGGATTGTCGACCATGGTGTACGGCGCCGCTGGCAGGTGCGTGTCGCCCGATGTCACTACATGCTTCGGCCCCAGCGATCCCATGTGCAGCCAAACGGTCGAGCTCCCGGGTCCGCCGTTATAAAAGAATGTGATGGGGCGATCCTCGGCCTTCGCGTCTTTCTTGAAGTACGCCACGTAGAACATGCGCGCCACGGGAGTTGCGTCCTTCGCACTTGCGGGCGCATTCAGCGCGAGCTGGCTTCCCGGCTGCGGTTTTCCATCCGCTCCAAGCTGTGAATCCTGGTCATCGGTTGAGCCCACCGTGATGGTCCCCGCGATCGCCGTATAGGCGATTTGCTGTCCGCCGACCGTGATGGAACCTTGCGTCGTCGAATCCGCAGGTGGTGCGCCTTCCGCGCTTTTGTCGGGCGCGGCGGGTTTCGCGGCCGCCTTGTCGTCCTGTGCGCGCACTGAAACAGAAAGAACCAAAAGCGCTGCCCCTGTCAGGGCAGCCAAACGGCGGCTGAATGAATTCATCTTCTTTTTCTCCGTGTAGGATGAGGAGCGAAAAGTTAGTATAAAGCGCGCAGCCCGGCCGGTTTCTGGAATCCCGCTTCTCCCGCACCGCTCAGGTTCGCTCTGTACACATCCTGGCTGCGTTTCATCACCACTCATGTGCAGCTCAGCACTGATCGCGAGTCACGCGCCACGACCCACGATTCACGGCCTACTGTCCGCCATCCGCGCTCTTGATAAACGCCGCCACGCGGTCGTGGAGTTGCTTGCGGCATTCGTCGCGCACATACGCCATGTGCCCGGCTTCGTACCAGTCGTATTCAATATTCTTGGTCAGCGATGCTGGAATCGGCAGGTGCTCTTCTTCGTACTCCGCGGCAAAAAACGGCGTGGCCAAATCGTAGTAGCCGTCGTTCACCATTACCTTCAACCGCGGATTCGTCTTCATCGCTTCGGCCAGGTCCGCGCCCACATTCAATCCCAGCGCGCTGCGAAAGCCGGCGCCGCCCTTTCGCATCATGTCCCACGGAGCGCCATTGAACAGCGCATGAGGCAAATACGTTTCTCCCTCGCCATACTTCAGGTTCTGCCGCAGGTAATGATTCACCAGCGAAAAGTACGCCGACGAAATCGCCGCGCTCTGCGGATCGTATTGTGAGGCCTCGCTCAGAGGATCGAGCGTCGGCCCGAGGAAACGCGTGTCGTATCGTCCCGTCGTCATGCCTTCATCGTTCGCGAAGGTCTGCTCAAACTCGCCCGCGGTCACACGCAGATCGGCCTTGATGATGTAGTCAACGGAAAGCCCCGTGTATTCGTGCAACTTCTCGGCAACCTGCTGCTTCTCCGCGTCGCTCAAATCATTTCCTTGCGCCAGCGCATGCATGTACTCGCCCAGTCGCGTAGTCTTCCACCTCTTTCAGGAACGGCTCCAGCGCCGCCGGTTGCGGCGAAAGCTTCTTGTGGTACCACGCCGTCGCCGCGTAAGTCGGCAGCGCCAGTTCGTACGGCAGATCCATGCCCGGCCGTGGCCCACCCGTCGCAATCGGAAAACTGAAGATCTGTCCCAGCAGCATCACGCCGTTCAGGTCGATGTTCTTCTCGTTTTCCAGAACATTCGCCAGCACCGCCGAGCGCGTGGTTCCGTAGCTCTCGCCAAACAGAAACTTCGGCGAATTCCACCGGCCATACTTCACCAGAAAGCGCGCGATGAACCGCGCGAATGCCTCCGCGTCCTGGTCCACTCCCCAGAACGCTTTTGGCGCATCCTTGCCGGCCAAACGCCCAAAACCCGTTCCCGGCATGTCAATAAAAACTTCGTCGCTCACGTCGAGCAGGCAGTCAGCATTGTCGACCAGCTTGTAGGGAGCGCCTGGCAAATGCGTGTCGCCGGCCGTCTCCACGTACTTCGGCCCCAGCGATCCCATGTGCAGCCACATGGTCGAGCTGCCCGGCCCGCCGTTATAGAAAAACGTGATCGGCCGATTCTCGGCATTCGCGCCCGTCTTGAAATACGCCACGTAAAACATGTGCGCCACGGGCGCGCGCATCGGCCGGCTCCTTCGGCGCTGCAAGCGCAAGCTGCGAGCCTGGCAGCGGCTTTCCATCCGGCCCAAGCTGCGCATCATCGGTGTCGGTCGCGCCCACCGTGATGGTCCCCGCAATCGCGGTGTACGCGATATGCTGCCCGCCCACATCGATCGTGCCCTGCGTGGTCGAGTCGGGCGGCGGCGCCGGCTCTGAAGCTTTCGTGCTCTTCGCTGCGGTGCTGTCGGAATTCGCCGCAGGCTTTTCGTCCTGCGCGCGAAGCGCAGGGGCCGGAATCAGCACCGGCGCAGCAAGAACGGCAGCCAGAATGGGAGCAAGAAATTTCATCGCGCAGCCTCCAGGACGAGTTGGTCGAGCAGGGCAACAGTATAGAACGCTACGCTGAGCAGGGAACCGTCTTCTCGCAGGTCCCTCTCCGGCAAGTGTCCACTGTCACGTCCACCGTTCACCGTTCACTGCTTCTCGGTAATCCGCGGCCGCTGCTCCGCCTGCAGCGTCTTCGATACCGCCTCCACCTCGCGGAATACGCGCAGCAAATTTCCGCCCAGAATCTTCCGGCAATCCTCTGCCGAGTAGCCGCGAGCCATCAGCGCCGCTGTGATCTTCGGCAGATCGGCAGGCGAATCGATCCCTTGCGGTAGTTGTCCGTTGATTCCGTCAAAATCCGATCCCAGCCCCACATGATCCACCCCCGCCACTTTTGCGATGTGGTCAATATGATCGATGAGCACCGAGAACGGCGGCCGCGGAATCCGGTCCGCCGCCGCGCGCTGCAACTTGTCGATCTCCGACTGCGCCGTCTCTTTTCCCTCGGCCTTGTTCTTCGCCTTCAGCGCTTCAATCTCCTTGTTGCACCTCCGGCTCCATCGCCTTCTGCGCATTCCGGTAGTCCTGCGACAAAAACGCGGAGTAGAAGTTCACCTGCACCACGCCGCCCTTCGACTCCGGGCCGCCGGAGTTCGCAATCGCGCGCAGCATATCGTCCGTCATGTTGCGCGGAGAGTCGTCGAGCGCCCGCGCAGACGAGTGCGACGCAATCACCGGCGCCCGCGAGATGATCAGCGTGCGAAAGAACGTCCGGTCCGAGACGTGCGACACATCCACCATCATCCCCAGCCGGTTCATCTCGTAGACCACATCCTTGCCGAACTCGCTCAAGCCGTCCTTAGTGTGCGGCACGCTGGCGTCGTCGATGTCGCCCGAGCTGTCGGCCCACCCATTCGAGTTCGCCCACGTCAGCGTCATGTAGCGCACGCCCAGCGCATAATATTGCCGCAGCAGCCCCATCGAATCCTCGATCGAATGGCCGCCTTCGATCCCCATCAGCGCCGCAATCTTGTGCTCGCGGTGCGCTCGCTCGATTCCTTCAGGCGAAGTCACCATCTCCATCTGATCGGAGTGCTTCGCCACTTGCTGCTTAACGGCATCAATCAATTCCAGCGTGCGCCGCGCATACTGTCCCTTGAAGCGCACGGGATCGACCCAGATCGAGAAAAACTCCGCGCCCAGGTTTCCCTTGCGCGCGGTCTCCAGGTTCCAGTCGCCGCCATTCAGCGGATCGCCCAGATCGAAATGCTCATCAAGAAAGCGCTGCGGCGTGTCGGCGTGCGTATCGATGACGATCGCGGAACGATGAACCGCTTCCGGCGAGAGTGTTTTGGTTTTGGTCATAGTGGAGGATGAAGCTTTCGAGGATGAGGTTTTCGAGGGTGGCACAGCCGAATTCTGGCCCCAAATGAGAGCCGGAATGACGGCGAGGAGCACGGCGCACAACGCATTGGACCGCATAGGCTTGCGATGAGTCTATACCAAACGTGCTGCTGCGAGGCCTCATCCAACCCCCAACTCCCGCTAACATGGATTGGTATCCTGACAACGAAATCAAATCGCACGCTCAGCGATTCAACCAACCATGTATTCACCCAAGTTCAATCTCGTCCACGATCGCAGCCATCCTTCTCGAAGCCATGCGCGAGCACTCCTTCGCCACGCTCTTCGGCCCAACTTCAGGCGCGCCTGCCGGCGAAAGCGCCACAGCAACCCACCTCCCGCTCGTCATCAAAGATGAAGGAGAGCACGGCCTCATTGAAGGCCACTTCGCCAAAGCCAATCCTCATTGGCGCGCGCTCGCCGGACGCGAAACTCTTGTCGTTTTCCAGGGGCCGCACAGTTACGTCTCTCCAACCCTCTACGTCGAGGAGCTTTCCGTCCCCACATGGAACTACATCGCCATCCACGCATACGGCACGCTTTCGCTTGTTGAGGACGATCCGGGCAAAGAGGCGCTTCTGTGCCGATCTTATCGCCGCGAATGAGCCCTCCTTCCTCGATCGCTGGCACGCGCTGCCCGACGGTTTTCGCCGCACCATGCTCGCCGGCATTGTCGGCTTTCGCATCCCCATCGCGCGCATCGAGGGCAAGTTCAAACTCAGCCAGAATCGCAAGCCCGAAGAGCGCCGCAACGTGCACGACGCTCACGCCGCAGGCTCGCCGGACCAGCAGGCCCTCGCTCGCTGGATGGAGCGCCTCGCCGGACCCGAGACCTGACCTCAAGCAGTCGGAAGGAGCAGGGGCCTTCAGGCCCCTGAACCCTGCGCGATATTCGATTTGGCCTTTAGGCCCGGAAAGAATCGGGCGACATCGGTTGCGGCCACCGCCGGCCTCGCGCTCAGCATTGTTTTTGCTATACTTAGAGGGTTCACCGCCGTGCGGAAGTGGTGAAATTGGCAGACACACCATCTTGAGGGGGTGGCGCCCAAAAGGCATAGGGGTTCAAGTCCCCTCTTCCGCACCAAAGATCTTTGCGTCAGGGTCCCTCGCCTTTATTCAGGCCCCTTGGCGCGCATGGAAAGCAGCTTAAGCAATGCAGATTTTCTTCTATTTCGTCGTCGTCCTGCACGTGGTCGTGTGCCTCTTCCTGATCGGCGTTGTCCTGCTCCAGCAGGGACGCTCGGCCGATCTCGCCGGTGCGTTTGGCGGGCAAGGTTCGCAGACCGCATTCGGTCCCCGTGCCGCGGCCAACGTACTCACCCGCCTGACCACCTGGTCGGCAATCGTCTTCATGTGCACGTCGATCTGCTTAGTGGTTCTCTTTGCGCGCTCTTCGGGCTCGCACTCGGTGCTCGAGGGCGGCTCCGCTCCGGTCAGCGCCCCCGCCAAGTCCGGCAAGTAGACTCTGGAGTATTGCCGCCCCAGTCATTTCGCGGGCTGAGCAGGCGTAGATGAGTCGGCAGGCGCTGCTGACGGCTGATCCTTCTTCTTGTCGGTCGGCTGCTCCACAGGTTTGGAGAGATGCAACTTGCTCATCTCCTTGGTTCCAACCGCGGGGTCCATCTGCGTGACCTTGATGCCCGTGGCCATCGTCGACGACGTCCATTTCAGATAGTAGGTCTTACCCGCCTCCGCCTCGAACCGAATCCTCTCGTTTTCCTTCTTGGTGGTGTTGTTGACTGCAGCGTAGGTTGACATGGCAATGCCGCCGCTGTAGTACATCTCCGGAAGTCCGGTCACCACAACTGTGCCTGGGCCCACCTCCATTCCCGCATATTCGCCGTTTTTCAAATAGGCCAGATAAAAGCCATTCACGTAGAGGTGGTCATGAGATGCAGAGCCGAGAACTTTGCCCACCCGGTAAATGTAGACGAGAGCCTTGCCCGCTGACGGAGCTGTAGGCGGGGGCGACATCTCCTTGGCAGGCGAAGTGGTTTGCGGCTGATCCGGTGCGGCTGGCGCGGCTGGTTGCTGATCCTGCGCTCCTGCAACAAAAGAACCGAAGAAGAGCAACAGCGCGCAGCAGGCCAGCAGGATAATTGCAGGCATGCGGAAACCGCTCTTGCCGCGGCCAGTGCCGGCGGTAATGCAGCAAGCTGTGTTAGGCATTTGAGCACCCCTTGTACAACTGTTAGAAATCTGAGGAACTGAATAGGGGACCCGGTAACAGACACGGGAAGAATAGTCACCTGCGAGGCGCAGTCAGTGCCGCAAATCACCTATGGGCGTGACGAGTTGTAAGGGGGAGTGCGCTGAATGAGCAGGGAAGAATCGAGTCTCGGAATCGGGCCGGCCTTCTCTATCCCTTGGTCCCTGTCCCTCTACACCGGCGGCATCGCATCCACCACCGGCACGCCCGCCGGTGGAGTAAAGCGAAATGTCTCGGCCGGGATCGCCGCATTCGGCTGCTCGTCTGTGAAAGTGAATCGCGTAACCGCGCCGTCGGCCTCGTCCACTTCAATCCCGTTGATCGAGCCATCGCGCGTCACCGTCAGCGCGACCCGCGATACGCGCTTCTCCTGGCCTTTGGGCTGGCCGGAGAGCGTAAAGCAGCCATTCGGCGCGGCAGCAAGCGCCAGGCCCGTCAGCTCCTTTTCAAGCTGCGTGTGGCCCAGCAGGAAACGCAGCGGCGAGCGCAGATCGTCCAGCTCGCTCGCCGGAATGCGCTGTACCTGCGCATCTCCCTGCGTATAGAACCACGCATATTTGCCGTCGAGAAGAAAAATCTTCCCCTGCGGCGAGCTGTACTTCCACACCATGCGCCCAGGCTTGCGCATGAGCAGCGTGCCGCTTTCGGTCTTGGTCATTCCCAGCCCCGCATAGCTCTCGCTGAACCCGGCCTTCAACGATTGCAACTGGTCGTAATGGTGGTCGACCTGCTGCGCCAGCTCATGCACCGTGGGCAGATTCTGCTGCGCGTTGAGGCTCGCGGCCAAAAACAAAACGGCGGCCAGCATCAGGCCGCCGCCCATTTTGAATCTTCGTCTGTTCATTGGCCAAGCGTCTGCGTGCAGTTCACGCCGCCCGTCGGGTCAAATTTAATCTGATCGGTTTCGTCGTCGCAATAGCCCCGATCGCCTGTTTTTCCCACGCTCTGCGGCTTTGCCGTCGCGGTAAAGCTGTTGAAGCGGTCCACATTGTTACTCGTCACCTTGTCGCTGCATGCAATGGTGAATTCGTATCCCTGCTTGAATCCTGACGCCAGATCCGACGGCAGCAATTGCGCGCTCGTTGAGGTTGGCGGTCCAGAGTGAGGATCACCGCCCAGCGCCTGCAGCGTGCATGCATAACCCAGCGAAGGATACGACTCCTGGTACATCATCTGCGCCTGCACAATCTTCTGCAGGGAATTCACGGCCGACAGAGCATTCGCTCTCTTCGTATAGACGCTGATGCTGGCGATCGCCAAAAGAGATAGGATCGCGATAATCGCCATCACGATCAGCAATTCCATTAGAGTGAAGCCATTGGGCGAGACAACACGGCGCGCGCGACTGCGGCAAAAAAGCGAAGACTTGCGGTTCATGGAAGTCCCAGAGCCTCGTGAAACAGGCCGGCTTTCACCGGCCTTCTGTCATGATGCTACAACGTATAGACGCAGTTGGGAAATAGACCGCTCGAAAGACAGCTTCCAGCCGTCAGCTTTCAGCCATCAGCTCTTATTCTGGAAAGTCGTTGTTCCTTGCGAAACCCAGCCGGCCTTCCGCCACTAGATTACAGGCCTCTTGCAGGACTCTACCGATCACGGATCAAGCTGATTGCTGACGGCTGAAGGCTGATGGCTGAAGCTGCTCTTCAGCACACCAGCCGGCCGCGGCCCAGCTTCACCCCATCCAGCCGGCCCAGCAACGTCACCGCGATGCGCTCCGGCTCAAAAAGCCGCTGCGCCATCGCCTGCACCTCTGCCGCGGTCACCTCGTTAATGCGCGCGATGATCTCGTCCGCCGAGTAAAACTGGTGGAAATACATCTCCTGCCGCGCCAGGTTGGCCATGCGCGCATTCGAGCTTTCCAGGCTCAGCAGAATATTGCCCCTCAGTTGATCTTTGGCGCGGGTCAATTCCTCGTCGCTGATCGGCGTCTCCTTCAGGTTCTTGAACTCCGCCAGAATCAGGTCCACCACTTCCAGTGCCTTGCCCGCCGACGTGCCCGCATACACGCAGAAGTTTCCCGTGTCGCGATAAGGGCTCATGTCGGAGTAAACCGAATACGCCAGTCCACGCTCCTCGCGAATGTTCTGGAACAGCCTCGAGCTCATGCCGCCGCCCAGCACCGTGTTCAGGATTGAGGTCGCATAGCGGCTGTCATCGGCCACCGGTGGCGCTGGAACTCCCAGGCAGATCTGCACCTGCTCCAGCGCTTTCTTGTTGCGCAGAATAATTCGTGCGCTGGGCTCGGGCGCCGACAGTTCTCCAAGCGATTGGCCGCCGGGCAGCGGCGAGAACTTTGCCGCCACTGCCTCCACAAACTGGTCGTGGTCCAGGTTTCCCGCCGCGGAAAACACCATGTTCCCGCCGTGGAACCGGTCGCCATGGTAACCAAATAGTTGTTGCTGGCCCAGCCGCCTTACCGTCTCCGTTGTTCCCAGGATCGGGCTGCCCAGCGGATGCCCTTTCCAGAAGCTCTGCGTAAACAGCTCGTGCACCAGCACGTCCGGATTGTCCTCGTCGATCTTGATCTCTTCCAGAATCACGCCGCGTTCCCGCTCAATGTCGGGCACAGCAAACGTGGGATTCAGAACCATATCCGTCAGCACATCCAGCGCGATGGGCACATGGTCCGACAGCGACTTCACGTTGAAGCAGATAGTCTCCTTGCTGGTGAACGCGTCCAGGTTGCCGCCAATCGAATCCATCTCCCGCGCAATGTGCTGCGCCGTGCGCGATTTCGTCCCCTTGAAGAGCATGTGCTCCACAAAATGCGAGATCCCGTTCACTTCCGCGCTCTCGCACCGCGATCCCGACTTGATCCACACTCCCATGGCCACCGAATGCAGGTGCTCCATCCGCTCGGTCAGCACAATCAGGCCGTTCGGCAACTCGGTGCGGCGAAGGTTTCGCTCAGTGTTCATTCATCTGCATCCTGGAGATGTTTCAGAATCAGCTTTGTAACAAGGGCACGGCTTCAGCCGGGCCGAAAAAGGCGGCAAGAATATGGGGTTTTAACCCCTGAGGGAAAACACCCGCGTTTTATACAACAATCTTCGAAACATCTCCGTGGAGACTTGATTTTATGACAACCGGTAGCCTGGCGAGCGCTGTTTGGTCCCTGGGAGTTCTCAATCGCGGCTGTCCCGCCTGTGGGCACGCCGTCCTTTCGGAACTCGCCGGCTTTTAGCTGCCCTAGGCGGCGTTACCGGCTATCATGCTCAGAGTTGTGTCTCGCGACCCTGACCAACTCGTACCGATAGATGCTTCCGGTCCTGCCGTTGGAAGCCACGGCCCGCAAACTTGTCCTCTATTTGGATTGGATGCGGCAGCCCTGGCGGCGGTTCTTAAGCGGGAAGGGGAACCCTCCTGGCGCGCCACTCAAATCGTAGAAGCCATTTATCATCAGTATATTACAGAACTTTCCTCCATCACAACTTTGCCTTTGGATCTACGCCAGAAGCTCGCCGCGAAGGGCTGGCAGATCGGCCGCCCGGAGATTGCCAAGGCCTTCCAATCCACCGACGGAACCGAGCGGTATCTGGTTGACTGCCATGGTCCAAAGCCCGAAACCGTGGAAACCGTCTGGATGCCCGAAGGTGACGACGGCGAGGCCGGCGACGGTCAGCGGACGAAGAACCCGCCTCCGAAACGAAATCCTGGCCCCGAGCCACCATCTGCGTCTCCTCGCAGGTCGGCTGCGCCGTGAACTGCCAGTTCTGCCTCACCGCCAAACTCGGCCTCCAACGCAACCTCACCGCCGGCGAAATTGCCGGGCAGGTCGTCGCCGTACTCGATCGCCACAGCGTCCGCATCGGCCGTGACCGCGTGAACCTTGTCTTCATGGGAATGGGCGAGCCGTTCCTCAACTACGACAACTTCATGGCCGCCGTGCGCCTGCTCGTCCGCGAAGTCGGCCTCAGTCCGCAGCGCATGACGGTTTCAACCTCCGGCATCGTCCCCGGCATCGAGCGCTTTGCCCAGGAGCCGCCCGACCTCCGCCCCAAGCTCGCCATCAGCCTCAACGCGCCCAACGACCAAATCCGCGCCGAGATCATGCCCATCAACCGCAAATGGCCCATCGCGGCGATCATCGATGCCGTCCGCGCCCATCCGCCTCCGTCCGCGCGAGCGCATCACCTTCGAATATGTTCTGCTTGGCGGCGTCACCGACCGCCCTGAACACGCCCGCGAACTCGCCCGCCTTGTGCGCCGCACCGGCCTGCCCGCCAAAGTGAATCTGATCGCCTGGAATTCCGGCCCCGGCATCGCCTACAGCACGCCCGCCCCAGAGTCGGTCGAAGCCTTTCGGCACACACTCGCGGGTGAGGGAATTCCCGCCTACATTCGCCAGCCGCGCGGCCGCGACATCTTCGCCGCCTGCGGCCAGCTCAAGCGCACCGTCGAGGAATGAGAGATCTTGAGCAATCACTAGGGCTCAGTTTCCCCGACCGTCATCGAATCGTGAGATCGACCCTCCGAGCGAAGAAGTTCCCATTCCAAATCCAATAAACCTTGCTGCTCCACCAATCGTGGGGCATCTTCCCCCGGCCTGATTCCTGATTGAAGTTCCGATGAATACGCGAACCCGGTCCCAGTCCATGAGCAGCCGACTTAGCTTTATTCAGCGTACGAAAATCCCAGCAGACCTCGCCGGGCTGATGGTTCGGCGGGTAAACCGTATAGTCGATTCGGATTGTTTTCTTCGCCACTACGCCGCCCGATCCACCACGAGCAACACGGTCCCTTCTGCCTTCTGCAGATACGCAACGATCTCGAATAAATTCCTCGCCTGCGGATTGCCCTTGGCGCTGAGCATCCGCATTAGCACCTTGGGTGATCGCCCCAGGTCCGCGCCGAGCTTCACAAATCCGATCGTCCCATTGATGTACTTGCGCAGCACAGACTTCCCAGTATCGAGGTCACCGGCAATCATGCAGCCGACGGCTTCCTTGAGAAGCGCGCGCCTGAATCCAGCGCTTTCCTGGAGCTTCTTTCGCAGAGTTTCATTAAAGCTCGTCGTCAATGCCATGTTCCCTCCCGTTTGCGCTTTTTAAATTCCTGCCAAAGTTCTTTGGCTCGTTCGATGTCGGCTTGCTGACGCTTCTTGCTGCCGCCCGCAAGCAGGATAACGAGCTCTTGTCTGTCAAAGCCAAGGTAAATCCGATATCCGGGCCCGAAATCGATTCGTAACTCCTGAACACCTGCCCCAACCGATTTGATCGATGAGTGGTTGCCAAGCTCCAATCGCTCAAGTGCGATCGTCACGCGTGCCTGCGCCTCATCGTTCAAAGAATCGAACCACTTCAGAAATGGAGTGCGCCCAAACCGGTCAATGTACTGCCTGACCTCGATCATCTTTCAATGGTACCATAAAAGATACCCATAGACCCGCCTTGGCGCTGCCAACGAGCAACCGGAGCAAAGGATTGATTCTTCAGCTTCGGGCAGACAAAAAAATCCCCGCCCCTCGTGATGAAGGAGCGGGGTCGCCGGGATCTTCCGGCCTACTGGCTAGGCGGCATGGCCAGCGGCTGCACGCTGCCGCAGTCAGCTGCTTTGTAAATCGACGTTGCGTTCATGGTCATGGTCATTTGCTGGCCATTGCCCATCGTCATATTCATCAGCATCGTCGTCTTCGTCGTATTCGCGTCGACAAAAGTAGTCTTCACTGTCCCCGTCATCTTCGTGCGCCCCGTGCAGCTCATATCCGCGCTCATGCCGGTTGCCGTTACCGACACATTGGTCACCTGGCACTGTGCATTTTGCGGATTCGAGTACGGGCCCCCGTATTTATCGATCATCGCCTGCGTCACGCATACCTGCTGCGTCTGCGAACCCATAGCCGGCATGTTGGGCATTCCGCTCATGCTCATCTGGCTGGTCACTTCCCAAAGGCCGGCCTTACGCTGACCCTGCGCACTCGCCGCCATCGCAATCAAACAGCAGCTCACCACCACCCAAATCCGAGTCTTGCTCATGCTTCCTCCTTGCCGCGCGGCACCGCTGCGGGGCGCGTGTTACGAATCTAGCGCAAACCACCGTCTCGAGAACAGGCCTTTCTACAATCGGATGTGAAAACTCGGTCGGGAATTTCGGTGGCCCCCCGCCGCCATCCACTTACTGCGGCGCCGGTCCCCGCACTACCTGCACCAGGTTGCCCGTATCGATCTCCTTGGCAAAGGCGTTCTTGACGTCATCGGCCGTGAGTTGCACATACTTTTGCGCCGCCTGAATCGGCTCGTCGAGGGGCAGACCAATCTCAGCACGCCCCAGTAGTTCTCCCGCGACCGCATCCTCGCTCGATGCGCTCAGCGGAATCTGCCTGAGCATCAGGGCCTTGGCCTGGTGCAGTTCCGCGTCAGATACATCCTGTGTCCGCATTTGATCCAGGTCGCGGACGATAATCGCACGGGCCTTCGACACATTTTCCGGATTGCATCCGTACTGGACCGAAAAGCTCGCTCTGGTCTTCGATGCATTCAGGCTCGCATCCACCGTGTAGACATACCCGTTGACCTGCCGCAGATCGTGATAGAGGCGCGTGGCATAGAATCCGCCGCCCAGCACGTGGTCGCCGAGCTCAATCGGGTAGTACGCCGGGTCAAAGCGGTTCAGGTTAAGCTGCTCGGCCAGCGTCACCTGATCCTGCACGCTCTCGTTGTCCGGCACGTTGACTGCCGATGCCTTGTTCACCGGAATCGCAGCCAGCGTCGTGTTCGGTGTCGGGCCTGTTGCCTTCCAATCTCCAAACCACTTTTCGATTGCCGTCCGCGCTTCATCCGGCGTGATGTCGCCGATCACCACGATAGTGGCCAAATCGGGCCGCACCGTTGCAGCATGGAACTGCTTCAACTCATCGAGGGTGAGCTTCGTGACGGTATCCGGCGTTGTTTCGCGCAGGGTCGGGTCGCCGGCAGGAACCAGCGCCATATTCAGTGCGCGCGAGGTGCGGTAGCCGGGGCTCTCCAGGTTGCCGGCCACAAACTGCGCCGTCTGGCCGCGCGTGATCTCGAACGCCTGCTCGGGCAACGCCGGATGCAGTTCGTTATCGGCTAGCAGTTGAACGCCTTTCGAGAAGTACTCCTTCAGGACACTCAGCGAGAAACTGTAGCCCGCGCTTTCGTTGGCCGCAATGTCGTCCAGCGCTTTTTGGAATGTAAGCCGGTCCATCGTCTGCGTCCCGTAGGAGTAAAGTTCCCCGAGCACGCTGCCCAGGCCATCCTGGCCCGGCGGCGTTTGCAGGTTGGAGTTATGTTTGATCGCTCCGGTAAGGGTTACGGTCGGGCTCGTAGGATCGGTGCGCACAATTAGCCGGATTCCGTTCGGCAGCTTCATGTCCGATACCGCGAGCGAATCCTTCGGCACCTGAAGTGCAGCCAGCGGACCCGCCGCCCAATCCGGCAGTGTCACGGGCTTGGTGGGCGCAGAGGTCGCCTGTTCCGCGCCGCCGAATCCCTTGGCCGCAACCGCCTCGCCATTTGGCGCCGGCTTCAAAACGGCCGTAATCGTGCTCGTATTCAACAAATACTGCTTGGCGACTCGGTTCACATCGGCCAGCGTCACTTTGCGGATGGCATCGACGTCCTCTTCAGGCGAGTTGCGGCCCTCGCCCGCCAGCGCGGCTGACCACACATCGGCCAGGCCGGGAATGGAGTTGCGCTGGAACTCCGCTTGCGCAATCTCGCTCCGTTTGGCTGCATCCACCAGGTCCGCGGGCACTCCGTTCGTCGCGTAGCGCTCGATAATTTGCCGCATCTCCGTGATCTCGCCATTCGTGTCTGCCTCCCGCCGGCAGCGCCACTACTCCGTAGCCGACACTCGCCTTCCGATACGCCTCCGCGAATCCGAATTCCGCGGCCAGCACCTTGCCTGCCGGAACCATTCCGTACAAATCCGCGCGCTCACTTGCCAGCACGTCCCCAAGAATCTGCGCCGCCGCGTAATCCGGCGAGTCGGTGCCCGGCATCCGGTACGCAATAAAACCCAGAACATAAGGCAGGTTGCTATCGATCGTGAAGCTGTCCGTCTTGAACGGCTGCAGATCGACAGCCGGGCGCGCCGGAACCGCATGCTCTGGAGCCGCCGAATAAAGCTGCTTGATCTCCGCGAGCGTCTTGGCCGCATCCACATCGCCCACAATCACCAGAATCATGTTCGAGGGCGAGTACCACTTCTCGTAAAAATCCTTCAGCATTGCGCCGGTGGTCGCATCGAACGAGGCCTTCGTGCCCAGCGGATCGTGTGCGTAAGGCGTGCCGGCAAACATCGTGCCGTTGAGGCGATCGAGGAACTTATAGGTCGGATTGGAAAGGTCGCGCTGCACCTCCTGTTCAATGGCCCCGCGCTCCTCGTCCCACTCCGTCTGCGCGTCGTCAATCCCGTTCAGGCACGCGGCCTCCGCGCGCAGCGCCACATCCAGATCAGCCGATGGCACGGTGGTGAAAAACTGCGTAATGTCCTGCTGCGTGTCCGCGTTGTCCTGGCCCCCCAGCAGGGCGTAGATGGCCGCTGTCTGATCGGCCGTCATGCCCGCGCAGCCGCGGAACGCCATGTGTTCCTGCGCGTGCGCCATGCCCGGAAAGCCCGCGGGCGTCTCATTGCCCCCCACAAGAAAGTTGGCTTGCACGGTGACCACCGGCGCCAGCTTGTTGGGGACGATGACTACACGCATTCCATTCGAGAGTGTGGCGCGTGTAACGCTCTCAGTCGCGGAAGAGGTCGTCTGCGAAGAGCAGGGTGCGATGGCCATCGCCAGGCCAATCAAGGGCAAGAATCGCTTGATATTCAAAAGAGTTCTCCATTGGTGTGGGTCACAAACTATGGAACCGCTGGCTGAACTTGACCCGCTTGCTAAATCGTACGAGGCCAATGCCAGCTTGGCCAGTCGCATGTCCGGTCACTTCTTCTTAGACGCGCTCGCGCGGGCAAGTTTCATCACGGCTTCGGTCACCCGTTCGGGAGCGTGCCGAACAACATTATCCTCGCTGGCAAAGTTGCCCATGACGCAGTGCACCCCCAACGCCTCAATGCGTTCAATGTCCGGCATGATCGGCGCAGCGCCCTCGGCCGCATAGCGGGCCAGCGTCTCGGCCGAAAACTGCCCCGTGTTCACAATGGCGTAATCGAAAATCTTTGTCCGCGTGTGCTCGTAGATGCGCTCAATGTGCTCGGATGCGGTCAGATTCAAGCTCTCGTTCGCCTGGGTCATCAGGTTGCAGATGAAAACGCGAATTCCGCGCGCCGAGCCTAGCGCCGACGGAATTCCGTCTACCAGCAGATTCGTAATGAGCGAAGTGTAGAGCGAACCCGGTCCCACCGTAATCAGATCGGCGCGCTCGATCGCCTCCAGGGTCTCCGGCAAAGGCGCAGGATGCGGCGGGTCAAGCGTCAGCTCCACGATGCGGCTCTTGCTCGCCGTGATATTCGTCTCTCCGCGCACCACTGAGCCATCGTCCATGCTGGCCACAAGCGTGGCGTTGACCAGCGTCGCCGGATAGATCCGCCCCCGCGTGGCCAGAATCTTTGAAGCCAGTTGCACCGCCTGCGCAAAGTCGCCCGTGATCTCCGTGAGCGCAGCCACAAAAAGGTTGCCAAAGTTGTGGCCCTTCAAGCCGTTTCCGCCGCGGAAGCGATGCGTGAAGAGCCGCGAAAGCAAATCCTCTTCCTCGCTCAGCGCCACCATGCAGTTGCGCAGGTCGCCCGGCGGCAGCATGTTGAAGTCCTGACGCAGCCGGCCCGACGACCCTCCGTCATCGGTCACCGTAACCACAGCGGCCAAATCGGCAATCGCGCCCGAGGCGTCCGGGCTCTGTCCGGGTCCAGACACATGCCGGCGCAGTCCGCGCAGCAACGTCGACAGGCCCGTTCCGCCGCCCATGGCGACCACGCGCAATCCCTGAACCGTAGACAAGCCACGGCGTTCGAGCTTCTGCCCCTGCGCTCGCTCACTTTTTATTTTGGGAGAGTTCAAAGCGAATCCTACGGAACTTCAGGATAAAGCAACTCGGTGAACCGCGGATCGTCCACCATGTTCTGGAAGTCGTTATCGACGCGTGCCTGCAGCCGATTCTTTGGATTCAGTTCAATCGCCCGTGCCAGATTGTTCAGGCAATCCTGCACGCGCCCCGTAATCGCTTCCAGCACCGCCAGCCCGTAATACGCGTAGTCGGCATTGGGATGACTGCTCAGAATAGTGTTGAACTGCTCGCGCGCCTCTTCGTAATAGCCGGTATTCAGCTGGGAGATGGCGTAGTCGTAGTGCTCCTCGGGCGTCGGGAACGAAAGGCTGTCCTTCTCCATTTGCCGCTTGCAGGTCACGATGTAGATCCGGCAGCGGTCCTGGATCTCCGCAGGCGCTTCGGGAAGCAGCTTCTCCAGCAGCCCCAGCGCCTTTTCGAACTTGCCCTGTTGCAGCAGTTGCACTGCAGCCTGGTAGTGCTGGACGGCAGCATCGTTGTTCGTCCGGCCGCGACCGTCGGTCTTGCCGGCCGGCGGTGGTGTCTTCTTGCGGCTGGGCGCCGCGGATCGTGCCTCTTGCGTCATGAGTTTTCCCGAACTGCTGCTTAGGCCATGTTTATACGCAGAACCCCTGCGTCCGTCAATGGCTGTTTGTCCTTGAGTGTTCAACCGCCGTTGGGGACAGGTGATTTGCCGTAGATCGCCGGATTCAGCGTGGGATCATTGTACATTTTCAACTGCCGGTAAAGTTTAAAGCGCCTTGTGCCTCCGATGGTCTCCCGCCAAAGCGTATCGAGGCATCCCGCCAACTCCTCGCGCTGCTCCTCCAAAATGGCCAACCGCTCGCGATTCCGCTCAACGTGGCCCGCCGGGGCATTCAGCCTTTCCGCCTCTTCCCGCGTGTGATAGATCTTCAATGCAAGAATTGAAAGCCTGTCGATCATCATTCCCGGCGGCTCGGAGCTGAGCGGAGCATCCGGATTGGGCAATCCGCGCGCTTCCATCCAGGCCAGCATCTTTACGTCCAACTCTTCGATCAGGTCGTTCCGCAACTGGTTGGTCACGTCCACGCCCCGCTTCACCAGGGCGATCTCTGCGTCGCTCGCGCCGGGAGCTCGCGCCTTGTCCTCAATGTGCCACAGATCGAAATTTGCGCGGTGCTGCCGCGCCACGAGCCCCAGCCATTCGCCGTCCGAACCCGAAGACACCCCGCCTACCGGTGCGTCCGGCTCGTCGTGCCAATCCCGCGTCAGCCGATCCTGCAGCCCGACAATCTCCGCCGCCGAAACCATCCCTGTCCTTCCTTGTGCGCTTCCAGCTGAGCGCAGCCCAAATCCGCAGCCTCCATCCTAGAACGGCGACGAAGCCTCCACCAAGTCAGGAGCCCCGCGCGCCAGTCGAAGCCGGCGGACGAACTCAATTCCAGTTGTCGCTGGGAACGGCGGCCAAGGTGTGGTGAGCCCGGTGCGGTTCGAACGCACGACCCACGCCTTAAAAGGGCGTTGCTCTACCAACTGAGCTACGGGCTCCTATATAGACCGCTCTTTCCAAACTAACACAGCGTCAGTCGCCCAACTTGCAGCCTCGGGGCAGGGAATTCACTCGACTCGCGCGTGTCCATTTCCGTTCCTCACCCTGCCGCGAATCGCTCCACTTCAACCTTCAGCACGTACCCCAAAACATTTCTGAGCAGAGTAACCAAAGCCGCGTGTACGATGGTACCCATAGGGCGCGCGGAAAGCGATTACAAACGGGGGATAAATGCCTGCATCGCTCAGAAAATGAGGCAGTTCTGCCGTTTTCGATGGCTTGAAAGTGTTAGCGTTGTGGCCGTGCAAGTGTTATTGTTCTCGGCCCTGTGCAGCCACTACGATTACCACTAAGGATTCATCCGCCACCCTGGGTTCGGGTTCCCGGTGTTCCGTTTCGCAACAGCCGGCATCTTGGGCTCCACAACATTGTCAAAACATGCGTGGCGGAGTTGCATTTTTAGACCTTGGTATAGATTATGACGGAGCATAAAGGGCAGTCCGATCCAAACGAGCCCCCGGAAGATGTAGCTTCGCTCTACTCCTGGGCGAATCTGCACGGCGCAAAGTACCGCGACTTTTCTGCCTCGCGCGCGCAGACCCGCGAGAAGGCTCGCCAACGCGTTGAGCAGGCGATGGAGCAGGAACACCTGCGCACGCAGCAGCCTCCGGAGCCAAAGCGAGGCAACGGCGATACTCGGCAAGAGGAATCGGCGCCGCAGTCAGTCGCGACGCAGCCTCCATTGCAACAGCCCCGATCCGCGCAACCAGCGCCGCCCGAACGCCCGAATCCTGACCGTCCGAATTTCGACCGCCCTCATACCGAACATCCCATCCGCGAAGATCTTGCCTCCGCGCTTCGCGGTTTAGCCGTGCCTCCGTCGTACCGTCAGCCAGGCCCATACGCCGCACGCTCCCATGCGCGAAGAAAACTATAATCCGCCGCGCAGTTCGTGGTCCGCCGATGCAGCAGAAAACGCTGGCCGCCCTGCATGGCTCATGCCCGAGCGGACTGAAGTCGCGAGCCCATCCGGCCTGCCTCCCGCGCCTGAAGATACGTTGCAAGGCTCGCGCGAACGACTCGCCACGCGCTGGTTTGCACTTCGCGGAGTCGTCGAAGGCAGCGTGCCCCCTGCGCAAGCGGCTCCGGCTCCGGTCGCCGCGCGTGCTCCCGTGATGGCCATCTTCTCCCTTGCCGGCGGCGTGGGAAAAACCAGCCTCGTTGCCACGCTCGGTCGTGCGCTCTCTGCCCGCGGCGAACGTGTACTGCTCGTCGATACCGCGGCCTACGGCTTGCTTCCATTCTTCTTCGGCGCCGGCGATCAGCGCCCCGGAATGTTGCGCACCTTCAGCCCTCCCTCGGCGAGCGGCGATGCGCCCATCCAGATGATCACGCTCGATCCGGAAAACTTTGGCGCTGAAACAGCACTCCAGGAAGCTCTCACCGCCGAAATCTCCAAACACGCGCGCGGCGTGGGCCGCGTCATTATCGATCTGGCTACTGCCTCCGGCGCCACCACGCGCCGCATCATGCGCCTCGTGCCGCAGATTCTTGTTCCGCTCATTCCCGACATGAATTCCGTGGTCAGCGTCAGCTCTATTGACGCATTCTTCGATCACAACGGCGGCGCGTCCACCGTCCCATCGCTCCCCAACTACGTCCTCAACCAGTTCGACTCCTCGCTTCCGCTGCATCTCGATGTGCGCGAGGTTCTTCGTGAGCAACTGGGCGATCGCTTGCTCCCCTTTGTTCTGCGCCGTGCGCCCGCTGTCAGTGAAGCGCTGGCCGAGGGAATGACCATCATTGATTACGCGCCCAACTCCGGCGTGGCCGAGGATTTCGCCAGCCTCGCCAGTTGGGTCAAAAGCCTTTCCGCTGCCGCCACCACAACCTTCCGTGGAGTTCGCTGGAGCGAACGATGACAGCGTCCACAATCTGGCAGGATATTGGTGCCGGCGAAAATCTCTTCACCAAAATCATCCGCCTCCTCTTCCTCATTGCTGCCGCTGTTATCTTTTGTTTCCTCGCAATCGTCCCGCTTACCTGGCCGCAGCAGGCGGTCCTCGGCCTGCTCAGTCTCCTCATGGCACTCGCCCTTGCGCGCGGTTCTGACTCCTACCTCGTCACCCTCACGCTGATGATGCTGTCCATGTTCTGCACCTTCCGCTACGGATACTGGCGCATCGATCAGGTCGTTCGCTTTTTTCGCGACCCCGCCAATCACTGGGGCGCGTTGGACGCGTTCTTCATCCTCTGCCTGCTCCTCGCTGAGGCTTACGCATTCGTCATTCTTTTCCTTGGCTACTTCCAGACCATCTGGCCATTACGCCGCGCTCCCGTTTCGCTGCCTGAAAATCCGGATGACTGGCCCGACGTTGACGTGCTCATCCCCACCTTCAATGAGCCGCTCGACGTCGTCCGCTTCACCGCACTCGGCGCGCTCAACATGGATTGGCCGGCCGACAAGCTCCACGTCTACATCCTCGACGACGGCCGCCGCAAGGAATTTGAGGACTTTGCTTTCGAGGCCGGCATCGGCTACCGCACACGCCCCGACAACAAATTCGCCAAGGCCGGCAACATCAACACCGCGCTTGAAACCATGGCCTCGCCGCTCGTGGCTGTCTTCGACAGCGATCACGTGCCGACGCGCAGCTTTCTCCAGATGACCGTCGGCTGGTTCATGCGCGATCCCAAACTGGCCGTGATGCAAACGCCGCATCACTTCTATTCGCCCGACCCTTTTGAGCGCAATCTCCGCCAGTTCCACGTCATCCCCAACGAGGGCGAGCTCTTCTACGGCGTGGTTCAGGACGGCAACGACTTCTGGAACTCCTCTTTCTTCTGCGGCTCCTGCGCCGTTCTTCGCCGCGCCGCGCTCGACGAAATCGGCGGCATCGCCAAAGAAACCGTTACTGAAGACGCGCACACATCTCTTCGCATGCAGATGGCGGGATGGAACACGGCCTACATCAACATTCCTCAAGCCGCGGGCCTCGCCACCGAGCGCCTCTCCGCCCACGTCGGCCAGCGCATTCGCTGGGCGCGCGGTATGATTCAGGTTCTCCGCACCGACAATCCGCTCTTCGCGCGCGGCCTCTCATTCCCTCAGCGCCTTTGCTACTTCAACGCCGTCGGCCATTTTCTTTACGCCGTGCCGCGCCTCATCTTTCTCACCGCGCCGCTTATTTATCTACTCCTGAATCACACCAATATCCCCGGCTACTGGGCCGCCATCCTCGCCTACGCGCTGCCTCACTTGACCCTTTCCAACGTCACCAACTCGCGCATTCAGGGCGATCACCGCCATTCCTTTTGGAACGAGATTTACGAAACCGTCCTCTCGCCCTACATTCTGCTTCCCACCATGATGGCGCTCATCAGCCCCAAGCTGGGCAAGTTCAACGTCACCGCCAAGGGCGGCGTCGTTCGTCGCACCTTCTTCGATTCGCGTATCGCCCAGCCATTCCTGGTGATGCTCATCTTCAACATCGCTGGCCTGATCGTCGCAATTCCGCGCTTCTTTATTTGGGATACAACGCGCCGCGGCACGGTGCTGATGAACGTCATGTGGTGCGTCTTCAACATCATCATTCTCGGCGTCTGCACCGCCGTTGCGCGCGAGCTCATGCAGCGCCGCGCCACCGTGCGCCTCAACATCGCCGCACCACTCCTCGTCAGGCTGCCCGACGGAACATTCATCTCGGGCCAAACCGTCGACATGTCCAACGGCGGAGCCGGAATCCAGCTCGGTGAAGCCGTCGATCTCACGCCCGACTCCGTCGTTCGCCTCCAGTTCAATGAACCGCCGGTGGCCGACGATCTGCATGCCACCGTCGTCTCTCTCGAGGACTCGGTCTTGCGCGTTCGCTTCGATAATCTCTCGATCGCGGAACAGGAAGTTCTCACCGTCCAGCTCTACTCTCGCGCCGATTCATGGCTCGGATGGGGCGAGGGCCGCGAAAGCGACAACGTCCTGCGCTCGCTCGGCCGCATCTTCACTATCTCCATGCGCGGCCTTAAAGCAACGGCTCTCAGCCTGGTTGGCCGCGACGACCTTGCCGCCCGCCGCAAATCCGCTTCGCTTTCCATCTCTCAATCGAGCGTGATCCTGCTCCTCGCCTCGCTCCTCGTCGCCGCCTCCCCCAAATCCCTCGCCCAACCCGCGCCTAAACCCACCACCCTTGTGGGTGCCCCCGGTCCCGGGCATTTGGGGACCGGGGATAGCACAGGCCCTAACCCCGCTGTTCTTCCCGGCCAATTTCACGACACATTCACCCTCGCCGAAGCCGGCTCGCCGCAAATCGAGCTGCACTCCATCGATCGCCAGCACACCATCTACTTCACGCTTCCGCAAACGCATGTTGTCCGCACCGCCACCATTCACGTTTACTACGCGTTTTCTCCCGCGCTCATTCCGCAGCTCAGCCAGCTCAAACTCATTCTGAACGGCACGCTCTTCGCCACCGTCCAGCCCACGGCAGGGAAGTACGGCGGCTCCGATGGCAGCGACGCCGAAGCCGACTTCAACATTCCTCCTGAGCTGCTCGTGCATAACAACGCGCTCACCATCGAGTTCATCGGCCACTACACCATGAGCTGCGAAGACCCCTCCAACACCGCGCTCTGGGCGCGCGTTCATCCGAACACCTCCATTGATCTTCGCGGCGACCTCCTGCCCCTCGCCGACGATCTCAAGCAGCTTCCCATCCCCTTCGTCGACCCCGCCGTCATTCAGCCCGTCAGCATTCCGGTCGTCTTTCCCACTCAGCCCTCTTTGAAAGCCATTCAAGCCGCAGGCATCGTCGCCAGTTACTTCGGCCTCGTCTCCGCCGATCGACCCGTGCGTTTTCCGGTTCACATCGGAACCATTCCGCAGGGCAACGCCATCGTCATCGCAGAAAATGCATCGAGCCTTCCCGCAGCCTTCAATCTTTCCTCCGCCACCGGACCCACCGTAGCCATTCGCACCAACCCCAACGATCCTTACGGAAAAATTCTGATCGTCACCGGCGCCAATGCCGACGCCGCCCTCGTTGCCGCTCAGGCCGTCGCGCTGCACAGTGACATGCTCACCGGCACGCAAACGTCCATCACAAATCTCACGCTCCCCGCCAAACAGGCTCCCGACGCCGCTCCACGCTGGGCACGCACCGACCAGACCATCTCTCTGTGGGACTACGCGACTGCCGGCCAGCTTCAGGGCGACGGAACCGCGCCGCTCAATGTCTACTTCCGTATTCCGCCCGACCTCTACTACGAAACCGGCAGCGACAACACTCGCCTGCATCTCGCCTATCGCTACAACTCCATTCCGATTGGCCCCATTTCCAGCCTCCAGGTGCGCATTAACGGCGCATTTCTCGGCTCCACTCCGCTCACCCCAGGCCAGGATGCGTCGCGCACCACAACGACCGATGTTCCCGTTCCCGTCGTCAACCTGCGCCCTTTCTCCAACACGCTCTCGTTCGATTACACGTTCCAGCTTGCGCACCAGCAGAACTGCGCCAACACCACGCCCATCAATCTTCAGGGCTCAATCCTTCGCGATTCCTATCTCGACCTGCGCGGCTACCCGCACTGGACGCCGCTGCCCAATCTTGAGATCTTTTCGAACGCCGGGTTTCCCTTCACGCGCCTTGCCGATCTGAGCGGCACCACGGTCGTCCTTCCGCCTGCGCCCACGGAGCAGGAGATAGAAACCTTCGTCACCCTCATGGGCCACTTCGGCCGCCAAACCGGCTTTCCCGGCTTGCGTGTCACAGTCGCCGGACCTGGAGCACTTCAAGAAGGCGCCGCCACTGACTTCCTCATCATCGGCGCAGGCGACGATCAGCCCGCCTTCTCGACACTCGCCTCGCATCTTCCCGTCTCTCTCGGCAGCGGCCAGATCCAGGTCCGCGATACAGAAGGCTTCTTCGTCAAGCTTCTACATAACGCGTGGTGGAAGCTTCGTCCCAACGATCACACTGAGTCCGGCGAACTCACCGCAGGTGGCACTCCCGACGCCGTCATCGAGGGCATCGAGTCTCCCTACGACATCGCCGGCAGCCGCAGCATCGTCGCCATCCATCTCCGGGACGCATCCACCTTCGACCCGTTCATCAGCACGTTCCTCAACGTGCAGCAGTCGAGCGACGTCTCCGGCTCCGTCTCGGTCCTTCACGGCAGCGAATTCAAATCCTTCCGAGTCGGTTCGAATGTTTATTACGTCGGCGCGTTGCCGTGGTTCACACAGTTGCGCCTTTGGGCCGCTGAGTATCCGTGGCTCATCGCAGTCATCGTCGTCATCCTCGCGTTTCTGCTCGCCATCTGGACACGCCAATGGCTGCGCACGAGAGCCCGCGCGCGCCTCACGATGATGGAAAGCTAGCGTCGATGGAGAGCTAGCGTCGTCCGTTCGCGGCGCGCAACAAGCGTGCAACAAATGAGGCTGTCATCCTGAGGTCGCCGCGGCGACCGAAGGATCTGCGGTTGCTCTTTGCGATCCTGATCAACCACGAACCATGGGTGCATGGGTGCCCCATCCTAAACGCGCACTTTGCGTTTAGGGTGGGATAGCACGAACCTGAATGCGAAGATCGCATGCTCGATCGAAGTCGAACGCGGATGTACGTTTGCTTTTCACTCTCGCGCCGTAGGCGCAGTATTCGTTAGCCCCGCGCTTCAGCGTGGGGAATGAGACGGGTTGAACAAAGGGAGTCCCGTAGGGACGACGCCGTACAAAACGGGTCGGGACAAGCGCGTTCAATTTTGGTGGGCATTGTCAGGAGATTCATCGCCGGGTTTCCGCCCTCTTTTCCACACCTATTTCCAGTCCGCCTCACTCCGGCCTTCGCAAACCGCGCAAATAGCTAAAAGCGAATAGCGAACAGCTCGATTTCGGTATGGTCCGAGCAGAAAATAAAACGTAAAATGGGAGCGCGAATCATGGTGGCTTGGGGAGCTTGGAAAGCGGGTTTGATCGGTGCGGCCTGCCTCGCGCTGGCGCTCCTACCAGCCCACGCTCAAAACTCTACCGCCGCCAACTCTGCAGAATCCGCTCGCGCCAGCATCGCTCAAAAAGCCCTTGCACTCGAGTCGCGCGGACGGCCCGACATGGCCATCCAGCTCTGGCAGCAGATTCTTCTCTCCGATCCGCGAAATACTGCCGCTCTCGCTGGCCTCGCGAAAGATTACAAACTCATCGGCTCCGACGCGCTCGCCAATCAGACTCTCGATCGCCTGCGCGCCATCAATCCCAACGACCCCGACATCGCCCGTATTCAATCCATGTCGAGCTCGAGCCAGGAGAGTGAGCAGCTCCGTCAGGCTGGCGAGCTCACGCGCCAGGGCCGGAATGACGATGCCATGCGCATCTATCGCCAGCTCTATGGCGATCAGCCTCCCAACGGCGACATCGCTCTCGCTTACTATCAAACTCTCTACGGCGCCGCCAATGGCAAGCCCCAGGCCATCGCCGGAATGCGCGCTCTCGCAGACCACAATCCAACCGATCCGCGCTACGCCATCGCCCTCGGCACCATGCTCACTTACGATCAGCACACGCGCGCCGAAGGCATTCGCATTTTAGCAGGCGCATCCCTCCGACCCCGGCGCGCAATCCGCGTTGCGCCAGGCGCTCATCTGGGACTCCGCCAATCCAGCCTCCGCTGCCGAGCTGCGCGAATATCTTAAATCGCATCCGCAAGACACCGAACTCGCCGCCGCTCTCATCCAAAACCAGAAAAAACTCGCGCAGATGAACTCAGGAGTCGCTCGCACTCCCGCCGAACGTGCGGCATTCGCGGCTTTGAACGCCGGCCGCCTCGACGAAGCCAACCAACTCTTCACTGCGCTCCTGCAAAAAGACGCGACCAATAGCCGCGCCGCCGCTGGAATGGGTTTCCTGCGTATGCGCCAGCAGGACTTCGCTTCCGCAATCACTTTCTTCATGCAGGCCGAGCAAAACGGATACAAAGCAAAAATCGTTGAAGACGCGCTGGCCAACTCGCGCTTCTGGCTCATCATGAACCAGGCCACGCAGGCCTTCAGCCAGAATCAATTCGACGTCGCCGACCAGAAATTCCGCGCCGCGCTGGCCATCGATCCACGCAGTGACGCGGCTCTCAATGGTCTCGCCGGCCTCTACATCAGGGAGCAGCAGTACACAACTGCCGCTTCGGTCTACCAGCTCCTCATTAAAGTGCAGCCCACATCAATCGACGGCTGGCGCGGCCTTTTTCTCGCCAACGCGCGCGCCGAGCAAAACGATCAAGCCCTCGCCGTCGCCGCGCAATTTCCGCCCAGCGTCCGCGCGGCTCTTAACAAGGATCCCGAATACCTGCGCACTCTCGCCGCAATCTATCAAGCCCAGGGCCGCACCGCCGATGCCGAGCGCACTCTCTCGCTGGCCCTCGCTCTTCCGTTTCCCGGCAACGGCAGCACTCTCAAAGACGACACCAAGCTCCAGTACGCCGGCATTCTCATGGAGGCCAAGCGTTTCCCGCAGGCCATCGCGCTCTACGAGCAAGTCGTCAACACCGACCCAACCAACGTCTCTGCATGGATGGGTCTCGTCAGTGCGCATCACGAGCTCGGCCACGACAACGACGCCATCAATGACGTTCAGCGCATCCCCGCCGCCACCTACGAAACCGCGCTCGGCGATCCCGGCTTTCTCGCCGAGCTCGGCGCAATCTACCAGCAAGCCAATCAACTTGACGTTGCCCAGGGAATGCTCGAACGCGCGGAGAAACTCGAAATCGCCGCCGGCCATCAACCCTCCATCGCCCTCCAGTTGCAACTCGCCGCCATCGACCTCCAGCGCAACAACGCCGATCAGGCCTTCGCCATCTACCAGCAGGTCCTCGCCGCGCATCCTGGCAGCGCCGCCGCATGGAAAGGCCTCATCTCCACTCTCGCCGCCACCAATCGCACTTCGCAGGCGCTTCAGCAGCTCGCGCAAATTCCCGCGCCCGTCCGCACTCAGCTTGATTCGGACATCGACTTCATCCAGACCGAAGCCGGCCTCTACGCCGCCACCGGCGACATCAACACCGCCGTCGGCTACATGGATCGCGTGCTGGCGTACTACGCCAAACTCAAGCAGCAGCCGCCACCCGCCATCGACATTCAGAACGCGTGGCTGCTTTACAACATCGGCAACGACCGCGCCCTCTACGCCGCGCTCATGCGCATCGGCGGCCGCTCCGATCTGACTCTCGCCCAGCGCCAGACCGTCCAGAACATCTGGGCCGAGTGGAGCGTGCGCCGCGCCGCCGCCGCAATGGAAAACGGCAACCCTCGCCGCGCCGTTGACATTCTCGACGCCGCATCGCAAGCCTTCCCCAACAATCTCACCGTCACCAAAGCCGTCGCCGGCGGCTACGCACGCGTTGGCCGCGCCAAAGAAGCTCTCGCCATCTACAGAACCATCCCCATGCAGGACGCCTCAGCAGGCGACTTCGAAGGCGCAGTCGGCGCAGCCCTTGCCGCCAACGACAAAAATCAAGCTGAGCTCTGGCTGCGTCAGGCCCTCGAGCGTTTTCCGCGCGATCCTGCCATTCTTTCGCTCGCCGCGCGCTATGAGCAATCTCGCGGAGACAATGAGCGCGCCGCCGACTACTATCGCGCTTCCATCGCCGCCATGCCCGCCGTTACGCCCGTCGATCGCCTCGCCCACGTGCTCGTTTACCCCGACACTGACACCGAGCCGCATCGTGCCGTCACTGCCGCCGACCTTCAGCACCTTCTCGATCCTGACTACACGCCCTTCGACAAAACCACCAAGCTTCCGCCGCTGCCGGCCTACGGTCCCGATCCGGATGAAGGCAGCGCGCCCGTCGTCGTCCCGCAGGCCCACCCGGCCTCGCAATCTCCATCGCAAGTCAACGCGCCGCCCGACTCCCACGATCTGCCTCCGCCACCCACGCCGCAATCCTCCCTCGGACCCGCACTTGTACCGCCGGCGTCCTCGCCGGCTGTCGTGTGGGCGTCCTCGCCCGCACACGCCCCCTACATCGTCCTCGCCTCTTTCACTCTCACTCGCCGCGCAAACTCCTGGCGCACCTCAATCCGCAGCGACTTCACTCCCGTCGCCGCCGCACAATCCTCCGCCGACCCCGATCTCACCCTCAACCCTCCGCACTCGCTCGCCTCCGACGCGTGGAAGGGCCTCGTCTTCTCGCTCATGGCCGCCAATCGCAATGCCGAAGCCCTCGGCGAGCTCAATAAAATTCCCGCCGACCCGCGCCGCCTTCTCGAATCCGACATCGAATGGGTGCAAGCCATCGCCAGCCTCTACGTTGCCGTCGGCGACGAGCCCCACGCCAACGCCTACGTCCATCGCGTCGAGACTTTCTATCTTCTCCATCGCGCCGCCGTCCCCGCCGCGCTTGAAATCCAGCACGCCTGGCTGCTCTACAACCTCCATAGCGACGCAACGCTCTATCCCGTCCTCACCGCGCTCGACGCGCGCACCGATCTCACCGCCGATCAGCGCCAGCAGATCCAAACTCTCTGGGCCAACTGGGCCGTCCGCCGCGCCAATCAGGATCTCGCCGCCGGCCAACCTTCTCACGCCATCCAGATTCTCGAAGCCGCCGCCGCAAGCTACCCCGCCAATCTCGACATTCGTTTCGCCCTCGCCGGAGCCTACGCCCGCATCGGCCACTCGCAAGACGCGCTCGCTCTCTACAAATCTCTCCCCATGAACCAGGCTGCCTCCGGCGATTTTCAGGGAGCCATCTGGTCTGCCATCTCCGCCAGAGACATGGCCCAGGCGGAAATCTGGCTGCGCGCCGCGCTCGACCGTTTTCCCTCCGACCCCAACGTCCTCTCGCTCGCCGCCCGCTTTGAGCAGGCCCGCGGCAACAAGCAACGCGCCGCCCAATTCTGGCGCGCCGCCATCGCCGCCGCCCCTGCGGGATCGTCGATCAACAATCCCGGCGACAACACCGCATATCCTGCAAGCTCCCGCTCGCGAACCCCGCCGACATCAAGCGCCTTCTCAATCCAAATCTCGATCCGAGCCTCAACCAGCCATCTCCCGATCAGCTCGCCCCTCTGCCTTCCTATAAATCTCTTGCCTCGCCACAGACTTCTGTTCCACCGCTACCCACCGCGACAGAAACCACATCCGCCTTCGCTACTGCGCCCTCCAACAATCCGCTGCCGCTCCCATTCGCCGCAATGAATCCGACACCCGATCAATCAGAGGAGCAGGGAACTGCGCCCACGCCGCCTGTTTTTGTCTCGCCGCGCACCGCCCGCAACAGCAATCCATCCAACTTGCAGTTGCCATCGCTCAGCGGTAGCGCGCAGCTCTCACCCTCTGAACAAAACGTAAACTCCGCGCGTCGAACTGATGTGGAAGTTCAAACCGGAATCACCGCATCATCCCTTTCATCGATAAACGCGCCCGAGCTTGCACCCATCTCACCGCAGGACAATCTTCGCATCAGCTCCGAGCCGATGAACATCCTCGCCGCGCAGGCTCAGGCCCGCCTCGCCGACGAACCTGACATCCGGCCTGCGCAAAGCTCCGCCTCGCTCATTCACCCCATCCCCAACGCCGTGTCACCCGCCGCGACCCCCAGCGCGACGCCGCAGCAAGCCAACGCGTCCCTACGTCGCCGATTGCCCCAACCTCATCCACTCCGCAGAACGCAACACCGACCTCAAGCCAGCGCGCCGTATTCCATGACGCCACGCGCCGCCCTGCCGAACTCCAACGCGCCACCCGCATCAACTCCGCCCAACTCGACTCCCCACTCCGACCACGGCCCTTACAACATCGCGCAAACCACGCCCTCCGCGCAGGACGCAGCCTCCGGCGCTTACTCCGCGCCGCAATCTCCTGCACAACAGCCGGCTCCATCCGCCGCAGCGCCAACGGCCTCCTGCCAAACCACAGTGCCCGTTTGCCCGCCCGCCAAGCCCGCGCCCAGCCATCGCGCCCAGTCAAACACAAGCGCCCGCGCAAACCCGCTGCTCCACCCGCTGCCCAATCTGCGCAGCCCACGCAAACTCTCGGCAACGCTCCCATCGGCACTACGCCCGAAACGTCACCATCCGCCGCCCCCGCCGAATCCCAAACGCAATCCAGCTCCAACACCAACTCCGGCGCCTCCGACGAAGATCTCCAGCAGCAAAATCTCCCGCCACTCCGCGGTCCCTGGATTCGCATTCAGCGCCAGGCCGCTCCGCCCAGCCCGCGCGATCTTGCCGAGCAGCAACTCCAGGCCATCGAGAGCGGATACAGCGGCTGGCTCGGCGGCACTTCGCTGCTCAACTACCGCAGCGGCGCTCCCGGCTACTCGCAATTCGCTGTAATTGACTCGCCCTTTGAGGCCTCCGCGCCCGCTCGGCATCCACGCGCGCATCACCGCCATCGCCCGCCCCGTCTTTCTCGATTCAGGCCAGGCCGACGGCACCGCCACCACATCGGTCCTCGAATCGCAATCCGGCGCAACCTGCCTCATCGCCATTCCCGAGCCCATCGGCACCTACACCGCCGGCCAGAACTTCACTCCCTGCACATCGCCCACCATCAACGCGCTCATTCCCCCCGCCCAGCAAAACGCATTTGGCCTCGGCGGCGAGTTGCAGCTCACCTTCCCGCATCTCACCATCGCCGGCGGTTCCACGCCATTCGACTTTCTCGTCTCCACCGTCACCGGGCGTTTTCAATGGAACCCCAACGGTGGCCCCATCACCATCAACCTGGTGCGCGATTCAGAAAAAGATTCGCAGCTCTCCTACGCCGGCCTCCGCGATCCCGCCGGCAACACGCTCTCCACGCAGGGCCAAATCTGGGGTGGAGTCGTCGCCAACCAGGGCACAGTCCAGGTCGCTCACGGCGACGCCGAATCCGGCTTCTACTTTTCCGGCAGCGGCCAATACCTTACCGGCTATCACACACGTTCCAACACGCGCGTCGACGGAACCGGCGGCGCATACTGGCGCGTCATGGCCTCGCCCGAGTTCGGCAACCTCACGCTCGGCGCAAACTTCTTCGGCATGCACTACGCCAACAATCAGAACGCATTCACCCACGGCATGGGCGGCTACTTCAGCCCGCAAGCCTACTTCCTCGCCAACGTTCCTCTCAGTTGGCAGGGCCACTACGGCACGCGCTGGCACTACAACATCAACGGCGCGCTCGGCGTGCAGGCATTTCAGGAGGACTCAACTCCGCTCTGGCCGCTCGCCGGCGACAAGCCGCTTGAAGTCAGCCAGAACAATCCCATGCTGCCCAACGTCACCAGCGTCAGCCCCAACTACGACTTCCACTCGCAGGTCGCCTACCAAATCCACACGCACTGGTTCGCCGGCGCCTACTTCGCCGCCAACAACACGCGCAACTACTCCTACGCCTCTGTCGGATTCTTCGTCCGCTACACGTTCCGCGAGCAGCCTTCCGCCGTCGCCGCTCCCACCGGCTTATTCCCCGCCGACGGCCCCCGCCCCTTCACCGTCCCGTAATCGTGTACCGCCGGCGTCCTCGCCGGCTGTCGTGCGGGCGTCCCCGCCCGCACTCTCCAGTGCCGTGCCATCCTGAGCGACCTGAGCCGAGCGATGGCAGCCGAAGGATCTGCAGTTGCTTTTCGCGCTCTCGACCAACCACGATTAATCGGGTGCCCCATCGTCGCGGCGCATCTGTTTTTGCCGCAAGGGTGGGATACCACGAAACCAACCCCGGGACCCTTACATTAGAGGGCCCGCCGGGTGCCCCCGGTCTCGCATCTGAGACCGGGGAACTCGCCGGCTCCGCCAACCGCATGTCAACCCCCTCGCACATCATTTCGCACCCCATCTCTCTGAAAACACTCGCTAAATATATTTCCCAAGTTTGCCGATCATTTCCACCATTCGGCGCACAATGTCCCTATGAGTCGAATCACCGCATCCGCGCGCGAACCAGGGCAGGGAATCCGCGTCCACGCCTTTCCCGCCCCGGGCGCAGGTCTCCCAGATCTTCCGGAACTGAAAAATTTTCTCAGAAAATTGCACCATTCTTGGTTCAATTTCGGACCATTCAGAGGCCTCATCGAGCAGAATGAACAACTTGCCTGTTAACGGATCGATCAATACCCTATTAACGCATCCGTTAACACCTCAGAACCAAAGAAACTTAGCATATAATCCAACACTAACTAAATTATCTTAAGAACTACATATTGACAAACTTAATAATCTTCATTATTGTCGTTCCAGCGGTCGAGAAATCCGCTTCATCTCATGCCCAACGACCCCAAACCCGCCCCCCAACCCGCTTCCGACTGGCAAGACCTGCTCCGTATCGCCCAGGGGTCTCCGATCACCATTGAACGAGTCCGAATCGAGGAAAAACAGATCGCCATCGAAGGCGAGTTCACCCTCCCCGAACTCGCCCGCCTCACCCTCGAAGATCAGGTCTTCGTCATCGCCTTCATCCGCTCCCACGGCACCATCAAGGACATGGAGCAGACCTTCGGCGTCAGCTATCCCACCATCAAAGCGCGCCTCAACCGCATCTCCAGCCAGCTTGAGTTTGTCGAAACCAATCCATCCGCGTCGCGCACTGAAGTCCTCGAGCAGCTGAACACCGGCGAGATCTCGGCTGCCGATGCCATCCGCGCACTGGAGGCCCTCAAATGATTCCCAACGTCGCCGTCCTCGAAATCCAGAACCCCCACTTCCACATGCCGCGCCTCTGGATTCCGCTCATCCTTCTCTGGGTTCCACTGGCCATGCTCTTGCTCCTGCTTTCGCCGATCCTGCTCATCGCCGTCTGCGCCATGAGCATCGCCACCGGCGTCGGCCCGTTTCGCGTCGTCCGCATCTTCTGGGACATCCTGTCCAGCCTGCGCGGCACCGACGTCCGCGTCACCTCGAACGGCAACAAAGTCCTGGTGCAGATCTTGTAACGCCGGCGTCCCGCCGGCTGTCGTGCGGGCGTCTCGCCCGCACATCGAGAAAGACCTCATCCCAAACCGGAGAACCGCCATGAACGAAAATCGCCGTCAGATCCTGGAAATGTTAGCCGCGGGCAAAATCACCGCCGACGAAGCCGACCGCCTGCTCGCCGCTCTTGAGCCCGAGCCCGCGCAACCGCCGCCAACTTCACCGGCCACATCGCCGGCTCCAAAGGCTGGTCCGCAAGCGACTCGGGCGCGACCGTCAAAACTCACGCCAAGTATCTCCGCGTCCTCGTCGAGTCCACGGAGAAGAACGGTCCCACGACCGTCAACGTCCGTGTACCCATGCAGCTTCTTCGCGCCGGTGTCCGCCTCGCCAGTCTCATTCCCCAGCAAGCCCACGATCAGTTGGACGAGACGCTGAGCAGGCACGGTGTTCCGTTGACGCTATCGCAAATCAAGCCGGAGAACCTCGAGGAGCTGATCGACCACCTGGGAGACCTCACCGTCGACGTCGACGCCAAGGAAGAAAAAGCCAAAGTCCGCGTCTTCTGCGAGTAGAACAGAGAAGAGAGCAGAGAACAGATAGCCGCGCGCCTTATGATTGTGCGCCGAGAACTTGGATAAGGCCCCGAAAGCAGTCTTGCTTTTTCTGATCTCTTATCTCTGTTCTCTAATCCCTATTTCTTATTGCCGCCGCAGCGCCTTCTGCATCGGCACCACCTGCACCGTCACGTCGCGCACTTCTGACAGAAACCGGTTCAGCACCGAACCGCGCAGCAGGATGTCGAAGCGCGAGCGCGCTGACTGCCCGAAGACCACGTGCGAGATGTTCTCCTGCTGCGCAAACCGGATCAGCGCATCGGCAACTTTGCGGTCGGTCAGCTGAACAACCTTGGCGCCCAGATCCCGCGCCATGCGCATGTACTCTTCCAGCCGCTGGTGCGCTTCCGGATCGCTGTGGCCCTTATCGTCCGGCAGCGTCACGTAGACCGCATACCAATTCGTCGCCAGGCGTCCGGCGATTCGCGCGCCGATGCGCAGCAGCCGCTCCGTCCCAGGCCGCGTGCTCAGGCAAACCATCACCTTTTCCGGAATCGGCGCCTGCTCCAGTCCCTGCGTCCGCCGGTATTCCGATGCGCGGCTGCTCACCTGTTCCGCCGTCGTGCGCAGCGCCAGCTCGCGCAGCATGTTCAGGTTGCCCTTGCGGAAGAAGTTGGCCAGCGACTGCTCCACCTTTTCGGGAGCGTAGATTTTGCCGCCGCCGCAGCCGGTTGCGCAGCTCCTCCACGGTCAGGTCCACGTTCACCACTTCGTCGGCGCGCTTCACAAAGCTGTCCGGAACGGTTTCGCGGATGGTCGTATTCGCCGAGCGGTTGACGGCGTCGTTCAAAGTTTCCAGGTGCTGGATGTTTACCGCCGTCATCACGTTGATGCCGGCGTCGAGCAGCTCCAGCACATCTTCGTAACGCTTGCGGTTCTTGCTCCCCGGAACGTTGGTGTGGGCCAGCTCGTCTACCACCACTGTCTGTGGATGCCGCGCGATGATCGCGTCCACATCCATCTCTTTCAGGTTCACGCCGCGATAGGGAATCACCTTTTGCGGAATGACTTCGAGGTCCCGGATCTGATCCTCGGTCTCCTTGCGTCCGTGGGTCTCAACCAGGCCGATCACCACGTCCATTGCCGCCCTGAGTGCGCATCAGGTAGGCGTCGTTCAGCATCTGGTAGGTTTTGCCCACGCCCGGCGCCGCGCCAAGGTAGATGCGCAGTTTGGCGGGCTCCGGCTTGCTCTCAAGAACGATCTCGGCCATCGCTCAGCCCACCTCGACGGGATGTTGTACTTCCCGCGCTACCGCAACTGGAATCGTGAATCGGAAGGTCGCTCCGTGTCCCAGCCGGCTCTCCACCGCGATCTGGCCGCCCAGCGACTCCACCAGCCGCCGAACCAGCGCCAGTCCCAGCCCTGTACCTTCTTCAGAGAATGTATTGAACCGGTCGAAGATCGAGCTCAGCCGTTCCGCCTCGATGCCGCGTCCTGTGTCGCGCACGGTGAACTGCACAAAACTCTTGATCTCCTCCGCCGCCAGCAGAATCTCGCCGTCGTCCGGCGTGTAACGCAGGGCATTCGACAGCAGATTGTCCAGAATCGATCGCATCGCGCGGCGATCGGCTTCGATCACTGCCAGATCGGCATAGGCGCTCACATCCACCCGGATGTGCTTCTGCGCAGCCTCGTCGCAGAAACGGTCGCGCGCTTCGTTCAGCACCTGCAACGGCCGCAATCGCTCCGGCTTCAACTCCCGCTTGCCGGTATCCAGCTCGGCCACTCCAATCAGGTCGGCCATCAGATCGTCCAGCGTCTCCGCCTCTTTGCTGGCCTGGGCCACCAGTTCGGTCTGCAGGGCAGTCATCTCTCCGCTGAATCCCTGGGCCAGCGCATAAAGCCCGCGCCGCAATTGCAGCAGCGGGTCGCGCAACTTGCGGCTGGCGACCGCAATGAACTGCGTCTTGAAGCGGTCGGTGTCCTGCAGGCTCGTCACGTCTTCAAGCGTCGTCACCGCGCCCAGCAGCCTGCCCTCCGAGTCGCGCATCGGCGTGGTGCGCAGGCGGTAACTGCGCTCCTGGTCGCCGATCCGCATCGGCAGCATCGCCGCTTCGCCCTCCGCTGCCACCGCCTTCTGCATCGATACGGCGTCGCTGAATCGCGCTCAGAATCTTCTCGCCCCCCGGCGTGTTCGCCAGCGCCATGCGATCGCCGGCTGCTTCGCCCAGCAACTCTGAAGCCGACTGGTTCAGCTTCAGCACGTGTCCCTTGCCGTCCGTCACGATAATCGGCTCGAAGATCGATTGCAGCACCGCGTCGGAGAGCTGGAACTCCATCTGCCGCCGGCCGGCCTCGGTCTCGCGCACGCTCGCGCAGCCGCACCGCAATCCGGCTCAGCTCGCCGGCGATCACGCCAAAGCTGTCGCGGCTGTTCCACTCAACTCTGTGTTCCAGGTTGCCCTGCGCAATGCGGTGCGCATCGCCTGCCAGCGTGTCGATGGGCTTCAGCACAAAGAAGATGGTTGCTGCCGCAATCAGCGACGCGGTCACAGCGATTGCGTAGCCCAGATGAAGTTGCCCGCTCGCCGCCAGCGCTTTATGGGCCATTGCGACCAGTCCCACCGTCAGGCAGGCGAGTAGCAGACAGCCGAGAATCAATCGCTGGGTAAGGTTAAGCATGTTCGGTGCCCGTGCAGGAGAATGGTGACTTCTTTATTCTCGCGGATAGAGCCTCAACCTGCAATGCCTCCGATTCGCAGATTTGGTAGCGCCGGCGTCCTCGCCGGCTGTAGTGCGGGCGTCCCGCCCGCACTTGCCTCACGGAACTCTGCACACCGATAGCTGCTCGTTGTGCCATTGGCAGCTCAATCCGGTCGCCTGCTCATTGTTCACCACCACCCAGTCGACGCCGAATCTCGCTTTAAGCCGCTCGAAGTCGCCAAGCCTGAAGCTGGGCCACCCTTCTTCCGCACCAGTCTGGCGCACCCACTCCGGTCCGAGCTCTGGAACCAGCGTGACCACCGACGCGTCCTTCACCGCATCGGCCAGTTGACTGCGCTCTGCCAACGCGCGAAAGCTGTGGTAATCCTCGCCAGACGCTTCAAGATAGTGCGGATCGAGCGCGAAATAGGCGTTCTCCGGCGTGTTCGCGCGGACCCAAGCGAAGGCTTGCAGCCAGGGATTGGCGGGCCCTCGCCAAGGCATTTCAAGGTGCTGGCTACTTCCAAATTCCACGCGCTGCCACGCAAACATGCTGCAATTCGCAACCAGCAGAAACACCGCCCAGCGCCAGAAGCTTCGTTTCAAAAAGAACTTTCCCAGCAGGCATCCGGCCGTGAGCACGAAGAAGAAGTAAAGCAAGTGCAGGTAGCGCATGGGTTGCAGCGGCGTCACACGCAACAGCAAGCCTGGCCAGAGCAACGCCATCGCCAACGCCTGTTGGAAGACGCCGTAGATCAGAACCGCGAGCGCAAACCGCGCCAGCGTCGTTTCGCCGCGCCTGCGCGCATAGCGCCACAACAGCCAGAAAAGAACGAGCGGCGCCAGCGCGCCCAGCCACTCGTACCAGGTCCACTTGTAAATGAAGTCGTAACGTTCGCGTGTCCAGCGCCTTGCGCCAGCCCGGATTGCCCGGCTCGAAGACCCAGCCCAAGGGCACGATTGCGGCCATCGAAGTTCGCCACCCTCGCACCCGCTCGCGCACCCGGTCCGCCAGGACCATGATGAGAAAAAAACAGAACGAAATCCCCATTGCCGCCATCAGCGGGTGCAGCACAAATGCAACCAGCAGCAGCGGCGCGGCCTGCCACGGCTTCTCATCCAGGATTCGCCAAACGGCCAGCAGGATCATTGCCGTCGCCAGCGTGCGCGGATGTAAATGCTGGTCGACCATGTAGAGCGCGGTCCCGGTCACTGGGAGCGTGAACATGGCCGAGACCAGCGCCACTCCGCCCCATTGCGCAGGCGCTCCGTCGAAAAGCCGGTTCGCAATCTTTTTCACCGCCCAGAGAATCAGGAAGAGAGCGGCCCATTGGACCAGAAGCTCGGCCCACGCCACCGGAATTTGCGTCCAGCGGACGAAGTCCGCCATCCATGTGTCGAAGAGCGTCGCTTGCAGTTGTAAACGGAAGAACTCCGCATTGTGAGGAAAGAGTGCAGGATTCAGATCGGCTTTCACCGCCGACAAGTAGAGTCCATCGTCCTCAAGCCCCGGATGGTAGCCCATCACCAGGAACCCGAGTGCCGCAAAAATCAGCGCTCCGAGAAAATCAAAAGGAATGCGTCTGCGCGCCCGCCGTGAGCTTTCGACGTCTTTCAAAACCGGTGCTACGCAATACGCCACATCGCATAGCATACCGTTCGGCGCAGGACCTGCGCTGAGAGGCGACATCCGGCCGACCTACAGCGCGGGAAGCAAAGTGCGCAGCAGCAGAAACCCGGCTACTCCGGCAAAGAACACCAGCGCCATCCGGATACCCGGCTCGCGATTCACCTCTGGCACAAGGTCGGTCGCGGCCACGTAGAGCGCGACGCCCGCTGAAACCGGCAGTCCATATGGAACCCAGCGCGGCACAAGCTGAATCACCAGCACGCCCGCTAGTGTCGCCCCGGCCAGCCCCACTGCGGACCAGAAGGCCGTCTTCCGGCTTCGCCCGCTGGCCAGCATTACGCTGGCCATTGTGAAACCCTCCGGCGCCTTGTGCAGAAGAATGGCAAGAAAGATCAGCCAGCCCAGCCAATTGGAAAGCGCGAATCCCGACCCGATCGCGACGCCATCAAACAGTGCGTGCACGCTCAGGCCGCCCAGCACCGAGTAACCCTTGTGGGCGGAAATAAACTCGCCGCCGTGTGTCTCCTCGCCGTAATGAAAGTGCGCGTTGATGGTGTGCTCAAGCAGATGCATCGCGCAGTAACCGGCCATGATCAGAGCCGGAGCCAGCCGCGCATTCAGCCTTAGGCTCTCCGGCGTCATCTCCAGCAGCGCCGTGGCCATCAGGAACCCTGCGCCCAGCGCCACAAAGTAGCGCAGGTAGCGCTCCACGCCGCGCGCGCGCACCAGCACCAGCCCGCCGGCCACATCAGCCAGGGCGGCAATCGTTCCGAGAATGAGAGAGGTCGTCAGCATTTTTGATCGTGGATCGTGAACCGTGCTTCGTGATTCATTGCAAATCTCGCCGGAACCCTGTACGCGGTACACGACTCACGATTCACGAACCACGGGCCTTCACCCCGAGTGCCTTATGTGCACCACATCCCCGTCCTGCACCACGTATTCTTTGCCTTCCAGGCGCAACGTGCCCTTGGAGCGCGCCGCAGCTTCCGAGCCCGCGTCCAGCAAGTTATCCCAGCGAATGGTTTCGGCGCGGATGAAATGATGCTCCAGATCGGAGTGAATCGCGCCCGCCGCCTGCGGCGCTTTCGATCCCACCGGAACCGTCCACGCGCGGCACTCGTCTTCGCCCGCGGTGAAAAAGCTGATCAGCCCCAGCAACTCATAGCTCTTGCGGATCAGCCGCACCAGGCCGCTTTCGTGCAGGCCGTAGCTTTCCAGAAAGTCCGCGGCCTCGGCGTCGTCCATGTCCGCCAGTTCCGCCTCCACTTTGCCGCAGATGGCCATCGCGCCCGCATTGGGCCGGTTCGCAATCGCATCCAATTTGTAGCGGCTTACAGCGGACTCCAGGTCGGCGCCCAGCGTCGAACTCTCGCTCACATTGAGCACATACAACATGGGCTTTTGCGACAAAAACATGAAGCCGCGGATGAGCTTTTTCTCGTCCGCCGTCATCTCCATGGCCCGCAGTGGAATTTCCTTTTCCAGCATTTCCTTTGACCGCACCAGCAATGCCTGTTCCCGCTCCAAGTTCGCTGGTGCGGCCTTTCTTCATATCCTTCTCGACGCGCTCCATGCGCTTTTCCACCTGGCCCAGGTCGCTGATCATCAGGTCGAATTCGACATTCTTGGCGTCGCGCAGCGGGTCAATCGGCCCTTCCTGCGGAACCGCATCGTTCTCGAACGCGCGCAGCACATGAATCAGCGCGTCCACGTTGCGCAGGTTCGTCAGGTACGCAGTCTCCTTCAGCGCTTCCTGCCCGATGCCCGCAACGTCAACGAACTCCACCGAGGCAAAGGTTGTTTTCTTGGGCGAATAGAGGGCCGACAATTTTTCCAGACGCTCATCAGGCACGCGCGCCACGCCAATGTGCGCCTCGCGCGGATTCGCGCGCCCGTGCTCGTCAATCTTGGCTTTGGTCAGAATCTTGAACAGCGAAGTCTTGCCCACCTGCGGCAGGCCGATAATGCCGGTTTTCATAGTCGTTCCATCGAGGCTCTTGCACTGCAGGAGCTGCGCAATCAAGCCTTTTCGATGATACAGGATGCACTTGATCGACGCGAATCGCGGCGGCGAGAAGCGGAGGATCACGCATCGACTCGACGCGTTCGTCTTCGCGAACCGTCAGCTTCGCGTCGTCTCCGCTCGCGCCATCAGCACCACAGCCGCCAACCCCAGCAGCAGGATGGCCTCCTCCACAAACTCGCTGCGGTTATGCAGCTTGTTGAAGTGCGCTGTGGTCGCATCGGCGGGAGTTGCTGTATCAATGCTGCCTCCCGCGGCAATGCGGTCGCGCTCCATCGCGGGGATGATTCCGTACTGTGAGTAAACCGTGAGCCCGATCATCAAGACGACAAAAGCCATCGGCAGCAGCACCGCGCGCGGTTTGTAGATTCCCCATGCCGGGGCAAGCGCCATCACCGCCAGCGCCACCATGCCTGAGACCAATCCCATCCCGTGCAGGATACGAATCAATTGGCCAACGATGGTTCCGGCAAGATGAGTGTCTGGCTGAAGGGTATTGAAAGTGATCGCAGCAACGATCGGGAAGAATATTTCAGCGCCCAGCCAGACGATGAGAGACAAAGAAAGCAGCGTGCGAAGAAGAGTCTTCATAAGTCGCGGTTCGTGGATCGTGAACCGTGTTCAGTCTACTCGACTCGCCGGGTTTGTCCCTTGTACAAGCGAGGCTAACGGAATGCAAATGTGAACGCTCTCCCACAGACCACGATTCACGGTCTCACGAGTTCACGAGTTCTTCTTCAGCGCCCGCCTCAGCACAGTTTCGAGCGCCGCTTTTTGTTCGGTGTATTCGCTCGCGGACAAAGTGCCCGCGATCTTCTCGCTCTCCAACGCAAACAGTTCTTCCTTGAGCACATTCAGGAGTGCGGTATGTTTTTGAGCCGGCGAACTGCTCGAAAGACTCGGCGCGGAGTGCACAGACGAAATTCCGGTTGGCGCCATCGCGCTGCCAGTTGAAGCCAGAACACCTTCGGCTATCGCCGGCTTTCGCAGCAAAAACGCCGCCGCCGCCGCAAGCAGCAAAGCCAGGCCGCCCAGAATCCACCATTTGTATTTTGAAAGCGGATCGGGCGTATTGATCGGTTCGCCGATGCCGCCGCCTGGCCCGGTGGGAGTCGCTCCCGGTTGTCCGCCGCTGTCGCCCGGCTGTCCGCCTTGGCCGTTCTGATCGTCGCGAGCAAACGATCCGGTGCCGGAGACCGAGAACTCCAGCCCCTTTCCGGGAGCAACGTTCCGCGCCAGGAAAGTTTGCACGCTGGGATCTTGCGGAGACGATTCAAATCCTGAACCGCTTCCGCCCGTGAACGTCATCGATTTGGGCAGCACCACCCAAACTGTATCGGCCGCCAGAGTCACCTGCGAATGAAAGCTGTATTTGCCGCTGCTGTACGGCAGATTGTATTGCACCTGGAAAAGCGTGCCCTTTGCGCCCTCGTCGGGCTGAATGGGAAAGTCGAACGAATAGTGGCCCTTGGGCCCGTCGGGATTGAGTTTCACGGTGGTCGGCAGGCTGCTTGCGCCGGGCCGCTGCGCCGAGGCATCGCCCACAACCGCGTCTTCAGGCAGAATCACCTGGAACGATTGCTTGCTCCACTGCGTGCGCGGCGGAGAACTGGAGTTGTGAATGTCGTAGCGCTCCACCACGCGAAGCTGTCCGTTATCGGTTTCGATTCCCGTCACATGCTCGGCGATGGTGATGCCTTCCACCTTCGCCGCCACGTCGTACACAGAAATGTCGCCGGTTCCTCCGCCTTGCGGCGCGGCAATAAAATACTCCGCGCCCTGGTGCGTTACGCGGACCAGGTAGGGAACCTGACCAGGCAAATCCAGCGTGTAGCGGCCCTGCGCATTCGTCGTCGCATGGCCCACTTCGCTCATGCCACTCATTGGTTCCAGCAGCGTGACGGCATCGCCGGCCGCCGGCTTGTTAGTGGTTTTGTTCGTGACGGTGCCGGTCACGGTGGCAGCGTGGGCCAACGCGCCGGAAAGGAAAAAGCCCAAAGCTAAAGTCATTCCAAAGAGTCGTGTCGATTTCATCTCGTCCTGAATTCCTTGCGATCTGTTCCATTTTGCGGGCGAGGGCGCCCGCACGACAGCCGGCCAGGAGGCCAGCGCTACAACTTCATGCCTGCTGCAGGTGATCGATCTCGGCCAGCAACTGCGCCGTCTCATGCTCCAGTTGCGCCCGCTGCCTCTCGAAATCCTCTTCGGGATACTTGCCCGCGCGAAACTCGAAGTTCAAATCGCGCAGATTCTCGTACAGCTGTTCCTTGCGCTCCAGGAGAAAATCGAGCCGCGTCTTTTCCTTCTGGCTGGCAAATGCGTTCTCCGGCCAGAAGGTGTACAGGAAGAGCGCGAAGAGAAGAAGTACTCCGGCGATCAGACCTTCGGTTTCCGTCATGGCTCAAAATCCTCCGTCAAAATTCATCGTTGCTGCCGGTCTCGCGGCGAATGCGATCCAGCCGCTCCTGCTCGGCCGGGTCCGCGCTCGGGGCCACACCGTCCGCCACCTGTGCTCGCCGCTCAATGCCCAATCCGCCCCAGCGCCGGATCAGCAGGATCGTGCCCAGCAGCGCCGCAGCGAACACCGCAAACGGAGCGATCCACGCCACCAGGTCAAATCCCTTTGTCGTCGGCGCAGCCAGCACCGTGGCGCCGTACTTGGCCACAAACTCATCCATCACTTGCTGATCGGTCATTCCCGCTGCGATGATCGGTGGTCAGCTCGGACAATTCTTTGTCGCGGTCGGGGCATCCAACGTGATCGCACTCGCCCAGCAGTTGCGCGCATCCGCACTGGCACATGAGCTGATGGCTCAAGGCGTTCATGTGCGAACGTGGGAGTGGATGCGCCGAGCGAAAAGCAGATGGCCACGGCGAGCACGCAGAGCTTCCACGGCTCTTGTCCAAAAGGTAAAAGCGCGGAGCGCCATTAGTCGCCTCCCTTGAGCGCGGGAGTCATGGGCGCCGCTTTTGCCGCGGGTACGCGCAAAGTTGCGGTCGCCGGCGTCAGGCTGGGAACCAGCGCAATGAATGTTCCGCCGACAATGATGACCAGGCCAAACCAGATCCAGCCCACCAGCGGATTGAGAAACGCCTTGATAATCGGCTGCCCGGTATCGGGGTTCGTGCCCTCATAGACCACGTACAGATCCCACTCGGGAACTGAATGAATCGCGACCATCGTCTGCGGCTGCCCGCTGGCGAGATAAAACCGCCGCTCCGGCGTCATCGTGAAGACTTTCTTGCCGCCCTGGTAGACGTCGAGAACCGCGTAGTCGGAGTTGTAGTTCGTATTCGAGTCCTGCGTGAAGCCCGTGCATTCCAGCGTGTAGGGCCCGATCTTCATCTGCTGAATGCAGGCCCATTTCGCTTTCGATGCTGCGATTAAACGCCGAGCCGGCAAGCCCGATCACGACCACCACCACGCCGATGTGAATGATGTAGCCGCCGTACCGCCGCGTGTTGCGCCGCGTAAGCAGCCACGTGGCCGCGAAGAGATTGCGGCGCGTCTGTTTCGATATGACGCCGGCGCCGCGCAGAAACTCCGCGATAATCGCGGTGAGCACCGCGGCAGCGACCGCGAAGGCCACGACTGCGTAAAAGCTGCCCTGATCGAGCGCGCCGTCTTTCCACGGCCGCACGCCGACGGCGAGGCAAACAATCACCGTGACCCACAGCGCAATGATCGGCAAAACAAAGTTGCGCTTGATGGCCTTGAACGATGACGAGCGCCACGGCAGCAGCGGCCCCACGCCGGTAAGAAACACGAGAAAGAGCCCGATCGGCACGGCCACGCGGTTATAGAACGGCGCGCCCACCGTCACCTTGGTGCCCTGCACGTATTCGGAAATGATGGGGAACAGCGTGCCCCAGAGAATCACAAAGCAGGCCGTGAGCAGCACAAGATTATTGAACAGGAAGCTCGATTCGCGGCTCACCAGCGATTCCATGTGGTGCTCGGTTTTCAGGTGCCCGCGTTGCAAGATGTAGGTGAAGATGCAGACCGCCAGCACAATCCCCATGAAGACTACGAACCATGTGCCGATGGACGACTGCGCAAAGGCGTGCACCGAACTCACCAGGCCGGCGCGCGTGAGCAGCGTGCCCAGCATGCGTCAGCAGGAACGTGGAGAAGATGAGCCACACGTTCCAGCTCTTCATCATGCCCTTGCGCTCCTGCATCATCACCGAGTGCAGAAAAGCGGTTCCGGTAAGCCACGGCATAAAGCTCGCGTTCTCCACCGGGTCCCAGCCCCAGTAGCCGCCCCAGCCCAGCACCGCGTAGGCCCAGTGCATGCCGAGAAAGATGCCGCAGGTCAGAAACAGCCAGGTCACCATGGTCCAGGTGCGCGTGATCCGGATCCATTTCTCGCCGGGGTAGCGCATCATCAGCGCGCCCAGCGCAAAGGCGAAGGGAACCGAGAAGCCCACGTAGCCGAGGTAAAGCATCGGCGGGTGAATCACCATCTCCGGATACTGAAGCAGGGGATTCAGGCCGTTGCCGTCGTCGGGGATGGCGCCTTTGAGCAGCGCGAACGGAGGCGCGGCAAAAACCAGGACGGACAGGAAAAACACCTGAATGCCGGCCAGAATCGTGCCCGCGTAGGCGTAGAGCTTTACGTCCGTCTTGTGCCGCAGGCGAAGGACAAAGCCGTACGTCCCCAGCAGCCACGCCCACAGCAGCAGCGAACCCTCCTGGCCGCTCCAGAGCGCCGCAAACTTGTAGGGAATGGGCAGCGCGCGGTTGGAGTGCTCCAGGATGTAAGTGATGGAGAAGTCGTTGGTAAAGACCGAATAGATCAGTGCGAACGCGGCGCCAGTGACGGCCACGAATCCGGCAATTCCGGCGCGGCGAGCCGTATCGGCCAGCCGCTCCGGGGAAACCCTGGCGGGCTGGCCGGTGGCAATCAGCCGCAATGCCACCGCACCCGCGAAAAGATTGTAGGCGGCCAGAACTAAAGCGATAAGAAGACAAAAGCTGCCAAATGTGGCCATTACGCGGTTCTCCAATGGGTCTAAAGCGGAACCACAACCTCTTCGTGGCGTTTTCCTTAAGAAAACGCCACACAGCACGGTCCTCAAGAGCTTACGGGAATTGGAGAACCGCCCGTCGTGACCCCAAGTTCATTCTCGCACGCACGTCGGAGGCCGGTGACCTCCCAACGGATGAGCCTATTCTCCATCCATGATAGGGGTTCGAGTGTGATTTGGCTCACTCTATGAAGAGTGCAAGGGAATGTTCGATTGGGTTTGCAGTCTACGCGACGGCGGGCTTGCGGTCCGCGAGGATCTGGCTGGTGACGGCCAGCATCTTGTCTCCACCCACCGGGCGGGGCAGAAAGACGACCTGTTCGTCTCTGTATTCGGAGGGTCCGGAGGTCGCTCGCGCTGAGGACCAGCACCGGCAAATCCGGTTTGCGCGCGTGCAATTCAGCAACGAACGCGGGCCCCCCGATACCTGTGATGTGATGCCCAGTAATGACCAGGCTGAGTTTGCCGGCGAACTCCGGCTGCTCGATGAGGCAAAGAGCCTCGGCAGCATCGTTCACCCTGCACACGTTGCCGAATTGCCGCCCGAGAAGCGACATCAGCAGAGAAGCCTGAAGGGGATCGTCGTCCACGATGAGGATGGTTGTCATGAGCCCTGATTAGCGCGACCCGCCTCGCAGGGCCGGAAAAATAATTTACGTATCTCACTCCCTCAGATGGCGAATCTGATCTTTTAGGTTGCCTGCGGAAGCGGATTTCGAGTTACGCTCGGATTAACCGTTCGCGCTACCCAAAGAGGAACTCTTTGTCGCGGAGTTCCTTGATCGAGTCGCGCAGGCGCGCGGCCTTCTCGAATTCAAACCTTTTAGCCGCCTCGCGCATGTCGGCCTCGAGCTTGGTGATGTAGGCGTCGAGCTCGAGCTGGTTCTTGAAGTCGGGAATGGCGGCCGCTTCTTCCACTTCAATGTCGCCGTACTCGGCTTTGAGGATGGACGCGAGACCCATCTCCACATGGCTCAGGATGGATTGCGGAGTGATGCCATTCTCCTCGTTGTATGCGCGCTGAATGGCGCGGCGGCGATCGGTCTCGTCCATCGCGCGGCGCATGGAGTCGGTGATTTTGTCGGCGTAGAGAATGGCCCTGCCCTCGAGATGCCGCGCTGCGCGGCCCATCGTCTGGATCAGCGACCCGGCGGAGCGCAGAAAGCCTTCCTTATCCGCGTCGAGAATCGCGACCAGCGACACCTCGGGCAGATCGAGCCCCTCGCGCAGCAGGTTGATGCCGATGAGCACGTCGAACTCGCCCTTGCGCAGGCCAGCCAGGAGCTTCACGCGCTCCAGCGTTTCAATCTCAGAGTGCATATAGCGGCAACGCACGCCCACCTCGGTGTAGTAGCCGGCGAGATCCTCGGCCATGCGCTTGGTCAGCGTCGTCACTAACACTCTCTCGCCGCGCTTGGCGCGATCGCGAATCTCGGCGAGCAGATCGTCGATCTGGCCTTTCACGGGACGAATTTCGACTTCGGGATCCACGAGGCCGGTGGGCCGGATGACCTGTTCGACGACCACGCCCGCCGAGCGCGTGAGCTCATACGGTCCCGGCGTGGCCGAGACGTAAATTGTCTGGTGAATCCGATTCTCGAACTCGTCAAACTTCAGTGGCCGGTTGTCCATTGCCGACGGCAGGCGGAATCCGTAGTCGACGAGGGTCTGTTTGCGGCTGCGGTCGCCGTGCCACATGCCGTGTACCTGCGGAATTGTGGCGTGGCTCTCGTCGACAAAGAGCAGAAAGTCGCGCGGGAAGTAGTCGAGCAGAGTCGGCGGCGGCTCGCCCGGCAGACGCCCGCTGAAGTGGCGCGAGTAGTTCTCAATGCCGTGGCAGTAGCCCATGGACTTGATCATCTCCAAGTCGAAGCGCGTGCGCTGATGAACTCGTTGCGCTTCCACCGCGCGGCCTTCGGACTCAAGGTGCGCGACCCACTCGTTCAGCTCCGTCACAATCGAGTCGATCGCTTCCGACTTCCGCTCCGGCTGGACGACGTAGTGGCTCTTGGGATAGATGGGCAGGCGCGAAAACTTCTGCTTGACGGTGCCAAAGAGCGGATCGATCTGCGCGAGCGATTCAATCTCATCGCCGAACATCTCAATGCGATAAGCATTCTCGTCGTAGGTGGGGAAGACTTCGATCACGTCGCCCCGCACGCGAAACGTCCCGCGGCGAAAATCCGTGTCGTTGCGCTCGTAGAGAATCTCCACCAGCCGGCGTGTAATGTCTTTGCGGCTGATGTGCTGGCCCTTCTCCAGCAGCAGCAACATGCCGAAGTAGGCCTCCGGCGAGCCAAGGCCGTAGATGCAACTCACCGAGCTGACAATGATCGCGTCGCGCCGCTCAAAGAGGGACCGCGTGGCCGAGAGGCGCAGCTTGTCGAGCTCCTCGTTGATCGTGGCTTCCTTCTCGATGTAGAGATCGCCGGCGGGAATGTACGCCTCCGGCTGGTAGTAGTCGTAGTAGCTGACGAAGTATTCGACGGCGTTCGAAGGGAAGAACTGCTTGAACTCGTGGTAGAGCTGCGCGGCCAGCGTCTTGTTGTGCGCGAGGATCAGCGCCGGCCGGTTGGACTGCTCGATGATCTTGGCCATGGTGAAGGTCTTGCCGGAGCCCGTCACGCCCAGGAGCACCTGGTGCTTCTCGCCCGCGCCGAGCCCGTCCATAAGCTGGTCGATGGCGCGCGGCTGATCACCCTTGGGCGTGTAGCTGGAGACGAGCTGAAAGTCCATCCAAGGATTATATCCGAATGGCGAAGATCAGGCGAAGCTTGACCGCTCTACCGCCAGCTGCCCCGAGGGCCCAGAAAAACTCCCGAAGGGAGCGCAGGAAGTTAGCCCAGGACGAGGTCGCCGCGGCGACCGCGGTCCTGGGAAAGCATCAGCGGAAATGAATAGCCCCGTAGGGGCGACGGAACAATCAACCGATCTTCGGCGGCGCGCTGTCTCGCTATCCCCGCTCGACCCATCACGCGCGTCGCCCCTGCCGTTTTTCCGTTCCCCATCCCCGATCTCGCCTGCTATCATCAAGCCCTCCAACGCGCTTCCCCGCGCCAGGAACAATCGGGCCAAGCCCAACTGATCAAGGAGTGAACCTTTATGGCAGAAGGCGCCAAAGGCACTGCGAGCGATGTCTATGTGCTCGGAACCGGTGAGGCGGCGGCCGACCGACTGCGGCTGCTCGATGAGGTCTATGGACCGTCAACTCGCAAATTGCTTCTCGACGCAGGCCTCGGCCCCGGAATGCGCGCATTGGATCTGGCATGCGGCATCGGCGCCGTTTCCTGCTGGATGGCAACGCAAGTCGGGCCCATGGGCTCGGTCATCGCGGCAGACGTCAATCCCGATCAGCTTGTCGTCTCGAAATGGCATTGCGCCAAATGCGATCATCTGCCCATCGATTACATCGAAGCCAGCGCCTACGCCACCGGATTTCCCGATGAAAGCTTCGACCTCGTGCACATGCGGCTCTTGCTTTGCCACCTCACCGAGCCCCAGGAAGTTCTTCGCGAAGCCTATCGGCTTCTCCGGCCCGGCGGCGTTCTCGTCTCCCAGGATATTCGGTTATCGAGTGTCTTTACGTCCGCCAAGTCTTCAGCGTACCCGCGCTCCATTGAGATAGCCCTGGCGGTGGGAGAGGCCTTGGGCGTGAGCTACGACTACGGTGCGAAACTTCCCGTCGACGCCTCGCATGCCGGCTTTCAATCCGTCCAGGTTCACCTTGAACAGCCCGCCTATTTTCGCGGTCCGGAAAAGAGACTCTGGGAGCTTACGTTTGCTGAAGCTTCAGGCGTGACGCGGCGCACCGATATCGCAACTCAAGCAGAGCTGAACAGCATTCTCGATGAAATGCGCGTGCTCGCCGAGGACGACGGTGTTCTTATCGCGCAGTGGTGCAGCCCCGGAATCATCGCTCGGAAGTGAGTTGCGGTGTGAGCCGCGAGCGCGCTACGGCGCGTTCCAATCCATCGAGACAACGTCCTCGGTACCGGCGTCGCGAAGCATGAGGGGAGTGTCGTTGGGAGTGAGGCCGAGCCAAGCGCGGTAGTACCCCGCCGTGTGAAAGTCCTGGAGACCTACCACCTGTTCCGCTTTGCGGTCGCCGACTCTCACCCGCTTCAACACGCCGCCCGCCACCTGCGAGTTCAAGTAGTAGACATATTGGCTGTCGTGAGACCAAACCGGAAACCCAGCCGGATCGTTAACCAGTGTCGACCATTTTTGGGTTTTGAAATCGTAGAGCGTGATCGAGCGCGAACCATTGGGCATCGCGGCAATATATCGGCCGTCGGGCGACCAGCGCGGAGAGAACACTCCCTGCGAGCCGGGGACCAAGGTGACCTGGCGGGTGCTGACATCCACAATGCGGATCGTGGATTGCGGTCCTGGGTCGGCTCCAAACATCACGGATTTTCCATCCGGCGACCAGGTCGGATCCCATTGCTGGCCGGGACTGGCGGGTGCCAGCTCCTCCGGCGTTCCTCCGTCGGCGGGAATGATGTAAAGCCGCGGCGGTTTCCCGTGCTCCAGGGCGTAAAACACAATCTGCTTTCCGTCAGGCGACCAGCGAGGCTCAAAAGCTGTGAGCTGCGACGAGGTTAGTTGGACACTGCCACTACCGTCAGCCTTGCTGCGCCAAAGGCTTCCTTCGGGATAGGTGACGTAGGCCAGCGACTGGCCATCGCGGGAGAAGTCAATATAGTACGCAGAGATGCCGCCAAGATAGGGCGCAAACGCCGCCGTTTTTTGGTTGTACTGATCGAGTTCGCCCTTGCGCAACGCTTCGATCGCGTAGATTTTCGTGCCGTCCTTCGACGGTAGCGGGTCGAGGTAGCCAATGGCTCCTGAGGTCAACTGCACCGGAGTGGCATCGGTCTTGTGAAGGAAACTTGAGCCCTCGCGAACCGCCCAAAGCTGGTTTTGCGATTGAAAGACAAAATACTTTCCATCCGGCGTCCATCTGCCGAAGGCCTCTCCCGAGCGCGTGTTCCAGCTGGGAAGAAGCTGGTGAAGATCGGCACCGGTCGGTTGCAGCTGCCAAATGAAACGCGTGCCCCCGTAAATACTGGCAGCAACCGTCACCCGGATCTGCCTGCCGTCCGGCGACCATTCCGGAACCTCGGCGGAGCCGGTAAATGAGGCAATCTTGCGGGAATCGGTGCCGTCAGGGTTTGCAATATAGAGGTCGTTGCCCTTCGTATAAGCCAACTGCTTGCCGTCGGGTGACCACGCGCCGGAGTCGCCAACAGTGTCGGCCAGGCGTACGGGCGATCCTCCAAGGACCGGCAGGCTCCACAACGGCGCGTCAAACTCAGTGGGGCCGCTCTCCTGCTCCACTAGAAGGTTTGACCCGTCGGGGGAGAGGCTCAGGGGCACGAAAGTCCCCTTGGACGCGGGCACAGGAACAGTGGCGATGATGCCGCCGCTGATCGAGAGCTCAGCGATCATTGAATCCTGGCCGGGGCCTCCCGGGGCGGACTGCGTGGTTTGCAGGCGTTCCAAAAAAAGCCGCGTGCCATCGGTGTCGATGAGCACCTTGCGCTGACCGTCCTGCGTGATCGAGACGAAGTTCGATACGGTGGGCGGTGGCAGGGCAGGGCGCAGGAACCAGGCGGCGACGAGGACCGCGATGCAGGCCACGGCGAGCCCAGCCACAAGCGTGCGCTTGTGACGGCGCGCCAGGTCGCCGATCAACTGCGAGTCGGAGCTGTGATCACGAGAAGGCTGCGGACTGCGATCAGGAATTGGGATGGCGGCCGCAACCGGCGATGCTGCGGTGGGGTCGGAAGTGGTATCGCGCCTGAGGCGCTTGAGGTCGGCGCGCAGCTCGGCCGCGCTTTGATAGCGCAGATCGCGATCCTTCTCAAGCAGCTTGTTGACGATCTCATCGAGCTTGGCAGGAATGTTTGGATTGAGCCGTGAGGGCGGCAGCGGGAGTTTTATTCAGAATCTCGTTGTAGATTGCCGCCGGCGTGGCGCCGGAGAAAGCCAGCTGGCCGGTGGTCATTTCGTATAGCACGATGCCCAGACTGAAGAGATCGGTCCGTGCGTCGAGCGGCTTGCCCAGCGCCTGCTCCGGCGACATATAGGCCACGGTTCCCAAAGCCGTTCCGGGACTGGTCAGGTGAGTGGCCTCAAATTTGGCATCGACCGCGGCGGTTTCGGCAGCTGGCGAGGCAGCGCCGGTCATTTCCGGGTGTGTAAACTTCGCCAATCCGAAATCCAGAATTTTCGCAGTGCCACGCGTGGTGATAAAAATGTTGGCCGGTTTGATGTCGCGGTGGACGATGCCTTTTTGGTGCGCCGCGTCGAGAGCATCGGCGATCTGAATGGCCAGATCGAGAATCTCATCGATCGGGATCAGGCCCGGCCGGGCGATGCGATGTTTCAGCGTCTCGCCCTGCATTAATTCCATCGCGATGAAGGGCTGCCCGTCGTGCTCGTCGATCTCGTAGATCGTGCAGATGTTGGGGTGATTCAGAGCCGATGCCGATTGCGCTTCGCGCTGAAACCGCTCCAGGGCGATGGGGTCGTTGGCCACACCGTCGGGCAGAAACTTGAGGGCCACCTCGCGCTTAAGCTTCGTATCTTCGGCGCGATAAACGACGCCCATGCCGCCACCGCCGAGCTTCTCGACGATCCGGTAATGCGTGACGATTTTTTCCGGTTCCGACACGATTCGATTCGACCCCAGGGAATCCTGAACCATGCAGCGGGAAGAAAACAGGATGGCCCCATCTTAAGCTATTCAGTAGGGTTGAAAGGATATTGATACGAAAACGGGCATCAAACAATAAGCCGCTCCCAACTGGGTCGAGTTGGCAACATCCGCCCGCCAAGCCCCTATGCGGGGCTTAGCGTTACGTCGTTTGGGGCAACCGCTTTTTAGCGATCGATCAGCTTCTGGTGCGTTGCCGGATAACGCTCGCCCACGAGCTTGATTGCCGATGAGGCCTCTTCAAGGGCGCGCACATCTTCCTGGCTGAGTTCGAGGGTTGCGCCGCCGAGGTTCTCTTCAAGCCGGGAGAGCTTGGTGGTGCCGGGAATGGGCACGATCCATGGCTTCTTGGCGAGCAGCCATGCGAGAGCGATCTGCGCAGGTGTGGCTTTCTTTTGCTGGGCAAATTCCGTGACCACGTCAACGAGTGCCTGGTTGGCCCTGCGATTCTCCTGGCTGAAGCGGGGCACAACGGCGCGGAAATCAGTGCTGGCGAATTGGGTGGAGGCGTCGACTTTGCCGGTGAGGAAGCCTTTGCCGAGGGGGCTGAAGGGGACGAAGCCGATGCCGAGTTCTTCGAGAGTGGGCATGACGGACTGTTCGGGCTCGCGCCAGAAGAGGGAGTACTCACTTTGCAACGCGGTGACGGGCTGCACGGCGTGAGCGAGGCGGATGGTTCTCGCGCCGGCTTCGGAGAGTCCGAAATGCTTGACCTTGCCTGCTTGAATCAGGTCCTTGACTGCGCCGGCCGTCTCTTCGATGGGAGTGTTGGGGTCGACGCGATGCTGGTAGAGGAGATCGATGACGCCGGTTCTGAGGCGCTTGAGCGAACCGTCGACGACTTGCTTGATATGGTCGGGGCGACTGTTGGTTGTTGTCCATTTGCCGCTGCCGTCGGGGTTCAGTTCAAAGCCAAACTTGGTCGCAATGACGACTTGATCCCGAAATGGAGCGAGAGCTTCGCCGACCAGCTCTTCGTTGATGTATGGGCCATAGACTTCCGCTGTATCGAAGAAGGTAACGCCGCGCTCAACGGCAGCTCGAATGAGCTTGATGGCTTCTGACTTTTCCGTGGCAGGGCCGAAACCGAAGCTCAAGCCCATGCAACCGAGGCCCAGTGCTGAAACGTCGAGGCCGCTCTTTCCCAATTGACGCTTTTTCATGATTGCTCCTGTGTTGCAAATGCCGTTGTCGAACCACAGCAATTCCAGGCAAGAACAAGTGTAGGCCGATTTGGTTCATGAGACTAGATCGTTTTCAATTCATGCCGTTATGAGTAGAATTCATGAATCATGAAGAATGATCTTGGCGAGCTCGCGGCCTTCAGAATGGTCGCAGAAGAACGCAGCTTCACCCGCGCCGCCGCGCGACTGGGCGTTTCGCAGTCCGCTTTGAGCCACACCATGCGCGGGCTCGAAAGGCGTCTGGGGTTGCAGCTGCTGGCGCGGACCACGCGAAGCGTTTCTCCAACGGCCGCCGGCGCAGCTCTGTTGCACGAACTTTCGCCGGCGCTTGAACGGATTGAGCAGGCGGTCGCCGAAACCCGGAAGCAGCGCGAGAAACCCGCAGGCCGAATCCGGATCATCATTCCACGAACGGCCACGCAGATGGTGCTGCTGCCAAAGCTGGCGCAGTTTGCTCGCGCCTATCCTGAAATCGTTTTGGAGATCACTTCTTCGAACGACCCGGTAGATCTTGTGGCAGGGGAGTATGACGCGGGTGTTCAACTCGGCGAGTTCATCGAGCGGGACATGATCGCCATCCCGGTGACCAAAGAATTACGTCTCGCGGTGGTCGGATCCCCGAAGTATTTCAAGGCGAATCCCGTTCCACGACGCCCGCAAGATTTGAAAAACCATGCGTGCATCGGGTTTCGATTTGGCAACGGTCTTTATCGATGGGAGTTCGAGAAAGGCAGCAAGGCGATGACGGTGAGTCCTCATGGGCCTGTATCCTTCGACGATCCGAGCCTCGTCATCCAGGCTGTGCTGGATGGAGTAGGAATTGGAACAGCGATGGAAGATTCGCTCACCGATTTGATATCAAAGGGGCGCCTGGTTCAAGTTCTGAAAGACTGGTGCCCGTTCTTCGCGGGTTATTTTCTTTACTATCCCAGCCGCCGCAATCAGCCCGCGGCATTGGCTGCGTTGATTGAGACGCTTCGTATGTCGGATTGAACGGTTAGCATGGTGATCCACGGGCTGACGCCCGGGATCACCATGTAGTGCGCCCCACCTTAATGCTTCCCGAGCGGATCGGACGGTGGAAACGCGAGGCTTTTGTAGTCCGCAGGCACCTGCTCATACAACTGCATCGCGGTCTGGTACTCGCGTTCTGCGGCGTCGTTCTGGCGGTTGGCGGCGTAGACAGTCGATAACATCTCGTGCGCGTTGAGTGAGTCCGGATCAAGGGCGACCGCTCTTTCGGCGTGCGGAAGCGCCTGGTCCGGCTTTCGTTGCCGAAGAAGTCCGAGCGCGACCACCCATTCGCTGATGGAAGAGACTTTCGGAATGTCAAAGCTGCCGTCGAATTCGAGAATCTCGCCGGCGACCACGTGCGATGGCGTCAAGCTGACGAATTGCTGATAAGGATTCATGGCGCCGGGGCCCCAGAAATAGCCCGTCAGCTCTTCGGAGCTCATAAACATCGGTCCGTCGATGTGCGTTGGAACGGGCTGCTGCTGTCCCATGTCACTCAGAGCCGAGAAAAACGACGGCAGGCGCCTGCAGGGAATGTGGAAACGTGCGGGGTCGGGTAAGGCCGAATAGGCGAACCAGCAATTCGTGATGCCGCGTGCCGCCAGATTGGATTGGAGGGCCTTCAGGCCACCGCCCCAGCCTACGTTTGAGTCCTCAAGAACTTTGTAGGTGCGGTAGGGCCCGCCGAATGCTTCATTAGAATAAGGCAGATAGTTGGGGAAGGCGTGGACAGAGGACGCGACGCTGAGCAGCACCAGCGCAGCTACGGCCCAGGCCCACCTGCGCGATTGCTTGAGCAGGGCCGCAGCCGCGCCGGCCACGAGCACGATGAGGAACGGCATGATGGGCAGAATGTGCCGAATGCCGATATCGAGTTTGGCCGTCATCGCGAAGACAAAGAAAATGAGCGGCGGCAGAATCAGGAACACGACTTCGCGTCGCTGGTCATGACGCCAGAGCGCGTGGGCAAAAGGAACGAGCGCAAGCAGGATTAAAAAGCCGATGGTCATTTTGATGAGAAACGCGGCGGGAAAGTAGAACCATTTGCCCTGCGGATACCGCTTGCCGAGGAGGAACATAACGCGGCCTTCACGGCTGAGGATGGTGACGTCAGTCAGGCCGTAGAGATACGACTCCGGCAGCAAGTGATGTTTCTCAGCGAAGCCAATCAGATTCTGCTCGACGGGGTGGTGCAGGGTCTGGAGGTAAGCGGCAGTCGGGGGCACAATCTGCTGACCGCCAGGTCGCGCCGCATAGCGGAAGCCGTAAAACGCCCAGAGGATCACGACGGAAGCGACGACGATGACCGATATACGCGGCGGCCATGCGGAGAACGCGGCTTTTGAATGAGGGCGCTGGGTGCAGGCTGGATTGTTGGGTTGCTGATCGGTATTTTGCCGATTCGAATTTTTCGGGCGCGGAGAACAGCTCGAACGCGGCGAGCAGAAAGATCATGAAGAAAACAAGAATGGCCGAGTGCTTTGATGCGAATGCAAGGCCCGTGGCGAGGCAGCAAACGCCGAGGCGCAGCAACGTGGGCCGCTTGACGTAGCGGTAGAACGCGTAAATCGCTGCGAAGATGCAGCAGGTGGCGCCCATGTCGGTTCCGAGCAAGGGGCTGTGGGCCAGAATCAGCGGATCGAAGACGAAAAGCACAAGCGCCAGGAGCGCCGCGGCGTCGCCGAACATTTCGCGCGCTGCGAGAAAACACGAGAAGCGCCAGCACGAAGGCGAAGGTGCTGACAGCGGTGCGCACATGAGCCAGCATCGCGTCCGCGCCGGGCTCGTTCATCATCTGCATGCCGCCGAAACCGGATTGGGCGCGAAAGTGTATCGGCACTGGCTCTGGGTACTTGGGCCTGGATACAAGAAGCGGCAAGGTTGCTACGAGCTTGACGAGTGGCGGGTGCTCAGGATTGATTCCGAAGTCGGAGCGCAGCCAATAGGAATAGCCCGCGTACATATGTGCCGGCTCATCGAAGGTCTGCGATTCCGTGCGGGCGGAGAGTGAGAGCTCCAAGGCAAAGACGACGAGCAGAACGGCAACTGCGGACAGGAGCCACATGCGTGGCACGGCAATCCGGGGAAACGATGACGCCATGGGGACGACCTCGGGAAGGAGAAGAAGATTGTGGGTGAAGCTTGTCGCAGCAGGGAAGACTCTGCGGCTGCGAATCAGGGATGGGCCATCATAGCCGGACGCGGATGCCTTTGGCAATCGCTTTTTGAAGCAGGCGCTGGATGTTTTTGAGCCGCAATGCAGGCCGAACCTGCGACGGCGGTCCGTTTAGACTTGTCGCATGGCGAAGCGAATCGGAGTGCATCTGGGGACGGCGGGCGGGGCGTCGAATGCGGTGGAATGCGCGCAGAAGATCGGCGCGAACACTTTTCAGATTTTCTCTTCGAGTCCGCGCATGTGGCGCGCGCCCAAGGTGGACCCCGCGCAGGCCGAGCGGATGCGCGAATTGCGGGCGAAGCTCGATGTCGGGCCGCTGGTGATCCATACCAGCTATTTGGTGAACGTATGCAGCCAGTCTGAAGAGATTCGAGAAAAGAGCGTGGCAGCTTTTCGTGGCGAGATTGAGCGCGCGCTGGCGTGGGGCGCGGAGTATCTCGTGCTGCATCCGGGATCGTGGAAGGGACTGACGCGCGACGAAGGATTGAAGCTGGCGGCGAATTCGATTGAGCGCGCGATCGATGGGCTGCCGTGGCAGGGGACGGGATTTCACATTTTGATTGAGAACACGGCGGGCGCGGAGTTCTCGCTCGGCGGCAGCTTTGAGCAGGTGGCGGAGCTGGTGGAGCGGCTGAAGCATCATGCGCCGGTGGCGGTGTGCCTGGATACGTGCCATACGCATGTAGTCCGGATACGACATGGTGAGCGCCGAGGGCTACGAGCAGACGATGAAGCAAGCCGGCGCGACGGTGGGATTCGACGCTGTGCGCGTTTGGCACTGCAACGACGCCAAGGCCGAGCGCGGTTCGAAGCTCGACCGGCATGAGCATATCGGCAGGGAACGATGGGGCTGGAGCCGTTCCGGCGACTGCTGAACGATGCGCGCTTCGATCATTGCGCATTTATTGCGGAGACGCCGGTGGACGAAGAAGGCGACGAGGAGCGGAATGTGCGGGCGCTGAAGCGGCTTGTTCAGTCTCCGTAGATTTCACGTCTGTGGCCAACTTTGAGAACAAGCACGACGAGACGGTATTCCTCTATCCGGCAGATGAGGCGATAGTCGCCTACTCTATAGCGCCAAAGCCCGGCCAGATTCATCCGAAGCGGCTTGCCGAATTGGCGGGGATCGGCCGAGCCGGCGACTCGCTGGCGCAGATAGCGCAGGACATCTTTCTGGGCATTGGCATCGAGTTTACGCAATTCGCGGCGGGCGCGGTCGTCAAATTCAACCGCCCAAACGGGCTTGGATGGCCTTGTTCCGGATCCGGACATGCTTAGCGCTTCCGGTCAACGCCCTCTTCCAATTCATTGAGGGTCCAGCGGCGGGCTGGGTTCTCGAGGCGATAAAGGGCAATATAAGTGTCCTCGATTTCGTCAAGGTGCGCGGTAAGCGCCTGGCGGACGTAAAAACTCTTTGGGCGGCCGGTCAACTTCGCGAGCTTATCGAGCCGGGATTCGAGAGCTTCGGGGATGCGGGCAGCCAGCATAGAAGAGCCTCGTATAACTTGTCATACAAAGTATACAGCGGGATTTGTTTTTCGGTCAAGAGACCGTAGACCGGGCGCGCAGCGACGAGGAACGGAATGTGCGGGCGCTGAACAGGCTCGTGAAGCGGCCCGCATAGTCATGCGCTCCCCCGTTTACACTGAAAAGTGATGGCGGACGATAGAGAACAACTGCGCTACGATCCGGCGCGCTACGACCGCATCGAGCAGAAGTGGCAAAAGCGGTGGGCCGCGGACCCGAAGCTCTACGCGGCTGAGCCGGCCACGAGCAAGAAACCCAAATACTACGTGCTGGAGATGCTGCCGTATCCCAGCGGGCAACTCCACATGGGCCACGTGCGCAATTACGCCATTGGCGATGCGCTGGCGCGGCAGATGTGGATGCGCGGATACAACGTGCTGCACCCCATGGGCTGGGATGCGTTCGGATTGCCCGCGGAGAATGCCGCGCTCAAGAACAATACGCCGCCGCGCGAGTGGACGCTCGCCAACATCGCGGCCATGAAGCGACAGTTTGAGCGCCTGGGCATGGGATTCGACTGGGCCACCGAAGTGACCACGTGCATGCCGGAATATTACCGCTGGAACCAGTGGTTCTTTTTGCGGATGTACGAGAAGGGCCTGGCATACCGCAAAAAGAGCAAGGTGAACTGGTGCCCGGAGTGCGCAACGGTGCTGGCCAACGAGCAGGTGATCGACGGCTGCTGCTGGAGGCACGAAGATACGAGGGTCGAGCAGCGCGACCTGGTGCAATGGTTCTTCCGCATAACTGCCTATGCCGAGGAGCTACTCCAAGACCTGGAAACCCTGGATGGGTGGCCGGAAAAAGTCCGCACCATGCAGCGCAACTGGATCGGCCGCAGCGAGGGGACGGAGGTTGATTTCTTCCTGGAAGAGCAGGGAACGGAAAAGCAGGGAACAGGGAACAGGGAACAGGGATTAGAAAAGCAGGAAACAAGGGGCCAAGCGAACGAGAGACCAGAAAAAACGCGGATTCGGGTGTTCACGACGCGGGTGGACACGATTTTTGGCGCGACGAGCGTGCAGTTGGCGCCGGAGCATCCGCTGGTGAAGGCTTTCTCTGCTCGAGATCGCAGCACTGAAGGCACAAGTCGACGAGCTACTTGGCGCAGCAGAAAACGGCAAGGGAAGCGGGTGACCTGGGCGCGATTGAAAAGCGCGGCGTGGCCACGGAGCGCTTCGCGATCAATCCGTATAGCGGCGAACGCGTGCCGATATGGGTGGCGAACTACATCCTGATGGACTACGGGACGGGCGCAATTATGAGCGTGCCGGCGCACGACGAGCGTGATTTTGAGTTTGCGACAAAATACGGGATCGAAATTCGGCGGGTGATCAAGCCGCTGACCGACAGCGCTGATGCGGGCGCGCTCCCATTCCTGTCGGAAGACGGCGTGCTGGTGAACTCCGGCGAATACGACGGATTGACTTGCGTTGATGCCCAGGAGAACTCCAAGAAGCTGCGGTCGCAGCAGGGCAGTTTGGAGAGAGGAAAGGTCATCTTTCGCTTGAAGGATTGGGGAGTGAGCCGGCAGCGCTACTGGGGCACGCCGATTCCCATGATCCATTGCGAGCGCGACGGGCTGGTTCCGGTTCCGGACGATCAATTGCCCGTGATTCTGCCGGAGAAGATCGAGATCACGCAGCAGGGCGGGTCGCCTTTGGCGCGCGTGCCGGAGTTTGTGAACACTACCTGCCCCAAGTGCGGCGGACCGGCGAAACGCGAGACGGACACGATGGACACGTTCGTCGATTCGAGCTGGTACTTCTATCGCTACACGGACGCGCATAACTGCGAAGGCGCCATTCGATTCGAGCGTAGTGAAGTACTGGTTTCCCGATCGATCAGTACATCGGCGGCGTGGAGCACGCGATTCTGCATCTGATTTATTCGCGCTTCTGGACGAAGGTGATGCGCGATCTGGGCCTGGTGGAGAACGACGAGCCGGTCGAGCGCCTGTTCACGCAGGGCATGGTGATCAAAGACGGCGCGAAGATGTCGAAGTCGAAGGGCAATGTGGTCTCGCCTGACGACATGGTGGCGCGATATGGCGCCGACTCTGCGCGTATGTATTCGCTTTTTGCCGCGCCTCCCGACCGCGACCTGGACTGGCAAGAGGACGGTGTCGCTGGGGTGAGCCGCTTTCTGGGACGCGTTTGGCGGATCGTAACGAAATATTCGGAGATGGCGAAGGGTAAGTCTGCGGATTCCCACCCTTCGAGCGTAACGCGCTCGAAGGATGGGGCACCCAGTTCCTTGCAACAGAAGCTTCTGAGAAAGCTGCACCAGACAATCGCCAAAATCACGCAGGATTTTGAAGGCCGCTGGCACTTCAATACCGACGTGGCGGCAATCATGGAATTGGTTAACGAGATTCAGGATGCAGACGCGCAACTTGCGGCGGGCGAGATTCCGGCGCCGGTGGTGCGCGAACTGCTCACCAATCTGGTTCTGCTGCTGGCGCCGTTTGCGCCCTTTCTCGCGGCAGAGATGTGGGAGCAGCTTGGCGAGGAGGGCGCTATCCTTCGCGCGCCGTGGCCCAAGAGCGATCCTGAGTTGGCCCGGGAAGACACCATTGAGATTCCGGTGCAGATCAACGGCAAGCTGGTCACAGTGGTTCGCGTGGCGGCTGACGCAGACTCAAAAACAATTGAGGCCGCGGCGCTGGCCGACGAGAAAGTCCAGGCCCGGATTGCGGGGAAGACCATCGTCAAGGTGATCGTCGTGCCGGGCAGAGCCGTCAACCTGGTTGTGAAGTGAGGGCAGCCCCCGTGGCAATCGCTCACGGCAACGTGCCGGTGCGTGGAACGCAGTTGCTGGTTGAGCACATGAGCGATGTTGTTCGGCGCCCTTCGCTTGTGGCCATTGAGATTGCCTGGCGCTGGCTCTTCGGAATTCCATTTCTTTTTGTTTGCTGGCAACAAATTCAGCAGATTCTCGCGGCACATCCGCTCGAATCTTCGGGCGCGAACTCCATCGACACACAGAATCCCTGGGTTGCCGCGGTTCAGCTCTCGAATGTTGCCGCATTCTATGAGCCACATGTAAACGCAGTGTTGCGGTGGCTGCTGCCGGCCGCTGCCCTGGTATGGATGATCGTTTCCGGTGTAGGCCGCAATCTTTTGCTCATGCGGATGGAGCCGGGCGTGCGATTTCGGCCCGTTGCGATCATCCTGCTGAGGGGGGCCTGGCTTGGCTTGCTGGGACTGACGGTGTGGGGCTGGCTCGGCTCCATGCATTGGGCGGCGGCCACGCACATCGCCGGAGCAGGCGAGCCCGATCTGGTTGGCTACTTTGTCTGGGCCATATGCCTTTCGCTGGGATTCTTTGCGGCGTTCGCGCTCACAAGCTGGGCGCTGACGATCGCGCCGATCCTTCTTCTCTTTGAGCGACGGGGCTCCGCCCTTTCAAGTCTTGGACAAGCTTTGAGGCTCGGCAAGCAATTCACCAGCAAGCTCGCCGAGATCAATCTTGTGCTGGGGATCGTGAAGCTGGCGCTGCTGGTGGTCGCAATGGTGTTTTCTGCCGCGCCTTTGCCTTTCAGCGACGAACTCGGCCCTGGCGCGATGCATTTCGTGGTGGGCGCATCGGGGTTGTTCTTTCTTGTCGCCGACGACTTCTTCCAGGTGGTGCGGCTGAAGGCGTTCGTCGAGTTCTGGAGAATCTTCAGGGGCAACGACGCAACGTGAGCTATTTGCCCGCGGCCTGCGCGGCTTCCTCCTTCAGGAAGGCGACGCTCAGAGTCTTCTTGTCGCGCGCAATGGGCAACAAGGTCGGGTAGAACTGCACAAACGTAGTATCGACCGCGCCATGTTGCTGATGGCATGAGTAGCACGAAGCGGTTGGCGCAAATACTTTGCCATTTGCGGTCGGCGAATCGAAGTCAAAGAAAGCCCATCCGCCGGGATAGCGCGCGACATCCTTTACATGCACTTCAATCCCCATCACGGAAGTGCCCTGGAAATGACCATGCTGGTTGATCGAGCCCTTGTCTTTGGCCTCGCGCGCCTCGAGAACCATGACGGTCTTATCCGGCCAGGTTCCTGTCGCCACAAAACTGCGATATGCCTCGGGGTTGACGAAAACATTGTCGAACATGGTCATGCCTGCCGGGTTGGGGCTGTAGCTCATGTCGATGCCGGAGGAAAGGTAGATCCATTCACGGTAATTTGTGGGCGGCAGCATGTCGCCATTGGGTGCGTACGTCGGCGCAGCATCCGTGGCAGCGGCCACGGTGGCCGGAGATGGCCGGTAATGTTCGAAGAGTACGCAGGCAGCGGCCAGGAGGCAGGCCACAGCGCCAACAACGAGAACTTTGGGAAGGGAATGACCTCTCATACAAGTTCGATACGCGACGTCCCGGCTAGCGGTTCCGTATGTTTCCGAGATTCAGGCGGCTCGGCGTCTCAGAACAGCTTCAACTGAATCACGAGGTACTTCTTCGGATCCTCGCGCATGCCTTTGATGAGCTGCTGAGCCTGGTCAGCAGTTTGGTCAAGATGATCGTAGAGCGCGCGGTTCTGAATGAGCTGCCCCGCCGTTCCTTTGCCCTCGTTAATGCCCTTCAAAAGATTGTCGAGGTTGGTGATGGAATCGTCGAGCTTGCGCGCAAACTCAGGATCTTTGGCGAGCTTGCCGAATGTACCCTGGCCGGCATTCACCGATGCCAGCACTTGATTCAGATTCGACACCGATGAATTCAGATTGTTGTAGAAGGTGTCGTCTTTGAGGAGCTTGCCTGCGGAGCCTTTGCCGGCATTGAGATCGCTGGTCACTTGATTCAACTGATCGACGGTAGAATTCAGCTTTGTATAGAGCGTGTCGTCGTTGAGCAGTTTCCCAAGCGACCCCTTGCCGTCCGCCAATCCCTGGGTAACTGCCTGCAAGTTCGCGGCGATGGAGGCGACATTCTTTTTGAGCCCGGGGTCATTGATCAACTCGCCGACCGTTCCGCGCGACGAATTCAAGGTATCAGTCAGGGTCTCAATCTTGTGGATCAGCACGTTGATCTCCTGGATCGAGACCTGGCTGGTGTTGATGACGGACTGGATGGTGGGCGAGCCGGATTGCTGGAGTTCGGCGCCGTTGGCGACGCGCGGCCCGGTGGCATGGGTGGAATCAATGTCGACGAAGCTATCGCCCAGAACGCCTGCCGCCTGGATAGAGGCCAGCGAATCGGTGTGCAGGTCATAGGCGTACTTCTCGCCGACCTGCATGGTCACCTCGACGGGATTGGGATTCCGCGCAGGGATGACGCGCATATGGATGACGTTCCCAATGGTGACGCCTTCAAGCGTGACGACAGCGCCATCTTTGAGGCCGCCGGCATTGGGAAAGTAACAGCGCAACTCGATGCGGTGAGCAAACAAGCCGCCGGATGACGCGGTCATGAGAAAGATGATGGCGGTCAGCAGGGCGAGCGCGACCAGAACCAGCGCTCCCACTTTAAGTTGCGACCACTGAATCTCTTTGCGGCTTGGCACTTGACTCCTTTTAGGGAACTCAGCGGATCAACGCCTTGAGAATACCAGAGGCGGCGCGGCTTGAGTGGTTCCCTGGGCGGGCAGCAGCCCGGTTTAAGGAAGCTTTTCCTCAGGGCCAAATCCCTGATTCGTTGGCCCATTGCGGCGGGGCCAACGCCCGAACCTCCAACGAAATCTCTTGGCCATCACCTTAAGCCCGCAACCTTCAAGAGAAGCTGTCACTTTTCAAGCTGAGGCCTTCCGCAGGCTTGATTTAATGCTCGTCTTCGAGCAGCACGCTGGCCATGGCGAGTTGAGCCGTATGGGTGAGCGACAGGGCGGATCGGACCACGCCCAGGCGGCCGGCAATTTGCGCGGCACGGCCATGGAAGCGCAGACTCGGTCTGCCGCTCGGCTCGCGGACCACCTCAATCTCCAGCCAGTTGACCCCGAAACTTATGCCCGTGCCCAGCGCCTTGGCTGCGGCTTCCTTGGCCGCAAAGCGGGCGGCGAAGCTTTCGGCCGCATTACGCTTGCGCTTGCAGTATGCCTGCTCCGCTTGCAGAAAAACGCGGTCGAGAAAACGTCCGCCGAAGCGATCCATGACGTGCTGAATGCGCGCAATTTCGATGACATCGATTCCGGAACCAGCGATCATCTTGTTTATCAAGCTACAACATCTCCGCGGGAGGGCGCCGGGCAGAGGGCATGGCAACGTGCCGAAGCGGGCTGGCGAACGCCCGGCGCGGCCCATTTGTTGCGAGTCACTAAGGATCGCAGACTGCTTTTCCACACATCTCAGTGGCCTGGATGTGTCAAAGGCGGTCAAGCCCGTTCGACTCCGCAACAGGATTCATCCAGCCCATCGAGACTCCGATAAACATCACGTGAAGATGCAGATGCAAGAAGCGAGCCGACGGCAGGCGCTGAGCATTCCCTGGGCGATGCAGATGAAGGCTGTGTCCACCGAGGATCCCTCGCGGCTGGTGCAGGCGCTCACCGGCGCCATCCTCGGCTGCGGCGGATGGGTGCTGAGCCGCGGCGCGAACGACACCGGCAGGGTGAACATGCTGTTCGAGTTCGAGCGGCATGCATGCGTAGACATCTACACGATTCTGATCGCCTCGGGCCTGGAGCTGAGCCAGAACGGGCACGTTCGCCTGACCGAGCTGTGCCAGTGCACACGCAGCCAGCAAAGGGATTGTGGCGCGGAGATTGCCAGCGTCGATCTGGAGGTTCAGACTTTTCCACCGGAGATCGTCGACGTGATGCAGACGACAGGGCCGGTTTAGACCCCGTCCTCAACCCGCCTCAACCAGCCCATATTTCCGTTGCCACGATTGCTTGAGCTGCGACCGAACTGCAGCGCGCTCGGCTTCTGTGACAGCGGGTTCGGGACCCAGGACAAAACTCGCAGCTTCCTTCTTGGCCAGCTCTAATAATTGTCGATCACGGAGAAGATTGGCCACGCGGAAGTCCGGCAAGCCCGCCTGGCGCGTGCCGAAGAATTCGCCTGGACCGCGCTGCCTGAGATCGAGATCGGCCAGCTCGAATCCGTCCTGCGTTTCGACCATGGCGTTCAGGCGCTCCTCGCCCAGGTCGGAGATGCGATCGCCGGTGACGAGGATGCAGTAGCTCTTTGCCGCGCCACGCCCCACGCGGCCGCGCAACTGGTGCAACTGCGCCAGGCCGAATCGCTCCGCGTGCTCCACCACCATAACGGTGGCGTTGGCGACGTCGACGCCGACTTCAATGACCGTAGTCGAGACGAGCACATCGATCTCGCCGCGCTGAAAGCGGCGCATGATGATTTCCTTCTCGTCGGCGTCGAGACGGCCGTGGAGCAGGCCCACGCGCAACCCGGCGAACGGCCCTTTGCGGAGTTTCTCATGCATTTCGACCGCGGACTTTAGGCCCGATTTCGCGGTTGGGGAGGCTTGCTGTGCCGAAGACGGAAACAGGTCGGCTGATTTGCCGCTTTTACTTTCGCGGCGACCGGTCGGCGCGGGACAGATTTCTCGGCCTGAGGTTCGTCGCGCGAGAAATCCAGCTCGGGCTGATCGTCCTTCGATCCCTCGATGACCGGGTAGACGATGTAGGCCTGCCGGCCCTGCGCCACCTGCTTGCGCACAAAGTCCCACACCTCATCGGCGCGCTCGCCGGGCATGCGGCGCGTGACGATGGGCATGCGGCCCGGCGGAAGCTCGTCGAGCGTGCTCAGGTCCAGGTCGCCGTAGAGCGAGAGCGCGAGCGTGCGCGGAATGGGCGTGGCCGTCATCACCAGCACGTCGGGCTCTGGCTGATTGGGCTTCTTCATCAATTTGAAGCGCTGCAGCACTCCGAAGCGGTGCTGCTCGTCGACGACGACCAAACCCAGCCGGTCGAACTCAACTTTTTCTTCGATGAGCGCATGCGTCCCGATGATCAGGTTGGCGTCGCCGCGATTGATGAGGCCACGATTGGTCCGCTTGCGGTCTTCGTCGAGCGAGCCGGTGAGGAGCACGATGCGCGGCTTGCGGCTTGAGCGCTCCAGCAGTTTGCGCGCGGCGAGGTAATGCTGCGTGGCGAGGATCTCAGTGGGCGCCATCAGCGCGGCCTGGTAGCCGTTTTCCATGGCCACCAGCATGGCCTGAAACGCGACGATTGTTTTGCCCGAGCCCACGTCACCCTGGAGCAGACGCCGCATGGGATTCGGCGCGCGCATGTCAGTGACAATCTCGCCGAGCGCGCGCTTTTGCGCAGCCGTGGGATGAAAGGGAAGCACCTCGCGGATGGCCTCGCGCACTTTGTCGTTGGTGGCGAAGGCGATGCCGACGCGTTCTTTCATGCGGCGGCGCTTGAGTTCCAGGCCCAGCTCGAGGAAGAAAAATTCCTCAAAGATGAGGCGGCGGTGCGCGGGGGTCGAAAAGCTTTTCAGTTCAGCGAGAGGCGTGCCTTCCGGCGGGAAGTGTACTTCGCGCAGGGCCGTTTCGCGATCGGGAAAATCGAGCCGCCCGAGCATCGATTGCGGCAGGCACTCCGGCACCGCGCCGCGCATGGATTCGAGCAAGTTGAAGATCACGCGGCGCTGCCATCGCGAGGCCAGGCGGCTGCCGCCGAGCGACTCGTAGACGGGCGTGATGCGTCCCACTTCGAGCATCTGCGTCTCGGCGTCGGCGGTCGCGTCAGGCAGGATCTCAAACTGCGGCTGAATCATTTTGAAGTTGGTGGTGGAGCGCGACGGTTCGACTTTTCCGTATACGGCCACCGTTTGCCCGGCGAGAAATTTGTCTTTGAGATAGGGCGCATTGAACCAGACGCATTTGAGCGCATGGCGGCCCTGGCCAACCGTGAGTTCGAAGAGCGGCATGCGGCGCGTGCGCAACAGAGCCGAGCCGCGCACCTCGCCGATCACGCTGGCCACTTCGCCCGGCTTCAATTCGTCAAGGCTGACGGGATTCTGGCGGTCCTCATAGCGGAAGGGAAGGTGGTAGAGCAGGTCCTCGGCGGTCAGGATGCCTTTCTCGGCGAGCATTTTGGCGACAGTTGGACCGACGCCGCGCACATACTGCACTTGATCGCTGAGGATGGGCACATCTGGATGCTAAATCGCTGAGATGGTGCGCAACAATCCGATATCCTTGCAGGCTCCGCGATTCACCTCAGCTGAATTCCAGCACCGGATGCGGAATGTAGGGCTCTTCAAGCGCTTTAATTTCCTCCGGCGTGAGTTTTACGGACAGCGCGGCGACGGCGTCGTCAAGATGATGCGGCTTGGTTGCGCCGACGATGGGCGCGGTGACGGCGGGCTTGGCCAGCAGCCACGCCAGAGCCACTTGAGCGTGCGAAATCCCACGCTTCTCGGCGATTTCGCCCAGGCGGTCGATGACCTTGCGGTCGGCCTCTTCGGTTCCCCCGTAAAGAAACTTGCCGAATCTGTCGGTCTCGGAGCGCAGAGTTTCTTCCGCCTTCCAGGCTCGCGTCAAGCGGCCACGGGCCAGCGGGCTCCAGGGAATCACGGCGATGCCCTCGGCCTTGCACAGGCCGATCATCTCGCGCTCTTCTTCGCGGTAGAGCAGGTTGTAGTGGTTTTGCATGGAGACGAAGCGCGTCCATCCGTGCAGGTCGGCGAGATAGAGCGCCTGCGCGAACTGCCAGGCAAACATCGACGAGGCGCCGATGTAGCGCACCTTTCCCGCCTTTACCACGTCGTGCAAAGCCTCGAGAGTTTCCTCGATGGGCGTCTCGTAGTCCCAGCGATGAGTCTGGTAGAGGTCAACGTAGTCGGTCTGGAGGCGCTGGAGGCTCTGGTCAAGTTCGAAAATGATTTCCTTGCGCGAAAGGCCCTTGCCATTGGGCTCGTCGCGCATCATGCTATGCACCTTGGTGGCGATGACGACGGATTCGCGGCGCGTGTTGGCCTTGAGGAAGCGGCCTACGACAGCTTCGCTCTCGCCGCTTGAATAGACGTTGGCAGTGTCGAAGAAATTGATGCCGAGATCCAGGGCCTGGCGCAGAAATGGCTGGCTATCGGCTTCATTCAAGGTCCAGGCGTGACGGCCCGGCATTGGTTTTCCTTGAGCCGGGCTTCCGTAGGTCATGCATCCGAGACAAATGCGGGAAACTTTCAGTCCGGTACGGCCGAGATTGACGTATTCCATGATGGCTCCTGTTTCAATTTTAGTGCGTCCGGCGTTCTGGCCTGGTTGATGCCGCGACTCTTCTTCGGTCGCGGGGGATCGTTGTTCCTTGGGACATTCCCAAGCCCGCATTGTGACAATTCTGCAACACAGTACTTTGGTGTTCTGCCTTCCGGTGCGCGAAGGGCATTGGATTCTGATCTTGTGTGAACATCGGGAGACAACTCTTCTCGCGCAGCAAGGGTCTAAAATTGCAGGACAAGGGAAGAGAAGAGTGTTTCGGCGACTTTCGCCCGCTCCGGCGCTTACGAGAGCGAGAATTCGGGACGTCTAACAAAAATTGCGCACGACGTCTAACAAGGTTGAGCAGCGGGGATTGGGCACGAACATTGGCCAGAAAGGCGCCGGATCAATTGAGCGCGGGAACGGCAGCGACGACCGAACCACAAAGGCCAGCCGTGCCTTCGCTGGCAGGGCGCGCCGAAAGCCGTTTGCTGCGGGCGGGATCGAACTTTATGGGGCGCTGGCCGGCTCGAGTGCTGGCCGCTGGCGCCGTTCCAATCTTCGTTTTGCTGGCTGGCTGCGGCGGATCGGCCTCCGGCAAATCCTCGAACGGCACCTTCTCAATTTCCCCTGGCTCGTCCTCCATCGACACCAACTGCACGGGCTGCAACGCCGTCAACAGTAATTCGGGCATAGCTGTCGAGCAGTTTTCCGCCACTCTGAACGGCGGTGGGGCGGCTTCGGTCAACTGGGCAGTGAGCGGCGGAGATCCCAGCGGTGGCGCAGGGTCGATTTCGAGCAGCGGCCAATACACTCCGCCCCCTTACCTTACGGCAGACAACGCAAAAGTGACCGTGACGGCTACGCTTGCTTCGGGGGCGGGTGCGGGCACAACGGCGAGCGCAACCCTGACGGTGACTCCAGGATTCCTGGAGCCGCTCTCGCCCGAAAATGTGGCCCTGGGCGGCAATGGAACCGTGACTGTGACTGGCTACATTGCCGAGGCTGGCGGCAGCACGGGGATTAACTACGCAGTGTCAAACTCGGCGACGGGATCGAGTGGCGGGTCCGGCTCGCTGGGCTCAACGAGCTGCTCGCGCAGTTCCACCGAATTCACGCATTGCTCGGTCACATACACCGCGCCGGGAACGATCGCGGCCACGGGTGCAACCTATGTGGTGGGCACGATTGGCACCTCGTCTTCAAAGACCTCATCGCAAGTCTTGTTGAATACGGCGGGAATCACGAGCAACCCTGCGACGCACCAAGCGCAACTGGCGACGCCGATTTCGCTGGGCAGCTCCGGCGGCAACAACAACGACTACGACACGCAAGGTGGCCAGGTTTCAGACTGCTGCGGCGGCACGCTGGGGGCCCTGATCCAAAACAGCGGCGGGACGCAGTACATCCTGAGTTGCAACCATGTGCTGGCGCGCAGCGATCAGGCATCAGTGGGCGAAATGATTGTGCAGCCAGGACTGATCGATGAGAACTGTACGCCTTACGGCCAGCAAGGCGCCGCTGTCACACCGGTGGGCGCACTCACTACCTGGCTTCCCCTGAGTTCCGCCTCAACCAATGTGGACGCGGCCATTGCGCAGGTGGACTCGAACGCGGTAAGCCCGACCGGCGCAATTATGGAATTGGGCACCTTGCAGGGTGGCACCCTTGCGGCCGCACCTCCGGGAATCTCTTCGACGAACGGCATCGGCGAGAACGGATCGATCGGCATGACCGTGGCCAAGAGCGGGCGAACCACCGGACTGACGTGCGCCAACATTACGGCGGTCACTCTGACCGTGCAAGTCGGCTACTTCAAGAACTGCGAGGAGACCACCCCCTACCTGACCAAAACCTATACCAACCAGATCGCTATTGAAGGGAACAACTTCAGCGATGCCGGCGATTCAGGATCGCTGGTCGTGGATGCCGGCGATGCCGAGCCGGTTGGATTGTTCTTTGCGGGCGGCGTAGACCAACACCGGTGTGAGCGAGGGTGTAGCCAATCCCGCGCCAACGGTGCTGGCGGAGCTCGGCACACAGGAGGGAACTTCCTACAAATTTGTCGGCACAACGGACCACCCGGTGAGTTGTTTGAACTACGGCAACGCCACGGCAACTGCCGCGCAGGCCAGCACCCTCACCGGCGCCGAGAGCCAGCTCGCCGAGCAGGCGCTGGCGCAAGCGCGCACGCTGGTGAATCCATCCGCGGGAATCCTGGGCGTTGCGACGGGCAAGAGCAGCGACCATGCAGGCCGGGCGGCAGTGATTCTTTACGTTGACCAGAATATGAACGTGACCGCGCCGCAGATGGTGAACGGAGTGCGCACAGAAGTGATTCCCACTACGGCGCAGGCTGTGGCGGCGGGCCTGGTTCCAAAAGCCGCGGCTGAGACCAATGCGCTTCCTCCGCTTGCATCGGCTGTGCTCAACCAGGCGATCGCCTCGAAGGAACAGGTGGCGCAGAGCCTGATGAAACAGAATCCGGCCTTCTTCGGGGTCGGGGTGGGGCAGAGCTTCGACGATCCGAAGGAAGCTTCGCTGGTGATCTACGTCGACCGCACGCAGGTTCCCGCTTCGCTTCCGGCGACGATCAACGGGCTGCGCACCAGATACATCATCATGAATCGGCTGCATGTGACCCGATCGTATCTGGGCGGGCAAATTCGGCAGCAGAGTCACTGCATGGCCCATGCGGCGGCGCACACATTCGATGACGTCGATCCGCTCAAGACCCACTCGCTGCGTGGCGTGAAGCTGTACTGAGACTGCCGAAGGGTTCTAGTTCGCCGGCTTTGCCTGGCCGTTCTTAAGGCTCTGGTCGATCAGCCCATTCATTTTGTCGATGTTCTCATGTGCAAGGCGTCCCATTTGGCCGCCGAGCTCGCCCATCTGCTGGCCAAGTGCGCGCTGCTGATCAGAGAAAGCATTCATCGCTTTCATATCCAGGTTCACCTTGACCTTAAACTCAGCGCTCATTACCTGGCGCTGGAGTTCAGCAACGGCGCGCTGAATTTCGCCCAGTTGCTCGCGCGTGACGGTTCCTCCCTGGTGAGCCTTCAGATCGGCAACGGCCGCATCGAGGTCGGCCATCTCTTTTGTCAGGTCAGGCGTGGGAATGTTCTCGCTGGACTCGCGGACTTTTGCCCAATCGTCCCTGCGCTCCTGGCCCGCAGCTTTCATTTGGTTGCCAAGGTCCTTCATCTTGCCGCCGAGGTCGTCGAGTTGTTTATTCAGGACTTCAAACTGGCTTACTGTCGCGGGATCGTCGATGAAGTAGGTCTTGTCGTCACGGCGAAATAGAATGAAATGCCCGTGCGCGATTTTCCGGACCTTGTCGATCTCTTCATCACGCGTTGAATCTCGACGGTCGGAATTCCACCATCCGAAAAAGCGCGGCTCGGTGCCGGGATCGCCAACGATGGCGATGGGCTCGCCGTCGAATCCGCTCCAGTCGCCTTTGAAATCAAAATTAAAATCGCGATGGATGTGCATGGGCGCGATGTGCACATGAACATTCGGCCCCTCGACGTCTACGCGCGGAACTTGAACGTCAATCGGTGGCATGGGCGGGATTACGGGAAGCGCCTGGGCGCCTTCGGGCGGCATCGGGGGAACGGGCGCGGGCTCGGGTGCGGCATTCGGCTGCGGCACAGGAGCCGGCGCGGGCGCTGCCTCAGGCTCGGGAGGAGCCGGGCTTGGAGCGGGATTTGAGTCTGGTGCTTGTGCCGGTGCGGGGCTGGGTTCACCCGTTATGGCTGAAAAAGACGGCATCTGGTCTCTTGAGATCGCGGCCACCTGGGACAATTTAGCCTGGCCTGGGGCGGCTGCAGCCTGCACGCGAAACAGCGTGGTGGCTGCGACGAGGACCGCGGGAACGATGAGCGCGGCGACGAATGCGCGGCGGCTTCCGGTGAAAGCTTGCTTGAAATTGGATTCGTTAAGCAGGCGGTCGATGCGATGGGAGAGATTGTTTGAGCGGGCCATAGCGACTCCTGTGAGGGTTGGGCGCGGCAGTGCCGCGAATTCGAGTAAAAGCTGGGCATATGCGGAGCGGCTTCGAGATTCTTCAAGGCCGGCGCGGTCGCTGATGGCCTCGCTCAGGTCGGAGAGCTTGCGCTTGAGCCACCATCCCAGCGGGCTGAACCAGGTGAGCGCGGCGTACAAACCCGCAAGCAGTTGCAGATAAAAATCGCGCTGACGGACGTGCGAGCCCTCGTGAGCCAATACAGCGCGCAGTTTTTCCCGCGGCCATTCGGGGTAATCGGCCGGGAGAACAATGCCGGAACCGATGTTCACGGGTGAAAAGATGCGATTGCTGGAGCGCGTGGCGATTGCTGAATCCGTGTCGCCGAACTCCGCAGTCTCGACGGGCGTGGCCTGGAGCCACAGCCGAGTGGACGAAACGAGGCCAATGGACCAGCGAAGCAAAAGCGCGGCGCAAACGGCGAGGTAAACGAACCAGACGATCGTGAGCGGATCGAGCGGGAAGCGGTTCGTCTTTTTGGTTGCGGGTGTGGTCAATGCCACGGCGGACGGTGGAGCTGCGGAAACGGTCTTGCTCTTGGTTCCAGAATCTGGCAGAGTTTCAAAATCCACCGCACGGGCGCGGTGCAGGAAATGTGCCCCCGACGCAACAGGAATTGATTCCGGAACGGTAGCCGGCGTTTGAGAGGGGGCGACGACAGCGTGCGCGGCAATCGCGGGCGACTGCCGGTGAGGAATGACGTTGGCCCATGAAGGCGCGGGCAAGCAGACGACGGTCCAGGGTGGGGCCCAGGCGGGGATCCAGTGCGAAAGCATAAGGAGCGGCATGGCGATGCCGGCGAGCAATAGCACGCTCCATGCTGCCTTTTCCGCGCGGACGTTTTTCACGCGCAGGGTGCGCAAACCGACCCAGAGAATGCAGGCGGCCACGAGCGCGCGCAAGACGGCTTCAAACAAGACGGGCAGCGCGAATCGAATCACGATTTTCCCTCCTTCTTGCGAGCGCCTTTCCCGGCGTCTCCACTTTCTTCCGCTGCGGCGATGCGCTCGGCCAGACGCTGGAGTTCACTCCGGTCAAGAACTTTGGAGTCGACCATTCCAACGAGCAGCGCCTCGACCGATCCCGCGCAGAACCAGTCCACAATCCGTTTGACGGCGCGGCCGGCTACGCGCTGGCGCGATTCGGCGGGGCGATAGAGAAAGGTGCGGTCTTCGACGGTGTGCGCGAGGTAACCCTTCTCCTCGAGCCGCCGCAAAACGGTGCGAATGGTCGAATCCTTGAGCGGGCGGCCGAGCTCCTCGCGCACCTGTTCAGCAGTGAGAGTGCCTTTGCGCCAAATGGTGAGCAGAATGCTGCGTTCGAGCTCCCCCAATTCGCCGGGGTCGTGGTCGGGCTGTGTGTTACGCGCCATAGTGTTACCCAACGTAACACATAGAGCAGGCCCATTGTCAAGAGGGACGGGAAGATTTTTTATCGGCTGCGGGAGGGGCGGATCTTCAAGCCTTGACCCGGTCCGTCAGTTGCGAGGTGACGATGGTTGCAGCGCCGTTGCCGGCAGACTCACCGGATGGGTCGACAGATGGCGGCTCATCGGGGAGGAAAATCTCGAAGACGGTTCCCGAGCCCCATTGTTCCTGCGCGTCCAAAGACGCCGCGCTGCGACTGCGCACACGCAACAACCCATGGTGTTTCAGCACGATCTCCTGGCTGACCCACAGCCCCAAACCGGTTCCGGTCGCTTCCTTTGTGGTGAAGAAAGCCTCGAAGATGTGCTGCCGCACGTCGGGCTCCATTCCCGTGCCGGTGTCGGCGACGGTAAACCGAACCCCGGTTCGAGCGGAGTCTCTCCAGTCGCGGGAGCGCCGCGTCCGCAGCACCAGGCGCCCACCGGCGCCGCTGGCATCAATCGCGTTGCCGATCAGGTTGGCAAAGACCTGACGGATCTCGCCGGCAAAGCAGAAGAGGGTCAGCCCTGGCTGGTACTCTCGCTCCACGCGAAGATCGACCGTGTTTATGCGGCTCTGGTAGAGATTGAGCACTGAGTCAAATAGTTCTTCCGCTGGGACCGTTGCAGGCTGCGTCGGCTGACGATAGAAGCGCAGGGTCTGCTGCGTGATTTCGGAGATGCGACGAACTTCATTGTCGGCCATCGTCACATATTGCTTTGCCGTTTCAGGAAGATCGTTGGAACAGCGGAGCAGGAAGAGGAGGTTGGTGATGGCTTCGAGGGGGTTGTTAATCTCGTGCGCAATCGATGCCGCCAGACGGCCGGTAACAGCGAGTTTTTCGCTACGCCGCAGAGCCTCTTCACTTCGTTTACGGTCGCTTGCGTCAAGCGCGATGATACCCACCCAGCGCACCTGATTTGGGGTGGTGCGCACCGGATAGGCGCTGATCAGCCAGGTCCAGGGACGGCGCAGTTTGCCGCCTTCGCCATTCAGCTCCAGATTGCGCACCGGTTCTTCACTTGAAAAAACGCGGTGCACTGCGCCTTCGATCTCAGAAGCCACCGCCTTTGGCAGCAGGTCCGTCAAGGTACGTCCCAGATGACGGCTGACGGCGATGCCCGTCAGGTCCGCGAAGATCTGATTGACGCGCACCACGCGGCCGTTGTGGTCAACAAATGCCAAACCGATGGGCGCATTGGCCAACATCGAGTCGAGCAGCGAAAGGGTGTCATTTAATCCAGCGCGCTGCTCAGCCAGAGAAGCAACCATGCGGTTAAATGTCTCGATCAGGTCGCCAATCTCGTTTTGGACGCGTACGGGGAGGGGAAATCCGCTGCCATCTTCGGGCGATGTCATGAGGGCAGTAGTGCCATGATGCAGCAGCGCCAATGGCTGCGTAATGGTGCGCCCCATCAGCAGAACCAGGAGAGCCGAAGCTACGACCCAGATGCTGCCGAAGATGGCCGTATCGTCCAAAAGCGAACTCAACTGCTGGAGCGCCGCACTGCGGTCGTACGTTACAAACGCATAGCCGCGCAGATTGGCCCTGGTGTAAATCGGGCGGATCGCTTCCCATCCGCCGTTGGCTGTTTGGAAAATCTTTGACTCATCGCGTTGGACCACGGGAATCTGCGCTCGCTCAACGTCGCTGAGGTTCGGGGATTCCTGCTTATCGCTTCTGAAGAAAAGCACCTCTCCGGAAGGGCTGACGATCTTGGCCGACTGCACAATGGGAGCGTCAACGATGGTGCGCACTGCCAGATCCACCCAGGTCGGCCGCTGCTGTTCCAGGGCCTCAGCGGACTGCGCGGCAAGGGCCGTCGACTCGTACGCCAGCCAATATTGTGCGCGCTGATTCGTGCGGCGGACCTGTTGCTGTGTCAGGAGCCCGGCGAACAGGCCAATCGAGAGGATTTCAAGCAGCATTAGGCTGGCCAGCATTTGCCAGCGAATGGATCGAGGCCACCAGCGCAGTTGCATGGATCCGCTCCGAAAGTCGATCAGAAAGCTAGCCCGTCGAACTGGCTGCGGCAACCGGGTCGCTCGCGCTGTCCCGCAACCCCGCTTTTGATACAAGCGACTCCGCGATCTGCTTGCCATGAAAGCGGCCGTTCTCAATAAAGATTTCGCTGGTGCGCGAGCCGGCGACAATCACGCCGGCCAGATAAATGCCCGGCACGTTGCTTTCCAGCGACACCGGATTGCAGACGGGCAATCGGTCCTGGCCCTCGAAACGGACGCCCATCTTCTCGAGGAACGAAAAATCAGGATGGTATCCGGTCATTGCAAAAACGAAATCGTTGGGCAGCGTCTTGCGGCCGGTTGGAGTTTCAACCACAACTGCGTCGGGCGTAATCTCCACGACCTGCGTCGAAAAGTATGCCTTGATTTCGCCGTCTTTGATGCGGTTTTCGATGTCCGGCTTGATCCAGTACTTCACGTTGGGCGTAACCTCGGGTCCGCGGTAGACGAGCGTAACGCGGGCGCCGCTTCGCCACAATTCGAGGGCGGCGATGGCAGCGGAGTTCTTGCCGCCAATGACCACCACGTCCATACCGTAAAACGGGTGCGGATCGTGATAGTAGTGATGAACCTTGCTCAAAGTCTCGCCGGGAATGCCCATCCAATTGGGCAGGTCGTAGTAGCCGGTGGAGATGGCCAGTTTGCGTGCTTCGATGGATCCCGGCCGGCCGAAACGGTCCACAGTGTGAGCGGTGAAGGCGCCGTCGCTGCCCGTTACACTCTCCACGCGGTGGTATTGGCGTACGTCCAGGTGATAGTAGACCGCCACTTGGCGGTAGTATTCAAGCGCCTCACCGCGAGTCGGTTTGGCATTCACGCTGGGGAAGGGAATGCCGCCGATTTCGAGGCGTTCCGAGGTGGTGAAAAACGTCATGTGCGCGGGATAGTGAAAGAGGGAGTTGCAGAGGCAGCCCTTATCCACCAGCGCCACCCGAAAGCCAGCCTTTTGCGCCTCGATGGCGGTAGCCAGCCCCGTCGGTCCCGCCCCCACGACCAGGAGATCGAAGACGGACGCGTCAGAACTGTTCTTCCCGTCAGGCGGCGGCTCACTCATGCTTCTAGATTAGGACATTTGCCGCAGAACTGAAATGCATGGACGGGCAAACAAAACAGCTCCAGTCGAAGCTGGAGCTGTTTTGCGAGCCATTGAACAGATTTTAGTTTCCCTACGCGAGAGCTGGCGCAGGCTCCAGCATGGGAACCGGAGACGCCACGATCGGTGCAGGCGCCTGCTGCGATGGTGCGTGCAATGGGCGTGTGAGGCGGTGAACAAAGTGGTAGGGCGGCCACGGACCGGAGAGCTGCATCTGGCACTCCCGCATCAGGGCGCTGGTGGTGGCGAATTTGTTCTGGTACCGCTCCACGCACTTGCGGTCGATGAGATGCGCAACGTCGAGCATCATCTTGCCGTTATCCATCAGTCGGCAGCTCACTTCCTCGTCGAGAGGAATGAAAAGCCGGTGCATCTGGAAGCTGACTGCGCGAGCACGGGTTTGACGTTCGCGCGCACGGGAGGCATTCTCCCTCAGGTTGCTCAGATACTCGCGACCGACGCCCTCGCCGCCGAAGCGCCGTTCAATCTCGCGCCCGCAGCAATCGTCGACGAAGATCTTCAAATGCATCTCGGTTTTGCCGCGCAGCTTGTCGATATTGCCCTGGAACTGGCGCTGATTGGAGCGGATGGATTTGCGCAGCGACTCATCGTCGTTGAAAACGGTGCCGAAGCGGAAGGGAAGTACGGTGGAGTGTTGAAAGCAGTCGGCGATCACACGCGCGTGGTCCACGCCTGACCGCTGGTTAAAGCTCTCCTGTGGGTTGTGCTCGCTCACGACGATTGCTAGATCGCTTGCGGGATAAAGGAAAACCTGATTGCCACTGACTCCGAAAACCGATTCCAACGCGACTGGTTTGCGATGGCGGGCTAAAGCTGGAAACGCTTGCTTCTCACTGATGCAGTAGGCATACCATGCCATGACGAGACACTCCGTCCGCGCACGCCAAGACTGTCAGGCGCCGCTGGTTGATGAAGCTCTTTGAACTTGGGAACAACTGCATTCATAGTGGAGGATAGATTTTTGGTCCGTTGTTGCGGACCCCCCAAACAATCCGGAATATAGTCCCCCGAAAATACGACTGGCAACACCAGAAAGGGGAAAGAGGGCCGGCGGGGCTGGGTTGTGCAAAAGTCGTGTTGATGAAACTGAAATATCGATTCATTACACGGAAATTGTGGTCCAGGTCACGATAACGGGCTCAAATGAGGCAGTTTGGGCTGCCAATTGCTAACGGACATGCCTCGCAAGGCTCCCCCTAAAAAACGAGATTTGCTTCCTTTCAGGTTTTCCACAGGGTCGGGCAGCAGCCAAGTCGACACACGAGCACCGTTGCCCGAGTGGCTGCGCCGCATCGATTCGAAACGGCCAACTCTAGTAGACTCAACGGCAGAATGTTTCGATCTTCCCGCTCCTTTCACCGCTCCCCGGCCGCACCAACCTTCATCGCACTCCTGGCTATTTTTGTTGCCGGAGCGTCCGTAACCAGCGCGCGCGCGGCAGCGCAAGGCACGCACCTGTGGCAGCAATCGCAGATGCAGGAGTTCGAGAAGGGCACACCCGAAGGAGTGGCCATCGAGAGTGATGGACACCTTCGCCAGGGACCGGGACTCACCGAACTCGCGACGACCCCATCGACCTACGTGTGGTCGATTGCGGTCGACAAGAAGGGGACGGTCTTTGCCGGCACAGGATCGCCCGCAACTGTGTTGCGGCTGGGCGCGAAGCCGGGCGACAAGCCCTTTACGCTTTTCGAATCGAGAGACCTCAGCATTCAGGCGCTCGCCGTCGGCCCCGATGGAGCGCTCTATGCCGCCACGGTTCCGGGTGGCAAAGTCTACAAGCTGAACCCGGACGCGACGACGAAGCAGGATGAATCAAACGCCACGGTCATGTTCGATGCGGCAAAGCCGGATGCAGCCGCCGGCGACAGCAAAGCCGCTTCAGCTTCCGGCGGCCAATCGCACTACATCTGGGATTTGACCTTCGATTCCGCCGGACGGCTCTACATCGCGACAGGAAATCCCGGAGCGGTCTATCGCGTTGATCCGGCCAAGGCCGGCGCGACGCCCGAGCTGTTCTTCAAAAGCGATGAAGCGCACATTCGCACTCTTGCGTGGGACGCGAAGGGCAACCTCATCGCCGGCTCCGACGGCTCCGGGCTGGTCTACCGGATTGATGCGAACGGCAAGGGCTACGTGCTGTTCGAGGCTCCGCGGCGGGAGATTACTTCGATCGCAATTGGCGCCAATGGGACAATCTATGCGGCATGCGTCGGCGACAAGAGCCGCAACCCGCTGCCTCCGCTGCCGGTGCAGGGAACGGCCTCGATCACGATCACGGTGGTTCAACCGCAGTCCGTGCAGGCTGCCAACGCCAGCGCGTCCGTGCCTGAAGGAACGGAAATCTTCGCGCTTACCGAAGGCCAGGCGCCGCGCGCGCTCTGGTCGAGCAAAGATTCCATTGTTTACGCGCTCGCCTCGCGGCCCGACGGCCTGCTCGCGTTCAGCGGCAATCGCGGACAAATCTTTCGCATCCAGGACGACGGCAGTTACGCCGACATTGGCTCACTTGCAGGCGCAGCAGGGCCTGAGTGTGGCCTCGGCGACGAACGCAGAGCGCATCTTCGTCGGTACGGGCAATATCGGTAAAGTCTTTGAATTGGGTGCGGCAGAAACGCACGAGTATGCCAGCGATGTTCTCGATGCCGGGGCTTTCGCCCGTTTTGGCCACATGGAGATTGAGCCTGGCTCAAAGGGCTACGACATTCTGACGCGCAGCGGGAATGTGGAGCAACCAGTGCGCGGCTGGAGCGACTGGCAGCCGCTGACGGATGGCTCCGTGGCCTCGCCGCCAGGCCGCTTTCTGCAGTGGAAGGCCGTGCTGCACGCGGGCGGCATGCTGGGCAGCGTTGGCGTCAACTATCTGCCCGTAAACTCCGCGCCCGCTGTCGACGAACTGGTGGTGGTTCCCGGCGCGCGCATTAATCCGCAGGCAAACTTCTCGCAAAACCAAACAGTCAACATCACATTCCCGTCTTCGAATCAGGGCTCGACGATCACCTTTGACGCCAACTCTTCAAGCCAGCCTCTCCAGGCCAGTGAAGGATCGCACGGCGGTCACGGTTCGCTGGGCGGCGCACGACGACGATGGCGATACGCTGATCTATTCGCTTTACCTGCGCGGCGATGGCGACAGCGCGTGGTGGCCGCTGAAAAAGAAAATCAAGGAACAGGCCTACAGCTTTGACGCCACGCTGATTCCCGATGGCGGCTACCGCATCAAAGTTGTTGCGTCAGACGCGCCCTCGCACTCTCCGGGCGATGCGCTGACGGGCGAGAAGGTCAGCGATCGATTCGTGATCGATACGACACCGCCAGTCGTGTCGGCAATCAAGGCTGATCTCGCCCCAATGACCTGCCCGGCACCTGCCTGTGCGCCGAGCGTTGGTCGTCAATTTCGATGCGAACGATGCCGTCTCGCCCATCGCGCGCGCTGAATACTCGCTCGACGCTGGGTCGTGGCAAACATCGATCCGGTAGGCAAGCTCTCTGACTCGAATGCACGAGCATTACAGTTTCAGCTTTGGCTTGCCGAAAGATGGCCAGGAACACGCGGAGCATCTGATCACCGTGCGCGTTTACGACCGCTATGACAATGTGGGCGTGGCGAAGACAATCTTTCCCGCGCAGGCGCAATGACTTGTAGCGCCGGTCTCCTGAGCGGCTTTCGTGCCGGCCTCCAGGCCAGCGCACGCAATCGGAAGTTGGATCGGAATGCGATTTGAATTGTATGTGGCGGCGCGGTACCTCAAGGCCAAGCGGCGGCAGGCCGTGGTCGGCGTGGTCACGGTCATCTCCATTGCCGGAGTGACGGCGGGCGTAGCGGCGCTCATTATCGCTCTCGCCATCACCAACGGTATGCGCCGCGATCTTCAGGACAAATTGCTCGGCTCCAGCGCGCACGTGCAATTGATGCAGATGGACGGGCGCGGAATCTCCGATTGGCAGGCACTGCTCGCTCGCCTGCGCAAAGTTCCGCACGTTGTCGCGGCGTCTCCCGGCTTGTACGAACAGGTGCTGGTGGCTCGCGGGGCGCGCGATGGCGGCGCAATGATTGAAGGTATCCTGCCCGATGACGAGCGCACCGTCAGCGATCTGCTTTCAAAGGCTACGCCCGGCGCGGTCGCAGGCTCTGGAGCCGCAAACCGAATCTGCATCGAATCAGAATGGAGAGTTGCCGCCGATCGTTCTGGGCAGCGACCTGGCCGAGACAATTGGCGCTTCCATCGGCGATTCGGTGCTGATCATCAGCCCTCAAGGCGAGATGACGCCGATGGGCGTGATTCCCAAGTACGTGCGTTTCAGGCTGGCCGGAACTTTTCATTCCGGCTTCTATCAATACGACGCGCAGATGGGCTTTCTGCGCCTCGCCGACGCGCAGCACCTCTTCGATGAGCCTGACCTGCTTTCGGTGATCAGCTTCAAAGTCGACAATCTCAACAACGCGCCGGAGATTGCGCACGCCATTGAGCAGGCCGCGGGCAAGGGTTACATGACCACCAATTGGACCGATGAGAACCGCGAGCTGTTTCGCGCGCTCAAGTTGGAGCAGGTGGTCACGTTCATCGTGATCGCGCTCATCGTGATTGTGGCCGCGCTCAACATTCTTATCGCGCTCACCATGATGGTGATGGAAAAGACGCGCGACATTGCGGTGATGATGAGCTTCGGAGTCGATCCGGGCCAGGTGCGGCGAATTTTCTTATTGCAGGGCCTGCTGATCAGCGTCGTCGGGACTGCGCTCGGGCTTGTGCTCGGGTACATTGCTTCCTGGGCCGGCGGCTATTATCACTTCATCCATCTGTCTGCGGACGTCTACTCCATCGACACGCTGCCCTTTGCGCCGCGCTTGCTTGACGGGGTGATCGTGTCGATTGTGTCGATTGGAATTTCGCTGCTGGCGACGCTGTATCCGTCGTCGTCGGCCGCGAGAGTGCTGCCTGCGGAGGCGTCTGCGGTACGAGTAGCGAATGCAGGCTCGTGCGATTCGCAAAACTGCCGATTGAATATTGAGGACATGCTCTCAATCACTCTCAGTCAGCTCCGAAGCCCTAAGCTGTGGCTGCCGTGGCTCAAGGCGGGAGAGACAATATTCTTATGTGAGCGTAATGCTGTGATTGGCCGGTTCGTGCCACGTCAATCCGCGATTAAGCGGGGCAGTTCTCCGCCCCCGAAGAGTGAGAGAGGGAACCCGAGCTAATGGCCAGTTTCACTTATTGCGGCGTAATGATTCCGCCCAGCGCATGCCGGCGCGGCAGCACGATGCCGCGATGATCCACTTCGGCTGGCAGCCTGCCGGAATCGGATTCAGGCAAGCTCTTCCGTTCGACCAGCGCGCCACCGCAGGCCGGGCACCAGTCTGCTTTTGTCGCTTCAGCAAGAACCGCGTGGCACTGGCTGCAGATCCGTTCCATAGCTAAGAGATTACCGGATCCCCTGCCTGGCCTCTGCCTGGCGCATTCCACAGCGCCTGCCTTCTTGTTCCCTCGGTCCCTTGTTCCCTGGGTCCCTCCGCTTATTGACCCTCGTTCTCGGTACACTGAATCTATGCACCCTCCCCCGCGGCTCATCGCAATCGACGTGGATGGCACGCTGCTGCCAACGGGTTCCCAAACCATCAGCGACCGCAATGCGAAGGCGCTGCGAGCTGCGCAGGAGGCGGGGATCACTGTGGCCATAGCCACAGGGCGCCGGCCGGCCTACACCGTGCCGTTGCTGACGGGCCTTGGCCTGCGAGCGGATACGCCCCTGATCGCGTCCAATGGAGCAGTGCTTTCGACGCTGGGCGGCGGTGTGATCGATCGCTGCCATATGTCGTCGCGAGTGGCGCGGGGTCTTTGCGGCGTGCTGCGGCCGTTTGGAACCGTCGTCTTCACCTTCGATCGTCCGGGACGCGGCGAACTGGTGCTCGAAGATTTTGATCAAGCGCACGGGCGCATCGCGATGTGGGTTGAGACGAATCGCAATGCGATTGAAATTGTGAAGCCACTTGAAGAGGCGCTCGTCGACGGCGACGATCCCATTCAAGGCATGGCGGCGGGAACCATCTTCGAAATGAAAGAGGCCGAGAGAGCGCTGAAGGCGAGCGAGTGGGCATCGGAATGTGAGGCTGTGCGCACGGAATATCCGGCGCGCGACATTTCAATTCTCGACCTGCTGCCGCCGGGCGTGTCGAAAGGGTGGGCGCTGGAGCGGCTCGCGTCGCGGCTCGGCGTCGATCGCAAGGAGACCATGGCCATCGGCGACAACTGGAACGACGCCGCTATGCTGGAGTGGGCAGGGCAGGGAGTTGTGATGGCCAACGCGGCCCAGGAGTTGCGCACTCTGGCAAAGACGCGCGGATGGAAGCAGGCGCCGTCGAACGATGACGACGGCGTGGCCGTGGTGCTCGAACGCACTCTGGCGAAGATGACGCCGGCGGCGATCTGAGGGGAACATCAGTTGAATCTACGATTCACAACTCGCCGAACGTCAGCCGCAACAGCAATTGTCGCTACTTGTTTGTTCGCGCTCCCGCCGGCGGCCCGCGCCGCCGAGCTCGTGACGTACAGCAACGGTTTCGTACAGCCGTGCGATCATCACGCAATGGTTGATGGCCGCGTCCGGCTTTACCTGAGCGCGGGAGAAGATAACTACATCGACTATGAGCCGGCCAAAATCGCTTCCTTCGAGTCGATTCCCGATCCACCGCCACTCGCTTCACCCGATCCGCTAGTGAAGCCTCAAAAGCAGACGCACCTCACTCCCGGAGACCTGCACGAGATGCTCACGCGAGCCGGAGCAGAGCACAATCTTGATGTGGACCTGCTGGCCAGTGTTGTCAAAGCCGAGAGCGATGGCGATGCTCGCGCCGTGAGCCGTGCCGGTGCGCAAGGCCTGATGCAACTGATGCCGGGAACGGCAGCCGGCCTCGGCGTGCATGACAGCTTTGAACCCAACGAAAATGTGCGTGGCGGATCAACTTACCTTGACGCGCTGCTCGTTAAATACCACGACAATCTTGCGCTGGCGCTGGCCGCATATAACGCGGGCCCCGACGCCGTCGACAAATATCACGGTGTCCCGCCCTATCGCGAGACTCATTTGTATGTCGCGCGCGTGATTCACGAGTTCAATCGCCGCGTTCTGGCGCGCGAAGCCGAGGTCCGCCGCACGGGCACGGCCGCAAACGGTCCAGCCGCGCAGCCAACTCCATAGCGCTGTCGCGTCGCGGATTCTTCACAGTTCATTCACATTGGCGCAGGCCATTGACTCAGCGTGGACGGGGTGCGAATCTCCATCGTCCGCGTCTCCCGAGCACGTGAGAACATAGCGATAGACTTTTATTGCGAACTGCCTGACGGAGATTAAGTGAAGAAGAGCCGATGGATTCTGGGCCTGGTTCTGCTGCTGGTGCTGGCTGCCCTGTTTCTGTGGGCGCGAACGCGGATCCACTTCGACTTTCACGTTTTCACCACGCAGGTCGCGCTCGCTGACTGGCGCAAGATCGCCTTTGGCACCGCCCTGATCTATCTGGCCTTTGTCTTTCGCGCCGCGCGCTGGACTATCCTCATGCGGCACAACAAAAAGGTGCCGCTCTTCTCTCTTTTAGGAACCCAGATTATCGGCTTCACCGCAGTGGCGCTGATCGGGCGATTCGCCGATCCTGTCCGGCCTTATCTGGTCGCGAAAAAGACGGGAGAGCCGCTAGGTTCGCAGATCGCCGTCTACATCGTGGAGCGGCTTTTTGACTTCGGTTCCATGGCGCTTATCGTATCGTTGGCTCTCTTGTGGATCCCACAAACAGACCTGAGCGCCGCGCCCGGCCATGCAGGATTCTTTAGTCATCTCTTCGCACCGCTTATGCAACGCTATCCGATTCTCTCGGTCATTTTCGCGCGCTTTGGGGCACTGCTGGTCACGCTGGCCGGCGTTCTTTTGCTGGTCGCTGTGCGCTTATCGGGCAACGCGGTAGCCAGCTTCTTCGAGCGCTCCTTCGGCCTCATATCCAAGAGCCTGGGGCAGGCCGCCGGCAACAAAATCAGAACCTTTCACGCCGGGCTCGACGTGATCCACAGCTTTTCTGACTTTGCCGTCTCCGCATCGATCTCGTTGAGCATGTGGGGTGTCATCGCGCTTGCGTACCTTGAGACCATACACGCCTTCACCGCCAGCCCAGCGCTGGCCGGAATGAGCTTTTCGAGGTGTGTTCTGCTGATGATGATCAGCGGTGGCGTAAGTGTTTTGCAGCTACCCGTCCTGGGATGGTTTTCGCAGATTGCCTTTGTGGCTGCGGCGCTCTCCAGCTTGTTTGGCGCAACGCCTGAAGCAGCTACCGCCTGCGCCACCACAATCCTCCTTGGTACATTCCTTTGCGTCGCGCCCGTCGGACTCATCTGGGCGCAGTTCGAGCACGTGAGTCTGCGAAAGGTCACCGTCGAGAGCGAGCACGCCGAGGAAGAGCTCGTCGCAAACGAAGACATCGCCGTGGCGAACGCAGAAGCCAGCTCCTCGCCGGTCGCGGACCAAATCAGACCGCGCTGAAATATTCCCGCGCGTCTCGCCGGAAGAGTAAATAACTGAACAGCGCAAGCAGAGTGCAGTGGATGATCAATTCGCTTAGCGGATGAAACACACTGATGACGACGTGCGCGGCCATCCAAGCGATCGCCAGCCATCGCGCCCAGCTCAGGCCACGCAGCATGAAGACTCCTGCGACCACCGCAGCCACTCCGAGCACGGTGATCCAGGCGAACTCGCTCACCGTGGGCTTGTGCGTCAAGAAATTCCCATAGTGCCCGGCCGTCCCCAGCGATCCAACGGCGATATAGAGCCAACTGAGGCTCGTGATCGTGATGGGGCGCTTTCTTGTCTGGACCTCTGCCACGAAGTGTCTCCTGCGGTGCTTCTATTTCAGAACTGGCGGCTGCATCGCCGCCTCTGCCAATTGCGTCGCGCTGTTCGGCGTCTTCGAATACTGAATCGTCTCCGGCCCCACCGCGCCGCCGGTCATCACCATGCTCATCGCCTGTTCCATGGTCAGGTCGGTCTCGATCACGCGCTCCATGGGGAGAATCTGCAAAAAGGCGGACGTGGGATTGATGGCATTCGGCACGAGCACCGCGGCAAGCGGCTGCCCGCTACCAGCGTCGGTCATGGTGCGGGTCAGGAACCCAATGCTTTTCTGGCCGGCGATAGGGAAGTCGATCAGCACCACGCGCTGGCTCGCATCCTTCTTGGCCATCATCGTGTCCAGCAGTTGCCGCACCGATGTGTAGACCTTGGCCACAAACGGCAGCCGTTCGAGAATCGATTCAAACAGCCCGAAGGCCTGGCGGCCGATCACCAGTGAAGTAACCCGGCCCACAATGTAAAGCACAACCAGCGTGAGCAGAATCGCCATCACGGGCTGAATCCATGTGTAGCGGAACCAGCCCTCGGGAAGCAGCGGGGCGAGCAAGCGCACGGCGGGCAGTCCCGCCTGAGCCAGCTCATTCAGGAGAAAGCTGAAGATCAGGTAGGTAACAAAGAGCGGGCCAATGGTGATGATTCCGGCCAGGATACTTCGCTGCACACTGCGCAGCGTGCGGCTCACATGTGCCTTCACGCAGTTCTCCTCGTTTCGAGAATACGCTGGCGCCATCCCCACTGAGTGGCGGCAGTGGATAAATCGGAGTTTCAAATGGACGCCAAATGAGCTATATATGAGGATTGCCTGATCCAATTAGAGAAGGACCTCCATGAACCAGCCCGACAGCATTGAATCCATCGATCGGGACTCAATGTCTCGCAGATCCGACGCGCAGCAGTCCCGAGTGATGGGTTCGCCTTTGCCCGTGGGTTCCGGCCGGCGTCCGATGAGTTCACCGGCCCCGGCGAATCGTGTGCCTCCCGGCCGCGCTCTGCCCGGGTCGACGAGCGACGATGAGCCCAGCGGTGCGCAGCGCGCAATGAACTTGTTTCGCACAGTCATGCCCATCGTGCAGCGCCTCCTGCCTCTGCTTGAGGGCAATGTACTCACTGCGATCTCTAATGTGATGACTCCGCGCCCGCAAGCGCCGCCGCCCGCGCCCAAGGTCGATCTGGCGCCCCTTGAGAGCAGCCTGGCCGAGCTGCAGACGCAGCATCGCGGCCTGCGCGAGCAGGTGACGGAGCAGAACGCCTCGCTCAAGCGCGTCGAAGATCAGTTGGAGATGGTGCGCGAAGCTACCGACCGCAATACTCTCGAGCAGCAGGAGCTGCTTGAGGATCTAAAGGCATTTTCGGGCAAGGTGAAGGTCGTTGCGGTGATTGGAATCGGCATGCTGGTGATTGGCATTGTGCTCAACCTGATTTTGTTCCTGCACATTCAGCGCGTTCTGCCGTAGTGATTCACTGTTAAAGCTCCAGCACGTTATCTTCGATTGCCAGTCGCACATTGCCATCGGACTTGGCCAGACGTCGCACCGCTTCAGGCTTGTCCACTTTGGCTCTCAGCATCACCAGCGCAACAGGCACGCTGCGCCCGGCGCTCTTGATGGTGTCTACCGCCGTCGCGCGATCGATGTTGCAGGCTGACATCAGAATCCGAATCCCGCGCTCGACCAGTTTCGAATTCTGCATGTGCACGTTGACCATCAGGTTTTCGTACACGTAGCCCAGGCGAGTCATCGCGCCCGTGGTGATCATATTCAGAATCATCTTCTGCGCGCTGCCGGCCTTCATGCGCGTCGATCCGGAGATGACTTCGGCGCCCACGTCGGCCACAACTACGATATCGGCGGCTTCAGATAAGGGCGTCGCCTGATTGCAGGTGACAGCGGCGGTGTGCGCTCCGCGCGCGCGGGCGTAGGCGACGGCAGAGACAACATAGGGCGTGCGTCCTGAAGCCGAGACGCCAACCACAATATCCTTGCGCGTGGGGCGGCGGCGGGCGATGTCGCGCTGGCCCAGTTCTTCGGAGTCTTCATTTACTTCGACAGCGGATGCAAGCGCCTTGGGACCGCCGGCCATGATGTACTGCACTTGACCGGGCGCGGTGGAGTAAGTGGGAGGACATTCCGATGCATCGAGCGCCGCGATGCGTCCGCTGGAACCGGCGCCGACGTAGATCAAGCGACCGCCATCGCGCAGGCTTCGTGCCACCTGATCGATGACTGCGGCGATCTCCGGAATGGCCTTCTTGACTGCCGCGGCGATCTTCGCATCTTCGTGATTGATGATGCGAGCAATCTCCAGCGCGGATTTGGTATCGAGCCCCTGAGAAGCCTCGTTCTGGCTCTCGGTGGTGAGTTGCTGAAGCAGGTTGGCCTGGTCGTTATGATTCCCGTTTGTACGGGAGCCGGCCGTTTCCTGCAGCGTTGTCATCGGTAACATCGCGTCAGACCCCAGCATTGATTGTATCTATAAATCCGGTCAAGACCCTACACAAATTTCGTCAGGCCTGAGCCGCTTCAGTAACCGTCATTTCTTACTTTTGGAGCGCCTCGCGGATGGCATCGTGAAACACCGGCCACACTCGGCGGATCATTCGATTCTTTCGATCGGGCCAAGTGCGATTGGTGAGCAGAACAACGGTTACGGCGGCGTCCAAATCGATCCAGAACGAGCATCCGCTGAATCCAAGGTGGCCAATCGAATGAGTCGAGAAGTATTTTCCCGAGGTCGAATCCGCTGAGGGAGTGTCCCAGCCCAGCGCGCGCGAGCTTCCTTCCGGCTTTTGCCGTTCGCTAAATCGATTCACCGTCGCGCCGATCGAACAAACGCGGCTCGCGCGACATCCCATTGCCGGCGGCGGCGAGAATCTCACCGGCGTAGCGCATCAGATCCGCAATAGTGGAGAAAAGCCCGGCATGCCCAGACACGCCCCTGAGTACCGATGCATTTTCGTCCTGCACCTCGCCCTGGATCAGGCGATGGCGAAACCAGGTGTCCATTTCCGTGGGAGGAATCAAGTCCCGCTCAGATGGGGCAGGGCAGTATCCCGTCGAATCCATCTTCAGCGGGCTAAAAACCTCGCGCCTGAGCCAAGAATCCAGTGGCTCATGCATTTGGGTTTCGAGCGCCTTTCCGAGCAGAATGAAGCCGGGGTCGGAGTACTCGGCTCGGGTCCCCGGTTCGGCTTCAAGAGGCAGCTTAAGGCACGCATGGATGAGTGATTCCGGCGTGGTCGCGGTGCGAAAGAGCTCCGCGTATCCTGGTAAGCCCGAATTATGGGCCAGCAGGTGCCGCAACGTGACAAAGCGCGCCCGATCATCAGGCGCCCGTCCGGCAAGGAACTCGGGCAAGATCTCGCACAATGGCGTTTGCAGGTCGATCTGGCCGCGCTGGACGAGCAACATCGCCGCCGCCGTCGTGGCCACCACTTTCGTCAGGCTGGCCACATCGAATCGGGTTTCCGCAGTGACCGCCTGGGAGTCCGCCTCGAACGTAAACCGGCCCAGCGCATCCTTCAGGACCACATCTCCACCGGCCAGCACTCCAAACGCGCATCCGGGAAAGGCCCGCGCCACGATCGCTTCTTCCAGCACGCGATAGGCCTCGCCAAACCGGCTTTTCGCCTGGCCTGGGCCTGTCGCAGGTGATTGAGGTATCTGAGTCATCGCTTTCTGGCATGGTAACGCGCCCAGACCCTTGCCGCCGCGCCGCTCCTGCTTTTTACCGGGCAGGGCAGTCCAAGTCGAGCTATCCTTGTGTGCGGATGTTTCGTCTATCCACTTGAGCGCGGAGGGTTGGCATGTCAAGGCTGCAAGAGGGGTACTCGGCGGCGATTCTGGCCTGTTTAGTTGCCGCTGGCCTTGGCTTTTGTGCCGCTCAGACCCCCGTACCGCTCCAACCGCCCGCGAACGCACCTACCCCTGCAGCGGTTGAGCCGGCAACAACGGCCGCTACGAGTCCTACACCCCCTGCCGATCCCACGCAACCCGCGACACCAACTGCGGCGGCGCCGGCTGCACCGCCCGCCGAGCCGGTCGGCCTGTCGGACACGGCCCCGGCGAAAAAGACTTACATGGTGCCTGCCGGAACCAGGGTTCTGCTGGAGTTGCGCAGCGCCGTCAACACAAAGTCAGCAAAAGCGGGCGATGGCGTCTACCTGTCCTCCACGTTTCCTGTGGTGGTCGGGAACCGGGTCATGATCCCCACCGGCGTCTACGTGCAGGGAGTTGTGGACCGGGTCCAGCGCGGCGGGATGAGGACCAAGGCGCAGCTGGATATGCACTTTACCTCGATCATCTTCCCCAACGGCTCGGTGGTTGAGATTCCGGGCGTTGTGGACAGCGTTCCCGGCTCAAAAAACCAGACCGTGAAGAACAACGGTGAGGGAACCATCGAGCAGAATGGTGACAAGGGCCGGAACGCAGGCCGAACAGCCGAAATCGCCCTGCCGACAGGCGCAGGTGTGGGCACCATCGGCGGAGCCGAGTCAGGCCATCCTGTCGAGGGAGGCCTTGCCGGCTTGGGCGCTGGACTTGCCGCCGTAGGCATTGTTTCGCTCTTTACGCGCAACGCCGACGTCGACATTCCCCGCGGGACTCAGGTGGAGATGGTGCTGCAACGCCCGCTGCTTTTGGAAGAGGCAAATCTGGCTGGAGTTGGCGATCCGGGAACTGCGCCCGCATTGGTCCCTGCGGCTGACCAGCAAAGGCCCATCACAAACCACCGCCCTCGGATTCTTTGTCCGCCTGGGGGGCTGGGCTGCGAGTAGGGTTTCCTCGCACTGGCCGATCTGATCGCGAAATCGCCAGCGGGGTTTAGAGGGTCTAAATCAGTCTCGCGTCGGGCGCGACCACGCCGGCGCGCATCAGCACGCAACTGCCGTTCTGGTCGCACCTGTAATGGACGTCGGAACGGTATGTTTCCCACGAAGTCGCGTTTCCGGCGGCAACCGTGGTTCCCAGAACGAACGTTTTGCCGTCGATCGTTTGAATCGTCTTGGTGGTTGCGCTGTAGTCCGCAACCGTCAGGTCGCCTTCGGTGTAAAGACTTGCCGGGGCAGGGGTATCAAGGCCCCATTGCGCTGCATTCAGGGCAGTTGGGACCGCAGGCTGAGTTGCCACTGGCTCGTGCTGCTCCGCTTTGGCGGTGGGCAAAAACGTCATTTTTGCGACGCGGTATTCCTTACCTTCCAGCTTGAATGTCGCGGGTTTAAGAGCGTCCGGTGTTTTGTTGAGCGCCACATCCACTTTGGAGGGTGCGGTTGCAGGCCTGGCGGCGGTCTCAGTGGCAGGGGTCAACTTCGCCGGGCGCAATTGGACGGCCGGAGTGGAATCGGAAATCGCAGTGGGCGTGCCCGGAGCGGTAACTGGCGAAGTTGCAACCGCCGGTTGGGTAGCTTGCGCGAGGCTGGCGTTCATGGCGAGGTTGGCAACGGGCGCTGCGCTGGCCTGGACGGAGTCGCTTGAGGCGGCCATGGCATTATTACGGGCATTATTCACAATCGCCAGCGTAAGTCCGGTCGCGGTGCCCACTGAGACGCCAAGTGAGACGCAGAGAATGGGCAGGATGAGCCGGTGGAGGGAAAACGATGGAGACGACGGAAGGCGGGATCCGGATACGAAGGCAACTTGGGGGGATTCGATGAGGGTTTCCATAGTCCTCCACACGATCGGGTTGCTGAAAGGCTCTCTTGAGGGTTCCTGGGTACTGCAGTCATTAAACGATTTCCGCGGGTACTCAACAATCCACCGAATGGGGCATTACTAAATCGCCATGCGCGGACGGTTGTTCAGTTAGCCGGGAGATTTCAATTCAGAGTCCGGATAAGTGCAATACGAACTTCAAATTCGTTCGGCAAGCGTGCCATTTTGGACCGCCGACTTTACTCGCCGGGTGCCCGGCAAGTGCAAGAGGGCGCGGTTCAGGAGTAATCTGGAGTTCTAGCGATGGAAAACGGCCCAACCAATCCCCAAATTCCCGAGTCAGGCTCAAGCCTTCCGCCTGCGTTAAGGCTGCCGCCCGATAGCGCCGCTTTGCCTGCGCTTCAGGATTCGTCGTCCGAAATCCCTGGCGACCTTTCCATGTCCGAAGAGCTGACATCTGCCCCGCCCGCGGACGAATCGCTCATCGACCCGGATTCTGCGGAGTGGATGCCCCTGATCTCCGCCGGGAAATCTGCTCCCGTCGCGGACAAGAAATCCGCGGGCGTCATGCTTTGGGTTCGCGATCTGGCCGTTGCGGCCGTTGCCTCCGCCCTTATCATCACTTTCCTTTATCAGCCCGTCCGCGTTGAGGGCACCAGCATGTTGCCGCGGCTAGAAGACAGCGACCGCTTGTTCATCAACAAGTTTGCCTATCATTTTCAAGCAATCAATCGCGGCGATGTGGTGGTCTTTCATTACCCGCGCGACCCTGAGAAGAGCTACATCAAGCGCGTGATCGCGCTCCCCGGCGACCAGTTGCGCGTCGATCATGGCCGCGTATTTGTCAACGGAAAGGCGATCCGCGAGGCCTATGTGCCGCAGGAATACCGCGACAACCGGTCAGTGGCCGAAATGACGATGCAGCCCGACGAATACTACATGATGGGCGACCATCGCTCCATCTCTTCAGACAGCCGCGATTTCGGCCCCGTCGAGCGCTCGCTCATCTACGGCAAGGCCGTCTTCATCTATTGGCCGGCCCGCGATGCGGGCGTGGTGCGCTGAATCAATAAGCTGCGTCGGTGTCCCGCCGGTGATCGTGCGAGAGCCTGCCCTGAGCGGAGTCCAAGGCTCCTCGCCCGCACTGATCCGTGGAAAACCGGACCATTTTGCTCCGAATAAACCTGCTAAAATCGATTGAATCCACTCCTCGGAGAGGCGATGCAGGCGATCCTAGCGCTCGAAGACGGGCGCATCTTCCGCGGGCACGGCCACGGACACTCAGGCGAATGTCAGGGCGAAGTCGTTTTTAATACTTCTCTCACCGGCTATCAGGAAATTGCAACCGATCCCTCCTACGCCGGGCAAATCGTCGTCCTCACCAACCCCCAAATAGGCAACTACGGCACCAACCTCGCCGACAATGAGGCTGCGCGGCCCTATATCGAAGGCCTGATCGTCCGCGAATTCTCCGCCATCAGCTCCAACTGGCGTTCCGAGCAGGTCACCGACGAGTACATGGAGCGCTACGCCGTGCCGGTTCTGGCCGAGATTGACACGCGAGCCCTGGTGCGCCACCTCCGCGACCGCGGAGTGATGCGCGGCGTGATCTCGACCACCGAGCCGAACCCGGACGTACTGGTTGCCAAGGCCAAGGCCATCAGGAAGATGGAGGGAACCGATCTGGCGCGCGTGGTTTCGACCAAGGCCAGCTATGAGTTCGACGCCTCCGATCCGCGCAACCAGAGCGGGGAACCGCTTCTGGATGATGGTTTTCTCAAACAAGAGAAGCACTTGCAGAAAACATTGAATGTAGTAGCTTATGATTTTGGAATCAAGCAGAACATTCTGCGGATGTTAACGCGTGATGGGTGCCGCGTAACCGTGGTTCCCGCTGAGACCACCGCTGAAGACGTGCTGGCGCTCAAGCCCGATGGCGTCTTCCTGTCGAATGGCCCTGGTGACCCCGAACCTGTCGATTATGCGGTCCGGGCGATCCGCAATATGCTGGGCCGCGTGCCGGTTTTTGGAATCTGCCTGGGCCATCAGCTCTGCGGCCTGGCCCTCGGCGGACGCACCTACAAGCTCAAGTTCGGCCACCACGGCGGCAATCATCCGGTGAAGAACAACGCCACCGGCAAAGTTGAGATCACCGCGCACAACCACAACTTCGCCGTCGATCCCGACTCCATCAACGCCAACGAGGTGGAGCTGACCCACGTTGACCTGAACGATCAGACGCTCGAAGGCCTGCGCCACAAGACGCTGCCGCTCTTCAGCGTGCAATACCACCCCGAAGCCGCGCCCGGCCCGCACGACTCGCATTATCTGTTCCGCGACTTCCGCCAGATGATGGAGGAGTGGAAGGGATGAAGCTCGCGCCGCAGAACATTTTCGGAATTTCAAAACAGCGGGGCATTTGGCTCCGCTGTTTTTTGGGTGCGGACTTTGCCTCTATCTGGAATTCGCGTGTTTTGAAAGGGCACGATTTTCGTCGTGCCGAACAAGAACTAGAGAGGTCTGCGGCTTTAGCCGCCGGCCTTGTGAAGGGTACGGGCTTTAGCCCGTACATTAGGTTAGCCACAGAACCGGGGCTTTAGCCCCTGAGGGAATGGGATGCGCCCCAGGCGGGAAACAATTCGGACAAACGAATACGCCTACTTCGTCTCCACGCAGACAGCAGGCCGAAGACCCTTCTTCCGCCACGACCGCTGGGCGCGTTTGATGTTGGACGTGCTGAGACACTATGACGGAACCGGGTACACACTCCACGCCTTTGTCATCATGCCGGACCACCTCCATCTGCTCATCGCCCCGTCGGAGTCAGTTGAAAAATCTGTTCAACTGTTCAAAGGCGGCTTCTCCTTCCGGGCCAAACGAGAACTGGAGTGGAAGGGAGAAATTTGGCAGCCGGGATTTACCGATCACCGCATTCGAGATGAAGAAGATTGGGAGAGGCACCTAGAGTACATTCGCATGAATCCGCCGGAAGCACGACTGGTTGAGGATTTGATTCTCTACGAGTTCATGGGTTTCCCTCACAGAGCATTCCCTCAGGGGCTGAAGCCCACGGAATTTAGTGATTCAAATGTACGGGCTGAAGCCCGTACCCTTCAAACCCGGAGACATGAAAGTCTCTACCCGTCAACACGGACACAAAACAACTAGGAAACCAGTCAAGACAAATGCCACGCAGAAATGACATTCAGAAAATCCTGGTGATCGGCTCCGGCCCCATCGTCATTGGCCAGTCGGCCGAGTTCGACTACTCCGGCACGCAGGCCTGCAAGGCCCTCAAGCAGGAGGGCTACGAGGTGGTGCTGGTCAATTCGAACCCGGCCACCATCATGACCGATCCCGAGCTGGCCGACCGCACTTACATCGAGCCGCTGACTCATGAATATGTAGAAGAAATCATCCGCATCGAATCTGAGATGCTCACGGCCAACCCGGGCCATGGCAAATTCGCATTACTTCCGACGGTCGGCGGCCAGACCGCTCTCAATCTCGCAGTTGATTTAGCCGACACCGGCGTCCTCGATCGCTACAATGTCGAGCTGATCGGCGCCAAGCTCGAAGCCATCAAGAAGGCCGAAGACCGTCTGCTCTTCAAGGATGCGATGATTCGCATCGGCCTTGAGGTTCCGCGCTCCGCGCTGGTGAACAACCTGCGCGATGGGCTCGATTTTTCAGCCAAGTTTGGTTTTCCGATTCTCATCCGTCCCAGCTTCACGCTCGGCGGCACGGGCGGCGGCATCGCCTACAACCGAGAAGAGCTGATGGAGATTCTCGCCCGCGGCCTAGATCTTTCTCCAGTGCACGAGTGCCTGATTGAGGAAAGCGTGCTCGGCTGGAAAGAATTCGAGCTCGAGGTGATGCGCGACCTCGCCGACAACGTCATCATTATTTGTTCGATCGAGAATTTTGATCCCGATGGGCGTGCATACGGGCGACTCCATCACCGTTGCGCCGGCGCAGACCCTGACCGATCGCGAGTACCAGAAGATGCGCGATGCGGCCATCGCCGTGATGCGCGAGATCGGCGTCGAGACCGGCGGATCGAATGTGCAGTTTGCCGTGAATCCGCAGGACGGCCGCATGACGGTCATCGAGATGAACCCGCGTGTCTCGCGCTCCTCGGCGCTTGCGTCCAAAGCCACTGGCTTTCCGATCGCGAAGATCGCCGCCAAGCTCGCCGTCGGCTACACTCTCGATGAAATTCCCAACGACATCACGCGCAAAACACCGGCCTGCTTCGAGCCGACCATCGATTACGTAGTCGTCAAAATTCCCAAGTGGCAGTTCGAAAAATTTCCCGGCGCCGACGAGACGCTCGGCCCGCAGATGAAGTCGGTCGGCGAGGTGATGGCCATCGGCCGCACCTTCAAAGAATCGCTGATGAAGGCCTGGCGCTCACTTGAAACCGGCAAAAAGACCGGAGCGGAAGTGCTGGAGCCGCGCCGCCTGACGCAGATGCTGGTGACGCCGCGTCCAGAGCGTCTCGGCTATATTCGCTACGCATTTGAACGCGGCCTGAGCGTGCGCGAAGTTGCGCGCCTCACCAAAATGGATCCGTGGTTCCTGCATCAGTTGCGCGAAATTACGCTGGCGCAGCAGGCCATCGCAAAAACGACGCCCAACGACATCACCGCGGAGCACATGCGGCAACTCAAGCGCCTCGGCCTCAGCGACGAGCGCATTGCCACCGAGTGGCAGCTCGCCGGCCACGCGGGCATCCAGCAGGTGAGGGAACTGCGCGAAGGGCAGGGAGTTCGCCCTGTCTTCAAGCTAGTCGATACCTGCGCCGCCGAATTCGAATCGATGACGCCCTACCTCTATTCAACATACGAAGAAGAGGACGAAGCGCCGCCGACTTCGAAACCGAAGATCATCATTCTCGGGTCGGGCCCAAATCGCATCGGCCAGGGTATCGAGTTCGATTACTGCTGTTGCCATGCGGCTTTCGCGCTCAAGGACGACGGCTACGAGACCATCATGGTCAACTGCAACCCCGAGACCGTCTCCACCGACTACGACACCAGCGACCGCCTCTACTTTGAGCCGCTGGTTCTGGAAGACGTGCTGGCCATCTACAACCATGAAGCGCAATCCGGCGCGAAGATCGGCATGATCGTGCAGTTTGGCGGGCAAACGCCGCTGAATCTGTCGCAGCGCCTGCTCGCCGCGGGCGTGCCCATTATCGGCACGTCGCCCGAATCGATCGACCTGGCCGAAGACCGCAAGCAGTTCGGCAAACTGCTTGAAGACTTGAATATTCCGCAGCCGCGCGGAGGCACCGCGACCAGTGTGGAACAGGCGCTGGCGGTGGGCGAGCAGATCGGCTATCCGGTTCTGGTCCGTCCCAGCTACGTGCTCGGCGGCCGCGCGATGGTGATTGCGTATGACGCCGAAGCCGTCACGCGCTACATGCGCCAGGCGGTTGAGTACTCGCAGGAGCGGCCCGTCCTGATCGATCACTTCCTTGAGAACGCGATCGAAGTCGACGTCGACGCACTATGCGACTCGAAAGATGTGATCATCGCCGGCATCATGCAGCACATTGAGGAGGCCGGCATTCACTCCGGCGACTCATCCTGCGTGCTGCCCGCCGTCGGCATCAGCGAGTCGACGCTTGAAACTCTGCGCGCCTACACGCGCAAGCTGGCTCTCGCGCTCAAGGTCGTCGGCCTGGTCAATTTGCAATTTGCAATTCAACGCGACGAGCAGGGCAACGATCACGTCTATGTCATCGAGGTCAATCCGCGCGCCTCACGCACTGTCCCTTACGTTTCAAAAGCCACGGGCGTGCCGCTGGCGAAGATTGCCGCACGGCTCATGACCGGACGCAAGCTGTCGCGAACTGCTGCCGGCCGAACTCAAATCCGGCAAGGATCTTGGAACCGGCACGTTCTACTACGTCAAATCGCCGGTATTCCCGTGGTCGAAGTTTGCCGGCGTCGACACCGTTCTCGGCCCGGAGATGAAGTCGACCGGCGAAGTGATGGGAGTCGCATCTACATTCGGCGAGGCCTTCGCCAAGGCGCAGCTTTCGGCGGGCCAGTTGCTGCCGACCGGCGGCACGGTGTTTTTCACCGTCAACGATCACGACAAGCAAGCGGTGATTCCGCTCGGCCGCCGCTACGTCGATCTCGGATTCAAAATTGTCGCAACGGAAGGCACGGCCAACGTGCTTGAGGGCGCTGGCCTGATCGTCGAGCGAGTCTTCAAAGTGGAGGAGGGCCGGCCGAACGCCGTGGACCTCATCAAGGAAGGCCGCATTCAGCTCATCGTCAACACGCCGCGTGGCCAGGACGCAATCTTCGACGAGAAGGCGATTCGCCGCGCCGCCGTTCTCAAGCGCGTTCCCACCATCACCACGCTGGCGGCCGCGCAGGCTGCGGCCGAGGGAATCGCCTCCATGCAGAAGCACTCCGTCAACGTCTACGCGCTGCAGGCTCTGCATTCGGCAAACGGGCGCTGACGGTCCGAGCGAAGAGCGGCAAAGCAGCAGAGCATTTCGCCCCGTTTAATTCGAAAATCGGAGAAAGGAACTGTCGGCCCTACGTTTCCACGCGCCGGCGCATCCCGATCCATGCGCCAATCGAGTAGCCCACCAGCGCCGCCGCCGGCCAGGTTCCAACGAATGGGCCATCATCATCCATCAGTCCGCTTGCGTCGGGCAGGCTGAAGAACGTGCGCGAAAGCTTTTCCATGGCGCCGCACTGAAAGCATCGGCCCGGCCCAGTCGGCAGGTCGAGAACATAGAGACCAACGATCATCAGCCAGATGAAGCCCACCAACCACACAATAGTTGCCATCTCGCTGGGATGAATCCTGGCAACAATCAAACCCACGACAAGCGGCATCGCCATCGACAAGACCAGAATCACGCTCTGCGAGATGCCCGCGGGATTGACCGCGTAGCCAACGAGCATAATCGCGATCCATGAGGCCAAAGCAAGAAGGGTGTGCAGAAAGAATGAAAGCGCCTGGCGGGCGAGGGCAGGCGACTCGCGGTTTCTCTGTCCATCGTGCAGTAACGTGTTCATGGTCAGGCGCCCTTCGTAGTTAGCTCGTTCTTTAGGACCATGTGTCTTCTGTGTGAGTTCCAACATACACCGCAGCGGCTGGCGCGGCCAATCAAGCTGCGTCTTTCCCACCCATTCGTTCGCCGATATGGACGAGAAGGATGTTGCAACTGAGGGAACCGACCGCTGCGGCTCCGGCGCGGGCTCTACAATAATTCCATGCTTCTCGAAGGCGTCTTTGCCCCGGTCACCACGCCGTTTTACGCGGACGAGCGCGTTTATTTCCGCAAGATCGAGGCCAACATGGCGCGCTACTCGCGCAGCCTGCTGGCCGGAATGGTGGTTCTTGGGTCGACGGGCGAGGCTGTTGCCCTCAACGACGAAGAGACGCGCGATGTTCTTCGCGTCTCCGCCGAAGCGACCGCGCCAGAGAAGGTTCTCATCGCCGGAGTCGGCCGCGAGAGTGTTCGCGCGACCATCGAGCTGTCTGAGTTTGCTGCCAGTCTTAACTACGACGCAGTTCTTGTCCGTCCGCCCAGCTACTACGCCGGGCAGATTTCGCCGGGAGCCATTCTTCATTATTTCCGCAGCATTGCCGACCGTTCGCCGCTTCCCGTGGTGCTCTACTACATTCCCAAGTTTGTCCCTTGCGAGATGCCCGTCGGGCTGATCGCCGAGCTTGCCCAGCATCCAAACATCATCGGCATCAAGGATTCCAGCGGCAACGTGGAGCGGATTCGCGAGACCGTCGCTGCCACCCAGAACGCACCGCGGCGCACAGTTCCGGTCACGCAGGTTTTCGAGGCAGCAACCACCCGGATGATGATGGCCCCGCAAAAGGAAGCCGCCGGCACCTTTGTCTCGGCCAGCGACCTGGCTGGCGGGGTAGCTGTTGCCGCCGCGCCGCCTGTCGCCCCGGCGAAAACGCGCAGCAGGGAAGTTGGCTTCCAGGTTCTCACCGGATCGGAGCGCTCCGTCTTCGCATCGCTTGAAGCCGGCGCGTCGGGGGCCATCGTCGCCTTTGCAACCTTCGCCCCGCAGGTGACCCAGGAGATTTATCTTGCCTGGAAGGACCACGACCCGAAGCTCGCGGAAGAGAAGCAGCAGCGCATCCTCGCCGCCGGAAGCCGCGTAGTCGGCGCCATGGGCCTGGCAGGGATCAAGTACGCCTGCGACTTCAACGGCTACTACGGCGGCCGCCCGAGATCGCCGATCCTCCCCCTCACGGCTGAACAAAAGGCTGAAGTTGAGGGGTTATTGGTGGAAATCCGGAACTAACCTGTGGATATGCAATGTCTGATAACAGATATTCTGTTAACTAAACTTATCCACAAATCTCACGCCCTATCTCCTTTCACTGCAAGCTGCTTCCCTAGACCAAGCAGGAGCTGTTGCGGAGGAAGGTTCTGCCCGCTTCTCGCCCGTCTGGGATATCGCTCGTTCAGTGATAACCTCTTGCATCATGCAGGAAACGCCACACGACTCGAGTATTCGCTTGTTTTTTGTGGGCATGAAGGGACTGGCTCTCATAGCCATGGTGGTAGTGGTGATCCTGGCTCGCTACGGAAAGTCGTGGTCCCAGCGGCTTGCCGGCATTCGCGGGCGCGATTGGCCGACGGTTTCCGCCTTGGTTGATCTCGTCACTGTCGTCGAGCAGACCGGGAATTCCGGCCACGGAGAGCAAACGATTGGGTACCTCGCCACGCTCACCTACTTTTACCGCAATCCCGAGCTCCAGACCGGCGATTATTGCCGCATGTTCAAGAGCAAAGACGAGGGCGATCGCTGGGCAGCGTCTTTTAAAGGCCGCAATGTCATGGTTCACGTCGACCCACGGGATCCGTCGCGATCAGTGTTGCGCACTGAAGAAATCTGATGGCCTGTTGCGTCGGCGTGTAACGCCGGACTACATCTTGTAGCGGCCGAGGTCTTCGTCGTTCAGCCCTTCGAGCCATCCGCGCAGTTGTTCGGCGGTAGGCCCTTCGGGCGGGCCCGTGGTGTTCAGTTTGGCGCTCTCCATCACCTTGTCGGCGACGAAAATCGGACAGTCCGCCCGCAGCGCCAGCGCAATCGCATCGGACGGCCGAGCGTCAACGGCAACCTGCTCGCCCCCCTGCCGAAGCCACAATACCGCATAAAATGTATCGTCTTTAAGTTCTGTAATCACAACTCGTTCCAGCTCGCCATTCAAGTGGCGCACGAGATTCCGAGTCAGATCGTGTGTCATGGGCCGAGCGGCCGCCATCTTCTCGATTTCGAGAGCAATCGCGTTCGCCTCAAAGATGCCCACCCAAATCGGCATCACGGCTTCAGACCCAACATCCTTCAGGACCACGATCGGCATGTTCGTGGAGGGGTCCATCATCAACCCGCGAATCCTCACCTCGATATCCGTCCGTTCCCTTTTCCCTGTTCCTCGCTCCGCAGCCACTTCGCGATCAGGCGTCTCTGCCATGGCTTCCTCGCTCTCTTTTTTAGACGGGTTCGCCAACCAAACTGTTAGGATACGCTCCCGTGATGCGCGCTTGCAGGTAACTTCCCGGCGCGGGGGCAATGGGTTGCGTCCAGGTAATATTCACGGGCTTGTTCTGGCGTGCTGCGCGCGGAAATCTGTCCGCGGTCGGGATTTGCGCCTTCCACCATCACCTCAAAAACTTCCCCGATCTGCTTGGAATAATTGGTCCTTTGAATTTCCCGTTGCCGCTCAAGCAGCACTTGAAGCCGCTTGGCCTTTTCATCTTCCTGCACCGTATCGATCATGACCAGCGCGGGCGTGTTGGGCCGCGCGGAGTATTTGAAGGCAAAGACGCAATCGTATTCGACCTGGGCCAGCAGATTCATGGTCTCGATAAAGTCGTCGTCGGTCTCGCCAGGAAATCCGATGATAATGTCGGTCGAGATCGAGATGGGCCGCCGCGCAGCCTTGATCCATGCAATCCGCTCCAGGTACCACTCCGGCGTGTATTCGCGCGCCATCTGCTTCAGCACTTTCGCGGATCCCGACTGCACCGGCAGATGCACATGGTCGCAGAGCGTCGGCACGCTATCGATGGCCTCCACAATATCGCGCGTAAAGTCTCGTGGATGGCTGGTGGTAAAGCGCACGCGCCGGATGCCACTGACTTCGCCCACCGCCGCGAGCAATTCAGCGAAGCTCGACTTCCCTTCCGGGTCGCGGTAGCTATTCACGTTCTGGCCCAGCAATTGAATCTCGGTGTAGCCAAGGTCCGCGATGCGCCGCGCCTCGTCAAGCACCGACGACGAGCTCCGGCTGCGTTCCTTGCCCCTCGTGTAAGGCACCACGCAGTACGAGCAGAACTTGTCGCATCCTTCGATGATGGTGATGTATCCGCGATAGGGATTCTGCCGCGACGTGAACTCCGTCTCGAAGGTCTCGTCGGTCTGGCGGTCGTCGAGGCCCGTGATGCGGTTCTCGCCCGCTTCAAGGCGCGTGAGCATCTCCGGCAGCTTGCGGTAGCTGGCCGAACCCGACACGAGCGACACATAAGGCGCGCGCTCGAAGATCTTCTCGCCCTCCTGCTGCGCCACGCAGCCCAGCACGCCGAAGCGCTTGCCCTGCTTGTGCAGTTTCTTGTAGTCGTTCAGGCGATTGAAGACCTTCTGCTCCGCCTTGTCGCGAATGGAGCAGGTGTTGTAAAGGATCAGCCCGGCGTCTTCCTCGGTCTCCACCTGCCGGTATCCCTGCTGGCAGAGTGTGCCAATCACCTTCTCGGAGTCATGGGCATTCATCTGGCAGCCGAATGTCTCCAAATAGAATGTTTTCTCGGTTGCCATAGACCTCTTCAGTATACGGGGATTCCTGCTCTGCGCTGGAATTCGTGCACAATCGCACACTCCCGCCGGCTTTGCAACCCGCTAGCCGCCGCTAGCTCCGCCAACTCCGCTGCCTCATTGGTGCAACAGCTTGAATGCGTGCGTCCACTCGTTCTTGGTGAAACCCGAGAACGCACCACAGCATGCACAGCGGCTCAATGGCGCGCGCCGATTCCACTTTGCCCATGTCCGCCGTCTCCCAGCCGAACTGGTCCAGGATCTGCGCCGTCGACCGCCTTGGCCCCGTCATCGTTGCCGCAGATGAACATCGTCGGCTTCCCTGCTTTGTACTGCGGGTTCACCATACTGCCGGTTGCCCACTGAATTGAACGCCTTGACGAAGTGCGCCTTGGGAAACTCGCGCTGCAGCCGCTCCATCAGCGAGTCGTCCAGCGTGGTGAAGAATTTCAGAACGCCGTTCACGGGCGGCGCGTCGGCAATGGGGTTGCACGCGTCCATCACCAGCTTGCCGTCGAGGTTCGCGCTGCCCGCCATGCGCAAAACGTCGGCCGCCACCGAGCCCTTCACAGCCAGCGCCAGCACTTCGCCGAACGCCGCAGTCTCACTGAAGCTGCCCACCTGCGCTTTGGGATTGTTGCGCTGCCACTCCGCCAGCTTCGCCGTGTCGCGGGTGCCGATCATCGTCTGGTGGCCGTGCTTGATGAACCCCTCCGCGAGCGACTTCGCCACATCGCCTGAACCCAAAACTCCAACCTTCATAACCGTTTCTCCTCTCTATTGCTCTGGTCTATTGCTCGGGCTGATCGCGCAGCCCGGTGTGCAGATAAGCGACCACCGCGTCCATCTGTTCCTTCGTCATCTGGTAGGCAAACGACGGCATCATTCCCTTCCCCGGATCAACACCTGCTCCACTTGCGCATCGGTTGCCGGGTCGCCGTCAGGTAATGTGCTGCGGCTGAACAGGCCATGCAGGTTCGGCGGAACTTTCTTCAGATGCAGATCGTTCTGTTCGTGGCAATGCGCGCAACCAACGTCGTAGAGATGCTTCCCTTCTGCCTGTTGATCCGTTAATTTTGGCGCGGGCCGGCAGGCGGTCATCCCGGTAAGCAAGGCCACCATCAAAAATGCCGATCGGCTTTTCGTCTGTCTTACGTCTGGCATGCTCTGTAAATTCTGCGTTCACGCGGTCGGGTTCCCCGTGCCACGGGGAGATCCCCGCATACACACTTCAGCTCGCGATTATCGAGAAGGGGCTTGCGTCCGGAATCGCGGTGATGAAACCGCTCCAGCACATTCAGTCTGATTGCAAGCGCCGACCGGGGTCAAGCTTCCCATCGAATTCCAGCAATTCGCACCGCCTTGCCCATTATCCTAGCTTCATGGCGCTACCCGAGATTGCGGAGGCGATGTGCATCTACCACGAGGACACGCACAATGTTGCCGAAGGCGCGGGTGTCGCTTCCCCGGCGGCTGCATGAAGGAGAGCGCATCGCTTGCCGGAGGGCGCGCCGGTATTGTACTCACAGGCGGCAACGTCGACCGCCAGATCTTCGTTACAGTGCTTAATGGGACGTTTCAGGAAGTTCTTCAGCCGGTGGGACATTCATGAGCGAACGAACCGAGCAACTCGCGCCTTTCACCCATTCAGCCGGCAATCGCTGTTTTGGCTGCGGGCCCGCCAACCAAACCGGCCTGCGCCTCGAGTTTCTTCTAGCGGAAGACGGTTCGGTGGTGAGCTTTCCTGTTGTGGCCAATGCTTTCGAGGGCCATCCCGGCTATCTGCATGGCGGCGTCATCGCCACGCTGCTCGATGAAGCCATGAGCAAAGCTGTGCGTGCGCAAGGCAGCACTTCAATGACCCGCAAGATTGAGGTCGACTACCTCCGGCCCGTTCCCAGTGAAGTGCCGATTCGGCTGGAAGGACGCGTAGTTCGCAACGAGGCGCGCAAGCGATGGGCGGAAGCGCGCATCCTCAATGAAAACGGGAAACTGCTCGCCGAGGCCAAGGGGCTTTTTATCGAAGTGCAGACCTAAAGTAAGACGGCGGCCCGAAGACCGCCGTTTGCCGCATTCCGTTCGGTGCATTTGCCGGCAGAATGCAAAGCGTCGCTGGTCACTGTTCACTGTTTTAGTGAACCATGTTGATGGTGTCCTGCGTGACCGTGTCGAATGTGGTGACTGACTTGGCATTGGCCTCAAACGCGCGCTGCGCGACGATGAGATCGGAGAACTCCGCCGAGATGTTGACGTTCGAAGCTTCCAGCGCATCGTCCTCGATTGTGGCCAGCCCCGACGTTCCAGCGGCGCCGATCGATGCCGTACCGCTGGCCAGCGTCGTGGCGTAATCACCATCTCCGAGTAGTTGGAGCCCCTGAAGATTGGTTACATTGGCAAGTGCGATCTGCCCCACCGTCTGGTTCTGACCGTTGGAGTATTTGGCCGACACCGTTCCGTCGGAATTGATGGTGAAGCTCTGGAAGGTGCCGCTCTTGTAACCGTTGGCGTCCGTTCCCGAAACCGCGGAAGCCGTATAGACCTGGCTGATATTGGGAGTGCCGGCCGAGCCCAGCAGATTCCACTGGATGTCGAGCCCCCCCGCGCCGTCCGCCAGCACATTGGTGGCTGCGGGATTGAAATTAAGATCGATCGACTGCACGTCGCCCGCCGCCGTTCCAACATTGGATGGGGCTGGCGCACCGGTTGGCTGAACCTGTATCAGGTTGCCGTTCTGATCGAAGGTTATGGTTCCGGTGATTGGCGCCGGGACTGTATCGCCGCCCGCTACCGAGTAATCCGCTGCGGGCAAGGCAACCGAATACGTCCATGTATTCGCAACCGC
>CAWCMW010000002.1:0-1258853 GCA_963796785.1 uncultured Acidobacteriaceae bacterium | reverse complement strand
GCAGCTCCTGGCCGAGATCCGGAACTGAATTGGGGCCGCTTCGGACGAATTGCTGGGTAAATGTAAATTGTCAATTGGCTCTTGACAAACATTTAGATCTAGGCTATTTTTCGACCATGGATTTGTTAAGGCCTTCCGAATTGCCGGTCTGGCTTCTCGCGAAATTCAATTCAGCGAATGAGCTGGCCACGAAGCTAGGTTTAACCAGACAGACGGCCCACAACCTCCTAAACGGAAAGACGATCCCCAGCTATGAAACCTGTGACAAGTTGGGGCTCGATCTCGTGTTTTTGCTCAAACCAGCGGAGGAGAAACGCAAAATGGCGAAGTTAGATGAGTTTTTATCGAAACGGGAACGGGAGCGCACGGCCGATGAGATGAGGGGGCGCGTGCTGAGGGAGCAGGGACCTGGGATGTGGGATGCACTCAAGGAGGCAACGCAGACAACGGCAGCACGAGTGGGCAATGTTGACGGAGACGCGCTTGAGTGGAACCAGTACCCATTCTTGAAGTTGAAGTACGTCGCAGCGTCATTTACGCCAGGGATGTTGGCCGGCGGGCTGCTGAAGGGCTGCCGCATTATCTTCGGGAGAATACCAACCGCGATGTACATCGACGACAACCCAATTCCCACGACAGTGTGGGATTTGACCGTGTCTGTAAATGGCGACCAATTGGGATGGGACGTTAACGGCGGCGAGGTCTTGGGGCTCTCCACGGCGCAGCTGGCAGAGCAGTTGATAATGCGATTAATCGAGTATCGGGATGAGTACCAAGCGGCGTGCCGCAGGGTGCTCTTGGGATAGGACGGAAATGCTTTCTGGAGGTGGAACCATGGAAAAGGTCCTCGCAACGCTACGGAATCCAATGATCTTCAACGGACTCGTCGTCCTATCCTGCTTCGGCATCGGCACGATCGCGCTTCGGACAGACGTTTGGCCTGCTCCAAAGGTCGCCTTCGTCGCGCTCAGCTTCGCCATGATCGGCATCGTCGCGGCTTGGCTAAATTACTTTGCATCGACCAACCCACGGTTTCTCGCCTACGGTCCCAGCGAGTATATCCGCGAGAGCGAGCTTGCACATGAGCTTAAGCTTCTCCAACTCCGTGGGCGTTAGGGACGCTCATTCTGTTTAATCATGTCTGATAACAGATATTCTGTTAACTAAACTTATCCACAAGGCGCCTGCCCTATCTCGATCGCCCCTTAGCACGCCGGGGCCGGGGGGCTCCATTCTTCCCCGCTACGAATGCGCTTCGATCCGTCTCAAGCTGACGTTAGACGGAGAAATCAATTCCGCCCACCGAGGCGCACGCGCACGTCTGCGCTCCCCCAAGGCGGCAACTCAGTTCTTTGAAAGCTTGGGTTGGATTACATCTTGTAGCGGCCAAGGTCTTCGTCGTTCAGCCCTTCGAGCCATCCGCGCAGTTGTTCGGCGGTAGGCCCTTCGGGCGGGCCCGTGGTGTTCAGTTTGGCGCTTTCCATCACCTTGTCGGCGACGAAAATCGGACAGTCCGCCCGCAGCGCCAGCGCAATCGCATCGGACGGCCGAGCGTCAACGGCAACCTGCTCGCCCCCCTGCCGAAGCCACAATACCGCATAAAATGTATCGTCTTTAAGTTCAGTAATCACAACGCGTTCCAGCTCGCCATTCAAGTGGCGCACGAGATTCCGAGTCAGATCGTGTGTCATGGGCCGAGCGGCCGCCATTTTCTCGATTTCGAGAGCAATCGCGTTCGCCTCAAAGATGCCCACCCAAATCGGCATCACGGCTTCAGACCCAACATCCTTCAGGACCACGATCGGCATGTTCGTGGAGGGGTCCATCATCAACCCGCGAATCCTCACCTCGATATCCGTCCGTTCCCTTTTCCCTGTTCCTCGCTCCGCAGCCACTTCGCGATCAGGCGTCTCTGCCATGGCTTCCTCGCTCTCTTTTTTAGACGGGTTCGCCAACCAAACTGTTAGGATACGCTCCCGTGATGCGCGCTTGCAGGTAACTTCCCGGCGCGGGGGCGATGGGTTGCGTCCAGGTAATATTCACGGGCTTGTTCTGCGTGCTGCGCGCGGAAATCTGTCCGCGGTCGGGATTTGCGCCTTCCACCATCACCTCAAAAACTTCCCCGATCTGCTTGGAATAATTGGTCCTTTGAATTTCCCGTTGCCGCTCAAGCAGCACTTGAAGCCGCTTGCCCTTCTCCTCTTCCTGCACCGTATCGATCATGACCAGCGCAGGCGTGTTTGGCCGCGCGGAGTATTTGAAGGCAAAGACGCAATCGTATTCGACCTGGGCCAGCAGATTCATGGTCTCGATAAAGTCGTCGTCGGTCTCGCCAGGAAATCCGATGATAATGTCGGTCGAGATCGAGATGGGCCGCCGCGCAGCCTTGATCCATGCAATCCGCTCCAGGTACCACTCCGGCGTGTATTCGCGCGCCATCTGCTTCAGCACTTTTGCTGAGCCCGACTGTACGGGCAGATGCACATGGTCGCAGAGCGTCGGCACGCTATCGATGGCCTCCACAATATCGCGCGTAAAGTCTCGTGGATGACTGGTGGTAAAGCGCACGCGCCGGATGCCACTGACTTCGCCCACCGCCGCCAGCAATTCAGCGAAGCTCGACTTCCCTTCCGGGTCGCGGTAGCTGTTCACGTTCTGGCCCAGCAATTGAATCTCGGTGTAGCCAAGGTCCGCGATGCGCCGCGCCTCCGAAAGGACCGAACTGGACATGCGGCTGCGTTCCTTGCCCCTCGTGTAAGGCACCACGCAGTACGAGCAGAACTTGTCGCATCCTTCAATGATAGTGATGTAACCGCGATAGGGATTCTGCCGCGACGTGAACTCCGTCTCGAAGGTCTCGTCCGTCTGCCGGTCGTCGAGGCCTGTGATACGGTTTTCGCCTGCTTCAAGGCGCGTGAGCATCTCCGGCAGCTTGCGGTAGCTTGCCGAACCCGACACGAGCGACACATACGGCGCCCGCTCGAAGATCTTCTCGCCCTCCTGCTGCGCCACGCACCCCAGCACTCCGAAGCGCTTGCCCTGCTTATGGAGTTTCTTGTAATCGTTCAGGCGATTGAAGACCTTCTGCTCCGCCTTATCGCGAATGGAACAGGTGTTGTAGAGGATCAGCCCGGCGTCTTCCTCGGTCTCCACCTGCCGGTATCCCTGCTGGCAGAGTGTGCCAATTACCTTCTCGGAGTCATGGGCATTCATCTGGCAGCCGAATGTCTCCAAATAGAATGTTTTCTCGGTCGCCATAGACCTCTTAGTATACGGGGATTCCTCCTCGGAAGCCCTCGGCCGTGCGGCTGCTGGCCCGCGCTCGCGCCGCCGACTCCGCTAACCCCACCAACCCCGCTGACCCCAGTGGGTGCCCCACCCTCGCCACGACTTTGTTCTTGCGGCTAGGGTGGGTCAGCTAACTCCGCTGCCTCACTGGTGAAGCAGCTTGAATGCGTGTGTCCACTCGTTCTTGGTGAACCCGAGAACGCACCACAACATACAGAGTGGCTCAATGGCTCGTGCCGATTCCACTTTGCCCATGTCCGCCGTTTCCCAGCCGAATTGTTCCAGAATCTGCGCCGTCACCGCCTTGGCCCCGTCATCGTCGCCGCAGATAAACATCGTCGGCTTCCCTGCTTTGTACTGAGGGTTCACAAATTGGCCGTTCCCCACTGAACTGAACGCCTTGACGAAGCGCGCCTTGGGAAACTCGCGCTGCAGCCGCTCCATCAGCGAGTCATCCAGCGTGGTGAAGAACTTCAGAACGCCGTTCACGGGCGGCGCGTCGGCAATCGGGTTGCACGCGTCCATCACCAGCTTTCCGTCGAGGTTTGCGCTTCCCGCCATGCGCAGCACATCGGCCGCGACTGAGCCTTTTACCGCAAGCGCCAGCACTTCGCCGAACGCCGCTGTCTCACTGAAGCTGCCCACTTGCGCCTTGGGATTTTTGTGTTGCCACTCCGCAAGCTTTGCGGCGTCGCGCGTGCCGATCATCGTCTCGTGGCCATGCTTGATGAACCCCTCCGCAAGCGACTTCGCCACATCGCCCGAACCTAGAACTCCAATCTTCATGATTGCTTCTCCTCTCTGTTGCTCTGGTCTATTGCTCTGGCTGGTCGCGCAGCCCGCTGTGCAGATATGCGATAACCGCGTCCATCTGTTCCTTTGACATCTGGTAGGCAAACGACGGCATCATCCCCTTGCCAGTCATCAAAACCTGCTCCACCTGCGCATCGGTTGCCGGGCCGCCATCGGGCAAAGTGCTGCGGCTGAAGAGGCCATGCAAGCTCGGCGGTACTTTCTTCAGATGCAGGTCGTTCTGCTCGTGGCAGTGAGCGCAGCCCACGTTGTAGAGATGCTTTCCCTCCGCCTGCTGATCCGTAAGTTTTGGCGCCGGCCGGCAGCCTATGATCTCCGCCGCCAGTATCGCAATTGCCCAGCTCAATTTCCTCACGGATTCCTTCGCCCTCTTCGTAAATTCTCGACAACATCGCCGCGATGCCGCCCGCCGACTATCCTTATCCTATGACGCTGCCCACTTTGGACCAGATCCGCGAAGCTCAATCCCTGGTCTATCGCTACATGCCGCCCACTCCGCAATACAGTTGGCCGCTGATTAACCAGCGGCTGGGCGCCGAAGCATGGATCAAGCACGAAAACCACACCCCAGTCGGAGCATTCAAGTTGCGAGGCGGTTTGGTCTACGGAACGTGGTTGAAGCAAACACAGCCCGACCTTAAAGGCGTTGTGGGGGCCACACGCGGCAACTTTGGCCAGGGAGTGGCCACGGCGGCGCGCCTGCTCGGTCTGAAAGCTGTCATCGTCGTTCCCCACGGCAACAGCATCGAGAAGAACCGCGCCACCGAGGCAATGGGCGCCGAACTGGTCGAGCATGGGCACGATTTTCAAGAGTCGCTTGAGTATGCCCGCGTCCTGGCGCGGGAGCGCGGCTACACGATGGTCGAATCGTTTCACGAGCGCCTGGTTCGGGGCTCCGCCACCTACGCTCTGGAACTGTTCGAGGCAGTGCCAAAACTTGATTGCGTCTACGTCCCGATCGGGCTGGGCTCTTCGATCTCCGGCATGGTGGCCGCGCGCAATGCCCTCAATCTGTCCACCGAGATTATCGGCGTGACGGCGACGGCATCCGCAGCAGCCGCGCTCAGCTTTAAGCAGCGCAAACTGGTTGAATCCCCCGCCGATTCCGAAATCGCCGATGGACTCGCCTGCCGCAGGCCCAATCAGGATGCGTTGGAGATTATCTGGGCTCAAGTCGCGCGCATCGTCGAAGTCACCGACGCGGAAATTGCGGAAGCCATGCGCATCTACTACGAGGACACACATAACGTGGCCGAGGGTGCCGGAGCCGCTGCGCTGGCCGCCGCGATCAAGGAGAAATCGTCGCTCGCCGGCAAACGCGCCGGAATCATTCTCACGGGCGGCAACGTCGATCGCGAGGTCTTCGTCGCCGCGCTCAATGGGGATTTCAAGGGAGCGAGGCCGGCATGACCGAGCGCCACGAGCACCTCACGCATTTTGCCCACTCGGCCGGCAATCGCTGCTTCGGCTGCGGTCCCGCGAACCAAACCGGCCTGCGCCTCGATTTTCTGCTAGCAGACGATGGCTCGGTCGTGAGCTTTCCCGTCGTCGCCGACGCGTTTGAAGGTCATCCAGGCTACCTGCACGGCGGCGTCATCGCCACGCTGCTCGATGAAGCCATGAGCAAAGCGGTGCGCGCCCTGGGCAGCACTTCAATGACCCGCAAGATTGAGGTCGACTACTTGCGCCCGGTTCCGAGTAAAGTCCAGCTTCGTCTTGAAGGCCGCATCGTTCGCAACGAGCCGCGAAAGCACTGGGCAGAAGCCCGCATCCTCGACGAAATAGGGAAAGTGCTCGCCGAAGCTAAGGGGCTCTTCATTGAAGTCTCGCCGAGAAAATAAACGGCGGCCCGAAGACCGCCGTCTTTCGCACCCCGCCCAATGCATGTTCCGGCAGGATCCAGGTTTGCTGATCACCCAACACCGTTCACCGAGCACAGCTTAGTGAACCATGTTGATGGTGTCCTGCGTGACCGTGTCGAACGTGGTCACCGATTTGGCATTGGCCTCGAACGCGCGCTGCGCAACGATAAGATTGGAAAACTCCGACGAAATATTGACGTTTGACGCCTCGAGAGCATCATCTTCGATGGTCGCCAGGCCTCCCGTTCCGGCTGCGCCGACCGATGCTGTTCCGCTGGCCAGCGTCGTTGCGTAATCTCCATCACCCAGTAATTGGAGCCCTTGCAGATTGGTGACATTGGCCAGCGCGATCTGTCCCACCGTCTGGTTCTGACCGTTGGAGTATTTCGCCGACACTGTTCCATCGGAGTTGATGGTGAACTGCTGGAACGTGCCGCTCTTGTAGCCGTTGGCGTCCGTTCCCGAGACCGCTGAAGCGGTGTAGACCTGGCTGATGTTGGGTGTGCCCCCGGAGCCAAGCAGATTCCACTGGATATCGAGTCCCGCTGCTCCGTCGGCCAGCACGTTGGTCGCCGCTGGATTGAAGTTGAGATCGATGGACTGCACGTCGGCCGCAGCCGTTCCTACGTTCTCCGAGCCTGCGCCTCCGGGATTGATCGAGGTCAAATTGCCGTTGGTGTCGAATGTCATGGTTCCGGTGATCGCCGCCGGTACCGCGTTTCCGCCCGCGACTGAATAATCCGCAGCCGGGAGCGCGACAGAATACGTCCACGAATTCGCGACCGCGCCCGGCTCAAAGGTTACGGTCGCCACATGCGGCTCACCCAGCGAATCGTAGACCGTCACTTCCGCGGGAAACGATGTTCCGGCTGCCGTTGAGCTATCCAGATTCGCCGTCATGCTCATGGTCGTCGAAGCCTGGGGCTGCTGCACCTGCCCTGCCAGCGGGACGTTGATCGCCTGCAAAGGTGCGTTGGTGTTTACCGCGCCATTCACTGCCGGGTAGCCCATCACACTCATGCCATTCCCGGCCACCAGGTTGCCACTCGTATCCTGTGTAAAGTTACCGGCGCGCGTGTACTCATAGCCGCCGTTGCCATTTCCCACGATAAAGAATCCGTTTCCGTTCAGCGCCGCATCGGTCGAGTTGCCCGTTGAGTTGATGGAGCCCTGCGTGAACGCAATCTCATTCGAAGCCACCTTCACGCCCGCACCGACCTGGATGGGATTGCCGGAACCGGTGGATCCAATCTGCTGGTAAAACAGATCGGAGAAGTTGGTCGTCTCAGCTTTGAAGGCCGTCGTATTCATATTGGAGAGATCGTTTGCAATCGTATTAAGAGCGGTAGAATCGGCCTCCAGGCCGGTCAGCGGAATTGAAAAACTTGCCATGGGCTTTCTCCTCTTTAGGTCTGATCCGTTTAGCGGGCCTGAATGCCCGGGCTTCGTCTTGAATTCAGATCGCTTCGGCCGGCTTCAGCGCCCGGCTGATTACTGCAAAGCAATTGCGCTGCCTTTTGAGGGCTTCAAATGGGCCCTCCCGTCTAATGCGTGTCCGACCTTCTGCGCCGCGGCATTCGCCGAGGGCACTCCGAGATTGCCGGGAGCGCGGCTCGTAGCATGGCTGGATGGCGCGCTTTCTGTAGCGTGAGCGTTGTTGGCCGAGGACGCGGCCGCCGGCGCTACGCCTCCAGCATGCGCCGATGCAGTTGCCGTCAACGGACTTGCTGCCGCTCGCGTCCTGTGGGGCTGCGGCCACCTGCCCAGACGAGCCGCTGCCGGAGCTCGTGCCGCCGACGTCCCCGCTCAGCGTCTGATTGATGGAGATTAGTTGTTCCAGGCTGTTCACCTGCACAAGTTGATTGATGTATTCGTTGGGATCGGTGTTCGCAGTTGGATCCTGGTTCTGCATCTCCGTAACCAGAAGCGTGAGAAAATCGTTGGCCGAGATGGTTGCCGAGCTGCTGCTTGTGCTGTCCGAGCTGCCCGTGTCATTCGTGCCAGTGGCCTGGGGCGTCGCATTCGCCATTGGCGATGCGGTCGTTCCGTTCAGCGCCCGCCCCGCCGTCATTGCATGATTGAAGATTGCTGCCGCTGTTCCCATTGCCCCTCCCTGCTTTGCGTCTACCCTTTGTTCTTCGCTTCCGCCTGTCTTTTCATGTCGCCCGAACTTCAAGCGAGTGCCCAGGTTCAGGCCATCACTGAAATATGCATGCCGCGTCCATCGCGCGCGTACGCCGTCGCATCGGTTCCGCGAGCCGGCCCTGAAGCGCTCGCCGACAAAGATGAAACGTCCGCGCCTAAGCCCGCTTGCGAGCCCAACCCAAATGAATGCGCCGGATTCTGTTCCCCCTGCTGGCTCGCGTTCTGCTGCATTCCCTGCCCCTGGCTCTGATCGGGCCCGGCATCAATCCCGCTGCTTCCGGGAGCGGCCATGGTCAAGGTCGCCACCGGCGTATGTTGTTCCGAGAGGTACGTACTCAATCCCGCCAAATGACCGCTCAGTGCCTGCGCAGCTTCGGTCGAGCCAGGAACCAAAGCCGCGTGAACGCTGCCGCCGCTCAGATCGGCACGCACTCCCACCCAGCCCAGCGCAGGATCTTCGAAGCCGGCTTCAGCCTGGCGTCCTCCGGCATGAACCCAACTCGGCGCGCCAACGGTGGTTCCCGCATCGAGCGCGGCAAACGTTTCTTGCGGCGCTGGTGCTGGTCCCGCGGTCGAGCTGCCGATCGTTGCTGGAGTGCTCGCGGTTCCATGAGCGCTTGCCGGATCGCGCACCATGGCCGACATTTCCATCCCGGAGTTTTGCGCCGGGGTGGCGTGCGACCCATTTTGTTGCAAGATTACTTCGCTCGCAGCGCCGCCGACAGCCTGATGCGCAGCTTGCGGCATTAGCGTCTGCTGGCTTTCGGCTCCCGCGTCCACGCCTGGCCTGCCCGCTCCGCTCGGCAATGCTGACGGCTCGGATGTAGCCGCGCTGGCCATGCCAACCCCGCGATGCGCGTCGAAATCCCTGGCCGGAAACTTGTTCCCTCCGGCGTCGAAGCTGGTCCCCTGCTCGGCTCGCTCCTTTTGGATTCAGCGAGCTGTCAGGTGCAATCGCTGCTGACTTCAATGAAAGATGCTCCGGCGTCGCGATCTCACCGTTCTCGCCGTCTGGCTCTCGTACCTGCCGTTCGATTCCAGACGTTGACCCCGCATGGATCGCACGATTGCTCGCCGAACTTTGCGCTGCATGGATTGGAATCTGCCCAGCCGTAGGCGCGCTCACGTTCGAATTCGTCGCGGCCGTGCCAGGCGCGGCAGACGCAGCGCCTTTCATCCCGCTCAACGCGAACACCAGCCTTGGCGTAGGTTGCTCAGCCGTTGCGGGCGAAGCGCCGACCCGATCATCGAGCCTCTCGGAATCACCTGGCGCCGCCGGACTTGTCAGATTCACGGCTGGAATGTTTGCCTGCACCAGTGCCGCCCTCTGCGCCGAATATCCGTCGGCTTGCGATCCTGCTGTTGCATTGGCGCCCTGACTGGCTTGTCCCTGTGCTCCCTCACTCTGCGCATGGCCTTTCTGCTTTTCAAGCTTCAAACCGGCCGGCGAACTTGTGACGCTTGCTGCAGGCTTCGTCGCGCTCCATGCCCTCGCGTTCTGCGCGCTTGCCATCACAGTCGGCCCGTCGGTCGTCGCCGGCAGCTGTTTTGCTCTTGCAGCGCCTTTGGCCGGAATGGCAGCGCTAGAAGTCGAGCCGTTCCTTCCGCCTGCTACGGGCGTCGATCGCGTCGCGTCTGCGCCTGGAGATATCAACGCAGCTCGCGTGCTTCCCGCACTTGGACGGCGGCTGCTTTCGTTCGCTGTGTTCCCCTCGCCCGATTCGCCTACGTTATCTTCCGCGGCATTGTCAGTGGCACGCGCCGACATTCCCCATCCGCGCAGCATTGGCTGCCAGCTCCCTTTGAAGTTTTCCTTGCCCGCGACCGGCGCCTTGCTCTCAGTCGTCGTGTTCAGGCATGTTTTGTCCTCGCCCTTGCTTGCCCCCGAGGCTACGGTTTCGCCTTGCTCCGCATATCCGCCGGCACGCTCGAAGACCGCGCTAAACCCGCCATTCACGCCGATTCCCGAACCAGGTCCCGAACCGGGCGCTGCGGACAAACCCGAAGCCAGTGCCGCTCCAAATCCTCCGGGTCCGCCTCCATCAGCGACCCCGCCCAACTTTGCGGTCCCGCCTGCGCCAGCAAACCCGCCCAACTTTGCGGTCCCGCCTGCTCCGGCAACCCCGCCCAGGTCTGTGTTCATGACGACTGTCATACGAGGGTGTGGTGCAGTAGATGTGCCAAAGTACGGCGAGAGGGGTTAGGAGATTTTCAAGACTGGGAAGATTGATTCCATTTAAGGAAGCTTCCTTCGCACGCAGCGCCTTTTCGCTCAAGTTTGCGGACAGCACCTTGCAATCCTCAGCGAGGCTTTCCACTCCGGGGTAATCTCCGGCTCGCTTTTTCGGAGCTCGTCCGCATCCCAACCACATCGGCATCAATTCTTTTCAGCGGATCCATCCGCACGCCCAGCGCCCCGCAGAAACCAGTCGTCAACCTCCTGCTGCGCGCGTCGGCCGGCCATTAGAGCACCGGCGGCCTCACTCTTCCGGATCAGCGTCTCCACCTGCCGCCGCTCGATTCTCTTCGCCAAAAACTCCGCTCGCCGCTCCGCCACTTCGGCTTCCATCACCAAGATTCTTGGCTTAAGCGCCGCTGCGCGCCGATTTGCAGCGCGCGTCTCTTCCAGGCCCGCAATTCTGTCCGCAGCATCGGCCGAACCCGCGTTCGCAGATACATGCCGGCGTCCGCCACGCTCGCGCTCCTCGGCTCTATGGAGTTCCGCTTCGAGCGAACGCAAGTTGTTGAGCGACTCCTCGAGCGCCGTCTGGCTCAGCTCTTCTTCAAGCCCACGCACTTCGAACAGGCGTCGAAGGCCGCGCGAAACCGCCATCGCTTAAACCTCGCCTGCCAAAACGGCGAGCCGGGTGATGCAATCGCCGAACTCTACCTGCTCGCGCGCGTCCTGCGTGAGAAACGCGCGGATCGCCTCGCGCGCCCTCAGCGCCCGATCCAACTCCGGGTCGGCGCCGGCTTTGTACGCGCCGATGCGCACCAGGTCTTCCGAGCGCGCATACACTGCCATAAGTTTCCGCACCAGCGCCGCCTGCTCGCGATGGCTCTCGACGGCCACCGCCGGCATCAAGCGACTGATTGAATCGAGCACCGCGATGGGCGGATACCAACCCTCCGCGGCCAGCGATCGGTCGAGCACCACGTGCCCGTCAAGCAGCGCCCGCACCGCGTCCACCAGCGGATCCTGCTGGTCGTCGCCTTCCATTAATACGGTATAAAACGCCGTGATCGAACCCGTGCGGAATCGTCCTGCGCGTTCGATCAATCGCGCCAGCCTTGAAAACACCGACGGCGTATACCCTTTCGCCGTGGGAGGCTCTCCTGCCGCCAGGCCAATCTCGCGCGCCGCCATGGCAAACCGGGTGAGCGAATCAAGCACCAGCAAAACATTTTTGCCTTCGGCCGCAAAGAACTCCGCCACCACCGTCGCGGCAAGCGCTGCCCGCATGCGCAAAAGCGGCGATTGATCGGACGTCGAAACCACCACGACCGAGCGCTTCAAACCCTCGACGCCGAGAGAGTCGCGCAGAAACTCGCCCACCTCGCGGCCGCGTTCACCCACCAGCCCCACTACCGTCACCTCTGCCTCGGTGTTGCGCGTCATCATGCCGATCAGCGTGCTCTTGCCCACGCCCGACCCGCCAAAGATTCCCACCCGCTGCCCGCGGCCCACCGTGAGCAGCCCATCGATCGCGCGAATGCCCGTTCCCAGCGGCTCCTCGATGGAGACGCGATCGAAGGGCGAGCGTACCGCTCCATCGAGAGGCAGGCTCTTTGAGAGAAACGGCGCACGCCCCCCGTCGATTGGAACGCCTTGCGCGTTCAATACCCGGCCCATCAGCGCCGGGCCAACCTCAATCCGCGGCATCACGCCCTCGGACCATACGGAATCGCCGAAGCGAATGCCTTCGGCCGCCTCGACCGGCATCGACAAAACATTGGACCCGCGAAAGCCGACCACTTCGGCGGCGTGCGCCTGTCCCGCATGGTCCTCGATCTCGCAACACTCACCCACCGAGACCGGCGGGCCTGCCGACTCAATCGTCTGGCCGACCGACTCAATCACGCTGCCGCGCCAGCGCCACGGCTGCCTGCGCTCAAGGCGCCCAAAATAGCGCTCAAGCTGTGCCGTCATTCTCGCCCCTCGCGGGCATTCGGCGCGGCGCTTTCAGTGGGCGCTGCACTCGGCCCAACCAGCCTGGTTTCGGCACGATCGAAAAATCCGCGCTCGATTTCCGTAAGTTGCGCGCCAACGCCCAGGTCCACTTTTCCCACCTGACTTTCGATCACGCAGTCGCCCAGCCGCATTCCCTCGCCCGCTGTCACTTGCGGCTTCATCGCCAGATGAGGCAAGTGCGCGATTGCCTCCTTCCATAATTCGAGATCCGCCGCGGGCACCATAAGCCGCACCTCCGACGATGCGGCCAGTTGTCCCAGCGCAACGCGCACCGCTCCGGTCAGCAGCAGTGGATCCATCTGCGCCTCGCGGCGCAGAATACGCGATGCCACCGCCAGCGCCAGCTTCACCACTTCGCGCTCCACCTCCCGCAGATAGCGCTCGCTCTCTTCCGCGAAGCGCGCTACCAGTTCGCCGAGTTGCTGTTTCTGTCGTTCCGCATGATCGGCCATCGCCGCCACATGCGCTTCGCGCTCGGCCTGGCGGCCCTCTTCGCGGCCCCTCGCGCGTCCGCCCTCAAACGATCGCCGCGCGGCTTCCGTTTCATTCTCACTCAATGCGGGACCGGCGCTGTTTCCGCGCGCACTTCGGGCTCGACCCTGCGCCGAAGCCGCCGCACGATCGTCTCCCGCCTCCTCCCAGCCATTCCACTCTGTCACCGTTCGACCGGGGCACGCCGGGTAGTCGAGCATTTCCATCTCGCCCGCTGCGATCTTGTCATTCGGCGCCATCGTCTGCCACAAATCCTAACTCCCTGTTGGTCACTTCTTGTTCTCCGCCTTCTCGCTCCCTTGTTCCCTGGTCCCTTGGTCCCTTGTTCCCGGTCTTCTTCACGCCAGCATCTCGTCGCCGGTTTCGAGCTTGAGGATCACCTTGCCCTCAGCCTCCAACCGGCGCGCCAGGTTCAGAATCTCCTGCTGCGCTTGCGCCACCTCGCGCGAGCGCACGGGGCCCAGCACCTCCATATCCTCCTTCAGCATCTCGACGGCGCGCGAGCTCATGGCCTTGAAGATCTGCGCGCGTAATTCGTCGTTGGCGCCGCGTAGGGCCAGCGCCAGTTGCCGCTTGTCGACCCCGGAAACAATCTCGCGAATGGTCGCCGCGGGCACCGTGATTAGATCCTCAAAGGTGAACATCAGGTTGCGAATGCTCAGCGCAAGCTCCGGCTGGTTCTCTTCGATGGTTTCGAGAATCTTTTTCGATTCCTCGGCGTTCAGCCGGTTCAAAAGATCCGCTACTGCCTTGAAGCCCGAATAGCTGCGCCGCGCCGTGTCGCCCACGCTCTCCAGACGCTTGTGCAGAATCATCGCCACTTTTTGCGCCATCTCCGGAGAAAACTGACGCATCTCGGCCAGCCGCTGGATCGAGACGACTTTGTGATCTTCGCTCAGGTTGTCGAGCACGGTCGAGGCGCGCTTGGGATCGAGATGCGCCAGCACCAGGGCGATGGTCTGCGGATGTTCGCTGTCGAGCAGCTTGCCCAGTTGCTGCGGATCGGTGCGCTGCAGCTTGGCCAGATTGCCCTGCGCCGCCTCCTGCGAGCGCCGCATCAGCGCCATCATGTCTTCGGCCCGCTGTTTGCCGAAGGCCTCGATCAGCACGCGGCTGGCGTAATCCAGCCCCCCGTGCACCATGAAGTTCTGCGTGTCCAGCAAGCCCCAGAACTCCTCCAGCACTTCAGAGGAAAGTTCGGGCGTGATGCCGCGCAGATCGGCGAGCTCCTCGGTGATCTGCTGGACATCGTTTTCCGGCAGGCAGCGCAGAACCTCCTTGGCCAGCTCCTCGCCCACGGCCACCAGCAGGATCGCCGCCTTGCGCACGCCGGAGAGGTTCCCGCCTGCGCGACGCCGCGTTGCTCCGCCTTCGATTCCCTGCTCCGCCAAGGCCCGTTCCTTTCCCTGACTCTCCTGCCCAATCCCTGCCAATCGGCTTTGACTCTCGCCAGGTCAGCTTCGGCCGCCGCTCCCTACTCCGAGTGAATCCAGCTCTGCAGCAGGCGCGAACTCTGCGTGGGCTCGCGCTTCATGTGGCCCGTCACCTGCTCGTAGATCTCCTGATTGCGCTGCCGCTCCGGATCGGGCGGCGCCGGCTCCGGTGAGCTCAATACCGCCGCCGACGCGGATGCCAATTCCCTGCTCGCGGCCTTTTGCGGTCCGCGCACGGCCAGCGCCGCACCCGCGTGGCGAATGGCAGGGCGCACCGCAAAAGCCACCACCACGAAGAGTCCCAGCAGCAGTGCGGCATATTTCACCAGCATCGGCGAGCGGTCTACATCGTTCAGAATCTGCTGGGAGACGGCGACCGGCGGCTCCCCTTCATTGCCTTCGAAGGTCAGGTCCTGCACGGTCACCACGTCGCCGCGCGTGGTATCAAAGCCCACCGCGGCCTGCGCCAAAGCAGTCAGGTTGCGCAGCTCGTCGGCTGACCGCGGTTGCCACACGGCCGCATGGTTTTTCGATGCCGGCGTGACCAGCCGGTCATTCACCACGATCGCGGCGGTCAGCCGGCGCACACGCCCAGGGTTTTCGACTGTGTGCTTCACCGTCTTTGAAACGCCGTAGGTGCTTGACTCGCTCTTCGCGGTTTGCGGCGGCGCAGTCTCGCGCGGGTAGACGGGCAGTCCGCCTGTGGCGGACGTGTTGGGCGCGTTCGATGCCGTGCCCGGAACGCCGGCGGCCACCGGCTGCGCTCCCGTCGTCTGGTCGGTGCGCTGCATGGCCAGAGTCGCCGTCTTATCAGGATCGTAGACCTCCGCGGTTTCGTCGGTGGCCGTCTCGTCGTAATCCAGCGTCACCGAAGCTCGCACGTTCCCTGCTCCGGTCACCGGCTCAAGCGTCGAGATCAGCTTGTCCTCCAGCGCCTGCTCGGCACTCAATTGCATCGCCTCCGGAGTCTTCGGGCCCAGCGGCAAATTGCCCGACGCATCCACCAGCACCACATGATCCGGAGTCAGCCCGTCGACGGCCGAGGCAACAAGATTGCGAATCGCCTCCGGTTCGCCGTCGGCCAGCGTGCTGCGCCGCAGCTTCAGCACTACCGACGCCTTGGCCGGCCGCTCTTCGCCCTGAAAAAGCGAATCGTGCGGCAGCACCAGATGCACGCGCGCCGACTCAACGTCGCTGAGCGTGCCCACCGTATGCTCGAGCTCGCCTTCGAGCGCGCGCTGATAGTTCACCTGCTCGTCGAACTCCGATCCCACCCAGTTCGGCTTGTCGAAGATCTCAAAGCCCAGCCGTCCGCTCTTCACGCCGCCCTTGGCCGCCGTCGCCAGGCGCGCCTTGTCCAGTTGCGCGGCGGGAACCAGAATGCCCGCGCCGTCCGGCGAGGGCTCAAATGGAATTTGTGCCTGAGCCAGAGTCTGGCCGATCTGGCGCGCGTCGTCGGGATCGAGATTCATGTAGAGCGTGCGCCAGTCCGGGCTCATGGCGTACCAGGTCAGTCCGCCGATCAGCGCCATCAGCATCAGCGCGCTTACCACCACCCACCCGCGCTGCGCCGCGGCCATCTGTGCCCAGCGCACCTGAACCAGCCCGAGAAACCCCGACAATTTGCCGCCTGCCTGCACCCTTCCCGGCACTGCCGGCGGAGTTTTTTCCAACTGTGTTCCCGTGGCCATGGTTGATCGGTCCCGCTTTAGCCTCTAGCTGCCAGCTTCCAGCCTCTAGCTCCATAGAGGCTGGAAGCCGGAAGCTGCTTTCAGAACTGCATTCCCATCACGCTCTGGTAGGCCTGCACCGCCTTATTGCGCACGGCCAGCGCCAGTTCAAACGCCATGTCTGCTTTTTGCGTCGCGATCATCGCCTGATGCACATCCACGCCGGTGCCGGCCATCAGGCCGCTCACCGCCGCATTGGCCTGATCTTCCAGCCGGCCCACATCGCCCACGGCATCGGTGATCAGGTCGGCGAACGGCGCCGCGGAAGCTGATCCCGCTCCGCTGGCGCTTCTCGTTACCGCGCTTGATGCTGCGCTTGTCGCGGCGCTCGCAATCGCGCCGATAGAATTTATTGCGACCGGCATTTTTCTTGGCCTCCATTCCATTCCCGGCAACCAATCTCCGTTGCCGCCTGGCTCTATGCAATCTCCCGTTGCCGCCTGGCTCTTTGCAATCTCCCGTTGCCGCCTAGCTCTTTGCAATCTCCAGTGCCGACGTGATCATTCCCTTCTCGGCTTGAACGGCCGAGCCATTGAGACCATATGCACGAGTTGCCCCCATCAGGTCCACCATTTCTGTAAGTGGATTAATGTCGGGGTACGCGACGTAGCCGTCCGGCCCGGCGTCGGGATGGCCCGGATCGTAGCGCTTGAGCGGCGGCGATGAATCCTCGACCACCTGGGAGATATGCACGCCCGGCGCCGGATTGGACGCCCCCGGCAGCGGAAGCAACGGGGGCAATTCCGGCGCTGTTGTTCCCGCGCAGATCAAGCTTGCCGTCGCGCTTCCCGCACCACCAGGCGCGGCCGTTGTGTTCATGGATTCTGTCATGGAATCATTCATCGAATTGAGAAAACCCGCGTCGCCTCCATTAGCGGCAAAAACCACTTCCTGCCGGCGATAGGGCCCTCCCTGAGCGGTGCGCGTCGTCTCCGCGTTGGCCATGTTGGCCGCCACCACTTCGGCGCGCATGCGCTCGGCCTCCATCGCCGAGCCTGAAGTTTCCATCATTCCGAACAGGTTCATGGTTACGCCTCCCTCGCTCCACATGCTCCGCGGTTCGCGAATCGTGGTTCGAGTCTCGTGTTCACGCTTCACGAATCACGATTCACAGCCATTCATCACGACTTGTCTGCGTGGATGGCGTCCATCGCGCGCTGATACTCCTGGCGCAGCAGCGCCACGCCGGTTCTGAACTTCAATTGCGCCTCGGCCAGCTGCAAACTTTCTCGGTCGATCGAGACGTTGTTCCCGTCGGGCCGCGCAATCAGCCCATCTACATCGGTCACGCGCACCTTGCGCGGCGCGTGTCCACTTTTCACATCGTTCATGGCTTCGCGCATCTCAACTTCAAAATCCATGCCCACGGTGCGGTAGCCGGGCGTGTCCACGTTGGCCATGTTGGCCGCGGTCAACTTGGCCTGGGCGGCGGACAGATCGAGGTAACGCGCGATCTGGCCGCTTAATTGTGTCTCGATTTCCATGCCCGTCCGAACCCCCTTCTTGCGTTGCCGTGTTCCATTAAGGACCTGCGTTAAAGATCCGAATCCTCCATGCGCATCGCCACCCCTCGGCCGGAGTTCAGTTCACCGATAGGCCGAAGTCGATCTCGCGCGTGGTCAGCACTGGGTTGTCGCCGGCAAGAATCACGCCGCGCTCCAAAACATGTTCCAGCTCGCGCACATTCCCCGGCCAGTCATGCGCCGCCAGTTTCGCCTCCGCCCCCTCGTCCACGCGTTTCCGCGGCGTGTCGCGGCCCAATCTCTCCATAAAGTGCTCGACCAACTGCGGCAGATCCTGCGCATGCTCACAGAGCGCCGGCGTGCGGATCAGAAAAACCGCCAGCCGGTAATAAAGATCGGAACGGAATCCGCCCGACTGCGCCTGCGATGCCAGCGGCCGGTGTGTAGCGGCGATGATGCGCACATCCACGCGAACCGTTTCGTTGTCCCCCACCCGCTGCAGTTCGCCGCACTCCACAAAGCGCAGCAGCTTGGATTGCAACCCCAGCGGCATCTCACCAATCTCGTCCAGAAACAGCGTGCCTCCATCCGCGGCCTCGATGCGTCCCGTGCGGCCCTGCACCGCGCCGGTAAAAGCCCCCCGCGTATGCCCGAAGAGCTCAGCCTCCAGCAGCGATTCGGGAATCGCCGCGCAGTTGATGGCCACAAGCGGCTTGCGGCTGCGCGAAGACAGCCGATGCAGCGCCTCGGCCACCAGCTCCTTGCCCGAGCCCGTGGGCCCCTCAATCAGCACCGGCGTCAGCCGCGGCGCAACGAGCCGGACACGCCGGCTGATCTCGATCATGCACGGCGCATTGCCGATCAACTCGGGCAGGCGCTCGGCGGAGCCCGTCAGGGCTAAGGCAGCGGGTCGCTCCTGCCGAATGGGAACCGTTTTCGGCAGAACGGCAGGCGAACTCATGGCGCCGGGCAACATCGGGCGTGGCGTCGCTCCAGGATCTGTGGCGCTCGGTCCTGTCGATCGCGCCGGTCTTGGCAGTTCAACCTTCGGCATTTCCACCACGCTCCGCGCCCCTTCCATCGAGGGAGCCGCGTTCCACGCCGCGCCGTCATTTTCCTGGCTGCTGCGCAACGCATAGAGCAATTCCTGCCGGTAGGGCCCGCGCGGACTTTCTTTGGAACTCGATGCTCCAGTCGTCACTACGTCGACTCCCGGAAATCCTCCCCTGAAGTCGCTCAGGAACTCGTTCAAATCCAGATCCGGCAACCACGAGTCGACGATCAGCGCCTCGGGATGCATCGATTCTGCTTCCGCCCACGCTTCGGCTCCGCCTTCGGCCTCGCGAACTTCCCAGCGCAACCCGGTCAGTACCTGTGTGAGCCGCTGGCGAAAGCTGCGGTCCGCGCTCGCAACCAGCGCGATGCGGGTGCGGGTGCGTGGATGCGCGGGAAGTACAGGGACCGGAAAACTCTGCATGAAGAAGCTCCTTTTAGCCGTTGAAATCGATCTATCAATCTGAATGCCGGCAACAAATGAGCAGCCCGGCAAGTAAGAAGCCCAAGCAGCGCTCCTACGCCAAGGCCCCTGGAGGAGCCGCGGAAACCTCGGCCAATGGCGCGAGAGCCGCAGCCACATTCGGTTCGGCAGCAGAAGCGGGCATCGCCAGCTGCGCCTCCGGCGGGACCATGTATCCATGCCCACGCACTGTCCGGATCAATTTGCCCGGCGGCGGATCTTCGAGCTTCCGTCTCAGATAGTTCACGTACACGTCCACAATGTTTGTGGTCTGCGCCGGTTCCAGGTTCCACACCGAGTCGAGTAGTTCCACGCGCGTCACGCACTGGCCGCGATTGAGCATCAGATGCTCCAGCAATGCGAACTCTTTGTTGGTCAGAACAATCGGGCGTCCGCCTCGCCGTGCCGTGTGCTCCAGCCGGTCCAGCTCCAGATCGCCCGCGCGCAGTTCGAGCCGCGTCTCCCGTTTTCGGCGCAGCAGCGCCCTGCAGCGGGCACGCAGCTCATGCAGGCTGAACGGCTTGGTCATCAGGTCGTCGGCGCCGTGGTCCAGGCAGCGAACCCGCGTGTCCACTTCCTGCCGCGCAGTCAAAACCAGCACCGGCAGATCGGCATCCAGCAACCGCACTTCATCAAGCACCTGCTCGCCATCCTTCACCGGCATGTTCAGGTCGAGAATGGTCAGATCGGGCAACTCCTGCCGAAATGCCTCTACCGCCGCGCCGCCGTCGTAGGCCAGGTGCACGCGATGCCCGTCAGCCTCCAGACCACGGCTCAGGAACAGCCCCAGCGCCTTGTCGTCTTCGGCAATGAGTAATCTCATGAGATCCTTTCCATCACTCCACGCCCTGCACTCGCTGCATTTTTCCGGCTGCGCTTTCTGGGTCTCTTCCAAGAAAACTCCGGGCCGGCAGGGCTACACCTCCACCTTCCCGCGTGGGAGAACGGAACTCAAGAAAGAATCGGGGAAATTGAGAAAGGCAAAACCAGAATTAGGTGTGCGGGAAGCGAGCGTCCGCTTATGGGCAAAGAAGCATTGGCATGTGACGGCAGATACAGCAATGCGCGGGGACCGGCGGCAAGGTCGATTCACACCACGCGTTAGGCCCCGGCCGCCGCGCCTTCGGTTACTGCAGTCACGCTGCTTTCGTCCGCCCCGCCCCCTTCTCCTCGTACATCGCGGCATCGGCCCGAGCCAGCAAGTTCCTTCATCTCCTCGTTGGCCGCGCGCTCCGCCAGCCCGATCGAGGCATCCACCCGCAGCTTCACCTCGCCCGCCTTGCCGCGCACCGTGTAGCTGCCGCATATCCATTTACGTAGTCGCACAACCTGCGCTTCCGCTTCCGCAAGCCCGCAATCGAACAGCAGGATGAACTCGTCTCCGCCCCAGCGTCCGATCACGTCCGTCGAGCGGCAAGCCGAACGCAGCTCCGTGCTGAACTGCTTCAGCAAATCGTCCCCGGTCACGTGCCCGTGATCATCGTTCACCTTCTTGAAGCGGTCGATGTCGACGATCGCAACGCAGAACGGCGCCTCGGCTGCCAGGCGCTTTTCCAACTGGGCTTCGAAATAGAGCCGGCTGCTTAGCCCCGTGAGCGCGTCGCGCGAAGCAATCTCTTCCGCCTCCTCCAGCTTGGCTTGGTAAGTGGTCACCTGCTCCTTCAAGTGATCCAGTACTGCCTTGCCTTCAGCCGTCATACGATCGATCGACGATTTCAGATCGCTCGCGCTCTTCTCAATCGAGGTGCGAATCTGGGTCAGGTCATCCAGGCTGGCGATGGCTTTCAGCCGTTCCGTCACCTCACTCATCTGGCCTGCGCATCGCTGGTCGCGCGCCCCCACTGACTCAGCGGTCCGCGCCATCATCAGCAGCATTTCCTTTACTTCGCAGGCTTTTTGCTGGAAGTGCTTCGCCGTTCCCCGTCCCCAGCCACGAATCTGCTCGCGAACGCCGGAGTCAGTCGTTGCCAGCGCCGCCGGGCTCATCGCTGGCGAAAGTCCCGCCTTAAGCTCGCTCAGATTCCGCTTCAGCTCATCGCCCATTCCCGGGCAGGCTTCTAAACTCGAGTTGCCCATTTCGATCAACGCGGAGCCATAGGCGTCGACAACCGCGGAAAGCAGATTGCCATCAGGACGATCCAACGTCCCGTCAGAATCGTTTGGTTGCGATTCGAGATATTTTTTCAGCGAGATCATTGCCGCCTCTTGTGCGGACCGGGTCGCGCCATCTTTGCGCGTACACCCCGCATCGAACTTTATCGGCAGCCATTTCGGTTTTGTTTAGCTGGCGAGCGTCCCGTTCGTTGAAACTGCCCCCTCCAAAGGCGCTTTTACGCGCAAAGATGGAATTCCGATCCGCTGAACCGAGAAAAATCTGAGGGAATCCTCTGGCTCGGCCCGACCGTCCAGGTCAAATCTGCACCTCGTTTGGGGCCATTTTTCCCTGCTTTTACCGAGAATTAACTTATTGAATTTGTTCTAGATTGGATGGTAAGGTTACCAAAGTGTATACTGCTGCCTGAAGAGTCCTACAAAAGCGCTATCGCTCTTTCTTTAGAAATCGCCGATTCTGTCATCAATAGACATTAAACGAAGCGCGGCGCAAAGCACGCGCATGAACGGAGTGCCTTGGTTGATTGGAGCAAACTTCCCGATTTAGGAGCCGTCGCGCTCCTCACCTTGGCTTTTGCTTCGGTCGCACGACACGTGAGAGCCACAGTTTCCGCCATCTGGCTCACCGGCTGGTTTCTCATCGCCGTTCATTTTGCCGCCTTCATGTTTCTCAGCGCCCCCGGACACTGGGCCGATCTGGCGTCGTTTATTGGCCTGGCCGCCCTTGCTTGTGCCGGAGTTCTGTTTATGTGGGCGGCTGTGCCGCATCGCAGCGAGCAGCGTTCCAGCCGCTGGATGCTCGCCGTTCTGCTGACGGTCTACACACTCTATTTCGGCCTCCTCGTCATCGACCCCATTGCATCCTGGGCATTGACGCCCGTGGCAATGCTCATCGGCGTTTTGCCGCTAACCATTCTGGTCCTCGCATTCCGCCAGTTCCGTCATCCGCTGCGCTGGGCCGTCGTCGTCCTCAATGTGTTCCTTTCCATTTTTCTGTTGGCCGTTCAGAATCGCGCTGACATAGGCCCAACACTTGCTTTCGAGTCCGTGCTCTTCGTCGTCTACCTCGGTTGCGCCATCCATTTCTGGTACACCTACAGGCGCGCAACTGCGGGAGCCTTCATCACCATCGCGGGCTTTTTTGCCTGGGCCGGCGTTTTCGTTGCCGGACCCTCCATGATGTACTTCTTTCCCAATCTTCATCTCGAAAACGAAGTGTGGAACCTGCCCAAATACGTTGTGGCTGTTGGCATGATCATGCTTCTGCTGGAGGATCAGCTCGAGCACAACAAATACCTTGCTCTGCACGACGAGCTAACCGGCCTGCCCAATCGTCGCCTCTTTCAGGATCGTCTCGATAGCGCCATTGAACGCGCTCGCCGCACAGGCTCGCATGTCGCTTTGCTTCTCATCGACCTCGACAACTTCAAACTGGTGAACGACACCGCGGGCCATCATGCCGGCGACGAGCTCCTCAAGCACGTCGGCACTCTCTTCACCGGACGGGTTCGCCGCTCCGATACTGTCGCCCGCACCGGCGGCGATGAGTTCTCCGTCATCCTCGAGGAGCCCATGACCCGCGCCGATGCCGGCCGAGTGGGCAAGACCCTGGCCAAGCTTCTTGACGAGCCGGTAACCTTCGGTGGCAAGGAATTGCGTGTCGGCGCCAGCGTCGGCATCGCTGTCTTTCCTGACGACGCCGCGGATTCTGAAGCCCTGCGCATCGCAGCCGACCTTCGCATGTACGCGGGCAAGACTGCAGCCAAAGGGAACGGTGCGCAAGCGTCAATCCAACCGCAGAAGCGGAAATCACCTCGCAGCATCAAGCCCGAACCGGGCCTTCAAACCGCAGCGGAATAATCCGCCACCGAAAACAAGCTTCCCGGGAATCTACCGGCAAATCACCCGCAGACACGAAGACCCGGACATAAAGTCCGGGTCTTCTCTTGCTCAATGAAGCGGAGCGTTACTTATCCCTGGCCGCCGCCCGGTCTCCGTCCGCCGCGGCGACGCCGGCGCCGGTTGTTGGCGCCTGCACCGGCGCTTCCACCTGGCCTCGCTCCCCCGCTGAACGGCGGGCCGCCGGCATGTACCACCGGAGCTCCATCCACGCGGTTGAAGTTGGGCTCGTTCGCCTCGTCGATCTCAACGCCACCGCCATCCTCATCGAAGTCGTCTCCGCCCTCGATCAGGATCGTGCTCTGGTTTGAGCTCGGTTGGCGTTCGTCAAACTCGTTGCGCGGCGCGGAGATTCTGGGAGTCCGGACCGGCGCCTCTTGTACGGCAGGCTGCGAATACTCCGTCTCCTCAGACGGCGCCGGAGCGGATTGCCCCAGCTTCGCCTTCTGCTCCTTGATGAGCGCCTTGCGGCTCAGCTTGATGCGATTGCCTTCGATGGCCAGCACCTTCACCATCACCTGGTCGCCCTCGCGCAGCTCATCCTTCACTTCCTTCACGCGATGCTCCGCGATCTCGGAGATGTGAAGCAGTCCGTCCGTGCCCGGGAACAACTCGACGAACGCGCCGAACTCGGCCAGCCGCACCACTTTCCCAAGGTACGTCTTGCCGATCTCGGGAACCGCGGTCAGGTTGCCGATGATCGCCAGCGCCTTGGCCAGTCCTTCGGCATCGCTTGAAGCCACGCTCACCTTGCCCGTGTCGTCGACGTCGATCTTCGCGCCCGTCTGTTCAACGATGCCGCGAATCGTCGCGCCACCCTTGCCGATCAGGTCGCGAATCTTGTCCGTTGGAATCATCACGGTCTCGATGCGCGGCGCATACTTCGAACGCTCCACACGCGGCCCATCCAGCACCGCGTCCATCTTGTCCAGCAGGAACAGCCGTCCGCGGCGCGCCTGCTCCATCGCCTGTTGAAGGATCTCGCGCGTCAGGCCGCCGATCTTGATGTCCATCTGCAGCGCGGTAATTCCCTTCCGGGTTCCCGCTACCTTGAAGTCCATATCGCCGTAGTGATCTTCTGCGCCGGCAATATCGGTCAGGATGGCATAGTCGTCGCCTTCCTTCACCAGGCCCATGGCCACTCCGGCAACCGCGCCCTTCAGCGCAATGCCCGAATCAAACAGCGCCAAGCTGGCTCCGCATACTGAAGCCATCGAAGACGATCCATTCGACTCCAGAATGTCGCTCACGATGCGCATCGAATACGGAGACTCATCGGCGCTCGGCAAAACCGCGCTGATGGCGCGCTCCGCCAGGGCTCCGTGGCCCACTTCGCGCCGGCCAACACCGGTCATACGTCCTGTTTCACCAACGCTGAACGGCGGAAAGTTGTAGTGCAGCATGAAATTCTTGCGCTGCTCGCCTTCGTAGCTCTCCAGCCGCTGCCCGTCGTCCGCCGTGCCCAGTGTCGCTGTCACCAGCGCCTGCGTCTCGCCGCGCGTAAACAGCGCCGAACCGTGCGTCCGTGGCAGCACGCCGGTCTCGATCGTGATCGGCCGGATCTCGTCAAATGCGCGCCGGTCGGGCCGGATGCGCTCCTTCGTCACCTGCTCGCGGAAGATCCGCTCGCGCAAATGCTCGTAATAGTGCGCCAGCTTCTTTTTCCCGTCCGCGTCGTCGGCAGCCAATCCGGCGGCCAACTCCTTCTTGATTTCGTCAACCAGCGCATAGCTCTCGATCTTGCCATGCGTTTTGGTGTCCAGCGCATCCTTGAGCCGATCGCCGACCTTCGCCTTCAGCTCGCCGTAATACGCTTCGTCGAACTCCGGCGCGGTAAATGCCCGCTTCTTCTTGCCGGCTTTCGACACCAACTCGTCAATGGCGGCGACAATCTTCTTGATCTCTCCATGCGCAAACTCGATGGCCGCGAGAATCACCTCTTCGGTCTCTTCCTTCGCGCCCGACTCGATCATCACGATGCCGTCCTTGTGGCCGACAACCATGATGTTCACCGTCGTTGCCGCGCGCTCCGAGTACGTGGGATTCACCACGAACTCGCCGTTCACGCGTCCTACGCGCACCGCGCCAACCGTCGCGCCGAAGGGAATATCGGACAGCGCAACTGCCGCAGCCGCTCCGTTGATAGCGACCACGTCGGGGTCGTTCTCCTTATCCGCGGAGAGCACCAGCGCGATCAGCTGCGTCTCATTGCGAAATCCATCGGGGAATAGCGGGCGCAGGGGCCGGTCGATCTGACGGCAGGTCAGAATCTCTTTTTCGCTGGGGCGGCCTTCGCGCTTGATAAACCCGCCGGGAATCCTTCCACCGGCATACGTGTACTCGCGGTAATCCACCGTGAGCGGAAAGAAATCAATCCCTTCCCTTGGGGTTTGGGAAGCCACAGCAGTGGCCAGGACTACGCTTTCGCCGGTCGTTACCAGCGCGGCGCCGGAGGCCTGTTTGGCCATGCGGCCGGTCTCAAAGACCAATCGCTTGCCGCCCGCTAGCTCGACGGCTACTTCATGTTTCGTAGACATAGTGTCCTCGTTTCATTTTTTCGCTTGGGAAACTTGTGTGGGAACTGCGCGACTGTGCCGCTGCACCAATAGGTGTAGCGCCGGCGTCCTCGCCGCGCTGTCGTGCGGGCGTCCTCGCCCGCACTTGTTTCGCGCGCAAGAAACACCGATGCGCAGGCGTCCCTTTTGAGGTCGCCCGGCGCGCCTTGGTCCGGTGTTCCATGTTGTATGGGGACCGTGACCAGTGTCCGGTCTGAATACTTCCGGTTCAATGTCGGCTTTCTTCTTGTTACTTCCGGATCCCGAGTTTGCCGATGACGTCGCGGTAGCGGTCCGTATCGTGCACCTTCAGGTAGTCCAGCAGGCGGCGTCGCTTGCTTACCAGCATCAACAATCCACGGCGGGATGCGTGATCCTTTTTGTGGGCCTTGAAATGCTCGGTCAGCTCGTTGATCCGCTCGCTCAGAATCGCGATCTGGACTTCCGGCGATCCGGTGTCCGTTTCGTGGGTTCGGAAGCGTTTGATCAGGTCGGTCTTTTTTTCAATCGCCAGCACGGCGTCAGTTACTCCTCATTCTTCTCGTGTCCACTCTTCAGTGTCTACTGAAAGATTAACATGAACCCGCCCTCTGACAAAACCCGCGCTGTTTCTGTGCTGTAGCCCAGCCTGAAGGGCACGAGCCCACCTCGATCCTGTATAGTGTTTTTCTCCTCGGGGGACCGATTTTCCCAACTCCGCCGGAGAATGTTTCGCAAGATCTCCGGTCATTCTCACCGGCTGTACAACACCTGAAAGGAGAAGAATATGGTCGACTCATCTCCCATCGGAATCGCAAGACAATCGGCTGGCTGGGCCATCGCGCTCAGTGTTCTATTGATCCTGGCGGGGATTCTGGCGATTGTCGTTCCGCCCGTCGCAGGAATCGGAGTCGCGATCCTTGTCGCGTGGCTGGTCCTGCTCGGCGGCATCGCGCACCTGGCCATCGCCTGGCATATTCGTCCAACCGGAGGCATGTACTGGGAGCTTCTTGTCGGTCTGCTTTACCTGGCCATCGCGATTTACATGCTGGTTTGGCCGGTCGCCGGCCTTGCCTCGCTCACTCTGCTTCTCGCGGGCTACCTCTTCGCCAAGGGCGTTCTGGTGTTGATTCTGGCCTACCGCATCCGACACCACTCGGGCTCCGGATGGCTTTTCTTCGACGGCGTCGTCGCCCTGATTCTGGGTGCGATGATCGGACTGAGCTGGCCATGGAGCAGCGAATGGGCCATCGGAACCCTGATCGGAATCAGCATGCTCTTTGCAGGGTTCACTCGTCTTCCCATGGCGATGGCAGCACGACGGCTCCTTGCAAAACCCGCATAGCCTGCCTCGCCGCAGTTTAAGCTCGAGCGATTCCAGAATTACCAGAGGCGGTAAAAACAGAAGCCGCGCAGCATCTTCCTGAATCGGAGCCGCCCAGCGGTTTTGCCGCTGGGCGGCTTAGTTCCGGCCTTCCCGCCGCCCCCTCGTTTCCTTATTCCCTTGTTCCCTCGGTCCCTGTTTTCTATTCCCTATTCCCTGTTTCCCGCATCCCGCCAGTAATTGGCCCGCGCGACAATCCTCGCTCCATAATCTTCGACCGTCCGAACGCGAATCGTGTGCAGTCCCGGCGTCGGATCCGACGGGCTGAAGCTGATCAGGTAGCGGTTCCGCGCATCCCGCGCCGCGCGCATGATCTCCGACTGGAACGCCTTGTTGCCGACAAACGTCGTGTACTCGCCGCCGCTCATCTCGGCCACCTCCTTGGTCACATTCTTCTTCGCCGCATTGATCAACATCGCCAGCGGCGCAAGCAGATTGCCTCCGGCGGTTTGTTCCGGCAATCCCGGCGTCGGCGTATGGGCTGCCGTCGTCTGTCCGTAGTAAGGCCCTTTCATTCCGGCCCCAAGTTCCGCCAGCCCCGGCGAAAAACTCACGCTCAGCACCAGCACATCCGACTCGCCAATCTTCCTGATCAACTGCACTGGCTTAGTGTGTTTGCTGCCGTGGTCACGCTCTTCGCTGATCAGGAGCAGCACGCGCCGGTACTCCTTCGGCTGCGACTCGAGCAGTGTCACCGCGTAATTCACGGTGTCCAGAATCGCCGCTCCACCATTGCCAGGCCTGAGCTCGGTCAGTTCCTTGTTCACCTCGTCGCCTGAATGTGTAAAGTCAGCGATCAAATGTGGCTGGGAGTCAAATCCCACCAGCGCAACCTGGCTTCGCGGATCAAAGAGGAATACATCGAGCAGCGGGCCTAGCCGTGCCAGCTTGCCAAACTCCAGCACGCTCGATCCGCCCTGCTCCACTGCAACCACCAGCGCCACCGGCGCCGTGTCCATCTCCGGCTGCACTTTTATCTTTTGCGGAACGCCGTTGTCTTCCAAAATAAAATCGCTCGGCTTCAGCCCGTAAAGAATGCCGCCGCCCTTTTCCTCCACCAGCGTCGGCACCAGCACCTCAGTCGTGGTTACGCGCAAGCTCGGCGTTGCGCCAGGGGCGGCGGGCATCGGCTTCGGCGGCTCAATAGGGGGCAACTGGGGCGGCGGTGGCTGCTGCGCCTGCGCCAAGAAGCCGGTCGCCATGGCCGCAAACACAAGACATTGAAACGGAGAAAAATGGGATCCTCATGCGCTCTTAGACTTCAGCATAAAGAATCCGGCGCCCAGCCGCAGAAATCGCGCGATTTATGAGTCTGCGCTCTACTGTCAATTTGCTGTTCCCAGCTTCTTTGTCCCCTGATATTCTGCCGTCTCGGAGGCAAGTATGCCCGTACGACACAACAATCCCAAAATCGACGCCTACATCCAAAAAGCGCGCCCATTCGCGCAACCCATCCTCATTCATCTGCGCAAGATCATTCATGCCGGCTGCCCGGAGGTCGAGGAAACCATGAAGTGGAGCCGCCCTTTCTTCGAGTACCGCGGCGTCATCCTCTGCAACATATCGGCATTCAAGGAGCATTGCAGCTTCGGTTTCTGGGGGCTCGAAATCGGCGCGATCCTGCGCAAAGCCGGTGTCGTGCGCGACGGGGCCATGGGCTCGCTCGGCCGCATCACCAGCGTCGCGTCGCTCCCGCCTGAAAAAAAGCTCATCGGCTGGGTCGCTCAAGCTGCGGCCCTCATCGAAAGTGGAAAAGAGAAAAGCCCCATCGCCGCCCGCCCGCGCGTCGTCAAGCCGGCCAAGCCCGCCCTCAAAACTCCGCCGGATTTTAATCAGGCTCTCGGCAAAAACAAGAAGGCCGCCGCCGCCTTTGCCGCCTTAAGCCCCAGTTGCCGCCGCGAATACATCGAGTGGATCGTCGATGCCAAGCGCGCCGAGACACGCGAGCAGCGCATCGCCACCGCCATCACCTGGATCTCTGAAGGGAAACAGCGGAACTGGAAATATCAAAAGTAACCCTGGGGATCTGCCAAATTTATTGCATGGCGTCAGCCCTTCGCGCACACACCTGCGTTCCTGCTCCTGACCGGCGATTCGCTAATCCCTGCCTTGGTCCCTCGTTCCCTCGGTCACTTGGTCCCTGCTCTTCTCGCTTCGCGCTCCAGTTGTCCCGTCCACGCCAGAAAACGCAACAGCTCCCAGCGCTCGGCCCACATGAAGCCAAGCACCGCCCCCGCCGTCAGCGTTTCGGCCTTCATCCCTGAGTAAGTCTCCACGCGCCAGCGCAAGAATTCGCTTCGCCACGGAGCCAGCCTGTGGCCCCGCGTCGCATTCCACAAAAAACGCAGCGCAGCAAACAAGAAGAAACCTCTGCCCCAGTATAGAGAAGGCGAGCCGGCCCGCGCCGTCTGCGAAGCCATCTTCGGCCGTCGAATTATCCCCGCAGTTTGCTGAAAAGACTGTTCGACGTCGAATCCAGCTCTGCAATCACGTCTTCCAGGGCAGTCTGCTGCGTCTCCGCCTGCGAAAGCTGCGTTGAAATGGTGGGAATGTCAGCTTGCATCAGGTCGGTCTGCGCAGAAGTGAGCTGCGTTTTCTCGTTGGTCACCGCCCCCGACGCGGCGCTGATCTGCGTGATCGAATTGTCGACTGTCACGCGCTGTTGCGAAACAAAATTTAATGCCGTGCTGAGCGCTGTCGTGTCGCTCGCCGCTTGCTGAATATTCACAGTGCCGCTGGAGTAATCGGCCACCAGCGCATTGAGCGCGCCGAAAACGCTGCTCGTTCCAGCGCCCATAAAAATCTGGTCGCCGGGCACATTCAACTGGATCTTCTGCCCATTCGGCAGCTCGAGATAGTTCACGTTCTCGTCGCCGCCGTAGCTGGTCACGCCCGGCGATGTTGCCGTCGAAGTCGAAAACGGCGCCGCGCTCGTCTTTCCTCCGGCAAAGATGTACTGGCCCTGATAACTTGTGTTCGCCAGCGACTGCACTTCGTTCAGAACTCCCGAGATCTGATTGGCGATCGATTTTACGTCGCTCGCGTTCATCGTCCCGTTGTTGGCGCTCGTGGCCAGCGATATAGCCTGCGTCAACTCGGAAACCACGCTGCCCAGCGCCGAATCCGCCACCTGCAACTGCCCCGTAACCAGGTTCGAGCTCTGGGTAAACGAATCGTCCTGCTGAATCTGGCTAAGCAGCAGCACATTTTCCCCCGCGCCTACTGGATTCTGGCCGAGCGATGTGATGCTCACCCCGCTCGACAGTTCCGCGCTCAACTGCTGCTCGCTGGATTGTGTCTGATCCAGCGATCCCACCAGATTCGTAATGTACGTCGGATCAACCCGCATCTTCTTCTCCGAGCATTGGATCGCCTCCAGCAGCTCACAACTTCACTCGTTCACTGATTCACTTTTTCACTTTCTGCTGGGTCTCTTGGTCCCTCGGTCCCTTGTTACCTGTTCCTACGCCACTGCCGTCTGCTCGCCCAGGTTCAGCGCGGAGGTCATTACCTGATTCAGAATAGTGAACATCTGCGCCGCAGCCTGGTAGCTGTTCTCGAGCGTCGATAATGCCGCCGCCTCGTCGTTCAGGTTCACGCTCGACAACGCGTTGTTCTGTGTCTGCAACTGTGTCACCGACGCATTCTGCGCCGTATTCTCCGTTTGCACCTCTGAAACCGTAGAACCCAGCGTGGAAACAAAATTCGAATAGTAGTTAATCGGCGTCTGCCCATTCACAATCAGCCCGCCGGCAAGTTTCGCCATCGTCACGGCGTTCGAATTGTCTCCGGTCCCGTTTCCCAATCCCGCCGCAGCAACCTGGCTGGGATCGGTCATGATCACGCTCATCGCCCCCGCGCTTCCCGCTGCCTGCGCCGGCTCCTTGAAGATGTAAAGCGGATTCGCGACCGTACCCGTTGTGCCATTCAGATCCGTACCCGCATTGTTGGCAGCGTTCACTGAAGTCGAAACATTGTAGGCCAGTTGATCGAGCGAATTGAGCGCGCCGGGAATGTCCACATCGCGCGCCGTCAGATACCCTCCCACTTGCCCGCCGCCCGAGGCTAACTGCGCAGTGATGTCCGTTCCACCCAGGAAAAAGTCGGTCACCCCGTTCACGGTTCCGGTCGTCAGTTGCATGCTCTGACCCTCCGAAACCAGCAGCTGCCCAGACGTTGTCGTCACCGACAGGCCATTGTTCTCCGTGGTCACCTGGTTGATCCCGATAAGCTGCGAAAGCTGGCTCAGGTCCTGCTGCCGCTGGTCCTCGAGCGTTCCAGCATCCGAGTTCGGAGAAATGGATTCGATCTCCAGGTTCAGTTGCGCAAGAGCGCTGGTCAGCGAATTTACCTGGCTCACCACACCCGACGCTTCCTGATCGATGGCCGCGCTCTGCCCGTTCAGGCTGCTCGCGGAGCTCGAAATGTCGCCGGCCAATGTCGACGCCGATGACAGCACCTGCTCGCGCAGCGCGTTGTCCGTTGGATCGCTCTCGAGCGACGAGAAGGAATCGAAGAAGCTCGTGATGTCGCTGCCAATATCTCCCGCGGTCGACCCCGCCGAGCCGGAGTCCGGAGTAAACAACGCTTGCATGTTATTCAATGCCGTCAGCCGTGTACTCGACGCCGATGCCAGCTGCTGCTGCTGGTCAAGCCGCTCTTCCAGGACCCTGTCGCGCTGCGAAGTCGCGCCCGTCTCGGTCACTCCATCGCCAACCAGAATCCCGCCAACATTGATCGGCGCATTTTCCTGCCAGTCGGGTTTCTCCGCCGCGTATCCAGGCGTGTTGGCGTTGGCAACATTGTTCGCTACCACGTTCAGAGCTTCCTGGTCCGCATCCAAGGCCCCGGCTATCACGCTTAAGGCGGCGTTAATCGACCCCATGAGCGCCCTCCGCTCCTGCATCAACCTCCGCGACTGCTTTCCCGTCGACGGCGCCCGCAACATCCGCGGCAACGTTGGTTGCAATACTCGCGCTGCCGCGAATCAGCCGCTCGCTGTACTCGAGACGCCGCTCGCGCATCTCGCGCAGCCGCCGCATCACGTTCCGATTGGCGCGCGTTGCCTCCAGCACTCGCTTGAGTACCGACATGTCCGCCTGCGCCTCCCGCGCTTGCCGCGCCAGTTCCCTTTTTTCCTCCGCGCCCATCGAGTCCAGATTCCGGTTCAGCTCCTCGCAGGAAACTGCCAGCTCCTCGAGCCGCGGTGCATCGAGCAGCGCCAGCGCACGCGATGCCTCCACCACAAGCTCTTTCAGCTCCGGATTTGCCGCCGTCGCCTCAGGCCCCTGCATCTTTCCGTTCCTCTCCTGTTCACGCCCCCGGCACGGTTCTGCGCGATTTGCCTACGCGCCTTTCGCTCATGGCATCGCCGCCGGAGGTGCCCAAGCCCGGTACTGCCTACGCGCCCCTTCATTCGTGCCCATGCCGGAGGTGCCCAAGCCCGAGGTCCCTTGCCCGAGGTCCCAATGCCGGAGGTGCCAATGCCGGAGGTGCTTAGGTGCCACTTAGCATGGCGTCAACCATCTTTGAGGCCACGGCCGACGCCGGCACGTCGTACGTTCCCGCCGCCAGCGCCGACTGAATCTCCGCCACCTTCTCTGGACGCACACCTTCGTCCGACATGGCCTGCGAAACTTCGTTGGCCGCATTGCTCAGGGTCGCCCTGTCGGTATCGAACGCGCTTCCCGTCGCGGCCGCGCTGCCCTTCGGCTGCGGCGCCTGCGCGGGCGTCGGGTTCACCCCTAACAATGACCTCAATCCGTCCAGGCTACTGCGAATATCCATACACTTTGCTCCTTGCTCGGTCTATCGGCCATTCTGCTAATCACTCTAGTCATTCAGGAGCTCTCATCACGGTATCGCCGTGCAGATTTCCGGTTACCTTCCCATTTCCGTGCTGGTTACTGTTATGGCTACCAGACCGGGAAAGCTCCTTCACGATCCGATCCGCGATCCCAAACCCACCGCGCTCGCTGAGCGCCTTTCCCAGCGCCTCGGAAGCAAACTCGCCCAGCGCACCACTGGAACCCGAACCTGAGCTCGCGCCCGACCCTAAACCCGTGTCGCCATCCTCGGCGCCCGTCAGCGCATCGCCGCTCGTCATCGGCCCCAGCAGCTCCTTCATCATCTGCCCTTCAAACTCGTGTGCCGCCTTTACCAGCCTGGGCGAAGGCGCACTTTGCGTCGCAATTGCTGCCGAGTTTCCAATTACAGGATGAAGCTGCACCGTGTCCTCGATTCCTTGGTTTCCTGCTCCCTCGATCCCCTGCTCCCTCTATCCCCCGCTCCCTCTATCCCTCAGTCCCCTGCTCCCTCGATCCCCTGCTCCCTCGATTCCTCGGTCCCCGTTTCCTTCGGCCCCCTAGTCCCTGCCCTCACAGAACTTCCAGGTCCGCATCCAATGCCCCGGCTGCCTTCATGGCCTGCAGGATCGAGATCACGTCGCGCGCTCCTGCCCCGGTACGTTGCAATTCCTCGACCAAATCCTCGACCGTCGCGCCTTCTTTCAGATCGATCCTGTTCACCGGCTTGTCCTGAGCCTGCACCGTGGTCTGCTCCACCACCTGCGTGGTCCCGGAGGACAGCGCATTGGGCTGCGAGACTTCTACATTGGTGATCACGTTGATGCTGAGCCCGCCATGCAGAATCGACACTGGCTGCAACCGCACCGTGCCTCCGATCACAACCGTTCCTGTGCGCTCATTCACCACCACGCGCGCCCGCGGAAACACATCGATCTCCAGCTCCTCCACCTTGTCGAGCAAGGACGCCACATCCTCGTCGGGCTGGACCGCAATCTCCACCCGCCGGCTGTCGATGGCCTTGGCCCGCGCCGCGCCCAGAGCCTCGTTCACCGTCGCCGCCATTCGCTGCGCGGTGTGAAAATCGGCGTCGTTCAAGATCACATTGACCGTACGCATTTGCTTCAAGTCAAACGGCACCGCACGCTCCACCATCGCGCCCCCCGGAATGCGCGCCGTGGTGGGATGATTCATCTGCTTGGCGCTTCCGCCAGAAGCAGCCGTATAGCCGCCCAGCACCAGCGCGCCCTGCGCCTGCGCGTAAATCTGCCCATCCGGCCCGTAGAGCGGCGTCATCAGCAGAATTCCGCCTTCGATCGACCTTGCATCGCCAGCAGACGAAACCGTTATATCGACCTTGTACCCCGGCCCACTGAACGGCGGCAGCGTGGCCACCACGAACACCGCCGCCATGTTCTTCACCTGCATGTTGCTGGCGCTATTCGATCCCGTTTGCGGAACTGTGATGCCCATCTTCTCCAGCGCCGAAACCAGCGTCTGCGCCGGAAACACCGTCTGTGAGCTGTCTCCCGTGCCCTTCAGGCCCACCACTAACCCGTAGCCAACGAGCTGGTTATCGCGAATGCCTTCGATGCTCGTCACATCCTTGATTCGCGACTTCTGTCCCGGCTCCTCCGGGGGGGCGACCGAAATTGCTAAAAGCCAAAATGCAGCCAGCGCCATCCACCACCAGAACGCGGGGCTTTCAAGATAGGGAGTCATCCGGCTCCACTTGTTCTTGCCCGTCCTTCCCGCAACCGCAACGCGCATGGTCATCGCAAGGCCTCTGAATCCTTCAGAAAATCACCAGCTTCTCCAGCAAGCGCACCAGAGGATTCGACCTGTATGTGGAGTCGTTCACAATACCCTTGCCCGTTACTTCGAGTTCCAGATCGGTCATCGCGGTCGACAGCACCTGGTTCTGATTGCTCACATCCTCGGGCCGCACCAGGCCGCGCAGAACGATCAGTTGCGTCTGCTGCGAAAAGGTGATCTGCCGTGTGGCCTGCACCACCAGCATTCCGTTGGGCAGCACATCCACCACCTCGGCGCCGAAGGTCGTTGCCAAACTCGAATCGGTGGTGCTCTGTCCCTGCGCGGTCAGCCCCGACGAAGACGTTGCGCCCACAAGATTCTGCAGCGCGTTTGCAGCCTTCAGCGCGCCAAACAGCGATGTCACGCTGGAGTTGGCATTCGACGCGCGCGAATTCTTTACCTGTCCACCGGTCGACGCCGACAAGCTCTCGCTCACCACAATCATCACCACATCGTGAATTCTGTACGCTTTAACATCAGTGCCTAATCGCACCAGCTGCCCCTCCGGGCTCCACAGCGAACCCGCTGTATGCACCTCGGCCGCCTGCTGCGCGCGCACCCGCTGTATATAGTTGCGCAGTGCTTCCTCCGGCGGAGTCGCCTTCGCCGCCGGTGCTGCCGCGTGCTTCTTTGCCGACATCCCCGCCGGCGCCGCCAAAAGCGCCCCCGCCAAAATAGAAATGGCCCAACGCCTCTTCATCGCTGCGCCTTCGCCACCGGTTTGAGCTCCGCTCTTCCCGGCCCGAGCGCCACCACTCGAACCACCTTGCCGCCGATCTTCAGTCGCGCCTCAAACTCCGCGCCAACCGTCGCCGATCCCATCGCCGTTGCCGCCAACCGCGCGTCTACGACCGCTCTGTGCTCCTCGACGACCAGCGTATCGCCCGCATGAATTACGGGATCGGTCGCCGAGTCAGCGGCCGCGTTCGCAATGCGCACCATTCGCCCTGGCCCTCCCGCATCGTTCGCGTCGCGCACCAGCAGCCAACGGTCGCCGGTTGCGGCATCGTCGATCTCGCGAATCACCTGGCTCAGAATCGGGCCACGATCCTGGCCGCGACCAGAGGCTGGAGCCAAGAAGGCCATCAGCGCCACTCCCGCCAAAATCATCGAGCTCGCAACGACCCTGTTCACCCCTGCCCCATCTCTTGATTCAATGCCACGCTCATCCGCCCATGCCGGAGGTTGTTCAATCGACGCCGGAAGATCAGTGCGTCATGTTATTGACTTCTGAATACATGTCGTCCGCCGCCTTGATCACCTTTGAATTCGACTCATACGCCCGCTGCGCCAGCACCATCTGCACGAACTCCGTTACCACATCCACATTCGAGTTCTCCAGATATCCCTGCTGCAGCGAACCCATACCTTCCGTTCCGCCCGGGTTGCCCAGCACGGGATCGCCCGAGCTGAGCGTTGCCGTCAGCAGGTTATTGCCCATGCTCTCCAGGCCCCCGGGGTTGGGAAACGTGGCCAGCTGAATCTGTCCCAGTTGCGAAGGGTTCTGCTGCCCGGCCAGGGTCGCGTTCACCACGCCGTATTCGGTGATCGTCACCGCAGTCGCGTTCGAAGGAATCGTGATGGTCGGAATCAACGGGTCGCCGTCGGTGGTCACAATCGTGCCTTGATTGTTTAAATGAAACTGCCCGGCGCGCGTGTACGCGATCGTGCCGTCCGGCCGCTGCACCTGAAAAAAACCCGATCCCTGGATCGCCACATCCAGCGGGTTGTCGGTCTGGTTCATCTCGCCCTGCGTATTGATCACCTCGGTCGCCGCCGACTTTGTTCCCAGGCCAATCTGCAGTCCCGCGGAGACGGTATTCTGGCTCTGCGCCGCGCCCGGCGTCACCATATTCTGGTAAACCATGTCCTGAAACTGCAGGCGCAACTGCCTGAAGCCGGTGGTCGACGAGTTGGCCAGGTTGTTGGCAATCGTGTCCAGATTCATCTGCTGCGCGCTCATGCCACTGGCTGCGGTATACAAGGCTCGAATCATTTTCTCCCTCGTTTTGGACTAGATCGCCCCGGTCTTTTCTCGTTTCGCTCTAAACTCTGGGGAGATCTTCCGTCGCAAATTTATTGAACTCGGTATGAAACACGGTCAGCGCCTTCTGCATCATCTCCGCCTGGCGCTGCATCACGATCAGATTCAACGAACCCTGCACGACATCCTGATTCGCGGCCTCGAGTGCGCCCTCATGCACCGTGGCATCCTTCGACGCAACCGGCGTCACCCCCTGGGGCGCTATGTATCGGTTCGCGCCCTCCGGCGTAAGCTCGGTTCCCGTCGGAAACGTGACCACACCGACCGTCGCAACCGTGCCGCCGGCCACCGACACCGTTCCGTCAGCGCCCACCGAGACTTCTCCCGGAGGAATCGCAATCTTCTGCCCCGCCGCCGTGAGCACCGGCTCATCGGCTTCGGTTACCAGTTGCCCGCTCTGCGCGCGATGGAAACTTCCATCCCGCGTGTAGCGCAAGCCCTGTGGCGTTTGCACCATAAAAAATCCCTGGCCTTCAATCGCCAGGTCGAGCGGATTGCCGGTTTGTTCCAGTGCGCCCTGCGCCATGCTCAGCCGGTCGCCGCCGAGCATGCCGTAGTTGTTCACGGTCTCGCCCAGTTGCGAGTCGAATTGCGAGCCGGGCGCATCCGGCCCCAGCACCACAGAGCGGAAAAATTCACGCTCGGCGCGATATCCCGGCGTCTGCGCATTGGCCAGATTCGCCGCCGCCGTGTCCAGAGCCTGTGTCCGCGCCACCAGGCCCGTCATCGCTGCGTAGTAGCCGCTGTCCATAACGGGGAAATTGGATGCAGAAAAGGGACCGAAGGGGAGGGGAGAAGATTGGAAGAAATTAGTGGTGAGAGGATTCCAACAACAGCGAGGTTGGCGAAGTTAGCGAGGCTGGTTGTGTATAGGATGCGAACGCCACTCTACAATCAACGGGCGACACAGAGCACTTCCATATCGCGGCTCCAGTTCTCTCGGTCCCCCGGTCTCTCGGTCCCTTGTCCCCTTGTTCCCTGGGTCCTTTGTTCTCTCGGTCCCTTGTTCCCTGGGTCCCTGCTTCACTGCAGCCCGTCGCACACAATCGTTACTTCGAATACCTGGTCGTCGAAGCGATATGTGTGGTGAATCTGAAACTCGGGAGCCTGCACGTGCAGCTTGTAGTCGTGGCCCGTAATCACCGCGGGAACCGATAGCCCCGTATTTGCCGCCAGTTCGGGAACCTTGCCCTTCCACGCTCCGGCCAGCATGTTGCAGATCTCGCCGATTCCGTCCTTCACCGTGTCGTCGATCGCCGAGAATTCCATGCCCGTCATGTGCGCCGCGATCTTCATCGCCGTCCCCGCGCCCGACTTGAAAACGCACGCGCCGCTCAGCACGCCGCCGAACCCTACCACCGCGGTCACCGACTCCGAGTCCATGAGCGTCGGTCCCATGTCGCGTTTGCACTCCAGGCCCAGCATCAGCCGAAACACTTCTTCCACGCTCGCATCCAGGTTCCGCGGATCGGAGACCTGCGCGACGGATTCTCGCAATGAAACCGGCATCGTATGCTCCCTGAGAACTTCGCATCCCGTAACCGCGCTACCCGCACTTCGGCCGGCAACGCCCTTGTCCGGACCGCCGCTCTGTCCCCCGGTGACCGATGAACGCACACCGTTCAACAGCACAGCGCCCTCCCATCCTCGTCCCTCTTGCCTCGCCTCGTCCCTCGTGCCACGCCGCGCCCCACTTGCCACGCCTCGTCTCTCGTGCCACGCCACGCCCCACTAGCCACGCTCCACTTGCCACGTTCCAGGGAGACCCAATTCCCTTGAAGCCAGCCCACGGGTGAATCCGGAGCTGCCGGACTACGCCGCATGCAACAGTGGCAGTACCCGCTCCTTCACCTGTTCGGCGGTGAACGGCTTGCGAATGTAGCCCCGCGCGCCCGCCTCAATCGCCTGCTTCACGTGCTCCTCGCTCGATTCGGTGGTGATCATCACCACGGGAATGCCGACGGCCAGGTTCTGCGCGCGAATCTGGCGCAGGAATTCGAGACCGTCCATGGCCGGCATGTTGATGTCGGAGAGAATCAGGTCCACCGCCTGGGCCTTCAATACTTCCAGCCCTTCGACGCCGCTGCCCGCCTCGTGCACCACCAAGCCATCGAGCCCCGCCTGGCGCAATGCGCGCTCCACAATCTTGCGCATCACCGAGGAGTCGTCGACAATCAGGGTTCGAATCTCGCTCATGTCCAGGCTTCCTCCACTCCTTTTCTATCGGCGCCCGGTATCGATCCTTGAGAGTGAAATCGGAGCCGGAATCCACAGCCTCTATCGGGAGCGGACCGAGCCGATCACGTCCCGGATCGATTCAATCTCCGGCACCGGACCGCTTTCGGGCTTGAGCCACATGCGCAGCCAGAAGCAATCGTGCACCCGCACCAGGCGAGACTCCACGGGCCGCGTTCGCTCGACGGCCTTTGCCAACGCGATGGCCAGCGCCGATTCGGTTTGCGCTTCGATCAGTTCCGCCTCGGGAAAGCGCGCTTCGAGCAAACGGGAATGAGCGGGATGGAATGCGGACTCCTGCACCAGCCCCCCGACCACTTCGAGCCCCGTCATGCGCTCGAGAGCCAGCGACAGCACGGGATCGAGGTGGTCCTCAAAACCCAGATAGAGAATTCTTGCCGCCGCGACGCGCAAGGGCAGCGCTCCGAATGCGTCCACAAACAGCCGCGGCACCAGAGCCGTCAGCCCCGCGGGATGGTGAAACTCCATGCCCAGCACCGGACAGCCCCACTGCAAGCCAAGCGCCCGCGTCACATTTTCCTCGCTGGCCGTCCGGCTCTCGATCAGCCATCGGCCCAGCCTTCCTGCGCCCGCGGCCTTTTGCGATTGAAGCGCGGCGCGCAGGTCCTGATTCGTGATCCAGCCCTGCTCCAGCAGCACCAGCCCCAGCGGAATCCGATGGCGATGGTTCTCGCGCGCCGTGCCGCGCCCGTCCATCTCGCGCCCCAGCGCCTGAGCCACGCGCGCCGCCATGCAAACTTCAGAGCAACACCAGCCGCCTTCGAAGACCGGCGTCTCCCGCCGCCGCCACAGACGCAGCCATCCTGACCCGCAGCGGGGATTGGCGCAGGTCGAGAAGATGCCGGCGCCGAAGCGCCACCGCCGGGCCGCTGCGGTGCAGCGTCCCTGTTGCCGCGCGATCGCCGGCAGCACCGCCGCCCGAGCGAAGCTCAGCCCGGGAACTCCGGGAGATTTGCGCGGATCGGCGGCTCAGAAAAGGCATCGAATGCTCTCCAGACGCTTCCTCGGCGCAGCCACTTCCGTCACCCGCAGCCCGAAGTTGCCGTTCACCAGCACCACCTCGCCGCGCGCCACAATCTTGTCGCCCACAATCAGGTCCACCGGATCGGCCACATGGCGATCGAGCTCCACCACGTCGCCCGGCCCCAGATCGAGAATTTCGCCGAGAGGCATCTCCCGCGAACCGAAGCGGAGTGACGCTTCAAGCTCCACGTCGAGCAGGAGTTCAAGTCCCGGACTCAGCGCCGGCGGCGCGGTTCTCAGGTCGTCGGAAACAGTCGCCCGCGCCGGCGACGAAACTTGCGGGGATGCTTGTACCGCAGCCGGACGCGCGGGTCCGGCGGCTGGCTGTGCTGCCTGCTGCTTCACCGCGTCGCTTGCACCTCGTCCCGCACCTCGTCCCGCACCTCGTCTCGCACCAGCACCGTCCACGCGCGCTCGCTCGAGCGAAGCTGGAAGGCCTGCGTGATCTTGGCCTCGGCCGCGATCTCCTCAAAGCTCACCACCTGGCATTTCTTGCCCGTCGCGGCCAGCAGGTCGCCGGCGGCCGCGCCAGCCGCCTCGCTCAACAACTCTTTCCAGCCGGCCTTCTGATCCACGCCCTCGCCCATCAGCGGCGTCTCCAGCACCCCGCCGTCAAGGACCACCGAAAACCTTCCCGCCACATCGCCGCCCACTGTCGCCGCGAATCCGAAGGAGCCGGCGCCCAGGGGCTTGGGCAAGGACTCGCTCAGCTTCGGCTCGCCTGCCAGGGCCTGCGAGAAAAGCGCGCCGGCCACCTCGACCCAGCAATCGCAATACGTCTTCACCGCTCACCCCCCGCCAGAACGCGCTCGATACGTGCCGCGCGATGCGCGCCGTTACGCATGGCATGAGCCAGAGAAAACGCCTGCCCCGCCACACGCAGCTCCGAAAGCGCGCTCGTTCCCACGTCGAGCCGCAACACGTCGCCCGGCTTTACGCCCTCCAGCGCGCTGGCCTCCACCCGCACCGTGGGCAGTTGCAGCGAGCACCCAAAGCGGATCGCGCGCGCCGCGTCGCTCATCCGCGCCCGCGTGTCGCCCGCGTGGCCCCGACGCCGTCCCCACTCCGACGTCAGCCGCCGCAGAATCGTATTCGCCACCACCGCCGGAAATGCCAGGTTCAACAATCCGGAGCTGTGCGGCATGCGAATCTCGAAGCTCAGGCACAGTGTCTTCTCCGCAACTGAAATAATCCGCGCCACCTGGGTCTGCATCTGGCGGCGATCGAACAGAAAGCTCAGCCCCACCGGCTGCCAGGCCACCGTCAGCTCGCGGCAAACGATCTCGACCACGCTTGCCAGAATTGACTCCTCGATGTCCGTCACCTCCCGCAACGGCCCGTCCTTGCCGTCCCCGCCCAGCAGCAGATCGATGATCGGAGGCGCGAGTCCCAGATCGAGTTGCAGCACCGCCAGTGCGCCCAGCGGCTCCAGCCGCACCGAGGCCACGTAACAAATCTCGGGAATCCGCAGCAGAAACTCATTGAACTGGATCTGCTCGGCCGAGACCAGATTCACCTGGAATCGCGTGCGCAGCCACGCCGCCAAATTGTGAGTCAGGTTGCGCGCGAACAGATCGTTCAGCATGCTGATGGCGCGCAGTTGCTCGGTCGAAATCTGGCCTGCCGACGAAAAATTGTAGGGCGTAACCTTGGCCCGCACCTCGGCGGGCACGGCTTCGGGCGCCTGGCTTCGCGCAGCCTCAAAGAGCGCGTCGATCTCGTCCTGCTTGAGTGTCTTTTCCGCCACCGCCTATTTCCTCCGCGCCTGCGGTCTCAGGTGCTGTCCGCTCCTTCGCGCCAGTGCCCCCGAGGTCGCGCAGCGCGGCGCGCAAATGCACCACCGCCGACGCGTGTACCTGCGAGACGCGCGACTCGACCACGCCCAGCGCCAACCCAATCTCGCGCATGGTCATCTCTTCGTAGTAATAAAGCGTCATCACCAGCCGCTCCCGGTCGGGCAGGTGCGCAATGGCGTCGGTCAGCCGCTCTTCGAGTTCCCCGCGCAGGCAGCAGAAAAGCGGATCCTCCTCCGGCTTTCCCGGCACGTAGGCCAGCTCCTCCTCGCCCGAGTTCTCGTTCCGCTCGACGTGCAGCGTGCCGATCTCCAGGCCCTTCAGATCTCCGAGCAGCTGCTGATACTCGTCGAGACTCACCGCCATCTCGGCGGCAATCTCACCCTCGCCCGGGGCCCGTCCCAGCCGCGCTGTCAGCGCCCGGATCGCTTCCTCCACCGCGCGGCCCTTGCGGCGCAGCTCGCGCGGGCTCCAATCGAGCGTGCGCAGCGAGTCCAGAATCGCGCCCCTGATGCGGAACTGCGCGTAGCTCCGGAACTGCACCTTTTTCGTGGGATCGAATTTAGCAAACGCATCCATCAGCCCCACGACGCCCGCCGAGACCAGGTCCTCGATGTCCACATGTTGAGGAAGGCGCTCGTGAATGCGCCTTGCCAGAAAGCGCACGATCGGCAAATGCTCGAGCAGCACGCGCTCCTGCTCCGTGGTCAGCGCCGGTTGAGCCGACGCCTGCGGCGGATAGCCACTTTGAACTGCGCCGCGCCGCGCCGGCCTTTGCTCTCTCGCTGTCGCTGCTTCCATGGCCTTTCCTTCCCCTCGAGCCCACCCCGGCAATCTGCGGAGTGAAGCTTATTGCGATTTCCCCGCCAACTATCGGACCGTGCCCACGGGGCGCAGCCGGATCTCCGGCGGAACTTCACTGGCCGCAACCACCGCCAGGCGCGGCAACATCGGCTCCAGCCAACGCCGGACGAAAAAACGGGCCGGACTCGGGCAAAGGAGCACGGGCGGGGCCGAGGAGGATGCGGACCCGATAAGGGATCTCACAGAATCGGCGAGACGGCGGACCACCGGCGTTGCCGGGCGCGCGCTGGCCGCGAGCTGACGCTGGCCGACCATCCCCGATGTCTCCGGCGCGACGGTCGAAATAATTTCTTCTTCGAGCCCCGGATCGAGCAGCAGAACCGGTAGCTGGCCGTCGCCATCCAGAAGCGGCTGCACCAGCCTTCGTCCCAGCGCCGCTCGCGCCGCTTCAACCAGCGCGACCAGATTCTTTTGCACCGCCGCAGTCTCGAGCAGCGCTTCCAGAATCGATCCCAGGTCGCGAATCGATACCCTCTCGCGCAAGCAGCTGCTCCAGAACCCGCGCCACCTCGCCCAGCGTCAGCAGCTTCGGCACCAGTTCTTCGAGCAGCTTGGGATGCGAATCGTTCATCGCATCCAGCAACCGCTTGATCTCCGCGCGTCCCAGCAGCTCCCACGCATGCTGCCGGATCAGCTCTCCCAGATGCGTGGTGACCACCGTGACCGCATCCACCACCGAGTAGCCGGCCGCGATGGCCTGCTCTTCAAGCTGCGGAGCGATCCAGATCGCCGGAACGCCGAATGCCGGCTCCCGCGTCTCCTTGCCGGTCAGCGGACGCCTCCCGGGTTCGCCCGAGACGGCCAGCAGATGCGGACCCTCGGTCTGCCAGCGGCCCATCTCAATTCCGCGCAGCGAGACCACATACTCCCGCGGCTTCAAACGCAGGTTGTCCGAGATGTGCACCGGCGGCACCAGAAAACCCATCTCCGACGAAAGGTGCCGCCGCAGCGAGCGCACGCGGCCCAGCAGTTGACCGCCCTGTTTCTCGTCGACCAGCGGAATCAGTTGAAATCCGATCTCGAGCGTCAGATCTTCCAGGCGCATCAACGCCGCCAGATCCGATCCCTGGGCACCTTCCGCTTTTTTCTTCTCGCCCGGCGTCAGCTCGACCGGCAAAGCTGCCGGAGCCGCGGCCGCCACGCGCCTGCCCCCTACAAACAAGGCCGAAGCCACCGCCAGAAAAGCAATCTTCGGCAGTCCGGGAATCAGGCACATCAGGGCCGATACCGCGGCGGCCATATACAAGGTTGCCGGCCGCGCCAGCAGTTGCTGCCGGATCTCGCCGCCCAGCATGCCGGCCGAATTGGCGCGCGTCAAGGTGATGCCGCCGGCCACCGAAACCAGCAGCGACGGAATGATCGTCACCAGCCCATCGCCCACCGTCAGCACGGTATAGGTCCGCGCCGCCTCGCCCAGTTCGATTCCCTGCTGCAGCGTGCCGATCAACAGTCCCGCAACAATATTGATGGCCGTGATCAGAATTGTGGCCAGCGCGTCGCGTTGATTAAAACGGGCCGCCCCGTCCATCGCTCCGTAGAACTCCGCCTCGCGCGCGATCGCCTGCCGCCTTCTGCGCGCCTCGGCCTCGTCGATCAGCCCCGCGTTCATGTCGGCGTCGATGGCCATCTGCTTGCCCGGCAAGGCGTCGAGTGTGAAACGCGCTGTCACTTCCGCCGTGCGCACCGCGCCGTGCGACACCACGAGAAACTGGATCGCCACCAAAGCCAGAAACAGCACGAAGCCGACAACATAGTTGCCGCCCACCACAAACTGTCCGAAGGCTTCGATCACCTTTCCCGCCGCCGCCGTTCCCTCCTGGCCATGCAGCAGAATCCTTCGCGTGGAGGCGATGTTCAACGACAACCGGAACAGCGTCAGCAGCAACAGCAGCGTGGGAAACACCGACAACTCGACCGCGCGGCGAATCTGCACCGCGGAGAGGAAGACAATAATGGAGCAGGCCATCGAGATCGCCAGCAGCAGATCCAGCACCGGAGCCGGCACCGGCACCAGCATCACGAAGATCACGCTGATCGCCGCCATTGGCAGCAGATAGTCGCGCAGGTTGTGCCAGATCGAGTTTTTTGCCGGCAGAGTTCCCGCAGCCAGTACCGCTGTGCTCATCGGTGCCCTCCTCCAAAACCTGAAGCGTTGGCACCGCCCATTTGCGCGGAGCGCCGCCCGGCGGCCTCGCGCATCGTTCTCTCGCGCAGTTCAGCCTCCACGCGCTGCCGGTAGAGATAAGCCAGAATCGCGGCCACCGCCGCATACAGCTCCACCGGAATCGCCTGGCCCACTTCGACCGTTCGGTAGAGCGAGCGCGCCAGCGGCGGGTTCTCGACAATGGGCACGCCCGCCCAGCGAGCCTCGGCCTTGATCTCCTCGGCCAGCAGATTCCGCCCCTTGGCCATCACCTTCGGGGCTTCCATGGTCGTGAAGTCGAAGCCCAGCGCCACCGCATAATGCGTGGGATTGGTCAGCACCACCGCCGCTCTTGACACGTCGGCCTTCACGCGCCGCCGCCGCATCTGGCGCTGAAGGTTCCTGATCCGGCTCCTGATCTGCGGGCTGCCCTCGGTCTCCTTGTACTCGTCGCGCATATCCTGCTTGCTCATCCTCAGGCGCGACTCGCGCGACTGCCATTCGACCATGTAGTCAATGGCCGACCAGCCGAAAAGCAGCCACGCCGCCGCCAGCAGCAATCCGTAAACGTCCTTGCCCAGCAGTTCCAGCCGCTCCGTCGAAAACGGCGGAATGCTCAGCTGATGCGCCATGCGCTGGACGGCGAAGACCGCCAGAAGACTGGCCGGGATCAGCGACTTTCCCAGCCGCGAAGCCGCGCGCAGTGAAAAAAGATTCTTGATGTTCGCAATGGGATTGACCCGCTCCGGCTTGAATGCGATCGCGCTGCCATGCACCGTCACGCCGCCGGTCTGCACGATCCCCGCGCCCAGCGCGGCCACAGCCACCGCGGCCATTACCACCGCCGGGGCCCCCAGCACCGTAAGCACCAACCGCCTGATGGCCACCAGCGTCGGCGCAAGCGTTGCCGGCTCCCAGCGCGCGGGCATCCCCAACAGCAGGAATCCTTGAAACGCCTCCTGCCACGATTCGATGGTGCGGCCACCCAGCACTCCCAGTGCGATCACGCCGGCCAGGGTTCCTGCCGCCGCGGTCAGCTCGCGGCTGTGCAGGATGTCGCCTTCCTTGCGCGCCTTCTCGCGGCGGTGCTGCGTTGCCTGTTCGGTGCGCTCGCCGGCCATCTGTCTAGCCCCCAAACCCATGCGCGGCAACGTGCGCCGCAGCCGGCGCCGATATCAGCCGCTCCGCCATGTCCAGCAAGCTGCCGAAGCGCGCCTCAATAAAACGCGGCCACAACGCCAGCGAGCTGGCCAGAATCACGAAGCCCGTCAACGTCTTCATGGGCACAGTCAGAGACATCACCGGCAGTTGCGGGCTTAATTTGCCGATCAGCGCCACGGCAATCTCGACCAGCATGGTGCATGCCAGAACCGGCGCGGCCAGCTCGAGCGCCGCCAGAAAGATTCCTCCTGCCGCGCGGACAATGGCCATTGCCGCCACCGGAGCCAGAGTGAATGTCCCCAGCGGCACCGCGCGAAAGCTTCGGAAAACCGATGCCAGCAGAATCCGGTCGAGTCCGGCAGTGATGAGAACCAGCGTGCCCAACAGTTGAAACAGATCTCCGAGCAGCGGCGTCTGAATCGCCGATTCCGGGTCCAGCAGATTCACCAGCGAGAAGCTGAACTGCAATCCCGCGATCTGCCCGGCAAAGATCAGCATCTCGCTCAGCAGCACGAGAGAAAGCCCATACACCAGCCCCACGGCCAGCTCTCCGATAAGCGCCGAAAAGCTGAGCGAGGCCTGCGCATTGGGCAGCGTAGCCACCAGCGGCGCAACCAGCCACGCCACCGCGCCGACAAATACCGCCTTCGCGCGCATGGGCAGCGCGGTCGACGAGAAGAACGGCGCGAATGCCACCATGCCGCTCAGCCGCACCAGGGCCAGCGTCATCGCACTCAGAAATGTCGGCCAATCGGGCATCGAGTTCTCTCTTCTTCGTCGCGCGTGGGACGTGGTTCGTGTTTCGTGGTTCGTAATCCGTTCACGGTCCGCGACCCACGATCCACGGCTCAGCCCAGATACCGGTGAAAATCTCCCAGCAGCAGCCGCGTGTATTCCGCCATCCGCTCCAGAAACCACGGCATGCCCACTAGCAAAATCAGTGCGATCGCTGCCAGCCGCGGCACCGTGGTCAGCGACTGATCCTGCAAGCTGGTCAACGTCTGCACCAGGCTCAGCACAAAGCTCAGCGCCGCCGCGGCAATCAGCAGCGGGGCAGACAGCACAATCGCCTCCCGCATCAGCTGGCGCATCAGCTCGGCAACCAGGTCCGGCGTCATTCATTCCCTTTCAAAAACTCTTCAAGAGCGAGCTGGCCAGCAGATTCCATCCGTCGACCATCACAAAAAGCAAAATCTTCAGTGGCGTCGACACCACCACCGGCGGCAACTGGAACATGCCGATCGAGGTGGTGATCGCCGCCGTCACCATGTCAATCAACAGAAACGGCAGAAACAAAACCGCGCCGATGGCGAAGCCCGCCTTCAACTCCGACAAAATGTAGGCCGGAGCCACCACCCGCATGGGCAAATCGTCCGGCATCTGGGGCCGCGGAACCTGGCCCGCCGCCGCGAACAAAGCCAGATCTTTTTCGCGCGCGTAACGCAATAGAAAATGCTTCACCGGCACGGTGCCGCGATCGATCGCCTCGATCCCCGTAATCTGACCCGCCTGATACGGCTCAACCGCCTGCTGGTCAACTTGCGTAAGAACCGGCGTCATCAGAAACCACGTCATCATCAGCGCCAGCCCCATCAGCGTGGGATTCGAGGGCGCGGTCTGCGTGCCCAGCGCCTGGCGCAAAAAATGAAACACCACCAAGAGGCGCACCAGCGGCGTCATGCACATCAAAATCGCGGGCAACAGCGTGATCAGCGTCAGAACCAGCAGAATCGTCCACGGCGTCGAGTCCGACGGATGCAATTTCGCGTTCAGATCGGGCAACAGCGGCACACCCTGCGGAGTCGCCAGGGCCAAAACGCCGATCCATCCTCCAAAACAGGCCGTCACCACGACACCCCCGGCGATCCGTGTTTGAGTTGCCGGCGAACTTCTGCGCGCGCCCATCTGCCCGCACCGATCCGCTCACCCACCCTGGCTCTTCCCGGCGATTCGTCGAGCGGATAAAACGCCGGACCGCCTTCTGCCGACGTGGCCACCAGAAGCCTCCGCCCATCGGCCTCGACCAGCGCCAGCGACTGCCGCGGCCCGAGCGCAATCCGCTCAACAAGCGCAAGCCGCGGCTCCGTTCTCTGCCTGCTGCGAAGCTTCGCCATCAGCCACCCCACCAACCCGCCAATAGCCTCTCCGCTGTTCTTCTCCACGACACGAAATCTCCTCTAGTGCCTGTTCCCCCGCGCCCTTGTTCCCTTGCGCCCTTGTTCCCTTGGTCCCTCGTTCCCTGTCTCCTTCACGCCAGCCGCGTCACGCGCACCGCCAGCCGCGTGTCAATCACCTCGAACTCGGTCCATGCCAACTTCACATCTCCCGCCGCCAGCGGCAGATCGTTGCCGTGATTCCACTTCGACTCGATCACCGTTCCCGGCTCGAGCGCCAGCAGATTGCGCACGCGAAACTCGCGCACCGGCACGGCCACGTCCAACTCCACCGGCAATCGCGCCACCAGCGGCCCATACCCCGGCTCGCTCTCGGCCTCGTCCAACCCTCGCGGCGAAGGAACCAGCGCCGCACCCGTGCCGGTCCCGTTCGCCGGCGCCGCAGAACCGGCTCCCGGCTGCGTTCCCACCGGAGCGGCTCGCGCTTCACCCAATCCCTGTCGCGCGCCGGCCTGACCCGCACCCGCGCCCGCCGGAACTTGCCCTCCCGCCGCAACTTGCCCACCCGCCGCAACTGGTTGTGAGAAGGCCATCGCGCAGAAATCCCTGCAGCAACGGGTCCAGAGGGTCGTTAGGAAGATTGGAGTGGATTAAGAATTGCGCCGGCTTCCACCCACTCGCAGTTCGCCCCAGAGCACGCACCGCCCGCGTCAGCTCTCGCCCAGCCTGCACCCGCGCCCCTGCGCCGCACTCACTTCGCTGGTACACTTGAGATTGGAAAGACTTTGCGGCTTCGCCTCTGAATCTGCCGCCTTTCGAGGTCCAAAACCATGCCTGAATCGACGGAAAATAACGGCTTCGCCGGCACCAGCCTGCGCCTCAAAATCGGCCTCGCCGAGATGCTCAAAGGCGGCGTCATCATGGACGTCATGTCCGTCGAGCAGGCGCGCATCGCCGAAGAATCCGGTGCCACGTCGGTCATGGCCCTCGAGCGCGTTCCCGCCATGATCCGCGCCGAAGGCGGCGTAGCCCGCATGGCGCGCCCCTCGCTCATCAAGCAGATCATTCAGGCCGTTTCCATCCCCGTCATGGCCAAGGCCCGCATCGGCCACACAGCCGAGGCACAGATCCTTCAAGAGTTGGGCGTTGATTATATTGACGAGAGCGAAGTCCTCACCCCCGCCGACGAGGCGCACCACATCGACAAGCACGCCTTTACTACTCCCTTTGTGTGTGGTGCTCGAAACCTCGGAGAGGCTCTACGCCGCATCGCAGAAGGCGCGGCCATGATCCGCACCAAAGGCGAAGCGGGAACCGGCGACGTGGTTCACGCCGTGCAGCACATGCGCGCCATCACGCGCGAAATGCGCACCCTCACCGTGCTTTCAGAACAAGAGCTCTACGCCGCCGCCAAGGAGCATCAGGCCCCCTACGAACTCGTTCGCATGGTCGCCAAAACCGGCAAGCTCCCTGTGCCCAACTTCTCCGCCGGCGGCATCGCCACTCCCGCCGACGCCGCCCTCATGATGCAGCTCGGCGCCGAAGCCATCTTCGTCGGCTCGGGAATCTTCATGAAGGAGCGCGCCACTCCGCTCGATGTCGAGAACTCGCCCAAGGAGCGCGAAGAAGCCGTCTCACGCGCCAAGGCCATCGTCGTCGCCACCACGCATTGGAACGATCCCAAGATTCTCGCCGAAGTCGCCGAGCAGGTCACCGGAACTATGAAGGGTCTCGCCGCCGCCGCCCTTGAAGAGTCGCAACTCCTCCAAACCCGCGGCTGGTAGGACTAGCCGTCCAGGCGGGCGCTCGCTTTTCGCTCGCACAAGCCAAGGTGGGACAGATGCGGGGATCTACGCGCTCAAGGCGTCTGCCGCACCGCGAGTACCTGCGGAGCGCTTCCCCTTCACAGATTCATTGCAAATAGAGAGAGCGATACTGCCCGTGCGAGCGCATAGCGAGCGTCTGCCCCACCGCAGGTGGTTGACATAGTCATATGACTAGTCATATAACTATATTCGAAGGACAAAACCCATGGCCTGGCAGGTTTACGACGCAAAAGCCCGCTTCAGCGAGCTCCTCGACGCCGCTCTCAAAGACGGCCCCCAGATCGTCACGCGCCGCGGTGTTGAAACCGCTGTCCTCGTACCCATCGATGAGTGGAGGCGCCTGAAATCCAAATCGCGACCGAACATCAAGGACATCCTGCTTGACCCAAATGGCCCTCATAATCTTGATCTTCCACCGCGCGGGCTCTTTCGTCTTCGTCCGCCGCCTGATTTTGAATAGTGCGAATGTACCTCCTCGATACCAATGTCATCTCCGAGTTGCGCAAAACCAAACCTCACGGCGCGGTCGTAGCATGGCTGCGCGCGGTGGAGAGTGACGATCTCTTCATTCCTGCCGTGGTGATCGGTGAAATGCAAGCAGGAGCGGAGCGAACCCGGTCGCAATACCCTGAAAAGGCAGTCGAGATCGAGCGGTTCCTCGATAACGTTCTCTCCTCATATGCGATCGTCCCGCTGGATGCGCCCGTCTTTCGGGAGTGGGCTCGGCTTATCACCGGAAAATCACGCGATCTGACCGAAGACGCGATGATCGCCGCCACCGCACGCATTCACCACTTCGTTGTCGTAACACGGAATGTCAAGGACTTTGCACCATTCGACGTTCCGGTCCTTAACCCTTTTCTGGGCCCGTCGAATGAAGCTTCTCGTTAATTTCTCTCTAAGCCGCCGTCGATTTTAGCAACCAGGTAATCTTTCAGAGAATCTCCAGCCCACTCTTCCGATTTTCGGCGCGTCCAATCAAAAGTGAGGTAACCTCATCCTCACAGGGTCGCCCATGCCCTCCATCTTCACCCCCATCCCGTCCGACGTTGAGCGCAAAGCCCCCGGCACCGGCGGCAAGCCTCCGGTCGATCGCCGTCCCACAGGTGGCGGCGGAGGCGGAGGCGACGACGACTGGCGCAGTCCCCGCCGCGGCCCACGCGAGATGCTCAACCGCACCCGCGCCTTTGTCTTCTGCGCCCTCGCCGGCGACATGATGTTCTTCGTTGCCCTCGTGGCCGTGTTTTACGCGCGCCAGATGGCCACGCACATGGACCCGCGAACCATGCAGCAGATCGGCGACTGGCATCCCATCCTGCTGCCGCGCATCCTCTACCTCAACACCGCGCTCCTCGCCCTCAGCACCCTCACCATGGAGCTCGCGCGCCGCCACATCTTTCGTGAATTCGATGTCCTTGAGGAATGGCTCGGCCTTGGCCGCCCGGCCTTGCGACGCACTCTGCCCTGGCTCGGCGCCACTCTTGCTCTCGGCCTCATGTTCCTCGCCGGGCAAGTCATCGCCTGGCGTCAGCTCACTGCCGAAGGATTCGCCTTCGATCGCTGGGCCACCCCGGCCAGCTACTTCTTCTATGTCATCACCGGCCTGCACGCCGCCCATTTGGCCCTCGGCGTTCTCGCGCTCGCCCTTTGCCTCATCGCGCTCTCCCGCTTCAAACGCGTCGAATCCCGCCAGATCGCCGTCGATGCCACCGCATGGTTCTGGCACACCATGGGCCTCGCCTGGCTCATCCTCTTTGGAGTGCTCGTCTTCGGACAATAAAACAGGGATCCGGCCCCCAACCAACCACGAACAAGAGTGTGCCCCATCCTTCCGCTCTGTTCTGCGGAAGGGTGGGATCGCACAAATTCAATCGCGCCTCTATCCGGGCCTCCCCCGCGGATCGGATTTTCGGTCCAGGCAACGGACAGCGCAAAATAAATCTTGTTTGAGGATGAAGCTTTCGGAAATGGCTGAACGTGTCAGTCGCCGCACGAACAAGCTAGAGGCTAGAAGCTAGCAGCTAGGGGCTGTCTTTCCGTGCAGCAGCCCACGCCAGCGCTCGCCCAGGGTGGGAACTTCGGGGCACGCAAAGTAAATCTGGCGATTCACCGCTATCAGCAGTTGCACCGCTTCAACCTGCGCGTTGTGCGCGCTCAAACATCCGCCCGTGTGCGCAAATTCGTCGCTCAGGTATTCGATAGCGTGGCCCAGAATCTCCAGCGCGCGGCCCGCCTGCGGCGCGATGCGCCTTCGGTGTGTGTGGCTCTGGTTTACGAGCGGAACGGGAATCGCCGCCGGAACCGGAAAACTACTCAGCGTTGTACAGGAGCCCATGCATCAATCCTCAACCCGGTTCTTCGGCCCAATCAGTTGGATGGGACAGATTACCGAAGTGTTGTCCCAAAATGGTGCACACACAGTTATGCAGGATCTTTCCGGGAAAACCAGTGACCGACCTCACGCCAGCTTGGTTAACGATCCAGCCGCTAATTGGTAGACTCCCCAGCCCCTCACTGGTAAACAACCCTGCCCATTTACACTCGCACTCGCAACGCAGCAAAGAGCTTCCCGGTCGCATGCCTCAGCTCGCCTTGACTCAAGAGGCCTGAAAACCTAAGCTCAAACTAGGTTTTCTTTCCGCCGAAGCGAAAGTTTTTCGGTGATTGAATCGGTTTTGTTCTCAATTCATTCAGGCTGGGCGATGAATTCAACCCCGTATTTCTGGCAATATCTTCCGCTGCTCATGCAGGTTCTTGCCGCGATTCTCCTTGGCGTCGGCATGGTGACAGCCTCGTGGTTCGTCGGCCGCCATCGCAACACCAAGGTCAAGCTTGACGCATACGAGTGCGGCATTCAGGCCGTAGGCGATGCGCGCGGCCGCTTCAGCGTCCGTTTCTACCTGGTCGCGGTTCTGTTCATCCTCTTCGACGTGGAAATGGTCTTTATGATGCCCTGGGCCGTCATCTATCGCCAGCTTCCGCAGATTACCGGCTCCCGCTTCTTCGGTTTCTGGGAGATGCTCGTCTACCTCGGCTTTGTGGCTGTCGGCCTTTACTACATTGCGCGCAAAGGTATCTTGAACTGGAGCCGCGACAAAGCGGATCTGTAAAACAATAGAGACCTGTTTTACCGTGTGCGTCATAGACCTTGCGAATCGACAACATCTTGTAGACCGGAAACGGCGGACCTGAAAGCGAGAGCATGACGAGCCAAACCCCCACACTCTCCGGCAAGCAAGCTGTTCTCGATGCCATGCCCGATCATCCCGCCGTCAAGGCCCTGGAGACCTCGAGTCTGGAAACCTCGAGTATTGTCGCCTGGAATCCGCAGGCCTTCCTCGATGCGCGCTTCGACTTTGGCGAGCTGACGCTGACCGTTGCCGCATCCGAAATTCGCGCCGCCTGCGCCGCCGTTAAGGCTGCTGGCTACAACTTCTTTGAGGATATGACCGCGGTCGACTGGTTCCCTGCTTCGCCGCGCTTCCAACTGAGCTATCACATTCTGTCGCACGCCTTCAAGGAGCGCATTCGCCTGCGCGCTATGGTCGATGAACCAGATCCCGCAATCGACTCCATCACGACGGTCTGGGCCGGCGCAAACTACTACGAACGCGAAGTCTTCGACCTCTTCGGGATTCGCTTCGCCGGCCACCCCGATCTGCGCCGCATCATGATGCCCGATGACTGGAAAGGCCACCCGCTGCGCAAGGACTACCCCGTGGAGGGCTACCGCTGATGAGCGAGATTCCCGGCGCCCCCGTTCTCGATCTGCCTGCGACAGAAACCGCCGGCGAGCGCCGCATGGTCCTCAACATGGGCCCGCAGCATCCGGCCACACACGGCGTTCTGCGCCTGGTCGTTGAGCTGGACGGCGAAGTGATTGTCAGCGTCCGTCCCGAGATCGGCTACCTGCATACCGGCATTGAGAAGACTTGCGAGGCGAAGTTTTACCAGCAGGTTGTCCCACTCACCGATCGCATCAACTACCTCGATCCGCTTTCGAATAATCTTTGCTACTGCCTCGCCGTTGAGAAACTGCTCGGCCTCGAGATTCCCGAGCGCGCGCAGTGGATTCGCGTCCTGCTCACCGAGCTCAGCCGCCTCAACTCCCATCTGATCTGGCTCGGCACCCACGCCATGGACATCGGCGCCCTCACCGTCTTCCTCTATACCTTCCGCGAACGCGAGGAAATTCTGCGGCTGTTCGAAGCCGTTTCCGGCCAGCGCATGATGACCAGCTACTTCCGCATTGGCGGCCTCTCCATGGAACCACCGCTGGACTGGCTGGACCGCGTGCAGCAATTCATCACCACATTCCCCGAGAAAATCGACGAGTATTCCAACCTGCTCACTGGCAATCCAATCTTCATGAATCGCTTGAAGGGTGTGGGCTATCTGTCTCCAGAAGATGCTATTGCGCTCGGCGTGACTGGCCCTCCCCTGCGCGCCTCCGGCGTCGATATCGACCTGCGCCGTGACATGCCCTATTCAAGCTACGAAAAGTTCCAATTCAAGGTCCCGACATCGACGGTCGGAGACACCTGGGCGCGGTACGAAGTGCGTCTTGTCGAGATGCGCGAGAGCACCAAAATCGTTCAACAGGCCTTGGACGGCATGCCGGGTGGCCCCGTCAAAGCCAACGCACCCAAAGTCGTTTTGCCCGACCGCGAAAAGATGAAAACGGAGATGGAAGCCCTCATCCACCACTTCAAAATCGTGACCGAGGGCTTCAACGTTCCGGCGGGCGAGGTCTACCAAGGCATGGAATGCGGCCACGGCCAGATGGGCTATTACGTGGTCTCCGACGGTACCGCCAAGCCGTATCGCGTGCACATGCGCTATCCGTCATTCGCCACGCTGCAGGCAGTGGAAACCATGTGCAAGGGCCGTTTAATCGCCGACCTGGTCGCGGTTGTCGGCTCTATCGATATTGTTTTGGGAGAAATTGACCGTTGACATCCGCGCCGGCTCATTCTCTTGAAGCGCTCTGGGCAGAGCTCTGGACCTCCCTCGCCTCCTTACTCCGCAGCTACACCGCGGCGCACGGCCTCCACCTGAAGCGCGAAGCCGCCATCGAGCTGACCGAGGAGACAATCACCGTCCGCCACGGCGAAAAATGGCTGCGTCTCATTCGCAATCACGCAATCCTTACCTGGACGCGAGAGAATGGAAGTATGGGAACGTTGGAGCTGACCGAATCCGGAACCCTGCGGAGCGCCAGCCATGAAGAAGCGATGGACCTGGCCGCGGAGCAATGGGCACGGGAGATCATGTTGGAGTCAACGCGATGAGCTCCAAGACAGCCAATTCCGAACCCGCCTCCGTCTTCTCGCCCGCCCTGGCCGCGCGCTTCGACGCTCTCGTCCAGAAGTATCCCGTCAGCCGTTCCGCTCTTATTCCCATGCTGCTCTACGCGCAGGACGAGGTTGGCTATCTCTCTGAAGCGCGTCGTCGCCGAGATCGCGCGCCGCATCGGCATCACCGAGCTTGAAGTGCGCAACGTCGCCACCTACTACTCCATGCTTCGCTTCAAACCCGCAGGCGAGTTCAACATTCAAGTCTGCACCAACATCAGCTGCATGCTTCGCGGAGCCTACGAAGTCTATGAGCGCTTCCGCGAAGAGCTCGGCGTCGGCCCTGACGGCGTCACCGCCGATGGCCTCTTCTCACTGGAAGAAGTCGAGTGCATCGGCGCCTGCTGCTGGGCCCCCGCCATCCAGGTGAACTACGAATTCCACGACGAGCTCAAGCCCGATCTCGTGCCTGGCATTGTTGGCGCGTACCGCAAACGTGCCGAGGACCTCATCCAAAACAAGGAAAAGAATGCCTAGGCTTGTCTCCCATCCCGATGAGGTCAAGATCATCTCTCGCCGCTTCGGCATGGGAGCCACCAACATCGATCGTTACATCGAGCTTGGCGGCTACGAGGCAGTCAGAAAATGCATCCAGCAGGGTCCAGACTGGATCGTCAATGAGATGAAGGCCAGTGGCTTGCGCGGTCGCGGCGGCGCGGGCTTCTCAACAGGCATGAAGTGGTCCTTCGTCCCCAAGCAATCCGCCAAGCCCAAATACATTCTCGTCAATGGCGACGAAAGCGAGCCCGGCACCTGCAAGGATCACCTCCTCTTCCTGCACGATCCCCACTCCATCATCGAGGGCACCATCATCGCCGGCCTCGCCGTCGGCTCCAAGATGGGCTTCATCTATCTGCGCGGCGAGTATCGCTATCTGCTCGAAATCATGGAGCGCGCCGTTGCCGACGCCTACGATCGCGGCTTTCTTGGCAAGAACATCTTCGGAACTGAAAACGAGTTTCAAATCATCACGCAGACCGGCGCGGGCGCCTACGAAGTCGGCGAAGAATCCGCGCTCATGGAATCGCTCGAAGGCAAGCGCGGCGTTCCGCGCATCAAGCCGCCCTTCCCGGCCGTCGTTGGTCTCTACGGCGGTCCCACGGTCATCAATAACGCCGAGACCATCGCCACCGTGCCCCACGTCATCCAGATGGGCGCTGCGGCTTATGCAGAGGTCGGAACGCCGCGCAACGGCGGCACGCGCCTCTTCTGCATTAGCGGCCACGTTGAGCGCCCCGGCGTTTACGAGTTGCCCATGGGCTACAACCTCACAAAGATGATCTATGAAGTCGCCGGCGGCATTCGCGGCGGCCGCAAATTGAAGGCCGTCGTCCCCGGCGGCTCATCCACGCCCGTCCTTCTTCCCGAAGAAATCGATATCGGCATGGACTTCGATCAGGTGGGCAAAGCCGGCTCTATGCTTGGCTCAGGCGGTGTTGTCGTCATCGACGACCAGACCTGCATCGTCGAATTCGCTCTCCGCACCATCAGTTTTTACGCACATGAAAGCTGCGGCTGGTGCATTCCCTGTCGCGAAGGAACCGACTGGCTCAAGAAATCGCTCACCCGCTTCCACGCCGGCTTCGGAAACAAGAGCGACATTGACAACATCCAATACCTCGCCGAAAACATGCTGGGCCGCACCTTCTGCCCACTCGGCGACGCAGCGGCAATGCCGACCATCGCCTTCGTCAAAAAGTTTCGCCAAGAATTTGAAGATCATCTGAACGGCAAGCCCTGCCCGTACGCGAGGGAAGGCGTGCCGCAGTTAACCGTGGTGTAGCGGAAGGAGCAGGCGGAGCGGAAGGAGCAGGGGCCTTTAGGCCTCTGAATCAAGCATCGAACAGATCGCGGCCTTTAGGCCCGGAGAAAACAGGAATCCGAAGGGTACGGGCTTGAGCCCGTACATCCAACTGAGCATAGTGAGGGGCTTTAGCCCCTGAGGTATCGGAAACAAACAATGCCCGACGTAACCTTCACAGTCGACGGAAAAAAGCTCACCGCACCTGCGGGAACGCTGCTGATTGATGCCTGCCGCAAGGCCGGCATCGAGATTCCCGCGTTCTGCTACTATCCCGGCCTTTCGCTTCAAGCCGCCTGTCGCATGTGTGTCGTGCGCCAGGAAAAAGTTCCCAAACTGCAAACCGCCTGCACCACCACCGTCGCTGAAGGCCAGGTCTTCATCACCGAGTCACCCGAGATCGCGCAGGCGCGCAAGGCCACCATCGAATTGCTCCTTGGCAACCACCCGCTCGATTGCCCCGTTTGCGACGCGGGCGGCGAGTGCGAACTGCAGGACATGAACTTCAAGTACGGCGCCGGAGAAAGCCAGTTTGTCGAAGTGAAGTTTCATCGCGACGAGCAGCAGTGGTCGCCCGCCGTCTTCTACGATCGCCCGCGCTGCATCCTCTGCTACCGCTGCATCCGCATGTGCGGCGAAGGCATGGATGTGTGGGCGCTTGGCATCCACAATCGTGCCATCAACTCCGTCATCGTCCCCAACGTGCCCGAAGCACACGGTTCAGGCCAGCTCGATTGCGAGCAGTGCGGCATGTGCATCGACGTCTGTCCAGTAGGTGCGCTCACCAGCGGCAGCTACCGCTACAAGACGCGGCCCTGGGAAATGAATCACGTTTCCACCGTCTGCACACATTGCTCCGACGGTTGCAAAGTCACGCTCGGCGTTCGCCAGTCGAACGACGGTTCGGAGATCGTTCGCGCCGACAATCGTGACAAGAGCGGCATCAACGGTGACTTCCTCTGCGCCAAGGGCCGCTTCGGATTCGACTTTGTCGCGAGCCCCGACCGCCTCACGCAGCCTCTCGTCCGCAACGCGCAAGGCAAGCTCGAGCCCGCCACATGGGAACACGCGATCCGCCTGGCTGCCGGCAAATTGAAAGAGATTCGCGAGACGCGCGGCGGTTCGGCCATCGGCGTCATCGGCTCCAACCGAACGACCAACGAAGAGAACTACCTGCTACAAAAATTTGCGCGCACCGTCCTCCGCACCAATAACATCGACCACGAGCGCACGACCGATTATGCGTCCTTCGCCCGCGCGCTCTCGGGCCACCCCGGCAAAACCGCCAGCTTGCGCGACATCGCCTCCGCCTGCGCCGTCCTCCTCATCGGCGGCAACCCCACTGACGAGCATCCGCTTCTAGCCTGGCTGCTTCGCACCAACGTGCGTCTCAACCGCGCCCGCCTTTACGTCGCAAATTCGAAGACGATCAAGCTCGAACGGCAGGCCAAAGCCACGCTCGACCTCAAACCCGGCGACTACAACAACCTCGCCTCCATTTTCGACTCCGGCCAAACCGATTTCAGCAAGGCGATCCTGGCTGAGGAATCGCTGATCGTGATCTTCGGCGAAGAATTTCGCGGCGAAGCAGTCGAAAATCTCGTCGCCTGGGGCATCCAGCGCGGGAACGTGAAATTCGCTTATCTCGGCGATCACTCAAACTCCCGCGGCGCAGCCGACATGGGCCTGTTCCCCGATTTTCTTCCCGGCTACGTTCCAGTCAGCGCACCCGGAGCGTTCGCCGAATACGCGAACCTCCCGTCTGCACCAGGCTATTCCTTGCCTCAAATGCTCAAAGCCGCAAACGCAGGCGATCTCGGGGCGCTTCTCGTCGTCGGCGCGAATCCTGTTTCGCATAGCAAACTAGATCCCACGGTATTCCAGCATACGTTTCTCATCGTGCAGGATCTCTTCCTCACCGAGACCGCCGCTCTCGCCGATGTTGTTTTTCCCGCCGCCAGCCTCTACGAAAAATCAGGCACCGTCACCAACACCTTCGGCGACATCCAAATCGTGCGCAAAGCCGCCGACCGCGCGGGCGTCAAACCCGATTTTGAAATTCTCGTCCGTCTCGCCGGCGGCATGGGCATCGACGTCAGCTCTCTCGTTCCCTTCGGCAAACGCGGCACCACCGGCGACCTCGGCCAATCGCGTGGCGCGCAGTCCGGCGAGGCCGATCGCCATTCTATCTGGCTTGAAGCCAATGGCCTCGAGCCCAGGCTCAGTCCTTTCGATCCGCTCGCTGTGCTCGACGAAATCGAGCGCCTCGTCCCCGGATACACTCTCGACCGAATCAATCTTTTTGCCGGCAACGACGTACACACCGAGCCGGCTTCACCCGTTTCCGTGTCCGGACTTGTTCCGGTCTCCGCGCTTTCCGCGCCGGAACTCATCGTTCCTGCGCACGACACCCTCTTCACCTCAGGCACGCTGGGCCGTTACAGCCCAGCACTCAGGCAACTCAAAGAACACCAGGCGAATGAACTTCGGAAATCTAAACTGCAAGAATCCGTAGCCGACTAACTGCGGTACCTCTCAAGGGCACGAAGTGTCAGGGCACGACTTCAGTCGTGCCGCAGACGGCAAAGACTGAACTGGGGCTTTAGCCCCTGAGCGACAGACAGAAGGCCAAACGCACGTGACGATCTTCGCATTCTTTCTCTGGAGCCTTGCCAAAGTCGCCGTGGTCACGGTGGTGATGCTGATGGGCATCGCCTACACCGTGCTTCTCGAGCGCAAGCTCGTCGGCCGCATCCAGAATCGCTGGGGCCCCAGCCGCGTCGGCCCCTTCGGCCTGCTGCAGCCGCTCGTCGACGGCGCCAAGTCTTTCCTCAAGGAAGACCTGATCCCAACCGCCGTCTATCGCCCCATCTATCTTCTCGCGCCCATCATCTCGCTCGGCTGCGCGCTCATCGCCATTGCCGTCGTTCCCTTCGGCGCGAATATGGGCCCGCACGGCATCGACCTCTTTCAAATTTCCAACATCAACGTCGGCCTGCTCGTCATTCTCGGCGTCACGTCCATCGGCGTTTACGGCATCGCCCTGGCCGGCTGGTCCTCGAATAACAAATATTCCCTGCTCGGATCGCTCCGCTCCTCCGCGCAACTCATCAGCTACGAACTGGCGCTCGGTCTTTCGCTGGTCGGTGTAGTTCTCCGCGCCGGATCGCTCAACCTCCGCGTTATCGTTGAGCAGCAGGCCACGCTCGGCGCCGCGACATGGAACGTCCTTGGCGGCGGCCAGATCGTCGCCTTCTTCATTTATCTGATGGCCGCCTTTGCCGAAACCAACCGCTCACCCTTCGATCTGCCTGAAGCCGAAAGCGAGCTCACAGGCGGTTATCACACCGAGTACAGCTCCATGAAATTCGCCATGTTCTTCATGGCCGAGTACGGCAACATGATCAACGTGGGCTGTGTGGCTACGCTGCTGTTTCTTGGCGGCTGGACCAGTCCCTTCGGAGACTTGATCGGTCCGTTCCAGAGCAACTTCCTAAACGGAATTCTCCCGCTCATCTGGTTCGTCGGCAAAGTCTTCCTGTTCCTCTGCCTTTACGTTTGGGTACGCGGCACCTTGCCCCGCTTCCGCTATGACCAACTGATGAACTTCGGATGGCGCTTTCTGCTTCCGCTTGCCATCCTCAACATTGTGGGAACAAGCCTCTGGCTTGCCTGGCGCTGACTTTGCTTTCACGTAAAAGCTGAATCGCGCTCATTTACAATCGGGAAGGATTTCCTCGAACGACGATGCATCTGATCCTGTTCTTCCTGTTTGCCGGTTTCTGCCTCGCGGGAGCGATCAACCTCCTGGTGCAGACCCATCCCATTAACAGCGCGCTTTCGCTCATCGTCGTCATGACCTCCCTCGCCGTCCTTTACCTTCTCCTCGGCGCGGAGTTCCTCGCCATCGCGCAAATCATCGTTTACTCCGGCGCCGTCATGGTCCTCTTCACCTTCGTCGTGATGCTTTTGAATGCCGGCCGCGAAGAACGCACCTTGGGCAGCCGTGCCGCGGCACGCGTTGGCTTTCCCGCTGTCGTCGTCCTCTGCGCTGTCCTCGCTTCAATCTTTCTTCGTGCAGAAGGTCTCGGTGCTGCGCGTCTCGGTGAAGGGCTCTCCAACGCACCCGGCCAATCGAACCTTGTCCTCCTCAGCCAGGTGCTCTTTCACGAACTGCTGCTTCCTTTTGAAGTCACATCGGTGCTCATTCTGATCGCGATTCTTGGCGCGGTCGCCATCGCACACGTCGAGGGCTCAAAGATCGCCGGCTCGGAAAGGACGGCCGAAAAGTGACCTTCCTTCAACACGACGTTCCCATCTCCTGGTATTTGCTGCTCAGCGCTATTCTTTTTTCTCTCGGCGTCGTCGGCTTTCTTATCAAGCGCAACCTCATCACCGTTTTTATGTCCATTGAGCTCATGCTCAACGCCGTCAATCTCTCTTTCGTCGCGTTTGCCTACCAATGGCACGAAGTGCGAGGCCAGATCTTCGTCTTTTTCGTCATGATGGTTGCCGCCGCTGAAGCCGCCGTCGGCCTCGCCATCATCATCGCCGTCTTCCGCGCCCGCTCCACCCTGGCTGTCGACCGAATCGATCTGATGAAACTATGAACGAGTCCGCACATCTTTGGCTCATTCCGCTGTTTCCGTTCCTGGGCTTTCTGCTCAACGGAATCCTCGGCTCCCGGTTGCCGCGGCGCATTGTGTCAGCCATCGGCATCCTCGCGCCTCTCGTCTCTCTCGTTGTCGTTCTGAGCGACTTTGGCGGCACCATGATCTCCGCGGCGGCAAGCTGTCCAAATTGCGGCTCGGTCACCGCACTCGCTTTGCCCGCTTCTGAGACCCTCTCTTATCCATGGCTCGCCATCGGCGCGCTCCATGTCGATTTCACCTTTGTCCTCGACCAGCTTTCTGCGGTCATGCTCCTCGTCATCACTGGAGTCGGCTTTCTCATTCATGTCTATTCCGTCGGCTACATGCGCGACGAGCCCGGCTACGCGCGCTATTTCAGCTTTCTCAATCTCTTTCTCTTCTTCATGTCTGTGCTCGTTCTCGCCGGCAACTTCCTTCTCATGTTTGTCGGCTGGGAAGGTGTTGGCCTCGCTTCCTATCTGCTCATTGGCTTCTACTTCGACCGCAAATCCGCAGCCGATGCCGGCAAGAAGGCCTTCATCGTCAACCGCATCGGAGACTTCGGCTTCCTCATCGGAATCTTCCTAATTCTGACCACCTTCAGCACGCTCAGTTTCGGCCAGATTGCGGTCAGGCTGGCGCTCTCTCCCGATTGGCATGGCACCGTCCTCACCGTCATCTGTCTCTGCCTGTTGGTCGGAGCTGCCGGCAAGAGCGCGCAGCTCCCCCTTTACGTCTGGCTGCCCGACGCCATGGAAGGCCCCACTCCCGTCTCCGCCCTCATCCATGCAGCCACCATGGTCACCGCCGGCGTCTACATGATCGCCCGCACGCATCTGCTCTTTGACCGCTCGCCCGTCGCGCTCTGGACCGTTGCCATCATAGGCGCGGCAACGGCTCTGTTCGCCGCTACCATCGCCCTCGTCCAGACCGACATCAAGCGTGTCCTCGCCTACTCCACAATCTCGCAGCTCGGCTATATGTTCCTCGCCTGCGGCGTCGCGGCCTACTCGGCAGCCATCTTCCATCTGGTTATGCACGCGTTCTTCAAGGCGCTGCTCTTCCTCGCCGCCGGTTCCGTCATTCATGCCATGGCCGGCGAGCAGGACCTGCGCAAAATGGGCGGCCTGCGCAAGAAACTCCCTGTCACTTTCTGGGCCATGACCGCGGCCGTATTCGCCATCGCCGGGTTCCCGCCCTTCGCCGGCTTCTTCTCCAAAGACCCCATCCTTTACGCAGCATTTCTCCAGGGAACCGGCGGCAAGCTCCTATGGTTTGTCGGCGTGGTTACGGCACTCCTCACATCTCTCTACATGTTTCGCCTCTGGTACATGGCCTTCATGGGCGAGCCGCGCAGCGAGGTCAAGCGCCATCACGCAACACCGTTCTCCATGCTCGTTCCGCTCGTCATCCTCGGCGCTCTCTCCGTCTGCGGCGGCTGGATCGGCATTGAGCGCTTCAGCGCATATCTCGGTCCTGTTACCACAGCGCATCGCCCCATGCCCACCGGCAATCCATTCCTCGAATTCATCTTGAGCATCGTCGCTGTTCTCGTCGCGCTTGAAGGCTTGTTGATCGCCGACAAATACTACCGCCGCAGAACGGAGCGCCCCGCCGAAGTCGCCGCCGCGCTGCCCACCGGCTACAAGCTGCTCCTGAACAAGTACTACGTGGACGAAATCTACGGCGCAGTCATCGTCAAGCCGCTGCTCGCTTTCTCAAAATACGTTCTCGGTGGAGTCGATCTTCTACTCGCGGGCATCGCCTGGCTTATTGCGGGCATCGCCAGCATTTCCGGAATGATTCTCCAGCGTTGGCAGTCCGGCAATCTGCGCTCGTACGCCGCATGGCTGGCTGCGGGAGCCGCAGCCCTGCTCATATTTGTGCTGCTATCGAACGGTTGGCTGCATTTGGGCTTCGTGATGGGATGGAGAGGCTGGCAACTAAGATGATCCGCTCCATCGATCCCATCATCCTCGCCCTCATCCTGCTGGTCCCGCTCGCAGGCGCGGTCCTCGTCGCGCTCCTGCCCGATCGCGCCAAGCTCCCCAACTGGATCGCCCTCGCTCACGACGCTCGTCACCTTCCTGCTCACGCTCCATCTTCCCGCGCACTTCATCTCCGGCCAAACCGGCTTCCAGTTTGAGCAGAACGTTCCCTGGATCGAGAGCCCCGCCATCTTTTTTCACGTCGGCGTCGACGGCCTCAGCCTCTGGCTTGTCGTTCTCGTCGGCCTGCTTGCTCCCATCGGCGTCGTCGCCAGTTGGAACGCCATCCAGACCCGTCGCAAGGTCTTCTATTCGCTCTTCCTCGTCCAGCAGACCGCCATGTTCGGCGTCTTCATCTCGCTTGACCTCATGCTCTACTACGGCTTCTGGGAACTCTCGCTTGTCCCCATGGCCATTCTCATCGCCATGTACGGCCGCAAAGAGGGCCCACGCGCCGCGCTCAAATTCTTCCTCTTCACGTTCATTCCGTCCGCGCCGTTGCTCGTCGCCATTCTCTGGCTCTACGCGAAGACGCACACCTTCAACTTCGTCGACCTCCAGTACCAGACCGCCAGCGGCGTCCTGCCCGCCAATGCGCTCTTCTGGGTTGCGCTCGCGTTTCTCTTTGCCTTCGCCGTCAAGGTTCCCGTCTTCCCGCTCCACGGCTGGCTCGCCGACACCTACAGCGAAGCTCCCGTCGCGCTCGCCATGGTGGTCGCCGGCAAGCTCGGCCTCTACTCCATGTTTCGATTCCACGTGGGACTCTTCCCCGCCCAGGCCCGCGCCATTGCGCCGCTCCTCATCGCGCTCGCCGTCATCGGCATTCTCTACGGAGCCTGCCTCGCCCTCGTCCAGCGCGACTTCTGGCGGCTGATCGCATTCGCCGCGCTCAGCCATCTCAGCCTCATCGTTCTCGCCATCTACGGCCTCACATTCCTCGGCTGGGCCGGCGGCGTCTATCAAATCCTCTCCCACGGCGTCGTTGATGGCGCGCTCTTTCTGCTCCTCGGCGCGCTCGAGCTCCGCTACGCCACCAGCGTCATCGATTCTTACGGCGGACTCGCCGCAAGACTGCCCCGCACGACCACTTATTTCGTCATCGCCACGCTGGCCATGATCGGCCTGCCCATGCTCATCGCGGCTTCATCGGCGAGTTCATCATTCTTTCCAGCACCTTCGCCGGAGTCAGCCGTCCATGGGCGGTCGCCGCCACTGTCACCGTGATTCTCGGTGCAACCTACATGCTCTGGCTTGTGCAGCGGCTCTTCTACGGGCCTGAATCCGCGCTCGCCACTTCCAAACCAGCCATCGATCTGCGCTTCGGCGAGCTCGCCATTCTCACGCCGCTCGTCGTCCTCATGCTCGTCATGGGCCTCGCGCCGAACCTCTGGCTCAACACCATCCGCACCGGCGTCCATCCGCCTCCGATCGTCGAATTGCACTCGTCCGTGTCACCAGTCCCGAACCCAGTTCCGTCAACTCCGGAGGCCCAGCGGTGACCCCAGTGCACGACATCTACCGCATCCTCCCTGAGGTCATCCTCACGCTGACCGGCGTCGCCATCATGCTCATTGACGCCACGCTCCCGCCCACATGGCCGCGCCGCCCGCTCGGCTGGGTCGCGGCCATGGGAACCACGGTCGCTCTCTGGGCCAGCCTCTGGCAGCTTTCGCTGCCTGAAGGAACCGGCTTTTACTCGACCGTCGAAACCAGCGCCTTCACCGTTTTTTTCCACGTCCTCATCTGCGGCATCGTGCTTGTGGCCCTCCTGCTCTCGCTCGATACGCTGCCTGAAAACACCCACCACCAGGGCGAGTTCTACGCCCTCATCGTCTTCGGCGCAGTCGGCATGTGCCTGCTCACTTCCGCCGTCGAGCTCCTCGTCGTCTTCATCGCTCTCGAAATCTCTTCCATCTCCACCTACATTCTTGCCGGCTGGCGCAAGCACACTGGCCGCGGCCCTGAAGCCGCTATCAAATACTTTCTGCTCGGCTCTTTCGCCACCGCATTTCTGCTCTACGGCATCGCGCTCATCTTCGGCGCAACCGGAACCACGCAGATCTACCAGGTCGCCGCACTCGCTCCCGCCGCGCAGAACCAGACCCTCGTCCTTGCCGCGCTGGCCCTCATGCTCGTTGGCATCCTCTTCAAAGTTTCCGCCGCGCCCTTCCATGTCTGGACGCCCGACGTCTACGAAGGCGCGCCCTCGCCCGTCGTCGCTCTGCTCTCCACCGCGCCCAAAGCCGCGGCCTTCGCGCTGCTGCTGCGCGTCGTCTATGAAATGCTTCCCAATCTCCGCTCCATCTGGGCGCCGCTGCTCTGGATCGTCGCTGTTCTCTCCATGACCGTCGGCAACCTCGCCGCCCTTCGCCAGCAAAACGTCAAGCGCATGCTGGCCTACTCCGCCATCGCCCACGCCGGCTACCTGCTCGCCGCCTTCGCCGGCATCGGAGAGATCGGCATCGCCGCCGCCGCCTTCTACATCGCCGCCTACGCCGCCATGAACGTCGGCATCTTCGCCGTCGTCACCCTCGTCGCCGGCTACGACGAGCAGCTTTCCCTCATCGACGACTACCGCGGCCTCATCTATCGCTCCCCGATGCTCGGCAGCCTGCTCATCTTCTTCCTCATCTCGCTCATCGGAATTCCCTTCACCGGCGGCTTCTTCGGCAAGTTCTACTCCTTCACCGCGGCCGTCGGCGGCGGCGCCATCTGGCTCGCCATCATCGGCCTGCTCAACTCAGGATTAGCCGCGGCTTATTACCTCCGCCTCGCTGTTGTCGCCGCACAAAAACCCGATCCCGACAGAGAAACCATCGCGCGCCACGCTCCCAAGCCCGCAGTCGGCGCAGCCGTCATCGCCGCGCTGTTCCTCGCCGTCGCCGCCACGCTCGTTCTCGGCATCATCCCCGGCGCAACCCTCGACGCCGCGCAATCCGCCGCCCACACCCTGCAAGCCCCGCCGCAAACGGCCGTCCCCGCCAGTCCGTTACAATTTCCTCAATGAAGCTAGGCGAATTGGCAACGAAGCTTGGCGCGGAACTCCGCGGCAATCCAGACCTTGAAATTACCGGCGTCAAAGGCATTGAAGAAGCCGGCCCCACCGAAATCACCTTCGTCGCGAATCCTAAAGTACACCGCCCTCGCCCGCACCACGCACGCCGCCGCCGTCCTCGTCGAGCCCGAATTTCAGGAAATCTCCGCCGCAACCCTGCGCATCAAGAATCCCTATCACGCCTTCTCGCGCGCGCTCGGCCTCTTCTACCAGCCGCCTGCTTATCCGCCCGGAATTCATCCCACGGCCGTCATCGATCCCACCGCCGTCATCGGCGAAAACGCCCACATTGGCGCATACGCCGTCGTCGGCCCGAACGTCCGCATCGGCCCGCACGCCACCATCCTGCCCCACGTCGTGCTCTATCCCGGCGTTCAGGTCGGCAGCCACTTCTTCGCGCACGCCCATGCCGTCGTCCGCGAAAACTGCGTCCTCGGCGACCACGTCACGCTCGAAAACGGCGTCATCATCGGCGCGGACGGCTTCGGCTTCTCCAAAAACGAGCAGGGCCACTGGGAAAAGATCCCTCAGTCCGGCCCCGTCCGCATCGGCAACCGCGTTGACGTGCAGGCCAACGCCACCATCGACCGCGCCACCGTCGGCGCAACCGAAATCGGCGACGGCACCAAGGTCGACAATCTCGTCCAGGTCGGCCACGGTTCGCGCGTCGGCAACGACTCGCTCATCTGCGCGCAGACCGGCCTCGCCGGTTCCTCCATCATCGGCAACAATGTGATTCTCGCCGGCCAGGTTGGCATCGCCGGCCACTGCACGGTCGGCGACGGCGTCATCCTCACCGCGCAATCCGCCGTCTCCCACGATGTTCCGCCCGGCAAAATGATCTCCGGCTCACCCGGCTTCGACAATCGCATCTGGCTGCGCGCCGTCACTATCTTCCAGCGCCTACCGGAACTGCTCAAGCGCCTCGATCGCGTGGAAAAAGATCTCGCCAAACAAGTCGCCCAGCACGCCGCAGGCTCTGAACCCACTCCGCCAGAGAGCGAGAGTCAGGAATGACCGCCCTGAAGGGTACGGGCTTCAGCTTGAAGGGTACGGGCTTCAGCTTGAAGGGTACGGGCTTCAGCCCGTACATAGATTTCCGTGAGAGTGAATGGGCTTTAGCCCCGGAGCGCCCGCCTTGCCGAAATTGAATCACCGCAGCTTCGGCGCCCTGCCTCGATTGCTTTTCGTGATCGCGGTGGCGCCCGCGATCCTACTCACCGCCTGCCACTCTTACCACATCGACGCCACCATCGAGAACCGCACTGGCGCAGACGTTCAATTGCTCGAAGTCGACTATCCCGACGCCAGCTTCGGCGCCGACCACATCGCCTCCGGAGCGGTCTTTCACTATCGCTTTCAAATCCGCGGCAGCGGCCCAATCAAAATCACGTACACCGGCCCTGGCGACAAACAGATCCAGATCGCCGGACCGACGCTGGTCGAGCGCCAGCAGGGTCAGCTCAAAATCGTCCTGCTGCCCGCCGGCAAAGCCCAATTCCTACCCCAGCTCACGCCGCCCGCCTGAACCATGTAACGCCTCGCCGAGACTCGCCGTCTCCCTCCCGCTGCTTCTTGCATTTTGTAGCGCCGGCCTCTGGCCGGCTGTAGTGCGGGCGTCCTCGCCCGCGCCTGGCCCTTCGAATCAGCCCCAAAAAGTCTCCCCCACAAGCAAAAAGGCGGAGCCCGTTTCCGGTCGCTCCGCCCATTCAAATACCCAATGTTCGCGTGGTCCCTCGTTCCCTTGTTCCCTTGGTCCCTGTTCTTAATGCACCATCGACTGGAACAGCGGTGACTGCAACAGCGCGCTGAACTCAGTATCCGAAGCCGCGAAATGAACCTCCAGCTTTCCTGAATTCGAGTCGATCGAAGTCTCATTCAGCGCCTGTTTCTCCGTATCCGATCCCGTCATCTTCCTCACCATCACCGCCGCCGACAGCAGAGACGAAATCGTAGCCGCCGTAAACGAATCGCCGGTTTGAATCGTCAATTGGAACCTCACGCCGTGCGCAAAGTCCATGGCGTACCATGAAGCCTCAAGCCGCTGCTTCACGGTTTCGAAATCCGTCACCGATCCCGCCTCGCCCAGCAACTGCTTCATCATCGTCTGTGTGCCCTGGCCGTCCAGAATGCTCCACAGCGACATCGAATCGACACTTTGCATCGCCTCCATCATCGAATTGTTGGTGAGCATGCTGGCGGCCATTCCATCCCGCGCATCCAGCGCCTTGGTCACCGACTCTTTGCTGCCGAAGACCATCGTCGACGGATCAACGAAGCACAGCACCATTCCCGTCTTGCTCATTGGGTACAGGCTGTTCGTCCTTACCATCACCGGCTTCATCTTCTGCGCTTTAAAGCTGGCCAGAATGTCATCGGTCGGAAACTGGCCCTGCGCAATCCCCACCGACTGCAGCGCGTCGCTCCCTGGGGCCGGCCGGAACAGCGCGAATGCCAGCTCGTCCACATACTGATCGATGGGCTCGCCCGGGGTCGTACTCGGCTTGCCCGAAGGCAAAACCGGCTTCAGCGTGAACTTGCTCAAGGCCTCGTCGAACTGCTTCAGCTCCGGCGGCTCCACGCGGTTGCGCAGGTTTATTGCCGCTGTCGAATTCTGCATCGCGCGATAGTCGATCACCACTAATTGCTGCACGTCATGCGGAATCGCTCCGCGCGCATCCGTTGATAACTGTGCTGCAGGGGCCGGCACAACCGACGCCAGCATCATCGCTGCAATTGAAATCCCTGTGAATTTCTTCAACGTAACCCTCCGAAACTCGATCCCGCTCGCCGCTTTGTCCGCTCGCGGCGGGTACCAAATTCGCATTTCTTTCGCGCCTTCTGTTTCCTGGCGCCTGGTGTTATTGTACCGATTTGTAACTCATTCGGACCGCTTCCTTGGGTCGCCGGACGTTACTCCTGTGGCCACTCCAGCGGGTGCTCAAGTCGCCGCTCCAGGACCTTGGTTTGCTCGTCGAACTCACCTAATTGACGCATCCAATCGCTTTCCCGCTCACAAGCCGCCTCGGGAATCAGCCCGATGACCTCTCCCTCGGCCACACCAGTCTTGTGCCGCGCCGCCAGGCCTAACACCTTGCGATAGACCGCCGACAGCGGTGTGGCCTCAAAATCCGTAATATTCATCGAGAGTTGCGCGCGCCCATGGGCCAGAACCCCCATGGCCTTCACGCCCTTCAATCCCCCTGAAGCAGCGCGAATCTCCCTGGCAATCGCCCGCGCCGTCGCCACATCGGTCGAATCGAAGTAGATGTTGTACGCAACAAGGAACTTGCGAGCCCCAACCACGCTGGCGCCGCCCGTTGGATGCAGCCCCGGGCCGCCCAGGTCCGGCCGCCGCGATGGGTCTTTCTGCGCTGCGTCCCTCAGCTCTTCAAACTGCCCCCGGCGTATGTCTTCCAGGTTTTTCCGATCCGGCCGAGCCGCTGCCGCCTCATAGAAGTAAACCGGAATTCCAAACCGCCGCCAGATCTCCAGGCCTGCCTGCCGCGCCAGCATCACGCATTGCTCCAGCTTGATCCCCCTTACCGGCACAAACGGAATCACGTCCGCTGCCCCGATCCGCGGGTGCACGCCCTCCTGGCGCGTAAGGTTGATCAATTCTGCCGCCTTGCCCGCGCCGCGCACCGCCGCTTCCACCACTCCGGCCGGCTCCCCGGCAATCGTCACCACCGAGCGGTTATGATCCGCGTCCATTGACCAATCCAGCAGGTGTACTCCGTCCACGCGCATGGCAGCGACGATCGCTTCCACGCGGCCGACGTCAGTGCCTTCTGAAAAGTTCGGAACGCACTCTACGATCGCCCCGCTCATGGCTGCCTTGCTCCCTTGCCTTTTTCCGCCCTGCGTTCCAGCTTCGTCGTCCAAAGTCTGTATTGCTGCAACCGCCAACTCAGCAGGACGAGCTAAGAGCTAACAGCTCAAGGCTGCCTCCATCATTTCCAGAACGTGTATCCCGCCTGAATCTGAATGCTGGCATTGACTCCCGGATTGCGATCGCCCAGCGAGGCCGAGGAGATGTGCACCGCGTTCACCCCCAGATCGATCGACCGCTTCGACTTCAGGAAGTAGTGCACGCCAATACCGCCCTGCGGCGCAAAGTTCCACACGCTTGTCGAGCCGTCGATGTGTTCCGCTGGGTTGCTCATGATGTTCGGTGGAAATTCATGCGTCGTGTAAATCAACCCGCCTGCCCCTTGAAACCACGGTTGAATGCGCCGCGACTTACTGAGAAAGTTCCAGCGGAAAATCACCGGCATTAGGCTGACACCGCGAAACGTTCCTCCACCGAACGGCAAATCGCAGGTGTAAAACTGCCCCGTTGTTGTTTCGCACGTATAGGCCTGCAAATGGGGCGCCGGCGTGTACGCCTGCCACAACGGCATGATCTCGCCCGCAAACTCAAACTGGCCGCTGAAGATTCCAGCGTGAATCACGGGAGTCAGCACCTTGCCCAACTCGAACCCACCCGAGAGAAACTTGTAATCCGACCGGTCGCCAACCCCCGTGCCCCAATTCAAAAACGGGCCAAGCTCCCAGCTGCGGTCGTTCCTGACCTGGCCCACCGGGTCTAGGGCAATCGGCCAGGAACCATCGATCTGCGGCGTCTTGCTTCCGCTGCTACTGCCCGGCGTCTGAGCGGCAACAACCATTGTTCCCGCCAGCAACAAAAACAAAACAAACCCTTCAGCTCGCCTCAAATTCTTCCCCCACCCAGCGTCAATGTCCTCAGGCCCCTTCGTTCTCGGTCCCTCGGTCCCTTGTTCCCTTGGTCCCTGCATTTGCCCCAAAAAAAGACCGCCACAACCGGGCGGCCTTCTCTCTGCCTGCCCTGGTCTCGCCTATCCCGCCGTGTGCTCCATCTGCTCGGCGTCCATATCGAAGTTCGAGTGGACACTCTGCACATCGTCCAGATCCTCGAGTGCTTCCAGCAGTCGAACCATCTGCCCCGCCGCATTGCCTTCCAGCTTGTTGTAGGTTGAGGCCACCATGCTCACTTCGCTCATCACCGTCGGAATCCCCGCGGCCTTCACTGCGTTTGCCACCGCTTCATACGATCCCGGCTCGGTCAGAATCTCCCATGTGTCGCCCTCGTCCTTCAGGTCTTCGCCACCATGCTCCAACACGATATCCATGAGCTTCTCTTCGCTGGCCGCCGACTTCTCCACCGCGATCAAGCCCTTCTTAGCGAACATGAACCTTACAGATCCAGTCTCGCCAAGGTTTCCGCCATTCTTCGCGAATGCGTGCCGGATTTCGCTCACCGCGCGGTTGCGGTTGTCGGTCAGCACGTCCACCAGAACAGCCACTCCGCCCGGCCCGTATCCCTCGAAGCTGGCCTCCTCGTAGCTGACTCCTTCCAGTTCTCCCGTCCCGCGCTGGATGGCACGCTTGATGTTTTCCTGCGGCATGTTTTCCGCCTTGGCCGCCAGGATCGCCGTTCGCAGGCGCGCATTCCCGTCCGGGTCGCCACCCCCTTTGGCGGCAACCGCAATTTCCTTGATCAGGCGGGTGAAAATCTTGCCGCGCTTGGCATCCAGCGCGCCCTTCTTGTGCTTGATTGTGGCCCATTTAGAGTGGCCTGACATAACAACCTCGAACGGCTTGAAAGATGGCGGATACCCGCACTGTGACCCTGCAAGTATAACGCAATCAGACGCAGCCTGACGGCCCGCTGATCGACCCGAATACCAGCCTGTTTCCGATTGGAAACCAGCTTCCAGAGCTGGCGACACGGCGAGCATTGGCAATGAATTGAAGGGGTCGGTGATGGACAGGCCGGCGCCCGTGCGCCTACTTCAAATCGTATTTGCTGATGAATCTTGCCAGCGTGTTGTTATAGGCTGCGAACTGATCGCGGAGCGATTCGTATGTCCCGCCGGGCCACAAATCGATATCCATCACCAGCCATGGATCGTTGACGCTGTCATAGTAAGCCCTCGTCCAGCGGTTGTTGGTGTTCCACTCGTTAATGTGCGAAATATCGAATTTGCCGTTGGTGGCAAAGCCCGTGGCGAGTCCAAAGGAAGCATAGCGCCCGTCTTTAAAGTCGTTCGGAAAGATATTGCACGGGCTGCCCTGCGTATTGGTCACGATGTGGCTCTCACCGTCCCCATCGGGGACCACTTTCGCGGAGTAGCCCTCGCTCTGCAGCCAGGCGACGATGTCTTCAATCGTGAATCCGCCTTCGGGAATCGGGTGCATCGTGGCTGGCGGTGGTGTCGGCGCCGGCGTGATTGCCGCCGCAACGCTCTGCGGGCTTTCCGCGGTTCCCAAAGCAGCTCCGCAACTCGTGCAAAACTCTTGATTTGGCCGCGACTCGGCGCCGCAATGAGGACAAGACATAGCAATTCTCCGGCACTAAAGGGGATTCCTGGAGGGGATCCCTGCAACCTAACACTTTCTCACGCGGCAAGTAAAGCCATCCGCCTGAGAAGTTGTGGGTCAGTTTGAAGGGTACGGGCTTCAGCCCGTACATAAGTCAAACAAATGGGATGTGGGCTTTAGCCCGGGAGAGGAAAACTTTTTCAAACTGACCCACTACCGCCTGAGAGCTGCAATCTGCATGCTCGTAGTTGTCTATTTACCAGGCTTTTCGCCCGGATGCTGCCCCGCTCTCTGCGGGAAGGCCAGAATGCAGATCACCATGAAGCACGCAATCGCGGCCGAGGAGGTGTACCGGCTTAGATTCAAGCCGCCACTTGCAATCGGCTTGGTCAGCAGATCGCCCAGTGTTGCGCCCAGCGGCCGTGTGAGCACAAACGCAGCCCAGAACAGCACCGCGCGCGAAGTCTTCGTAAAGAAATAAATCAGCGCCACGATCGCGATGCAACCAGCGAATATCAGCGCTCCGCCTTCGTACCCCGGCCCCGAGTCTGCAACCCAATCGCCCAGCGCCGTTCCCAGCGTGTTGGAGAAGAGAATCGTCGTCCAGTAAAACATCTCCACCTTCGGCGAGGTGATGCACTCGACGGAAATCGACCCCATCTTCAATCGCCACGTCGTCAGGACCGCAATCACAAGCGCGAAAAGGATGAGCGAGCCGCCGAGATAGCCGATCCCCAGCGAGCGGTCTGCAAAATCCGCCATCGTAGTCCCGGTCAGCGTCGTCGCGACGATTACCGCCCAGTAAAGAAACGCATGAAACTTCCGCGCCTTAATCTGCGACCCCACTGCAACTGCAAAGAGTACGAAGAAAATGATCGTGCTGGTCGCATACCCCAGGTTCAACGACATCGACACCGAGTCGCCGCCAGTTTCGCCCAGCGTGGTCGCGGCAATCTTGATGATCCAGAAGCCAATCGCGACCTCGGGCACTTTGCCGAAGACTTCGCCGACAGGCTGCGGAGCTACCATTTCCTTTGGGGTCTCATCGCCCGATCGACTTGCCCAATTCCCCATCCAGCGCGGCAGCACCGCGGCAGACGCATTAGCACGCAGATTCTCCCTCACGCACTCGCTCCTGTTTCTTAAGTTTGATCTTTGACTTGCGTTCCTGCTCAGTCTACGCAAAAACCTCAGCGTCGCGCAGCAGCTTGCCCTTTGCATCTTTCTCTGACACGATCGCCTCGTCGGCCGCAATCGGCCACCGGATCCCCAGCTCCTGATCGTTCCACAAGATCGTCCGCTCCCCTGCAGGCGAATAATAATCCGTTACTTTGTAGGCAAACCCGGCGATCTCGCTCAGGACCAGAAATGCGTGACCGAACCCCGGGGGAATCCATAACATCTTGTTATTTTCTCCGCTCAGTTCCACCGCTACATGCCTGCCAAACGTCGGCGAACTTCTGCCGAGGTCCACGGCAACATCCAAAACCGCGCCCTGCGTCACCCGCACCAACTTCCCTTGCGGCTGCGCAATCTGGTAGTGAATCCCCCTCAGCACATTCTTCTGCGAGATCGAAAAATTATCCTGAACCCACTGTGTTGGTAGTCCCGCCTCCGCCACTCGGCGCAAATTAAAGGTCTCTGAGAACGCGCCCCGATCGTCGCGATAAATCTTTGGCGTCAGCACCAGCACGCCCGGCAACGATGTCTCTTCGATCTTCATAATCTGGTCTCGTTTCTGACCGCTCGCCGTCACTCCAGCAATCGGTGCCCCCGGTTCCTCGCTTTTGGGGACCGGGGAAACGGGGAACGATGATCCGCCGACCCTCGCGGCAAGGGGCCTACTCCGCCTTGGCCGCAAAATACGGCTCGCGCAAGAGCGCCTGCAGGTACCGCCCGTAGCCGCTCTTCGCGATCGGCGCGGCCAGCTTCTCCAGTTGCTCCGCGTCGATGAATCCTTGCCGGTAAGCGATCTCCTCCGGACACGCGATGTTTAATCCCTGCCGTCGCTCAATCGTGTGGACAAATAGCGCAGCTTCAAGCAGCGAATCGTGCGTCCCGGTATCGAGCCACGCCATGCCTCGGCTCATGATCTCCACTTTCAACTTCCCTGCTTCAAGGTAGCGCCGATTCAGGTCCGTGATTTCCAGCTCTCCGCGCGGAGAAGGTCTGAGGGCCTCGGCAATTTTCACCACGTCGCGATCGTAAAAGTACAGCCCCGTTACCGCGTAGCGCGACTTTGGCTTCGCAGGCTTCTCTTCCAGGCTCATCGCGCGTCCGTCTTTATCGAACTCGACCACCCCGTACCGCTCCGGATCTTCCACCGGGTACGCAAAAATCGTCGCGCCCTCCGTGAGCGTTGCTGCCGACTGCAAATGTTGCGAAAAGCCCTGCCCGTAGAAAATGTTGTCCCCCAGGACCAGCGCACTGGGCTGGCCGGCGATGAAATCTCGCCCAATCAGGAACGCCTGCGCCAATCCGTCCGGGCTCGGCTGCACGGCGTAGCCGATCTCCAGACCCCATCTTCTCCCGTCTCCCAGCAAGTCCTTGAAGCGCCCCGTGTCCTCCGGTGTCGAGATGATCAAAATCTCGCGCAACCCCGCCAGCATGAGTGTGCTCAGCGGGTAATAAATCATCGGCTTGTTGTAGACCGGAAGCAGCTGCTTTGAAACCACATGGGTCACTGGATAGAGCCGCGTCCCCGATCCCCCCGCCAGGATGATTCCCTTCATTCGTCGATCCTCAAGTGCTCGCTCTCAACCCATGATGAATCTTGGGTGCCCCCGGTCCCTCGCATTTGGGGACCGGGGAAAGCGCTAGTGTTACGGCGTTATATCTCCGCCCGGTCCGCGTAATTCTTCGCGATCCAATCGCGATAGGCCCCGGTGCGAACGCTCTTTACCCAATCATCATGTTCCAAATACCAGCGCACTGTCTTGCCCAGCCCACGTTCAAATCCCTCCGCCGGCTTCCATCCCAGCTCGCGCTGAACCTTCTTGGCATTAATCGCATACCGGCGGTCGTGCCCCGGCCGATCTTGCACAAAAGTGATAAGCCTTCGCCTCGGTGCCGCATGCGGTTCCGGCCGCATCTCATCCACCAGGTCGCAAATCGACATCACCACGTCGATGTTCGCCCGTTCGCTGTTCCCGCCAATGTTATACGTTTGTCCCGGCCGCCCATTCGCAAGCACTGCACGGATCGCCGCGCAATGATCCTCCACATACAACCAGTCGCGCACATTCTTTCCGTCGCCGTAAACCGGCAGCGGCTTGCCCTCGAGAGCATTCAGAATCGTCAGTGGGATCAATTTTTCCGGAAACTGAAATGGCCCGTAGTTATTCGAACAATTCGTGGTCACCACCGGCAGCTTGAATGTGTGAAAGTACGCCCGCGCCAGATGATCCGATCCCGCCTTTGACGCCGCATACGGGCTGTTCGGCGCATACGCCGTCTCCTCGCTGAACGCCGGGTCGTGCGGACGAAGCGACCCGTACACCTCGTCCGTCGAAACATGCAGGAACCGAAAAGTGGCGCGATTGCCCTCATCCAGCTCTGCCCAATAAGCCCGCGCCTGTTCCAGCAGCATATATGTGCCGACCAGATTGGTGCGGATGAACTCTTCTGGCGCGGCAATCGAGCGATCCACGTGGCTCTCCGCTGCAAAGTGGACGATGGCCTGCGGCTGATATTTCTTCAGCAGCGATCTGACCAGTTCCGCATCACAAATATCGCCGCGCACAAATGTGTAGCGCTCATCGCCCTCGAGCGGCGCCAGGTTCGCGGCGTTCCCGGCATAGGTCAGCAGGTCAAGATTCACCACTGGCCCCGTCTTCGAGTCTCCGCCGGACTTCAGCCAGCTCAAAACGAAGTTCGAACCGATGAATCCCGCCCCACCAGTGACCAGAATCGTCTCGCTCATGCGCTTCATTGACCCCGAGTATACGGTACGAAATACGACCCAAGCCAGAGTTCCGGCTCGGTCCCCGTCATTCCGGCCCCGCTGGAATCTTCTTGATATCGCAGCCCTTCCCAGTGTAGCGTCCCCCATCCTGAGAGGAACTGCTGCATCGCCCGGGGTTTTTCGTTATATTAAAAGCAGTGCAGCTCCGGGATGCGGCCGGCTCTGCTCACCTCAACCTCTCGATCTGCTGGCAAGGCGATTTTCGTGCTCAGAATCGCAGAGTGGATGTGTACTTCACAGCATTCAAGTTGTCGCAATACAAAAAATGCTCGCAAAGGACGCCATGAGATCTTCGAATCGCCGTCTCCGCCCACCGCAGGCGCAAGGCCTCTATCATCCCCGCGATGAGCACGATGCCTGCGGCATGGGCCTGGTCGCGAATATCAAGGGCGAGAAGAGCCACGAAATTATCCGCAAAGGGCTTGAGGTTCTCATCAACCTCACCCATCGCGGCGCGGCCGGTTGCGACCCCGAGACCGGCGACGGCGCGGGCATCCTCATTCAAATTCCCCACGCGTTCTTTGTAAAGGAATGTTCCGAGCTGGGCATCAAGCTGCCCGAATCCGGCGCGTACGGCGTGGCTATGTGCTTCCTGCCCGTCGAACGCCAGAATCGCCTGCAGTGCGAAGGCGTCTTCGAGCGCATCGCCCAGGAAGAAGGATGCACCGTCCTCGGCTGGCGCGACACGCCCGTCAACGGCGATGCCATCGGCCGCGAGGCCCGCAACTCCCAGCCCTACATCGAGCAGCTTTTCATCGGCCGCCCCAAAGACCTCGACGAAGACGCCTTCGAGCGCCTGCTCTATCGCGTTCGCCGCCGCACGGAAAACGAAATCTTCGCTTCCGAAATCGAGGACAAGGAAACCTTCTACGTCCCTTCCTGTTCCTGTCGCACCATCATCTACAAGGGCCTCATGCTGGCCCCGCAGATTGAGAAATTCTATTTCGAGCTCGCCAATCCCCTCGTCACCAGCGCCCTTGCGCTCATCCACCAGCGCTTTTCCACAAACACTTTTCCAAGCTGGCCGCTGGCCCACCCCTACCGCTACGTCGCGCACAACGGCGAGATCAATACCATCCGCGGCAACATCAGTTGGATGAATGCGCGCCAGTCGGTCCTCGAAAGCCAGCTATACGGTGACAAAATCAAGGAGCTCTATCCGGTCGTCGTTCCGGGCGGCAGCGATTCCGGTTCTCTCGATAATGCCGTCGAGTTCCTTTTCCAGTCCGGCCGTTCTCTGCCCCATGTCATGGCCATGCTTATTCCCGAAGCCTGGGCCGGCAACCCCGATATGGACGAGGACAAGCGCGCCTTCTACGAGTACCACGCATCGCTGATGGAGCCGTGGGACGGGCCCGCCGCCATCGCGTTCACCGACGGCCGCGTCATTGGCGCCACGCTCGATCGCAACGGCCTGCGTCCCGGCCGCTACATCGTCACCAAAGACGATCTCGTGGTCCTTGCCTCTGAAGCCGGCGTCATCGAAGTTCCGCCGGAGGACATTCTCAAAAAAGGCCGCCTCCAGCCCGGACGCATGTTCCTGGTCGACACCGTTCAGCAGCGCATCATCTCCGACGCCGAAATCAAGAAATCTCTTGCCGCGCGCCAGCCCTATGGTGACTGGCTCAAACAGCAGCAGGTCACCATCGATTCGCTGCCGGAGCCTGCGCGCGTCATCGGGTTCAACGCGGAGACTCTGCTCCGCCGCCAGCGCGCCTGCGGATACAGCGAAGAAGATCTCCGCATCCTGCTCGCGCCCATGGGTGCCGAGGGCCAGGAGCCGGTCGGTTCCATGGGCACCGATGTGCCGCTGGCCTGTCTTTCTGACCGCCCGCAGCCGCTCTTCAACTATTTCAAGCAGCTCTTCGCGCAAGTCACCAATCCGCCCATCGACCCCATCCGCGAAGAACTGGTCATGTCGCTCATCAGCTACATCGGCACCGAGCGCAACATCCTCGACGAGGCGCCCGAGAACTGTCATACGCTTAAGCTGCCGCATCCAATCCTCACCAACCGCGACCTCGAAAAGCTGCGCCGCGTTTCTTCAGGCGATCTGCTCGCCACCACGCTGCCTGCGCTCTTCCGCGCCGAAGATGGCGAAAAGGGCCTGCGCCACGCGCTTGAAGATTTAAGCAACCGCGCATCGCACGCCGTCGACTCCGGCTACTCGCTGCTCATCCTCTCCGATCGCGGCGTCGATCCTACCTACGCGCCCGTCCCAAGCCTGCTGGCCATGGCCGCCGTTCACAATCGCCTGGTTCGCGAAGAGAAGCGCACTCAGGTCGCGCTCATCATTGAAAGCGGCGAGCCGCGCGAGGTCATGCACTTCGCCCTGCTCATCGGCTACGGCGCAAGCGCCATCAATCCCTATCTCGCCATTGAGACCATCCACGATCTCAAGCGCCGCGGCCTGTTGCCCGACAAACTCACCGCCGAGTACGCCGAAAAGAATTTCATCAAGGCCATCAACAAGGGCCTGCTCAAGACCTTCTCCAAAATGGGCATCAGCACGCTGCAAAGCTATCGCGGCGCGCAGGTCTTTGAGGCAGTCGGCCTCAACCGCTCGCTCATCGAGGACTACTTCCCTGGCACCGCATCCCGCATTGAAGGTGTCGGCCTCGGCGTGCTCGCGCGCGAAGCGCAAATGAAGCACGAATACGCCTTCCAGCCTCTCACCGACTCCGAAACCGACCTTGCCGTCGGCGGCCAGTATCAATATCGCGAGGGCGGCGAGTTCCACCTGCTCAACCCGCTCACCATCAGCAAAGTGCAGCACGCGGTACGCAACAACAACCCGGCCACCTTCCAGGAATTCACTGACCTCATCGACGGCCAGAACCGCACCCTCTGCACGCTGCGCGGCCTGCTCAAGCTAAAGTATCTTGACGAGCCGATCCCGCTTGAAGAAGTCGAGCCGGCAAAGGAAATTGTCAAGCGCTTCACGACCGGCGCCATGAGCTTCGGGTCGATCAGTAAAGAAGCCCACGAAACTCTCGCCATCGCCATGAACCGCCTTGGCGGCATGTCGAACACCGGCGAGGGCGGCGAAGACGAAGCCCGCTTCACGCCCGACGCCAACGGTGATTCGCGCCGCTCGGCCGTCAAGCAGGTCGCCAGCGGCCGCTTCGGCGTCACCACCAACTACCTCGTCAACGCCACCGAGTTGCAAATCAAAATGGCGCAGGGCGCAAAGCCCGGCGAGGGCGGTCAGCTCCCCGGCCATAAAGTCGACGCCGAAATCGCGCGCATCCGCCACTCCATCGCCGGCGTCGGCCTCATCTCGCCTCCGCCGCACCACGACATCTACTCCATCGAAGATCTCGCGCAGCTCATCTACGACCTCAAGAACGTCAACACCGAAGCGCGGATCGCCGTCAAGCTCGTCTCCGAAGTTGGCGTCGGCACCGTTGCGGCCGGTGTATCAAAAGCCCATGCTGACGTCGTGCTTATCTCCGGCGACACCGGCGGCACCGGCGCATCGCCGCTCAGCTCCATCAAGCATGCCGGCCTCCCCTGGGAGCTCGGCCTCGCTGAAACGCAGCAAGTTCTCCTGCTCAACGATCTGCGCAGCCGCATCCGCGTGCAGACCGATGGCAAGCTCCAGACCGGCCGCGACGTGGTCATCGCCGCCCTGCTCGGCGCAGAAGAATTCGGCTTTGCCACAATGCCCCTCATCTCAATGGGTTGCATCATGATGCGCAAGTGCCACTTGAATACCTGCGCGGTCGGCATCGCCACACAGGATCCCGTCCTCCGCGAGCGCTTCACCGGCACCCCAGAGCACGTCATCAACTTCTTCTTCTTCATCGCCGAGCAGATGCGCCAACACATGGCCAAACTCGGATTCCGCACAGTCGACGAGATGGTCGGCCGCGTCGAGAAAATCGAGACGCACATCGACGACGCACATTGGAAAGCGAAGGGCATCGACCTATCCTCGATCCTCCACGCGCCGCCGCTTCCCGCACGCGTCGCGCGCCGCCGCACCACCTGCCAGGATCACGGCCTCGGCCCGGCGCTCGATCACGCGCTCATCGCCAAAGCCAAGCCCGCACTTGAATCGCAAACGCCTGTCACCGCCAGCTTCGCCATTCGCAACGTGCACCGCACCGTCGGCGCTATGCTGGGCGGCACCATCGCGCGCCGGTTCGGTTCAGCCGGATTGCCCGACAGCACGCTCCACTTCAAGTTCCGCGGATCGGCCGGCCAGAGTTTCGGCGCATTCGTGCCCCAGGGCGTCACGCTTGAGCTGGAAGGCGACTCCAACGACTACCTCGGCAAAGGCCTATCTGGTGGCCGCATCATCGCCTATCCGCCTAAGACTTCAAGCTTCCTGCCCGAGGAAAGTATTCTCGTCGGCAACGTCGTCCTCTACGGCGCCACCAGCGGCGAGGTCTTCCTCAACGGCATCGCCGGCGAGCGCTTCGCCGTTCGCAACTCCGGCGCAACAGCGGTCGTCGAGGGCGTTGGCGATCACGGCTGCGAGTACATGACCAACGGTCTCGCCATCATTCTCGGCGCCACGGGCCGCAACTTTGCCGCAGGCATGAGCGGCGGCATCGCCTACGTCTACGACGATCAGGGTGATTTCGCCACGCGCCGCTGTAACCAGGCCAGCGTGGACTTGGAGCCGCTCGTCAACTCCGACGACATCGAAAAGATCCGCGCCCTGCTCGCGCGCCATCGCGACCTCACTGGCAGCCCCCGCGCCGCGTGGGTCCTTGAGCACTGGGCCGACGCGCAGCCGCTCTTCATCAAAGTTTTCCCGCACGAGTACAAGCGCGTCCTCGGTGTCGAGCGCGCGAAGGCCGTCTACACTTCCCCGCTCGCGACGTCCACGCTCGTCGCGGCGTCCGCGGAGGTGCAGCATGGGTAAGGTCACCGGCTTTTTAGAAATTCAACGAGAGCAACCGACGCGCCGCAAGGCCGACGAGCGCATTCGCGACTGGTTTGAAATCTACGAGCCGTTCCCCGAGGAGAAGCAGCGCGAGCAAGGCGCTCGCTGCATGGATTGCGGTGTGCCTTTTTGCCACACTGGCTGCCCGGTCAACAATCTCATCCCCGACTGGAACGATCTCGTCTACAACAATCGATGGCAGGCCGCCGTTCGCCGCCTTCATTCGACGAACAATTTTCCTGAGTTCACCGGTCGCATCTGCCCTGCACCGTGCGAAGCCGCCTGCGTCCTGGGCATCAATCAGCCGCCGGTTTCCATCAAGCTCATCGAGCGCTCCATCGTCGAGCGCGGCTTTGACGAAGGCTGGATCCATCCCGAGCCGCCCGAACAGGCCACCGGCAAGCGCGTCGCCGTCGTTGGCAGCGGGCCCGCAGGCCTTGCCGCCGCGCAGCAGCTTCGCCGCGCGGGCCACTCCGTCACCGTCTACGAGAAAAACGACCGCATCGGCGGCCTTCTCCGCTACGGCATTCCCAACTTCAAGCTTGAGAAGCACGTGGTCGATCGCCGCATCCAGCAGATGAAGGCCGAGGGCGTCATCTTCCAGACCAACGCACACGTTGGCGTCAACATTCCCGTTGAGTCTCTAACGGAACAATTTGACGCCATCCTTCTCTGTGGCGGCGCTGAGCATCCCCGCGACCTGTCCGTCCCCGGCCGCGAGCTCAAGGGCATTCACTACGCCATGGAGTTTCTGCCCCAGCAGAATCGCCGCAATGAAGGCGACTCGGAAGACAAGCTTCTTTCGTCGATGGGTGCCGCTGCCTCGATCCTCGCCACCGGCAAGCGCGTTGTCATCATCGGCGGCGGCGACACCGGCGCGGACTGCCTCGGTACCAGCCATCGTCAGCGCGCAAAGAGCGTCCACCAATTCGAAATCATGCCGCGCCCTCCCGCCGATCGCTCCGCTTCAACGCCCTGGCCCCTCTGGCCCCTGCAACTCCGCACTGAAAGCTCGCACGAAGAAGGCGGCGCGCGCGACTGGTCGATTAATACCGTCAAATTCACCGGCGACGACACCGGCCACGTCAAGCAGCTTCACTGCATTCGCGTCGGTCCTCCGCCCAAGTTCGAGGCCTCAGGCCGGCACAGAATTCGTTCTTGAAGTCGATCTTGTTCTACTCGCCATGGGTTTCCTCGGCCCCGTCAAGGACGGAATGATTAGCCAGCTCGGCCTAGCGCTCGATAATCGCGGCAACATCGCCACCACCGATTACATGTCCTCGGTCGACGGCATCTTCGCCGCCGGCGACATGCGCCGCGGCCAATCGCTCGTCGTCTGGGCTATCTCTGAAGGCCGCAAAGCCGCCGCCGCTGTCAACGAATATTTCGCCGCGAAAGAAGAGAAGGCCCCACGCCTCCGCCAAACCGCCTCCGCCCGCTGATCACGCAGCCTCCACCAAGAGCAATTTTGCGCAGGTCCTGAAAAGTAGCGTCCGGCGTCTGCGCCAGGCGGGTCGTAAGCGGACTGCCGGGTGCCCCATCCATCGCCTTCTTTCTGGCGATGGGTGGGACAGCACAATCTCCACTCTCTCGCCGGGTGCCCAGGTCCCTCGCATTTGCGGACTTGGGAAAGCACGACATTCGATCCGCCCCTTTCAATCCAGCTCAATCCCGGGTGCCCCATCCTAGCCGCGCTCTTGTTTTTGCGGCTAGGGTGGGATACCTCGAACCCAACCCTCCGCACGCTCCCGCAAACTTGCTAACTCGCCGGGTGCCCCATCCATCGCCTTCTTTCTGGCGATGGGTGGGACAGCACAATCTCCACTCTCTCGCCGGGTGCCCCATCCTAAACGCGCTCACCGGGGTCCCCGCGGACAGGCCCTCGTCCGTGGGGTGGTTGGGCGTTTAGGGTGGGATACCTCAAACCCAAACTTCGCACGCTCCCGCAAACTTGCTAACTCGCTAACATGCGCGAAGCGCATGCCAACTCGCTACGCTCACTGCCCGCAAACGCAACTGCGGAACGCCTCCGCCCCCTCGCCCATCAGTTCGCATGTGTATATCTTCCACATTGGTTTGAGCGCCTTCAACCCCGTGCCGTGGGAATCGAAATTCTGAATGTAACCTGCGCTCGCCGCCGCCTGAGCATTCGGGTCAGCCCTGAACCCTGCAATCAAATCTCCCACCGTCGCCGCAGTAAATGCGGACTCTTTGTAGGTCTGGTCAAAGTCATACTCCTCGCTCCATTGCGCGCCCGTCTTGTCCGAAGCCGCAATGACCCGGTAATCCTTCATCTCCGAATTCTCCGCATCGATGTCCGCCACCGTAAACGACGGATTGTTCCCGCCGATCGGTGAAATCGATCCCACCATCTTGATCGCCACGCCCTCCGCTAAAGTACCCGTTCCCTGCCCGTCCTGCGCCTTCGGCTTCAGCAGCCGCATTCGTCCATGTGCGTGTGTGCAAAAATCGCCAGCTTAATCACATCTCCGTATCCTGCAATACTTCCCCCAGCGCCTCCGTCTTTAAAAACATCTGCGGCTTGCCCCCGCCGCACACATCGATTCCCTTCGTCGCCGTCGCATAGATGTTCACGCCAGGAGGGATGTGCGTCATCACCCAAACTTTTTCGTGGCTCCGCCGCGCCGCATCCAGTTGCTGTTTCAACCACTCAATCTGCGATGCCGCCGGAGCCGGATCGTCCTTCCCACCACAGGTTTCATAACGCTGCGACATAAATAGATCATCCAGCACAAGAATTCTGGTTCGCTCCAGCGGCGCAGGCAGCCGAGCGCTAAAGAATCCTCCCTCGCCAAACGTCCGCAATGCTTCCGCGCGGTCTCCCGCACGCAGATCGCTCGTCATGCTCGCGCCGATCGCCTTCAAAAATGTGCCGTTCGCATCCAGTTGGTAGTCGCCGCAATCGGAATCGTTGTTCCCCAGCGCCGCGTACACCGGCACGCCGGGCAGCGCCCCGCGCAGCTCGCGCATCACAAACTCAATCGTCTTCTCGGCAAACGCGCGATATGCGTCCGGTTTCGCCTGGGGCATGAGCGTCGTGAACTTGCATTCGAATTCGTGCGCCATCAGATCGCCGCTCAGCACCACAAACTTCGATCCGCTCGCATCCTTGCTGATCGCCCGCAGGCTCCGAGCATACAGTTCGTAAGAAGTGTCCGGCGACACGCGAACCTTGCACGCCTGCTCGAGCTGCGAAAAACGCTCCGCTCGATCAGCCGCCTCGGGCGCAGCCAGAATCGCCTTCCACTCGCTCACCGGCGCATCCCTCAAATGATCCACCTTGCTCGGGTCCCAGAACGGATCAAAATGAATGTCGCTCACAAAGAGCGCAGTGACAGTCGCCGGCTTTTCCCTGGCCGCGGATTTCGGTTGCGCATTCAGGCAGGGCGCCACCACGCATGCCGCCGCAACACACAGCGCAAAAGCACCGCTCCGCACACCGGCCCCGTGGGTCTTCATCATCATTGCTCCTTATGAACTGGTCCGGCCGTCTCTTTGTCTCTGCGGGCTTCGCCTAGAATAACTCTCTTCTCCCTTCAACTCTCTCCCCTTTCCGCCGCGGCGGTCGCTAACTTGCAAACTCCGCTGGGTGCCCCATCCTTGGCGCGTATTTGTCTTCGCGCCAAGGGTGGGATACCACGAACTCCTCCTTGGCGAAATCCCGCGAACCCGAACCCAATTCCCGCCCCGTTGCACTATCCTTTCCCCATGAGCCGACCAGCTTTTATTTCCGCCGCAATCCTCGCCGCCGCATCCCTCGTTCCTTCTCTCCTTCCCGCGCAAACCGTAGCCCCCACTCCCCCCATGGGCTGGAACAGTTGGGACTCCTACGGCTTCACCATCGACGAGGACCAATTCAAAGCCAACGCCACCGTCCTCGCCTCGCTTCAGCAATTCGGCTGGAAGTACGCCGTCATCGACGAGGGCTGGTACATGGCGAATCCCGCTGGCCAAAACCTCGATGAGCGCCACTATCTTTGGAACGGCAATGGCCTCCTCGTTCCCGATTCCGCGCGTTTTGCTGACGCAGCCAACGGCGCCGGCTTCAAGCCCCTCGCCGACTGGCTCCATGCGCGTGGCCTGAAATTCGGCATTCACATCGTGCGCGGCATTCCCCGCCAGGTGGTCACGGCCAACCTGCCTATTGCCGGCACAGCCTTTCACGCAGTTGACGCCGCCGACCTCACTTCGCCGTGTCCCTGGGATCCAGGCAACTGGGGCATCCAAGATAACGCAGCCGGCCAGGCCTACTACGATTCCATGATTCACCTTTACGCTTCCTGGGGACTCGACTTCCTCAAAGTCGATTGCATCTCCGACCACCCCTACCGCGTCACCGAAATCCGCCAGATCGCCGCAGCCATTCGCAAATCCGGCAGGCCCATTGTGCTCTCGCTCTCGCCCGGCCCCACCCAGCTTGACCACGCCGCAGAGATCGCCCAATACGCGCAGATGTGGCGTATCACCAACGATCACTGGGACGGTTGGGAATTCTCGCGCCACACTCCCGACGGATATCCCTTCGGGCTCAAGGGCGACTTCGATGTGCTTGCCAAATGGTACGCATATACAAATCCCGGCAACTGGCCTGATGCTGACATGCTTCCAGATGGCTGGCTCGGCCCCAAGCCCGGCATGGGTGACGCTCGCCAATCCCGCCTCACTCCCGACGAGCAGCGCACCGAGTTCACTCTCTGGGCCATCGCGCGTTCGCCACTCATTCTCGGCACCAATCTCACGCGCCTCGACGACTACACCCGCTCACTCATCACCAATCAGACCGTCATTTTCATCGATCAGTACGCCACCTACAGCCGTCCCGTCGACGTCTCGACACTTGGCCCTGGTTTTCAAAATGCCCGCGTCTGGCGCGCTTCCATTGGCCAGCCCGGCGATCGCGGCCACGCGGAGTACTTCGCTTTCTTTAATCTCGCGGACACTCCTGCCACACTTCGCACGACTTGGAGTCAACTCGGCCTCGACGGCCAAAAGCACTCCGCCCGCAACGTATGGGAAGACTCCACTCTCAAGGAGTCAAAGGAGATCGGCGTCACTCTCCCGCCGCATGGCTGCGCATTGTTTGAAGTTCAATAGTCCCGATTCAGCTCCGTCGGCCAACCACGAAATGGGGTGCCCCATCCTAAAATTCCGTGCGTAGCGCGGTGTTTAAGGGTGGGAACCACGAATCCCGCTCCAGCCCTCTCGACCAACCACGAGATAGGGTACTCCCGGTCTCGATTTTGAGACCGGGGATTGCACTCCACTCGCCTTACACGAACGTGTTAGGCGCCACACTTTTCTCCATCGCCATGTGCGAAACTAATTTGTCTGCTTTGTGCGATCTCTTGACCGCACTCTCCAGCAGAGGCGAGTCATGGCTCTTCTTCGTTCCGCCTTCATCGCGCTTTCGCACAACCGCCCGCTTCGCCGCTTCTTTGAGCATTCCGCATTGGGTACTCGCCTCAATGCGCGATTCATTGCCGGCATGCAGCAGGAAGACGCGCTCCGCGTCGCGGAAGCCGTCAACCGCCAGGGCATCTCCGTCACTCTCGATTCCCTCGGCGAAAGCGTCACTTCGGCCACCGAAGCCCATCGTGCCGCCGACGTCTATCACCGACTCCTCGACTCCATTGCCGAACGCGGCCTCGACGCCAACATCAGCGTCAAGCTCACGCAGATGGGTCTGGAGTTGTCTCCCGAATTAGCCGAATCCATTGCCGAAAATCTCGTCCAGCACGCCCGCTCTACGCGGAATTTCGTCCGCATCGACATGGAAGACTCGCGCCTCACGCAACTCACTTTGGATATCGTGCGCCGCGTTCACTCGCACGCTGGCCTCCGCGGCGCAGTCGGCGTGGTCATCCAGGCCTACCTCTATCGCTCGCAGGCCGATATCGAGCAGCTCCTTGCCGACGGCATTCGCGTCCGTTTATGCAAAGGCGCATACAACGAGCCGGCTGAAGTAGCGTTCCCGCGCAAGCCCGACGTCGATGCAAATTTCTTCAAGCTCGCGAAAATGCTCGTCGACAGCCCCATCTACCATGCGCTGGCCACGCACGACGACGGCCTTATCGATAAAGTGAAGGCCTACGCCGCCGAGGCCGCAATCGATCCCAGCCACTTCGAATTTCAAATGTTGTACGGAGTGCGCCGCGATCTGCAGCGCAAGCTGGTCAGCCAGGGTTACAAAGTCCGCGTCTACGTGCCGTTCGGCACCGAGTGGTACCCATATTTCATGCGCCGTCTTGCGGAGCGGCCGGCCAACGTGATCTTCCTGGCGCGAAATTTCTTCCGCTCCTGAACCGGATGCCGGCCGCAGCGGCGTGACAACGTCGCCTTGCGACCTGGACTACCTTCTGAATTGTTTTCGCCAACGAGATTCACATTTGCCGTAATTGCAATTCATCCGTTCGCGCCCTGCAACCGACGCAATCCATCTCTCGCCAAATCCGCAACCGCCCTCGCCAGCGTTTCCGAAGCGTTCAATGACTCCGGGCGCTCCAACCTGATTCCCTTCTTGGCCGCGTATTCCTTAAAAAAGATGTCCACATCGAACAAAATCTCAACATGATCGCAGAGAAATCCAATCGGCTGCAGAATGAGCGCCTTCACGCCCTCCCCGGCAAGCTGGTTCAGAGTCTCTTCCACGCTCGGGCCAATCCACGGTCCGCCGCTCGCGCCCTGGCTTTGGAATGCAAACCACCATCGTGAAATCTCCGGCACTCTCGCCGCAACCAGCTCCGCCGTCCGCCGCGCATCCTCCGCATAAGGATCAGTTCCCTCGCCCGGCCACAGCTTCGGTTCTGGGTGCCCCACCCTCACGACGTCTTTGTTTTTGTCGTTAGGGTGGGAAGCGGAGCTTGTTCCAGAATCAGTAGCCGTTCCCTGCACCGTTCGCGTCGGCACGCTGTGCGCAGTAAAAAGCACCGGCACCGGTTCGCCCACCTCCGCGCTCAGCTTTGCCATCGCTGGCCTCAACCGCTCGGCAAACGCCTCCGCCAGCAGTGGATGCTCCGCCCACCCGGCCGTAAAATCGATGCGCAGTCCGGCCGCTTCAGCCTCCGCCGCGCGCCGGTAAAGCCCCACGCTGGTGCGCGAATTCTGCGGCGCCATGCAAATCACCGCCGCCTCCTCCACGCCATCCGCTCGCATCTGCCGCACAACCTCCGGAATATAGGGCCGCCAGTTCCTCATCCCCACATAAACCGGAACCCGCGGGTGCCCCATCGCCGCTGGCTCACTCACCTTCTCCGGGTGCCCCACCCTCGTGACGTCCTTGTTTTTGTCGCTAGGGTGGGAAGTTGGGTGCCCCACCCTCGCGACGTCCTTGTTTTTGTCGCTAGGGTGGGAAGTCGGGTGCCCCACCCTCGTGACGTCCTTGTTTTTGTCGCTAGGGTGGGAAGCTGGGTGCCCCATCCAAGCTTCGCTTGGGTGGGAAACAGAGCTCGCATCGCCTTCGCTGTTAAGTTCCTTCTCCACCAGCCGCGCCTGCGCCATCGTGATCTCCGTCAGCGGGCTTTTTCCAATCAGCGAATACCGGTGCTGAATCTCCTCCACCACCGCCTGCGGCACCGGCCGCCCGCTCACCACGTTGCGCAGGTACTCGGGAATCTGCTCCACCGTCTCCGGCGTCCCATGCGCCAGCAGCAACACTGCTTGTTTAGGCATGCGCGCCCTCCAGCCGGAACTCGCGCACCATCCTCACCACCGCCTGCACATTTTCAACCGGCGTCTCAGGCACAATCCCGTGCCCCAGATTAAAAATGTGTCCCGGCCGCCCGCCTGCCGCGCGCAAAACTTCCTTCACGCGCTGCTCCAACACTTCGAGCGGCGCAAACAGCGTAATCGGATCCAGATTTCCCTGCACCGCCCGTGCGTGTCCCACCGCGCGCCAGCCCTCATCCAGCGGCTGCCGCCAGTCCAGCCCAATCACGTCCGCTCCCGTCGCCGCCATCTGCTCCAGTAACCCCGCAGTCTCCACGCCGAAATAAATCACCGGCACGCCCATCGCCTGCACTGCGCGCACCAGCCGTTTCGACGGCTCAAACGCATAATCGCGATAGTCGCTCAGCGAGAGCGACCCCACCCAGCTATCGAAAATCTGGATCACGTCCGCGCCCGCCTGCACCTGCAACCGGCAGTACTCAATCAACACAGTGACAATCTTGTCCAAAAGTCCGCTCCATGCAGTGGTGGGATCGCGATACATGAGTTTCTTAGTGTGGATGTAATTCCGCGAGCCGCCGCCCTCAATCATGTAGCTCGCCAGCGTATATGGAGCGCCGCAGAATCCAATCACTCCCAGCCGATCGCGAAAATGCGCGGCCACCTTCTCGATCGCCTGCGCTACATACGCCAGATCCCCAGCGCGATCGATTCGCAACGCACGAACATCCTCGGCGGTCCGCACCGGCTTGTGCACCACCGGCCCCTCGCCTGCCTGGAACTCGAAGTCCAACCCCATCGGCTCCAACGGAAGCAGCAGATCCGCAAAAATGATCGCCGCATCCACGCCCAGCTTTTCCGCCGCGGTTATCGTCACTTCCGCGGCCAGCTCCGGCTTCTTGCAAATCTCCACCAGCGTGTGGTGCTTGCGCACGTCGCGGTACTCCTGCATGTACCGTCCCGCCTGCCGCAAAAACCACACCGGCGTGCGGTCCACCGGCTTGCGCAGGCACGCGCGCACAAACCGGCTGCCGGCGAAAATCGTCTCCGCCGCGTCGAGCTTCTGCCGAGCTGAATCCATATCGATCATTCTACCGGCCCCATCGACCTAGTCCGCCTGCTCCCGGGCCACATTCATCTCGCGTGCTGTATCATGAACCTCTGCACAGGCCGCGGCGCTTGGTCACTCTTCGCAAGCAGCCAATCGGAGCCTCCCCATGACCCTTATGAAGTTTGTTTGCGCCTTCTTCGCCGCGTCTCTCGCAGCGTCCCTTCCGATTCCCGCTCAGCAATCGCAAATCCCCACCTCACAGCCCGTCCCCGGCCCCACTTCGCAGCGCATTCAACTCGATGTCGTCGTCGACACAAAAGCGGATCAGCCTGTCACCAATCTCCGCCAGCAGGACTTCACCATCCTCGACAACAAATCTCCGCGGCCCATCACGGCTTTCAAGATCGTCACCGCAAAGCAGGAGCCCGTCGAAGTCATCCTCTTAATCGATGCCGTCAACACGCCCTACAACCTGGTCTCCTACATGCGCGATGAAACGGAGAAGTTCCTCAAGATGAACGATGGCAAGCTGGACCACCCCACGACCATCGCCGTCTTCAAGGACGAGGGAATTCAGCTCACCGACGGCTTCTCCACCGATGGCAACTCCCTCAGTGATGCGTTGCAGCACTACACGATCGGCCTGCGCTCCATCACGCGCGATTCCCAATGGAGCGAGAACGATCGCCTCGCAATCTCCATCAAGGCCCTTCATCAGATCACGACGTACGCCTCTTCGCTCCCCGGGCGAAAGTTCATCGTCTGGATCTCCCCCGGTTACCCTCTTCTTTCCGGCCCTGGCTACGACCTCACCACAAAACAAGAACAGCAGGTGTTTGGGGATATTGTGAATTTCTCTTCGCAGTTGCGGCAGGCAAAAATCACGCTCTATGATGCCAATCCAATCGGCGTCGCTCAATCGGTCTTCGGCGCCAATTACTACCAGACCTTTCTCAAGGGGATCTCCAGACCCAGCGACGCGCAATTCGCTGACGTCGGGATTCAAGTTTTGTCCGTCCAGACCGGCGGCCTCACCATCGAATCCAATAGCGACGTCGACGGAATGATCCAGCGGTGTCTTGCCGACGCCGATTCATGGTACGAAATCACTTTCGATCCACCGGCCGCCGACAAGCCCAACGAGTATCACCAGGTTGAAGTCAAGCTTAACCAGCCAGGTCTCGTCGCCCGCACACGCACCGGCTACTACGCAAATCCCGTTGCGGTTAACCCTTCGCACTGATCGCGATTCCCCAGCGTCTTGCTCTGCCCCGGCTCTTACCTAAAAGGGCTTCGCATCTTGCGTGATCAGCGGCCACGTGTCCGTTCGGAACGGCCCGGCGGGCAAGCCCGCGCCGTTAAAGAGCGTCGCCTCGGGGTTCGATTGCCATGCATAGCGAACCTCCATCGGGTGCGGCACATCGGGTGACGAAACAATCACCGCCTTGCCCGCAATCCGCGCATCTGCCCAATGAAACTTGCGGTCCTCGCCGGCGATCGAGAACTCGCCAAGCTTTGCGCCCTTCACCACCAGCCCTCCGTCGGTATGCGCAAACTGCAGCCGGATCTCTCCCGGCCGCCTGTCAACCGACTTGAGAGTAGGCCCCGAATACACGACATGCTTGTGATAGCTCTTCGCAAGCGCGCAAAATTCCAGCCGATCGCCCACCGGCTCCTTCAGCTTGGGATGAATATTATCCGCCTCGCCCGTATCAATCGTTACCACCAGGCACGAATCCGGGACCGTTGTCGCCGCAATTGCCTGCGACTCGCGGATGTCCGCCCAACCGTCGTCCGTTGGGACCGCGCTGTGCGGCGAGAACCGCGGCAGGCTCACAATGAAGAACGGAAAATCGCCCTGTCCAAATACACTGCGCCAATCACCGATCATCGCCGGAAGAATCTTGCGGTACTGGTAGCCTCGCGGCGAGTTCTGCTCGCCCTGGTACCAGATCGCTCCCCTGATATCGAGCGGCACAATCGGCGCCAGCATACCGTTGTATAGAACCGCGGGCATGATCGGCCAGTTCTCCCACGCCGCCGGCAACGGATGCGGCGGCCGGGCATCCACGCTCAGCTTCGCTTTCCACTTGCCGGCCAGCGCAATACTCGATTTGTCGCCGAGCTCCAGGTGCAATTCATCCGGCTTGGCCATGAACCCACCGTCGGCCTTGGTTTTGAAAACCCGGATCGCGATCGTGTTTTTGCCCGGCTTCAGCACGCCCGGGCGAACAGGATATGCGCGAGGGTTCTCTACCCACGAGCTCGCGCCAACTTCCGTGCCGTTGATGTAGACCGTGTCCATCTTCTCAATCGATCCGAGCAGAACCATCGTGCGCCCTTCGGGAATCGGATTCGGAACGTCGATCTCTCTGCGAAACCATGCCACCGCGGGAGTGTCCGGCACGCCCAGCTCGGCGAATCCACCCGGAACGTCCACCGTCTTCCAGTCCGAATCGTCCAGCTCCGGCGCGAACCATTTCTCTTTCAACCCCGCGTCGTACTCGTCGTACCAATGCATGATGTAGTTGCCATACTCCGGCGCACCCTCCGCAGCCAGTTTGTCCACGTCGGCGAGAGGCTGATCAAAGTCATGCAGCGGCTTCAGCGCATCCGCGCTGGTCCAAGCTTCGGCCGGCGTTCCGCCCACCGCATCCACCACTAGCCCGATCGGAACATGAATATCCGATTGCAACTTGCGCGCAAAGTAATACGCCACCGCCGACATAAAGCTCGCCGTGTCCGGCGAGACCACCTTCCACGATCCTTCAACTGCATCGGAACGGCGGTATGCAACATGTTGGGCCACCGTAAAGTAGCGGATTTCCGGAAAATTCGCCGCCTTCACTTCATCCTCGCCGTTCAAAGTGAACCGGAGCGGCAGTTGCATATTCGATTGGCCGCCGCACAGCCACACATCGCCCACCATTACGTTCTTAAGCTCCACCGTCTGGTGGCCGGCGATCTTCAATGTGTAAGGCCCTCCCGCTTTGGGCGGATTGATCTTCACCTGCCATCGCCCGTCGCTGCCCGCGACCCCGGACGCCGTGTGGCCGCCGATCTCCACACGCACGTTGTCGCCTGGCTGCGACCAGCCCCATATGGTGTCCAGTTTGCCGCGCTGCAAAACCATGTTCTCGCCAAAGATCGCGCTCACAAATGGCAGCGGCTTGGCTGCGGTCTGCGGCATCCCCGCCCCCTGGGCCAATGCCTCACCGCTCGGCACAAACAGGAAGCACGCTCCTGTCGCAAACAAAATCAGGCGACGCATAATCATGGTCTTGCCCCTCATTTCTTCAAGGAACGCTTCCAGCATGGTTTTCCTTTTTCGGCTTTCAGTTGAAGCCAATCCAGCCTATGCCACGCACCGCCGGAAGACAAGCGAAGATCGGCGAACCTCCTCGCGCTGCAAAGTCACAACCGGAACCATCGCGCCCGGCTCTCAATTCTTCGCGCAAACAAAAAGCCCCTCGGCACTCGCCGAAGGGCCTTTGTTCTGTTTTTCTCTGTTCCCTGTTCCCTAATCCCTGTTCCCTGCTTCTTACGCCGTTACCGCCTCGCTTGCGTCCACCTTCACCGGCGTCAGCCAGCCAAACCGGTCCGGCTTCAGCCCGTTCGCGATGCCAAAAAACTCGTCCGCGATCTTCTTCGTAATCTCGCCCGGCTTGCCGTCGCCAATCACGATGCGGTCGATCGAGCGGATCGGGCACACCTCGGCGGCCGTTCCCGTAAAGAACACCTCGTCCGAAATGTACAAAAGCTCTCGCGGAATTGACTGCTCCGTCACCGTGAATCCCAGGTGCCGCGCAATCGTCAGCACGCTGTCGCGCGTGATCCCCGACAGCGCCGAGCTCCCCAGCGGCGGCGTAAACAGAACCCCGTTGCGCACGATGAAGACGTTCTCGCCCGATCCCTCGCTCACCAGCCCATTCACGTCGAGAGCAATGCCCTCTTGATAGCCATTGGCCTCTGCTTCCATCTTGATGAGCTGCGAGTTCATGTAATTCGCGCCGGCCTTGGCCAGTGCCGGCATCGTGTTCGGTGCCAGACGGTTCCAGCTTGATATGCACACATCCGCGCCACCGTGCCCGGCAAGATATTTGCCCCACGGAAAATTCGCGATGTACACGTCCACGGGCGACCCCTTCGGGTTCACGCCAATCTCTCCGTACCCCCGCAGCACGATCGGCCGGATATAGCATGGCGCCATTCCGTTCGCCTCAATGGTCTCCACCACTCCGGCGCACAGCTCCTCCAGAGTGAACGGAACATCCATGCGGTAAATCTTGGCCGAGTCCAGCAGCCGCTGCATGTGCTCCGGCAACCTGAACACAGCCGACCCCTGCGGCTGGCCGTAGCAGCGCACTCCCTCAAACACGCTCGATCCGTAGTGAATCACGTGACTCATCACGTGAATCTTGGCTTGATCCCAGGCAATCAGGTTCCCGTTGTGCCAGATCTTCTCTGTCGCTTGAATAGGCATGGGGATTTAGGAACTCCTTTTTTTCGAAAACTCGCACACTTCATTCAAGGTTGTCATGTTTGCCGTCCGAAGGCAAGCCAACCGTGCATCGCTTGCGCGACCCCGGCAGTAGCGTCACATGCCGGTCTTCCTGGAGCGTTTTCCCTCGAATGTCGCTTTTCCGTATCCCAAACCATCTCCTGCGGGATACAATCCAGGCACCCCCCGGCCGGAAATGGAGATTCCCCAATCATGACGAAGTGGCGCCGTGAAGTCGCTATTTGCAGTGCAATCGTGTTTCTGCTGGCCGGTTGCAAGTCTTCTCAGAGTTCAACAGCCCCTGTTCCAAGCGGAATTAGCAACTCCGGCTCCCATTCAGGCGCCAAGCCCGGCCCCGCAACGTATGTCTCCCCCTCGCCGCTGCCAAACCAATTGACAACCGCGAACATCACAGACCCTTCCCTCAACAACATCGTTTCGGCCACACTCACCATCCCGGCCGGCTGGAAGTTGCAAGGCATTACCATGATCAGCCCCTGCACGTTTTCGCCGTGGCCGGTTTTCCGCGCCTATTCGCCCGACGGATTGATGCAGTTGCGCACCGAACCTGTATTCGGGTGGCAGTGGCACCCCAACTCCAAAGGCACGTTTAACAGTGGCTGCGCGGATATCTCCGGGCAGGTTTCAGCAGCCGCCTTCCTGCAGTATTACCTGGGCACGCTGCAAGGGGGCGCGCACGTGGTGGGAACGATGCCCGTGCCGCCGGCATATTCGCAATGGGCTCAGGGACTGGCCGCGCAAAAAAATCAAAGCAACAGCCGCGTGCCGCCGGCGATGCAAACGCAAAACACGGCAGACACTGCGGCGATGAGAATCCAGGTTGTGAACGGGTCCTATGTGGTCGAAGAGCGCCTGCGGACGGTGGTGGAGTGCACAATGAACAACGATCGCAGCACGCCCATGAGCAACGCCCTCTACGGCGGCACTTGCTGGGCCAGGGTCGACGTTCTCTCGGCCCCCCTCGGCCAGCTCGACGCGCTGGTCAATCTGGTTGACACAAACAACCTGCCGCATGGCGTGAACTCTGCGCAGTGGACGCAGGCTGCATTGCAGCGCCAGCAGCGCGAGGGTGCTAAGGCCATGGCCCAATTGACGGCTCAGGAGCAGCAGGAAAGCAGGATGATCTATCAGCAGTTCCAGCAGATCATGCTACGCTCTGCCATCGAACATGCCGCCTTCATGCGGCAGCAGGAATCGCAATTCGAGAGCGCGATGGATAACGCCTATGACTCCATGGATGCGCGGAGCGAGGTTGCTTCCGATTGGGTGGATTACTCCCTCGACCAGGAAACCGTGGTCAACCCCGACGGAAGCACCACAAAGGTTTCGAATCAATATTCCCAGACTTGGACCGACGGAACCCATTGGTACCAGTCGAACGATACGGGCATAAACCCAAATGGTGTCATCCAGGGAAACTGGGCACCAGCCACCCAGGTTCACGGCAACGGGACGCCTCAATGAGTTGCGTGCGGAAGATCTCGGATTCGCCGGGCGTGCGAACCCTCCGGCCTTTTTATAACTTTCGATCATAGGGCGCACTCTCGCGGGCCGCGTGCAATTGTGGGGCGCACGCAATGTTGACGAATCTTCAAATCGGAGGCCAGGCGGATGGGCGAACTCTTCAAAATTGGATGGGACTTATTCACCATTCGTCATTACCAGCGCCAGGGCATGAAGCTCTCTGCCGGCGATTACCTTGTCGCCATCGGATCTGTAGTTTTCCTCTATGCCACCGCTGTGCCCGCCGCCGTTCTCTTCCAGAATCATCCGCAGTACAAATGGGTGTTCATCGCAACCTGCATCTTCGACGGAATCCTGCTGATCGCGCTGTTTGTGTGGGAAGTCAAATGGTGGATCAAGCACCGTGCCGCTGCGCGCGCCGCGCAACTCGCCGCGCAGCCCGATCAGCAGCGGCAATAATCGCCATCAGGAGGCCAACCGCTCATGTACTGGCTCGGATTCGTCGCTCTGGTCCTCGTCATGGCCTTCGTCCCTCCCCCTCTCCCCGTGACGGCCCTCACCGCTTCACTCCGCACGTCTTTGCTATTTCTCTCCTGTGCGCTCAGAACAATTCACATATCCTTCCTACAGCGCCCCACTGCTCGAGGCCTATGACGCCCGCTTCGAATCAGTCCTGATCCTCCTGCATCCGTTTATCCGCGTTCCCCATTCGCTGGCCTGGAACACCACACACCAATATCCCTCCGACGCCGAAATCCTCGCCCAGGGAACATCAGTCTCATGGTCCGAAATTGCTTCGCACACCCGCCTCGGCTCCTGTGCGCGCATCAACCAGGCGCTGCTCACTTCCATCGGCTCTCTGCCTGACCATCTCGCCGACCCCGCCGCTTCCGGCGCTCTTCAAAGTTTCCTTGAGTCGCATCCCATCTGGATGCCGGTTGAAGGCCGCTTCGAGCCCCTGCTTCGCGCCGATCTCCTTCGCGCCTTTGCCCTCGCTCGCGCGCCCGAGCTCATCCATGTCCCCGAGTTCCCGCACTCCGAGCCCGTCGTCACGCTTCCCATCGCCGGCCTCCGCAATGGCTCCATTCCTTTCCCCTCTCGCGGAACCCTTCTTGCTCCCGACCATTCTTTTCTCTTCACCGTCGATTGGGACAGCTTCTTCACCCTCTTTTACGGCCCGCGCTCATTCATCGCCCGCGTATGCTCCAGCCTTAACCTCGAAGGCTTCTTCGCCGCGCCCACCACCGAGCACGCATGGTTCAACTACTCGCTCGGCTGCGCCACCGTCACCCTCTCCCCGGAGCACTGGCAAAATAGCTAATGTATCCGCAGTTGACTGGCCTTCAGGCTCCTGAATCAACCCCCCGAATCAAACCGGGCTGGTAGGTCGGGGATTCATCCCCGACTTGTGTCCAGGCCCCGTCTGGTAGGTCGAGGGTCTATCCAGGACAACGAGGGTGCCCCCGGTCCCTCGCCTTTGGGGAACGGAGATACACGAACGAAGCCGCGCTGTCAAACCGCGGCAGCGCTTATCTTGCTTTTCGCGCCCTCCACCCACCACAAGTGACGGGTGCCCCATGTCTCGACTTTGAGACATGGGATACGCCCGAACTTAACTGTTCGCTGTGCTTGCAACCGGAAGGAGCAGGAGCCTTCAGGCTCCTGAATCAACGCCTCAAATAAAGCCGGGCTTCAGCCCCGGAGCCTTATATCGAGCGCACGCCATCAACTGAAGGGTACGGGCTTCAGCCCGTACATTCATCCCGCCCGCCCATTTTTCTTGGAAGCAAAGTACGCGGCGAAGCCGCGAGCAAACCCCGGCGCGCTTATCTTGCTTTTCGCGCCCTCCACCCACCACAAGAGACGGGTGCCCCATGTCTCGATTTTGAGACATGGGATACCACGAACCTAAATCGACGGGCCTTGTATCAGGGCACGAGTTCACTCGTGCCGCAAACCGCCCACCCATTTTTCAAGAAGCAAAGTACGCGGCGAAGCCGCGAGCAAACCCCGGCGCGCTTATCTTGCTTTTCGCGCCCTCCACCCACCACAAGTGACGGGTGCCCCATGTCTCGACTTTTTGAGACATGGGATACCACGAACCTAAATCGACGGGCCTTGTATCAGGGCACGAGTTCACTCGTGCCGCAACCGCCCATCATCTTTTGAGAAGCAAAGTACGCGGCGAAACCGCGTGCGAACCCCGCTCGCTCGCCCTCGGCACAGTATCGTCCGCGTTTTCCGCGCCCCCTTTTGCCGCCCACTGTAAACTCTGAATGAGCCATGAAACAAACCCTGCCTGAGTTCATACGCTGCTGGAAAGACAGTGAGTTGACCGAGCGCGAGGGCGCCCAGTCGCACTTCAACGACCTGTGCGACATCCTCAACGAGCCTCACCCTGCTCACGCCGACCCCAAAGGCGCCGAGTACACCTTCGAGAAACATGTCAACAAGATTGGCGAAGACAAAGGCTTGGCCGATGTCTGGAAGCGTGGCTTTTTCGGATGGGAATATAAGGGGCCGCATAAGAATTTAAAAGCCGCATACGTGCAATTGCTCAAGTATCGCGAGGATCTTGAAAATCCCCCGCTGCTTGTGGTCTGCGACTTTGTCCACTTCGAAGTTCACACCAACTTCACCAACACTCCGCCAGTCGTCTACAAGTTCACGCTTGACGATCTGATCCTCGCCACTCCAGTTCCAGGCTCCGATTTGTCGGCGCTCGATATCCTCCGTGCCGTCTTTCAGGAACCCGAAAAGCTCAAACCCGGTGCGCTCGAGGTTCGTGTAACACAAAAGGCAGCGGAGGAGTTTACAAAGCTCAAAGACAATCTGCGCCAGCGCCACGAAGACAACGAGGCCATAGCCCGCTTCATCATGCAGCTCATGTTTTGCCTCTTCGCCGACAGCGTCGGGCTGCTCCCCGACAACCTCTTCCGGAAAACGATCCAGGTCGACCGCCAGGAGCCTAAGAAATTCGGCCGCAAACTCAAAAACCTCTTCGCCGCCATGGCCACCGGCGACAGCGAGTTCGGATTTACCGCCATTCACCATTTCAATGGCGGCCTCTTCCGCGCAGGACGAAGATACCGCCCTCGATCTCACCCACGAAGACATGGGCATTCTTCGCAATGCCGCGGAATTGGATTGGGGCCGCGTGGAGCCCGCCATCTTCGGCACCCTCTTCGAGCGCATTCTCAACGAAGAAAAGCGCGCACAGTTGGGCGCGCACTACACCAGCCGCGAAGACATCCTGCTCGTCGTCGAGCCGGTGGTCATGGCCCCGCTCCGGCGGCGCTGGGCCCAGGTCAAGGCCGGAGCCCAAGAGATCGCCGCGGCCATTGAGACGGCCAGCAACAGCACTCGCGCCAAGCTTCGCGCCCAATTACAGGCCCACCTCCTGGGCTGGATGGACGAGCTCGCCGCCGTTCGCATCCTCGACCCCGCGTGCGGCAGCGGAAACTTCCTCTACGTCGCTCTCAAGCTTCTCCTCGATCTTTGGCGCGAAGCACAGATCTTCTCCATCGATCACCACCTCGCCTACATCGATTGCAAAGTCGGCCCCTCGCAGCTCTATGGCATCGAGACGAACGTCTACGCGCACGAGATGGCTTCGGTAGTGGTCTGGATTGGCTACCTCCAATGGCGCAGAGACGCTGGGATGGGCGAGCCGGAAGAACCAATCCTGCGCGTGCTCACGAATATCCAGCACCGCGACGCGATCATGGAACTCGACGCCAACGGCAATCCCAGGCTCGACTCGGCAGGCGACCCCAGCGAACCCGCCTGGCCCGAGGTGGATTTCATCGTCAGCAATCCGCCCTTCCTCGGCGGCAAATTGATGCGCGCGCAATCTGGGCGATGCGTATGTTGATGCGCTGCTGAAGCTTTACGAAGACCGCATCCCCGCAGAGGCCGATCTGGTCACCTACTGGTTTGAAAAGTCCCGTGCCATGGTCGAGCGCAAGCAGGTGCGCGCCGTTGGACTGGTCACCACGCAAGCCATCCGCGGCGGAGCCAACCGGGAGGTGCTCAAACGTGTCGCCGAAACCGGCAACATCTTCATGGCATGGAGCGACCGCAACTGGATCAACGAGGGCGCGGCGGTCCACATCTCCATCGTCGGCTTCGACGGCGGCGAGGAGCCGGGATACGTCCTGGACGGAGAGCCGGTCGAGAAGATCCACCCCGACTTGACCGCCGGCATCAACACCACCGTCGCCGTCCAGCTTACAGAGAACGCCAACCTCTGTTTCAGGGCCGACGAGAAAGGAGGACCGTTCGACATCGACGCCGATGAGGCCCGCGATTACTCTCCGCCCCGTTGAACGTGAACGGAAGGCCCAACTCGGACGTGGTCCGCCGTTGGATGAATGCCGACGACATTACCGGCCGCCCGCGCGGCATGTGGATCATCGACTTCTTCGGGATGGACGAGGCCGAAGCCGCAAAATACCAAGTGCCCTTCGAGTGCCTGAAACACGCATCGAAGAGGAGAGACGAAACTCGCAGACGCAAACAAACGAATCGCGATGCCGAGATCGCGCTGGTGGCTCCACCGTCGGCCCGGGTTCAGACATGCGAGCCGGAATCACGAGGCTCGGCGGTTCATCGCTTACCCCGCGCGTCTCAAAGCATCGACTCTTTGCGTGGCTGAGCCCAGAGATCTTGCCGACAACGAGCTTTACGTCATTCGCCCGCGACTGACGATTACTTCTTCGGCGTGCTCCACTCCCGTGCGCACGAGGTCTGGGCGAGGGCGCAAGGCACACAACTCCGCGAAGTGGAAAGCGGGTTCCGCTACACGCCGACCTCGACCTTCGAGACCTTCCCGTTTCCCTGGCCGCCGGGCACAGAGCAAAAGGACTCGCCGCAGGTCAAAGCCATCTCAGAAGCCGCGCGGGAACTCGTCGAGCAGCGCGATAACTGGCTCAATCCGCCCAAAGCCGCGCCGGAAGTTTTGGCCAAGCGAACCCTAACCAACCTCTACAACGACCGCGCGAACGGCAAGTGCGCATGGCTTGAAAACGCCCACCGCAAGCTGGACAAAGCCGTCTTTGCCGCCTACGGATGGCCCTCCAGCCTCTCAAACGAGGAGATTCTCTCCCGGCTCCTTGCCCTCAATCGCGAGCGCGCATCGGCCGCCTCGGCATAAGCCGCCAAACTCCCGCCCCGCTGACCGCGCCGCACCAACTGCCCTGTCAACCCCCCCGCCGCCCAAACAACCCCTCCATCTCCGCCCTAACCCCTTCCTTTTCTAACCCCTGACCCCGGCCAAATAATCTCCCCCAAGTTTGCCGATCATTATGCCGCCTTGGCGCACAATGATTCCATGATGAAGACCAGGAACAAGGGACCAAGGGACCGAGGGAATGAGGGACCAAGCTCGCGAGCAACGGCGCTGTCCCAGCACGCTGGGCTAGTGGCTAGGAGCTAGCAGCGAGAAGCTGCTTTACCCCCCACCCCCCCATCCCGTTTTGCGAAACTGTGAATCTGTGAAACTGTGGAGCAAGCAAAATCAGGACCTTACGGCCACAGTTTCACAGATTCACAGTCTCGAATTCTCGTTTTCGGTTTTTCTGTCGCAGATTTACGGAATTGCTGACGCGCTAACTCGCTGATCCGCAGCTTCAGCGCGCCGCGAGTTCCTCTATCGCCACGGCGTACGGCGGCAACACGCCGCACTCGGCCGCCATGCGGAAGAACCCGCGCATTCCCTCCACGCATTCTTCATCGAGCACGTAATGAATGTTGGCCGTGAGATACGTTCGAATCGTCTGCTCGGGAATGGCGAACCGCGGCGACCACTCGGCAACCAACGAATCGATATTCGCCAGACCGTGATCGCGCGAACGAATAAAATCCCCAGCAATACTCTCCTCCAAAGGTCCGCCCCACGCAGTGGTCCAGACGGCCGAAACGAAAACAAGCCCGGTCAGCGCGCGCCACTCCTCTGCCAGATCGCGATACACAAGCTCTTCGCCGGTACGTTCAAGGCGGTTGTACCGCTCCTCCAGCGCCAGCAGCGCCGGATCGCCGATGAGAATGGCAGCATCGGCGCGCTCCAGCATCGCGTCCAGATCGGCGGCCATGGGCACAAACGGAACCTCCGCGTTGCCCCATTTGTGAAACAGGATGCGCGCATAAGCCAAAGTCGTCCGGCTCGCGGCATCCGCTGCCACCGAGCGCAGTTTTTTGAGCGGCACGCTCGCGCGATGCACCAGGATCAGCGAGCGCACACGGCCCTTCGACGCAATGGTGCAGCCAGGCAAAATCTGCAATCCCGGCGTCGTCGCCAGCGATGCAATGGGAATCAATCCGATGTCGGCTCGCCCGTCCGCCAGGCGTGCCGCGCACTCCGACGGCGTCATGCGGTCAATCCGGTAACGCTTATTGAGCGCCTCATCGAGCGGCGGATGCTCAAAATCCCACATCAGCGGCGCAGGATTGAGAAACCCAATCGCCGCAACTCGCAAACGCGTGTCTTGCTCGGGGCTCACATCCCTTAGACTACCAATCTTCCATCCTGGATTCGCCGCACCGGCACACCAAGGTAAGCAGGGTCGTCACCTCTGCCGCCGGAGTTGCCTGAAATGCAAAACGCCCCGCGCAAGCGCGGAGCGTTTTGCATCTCTGATCGGATTCAGGCGGTCAATCGCCTTGTGTACCTGTCGGTTCGGCTCAGTGTTTGCCGCCACCGCCGCTGCTTCCACCGCCACCGCTGTGGCCGCCGCCTCCACCGCCGCCACCGTGGGAACCACCGCCACCGCCGCTGGGAGCGCCTCCGCCACCATGCGGCGCTCCACCACCACCGCCGCTAGGCGGGCCTCCGCTCGGACGCGGTGAGCCTCCGCCACCGCCGGGATTGCCTCGGTTCGGACCGTTTGAACCACCGCCGCCATAAGGGTGGTTCTCTGACCCACCGCTCGAGAAACTCGGCCGAGATGGCGCCGGCTCATGATTCGGTTCCGGCTGGTTTTGAAATACCGGGCGCAACGGTTCGGGTCGGTTCATTTGTCCCGGCTGCGTCCGCGGCTGCTCGGGCCGGTTTCCCTCTGTGGGTTCCTGCTGCGCAGGACGATTGAAGATGTAACCGGGCCGGTTTGTGTTTCCCGGCCTGCCCGGCTGCTGCGGAGCCTCGTTCCCCGGCCGCACCCCATATCCGCCACCCGTCTGCGGCTCATGTCCCCCCGCCATTGAAGGTGGACGCTCGAAGACCGGCCGGCTCGGCACTGGCCGAAGCGGAACTACAGTCCTTCCTCCGATCGTGACCGGCGTGTTCCTGCTTCGCGCCGGCAGAGGAGAACCGCCAACGACAGGACTGCGATTCACCGCGAGCAACGGAACCGGCCTGCCATTGACGGGCCGCCGTGGAAGAATCGGGCGCGGAATCAATCGATATCCAGGCGGCACGCGGCCAAAGTGCGGGCCACCGTAGAAACCTGCTCCCCACCACGGCGAGCAGCCCCCTTGCCCGGGCGCCCAACCCCACCCGAATCCATCAAAGTAGTTCCACGCACCGCACTGGAACGGCATATAGCCCCATGGGTACCCCGAAACCCAGAGGTAGCCGTACCCCGGTGTCCACATCCAGCTCCCGTATCCATACGGATCGAAAGCCGCGCTCGCTGCCTCGAATGGCGACCATACGTATCCCTGTCCGGGAACGTCGTACCAATTGCCATCGGCGTCCAGGTCATTCCACGCCGGGTTCTGCGGCTCTCCCATGCTTGCGGTGGCGCCGGTCTGCGAGGCCGTCTCCGCGGTCAGCGCCTGATCGCGGTCGGAGTTCCACTCATCCCACGAATCCGGCTCGATCGATTCAGCAAGCTGATAGTTGGCCGGACTGGCGCTGTTCAACGCGATGCTCTCCCCGCCATGCAGATCGGCGGCGACATTCCCACCGGCGAATTCCAAATGCGCATTCCCTGAGAAAACTGCGACCTGGCCTGGAGGGTTGTCCAAGCCCGCGCGGAACACAGTAAAGCCGCTCGTGGTCACTTGAGCGTCGCCGAACTGAACGCTCATCCGGCCCGCCTGCCCTCCGCCCTGGAACTCGAAGTATGCCAATCCGCTGTTCAGCACGAGCACGGCATTGCCGGTCGTTCCCGCTCCTTGAAGCACCTGCAACGTCAGCGAACTATCCGGAGAAAGCCGCGCGACGCTGCCGTCTTCAAACTGAATCTCTGCCTTCCCGCTGTCGGCGGTCGTCAGTTGCATGCCTTCCAGCAACGGCGAATTGGCCACTGCCTGTTGTGCCAGCACCTGTCCGCCCTGCGAAAGAGTTACCGCGCCATCCACGTAGCTCAGTCGCACAGCGCGCGCCGGTTGACCTGAGCCCTGACCCGAGCCTTGCCCCTGACCATCATCCTGCGCTTGCAGCGCCGGCTCGAAACACGCGACTACCAGAGCCACTGCCGCCAGCCCTGCAATCCAATTTCGATTTCTCTGGAGTTTCATCGTGCCCCCCACTTTCCATTGCCTTTCGGCAACTCACCCCGTACATCGGGAGCCCTGCATTGATTGGACACTTCCTAAAGCTAAAAAGTCTCTGCAACCGCGAGGTTTAAGTTGGACTGTGCGCCAACAGATTCTGCGCCCGCTTCCTCACCCGGTCCAGCACTTCGTCATCCCCTGCCAGCCGCTCAAGAATATCGCGAATGGCGTCAACCTCCTGCGCCCTCCCGTCCTGAAACTCTTCGGTCAGGAACTCCATTTCCTGGTCCAGTCCCAGCCGGTCGTGCTGCAACAGCACCTCCAGCCGCGCGCCTTCCATGATTGTTTGCGCCACCGCCTGCATTCCCTCGCCGAGCGACTGGATCTCCCTGTCGCGGGAATAATTGAAGGTGCAGGTCCCGCGCCCGGCAGGTCCTGTGTAACTAAGCGTCTTCCATCCTTGGAAGGCGACCTTCAAGTGGCTTTCGCACTGCGCATTGAACCATTTGTGGCTTTTCGCCACTTCAAAAGCGTGCCCGGCGAAATCCTTGCTCACCTCGATATCGCGATCGATATTGGGGGCTTCAATCACTTTCGTGCTCGCTTTAGGCTCCATGTTGGAGCGGAAATGGCCGGTTCCGTCCGGGTGCACAATAAGCGTCCATTGCGAGGGCGACAATTCTGGATCGGAGAAGTCCTCCTGGATGACCGGACCGGTCGCAGAAGCAGCCAGCGGCGCCGGTGCTGCGTCAGTCGCAGCCGAGACAACGGACACCGGAGCTGCATCCAGCCTCGCGGCCAGCGCAAGCGAGGCCACCAACAGCCAATGCACCCTCATTGCCGGATCCCCTGTAGCGCCAATGTCTGCGCGGTGTGAATGTGACAGATGGCGATAGCCAAAGCGTCGGCCGCGTCGGCGGGCTGCGGCAGCTCGGCCAAGTCCAGGAGCCGCGCCACCATAAACTGCACCTGCTCTTTTTTCGCCATGCCGTAGCCGACCACGCTCGACTTTATCTTTAGCGGTGCGTACTCCGCCAGCGGAATTCCCTGCCGCGCCGCCGCCAGCAGCGCCACTCCGCGGACCTGGCCCAACTTCAGCGCCGATTTCGCGTTCACGGAGTAGAAGACTTCCTCAATCGCCACCGCATCCGGATGCCAGCGTTCCAGCTCAGCAGTCAATTCCCTGAAGACTCGGTCAAGGCGCTCCGGCAAGGTTTGAGTCTTTGCCAGACGGATTGCCCCCATCGCCCGAAATTGAAGCGGCTCGTCCCGCGGCCCTTCGCCGGAGTCGACAACGCCGAACCCGGTCACCTCGGTTCCGCAATCGATGCCAAACACTCTCATCGCGTCCAAGTTTATCGCAGACTGGATCGGCTGTACTCGGCGCCGATCCAATCCAAAACACAAAAGAGCGGAGCTCACACCTTTGTGGCACATGTAATTCAGGCATCCATACTGTCGCTGGCGCGTCCAATTTGATAGCAAGTTTGGTTCGATTCTTCAAAGTTTCATCTGAGGGAAACCAAACTCGGTTTTCCGTGTCGATAAGTTAGAGAGGATGAAATTGACCTCGGAGAGAACGATGCCCTTGATTCCGGCAGCGGCAAAACGCACCGCGGTTCTCTGGCTCGGCCAGGGCATATCTCCACGGCGTCTCGCCCTGACCCTCGCACTCGGATTCGCTGTCGGATGCATCCCAGTAGTCGGTATTCCCACCGTTCTCTGCGCTGGATTGGCGCTGGCTCTCAGGTTGAATCTCCCAGCCATTCAAGCAGCAAACTATGCCGCCATGCCTCTGCAATTCGCGTTGATCGTTCCCTTTGTGCGGCTCGGCGGCCGAATCACTGCTTGGCTTCCTTCCGCCGAAATGACGAGGTTCGCCCTCCCTCGCGTCCTGGAGCACTTCTCCTCTCACAACCTCGCCGCGCGCATGACAGGAATGGCTGGCCAGGCATTGCTCGCGTGGCTGGTGGCTGCTGTTCCCGCGGTCCTCTTGATGACGCTGGCGCTCAACCTCATGCTGCGCCGCATTCCGATCCTGAGAAACGCCGAAGCCGGCGACTGAACTGGCCTTTCGGATTTACTTCCCCGCATATGGGTCAGGCACGGGCTGTGCGCTGTCGATCCACGCCGTATAAATCATGTCGCGCAACATGCTGGCTCCTGCCGCGAGGCGCGCAGCCGTGAAGTCTCTCGACTCGGGCGTGCCCGCACCCACAAACGCTCCAGCCTTATCAAACTGATAAACCTGCTCGACGTATGTCGCCGTGTGCCGCAAATAGGCAACGTAGGCGTCGAACATATCGCCCTGAATCACCACCAGTGGAGTCATTTTGGCCTGCACTTCAGGGGCATGCATGTTATCCGCGACAAACGGCCCCTCGAACTGATGGTGAATCTGGTGGAGGATCGTGTAGCCGTGAGGATTGGGTCCTGTCCAGCCGTTGTACTGTACGGACACATGCAAGGGCTGCGAGCCATCGCCGACATAGTGCCCAAGCCAGCCGGCGTAAAAAATAATGGCCGCCTCAACCGGCTTGGTGTCCTGACCGCCTGCCGCAAGAAAACGGTATTGGCGCATGGCAGCCTTCAGGCGCTCCCAAACTTCATCCGTTTCCCACGGTTGCAGGCCAATCTTCTCCGGCCGCTCCCCCGCCGCGAAGACCTTGGCTTCAAAATCAAAGCGCTTGTGCGGCAACGGGCCAAGTGCATCGGCAAGTTCCATATTGATGAAGTGCTCCGGCGCCTGCGCCGCACTCAGTTCAGGTTCGGCGGGCGAGCGCCAGCGGTCCGGCTCAGGGCCCAGGTACGTGATCTCATCGATGGCCGCAGGCGTATGCAGAAATGCGGGCATATCGACCGGAAGGGCTTGCGCCGCCAGCTTGTTGATCATGGTATGGCCGTCGTGCTCCCACGCGTGAGCGGCCGGTGCAGTGGCCGCCAGAAGAAAAAGGCCTGCTGCGCCCAAAATGAAACGAATCTGGCGAAAAGTGGCAGATGGATGGAACATGCAGCAAGTATACGATCAGCCTCCTTGGACAATTCAGGGCGGAAACAGGAAAGCACAAGTCCCGGCACGCCCCACAACGACATCTCCGTTTGGAATGGTTACTTGAGCGTTTCGCCTCATGCGGCCACAGCCTGATTTGCCTGGAGAGTCTGAATTTGAACGCATATACTACCAGCACGTCGCGTTGCCGTCCGAGAAAGAGCTACTCGCACGCGATACGCGGCAAGTAACGGATCTCTGTGGCACGCCGTGACTATTTGGGGTGACTTGACGGCCGCGGGTGGCAGTAGCAGTTCGAGCGCCAAGGTTGGTATTGCGCAATGTCAAGCCAGGCGTTAAATCGGGGGAGCGCGCCGATGAGCGAGCGGCCGGATGCACAGAACGAGCAACCGCAGCCCGCGCCGGCTGACCACGGCGGTGTCTCGCAGCTCTGGCTGATTTTGCCCTTTTCCATCCTCGCCATTTCAGTCGGGGCCGCCTTGGCCCGCCTGTTCCCTCATTTCCGATGGGAGTCGCTGCCTGTGGTGGCTGCCGTTTTGGCCACTGCACTTTTCGCGTTCCTCTTGAACAAGCGGCTGCTCCATGCCGGGGCTGTTCCAGACGGTGAGCCGATCGCCGAAGGACTGAGGGAGTTGCTCGACTCGGCAGGTCCCGCAGTGGTGGCGCTCGATCTGAGCGGCCGGCTGATCTACTGCAATCCAGCCACTGAGCGAGTGCTCGGCTATCGCGCCTCAGAGTTGCTAGCACTATGGGGCACGGTGGAAATTCTCGCTCCAGGCGAGCCCGAGCGCCTCGTAGCCGAGATGCAGAAACTTTGCCGCGTGGATCGCCCGGCGGAAGCTTCGCGCGCCGGCCTCATGTCCGCGTACCTGCAGTGCGTGCGCATGCTGGCGCCTAGCATGGTGCCCAGCTTTGACGCCAAAGTGCGCCGCAGGGATGGGGTCCAGATTCCTGTCACACTGCACATCTCGGCGCTGCGCGACGCGCAGGGCGAGCTCACAGGAATGGTTGCCGTCGCCGTGGATCAAAGCGAGAGCCTGCACCGTGAGCAAGCACAGCGCGAGTCGCAGGAGCGGTATCGCGACCTCTTCGAGCATTCCACTGAGATGATTGCCACGCTTAGCCCGGCCGGGCAGTTTCTCTACGCCAATCCCGCTTGGAAGCGTTGCTTTGGATTGGAACAGACGGCATTGCTCGATCTTCGATCCTTTGAAGAGTTGTTTTCAGAGGGCGTCCGCAGCCAGGTGGCCGCTCTCTTCCGCCGCGCGCTCGACGGCGAGATGATCGACCGCATTCCCTTGCGCCAGAACACTCCAGATGGTCGCGTACTCGAACTCGAATTGAGCCTCAGCCGCCGCCAGAAAACGGGCGTTCCCTTGGCGGTGCGCTGCCTCATGCGCGATGTCACGCAACAAAAGCAACGCGAAAATCGCCTTGCGCTGCAACTGGCTGTGAGCCAGATCGTAGGTGATACCGGCGCCAGTGAGTCGGAAGGCATGCGCATTCTCGAGGCGCTCTGCCTCTCGCAGGGTTGGGATGTGGCCATCGAATGGTTCGTCGGCGCCGAGCAGAAGCACCTCGAGTTCGGAACCGCATGGGGAACGCCGGGCCGGGAAGCGGAAGCGCTGATTCAGGGCAGCATGGGCCTCGCACTCGCGGGCACAGCCGAATTACCAGAGCGTGCATGGAAAGAAGGGCGTGCGGTTTGGGTCGCCGACCTCACCGAGGCGCCGGCAACCGCCCGCGTTACCGCGGCGCTCAAGCAGGACATGATGTCGGGCTGGGCCGTGCCGGTGCGCGCAGGCAGCAAGGTGCTGGCTGTGCTGGAGTTTTATTGCCGCTTCCGCTTACGCGAGGATCGCGAAGCCATGGCCGCCATTGAAACTGCCGCGGCTTCATTGGGACAGCTTTTGGCGCGCACGCAGGAACGCGGACGGACGGAGGAATTGAGCCGGCAACAGGAAGTCCTGCTGGATGCGGTGGCCGAAGGAGTTTGCGGGCTCGATCGCCAGGGTAAAGTCACGTTTGCCAATCCCGCGGCCGCCCGGCTGCTCGGCGCACCCGTCGATGAGCTGATTGATAAGCCCGTGCATGAGCTTTTGCACGGAGCAGCGGCAGCGGATCGCGCCTGCGGCAAAGATTGTCCGCTGCGCACCGCCGCGTCTCAAGTCACCGGCGCGAGCGGCGAAGAAAACATCTTTCGTGCAGATGGCACCACCTTCCCTGCCGAGTATTCACTCACTCCAATCCGCGCTCAGGGCCGAGTTTCAGGCTCCGTTCTGAGTTTCCGCGACATCAGCCAGCGCTACGCTCTCGACCGCATGAAGGATGAGTTCATCTCCACTGTGAGTCACGAGTTGCGCACTCCCCTCACCTCTATCCGCGGCGCGCTGGGATTGCTGAGTTCCGGAATTCTCCCTGAGACCAACGAAAAAGCTACGAATTTGTTGCGCATTGCGCTCACCAACTCCGACCGGCTGGTCAGGCTCATTAACGACATTCTCGATCTGGAGCGCATCCAGAGCGGGCGCGAGCCGCTCGGCTTCCGCGCAGTGCAACTGGCCGACATCGTGAAACAGTCCATCGAAGATATGCAGCCCGTCGCCGACGCCGCGGGCGTCCAGCTTATCCACGACTCCACCAAGGTGGAGATTTCAGCCGATGCCGATCGCTTGCTTCAGGTCGTAACCAACCTGCTCTCCAATGCCGTCAAGTTTTCACCTCCCAACTCCCCGGTGAGCGTGATGCTGCGGCCCGGCGTCACGGGCGTCATTATCTCCGTGATCGATCACGGGCGCGGAATCCCTGCGGACAAGCTCGAGACTATCTTCGGCCGCTTCCAGCAAGTGGACGCCTCTGACTCCCGTCAGAAGGGCGGAACCGGGCTGGGCCTTGCCATTTGCCGCACCATCGTGATGCAGCACTCAGGTCGCATCTGGGCCGAGCGCAATCCGGTTCGCGGCTCTACATTCCGCATCTTTCTCCCTTACCACCCCGCTCCGGCTGTTCCTCCGGGCAGCGGATTGGAACCCGAAATTGGCCACGGCACCGTTGTCCTGGCCGACGCCAACCCTGAATCGCGGCCCAGAATCGCTGCGCAACTTGGCGCGGCACGGCTATTCCGTCGTCCAGGCTGCCACAGTCGAACAAACATTGTCCGCGGCGCGCCAGGATCCTCAGGCCATCCTTCTCGACACTTCGCTCGACGGCATGAATGGTTGGGAGATTCTTCCTCTCCTTCGCCGCATGGATGCTTCGTCGCGCACTCCCGTCGTCTTGTTGAGCGTGGAAGATCTCGAAAACCCTAAACAGTTTCCAGCCGGCGCCGACGGATGGGTTTCAAAGCCCCTCAACGAAGAAATGTTGCTCACCGAACTGGCGCGCGTCCTTTGCGGTTCGGGCGAAAAGGCGCGCATCCTCATCGTCGAAGACGATCTCGACCTCGCCAATATCATCAGCGAGGTCTTCGCTCGTGACAGCATCGTCGTACAAACAGCGCACTCCCTCAACGAAACGATCAAGGCCTGTTCCACATTCCAGCCCCACCTGATGTTGCTCGATATCGGCCTTCCGGATGGTGACGGCTTCAATGTGGCCGATTGGTTGCGCCAGCACAAGAGTCTCGCTCAAATTCCACTGGTCGTCTATTCTGGCCGTGATCTCTCGGCGGAGGAACGCAGCCAGCTCACCCTCGGCCCCACTTATTTTCTCGCCAAGACACGCGTGCAGCCGCAGCAACTTGAAGCTCTGGTACTCACCATGCTGCGTTCCTCGCGCGCAATAGAAGAGACACCTCTGCCTGAATCAACTGTTCCCAACACCTAACTCAAATCGCCGGATGGACTCCATCCACAACCGTTCAACGCAACAACAATCGAAGGGGAAGGAAGTTCCGCCGTGGGCCGCAAGATCCTGATCATTGACGACGAAGACGACATCCGCGAAGTAGCCTCGCTGAGCCTGGAAACCGTGGCCGGTTGGGAAGTCATCAAGGCCAGCTCAGGAGCGCAGGGCGTCGCTCGCGCAGCCGAGCAGCGTCCCGATGCGATTCTGCTGGACGTGATGATGCCGGGAATGGATGGCCCCGCGACCTTTCGTGAGCTGCGCAAGAACCCGGCTACTGCCGCAATCCCTGTACTGCTGCTTACCGCCAAGGTCCAGGGCACTGACCAGCGGCGTTTCGCGGACCTTGGCGTCGAGGCCGTCCTCTTCAAACCCTTCGATCCCCTCGCCCTCCCCACGCAGATTTCGCGGGCACTGGGCTGGAAATAGCCGCAACTCGCAATGAGCACCCCAGACCAATCCGTGCACCCGCCCGATCCAGAGATTGCCAGAGCCTTGGACACGATGTGGGCGCGCCACCGGTCGCAGATACTCGATCGCGTCACCGTCCTTGAAGACGCGGCCTGCTGCAGTCGCCGCAAAAAACCTCACCGATGCCGACCGCGAAGCTGCCCAGGCCGCCGCGCACAAGCTCGCCGGTACCCTGGGAATGTTCAACCTGATGCGCGGCACCGATCTGGCCCGCGAACTTGAGCAGATGTACATTCAGCAGCCCTCTCCGCCGGCCGCTTCTGGTGAGCACCTGGCCTCTCTCGCCGCTGAGTTGCGCTGCCATGATCGAAAACCGCAAGCCAATGTAACGCCGGCCTCTGGCCGAATGTCTCGCGGGAGCCTGCCCTGAGCAGAGTCGAAGGGTCCTCGACCGCACCTTGCAAGATCCAGTCGGACCACAGCCTGACCCATTAAACTTACCTTCAGTGAACCCGCACGATCCATTCACGTCTGAACACGACGAGAGCTTCCAACTGGGCCTCCATTTCGACGAGCCGCGTCCCTCGCGTCGCGTCTGGCCGGTGCGCGTGCTCGTCGCGCAAGTGCGCGAGTTGGTTGAGCAGGAGTACGGCGACATTTGGGTGGAGGGCGAAATCTCCAACTACCGCCCCGCTCCCTCCGGTCACGTTTACTTCACGTTGAAAGACGCCGAGGCGCAGTTGCCCATCGTTCTCTTCCGCCGTCAGGCTGTGCTCCTTCGCTTCCGGCCGGAAGATGGCCTCCACGTCCTGGTGCGCGGCCGCGTCAGCGTATACGAGCAGCGCGGCCAGATGCAGCTCGTCGCGGAAACCATGGAGCCGGTCGGCGCCGGCTCGCTCCAGCTTGCCTTCGAGCAGTTGAAGGAACGCCTCAAGGCCGAGGGCCTCTTCGATGCCGATCGCAAAAAACCGCTCCCGATGTTTCCCCGCACCGTCGGCATCATCACCTCGCCCACGGGTGCCGTCATTCGCGACTTTCTCAACATCGTCAATCGCCGCCACTCCGGCCTCAATGTCCTGCTCTCTCCTGTTTCCGTGCAGGGCGAATCTGCCCCCGAAGAAATTGCAGCCGCCCTCGCCGAGTTGAACGCCATAAATCTCGTCGACCTCATCGTTGTCGCGCGTGGCGGCGGCTCGCTTGAGGACCTTGCCGCCTTCAACAGCGAACAAGTCGCGCGCGCAATTGCACTGAGCAGCCTTCCTGTAGTTTCAGCGGTCGGTCATGAAACCGACTTCACCATTGCCGATTTCGTTGCCGACCTGCGTGCGCCCACGCCCTCCGCGGCAGCCGAGCTCATCACCGAGGCCCAGCATAAAATCGCCGAGCATCTGGCAGCGCAATCGCATCGCCTTGAACGCGCAGGGCGCTTCCAACTCCTTCAGGCCCGTCAACGGTTCGCACACTTGCCCGTCAGCCGCCTTGAATCCCGAGTGACTGCGCTGCTCTATCGTTTGGGCCAGCGGCTCGACGACGCTGTCCAACGCCTCGACGTCGCCGTCCAGCAGCAACTCCGCCTGCGCCAGAATCGAATTGCCGCACTGGCCACCGGCGTTCTCCATCACGACCCGCGCCAGAGGCTCGCTCATGCGCGCGAACATCTTGCCGATTTTCGCGCCCGCCTCGACCGTTCGCTGGAGCGGCTCGTCCAGTCTTCGTCCGCGAGTCTTGGCTCGCTCGACGCGCGACTCCAATCGCTCTCGCCGCTGGCCGTGCTCGATCGCGGCTACGCGCTCGTTCTCTCGTCCCAGGGCGGGCTCATCCGCTCCACCTCACAGTTCAATGCGGGCGATCAGCTCACCACTCGTCTCGCCGATGGCACTTTCACCAGCCGCGTCGAGTCTGTCACGCCCGGCGCTCCTGACACGTCGATCGCGCCCCATGCAACCAAACCCCGCAACCGAAGCAAGAAATCGGCAAAATGACCCCCAACGGCGCACGCAAACTTTTCGGTACAGACGGCATTCGCGCTGTCGCCGGAGAATCTCCGCTCGATCCAATAACGATCTATAGCGTTGGTCTCGCACTGGCGCACACGTTTGCGCAAAACTGTCGCGCAGCCGAAAGTTCTCATTGGCCGTGACACGCGCGAGTCCGGCCCATGGATCGCCGCAACTCTCGCCGAGGGCCTGCGGAAAGCGGGCGCGATCGTCGAGAGCGCCGGCGTGGTAACAACTCCCGCGGTAGCATTCCTCGCGCGCACGCACGGGTTCAACGCAGGCGTAGTCATCTCCGCCTCCCACAATCCATGGCAAGACAACGGCATCAAGCTTTTCGGGGGGGATGGATTCAAGTTCCCTGACGCGGCTGAGCTGGCCATGGAAGAAGAAATCCTGCGCCACGCCGCACAAACGCAAATCTCCAATCCTCACTCCTTCGCGCCCGTCGCAGACAATCCCGCGTTTCAAGCCGACTACATTCAGTTCCTCATCGATTGCGTACCGGGCCTTTCGCTTGCCGGCCTCAAAATCGTCGCCGATTGCGCCAATGGCGCAGCCGCGGCCATCGCTCCCGAGCTTCTGCGCCGGCTCAATGGCGGCTACGACTCAGGCATCACTCTCCTGAACATCGCGCCCGACGGCCGCAACATCAACGCCAACTGTGGCGCCCTGCACCCCGATTTCGTCGCACGCGAAGTAAAAGCCCGCGGCGCAGATATAGGCCTCACCTTCGACGGCGATGCCGACCGCTGCATGCTGGCCGACGCTCACGGCAACGTCATCAACGGCGATGCCATTCTGCTGATCGCCGCGCGCGATCTCAAATCTCGCGGCATGCTCACCGGTAACGTGGTCGTCGCAACCACGATGTCGAACATGGGTCTCGAAGCCGCGCTCAAGCGTAGCGGCATTCAGATGTTGCGCGCGCCCGTCGGCGACCGCTACGTCCTCGAGATGATGCAGAATGAAGACGCAGCCCTTGGCGGCGAACAATCGGGGCACATCCTCTTTCCGCACCTCGCCACCACAGGCGATGGCCTGCTTACCGCGCTCGTTGTCCTCGATCTGGTCGCACGCACCGGGAAACCAATCGAAGAGCTGACCGCCGACCTGAAAGTCTTTCCGCAAGTCATCATCAATGTGAAAGTGCGCGAGAAAAAGCCGCTCGGCATGATTCCCTCCGTCGCCGATGCAATTCTCGCCGCCGAATCGGAGTTGAAAGACTCGGGCCGCGTAGTCATACGCTACTCGGGCACCGAGGCGCTCGCGCGCGTGATGATTGAAGCGGAAAGCGAAGACGCGATGCGCCGTCACGCTGAAGCCATCGCAGCGGCGATCCGCATCGAATTGGGCGCCTGACAAGCGTCTGAAATCCAACGGGATGCCCCATCCAAGCTCTGCTTGGGTGGGATCGCAGCTTCCCTCTGCGTGATTCAAATCACAGCCCGCCCCGCCCAGAGACTCCTACTCTTGCCGTAGAGGACCTCCGGAGATGACCCCGCAATCGGCAACACTCGTCCGGCCACCCAAACAAAAGAAGAGACTTATCCGCCGCCTCGCCACCGACAACTCGCAGCGCCTACGTCACACCGTCCAGATTGCCTTCGTCCTCCTCAACGCCTGGCTTGGGATTCAGTTCTACCTCTGGGTTCGTTTTTTCGAGCGCGGAGGCTCCGGTTTCCAGGTGCCGCGTCCAGCCGGCGCCGAGGGTTGGCTCCCCATCGCCGGTTTGATGAACTTCAAAGTTTTCCTCCTCACCGGCCATGTGCCAGCCATTCATCCTGCCGCCATGTTTCTCTTTATTGCGTTCCTGACGATGAGCCTCCTCGCAAAAAAGTCGTTCTGCTCCTGGCTCTGCCCAGTCGGAACGTTTTCTGAAGCGCTGGCCCGCATTGGCAAGAAGATCTTCCGCCATAATCTCCGGCTGCCTCGCTGGCTCGACATTCCGTTGCGTGGACTCAAATACCTGCTGCTCGGTTTTTTCGTTTCGATCATCGGCGCCATGTCCGCGGCCGCCATCGGCGACTTCATGCACACGCCGTACGGCCTCATCGCCGACGTCAAGATGCTCAACTTTTTCCGCGGCATGAGCGAAACGGCGGCCATCGTCCTCGTCGCGCTCGTCCTTCTGTCCGTCCTCGTCGAAAACTTCTGGTGCCGCTATCTTTGCCCGTATGGCGCGCTCATGGGCCTGGCTTCGCTACTCAGCCCGCTCAAAATTCGCCGTGACCCCGCAGCCTGTGTCGATTGCGCCCGCTGCGCGCATGTGTGCCCCGCGTCATTGCCCGTCGACAAGCTGATTCAGATTCGCTCCGTCGAGTGCACCGCCTGCATGGCCTGCATCGCTTCTTGCCCATCTGAAGGAGCTCTGCGATTTTCGCTCCCGCCCGCACGCGTCACCGCAGCACCCGGCATGTCCGCTGACTTTGATCCGTCCAGCGGAACCCCGCTTCCGCGCTTTCGCCGGCCCGTTACTCCACTCGCCATGGCCGCCATCATTGCATTCATCTTTTTCGGAACTGTCCTGATTGCGCGCGCCACCAATCACTGGCAAACCCACGTTCCCAACTCCGTCTACCAGGAACTCGTTCCCAACGCCAACCAGGCCACCCACCCCGGCTACTGAGGGGATCCAGGCGCCTTCGCTCCAACCGCGTACCCGCACAGTCGCGAGTCGAAGCTGGAAGCTAGGAGCTAGAAGCTAGAGGCCGCGAGCATTTATCCTCGACCCATGCCCCGCTTCCCTGCCGGCCAAACGCTCCTCATCGACGCCGACGATACGCTTTGGGAAAACAACATCTACTTCGAGCGGGCTATCGCCGCGTTCATCAGCTTTCTTGATCATCACGAGTACTCGCCCGCCGAAGTGCGCCAGACCCTCAACGACCGTCGAACGCGAAACCATCCTGAGCCATGGCTACGGCCTGACGAGCTTCACGCGTTCGCTGGTCGATTGCTTCGAGCGCCTAAGCCCAGCGCACGTCACGGAGGAAAAGCGCGAGCGCATTCGCGGATTCGCACGGTCCATCGCCGAACAGGAGATCGAGTTGCTGCCCGGCGTTGCTGAAACCCTGGCCGAGCTTTCTACACGCCACAACCTGATCCTGATGACCAAAGGCAATCGCGCCGAGCAGGCCGACAAACTGGCTCGCTCCGGCCTCTCGCCCTACTTTGCCGCCGTGGAGATTCCGGCCGAGAAGGACCCGGCCGCATACCGTGACGTGATCGCTTCGCCATGAACTCAAGCCCGCGAGCACCGCCTGGATGATCGGCAACAGTCCAAAAAGCGACATCAACCCCGCTCTCACCGCCGGCCTGCACGCCGTGTTTTTGTTTCATCCCGACACCTGGATCCTGGAGCACGCCGCTGTCGATGAGCCGCCCGAAGGCCAGCACCTCATCGAACTCGACTCCTTCGCCAAACTCCGCGAAATCTTTTGACCCACGCCATCCCAGGATCATCCACCTGCACCAACCTTCTTGACGACCCTCCTCCGGACAAATATCATCGGCTAACCCTCGAGCAGGTCCCCTTCGCTCGTTCATCGTTTCCGTTCCCGGATTCATCCATCACCCTTTGAGGGAGTTTTGATCGATGTCAACTCCGCGCGTCCTCGCCTGTCTTTGCGCCCTTGCATGCTCACCCGTCCTGATTGCCCAAACGCCGCCAACGGCCTACATCATCACGGGGGCGGTCGGAACCACCGGCGGCACATCCACGATCTACCGCAGCGGTTCAAAAGTGCTCGTCGACTTCATCCAACCGGCACAGGGTGACACGCCCGCCTCTCGATCGCTAACCCTTTATGACCTAACGGCCGGAACCAGCACCACATGGGACCCAACTGCAAGCCCCGTCCAATGCAACGTGGCCCACTTCTCCGGCGACTGGGGCGACCCCTTCGCCATGACCACCGATGTGAACTCGGGCATTGCCAAGGGTGACCTCAAGCCTGCAGGAACGGAGACCCTCGCCGGCATCGCAACCCAGGTTTATGCAGGCACTTCTCAAGGCGCCAGTATCAAGGCTTGGCTCGACCAGAAGGACGGCCTCGTGATCCGAGCTCAGATGAGCGCGCCGAACACCGCTCCCATGATGCTGGTCGACATCACCAAAGTCTCCTTCGCCGCGCCGCCAGCCTCGCGATTCGTCTCGCCTGCCACCTGCGCTGGAGTCAAGCCCCCACCCACCCCGGCCGAGCTCATCGCCGCCGAAACCGGGGACGACGCCTCCAACTGGGTCAGCGCCAATTACGGCCCTGGCTCTGCGAACTCCTGCTCCATCGTTGTCCGAGTCGTCGCCGCTAAAACCATGGCGCCAATCGACCGCAAATATCAGGCCGCCATTGACACCACCTACGACCAGAACAACCCCACTCCACCTCACTACGAATTTGGCGTGGGCGCTGACGGCACTTCAACCTATTCCGGCGGCGGACTCCGCGAAATCACCGATCAGATCCACAACGGCATGCTCCGCATTGACAATCCGCCCGCCTATTTCATGTTCGGCGTAAACATTCCCACCCCGAATCACGGCGCCGACGTCGGCCTCATCTACCGCCAGTGTTTCGCACCAGTCACCGTGCTCTACGACGTGATTAAAGACCCCAGCAACCCGGCCGATGGCGGCGACTGGCTCTACGCAAAGTCGGGCAAGTACGCCGCTCCACCAACACAGTAAGGGCGAGCGGATCTTGCTACGATTGGGCAGAGCGCATTGATGAACCAGCCGAATTCAACGACCCTGCCTGCCGGCCTCGAACCAGGCGTACGATCGATCCGGACTGCAGAAATCTCCTTCTGACAGCCGGCTTCAGCGGAGTCGTCTTCTTTTCGGTCTTCACGCTTCTCGGCGCGCTCGCCCCAAACTACAGCTTCGCCCGCGATACCATCAGCTCCCTTGAATTCACGCCGCTCGGCGTCGCTCAGCGGGCAAATTTCCTTATCTTCGGCCTGTTTATTTGCGCTTTTGCCGCCGCCCTGCGCCGGGAATTGGGCCGGGGCCGCGGCGCGCTCCTGATTCCGCTTGTTCCAACTTTCCTCCGGGATCGGCGTAATTGGCGACGCGATATTCATTCACGAACCCCTTCATCTCGTCTGCGATCTGATTGCATTCAACTCTGCTCTGCTCGTCTTGTTCACCTTTGCCTGGCGTTTCCGGCGAGAGGACAGTTGGAAGGGATGGAGCGCCTACTCCCTCATCAGCGCAATCCTGATGATGGCCCTCCTCGCTGCCTTCGGAGCTGCCAACCATCTTGGCGGACCCGCCGGATTGCTGGAAAAATTGGCGGCTTCCACGCGAACCTTGTGGTCCGCCATTCTCGCCGCCAGACTCCTCGCCGGCGCACGGCTTGACTCACACCGCGATCCCTCAGATCTAGTTCAGTAGATACCGATTGCGAACCGCCGTTGGTGGCCCTTGGCACATGCAAACTTATGCGCTCATGTGAGAAACTGAAAAGGCGGCAGTGAATATTTCTTCGGGGCTGATCCACCGCCCCAAAATCTTGCTTCAACCCATTCACTCGACTGGCTTGAGCCAGTGCCCTGCTACGGCGGGAGTCCCAAACATCAGTGCTCTCAACTTTAGCTCTCCCGCCGGCTCCCGCATAGTGGGTTCTCGCGCAACGTGCTCAAGGAAGAGAGCTGAAAGCTAATAGCTCAGCAAAAATGATCAGTGTCAGCAATGTCACCATGCGCTACGGCTCCAAGATCCTCTTTGAAGACGTCAGCACAGCCTTCACACCAGGCCGCCGCTACGGCCTCACCGGTCCGAATGGCTCCGGAAAATCGACCTTCATGAAGATTCTCTCTGGCGAGCTCGATCCGCAGAAGGGCACGGTGGTGCGCCCGCGCAAACTCGGCGTGTTGCGCCAGGACCAATTCGCCTTCGACGCCTATCGCGTCATCGATACGGTCATCATGGGCAACAAGCCGCTCTGGGCCGCGCTCGAAGAGCGCGACCGCATCTACGCCAAGCCTGAAATGTCGAACGAAGACGGCATGCGCCTGGGCGAGCTCGAAGGCACCATCGGCGACGAGGACGGATACACCGCCGAGAGCGACGCCGCCGTACTGCTTGACGGCCTCGACATTCCCGAGCCTCTCCACGAGCGCAAGATGGGCGAGCTGCAGGGCGGCCAAAAAGTTCGCGTGCTGCTGGCGCAGGCACTCTTCGGCAAGCCCCCGGCGCTCTTGCTCGACGAGCCCACCAACTATCTCGATCTCGACTCAATCCATTGGCTGCAGGATTTCCTCTTGAGTTACGACGGCACCATGATCGCCATCTCGCACGACCGTCACTTTCTCAACTCCGTCACCACGCACACCGCCGACATCGATTACCAGACCATCATCACCTACACCGGCGGCTACGACGACATGGTGATGGCCAAGACGCAGATTCGCTCCACGCTGGAGTCCCAGATCGCCCAGCGCGAGAAAAAGATCGCGCAGCTCAACGAATTCATCGCGCGCTTCGCCGCCGGCACACGCTCGTCGCAGGTCACCAGCCGCCGCAAAGAGGTCGAGCGCCTGCAGACCAATGAGCTGGCTCGCTCCAACATCCAGCGTCCCTACATCAAGTTCGACCAGGTCCGGCCCAGTGGCAAGCACGTCCTGGAGTTAAAGCATCTGTCGAAGTTCTACGGCGATCAAAAAGTCATTGATGGATTTACCGCCAACCTTCTGCGCGGCGAGAGAATCTGCCTCATGGGCCGCAACGGCGCCGGAAAGACCACCATGCTTAAGAGCCTGCTGGCCAACTATCCGGGCCTCGCCGAGCCCGGCTTCACGCTCGACTCCGGTTCTGTTTTCTGGGGCCATGAGGCGCAGGTGGGCTACTTTCCGCAGGATGTGGGCGCGACCATCGCAGCACGGCATGACCGTCTCCGACTGGCTGCACCAGTGGAACCCCGCCGCGCACGTCGAAGACATTCGCGGCATTCTCGGCCAGATGCTCTTCAGCGGCGAAGAAGGATCCAAGCCGACCAAGGCGCTCTCCGGCGGCGAGCAGGCGCGGCTGGCCTTCTGCAAACTCATCCTGACCAAGCCCAACATTCTCATCTTCGACGAGCCCACGAACCATCTGGACCTCGAGGCCATCAACGCGCTCAACATCGCGTTGCAACGCTACGAGGGCACGGTGCTTCTGGTCACCCACGATCATGACCTGATCGACGAAGTCGCCACGCGCCTATGGATCTTCCACGAAGACGGCATCGAAGACTTCCAGGGTCCCTACGAGGAGTGGAAGGGCAAGCACAATTGAACGAGAGGACTTGCTGATCGCAGGTCGTCCTCATCATTTTCTGGAACCCTTGCATGATTCTTGATCCCGAATCGCCCGGGATGCGCGATCCGCTCTCCAACACCAGTGGTTTGCTCCGTTCCTGGATCGGGTTGGCGTTGATCGCCGCTCTCGTCAGTGCGTCCACGTTCGTCCTCTTGTTGTGTCCGTGCGACCGCCCGGCTGGAAGCTTCTATTCCATTTTTCTGGCGTCGCTCTCTGTTTTTTTCACGTTAGCCGGAGCAGGCGTACTCTATGTGCGCTTGCGAAAAGATAAAGCCGCAACTGCGTTCATCAGCGCTTTTAAAGCCGTCGCGGTGGTCGCAATCGCGGTTTACGCGGAGCTTCGAACCGCTCTCTACGTGATCCAATGGCTCGCGCTGCACAGGCATTGAGACCTTCCCGTCAATCGGCCACCGGAAAGAACAAGCAGAACGAATCCCGGCAACTCGATACTCCCCGCCAGCGTCCGTTAGCATAAGAAAAGATGGCAAGATTGGGCGCATTCTGTTATCCGGGAACCGGGCACCTGAATCCACTTACCGCGTTGGCGCGTCGCCTCCAGCAGCGCGGGCACACCGTCATCATCTTCGGAGTCGCCGATGTCGAGACGCGCGTTAGAGCGGCGGGAGTTGATTTCTGCCTGATCGGCCAGAGCGACTATCCTCCGGGAACACTGCAAAGACTCGACCTGCAATTGGGGACAATGTCGACCATGCAGGTGCTCCGCTTCACGATGGAGCGGATCAGCAACACCGCCCGCATGGTACTTCGCGACGGGCCCGAAGCGGTTCGCAACGCCAACATTGATGCTTTGTTAGTCGATGAAGTCGAGACCGCCAACAACGTCGCCGAACATCTTGGTCTGCCTTTCGTCTCGCTCGCGCTCATCCCGCCCCTGGTCAACGACAATCGCTATCCGCCGTTTTACTTTGGCTGGTCGGGAAGCCAGCGATGGTGGGCGCGGTTGCGCAATGAGATTGCAATTCGGGTGCTCACTCGCGTGGCGGCGCCGATCTTTGTCGGAGTCAACGAATACCGTGTGGCATGGGGACTGAAGGTGGGGGTTCCTGAAGACGGACTATCGAAGCTAGCGCAGATCACGCAGTTGCCGCGCGAGCTGGAATTTGAGATCGACCCTTTGCCCCCCAACCTCTATTACACCGGCCCGTTCGTTGATCCTGCGCAACGAACGCCGATTGACTTTCCCTGGGACCGGCTCGATGGCCGGCCACTCATTTTCGCGTCGTTGGGCACCTTGCAAAACCAGTCGCGCGAGAAATTCGGCATGATCGCCGCGGCCTGCGCGTCTCTCGATGTTCAGCTCGTTATTTCTCTAGGCGGTGGCCTTAACCCCCACCAACTTGGAACCCTGAGCGGCGACCCTATCGTTGTGAACTACGCTCCGCAGTTGGATCTCGTCAAGCGCGCATCGGTGGTCATCACGCATGGGGGAGTGAATACGGTCCTCGAGTCGCTGTCGGAAGGTGTCCCTCTGGTGTGCATTCCGCTGGGCAACGACCAGCCGGGCGTCGCCGCGCGCGTCAAAGCGCACGGGGCGGGTGTGGTTGTGCACCCGCGCAGGGTCAATGCAAAGCGCCTGCGCTCCGCCGTGCGTGCAGTCCTGGAGAACGATTCATATCGGCTCGCCGCCCGCAAGATCCAGGCCGCAATCGCCGAGACCAACGGCCTCGACCGCGCCGCGGACATTATCGAGGACGTGCTGAAGATCGGAAAGCGAGCTCAGGCGCCGAACTGACGCAGATGATGATCCGCGTGCAGATATCCCCAACGCATCCATTCTTTCTCGGTCATGGGTCCAAAAAATGGATGCGCATGCTGCGCGACTGCGTTGGGCTGCGCCGTGAACCTTTCAAGCAATGCGAGAAGATCCCCTTTGTCACGCTCGAAATCCGCAGGTGGACTCCCGCCGGCTTTGGCATCGCACTCCGGTACCGTGGACACACCGTGCGGCCACGGCAAAGGCAGCCATAACGCCAACCACCTCATCGGTGGCCCGTTGTAACGATTCTTGACCGGCTTTGCTGTCCGATCACCGAGAGCCACGCGAATCGCGTCACTCAAATGACAGATCATCTGGCCGGCGCTCATCGTGCCCCATCGCCGCTGGTTCGACGGACCGGTCATTTCGATCCGCCGAACAATTTCCATTCTGTCCTGCTTGTTGGCCAGGGTTTTCATGGCCGAGTCTTACCGCGCGCTGGCCGGCGGCACAATCCCGTTCATCCGCAAATACTCCACCATCTGCCCGTAGTGGTCGAATGCGTGCGATACGCCGAACCCGGCGAGCGTTCCACGCGTCCAAGTGCCCGGGATTTGCATTTTCACCACCTCAAACGCGTTGGCCGGCGTCAGCGTTGCAACGGCTTTGTGCGCAAACGCAAACGATCCAGCCAGCGCGGCCACGATGTCGTCTTTCTTGGTCAGCTTCGGCAGTCCATCCATGTCCACCTCAGGTTTAAGCCCGCTGACGCCGCTGTAGAAAAAGTAGTTGGCCTGCGCCACGTGGGTCGCCTCCTGCGCGAACGTCCTCACTGTCGCGAATTCGGTTTTTTGCCCCGGCACAAAAATCGCCTGGCTCGGAGCGAAGTCGAACTTGTCGGCCGGCATGGCCTTCACCGCACCCATCATCTCGAATTCAATGATGCTCACCTGCGAATCGTATGCGCTTGCCGGGGTAGCAATCGTCCCCGCAGCCGGCCCGCTCGCCGCACTACCCGCCTGCGCCGCCGCCATCATCGAGTCCCAACCCCAACAAACAGCACGCCGCCATTAACCTAAAATTCATCTTCAACCTCCAAAGGAGAATTTGTTCCAAGCTCTCGCAGCCTATCACAACAATCCCGCAAAACGCACCCGGCGGTTCCTCGTACGAGGTCCCTAGGTCCCTGGTCCCTTAGTCCCTGTACTTCTCGTCCCTGCCTTCTCCACCGCCTCTCTCATACACGCGCACATATTCCTTCGCCGGACCTCGCCAGCTGTGATCGCGCGCCATGCCATTTCTCATCAACTGCGTCCAGCCCTTCTTGTCGCGGAAAGCCTCAATGGCCCGATCAATCTCCACGAGCAGGTCCTTGGAATCAAACCCCTCGAACTTGAATCCGGTGCCCGTTCCCTTCTTCGCGTCCCACTCCTCGATCGTGTCGTCCAGGCCTCCCGTCGCTCGCACAATGGGCACTGTTCCGTACTTGAGCGAATAGATCTGGTTCAAGCCGCAAGGCTCGTAGCGCGATGGCATCAGAAACATGTCGGAGCCGGCCTCGATCTTGTGCGCCAGCGTCTCGTCGTAGCGGATTTGCACGGCAACGTTGCCCGGGTACCGAAACGCCCATGCACGAAACAGGTTTTCGTAGTACGGATCGTGCGTCCCCAGCGCCACTACCGCAACGTCGCGTTCGGCAATCTCTTCGGCGATTTCTGCCATGATGTCGAACCCCTTCTGTTTCGCAAAGCGCGAAACAATACCGATCACCGCCGTCCCCTCGGCCACATGCTCCAGTCCAAAAGCATGAAGAAGATCGGCGCGGCAGGCGCGCTTGCCCTCCAGATTATCCGGCGTGTAATGCGCCGCAAGATGACCGTCTTTGGCTGGATCCCAGAGCGCGTAATCCACACCGTTCAAAATGCCGTGCAGATCAGCCCCGCGCTTCTTCAGAACACCCTCGAGCTGCTCGCCAAACTCCGCAGTCTGAATCTCCTCGGCATACTTTTTGCTCACGGTTGTCAGCACGTCGCTGAACACCACCCCGCCCTTGAGAAAGTTGAAGTGGTCGTACTGCTCCAGCTTGTCCATGGTGAAAACGTCCCAGGGCAAAAGCAAGTCCTCTGTGGTCTTCGGAGCAAATGCGCCCTGGTAGGCAGCGTTGTGAATTGTGAGCACCGTTGCCGCGCGGAGCAAATCAGGATCCGGCACGTAGACCGTGCGCAGATAAACGGGAATCAGCGCCGCCTGCCAATCGTGGACATGAAAAACATCAGGCACACCGAGCTGTTTTGAGGCCTCGATCACGGCGCGGCAGAACAGCCCAAACCGTTCCGCGTTGTCGGCGTACTCGGCCCCGCTCGGCCCATAGAGTTCTTTACGGTCAAAAAGTTCCGGACAATCGATAAAGTAATGCCGCACTCCGTCGCGCAGGCCGGCGTCCACTACGCCAACGAACCGGTTGTAATAGCGGAACGGGATGGTCAGCGAGCGAATTGCGTACTTCGGCTCACTCCCGCCGTCACCCTCGAACAGCCGCCGCACCCGCGCATAGAACGGCAGAAAGACCGTGACTTCGTGCCCCAGCTTCACCAGCTCCCGGGGCAGCGAGCCAACAACATCGGCGAGGCCGCCGGTCTTGGCAAAGGGCGTGGCCTCCGAGGCGGCAAACGTAATCTTCATGCGGCGAGCTCCGGTCAAAATCAAGGCTCAGTCTACTACGCGGCAACCTCGCGGGACCGCCCCGATGCAAGCGTGCAGTACCTCACGAATACGTTCCCTGTTCAAACCGCTCACCGACAATCCAGCGACAGTCAACTTATGAAACAATTGAGAGACCCGCTTCCATGATGATCAACTCGAGACCCGGAGGTCCAAAAGAAAGTCTTGCCGCGAGGCAGGAACCGGCTGGCTGGCTCCGCCAGGTCCTTCCCGCAATGGCGGTCGCGCTGGCCATTCGCCTCGTGGTGGTGTTCTTCACTTACCGCGACCTGCCAGACGCAGACAAGCACTACGAAGCATTCGGATGGGAGATGGGCTGGATTGCGCGCGCGCTCGCCACCGGCCACGGCTTCTCCTCGCCCTATTGGCCGTGGAGCGGGCCCACAGCCATCATGTCCCCGCTCTACCCCGGGCTCCTCTCCCTCGTCTTCCGGCTCTTTGGCGTCTATTCCCTCACGTCGGCATTCGCCATTCTCACCATCAATAGCGTTCTCTCCACACTCACCTGCATTCCCGTTTACTTCAGCGCCAAGTACGCGCTGGGCCTTCGCACCGCAAAAATCTCCGCCTGGGCTTGGGCGCTTTATCCTTTCGCAATTTATTTCTCCGCCGGCCGCGTTTGGGAATATGCGCTCACCAGCCTGCTGTTCACCACGTGTTTCTGCATTGCGCAGCGCATACACCTGTCCGCCGCACCGTGGGCCTGGATCGGCTTCGGCGCGCTCTATGGAATCACCGCGCACTCCAACGCCTCCATCATGTCCACGCTGCCTTTCCTGCTCGGCTTTGCTCTTTGGCAAGCGCACAAGGCAGGCAAGCCCTGGGTGCTGAACGGCGCGCTCACCCTGCTTACGTTCTTCACCGGTGCTCACGCCGTGGACCCTCCGCAACTATCGCGCGCTTGGCGTCATCGTGCCCATTCGCGACAACATCTGGCTCGAGCTTTACGCTGACGATTTTGGCAACGCTCCCAACGACAACACCTCGCCGCCCACCTGCGACAACCGGCCCTATCCCGCCAGCAGCCCCGTCGAAATGCAGAAGTACCTGGCGATGGGCGAGATCCCCTATCTGGCTCAAAAACGCGCCATGTCCCTCGACGATCTCAAAAATCATCCGCACTACGCATTCCTGGTCGTAAAAACGCTGCGTCGCATCGTCTATTACTGGACCGGTTTCTGGAGTTTTTCGGCCCAGGAGTTGCATGACCAGCCCGCCACGCCCGGGACCGTCTTCTATGTCACCACCGTCACGCTCTTCATGCTGCTCGGCATTCGCAGCCTGTGGCGCACCAATCGCACCGCCGTCATGCCATACCTGCTGCTCATCGCCGTTTTCCCAGTCACCTACTACCTCACGCATCCCATGATGGATTACCGGCAACCGCTTGAACCCGCGGTTGTTGTCCTGGGAGTCGCTGGGGCAGTCTCGCTCCGGCGCGCCACTGCGCGTAAACCCGCAGCCCACAGCCGGGAGCTCGTCTCGCAGTAAGCCCGCCGCAACTGGGTCACCTTGGAGGGCAAGGGCAGATAGGCCTGGACTCGTTCCCGGTGTCGGGCACCGGCATGGTGCCGCAAATGAATCCTCGGCAGGTCGGGATGGGGTTTCAGCCCGTCCAATGATCCCACGCGTGAACAAGCTTCCCCGAGTTGACCCAAGAGCGTCATCGCAACAATGCCCTTGCAGGCGATACCATCAAAGTCGATGGCTCCATCCCAAACCAACTGACCATGACTTCCGGCTACCTTCAAACCCGGCTCGAACCCGCACTGCTGTCGCTCGTTGTTCCCTGCTACAACGAGGAGGAGAGCCTTCCGTTGCTTGCAGCAGAAATTACGCGCTTCATCAATGCCTCGCCCTATCCCTGCGAAGTGATCCTCGTCAACGACGGCAGCACCGATCGCACCATCGATTTCCTGGTCGATTGGTCGGGCGCGATCGTCGCATCAAAGTGCTCAGCTTCTCCCGGAACTTCGGCCACCAGTTGGCCGCAACTGCCGGCGTTGACCATGCCACCGGCGACGCCGTGGTGCTCATCGACGCAGATCTGCAGGACCCGCTCGACGTCATTCACCAGATGGTGGCCGAGTATCGCAATGGCTACGATGTCGTTTGCGGCCAGCGATCGGTTCGCGCCGGCGAAAACCTCTTCAAGCGCGCCACCGCGTGGCTTTTCTACCGTCTGATGCAAACCTTTTTTCTCAAGTCGTTGCCCGCCGATGTGGGCGACTTTCGCCTCATGTCGCGCCGCTGCGTCTCCAGCCTCAGTTCCATGCGCGAATTACATCGCTTTCTGCGCGGCATGGTGGCCTGGGTCGGCTATCCGCAAATTTGCGTGCGCTACGAGCGCCAGCCTCGCGTGGCTGGAACCACCAAGTATCCCCTCAGCCGCATGATCCGCCTGGCCTGGAACGCCGCCGTTTCCTTTTCGCCTCTCCCCCTGCGCATGAGTTTTTTTGCCGGCGCAATCATGGCCCTGCTGGCCATTGAAGAAGCCGTCAGAGCGCTGATCGCGTTCCATGCCGGTCGCACCGTTCCCGGATGGACCTCGCTCATGATCGTGCTCTGCGTGAGCAACGCAGCCTTGCTCATCACCGTCGGCATTCTGGGTGAGTATGTCGGCAGGATCTTCGAGGAAAGTAAAGGCCGGCCCCTCTACATCGTCGCCGATGCGTGGAACCTCGCACCCCGATCCGCTCCAGACGCCTCCGATCAGCCTGCTGAACTCAAGCACCAATCCCCCACGCTCGAGCGACGCTAGCCACCCAACTGAAGCGCTGAACCCGATCTCGCCCATGGCTCCCTTGTTCCCTCGTTCCCTTGGTCCCTGTTCTATTCTGTCCCTGGAGGTCCCCGATGCTTTCCCCCACCGTCGTCGCTCCCGCCACTCCCACTCCGCCTGAAGAAGTCGCGGAGGCCATCGATAACATCGGCCCGCTGCACGGCCTTCCTTTCGAGGACCGTCTATGGCTGGCACGCCACGGCCAGGAATACATCGCCAATCCCGGCGACATTCTTTTCGAGGAAGGCGCTCCGGCCGAGCACATGGTCCTCATCCTCAAAGGTGAGATTCATGTGCGCCGCCAGCGCGGCGGCCCCATGGCGCTGTTCATCGGCCGCACCGGGCAAATGACGGGCCTGCTGCCCTTCTCCCGCATGAAGGGCTACGGCGGCCAGGGATTCGCCATCTCCCCCGTCTGGACTCTGCTGATTCACCGCTCTGTCTTTCCTGAAATGCTCCAGGCCATCCCTTCCATGGCCCAGCGCGTGGTCTCCACCTTGCTCGATCGCGTCCGCGAAGTCACCCGCATTGAGCAGCAGGCGGAGAAGCTCGCGGCCCTGGGCCAGTTGGCCGGGAATCTCTCGCACGAGCTCAATAATCCCGCTTCCGCCGCTCAGCGTGCCGCCGCTACCTTGCTCACCGCATTGCGCGCCAACCGCAGCAATCGCATCAAGCTCATCACGCTGCGCCTCACTGAAGAGCAAATGGAAAAAGTCGTTACATGGGAGGAGAAAATCTTCTCGCGTTCCGGCGAAACACTCGACCCGCCTGCCGAAACCGACGCCCTCGGCTTCATTGGCCGCGAAGAATCGCTCCGCGCTTGGCTTACCGGCGTCGGGTGTGGCGACGCGTGGGAAGTGGCTGCGCAAATGGCCGAGCAGTCCGTCACCATTGCGGACCTGGACGAGCTCCGCGGATTCCTCAACCCCGGCGAATGTTGCGTCGTCCTGCAATACTTCGCCCGCTATCTGCGATCCGCGCGCGCGGCCGAAACGATCGTCAACTCCACCGCGCGAATCTTCGACCTCATCGGCGCCGTCAAGGACTACTCCAACATGGACCGCTCTCCGATCCTCGAAGTCGACGTCCCGGCCGGCCTCGACGCCACGCTGCAAATGCTGGCCTCGCGAATGACCCACATTGAAATCGAGCGCGACTATCAGCCGGACCTGCCGCGCATCAGCGCCTACGGCGGCGAGTTGAATCAGGTGTGGACTGCGCTCATCGAAAACGCGCTCGACGCCCTTGGAAATAGTGGCCGTCTTCGCGTAGCCTGCCGCCTTGAAGCGGACATGCTGCTGGTGGAAATCTGGGATACGGGTCCCGGCATTCCTCCCGAATTGCAGGAACGCATCTTCGAGCCGTTCTTCACCACCAAGGCGCCAGGCCAGGGACTGGGCCTTGGCCTCGACAACGCCATGCGCATCGTGCGCAAGCATAGCGGGCATCTCAGCGTAAAGTCGGAGCCGGGATCGACATGCTTCCGCGTGCGCCTGCCCCTCGAGCAGCTTCAGGCGTATTAAAGCCCAAGCTTCCAGCCTCTAGCTTAGCCCCTAGCTTGTTTTGAGGAAGAACGGGCGAAGCTCTTCTCGCCGGGCTCGCAATTTACTTCTCGTCCTGCGCAATGAAATCATTCGATTTTGGAGTCAGCGGGCACCGCTCGCGCCGACGAGATGGAGCGAGCAGCTAGAAGCTAGCGGCTAGAGGCTATTTTTCAATTTCCACGCCCCGCCAGAACGCCACGTAGCCCTTCACTTTGCGGGCTGCAGGCTTGGGATCGGGATAGTAGAAGGCGGCATCCTGATTATCCTGGCCGTCGATCACGACGGTCAGAAATCGTGCCTGCCCTTTCAGGGGATGGGTTGACGTGGTGGAGCTGGACCGAAAATATTCCCGCTTGAGGCTGGATTCAGGAAAATAGACATCTCCGTCCAGTTCCTCGGTCCGTTCGCTCTCCGCAATGACTCTGCCGTTCCAGGTTGCTCGCGCCATGGTGATCCGGTCGCTTTCAGTCAAAGCATTTCCCGCCCGCACACAGTTCAAGTCAACTGCCGGGCGAGAAGAATCCATATGACACTATCAGACTTCGGGGCAGCATGGCGAGTACCAACCAGATTCATCCCGGCTATCTTCACTTCCCAGCGATGGCGCTGCGTCTCGCTTCCACACGCTTCAAAGTCGCCTCGTAGCGCTGCGCCGCCGCGGAGAAACGACTGATCAAATCGGTGGTCTTGTTCAGGAAGGTCGGGTTCTTTTCCCGGATCGCCTCCAGAATGTGCGCGAACTTCGCCAGCAGGAAAAATCCCTCGCCGTTGCAGTCCACAAACAGCTCCGCCGAGACCGCGCCGTGCAGCACCATCGCCGCCGCCATCTCCCAGTACGTCAGCACCTGGCGCAGCCACGGATTGTGCGGATCGCGCGGGTTTTCGTAGACAGCATTGAAGTCGTCTACCGTCTGTGGCCAGAACTCACCGCCAACCCACGCGCGCGCCTGCCGCATCACCGCCTCGGTCCGCAGTTCATAAAGTCTAAGAATGATCTCGGCATCGGCCGGCGTAGCCAGCATTCGCTCCATTGGGCGTCTCCGCAGCCAATGGTACAGGATTCGACCGATGTCATGTCGTGGATTACGCGGCAACGAAAAAGGCGCGCCCTCTCGGCGCGCCTCGTTCGCTATCCACTCCCCCTTATTACTTTGCTTTCTCGGTCCCTTGTTCCCTTGGTCCCTGTTTCTCTTACGCCGGCTGCAGCTCCTCGTTCTCTTCCTTCTTCTCAACGACCGGGCCGTGCGTCTCAGCCGTCGGGGGCGGAGGCGCATCGCCAATGCGCTTCGAATATGTGCACACCACCTTGGCTCCCTCTTCTGCCGCCGGCGCCTTCTTCTTCCCTCGCTTCTTCGCCGCAGCCTCTTCCTCGGCGGTCTTTTTCAAGTTCGGGCACACCAGAAACACGCCCGACTTCAGCGTCTTCTCCAGCAAATACGGACTGCTGCATTTGGGGCACTTCTTCGCCACCGGTTTCAGATTCGATGTGAAGTCGCACTTGGGATAATTCGTGCAGCCCCAGAAGACGTTGCCTCTTCGTGCGCGCCGCTCGGCCAAATCGCCGTCGCCGCACTTCGGGCACTTCATGCCTTCAATCAAATTCTGCTTCACGTACTTGCACTTGGGATAGCCGGAGCACGATACAAACTCGCCATATGCGCCCTGCCGCAGCACCAGCGGCTTGCCGCAAACCGGGCAAGGCTCGCCCGTCGGCTCGGGCGGCTTCTGCTGTTGCTTCGAGCTCAGTTTCCTGAACGTCTTGCACGGCGGATCGGCGTTGTAATCCGGGCAGGCCATGAACGGCCCAAAGATCCCGCGCCGCATCACCATCACCTTGCCGCAGTTCTCGCAATATTCCTCGGTATCGCCCGCTTCCTGTGCTTCCGGAGTGTTCAGGTCCGGCTTTGAGGCGATGTTCTCTTTTGTGAACGTGCAGCTCGTCGGATCCTTCTTGTTGTAAGCCGAGCACGCAAAAAATGTGCCGAACTTGCCCCACTTCAATACCAGAGGTGATCCGCACACTTCGCACTTTTCGCCGGTCACTTCCTCCATGCGCTTGATGTTCCGCATCTTCTTTCCGGCGTCTTTCAACTCGTCTTCAAAATGGTCGTAGAAGCCGTTCAGCAGATCGGTCCACTTCTCAGTGCCTTCTTCAATATCGTCCAGTTCCGTCTCTAGCTTGGCCGTGTAGGCAGTGTCGAAGATGTACGGGAAATTCTCCACCAGCAGCTCGCACACAACCACGCCGATCTCGGTCGGATAAAACCGCCCGCGCGATCCGCCGTGCTTCACCACGTACTCGCGATCCTGAATGGTGTTGATGATCGACGCGTACGTCGACGGCCTGCCGATGCCGCGCTCCTCCAGCTCCTTCACCAGCGAAGATTCGTTGTAGCGTGGCGGCGGCTGCGTAAAGTGATCCTCCGGGAGTAGCTCGTCGAGCCCCAGCGCCTTCACGCCGTCCAGGTTCGGCAATCGGTTGGCGCTTTCATCGTCGTCGTCCTTCTTGTCTTCTGAAACTTCGTAGACCTTCAGGAATCCGTCGAAACGCATCACCGACCCGCTCACGCGGAAATCGTATGTTTTCCTGGTTTTGGTTGAGATTGCTGCGATGTTTGCTGTTGTCACGTCGTACACCGCGGGAACCATCTGCGAAGCCACAAATCTCCGCCAGATCAGCGTGTAGAGCTTCAACTGCTCGTCGCTCAGGTAGCGCGCAATCGACTCCGGCGTTCGCGCCGCATCTGTCGGCCTTATGGCTTCGTGCGCGTCCTGCGCGTCCTTTTTGCCTTTGTATGCGTTAGGAGTGTCAGGCAGATACTTCGTGCCCAGTTCCTTCCCAATCCACTCCCGCGCGCCGGTTACAGCCTCAGGCGAAACACGCGGCGAATCGGTACGCATATAGGTGATCAGTCCCGTCGTTCCCTCGCTGCCCAGATCAACGCCTTCATAAAGCCGTTGCGCCACGCCCATCGTGCGCCGCACATTGAAGCCCAGCTTGTTGGCCGCGTCCCGTTGCAGTTGGCTGGTGATGAACGGCGCCAGCGGCCTGCGCTGCTGTTCGCGCGCCTGCACGCCGGTAATCGACCAATCCGCCTTTTCGAGCGCTGCCACCACTTCGTCCATCTGCTTCTTGTCGGGCAGTGCGCTCGCGATGAACTGTTCTTTTCCGTCCTTGTCGGTGCCGTTCGCCACGCGCGCCGGCTCGCCGCCGATCCCGACAAACTTCGCCTTGAATTTCTGGTCGGCCTGTTTCTCGGGATGAAGTTGCGCTTCCAGCGTCCAGTATTCCAACGGCTGAAATGCGCCGAATCTCGCGCTCCCGCTCCACAATTAGTCGCAGCGCCACCGTCTGCACGCGTCCCGCCGACAATCCGCGCCGCACCTTGTCCCACAGCAGCGGCGAAATCTGGTACCCCACCAGGCGATCGAGCACGCGGCGCGTCTGTTGCGCCGCCACCAAGTTCTCGTCGATGTCACGTGCATGCTTGAACGCTTCCTGCACCGCCTTCTTCGTAATCTCGTTGAAGGTGACGCGGCGAATCTTCTTTCTCTCTTTCGCGTTGGTCCCCAACTGGATCGCCAGGTGGTACGCAATCGCCTCGCCCTCGCGGTCCGGGTCAGGCGCAAGATAAATCTCGTCTGCCTTGGCGGCCGCCTTCTTTAATTGATCCACCACCTTCTCTTTGCCCGGAGACACAATCAGTGCCGGCTCGAAGGTGCGCTTCTCCAGCTCCACGCCAAGCTCGTTCTTGGGCAGATCCATGATGTGGCCCACAGAGGCCTTCACATCGAACCCCTTGCCCAGATATTTTTCGATCGTCTTAGCCTTCGCCGGCGACTCAACGATCACCAATGATTTTGTTGTTGCCATCCCTTAACCCGGTTCCCTCTCTATTGCTCGCTTGCCTGCTCCCGGCACGTTGCCGGTTCGTGTCCTGGCCCAATTCTCTTGTTTGACTCTCTCACAGCCAATCGGTTCCAGCGGACGCTTCTGCCTTCTCTGTTCCGCGATCGCACTCAAAACTCGATCGCGCCAGCCATCACCTGCCATGCATCTCCGGGCCGGCTCCGGCAAAAATTGGCCGCAAGGCTTGCACCGTAGCACGAATTGCCCCATCATTTCCACCGGCGCAGAAGATTTTTCCTGGCCAACCGTCCCATTTTCGTCTGCAGCAACCCGCCTCCGCGGCCCGCAAACCGCGCCTAATCCGCCTCTTTGCACCTATATTGGGTCGCGCATCCGAAAAGTAACTTCCACCTTCCGGCAGTCGACGGGAAACGACCACGATTTTCGGTTCCCTCGGATTGAGCCCTCGTCCCTCTGCGGTTGGGGCAGCTAGCGCCCGATTTCCCGTTTCACTACTTCACTCATTCACTTGTCCCTGTGGCCTTTACATCGTCCTCACATAATTCTTCCCCGGCAGTTGCCGTATCCGGCCCGCCATCTCCAGCTCAAAAAGCGCTGTAAATACCTCAGAGGAAGTGAGTTGAGTCTCCAGCAGATTCAGAATCTCATCGATCTGCAGACTCTCGTCGGAGCGCAGGACCTCCAGCACCATGGCCTCCTGGGGCCTGAGCACTGGGTCAGCCATTAGGGATGCCTGAGCCTCAGCTTTCGATTCACCCGGAGCCAGCGCCTCCAGCTCCAACCGCACCTGCGAAGGCAGGTCCTCCCAAACATCCTCCCAGGTCGCCACCAGCTTAGCCCCCTGTTTTATCAATGTGTTAGGGGTCCATGAGCCCTTATTGGTCACGTTGCCCGGAACTGCGTACAAGTCCCGATTCTGCTCCGCGGCACACCGTGCCGTCACCCGCGTCCCAGAGTTCTCCCCCGCCTCCACCACCAGAACCGCCACGCTCAACCCGCTCAGAATCCGATTCCGCCGCGGAAAGTTCTGCGGCGCCGGAAACGTCCCCATCGGCACCTCGCTCACGATGGTCCCGCCCGTTGCCAGAATCTCTTCAGCCAGCTTCCTGTTCTCCTTGGGATAGACCACGTCAATTCCCGTGCCCCACACAGCCACCGTGGGCATGCGCGCGGCCAGCGCCCCCTTGTGCGCACAGGAGTCGATGCCCCGCGCCATCCCGCTCACAATCACCAGCCGCCGCGCCGCCAGGTCCCGCGATAGCAGCTCAGCAATGCCCGTCCCGTATGGCGTCGGATGCCGCGTCCCCACCACCGCGATCGCCGGCCGGCTCAGCAGCTTCGCATCGCCGCGCACCCAAAGCACCGTCGGCGGATCGTAGATCTCACGCAGCCGTTCCGGATACTCCGGGCTCGCGTAGTCGATAATCGCCGCGCCCTGCGCCGCCACACGCGCCCACTCTTCTTCAGCCGCCTTCCGCCCCTTGCCGTCAAAAAGGAACTGCGCCGCCTCGGCGGGAAACCTCAACCCTTCAAGCGCCGTCAGCGCCATCGTAAAAATCTGGCTGGCCGACGCAAGCTGTTTCACCGCGTCCAGAATCCGCCTCGGCCCCAGGCCCGGCGTCAACGTCAACGCCAGCCACGCCAGCCGATCCTCGTCCGCCCGGGTGCCCCCGGTCCCTGGCTCTTGGGAACCGGGGAGAGGTCCTTCATCTGCATTCAGGGTGACCCCGGTCCCTAGCATCTGGGGACCGGGGTGAAGTCCGTCCCCTTGTTCGGCGGTCTCCACATTGGCGCCATCTCGCAGCCCGTCCGAGCCCGTGATCTTGTCTGATATCGATACACTGTCCAAAATTCGCACACTCCGGCTGTCGTCATTTGAGACACAACCGCAGTTCCAGGGAATGTCCGCCCACGTTACAAGCAGGCGACTAGGAAGTCAAGGTTTGCGGTCACTGAGCCGTTCTCGCACCCAATCCACCATCACCGGCGACACGCGCTCCATGGCCGCGAGCCGAAAAGTAATCTTCTCCGCCTCAATGATGTGATCGTGCCCCGCCAGCTCCACCATTGCGTCTGCGTGCTCCAACATAAGCTCGTACGAAGCCTTCACCTCAGCCCATGGACTTGTCGCAGCGCACAGGCAAATGTCAGGCCGCACATGCTCAAGCACGCTGTTCGATTCAAAGATCACGCCACCAGGCCCAGCGCACTCCCGCAGAATCTTCTCCACAACCGGCCCCAGCGGATCCGCGTCCGGCTCCGATCGCATCCGCCGCCACCAGCCCCGGGGTCACCAGCAACGCCCGCCGCGCTCCAGCAGCCAGATACCGGGCCGTGTCAGTCTCCTGCCCCGGCGTAGTCTCTTCCCAGATCGGAGTCGCCTTCCCATGCTCATGCGTCGTGATCTTGACTGCTGTCCAGGGAACTTCCGGCAGCGCGCGCATCAGGCCGCACACCAGCGCCGTCTTCCCCGCGCCGCGCCCGCCCCCGCCAACAACAATGATGGCCATAGCGCCTTCCAGTCCGCTCCTAACGCGCTCTGTTCACTTCTTCACTGATTCACTCTTTCACTCGTTCACTCGTTCCCACCCGCGATTCACGATCCACGACTCACGAATCACGGTCTTTCCGTTTCTTCGCCATCCTCGCCAGCGTCGCCTGCTCCCTCAGCACTTCTCTCAACGGCCGCGCCGGCGTTCCCCAGTGCACCGTTCCCGGCTTCAATCCATCGTTGGTCACCGTCGCGCCGCTGAAGACACCAGCCTGCCCACCCAGAATTACGCCCGGCCCAATGTGTACATGGTCGCCGAGTCCCACCTGCCCCGCAATGACCGCGCCCTTGCCCACCGTGCACGAGCCTGAAATTCCGGTCTGAGCGACGATTACCACGTCTTCGCCGATGTCGCAGTTGTGAGCCACGTGCACCAGGTTGTCGAACTTCGCGCCGCGTCGCACACGCGTCTCACCGAGCGCGCCGCGATCCACCGTCGAATTGGCGCCAATCTCCACGTCGTCTTCAATCACCAGCGTTCCCTGCTGCGGAAACTGCGTGTACGCGCCGGTCGCCGGATCGCGCACATATCCAAATCCGTCCGCGCCCAGCACCACCCCGGCATGAATCACCACCCGATTGCCGATCGTTGTGCCTGAATAAATCACCACCCGCGGAAAAATCCGGCACCGCGCTCCAATCCGCACATCCTCGCCGATCACCGCACTCGCCTCAATACGCGTATCGTCGCCTACGACCGCATCTTTCCCGACGACCGCTTGCGGGCCTACGGTCACGCCGCTCCCGAGCATCGCCCCTTCGCCAATCACCGCCGTCTCGTGAATCCACCCGCACTCGATCTTGGGACGCAGCATCTTCGCCGCCCGCGCAAACCACAGCTTTGGCTGGTCCGTCTCAATCACCGCGATCGATAGATTCGCCGCGTACGACACCGCCTGCCCCGCCTTCAGAACCACCGCGCCTGCGGAACTCTTCAGCGCCCCGGCCGCCGAAGCTTCGTCCTCTGCAAACACCAGCTCGTCAGCGCCCGCGTTCGCCGGCGAATTCACGCCCACGATCGCAATCTCCTGCACCTCCCTGCGCCAGCTTCCCACCGAGTTCTTCAATCAATTCGCCAATCGTCATCGCCGCCCACTCTTCACTTCTTCACTCTTTCACTTATTCACTTTTCTTTCACTTTTTCACTCATTCACTTCTTCATCTCGTTGCTCGTTCCCGCCCACGACTCACGATCCACGATTCACGACCCACGGCGCTCGGGTCACCGTCCACCGGCTTCAGTACAGCCCCGGCTCCCCCACCGGCCGCGTCTTCCATCTCCGGTGAATCCACAACCACTGGTCAGGATAGCGCCGAATCCACTCCTCCAGCACCGCCGTCGCCCGCCGTGTGCCTTCCAGAATGTCCGCGGCCGCATCGTCCGTCCGCGGAATCTCAACCTCCGGCCCGAAGCGCAGCACGTATTTCTGCTCCTCAGCCTCCCACACCATGAATCCCGGCAGCACCGCCGCGCCTGTCTTCCGCGCTATGTGTGCCAGCCCCGTCCCCGTGCACGCATCGATCCCGAAAAACTTTACAAACTCGCCACGCGGCGGCGTCATATTCGTGTCGATTAACATTCCGACCGCCCTGCCCTTATGCATCGCCGTCAGCAGCCCTCGCCCAAAATCGTCCTTCGACAAAACAAAATTCCCATGCATACATCGGATGCGGTTTACATACTCATCCAGGCGCCGATTATCGAGCCTGCGAATCAGCATGCCCATCGGAAAGCCCATCAGCGAGTGATAGAAACTCGAGAGCTCCCACGCGCCCAGATGGCCCGTAAGCACCAGTACGCCCTTGCCGCGTTCTTTTGCCTCCAGATAGTGTTCCAGCCCGTCTGTGCGGATCCAGTCGCGCGTGTTCTCGGGCGTGTACCGCGTCATACGGCAGAACTCCACCAACTGCCAGCCCAGGTGGACATATACGCCCCGCAAAATTCTTCCTCTTGTTTTTTGGGAAAGCTCCGGCAGAGCCATTTCAAGGTTGCGCATTCCCACGCGCCGCAACCGGCCAAAGCCCCAGTAAACTCCAAATGCAATGCAACCCGAGAGAGCCCGCGCCAAGCCGCGCGGCATCGCGCCCAGGCAGCGCGCAACGGCTACAACAATCCCATACTCGATCTTCTCCCGCATGAGCAAGGATCAGTGTAGACGCTCAACGCGCCGCCGTTCCCGGATCCCCATCCCCAAGCTCAAAGCTTCGCCGGAGCTCTAGGGGGGATCTCACAGCTGTCCATCCCCCCTGGATCAAACTGACGGCTGACGGCTGATGGCTGACGGCCCACGGCCGCTCTTTATTGCGCCTTCGCTCGCACAAAATCCTGCGCCACATCGCGCACGAACGGCACCGCGCCCGGAGGCACATCCACGTCGCCTCTCAGGATCGACTCAAAGTGATGCGGCGACCCGTAGTACAGCGTCGTGTCGTCGATATTCTGGCTCACGCTCGTTCCATCCAGATCGATCCCGGCAAAGATTCCCTTGGTCCGCGAATAGCTCAGCAACTCCGCGCTCATCTTCCAATCCGTTGATGCCGTTCCTGATCGCCCTACCGGACCCGCCGCCGCGGAAGCATCTCCGCCGATCTTGAATTTATCCTTCAGCAGGTCCTGCATTCCGCGGTCGTTCACGGCGATCAGAATCAAATCTGTCGCCTGCCCGCCCCATTGAAACCCGATTGACCCGCCGGCCATCCGGATGAACACCGGCCCGCTCCACCCATGACCCGTGCGGCACGTCACCACGCCCTGCCCATACTGCGCGCCCACGAAAAACGCGCCCTTCACCATGCTGGGAACCACGGCCACGCAAGTCGCCGACTTCAGAATGTTGTTGGGCACGGTCCGGTCGCCCGCGTTCATGATCTGGTCCAGAACCACCTTGGCCGCATCCATGCGCGCCTGCAAATCCTCCCGCGTAGACGCGGCGAAAGCCGCACTCGGAAGCAGAAGACTGAGGCAAATCGAAACCCAAATCGAAACAACGACCTTTTTCATGTTTCTATCCTTTCCATTCCGCCGCTCTGGGCCGCGGATGTGAAAACTCTGTCGGGGGGGATTCGTCTCTCTGCCGGGGTCATTGAGCCGGAGGATTCATGGGAACGGTCGCATGGCAGCCTGCGCCGGATCCTCCGAGAACAGGCTACAGCATCCGTCCGCACAGCGCTTCCACAGTTGGCCGACCCGCCCAGGAAGAGCAACCTTCGGAAAGCTTCTACGGCATTCGCACGCGTATGACACTCGCCGTTTCTAGCTCCTCGGCGGGTTATGAAAATTCGGCGCTTTCTTTCTTGCGAAATGCAACTCTTGCAGTCCTTCGAGGTGCAATCTTGCTTTCGCCTTGAGATCCAATAACCCGGCGGCATCAAATTCGTACTTTTCTCCATCCGGAGCGGTCGCAATGTAGAGACCAGGCTTACGCCCGGATGGATCGTTTGCCACCGGGATTCCTTGTGCCTTTAATTCCGCAATCGCATCGGCTACTTCCTTGTTCATTGTTTTCTCCGGCTCTCAGCCACATCCTAACGAGAATGGCCGTCTCATCACTAGGCTTTCTCTTAAGATGTCATCCGCGAACAAATCAATCGCTCTCATTCTGATTTGGAGATCAAGCGAGTAACGTACGACCAAAAATCAGCGTGTTTCATGGGCAGTCGCCCAAGCGAATCCTGTCCTTCGGTAAGCATTCCGCCTGTCCAGACTCCCGCTCCACATCGTCCCGCCCGGTCAAAACTTCTATATTTTGTTCCGCATCCAGATTGCCGCCGCTCCATAACCTGCATCGAAGCAAGAGGAACAACAGGAAGCTTGCGAAAAATTTGCACCCAATGACGCCCATGAGGCGTGGCAATCAAGGAGATTGAAATGAAAAAAATGCTTGCGATACTTTTAGTCGCCGGATGTTTCGTTGCGGCGCGTTCCGCCTACGCCCAGCACCGGCTGGATGATCGCCTGGACGCCGCCAGAAACGTGATCGACTCCATTATGTCTGCGCCTGACCACGCCGTCCCCGAGGAAATCGCGGAGCATGCAAAATGCATTGCGGTTGTGCCCGGCGTGCTCAAGGGCGCGTTCATCGTTGGCGCCGAATATGGACAGGGCGTCGTTACCTGCCGCACCGGTCACGGCTGGAGCGGCCCGGTCTTCATTCGCCTCGCCGGCGGTTCGTTCGGCTTCCAGATTGGTGGAAAAGGTACCGACCTCGTGTTGGTCGCGACGAATGACAGGGGTTTTCAAGATCTGCTGCATGACAAGTTCAAGATCGGCGGCGACGCCTCCGCAGCGGCCGGTCCCGTGGGACGCGATGCACAAGCCTCCACCGACATCAGCCTGCGAGCTGAATTGCTCACATGGTCGCGCAGCCATGGAATTTTTGCAGGTATAGATCTGAGTGGAGTAACCATAAGCCAGAATGCCGACGACACCGACGATCTTTACGGCGGTGACCATCGGTTTGAACGCATCCTTCGCGGTGACGTGCCTCCGCCTCATCGGGCCGAGGGATTCTTGCACGCCATCAGGCAATACTTCGGCGACGCCCAAATGCACTGAGCTGTAACCCAGGCTGGCGCGGCCGCTCGCCCGAGAGTCCGCGCCGGCCCCTTAACATCCCACCAGATATTTAGAAACAGAAAACGAGCCTGAATATGGACTCTTCTAACCCGCATCCCGGTCTATTCGCCCAACCTGCCGAAGCCATTGCGGATTCTCTCGCCTCCAAGGAAATCAGCCCCCAGGGAACCGCCGCCGGAATGAGGTTGCTTGAGTTCTATATCACCCACGCCGCCAAGAGACTTAGCCCTTCAAGGCTGCGCCGCCTGGAGAAGGCTCGCAAACTGCTGGCCGCTCGAATGGAACGCGAGCTGCGGCAAAAGAACGCCGCTTGACAGCGAATTCGCGCAGCCGGTCAGGGCTGCTTGCTCGGTGTCCAAATGCCCGGTTGAGGTTGGGGGGAGGGCTGAAGAAACAATGGCGATGTGAGCCAAATCACGTAGAACCAAAAAAAGAGGAGTTCCCAGGCATCATGTAAACCATGCCGCCGGGGAACTCCTTTCCCCAGATCTGCGTTGTTTCTGTGATAAGAATCGCGAATTCCAGGTAACTACACAAGAGTACTTAGGTGTTGTGGCTAAAGTAATGAGGTTTTCACCTAGTTTGATGCACTTTCGTGTGTCCGAACCACGCCCCGCCGCGCCTGGCTCCTGGGTAAAAAGGAGTGGCTTAGCGCCGATATGGAGAGCTGGATTCGATTGTCAGCGCCCGTCTTGCGCATGAGCCGGCCCACATAGGCCTTGACCGTGCGCTGCTCGATCCCCAGTTGCCGGGCGATCTCGCGCGTTGAATTTGCCCCCAGAATCAGCTCCAGAACCTGCTGTTCGCGCTGTGTAAGTTGCTGTCTATAAAGAACCTGAGATAGGCTCGGAGACTTCATTAAGCGATCGATGACCCGGCACAGCAGCCGTCTTGGAGCCCAGATCGACCCCGCCGTCACAACGTCGATCGCTCTGCGAACCATGTCTGGCCCGGCAGACTGCCCAAGGTAGGCCCTCGCCCCGGCCACAATCGAATTCAGCACCAGTTCGTCGTCGCCATCCGGACCAATCACAATCGACCGCACGTCCGGCCGGATGGTCCGAATCTTCTCCACCACCTCCAGACCGCCTGGAGTGGAATGAAGATCGATCACTACGTACTCGATGTCGTGGATCGCCAGCAGTTCTTTCAGCGGCGCAATCACCGGAACCAGCTCATACTCGCCATTCTGCCCGGGCTGATCAAAGATGCTGGCCAGTCCGGCTGCGCGAATCGGCTCGTCCGCCGCCACTCCAATACGAATTGCATCAGGACCATGCTTCGACAATGTCATCCCCGCGCCATCCCCACGTCGGTCGACGCTTGGCCGAAGCCCATCCGGCCTGGTCGAATTTTGTAGATTTTGTATTCGCTTGATCCGGGAGAAAATGTCGACGCAACTTTGATTTCAACTTTGATTTCTTTGACCGGTTCGGCGCGCCTGCCCCAAACAGCCGCGACGACCTTGTCTCGATGTTTCCTGTTTCATTCCGCTTTGCCGGCGGCGCTCAGAGATCGCTCCCTGGCGCTTCCATCTCTCAGCGGCTCGGCGTATCCAGGTCGCACCAAGCTATGCTGCGCCCGGATCATCTGGGTTCTATCAACCCAATTCTTTTGAATGTGTCCCCGTTTGAATCATTCACTACATGTACCAAGATCGCAAATACCACCAATATCCGGCTCGTTGAGAAATTGGTGCTAGGCCTTTGACGCTAAGGTGTCATCCGGAATCTTCCTGAAGCCCTTTTCTCAACCATCAGCCTCGTAACAAAGGCACGTCATTAGCCAGCCCAAAAAAGCAGCAATACAATCGGGAGTTTAACCCCTGAAAGACATCATCCTCACTTCATACGATTCATGAAACCGCCCTACAGCTTCGGCAGCACAATTCCCTGCTGCTTCTGGTACTTCCCTTTGCGATCCGCATAGCTCGTCTCGCACGGCTGGTCTCCGTGGAAAAACAGAATCTGACAAAGTCCCTCGTTCGCATACACCTTCGCCGGCAGCGGAGTCGTATTCGAAATCTCCAGCGTCACAAACCCCTCCCACTCCGGCTCGAACGGCGTCACATTCACGATGATGCCGCACCGCGCGTATGTCGACTTCCCCACGCAAATCGTCAGCACATCTCTCGGAATGCGAAAGTACTCCACCGACCGGGCCAGCGCGAACGAATTCGGCGGAATGATCACCGAGTCCGCCTCCACCGACACAAACGACCGCTCATCGAACGCCTTGGGATCGATGACCGCGCTGTTCACATTGGTAAAAATCTTGAACTCGTTCGAGACTCTTAGATCGTATCCGTACGAGGAAAGACCGTAGGAAATGACTCCGCCCGCCACCTGCTTCTCGCTGAACGGCTCGATCATCCGATGCTTCAGCGCCTGTTCCCTGATCCATTTGTCGCTCTGAATCGACATGACTCTCCTCTTCCGGGTGCTGTTGAGCGGCCTCCGGCGAAGTGTCGACGTTGGCTCGAACTCGAAACCCCATCTTAATTGAAACCCTGCGCAAATGGGCAATGCCGCCGTCACACCCTTCAGGTCCCGCCAGTTCAATCCTTCACTCTCTCATTCCTTGCCTTCTTCACTCCTTCACCATGCCTCGTCGACTATCTACGACCCACGATAAACGCCCTGCGTCCTTGTTCCCTCGGTCCCTTGTTCCCTGCTTCACTAATCGCAACAAAATCTGTAGTATGGGCCAGGTAGGTGGTAATATACGCTTCAACCAGTTCGTCTTGAGCGAGGTGACTCCATTGATCAAGCAGGATATTGTTCACAACGTGGTCGAGCGCACGGGCCTGCCGCGCACCAAGGCTGAGGCGGCAGTGGACACGGTCTTCGAGGGCCTCAAGCAGGCCTTGGCCGCAGGCGAGCGCATTGAGCTGCGCGGCTTCGGCGTCTTCAGCGTCCGCGCCCGCAAAACCGGCATCGGCCGCAATCCCCGCACTGGAACTGAGGTCAACATCGCGCCCGGCAAAGCCGTCCGTTTCAAGCCGGGCAAGGAATTGCACGCGCTCGAGCCGGGCTCCTCACCCAGCTAACTACGTTGCCACTCGTCCATTTTCACTCTGTCACAGACGACGGGGCGCACACCGCGTCGCCGAGCGACCGTCTCGCGTTCTAGTCCGTGAGTTCTGAGCAGCTACTCCCTTGTCCACCACTACCACGGCGCGAATTCCCGAACAGAAACGCCTGCGCACTCACTTTCGCGATTACGCCTTGCCCCTGCTCCTTCTCCTTGCCAGCATCGTCACCACCACTGTCAACGGCGCGCGCTTTATGCAGAACTTCCTTGAAGGCCTGCCGCCCGTCGCGCGCGAAACCGACCTATGGCCCTGGCCCTGGCTTCTCCGCCATCCCGCTCTGTTCTTCTCGGGCTTCGCCTACTCGCTCACCCTCCTCGGCATTCTCCTCATTCACGAATACGGCCACTATGCCGCCTGCACCGTGAACCGGATGCGCGCCACTCTCCCCTGGGTCATCCCCGCGCCCACGCTCAGCGGAACCTTCGGCGCCATCATCCGCATCCGTACCCGCATCCCCAGCCGCAACGCCCTCATGGACGTGGGAATCTATGGCCCTCTCGCTGGCTTCATCGCCTCGGCCATCGCCGTCGCCGTCGGCCTCATGCTCAGCACGCCCCTCTCTGAGGGTGCGCCCGAATCCCTCATTCGCTTCGGCGGCGATCCCCTCACCATCCAGTTGCTGCGCCGCCTTCTCGCTCACTGGAACCCAGCCGTCCCCTCCTTCAATCACGCCTCGCCGCACCCCATCCTTGTCGCCGGCTGGATCGGCCTCTTCATCACCGCGCTCAATCTCATCCCTGGCGGCCAGCTTGACGGCGGACACATCCTCTACGCCCTCTCGCCGCGCATCCACCGTTTGATGACCAATCTCCTGCCCTTCCTGCTTTTTCTCGCCGGAACCATCTACTGGGTCGGCTGGCTTTTCTGGGGCGTCTTTCTTCTCATCCCTGCCCTGCGCCATCCCAAGGTCCCCATCGACGCCCCGCTCTCACCCGGCCGCGCCGTTCTCGGCATCCTCGGCCTCGCCATCTTCGTCCTCACCTTCACTCCCACACCCTTCTACGACAACTCCCTCCTTCAACTCCTCAACGTCTCTCCGTTCTCGTTCCCGCGCTAACCACCTGTGCTCTGACGTTCCTTTGACCTTCTTAGCGGCTCGCCTAAAGTCCTTTGTAGCGCCGGCGTCTCGCCGGCTGTACTGGCGGCGTCCTCGCCGGCAGCGTTTTCGAGCCGGCCCCGCCCTGGAAACGCGGTTCATTCGCCTCCGCAAAGAACCTCAAAACAATCCTCAGCTCCGGCTTCGAAAAATGCGCCACCGCCGCATCGAACCCCACCTGCACGCTCTTATACTTCGCCGCAATTCGCTTCGCCTGAGCTGCCCGTATGCTGATCAGCCAGCTTCGGCGATCAGCGGGATTGGCGCGCCTGCGAATAGTCTTCGCTCGTTCCAGCCGGTCAAGCGCAACGGTAACGCCGCCTGAGGACAGTCCCGCGTACCGGGCCAACGATCCCGGTGTCGAGGGACCAAACAGTTCCAAAAAGTTCAGTAGCTGCAAATCCGTAGCCAGCAAGCCGAGCTTCTCGGCAACAAATAGGTTCGTAAAGCTCGAACCGGCAACAAACTGCCGCACGGCTCGGTCGAGCGACGAAACGACGTGAGCGCGATCCATGATTGACATAAAGACTTACCTCATCTGACAAGAATCTTACTCCAAAAGTAATTTCAATAAGATTCTTCTTCAATAAGTAATCTCATAATCGACAACAACCTTCTCGCCGTCGAAGGCGCAAGTCGCCCGCCGCCCCAAAAACGGGCGCTCCCCTCCCCTCAAAAACTAGCTTCGGTTTTTCAGCAAAACGCCCGAAAATGGCCTTTTCGGGACGGTGGCTTCTCGATCGCCGTCTTCTTCTCGGCTTCAGGCCAGAATCCGCTCGGCATTGCGACCTCAACTCACAACAAAACCGAGCGCCCCACGTCCCGAATCCGGCACGTGGGGCCTTTGATTTAATTCTCACTTTTGCCGGGGTCCGGCCTCAACTCACCACGAACAGGGGTGCCCCAGGTCTGGATCTTCAGACCTGGGAGGCCACTGACCCAAAGCCACCTCAACTTTGTCTTGCCCTAGTCCCTAGTCCCCGTCTTCCTCAGAATCCCGCTACCGTCGCCTCGTCAAACTGCAACGCGTGCAGTTGGCATACGTCAAGGCCCTGCTGGTATTGCTGGGCGGTTCCGTCGCTGAACACCAGCTTGAAATCTTCGTGGCACACGCCCCGCCATTGCGGTGGAAATACGATCAGCGTCCCCATCCCGTTAGGCAAAGACGCGCGTCCCAGCACATCCGCGCCCCACGAGCCCGAAGAGTGCGGCGAAACATACAGGTTGTTCAGGGTCCTCCCCGTGTTGTTCAGGAACCAGAAATTCGCCCGGCTCTGCGGCCTCGCTTGCTGTGAAAAAACGCACACCAACAGGACCGCGGGTAGAATCGCACTGACAAGCAGCTTCATGAACTTACGCATAGTCTCCTCCTCAAATCGTTGAAGGCCCCTTGAGGCCGTGCTGTTCATTTCCGTTCCGGGGAACTGCAAACTTCACGCCCGCCAAGGAGGCCCGCGATTCGTTGAACGCTGAGGCATTGGGTCGGCGCTCGCTCGCCTTGCGGCTGCGCCAACGCTTGCCGGGGAAAGGAATGCGACCCTCGGTTGACCTGCTTCCACGGCCTGCGGATCGCGCTTGCATTGGGGAGAGCGGAAGCTGCCCGGATCATACCGGCACACTCAATTCCTCAGCAAGTGAAAACTTTGCCATTCGCCAAGTTGGTCATCTCGCGCGCTTTCGCGCGGGCCCCTCTCCCGCTCCACCATTTTTCCGCACCCTGCACCCTGTTATCTGCTTCATACTCCCGAGCTGCATATTTCCTTCCAGCTGTGCCGGTCATCGTGCTATAGCTTGCCAAGGCTACACAGATTCCCCCTGCCCGCATGAAAAGGTCACTTTTCTTTCTTTTGCTGCTCGCGCCTGCGCTCTTCGGACCAGCGCATGCGCAGACCTTTGACCTCGCCCTCGCCGCCACGGCGCAAGCATTCGGCCAGGAAGACGACATCACCGCCCTCACCGTGCAAAGGGCGGCGCTCGCATGACGGCCGTTCTTCTGCTTGCCGCCGAAATGCCGCTCATGCAGCAGCTCTTCCCGCCAGTGCCCCCCATTAAACAGTTGCAGGAGACACCCATCCTAATCCTCTCCGTGCTGATGGGTTGCCTTGCGGCTGCTTTCCTGGCGCTCTGGCGAGCCGCGCCTGATTTTCGAGCGTTTCGCACCCTGGGCATCTTCTTCGCATTGGTTGCAGTGTGCCAGTCATCCGATTACTTCGGGGGTCAGGCCCTCTACTTGTGCCTGCGAGCCATGGCGTCAGGCATGCTGGTCGAAGCAGCGGGTGAGGCAATGCAGATCCCGCGCCGTCGCTGGACGTTGCTGTTCTGGCCGATCTATCTCTTTGTTTCTGTCGCGGTGTGGTTTCCGAATTTGTCGTTCACCGCTGATTGGCCGATGCATGTATCGGCGGTGGTGCTCGCGATTCTGATTTTCCAGGGTCTCCGGCGCAGAAGCGCGCGGGATAGAATGATTGCCGCCGCATTCCTGTTCTATTGGTGCGTGCGTTTCACGCTCACCGGCTTCTTCCAGCGCCTGACCGGCCTCGAGGCCTACGCTTCCGTAGGCGGCTGGCACTGGCAGTACACCATCTGCACGCTCTCCGTGCTGGGAATCGTGACTCTGGCCATCTTTGCTCGCGACCTCATCCGCGACCGCCGCGACAAGCAGCGCATGGCCGCTGAACTGGCCGCTGGCCGCGCCGTTCAGCAGATTCTGATCCCCGAAGACATTCCCACAATCCCGGGATTCAGCATTCAATCGGTCTACAAACCCTATGGAGAAGTCGGCGGCGACTTTTTCCAGGTGCTGCCAGTGAAGAGCGATGGAAGCGCCAACGGAGTACTGGTGATCATCGGCGATGTCAGCGGAAAAGGCATGCCCGCTGCCATGACCGTCTCTCTGCTTGTGGGTACGGTGCGCACGCTGGCACACTACACGCAAAGTCCCGGAGAAATCCTGGCCGCCATGAACCAGCGCATGCTCACCCGCAGCCACGGAGGCTTCACCACCTGCCTGGCCCTCCGCGTCGACGCCGACGGCACGCTAACCATCGCCAATGCGGGTCATATCGCGCCTTACGTTGACGGCAAAGAACTCCCGCTCGAAAATGGCCTTCCACTGGGGATCTCCGCCGACACAATTTACGCCGAGTCCACCTTCCAACTATCCCCTAAGCGCCAACTCACTCTTCTTACCGACGGTGTCATAGAAGCCCGCGACGAGGCCGGCGCTCTCTTCGGCTTTGAACCCGCCGCCGCCCTCAGCACTCAACCCGCCGAAGCCATCGCCCAGGCAGCACAAGCCTTTGGTCAGGACGACGACATCACCGTTCTCACCGTCGCCCGCGTCGCGCCGGCTCTTTGAGATTCATCGAAGAAGCTCCATTGATTCTGTTTCTCTTATCGGTTCTTCACTGTCTGTTCACCGTCAACGGCGCACCCCCAACATCCTCCGCGCTCAGCGTGGCTAACTCGCTAACTTGCCAACTCGCTTGCTTGCTACATCAACCGCAGCGCATCCACATCCACAATCAGGTTTCGCCGCGGCACGTCCTTCTCTGCCGCATGTGCCAACATGCCGCGCAGCGCTTCATTCAGCGCCTTGCGCGTCGCGCTCTTCAAGATCATGTGGAAGCGGTAGACGTTCTTGATGCGCGCGATCGGCGCCGTGCAAGGACCCAGCACCCGCACGGCTCCGCCGCTGTTGTTTTGGACGAGCCACTTGCCGAGGATGGACGACCACGCCGCTGCCTCTTCCAGCTTCTGCGACTGCACCAGCACATTGGCCAGCGCGCCGAAAGGAGGATAATGCATCCACCGCCGGTACTTCAGTTCGCGCTCGGCAAATGCTTTGTAGTCGTGCTTCATTGCCGCCAGAATCGCGTAATGATCGGGATAGTACGTCTGCACCACCACGCGGCCCGGCAAATCGCCGCGTCCCGCGCGCCCGCTCACCTGCGTCATCAGTTGGAAGACGCGCTCCGCAGCGCGAAAGTCCGGCATGGAAAGCGCGTGATCGCAACCCACCACGCCCACCAGCGTCACGTTGTGAATGTCGTGGCCCTTGGCAATCATCTGCGTGCCGACGAGCAAGTTGATCTCGCCCGAGTGCAGCCGCGCCAGCAAATGTTCCAGGTCGTAGCGCCCGCGCACCGTGTCGCGGTCCATGCGCCCGATGCGCGCGAAAGGAAAAATCTCCGTGAGCTTCTCTTCCCCCTGCTGCGAACCCGCGCCGAGGTAATACAAATGCTCGCTGTCGCACTTTGGGCACTTCGCGGGAACCGTGCGTTTGTAGCCGCAGTAGTGGCACTCGAGCCGCTGCCCTGCCCTCGCTTCGGCGCTGTCGTCGAGCTGCGCCTTGTGGTGCGTCAGCGCGATGGCGCAATTCTGGCATTCGAGCTTTTCGCCGCACGAGCGGCACATCACGGCAAAGGAGTAGCCTCGCCGGTTCAGCAATATAAGCGCCTGCTCGCCGCGTTCCAATGCTTCCTTGGTTTGCTCCACCAGCGACCGCGAAAAGAGCGCGTCCTTGCTCGTCTCCTTGAACTCGCTCCGCATGTCTACAAGCTCAACTTCCGGAAGCGGCCGGTTCATCACACGATCGTTCAACTCGATGCGTGTGTATTTCCCGCGCTCCGCATTCTGCCAGCTCTCGAGCGATGGCGTTGCCGAGCCCATCACCACCACGGCTCCCGCCAGTTTCGCGCGTATCACGGCCACGTCGCGCGCGTTGTAGCGCGGCGTCTCTTCCTGCTTGTAGCTCTGGTCGTGCTCCTCATCGACGAGAATCAATCCCAGCTTCGGCGCCGGCGCGAAGATCGCCGAGCGCGTGCCCACAACAATCGGCGCATCGCCGCGCCGAATCCGCCGCCATTGCTCGCTTCGCTCCTCCGGCGTCAGCGCCGAATGCAACAGCGCCACCTTTTGCCCAAACGCCTGGTCCAGCAACCCTGCCGTCTGCGGCGTCAATCCGATTTCGGGAACCAGCAGGATCGAACTCAGTCCGCGATCAAGCGCCTTCTGCATCGCAGCAAGATAGACAGCCGTCTTCCCCGACCCTGTCACGCCGTAGAGCAGAAACGGATGAAACCGGCCAAGCGCTCCTGTCAGCGTCTCGAGTGCGTCGATCTGCGGCAGGTTCAAGTAGATTGGCTCGGACGAAGGAGTGATCCCGCCCAGACGAAAAGCCTCCGGCCGTTCGTCGATCCGCACCAATCCGCGCCGCACAAGTGTCTGCAAAGTCGACGCAGGCAATTCGCGACGCCGCAACTCCGTCAGCGGCATTTCGCCTCCGCTCGCGGCAAGCTCCGCCAGAATCGCCGTCTGCTTTTCGGTCAGCGTGGGCAACCGCCCATCGCCAATCAACACCGCGAACCGCTCCATCCGCCGCGCATCGCGCTCGGCGGCTGCGGTCTCGCGCGCAATCCACCTCCGGCGCACCATCGCGGCCAGCAGCGGCAACGAAGCCGCTGTAGCCGTGCGCAGCGTCGACACTTTTACCGGTTCGCCCTTTGCCAGGCGCTCCAGCACACGCCGCTCCATGTCCTGGTCTTCTTTCGAGAGTTTGCCGCGCCGCCGGCCCTGCGCGGGTGCCCCAGGTCTCGATTTTGAGACCTGGGAATTCGTACCATCTCCATCCATCGCTGTCGCCAGCACATCGCGTCCCAGGTCAGTAATCCGGTAATAAACCGTACGCCGCACCTCGGCCCCCAGCGGCAGCATGGCGCGCAGCACTTCGCCCAGCGGCGCCAGGTAATACTGCGCGGTCCACTCCGCCAGTTCCAGAAGATGATCGCTGAGCAGCGGATCATCATCGAGCACAGCTTCGAGATATTTCACCTCAACATCGACGGGAGCCTTCGCATCGATTGCCGTTACAACGCCGATCAGCTTCTCGTTGCGGAAGGGCGCAATGACGCGCGCGCCACGCCGCGGCTGCTGCCCCAGCCGGATTCCATACGTAAACGTCTGGTCCAGCGGCACCGGCAACGCGACTTCGCAGTAAGCAGGCATGGGAGGCAAGATTCAGTGTAGGGGATGCGGCGAGCCGGTGCGCAGCTGCGCGCGACGTCGTGGGATGTGTCGCCTATGCTTTTGCAGGCGCCTTCAGTCCCATCTCTTTCATCGCGATTTGCAGGTCGGCCCAGGCTTCCTTCTTCTGCCGCGGATCGCGTAGCAGAAATGCCGGGTGATAGGTAACGACCAGGCTCATGCCGCGATAAGCGTGTACGCGCCCCCTCAGCCCGGCGAGCGGTTGCCTTTGGCCGAGCAGATACGTTGCCGCCGTCGCACCCAGCGCCACCAGCACCTGCGGCCGCACTGCGTCAATCTGGCGGAAGAGAAACGGAGAGCACGTGTTGGCTTCCTCCGGTTCCGGCGTGCGGTTACCCGGCGGCCGGCACTTGACTACGTTGGCGATGTAGCACTCTTCGCGCTTGAGTCCCATCGCCGCAATCATGTTGTTCAGCAGTTGGCCGGCGCGGCCCACAAAGGGCAGTCCCTGCGCATCTTCATCGGCGCCAGGCCCCTCGCCCACAAACATCAACCGTGCGGCGGGATCGCCCACGCCAAATACGATCGTATTGCGGCCCTGATGCAACGCGCAGCGAGTGCAGTCGCCGAGGTCTTCGCGAATCGCTTCGAGCGCGGCGGCGCGCTGCTCTATGGGAACGCTCGCACCAACCTGCGGCGGCGCGGAAAAGGTTTTGCGAGTCTTGATCGTGGGATCCTCTTGGAAGAAATTTTCCTTCTGTGCCGCCGGCTCAGTCGCGGATTGTGCCGCAGCCTCAACCGCAGCCTGCAAGAGCCCTTCTCGTTCCGCCAGCTCTTCGGCCACGCTCCGGCCCAGCTTGGGATCGTCGAGTGCGGTGACCGGCTCAACGTCCCTGCTGTAAAACTCTGTAATCCCCAGGTCGCGATAAAACTTCAGCCGCTCGGCCAGAGCGTCGCGAGTGCCGGAATCGAGCGCGCGCGGCAATCTTCTTACTCCACGATGAGCTGACGTCGTCCCGCGCCAACCGGAATGCTTTCGTCCAGCACGCGGTCCTGAATGGACTGCCTGCTTTGTGCCTTCATTTCGCTTTGCCCATCGAGCTCAACGACCAAAGGCCGCGGGCGCCGGAAGCTCAGAATCTCGTCGAGGATGCGGTCAGCCAACTGGCGCTTAGGCATTTGAAGCAGTTCCACCGCCGTGTCCCGCGTGAGGAATGTTGCCGCATTGGTGTCAGCGTCAATTCCCACACCCTCGCCGGCTACGTCGTTCACCACAATTGCGTCGGCGCCCTTCGCCAGCAGTTTGGCCCGCCCATTCTCCATGCGATTCTCGGTTTCCGCAGCGAAGCCAATGATCAGCTGTCCCGGCCTGCGGCGGCGAACGACTTCCGCGAGGATGTCTTCGGTCGGCGCGAGTTCGAGCATCAACGGGCCAGTGCGCTTAAGCTTCTGCGCGGAAACCGCTACCGGACGATAGTCTGCAACAGCGGCGGCCTTAATCACAAGCGTGGCTTCCTCCATGCGCGCCAGCACCGACGTGCGCATCTCGTCCGCGGTGGTCACCTTCACCACTTCGCAATGCGCGGGCGCTTGCAAGCTCGACGGCCCGCTGATAAGAATCACTTTTGCGCCTCGGCTCCGCGCCGCTTCGGCCAGCGCATAACCCATTTTGCCGCTGGAACGATTCCCGATGAAGCGCACTGGATCGAGCGCCTCGCGTGTTCCTCCCGCGGTCACCAGCACCACTTCTCCGGCCAGATCGTGACGTCCGCCGAGCGCGGAAAAAACCGCCGACGCAATCGTCTCCGGCTCCGCCATGCGGCCGGTGCCAACCATGCCGCAGGCCAGTTCACCTGTCCCGGGCTCAATGATTGCCACGCCGCGCTGGCGCAGCGTTTCAATATTCGCCTGCGTCGCCTTGTGGTTCCACATATTCACGTTCATCGCCGGCGCAACCACGACCGGCGCAGTGGTGGCGAGATACAGGGTCGAAAGAAAATCGTCGGCGATACCATGTGCAAACTTCGCCAGAATGTTGGCGGTGGCGGGAGCGACAACCAGCGCGTCGGCCCATTGCGCCTCTGCAATGTGATCGATCCCGTTTTGCTCTGGAGCGGCCGCGCCCGGATCCCAATCCTCCCACAGGCTGGTAATCACTTTGTGGCCGGTGAGCGCGGAAAATGTGAGCGGCTGCACAAACTTCTGAGCCGAGGCGGTCATCACCACATGCACCTCGACGGCCTGGCGCTGCAATGCGCGCACCAGCTCGGCTGCCTTATACGCAGCAATTCCGCCGGAGACGCCAACGATCGCTCTCATGTCTCGATTGTAGTTCAGGAACGGTGGACGGTGAATGGTGACCAGATGGGGACAACTGCGCCCTATCGCGGCGCGTGCCCTGGATCGGTCGATTTAGCCAGTTCGAAAACCGTTGACCGTCCGCGGTCCACCGTGCACGGTTCACGGCTCTCAGCTCAGCAGGATCGGAATCGCCGGGCCTTCAACCAACGGCTTGACCACTTCCACTTCGCGTTTGACGTAGGAGATTTTGCCGGCCTCGATTTCATCCTGCGCAATCCGGCATGCCTTACTGGATCGAGTAGCGACCAGCGCCTGCGAGCCATTCTGTATCTGGCGCGCCCGGCGCGCGGCCACCAGCACCTTGCGATAATTTGAATCGAAACTGGTTTCAATCGTCATCGGGGTCATCTCCAAAGGGAAGCTGCTGCTGGCCAGAGTCGCCATCGATACCGAAGGCCTCCAGCACAGGTTTGAGCCGCTCCTGCGAGTTTGATTGCAAGCAAGCCGCGGCGACCTCCAAAACCCGTCGCGAACGATAAGCGATCACTTCGCCATTGCGATAAAAACGCTCCGACAACACAATGGCTTCCAGTTGCGCTACCGCCCGGTCCAGAACGTCATTGACCAGAATATAACCGTATTGCCGATAATTCTCAATCTCATTGCGCGCTTCGGCAAGCCTGCGAAAGACTTCTTCCTCATCCACGACGCCCTCGGCGCGGCTGCGGTTGCGCAAGCGCGTGCGCAGCACCTTGGGGTTAGGCGGCAGAACAAAAATGCCGACAGCCTCCGGCATTTTGGCACGCACTTGCGCCGCGCCCTGTACGTCAATGTCCAGCATCAGGTCGTGACCCGCCGCCAGAGCATCGTCGAGTGACTGCCGAGAGGTGCCATAGAAATGCCCGAAGACCTCCGCGTGTTCCAAAAACTGGCCTTCATTCACCATGCGCACGAATTCTTCGCGCGTTGTGAAGTTGTATTCGCGCCCGTCTTCCTCTGAGCCGCGCGGCCCGCGCGTCGTCCACGACACGGCAAAGTCCACGCCGCTCACCTGCTTGCGCAGCTCGCTTACCAGCGTGCTCTTGCCCGAGCCGGACGGCGCCGAAATGATAAATAAGATTCCCGCCACTTTTGTCTTTCTTCTCCTCTAAAAGCTGAGCTAGTAGCTATTAGCCATTAGCTCTTAGCTTCATTTTCGTCTGAGCCAAACCGCTAGCTCTCCCCCTGGAAAGCTAGAGCTAATAGCTAATAGAACTGCCTTTCACTCCACGTTCTGAACCTGCTCGCGGGCCTTTTCGATCTCCGACTTCATCGCCAACCCCAGCTCGGTAATGCGCGTTCCCTTCCCGCTGATGCCTGCCGTTTTTGAGAGCAGAGTATTCGCCTCGCGGTTCATCTCCTGGAGCAGAAAGTCAAGCTTTTTTCCCGCCTCGCCGCCCGTGCTTAGCAGCTCGCGAAAATGCTCGATGTGCGTCGTCATGCGCGCCAGTTCCTCGCTGATGTCGCTGCGCTCTACTAGAACCGCAACTTCCTCCAGAACTCGTTGCTGGTTGAACTCTGGCCCCACGGCCGCGGTGAGCTTTTGCGTAAGCCGCTCCTGGCTGCGTTGCTCAATCTCCGGCCGAAGCTCCGCAATGCTGGCGGTCGCGGCCGCAAGCCGGTCGAGCGTGCCGCGCAGAATCGCCTCCAGCGCTTCGCCCTCGCGCGCACGCATGGCCTTCAATTGCTCCAGCAGGGGAACGGTCTGCTCCAGCACGCTCGCCGCCAGCGCACTCAGGTCGGTGTTATTACGATCTTCGGTCTGCAGCGCTCCGGGCAGGCGCAATGCCGCATTCAGGTCCGGCTCGCCTTTCAATCCGTGCTCTCGGCGCGCGGCGTCAAAAGCCGTCAGATAACCTGAAATCAGTTCGCGGTTGTATCCCGCCTTGGCCTGCGTGGCTCGATCGACTGACAGCGTCAAATCGACGTGACCGCGAATCAGATTCTCCTTCAGCACGCGGCGCAAATCCATCTCCACGGCATCGAGGCCGCTTGGCAGACGGAATTGCAGATCGAGAAAGCGGTGGTTCACGCTCTTCGCGGTAAGGGTGTAGCTAACCTGTTCCTCGCCGCCAAGCGAAGCGTGCGCCTGCACCCGCGCAAATCCGGTCATCGATGCAATCCCCATGTTTACTCCTTCGTGCCTGTGACCAGCGCTGCTCGTTCATCGAACGGCAGGTACATTTTGTGAGGATCGGGAGTTTGCGTTGCGGGTGCGTCCAGCCCCTCGGGCAGGTCGATGAATTGCAATTGATAAAGCTTCTGATAAGTGGGCGAAGTGTTCAGCAACTCATCGTGGGATCCGATCGCGGTAATACGGCCGCATTCCAGTACAGCGATGCGGTTCGCTCGACGGATCGTTGAAAGACGATGCGCGATCACGACCACCGTGCGATTCTGCATCAAATTTGCCAGCGCGGTTTGTACCAGGGATTCGCTTTCCGAGTCGAGCGCCGAAGTGGCTTCGTCCAGGATGAGTATCGGCGCGTCCTTGAAGATAGCTCTCGCGATCGCCAGGCGCTGGCGCTCGCCGCCGGAGAGCCGGAAACCCTTCTCGCCGATCATCGTCTGGTAGCCCTGCGGCATGTTCAGAATGAAATCGTGCGCCAGTGCATTGTGCGCAGCCTGCTCTACCAACGCGCGTTTGGCGTCTGGCTGGCCGTAGGCAATGTTGTTGTGCACGGTGTCGTTAAAAAGGATCGTCTCCTGCGTCACCTGCGCCACCTGGCGGCGAAGCGAAGCCAACGTAAGATCGCGCAGATCGCGGCCATCAATAAGGATGCGCCCGGTAGTCACGTCGAAGAATCGCGGAATCAGGTTCACAAGCGTGGTCTTGCCGGCGCCACTCGGGCCGACAATGGCCAACACCTCGCCCGCATTCACCTCAAGGTCTACATCGTGAAGAATCTCTTGCTCGCCTTCTCCGGTCGAATAGGAGAATCCTACGTTCTCGAACTTGACGGCCTGGCGAAAGCGAGTGAACGTGGCGGCGCGCGAGCGCTCTCTCACATCGTCCTCGCCATCGAAGAACAAAAAGATCGATGCCGACGCCCCCATTGCCTGCTGGAATGCGTTGTAGAAAAAAGCGAACCGGCGCAGCGGATCGTAGAGCTTGAAGAGTAGAAAAATGAATGCGCCGAAAACGCCGATGGTCATGTAGCCGGTCATGATTGCACTGCGACCGATCCAAAGCAACAGCGCCATGGCGATCGCGCCTACCGTATCCATCAGCGGCGAGCTGATCGACTGAATTCGCACGCTGCGCAGGTTGGCTCGGAACAGGCGCTTGGCCGCGCTCTTGAAGCGCAGGACCTCCCAAAGCTCGGTGTTAAATGACTTCACGATGCGGTTGCCGGTCACCGTTTCGTGCAGGATGTTCTGCACCTCGGCAAGCTTGTCCTGGCCGGTACGCGTGCGCGTGCGCACTTCGCCGCCTATCTTGCGCGCTGAGGTAATCACCACGGGAATAAAAAGGACCAACGCCCAGCTCAGGTATCCGCCCATGCCGACGATAAGTACAATCGCCACCGCAAATGTAAAGAACTGCTGCAGAAAATCGCCCAGCACCGAGCTCAGCGCGGTTTGCACGCGGTCCACGTCGTTGATGAGTGTGGAAAGGATGGTGCCGGTTGGATGCTTATGGAAGAAGCTCGAAGAGCGGCGCAGCGTGGTTTCGTAAAGATGATTGCGTAGATCTGTAATGGTTCCGAAGCCGGCGTAATTGACCAGGTAGTTCCCAAGATAATCGCAAAGGCCCTTGAGAATAGTTGCGATCACCAGCGCAAAGGCCACCACAACCCACGCGTTGTGCATGTGCAGGAAGTGTGGGATCAGCCTTCTCAGGTCAAAATGCCATGGTGTTTTCGGAAGCCCCAGCGTGATCGGACCCTCGGGCGCGCTCGGCGTCAGCACGCGATCGAAGATCGGCTGAAGGAGCAGAATGCGAAAGGCATCCAAGCCGCCCACCAGCGCTGACAGAATCACCCCCGGCAGCCACTCCAGCGTGTACGGCAGCCCATAGCGCAGCAGGCGCAGAAAATTCCTCATGCGCCTCGGCCTGCCCTGCGCCAACAGCGCCTGATTCCCTGCTGAATTTGGGTGCGGAAGTCCATCCCCGTATTGTATCCGCGCTGGAAGCGATGCGCCCGCGGCCCGTCTGACCTCGGTTATGCGGCTCGTAACGGGTAAGTTATGCGCTGCACCGTCCGGTCTGAATCAAAACGCCTTCAGGCTCACGATGGCTTTTAGGATGGTCTCCGGTTGCGGCAGAATCGCGTCCTCCAGCTTCGGCTGGTAAGCGACAAATGTGTCCATCGCGCCGATGCGCCGCACTGGAGCATCGAGATCGTCGAAGAGATCATCGGCGATGCGCGAGGCAATTTCCGCACCGTAACCCCAGCTCAGCATATCTTCGTGGGCTATGATCACGCGGTTCGTCTTGCGCACACTCTCGGCAATGGCTTCCCAATCGTATGGATTCAGCGTACGCAAATCGAGAATCTCGGTGTCGATTCCGTGCTCGCGCTGTGCCTGCTGTGCGGCCTGCAATGCGCGCGGCACCAGCGCCCCATACGTAACCAGCGTGAGGTCCGAGCCGGGACGAACGATTTTGGCTTTTCCGAATGGAATCGCGAAATCCGGCCCCGGATACTGCGCCCGTCCGTAAGTCTCGCGATACAGCCGCTTATGCTCGAAGAACAGAACCGGGTCATCGCAACGAATCGCCGTGCGCAGTAGTCCGTTGGCGTCGAGAGCATTGGACGGAAAGACAACACGCAGCCCGGGAGTGTGGGTGAAGAGGCTTTCGCCAGATTGCGAGTGGTAAATCGCCCCTCCCGTAAGATAGCCGCCGATGGGCACGCGAATCACCACCGGCACCGCCCAGGTTCCGTTCGACCGCCAGCGCATGACAGACAACTCATTGCGAATCTGATGCATGGCTGGCCAAATGTAATCAAAGAATTGAATTTCCACGACCGGCTTCATGCCCCGTAAAGCGTAGCCAATTGCGCGCCCAACAATGTTCGCCTCGGCCAGCGGCGAGTTGAAAACGCGATCGGATCCGAATTCAGTTTGCAAGCCGGCAGTCAGTTTGAAAACTCCACCCTTGCCTTTCACTTCAGCAAGCGCCTCCGCGCGGCTGGCATCGGCCACGTCTTCACCGTAGACGACGATGCGCGGATCGCGCCGCATCTCATCGCGCAGACAAACGTTGATCAGCTCAGCCATTGTGCGAGGGCTGGCGCTCTTCTGCGTGCCCTCCGCAACGCCACCATCCGCCTTCAGCGCTGCCTGGGGCTCTTCGGTTGCGAATAATGCTCGCGTCGGATCCAAATCTTCGGAGTAAACGTGTGTGGCGATGTCCTCTACCGCCGGCAAGGGCGCATCCAGCGCGCGTTCCGCGGCCTCGGCTGCTTCACGATCCAGGCTACGTTCCAGCTCGTCGATCTCCGTCACCGTCAGAATTCCCTCGCCAATCAGCCGGCTGCGAAAACGCGCGATGGGATCGCGCAGCAGGTCCGCCTCGCGCTCAGCGGCTGAGCGGTAGTTCTTGTCGTCGTCGGAGAGTGAGTGGGAATACAGCCGCACACAGTGGCCATGAACGAACGCCGGCCCGTTGCCCGCGCGGCAGTGCGTCGCTGCCTCCTGAAAGGCACGCATGCTCACGACCGGATCGTTCCCGTCAATCTCGGCAAAGTGGAAGTTGGGGAAGTTTGCCACCAGGCGCGAGATGTTTCCACCGGGCGTGTTCACCTCGACGGGAACGCTGATGGCATAGCCGTTGTCTTCTACGCAGAAAATCACCGGCAGCTTCTGATTCGATGCAGTGTTGATCGCCTCCCAGAATTCGCCTTGCGAGGTTGAACCCTCACCCACGCAGGTCAGCACGACTTCGTCGCCGTGAAACTCCACATCGTGGAAGGCGCGATAGTCGCCCTCGGCTTTGGCCGCCATCGCCGGATGTCTGCTGAATGCCCGCCCAGCCTCGGCGCATCCCACGGCCTGTAGTAACTGAGTAGCCGTCGAAGAAGAAGTGCTGACGATATGCAGCGCGCGGCTGCTCCAGTGCCTGGGCATTTGCCGGCCGCCACTTGCCGGATCGGAACCGGCGCCCACGGCTTGCAGCATCATCTCGTAGGGCGTTACACCCAGGGCCAAAGCTAAAGCGCCGTCGCGATAGTAAGGGAAAAACCAGTCGTAGCCCGTACGCAAGGCCAGTGCGGCTCCCACCTGCAGCGCTTCGTGGCCCGCGGAGGAAATCTGGAAGAACATCTTCTGTTGGCGTTTAAGAAGGATTTCGCGATCGTCTACCGCGCGGGAGAGAAACATCAACCGGTAAATCTCAATCATTTGCTGCGCTGTCAGCTCGTCCCGGGCCGGATAGGCTCCGGACGCACGAGCGCTGGAAATTGCCACTTCCATTCCGGTCGACCCCCATACCGAAAACCAGAGCGAGTGTGACCCGCTGCCAAGCTCGCCCAATCAACGCAATCAGTGGATCGCGGCGACTAAGGCTTAGCCAATCCGGGCACTGTCGTTCCGGCTTCGCCGGAAGAACTATCTCCCGGTTACAACCTAGCCTGATTGTAGCAATTTGCCAAGTGCCGATGCTGGCCAGGTATTCGCCCGCCTGACCCTCGCATCCGACGCCGATTGCCAGTTAGCGGCCCGGCGCGGGAACGGGCACCTGCTGCATGGCCGGCGCGGACTGTCCCACTCCATCCGCCATTTTCTGTTTCACCCCGTGAGCCAGCTTTTCAATTTTGGCGATCTTACGCAACTGATCATCGGTTAACGTCGAGGACTTGCTTGCGGCTACCTCTTCGTTCAACTCCACGGCCAGCTTGAACAGCTTATTGGTATCGGAAATCATCTCTTTCTGGCGCTCGATATTGAGAGCGTTCAGCTGTCGCTCCATCGCCGTCGGATCATAATCCCCCGATGATGCCGGGTCGGTCGGCATTGGAGCGGGGCGATTGATGATGTTCGGGATCCCAGACTGGGAGCGCACCGCCCGTCCGGAGACAAAGCAAAACACCACCGCCAAGCCTAAAACCCAACATAAAGTGCCCGTCCATCGTCCCAACTCGCCGCTTTTCACCGCGCGCCGACCTCCGCCCATTCTCCGCCGTCCTGAAACAAATCGCATGCGATGCCTCATTCTTTCGCGTTCGCGTTCCTAACTCTGTGCGCCAGTTGCTCAATTTCGCCCGCCTTGCGCACCACGGTCAGCGAAAGTGTGCTCGCGTTCGATTGATCAACGGCTGCTTTCAGGTCTGTCGCCAATTTCAGCAATTCGGCGCACTGCTTGGCGACCTCCGGCGCATTGGCGTCCGGGGCCGTCGTCCCCGCTTGCTGCGAATCAGATGGCGGGGCGGGCGCCGTTTGGGTGGGCGAGGCCGTGGCCTTGGCCCCTGGAGGGCTGATGGCTGGTAGCGGAAACGATTCCTGCGCTTGCGTTCGGATCAGCCCCAAACTCGCCGCTACAGCCAGACCGGCAACGCATCCAAGGGAACAGATCCATCGTGCAAGGCGTTTTGTCCGAAGCTTTTCACACTTCGGTTTATCTTTGATTGTTTTCATGTGCAGACCGCCTGCAAGGAAGAATTGGGGGACGAGCACGGCCGTACTTCGGGCCATTCCTGCGCACAGTTTAGTCTAGAGAGTGGAGCTTGGAATGTCTCTTTTTTGTCACGGGGCAGAATTCGTCCTCATGATCCGCTGGGCCTTGTTCCAGCAGGGCCGATTCCTGGGCCGCGTGCTCGACGAGTGGATCAATGACGGGCAGGAGTTCATCCACACCAGGCTGCCGCGCCTAATTGTCATCGCAATTATCGCCTTTGTACTCAGCCGCTTGCTGGGTCTTGCCACCTCTCGAATGATTCGCGGAGCCGAGAAGAAAGGATCTGGCCTGAGGCGCCGTGCCGAGGTCAGGACCATGGCCGGAGTCATTCGGGCCACCGGCCTCGCAATTATTGCCGTCATCGCATTACTCCAGGCGCTCGATTCCATGGGCTTCAATCTAGCCCCGCTCCTGGCTTCGGCCGGGGTCGCAGGTATCGCCATCGGCCTGGCCGCACAAAACATCGTCAAGGACGTGTTCAACGGCATGCTTTTTCTGCTTGAGGATCAGTTCAACGTGGGCGACGTGGTCAGGCTGGCCGGCCTAAGCGGCACCGTTGAATCCATGACGCTGCGCAAAACTACCGTCCGAGACGCCGATGGAACTCTCTACGTCATCCCCAACTCGCAAATCACCACCGTGGCCAACCTGAGCGTCGATTTCTCCGTGGGCACCGTAAATATCAGCGTCGACTTTTCTGCAAATCCCGACGAAGTGACAAAACTACTCAAGCAGATCGCCATGGACGTCCGGAACAGCGAAGAATTCAAGAACGTCTTCCTCCAGGACCCTCAGGTTCTGGGCGTGGACGCAGTCAAAGGCTCGCAGGTCATCTTCCCGGTTGTGTTCAAGACCATCGCGACACAGCAATACGGCCCCATGCGCGAATTCCAGCGGCGAGTGCGGCTCGCTCTCGAAGAAAAACATATGCTCCCCGGCGATCCATATCGTGTGTTCAGGCCGACAGGAGAATCGGGAGCGGCAACTCAGGAACTCGAAGAAAAAGAACCTGAGCCGGCTAAGGACCCAACGGCGATCAAGCAGCCCGAAGCGAATCTGTTCGGAAGCGAATGAATTTCGCCGATCTGCCCCGTACCTTCACCATTTGCTCTATTCTTTCTAAGTCGCAGTCCCCCAAGATTCCAGATTGGAGAGCACCGCAATGAACAAGCGGCAAATCGTCGCCCAATTTCTTGTTGGGATAGGATCGCTCAATATGCTTGTCGGCGCGGGCCTTCATTTAGCTGCCGGCTACCCGCGCGTCTCGGCGGCCCTTGCGGCCTCAAACTTGAGCGCCATTCTCGCAAACGCCATGCGATCGGTATTTCTCATGATCGGATTCACATGGATCACGATCGCACTCGTCGCGATCATCGCGGCGTTCTTCCAATCGCGGCTTCGGAAAACCCTCGTGTTCCTTTGCGGCCTCTCGATCCTTGCAGAAATACCGGTCTGGGTCGCACTCATGGGCTGGTTCATCGGCAATGAGATGTTCCTCGTCTCCGGACTCCTCATCACCCTCGGCGGTTTCCTGCTTCCACCATTTCCCAACCCCTGAGCCGTCTCCAGGAACCCTGGCAGAATGTATGTCAAGACCGCCTTCGCCTGTAGTCCCGCTTAACTTGTTGAAAGTAGAAGCACAAAAAAATCTCCGAAGTTTGCCGGTTATTTCGATGAAATCGCCATCCTTATATCAGGGTAGGAAAGGAAAGAAATCTCCTAAAAGTGCCGCGGGGGCTTCGGCAATTTCCGCGCCGCCCATCGTCATCGCAACGCGTTTTCGCCCGAAATGGACGCAAAGCTTCGAACAGCACCTCTAAGTTATTGGTTTCAAATATTTTGCATTCTAACCACTGTGTTTTCAAGAGGTTACAGCCAGTAATTGAAGGTATAGGTGATTCACTCTAAATGGCTTAACCCCAAAACATGCGGTGTTATTTCTTAAGGGAAATCCTCTCCGGCGCCGCTACCTCGCTGGCGCAGTGATCAAGTTCAACAGGGTTTCTGGATCGGTCATCGGAGGCAGACAAACTCTTCCCCGGCAAACCAGCGCCCATGCTTTCGCGCCCGCCGGCACCGGAGCTTGCAACAGCGTCTCCGCCATCGCTTCCGGAAGTTCACCAGCAACCAGCTTTGATGGCTCGATCCGAATCACAGTTTTGTTCACCGCAAAGCCCGCAACCGCAGTCGCCTCCAGACGATCCGCTTCCGGCCCTTTGCCCACAATCACAACCTGCAATGGATCGAGCAGCATGCGCTCGGCGGCCAGCCCGTAACTGCCCGCGTAAAGACCAAAGTGCTCCACGATCCCGACGAAGTTGGCCAGCGTCCCTGCCGCGATCTTGCGATAGTCCTCGCGTCCGCTCAATGCCTCAAGGCGCAGCATCGCTGTTGCAGCAATCGGATTGCCCGGCAGGTGTGGGCGCATCCTGCAGGGGCTTGCGCCGCGCCGTCAGCGCGCCCAGCGGAATCTCCGCAGGCTCATCGTTGAGTGGCGCGGAGGTATCGAAAAACCCTCCGGCTGATGCGTCGTGGAATTGCTCGATCATGGCATCGGCCAGCTTCACCGCCGCACGGTAGAACTTCATTTCGCCGCTCGCAAGCCATCCATCGATGCACGCATTCACCGTAAACGCGTAATCGTCGAGAGTGCCGGGAGCGCTTTCCCGCGGTGACAACCCGTCCGGGTAAGCGATGACATGCTTCAGTGTGGTTCTTCCGCCCCAGGCCTCGTCGAGCAGCCGGCTGAGCGTCAGCAGCGCGAACTCGCGCACTTCACTGTCACGCAGCACCTGGGCTGCCTCCAGGTACGCTGTCACCGCCATTGCATTCCAGCTCGTGTAGAGCGTGCGATCGAGGTACGGCGCAGTCCGTTGCGCGCGCGCCGCCAGCAGCTTTGCGCGTGCCGAGTCGCGCAACCGGCGCAACGAGTCAATATTCGCGCCCGGACTCGGGTTCGGGCTCGCGCCTGTCTGCGCCGCCAACTCAGTCAGCGTTTGGTTCACATGCAGCACGTTCTTCGCCGGATTGTGATGCATGTCGCCGAGTTCGCCAATGTCCCAATACTTCGCCGCAAACTCAAGCTCTTCCCCGCTCAGAACCTCTCGGGCCTCGTCCAGCGTCCACGTAAAGTAGTCGCCATCATCGTCCAGGCCCACGTCCGCATCCTGCGATCCATAAAAACCGCCGCGCTCGCGGTCGGTCATGGTCGCATCCAGCCACGCAACGATCTCTCGCGCGATCAACAGAAAATCCTCGCGAACAAAACTCTGATAGCCGTGCACGTAATTGCGTAGCAGCTCGGTGTTGTCGTAGATCATCTTCTCGAAGTGCGGCACCACCCAGCGTTCATCCACGCTGTAGCGGTGGAAGCCGCCGGCAAGCTGATCGTAGACACCGCCGCGCGCCATTTTCTCGAGCGTAATCGTGAATGCCTCGCGTGCCCGTTCGTTGCCGCGGTTGTTCGCCATTTCAAGCAGCAGATCGAGCGCCGCCGGATGTGGGAACTTGGGCTGAGTGCCAAAGCCGCCATTGCGCGGATCGAATTGGGCGACGATGGCGTTGGCAATCTTGTCGACAAGCGCGAGGCTCAGCGCCCCATTACCGCCGGAAAAGCTCTCATTATGCTCGATAGCAGCCATCACGCTGCCCGCCGTCTCCAGCGCTTCATCACGGCGCTCGCGCCAAACCTGCGCCATCGCCAGCAAAACGCGTCCCATTCCCGGCCGACCATAACGATCGTCGCGCGGAATGTATGTGCCGCCAAAGTATGGCCGCCCATCGGGCGTCAGAAACGCCGTCAGTGGCCACCCGCCTTGCCCGCTGATCGCCGACACCGCTGCCTGATACCGCGCATCAACGTCGGGCCGCTCATCCCGATCCACCTTCACGGCCACGAAAAGGTCGTTGATGAGCGCCGCAATCTCCGCGTCCTCGTACGATTCGCGGTCCATAACGTGGCACCAGTGGCACCACACGGCCCCGATGTCGAGCAGGATGGGCTTGTCTTCAGCCTGGGCCAGCGCAAACGCCGCCTCGCCCCACGCGTGCCAGCGCACCGGCTGATGCCGCGCCGATCGCAAATACGATGATGCCGCATGTTCCAGTTGATTCCCGGTTTTCGAGGGCGCGCCTTCACTCATGGTCTGAGCATACAGGCCACCCATACCGTGCATCTACAGGTCGAAGCGCTGCATCGTTGCAACGTTGATCGGTATCATATTAGTAGGCGATCCCATGGCCACTCAGGCAGCCCACTCGGCACAACAAAGCCCGGCAAGCAGTCACCTCACCATCGGCGTGCTCGCCCTCCAAGGCGATTATGAGGCCCACGCGCGCGCCTTCAAGAACAGCGGAGCGCGGACCGTATTGGTCCGTAAAGCGGACCAATTGCCTGGTCTCGATGGTTTGGTAATACCCGGCGGTGAATCCACCACGATGCTCAAGTTCCTCGAGAAGGACGGATTCTTTGAGGCGCTCCGCAAATTTGCTTCGGCGAAGCCGGTTTTCGCCACCTGCGCCGGCTGCATTCTCCTCGCGCGCGAGGTACTCCACCCAAAACAGCGCAGCCTCGGCGTGCTCGACGCTACCGTTGAGCGAAACGCCTACGGCCGCCAGATCGACTCGACGATCCTAACGCTTCCGACGGAAATTCCCGGAGGCCCTCTGGAGATGGTTTTCATCCGCTCGCCGCGCATCACCCGCGTGGGCGATGGTGTCCAGGTGCTGGCCCGCCGCGAAGAATTCCCGGTCCTCGTGCGCCAGGGCCATCTCCTCGCCTGCACCTTCCACCCCGAAATGACAACAGATTCGCGTGTGCAGCAGCTTTTCCTGGACATCGTCCAGGCGAACACGGTCGGTGACAAATCAGTGCAGGACTCCTGAACGAAGCTCCTGCTTGTTCTTGAGCATTTCGTCCCACGGATCGTGCCGCAGCCGGGACTTCCATTTTGCGAAATCCGCGACATGAAACGCCGGCGCCTTCGCCGCATTCAGCTCACTCCATTTGAGCGGCATAGCTACCGGGGCGCCGCTTCGTGCACGCGGCGAGTATGGTGCCACTGACGTCGCCTCACGATCATTGCGAAGGTAGTCGAGATAGATGCGATTCTTGCGCGTCGCCTTCGTCATCTTTGTCACGTACAGGTCGGGATGCTCTTTCTCGAGGTCAAGCGCGAGAGCATGAGCAAATTCCTTGATCGCGGGCCACTCGTGGTCCGGACGAATGGGTACAACAACGTGAAGCCCCTTTCCGCCTGTGCTCTTGAGGAAGCTCACCAGCCCCATCTTCGCGAGCCTCCGCTTGAACTCGCGGGCCGTCTCTGCAAGAGTCTTCCATGAAATCGCCACATCGGGATCGAGATCGAAAACGATACGATCGGGCTGCTCGAGCGATTCATTGCGCGAGCCCCAGGCGTGAATCTCGAGCACGCCCATCTGCGCCAGTCCAACCAGTCCTTCACTGGAGTCAACGGTGAGGTAGTCTTCCTTCTTATTGCTTTTTCGATCGCGAACAGACACGGTTTTGATTCCTGACGGCAGACCCAGCCCAACGTGCTTTTGGAAAAAGCATGGCTTGCCATTGCCATCCGGACAGCGAACGATGCTTAACGGACGGTCTGCAATATGCGGAAGCAGATGGTCGGCAACCGCTTCGTAGTACTCGGCGAGTTGCTGCTTCGTCATGCCACTCTCCGCATCCAGCACCTTGTCCGGATGCGTGATGGCCGGTTTCGTCATTTCGGTTGCGCCCTTTCTGAGCCCGGCACGCGGCGCCGCGTTGCCGTTCGTCCGCAAAGAGCTGGCCTTTGTTCCATTCGTCGCTACAGCCGATTCCCGCAACACTTCCGCCGCCGGCTTGTCCTCGCGCAGCCCTTTGAATGCCGCCTGCCGCACCAGGTTGTCGTGGGTCCACGTTGCAAATTCAACCTGCGCGACAAGATCCGGCTTGACCCAATGCACCCCTGTCCGCATCTCGCGCGGAACATCGGCAAACGGGGATTCTTTCCTCGCCAGAAGCTTGAGCTTTTCACGTAACAATCGATGCGTGGTCTGTGTGAATCCCGTTCCCGTCCGGCCCGCGTAGCGCAGCTTCCCGCCTTCATAATAACCAAGCAATAACGCGCCAACTCCGTCCGTCCCCTTTGACGGCAATGTGAATCCGCCGATCACGAATTCCTGTTCCAGGCGGCACTTCAGCTTGAGCCATGCGCCGTTTCGCCCCGATGTGTATTTCGCTGAGGCGAGTTTGGACACAATTCCTTCCGCGCCCAGCGCACACGCTTTTTTGAAGACGTCATCTCCCTCAGCCTTCAAATCCTCGCTAAGCCGTATTGGCGAACCTTCACCAAAATCATCCAATAAATCGCGGAGGACTTTCTTTCGCTCTGTTAGCGGCAAGCCGCGCAGATTGTGGCCGTCCAAATGGAGAAGGTCGAATGCGAAGTACGTGATAAATCGATGCCGCTCTTCCTGGAATGCCGCCTGCAAGTCGGCGAAATTACTTACGCCTCGCTCATCAAGCGCGACAGCCTCGCCGTCGAGAAGCGCATTTTTTACGTTCAACTTTGCCGCGGCGGCTGCAATGTCCGGCATGCGACGAGTCCAATCGAGCCCTTTGCGAGTTAACAACCACACTCGGCGCGCTTTTGCCCCGCCTTTTTCGCCGGCCCTTACCTGAATCTGTATTCGATAGCCGTCCAGCTTGAGCTCGTGAACCCAGTCGTCGCCTTTTGGTGCTGATGAAGACTGCAAGGCCAATTGCGGTGCGATAAATCCGGGGAATCGTTCATGGGGAGCATGCTTGAGATCCGACGAATATCTCGTCCGCGTCACCCGGCTTGGAGTTGCCGGCTTAGGAACGGCTCCACCCCTGTCGGCGTCGGCTTGTGTTCGCTTCCCGTTTCTCCGGTTCGAATTCCAAACCCGGCTATTCCTGGCCGCGATTTCTTCCATGCTTCGCCCGCTTGCCGCGCTGTCCGGCGCCTCATCGGTGATCGCGTCATCGCCGCTATTTCGCGCGAACATGTCTTTCTCTTTGATCAGTAGCCAGTTCGTCTTGCCTGATTCGCCGGCGCGTCCATGCATCCGGACCAGCACCCAATCACCTTTGAGCTTTTTCCCATGCAGCTCAAACTTCAGGTGACCGTCCTTCAAGCCCAGATCCACATCGCCATGCGGCTTCCAGTTGCCCTCGTCCCACACCATCACGGTGCCGCCGCCGTATTGCCCTTTCGGAATTGTTCCTTCAAAGTCTCGATATTCCCAAGGATGATCCTCGACCTCGACCGCAAGCCTCTTGTCGCCTGGAAAGTAGCTTGGGCCTTTGGTCACCGCCCAGCTCTTCAAAACTCCGTTCCAACCCAGCCTGAAGTCGTAGTGCAGTCGCGTGGCCGCGTGTTTCTGCACCACAAACGGCAGCTTCTCCCCCGCGCTCGATTTGCCGCGTTTCTCGTGCTTGCCGCGCGGCTCGGCCGTCGCGCTGAAGTCCCTCATCCGCCGATAGCGCTCCAGCGGCTTTTTCGACTCTCTGGTCGCCGTTGGATGTTTTCGTGAAACCATGCCTACGCGGCCCTACGCTTGCGCCTGCTAGCTCCCACAAGCACAGGTCCTTTCTTCGGCTCGGCACCAGAACTGGCCACCTTCGATCTCCCGAGCCTCGAACTGCCGTGCCGCTCGCTCGCCACCGGGCGCTTAGCCTTAGAGACACTCTGCCGCAGCGCATCCATGAGATTGATGACCTTAGCCGGCCGTCCTTTCTTCTCTTCGAGCGGAAGCGGAGCATTTTTCTGCTTGGCTCCAATCAGTTCGCGCAAGGCAGCCTCATAATCATCCCTGAATGCGTCCAGATTAAACGGATGCGAATACGCCTCAATGAGCTGAGTTGCCATCGTGAGCTGCTTTTTGTCGACGGTCTTTGTGCTCGCCGCTGGGATGTGCGAGAAATACTCGCGACTGTCGCGCAACTCCTCCCCGTATCGGAGCAAATAGGCCATCAACCCCAGCTCCCTTCGATCCCTGGGGACGGCAACGGCAACCAGGTGTTCCCTTCCACCGAATGCAAGCTCCCCGATCGCCGCTTTTCCTGTCCCCTCCATCGCCTTGCGTACCACCGCAAAGGCGTCAGAGGATTCTTTGGGTTCGGGCACAACGAAGTATGGTTTCTCGAAAAGCGCGAGAGGCAATTCGTCCGCATCGACAAATTGCTGCACATCGATTGCATTTTTCGTCTCGATGCGCAGGTTGGCAATCTCATCCGGCTCGACAATCAGGTATTTTCCCTTGGTATATTCATAGCCTTTGACGATCTCCGAGTTCTCCACCGGCTGATTGTCATCAATCACATTTAAGTGTCGAATTCTCTCCCCGCTTGCGCGATCGATTTGGTGGAACATGACGCCGCTCTGAGAATTTGTCGCCGGATAAAGCTGAATACCGAAGGAGACCAGCGAGATTTTAAATTGCCCTGACCAATATGGACGACCGGCCATCTTTGCCTCCGCGCGATGACACGAATCCCACGCCGCATCTGACTGAGATGCTTCGCAAATGCGCGTGGTTTTCTCCAGCCGGAAGTGGGCGCCGCTTACCCACTAAGCTCCCCCCGGAACGACCTCGCCTTCAACCTTTCCAGTTCTCCTCGGAGGAACTCAATGATGCTTGCTCGCCGGCGCGCCATCCGGCTAGACCAAATTTTGCCGACGTCGCTTGCGCGCAGCCTTCAGCCGGTCCGAAAGCAGTTCCTTGGCCCTTTGCAACTTCGCTTTGCGCGTATTGCTCAGGTTCTTACCCGCCCGGTTGATAAAGAATGTCAGCATTCTCATTCCAGATGCGGGCCCTTTCGGTGAAACCCTCTTCGACGCCAGTGATCGAGCGATGACCTCCGGATCCTTTGTGAACAATCCCGCCGGCGGATGCGTGGAGTCCGTCGTTACGCGGCCTGACCATTTCTTCCCTCCGCCTTTATGGGACGTGCGTTCTCCCGCGCCTGTTTGGGACATGCTTCTGTCTCCTATGCGGAATCGTCGAACAATTGCGGCGCATGGCCCACAAAATTGCGTCTGCGCCGCCCTTGCCTGTCGCTCAATGCCTTTTGAAATACTGCACCTCGCGCTCGTGCTGCTTAGCTTTTTCAAGGGTTGTGAACGTCCCCAGGTTGCGGCGCTTGCCGGTCTCTGCATTCTTTTTCCTTGAGTACAGTCGAAATTGTCCGGATTTGAGTTTGCGAATCATATCCGGTGTAGATGCGTGCAGTTCCGGCCTGGTCGCCCTGACGCGAAGTTGCGCAGTGATCTCTGGTCGCGTCGCTGGCTCCCGTGAGCAACCCTGCCGCACGAAGACTGTAATGACCAATCTGCATGACTCCGTGCGCGAACTGGTTTAACCCCGGCATGCGCCGCTTCAATGTGCGGCCCTGGTCGGACAGCCGGTGGCCTGGCTCGTTTGACATTCAAGCCTTACGGCTCCGGTGGGGATGGGTTCGTACAGATCGATTTGACAATCGCCGGGCGTCTAACTGCACCGGCCGTCGGAGCCCTTCAATTCACCATCTGGTGCCGCCGGTAGCGCGTGATCCGGCAAAGCGGCGCGAATTCGAGCCAGAAAATCGGACGGATGGAGAGGCTTGCTCAGCATCTCGAAGTGATGCCCATCCACACGGGCTTCCTGGAGCAAGTTCGCCGTAGAGGCCTGCCCGGAGAACAAAAGAATCTTGCAGGACGGTAGCGCGGCAGACACCTTGATTGCCGTTTCAATTCCGGAGATGCCGCCCATGATCACATCGGAGATCAACATGTCCGGCTTGAAGCCGCTTACGATGTCGAGCGCCTGCTCACCGCTGTAAACAGCGCGCGCCTCGAAACCCGCTTGCCTCAGGATCATGGCAAGCGTGTCGGCTATCACTTCTTCGTCGTCCGCTATCAGGACTCTGGGCTTCAAACCTGGCATCTTTCTTCCGATAGGCTAAGCTTCGGGGCCCGGGGGAAACTGGCGTTTCAAGTGGCAGAAAGAAACTCGTGACACAGATTCTAGGCTTTCTTTCGCGCGGGGAAACCGAACTCGCTTTTGGGAGTCTGCCCGTCGTTGCCCGTCGCATTGACGGTCGCGCTACTCGTGCTGCATTTGGGCGGCTTCTTGCCTGAATTGACGTCGCCTTCACTGCTCCATCCGGTCGCTGCAATCGATGGCAATTGGCCCGACCTGTACAGAAGGCGTTCGAGATCCTGAAGAAACGCCACCGGTTCCTTGTCCAGCAGCCCATCGGCAAACGAATTTGTTTCAATGGGTGCGCCGCCGGAAACGCACCCGATCGGAATACGTGAGCCCGACGCTCGAACGGCGCTGATCAGGCGCTCGCAATCTTTAATAGGAAGCGAATGGCAAAGAATGACGGCATCGAAATCGCCATCTTTGAGAAGATAGACCGCTTCTCTAATCGAGACGGCTGATACAACGGGATAGCCTGCGGATCGTAGAATCAACTCGCGCGTGTCTAGAATTCTGGGGTCCGAACCAATCGAAAGGATAAGCGAGTGCGGCACGGCGTGCCCCCTTTGCTCCTGAATGAATTGCGTGCTCGCGTTCTCAACCGGATCGATCTTGTAAAGAGCGCTGGGAGATCCTCTCTCCCGCCGTTTCCTGCACCCCGCCTTCGGGCCCGGTCCGCCGCAAATGTCCTGCCCTTTGTCCCACGACATCGACCGGCGAATCTAGCACACTCTAACCATTTTGTTTTGCATGATTTAAATGGCAGAACTTTGAGATTCGATGAGCAAAAGCCCTGATCTATGTGTATCCATTTAGCCACCTCTTCGCCGTGTCGTCTGTCATGCATCGAACAGTCCGTGCCCCGTATTTGGAATAGCATCTGAGGACATCTAGATACGCTCGACGGTCCGGCTCAACGTAGACTCCTCCGCGCATTCAGATGCGAAGGCGCACGTGCTTCGCGCGCAAAGGAGCTTCATGCCGTCGGCTGTAATTCAGAAAGAGCCCTTCAAGAATCGTGTGTTGGCTTCATTTCCTCACCCAGAAATCAAAAAGCTCTCTCCTCACCTTCTACCCGTCACCTTGAAAGCCAAGCGCGCACTGCACGAGCCAGGTGAGCTCATCGACACTGTGTATTTTCTTGAGGATGCTATCGCATCGGTGGTCGTCACCATGGAAAATGGAAGCACAGTCGAAGTGGGCGTAATCGGGCGGGATGGCGTCGTCGGTTTGCCTGCGGTGCTGGGCAACGGTCGCGCGACAAACCGCACCTTTATCCAGTTGCCTGGAAATGGCTTTAGCCTGAAAGCCAAGTTTCTTCTTCAATTAGCTGAGTCGTCGAGCGAGTTCCGCTCCTGCCTGCAAGTGGCAGTTCAAGGCTATCTTGCGCAGACGGCTCAGACCGCGGCCTGCAATCGGGTCCACGAACTCGAAGAGCGCCTGGCTCGCTGGTTGCTGATGTGTTCCGATCGTTTGCAATCCGATCACATCCCGATCACCCACGAGTTTCTGGCCATGATGTTGGGCACCCGCCGCAGTTCGGTTTCCATCGCCGCCGGCATTTTGCACAAATCCGGGCTTATCGCATATTCGCGCGGCAGCGTGACGATTAAGGACCGCGATGGCCTGGCCCAGGCAGCTTGCGAGTGTTACCAATCTGTGTATGAAGAATATGTTCGGCTCGGGCTGCTCTAAGTCCGCAATTTGCTCGCCCCGCGCCAAACAATTGCATTCTTTCCCTTGTTTAGCGGATTGACACAACCTCAGGGTCAATTCCAACTTGCCTGAAATTCCAGGGGGGCCTGCATATTGGCCGCGTTCTCCCCTTCATCAGCCGTCTGCGATGCCACGCCCGGTACTCCAGTGCCCGGCAGGAAAACCCTGAAACACGTGGCGCATCTTCCCGCGTAACGATACGTTCTGAATGTAATTTGACCGTTATATTTCTGCACGATCCCTTTGCTGATCCACAGCCCCAGGCCCGTTCCTTTCGTCGATTTGGTGCTGAAAAACGGCTGAAAGATTCTTGGCGCGTCCTCCGCCTGGATTCCCGTTCCGGTATCCACAATCGAAATTACGACTCCGCGCCGCTGCGTGAGCCAGTCTGTCGCCAGGCGCACGCTCACTCGCAGATCGCCTCCTTGCGGCATTGCCTGGATGGAATTGCCGATCAAATTCAGGAAAATCTGACGAAGCTCGACCGGGAATCCTTGCACAAAGCACGGAGAAATGACGGACGCGCGAAGATTAATTCGATTGGCCTGCAAGGCGCGTTGCTGCAATGTGAGCACGCTTTGCACCAATTCCGAAATGGAGACGGCGATCGGTTGCTTTGACTCCCGATAGAAGCTGAGCGTTTGCCGAGTAATATGGCTGACGCGCCGCAGCTCATCTTCAGCCAGAACCGCGCAATGCCGAGCTTCATCGTCCAGCGACGGGTGATTACGAAGAAGATAAATGAGATTGGTGATGGCCTCTAGGGGATTATTGATCTCGTGCGCGATAATACCCGCGACTCGCCCCATTGCCGCCAGTCTTTCCGCCTCTCGCAGTGCCTCCTCGGCGCGCAACCTGTCGGTAATGTCGCGGCCTACTTCGAGAATTGCGTTAGACCCCCTATTTAGAGTCTTGCGGTAGGCCACAACAATCTCCGAGCCGTCTTTCGTTTTTTGGATCAGATTGCCTTCCCACCATCCGCGCTCAACCAGCTCGGCCTCGACGGCTGCTCTCGAACCAGGGAATACCGTCTTCAACACGCTATGAAGGTCATTGCCCAGGATTTCATTCTTGCGCCATCCAAACATATTTTCTGCGCCTGAATTCCAGAAGAGGAGAGCGCCGCCCCAATCTCGAACCATGATTGCTTCAGACGCAAGCTCCACCAGTTCCGCACGCGTACGAAATTGCTCTTCGCTCTTCTCCAGTTCCGCTGTCCGATCCTGAACGCGCTGCTCAAGTTCGCGATTCAATAACTCGAGCATCCTGGTTTTTCGATGCAGCTCCGCAAAAATACTGATCTTTGCGCGCAGCACTTCAGGAATCACCGGCACCGAGATGTAATCCACAGCGCCGCTTCGATAGCCCTGGATTCTGTCGGAATCGGTGAGGTGAATCCCGGAGATGAAAATAATTGCCGTCTTTTGGAAGCGCGGATGCTGACGGATAACATCTGCCAGTTCGAAGCCGTCCACATCCGGCATGCTGACGTCCATAAGAACAACTGCGATATCAGTCTTCAGTAATATATTCAACGCTTGAGTGGCAGACGATGCCTTGATGAGATTCTCGCCTAAATCCGCGAGGATTACCTCGTAGCTCAGAAGCTTAGACGGCTGATCGTCGACCATCAAAATATTGATCTTCCCGTCAGGTGTCATAGCTTCATCTCCCAATCTTTCCGAACGACTTCATTCGCCGGCCATCAACGATGAAGCCAAACTCGCAATGCCGACAAAAGCTGGTCGGTATTAACCGGCTTGGCCAGATATTCGGATGCGCCTGCTTCAAGGCATCTCTCGCGGTCTCCCTTCATGGCCTTGGCGGTAAGGGCGATGATGGGCAAGCGGCGGAGCGCGGAGTTCTGGCGAATGACCTGCATGGTTTCGTATCCGTCCATTTCAGGCATCATGATGTCCATCAAAACAATGGCCAGGTCCGGCGTGGATTCAATGGTCTCGATCGCTTCGCGCCCGGTTCCCGCCGAGAGCACGGTCATGCCTCGCCGCTCAAGGACGCTGGAGAGTGCGAAAATATTCCGCACGTCGTCATCGACCACAAGCACCTTGCGGCCGGCCAACGCATCGTCTGACCGGTGCAGGCTGTCCAGCATTTGCTGCTTCTCGCGAGGCAAATCGGTGATCACGCGATGAAGAAACAGTGCCGTCTCGTCAAGCAGCCGCTCCGGCGACTCAACCCCCTTGACTACAACACTGCGCGCCAGCGTATGCAGTTGCGCGTCTTCATCGGGGCTGAGCTCCCTGCCTGTAAATACGACAACAGGAAGGTCTTTGAGTTTGGGTGAGTCACGCAGTTGCTCAAGCACTTCAAATCCAGTCATATCAGGAAGGCGAAGATCGAGCACAACGCAATCGTAATTGCCGGTTTCAAGAGACTGGAGTGCGAGAGCGCCGGAATCCGCCATATCGATATCGATGTCTTCGTGCCAGAGCAGTTCCCTGACACTGAATTGCTCCGCTGGATTGTCCTCAACCACCAAAAGCCGTTTGCGGTGCGGCTTGGAGAACTCGCGAATTCGCGTCAGCGCTGAATCCAGATCTTCTGTTGTCGACGGCTTGGTGACAAAGGCAAATGCTCCGCGCGACAGGCCATGATGGCGGTCTTCATCGAGCGTGAGCATCTGCACCGGAATGTGCCGGGTCGTGGAATCCAGTTTTAGACGATTCAAGACAGTCCAGCCCAGCATGTCCGGCAGGAAAACATCGAGCGAAATGGCCGCAGGATGGAACTCGTGCGCCAACGTCAGGGCCTCGCCTCCAGTGGAGGCGACGAGTGTTTTGAATCCCTTGTCTCGAGCCAGGTCGCAGACAATGCGCGCATAGTGAGGATCGTCTTCAATGATTAAAAGCGCGGCGTCGCCCTCGGCTATATCGTTGCGATCATCCTCAATCCGCGATTCCTGTTCAACAGCCGTAACCGTGGTGAGGAAGACCGGCATAGGCGCCGAAGAGTTCTTTTCGTTCTTTGGAGGGTTTGGAGCCGCTGGGCCCACGTAGGTTTGCGGCAGAAAGAGTCTGAAAGTGCTCCCTTGTCCGGGCGCGCTTGTGAGCTGAATCTCGCCGCCCAGCAGGCTGGCCAATTCGCGGCTGATGGCCAACCCCAGCCCTGTGCCGCCAAATTTCCGGCTCGTGCCCGCGTCGGCCTGCTGGAAAGCCTCGAAAATAATGCGCTGCTTTTCCGGCGGAATTCCGATGCCGGTGTCGCTCACTTCGAATGCAATCACTGAACCCGCGCCACTGAGAATGGGGTGCCCCTGGCTCCAGCCGGCCACTGCGCGAGACACGGCCAGGTGCACGGTGCCGTGTTCAGTGAATTTAAACGCATTCGAAAGCAGGTTCTTGAGCACTTGTTGCAGGCGCTTCGAGTCGGTAACTAGGCTCTTCCCCATTTGCGGATCGACCGATACTTCAAAGTGGAGCTTGCGATTCTCTGCTTCATGCCTGAACGGCCGGGAGACGGCATCCAGTAATGCTCCGAAAAAGACTTCCTCAGCTTCAACCGAAACCGTTCCCGATTCGATCTTGGAGAGATCGAGAATGTCGCTGATCAGGTTAAGCAGGTCGGTACCGGCGCCGTGGATGGTGCGCGCAAATTCAACCTGCTTGCCCGAGAGGCTGCCGTCGGGATTGTCGGCAAGCTGTTGGCCGAGCACGAGAATGCTATTAAGGGGCGTGCGCAACTCGTGCGACATGTTGGCCAGGAATTCCGACTTGTACTTCGACGTCAGCGCCAGTTCTCTCGCCTTTTCTTCCAGCGCGCGCCGCGCTTGCTCGATCTCCTGGTTTTTGCGTTCCACCTCATAATTCTGTTCCGCGAGCTGCTGCGCCTTTTGCGCCAGCTGCTCATTCGTCTGTTGCAATTCTTTCTGCTGCGTCTGCAACTCCGTGGCCAGCTGCTGCGACTGCTTCAACAGCCCTTCTGTCTGCATCGTCGCCTCAATGGAGTTGAGCACGATGCCGATGCTGGCGGTGAGCTGCTCGAGGAACGCAAGGTGCGATGCGGTAAATCCGCTCAGGCTCGCCAGCTCGATTACTGCTTTAATGCGGTCCTCAAAGAGCACCGGAAGCACAATCACATTCTTCGGTGTTGCCTTGAACAAGCCGGAACGAATGGGCGCAGTCCGCTTCGGGAACTCCGTGATGAGCATCCTGCGTTTTTCTGAAGCGCATTGGCCTACCAGGCCCTCGCCGATCCTGACTTCCGCGATGTAGCCTTCGGGAGTGTCCGCGTAAGTCGAAAGCAACACCAGCGTCCCTTCGCCCGATACCGGCTCGCCACCCATTCGATAGATGACGCCCTGCTGGGCGTTCACCAATGGAGCCAACTCGGAGAGCAACATTCTGCCCACGGTCACCAGGTCGCGCTGCCCCTGCAACATGCCGGTGAATCGAGCAAGATTGGTCTTGAGCCAGTCTTGCTCCGTGTTTCGATCGGTGGTGAGGCGCAAATTGTCGATCATGGTGTTGAGGTTGTCTTTCAATTCGGCAACTTCGCCGCGCGCCTCCACCTGAATGGAGCGAGTGAGATCGCCCTTGGTGACGGCCGTGGCAACTTCGGCGATTGCGCGGACCTGGTTGGTGAGGTTATCGGCGAGCAGATTCACGTTGCCGGTTAGATCTTTCCAGGTTCCAGCGGCGCCTGGCACATTAGCCTGTCCGCCTAACCTGCCTTCCACGCCAACTTCTCGGGCAACGGTTGTCACCTGGTCGGCGAAAGGTCGCCAGCGTGTCGGTCATGTTATTGATCGTCTCGGCCAACGCTGCAACTTCGCCCTTTGCGTTCACGGTGAGTTTTTGCGTCAGCGCGCCGTTGGCCACAGCGGTCACAACCTTCACGATGCCACGGACCTGCTCTGTAAGGTTCGCAGCCATGACGTTGACATTGTCCGTCAGATCCTTCCAAGTCCCGGCGACGCCCGGCACCACTGCCTGGCCACCAAGTTTTCCGTCCGTTCCCACTTCGCGGGCCACGCGGGTTACTTCTGCGGCGAAAGCATTGAGCTGATCCACCATGGTGTTGATGGTGTCTTTCAGCTCGAGAATTTCGCCCTTCACGTCGACGGTGATCTTGCGCGACAAATCGCCGCGGGCAACGGCGGTCGTCACTTCGGCAATGTTTCTCACCTGCGCCGTCAAGTTGCCGGCCATCGCGTTCACTGAGTCGGTAAGGTCCTTCCATGTGCCGGCGACTCCGGGCACGTTGGCCTGGCCGCCCAGACGTCCTTCAGAGCCGACTTCGCGCGCCACGCGCGTCACTTCGGCAGCAAACGAACGAAGCTGCTCGACCATGGTGTTGAGCGTTTCTTTGAGTTGCAGAATTTCGCCGTGGACATCGACCGTGATCTTGCGCGAGAGATCGCCGTTGGCGATAGCCGTCGCGACCTCGGCAATGTTTCTCACCTGCGCTGTCAGGTTGCCGGCCATGAAGTTGACTGAGTCGGTCAAATCCTTCCAGGTTCCCGCAACGCCCGGCACCTGGGCTTGTCCGCCGAGTTTGCCGTCAGTGCCCACTTCGCGGGCCACGCGCGTCACTTCGCCGGCGAACGCGTTCAACTGGTCCACCATCGTATTGATGGTGTTCTTCAGCTCCAGAATTTCGCCCTTCACGTCCACCGTGATTTTGCGCGACAAATCGCCGCGCGCGACGGCCGTGGTCACCTCGGCAATATTTCGCACCTGTGCAGTGAGGTTACCGGCCATGGAGTTGACCGAGTCGGTAAGATCCTTCCAGGTTCCAGCCACACCCGGCACGTTGGCCTGGCCGCCGAGCCGGCCTTCGGTGCCCACTTCGCGCGCCACGCGCGTCACTTCACCGGCGAACCGATTGAGCTGGTCCACCATCGTGTTGATGGTTTCTTTGAGCAGCAAAATCTCGCCGCTTACATTCACCGTGATTTTTTTCGACAAGTCGCCGGTTGCAATTGCCGTTGAAACTTCGGCGATGTTTCTCACCTGGCCGGTGAGGTTGCTGGCCATGGAATTCACCGAGTCCGTGAGATCCTTCCAGGTTCCGGCCACGCCGGAGACCTGCGCCTGCCCGCCTAGTTTTCCGTCGGTTCCAACTTCGCGAGCAACACGCGTAACTTCGCCGGCGAATGCATTAAGCTGATCCACCATGGTGTTAATGGTGTCTTTCAGCTCCAGGATTTCGCCCTTCACGTCCACCGTGATCTTGCGCGAAAGATCGCCGCGGGCCACCGCAGTGGCAACTTCCGCGATGTTTCTCACCTGGCCTGTCAGGTTGCTGGCCATGAAGTTGACGTTGTCGGTCAAGTCCTTCCACGTGCCCGCGACGCCCGGAACAACTGCCTGAACGCCGAGTTTTCCGTCGGTTCCCACCTCGCCCGCCACGCGTGTTACTTCGCCGGCGAACCCGTTCAACTGATCCACCATCGTATTAATCGTGTTCTTCAGCTCCAGAATCTCGCCCTTCACGTCCACCGTGATCTTGCGCGACAAGTCGCCGCGAGCAACGGCCGTCGTCACTTCAGCAATGTTTCTCACCTGGGCGGTGAGGTTCCCGGCCATTGAATTGACGGAGTCGGTAAGGTCCTTCCACGTTCCGGCAACACCCGGCACATTGGCCTGGCCACCGAGCCGGCCCTCGGTACCCACCTCGCGGGCCACGCGCGTCACTTCGCCGGCGAACCGGTTCAACTGGTCCACCATTGTGTTGAGCGTTTCTTTGAGTTGAAGAATCTCGCCGCGCACGTCGACCGTGATCTTGCGCGAAAGATCCCCGTTCGCGATCGCCGTTGCGACTTCGGCGATGTTTCGCACCTGGCCGGTCAGGTTGCCGGCCATGAAGTTCACGTTGTCCGTCAGATCTTTCCAGGTGCCAGCCACGCCGGGAACATTGGCCTGGCCACCGAGCTTGCCCTCGGTGCCCACTTCGCGAGCCACGCGTGTCACCTCGCCGGCGAACGCATTGAGCTGGTCCACCATCGTGTTAATGGTGTCTTTCAATTCCAGAATTTCACCCTTCACGTCTACCGTGATTTTTCTGGAAAGGTCGCCGCGCGCCACAGCCGTTGTCACTTCCGCGATGTTTCTCACCTGGGCTGTAAGGTTGCCCGCCATTGCGTTCACTGAGTCGGTGAGGTCCTTCCAGGTTCCCGCCACACCTGGCACCACGGCCTGGCCACCCAGTTTTCCGTCCGTTCCCACTTCGCGGGCTACACGCGTCACTTCCGATGCGAAGGAGCGCAGCTGATCGACCATTGTGTTGATGGCTTCTTTCAGCTGCAGAATTTCTCCGCGCACGTCCACAGTGATCTTGCGCGAAAGATCGCCGCTGGCCACGGCCGTTGCAACTTCAGCGATGTTTCTCACCTGGCCGGTCAGGTTGCTGGCCATGGAGTTCACTGAGTCGGTCAAGTCTTTCCACGTGCCGGCCACGCCAGGCACCAGCGCCTGGCCACCGAGTTTTCCGTCGGTGCCAACTTCGCGGGCTACGCGCGTTACCTCGGCTGTGAAAGACCCCCAACTGTTGAATCATCGTGTTGACGATTCTGGCGGAGCGCAGAAACTCGCCTTCCAGCGGCCGGCCGTCCACGTCAAGCCGGACGGTCTGCGTAAGATTGCCCTGGGCAACGGCCGCGATTGCGCGCGTAACCTCCGCGGTAGGACGTAGCAGGTCCTCGACCAGCGTGTTGACTGAAACCTCCATGTCGTCCCAAGCGCCCCGGCGCTGTTCCACTCGAATGCGCTCCCGGGTCTTCCCTTCTTTTCCCACGGCCTGCCCAACCCGCTTCAACTCGAATGCCATTTGTTCGTTGGCGATGACAATCTCGTTGAAATTGTCGGCGATCTTTCCCGCCAGGCCGGTCCAGGAAACGGGCAGGCGCACACTGAAATCGCCATTCTTCATCGTCTGAAGGCTCTGAAGGATGGTCGCCAGATGCTCGGGTTCTGCGTGTTGCCCGTTGGAGACCGGCAGTTCGCCTTGTGGCATGTTTGCGACCGGTAGAAACTCTTGTCCGGCTTTCCCGAGGTTGGGCTGCTTCACGGAGATTTCCAAAGGTATGACTCCTATCGACCATTGGGTATCGAGATGTCGACACACTTCTGGGGATGAGAAATTGATGCAAACCAAACATCAGGGGTTGCTTGACGCCGATTGGCTTGCAAAGGAAGCACAACGTGTCAGCTCTCCCAAGCCCTCGATCCCCGTACCCAGCAAAGCCTGGTCTCGAGGTGGGGCCACGAACAACCGGGAAGGAGTGACCTTGCATCAAAAGGAACAAGGCATTGAAGATGCACGCATTTATCGAATGCCTGGGCTTATTCCCCCGTAAGAACCCCCGTTTCGTTGCAACTGCGCCATCCGCCGGTAGGCGGAGACGGCGTGCAGGTTACCGCTGCAAGATCAATGAAGAATGACCATCAAATTCGGAGGCGTAGAACAATCGTGAGAAGGGTCGCCGGGGTCCGCCGCCGCATCTTCCCCCACAAGCGAAATGTCGATGGGACTATCGAGTCGATCTGTGGCGAATGTTTTTCAACGGTCGCACTGGCCGGCGCCGAACAAGAATTGCAGGTTGCCGAGAACGCCCACGTTTGTAAAGGACTTAAGTTGTCAAAGGTTCTCCGCCCCCTGGATCGCAATTAGCCATCGAGCTTTCAGCAGTTGAGGCAAAACCCATGCTTACGCGTCTCGCGGTTTTCAAAAGTCACCGCGCGTAAGAACGTTTGTGAAACCGAGGCCAAGGAGCCCGCAATAAAATGCCAACCAACCGGGGAGTCGTTTTCGTCGTCGACGACGAAAGATTGATCGCGCAAACGTTAGGGATGATCCTGACCCAGTCGGGTTTTGCCGCCAGCGCGTTTGAAGACCCTTACCGGGCCTTGGAAGCCGCGGCCAGCGGCCCGGCGCCCGACCTCCTCATCTCGGACGTGGTCATGCCTGGAATGTCCGGAATCGATCTTGGCGTTCAATTCCGCAAAGACTATCCCGCCTGCAAGGTCCTGCTCTTCTCAGGACAGGCAGCAACGGCAGATATGCTGGCAACTGCCAAGCTTCAAGGGCACGAGTTCGAAGTTCTCGCTAAACCTGTTCATCCTTCCGATCTCCTCGCTAAGCTCCGCTCCCTCACCTAACGAGTGATTCAGAAAGTCTCGCCTACACCTCTGGAGATTTCGGTTCATCCGAAGGCCAACCGCCCCCGCACGGAAACCGTATCAGCATTATTAGTTGACTGAACATTGCGGAGTCCAAACTGTGACGTCATTCGTGGCGCCGGCACAAGTCGTAGATTGCCCAATTCGGCCGGTGGATCGTTTTGGGCGAAGCCTCGAAAGATGAAGTATTTAAGTGTGATCCCGAGCCGGTCCCGAAGATAACCCCCACCCGTTTTCGCGCATCTTTACAGCACAGATACTGCTGCTCCATTGGCGGGCTTGGCGTTCGGTGTGTGGCCAACTCAAACGTCCCTGCGTCCAATCCGTGGCGGCGGTGATTTCTGTTGAGGTTCCTCATGCCATTGTTTCCCCGCAATGGTCGAAGGCGAGCTGTCATCGAGGACGTCGACCCACAAATTGATGCAGGTCGCCACCCGATCTGCCGGGTTGTAGGTGATGAAGTTGCTGTCACAGCCGCGATCTTTGCCGATGGCAAAGACGAAGTAGCTGCCCGCGTCCTCTTTCGACATTCCGATGATCGTCGCTGGTCGTTCGTGCCAATGCGGGCGACCGGTAACGATCTCTGGAGTGGGTCGTTCCGGGTCGACAAGCCCGGTTGCTGGACATTCACCCTCCTTGCATGGATCGATCACTTCGCCACCTGGGCCAGTGAACTGAAAAAACGGATTGCCGCGCAAAATACACCTGCGCCCCCTCAATCCGCGCCAAAATCGGATGCCGGACTCAATGCTGGGTCCGAGTCAACGGCGCAGGATGTTGCCCTCGCGCTTCGCTCCGGGGCGGAGTTGATCGAGAAAGCCGCACCGAGGGCCCGCGGAAACGATGCGAAGCGCTTGCGCGATATTGCGCGGCATCTCGAAAAGCTCGCGGCTGAGAATCGAGCCTTCTACGACGATCCGTGCGATGAAACACTTATGCAGTTGATGGTGAATTATCCCGATCTCGCAAACGCCACACGGTACGAATCAGAATTCCCGGTCCGGGTCAATCGTCAGCGCGCACGTTTTTCGTCCTGGTATGAGCTCTTTCCTCGATCTGCGTCTCCAATTCCCGGACAGCACGGGACATTTCGCGATGTTGAAAGCCAGTTGCCCGAGATTGCGGCCATGGGTTTCGACATTCTATATCTGCCGCCGATCCATCCCATCGGAAGATCGTTCCGCAAGGGACCAAACAACGCCACTCATGCTCCGCCAAATGCGCCGGGAAGCCCGTGGGCAATTGGGGACCGCGAGGCCGTAACCAACGCACCATTGGGCGCGCAAGCCGCCGGCGATCGCGGCGGCCACAAATCGATTCATCCGCAATTGGGAACGTTTGCAGATTTTGAAAGCCTTGTGTCTTCCGCCAAATCACATGGCGTTGAGATTGCTCTGGACATTGCGTTCCAATGCTCGCCTGATCATCCCTGGGTTACCGAGCATCCCGATTGGTTCTCCATCCGTCCGGACGGATCGATCCAGTTTGCTGAGAATCCACCGAAGAAATATCAGGACATTTATCCGCTGAATTTTGAGTCGCCCGATTGGCGCGGCCTCTGGAACGAGCTCTATTCCGTATTCGAATTCTGGATCCACCGTGGCGTCCGCGTGTTTCGCGTCGACAATCCGCATACCAAAGCGCTGCCCTTCTGGGAGTGGTGCCTGAACACCTTGCAGGAACACTATCCCGACACCATCTTCCTCGCCGAGGCATTCACGCGGCCACACGTGATGTACGCCTTGGCCAAGCGTGGTTTCACGCAATCGTACACATACTTCACGTGGCGTAATTCCAAAGTCGAGTTGCAAAGCTATATGGAAGAGCTCACACGGCCGCCAGTGAGTGAGTTTTTTCAACCCAGCTTTTGGCCGAACACCCCGGACATCTTGCATAAGACGCTCCAGGAAGGCGGCCGATCTGCGTTTATGCACCGCTTGATCCTCGCGGCAACTCTGAGTTCGAGTTATGGCATCTACGGCCCGGCATACGAGCTGGCAGAAAACGCTCCGGCCCGCCCACCTGCCGAAAGGGCCGAGTCAGAGGAATATCTCGACAGCGAGAAATATGAAATCCGTCAGCGCAGCCGGAACGCGCCCGGCTCGCTTGTGCCGCTCATCACAAGTCTTAACCAAATCCGTCACGCAAACCGCGCTCTGCAATCGAATGCCTCACTGCATTTCCACTCTGTCGATAATCCCGCAGTTGATTTGCTATTCAAAGTCAACGCCGGGCTTCGATAACACGATTCTGGTGATCGTCAATCTTGATTCATTCAACGAACAAACCGGCTGGACCAATCTCGATCTCGACCAGATCGGCTGTTCCCCGAATAAAAGCTTCCTGGTTGAAGATCTGCTTAACGGCGTCCAGTACACCTGGCGCGAGCGCAATTATGTCGCCCTGCGGCCAGGGGTCCAGCCGGCCCATATCTTTCGCGTCAGCCGAATCCAGTAGCGTCGCAGCCATCGAGGTTCCTCGGAGAGTGAAAGCGTGAAGAAGATTGCAAGCACAACAGATCCTCTTTGGTACAAGGACGCAATTATCTATGAGATCCATGTTCGAGCCTTTGCGGATTCGAATAACGACGGCATCGGCGATTTCCCGGGATTGCTTTCGCGCCTTGACTATTTGAAGGATTTGGGGATCACCTGCATCTGGCTTCTGCCGTTCTTCCCTTCCCCGCTGCGCGACGATGGATACGACATCTCGAATTACATCGATGTCAACCCGTCGTACGGAACGCTCGGTGACTTTAAGGCATTCCTTGATGCCGCTCATCGTCTCGGCCTGCAAGTGATGATCGAATTGGTGGTCAATCACACCAGCGACCAACATCCCTGGTTTAAAGCTGCGCGCCTCGCTCCAGTTGGTTCGGCCGAGCGCGACATGTACGTTTGGTCAGACAGAGACGACAAGTACAAGGACGCGCGCATCATCTTTACAGACACGGAAAAGTCGAACTGGACATGGGACGAGGCAGCAAAGGCGTACTACTGGCATCGATTCTTTTCGCACCAGCCGGACCTCAACTACGACAGCCCCCTGGTGATGGAGGAAGTGCTGAAGGCCATGCGTTTTTGGCTGGATATGGGCGTCGACGCGCTTCGCATTGACGCAATCCCATACCTTTGCGAGCGGGACGGCTCCTCATGCGAAAACTTGCCTGAAACCCATGCCGTCGTAAAAACCCTGCGCGCGGCGATTGATGCCGACTACGCCAACCGCCTGATTCTCGCCGAAGCCAATCAATGGCCTGCTGATGTGCGTCCTTATTTCGGCGATGGCGACGAGTGCCACATGGCGTTCCACTTCCCGCTCATGCCGCGCATCTACATGGCGCTTCGCCAGGAAGACCGGCTCCCCATCACCGACATTATGGCGCAGACGCCGCCCATCCCCGACAACTGTCAATGGGGGCTGTTCCTGCGCAACCACGATGAGCTGACGCTTGAGATGGTCACTGCTGACGAGCGCGACTATATGTATTTCGCCTATTCGGCCGATCCGCGCATGCGCATCAATGTCGGCATCCGGCGCAGGCTGGCTCCGCTCGTCGACAACAATCGTCGCCGCATCGAGCTCTTGAATTCGCTGCTCCTCAGTTTTCCTGGAACACCCATTCTCTACTACGGCGACGAAATTGGAATGGGCGACAACATCTACCTGGGCGACCGCAATGGTGTTCGCACTCCAATGCAATGGACGTCCGATCGAAATGCGGGCTTCTCAAAATGCGACCCCGCGCGGCTTTATCTGCCCGTGGTGATGGACCCAATTTATGGCTATCAGGTCGTTAACGTCGAAGCGCAGCTAAGCGATCAGTCGAGCCTTCTGCACTGGACGCGCAATATGATTGCGCTGCGAAGACTGTTCCAGGTATTCGGCCGCGGAACGCTAACCTTCCTCAATCCTTCGAACCGCAAGATTCTCGCTTACCTTCGAGAATTGGATCAGGGCGACGGATTCCGTGAAACGGTTCTCTGTGTCGCCAATTTGAGCCGATTTGCGCAGCCGGTTTCGCTCGATCTCGCAAACTATGCGGGCTGTGAACCAGTGGAGATGCTGGGCTATGTTCGCTTTCCGCCGGTCACGCACGAGCCTTACACACTCGCTCTGGCCCCATATTCATTCCTCTGGCTTGAACTGCAACCGGCTGCGGCGGTCGAGGAGTCGCCTTCGGACTCTGAAGTTCATGCGCGCGAGCTGGCGCTGGAGGATGAGGCCGCGGTCCAGCCGATTTTCGCTGGCGGGTGGGCGCAGTTTCTTGACGGGGGCGGGTCCGCAATTCTGGAGCCGGCTCTGCTTGACTGGTTGCCGCGCAAAAGATGGTTTGGCGCCAAGACACACAAGATCGAATCGGTGCGTGTTCGTAACTGGGTGGAAATGGCCTCGGGTGCAGCGGCCGCTGATAGTGCGCCAAATGACTCGCCCGACTCGGCGACGATTCCAACCGCGCTCTTTTTCTTTGACGTGACCTATGATGACGCCCCGCCGGATGTCTACCAGATTCCTCTCGCCGTAAGCACAGGCGCCTCGCTCGACGAAGTAGCCGCCCATCAGCCCGAGAGCATCATTGCCAGGCTAACCACCGCCTCAGGCCCGGCAATTCTGCATGATGCTGCCGAAAGCGAAGAGTTTCACCATGAGCTCTTGAGCCTGATTGCGAGCGACGCGGCCCTGCCGCTTCACGAGATTAAAAAGCTGGCGGAGACGGACGACGTAGGGCTCAATCAGGTGCCGTCAATAATGGAAGAAGCGCAGGTTGTCGCGGCTGGTGCCGGGGTCACACCGGCTCCTCTCAGCGCCCAGCCCGGTGACACGGCCGCGCCCCCGCGAACCGAAACTCCGGCTGCCCAGTCAACCGAAACATCAAGATTTCAGCCTCGCGAATCCCCGTCTGCGGGCGATTCGTTCGACGATGGGGGACGCCGCCTTGATGCGCGAGCTTCCAGCGCATTTCCGCCCGTGCTCGCAGCCCAGCGCCTTCCCTCGCATGTCATCTCTGCGGAGCAGTCCAACACTTCCATCATCTTCGGCAAACAACTATTTCTTAAAATCTACAGGCGATTACAGCCCGAAGAAAACCCAGATGTTGAGGTCGGCCGCTTTCTGACAGAGATTGCGCACTTCAGCAGAATTCCACCCTTCCTTGGCGAGATCTCGGTCGCTTCTGGCAAGGCTGCGAAAACAACGGTCGCCATCCTTCAGGGATTGGTTCCGAACCAGGGCGATGGTTGGCGGTGGTTTCTTGAAGAACTTGCCACTTGGCTCCCCACCGTGGCCGAACGCTCGGCTCCTGCACATTCAGCTGCATCGAATTGGCTCGGCGAGGATGAACAGTTTCCCGAAACGCTGGACCCGATTCGTTCAACGCTTAACGCGGCAGCTCAACTGGGCACGCGCACTGCCGAGCTTCATTTGGCGCTGTCTGGCAGCTCGACTGTTGCCGCTTTCATTCCCGAGCCCCTCACAAGCGCTGACCTCGCCCACGACGCAGCTCGTATCGAGTCACAAATCAAGTCGGCATTTGAGGCCCTTAAATTTACTCTTCCCAAATTGGATGACGCGACATGCGATCAAGCAGCCTTGCTTCTATCGCGCCGAACCGAGCTCATTCAGCGGGCACGTTCCATTCAATCTGTTGCGTCGGCCGGCCAGCGCATTCGCATACACGGTGATTATCATTTGGGTCAGACTCTCCGTACCGCGCCTTCGGGCAGCGATTCCACCGCGGAAGAGAATCAAAATGGCGATTTCGTTCTTATCGATTTTGAAGGTGAGCCGGCTCGGCCCATTGAGGAACGGAAACGGAAACAATCGCCACTCAAAGACGTTGTTGGCATGATGCGCTCGTTTGCCTACGCCGCGTTTTCTTCGGTCGACCGTTGTTGTGCGAGTGAGACCGGCGCGGATCGCGCGATTGACCGCGCAGTCCTTACCGAATGGGCGCAGGTTTGGCAGGCTGCGGCGACCGCTCACTTCCTTAGGTCCTACCGCGAGGCGATGGAGGTGAAACCGCAATTATTGCCACTTCCGAAGGAGGCTCAGATTCTTCTCAGCGCCTACCTCCTTGAAAAAGCGCTGTACGAATTGCTTTACGAACTCGATAACCGTCCGTCCTGGGTCTGGATTCCACTTACCAGCATTCTCGCTTTATGGGGTGAGGCAGCGGAATCTCCTTAGTGAGAAGCGACCTTTATTCCCTGAAGATCCTTCCTTAGAGGACAATGACAACTGCGAATCCAATCCCCGGCAGCACCCAGGTCGCAGACAACACGGCGGCCGAGCTGCTCGTGTTCGTCACACCGATGGCGCCCGACCATTTCAAGGGAGTCCTTGCGAATCTTCAGTCCGCATTTTCTCCCGGCGGCCTGGTCATAGCAACTCAAAACGAACTGCCTGCCGATTTCACGTCGGGCCTACGCATCGTCACGACGCCTCAATCGAATGCGGCATGGTCTCTTAAGCCGGTCGACTTCGTGAATGCTGCGCAATCCGGTCGCGAACACGGAGCAAAGGCACTTCTGATTCTCGGCCCCGAATCCGATTCGCTCAGCCCACCGGCACTCCGCAGCCTTGCCGATGCAGTATTAAAAACTTCCATCGACCTGGCTGTCCCGCACTATTCGCTCCCCTCGCACGCCGGTCTCATCAATTCAGCCATCTTGTACCCGCTTACGCGCGCGGTCTTTGCTTCGCGTGTTCGATTTCCGTTGTCCATTGATCTGGGTATGTCTTCCAGGATGGCGGAGCGGCTTGCCGGCGTGGCTGAGCCCATTTCCGCGGCCAACCAGCCTGACGCTCTCCTTTGGCCGGTCAATGAAGCGGTTGCCGCAGGGTTCGTTTCCGATGAGGTGGACGTGGGCTCGCGTGCCATGCCTCAACCCTCCGATCCGGACATCAACTCAATCCTTGCCTTAATCACTGGTTCGCTCTTTGCCGATATCGAATCAAAAGCGGCTCTCTGGCAGCGGCCTCGCAAGCCGCCTCTGGTCCGAAGGCCGATGGTGGACGCCGGCTTGAACGACGCAACCGCGGATGTTGCGCGCATGGTCGCGGCATTTCAACTGGCCAACGCGAATCTGCAGGAAATATGGTCGCTTGTCTTGCCGCCGAATTCATTGCTGTTGCTCAGGCGTTGCTCCGCACTTGAACCCGCCACGTTTCGCATGCCCGACAGTCTCTGGGCGCGGATCGTCTATGACTTTCTCATCGCGTACCGGCTCCGCACCATTAACCGTGGCCACCTTTTGGGAGCATTGATCCCGCTCTATCTGGCGTGGGTCGCCGGGCATTTCAATGTCGTAGCATCGGGAACTTCGCCCGAGCGGCACGTCGAGGCGGTTGCCTCAGCTTTTGAAGCTGACAAACCCTATCTGGTCGCGCGCTGGCGCTGGCCTGATCGGTTCAACTCGTAGTCGCTCTTCGCGCCAAAGCTAGCGTTAACCAGGCGTGTTGGCGAGGAGGAAATTCAATGGAGAACTTGGTTGAACTTTCGATGCTACAAGCAACTGGAAACACCGTGGCTCAAGCCTACAACGAAAATGTCTCAATCTCGCGCCATATGTCTGAAGCTCTGCATCAATCTCTGTACCGGGTGCTCACTCTGCTTATCGCTCTGCTGCCCGGGATTCTGGCGTTCTTTGTGGCGCTATTGCTGTTCGCTGCGGCTGGCATCCTCATCTCCTGGATTTTGCGGCGATGCCTCACCTGGGCAAAGTTCGACCTTCGCATCGCAAAAAAGAGCGGTGCCGACTGGGCCCCGGCCGCGTCACCGACAGAAATCGTCGCCGGTGCCGCATTCTGGCTCTCCATCCTCATCGGACTCGTCATCGGTGTTTCGGCCTTCGATACGTCGTATGCTTCGGGCGCGACGCCTGCGATCTCCCTGTTGCCCTATCTCACTCACGCCATCGGCGCCGCACTTCTGCTTGTAGCAGGAATCTTGATTGCCAGATTCCTTGCCCGTTCCGTCCTGATCAGCGCTGTGAACGCACAGTTGCAATACGCAAGAATTCTTTCTCTCGGCGTTAAGTGGCTGGTTCTTGTCTTAACCGCGGCCATGGTGCTCGACCATCTGCAGGTAGGCGAGAGCATCGTTGAGTTGGCGTTTGGCATACTCTTCGGCGGTATCGTTCTCACCCTTGCTCTCGCGGTCGGCCTCGGCTCGCGAGATCTCGTGAGCCGTTCACTCGAGAGCCACGTCGAACACACCGGAGAGCGCACCCAGGTTCCTGATGAAGTCACAACTGCAAGCCAGCAAATCAGGCATTTCTAGAGAGGGCATTCACTCACCACGGCGACGGATACAGGCGGCATAGCCAGCGTGCATTCATTCATTTGAATCGCGCTCTGCGAGCGAATCACAACGCGGCTGGCATCTATGACGGCGAAGACTCGTTCCTGATCACCGAAGTTGCAAATGACCGTCACGTCTCCGCGCACCATCCTCAACCACTTTGCCTCCTCATCGAACGCTACGCGCACGTGGCCGGCGGTTCCGTCGTTAAGGCACGCCGTCGCACGGCGAAACCGGATCAGCTTCTTGTACCAGGCAAGCATCTCGGCGTGGTCCCCCTCACTCATCTCATCCCAGCGCAGCTTTGAAGCGTCAAAGGTTGACGGAATTTCAGGATCGGGAATCGAAGCCGGATCCCATCCAAATGCCGCGAACTCCTTCTTTCGTCCCTCTGAAACTGCGCGCGCCAATTCGCGGTCGTTGTGGTCGGCAAAGTACAGAAACGGAGTTGACGCCGCCCACTCTTCGCCTTGAAAGAGCATGGGCACGAAAGGGCTGAGCAGGTACAGAGCCGCCGCGATCTTCGCGCGCTCCAGGCCCGCCATATGACTAATCCTGTCGCCCACGGCGCGGTTTCCAACTTGATCATGCGTCTGGATGTAACCAAGAAAGCGTTGTTGCGATAGCCCATGGGTGGGGCGTCCGTGAATGCGGCGTCGGTAACGGGAGTAGATGCCGTCGTACACGAAGGTTCGTTCCAATGCTTTGGCCAGCTGCTCCAGCGTGCCAAAGTCCGCATAATAGCCTTGCCGTTCGTTCTCATTCAAGACAGCGAAAAGAGCATGATGAAAGTCGTCGCTCCATTGAGCATCGATACCCAGACCGCCCGCTTCGCGCGGCGTCACAATGCGAGGATCGTTCAGATCGCTCTCGGCGATCAGCACGAGCCTCCGCGCGAGAGCAGCCTCCAGAATCTCAACCTCAGCTGCAAGCTGCTCCAGAAAGTGAATGGCGGAGCGATCGACGAACGCGTGCACCGCGTCAATGCGCAGTCCATCGATGTGAAAGTCGCGCAGCCACATCAGTGCGTTGTCGCAGAAGAATTGCCGCACTTCCGCCGACCCCGCGTCTTCAAGATTCACCGCGCCGCCCCACGGCGTATGGTGCGACGAAACAATATAGGGTCCGAATTTTCCTGTGTAATTTCCGCTCGGTCCAAAGTGGTTGTACACCACGTCGAGCAGCACGGCGAGTCCGGCTTCATGTGCCGCATTCACAAATCGCTTCAGGCCGTCAGGTCCTCCATAAGGCTCATGAACCGCAAACAGCGCCACACCGTCATAACCCCACCCATGCTGCCCGTCAAAGGCGGCCACCGGCATCAGCTCCACGTGCGTCACGCCCAGGCCGGCCAGGTAATCGAGCTTGCCGGCCGCGGCGTCGAACGTACCCTCCGGCGTGAAGGTTCCGATGTGCAATTCATAGATAATCGCGCTGGCCAGCGGAGGCGCCTCGAAATGCGTGTCGGTCCATCTAAACGCCGTCTGATCGTAGATACGCGATAGACCGTGCACACCGTTCGGCTGCCATTCAGAGCTCGGATCGGGATAGCACTTTGGATCGTCGTCGAGCAAGTAGCCGTAGTCCGTCCCGGGCCCCGCACTTTCAACTTCGCGAGTCCACCAACCGCGGTCATCCGGCCCTTGCATGGCATAGGAGACGCCGCCAGCTTCGACCGATACAACCCGAGCAGATGGCGCCCAAACCTTAAATCGATGCATCCGCTCCTCCGTCCCGCACCAGCAATGCTGCTGGGAATCTCCGAAACAACTGCTGCGCTCGCGTCTTCCCCGCATTCACCGTCTCGCCGGTGAAAACGTTGCTCCAGTTTCCCTGCGGCAGCTCAACAGTCGTGGAGCCAAACCCGCTACCGAGTTTGACATTCCATCGCGGAGCAACGACCGCAACTGAATCTCCACGCGAAAACGCAATAAGATGTTCCCCCTTCGGCCCTTCTACCGTAAGCGGATTGTATGCGGCTTCCGCGCTGAACCATTGTGGCTTTTGGCGCCGTAGATGCAGCGCTTTATACAGAATCCACAGCTTCGGCATCCCGCTATTCATTCGCCCCATAATCTCTTCAGTGCTCATGCCCGCTTCGAGTTCGGCAAGCATTGCCTGTCTTAATTCATAATCGACCGGTGTGCGATTGTCTGGATCGACGAGCCGCAAATCCCACAGTTCGCTTCCTTGGTATGTGTCCGGAACTCCTGGCGCCGTGCATTTAATGAGGGTTTGCGCAAGGCTGTTCACTCGTCCAGGCAACAGCACCTTGGCCACGAACGCTTCGAGGTCCGAAATAAAGTCCGCTGAAGCAAGAATCCTCTCAATAAAGAGTTTGAGCGCGTCCTCGAACTCTTTATTAGGTTGCGTCCAGCTGGTTTGCTCCTTGGCTTCCCGCGTTGCCTTCTCCATATATGCCTTTATGCGATCGATGCAAATCGGCCACGCCCCGATTAGCGTTTGATAGAGAAAGTATTCCGTGTTGCGATCCGGCATCCTATTCGTCTTGAACTGCCGGTTCCTGCGCGACCAGCGATGCAGCGCCAGGCGCCACTGTCCAGGGATCTCGGTCAGCACCGCCAATCGCGCGCGTACATCTTCCGATCTCTTGGTGTCATGGGTTGTAAGAGTGTTCATCGTTTTCGGATGTGTGGCTTGCATCCGGGCGCAGTACGCATGGAACTCATCAAGAGTGGTTCCGTTACCCTCCGGCGCGCCGCCCACTTCGTTCAATCCGATCATGCGGTTGTAGCAATAGAATGCCGTATCCTCGAGGCCCTTCGCCATCACTGCCGACGTGAATTGCTGAAAGCGAAGCAGAAATTCGGTTTCCACGGTGCCCCGCGCGCGCAATGCAAGCACCTCGCAAATAAAGTCGAAAAGATCGGGAGAAAGATCGGACCTTTGAGTCTTCGCGAAAGCGATTGCATTTGAGATCTGGTTTACATCTTCCTCGGTAATCTCGTCGCGTCCGGGTAATACATAGGTTCTATAAACCGCGAAGCTCGCGGCCACTTCGCGGATGGCTCGCCGTATCTCGGCCCGCGTGTAATCGCGGCGATCGCGATTGTTCTCGCATATCTCGACAAACAACTGTGCCAGCCGGTTTACGTCGCTGCCTAAGGCCTCGTGCTCCACATTCAGCTTCTTGGCATGAACCATCGATTCGAATTGAGCCGGCTCCCCTGTAAAGTTCGTGTAAACCTCCGTCAGCTCGTTCAGCCCTGAGCCGTAAACCAGCAGGCCATTGCACGCATTTATAAAGTCATATCCCGTGGTGCCATCAATCGGCCAGCTCGGTCGTAACGACTCTTGCGGTTCAAGAATCTTCTCCGCCACGATCCAAGCCTGCGGCGAGCCCGCCCGCAGCCGCTCAAAATACAGTTCTGGATCCCTTAATCCGTCGGGATGATCGACTCGCACTCCATCCAGGACGCCTTTCTTTAGCCACTCCATAATTCGAAAGTGGGTTGCTGCGAAAACCCGCGGCCTCTCCACACGTACACCAATCAGCGTGTTGACGTCGAAGAAGCGCCGATATCCAAGCTCCTGGTCGGCCGTTCGCCAATAAGCCAATCGATAATTCTGTAGATTCAGGAGCGAATCGAGTGCGTCGCCGTTGGCGTTCAGCTCATCCACGGCGCGAGATATCGCCGCCGCCACTCCCGCCTGTTCACTTGTCGCTCGCTCCAGGAGCTCGTAAAGAATGGTCTTGTCGCGATGGCGCGCGGTGAGTACTTCCTCTTCGGTTGAGTCCGGCGCGGGAAGCCGCGCAAGGCTATCTGCGATAAAACCGAGAATCGGAGCGTTCACATATTTGGCCGCCATTCTCAGCGGAATCGCGAGCGAGCGTGGCGCCAGTGGAAAGTAATTGTCGAAGTACCGCAACTGGAATGATCGGCCGTCGTAGCTAATTCTGATCTCGCCCGCGCTCAGGGCCCGCCCATACTGATCGCCCAGCACGGGAATCAGTACCTTGTTCTGCAGCTTCACCTCCGCAGAGTTCCAATCGATATCAAACCAGGCGGCGAATCGGCTCGACGGCCCATTCTCCAGCACATCCCACCAGTACTTGTTCTCTCGGCCTACGGCCATGTGGTTCGGAACAATGTCGAGCACCTGGCCCAAATCGAGCGCTTCGAGCGCACTCGAGAATCGCGAGTGCCCTTCCTCCCCGCCCAACTCCTCGTTGACCACCTGTGGGTCCACCACGTCGTAGCCATGCATGCTTCCTGACGCCGCGCGCAAATAGGGCGAGCAGTAGACGTGCGATATACCAAGATTTTTGAGGTAGCGGGCAACCCGCGCGGCATCATCGAAGTTGAACGCACCATGAAGCTGAAGCCGGTAAGAAGACAAGGGCGATCTTGGCATAGTCGACTTTCAAGAAAAATCGATACGGTAGGGCGGTTGCTTTTGGAATCCCGTTTGCCGTCCGCGCGCGGCCAGTGGTCTCTCCGCACGGTCGGATGCGCACAGCTGGGGCAAGAATTGAAGAGAGCCGCATCAACTCGTTTGCGGTTCTATTCCCTTGGCTTAGATGACTTGTCAGGCCATGCGGGATGCTCTTGAGAAGTTGACGGGGCGTGGGGCTAGTGAAGTCTGGCTGCCTGCCTCTCTTCTCTTAGCACTGCGACAGAAAAGGCACCCTCAAGACACTCAAAGACGAGCCGCTCCCTGATCCCCGCCCGGCAAACACGCAGGCTGTGGTCCGGGCCGTCGACAACAGAAGGCATCGACAACTTGAGGCCTCCCGCCAGAACGCACTTTAGATTGCCCCCGATCATGTTCGACAATTCGCCAAGCACATCCCGCACCACGTCATCGACGACCTCGGGCGGATTCATGGAAAGAAAACGAGCGGCGAACGCGCAAGCCTGCTTACGGCCACATTCCAGCGCCAACGCGCCTTTCCAGTCGCCCGCCAAATGGATCGTCGCTGTCAATCGGTCCGCGCCAGGGTTCCAGGGCTCCGTGGATTCGCTCACTTCCAGGCACACCATGGTCCGGAACACATATTCCACAATCTGTGCCAGCTCGCCCATCTGTATTTCAATGTTCGATTCGGTTGGCATGAGTGTCCTCTCAACGTGCGGCATACACAGTTGCATTTCCCACCGTCAATCTCTCGAAATACTCCTCGATGCCGAATGCTGTCTCAATGCCACCGAGCAGCAACCATCCGCCTCGAAACAAGGTGCCATGAAGCTCTTTCAGGATTTTCATCTTCGTCTCCGCATCGAAATAGATCATGACATTGCGGCAGAACACGAGATCGAAAGGCCCGAGTGCGCGCATGCTGTTGCGCAGATCGATGGTTTCGAAACTGACCATGCGGCACACCTGATCATCCAACTGCCAGACCGTGCCGGTGCGCCGAAAATGTTTGATCAGGACGGCTGCGGGCAGACCTCTGTTCACCTCGATCTGCTGATACTTTCCGGATCGCGCGCGCTCCAGAGCCTGCGAGGAGAAATCGGTGCCGAGAATCTGAATATTCCAGTGGCTCAGACCCTCCTCGATTAGCAGCATGGCCAGGCTATAGGCTTCCTGCCCGGTCGACGATGCAGCCGACCAGAACCGCAGTTTCTTTGTATCTCGACGTTCCTTGGTCAACCGAGGCAATAGAACAGTCCGGATGGCGTCGTAGTGCGATGGATCGCGAAAGAAGTAAGTTTCGTTCGTCGTCATTGCTTCCACTACCTGGTGGCCAACTTCCGGCCGGCCAGAAGACTGAATGAGCGAGCACAAATCGTCGATGGACTCCAAGCCGAGTTGCCTGACGATGGGTGCCAGACGGCATTCGAACAGGTAGTGCTTATCGCCCTCAAGCACAATGCCCGCGTGGGAGTAGACGTGCTCCAACAGGAACTTGTAGTTCTTTGGATTGATCACCGCGGTTGTAGCTTGGCAAGACATCCATCGGCTCCCTTATGCTCGGTCCACTCTGCGCAATATTTCCGGCACCACCTGGTCGAGCGGCAGAACACAGTCGGCAAGTCCGGCATTCACTACAGCGCCGGGCATTCCCCAGACCACGCTTGAGGCCTCGTCCTGTGCAAGGATGCTCGCGCCGCGAGTCTTCAGGATCTCCGCGCCACGCAACCCATCCTGGCCCATGCCAGTCAAAACAACGGCAATGGCCGCTCCGCCATAAACCTCGCCGATCGATGAAAAGAGCGCATCCACCGACGGCCGGCATGAGTTCTGTGGCGGCGACTGATCCAGGAAAACATGGTTCTCGCCGTCCTTGACGGCCACCTTCATATGAAAGTCACCCGGCGCAATCAATATCGTGCCGGCAGCGACCCGATCGCCCTGGCTCGCTTCCTTGACCCGCAGCCGGCACGAGGTGCAAAGGCGCTCGGCAAGAAACCGCGTGAACAGAGGCGGCATGTGTTGCACCAGCAGAATCGGAAGGGGAAATTCGGCCGGCAGATGCGGCAAGATTGCGCCCAGAGCAGTCGGCCCTCCAGTCGAGACTCCAATAACCACGACTCTGGGCCGTATTTTCAGGCTCTGCAGGGTCAGCGTGTTGCGCCAGATCGGCGCCGCGACCCGAACCTGCGCGGGCTCAAGCCTCGCCGCCGCGCCAACTCGCGCCGGCAGAATAAAGAACTGCTTAATCTTCGGGACCAGCTCTTCGCGCAAACGTGCCATGGAGCGATCGAGCGACCCTTCATTGGATGCCTTGGTCACATAGTCGCTGGCGCCAAGGGTCAATGCTTCAAGAGTGATCGCCGCTCCGCGCTCGGTGAGCGTGCTGAACATGATGACCCGCAGTTGAGGATAGTCGCGCCGAAGATGCCGCAACGTCTCCAGGCCATCCATCTCCGGCATCTCGATGTCCAGCGTCAGAACGTCCGGGTTGTACTGCGGTATCCGCTGCAGCGCAATCGAGCCGTTCGCCGCCGTTCCCACCACCGCGATCTCCGGATCCTCTTCGAGAGCATGCGTCACCAGGCGGCGGATAACGACTGAATCATCGACCACCAATACACGAATCCGTTCTCCGGGCTGTAGAATCCGCTTGTTCACCGCCGGCATGGCCCTCTCCTCAAGGATGGATTCCCGCAAGTTCGAGCTTCTCTACGAGAATGTCTCGAGTGAACGGCTTCATGACATACTCGTTGGCGCCGGCCTCCATGGCTTCCGCGATTTGCTCGATTTCAGTTTCGGTCGTCACCATGACCACTGCCAAAGATGTAAGCGCGGGATTCTGGCGCAATCTCCTCAGCAGGTCCAGGCCGTTCATCTCCGGCATGTTCCAATCCGCCAGAACCAGCTTTACCCCGCTGTCTCCGGCTTCGATAATTTCCAGAGCCTCTCTGCCGTTGGCAGCCTCCTGAACCTCATACCCGAGTTGGCTCAGGGTCTTGCTGAGGAGCATTCGGATGGCCCTTGAGTCGTCCACGATCAACGCTTTTGTCATTCAGTCACCTGCAGCTATCTGTTGAGCGATGGGATGCGGCGTGAAAGACGATTTAAATTTCTCACGCCGCGTCCGCGATCGCCGATTCGCTCAGAACGTGAACCTCGAGACAACTTTCTGCAGCTCGGCAGCCATATGGCTTAGCTCCTGCGAAGCCTTTTGTGTGTCGTTGGCGCCCTGCGTCGTGTTTTTTGCCGCCAGGGCCACGCTGCCAATGTTCTTGGCGATGTCGCCTACCCCCGTGGCCGCTTCGGTTACGCTGTGGCCGATCTCGTTGGTTGTCGCTGTCTGTTCCTCAACAGCCGAGGCGATGCTGTTCGAGATGTCGTTAATCTGGTTGATAATCGCGCTGATCTCCTCGATCGCCGTCACCGCGCCCTTGGTGTCGCCCTGGATCGCCTCGATCTTCTGGCCGATGTCTTCGGTGGCCTTGGCGGTCTGTTTGGCAAGCTCTTTCACCTCGTTGGCTACCACCGCGAAACCCTTGCCCGCCTCACCGGCGCGCGCGGCTTCGATGGTAGCGTTCAGCGCCAGCAGATTGGTCTGTTGCGCGATCGAGGTAATCACCTTGATCACGTTGCCAATCTCCTGGCTGGACTCGCCCAGCTTCTTCACGGTCTCATTTGTCGAGTGCGCCACGTTGACGGCATTCTTCGCCACCCGTGCCGATTCATTCGCGTTCTTGGATATCTCGCGGATCGAGGCCTGCATCTCCTCGGCGGCTGAAGCAACCGAGGACACGTTCCTGGAGACTTCTTCGCTGGCCGCGGAAACCACATTGGCCTGTGTGGCAGTCTCTTCCGCGTTGCCCGCCATCTGCTGGCTGACAGCCGTCAGTTCCTCCGACGAGGATGCCAGCACCGTTGCGTTCTGCGCGGTGACCTTCAACGGCTCGACCACCATTTCAATGGTCTTGTTCAGACCATCGACGATCTTGCGGTAATCGCCCTTGTGCTTACTGGCGTCAGCGCGCGTTCCAAGCTTGCCTTCGGCCGCGGCCTTCGCAAGTTGCTCGGTATCGTCAATCACCCTGCCGATATTGGTCTTGAGCAGGACCAGCCATTCGTGAATCTGGTCCATATCGGAGGCTTTGGCCATGCTTGCCGACATATCGCCATTCGCAACTTTGGTGATGTAAGCAATCAATTCGGCAAGCCACGCATGTACACCGTTGATGGACTCCTTCATTTTGGCGTGATCGCCCTTGCAATCGATTTCCACCCGCTCGCGAAGGTTGCCGCCGCGAATGAGCGTGAGCACGCGGTTTCCTTCGCCGATGGGCAGCAGGATTTCGTCGAGCATTTGGTTCACTCCCTCGACGATCCGGTGGTATTCGCCCTGGTGTTTGCTGGCATCGGCGCGCGTGCTGAGTTGACCGTCCGCCGAAGCCTTGATCAGGCCTCCGGTCTCCGAGACCAGAGCCTTGATGTTGTCGATGCAGTTGTTCAGGTTGTTCTTGATCTCGTTGAAGTCGCCGTTGTAGTTGTCCGTAATCCGGGGCGGAATATCGCCCTTCGAAATCCGGTCGACATACTCCGCCGACACGTTCAGTGGGCCAATGACCGCGTCCAGCGTGGCATTGACGCCTTCCACCACTTTTCTGAAGTCGCCCTGGTGCTTGCTAGCGTCGGCGCGTGTGGCCAGCTTGCCTTCCACGGCGGCTTTCGACAACACGCCGGCGTCGGCGACCAGCGCGTTCACGGCGTCGATGCAGGTGTTCAGGTTGTTCTTGATTTCGTTGAAGTCGCCGTTGTAGTTGTCGGTGATCCTCGGCGGAATGTCGCCTTTCGAGATCCGGTCCACATACTCCGCCGAAACATTTAGTGGGCCAATGACCGCATCGAGAGTGGCGTTGACTCCCTCGACGACCTTGCGATAGTCGCCCTGGTGCTTGCTTGCATCGGCGCGTGTGGCCAGCTTGCCTTCGATTGCGGCTTTGGTCAGAATGCCGGTGTCCGCGACCAGAGCGTTGATCGCATTCATAGTCTGCAGGAAGGATGGAATCACCTGATCGTTTTCCGAGCGCTTCCCCGACTTTTGGAGTCCTGCCAGTTCCTCCTGAAAGTCGCCCAATCCAATCTTCTGAATCACCGCGATGGTGTGCAGCACACGTTCCCGCACATTGTTCGTTGCCTTGCCAACCTCGGAGAATATCCCCTGGAGCGCGCCTTCAACTTTCAGGGACCAGTCGTTGACCGCGCCGCGTTGCAGTACATTATTGGCCTCGACAAGTCCGCCAAGGCCGTCGATGCAGGCATTGAGGTTGTTCTTGATCTCGTTGAAGTCGCCGTTGTAGTTGTCCGTAATCCGCGGCGGAATGTCGCCTTTCGAAATCCGGTCCACATACTCCGCCGAAACATTCAGCGGGCCAATAACCGCATCCAGCGTGGCATTGACGCCTTCCACCACTTTTCTGAAGTCGCCCTGGTGCTTGCTAGCGTCGGCGCGTGTGGCCAGCTTGCCTTCCACGGCGGCCTTCGACAACACACCGGCGTCGGCGACTAGAGCGTTCACGGCGTCGATGCAGGTATTCAGGTTGTTCTTGATCTCGTTGAAGTCGCCGTTGTAGTTGTCGGTGATGCGGGGCGGAATGTCGCCTTTCGAAATCCGGTCCACATACTCCGCCGACACATTCAACGGGCCAATGACCGCGTCCAGCGTGGCGTTGACGCCTTCGACCACTTTGCGATAGTCGCCCTGGTGCTTACTGGCATCGGCGCGTGTGGCCAGCTTGCCTTCGACGGCGGCCTTTGAAAGAAGGGCGGCGTCGGCCAGCATCGCGTTCAGAGCCTGCTTCCGCGGTGTAATGTCGGTAGCGTATTTGACGACCTTGAAGGGCTTGCCATTGAGATCCATGATCGGGTTATAAGAAGCCTGAATCCAGACCTCCTTGCCGCCTTTGCCGATGCGCTTGTATTCGGCCGCCTGGTATTCGCCGCGATTCAGCGCCGCCCAGAACTCTTTGTACTCGAAGCTCTGCCTGTAAGCCTCGTCTACAAACATGCTGTGATGCCGGCCCTTGATCTCGTCGAGCGTGTAGCCCAGGGCCTTCAGGAAGTTGTCGTTGGCGGTAAGCACCGCGCCGTCCATGCTGAACTCAATGACCGCTTGTGATTTGCCGATGGCTGCGATCTGGCCCACATAGTCTGCGTTTTGCAGCTTTTGCACGGTCATGTCAGTCGCAAACTTGACCACCTTGAAGGGTTTTCCGTTGGGATCCAGAATCGGGTTATAAGAAGCCTGAATCCAGACCTCCTTGCCGCCTTTGCCGATGCGCTTGTATTCGGCCGCCTGGTATTCGCCGCGATTCAAGGCTGCCCAGAACTCGCGATATTCGCTGCTCTGCTTGTAGGCCGGCTCGACAAACATGCTATGGTGCTGGCCCTGGATCTCCTCGAGCCTGTAACCCAGCGCTTTGAGGAAGTTGTCGTTGGCATCGAGAACTGTACCATCCATGTCGAATGCGATGACCGCCTGCGATTTGCGAATCGCGGCAACCTGTCCGGCATAGTCGTTGAACAGTTCCTGTTCGACGACGCCTCCCTTCGCGCCATGACCATTCTTGGTTGTGGGTCGTTCCCGCTCCGGACGCTCCAACACTGCCACGCCGGCGGACGAACTGCGGCCGGGACGATCTCCCCGGCTGAAACTTGATTGTCTTTCCATGGTCCTTGCTCCTTTGCGTTTCTGCTTCGTTATTTCGCCGCCACCGGCAGTGGATAATTCATCGTTCCGCGCCCTTCGTTTGCTGGCGCACATGAGGCGGCGATTCGTTGCGATTCGCGCAGCCTCTCATTGCATCGCTCGGTGAGTGGAGGACCGTGCCCAAAGTAGATCCGCCGCACATCGCGCGCGCACAGCTTCTCCAGTGCCGCCTTGAATCCGGCCTCGTAACTTCCTGTCGACGACGAGATCAACAGGGGCGTGTCGCCGGCGAACAGCACTCCTTCAGCCTCGTTGTAGAGGCAGATCGAATCGCTGCTGTGGCCGGGGGTGTGGATTACTTCGAACAGTTGATCGCCCATGCGGAGCGTGTCCCCATCCCGAACCGTGGCATCGATGCCGGCAAGACTCGGCGAGAACGCCAGCACCCTGGGGTGAAATGCCGCGTGAACTTCGGGCAACAGCGCGCAGTGATCGGAATGGCTGTGCGTCAACACGACTTGGTCTACGGACCATTTGCCCACGCCCGTCGGCGCCCTTTCGATGCTTCGCAGGATGGCCGGGTCGGCGCCTACATCCACCAGGGTGTTCACGTCCGCCAATTGACTCGCGTCGCCGAGCACAAGGTAAACCTGGGACGTATAGATTCGGCCGCTATTCTCTAAAATCACGACGCGCATGCGGCAACCTCCGCCTTGCGGAATAGTTGTCCGTCGGGGATCACCCGTTCAAACAGCGGCCCGAGTTCCAGCGGCATCTCCTGCGTCTGCTCCGTAACCAGGAAGCCGCCTTGTGCGAGCGCTCGGTGAAACATCCGCATGACCTCCACTCTTTCCGGCGGACGAAAGTGGAGAAGCACGTTTTTGCAGACGACCAGCGAGTAGTCGTGGCCGATTTCCTTCAAAGAGAGAAGATCGTGGCATTGAAAGACGACGCGCTGACGGATTTTGTCGATCACGCGAAACTTCCCTGGCTTTTCGCTGGCCTCGAAGTACTTTCCCAGGATGCCCTCAGGCAGACGGGATAACTCGTCCTCGGGGTAAAGGCCAGCCTCGATCGCCTGAGCGAAGGAACCCGTGTCCTCCACGTCAGTGGCATCGACGCGGAGATTGTTGAAGGCGAAGTGGCCCATGCGCTCGGCAAACAAAATGGACAGCGTGTAGGGTTCCTGCCCCATGGCCGCGCCGGCATCCCAGATGCGCGGGTGGTTTCGGCCTGCGATCACGGGGAGGCAGTGTTCCACAGCCTTTTCCAGCACGTGTTGGTCGCGAAAAAAGAACGTGAAAGCCACTCCGAACCCCTCTTGCATCCTTGCGGAATGCCGTCCATTCAAACGCCGCTCGCTGCGCTGCCTAGCTCGTCATGAGCACACTTGAGCTCTCGAAACCGCGATGTCCACGGTCCGTTCCGTATCGAGAACCAGCAGCAGCCGGTCCTTGAGCTTGTAAACGCCGTGAATAATCTCGCGCGCGGCGGGATCGAGATTCTCCGGCGGCCGTTCGTAGGTGGCGGCATCCACGTCCAGCACGTCTCCAATCTCGTCTACCAGCAAACTCACCGCGCCGTCGTCGGTCCGGATGACCATGTTGGTCGGCACCTGGTCTCCAGTGCGAGGCGGCAATCCGAGCCGTCGCCGCAAGTCGATGGCGGTGACAATTTGCCCGCGCAGGTTGATCAATCCCTCGATCACTTCCGGAGCCCGAGGTACGTGGGTCATCTGCTGGAAGCGCAACACCTCCTGCACGCGGAGAACATCCACACCGAAAAACAGGTCCGCCACAAAGAACGTGGAAAGTTGTCCGTTGGTTCGGGCCATTTCCGGCTTCGGAATCGCGGGTTCGCTTGCCATCGCTTACTTCTCCTCTCGGGCCAGAATCGGCTCGGCTTTCTGGGAAGACTGGGCGGAAGCCATCCTGGCCACCGATTGGAGGATTGCGTTGCCATCGAACTTCGCCTGGCAGTCTTCAAATCCAGCCGTCCGGACCGCAGGTGACTCAAGTTGGCTGGCTGCGTCGGCCAAACCCAACAGCGGAATCCGCTCCCACTCAGGCCGTGCGTGCATGGCGGCGGCGAGTGTGGACCCGCCCGTTGGCGGCAAGTCGATCCCCGCGACAACGACGTCCGTGGGTTGCTGCTCCATTGCGCGAATGGCCTCATCGAGGTTCGCAGCTTCCCTGACCCGGTAGCCTGCCATCTCCAATCCGCTCGAGAGCAAGCCACGCGAGAACGGCGAACCCTCCGCGACAAGGACCGTCTTGCCAACCCCGGACCCGCCCGCGCCCTGGAACCAGCTTTCGCTGGCGGCGTGAATCACCTCGTTGAGATCCAGAAGATCCGTGACGCGCTTGCTGATCACCGCCGATCCCAACAGGCCTTTGCGCGTCGATTTTTGCCGCGTCATGACCGTTTCTTCCACGACGTCGAGAATCTGATCGACCACCATGCCCACGCTGCGGTCGCCGTCGTTGAAGACGATCACTTGCACCGGATCGGCGGTGAGCTCATGGTCGATCGCTGCGGTTTCCAGAACCTCGCGCAAAGGCACAAGCGGGAGAATGCGGTTGCGGTACTGCACCACCTGGCATCCACCGGCGGATTCGATGGAGCTCAAGGGAAACTCCTCCAGCCTGGCGACAAGCGATAGAGGCACGGCGAGGCGCTCGAAGGATCCGGCGCTGAACAGCAGCAGACGCTGCTGCTCAACGCCCGCATGCGCACTCTTTCCCGCCGCAGTGCGCGTCGTCTCCCGGCTTTCCGCCAGCACTCCGGAACGCTGGCCAATGCCAAGCACATCAAGGATCAGGGCCACGCGCCCGTCGCCCATGATCGTCGCGCCCGCATATTCTGTAAGACCCTTCAATTGCTTGCCGAGCGGCTTGACCACGATCTCCTGTGTATCGTTGATGCCGTCGACCACCAGCCCGAACTGGCGATCTTCGGCCTGCAATACCACAATGCTGACGGCCTCGCCCCGCTCCGCCGAATCAAGCCCCAACACACGGTTCAGATAGGCAATGGGCAACAGGCTTCCGCGGCGTCGATAAACCGGTGTTCCGTGGACCTGTTCGATGTGCTTGTCGGAGGAATCTCCCTCCAGTCGAATCAACTCCAGCAGACTGACCTGGGGAATGACGAACCGCTCGCCTCCGCTCGAAATCACCAGGCCCGGAATAATGGCCAGCGTGAGCGGAATCTTCAGCTTGACCGTGGACCCCTCGCCGGGCCGGTTGATGATGTCGACCACGCCGCCAATCTTCTCGATGTTGGACTTGACGACGTCCATGCCGACGCCGCGTCCGGATACCTTGGTCACGGTTTGCGCCGTCGAGAAGCCTGGCTGGAAGATCAGGTTCAGCGCCTCTCGGTCGCTCAGCTTCTCCGCCTGCTCGGGGCGCAGAAGGCCTTTCTCAATGGCCTTTTGCTTCACCTGAACCACGTCAATCCCGGTCCCGTCATCGCCGATTTCGATGTTGACCTGTCCGCCTTCGTGGTAAGCGCGAAGTGTCAGTCTTCCCTGAGGCGTTTTTCCGGCACTCGCTCTGACTTCGGGTGTCTCGATGCCGTGGTCGCACGAATTGCGGACCAGGTGCACCAGCGGATCTTTAATCGCTTCGATGATCGTCCGGTCCAGTTCCGTGTCGGCTCCATCCATCTCCAGGCGGATCTGCTTGCCAAGCGACACGGCCATGTCGCGTACCACGCGCGGCAGTTTGTTCCAGACCATGCCGATGGGTTGCATGCGCGTTTTCATCACGCCTTCCTGCAACTCCGTGGTAATCAGGTTCAGCCGCTGCGAAGTCGCATTGAGGGCCGGGTCCTCCCGCTCTGCGTTGAACTGCAGAATCTGGTTGCGCGTCAAGACCAGCTCGCCCACCAGATCCATCAGCTTGTCCAGGTGCACGACTCCCACCCGGATGTTCGCATCCACGATGGCGGACGATCTTGTGCTGTCATCCTCGACTTTTGCTCCGGTCGGATGATCCGGTGGACCAACTACTTTTTGAACTCGTTGGACCGCGTCCGGCAACCCACGAGGACCCATTTGGTTCTCGGTTCCGTCGAGGCATTGCGCCTCCACCCGCAGGCGCTCGGTCAAGTCTTCATAAAGGTCCGGGCCTTCTTTTCCGCTCGCCTCAATCGAGGCCAGCACCTTGCGCGTCGCGTCCACGGTTTCCAGAATCAGAGACACCAGCGCGGGGTTGAGTTCTCTCTTGCCATCGCGCAGTTGGCTGAGCAAAGTCTCAGCCTGATGAGTGATCTTTTCCAGAGTCGAGAATGCGAAGAAGCCGCAAGTGCCCTTGATGGTGTGGATCGTGCGGAAAATACTGGCTAAACGGCAACTATCTTTCGGGTGCAGCTCCAACTCAATCAGATCCTGATCCAGGCGCGAGAGATTCTCGTGGCTTTCAACCAAGAATTCACGAACTACGTCCTGATCATCCTGCATGCGCTTCTTCTCCACAGAGCCCAAATGGTTGGGCGCCTTCCCCTCGGCACGCCTCACTTGCATCTTTCCTCAACCCCATCTGGAACTGACGGCGACGGACCGATGCACGATGAAGCCGAGAATTCTATCGGCGCCGAATAAAGATTATTGATCTCCCATTTCTACGGATTTCTACGAACCGGATTCGCGCGGGAAAGTACATTCGGCTCTCCCGTCCAACGGGCCAATATTTTTGGATCGTTGATGAGCGGCAAGTTCGTCTCGAAGACCGATCTTTCAACAGCATCCAGGCGCCAAGCCGTATCAGGAGTCATTCGAATCGATATGCGATCCCGATACAGCCACGCGTCTTTTCGCTTCTGCTGGTCGCATTCGAGCATTCAAAGGTCCTGAAGTTGGAAGTTGGGATGAGAAGTTATTTATCCAGGAAAATATGCCCGCGGAGGCCGGATCGAATCTCGTCCAGCAGTTTCCAAACTGCTGCTCCGAGAATCCCGTAAAATCAAATTGCAGCTCGCTCGACAAATAACGCGGCCCCGTAGCTCAGATGGCCCCCGGCCCGCTTAGGGCCGGATCGAGTCTCGTCCAGCAGTTTCCAAACTGCTCCTCCGGGAATCCCGTAAAATCAAATTGCAGCTCGATCGACAAACAACGTGGCCCCGTAGCTCAAATGGCCCCGGCCCGCTTAGGGCCGGATCGAATCTCGTCCAGCAGTTTCCAAACTGCTCCTCCGAGAATCCCGTAAAATCAAATTGCAGCTCGATCGACAAACAAAGTGGCCCCGTAGCTCAGATGGATAGAGCAGCAGTTTCCTAAACTGCTTGTCGGCTGTTCGAATCAGCCCGGGGTCACCATCCTTCCTGCGGTTCCGCTTTTGCATCTTTATCCCGCCTTCTTCACTCTCAATTCGAAGGGCGTTTTTGACTTCTCTCGCCGGAGCGGTTATAAAGTTCATGTCATGGAAGTCGTTTCCATGACATCACTGCTGCGGGCCACTTGCCGTAGCGCCACACATCATCGCGATCGCCAGGATGCTCGGGAAGGCGGTGAAACTCCGCCACTGCCCCGCAACTGTGAGCGCACCTGTTTTCTTTGCCGTCGAATATTGAGGCATTGGCACAGACAGGGTTTCAGCCCGGTGCTTCCGCGACCCAGCGGAATTCACTTTGAGCCACTGCAGTCGAATCCATATTGGTTCGGCTTTGGGAAGGCGGCTGAAGCCAGCGCAAGTCAGGAGACCGGTCCTCGGCGTACCGCGAAGCCACAGAAAGTGTTCTGCGGAGTAGTCACTGCCAAGTCGCCGCGACCCCAATGAAGTCGGGGTCCCTAACGAAGGGTCTTCGTCGTTGGGGTGGAAGCAGCAGCGACCTTGCAGCAAACTCCAAAGAACACGAATCGGTGGATTCGCGGCACCCAACCGCTTTCACGTTCCGAGGGGAACGAAGGAGCTCTCATGCCGAATTCCAATCGCCTGCACCGAAGTCCCGGTCGCGCCATGCACCGAGACATGTATCGAGTTTCGTCTCGCGCTCTCGCCGCCGTATTGCTCGTTTTCTGCGCTGCTGTCTGTTCTGCTGCCTCCATTCGTGGCGTCATCACAGACGCCACCGGCGCTCATGTCCCGGGCGCAGCAATCTCTCTCGTGAGCAATGGTCAAGTCGTCGCCTCGGCTGTCTCCGCAGCCGATGGCAGCTTTCAGATCACAACTGGTTCTTCTGGCCGCTTCTTCCTGGTCGTCTCTGCAAAATCTTTCCGGCAGTTGCAAACCCCAGACTTTTACGCCAGCCAATTCAACTCCATCGAGCGCGACGTCGTGCTTGAGCCGGCTTGGGTGCGCGAATCGATCATCGTCACTGACACCGGCACGCCTACTCCGCAGCCGCAGACCAGTGCTGCTACCACCGTGCTCGGCCCGCTCGATCTCGCCCTTCGCAACGATCTGGTCAGTGTTTTTCGCCTCATGCCGGGCGCCTCCACCGTACAGTCCGGCCAAAACGGTGCGGCGACTTCCCTCTTCGTCCGCGGCGGAAGCTCCGACGACAATAAAATGCTCCTCGACGGCGTCGATATCGGCGACCTGGGAAATCAATTCGATTTCGGCACACTCTCCACTACCGCCATCGAGAGTGCCGAGGTCTATCGCGGCCCCGATGCCAGTCTCTACGGTGCAGGCGCTGACTCGAGTGTCGTCAGTCTCACCACTCCACACGGCACCACCAGTTTTCCTTCCCTGCTTTTTCAGGGGAGTGCAGGTAACCTCTTCACTTCGCGCGAGGAACTGGAACTTGCAGGCGCCCACAAGCAGCTCGACTACCTCGGCGCCTTCAGTTGGCTGCAAACCGCCAACAATCTGCCCCTGGATGAGTACCACGTAGCCACATCGGCAGCCAACCTCGGCTGGCAACCAAACGGATCCACGCAGTTTCGGGGCACGCTGCACTACGCCGTCGAAGGCACCGGCGTCCCCAGCACATGGGACTTTTTTCACATCGCTGACGACGCGACCGAGAAGAATCAGGACATCTTTCTCAGCGCCGCCCTCGACAACCAGACCACTGCAAGCCTGCACAATGTCGTCCGCTACGGCCTCACCCGAAAACGCGAGCAGGACGCTCGCTGGACCACCCCGGGAATCTTCCAGGCTTATAACAATTACTGCTTCGGCCCCGCTTACCTTGGCAGCATCGTCAACATTACCGGCGCCAACGGATACGTCGCCAACGGACAGGCGGTGCTTGATTGCTCAACATTTCATGTCCAGTACGTCTCCAATCGCGACCAGGCCGGTTATCAAGGCGACATCACCATCACTCCCCACCTTGCCGGCCTCGCCGGCTTTCAATATGAGGACGAGCGCGGCGCCGAACCGGGAAGCACGTACTACACGCCCGTGGAACGCATCAACTACTTCATCCCACTCGCGGTGCATGGCGATTTCCGAGGTCGCTTCTTCTACACGCTGGGCGGCAGCATCCAGCACTACTCTCTGTTCGGGCAGCGGACCTCGCCGCGTGCCGGCCTGAATTACTACATTCTTCGCCCGCGTAGCGGCGCCTTTGCGGGCACGCGTGTTCTCTTTAATTTTGGCGAAGCCGTCCGCGAGCCCAAGCTCACCGATCAGGACGACTCGCTCTACAACTTCCTGGCCAACAACGGCGCTCAGGCGACCATCCAATCGCTCCACATCAGCCCCCTTGCCGCGCCCACCATGCGCTCATATGAGGGCGGAGTTGAGCAGTCGTTCCTCAGCCAGCACATCATTTTCAAGACCAGCTACTTCCACAACGAGTTCGGCAAGGAAATCGAATACGTTGGTCTGGATCTGATACCCGAGCTTTTGCCCAATCTCACGCCGGCGCAGCAGCAAGCACTGGAACAAGTCCTTCAGGCCAACTTTGCCTATGAGCTGACCATCAACTCCGAGGCCTTCCGCGCCCAGGGAATCGAAACCTCCGTGGAATCCGGAATCGGTTCCAGCCTTTTTCTCCGGGGCGGCTATACCTATCTCGATGCCGTCGTGCAGCGCTCGTTTACCAACGACGACCAGGCATTGCTCGGTCCGATTCCCACCTGGCAGAACATTCCTGACGGCATCGAGATTGGACCCTACGCCCCGCTTGAGGGTGCTCGTCCCTTCCGTCGCGCGCCGCACACTGGATACTTCACAGCCACCTACTCCAATAAACGAATTACCGGAATCTTCACCGCTGCGTTCGCCAGCCGCAGTGACGACTCAACCTACCTCGAAGGCGAGGATTCTTCCGGCGGCAGCAGCCTTCTTCTGCCCAATCGCAATCTCGACTACGGTTACGCCAAACTCGACCTCGGAGGCAGCTACCAGTGGTTCACCTGGCTCGATGTTTTTGCTCAAGCAGAAAATCTCACCAACAACCAGCACATTGCACCCATCGGCTATCCCAGCCTTCCATTCACGCTTCGCACCGGTCTGCGCGTTCGTTGGGGTCCTGGCAGCGGCCACTGAGACCACCAACCAACGCATCGATTCCGTCATGAATGCGGAGCAAGTTGAAGGCGCATCGCCTGAACGTGTCCCGTTTGTTCTTTTCGGCTGGGGCCCGGTTCACCTGCTCCATCGTCGACCTTCACGGAAGCTCGTCTCCGATTTGACCTCATTTTCCACAGATTGCCCGCCGAGGCCGCGCTTTTCTGGGATTCCGATGGTTTTTTGCGCAATCCCCCCTTGGAAAAATGCTTGCCTCTGTCCTACAATGACTTCTCCTGAGAGATTGCAGTACCCTCAAACGCCATTCCATTGAGGGGATTTTAGCCCGTGTTTGGGGCACGGCTGAATTTCCATAAGTTTCCATCCACGCGTTGACTGCGGCACAGCGGCGCATCGCAAATTCTGAGACGCCTCCTCGCTGCAGCCAGCCGATCTTTTTCTTATCCGCACCCTGTGTGCTGCCCGACTTGAGTCTCTTTCGCGTGAGGGCATGACGGTTAACAATTAAAGCCGGCTGATCGGCCACATGATTTCCATCCGACTGTCCGCTGTATTTTTTGGGCACGTTTTGCACTCAGCCCACAGCATCTTGATCGCACAAATTCGATGGACTTTTTCACCGGGGATTCATTGAAAGTTTGTAAGCTCACCGCTAGCTCCTTTATTCTGGGTTTGATTTTTTGGATCGAAAATACTCGATTTGCTGTTCATAGGTTTCACAAGATTTTCGCGAGTATCAACATTTCCCCGGTTCCTGCGCGTTGACCAATTCGCCCATTCGTGGCGCTGGCGACGACGCCTTTATTCACGCGTAATCGGGTCAAACGCAAACGACTACTTTTGGAGGGCAGTTATATGACATTCAATAGACTTCGCCTTGGTGTTCGATGCCTGGCGCTTCTCATCCTCGCTGCGTGCGTTAGCTCCATCACACTGAACGCGCAGTCCAGCACTCAAGGTTCGATCTCAGGCTCAGTCCTGGACTCCTCTGATGCCGCCGTGCCTGGAGCCGCCGTTCATATCCAGAATGTCGCCACCGGATTCGCCGTGGACATCGCAGCCGACAGCAGCGGTTTCTTCAAGGCGCCTCTCCTCGAGCCTGGAAAGTACACAGTCACAATTGGTTCCCCGAACTTCGCGAAATACCGCGCCGACAGCGTCCTCGTCGTCGTCGGACAGGTCACAACCCTCGAGCCGCGTCTCGCCGTCGCTTCAGCTTCGACTCAAGTCGTCGTCACAGAGCAGGCGCCGGTCATGAACCTCGAATCGCCCGACTTCACCGACACTCTCAACACAGCGGCACTGCAAAATGTTCCCATAAATAACCGCCGTTGGTCGGCCTTGGCCCTGACCACGCCCGGCGTCGTTTCTGACACCAGCGGTTTTGGACTCGTGAGCATTCGCGGCATCAGCACGGTTCTCAATAACGTTGAGATCGACGGCGCCGACGACAACGATGACTTTTATTCCGAGGAACGTGGACGCACCCGTGAAGCCTACTCTACCTCGGGAAGCGCCGTCCGCGAGTTCGCCGTGAATACTGGCGTCTACTCCGCCGAGTACGGCCGCGCCGCCGGCGGCGTCATCACTTCCGTCACCAAGGGCGGTACTAACCAGATTCACGGACAGGCCTATTTCTGGGATCGCGAAAGCAATTGGAATGCATTTAACAACTACGCCAAAGAATCGTTCCTGAATTCCTCGACCAATTTGTATGTTTCGCAACACATCAAGCCGGAGGACATTCGCAAAATCTACGGCTTCACCGTCGGCGGGCCACTGATCAGGAACAAGCTCTTCTGGATCTACACCTACGATCAGCATACGCATGTCTTTCCAGGGGCTGCTATTCCCGCAAACCCGGCCGCGTTTTACACCCTGCCCACCCCCTCGTCGGCCTTGACCGGGGGCAGCGGCACGGCAGTCTCCGGCTGCAATCTATCGACCGGCTATTGGACCGGCGACACCAACGCTGTCGACGCCGACGCCTGTACCTTGGCGGCACGCAGGCATTTTACCAACGGCGCAACCTCCGCTTACGATCAGGCCGTGACCGCTTACGATACTTGGATTGCGAACATGAACACCGACCTCGGGCTCGTGCCGCGTACCGGTTTCCAGGAAATCAACACCCCCAAGCTCGACTGGCAGATTAACGACAAAGAGCATGTGAGCGTGCTTTTCCACCGCCTCCGCTGGGACGCACCAGGCGACGTGCAGACATCTAGCACCAATATCTACGCGCGGGATACATGGGGCAACGACTTCGTCAAGCTGGACTATGGCGTTGCCAAACTCACCAGCCTGATCACTCCGAGCATGAGCAACGAGGTTCTCTATCAATATAGCCGTGAACTTCTGGATGAATCTCAACAGGCGCTGACCGACTACACCAAGAACTACCTCATCGGCAATGGTGCCGCTTTCAATCAAAGCATCCCAGAGGTTGCCATGGACACCTCTGAGGGCATGAATATGGGTTCGCCCTACTACTCCTACCGCCCGGCGAATCCCGCTGAGTTTAAATGGCAGGTCGGCGATGTTCTCTACTGGAACAAAGGCAATCACAGCTTCAAATTTGGTGTCGACGAACTGCACAACTACGATTTCAACAATACCTATGGTTTTGATGGCAACGGCTATTTCACCTACAGCTATGTCGGCAATTTCGTCAACGATGAAATGAACGTCGCCGCCGGAACAAGCGGCGGCTGCAGCAGCACCAACCTTCGAAATGGAACGTCAACCGCCAGCGCTGTTGGCACCTACCCGTGTTACTCGACATTTGCACAAACATTTGGGCCCCATATCTACGCAATTTCCACCATGGACTCCGGAGTTTTCGGCCAGGACAACTGGAAAATCACTCCGCGTCTTACTTTGGAACTGGGCCTGCGCTGGGACTACGAGGCCCTGCCGCCAGCTGATCCCAAGTTGACCGCCGCTACGAGCACCTTCACCCCCTACCCGCAGTTACTCAACAACCCGTCGGACAAAATGAACTTCGGCCCTCGCATCGGGTTCGCCTATAACCTCGATGGCGCCGGCAACACGGTACTCCGCGGCGGTTATGGTCTCTATTACGGCCGCATCATCAACGGTGAGCTGCTCAGCATCCGCTTCGGCACCGGCAGTCCGAATGGCCAATACAACACAACCTACAAGGTGACCACCGCTGGCGCCCCAACGTTGCCGAACATCGTAACTGGCACTGGCTCTGCAGCAGGCGTTCCAAGCTCTACTTTCATGGCTGCCAATCTGCGCGATCCTGAGGTTCAGGAGTACGACCTGGAACTTCAGCAGGCATTCGGCCATGGGACCTTCTTCGCACTCAGCTACCTCGGAGGGTTGGGACGCGAGTTGCCCAACTTCCTCGACGTCAACCTCAACCCGACTCAAACAACGATTAACGTTACGGTCTCCGACGCTTCGGGAAAAGGACCTCTTGGGCCGAATGGAACTGTCATCCAGGTCCCCCAATTCACAAGTTACGGCAATACGGCCCTCTTCGGCTCGATAGCGACGAACTTCCAGGTCATCACCGAGATGATCAGCAACATTAACTCGAACTACAACGCGTTGGTAGCGGAAGTCCAGAACCACTCGCTCAAGAGCGTCCAGTTCGATGCCAACTACACATGGTCTCACTCTCTTGACTTCGGACAGAATGCCAACACCACAAGTACCGCAATCAATGCCTGGTACGATCCGTATAAGAATCCGCGCCTCAATTACGGCGACTCTCCGTGGAACACTCCCAATCGCTTTGTCGCCTACGCGCTGTATAACTTCCCGAATATGCCGTCCAGCAGCCCTCTCAAGTGGATTGTCAACGACTGGAGCCTCGACGACAGCTTCCAAATGTCCAACGGCCTGCCCTATACCGTCGCTGTCAGTGGGTTCTTCAGCGCCGGCATTCTCAGCGATTGGAACGGCGGTTCGGGCTCGACGATGATTCCTCAGATCGGACCGAATACAGGGCGCTATCCGCGGCACATCGTGGATGATGTTCGTCTGCAGAAGTCAATTGTCTTTGAAGGTAGTCGCAGCCTCGATCTTATGGCGAACTTCTTCAACATCGCCAACCACCAGAACATCGACGGCCTGGGAACAACCGCCTACAAGTTGTCGGGATCAACGGCAACGTATCAGGGGCAGGGCACTTCCAATCCTTCGAACAACACCTACCTGATACCCACCAGTTCGAATAACAGCGGATTCCTCTTCACACCACGCCAAATCGAAATCGCTGCCCGGCTCAATTTCTAAGCCTGCGGCGACGTCTTAACAACGCGGCGGCTTCGGCCGCCGCGTTTTTCTTTGCGCTCATTTGCCTCACATCGGATCTCCTCGATACAACAACTCTCGCGCTCCGCGCCAGGTTCAATCCCCGGTTCAGCGCGCAAATTCAGTGCCTCTTCCCTCAGCCCGTCAATTCCCCCTCCGCCCACCGGACATCGCACGTTCAAGGCAGAAAACCTCGAGTTTCAATCCCTCAGCAGCTCCCAAATCGACAAATCCCATCGACTTCCAGGCAAAATCGACCCTCATATTCCTATTCGTAGTATCAAATCTCGATTTCGTGTAACAAACTCAAAGGTTACTTTCGTGCACCTTTTAGATTGAAACTGTTGAAATCTCGACCGTTATTCCGTTATGTTGAATCACTCCCTCAATTCTTTTTTGGGGAGCTCCGGCCTTTTTCGGACCTCCTGAGGTGTACAAATGATCTGCCCCAAGTGCCAATCCGCCGCTCTGTCCGTCGTCCCTGCGGAAGTCCGGTTATATCGCAACAGTCCCCGCACTTTGAGTCACCCACCGATGACCCCTTCTCCTGACATTCGGGTTTGCCTGGATTGCGGCTGGTCAGAGTTCGTGATTCCTCGCGCATGGCTTTCCGCTGGTTGGCTGCGCTCGCTGCGCCCCCAACCCACCGTCTCTGACGCGGGAATTGCCACCGTAAGTGCAACTGCTGCGGTGATGTAGTGCGGAGATAATTCGATCGACCCGCCCGTTTTTTTAGGGTCTGTTTGGCGGCATTTCCACAAGTGCGCTGTGCCAAATGATCTTGCGTGCACAAAAAAGGCCTCCAGCTTTCGCTGGAGGCCTTTTAATTGCTCGTTGTTCGTCACAGTTGCCAATTCACTGTTTCTCTAGCTTTGAACTGTGAACTACGAACTGTGAACCGTTCTCAGTACATTCCGTCCATGCCGCCGCCGCCGTGACCGGCCGGTGCCGCACTCTTGGGCTCGGGCAGCTCAACCACCAGTGCTTCTGTGGTCAGCAGCAGTGCCGCGATCGACGCCGCGTTCTGCAGTGCCGTCCGCGTCACCTTTGTCGGATCGATGACGCCGGCTTTCACCAGGTCCTCGAACTTGCTGGTCAACGCGTTGTAACCGAAATGTGCTTCCTTCGACTCCAGCACCTTGGCCACAACTACCGCGCCCTCTTCGCCCGCATTGGCGACGATCTGGCGCAGAGGCTCTTCGAGCGAACGCAGCACGATCTGGGCGCCGGTCTTCTCGTCGCCGCTGAGCGTCTTGATCAGCTCTTCCACTGCGGGCACGCAGCGAACCAGCGCCACGCCGCCGCCTGGGACGATTCCCTCTTCGACAGCCGCGCGCGTCGCGTGCAGTGCGTCCTCAACGCGAGCCTTCTTCTCCTTCAGCTCGGTCTCGGTCGCCGCGCCCACCTTGATGATGGCCACGCCGCCCACCAGCTTCGCCAACCGCTCCTGCAGCTTTTCCTTGTCGTAGTCGGAGGTGGTCTTCTCAATCTGCGACCGGATCTCCTTCACGCGGCCGTCGATATCGCTGGCTTTGCCCGCGCCATCAACGATCGTCGTGTTGTCCTTGTCGATGGTGATGCGCTTCGCCTTGCCCAGGTCCTCGAGCTTCACGCCTTCCAGCTTGATGCCCAGGTCCTCGGTGATGGCCTTGCCGCCGGTCAGGACCGCGATATCGCCCAGGATGGCTTTGCGCGATCGCCAAATCCAGGAGCCTTCACCGCCGCCACGTTCAGCGTACCGCGCAGCTTGTTCACCACCAGCGTCGCCAGTGCCTCGCCTTCAACGTCTTCGGCGATGATCAGCAGCGGCTTGCCGCCGCGAGCAACCTGCTCCAGCAATGGAAGCAGATCCTTCATCGCGCTGATCTTCTTCTCATAGATCAGAACGTACGGATCTTCCAGAATCACTTCCAGCCGCTCCGCATCGGTCACAAAGTACGGGCTCAGGTAGCCGCGGTCGAACTGCATGCCGTCCACGGTCTCGAGGCCTGTGTGCATGGTCTTCGATTCTTCGATCGTGATCACGCCATCTTTGCCCACCACCTTTACCGCTTCCGCGATAATGGCGCCAATCTCTTCGTCGCCGTTGGCCGAGATCGTGCCCACTTGCGCAACCGATCCCTCGTTCACCGGCTTCGAAAGCTTGCTCAGCGCGCCGTCCTGGTTCCACTTGCCATCCTTGTCGCGCGTGCCGTTGATCACCGTGACGGCCTTCTCAATGCCGCGCTTCAACGCTGTCGGATTCGCGCCCGCGGCCACCGTCTTCACGCCTTCGCGGAAGATCGATTGCGCCAGCACCGTCGCCGTCGTCGTGCCGTCGCCAGCCACGTCGCTCGTCTTCGATGCCACTTCACGCACCAGTTGCGCGCCCACGTTCTCTAGCGGGTCCTTCAAGTCGATCTCTTTGGCCACCGTCACGCCGTCCTTGGTGATGGTGGGCGAGCCAAACTTCTTCTCGATCACAACGTTCCGGCCCTTCGGCCCGAGCGTCGCCTTCACTGCGTCCGCCAGCGTATTCACGCCGCGCAGAATCGCCTGACGGGAATCTTCACCGTGCAAGATTTGCTTTGCCATGTCTCGAATTCTCCTAGTTCACAGTTCTCAGTTCGTAGTTCTTAGTCGAAACTCTTAATGGAAAGCTCACAGCGCTCGGTCAGCCGCATTCACCTGGGAACTGTGAACTACGAACTGCGAACTGTGAACTCGCGCGCTCGCGCGCCTACTTCTTCAGGATGCCGAGAACTTCTTCCTCGCGCATGATCAGAAGTTCTTCGCCGTCAATCTTGATCTCCGTGCCTGAATACTTCCCAAACAGCACGCGATCCCCCGCCTTCACGTCCAGCGGAAATACCTTGCCTTCGTCGTTCGACTTGCCTTTGCCCACGGAGATGACCTCTCCCTCCTGGGGTTTTTCCTTCGCACTGTCGGGGATAATAATGCCCCCGCGAACCGTCTCGCCCTCTTCCACTCTGCGAACCAGAATCCGGTCGTGGAGCGGTGTGAATGTCGTCGTTGCTGCCTTTACTGCCATCGCTTTGCGTCTCCTTGCCACGTACCGGTTTTCTCCGGATTGCGGCTCTTGGTGATTGGTAAGATTAAAAGATTCAGAAGGTTGCGCAGTGCCCCACCGCTGAAAATCTACCCCAGTGAGCGCTCTCACCGGACAGTTGCTAGCACTCTCGCCTTCCAATTGCTAAACATAGGCCACCAAAACCGGCTTGTCAAGAGCCGAAGTGTTAATATCTGAGTGCCTCCCGCTCATATTTGTGACTATTCTCTGGCCCTTGCCCCATTTTGCCCTCATACGGCAGCACAAGGGCTATTTAGGCGCCACATCTTGCCTACTCGCGAACTTCCAACTCCGCAAGCCTGGCTTATCCCCGCTTCCCAGAGCGCCGTTTCTCCTATTCCCTCACATCGTCGCTCCATCACTTTTCACTCCATACTCTTTCACTCCTTCACTCTTTCACTCCCGTTTACAATGAAGAGCATGTTCCGCCACACATTGAATCCTTTGTGCATCGCTCTCGCATCTTTTTCCCTTATCGCCGGCAGCCTCGCCCTCCACGCCACAGGAAGACGACTCGCACCACGGCCGCAAATACAAAGTCCCGCCGCCCTCCTCCACCATCAGCGTCACGGTCGTGCGCGCCTACAATGGCAAGCCCGTTTCCGACGCTCATGTCATCTTTCACCCCATCGAGGGCGATAAAGACAAAGGGGCTCTTGAGCTCAAAACAGGCGAGGACGGCAAGGCCACCATCGACGTGATCCCTCTGGGCGACACCGTCACCCTTCAAGTCATCGCCAACGGTTTCCAAACTTACGGCCAGATCTACAAAATCGACAAGCTCCATATGTCGATGGAAGTCCGCTTGAACAGGCCCACTTCGCAATACTCCACCTACAAGAACTCCGCGCCAAACTCCGGGTCTGGCAGCGGATCAGGAACCGGCTCGGGCGACAACTCAGGCTCCGAAAAACCTTCCGGCTCATCGCCCAACTCCCCGCCGCCAGATTCCAGCGGCAAGCCAAACCAGTCCGATCCGCCGTCAAATCAAAATCAGCCGCAGCCTCCGCCGAAGTAAGCCTCGCCCTAACTCTATCGACTTCGCGGGTGCCCCCGCCGTGCCTTGCACTTGGGCACCGGGAGAGGGTCCCCGGTGCCTAGCACTCGGGCACCGGGGATGGGTGCCTCGGCCCCGCTACACTGATCCTGTGATCCCCACCAACCCCCTCGCCGGCCGCACCGTCCTCGTCACCGGAGGCGCGCGCCGCCTCGGCCGCGCCATCGCGCTCACCCTCGCCCAGGCCGGCGCCGACGTGGCCATCACCTTCCGCACCTCCCAATCGGATGCCGCACAGACCGCCGCCGAAATCGCCGCCCTCGGCCGGCAATCTCTCGCCGTCTCCTGCGATGTGCGCTCCGAATCGTCCGTCCGCTCCGCGATCTCCCAGGTCATTGCAGGATTCGGCCGCCTCGACATCCTCGTTAATAACGCGGCTGTCTTCGCATCAGCGGCCCTCGAAAGTCTCACCCTCGATCAGTGGGACGCCACATTCGAAACCAACACACGCGGCCCGTTTCTCGTCGCGCGCGAGGCTTTGCCTCATCTGCGCGCCGCGCACGGCCGCATCATCAATATGGGCTCGCTCGGCGGACTCGACGCCTGGGCCGGACACGCGCACTACTGCGCTTCAAAAGCTGCATTGCACATGCTCACTCAAGCCATGGCTAAAGCCTTCGCGCCCGATGTCAGTGTCAATTGCGTCGCCCCCGGCTGGATTGAGATGAAATCCACGGCGAACTCAACTGAGCTCGTGACACCCCACTCTGACTCCAATCGCACCGCGCTCAATCCAGGTGTGCCCCATCCATCGCGCAGCGAAGCGGAGCGATGGGTGGGATCGCACGAACCCTCCTCGGCCGCTCCCTTACAAACCGATGCCGCACGCCGCGCCCAACTGCAAGCCGCCCGCTTCGCCGCTAAAACCCCCATGGGCCGCAACGGCAATGAGAACGACGTCGCCCAGGCCGTTCTCTTTTTCGCTACCGGCCCTCACTTCATCACCGGCCAAACGCTCGTCGTCGATGGCGGCCTCGGCCTCTCATAATGAAGTGTCATCCTGAGCGGCGCGGGCCGCGTTCGCTCGAACGCGGCCCGCGAAGTCGAAGGATCTGTGGTTGCTTTTCGGCCTCTCCTGGCTCGGCTGAATACCACGACTCACCACCAGCCACGAACGACTCATCACTTCCCGAACATTCTGCCCCAGAATCCGCGTTCCACTTTGTCTCCGTCTTCCGCCCGCTCCGCAAATCGTAGGGGCACATTCTCCCGCAACCCTTCGGCCTCTGGCTGTTCAGGCCATGCCGCGCCTTCCACAGCCGCTCGCGGATTCGTCTCGCACAGCCGAATCGCCGTCCCCTCGCCGCACTTCTTTGTTACGTATTCATATCCGCTTTTCAAGTGCGGAGGCCGCCACACAGGATGATGCGCATCCGTCGCCAGAAAGTGAATCCAGCTCCGCTCCAGTAATTCGTTTGCCAGCGCCTCCGCCTCTTTTCCGAATCGCCCATAAAGCGAACTGCTGGTCACCTGCACCAGGCATCCCATCCGCATCCACTCGCTCAGCAACTCCGGCGCCCGCTGCACCGCCGGATACCGCTCCGGATGCGTAACGATCAGCGTGTATCCCGCCCCCTGCAACTCGCGCAGCGCATCGTTGATCCCCGCCGCAATCTCGCCCCACGAAAACTCCACCAGCAGGTAACCCTTTCCGCCGATCGAGTAGCGCAGCGGATTCGCGACCGCATCCTCGACGTTCTCCGCCGTCATGTGGAAGTCGCACCCCAGGCTCAACTCCACCACGCCCTGCAGCCGTTCCTTTAGCTCGGTGAACCGCTCCTCAATCAGCGGATTGTCAAATGAGTGCTCCCCGCTCGCGTGCGGCGTGCACACAATATGCGTCACGCCCTCGTCCGCCGCCGTCCGCGCCATGTCCAGCGAAGCCTGCAGGTCCGGAGCCCCGTCATCCACTCCATAAATCAAATGGTGATGAATATCGATCATGGTTCGCTTCGACGGATGAACCTGTCATCCTGAGCGAGGTCGCCTCAGCGACCGAGTCGAAGGATCTGCGGTTGCTTTTGAAAAGCTCGCTCACCCATCCGAAACTCCGCCAAGTCGATGCCCCGATTCCCTGTTCCCTAATCCCTGGTCCCTATTCCCTGCGTTTCAAGCATCGACGCGAAAATCCCCCACCCATCCGCCGACCCCAGCAGCGCCTCGCTCGACCGGTCCGGATGCGGCATCATCCCCAGCACATTCCGTCCCTCATTCAGAATTCCCGCTATGTTCTCGAGCGACCCGTTCGGATTCGCCTCTTGTGTGATCTCGCCCGCCGGCGTCGCATACCTGAACGCAATCCGATCCTCGGATTCCAGTCGTCGCAGTTCTTCCGGCTCGCAGAAATAATTCCCTTCCATGTGCCCAATTGGAATCTTGAGCACCGCGCCCTTTTTCAGCTGATTCGTGAATGGGCTGTTTGCCGTCTCCACTCTCAGGTGAACCGGCTTACAGATATATTTCAGCCCCGCGTTTCGCATCAAAGCGCCAGGCAGCAATCCGCTCTCGGTCAGGATCTGGAATCCGTTGCAGATACCCAGCACCGGCCCGCCGCCCGCGGCGAATCGCTTCACCGACTGCATGACAGGCGAAAACCGCGCAATCGCGCCCGTCCTCAGGTAGTCGCCGTATGCAAATCCACCTGGAATCAGCACCGCATCCACGCCCTGCAGGTCCTCGCTGTCATGCCACAGGAAAACCACTGGCTGCCGCGCCACTTCGGCAATCACGTTGTAGGTATCGTGATCGCAATTCGACCCCGGAAAAACCACCACGCCGAATTTCATGAATTCAGGGTATCAGCCCAACCCGCTTCTCCAGCGCAACATACCGTGAGTCGCCGCGGATTCCGTCGAAGAAAGGATCGTACCGGATATAGAGAATTTGCCCCTCGTGCTGATCGGCGCACTTGGTCAGTTCGGCAATCGCGTTGTCCGTGTCGTGCAGGAACGCATATACGATGGCCAGTTGATAGTGCGGCGTCCGCTGCGCTTCCATTTGCTTGATCTCCCGCAGCGCTCCGGCCTTGTCGTTCTTGCACACGGCGTCAAACGCCAGCATGGTTTGTGTCAGGGGCAACTTCGGAAACGCCTTCACAAACAGCGGGACATCCCTAACGACAGTGCCGCAGTCGCCGCGCGCCATCGCGCTCACCAGCGCCCAGCCCGGACCGCCAAAAAACTGAGGATTGATTTCCTCCATGCGCTGCACTGCCTTTTGCTGGCCTGCCTGGTTGCGTTCGAAATAGTAGGCGACGAATTCTTCAAACGGCGGCACCACAGAGAGCGGATCGAGTTGGGCCGCGAGACGTGCCTGCTCGTGAGCCTCTCCGAAGCGTCCACGCGTCGCCAGCGACCAGGCATAGCGCGCGTGAGTCTCAGCGCCTCCGCCGAGCTGGATTGCGCGGCGATATTCGTTTTCCGCCTCGGGCCAGTTCCAGTCCCAGTTGTATGTCGCGTCGGCCAGCAGCTCGTACGCATCCGGCAAGTCAGGATCGAGCTTGATCGCCTTCTGCGCCGCGTCGCGAACCCGAGGGAAGCCGTCATTCTGAGTGGTCAACGTCATCGACACAGAAGCGATCTCCGCGTGCCCGATCCCCAGCCAGGCCCGCGCGAAGTTTGGATCCTGCTTGAGCGCCGCCTCGAATAGACCAATGGATTTGGACAGCGAGTCAGCGGTGCGCCGGTAGTACTGGTATTGGCCCTGCAGGTAGAGATCCATCGCTTCGGGATTCGCTGTCGGCTCATGAATTGCCGGAGGCGATCCTCCCCGGATCCGCCCGATCGCGTCGGCGATCGACGTCGCCACCGCATCCTGCATGGCCAGCGTGTCGTTCGATTGCGTTTCGTAGGAGTGCGACCAGAGGTGATACCCGTCCATCGCCCGGTTCAGTTGCGCGGTTACGCGCATCCTGTCGCCTTCGCGCGTGAAACTCCCCTCCAGCACCGCATCCACATTCAGCTGCTGCCCGATCAGGCGGACGTCTTCGCCCTTGTCTTTGAACGCAAACGCCGATGTGCGCGCCACCACGCGCAGATCACGCCATTGCGCCAGGTCGTTGGTCAGCTCCTCCGTGATCCCATCGGCGATGTATTCGTCCTGGTGATTGGGCGAGTAGTCCTGGAACGGAAGCACCACGATGGCATCAATCGGCTGCTTCGACACCAAATTGGAGACATGCTGCCTCCACAGCATGATCCCGGCAACTCCGGCAGCGGCAATCAAGGGCACTGCGATCGCTCCCGCAATCCAGACCCACCGTGAACGGTGCACGGGCCGGGGCGCCTCTCTGGGACCGCTCGCCGGTTCCGGAAATGCAGTTGGTTCGCGCAGCTTCGCAGCATCGCGGAATGTGAAGCTCGCCACGTAACTGCGCGGCGGAAATTCAATGAGGATTGGGTCCCGGCGTCCGTCTTCCGCGTAGTAGTCCCGGAGCCGCTGGCGCAGCCTGCTGAACTCTGTCCGTACAAGGGACTCAATCCGCGGATCGAACGATGCCGGCCGTTGGAAGACTTCCAGCCCAATCGCGTATTCGTTGATCTTGTCGGCGTCGCCGGCGAGCGTGTGCTCAACCAGATAGCGCAGCAACTGCCCGCGTCGGCTCGCCGCAGAGAAATGCTGCGTCCCCAGCAGCCGCCCCAGGGTTGCGCGAACCTCATTTGAGCGCGAGTCGGGATTACGAGAGGGAGTATGGCTTTCGATGGTGCCAGGCATCTGCAGCCTTTTCCGCGAATATGGGATGATCTTACCACGCGCGGAAGTACCCCACTTGGCCATGCAGACCCTGGTTCGGAGAGCGTAATCACCCCCTCCATCGACAATCGACGCAATGTTCGCAATATTGAAACACAAAGCCGAGAGGATGGCTGCCACAGCCGTAGAACCTCTCTGCGGGTCTTCTGCCACGCATCGCCAGCGCTCAGTGCCTGGGCTTGAACGCCAGATAGAAGCCAAACACGCTCATTGCCGCGCCTGGCGCAAAGAATGCCGTGCCAACCCCGATCTTCTTGCCCGTTTCGTTCGTGTCGATCGAGTAGATCCCAACACCGATAAAAGCCAGAGGTATCCCGACAATTCCCATGATCAGCATTCCCGGCCGTTGAATCCCGTGACTTTTCTTTGCGGGAGCTGGCTGAACACCCTGCGAGTTCTGAGCCGCATCGTCCATCATCGCCTTCAACTCGGGCGGCATGGTCACGCTCGCCGCGTCGCTCCTCCCGGTCGACACCGTTGGTGCATCGGGCATCGCGTTCAAATCAGCATCAGCGCTTTCCCGGGCCGCCAGCGGAAGGTTCGCCACGGTCGAAAGTTTGATCTGTTCTATCTGGGATCCGATCGAGACACTCGTCGCGTCCGGTTTCGCAGGAGCCTGCTGACTCGCAACCGTCGCACCCTCAGCTACGGACTGTGTCGCCAGCATTCCCACCAGCATTCCCATCAAAACGCACCGGCCGACGACGGCCAAGTGCGCCACTAATGTGCGCAGTCGAGCCATGAGTACCTCCGGGGAAGTCGGGGAATTTGCACGGCGGAAGCCTGAACGGAAAAGTGAACCAGCTAGGTCCCCCCCATCGGCCACCGAGCCGATCAGCCTGTCCGCCGTTCCAGTGAGATTTACCGATCTCACTTCCGAGCGGTAGTCTCAACATGCCTCTGTAACGTTACAGACCGCCCTTTAGCCTTTGTTTTCAAAAGGGTTCTGGCAATTAGAGCTTTGGAATGAGTGGTTCGCTTGCCGGGGAAGGTCAGGAGCTCCGGAAGCGATCGGTCGCGCTGGCGCCGGCGGCTTCGCTAAGAGGAAGGATTCTAGTCTGACGCCTCGATCAGAGACGCCCGGCCTTCCGTCTTTTCGCCAGCCTGAAGCTCCCGCACCGCCCATCCAGCGATCAGGAGGCTGGGCGCCGCGGCAGCCTCAACTTCGCCCAGGGCACCCAGGGTAGTGTGCAGGACCTGCTGATCCGGCAGTGCCGCGCGCGAAACCACGGCACAAGGCAGATCGGCCGGCAATCCCTCGGTCAGCCATTCCGCAGCCAGCAAGGTCAGGTCCCGGCCCGGCATGTAGACCACGCGTGTGCCTGCTTCCGCCGCAGGAAGCGCCTCGCGATTGTGCGACTGCGCATGGTGACCCGTCGAGAGAATCACGTGCGACGCCCATTCGCGGTCAGTCAGCGACCGGCCAATCGCAGCCGCCGCGGCAAACGCAGCCGACACGCCTGGCACAATCTCCACCGGCACGCCGGCCTCAGCCAGAGCAGCCAGCTCCTCGCTGGCGCGGCCAAACAGCAGCGGGTCGCCGCTCTTCAGCCGCACCACGCTTTGCCCCGCCTGCGCATGCTCCCCCATCAAAGAATTGATCTCTTCCTGCGTAATCGTCTTCGCGCCGCAGCGCTTGCCCACGTTCGTCACTTCAGCGCCCGGCCTTGCCAGATCCAAGATCGCCTGCGGCACCAGATCGTCGTGCAGAATTACATCCGCGCTCTCGATCAGCCGAACCGCCTTTACCGTCAGCAATTCCGCATCGCCCGGCCCTGCGCCAACCAGATAAACATTCCCTGCAACGGCTCGCCCTTCCCTGCCCGTCCGCGCCAGCTGCTTCGTTCCGCAAAGCGCCGAATCGCAAACCTGCCTCTGCGCCAGCTCGTGCAGAAGCAGCCTCCGCTCCTCGCTGCGCGGATGCCTCGCCAGTACCTCGCGCCGTAGCTCGCCCAGTTTCGCAAGCCATGGCCCCAAATCCTGCGGCAGTTGATCATCGATCTCGCGCCGTAGCCGCTGTGCCACCGCCGGGCTCTCGCCCGCAGTCGAAATCGCAATCTGCAAATCGCCGCGGCTCACCACCGACCCAAAAAAGAAGTCGCAATTGGGAATGTCGTCCACGCTGTTGGTCGGAATTCCTCGCGCCACCGCCTCGCGATAAACTGCGGCGTTCACCTCCGGCACGTCAGTCGCAGCGATCGCAATAAAGTTTCCGTCCAGGTCCGCCGGCTCAAACTCCCGCTGCACCCACTCGATTCTTCCTTCGATCGCCAGCGCACGCACCTCTTCCCTCGCCTCAGGCGCAACCACGCGAAGCCGCAACCCGGTCTTCAGCAGCGTCCCGATCTTTTCCAGAGCTACCGTCCCCGCTCCCACCAGCAGGCACCGCCGCCCTTCAAGCTTCAGGAATATTGGCAACAAACTCATCGCGCAGTTCTCGGTTCGTAGTTCGTAGTTCCCCGTTCGTCGTCCCACTCTTGCAGATCCTCGTTCCCTTTGTTTCCCCGCCGCATCGTTGTAACGCCGGCGTCCCGCCGGCTGTCGTGCGGGCGTCCTCGCCCGCACTCGCCCCTGGTTCCTCCGGTTCGTCGTTCCCTGCTTTTCCTACTCCGCCACCGCATGAGGCACGGGCCCAGCCGGCAAATCGCGTTCCACCGCGTCCAAGGTTTCTCCGGCCAGATGCGCGCGTAATTCCTCATTCGTGTGTCGCCCAAACCATGCGCGCAGATCCTCTTGCCCGCTTCGCTCCGCCATATACTGCCGCAGTAATCTCTCAATCGCCTCCGGCACCAGTGGCGCTGGGCACCGGTAACCCACCGGCCGTGAGATTCCTGCATGCTGGCCCACCGCTCCGCCCAGGCAAAAGTAAAATGCGTCCGTCAGCTTGCCCTCGTGCTTGATCTTCTTGCCCTCAAGTCCGATGTCCGCGATCCAGTGCTGTCCGCAACCGTTAGGGCAACCGGTTACGTGCAGCTTCAACTGCTGATCGAACTGCGGCAGGCGCTCTTCCATCTCATCCACCAGCCACCGCGTAAAGCCCTTGGTCTCTGTAATCGCCAGCTTGCAAAACTCTGTTCCTGTGCACGCCACCGCGCCGCGCCAGAACATCGACCCTTCTACCTGCAATCCAATCTGGCCCAGCTCTTTCGCAAGCTCGCTCGTCTTCGCCTTGGGAACGTCGATGATGACCAGATTTTGCGAAACCGTCAGCCGCAACGCCCCGCTTCCGAACCGCTCCGCCAACTCCGCCGCCGCTTCCAATTGCTCGCCCGTTAGCCGCCCGCGCAGCACCGATGCGCCCACATACGCCAGTCCCGGCTGCCGCTGCGGGTGGATCCCCACGTGATCGCGAAGAATATCGTCCGGCACCTTCTCTTGTGCCGCCGGATCGAGCTTGAATCCGATCCTTGTCTGCAGCTCGTCGAGAAACCGCTGCGCTGTCCAGCCTTCGCGCATGAACAGGTACTTCATTCGCGCCCTGTCGCGGCTCTCGCGCAGCACCTGCTGGTCGCGGAAAATCTCCGTCACGCCGCGCGCCACCCGAATCGCCTGGTCCGGTCGCACGAACGCATCGAGCTTCACCGCCAGGTGCGGCTCATTCGACAGTCCTCCGCCCACGCGCAGCGAGTAGCCCACCTCGCCGTCGCGCACCGCCGCCGTCAGCGCAATGTCGTTGATCTCCGGATAGCTGCACCACGATGGGCACCCGGTTGCGCAAATCTTGAACTTGCGCGGCAGATTGAAGAAGTCGTTGTTGGCCGTCAATTCATGGGCGATGGCCCGCGCAATCGGCGACGCATCAATGAGCTCGTCGGCATCCACGCCGGCTAGCGGGCATCCCGTCACGTTGCGCACCACGTCGCCGCACGCACCCTTGGGCGAGAAACCAATCGCGTCCAGCTCGTCCACCACCTCCGGCAGCGATTCGATCGTCAACCAATGGAGCTGAATGTTCTGGCGCACCGTGATATCTGCCAGGTTCCGCGCCTGTTTGCGCGTGATTTCGCCGATCTTGCGCAGTTGGCTCGCCGAGACAATCCCGTTGGGAATCCCGATCCGCATCATGAACCATTCGGTCGTCAGCCCTTCGCCGCCCTTGCCCCCAGTCGCGCCCACGCCGTCGCCCTGCGTATACACGCCCCACCATTTGAAGTAAGCGGAAGCCCACTCCGGCACAACGCTCGAGCGCCCTTCGCGCGCAAACGCACGAACCTCGTCAAACGCCTCCCACGGATTCTTCTCGCGCTTCAGCCGCTCCATCCGCTGGGCTTTAGTTTCTTTTAGCGCCGGTGCTTCGCTCATCTTCTCTCTTCTCTTTCGTTCCGTTCAAATAAAATGCCCGCGAGAGCTTTTTAGCTCAATCGCGGGCACCGGGGAAACCGTGGACTTTTGTTCGGAAGTTCAGACCCGGGTCACCCTTGCCGCGTGAGCAGCATACACGAGCGACAACAGGCCGTAGCTTCCATGGTCTGGATATTAGACTAAATTGGTCCGAATTGCAATCCAGGACAGCAAAGAGATACGCGTAAACGGGGTAAATGTCCAGGCGTCAATGCTGTTAGCGCCGCTGGCCAAGGATTTTGTGGACAGCAACTTGCACCCCTTGCCAGGTCCCGCACCTCCATTTACGATGCGGCTACGAAGATGGGCTCTGCTTCGCAAAGGACCAACAGAATGCCGCACGCATTGCGACTCCTTCTCTTTCTGACGCTTTCCCTTCCCTTCTCATCGGCACAGGAAACCCATGACCACGGCGTGCCTCAGAAGCTGGGCAAGGTGTCGTTCCCGATTTCCTGCGCGCCTGCTGTCCAGGATGAGTTCAATCGAGGCGTGGCACTGCTGCACTCCTTCGCATATTCTGCCGCAAAGAGCGAATTTCAGAGCGTTGCCACGCGGGATCCGCAATGTGCAATGGCACATTGGGGCGTTGCAATGACCTACTATCAGCCACTATGGCAACCGCCCGTTTCCCCGGCGACAAGTGCAATTGCAGAACAAGAAATCGGGCTGGCGAGGCAGATCGGCGCCCGCACGGAGCGCGAGCGTGGATTTATCCACGCGCTGTCACTGATTTTTGAATCCGCGGATACCGTTCCATACCCGGAGCGGGCATCGCAGTATGAGCGTGCAATGAGCGTTGTCGCCTCGCAGAACAAGGACGACGTCGAGGCCCAGGTGTTCTATGCGCTGGCGTTGATCGCAAACGCCTCCCCTTCAGACAAAACTCATGCCAAGCAAAAACAGGCAGCGGAATTGCTCGAACCGCTCTATCGCGCCTATCCGCAGCATCCGGGAATCGCTCACTACCTGATCCACGCCTGCGACAACACGGAGATGGCACAACGGGGACTGGCGCCGGCCAGGGCCTATTCTCAGATTGCCCCTTCTGCGCCGCACGCATTGCACATGCCATCGCATATCTTCACGCGCCTGGGATTATGGAATGACTCTATTCTTTCGAATCTCGCAGCGAGGGAGGCAGCCCATCGGGTCGGCGACACCGGCGAAGAGTTACACGCGATGGATTACCTTGTCTATGCGTATCTCCAAGCCGGACAGGATCAGGAGGCAAGCCGGTTGGTTGGGCAGTTGGGTGAGATGCGCAATCTCGACGAAGCCGATTTCAAAGTTGCCTATGCATCTACCGCAATGCCGGTTCGCCTTGATGTCGAGCGCGGCCGCTGGTCCGATGCGGCAACCATTGTTCCTCCTGAAAAGGCGCCGCCTCAGGTGGTTGCGGTTGCGCTCTGGGCCCGCGGTCTTGGCCTTGCGCGAACGGAGCATCCAGACTCAGCACGCGTGGAGATCGAAAAGCTCGAGCGAATCGAAGAACAGCTTCGCCGGTCTGGCGCGGATTATTGGGCCACCCAGGTCGCCATTCAGATCCGTGAAGTACAAGCCTGGTCCGCGCAGGCAAGCAACAATCCGGATGAAGCTGTGGAGTTGCTGCGCAAGGCAGCCGATGAAGAGGATGCAATCGAAAAGTTGCCGGTAACGCCAGGGCCGATTATTCCTGCCCGGGAACAGCTCGGTTATCTGCTCCTCGAGCAGAACCAGCCTTCTTTGGCGCTGAAAGAATTCCAGTCGGCACTTTCGAATACCCCTGGCCGTCGCGGAGCCACACTCGGCGCTGCGCAAGCACAGCAGCTTTCTGATTCAAAAAACGGTGGATTAAGCCGGAGCGTCAAACCCGACTAGAATCTCGCGCTTACGCGCCGGCGGCGACGCTATTCAGTTCCTCGAGAATTTCGTATGTAGCCGTCTCGGCGGCCCTGGCGCACTCCGCCGACAATTCCATCGAGATCGGCTGCTGGGGATCGATGGCGATTGCGTACAGGACCACTTCCCGCATTCCGCCCTGCATATAAAACGCGTCCAGCAGGTCCTTCACCCCAATATCGTGCGCCGTCAGCGTCGGCGGATAATCCTTTGAGAAGTGCGGCGTCGTGCGCGTAACCGTCCCCGGAGGATTTCCGTCCGCGGCAGCGTCAATCAGGATGATCCGGTCGGCGCACTGCAACGGTTCCAGCAGAATGAACCCGCCGGTCCCGCCGTCCAGGCACTCCACCCCGGCCGGTAGCGTCTGCTTCTCCAGTGCGCGCACCACGTGGACCCCAACGCCTTCATCGCCCATGATGACGTTGCCCAGCCCCAGCACCAGCGTCTTTTTCTCCGCGTCCATCAGTCCCGCTCCCTTGTAGCGCCGGCGTCCTCGCCGGCTGTCGTGCGGGCGTCCTCGCCCGCACTCCCTTGTTCCCTCGCTCCCGCGTCATTCTCTCCACCGATCCGCCACCACGCCGGCAGATCCTGAGCAGCCCCGGCCCGCACCGCGAGCTAGAGGCTAGCAGATGGATTCCATCTATTTAGTCTCTGCCTTTTCATTCCCTGCATCTGGCACGCGATCGAACTTCCACCCGCCAATGATCGAGCTTACCGTACCGCGGCCTTCAATATAGTCGTGATAGAACGAGAGATAAATGTGAACGATGACGAACGTGACAAAGAACCACAGGAACAAATGGTGCCAGAAGCGCACGCCCATGTCGCCGCCCAGCAGCGGCACCACCCAGTTGAACATCCTCGGCACCCATGACGAGCTCATCGACGAATAAAGCGCAAATCCCGTAATCGTCTGGATGCAGAACGCGATGAACGTCAGAAAGTAGATGAACGCCGCCAGCGAATTGTGCCCGGTCGAAATCTCCCCGTGCATCTTCGTCTGCAACACGTCGGTCTTCACCACGTCGACGATTTCCTGCTGCTGCTTCTTCGTCACCGGAAAGAAATTCGTCCACTTGGCGTACTTGTTGCCCACAAATCCCCAGTAAAGCCGCGCCAGAAAATTGAAGACGTAAACGTAAGCAGCAGCAAAATGGATAAACCGCACCCATCCAAACCAGTACTGCTGGTATGCCTCCGACGCGTAGGCAATGCGCACCGGGTGGCCGATCATGTAACCCGTCACGCACAGCAGCGTCAGTGCGATGGCATTGATCCAGTGGTATGCGCGTACCGGCAGTTCCCACACGTACACGCGCCTATACTCAACCGGCGCTCCGCCGTTCAGCTTGAAAACGTCTCTGACCACAGTGCTCATGCGGCTACTCGAATGAAACCTGGTTGAGGTGCCTTCCCTGCGGATCGTACAGATGCACGGCGCAGGCCAGGCACGGGTCAAAAGAATGGATAGTGCGCAAAATCTCCACCGGCTCGTCGATCTTCGCCACCGGAGTGCCGATCAGCGCCGCCTCGAATGACGACCGCTGCTGCTTCCCATCGCGCGGCGACCCGTTCCATGTTGTCGGCACCACAAGTTGGTAGTTCTCGATCGCCCCATTGTGAATCTTGATCCAGTGCGCCAGTGCGCCACGCGGAGCTTCCACAAGTCCCACGCCCTCGCAATCCGCAGGCCATGTCTTCGGATCCCACTTTTCGCCGTTGTGCGTCGATACCTCGTTGATCTTCACGCGATCCATCAACTGCCCAAAGAAATCCTTCAGCCAGATCATTGCCAACGCCGCATCAATACCGCGCGCCGCCGTCCGTCCCAAGGTCGAGAACAGCGCAGCCACAGGCACGTTCAACTTGCCCAGCACCATCCCCACTGTTTCCTTCACGTCTGCGTGACCAGCCGCGTACGACACCAGCAGCCTCGCCAGCGGTCCCACCTCCATCGCGTTGTCTTTCCAGCGCGGTGTCTTCAGGAACGAATACTTGTCGTAGCCCTCCAGGCTGTCGAACGGAGGCTTCGGCCCGCTGTACGCAATATTTGTCTCGCCCGCCCACGGATGCAGGCCAACACTGTCGCCTCCGTCGTACTTGTACCAGGAGTGCGCGATGTACTCCTTGATCTCCTGCGAGTCGCGCGGATTCACCGGATACACAGTGCTCAGATCGCGGTTGAGTATCGCGCCCCGCGCGTACTTGAACTCCTCTGGATGACCGTAACCCTTGGTCGGGAACTCGCCGTAGCTCAGATAGTTGTGCAACCCACCGCCGTAACTGGCCCAGTCCTTGTAGAACGACGCCACCGCCAGCAAATCGGGGATGTACACCTCATTGACGAATTCATCCGCCTGACTGATCAGTCGCGACACCAGGTTCAGCCGCTCCATGTTGATCGCCGCAACTTCATTAACGTTGATCGAGCACGGCACGCCGCCAACCAGGTAGTTCGGGTGTGGATTCTTGCCGCCGAACACGGCGTGAATCTTCACGATTTCCTTCTGCCACTCCAGCGCATCCAGATAATGCGCCACGCCGATCAGGTTCACCTCTGGCGGCAGCTTGTACGCCGGATGTCCCCAATACCCATTCGCGAAAATCCCCAACCCGCTCGCCGCAAACGCCTTGATCTTGTCCTGCACCGCGGTGAAGTAGGCCGTGTTGTTTTTGTCCCACTTCGAGAACGATTGCGCCAGCTCCGCCGCCTTCTTCGGATCGGCCTTGAGCGCATTCACAATGTCCACCCAGTCCAGCGCATGCAAATGGTAAAAGTGGATCACGTGATCCTGCACATATTGCGTGGTCAGCATGATGTTGCGGATAATTTCCGCCGTCGGCGGCACGCTTATACCCAGCGCATCCTCCACCGAGCGCACGCTGGCCAGAGCATGAACGGTCGTGCACACGCCGCATACGCGTTCCGTGATCGCCCAGGCATCGCGCGGATCGCGGCCCATCAGGATCTTTTCCAGGCCGCGAACCATGGTCCCGGCGCTGAACGCATCGGTGATGACGCCATTTTCCACCACCGCTTCAATCCGCAGATGGCCTTCAATGCGAGTAACTGGATCGACGACGACACGCGTTGCCATAGCGTTTACGACTCCTTCTGATCTTCTGTGTGCACTTCCGCAATTACTTTGTGCTTGCGTATGTTCGTCACCACCGCGTGCGCCGCAACTCCGGCCAGTGTGGCCACTCCAACCGCGGTGCCAATGGTGTCGGCCGTGCTTTCAATGCCAAATCCAGGGAACGACGCCAGGTGTTGATAGAGCGGGCCGTTGTCCCAGAAGCCCTCTTCGCTGCAACCGATGCAGGGGTGACCAGACTGGATGGGATAACTCGTGCCCTCGTTCCACCGCACCACCGAGCAGGCGTTGTAAGTCACCGGCCCTTTGCAGCCCATCTTGTAAAGGCAATATCCCTTGCGCGCGTTTTCATCGTCGAACGACTCCACAAACAATCCGGCATCGTAGTTCGGCCGGCGATAGCAGGTGTCGTGCACGCGCCGCCCGTAAAATTCCTTGGGCCGCCCCTGGCTGTCCAGCGCCGGTATTTGCCCCAGCACCAGCAGGTGCGTCACCACGCCCATCATCACGTCCGCGATCGGCGGGCATCCCGGCACATTGATCACTGGCTTGTTCACCAGCTTCGCAATCGGCGTTGCTCCGGTCGGATTCGGTTTCGCCGCCTGCACGCATCCATTCGACGCGCAGCTTCCCCACGCCACAATTGCCGCCGCATCCGCCGCTACCGTCTGCAGAATCTGTTCCGCAGTCTTGCCGCCTACCATGCAATAAACGCCGCCGTCCTTCGTCGGCACGGCGCCTTCCACCAGCACAATATATTTACCCTTGTTGTTCGCAATCGTGTCGCTCAGGCTCTTCTCTGCCTGAAATCCCGACGCCGCCATCAGCGTCTCGGTGTAGTTCAGTGAGAGCACATCCAGCAGCGCGTCCGCCACAATCGGGTGCGACGACCGGATAAACGACTCGCTGCAGCAGGTGCACTCCTGAAAGTGCATCCATATTACGGCTGGCTTTTCTTTCTTTTCGAACGCCGAAACAACCTGCGCCACTCCAGATTGCGCCAGCCCCGCTGCTGCCGCCGCCGCCGTGCAGAATTGAATGAAATCCCTGCGGCTGTAGCCCTTTTGCTGCATCGAATTCCAGATCGATCCGCTCATGCTTCCCTCGCTCACGCTGCGAGACCGGCGGACCCCCAAATCTTTAGGAGGCTTGCTGAAATCCAGGGATGCGCCGGTCAATGTGACCGACGTTACTTACTCGAAAATACGAGTGGCTGTGCGCGTCATCACACGTGTCGCAAATCACTTTTCGACTAGGAGTCGTATACGTTTCGTGATTTGAATCACGTTCACTGAGAAGCTGGCAGCACGCACGCGCGACGAAATCGAGCCACGGATGCTAGCACTGCTGTCATTGCTTGCATTGCTAGCACTCCTGTGCTAGCATCGATTCATGGCCACTATCGTCATCCGCAAACTCGACGAATCCGTCAAGCGCAGGCTCCAAGTACGCGCAGCCATAAACGGCCGCTCGATGGAAGCCGAGGCCCGAGAAATGCTGCACGAATCTTTAGCCAAGGCACTCCGTGATGTCGACGAAGTGGATATCGGCACCGCCATCCACAGACGATTTGCCGCGCTAGGCGGCGTAGACCTGGACATCCCACCGCGCAGATTCTCCAATCGACCGCTGCCTAAGTTCGACTGATGATTCTGCTCGACACGAACGTTGTTTCTGAATTGATGCGCGAGCGCCCGGATCCGGACGTCCGGGGGTGGCTTCGTCAGTTCTCCCGCGCGAACGTGTGGACCACCTCGGTCGTCATCGCCGAATTGCTCGCTGGAATCGAATCCGTGCCCTCTGGCCGCAAACAGAAAGCATTGCGCGAGGCGGTGGAAGACATGATTGGCGAGGATTTTCACGGCCAGATGCTCACTTTCAATCTGCCCGCTGCCCGCCAGTACGCGCTGATCCTCGCCTCGCGAAGAAAAAGTGGCCGACCTATCCGCGAACTTGATGCGCAGATTGCCGCCATCGCGCGCGTTCACGGCGCTACCCTGGCAACTCGAAATGTCGATGATTTTGCCGGCTGCAGTCTAGATGTGGTCAATCCATGGGAACCGGCAAAGTAGCATATCTCTGACCACTACGCCGTCTTTTCGACCGGCCCCGCAGCATTCTCTCGAGCCTTTTCTGTCACGCTTGCCGGCCGCGTTGAAGCCCACCAGGCCAGCGCAATCCCCGCCAGCACCGCCCCCGCACTGGCTAATTGAGCGTTCGATAAACCCCAAATAACCTTGGGGTTGCGCCGGATAAATTCAACCAGAAAACGAGCTATCCCGCTCAGCGCCAGATACTGCCCAACAATCGCGCCCGTCCCGTGCTTCTTCCCCAGCCGCCACCATAAAAACCAGCCAATCAGCAGCCCGGCTCCGAACTCGTAGAGCGGTGTCGGATAAACCGGAACGATCACTGGTTCGATTCCGTTCGGAAATGCCATTCCCCACGGATGGAACGTGATTCCAAAAATGTGCACCGGCTGGATTTCGATCCCGTAGCAGCCGTCCCCGGAAAGAAAACACCCGATCCGCCCCACACCGTATCCGATCGCCGCCGCCGGAGCGCAAAGATCCAGTGTCCGCAGCGGCCCCAGCTTAGCCCGCCAGCCCATGAACACCAGCGCCGCGATGCCGAAGGTCAGCCCGCCGTACCATGCAAATCCGGCGTTATCCCATAAAACCCGCCAGCCAATCTCTCTGAACTCCGTCAGCGTGTCCAGCACGTGCCAGACCTTGGACCCGACGATGCCCACCACCAGCGCAACCGCCACCATTCCCACTGCGTCCGCATCGATGTGCGCTCGCTTGAATGCGCGATCCACGACGATTGCGCCTACAACCGCGGCAAGCCAAAGCATCAGGCCAAAAGCATTCAAATGGTGGGGCCAAAACGGAAGCGGGATATAGGGAAGCATGTCTCTTCAAGTATAGACGTCCGCTCGTCGCAATCCGCTGCAGTTCCCGCGCCATCGCCTCCACCCTGCCCTGGAAGCGATCGCAGCTTAACTTGTGGCCGTTTTGGCCTTTGCGGTCAACCTAGAGGAAATGCATGAGCCACCAGATAAGAAACAGCGCCACCACGCCCAGCAGAATATGCCCGATCCATTGGCCCAGCGTCGCCGGCCTACCCAAGTTGAACATGGGCCGATGTTAGCACCATCAACTATGCTCAAGCCCCATTCCTGGAGTCCCCACAGACAGATCCTCGTCCGTAGCGTGGATCCAAGCTTTGCTTGCGTGGCATACCACGAACCCCACTCACCTGCCCTTCACCCACCCCAAGAAATTGGGTGCCCCATCCAAGCTTTGCTTGGGTGGGATACCACCAACTTCCACCAAGCAATAAAAGACCACTGTTCGCCGTCTGCTGCCTTTCTCTTTTCCGCCCCGATTTTCACAGCCAGACCCAATGCAATTCGCGCGATACTGTCTGCATGTCCACCATGACTTACCAAGGGCTCGACGTTCTCTACTCTCGCCAGCAGATTGCCGAACGCGTTGCCGAAATGGGCGCGCAAATCACCCGCGAACTCAACGGCGAAAAGCTGGTCATGGTCGGCGTGCTCAAGGGCGCTGCCTTCTTTCTCGTCGATCTCTCGCGCTCCATCCAGGCCGATGCCACCTTCGACTTCGTCGCCGTTTCCAGCTACGGCAACGGCCAGCGCTCTTCCGGCGCCGTCAAAGTCATCAAGGATCTCGACCAGCCCATCGAAGGCAAAAACGTCCTCATCGTCGAAGATATTCTCGATACCGGCCTTACCCTCGCCTACCTGCGTAAGCTTTTCCTCCAGCAGCATCCCAAGTCGCTCCGCATCGCAACGCTGCTCGACAAGCCCTCCCGCCGCATTGAAAAAATCGACGCCGATTACGTCGGATTCTCCATTCCCAACCTCTTCGTCATCGGTTACGGTATGGACTACGGCGAGCGCTACCGCAATCTGCCCGACATCTGCATCATGGCGCCCGGCCAAACCGCGTAGTCCGGGAGAGACTTGAAGAATGGACGATCGGGAAATGCTTGCCGGCGCTTATCGCGACTTCAACGCCCGCCGGATTGACGCCGTTCTTGCCAGAATGCACCCGGATGTCATGTGGGCCAACGGAATGGAGGGCGGCCACGTCTACGGTGTTGAAGCTGTGCGCGCTTACTGGACCCGCCAGTGGCAGATTCTCAACCCGCGCGTCGAGCCAATCCGCATCGAGCCCGATCATTCCGGCCGGCTCATCGTCCAGGTCCACCAGACCGTCCTCGACCTCGACGGCAAACTGATCCTTGATACCGTCGTCCACCATGCTTATCGCATCCGAGACGGAAGGATCGAACGGATGGACATCGAATCGCCGCAAACCCCGCAAACTGCGGATTAGCGAACGCAACGTCATTCCTCGGACCGATGCGCTTCACGATTTTGTATCGATCCCTTTCTTTCCCCCTCGACGCCGCCGTATACTCATCTCCCGGAGACTGCCGATGAACTGTATCGCCAGCCTTCGCAAGCTTGGCGCCGTTGAGCAGTTCTCAGTTTGCAGCCGAAGACGATTCGCGCACAAAATACTGTAAACCGTGGACTGCGAACTGCGAACTATGAACTGTGAACTGTACTTTAGGAGCATCCCCCATGTCCGCCCCCGTAGCCATCCAGAACTCCGATCTGGATTTTGATCACGGCACATTTCGACTCGGCCGCTTTTACCGCCAAAGCTCTCGCCGGCTGGCAGTCTCTCGCCGCCGTTATCGATCACTCGCTCGTAAAGCCTGATGCCACGCGCCAGCAGGTTGAAGCCCTCTGCTCGGACGCAGCGCGCTATCGTTTCGCCTCCGTCGTGGTAAATCCCGTCTGGACCGCCACCGCCGTCAAGCTCCTCGCCGGCACCGGCATTCCCGTCGCCGCAACCATCGGGTTTCCCTTCGGCGCATCGCTGGCTTCCACACTCCGGCATGAAGCCGCGGCCCTCATCCGGCTCGGCGCGCGCGAGCTCGGCATGGTTCTTCCCATCGGCCAGCTCAAGAGCGGCAATCATCATGCCGTCGAACACTCCATTCGTGCCGTCGCGAAAGTGGCTCACGATCGTGGCGCTCTGCTTAAAGTCAATCTCGAAACCTGCCTGCTCACCATGCAGGAGAAGCTGCGCGCATCGGAGATCGCCATTCAGGCCGGCGCCGATTTCATCAACACCGCCACCGGCTTTGCCTCGGGAGGCGCCACCGCGGTCGATGTCGCCCTCATGCGCGGAGTCGTCGGCGCGCGCTGCGGCGTCAAAGCCGCCGGCCGAATCCGCACCGTCGAGCAGATCCGCACCCTGCTTGAAGCCGGCGCCAACCGCATCGGCTCCTCCGCCTCCGTCGCCATCCTCCGCGAACTCGGCGCAGAATAACAACAGTTCGCAGTTCTTAGTTCATAGCCCTATCGCCGAACATAGGGAACCACTGTGAACTGCGAACGATGAACTGAGAACTGTCCACTGCGTTATCATTCCTTCGACCCCTGATGTCTAACACTCCTCCATCTCCGCCGCACGAGTTCGAGGGCGACTATCGTCCCGCCGACTCCGCGACCTCGCCGGTCGCATTCGACCCCATCAACGCCCGCATTGAGCCCGCCGACGTCGCCTACCTCATGCGCCTCACCGACGCGCTCAACACCACGCTCGACCTGCAAACCCTTCTCGCCCGCACCTCCGAGCTGGTTCGCTCCCTCATCCCCTATCGCATCTTCGCCATCTTTCTTCTCAATGAACGCGCACACGATCTGCGCATGCGTTTCCAGATCGGCCACACTCCGCAAATCGAGCGCACCCGCGTTCCCGTCGGCAAAGGAGTCGTCGGCCAGGTTGCGCTTACCCGCCAGCCCATCCTCCTCAACGACGTTTCCACCGCCGACTTCTACATCGCCGCAAACCCCGACGTCCGCTCCGAGCTAACCGTGCCACTCATCGCCAAAAATCGCCTCATCGGCGTCATGGATCTCGAAAGCGAGCAGGCGAACTTTTTCCGCCCCGAGCATCTTCACGTCCTCACCATGACCGCGTCGCGTATCGCGCAGTCCATTGAGAACGCCCGCCTCTACGCCCGCGTCTCCCGCCAGGCGCAGACCCTCGAAGTCCTCAACGAGATCGCCGTCGAGCTTGCCTCCATCCTCGATCTCAATCCCCTTCTCGAGCGTGTCGGTCAGCTCCTCCGCCGCCTCATCGACTATCAGATGTTCACCATCATGCTGCTCGATGAAAAAGGCGAATCGCTCATCACGCGATATGCCTGGCGCTTCGGCTATGTCCACGCGCCCATTCGCCGCGTTCCCATCTCCAGCGGCATTGTCGGCGCAGCGGTCCGCGAGTGGCGGCCCATCAATGTCCCCGACGTGACTAAGGACCCGCGCTACCTGCCGATGAACCCCGAAACCCGCTCCGAGCTCATCGTCCCGCTCTTCTACAAAGGCCGCGTCATCGGCGTCCTCGATCTCGAGCACACCCGTCCCAACTTCTTCAATGAAGAGCACGAGCGCATGTTGACCACGCTCGCCTCGCAAATCGCCATCGCAATCGAGAACGCTCGCCTCTATCAGGCCGTGCATCGCCAGGAGCGCCAGCTCGAGAAAGACATCACCATGGCCCGCGAGGTGCAGCTTCGCCTGCTTCCCACTGACGCCCCATCGCATCCCCACGCCGACATGGCGGTCCGCTTTCTGCCCGCGCGCACCATCGGCGGCGACCTCTATGATTTCCTCGACTACGGTCCCAACCGCACCGCCATCGTTCTCGGCGACGTCAGCGGAAAAGCCGCGCCTGCCGCGCTCTTCGCCGCCCTCGTCAGCGGCATCATGCGCGCCGCCGCCGCGCAAGCACCTGAACCCGGCCGCCATGCTCGCCCTCCTCAATGACGCTCTTCAGGAACGCAAGCTCGATTCGCAGTACGTAACGATGCTTTTCGCGCTCTGGAACGACGAGAACCGAACCCTTCAGGTCGCGAACTCCGGCGCAGTCCAGCCCGTCGTCTGCCGCGCCGGACAGTCACTCCCCGTCCGTGCCGAGGGTTTTCCTCTGGGCATGTTTCCCAACGTCACTTATGAGGAGTTCAGCGTCGCCACGCAGCCTGGCGACGCCATCGTCTTTATCTCCGACGGAATTCTCGATGCAGAAAACGAGAAAGAGGAGATGTATGGCGAAGACCGCCTCGCAGGCCTACTCTGCGAGAGCCGCGAATTGCCCGCGGCGGAAATCGCCGAGACCATCCTCGCCGACGTCACGCGCTTTCAGGGCATTCACGACCGCTTCGACGACGAAACCATCATCGTCCTCCGCGTAAAGTAGCCGAGCAGCCTCCCGCTTCGATTCGATAAACTCATATCTGCAGCCCTTCGCACCCAGCCCTGCGCCACTCGGAGAAGCTCCGAAAACGCAATCTTCTCGTTCCCGCAACACGAGCTGATGGCTGAGAGCTGAAGGCTGATAGCTGCTTGACCACGGAGCCCTCTTGTCCACCGCCGCCCATGAACGCCTCATCCGTCCCGCTCGAAACATCATCGGCAGCCTGCGCTTGCCCGGCGACAAATCCATCAGCCATCGTTACGCTATGCTCGGTGGTTTCGCTGAAGGCACTTCGCGTTTCACCAATTTCTCCACTGGCGCCGATTGCGCCTCTACCCTCGCCTGCATGGAATCCCTGGGCGCAAGAATAAATCGCACCGGCGCCCACTCAGTCGAGATCACCGGCGTCGCCGGCCGCGTCACGCCCCCATCGCTCATCCCCTCGATTGCGGCAACTCCGGCTCCACTATGCGCATGATCTCCGGCCTTCTCGCTCCGCAGTCCGGCCGCTTCACCCTCATCGGCGATGAATCGCTTTCTCGCCGTCCCATGGATCGCATTCGCAAGCCTCTTGAAGCCATGGCCGCGCGGATCACCCTCACTGACGGACACGCGCCGCTCACCATTGACGGCGGCCCGCTCCGCGCCATCGACTACGCCACCACTGTTCCCAGCGCCCAGGTCAAGAGCTGCATCCTGTTCGCTGCTCTGCAAACCGCCGGGCCCACAACCATCCTCGAAGAAGTCCGCACCCGCGACCACAGTGAGCTGGCCCTCCGCGCCTTCGGCGCCACGCTCACCCGCGAATCTGGCTCCATCACCATCACTGGCCCGCAATCACTTCACGCCATCAGCGCAGCCGTCCCCGGCGATCTTTCTTCCGCAGCATTTTTCCTCTGCGCCGCCGCGCTCTTCCCCGGCTCCAGCCTCGTTCTTGATTCTGTCGGTCTCAATCCCACCCGCGCCGCGCTGCTTGACGTCCTCACCGCTCTCGGCGCGCACGTCAACGTTCTCAATCTCGAAGAGAAGCATTCCGAACTTCTCGGCGTCGTGCAGATTTCGGCCCCGCCCGAGGGCCTTGGCTCCACCGAAGTCAGCGGAGCTCTTGCGGCTCAGCTCATTGACGAGCTGCCCGTCCTCGCGGCTATCGCGCCATTCACCAGCGGTGGCATTCGCATCCGTGGCGCGCGCGAGCTGCGCGTTAAGGAGTCCGACCGCATCGCTCTCGTCGCCAAAAACCTTCGCGCCATGGGCGCTGAAGTCGAGGAGTTCGAAGATGGCCTCGATATCCCCGGCGGCCAAACCCTCCACGGCGCAACCATCGACTCCGGGGGCGACCACCGCATCGCCATGGCCTTCAGCGTCGCGGCCCTCCGCGCCACCGGAGACACTCTCATCCAGGGCGCCGACTCCGCCGCCATCAGCTTCCCTGAATTCTTCGATCTGCTCGATCAAGTCGCCGAACGCTGACTCAGCGCCGGTCCACTAGCGCATTGTGTTGCGCAGGTCTCCAGACCGGCTGTCGTGCGGACCTCTTCGCTGGGTGCCCCATCCAAAGCGCGTTGTTTCGCGCTTTGGGTGGGACAGCACAAACCCCACCCCGCCACTTCCAACCCACCACTCACCGCCAAAACAAAACGGCCCAGCTTCACGCCGGGCCATCTCTCCATCCAACTGAATTCGGGTGCCCCCGGTCCCTCGCACTTGGGGACCGGGGAATACCATCATCCCCGGGTGCCTCTAGATGGTCAAGAGATAGCCAATAACCCGGCGTGCCCCATTCATCCACAGCCTTATCGTGGATGAGTGGGAGACCACGACACTTCACCAGGCGGGTGCCCCCGGTCCCTCGTCCGCCGTGGCGGAGGGACCGGGGATAGCCCAACCCTATTGCGCCGGCGGTGCCGACTGCTCCTGCGACGCGGGTGGCGTCATCGTCGGCTCATTCCCCGGCGGCGCCGCTTCCACTCCCGGCACTGCAGGCGTCGTCGTCACAGTCCCTGACGCCGCTTCCGTCAAATTGATGTTGTAGTGCTGCAACGTCGAGGCCAGAGTCTGGTAAAGTCCCGCGCGGCCCTCTGCATAAGCGGCGTGAGCCGCGATCAGATTATCCTCCGCTACGGCCAGGCTGCGCTGCTGAAGCAGTACATTGGCTGTGGTTGATGCCCCAAGGTGCAGCTTCTTCTGTTCTGCCTCCATGCTCTGCTGCGCGTAATCGCGCGCCGCTAGTGCGGCCCGCACCTGCGCTCGATCGTTGGCCAGCGCGTACATCGCATTCACCACCTGCATCCGGATCTCGGTGTGCAGTTGCTCCAGCCGCAATTCTGCCTGCCGGTATTCCATCAGTGAACGCTCCTGTACCGATTGCGCTTCGCGGTTGCGAATTGGAATGCTCAGATTGAAGCCCACGCCCTTATCGGGCGCGGAGTTGTTGAACGCGTGCTGGACGGTCGAGCCATAGCTCGCCGGACCCTGATCGCAAACGCTCGGCGGATAGAACCCCGACACACCGCAGTTCGGGCTGATCGAGCCGCCAATTCCCTGCCCGTTGTAGTAACCAAACACGTCGAAGGTCGGTAGCAACGCATTGCGCGCCCCCTTCAGCGTGATCTCATCGTTCTTCAGCGTCAGCGCAGCCTGCTCTAGCTCCGGTCTCTGCTGAAATGCCTCCTGCACCAGCGCCTCCACCGGCTGGCTCTCCTCAGGAATCGGCTCCAGCGTCACACGGTCGGTTGGAATCACCGGTGCAGCCGATAGAGCTGGATCGTTGAGATTGCGCGCAATCGCCTGCTTGATGATCTGTTCCTGGTATTCAAGTGCGTTTTGTGCGCTGATCAGCCCCTGCTGATCCGTGGCCACGGTCGATTCCGCGTTCACCACGTCCAGCGGCGCCATGGTCCCGATCTGCAATTGCTTTTTGTTGTCGCTCAGCAGTTGATTGCTCTGGTCCAGCGCCCGCTCCTTGGCCTGCACATCCTCGTAGGCCTGCACCAGCCCCCAGTAGATCGTCTCCACCTGGTTCACCGTGTAGATAATCTGCTGACGGAACCCGGAGTCCGTGATACGCCGATCGTTGAGCGCCTGATAAATCAGGCGCTTATTCACCCAAACGCCTGCACCCTGCAGCAGGTGTTGCGTCACCTGAGCCTTGAAAGTCGAATACAGCTCCGGGCTCAACTCCGCAATCGAGTTGCTCGTCGTGGCATATTCGTTGTTGAACCCGACTTGCAGATTCGTGCCGGTCACAAATCCCTGGTTGTAAGAAAAATTGTATTGATTCGTCGAACTGGTACCGCCGGTGAAAAAGTTCGTCGAAGGCTGGTGGTCGCGGTCGAACTCAATTGTCCCCGTAACGCTCGGATCGAAAGCCTCGGGATAGGGTCCAGCTCCGTTCGCGGTCTCCGACAATCCACTGGCGCCTGAACCCGCGCCGCCCGAACCTACCGTCGTTCCGCCGGGGCCCCCGCCCGTCGACAATGTCGAAGTCGAGCCGCCCAGCGTTCCCGTCACCAGGCCCGACGGTGCTCCGAAGAGAATCGGCGCCCCGGACTTGGCCCGCAGAATATCCGTGTCCGCGATGTCCAGATCGTAGCGCGCAATTGCAATGTCGTAGTTGTTCTCAATCGCCAGAGCAATCGCATCGGGCAAACTCAGATAAATCTTTCCGTCCTTCACCAGGTCGGCCAGCCGCACAGAATTCTCAAAGCTCGCCTTGGGGATGCTCGTCGGAGTGTAAACGCCGATCGGATTGCGCAGCCAGCTCCCGAATGGTCTGGCATAAAGCCGGTTCGAAGTCCGCAACGGATACGGCTGTGTCGCAACCGGCGTCGGCGCCGGTGGCAGCGTCGACGCCGCCTTGTCTGGCCCCTTCGAGCCCGCCCCCGTTTGCTGCGCGTACCCCGGCGGCATCGTTGCCGCCAGCGTCAGCAGAACTCCAGCCACCGCGCGCAGCCGCTCACCTCGCCGCCTCGGTACCCTCCGCATCGGCTTCGCGTTTAGGCTTTCACTTTCTGTAGCAATCTTGTCGTCCCTCAACACACCGGTCCTCTTCAAGTGCATGTTTCTTCTCCAATGGGTTGCGCCGCGCGGATTGTATGCCTCGCGGAGGCGGCTCTGCTGCTCCGGATGCACGTTTTTGAGAGTGTCAAAACGATTATCGCTTCAGACGCTCTCCAAATAGGCGATTGCACGTTACGAAGTTAATTACGAATTCGATACCCCTGTCGTTCCACACAACGCTTAAATCCCTGATTCTTTCCCATCCTGTTTTCCTTTTTGCTTCTTTAGACCCCCGAGATGCTCCATTCCGCTCATGTCTTTTTCTCGGGCTCGCAAGCAACGAGTCTCCGCAGAATTGCGCATCCGAATCGCCACGGCGGCGCTCCGGCCCCCGCAGCCCCACTTCGTCACCCAAGCAGCACTCGACTCGCCCAAATGCATTTAACTAACTGGTTAGTAAAATACTCCAACTCCCTCCTCACACGCAACTTTCCGCTTCCCTCGCTCAGGACCTGTCAAGCCTTTCGCTCGGATTTGCAGCCATCCAGGATCGCCCAACTTGTTCACCCGCCTTCACTTACTCGCACTTTCACTCTTTTTCTGAAGTTTGCCGATCATTAATCCCCTTTGGCGCATACTGAAATCAAATGGAAATCCACCGCCTGGCTGAATTAAATCCGAGTTCGAGTACGACACACGAGCCACGGTCCACGACTCACGGTCCACGGTTCACTTTTACTTTCACTGTTTCACCGTTTCACTTCTTCACTGGCGAAAAATTAATTAAATAAAAAATTAGTGTTTTTCGCCTAAGTTTCGCCATTTAACTCTTTTAGAATCAGTAAATCGTCTCTGGAAATTCCGAAAATATGCGCGCAATTGCACCCTTTTTACGTCAAACAACTCCTTTAGAATCAATAGGCGACGAGCCCAAATGCAACCGACGCGTTCTCGCTCTGTAACTCGCTCACTCTATTCACTTTGTTTGCTTTTCACTCCTCCACAGCCCGCGCTCTGCCGCCAGCCCCGCTAGAATCGACAACAGTGACGAAGGATCCTCAGTCCGACTCCATCCTCCAAACCTGGAAGCTCACCCTGGCCTACGACGGCACAGACTTTCAAGGCTGGCAGGTTCAGCCCGGACTCCCCACCATTCAGGGCGAACTGCAGGCAGCCCTCGGCCGCGTCGCGGGAGAGTCGCCGCTGCCCCAGGGCTCCGGCCGCACCGACGCCGGCGTCCACGCCCTCGCCCAGGTCGCCAGCTTCCAGCTCCGCGCGCCCATTCCACCCGAGAATCTGCACCGCGCCCTCAATCGGACTCTCCCTTCGTCGATTCGCGTGTCCGAGGCCAGAACGGTGCGAAGCACCGCCTTTCATGCGCGGCATTCGGCTGTCGCCAAAACCTACGAGTACCGCATCCTCCACGCCTCCGACTGCCCGCCCTTCCTCGCCCGCTACGCGTACCCCTGTCCCTGGCCGCTTTCGCTCGAGTCCCTCCAATCCTGCGCGCAGCTCTTTGAGGGCGAGCACGACTTCCTCAGCTTCGCCGCAACCGATCCTGACCGAACGCACAGGATTCTGGCCGAAGAAGTTGAACCCGAAGACCGCGACTTGACTTGTTGCGCCCCGTCGGCGGCCACGAAGTCCGGAACGATCCGCACGATTTTCGAGTCAACCTGGGAACAGCGCTCCACCGACGCCGGCGACCTCCTCGTCTATCGCGTCCGCGGCAACGGATTCCTCCACCACATGGTTCGCAATCTCGTCGGCACCATGATCGATGTGGGCCGCGGCCAACTGGCCCTCGAAGAAATTCCCCGCATCCTCGCGGCGCGCAGCCGTTCTGAAGCCGGACCCACAGCCCCGGCGCGCGGGCTTTTTCTCCACTCCGTCGACTACCCGCCAGATCCATAGAGTGCGCACTGCTCCCACTGGACTCTTGGCGCGGTTCAGTCTATAAAAGAACTATATTTGGACCATTGTCCAAGCGGAGATTGAAATGCGTTACTCGACACAGATCAAGCCGATTAGCTATGTCAAATCACATGCCGCGGAACTCCTGGACAAAATCGCGGAAGAGCGCGAACCCATCATCATTACGCAGAATGGCGAAGCGCGCGCTGTACTTGTCGATGTGCGCTCCTACGAGCAGGCGCAGGAGACAATGGCGCTACTCAAGATACTAGCCATAGGCGAGAAGCAGGTGGAGCAGGGTCAAACCTACCCGCTCTCTGAGGTCGTTGCAGAAATTCGGCGGCGCCAGTCGCAGTGCAGCATACCTTAACGCGAATCACGCTTGATTGCGCCGAGGCGAAATGAAACGTCCAGTTCGAATGACTGCGGCTGCCAAACGAGACCTCGAAGAGATCCACGGCTGGGTTGCTCAATACGATTCCCCGGCAAAGGCAAATTACGTTCTCGATCGCTTGCTCGCCGCGGGTAATAGTATCGCTACCTTGCCCGGTAGAGGTTCGCGGCCTTCTGAATTGCCACCGGGTTTGAAAGTGGATTACCGCCAGGTATTTTTCAAACCCTACCGAGTCATCTACAAGGTCACTCGGACCGAGATTGTCATCCATGTCATTGCCGATGGCCGGCGCAATCTGCAGTCGCTGCTCTTGCAGCGGCTCACGTCAGGATGAGCCGACGGGCGCCGGCAGATTATCCCTGCTACTCTGAATGCAAACCGATGCCCGTCCTCTCCTCAGCTTCGGCATTCTCGCGCGTCACGGCCCTCGCCGCGCAAAGGCCGATCCACGCCGCATTCGCGTGGCTGCACGCGAATCCCAAAACCATTATGGATTGGCAAGTGGCACTCGTGGCCATTCCCGCACCCACAAATGGTGAGCGCGAGCGTGCAGAATGGCTGGCCCAGCGCTTTACTCAAGCCGGCCTGGCCAATGTCGAAATCGACGCCGTCGGCAACGTCCTCGGCATCTTGCCCGCGGAGAACCTGCCTGCCGACAGCACCGGTCCCGTCATTCTTCTCTCCGCGCATATTGACACTGTTTTTCCCGCCGGCACTCCGCTCAATCCAGTCCTCGATGGTGACCGCCTTGAAGCCCCGGGCGCCAGCGATAACGCGGCCGGGGTGGCAGGAATGTTAGCTCTCGTAAACGCGCTCCGCCATGCGGCCGTCGAACTTCCAGTTCCTCTCATCGTTCTCGGAAACGTCGGCGAAGAGGGCGAGGGCGACCTGCGCGGCGTGCGCCACATCTACGAGCACAATTCCTTCGCTGGCCGCATCGCCGCTCACATTGTTCTCGATGGACCCGGCGCCGACGCAGCTGTCACGCAAGCCCTGGGCAGCCGCCGCTACCAGGTCTCCATTTCCGGACCCGGTGGCCACAGCTTCACCGATGCCGGCACTCCCAACCCCATCGCCGCACTTTCCACGGCCCTCGCCGCCCTTGCCGAGACTCCTCTTCCCGATGAGCCCCGCACCACCCTCAACCTCGGCACAATTCGCGGCGGCATCAGCGTCAATTCCATCCCTGAGAGCGCGCACGCGAACATCGATTTCCGCTCGACTGATCCTAATCAACTCCTGCGCCTTGAAGTCGCCCTTCACCGGGCGGTCGAAGATGCAGTCGAGCACTGGAACCAAAAGTCGAAATCACTAGCCGGCGGTTCGCGCTCCCGCTTGTCCTTCACAATCTCCAAGATCGGCGATCGCCCGGCCGCGCAGTTGCCCAACGATTCTCCTCTGCTTGCCGCGCTGCGCGCCGTCGACCGCCATCTCGGCCTGCGCACAGATCTCCGCCTCGGCTCTACCGATGCCAACATTCCCCTCGCGCTCGGCGTCCCTGCCCTGTCCATTGGCGCCGGAGGCGATGGCGGCGATGCTCACACACTGCACGAATGGTTTTCGGCGCGGGATCGGGATCTCGGGCTCAAACGCGCCCTTCTCCTCACCCTCGCCACGCTGGATTGGGCTGCGGAGATTTAGCTCAGCTTTCTTTCCCGCCGGCGCGCCATGTCATCGCATAAGGGCGGCTAATTTCCCGGTTGAAGCGTCTAACCTTTCAGTGCGCCTTTGGGCTTCGTCCTGGCGCGGGCCGCGGAAGGGTCAGGGCCCCACCCGCTCACGAATCGCTATACTGAAGAAGCAGCATCAACCTTACCCCAGCCGTCAGGCTGTGCTCGATCAGAGGTCAGTGAACTCTATGAAATCGCTCTTCGAACGGCTTCGCTCGCGCCGTCTAACCTCGGCTTTCGTGTTGCTTGCTACGATCTCCGCCGCCATAGTGGCCGGATCGTTCGCCGCTCACGGAGTCCACGGTCAGGAAAGTCAGAGCAGCAGCGACGCCACCCCTCTCAAGGTCGTCACCAATCCCACCCCGCCCAACGACTTTGTGAGGATTGCCAAGCTTGTCGGACCCGCCGTCGTGAACATCAACACGCAGACTCTCCCCAAGCAGTCTGAGAACGGCGGTCGTCGCAACTTCCATCAGTTCCGTTCGCAACCCAACCCACAGAATCCGGGCGATGACGACAATAAGGACAACGGTCAGCAGGGTCAGGGACCGGACAACAACTTCCAGGACTTCTTCAACCGCTTCTTCGGCGGCCAAGTCCCCGGGCAGCCCGATGACGGCGGCGACAACGGCCAGGTGCAGGAATCGCTCGGCTCCGGCTTTATCGTCGATTCCAAGGGTTACATCATCACCAACAATCACGTCATCGACAAAGCCGACAAGATCTACGTCAAGCTGTCCACCGATCCTGACACCCAGGATCTTGGCCGTCCCGCTCGCGTCATCGGCGTCGATAAGGCTACCGACCTTGCCGTAATCAAGATTGATACCAGCTCGCCGCTCCCCACCGTCAAAATGGGCAACTCCGACACGGCCGAGGTTGGCGACTGGGTCGAGGCCATCGGTAGCCCTTTCGCGCTCGCTCAAACCGTTACCGCGGGCATCATCTCCGCCAAGAATCGCACCATTGACCAGGGCGCTCCGGGCCAGTTCCAGCACTTCATCCAGACTGATGCGGCCATCAATCCCGGCAACTCCGGCGGCCCGCTGCTGAATATGAACGGCGAAGTCATCGGCGTCAACACCGCCATTTACACGCAGTCGGCCGGCTATCAGGGCATCGGATTCGCCATGCCCTCCAACACCGTCGTCTCGGTTTACAACGACCTCATCAGTCCCAGCCACAAGGTCACGCGCGGCTCCATCGGCATTCAGTTCCGTGAAGGATTGTCAGGCGCAGTCAATCGTGTCTACGGCTTCAAGAACGGCGTTCTTGTGCAGGAAGTTCAGCCCGGCGGACCCGCCGACAAGGCAGGCATCAAGGCGGGTGACATCATCACCACCATCGATGGCCGTCCCATCAAAGACGGCGACGATCTGGTAAACGAAATCGCCAGCCGCTCCCCGGGATCGACCATCCGCTTGGGCTACATGCGCGACGGCAAGCCACAGGACACCACTGTCACCATCGGCGATCGCGACAAGGTCTTCGCCGATCTCAACAACCCGCAACCTGAAAACGATCAGGAGAACGGCGGCGGCGCCGGCGAAGCCAAGCTTGGCATGGTCGTGCAGGATGCTCCGCCGGCAACCGTCACTCGCATCCACAATTCCGGCGTGGTCATCGAGTCGGTCCGCACCGGTTCATTCGCTGACCTGCAAGGACTCGAGCCGGGCCTCGTCATCACGCATGTCAACCGCCAGCAAACCTCCAACAAGGATCAATTCGATGCTGTCGTAAGCAAGCTTAAGACCGGCGACGATGTGGTCTTCGAAGTCATAGACCCCCGTCATCCCGAACTTGGCATCAACTATATTGGTGGCACCCTATAGCGTTTCCGGAGCCGCGCCGGCGGCGAACTTTCGCTTCCGGCGCCGGTGTCCAAAGTAATCCACCCCGTGGCAATCGAATCATTTTCGCCTTGCCGCATAACCGCTGGTTCGTTAGACTTCTTGGAACAGTTCTTCAAATCTTCGTTTGAGTCGGGCGGTTTTAGGATGTTTTCATCTCGCTCAGGATTGGCGCTTCTGATCTCCGCGGCTCTTCTTGCGCCACCGATTCTTGCAGCGACCTCTGCCCGCGCGACCTCGCACCACAGCAGCACATCTCACAGGCTCTCTCATAGCCGCCACAAATCGCGCCGCGCGCGCGGCCAGCAGGCCATCGATGCTGATCGCGTAACGCAGATTCAGCAGGCCCTGATCCGTGAGCACTACCTCAGCGGCGATCCAAACGGTGATTGGGATTCCACAACGGTTGCCGCCATGCAAAAGTATCAGGCCGATCACGGCTGGCAAACCAAGCTGATGCCCGATTCCCGCGCGCTCAAAAGTCTCGGCCTCGGCCCTGATTACTCCACGGCCCTTAACGCCAGCGGATCGAGTTTCGCGGCCCCGGCTTCATCCGTCGCGCCCGCTTCGCAAGACTCGGGCTTCATCGCCGCCTCGGGCGTTCATCAGTAGCCGGTCATTCGCTCCGCTTCAGAACTTTTCCTCCGGCATCCCCTGCAGCAGGAACTCGTATCGTGGCCTCACTGTCTCCGGGCCGTCCGTGATGGTCGCATCCAGGTGAATGAGCTCTCCCGTCTTGTCGAACCTCCGCCACTCGGGGAGCCCCGGCCCATTCGGGTCGCCGGTCTTCGCAAAGTTCGTCCAGTAATCCATCATCTCTTCGCTCAGCTTACGATCCTCCGGCCGCCATACCGCGCCCGGACGCGTATCCAGCGTTCCGAAAACATATTCAATGTCGTCCGAGTGAAAAGCATACGAACCGGGATGAAACTTGCTCGGCGGCGCCGCCAGCTCAAGATGGTAGCGATACACCGGCGCGCCGCCCGTCTTCACTTGCGCCTCAATCCACTTCCAGGTGCTGAACGCAATGAATGAATCGCTGTGATAGTCGATCGCGGACCGCTGCGCCTGCTCATCGGTGGTGCCCGGATAGAGAACGAGAAACTCCGTCGAACGATCGCCAAATAACCTCACCGCCTCCGCCTTCCATTTATCCACCGTCATGCCCATGGCAGGATAGAAGAATTCGTCGCGGTTCCACCCAGCCAGCAAGGGAACATGCGCCTGCTTTCCGGCCGCGTACGTTTCGGCAATCGGTTCGGTCAGCAACCGGCCATCAACTACCACCGGAAAATGCGGCGCGCCTTTCTGAGCTGCGGCGGCAAGAATGACGTCCGTCGGCATCGCGCGCAACGCCGTCAGATTGGTCGCGCCCAGAGACTCCACCCATGTCTGTTCCAGCCTCTCGTGTTCCGCCTGTTCGGCAGATCCATGCGCACCCATGTCCATCGCGCCTCCGCTCTCGCCGATCGCCTTCTGGAACAATCCCCGCGCCGGTTGCGCGGCCATGAGCGTGCTCACTGCGAATGAACCTGCGCTCTCTCCAAAGATCGTCATGTTTCCCGGATCGCCGCCAAACTGCGTGATATTTCCCTTCACCCACCCCAGCGCCGCGACCATGTCCATCAGCCCGTAGTTTCCCGCGGACCCTCCCGCTTCTTTCGCCAGGTCCGTAGTCGCCAGGAATCCAAAAACGCCAAGCCGGTAGTTGATCGTCACCAGCACGATCCCTTTGGTCGGCAGAAAATCACCGTTGTGCCGCGGCTCGTCTCCGCTGCCCCCCGAATATCCGCCGCCATGAATCCAGAACATCACCGGCAGCTTGCTTTTTGAATTCGCATCGGCAGGCGCATAAACGTTCAGATACAAGCAATCCTCGCTTGAGCCGCTATCCTGAAAAATCATGTCGTCGAACACATGATTCTGCGCGCAATGCGCCCCGAACATCGTTGCCTCGCGCACGCCCTTCCAGCGCGCAGGCGGCTGCGGCGCTTTCCAGCGCAACTCACCCACGGGCGGCGCAGCATAAGGGATTCCGAGAAACGCCCGCACCTTTCCCTCGTTGATCAGCTTGCCCTGAATTTCGCCTTGCTCCGTCTTCACTTTCAACGAGTCGGCGCTCGCCCGCACGCAGAATCCAAACACTAATCCCGCAACCGCTAGAGCAAACGCTTTCTTGACTACAGAATTCACAGGAATTCCTCCCGCGCAATACTCTAGCAGAGTCAGAACGGCAGCATCGCAGGCAACATCTGAGCCGCATGAGCTTCGACGCCACGCTTGGGACAAAATGCCGCTTCAGACCGTCTCAGTCGCCAGTAAATCGGCCATCGTCTCGCGACGCCGGATGAGCCGCGCCTTGTGGCCCTCGACCAGAACTTCGGCCGCGCGTGGGCGCGTATTGTAGTTCGAGCTTTGTGCCATTCCGTAAGCGCCGGCATCGAGCAGCGCCACTAGGTCGCCGGGCTCAACGGGCGCCAGCTTGCGATCGCGCGCAAAAAAGTCGCCCGATTCGCACACCGGTCCCACAACATCCACAACCAGCGCCCGCCCTGCCCTCGGCCGCACCGGAACAATCTCGTGATGCGCCTGGTAGAGCGCAGGACGGATCAAATCGTTCATGGCCGCATCGGTGATCACGAAATTCTTCGTGCCATTGCGCTTTACGTAAAGCACCCGCGCCAGCAACGCGCCGGCCTGCGCCACCAGAAATCGCCCCGGCTCAATCAACAATCGGCCGTCGAAATCGCTCAGCGCGCGATTCAGCACCTCGGCGTACTCCTCCACCTTGCCCGCTGCGTCAAAGCCGCCGTCGTGATAGTCGATTCCCAGTCCACCGCCCGCATCGATCATCTTGAGCTCGATGCCTTCGCTCCTCAGCTTTCCCACCAGTTTGCTCACTCGCTCGATCGCCGCGCCAAACGGCTCTGCGGAGCGGATCTGCGACCCGATGTGAACGCTCATGCCGTGCGGCTCGAGCCAGCGATTCCTCGCGGCGTGTTTGTAGATCGTTCGCGCCCGCCGAATGTCGATGCCAAACTTGTGCTCACGAAGGCCCGTCGAAATGTACGGGTGCGTATCGGCAAACACATCCGGGTTCACGCGCAGCGCAAATCGAGCGCGAGTTTTTAGCCTTTGTGCCCGTTCGGCCAGCAGAGCCAATTCCGCTTCGCTCTCCACGTTGAACGCCAGGATTCCCGCCTTCAGCCCGGCATCAATCTCCACCGCAGTCTTTCCCACTCCTGAAAACACCACGCGGTCAGCCGCTTCAGGCGCGGCCGCCAGCACACGCTCCAGTTCGCCGCCAGACACAATGTCGAACCCCGCGCCCCGCCCTGCCAGCAGTTTCAGAATCGCAAGCGCGGAGTTGGCCTTCACCGCGTAGCAAACCAGGTGCTCCCGCCCTTTGAAAGCCCGCTGGAACATCCCCAGCCGCTCGGCGATCTGGTCTCCAGAGTAGACGTAAAGCGGCGTGCCGAACCGTTTGGCAAGCCCCTCCAGCGACACCGCTCCGCAAGAGAGCACGTCGCCCTCAGGGCGTTGAAATGGGCGCGAAGATTTTTGCTGAGCCACAGGCCTAGTCCAAAACCAAAAGAATAATCTGAGCCTACAGCATTCAGCCTTAAAGTTCTCAGCGTACTTGGCCCTTTTCGCCTGCGAATTACAATGTGATTGTGGCTGAGTTGCCCCCCATTGATCTCGTTGATGTCGTCGGCGTCGGCCTGAACGCCACCGACACTCTGATTCCGCTCGAGCGATTTCCCGAACCCGGCTCCAAGGTCCACTACAGCGAACGGTCCACGCGTCCCGGCGGCCAGGTAGCGACCACCGTCGTCGCCTGCCAGACCTGGGGCCTGCGCACCCGCTACGTGGGCAAGCTCGGCGATGACGAAGCAGCGCGCCTGCACCAGGATGCATTCCGCCGCGTCGGTGCTGAAGCACAGATCGTCACAGTTCCCGGAGCAGCGAGCCTGCACAACGTCATCCTCATTGACGCTGCGGGCGAGCGCACCGTCATTTGCCAGCGCAACGAACAAATGGTCCTTCAACCCGCCGATCTCCGCCGCGAGTGGATCGTGAATGCGCGCCTGCTGCACGTCGACGGCCACGATACCGCCGCGGCCACGCAAGCCGCTGCTTGGGCGCGTGCTGCGGGCATTCCCGTCGTCGCCGACCTCGATGACACCTACCCCGGCATCGAGGAACTCGTCGCCAATATCGACTATCTGATCGTCAGTGAGGATTTCTCCTGCCGCCTGATGAACGAAACCAATCTCGAGAGCGCATTGCGCCGCATGCAGTCGCGCTATGGATGCCGCCTGAGCGCGGCCACGCTCGGTGAAAGCGGCGTGCTCGCCTGGGACGGCAAGCAGTTGATTCACAGTGCCGCGTATCGCGTGAATGTAGTCGACACGACAGGAGCAGGCGACATCTTTCGCGCCGGCTTCATCTACGGCCTTCTGCGCGACTGGCCTCTTGAGCGGCAACTCGAGTTCTCCTGCGCCGCCGCCGCCATGAACTGCATGGCCCAGGGCGCGCGCGGCGGCATTCAACCCGTCGCCGCCATCGAGAGCCTGATGTCCACCGGCACTCGCTACGAAAGCGAACTCGATGTGCAAACGCTCGATTAACCCACTGGCTGCGCGCCTGAAACTTTCGCAGGCTTTTTTCCATCGAATAGAATGAGAGTTGCGGCCCAACAATCCTTGAAGCTGTGTCAGGATCTCCAGGCCGGCACGACGGAGTCATTGCAATGGCACTGATGAAGACATCGAATCCCGCGCTCGGCAAGAACACGTTCAGCGATTTTCAGGGCAGCCAATACGGCGGCAGCCTCATTGACGCTGCATCGCGCATGACGCTCAGCGGCACTATCAACAAAACCGGAATTCTGCTGCTGTGCGCCGTGGTCACCGCCGCCTGGACGTGGAACGCGTTCATGCACACCCGCGACCTGACGCTCGCTGGTCCGGCGTTGATGATCGGCCTCTTCGGTGGCCTCATTTTCGCCTTGATCACGTCATTCAAAAGGACGTGGGCGCCAGTCACCGCGCCGATTTACGCGCTGCTCGAGGGGCTTGTGCTCGGCGGATTGTCCGCAGTGATGGAACTGCGTTACCCCGGCATCGCAATGGAGGCCGTCGCCCTCACCTTCGGCACGCTCTTCGTGTTGCTGATCGCTTACAGGTCAGGCTTGATCAAGGTCACGCAGAAGTTTCGTCTCGGCGTAGTCGCGGCGACTGGCGGCATCTTTCTGTTCTATATGCTGGAGATGATTCTCGGTTTCTTCGGCATCCAGTTCACGACCGTCAACGGCGCCACTCCCATCGGAATTGGCTTCAGCCTGCTCGTCGTCGCCATCGCCGCGCTCAACCTCGTCCTCGACTTTGACTTTGTTGAGCAGGGTGTGGCATACGGTGCGCCGAAATATATGGAGTGGTATGCCGCTTTCGGCATCATGGTCACGCTGGTCTGGCTCTACATCGAGATCCTGAACCTTCTAGCCAAAATGCGCAGCCGAAACTGAACGACAGTTCTTAGTTCGTAGTTCACAGTTCGCAGTGATCGGCGGACTTTGAACTACGAACTATGAACTGTGAACCGTTCTACGTTCCCTGCGGCGAAATCAGCGAAAACGTCACCGTTTCCGCGGTGCTCCGCTTGTGCAATGTTCCGCGCGGAATCACGAGCATGTCGCCTTTCTTCAGCGTCAGCGTCGTCGCTCCCTCCGCTTCCGGAGCATGCCATTCGCCGGGTCCCATGCTGTGCGCGCCTTTCGGCGTTCCTCCCACCTGGTAAACCGTCTCCCCGTCCAGAACCAATAAAACATGGTCGCGCCCTTCGTGCCATTCGAACTCCGCTGCGCTTTTCTGCTTCTCCACGGTCAGCACAACAGTGAAGGTCTTCTCCTGCACCAGATTGTTGTTTCCAGGCGCGGCATCGAGCGCCTTCGCGTCGTCCGCTAATTGCTGCGCGCGAAAGACCTGAAAGCTCCCGTTGCCGCTCGCGCTCTGCCCCGCCTCCGCGGTTGCCGCAGACAGCGGCAAATCTGCCAGGGCCAAACCCGCAACAGCCGCCACCGGCGCTGTCCGCAGAAACTCCCGCCTCGTCGCGCTCCCACCATCGGAAATCTTCATTCGCCCATCCTCAGAGGACTGTTCTCCTCTGTTCCCTGTTCCCTTGGTCCCTTGTTCCCTTGTTCCCTGCCCTATTCAAACTGCCTCAGCCACGGCGCCATGAGCGCTGCCACCTTCTTCGGCTGTTCGTAGGCGGCATAATGGCCGGCACCCAGTAGCACATGCATCTCGCATCCGCCGGGAGCCGCGCGAAATGCCTCCACATCCGCGGCTGTCACGTTCGAATCCTCCGCGCCTGCAATCGCCAGCACCGGCACGCGAATGGTGGCCACCGTCGGCACGGAATCCGGCCGCGCCGCCAGCCCCGCCTGCACCGCAACTTCCGCCTCCGCTGTCAGCTTCATCTGCGCCCGCACTTCGCTTACTACCTCGGGCCGTTCCTTGCGAACGGAAGGCGCCACCGTATTCTCTGCCATGCCGTCGAACAGGGTTTCAACACCATCCGCCCGCGCTCGCGCGATCGTCTCCATGCGTTTGGTCAGGTTTGCTTCGGAATCCGCCTGCGGCTTGGAGCACACAAAAATCATGCCACGCATCCGTTGCGGCGCTCTTCGCCACAACTCCAGCATCACATAGCCGCCGATGGAGCACCCGCCAAAAACGGCCTCGGAGATTTTCAAGTAGTCGAGCAGCCCAAGGATGTCCGTAGCCAGTTGGGCCATTGTGAGCACCCGTGCGCCGGGGACACGGGTAAATCCGCCGGCCGGCAGTCCCGACCCCAGTTCTGAGCAGCCGTGCCCGCGCAGGTCGGGAACGATGGCGCGAATGCCTGCAAGCTCCCGCGTAAGCGGCCGCCAATACTCACGGTCGAGCGGCGTTGGATGAAGCAGAATAACCGGTAGCCCCTCGCCCGCATCACCGTAACTCAGTCGGGCGCCGCCGGAAACGTACTCACTGCTCATGCCTGAGTTCATATTCGAGGAGGATACGCTCCTGGGTACGGAAACGTCTCCTCAGGAATGCCGATCCACGCGGCGACATACGCCACGCCGACCAATCCGCTCGAAACGAAGAAGCCGATCGCCGTGATAATCCGTACCGTGGCAACATCCCAGCCGTTGGCCTGCGCCAACGCCATGCAGACGCCCCCAATCATGCGTCCCGCATGCGGCCGAATCAACGGCCGGCCGGGCATGGCCTGCGCCATGGGAACCACTGTCCCGCACCCCGGGCAAAACCGCGCCGTTGGGTGCAAAGCGCTACCACATTGCTGACAAAAGACTGCCATGATCGATCCCTCCGAGGAACAGGCCCACCGCTTTCATGATACGAATACCCAAGCGCTCCAGTTCCACTTTGCTTTCCGCTCCGTGGGCCCGGCCTCTGTTCCCTGTTCCCTGTTCCCTCGTTCCCTTGTTCCCTTGTTTTTCTTGTTCCCTGCCTCTCAGTTTCCCCCGTACGCTGCGCGCAGGTACCTTCTTGCCTGGTCGGCTCGCGATGTATTGGGCCCCGCATCGATGGCAGCCTGATAGTCGCCAATCGCCAGCTGGCGCCGCCCGGCCAAATCGCGGCATTCGCCCGCATCGAGCAGTGAGCGGATTTTGAGCTCGGGTCCCACACCCGGCGTCCTTGCCGCCTGCTCGTAAGCTTGTGCGGCCTCATCGTCGCGTCGCTGGCCGCGCAACGCGTCGCCCAGCCCAAAGTCGGCCAGCTCCATCCGGGCTTCCGCAAAGTAGCCCGGCTTCGCATTGTCTGCCTGGATCTGCTTGTACGCATCCACCGCTTTCATTCCCTGGCCCGCGTCCTTGCGCAAATTAGCTTCTTCAAGGCAAAAGAGGTAGTCGTGCGGATACTCGTTTTTCAGCCTCGTCACGACCTGAATGGCTTCGTCATACTTCCCCTCGCGCCGCAGAAACAGCGCGATCGCTGTGTTCGCATCCAGCCTGGTCAGCACGCCGCGGTTGCCGTCGTCGCGCAGCATCGCAAGGCCTGTGGCCTTCGACCCCGTGATCCCCGCAAAGCCGATCATCAACTTGAAGGGCCAGGGCAGCGCGCCCACCACGTACTCATAAACCCCGGTGATCAGCTTCGCGTCCACATAATTCGGATCCAGCTCCAGCACGCGGGCCGCGTCGTCGCGGGCCTTGGTCGCCAGGTGAAATCCCGTGCCAAAGGCCCGCTCCACCATCGCCACGTAAGTGCATCGCAAGCTCCGAACCCAGGCGCGCGCAAACAGCGCATTCACGTCATCGGAATTCTGGCTAAGCCGCCAATCCGCCTCATGAACAGCCTCGTCGGCCAGCGCGAAAATCTGGTCGCGCTTCTTTGGATCTTCCTCCGTCGCGTGCCGCCCAGTCAGGAAACCGTCATTCGCATAGAACGTCGTATCCAGCAGGTCCTGGCGATAGAGCTCCTGAAAGATGATCGCGTTCAGCAGGTATGCTGTCGCCTGCGGATCGCCAGGGTGCGCAGCATGATAGCGTTCGAAGCTCTGAACCGCGCCGGAGTAATCAAGATTGTAGAAATCTTTAAATGCCGCGCGAACCTGCGGGTCGTAGTTCATGGGATTGGTATCCACAGCCGCTGCCCAGGCCGAACCCATCGCTGCCAACCACAATATTCCGGTCGCCCACCAACGCATGCGCAACGATCCCAGGCTCAACGCAGGTTCCCTCTCTCTTTATCGTATCGCCCGCGATCCGTTAGGATCGAAGCATGCCCGTCCCCGAGCGTTTGAAACGATCCGCCGCACATGCGGGCTCGCCCGTCACCGGCAAAATTGAAGCCGCGCGCCAGCGCCTCATCGTCGCGCTCGACGTCCCAAGCGCCGCTGAATCGACGGAGCTGGTAAGAAAGCTCGAAGGAACATGTCATTGGTTCAAAGTCGGGCTGGAGCTCTTCACAGCTGCCGGCCCCGCTGTCATCGAGCCTCTCGTAGCGGCCGGCCACTCCGTTTTCCTCGATCTAAAGTTTCACGACATTCCCAACACCGTGGCCGGAGCTCTCCGCTCGGCCGCCGCATCCGGTGTCCGCATGGTCAATGTTCACGCCGCCGGAGGCCCCGTGATGCTCGCCGCGGCCAAAGCCGCACTCGATGGAGTCGCTAACCCGCCCGAACTTCTCGCCGTCACCGTGCTCACCAGCATGGATGCCGCGCAGCTCGAATCCACCGGTATAACCCGCTCACCCGCGCAGCAAGTCGAGCTGCTGGCCAAAATGTGTATCGCTGCCGGCATTCGCGGCTTTGTATGTTCGCCTCAGGAAGTTGCCGCGCTGCGTGCGCTCACCGGGCCTGACGGCGTGCTGGTGATTCCCGGTATCCGCCCTGCGGGCTCCTCCACAAACGACCAGAAGCGCATCGCTGCTCCTGCCGACGCCATCCGCAACGGCGCCAGCTACCTCGTAGTCGGCAGGCCGATTACACAGGCGGCCAGATCCCGCTGCGGCAGCACAGGCGGTGCTCAAGGAAATCGCTGAGGCACTATAAAAAGCCCTGTAGCCTAGGCTGGGCCTGCCGCCATGTTGCGCGCGTGGGCCACATTGTCAGGGTCGTCACTGTACGACTTGCCCTCCCCGTACGCAAACTTGAAGTATTGCGGTCCGGATTTGCGAATCGCATCCCGGCGCCCGTCCTCCCATGTCACGTGTGCCTCGCCGTCAACATACTCCCAGTGGCCTCTCACTTCACCAATCGACCTGTAGGCGGTGCCATCTTCGTTCAGTGTGATCGTGAAGTCATGTCCGCTACCGTCGCCGCACTCCCATTTACCGATGAACCGGCCACGGCTGGGAACTCTGTAGCTGTCCGCCGAAGCGGAAGAAGCTCCTCCTGCGAATTCTACTCGGTCGATGTCAAAGAGGCTGAAGCTCTGGCGGTGGCCATCCTTGAAGACGATGACGATGGAGCCCGAGGTGTCTTTCGACGCAGCGTGCGCGGCCACTGGGCTGAGCGAGCCAGTCAGGCAAAGCAACGCCGCGAAGCGTGTGAGGCGAACAAAGCTTTTCATTGAATTCTCCTGTAGGTGGAGTACGCAAAGAGTCTATAAGAGGTTCCGGAAATCCTCCGGCCGGCTGACGGAAACGCGAGGATTGGGGTTGGGTCGCTACAGACTGACGCGCGGTTCAAAAAGCAGAAAGCCCGGCGATTTGAGCCGGGCCTCGCTGTGGATAAAACCTCAACCAACACTTAAAGCTTTTCGTAAAACTCGCATGCGGAGCACGAAATATACACTCCGCCCGGAACTCCCCGTTCCCGATCCTTCACCCGCTTCACGATGCGCGTGGGTTTGCCGCACTTGGGGCAGTCGGTCGACTTCGTGGTGTCCATGACCTTCTTGCGGTCACCTGTTTTTGCAATTTTTGCCATCTTTGCCTGGTTCTCCTTCTGAGGTGTCTCTGCACGCATCCTGCTACTGCGGGACGGCTTCAACGGCGCGGTCGCTGCTCACTCCTCGCTCCCTCGGGGGTGCCCCATCCAAGCTCTGCTTGGGTGGTGTAGAAGTGAACACGGCTCGCTCTTTTCAGTTTATACGACCCATCCGCTAACCCCGCGCTTCAACCAATGCAGCTCCCTTATCGAGCCCGCGTAGCGGGCAAAAGAATCTCGCCCCAGGCGCAAGCCTGGGGACTAAACCGAATCGGCCGCACCCAGCCCGCTTCAGCGGGCGAAAGAATCACTCGGCTCCGACCCGTTCAAGCTCCCTTTGGCTCAGGTTGTCACCTGATGCTCACCTCCAGAAAATCCTTGCCACGCCTCGCACCGCTCATTAGAATCACGCTCGTAGCTTCCCCAGAACCCTCAACGGATCCATCCAAACGCCACGTGCGCCAGGTGCCCCGCGCTCGCCGCCACAACCCCTTCCCCGGAGGAACGATGAGCAAGCGATAATCTACGACAGCATGGCGCTCGGTGCAATCTGCTTGGCCGCCGCCACTTTCTGCGCCCTCCCCGCACCTCTTCATGCCGCGCCTGCTGCTCACGCCGGCAAGACTCGCACTTACTACGTCGCAGCCGACGAAGTGCAATGGGACTATGCGCCTTCCGGCCGCGACGAGGCCATGGGCATGCCCTTCGATGACATCGCCAAAGGTTTCGTTGAGACCAGCGCCAACCACATCGGCCGCGTCTACAAGAAAGCCGTCTACCACGAATACACCGACGCGACTTTCACTACCATCAAGCCGCGCGCGCCTCAGGACGCGTACCAGGGTATCCTCGGGCCGATTCTCCATGCAGAAGTCGGCGACACCATCAAAGTAATCTTCAAGAACAACGCCACACATCCCTACGGCATGCATCCTCATGGCGTTCTCTATCAGAAGGACTCCGAAGGCGCCAACTACAACGGCGGCAGCGGCGACATGGAAGATCGTGGCGCCTGCATTGCGCCCGGCGCCACCCACACGTACACCTGGAACGTCCCTGACCGCGCCGGGCCCGGACCCAACGATCCCAGTTCCCTTTTCTGGCTCTACCACTCGCACTGCGACGAGCTGCGCGACGTGGCCTCAGGTCTATTCGGCGGCTTTGTCATTACGCGCCGCGGCATGGCGCGCCCCGACGGCACTCCCAAGGATGTTGACGAGGGTTTCGTCACCCTCTTCATCGCGATCAACGAGAACGAGAGCTGGTATCTCGACGACAACATCAAGGCCCACATCCCCGATCCTTCGAAACTCAATCGCTACGACTTTAAGCCCATCAACGCCGACGGAATCATCGGAACCGTGGCGGGAACGGGTTTTGTCGACACCAACGTCAAGTGGTCCATCAATGGCTTGATCTACGGCAACACGCCCATGATGGTGATGCACAAGGGCGATCACGTGCGCTGGTACGTGGCAACTCTCGGCGACTTCAACAACGCTCACACGCCGCACTGGCACGGCAACACGGTGCTGGTCGCCGGCCAGCGGACCGATGTTCTCTCGGTCATCTCCGCGCAGATGATCACCGCCGACATGGTGCCGGACGCGGTAGGCGTCTGGCTTTATCACTGCCACATCAGTGACCACATGCTGGCCGGCATGATGGCACGCTACCAGGTGCTGCCGCGCTAAGCAGCCCGCTTGTGCGGGTGAAAGATCCCGGGTAAGCTGGGAAACGTCAACGGAAGGAGAACGTGTTGTATGGAGATTCGACGCTTTGGCGCAATCGTCTTCCGGGCCCTTGGGGTGATGCTGCTGTGCATGGGAACCGCGTACGCGGCTCCCGCCGCTGCCGGTGGCCCGTGTTCTCTGCTCACCACTCAGCAGGTGAGCGCAGTGCTCGGTGCGACTTTTGGTAAGCCGATATCTGCGGGAGCGAAGGTCTGCGAGTGGATCGCGACGGGCCCGAGCGGGCCGAATGGGACCAAGAAGGTCGAGCTGGTACTGGTGCCGGCGAATGAGTTTGCCACCCGGATCACGCCCATGCCGGCTCCGGTGACCAGAACGCCGGTGAGCGCGGTCGGCGATGCTGCGAACTACGAGACGACCCCAATGGGAGGCACCCTGTCCGTGCAAAAGGGCAATGTCTACTTTATCCTGCAGGTGCGAGGGGTTCCTCTCATCAACCAGGAGACGATGGAGGTCACGCTCGCGCAGGAGATTGTGGGCGTCCTTTAAGTCCTTGCTCGATTCAGGCCCGGGAATTTCTTCGGCTGACTTCCCTGTTGACGAATAGCTACAGGCTATCGTCTGTTCCCTGTTGCATGTTCCATGTTCCCTTGCTCCCATCGCCCCCCGGAGAATCCTATGCCCGCACTTGTCAATCGCCGCACCGTCGATCTCGGCGCCTTTCCCGATCTTGTGGTCGTCTATCTGGGCATGCGCGTCAACCGCATGACAGGCCTGAAAACTCTCTTCGGCTTCGGCCCCAGGATCTCAAAGTCTGTTGCCGATCAGCCCAACGGCCTGCTCAACCACGAGAACTTCATTGTCTCGCTCTTTCCCATGCACGCGGGCATGCGCCAGTACTGGCGCGACATGGACTCTCTGCTCAAGTGGACACGCTCCGATCCGCACCGCCAGTGGTGGAAGAGCTTCCTGCGCGACTCCGGAGGCACAGGCTTCTGGCATGAGACCTACACCGTCCGCGGCGGCATGGAAGCCATTTACGACGACATCGCGCCCAAGATCGGCTTCATGGCTTTTGCTCCGATCGTCCCCGCCCGCGGGTCGATGTTCACCGCCTCCAATCGGGCGAGTCACGAGACGGGCCGCACCGACAATCTCGAGCCCGTGGTCTCTGAACAAGACCTCTACGGCAAGTGACAAAACAGGCGAACGAAACGTTAAAGTGGCATCTTTCAACGTCGGCCTGACCTCGTGCGAGGTAGAGATACTACGCGAGCGGACTGACCTCGCTCAGTTTCTTCTCCCAGGAATTGTAGGTCTCCAGGAAGATGTCACCGAGCGACTTCGTAAGATCCCAACTGGGAAAGTGGCTCTTCATCTTTCGCAGATCGCTGATGTAGCAGATGTGATCGCCTTCGCGGTTTTTCTCGATGTAGTCGTAGAGCATCTTTTTGCCGGAGATCTCCTCGGTCATCGTGAACGCCTCTAGAATCGAGCAACTGTTTGCGCGCCCGCCTCCCAGGTTGTAAACCTCGCCGAAACGGGGAGCAGCAATAAATTCGGCAATGAAACGCGCCACATCAAGAGAGTGAATATTGTCGCGGACCTGCTTTCCTTTGTATCCGTAAATGTGGTAAGGCGTCTCGGTGATATTGCACTTCACCAAGTAGCTCAAAAATCCATGCAGCTCGACTCCGGAGTGATTGGGGCCGGTCAAGCATCCGCCGCGGAGACAGCAGGTGGGCATGCCGAAGTACTTTCCGTATTCCTGCACCATCACGTCGGCCGCAACCTTCGATGCGCCGAAAAGCGAGTGCTTTGACTGATCGATCCTGAATGTTTCGGGAATGCCGTTTTCGAACTCCGGGTCGGCATAGTCGTAGCGTGTCTCCAACTCCACAAGCCGCAGCTCGTTAGGCGCATCGCCGTAAACTTTGTTCGTCGTCAGTGAAGCGAACGGCGCCTCAGGGCAACTTCGCCGCGCGGCCTCAAGCAAATTCAGCGTTCCCACGGCGTTGATGTCGAAATCGTCAAAGGGAATGCGTGCCGCCAAATCGTGGCTTGGCTGCGCGGCGGCGTGCACAATTGCGTCGGGGGCCACGTCTTGCACCAATTCCAGCACTCCGGCCCGGTCGCGGATGTCGAGCTCGTGGTGGAAGAAGCTCTTGAGCTTGGACTGGAGACGGTGTTGATTGCGGCGATTGTCGCCCTGCGGTCCGAAGAAAGCCGCTCTTTGATTATTGTCAACGCCGTGAATCTCCCAGTGCAGGCCCGCGAAGTATTCACAGACCTCCGAACCGACAAGTCCGGACGATCCGGTAACCAGTAGCTTCTTGACTCTCATTCCAATACCTCGCTCGAATTCGACAATTGGTGTCCGGGAGTTGGCGGCAGAACAGCTCAAACTGTGGAAGGCCGCTGGCTTTGCTCTACGGCTGCTTCGATTCTTTCTTTCTTGTAGTCTCCGCGGCTGAGGTGTTTCTCCAGCCACAGATAGAGGCAAATGAACAGGTAGCGGCTGCCCATTTCCTGGATCTTCAACTTGGCGACCCCGCTCCGGCGGTTGCGCCAGGTGATGGGAACCGTGGTCCACGAGTAGCCACGAATAATGGTCTTCAGCGGCAATTCGACCGTGAGATTAAAATGCGCCGAAAGCAGAGGTTTGCTGCCCTCGATCACCGTGCGCCGGTAAGCCTTAAAGGCATTCGTAGTGTCGTTGAGCGAAATGCCGAACAGCAGACGGATAAAGAAATTCGCTAAGCGGTTCAGCCTCAGCTTGAGCCACGGATAATCGATCACCCCTCCGCCCTTCATGAATCGCGAACCGAAAACCGCGTCCCAGCCCTCGTTGAGCTTTCGCCAGTACCGGACTACGTCGCGACAATCGTCCGACTCGTCGGCCATCATGACCACGGCAGCGTCGCCTGTGATTTGCATCAGCCCGGCTGACAGGGCGTGACCGAATCCATGTGGTGGCCCTTTGGCAAGCAGGCGCGCCTCCGGGATGCGCTGGCTCAGTCTGTTCACGATCTCCGCGGTGCGATCGCTGCTTCCGTCATCCACAACTATGATCTCGTGCGGCACGTGATTGAGACGCAATTCCACATGCAGGTGTTCCACCGTCGATGCGATGCAGCCCTCTTCGTCGCGCGCGGGGATCATGACCGAGAGCAGCTTCAGTTCTGCTCCAGCGGCTGCCGGTACGGGACTTTTCACACGCTGCTCCTTTCCCGCCAGGCGGGATGCACCTTGGCATATCGGGCGAATTGATCGAAAGTCTGATCCATTCCCACCTTTGGCGTCCAGCCTTGCCGATGTCGCCTCAGTCGAGCCCGGAATGAGCCGCGAACATCGTGGGAGTAGTCGAATTTATAACTTCCACAGTCTCGCGGATTTGTTTGTCTTTCGTCTGAGTATAAACCTGCACATGACGCTGGGCAGAAAACAACTCACTGCGTTCTGACAGCTGCGAAGATATCCTCGGCAGGCCTTCTCCTTTTCAGCTTTCCCACCGGCGTGGCGCGCTCCGCGATCATAGCGCCGGAATCGCGGAGGTAATCGCACATCGCCTCCGGCTGGGGATTCGCCGCACATTGCCCGGCGATCCAGCTCTGTGCGAAAATTCTCGCACGGGTTCCAAATGAACTTTGAGCGGTCGCAGGGCGCGAGCTGGAAAATCTGGGTGATCGCCAGCACCTTTGTCGCCGTCTTGGCGCTTATCTGGATGCGGACCGGTGTTTTTCCCGCCGCATCCACGGGGGATGATAGTTGGGCTGCGGAACCGGCATACCACCTTTATCAGGAAGGCGTGCCCAAAAGGTCGTGGACTGCTGACGAACACGGCAGTGCCTCGAAAGACTTTTTTCCACCCCCGGAGATCGTCATCGACGCCAGTCTCTTCGCCATCTTCGGTGTGAATGCTTTTAGCGAGACTGCGCAATCGTCGCTGATCTGCTGCTTGCTCGCCATCCTCGTGGTCTTGTTGGCGCACCGCTCTGGAGCCTCCAGAGCCATGTCGCTCCTTACCGGCATCGCTGTATTTGGCCCGGAAATCGTCTTGCAGGATGCCATCCACGTTCGGCCCGATGGGGACATGGCGGCCTTCTTGCTGCTAAGCCTATTGCTGCAGTCACTGGCGATTTCCGGCAGCTGGTGGCGGCGGATGATCTTCGCGTTCCTTGCCGGCTTTTCACTCGGCGTGGCTTGCCTGTCCTATTACCCGATGGCGCCCTTTGCGCTCGCTGCCGGTTTCCTGGGCCTGCCATGGCGCACGCGTCCACAACTCAAGCAACTTGCAACATTCCTCGCAGGCGGCGCCACTTCTCTGTCGCTGATGCTTCTTTACATTGGGTCGCAGTGGCTGTTTTTTATCGGCCAAATGTCGACGACCGGCGCCAGTTATTTCAGCTGGACGCGGTTGCTCGCGCCGATTCTGAACGTGATCAAACCTATCGACGGTTCTATGCGGCTGATGTCTGTAGAGACCGCGGTGGTGCTATGCCTGTCGATCGTAATTGCGATCTACGGGGTCAGCGAGCCCTCCCGTCTCTACGCACGACGCGCGATCATCATGGCTCTTCCCTATTTCATTTTCGGTACGCCCACTACAATGATCGTTGCCGGCGTGCTTTTCATAATCGCTTTGTCGGCGTCCGCAGCCTCGTCAACCGAGAAGCAAATCGGATTCCTGAAGCTTTCCACAGCGGCGCGCGTGGCGCTCGTTGCCGTAGCCTTACTGGGCTGTGTAAAAGTCTGCTTAATATCCGTCTCCGCTTATCTTCAACGCAGCGCGCGGAATTATGCAGAAGTTAGCCGCCAGCTCAACGCCTTGGTCCGTCCGCCAGGAAAGGCTGCGATTGAGCAAAGCGCCTGGCTCGCTTTGCGGCCCCACTTCGATGACGGCAGTCTGCATTTACTAATCAACTCCGAAAGCCCGCAAGAATACGTCTTCCGCTCCTTGATTCTGCGAGGTCCTGATGCTGGAGACAGATTCACTTATGTTGTCATCAAGCAAGGGCAATTGTCGCCGTTTCTTCGGGACTATCCCGGGTTTCGCAAGGCATTTGGCGAAGGAGTGTTTCACGAAACTGGCCATGTAACTCTGCCGTGCCGAAATCTGCCGATGGCTCATTGCCCTGTCTATGACCTGATCGTTTACAAGCGCGACCCCTTGCCCTGATCCGATCCACCCCTGGCATTGCAGCGTGCGAATCTGATCATGAAGCTGCCTGTTTTCAGATGGCAGCGATTGTGGCTCAGCCAAGCCTTTGGTGATTCCAACCAGCCATAGGTGTCGAAGTGATTCCCCAAAAAGATCGCAAGGACGGAACAAGGAATGGGAATGCGGGAACGCTGGGACATGATACTTGCTCCCCATGCGAAGTGCCGCCTCCCGCAAGCGCGGCAATCCAGAACCTCGATCCTCGCCCTGCGGACCTCTTCCCGCCTGTGGCTTTCAAATTGTCAACCCCCTCCACCCAAATTCGCGGCCGCCTGTACCCCCTAATTCACTGATTCTCTTTCACTTCTTCACCAATCATTTTTCTCCTCAAGTTTGCCGATCATTTCCCCGGTCCGGCGCACAATAGATCTGTATGAACCGAAACTTCGGCAACTCTGAAACGAACGCGGCACACCGCCATTCGGAGCCTCTAACAAAACTTTTGGGCTGTCCTAGATAATCAGCGAAGTTGTTGTTTAACCCATTGATTCAACTGTAGTAGTTGAATTTCGGGGTTTGGGTTATTGAATCGCCATTCGCATTCCTTGAGAAACAGAGGAAAGTGCTGTCTGGGAATGCCATTAAAACGACGCAAATGGCGCTTGGCCTGGTTCCAGAAATTCTCGATACCGTTGATGTGATTCTTGCGATCGGCAAACAGTTTCGCATGGTTGATCCTGTAGTGCTTGAAGGCCGAAACATCCAGAACATTGTAGGAGGGGAAGGTGTCGGAATAGACGATCGAGTCGGGCACGATTTTCTCCTCCATGATGGCTTGCAAGGTAGAGCTTTTGATGTCGCTGATCATCCTGGCATAGACCTTGCCGCCTCGCTTTAACAGGCCGAAAACAGGTACCTTCCCAGCTGCTCCACGGCCGCGTAGTCCTTTACGCCGGCCACCAAAGTAACTCTCATCCACTTCCACTTCTCCAGAGAACAGAGTGGCATCCTCGCTGGCCTGGTGGATGAGCTGCCGCAGGCGACAAAAATAATACGCCGCAGTCGTCTTGTTGACGCCCACCAGAACGGCAGCCGTGCGGGCTGTCGTACCCGCAACAAAGTGTTCCATCAGCCGTTGCTGTTGGCTCCAAAGCAGACGGCTCTTGTGCATCTTCGCCATCCTAGAAACCTTAGCTCTTCGCTAGTTATCTAGGACAGCCCCAAACTTTTTTTCGTGGAAAAATGCCCCAGAAGCAGTGCATTTTCGAGCCTTTTTTCACACTTTCTAATAGAATAAGTAAGTTAGCTATTAACCATTCGATAACTAAAATGTTATCTTATCGGTAAACATATTCGTCGTCTATTCGCCTAAAGCGCCCTTCACCACCCACCGCCCTCTTCCCGCAGCCCCTCCTCGGCGGACGGGCTCACTTGCTGCTCGCTAATTCGTGACGGTGCCGCCTGCCCCTGTCGACACCAGTTCGTTCGACCCGGCAGGTGGCTGCTGCTTGGCTGGGGCCGGAGCCGGCGCGCCGGCCGGAGTCGCCTGGCTTGGCGATCCGGATTGGTTGGGAGAAGACGGTGCCCCCGGCTGCGGAGCGCTCGTGGGCTGCGCGCTTGCGGGCGGCGTGCTGGTCTGTTCGTCGGGATCGGCGCCCGGCATAGTGTCGGTGTGCGGCTTGGGGAATTGCACAGGGCGCATCACGCCCGCACCGTTCGAATCCGACGGCAGCGTTTCGCCGGGCTTGCGCAGGCTGGGCGGCGGAGCCGGCGCTTCCTTGTCGGAATCGGTCTGAGCGTCGCCTTCCCTGATGGTGCGCGTTTTTGTTTCGGCAAGCTCCGGCGTGCCGGCGGACATGAGCATGGGCGAGACCACGTCCTTGGTGAAGATCGCGAGCGGCTGCCCTTCCTTGGCAACCTCCACGCGGATCACGCGATTGCCATTGATGCGAACAAAGTCCACTTCTTCAGGCGGCGTGCCGAAGATCCACTCTTCGAACGGCATCTGGCCTTCCATCTCGCGCGTTTTGCTGGTGGGCTGGCCCTTGGCGAACATCACCATGTCGGTATTCATTCCAACCAGCACCTGGTGGCCGAGAATGGCGTCCCTTAGGGCGGTGGGCAGCGTGTCAGTGTAGGCCTTGATGGGCGACTTGACGTCGAAGGAGATGAGCGGGGCCAGTAGATCCTTGACCTGTGCCGACGTGAGATCGGGAACAGCGCCGGGAAAAACGAGGGTGACGCGCGAGCCCGCGGGATTGCCCGATTGGTCCATTAACGTGGGGTCCTCGTCGGGGTCGCCCATCTGCCCGTTCACACCGATCTGGATGTGACGCAGGAAGCGATGCTTGGCGTCGGGGCCTCCGTCGAAATCGAGGACGATTCTCGACTTGTCAATCTTGATGTCGGTCACCACCACGCGCGTGCCGGGCTTGGCGGAGAGCCCCTCGCTGATGACTGTGTTGAGATAGCTGACCCCAGCCGGCTCAAGCTTGCCGTTGGCCTGGAGAGTGAGCCCCTTGTGGCCGCGCGGAAAGGGACGATTCGCGAATCCCTGTTCGGCTTGGAGGTCGCGTTCGAGCAGAATCCGCGATTTGGCGTCGAGCTCGGTCTTGGGCAGGTCAACGTGGGTGGGAGCGATCTGGGAGAATTGCCGGTCCACCTGGCCGGGAGTTGCGATCGTGCCTTTGCCCCCGCCGGTATCGATGGTGATGGCCTGCGCGGTGACGATTTGGGTGCCGGAAAGCGCCAGCGTGAGCAGCGAGGCAAAAGCGCATGCCGGCGCAATACCGAGCCAGCTCCGGCGCGAATCGCCGAGCGGGCTCGAGCCGAACTTGCTGGATCGGCGGATGGGGAAAATCTCGGGGCCACGCAAACGCGGGTTCATGGGAGCCTCCCATGGGTGCGACGAACCTTGATAGGCAAACGTTAGCGCCGATTGGGGAGAAAAGGCAAGTAAGGGGAAATCGGTGCACGGTAGGCGATGGGCGGTGCACGGTGGCTGGTCGGCGGTAATCGGGGCGGCAGCGATCGACGGAAAAGGCGAAGACGGATTCAGGTTTGCGGCGCTCAGGCGAATGTGGCGCGTCTCCCTATTCTCTATTCTCTATTCTCTCCGTTCTCAGTTGCCTTGGTTTCGATCTGCACCAGCCCGGGAGCGGCGGGTGCCGCGGGCGCGGCTGGTCCCATGGCCGCATCGTGCTGTGCGCGCGCGGCGGCGTCGAGATCGACGGGGATTCCGCCAGGCACAATCACCGGGGCGTTATAGCGGAAATCGAGATCGCGCGTAACGCGGTAGACGACCGGAATAGCGGCAAGCAGAACGATCGCTGCAAGCCAGCTGCCGTCAAGGCCGAACGCGCCGCCGGTCAGCCAGAGAGGCCCCATGGGTCGCCCTGCACAACAGGCGAGTGGCGGCTGACTCCGCTAATCGCGAGGCCAAAGACGAGGGCGCGGCTGGCCTTCCAGCCAAAATTGAGGCCCCAGCTGACCCACAGCGCGCGGGTGCGGAGATAGGCGGTGGAGAGCAGAAAGCTGAAGGCAAGCGCGACGATGAGACTCACGCGATTGGCGCCGGGATTGAGCGCCTGCATGATGGCGTAGATCGCAGCGAATCCAAGCACCGCGCCGGCCGGCCCGACCGCGCGTATAAAGCACTGGAAGGCGTAGCCGCGATAGGCGATTTCTTCCGCGAGAGCGGCCACGGCGAAAAATGCCGCGTCAGCGATGAGCCAGCCCCATGATGAACCGCGTGTGTAAAGAGAGATAGCGATTCCGCCGGCAAACAACATGGGGAGTATGCAGACCAGCGTCGCCCCCCACCCGATTGCCAGTCCTAATCCCCATTCGCGCGGCCAGCCTTCGCGGCGCGGAAGGCCCTGTTCGCTGATGGGTTGGCGTTGGCGGTCGAGCCAGAAGCCCATGGCGGCAAACCCGACGAGGAGCAAAAACGCAAGCATGGCCTGCTCGACGAGCGGAAACCATGCATCGCCGACGAACCCCGCGGCGCCATGAAAGGCCAGCGAGCGCGCCAGAAAGAAATAGAGGATCGCGGCCAGAAATTGGAGGTAAGCGCGCAGGCGGCTGCCGGTGTAAGTGGACGAATTCATCGGCGGCTCCGGCCCGGGATCAAGCTGCAGCGGCCGGCTCGATAGGCCGCAGGGGGCGTGGCGCGCATCATTAGTCGATCATGCATGACGGGTAACCGCATTGGCATTCCTGCCGGCCGCAACGAAGATCGGAGAGTCAGCTTCGCGTGCAGATCAGCTTTGCGTATAAAACTGGGCAATGTTGCGGAACTTCTGTTGCCGCGCGGATACCATCGCGTCGACCGGCATGGCTTTCAATTCGGCCAGATGCTTCTTGAGCGCCGATCCCAACATTCCGGTTCCGGCCTCGCGATCGAGGTGGATGCCTTGCGGCGGTTCGACAACGATCTCATCCACGCAGCCCATGGCGGCAACTTCCGGCGCGGAGATGCGCATGGCTTCAGCGGCCGATTGCTTGTGCGCCGCATCGCGCCACATGATGGCGGCACAGGATTCCGGAGTGATGACAAAGTACAAAGCGTTCTCGAGGATCAGCACGCGATCGCTCACGGCCAGCGCCAGCGCTCCACCCGATCCGCCTTCGCCGCTGATGACAGAAATTGTTGGGACGCGCAGGCGAGCCATCTCGCGCAGGTTGCGGGCAATCGCTTCCGCCTGACCGCGCTCCTCGGCGCCTACGCCGGGATACGCACCGGGTAGATCGATGAAGGTGATCACGGGGCGGTTGAACTTTTCAGCCAGCTTCATGGCGCGCAATGCTTTGCGGTAGCCCTCCGGATGCGGCATGCCGAAGTTGCGGCGCACACGTTCCTTGGTGCTGCCGCCCTTGCGGTTGCCGATCACCATCACTTCATCGTCGCCCAATCGCGCCATGCCGCAGGCGACAGCCTCATCGTCGCCAAAGGCGCGATCCCCGTGAATCTCGCTGAATTCGGAAAAGATTCGCTCGATAAAATCCATGGGGTAGGGGCGCTGCGGATGCCGCGCTCGCTCAATTCTGTCCCAAGCCGGCGAAACGGGCTGCGTCTGGGAAAAGACTTCTGTTTCCTGTTCACTCATTGATTTTCAGGCGCCGTGAGGCATACTGCCGGCCCTGTGGTCATTCTACAAGGAAAGCACAGGGAACAAGGGAGCAAGGTGAGCTTGGGAGCGAGATTTCGCAAGCAGAGCGCGAACAGTCAGTGCGCTCCGTTGCCCTGCCCTGCCCGCCGCGTGGCCAGGCGGCTTAACTGCTCGCTCGATTTCACCATCTCGTGGACCGCGAATCCCTTCTCAGCGAGCGCACCTGTGGGGCAAGCCTGCACGCATTTGCCGCAGGCGGTGCAGCTCGAGGCGTGGCCCCAGTCGTCTTTCAGATCGCTCACAATGCGCGAGTAGATGCCGCGCGAAGAAACCTCCCAAACATTCGCTCCTTCAAGTTCGGCGCAGACGCGCACGCAGCGCGTGCAGAGGATGCACCGATTGTGATCGAGAACAAAGCGAGGGTGCGTCATGTCGACGGTGAGACGCGGATTGTTGTAGGCGTAACGCACATGCGTGACGCCAAGCGACTGCGCCATGGACTGAAGCTCGCAATGGCCGTTGGAAACGCAGGACGAGCAGATATGGTTGCGCTCCACGAGGAGCAACTCGACGGCCATGCGCCGGTAGAGTGTGAGGCGCGCGGAGGAAGTCTTGATCGACATGCCTTCCTGCACGGGCGTGGTGCAGGCCGGCAGCAGGCGGTCGGTTCCACCGAGCTCGACCACGCAAAGGCGGCAGGCGCCCACGGCGCTCAGGCCTTTGAGATAGCACAGCGTTGGAATGTACTTTCCATTCGCCTGCGCTGTCTCCAGAATCGTGTCCCCCTCGTGCGCGGTCACAAGCTCCCCGTCGATGCGAAGAGAAACGTTTTTGGTTGTTTCGATTTTGGCTTCCATTTTGTACCAACTCGTGTTCAAGAGACTCAAACCGTTGTTTGATTTCCACCTTTTCCACAAACTATGCGGAAAAAATGAGGCAACCCGTCATAGCCCTTGCCGCACTAACCGGCGCCTTGTGCGCTACGCAAATCACAACGTAGACAGCGGCGGCATTCTTCCAGCGCTTCCTGTGGACTGAGGCTGGTGACGACTTCTTCTTGCGATCGCGCGCGGCTGCCTGCGGGCAAAGAAGGCGCAGCGTGACGCCGCGACAAGCTTGGCTCGCCCGGCGCCTGGTGACTGTATTCGAAGTCGGGAAAAAGCTGCTCCCATCGGCCTGTATTCGGGCTCATCAGGCGCTCGTCGATCTTGCGCGCCGCCTGCTTGCCTCCGCTCATGGCGTTGGACATGTTGGAAGCGCCGGTGATCACATCCCCGCCGGCATAAAACCCTGGGCGGCTGGTCTCAAACGTAAATCGATCGACGACAATGGTGCCTTCCTCCTTGAGCTCGAGACCCGAGGCGCGGCAGAAATCCATATCAAATGTCTCGCCGACTGCCAGGATCACGCTGTCACATTCGAAGCGTTGCACCTCGTCGGTGGGGATCGGGCGGCGGCGGCCGGATTTATCGTATTCGCCGAGGCGCGTCTTTACGATCTCGATCGCCTTCACGCTGCCGTCGGCTCCGCCCAGGATGCGATGCGGCGCGGCAAGAAAGACGAATCTTACACCTTCCTCTTCCGCAGCCTGAATCTCTTCGTCGATGGCAGGCATGTCTTTGCGCTCGCGGCGATAAAGGATGGTGGCTTGTGCGCCCGTGCGCACAACCGTGCGCGCGGAGTCGATGGCAGCGTTGCCGCCGCCGATAATCGCCACGCGGGAGCCAACCGAGACTTTCTCGCTGCGCGCGACTGCCTCAAGGAACGGCAACGCCGGATGCACATTCTTCAGCTCGGTGCCCGGCAAATAAAGCCAGGACTCCTTCCATGTGCCGATGGAAATGAAAACTGCGTCAAAGCGCGAGGCCAGGTCGTTGAGCGCCAGATCGGAGCCTACGCGCGTTTTAAAAACGAACTTCACGCCAATGCCCTCGATGAGATCGAGCTCGCGACGCAGAACGGCCTTGGGCAGCCGATACTCGGGAATGGCGAAGCGCAACATGCCTCCGGCCTCGCTGCGCTCTTCAAACACGGTGACGTCGTGGCCGAGCATCGCCAGATAAAAGGCGGCAGTGAGTCCCGTGGGGCCTGATCCGGCGACGGCAACCTTGCGGCCGGTGGGCGCGAGCCTGCGCTCCTGAATGCGCTGCAACATGACGCCGAATCGATCGGATTGGTAAATAGAGTCCGCAATGAGGCGGTGCACCTCGCGCATGTTTACGACTTCATCAAAAGACTGTCGGCGGCAGCGGTTGTCGCACGGATGCTGGCACACGCGGCCGGTCGAAGCGGGGAGTGGATTGTCGAGAATCACGGACTCAAACGCGTCGTCGAGCCGGCCCTCACTATAGAGAGATAAAAAGCGCGGAATATTCATGCGCAGCGGGCAACTGTTCTCGCAGGGCGAGAGGGCGAGTTCCTGGCATACGCCGGCGCGACAGCGATGGGCCACGATGTGGTCTTCATACTCGTCGCGGAAGTGGCGAATGGTGGTGAGCACTGGGTTGGGCGCCGACTGGCCGAGCGCGCAGAGCGAGCAATCGCGGATCATGCGCCCCAACTCATCGAGGAGGTTCATGTGCTCCGCAGTGCCGCTGCCCGTGGAGATGGCGTCGAGAATTCGCAGCGCCTTGTTGAGGCCCACGCGGCATGGGACGCATTTGCCGCACGACTCCGAGTGCGTGAATTCGATGAAGTAACGTGCGACATCGACCATGCAGTTGTCTTCGTCCATGACAACCATGCCGCCGGAGCCCATGATGGACCCCAGTTGCGCGAGGCTCTCGTAATCGACCGGCGTGTCGAGCATCTCAAGCGGAATGCAGCCGCCGGAGGGTCCGCCCGTTTGAACTGCCTTGACGCGGCGGCCTGCGACCGCGCCTTCGCCAATGTCGTAGATGAAGCTCTTCAGCGGCGTGCCCAGCGGCATCTCAACCAGGCCGGTGTTCTGCACCTTGCCCACCAGCGAAAACACCTTTGTCCCCGGGCTTTTGGCGCTGCCTGTCTCGGCGAACCACGCAGCGCCGCGGGTGACGATGGGCGCGATGTTGTACCAGGTTTCAACATTGTTGATGTTGGTGGGCCGGCCCCACAGTCCCTTTTGCGCGGGATAGGGCGGACGCGGGCGCGGGCGGCCGGCAAACCCTTCGAGCGAGGCAATAAGAGCGGTCTCCTCGCCGCAAACAAAGGCGCCAGCTCCCTGCACCAGTTCAATGTTGAAGTTGAAGCCGCGGCCAAGAATGTTCTGGCCGAGCAGGCCGTACTCGCGCGCCTGCTCAATGGCGCGATTGAGACGGCGCACCGCAAGCGGATACTCTGCGCGGACATACACGATGCCTTCCGTCGCGCCCATGACGTAAGCGCCGATGATCATGCCCTCAAGTAGCGAATGTGGGTCGCCCTCAATTTCGTTTCGGTTCATGTAGGCGCCGGGATCGCCTTCATCGGCGTTGCAGATGATGTATTTCGCATCGCCTTTGGCCTTCGCCATGAAGTCCCATTTGTTGCCGGTCAGGAAGCCCGCACCGCCGCGTCCGCGAAGGCGCGCAGCTTTGATCTGATCGATCACCGGGTCCGTGCGCCCGTCGATGAGTACCTTGTAGAGCGCCTGGTAACCTCCGACGGCGATGTATTCCTCAATGTCGCCAGGACTGACCAGCCCGCAATTGCGCAGAACGATTTTCTTCTGGCCCTTGAAGAATGGAATCGCATTCCACGCGGGGATGTCTGGGTAGCCCTGGCCATAGCGGATATGCGCCGTGATGTGGTCCCACTCTTCAATCTTGCAGTAGATGAGATCCTTCGGCAGGGTTCCCGATGTGACACCTTCTAAAATCCGGCCGGCGTCATTGGCCTGGACGCGCCGCAAAATCACGAGAGGGTTGCCGGGGAGCCGGATACCCACCAGCGGCTCCTGAAAGCAGGAGCCGAAGCAGCCGACGCTGGCCAGCAGCACGTCGAGGCCGCTACCTTGAATCGCTTCATTCAGCGCATGGAAGACCTCTTCCGCGCCGTTGCCGCGTCCACAAGTGCCCATGCCGACCGTAATTCGTGGAATGGGCGGCGTGAGCTTGGCAAGCCCGGATTCACGCACAGCATTAAATGCGCCAATATCCTGAATGCGCGGCATTACTTCCTCCCCTGCGCTAATGACTTAACTTCGCGCTGCAACGTGCGCTCATTCACATGGCTCAGAATGTGGTGGTTCACTTCCACCACTGGCGCCAGTGCGCACTGCCCAAAGCAGGCGACGGTGCGGATGGTGAAGCGGCGATCGGGCGTGGTGATTGCCATTTTGTCGGCTTCGCTGTTCTCGTCCGTTTCATGTTCACTCACCCCGAGGTCGAGGCAAAGCTTGCCGAGCAGATCGCGCGAGCCGCGCGTGTGGCACGCGGTGCCGCGACAAACGCAGATGACATTATCGCCCTGCGGATCAAGGTTAAACAGCGCATAGAAAGTTGCCGCGCTATAAACACGAGACGGAGGAATGCCAGTCTCCGCAGCGATGTAGCGCAGCGCATCCATGGAGAGGAACTTGTGTGTGTTGGCGGATTGGACGGCTTCCAGAATTCCCAGCAGCGCCCCGGGCTGGTTGCCGTTCCTGTCGATGGCCTGATCGATGAGCAGGCGTTCCTGATCGTCCAGACCTTGACGGACGACGTCGTAGGCGGCGGTTGCCATGTTCCCTCGCTACGCGGCCCGATGCAGACACGTCGCACCGGGAACTCCCGCATGTCAGCGGACTCTCGGGAAGAAGGAACAAATAAAGGAAAAAGTCTGTATTCATTGCGCTGCAGGCCGAACGACTCGATTTAGGCCACCCTGCGCACCTGGGCCCGAACTCTCCCCGGAGAATGTCCGGTTGGAACTTTGAACCTCGTTCCATCTGTTCGGATGTGTTTAAGGTCACATGCTGGTGTGACAGTCGGGTTGATACGCACGGCAAATGAACGAGCGCGCTTCCAGTCGCAATGCGAACCAGGGACCAACTGTGGTTCGTAGGTGCGGGGAGATTTCCGCACTATTTCTTCGGTTTGCGGGCGCGCTTCGCTCGCGGCTTTGTTCTCGACGGCGATTTGGGGTTAGAGGCAGGTTTGGGCATCGATGGCGCGCTCGGCTTCGAAGCTGGTTTGGGTAATTCGGGGGCGGACGCGAGTTTTCCTTTGCCGAGCAGCACGTCGATGCGATATCCGGCGGCCTCGGCGGAGGCCAATGCCGCCGCAACGGATTTGCTGAGTTCTTCGACGGCAATGCCGCTCGGCATCGATTCGCCGGCGATCCGCAAAAGCTCGGGCATGAGCAGCCACCAGAGGATCTCTTCGTAGGACTCGCGGATCAGATAGTCGTGCCCCTCTGCAGCATGCACGCCGCAAAGCCACCGCACATCGGGATCGAGCCACAACGCGGGCGCGAGCGCCAACTCTTTGGCGTAAGCCGGAGACGGTTCGGGTGCAGCCGTCTTTGCGATGGTCGGCTCGAAAGCGGATTTGGGCTTGGCGTTTGCAGATGGCGCAGCCGAAAGATGTGTATCGCCGATCGCGCTTTGCGTTCCGGTAACGGCGCATTCTTTACCGATGCCGGCGGTCACCAGCAGCAGCACTTTGATTCGTGCAGCCACGCGCCATGCTTCTTCACCCTCGAATCCGAGGGCGGTAAGCGCGTGGGCAAACGGCTCGCGTAGACGGAGACGGTCGAAGAGATCGAGTGCAGTGTGGTCGGCGTGGTCTTGGTCGACAGAATCGGCAAGCAACTGAAGCGAGCACCAGGCAAGCACGGGTCCCCACATCGCGGTGGCCGTGAACTGCGGGCTGGGGCTCGGCAACATGCGGCGAGCGGCAGCGGTCCATGGTGCTGGGAACAGCGCCTCCACTTGAGGCATTCGCATGGCCGCACGCAGAAGTTCTATGAATTTCGCGGATTGCGACGCGACGGTTGGTTTCTCAGCCTCCTGCGCAGGTTGATTGTCCGCCTTGAGCCGCAATGCGTATGCGGCTTTGGCCTCAGCGAGAAATCTTTCGCACTTTGCCCATGCCTGCTTGAGAAATTCGTTGCGTTGCCGATCGATCTTTTTCGCACGAACAGCGCCAATCGTCCGCGGATGCTCGGCAATATCCGCGAAGTGCCGCACCACGCTTGGATCGAGAAATTGCCGGAGCGCGTCGTGCACGGGCTTGAGTTCCAGATTGACGAGTTCGTCGGCAAGATTGGGAACGCCACGCCCATTGAGCAGATCCGAGAGCCTGTCCCACGGCTGCTCCGCCGTCGGATGCAGTTCATGCCAATCGAGAAAAACATGGCACTGGTAAGCATGTAGATCAAGAGTCAATCCGCGACTGAGCAAATCTTCCGCGCGTCGGAGATACTCCAGGCCGGTGAGCGAGTCGCGACAGGCGATCACGGCGCCAAAGTCCCCGCTCAGGCCCAAGCCGTCTCCCAATCGCAAGCGGCGAAGCTGGCCAGATCCCTTGTCGGCATAAGCCGCGGAAAAATCGATCGTCCCGTGGGCATCGGCATAGCGGTTGTTGTAGACAATCAACGCGCGCTCGCCGCCGTTGCGGTTGGAGTACGCAAAGACATCCTCGTTCACCGAGCCGTTGGGGCTGAAAAAATCGTAGAGCAGAAAGTTACTGCTCTCGGCAAAGAGCCATCGGCGTTTGAGCAGCGGCGCAATCTCGCGCTCGTGCCGCTCCACCAGCGCACGATCGGGATTCTCCTCGTACCGTGGCCAGCGATATTCCATGCCGTATTTCTCGGTGAATCCCTCGATCTGCCCGTGGCCGAACATGGGCAAGCCGGGCAGCGTGGACATCATGGCCGCGACGCCGAAAGCATTTGTCGCCCTTGCCGAACTGGTCGATGGCTGTGCGCTCGTCAGGATTCGACATGAAGTTGACGTAGCGCTTCATGATGTCAGGATCGAATTCGAGCGTGTTCTTGATGACCGAACGGTATTTGGCGTTGTCCTCGTCGCGCAACATGATCATGAAGGCGCTGTTGTACACGCGATGCATGCCCAGCGTGCGGACGAAGTAACCCTCCATAAGCCAGAAAGCTTCGGCCAGTAGCAGCGTGCCGGGAACTTCGGCGGCAACGCGGTCGACGACTTCGCGCCAGAACTCGTGCGGCATGGCGCGGTCAAAATCCGCCTGGCTCATGCCATATTCGGCGCGCGAAGGAATGGCGCCGCTCGATCCCGGACCCGGAAACCAAAGCCGATGAAAGTGCCGCTTGGCCAAAGTCATCGCGGCGTCAAAACGAATCACGGGAAAAAGCCGCGCCACGTGCAGGATGGTCTGAATCACCTGCTCGCGAACGGCGGCGTTCAGATAATCGAGCTGCGCGGTGTCGTTCCAGGGGAAGCTGGTACCGTCGTTGCCGTGATAGATGTAGCGCGTTTCTCCGGTGGCTTTGTCGCGCCGTCTGAACACCACGGCGGCGTCAGTCTGCTCGTAGTAGTGATCTTCGATCTTGATCTCCACGCGGCCGTCGTGCGAGAGATCTGGACCATTAAAACTGTAGGCGGGATAGGGCGAATCCCAGCGCGAGATGAACCAGTCCGGATGCTCAATGACCCAGGGCGAGTCAATACCCATGTGGTTGGGCACCATATCGCTGGCCAGGCGAATGCCGTGCCTGTAGCAGCGGTCGCGGAGGTTGATGTACGCCGGCTCGCCCCCCAGATCGTCGGCGATGCGGTAATCGAAGAGCGAGTAGGCAGAGGCGACGGCATCCTTGTTGCCGCAAAGCTGCTTGATGGTCTTCGACGCGCGGCTGCGCTCCCACACTCCGATCAGCCATAGAGAATTGATGCCGCGATGGGCGAGCGCTGCCAATTCCTCTTCGGGAATCTCGTCGAGGCGCCCGATGTGGCGGCCATGCCAGCGGCTGAGTTGCGCCAGCCACACGTACGTGCTCTTCGCCATCAGCACCGCGCCCGGCATCCACGCCTGGTCAGGTGAAAACTTCTCGTATTCGTTCATCGGATCGCCGAAAGTGGGCACTTCGGCACGGCTCATGAACGACGGCCACTGCTGGGGTCCGCGCCGAGCCGTTCCCGGCGGGTTAAACTGCGCCCACACGGCCAGCTCCTCCTCGCGAAGAACTTCGCCGGCCATCAGAAGAAAGCGTTCCAGAGTGTCGCCGATGAGAGGCTTCCAAAGCTGGCGAATGATTTCCAGCTGATCGCTGAGCGACTTGGGCGAGCGCAGGGCAGGCGCGCGCAACAAATCAAGCAGGCTTACGGCCTTCGCTCCCGGAAGCGGAATAAGCGGCCGCGAAGCGAAATACTCCGGCATTTGTGCGGCGAATTGCCGGTAGACGGTCTTTTCGGCAAGCGTCCGGTCCTCGAAAAGCTCTTCAAATGGTTTGAACGCTTCATTGCGATTCGCTGACCAAAGGAGAAGAAGTTCTTCGAGTGCGGCGGCGCGGTGCGGCATATCGGCCGTTTTACCCGCAAGCCACTGAGCAGGAGTCTCTTTGCCGCGCAGCACGCTTTGTCCTGGAAACTGCTCAACAAAGGCGAGCAACATTTTGTCCAGATTGTCCGTACCGACCTGCGCGCCAAACCAGTCAAGCGCCGCAGTCATCACCTGGGGATCGAATTGCTCGCGATAGCGAGCCATGAGCACGTGGCTCGCCTCGTCGATAAGGCCCATCGCAAAGAGATGACCTGCGTGCACCGCCAGCTCGGGGTGCTTTTGCACATCGCGCACCTGGTTCATGCGGTGCGCGAATTCGCGGCAGGCCGGCAGGTTGGCCAGAATCACATTGCCGTTGTAGGAGAATAGAGACTCGGCGAAACCGTATCGTTCCCGGGCCTTGCGCGCAATGTGGAACTCCATCGTCAAGAAGTCACCCTCGGTGGCCCGGTTTGCCGACCTGCTTGATTCCCCTGAAGCGTTACGGCCAAAGCAATAGATTCACAAATGGGTTAGATGCAGGCCGGAAACTGTGATTGTAACTTCTCTGAGCGGCGCGACGTAGGTAACCGGCCAAAGAGGCGACAACGGCGCATGGAGTCACGAAAAAGCAGCGTTCTTGGGGTTTGGTGACCACGAAGGCGGCAGGATGATTGGGATCAAAATCGGTGGCGGAGAGGGAGGGATTCGAACTTGAGCCGTTTTCAAGGCGTGAGGAGCAACGCGACGGGAGCCTTGAGGCGAAATCCTGAGCGGAGTCGAAGGACCTAAGAGTCTCGTTTCTGAGGACGCCCGTACCAGCGACAAGCGAGCGGCTGCTCGATGCGATCGTGGCGGAGAGGGAGGGATTCGAACCCCCGATACCCGTAAAGGTATGCCTGATTTCGAGTCAGGTGCATTCAACCGGGCTCTGCCACCTCTCCGCGCTGGCCGTCGCTTGAAGAAGCCGTCCTACGCGTCGTAACAGGCGCCCAGAACGATTTTGCCAGCGACACAGGAACACCGGCCATGGCTAGTTTAGTGGTAAAGCAGCTCCGATTGCAATGGAGCTCCATCAGTTCGGAGGGTGCCCGCGCCGTATCCCTCTTATCACTCCGGCCTGCCGTTCGCCCGGCATACTATGGTTGGAGCGAGGAGCACTTGATGAAGAAATTGCTCGTAACTGGTTCTTCTGGCCTTATCGGATCCGAGGTTTGTCTTTATTTCGCGGCGGAAGGCTGGGAGATTCATGGAATCGACAATAATCAACGCGCTGTCTTCTTCGGTCCCCTGGGCGATACGCGATGGAATCAGCACAGGCTTGAGAGTGCGATCAAGGGATTCAAACATCACGAGCTCGATATCCGTGACCGCCAGGGAGTGCTCGACCTGTTGAAGCAGCTCAAGCCGGACGCCGTGGTACATACAGCAGCTCAGCCAAGCCACGACCTGGCCGCATCCATTCCGTTCGCCGATTTCGACACCAATGCCGTAGGCACGCTCAACCTGCTTGAGGCTGCGCGTCAGCACGCTCCCGAGGCGCCGTTCGTGTCCATGTCCACCAACAAGGTCTACGGCGATGCCCCCAATGAACTTCCGCTCAAGGAGCTTGAGACGCGCTGGGAATATGCGGATGAGGCGTACTGGAACGGAATTCCCGAAGCCTTCCGCATCGACCAGTCAAAACATTCCATCTTCGGCGCTTCAAAAGTTGCATCAGACGTAATGGTGCAGGAGTATGGCCGCTACTTCAATATGCCCACCTGTGCGCTTCGCGGCGGCTGCCTAACAGGACCAAACCACTCGGGTGTCGAGCTACACGGCTTTCTAAGCTACCTGATCAAATGCAACCTAACGGGCAAGAAATACAACATCTATGGATACAAAGGAAAGCAGGTCCGCGATAACATCCATTCGTATGACGTCGCCCGCTTTATTGCGGCGTTTATCGCCGGCCCACGAGCTGGGGAGGTCTATAACATCGGCGGCGGACGCGCGAATAGCTGTTCGATTCTTGAGGCGTTCGCGATGATTGCCGATATTTCCGGGAAGAAGATGGTTTCAGAATATGTGGACCAAACCCGCTCCGGCGATCACATTTGCTATATCAGCGATCTGCGAAAAATGAAAGAACACTATCGAGATTGGGGAATTACAAAATCCCTCTCCGATATTTTTCGCGAGATCCACGAGTCCTGGGCAGAACGCTCCCTCTCGGCACAATAACGTGCAAAGCTCCTGGACCCGCGCAGAACAATCGAAATCGCCCATGCTGGCGAGACCCAAAAAGCAATGAGGCTGACCGGTTGGTTCACCGGTCAGCCTCAATTTTGTGCAACAGAAGCGGTTTCAGGTCGAGCGGGCCCATTCTACGCAAGACCCGCAAATCAATGAACGCAGTTCTCTCGGCCTATTGCGCCGCCTTCTTCGGGTGACGCTCGCCCAGCGGCTTGCGTGCCTGCGGCTTCACGGCCGTTTCGTCCACCGGCGTCGTGCCCTGCACGTCGGTCGTGAACGTCGCGCCCGCCGGCACAAGGTAGTTCTCTTCCGTCTGCCCGTCGGTCGTGCCTGTGGCTGCGCTGATGCGCGAAGCATCGATTCCCTGCTCCGTCACCAGGTAGTCCTTGGCATTCACGGCGCGCTGCGCAGCCGCGTCCTCCACCTTGGCATGTTTGTGCTTGGCGGCGTACTTCTCCTGCTTCTCCGTCAGCGCCTTTTCCTTGGCATCCGACTCGCCCACCAAAACCGCCTTGGCATCAGCCTGCTGCTTCAGATCCAGAGCCACCTGGTCCAGGCAGGCCTTGGCTTCGTTGTCCACGCGCAACGGGCGCCTGGGATCGTTCGAGAAGCTGGTCGAGCACAGTGCCTGCGTCTTCGGCGCCGGAGGCGGCGGTGGCGGAGCCAGAATGGTGATCGTGGTGTTCGCGGTCGCCGTCTGGTTCTTGTCGTCCGAGACGCCGCACGTAATTCCTACTGCGCCCGTCGGCGCGCCTGCTGAGGAGTACTCCGCGGTGGTTCCAGTACCCGTCACCGTGCCCGCCGTGGCCGTGTAGTTATAGGTCAGCGGACGATTCTGCGGGCTCACGCCGGTTGCCGTAACCGTCGCCGAGTCGCCCGGCTTGATGGTGGTCGGGCTGGCCGAGCAGCTTACCGTCGGCGGCTCAAATTGCTTCACTGCGTAATCGGCAGAGCACGAAGCGGTCTGGCCGGGTTTCAGCCCTTCCTTGCCTTTCTTGCCTTCCTTCACTTCAGCCTTCGCGGTGTAGGAGCCCGGTGCCAGAGAAGCCGTATTCACACTGGCCGATGTTCCGCTGCCGGTCACGCCGTCCCCGCTCCAGCTGTAAAGAACGTTGTTTTTCTTGTTCGTGTCCACCGACCCGGCGGTAGCCGTAACCGTCAAAGGATCGCCCGGGTAAACGGTTGGTGCGCTGGCGTTGCACGATAACGTAATCGGCGGAGCCTTCTTGCATCCCATCGGTAAGAAGGCGAGAATCGCCACGCCGAGAACCGGCAAAACAGACTTCAGATTTCGCGAATACATTTGAATCTCCTTCACCAATGTGCTGAACAATCAGGCTCCCCCTTTGCAGGGGGAGCCATGCGAGCGGTCTAATGACCTTACTTTGCCTTCTTCTCTGCAGCCTTCTTGCTGTGCACAGGAGCCTTGGTGCTGATCAGAGTCATGGCATCGGTAGCATTGAACGGGTACAGTTGCGTCGATTGCTGGCCCGTGGAGTTCAGAGAAACGTCAACGCGGCGGTTTTGAGCCAGTACGATGACGTTCAGGTTGTGAAGAACCCTCGCCCGCTCGGTAGCGCTCAGGTCAGGATTCTGTGCGATTAGAGCTTTCACCTGATCCGCGGTGAGCTGCTGCTCTTTGCCAAGGCCGCGTGTTTCAATGCTGGCTTCGGGAACACCCAGGCTAATCAGGAACTGCTTTGTGGTAGCGACACGGCGCTCGGAAAGCGCCTGGTTGTACTCGGCCGATCCGCGCACGTCCGTATGTCCGCTCAGGGTCAGGCGGGCACCCGGTTTGAGCTCAAGATACCTCTTGAAGTCGGTCGCCAGGGTCGTCAGAGTTCCCTTCTGGCTGTCGACAAGGCCGCCATCGGGATTGTCGATCCTGGGCCGATCGGTCGGGAAGAAGATGCTATGCAGAGCCAGACGAGCCTCAAGCTGAACTTGCTCGGGAGTAGGTTGAGGTGCCGGCGGCGGAGGTGGCGCGGTGATGGTCACCATGGCGCTCGCGGATTCGCTGTGGCCTTTATCGTCAGAGACGTTGCAGGCAACGGATACCTCACCTGGCGAAGCGCCCGTCGAATCGTACGTTGCCGACGTGCCGGTACCGTTGATGGTGCCGGTAGCCGCCGAGTAACTGTAGGTCAGCGGGCGGTTCTGCGGACTGACGCCGGCGGCGGTAATCGTGCTCTTGTCACCGGGGTTGATCGTGCTCGGACTGGCCGAACAACTAATCGTTGGCGGCTCGAATGCCTTCACCGTGATTCCGGCCGTGCCAGATGCCGTCTCCCACGGGTGCAGTCCTTCCTTGCCTGGCTTGCCTTCCTTCACGTTGCAGTTGACCGTGTACTCACCGGGCGCCAGTGAACTCGTATCCAGCTTCGCGGTTGCGTCTGAGCCCGACGCTCCCGCACCGGACCAGTTGTAGATCACGTGGTCTTTGGGGTTCAGGTTCCCCGCAGTGGCCGTCAGGGTCACGGGGTCGCCCGGAAAGACTGATTCCGGATTCGCCGAGCAGGCCAGCGTAACGGGGGTCGGAGGTGCAATCGATCCCACATGGAAGACGACGCCCGCGCTCAGCCGGGCGGCATTGATGTTCGCACGCCCGCCCCCTACGGCCGGGCCCCAATCGGCATGCATGTACTCGTAGTCCGCCTGGAAAAGACGGATTGCCAGATGATGGTTGAGCCACGGGGTCTCGTAATCCATCCCACCGCCCGCCGTCAGAGCTGGACCCCACTTGCCGACCTCATGATCCGGTCCGTCCACCAGGGCCGCGGCAACCAGTCCATGCACAAACGGAGTGATATTTCCGTCCGGGAAACGCATAATTAAGCCCGCGCCGACCGTTTGAAAGCCGTCGTCGTTCCCCTCGGTGCCGATGTTCGAGTTCGAGAATCTCTGTTGGCTTCCCCACTCGTGCACTCCGTATTCCGCCTGGACACCAACGAAGCGATTGAAGTAATAGGCTCCGCTAAAGAGTCCACCCACATTCACGGCATCGTAATTAAAGGGCACGGTTGTACCGTTCGGCTGGGGAACCTGGACTGTTCCCTTTGGAGCGAGATAGCTGTAGCCGGCGAAAATATCCCACCGCGAAGCCATATCGTTGCTTGCGCCTCGCGCTGATGCCGCCGATTGGCTGAACATCGCAACCGGCATCATGATTCCAACTAAAAACAAGGCGAGAATTCGGCCCACAATTTTCAAAACACGAGTTTCCATGCGATTGTCCTCCGCAGTTCGTCTAGGGCATCCAAAATGAAAGAGAAGCTGTGACCGGCTAAAATTGCTGAGCGCGGCCCGTGGTCCGGAGCCCGGCGCATCAGCGCAGTTTGCAGAGCGGTGGAAGCTTCCCCACAGCATCCTTAAACATATCACGGGAGTTGCGGCGAGGGGGCATCTCTTTCCACGGGATGTTGCGCACAAGCATTGTCAACGCGTAAAGGTCACTGGCACGGATTACCTTGGTAACAGCGTCAAAAATGCACTATGCAGCCGTTCTTTTGTGGCTTCGCGCATTGCGCAGCGCCCATCTCAAGTCGGCGGAATCATCCAGCCGTTTTACCCCGGAACCGCCGTTGTGAGCACGCAGACGTTCACAATTCGGTTGCTGTGGGTCCATTGAACTGCCAACCATGGCCGAAAAATCAGTCCGCAATGTTTCATTCGTCGCGGACTCGGCGGCATCAAGATAACGGAGCCATCTATCTGAATCGCACTCCGTACCGCGAGGCTTTGCTCTTGTAGATAGAGGGTGAACCGGAGTGCGCGTTTCAGGCGAATGATTGCTGAACTGACAAACTCCGCCTTCTTCGAGAGAAACGATCTAGTATTTTGGACTGAGCAGGTTTCAGTGCAGGCTGGAACAGCGGGAGGCAAGATTCGTGCAGGTTTCGTTTGGACAAAAGATATTGCTTTGGTCGCTTTTCTTTTTGATTTGCATGGGCCTCGGCTACCCGACGCTCAACCGCTACGATCCTCAGTCGGTTCCCGGTCTTTATGACTCGGTGGGATATGCTTCGCTTGTAACTGGCACTAACCAGGCCGGCGATGAAGCGCACCGCGTGCTGGTCCCCTACCTGGCCAAACCCATTTATTGGCTGGCAAAGAGTCACTTGCACACCTGGGATCCAGTTTTCTTTGCGCTCTTAGTCGTCAACTCTTTCTTTATCGCAACGACAGCGTACTTGTTGGTCGGTATCAGCGATCGGATCGCCGGGAACCACGCCGTTGCACTTGTAAGCGGGTTGCTCTATCTCGCAAATTTCGCTGTTGCGAACTTCAATCTCTCAGGCTATGTGGACTCAGCCGTTAATTGCATGATGATCGCAGTGGCTTGGGCGTTGCTTACGGACCGCTGGTGGCTGTTGCCGATCTTGGGCGTATTGGGAGCACTCGCCAAAGAAACCTATATTCCCTCTTTCAGCAGTCTTTGCGTTCGCATGGTGGATGATGTGCTCACGGCAAAGCGACGCACCGGCTCCCGCGACTGGCATGGATAGGAGCTATGGTCAGCTGTAGCTTTTGCCGTTCTGGCTCTTGTTATGTGGCTCGTCACTCCGGGAGCTCCTCGCCGTCACCTTCGCGGTTTCAAGGTGGGAACAATCGGCGCTACGCTACTTTTATATGGGCGGTCTGGTGAGATGTCTCCTGGCACGGGAAAACTTCTATGTATTCGGATGGCTGTTGCCGTTGGGGGTTTGGCGGCTGGGGCGCTTGCCGAAAACATGGGTTGCCGCATCGGTGAGCGCAGCACTTGCAGCGCTTGCGATGGGGGCGTATGATGATGCGGTGGGCAACACCGTGCGTCCGCTCTTTAGTGCCTTAGGACCGTTGCTATGTTTGTCAGCTTCACTGCTGCTCGTGGAGGCCGGCGATGCCGGTGCGCACAAATGAAAAAGCGCTCGACTGAGACGAGTGTGGTTCTGGCGGATCGAATTGCTAAACAGCCCGTCGGCGCTTAAAGGAAATCTTGCAAGGGACAGTTTCCATCCAAGCCATGTATACAGGAAATCTAAGCCGGGCATACATTCGATCAGGAAGTAAGCTCCTGCCGGGATAACGCGGTTCATCGTAAATCCAGCAGAATGAAGAAGCGAACGAAACTCGGCTTCGGTGCGCTCGCGGCCGCGGAAGAACACCAGCATCATAAGGTCCATGAGACCCATCAGGATTCTGGGCGGAATCAACCAACCCTTCAATCAGCAGCAGTGTGGCTCCAGCACCCATTGCGCTGCGAACATTGCGAAGGATTGTTAGTGCATCCTCGTCCTCCCAGTCGTGAATGACCTTTCGCAGCAAGTAGGCATCACCACCCTTTGGCACATTTTCAAAAAAACTGCCGCCTATCATCTCTGCTCGCGCGGCGACCTCGCCTTTCAAATAGCTCTTTCGCTTCCGCCACCACTTTCGGTTGATCAAATAGAATCACCCTGTAATTCTGGATTCGCTGCGAGAACATGCGCAAAAACACGCCCTGCCCGCCACCAACATCGACCAATCGTTTGAAACGCGAAAAGTCATATGCTCTGAGCAGCGCCGGCGTCGTCCACATGATTTCTTGAGCCATTACGCGATTGAAGTTTGCGGCGTCCTCCGGATGTCCCTCGAGATATGCAAAGAAGCTCTGCCCGAAGCAGCCGCTCAAAAGCTGGTTCCCCGTCCGCACCGACTCATAAAGCTCGCCCAATGGGAGCCACATGAAAGGCGCTGGCAGAAACATGCCTTCGGACCGCAGCGACAGTGGATGATCCGTGCGCAGAACCTCAGTTTGCGGAGAATTGCTGTAGCGGCCGTCCGGAGTTCTCACGAACATTTCATTGTGGTAAGCGCGCGCAGCAATCGGTCCAGCGTTGGCTCGTGCGCACTGCAAGCCGATGCCAATTCCGGAATAGTCTTCGGGCCGGAAGCAAGAAGATCCGGGAATTCGGAACCGGACTGCCGCATGAATCGCCTGTGCAGCAACGACTCCGGGATAGATGTATTCAAGTGGTTTTGGCTGGCATCGGTGCGCTTCGATATCTCAAAGTATACAAGTGCCGCATACGATGAATCCGGTTTGCGCACTTTTCGATTCGCAACAACACTTGCAGCCAGAGCCTCGGCACACCATCTACAATGAGAGCAAATGAATTCGCAATCACAACGCAATCCTCTTTTTATCAATACGATTTTGCTGGGCGGAACCCCCGCTCAAAAGTTCGCTGCTGCGCGGGGGGCGGGTTTTGAACAAATCGAGATCCTGACGCACGACGTGGAGGGCTATGAAGGCAGCCCGAAGATCTGAGCCGCGGGCTCCATGAACTGGGCCTCGGATTGACCGACTATCAAGTATTGCGGGATTTTGATGGGGCTCCTGACGTCTTACGCGATAAAAAACGTAAAGAAGCTTTATCCATGCTGGATGTTGCATCGAGGATTGGGGCCGATACCGTGCTCGTAACGGCTTCCTCAGATCCCGCCTGCATTGCCGCTAATATCGATGATGACCTGCGCTGGCTTGCCGGGGAAGCCTCGAAGCGCCACCTTCGCATTGCCTATGAAGGTCTTGCCTGGAGCGCAATCAACTTTACTTTACCGGAGCCGCCTGGACCTGCGTCCAGCGCCTGAACCTTCCGAACTTAGGTCTTGTTGTCGACCCATTTCATCTCTTTGTGCGAGGAGGTAACGCGAAAGACCTCGATAACATCCCCATGGACCGCATTTTTATCCTGCAGCTTTGCGATTCCAATCTTGATCACTGCGATGATCTTCAACTTGTCATTGATACGGCCAGGCATCATCGTCTTCTGCCCGGTCAAGGATGGTTCCCTATCGAAACAATTTTGGAGCGTTTCAAATCCGGGGGCTACGCGGGGCCAGTGGGAATTGAAGTATTCAACGATGCGATGCGGGATCGAGACCCCAAGGTAACCGCACAGGAAGCGATGTCGGCGCTCAAGCGAGTATGGCCGCAATGAGCAAGTGGAAGGATCGGACCGCAAGTCCACGTTGCTCTGTCGGTCATTCTGGCTTCAATTGGAGAAATGCTGACCTCAACCCAGCCAACACTTGCAGCTCCAGTAGCATTACCGCGAACCAAATGAGCGTCCAATCGATAAGATTCAACAGCACGAACACAAATACAACCAGATGCAGCGCCAGTAGAGATGCGGTAAACATCCAGAATTTCCCCTTTAGAAGATATCGATGATTATCGACCACAAAGAACCCGAAGACGAGGGTCGTAAAGATTGTCAAAGCGCTCCAGCGGGCGAGATCGCCCGCGAGGATTCCAACGAGAGAGAACACTATAAGCATTCCGACAATGATCCCCTGATGGAGCGTGTGAGCTTTTGGCGCAGGCCAAAGCGTCGCCGCCGCAAGCAAGAAAGACAGAGCGATAAGAAAGTAGTAGTTACCGAAAGCTTGTTTGCTTGCTGAAACGAATAGAAGCAGCGCCATGCCGTAGGCCGCAGCAAACATAGCAGCATGATTTGCCCCGTGCCACACGCCCAGCGCAATGAAAATGACCAAAATAAGCAAGCCGGCTTTCCTATAGGCCGGAATCGCTACGCCGAAGCTGAGAGAGTCCAGGCGGGGCGGTTGTGCCAGGTGAAAGAGGACAAGATCGTGCCATAGCGCGTGGAAGTTTAACAACGTAAACGGAAGCACCGTTGCCAGGCCTACGGCCAAAGACATACCGAGCAGCTTCCAATAGGCTCTCCATGAAAACGGCTGGATCAGAAATCCGAGAAACGGGAGAGCCAGGAAATTGTACTGTTTTGACGCGAGGAAAAGGCCGAGGGTGAGCGGCAACCAGCGCGGTTTCTTTACGGCTACGTAGAGCGTCGCGCAAAGGAGCATCCAAACCAGTGGCTCGGTAAAGCTTTCGCTTTCGATAAAGAATGCGACGGGCCGCAGCAGAACAAATGCCACCAGGAAGAGCCCGCGAATATCCGGCGCTAATGCAAAAACAAAGATCGCCGAGAGCATAATTGCGGCTACATAACCGTAACGAACATCCCCGAGCAGATAACCGGGAAGCGCACACAGAAATGTCACCGGCGGATATTGAAACCCCACTTGCACACGGCCGTTGATCACCATGCCCGGTCCGTAAAGCATTTTCGTGTAGTACGCGTCATAGATGTCGGCTTGCGTCTTGCCGTAGGGATTGATGCCTTGCGTCAGTTCCATCGCTGCATAGCGCTGGAAAGTGAAGCAATCCATGTCATCGGCAGGCACAACTCGCAGATGTTGCACCGCAATGCCACCATGCAGCACCATGAGCGCTGCCACAGCCCACCACATTCGCCTAGAAGCGTGGCTCGTGCTCTGTTCCGGACCGCTCCCCCCGGAAGCGGTCGCGATTCCCACGATCCCCAGCAAAATTGCCAAGGCAATTATCGCCAGTGCAGCGGAGCGGCTGTGCAACGTGCCGCCACTGACCCACATGCTGCCTTTGAGCACCAACAGACCCGTCAAGGCCAGCTCCCACACAGAGAGCCCGACGAAAGAAATGTGATGCGAGAGGCTGATCCAAAGATGACTGAAACGGTTTTTTTGAACGGAAATCCCCATTATGGCGACCCAATCGCAGCCCTAGTGCGCCTGGCTGCCCCACACAAAACATTGCAGCACTTGGAGGTTACCAGAGACGGTTCCTGTGCTGGTTCGTTGAAACAACCGGGATAGAAAGGATGGTCATCAGGAGTTGTTTTCTCTCCCGCTGTAAATTGAACTCCGGGACACCCTTACAACAGTTGCGACGTTATAAACAATAACAACCGCGATGATCGGAGAATTTAGGCTTAGGATCCAGCCGAGAAATTGGGCACAAATCAACCGCAAGTAGCTGGCGACTGAGATGCGCCATCCCAAGCATGAATGCGGATTTGGTTCTGCAAACCCTGCTGCACGAAATATAATTCGAAGCAAAAGAATTGTGAAATGCGCAAGATTCCTTTCTGGTAATCGATGCTAAACAATTGGGACAAATCCGGAGGCAGTAGAATCAATGCCACCGAAGAGACGATTGCGCGAATGCGCTTCAAAGCCTTTCATATTTCGACCGCGGTTTTCTTGCTTGCCGCGCTGGGTTTTCTTTATTGCTTTCTCTTTATCGCGCCTTTCGTGCCAACTGAAGGCAATGGTATTGGAGACTCCCTTCTCTATCTGGCGCCGGGCCAGCGCATGTTTCAAGGCGAATTGATTTACCGCGATGTCTTCGAATTTGTTACTCCGGGGACTGCCCTCGTCAATTTCTTAATGTTCAAAGTCTTCGGGCTTCGGCCCTGGATTCCAGATGTATTGGCCCTGCTTCTCGGAATCTCGCTGGTCTGGCTTGGCGTTGCGATCTCGAGAAAGCTGATGCGCCCAGCCCTCGCACTGCTGCCGAGTGCGATCTTCCTTGTTTCGGCACGAGTATTCTTGTACGACCCAACCCATCATCTGTATAGCGTGTTGGCAACCATGGCTGCGATTGTCGTTTTGTTGGAACGACGAACGCTATTCCGTGTCGCGGCGGCTGGGCTCTTATGTGGCCTTGGCGCCAGTTTCACCCAAACCCGCGGATTAGCTGTTGTGATCGGATTCGCTGTCTTTTTATGGTGGGAATCGCGTCGGAAACAAGAGGAGTGGCGCCGTCTGGTTAGAAAAGAGCTATGGCTGGTCGCCAGCTTTATCGCAGCTTTTCTCGCGGTGAATGCCTATTTCATCTGGGAAGCCGGCCCCGCGCGCTTCTTCTGGTGCACCGTCGTCTTCGTCTTCAAGTATTACCCCAAAGAAGCTGATTACAACACGTTTCAGGCAATTCTGACGGAGTTTCCAACGGTGCAATCTCTGCACTCCTCCTTCTACTCCATTGCGCATTGGCTATTTTTGTTTTTCGCCACTCCGTTGATTTTCATTTTCTTCTTTTTCCGGTATCTGCGGGAATCGCGCAGAATGTCTTTGGACTATTGGGAACGCCCGATGCTGGTTGGCATCGTGGGATGCTTTATGCTGCTGAGCATTGCGCCCGCGCCAGATAGTGCTCGGATTGCGATTAGCGCGTTGCCTGCGCTTATCCTCCTGGTCTGGCTTGTCGATTCCCCGCGCAAAGTTTGTCGCGTCTTTGTCGCCGTTCTGACACTTGGAACCCTGCTGACGGCTATTTATTCGGTGACGGCGGGCAGGCCCAAACCGGTGGGCATCCTGGCGACTCCGCATGGCAAACTTGCGTTCACTGACCCCAACCTCTATCAGGAGGATTTATGGATCCAGCAACATACTCGCCCATCTGATTATTTCTACGAACCTCTTTCGCAGGATGCGTACTTTTACTTAGACCTTCGCAATCCAACACCTTTATCCTCGATCCAAAACAATGGTTACACCCCGCCAGAACAGGTCGCTGAAGTGATTCAAGGGCTGGAGTTACATCAGCCTCGTTACATTCTCTGGAGCCCACAAGCGCTTGACGTGCTGTCGCCTCATGAAAATCCTCCTGATGCCTCACTTGGTCCGCTGCGGGCCTATCTTCACAGTCACTACAAGCTGGTCGAGCACTTCGCGAACTCCGACGAGGCATGGGAAAATGACACCAAATAACACCGACTTACTTTGAGCCAGGGAGAATGCCTTCGATAAGCAATCGCGGCCGACTTGAAGGCAAATCGAATCGTTGCCATTCACTTCTACGGCCGATATGATTCGGAATGAATCGGCTCAGGTAATAAAGCTCCGGCCAGAAGTCCGATTTCCAGAATTCGATCAACATTGGGACATGGAGTGGTGCCAGACAGCAAGGCGGCGGTGCGAATGCGTTTTAAAGTTCATCGAATAACGATCCCTCTTTTCCTGGTCACCGCGCTGTGCTTTCTGTACTGTTCCCTCTTTATCCAGCGTTTTACGCCCACAGAAGGCGGCAGTTGGGATTCGCTTCTCTATCTGGCGCCGGGTCAGCGGATGTATCAAGGGGAAATGATCTACCGGGATGTCTTCGAGTTTGTGACTCCCGGAACAGCCCTGGTCAATTTCCTGATGTTTAAGCTGTTCGGGCTTCGGCTATGGATTCCCGATCTATTGGTGCTGCTCCTTGGATTTGGGATCGTTTGGCTTGGTGTCGTGATTTCTCGAAAACTCATGCGGCCACGCCTCGCGCTGCTGCCGAGCGCCATCTTCCTTGTTTCGGCACGCGGTTTCCTTTGCGACGCCACGCACCACTGGTACAGTGTACTGGCTGCATTCGCGGCCATCGCCGTCCTCCTTGAAAGGCGTACTCCGGGCCGGATTGCAATCGCCGGGATGCTTTGCGGACTGAGTGCCTGCTTCACTCAGACCCGCGGGATCGCAGTTACCGCAGGATTTGCGCTCTTTCTACTGTGGGAAGGCCGGCAACGACACGAGGAGTGGCGCCCGTTAGTCAGAAAAGAGATATGGCTCGTCGCCGGTTTCTTCTCAGCCTTGCTGGCCGTGAATGCTTATTTCATCTGGGAGGCAGGTCCGGCACGTTTTTTCTGGTGCACGGTGGTATACGTCCTGAAGTATTACCCCAAGCTGGCTTCCGCAAATTCGTTCCAGGTGATATGGGCGGAATTTCCCGCGTACACCTCCCTCCACGCTTTCCTTCATCCGTTTATGCAGTGGCTATTTCTGTCCCCCTTTATTCCACTGGTCTTCATCTCGTTCTTCACACACTACTGGCGGGAGCGGGGCCGGAAGCCCGTGGAGTACTGGCAGCGTCCGATGCTCGTGGCGATTGTGGGGCTCTTTATGCTGCTCAGCATCGCACCGGCGCCAGACTACGTGCGGATGATGGCGAGTATGCTGCCCCCGCTCATCCTATTCATCTGGCTCCTCGACTCTCCGCGCAGGTTTGCGCGCGCCGGTGTGGCCTCACTTACTGCGATAACTTTGTTCGCAGCATGTTATCTGGTGGCGACGCGAAGGCCGCATCCGGTGGGGTTCCTTGTAACCGCTCAGGGCACACTCGGGTTTACCGAGCAGGAACAGTATGTAGAAACTTTGTGGATCCAGAAGCACACGCAACCGCTTGATTATTTCTATAAACCTGCCTATCCCGACACTTACTTCTATCTCGACCTCCGCAATCCAACACCGCTTTCATGCATCGAGAATGACGGCTACACCACTCCGGAACAAGTGACGCAGGTGATTCATGGCCTCGAGCAACACCAAGTTCGGTACGTTCTCTGGACTCCACAAGTTCTGGATACCATCCAGTCCTGGGAAAATCCTTCAGACGCCCATCTTGGGCCCCTGCGGGATTACGTTCACAGCCACTACATGCCGGTCAAAATCTTCCCGAACGGCGATGAAATATGGGAGAAAATGGCTGAATAAGGCTGGGCGGAGTTTCCCTGATGTTCGTTAAGGTGCCAGCGTGAGACCAGCACCGCCGCGCAACTTTGCACAAACCGGTGGTATATTGATCCGCAGTCGAATCGTGATAAAAGGAAATCCTGGTCGAGATTCACAGAATTTCGCCAGAACTCGCAAGGAGAACACACCCCGCCGATGCAGTTTGACAAAAAGTGCGACGCTTTATGGCCAGCCCTCTTCTTTCTTTCCCTTTTGTCACTGCTGGTTCCGTTCATATTTATAGCCGAACCGCCATTACTCGATTATCCGAATCATCTCGCGCGAACATTTATTCTCGCGCACCTAGACGATCCAGCATTTCGCTTCTCTGAGTTCTATCGCGCAGATTGGAAGCCTTATCCATTCGTCCTGTGGGACATTCTTATGGTCGCGCTCCAACAGACGTTTCCCGTCGAACCCGCCGGCAAAGTGCTCGTGATGATGATTACCGTGCTCCTGCCGATCGCAGTCGCGTGGTTCCTTTTGCAAGCCAATCGCACCGAAATTAAGCTCACAGTATTAGCATGCACTTTGACTTACTATGCAATGTTTCTTTGGGGATTTATCGCCTTTCAACTCAGTGTTGGCCTCTCGTTCCTCATGATTGGGACATGGCTCTGGTACCGCCGCGAGCCTTCGATATGGCGAGCGACATTGTTTCTCACCTTAACTTACCTCACTTATCTTGCACATCTGCTCGGATTCGCTTGTGCGGCGCTCATTCTGGTGCTCTACGAGCTGACTGATTTCAAGTGGCGCGCATTGGTCCGACTTTTCGCTGCCCTTACTCCACCCTCGCTCCTCGCTCTCTGGGCGCGGCCGGGCCTTCACGACGTAAATGGCCTCGAGTGGACGTCATTTATGCAGAAGGTACGGCTGTGCCGCGGATTGCTGATACACGGATATAACAAGGAACTCGATTTGGTATTTTTTGGCGGACTTATCTTATGCTTTATCGTTGCAGTCTTAGGTAATCGAGAATTACGGATAAACTGGCGCTGGATGGTGGTACTGATTAGTCTGTGCGGAGTGTTTCTGTTGTTGCCACACTCCTGGGGAACAAGTGTTGACGTGGACTCGCGCGTGGTGCCCTTCATCTTCCTCATCACGCTCGGAGTGTTTCGCATAGGCAGGCGAGCCAACTGGATCGTTCTGCTCGCGGTCGCCCTAACCGCGCTGAGGGTTGACAATGTTGCTACGGGATTTCAAAGGGAGGCAAAGAATGACACAGCAATGAACGACGGCATTCAGCTGATCCCTCGCAATGCAAGGCTTTTTGTCCTCGTCAACCAAAGCGCGGATACAGATTATCTTGATGATGATAACTGGCACTATTGGGCTTATGCCGTTATAAGGCGCGGGGCTACAACGGGAGGTCTCTTCGATATCCGCGGCCAAACCCCTATGCGCATCACCTATGAACCATATATGCGCAGCTTTGAAAATGGGGAAATTGACTGGGCGTTTGTTTCTATGTATTACGACTATATTTGGAGTTATGGAGAAGTCCAGAGCCAGTCCGATATCGAACAAATCGCCGACAAAGTCTTCGAAGAGGGCCCACTGATTCTATACCGCGTGCGAACACATTAGTCACCGAGCGACTTTTTTGCTGGGTTAGGGCTCACTTATCGCTCGGGCGCTCATTCGGCCCCGTTGTGCGCGGCCGCAAATAGGGAAACGTTTCAGAAATAGGCATAAGAATGCCAACGCCATATTTCCTCGCTACCGCAGATTGATATTCCCCGAACCGTGACTTTGTTGCCAGGGAAGCGGCGCGACGTGTCCATCGAGCCCAAAATGAGTTGTGTATCATAATGAAGGCGAAATGTTCCTTCAGTTCGTGGATATGGAGTACACCTGATGCGTTCCGGTTCTTGTGCGTCGCTCGACGCCATTGCGCGATACGCCGAGTCCGCTCCGCAATCGCCGGCGCTCATCGATCCAAATGGCGTCACTCTCAGTTACGAAAGGCTCTGGGCTCAGATCCTGGCCGTTGGGCGACGGCTGGAAGAATCGGGCATTGGATTTGACGACACTGTCGCCGTTTTATTGCCGCAAGGCGTAGTGCAAGTCCTGGCGACTGCCGGAGTGCTCGATCATTGCGTCTGCGCTCCGATGCACCCAAGAACAACTGTCGCCGAGACGCAGCGATTTCTGGGAGCGCTGCGCGCCGAAGCAATGATCGTATCTCCGGAATTTGAAGCGGAGGCCGAAGCCGCGAGTATGATGGGGCTGACCGTTTTGGTTGCACGCCCCGGTCAACATCCAGACGAATGGCAGATTCGCCGCAGCTGCTGCTCCGATACAATTCCCTGTCCAACGCCTCTGATACGATCTTGCTGCTGATTACCTCGGCTACCTCGGGGAGTTCAAAGGTGGTGCCACTCAGCGCCGTCAACCTCGATGCACAGGCAGCTCCGCGGAGCAAGTTACTGCGGTTGACCGAGTCTGACCGTCTGTTGCAGATGACTTCCCTTTCGCACAGTATTGGAATCGATAACACTTTTGCTCAGTTTCTTTCCGGCGGCGCAATCATTGCGACAGGTGGCTTCGATTCATCTGCCTATTTGCGCTGGCTCGATGAGTTGAGACCCACTTGGTACGACTGCGCACCAACGGTTCACCAAGCCGCACTTGCGCAGCTTAAAAGGAAGCCGCCAATCAATCCGATTCCTTTGCGCTTCGTTCAATCGGCTGGAGCTCCGCTGCCTGGTGAAGTCCGGCAAGAGCTTGAGCAAATTCTCCGCATACGAGTTCTGAACGATTATGGGATGACTGAAACCGGCCCTATTGCGACCGATGCATTTATTCCAGGCGATCGCGTTCCAGGATCAGTCGGGCGCTCCAGTGGGCTGGACATCGGCATCCTGGACGATACAGGGGAGCTTCTTCCGCCCGATTTTGTAGGGGAAATCGGGGTGCGCGGTCCCGCTGTCTTTGCTGGGTACCTTGACAACCACGAAGCGAACCGGACATCTTTTCGGAATGGCTGGTTTTGTACTGGCGATCTGGGCCGACTGGATCAAGAGGGAAACATCTTCGTTACGGGCCGCCTGAAGGAAATGATTAACCGCGGCGGTGAAAAGATTGTTCCGGGAGAGGTAGACCTAGTCCTGGCCTCTCATCCCGCAGTGCTTGATGCTGCTGCTTTCAGCATTCCTCATCCAACGCTTGGAGAAGACGTCGCTTGCGCAGTGGTTCTGCGTCCTGTGGATGGAACCGCTGCCACCACGACGGAGCTTCGCCGCTTTGCTGCACAACGCCTAGCTTCGTACAAGGTTCCGCGCCGAATATGCATTGTCGATCAGATTCCTCGTGGGGAACAGGGCAAGCCACAGCGGTGGCTGCTTACAGAGCGGTTAACTGAAGAGCATGCGCCTCCACCATCGCCGGTCGAAGTATTAGTGCACAAGTTAGCGGACGATGACGATGATATCTTCTACAAACTCCATGAGATTTGGGCACGCATTCTGGACCGCAATGATCTCGGTTTCGATGAGGATTTCTTTAATGCCGGCGGAGACTCATTGGCAGCGATCAGCATGCTCGCGGAAGTTGATCAACGCTTCTCAAGCCAAGCCAGCGCATCGGCGGCGAGTTTCTTTGATGAACCTACCCTGGTTCATTTAACCAGACTTGTAGGTAAGGCGCCGCTACCGAGGCCGAGCCAGACAGTACCCAGCGACATGCGCGTCTTCTCTGTTCGCGAGAGCGGTTCCGGACGACGGCTATGGTGCGTTCCCGCCGATGGAGACGAAGGTCTCTACTTTCGGCGCCTGGCAACGCATTTGAACGGTCAAATGGATGTGTCGATTGTGCGACCAATGAATACATTTCATAGCCGAGCACTCTTCACCTTCGAGCGCGCTGGGAACGAGATAGCAACAATGATCTGCCACGCACAGCCCGATGGGCCATGTATTTTGGGTGGGTTCTGTTATGGCGGCATCGTCGCCGCTGAAGCAGCGCGGCAACTGCTCCGCAAGGGCTATGAGGTCAAACTTATTTTATTTGATGCGCCGATGCCGGGTGCACCCGCTCCTGTTAGTTATTTGCGCATCCAGCTTGCGGATGTCTGGAAAAAATGGGGAATCGCTCGCAAAGGCGGTCACTCAGAAACTTCTAAGGATCTAGGCCAAAACCCTCTGAAGTTATCCGGAAACGAGATCCCACAATTTTCGATCGCACGTGGCGTCGCATGGTTTGCGGCGAGTTCTCATCTTACCGTGCGCCGCTTCGTTTGGGCCGCAATTGTTCCATTCCGTAAGCTTTTTGTTCCTATCGAGAATACTCCCCTCGTCCAAAGGTTTCTTCACTGGGCACAACTCGACTATTTTCCGTTCTATCGGCCCCGCCCCATCAACGCTCCAATCCTTCACTTCCTTTGTTCGGACGAGCCGGAAATGGCCGATATAATAACTCGTTTTGGTTGGAGAAAGATGGCACACTCAGGCATCGATGAACGGGTTGTGCCTCTCGATCACATTAACTTGCTCCACGAGTCTAACTTGCCTGGAATCGTCGACTCTGTGCTTAAGTGGTCCGATAAATCCACGCGCAAATCAACCCCGTAACTCCCGCCGGAATTCTGTTGTCTTGACTGCGATTGCAAACCGCCGGCTTTAAGCGTGTAGAGCGCTGCGAGTCGTCACGCCGTTTCTGACCCTTTTTAGAACCCTTGCCCAGCGGCCTCGAGCGGCTTCAACAAAGTTCCTACCAAGACGCAGGCGGCACCAAATCCCAAAGCGCGTTTCACCTGGCACAAATTGAATTCTCGGCACGAGATAAGGATTGGTACCAAGATGTAGAACTCCCTTCCACGCTGTAAATGCAAGCTCAAAATGACTCCGAACAGCTGCCTCAACTTTGCGGTTTACGTCGCTGAACGGATAGGCAAAACTGGTTGGTGCATTTCCGAGCAATGTGGTCAGATCGTCCTTGCACTCCTTAATCTCCCGTTCCAAGCACTCATCTTCTACAAGCGATAACTCTGGGTGGTGGCAGGAGTGCCCCCCAAATTCAATCCCCCTCTTTGACCACTCCAATATTTCGCCTTCACTCATGAGTTGAAACGACGGTCGGCCGTCCTCTTCATCCCAGCGGTTTGTAGACCCTATACACTTCGTCACTACCATGCAGGCTGCGCCAAAACCATGCCGCTCAAGAAGCGGAAATGCATTGCGGCATGCATCGGCGTATGCGTCGTCGAACACCAACATTACCGGGCGATCCGGCAGCGTGCTTCCCTGATCCCGCCATTGCAGCCACTCGGAGGGCCGAATCCCTTTGTAACCCATTTTGGTCAGAGATCTAATTTGCGCATCAAACTCAGCAATTGGCGTCGTCAAACCCGGATACTCACCCATTCGCGGCGAGCCAACATTGTGAAACATAATCACCGGAACGCGTTTGCCGAATCGCTCCTCCAGTATTTCCCATGAACCGACCCCTCGAATTGCTGCTTTGAGATGTGCGTTGCCCGCGCGCAAACGCAGAATGCGCTTGGCAAGCCTCGCAAATAGAGGAAAACGGCGAAGACGGTCCGCTAGCGCGCCGGCCATGGACAGCACAAACTCGCTGGATGTGGCGTGAAGAGCAAGCTGCTTCCGGACCGCGCGCCTCAGACAATTGCCTTGATTCATGTTCACAATTCCAGTCAGTGGCTTAAACGCGGGGTGATCGTTCGAAAGCAGCACTTCATAGGTTCCATGATCATAACTGTCGTGCAACATCGCGCTCACAGTCTTGGCGTAGAGCTCATATGCAATCGCATTTGGTGCGAACCGGGGCCTGTATCCCTTTTCCCAAAGGCGCACGCCGGCTTCCACGTCGTGCATCCGCTTGTAAGTCGTATCGAAGCGGCAATCGAGAGCGGCGAGGCGGTTGATCGAGCTGTTCGCACAAAGCATCATATCGGAGCGGCGAGGCCCTTCCGAGGTTAGTCTTCGCCACTCTGCATCTTCCAAGTCACTGACTACGTCGTGAAGTGTCCCAGGCGGAGACTCTGGATGTAGGAGAACCGCGCCGATCACCACAATGCGGTCCCCTTGCGAATGAGCGTGATGGTGAGCCGCAATAACATCCGGACTACATATGCAGTCGTCGTCCAAAAAGACGATGATCTCGCCATTTGCCGCTGTGACACCCAGATTCTGCGCGGCCGCCGCTCCCTGGTTTACCTGCCCAAGGCACCGGAACGCGAAAGGAAGCTTGAACGTTCGCAGCCACTCGACGGTGTCGTCTGTGCAGCCGTCTGCAACCACAATGACTTCGTAGTCCGACGCCGGAAAACTCTGCGCGATGAGACCTTCCAGGCAACGCCCAAGAGAATCTCGCCGGTTATAAGTTGGGATTACGACTGAGACTTTCATCGAGATTCCGACTTAGGAAAGATCATTTCACGGCCTTTACGGCCTTCAAGAGGACCGACACTTCGTAGAAAGGGTCCCGGTAATCCAACTCTTCCGGTTTCAACTCTTCCACTGCCAGCCCATGTAAAAACGCCACCGCCGCCAGCACATTTCCGCGAGACTCAACTTCGACTTGGCCCTTTCCAAACGCCTCCTCAAACAATCCCTTTAATGACAGTCGCGTGAATCGCCAGTAATCCCCGCAATATTCCATCTCATCGGGAGAAAGAGGAGCAATTCCCGGAACCGAAACGAGCACACAACCGCCCGGCTTCAAAATTCGATGGACTGTTTGAACCGCAGCATGAATATCGTAAATAAAATTCAGCACCTGAGTGAGAATGACACAGTCGAATGAGTCGGAAAGGATGCCATCCGCCGAAGTCAAATCTCCAATGATCGTTGCTGGCGAGTGGTCCGGCCGCACATCAAGGATGTCTGAGTGAGCTACACGATCTCCGCCAAATCGAACGGTGTAGTCGTTATCTGAGAGTTCCAACACTCGGCCTTTAATATACGGCGAGTTCTCTTCCAGAAACCTTTCAATGTAGTAGCGGTCGATGTAAGCACCCCGACCCATACCAAACCCAGCATGAATCGGTGTTACTCGGCGGAAATCGCCAAAACGGACGCACTTATACATTGGTGATTCCGATACTCGCACCTGCGTCAACCTAAGCCATCGACGAAAACGAGCCGGGAGAATTCGTTTCACAAGCTCTTTCACCGCGTTCCCCGCCATGGACTACGCTTCCCCTCTAGACAAGGACATCTTGACGCTGTCTGCGAATCCCTTCAGCTCGCTTGTCGTCACCTCTCCGAATCCCCCAAGCAGCCCGAAGTAAAGTAACACCGCCACCACAACCGAAATGCACAAGACCAACACTCCGGCGCACATGATGAGATCCGCATAAAAGACAGGGGCGGCCGAAACAATGGCCGCAAGATAGATTTTCATCGAATCGAGAACCGGAAAACTTCCCGGTAGTACTTTCCAGAGAAGCGCAATGAGGCCGCACACAGCAATGGCTTGGGAGACACCGTTGGCAAATGCCGCACCTACCGCTCCGTACCGGGGAATGAGCGCGAGATCCAGAACGAGGTTGAGTGCGGCGACTCCAAGCATGTAACGCAAGAAGGCGCCCTGTTTATCCAGCGTAAACACCGCGCTTGCGCTGACCGTCAACATCACAGTCAGGAGCATGGTCGCGAGAAGCACCTGAACGACAGCAGCGACGGGAGCGTATTGTCTCCCATAGACAACGACCACCAGGCGCGGCGCCAATGGAATGCTCCAGACAATGACAGGCACCATCAACAACTGCAAATACCGCATCGATTGACGGTAAACCTTACGCAGATCTTCCGAGCCATTCTGCGTGAAGCGAGTAACAAACATTGGAAAAAGGACATAGGAAATACTGTCCCCAGCGGTTGCCAACCGTGCAGTTAGTCCAAATGCAATGCTGTAGTAGGCAAGTTCCGCAGGCTTCTGGAAAAATCGCAGAACAAACATCTCCGACTTATCGAAGACGATCAGACTGAGCAGCGACAAGCCATAAACGGAAAGCGAGAAATTGAAGATCCGCTTTGAGAGCTCCGGGAACTCGGTGTGCCGGTCCGTACCGAAGTGCGAAGTCAGGATTCGCCGGCAAAGGAACAATGTAAAAGCCGCGAATGCCAGAGACGAAAGCAGGTTAGCGAGGAGAAAACCCACAATCGATCCGTGCTGCATTGCAACGGCCGCAACAATTCCCACCTGAACGACCGCGCCGGCGAGGGTACTTATGAGCTGGAGATGAAAATCCTGCGCGCCCTCCATGAGTGCCAGCAACATCTGCTGCAATGCGGCCGGCGTCACCGTGGCAAGGGCCAGGAACACAAGAATTAAATGATGCCTGGAAAGAATCAACCAGACGCCCGCTCCAATCAGGGACGCCACACCGGCAGCCAGGATTTGAACCCCGATGATTCTGCGGGCAATCTTTGCGGCGACTGCATGGTTGCCTGCGCCCTTCTGTTCCGCGACGTACTTGGCCACGGTATCAGGAAGTCCCAACGCTGAGAGCGCCGCGACCGCGCCCGCGACCCAGATGACGAAGCTGAATGTGCCCATGTCCGTCGCGCCGAGCGATCGGGCGGTGATGACCGATACGACCAGACTGCTGAGAGCCGTGACCACCTTGCAGGCGCCGCTAAATCCAATGTTGCGCAGCGCTCTCGATCGATTCGTTTCCGAGGTGCTCACATGCACCACTCGGCCGACCTGGTTGCACTTTGACGGTTTATCGCGCAAAAGTCAATAGGCGGAATCACCGATCCCAAAGAACTCAAGGCAAAAATTCCATGCGAACCCGCATCACGGGCCTCGACCTGGATCTGTCGAAGCAGGCGGGTTCGCGAGTTTTCAGCCGTCGAACCGACAAACTCATGCAAGCAACAAGGCAGTTCGGCCGAAACTTCGTTTACCATAGCAAAAGGCCGCTCGGACGGCTGCGTATCGATGCAAGCTTCCGTCATTGTCCCCACATTCAATCGCCGCGACCTTGTACTCAGGGCGGTCTCTCGACTGTTGCAGCAAAACTTTCCTGCTGACGAGTACGAAATCATTATTGTTGTGGACGGCTCAACCGACGGCTCAGCCGATGCGCTGCGCAAGCTCGCACCTGCGTCCCGGTTACAGGTCATCGAACAGGAGAACCATGGTCCGTCCGCGGCACGCAATGCCGGGTCTCGTGCTGCCCAAGCCAACCTTCTGCTGTTTCTCGATGACGATATGCTCTGCGATCCGGGACTTCTCGCGGCACACATCGCAACGCACCAGAAGGCTGAGCGAATCGTCGCATTTGGCGCTCTATTTCTGAGCGCCGACACTCCGCCAAGCCTCGCCGCGGAGTGCTTTCGCCGCGAAATCGGCGCTTTTCATCTGGAACGGGAACAACGATCAGGGGCCGAATGGCGGATCACAGATTGCGTCTTCAGCAACGCCTCGCTCTCACGCGCGCTGCTTGAAGAGGCAGGCGGATTCGACGAAGCATTTCGGATGCGCGAGGACCTGGAACTCGGAACTCGGCTTTTCAGCGTGGGCGTGCGTCCACAGTACGTCGCGAATGCCGTTACATACCAGTACTACGAAAAGTCTTCCGCCCGCCTGGTCCGCGATGCAGAAGCATTCGCTGTTGGGGATGTCATGTTCGCTCGCAAGCATCCTCAGGTTGTCATCGAGGGGCAATTGAATTGGCTGGCGCAACAACCGCCCTGGAAGCAGCGTGCGCGGCGGCTAGCTGCGCGAGCACCGGCCCTTGCAGATCTCGCCCTCGCGCCGATCTGCGGCCTGGGCGAAGCCCTTATCCGCATTCCCGCTTTCCGCAAGCTGGGTGTACGCGCACTCCAGTGGCGACGGAGAGTTCACTGGCTACATAAGGTCTTGGAGCTAGATGCTCAATCGTTCAAAACAGGTTGAGCACCGGTAAGGTGAACGTCATCGAGCGCGGCGAGCGAAATTACGAATCGCACTTCGGTTTGCGGTTGTGGAAAAAAAGCTGAACTGCGCTGAAGCTGGCATTCAACAGCAGGCGCCATCCGCTGGTGATAATTTCGCCGGGATCCGGAGAGTCTCGCTGCCAAGTGAGCGGTCTGCGCCGCAGGCGCCGAAAGAGAAATCGCAAGAGATCTAAGCGGTGGCCCGGGTACTCAGAAAAAAGCAACATCGAATATCCAATTTGATTGCGCGCCTCCTGCTCGACATTGCCGCGCATTTGGGAGCGATGAAAGACGATTGCAGCGGGAACATGAGCGGCGCTGTAACCCAGCGAAAGAAGGCGAACGAAGGCGTGGTGTTCTTCCATGCCCTCGAATAAGGCGCCTCTGCCAAGACGTTCATCGAAGACATTCCAGCCGATGCACGCCGACCTGCGCAGAGCCATGTTGGTTCCGATGCCTAATCCGCCGAAAGCCGCGATTTCAAACCATCGTGGGTCTTCATTGCAGAGTAGCCGCGTCGGCTGTGGGCTAGTTTCGACGCGAGACCCAGGCAAGATAGTGTCGCCAGTCACTACCGCGACACTAGGATTCGCGAAGGGCTCAAGTATCGAATCAAGCCATCGCTCATCGGGTAAAGCGTCATCGTCTAAATACGCGACAATCTCCGACTCGCCTTCGATCAGCGCTCGATTCCGCGCCCGACTTAGCCCCGCGATTGGTTCCACCGTGTAGCGCGCTGAAAACTCGCGCGCCGCAGACTCTGTTTCTTTGTCGCCAGACGTGTTATCTACCACGACTACTTCGTCCGGCGTACACGCTAAGCGTGCGATGGCTTCGAGGCATTTCCGCAGCGGAGCCGGACGATTCCGGGTACAAATGACAACCGCCGCTGTCAGGTGCTGTGTCAGTTTTATGGAAGGCGAAACAGGCTGCATCGAAGAAAGCACCAAGGACTTAGACCACTAAACCTTCGCTCAGATTAAAAGTGCGCCAATCTGATGTTCCAAGCCTTGTACGGATCCGGACTTAGAGAGACCGTAAAAGGCATTAGACTCGCTCTGCAGTCGTGAACAAATTCTATCAGCCGATCGAGCGAGGCGCGTCAAAATGCCGTATCTCGTGAGGATTTGAATTCCAGTTGCTGTTGCGAAGACAACATAATCACTGGTTGGCGAAACAAGACAGAAACAAATTGCAGGGCGATTGATGGAATCCGCCTTCTCTTCCGCCCCCAACCCCAACGGCGCAATGTGCCGCGACTACTTCGTCAACCTATCGGTGACAAATCGGCACAAACAAGAATCAAATGGGATCTTCCTCGGCTTATTAACTCTTCCTGTATGTGGCCTTGCCAGCTCGATTCAGCGCTGGCGGATTGTAGCAATCAGGAGCCTCAAGCAAAATTTAGGACTTCGCCAACTTGATTGTACGTCTGAGTTTGACCAGACCGGCAATGGACCCCCAATAACGATCATGAACCAGGTTCAAATCATTGAGGGACAGATTGAGAGCACTACTTTACTGAGACGCCCACGGTCTGAAGTCGTAGGACACGCCAATGGTAAAGCCGTTAGGCGTGAGGTCGTGGTACCCGAGTACTTCCCGCCAGAACTGATACTCGTAGTCACCGCGTATCCAGATGTGCCGCCAGGCACGATATTCCACTCCTCCGCCGGGTGAAACGACCGAAAACCTGTCATGGGAGTAAGTTCCGAAAGGCGGGAAATCGATGCTTCCTATGCCCGCCAGAAACTTGCCATAAGGGCGAAAATTGCGATGACGATTCCATGTGTAGATTGCCCCGCCCAAGCCCGTGTCCTGGCGCATTCTAGACAAATCCGCAGGCCGGCCAAAATTGATGTCACGTCCTTCAACCTCAATGCCCAGGCCGTTGAGAACCGCCGGCAGCCGGTTGGGATACCAATCGGCCCAAGCCGAGATGCCCTCCATTCTCACGCCGTGTCCCCAATCGATACTTAAATCGGAGAAACCTGCGCCTACGACAATGGGCACGCCTCCCTGGTTGGCAGCCGGGGGGACCTGCGGATGCGCGGGCGATACCGCAGCCAAAAGAATTGCTGCGAAAACGATCTTGAAGGTGGGCTTCAGACGCATAGTCTCTCCTTAAGAATTGACGAATACGCTCCGCACGAGAATCACCCGTTCAGGGGAGAGGGCTCAGAGCTATTGCATTTCAGGATTTGCAAGGCAGAAACCCAGCAGGACTGCAGTCAGCAGATAGAATATACGTTTCGATCACCGGTCTGTTAATCCAGTATGCGCCCGTTTCAAGCGAAAGGACCAGACGCAGTACTCGCAAAACGGCGGCTTAGAAATTAACCTTTCGCCCGGGAAACCATGTGAGCTGAATCGTGGTAGTGGTCACAGTTTGCTGGCCTGAAAGATAAATCGGCGCCTTCCAATGTTCGTATGCAAAGTTTCCGTTGATCTCGAAGTTTTTGCCTATACGCTTCACTGCCTGGAAGTTGATGTCATTCAGAGTGGTTCCGTATTCGACGGCTGGGACTGCCGGTGTGGTTGAGGTGGCCGGGGCAGCCGGTATCTCAATGAAATCCTTAGCGGCCTTCTGGTCGCGAATGCCCACCTGAATCCATTCATTCCCGCTTAGGTGGTAAGTAATCCAGCCTTGACCACCCTTGTCCTCGCGGCCAATCCAGTCGCCGAAAAGTTGACCGTTGTTGGTATATCCCTGCCGCTGGATCGTCTCATAGTACATAAAATGACCGCCGTTGCTGGTCGAGACCGGTGGATCCGTGGAAGCGGCTTCGACGCGAATGTCCAATTTTGGAACGCCCGGCACATGCGATAAATAGAGGCCGGGCCGCCAGGATGCGCGCCGCGGAGCATCGATGGGCGAAACGTCGTCATGCACTTCGGAGTCCGAGTAAAGAGTGAGCCAATTGCGGACGAAGGGAATCCGATAGGAGAAATCGAAGGAGCCGAACCGGGCTCCGGGATCGTCCCTTCCGTTCTTGGCACTGGGGCCGGTAGATCCCGGACCGCCCGGAGCGCTGAAGCTGAAAAAGCTCTTCAAGAACGTGTGCAGAGTGATCGGCTCGTGGCCTTTGCCGCCCCAGATCACAGTGCGCTCAAAACCGAACTCAAGATTCTCCGTGGGTCGGAAGTTGATTTTTTCCAAATGCACCCACGGGTCGCCGGGGTTCGTCACGTTCTCAACGTTCGGCGAAGGATTTGCCTCATAGGCAGGACTCGGCATAAACGTGTGGCCGCGCAGCGCGCCCACCAGAAACTCGTAGCGGAACGGCCCGGTGAGTTTGGAAAGCAGGGGCACCTGGAGAGGCTCAATGCGATTGATGTGAAACGCATAGATATTCTGTGCGTTGTTGGAATAAGCGAAGCTGCCGCCCTCGGCGGGTCCCAGCCACTCATCCTGCTTGCCGACGGAAAAGACATTGTGCAGGTATTCGTACGAAACATAAGCCTCAAGGAAACGTCCTTGCGTTGCCTTGGCGATCGGTCCCTGAGGAATGGTGGCCTGGCTGTACACAGCCGTGGTTGGGCCATACGGCGGCGTACTCGAAGGAACAAAGTAGAGAGTCTGATCTTCGTTGGAGAGCGTTTGGGCGAGTGTGGATGAGTAACCGGTGCTTGAGGGTGCGCCCTGAAACTCACCGCGCACATAAAGCAGGAATCTGCCGAAAGTGGCATAGCCACTGGCGCCCGAATAATTGTTGAAGCCATTGGCGTAGGGCCGACCGTAGTCGTTGACGATTGTGGAACCCAAATGATAACTGTCGCTCAATGGCGTGCCACTTATAGCACGCGCCACGGTGTAGACAGACTCGGCTCGGACTGTGCCCTTATGCACTGCGCATGAGTCCCACGCGTCATCGCGGAACTCGCGCTTTAGAACGTCGTAGATCCCCTCGGCTTCGCTTGTAGCTTGCCCTTCATCCACATCTTCAAGACGTTCCTCGGTCTCGTCCAGCATGCGGCTCAAACTTGAGCGCGTCCATGGCCGCAAGCCCAAGTAGACTTCGTCGACATAACCCAGCGCATAAAGCCGCATCACCGCTGGATAAACCCAGCTATCGACCGGAATGTAAGGAGAACCCCGAGTTACAGACGGACAATCGGATTCGGCATTCGAACCGCTCGCTGACTGTCCCGTACCGTCCGGCGTCCCTGGTTGCCCTGCGGCAGAAATGCCGGCGCTCATTAACGCCAAACCAGTCAACAGAGCCGCAATTCGGATCGTGGCCTTCAATGCCATTCTTTCACTCACAGTCTTAGCCTACTTTTCTTTCATGCACCGCGCTCAATATTCTTACGAGACCCGCGGTCCTGTTGAAGATGGGGTGTATATAAGGCGACTTAGCAATTTGATGCGCTTTCGGAAGCCCCGGTTGTCCACCCAGGTTCGATACGAACTTCGTCATCGCAATGTCTCACCCTCATTCTGCCTGCAACACGGAACTCTGATACCAATCGATCGTCTTGCGCAGGCCGACCTCAAACGGTATTGCGGCCCGGAACCCGAATTCCCTCTCTGCCCGGCTAACATCCAGACGCCTTCGTGGCTGACCATTCGGCCGACTCGTGTCCCACACAATCCGTCCTTCGAAGCCGGTGATATGCGCAATGGTCTCTGCCAGTTCGCGAACTGAAATCTCCGTGCCGCTGCCCAGGTTCACTGGATCGGGCCCGTCGTACCTCTCAGTTGCCAAAAAAACGCCCTCCGCCGCGTCCTCAACATACAGGAACTCGCGCGTCGGCGAGCCATCGCCCCACAACACAATCTCCTCACGTCCCTCCACAACTGCCTCGAGGCACTTGCGAATCAAAGCGGGGATCACGTGAGACGATTGCAAGTCAAATTTGTCACCTGGCCCGTAAAGATTCACCGGCAGAAGGTAAACTGCGTTCGTTCCATACTGCTGGCGATATGCCTGGCACTGCACCAGAAGAACCTTCTTGGCCAGTCCATAAGGAGCGTTGGTTTCCTCTGGGTACCCGCCCCACAAGTCTTCTTCACGAAATGGCACCGGCGTAAACTTTGGATAAGCGCAAATCGTACCGAGCACCACCACTTTTTCTATCCCGCGGCGTCGCGCCATTTCGATAAGTTGCATACCCATAATCGCGTTTTCGTAGAAGAATCGACCCGGATTAGCGCAATTTGCGCCAATACCTCCCCCGACAGCCGCCAAGTGAATGAGAATTTCCGGCTGATGCACATCGAACATGCGCTCAACCGCGTCGAGGCTCGTGAGGTTGTATTCGCAGTGCGCCGGCGCAACGACATTATGGCAATCGGATCTCTGAAGCCTGACGATTAGATGGCGGCCGAGAAATCCCGCTCCGCCTGTAACCAAAATTCGCTTGCTGGATAAATCAATCATGTCGATCTTCCGCCGCTGTCGCAGAACAGAGAACTCACGAGGCTCTAACCACTTGCACCGCGATCGTCTCCACAGTAGTACGACGGCTGGACTGCGCAATCGGAATAAGTTCTTCTATCGCGCGCCGGCAATCACTTTCGGCGACCCTTTTAATGCAGCCTGCAACTGACCAGAGATCCATGGATAAGTCTTTGACAGACCGTCGAATAGACTCTGTTTAGGCTCCCAGCGCAGTTCCTTGCGTAACAATTTGTTGTCGGAGTTTCTGCCTCGTACGCCTGTCGGTCCAGGAATGTGCTTGATGGAGAGTTTTTTCCCGGCGATCTTCATAATCATCTCGGCCATCTGATTGATGGTCACCATTTCCTCCGATCCGATGTTGACCGGTCCCTGGAAAGAGCTTTCCATCAGCCGCCGGACAGCTTCGATGCATTCGTCGATATAGAGGAACGACCGGGTTTGCAGGCCATCGCCCCACATCTCAATCTCCCCACCGTCAGCCTGTTCTGCGACTTTTCGCATCAATGCGGCCGGGGCCTTTTCTTTGCCGCCCTGCCAGGTACCCTCGGGGCCGAAAATGTTGTGGAACCGCGCTATACGAACATTGAGCCCATGGTTACGCGCGAAGGCCAGATACAGTCGCTCGCTAAAGAGCTTCTCCCACCCATATTCACTATCTGGGGCGGCTGGGTAGGCGGTCTCTTCTGCACACTTTGGGTTGTCGGGATCCTCCTGGTTATAGGCCGGGTACATGCAGGCGGAAGACGAGTAGAAGATTCTCTTTACCCCGCGATTCGCGGCGAAATCTGCTGCGTGAAGGTTGATCATCGCCGAGTTATGCATCACATGCGCATCGTTCTCTCCCGTGAAGATATACCCGGCGCCGCCCATGTCCGCTGCGAACTGATAGACCTCATCGGTCCCCTCATCGAGAATTGTTTCCCAGCTCTCGCGAAGGCGCAAATCGGCAATCACGAAATCGTTTGCTTCCGAAGGACTGTATTCCGTGTGCTTCAGGTCGGCTCCGCGCACCCAATAGCCTTCAGATCGTAAACGCTTTACCATGTGGCTGCCGATAAAACCGCCAGCGCCACAAACCAACGCTTTCCTGATCGCCATTCTGATTTTCTCCTTTTGAGTCGATGCTAGCTGTAAATGAAAAAGAAATAAAATAGCACGTTCAGACCTTGCCTCGAAGCCTCACCTGGAAGGTGCACGCATCGTCTGTTTACCTGGACTTGTCCAATCGAAAACATTCCGATTCATTTGCGTTGCCGCGCGAGAGCGGAATCAATCCGAAGAGGGCGCATCGCCCTGACGTATTGTTTCTTTCCATTCCGCGTTCGGCAGCGGCAATGCGCAGACTCTCTTGCGAGAGAATTGCAACTCGTTGTCGGGCCGTCGAGTGGTACACTTTTCGGGATCGGGTCGCTAAATCTCAGGGCTCTGAAGAGCGCGATGAACCCTTTACGTACGTTGATAGAGCGCCTAAGCAGGGGCCGCATCCTGAAACGACATCTGCCGGCGGAATTGGGATCGGTTCCCATTCTGGTTTCTCCGGATGCAGCCCTCAATCTCTGGAAAACACACACGAAATCGGATCTCTTCGATTTTGCGCGCGAATTTGTGCAAACCGGCAGCGTAGTGTGGGACATAGGTGCAAATGTTGGCTTACTCTCGATTGCTGCAGCGCAGCGGGCAGGGGTTGGCGGTAGGGTGATCGCCATTGAACCGGACATCTGGCTTGCCGCACTCTTGCGTAAATCCGCAGCCATGCAGCCATCAACCTCAGCTCCCATCGAGGTTATTCCCGCCGCCGTCTTTGACTCGGCTACGATCGCCTCATTCAATGTCGCGCAACGAGGTAGAGCAGCTAACTTTCTCGCCGCAGCAGGAGGATCAACACAGACCGGAGGTGTGCGAGAGACCGTAAGCGTGCTCACCATAACTCTCGATTGGCTGTTGGACCAAGGCGCTGCCCCCAACGTGTTAAAGATCGATGTTGAGGGCGCGGAGTGCAATGTGATTAGAGGTGCACAACGTGTGCTCGCTGAAGCCCAACCGGTGGTTCTCATAGAAGTGTATGACGATTCATGCGCCGAGGTGACTGAAATGCTCTCGCGAAACGGCTACAAGCTCTACAACTGGGACGCAACACCGCGCGTAAGTGTCGATCAAGCGAGCTTCAACACTTTGGCGATTCCGCCGGACACATAAAAAATTGAATTAGCCGGTTTGCGCGGCTTCGCTCCGTTTTCTAGATAGTCTCCCGGCCATTTTTCGTTCGCTATATTCGACGCTGGAATAAGCACCGACTTTGGGGTCAAAATGCGGACTTGGCCGCCGTCGCTCCGGCCAGTCGCGCCGCCTGACGTTTTTCCCATATCTTGGCGTCCACCAGAAAGTGGAACCAGAAAGTTTGCAACACCCAGAAAATAAGCCCCTCCGTTCCGTCTAGGAATCCTAAACGGAAGAAGTAGCGATAGATGAACAGGCCGAGGGGTCGGATAAACAGCGGCAGCTGGTTATATTTTTGACGCAGGAACCGTTTTCGCTGGGCAGGGTTGCCAAGGATATCGGGCTGTACACGTCCCGCGGTCTCCTCGGACCCCATCTCGGCCACTTCACCGTCGGACCAGCGGTTGTGCCGCGCAGTCCATTCAGTCAATGGCATGCGGATATCATCTACCATCGTGCCCTGCAACCGCCCGCTGCTCCCGCTCTTGAGGATGAAGTGTTGGTCATACTTGCGATCTTCGCAGCGGCCGGCTCCGGTACGAAACAAACGCATGTGCCAGACGGGACTCATACCACCATGGCGTAACATTCGGCCCAAAAAGCGTACATAGCGAGGCAAGAAATAGCCGGAGTGTTCGGTATCTTCGGGTAGAGCCTCGATGGCCGACACCAACCTGTCATCCAATAACTCGTCGGCATCCAAATGCAGTTGCCACGCCCTGGTTATGGGAAGGTTGTCGATTGCCCAGTTCCGCTGAACTCCATAATCCTCGAATTGGTGCTGCACGACAGTCGCCCCAAAAGTGTTTCCCAGCGCCACAGTTCGATCCTTACTATAAGAATCTAAGACAAAAATCTCGTCGGAAACTAAACGGGCACACCTGAGCGTTTCGCCCAGTGTGTCTTCGGAGTTGAAGGAGAGCAAGATGACGGTGGGTCGCATAACGCTAACTTATAAGTGAGGTTTCGGGCCGAACGCGGACCGGACGACAGGACTAGATAGGCTTGTCGTAGATAGGACATTGATCATAGGTCATTCTAACTCGACAAGCGAGGGTTCAATTCATCATCTCGCAACTTCGAAAGCCGACGCTGTGCTCCGCGGAACTGGAGACTCCGTTGGCTACCGGCTAGGAGGTTCCGGTGCTTTCTCGGCCTTGCTTTTGGGGCTACTAATAGACGTACCCGCGTCATTCGATACCCGAACGGCGCCAATGCCTTTTCCGGATGAGGAGATCGCGTCGGAGAACAGCCGGTCAATGGCCAGAGCTGTTCTATTCATTGTGTATCGCCTTTCAAAACATAACCGCGCGCTGGTAGCCATGGCGTCTCGCTCTGTTGGGAGCAGACCGAACCAGCGGCGGAGCAGGTGCTCAGTGCCCTCCAGAGTATCGTTCTCAACAAGCCCCGCACCATCGCTCTCTATCTCCGGCCAGATGTTCACTTGATTGCTGATGAGGACCGGACGTCCTAGGGCGAGAGCTTCAACTACTGCGATGCCGAAGTTCTCCGAGTGCGACGAAAGGACAAATGCCTCGCAAGCCCGGAGCGCACCCCATTTGAGGTCGCCATCGATGAAGCCCGGCCAGTGGATCCTGCTGGCAATCCCAAGCTGCTCGGCCATGCGCTGAAGCTGTGCCTGCATTCCGTCCTGATCGGGGCCAGCCATCACCAGGTCCACATCCGGGACAGATGCCGCCACTTTCGCAAATGCCTCGACGAGCAGGTCACAACCTTTCTTCGCATGAATCCTGGCCATGAATAGCAGATAGCGGCGGCTTTGAAGCTTAGGAAATCTGCGTTGGAACTTCTTGATCTGATCCGTCGGACCATTCGTGCATGTTTCTGGATCGGTGATCCCTAACCCAACAACGGCGCTGTTCCACCCATTCGGCCGAAAGCTGACTTTTGCCAGTTCACGCTCAGATTCGGCCGTGAAAAGGACCGCCAGCGCATCGCGGAGTACCGGATACTGAATGGGCCAATAAAGCATCTTCTTGCGGTGCTTCAACGGATAATTTCGGTAAAACCAAGGGTCGAGCTGTCCGTGAACGAAGACTCCATAAGGCCTTCCGGCGCGCCGCGCCGCAAATCGAAGAGCGACGCCGGGAAAAGTCCATATCCCATGCATGACCATTCCATCAAAGCGGCCTGCATTCTCGCGGAACCAGCGCCACAACCGCGGAGAGAATCCGTATCGTCCCAAATAGGACTGTCCAAGAGCGTGCACCGGACAGGGAATGCCGGTTAGGAATGGCTCATCGGCATCATCCAGACAAACCACCTCGATCCCTGCGCCGACTTCAAGAGAGGCTATCGCAAGCTGGCGCACAGCTTCCGGCGGACCACCAACCGCTGGAGAAAGAGTAGCGATAACGTGCAGCGTGTGCATGCAGCTTACAATTCGAAGTCGAGCAGAATGGGTTTGCGATTAGCCGCGATATCCAATGCCATTTTCAGAGCTTAGGATGGGAACTGGACGGACGAGGCCTTGCATCAGAAGAGCGTGCAAAAGCCTCCGGCATCCAGTCGGCAGAACAGCCCTTTGGCTCAATCGTTCTTGGGTGTCTGAAGATAAAAGCTCCTTAGGAACTTACGAAAGGCAAGCGCTCCCCGTAGCGTAGTATCAGAGGCATCAGATGACGCCCCCGCCAGTACCGTGGCACAAAGCGCGCGGGGTCAGAAAGGCAACGCAACAGCCAACCAAGGCCTAAATGGTCTGCCCAGGCCGGAATGCCCACTTGGTCGCCGGTAAGAAAGCCAATCGCTGCGCCGATACAGTGAATTGCCGGCAAATAACTCAGATTCTGCTTTAGATAAAGGCCAAGTGGCTCTTGCACTCCACCGCCGATGCCAATGACCACGTGCCGTGGTCTTCGCCGTTCAATCATCTCAAGCAGCGCTGAATCTTGAATGCAACCATTGTAGTGCGGTGCCACATAGACATCTGCATTATCCACCTCGATGTCCTTCTTGCGGAGCCAAGTTATGGTGCGCTCTGCGCTTTCCCGACGAGGCGCCACCCAGAACGTAGCGCCCGTTCTACAGAACTGCTTCTGCAAAAGCAATTCACGCATGTAAGTGAGCCCGGAAAGTCTGGATATTCTTGGCTTATGCAGCAAATTCCACGACCACACCATGTATGCGCTATCCGTAATGACCAGGTCCGCGCCGAGCAGAGCCTCCCGATAGAGCGGATCGCTGGCAATCGTGCACATGGCAGGTGCCGCCGGTACAACCACTAGGCCGCCGTTCTCGGACACGAGGTTGACCACCTGCTGAGCCGTCCCCACAACAAATTGAATGCCCAAAATCCTCTGGAATCTCACCGTCGCACACAAATGACTTCCTTCCTTCCAGAATCAGCCAGACTGCTTTTCCGCTCGAACATTCATTGTGACTCTTCGCCCGCTTCATTGCCTTCTTACCATTGTCCGGGGAAGAAGTTACTTTCGCCATGTGGAATCTGGGGGCAGCATACGATTCAAACTGCGCTTCAGGTATTACCTGGAATCAACCATGCTGACGAATCCAATCTACTGTGGCACGAACACCTTGCTTTAGCGTGTACGGGGCGGGGCCTACCACCTCGCATGTCGCCGACATATCGTAGTTCATCGGTGTGAGCAAATTATTCAGGCGGAAGGATGTTATCGGAGGATTTGAGACGCCCATTCCCTTAAGAAGGTCTCCACTATACGCTAGCGCCAGCATTAAGGACATTGGAACCTGCCGAATGGGCCGCGCTCCGAAAGCCTCCTGAATCAAAAGAGCGAACTCCAGAAGGTCCATGCGTCTGTCATCGGAAACGTAAAAAGTTCGCCCATCGACCCTTTTGGCATCGACAGTCAAAAACTGCCGGATCTGATGAACAACGTTACCAACGTATCCATAAGATTTACTGACCTGCCTGCCGCGCGGATGTACATAGAGTCCTCTTCGCACAGTATCGAAAAACATCCGGTATGGAATCCTGAACCAAGGTCCCCATATTGAAGTCGGGCGGACTAAGACCCATGGAATTTCCAGTCCGCTGGCGCGAACAATTTGCTCTGTCTTCACTTTGCTTTCGCCGTAGAAAGTGAAGGGAGAATAGTCATCGTCTCGCAGGGGGAAAATCTCAGTTTTATGCACATAGCGGCTGGATGCAAAAACTGCCCGCGTCGCAGTACCGACTGCCTGAATGGCGCCGATTACATTCTGCACGCCAATTGTATTGGCGTCGTATTCTGCCAGGCTACCGCCATCCAAATCTGTCCTGGCAGCCAGGTGCACAATCAACTCAGGCCGAAACTCCTGAAGAGCCTTACAAAGGACAGCGGCGTTCCGAATGTCTCCCTCGTAGAACAATCGGCTCTGCTCTGGGTTCTGAGGTGGAACTAAATCGAAATTCAGTACCTCGCAGCCATCCTCAAGAAAGCTGTCGATCAGATTTGTCCCGATAAAGCCAGAACCGCCAGTCACAAGGACACGCGCCATCGAATCTCCTCTAACCCATGTTGCAAACCTTTGCAGGCAAACCGGCTGCAATAGCCAAGCCGCCGCATCTATACCACGACGAGATGAATCCCTTGTCTAGGCCGTGACGGAATCGGGAAGATCTGAAGTGAATAAATAGGTTCGATCATCCGCGTATACCGGGTCTGATTCGCCGGGCAGCGGCTCAATCGCCAATCCATGAGGCGAGTATCCCATGGAGGCAATCAAATCCAACAGCTTCGGTCTTGAAACTCCTGAATGAATTTCCACCAACAATTTCGGATGGTACCGCTCCACCACGGAAGCCATTCCCTCCAATACTTGTATCTCTGTGCCTTGGACATCGATCTTAACGCCGTCAATGTGCAAATCCGGCCCCGCAATTTTGGGCCATAACCACTCCAGGCGACAACTCAAGAACTGATATCGGAGATCCGCGGCGTTGAAGCTATGTCCCTCAAAAACTCCTCCTAACATCCCTCTTAGGGACTGCAGAGTTTCGACAGCCACGTCCGCACAATTGCCCAACGCCATTGGAATGACGGTCAATTGCGAGAAACTGTTGAGAGAACCTCCTCTAGAAAGACAGCCCGCTGTTTCGAGCATTGGTTCGAACGCGAAGACACGGCCGGATCCGCCTACAAGTTTGCATAATGCAATCGCCGTATATCCGTAGTGCGCGCCGACGTCCAACCAGGTTTCGCCTCGGCCTACGTTGCTCGCAAAACACTCGAGCAAAGCCCGTTCCGTTTGGCCAAGAATCGCTCCCGGATAATCGTGCCAGGAAGTCACAATCACGCTTCCGCGTAAGGGTCCTGCTAGTATCCTGTGTCGTCTTAGCGACCGCGGCAATAACTGTCTGACTCCCTCTTTAAAGGGTCTGTACATTGTCCTGCCTCATACCTCTCATGTTCTCTGCGAAGTGCGATGCAAATCAGTAACTCTTGCAAACTGGGTGCAGACGTTGAGACTTACCCGAAAACTACCACTAGTTCGACATCTTAGCGGTTCGGCCTCTGCCACTCGCGAAGAAAAGTTGGTTCACGCGGCGGTTCGTCACTCTCCAACAGCACCGTCGCGCTGCGACGCACCTGAACGCTGGATTTAGATGGGGTGATTAAAGTTAAACTTTCTCAAGGAGCACGTACTGTCGGTATGAGTACCGAACGAGCCAGCCGCGCCTAAAGAGGAAATCATCAACGGCGCGCACCAAACCCAGACAGTGGCCTTTGAGGAGATAAGTCGATAGCAATTGGAAGAACACCATATTTGGAAACTCTTGGCAAACCGCGAAGTACGGCCTTAACATGTCGATTTCTTTCGGCTGAAGTGGAAATTCTGCTGCGTCTCCGTATTTGGGAATCCATAACTTTCCCACGATATGCTCCCGAAACCAAATCAGAAGTTCGCTCGACGCGTTGTTTTCGTAAAAAAACGCCTTTGCTCCACGTTTGAGTGATCCTCCGAGACGCGCGGCAAATTGGGAAAAAGGCTCAAGATGATGGAGGATCATGATGCCGACTGCCGCATCGAATGGGCCAAGAGTTTCAATATCCATGGCGCTCGCCACGTACGCTTTTACGCTCAGACCCTTCGCAACAGCTACTTGATTAAGATTCGAAACTGCATACTCCGATATATCTACCGCTATAACATCGGCGCCCATACTTGCAAGAGTGATTGATAACGTTCCGAGACCGCATCCCAAATCAAGGACGCGCTTGCCGCGCATATCACCAAGATACTCCCGAAGCCGCGCTACCATGTCCGCAATATCTCCCTCAGGGTCAGGTATTTCGGCGAGACTGGAAAACTTGTTGTTCCAAAACTCCGCGGGATCTACAGTTGACATTCGATGCTTGCCTTTCCCGTCGCTACGATGCTACGTCACAATGACCTGCATGCCTTTAGTGGCGTTGTTTTCAGAACTACTTCGCGGCAAAAACAAATGTGTCATGCATTCCATTGCTTGTCACCGGAAAAATCCGAAATTCAATCCTCTTGAAGCCTAAATTAGCGAGAAATAAACGGAGAGGCTTCATAGGGTATTGGGTGCCTCGCATCGTCTTCATTCCCAAACGCCTCTCCATATCAGCTTTGATATTGCCTAGGGCGCTCCGAAGGCTGTACTCACACGACATTAGGGCTCCAAACAAGCCCGTGTCGACCGGAAACTGGTAAAACGGCAACCCCACCATAATTGTCCCGCCATTACCCAGCACGCGATAGAACTCGCGAAAATACGAAAAGCCGATCTCCTTACTATCCAGATGCTGGAGAACAATCGTTGTGAAGATAGCACTCACTGAGCCATCGGTTTGTGGCAGATGCAAGCCATCAATAAGCGAGAATTCGACATTAGGGTTCTTAATTGCTTTTTGTGCGCAGCTGATCATATCTAGAGAGACGTCCACAGCGTAAACATGGGCAAAGTACGTGGCAAGAGCCTTGGTGATCCGCCCAGCACCGCACCCGATCTCGAGGCAGCTCTCCTTGTTAATTCCATAGTGTTGCCAGTGGCCCAGAAAGTCCCGCCAATCAGACTCTCCATTTGCGTAAAACTCCTCTTCCGTCCACGGGGATGATCCCCCTTTTTCCTTGCCGGCCCACGCAGCGACTCCAAAAAGCGGATCGTCCTTTCCCCACTGCTTCCATTCGGTATTCGACTTCAGTTCGGTCATGAAAACCTCTTCCTCGACTCAGGCGAACATCGATCTTGGTATCTAGTCAATTTGCAAAATTCACTTGTATCGTCGGCTCGCATGCCATGAATATTGTCATGGCGAGTATTTTTCCCGCCGCGGCCGGGAGCAAAAAGCTATCCATTCTTTTCGTCCAAACTACAAATTGCAGACTAAGACGCGCGAGCTCTCAAGATGCACTTGGTGACGAACAGTGAAAGGTTCCTTCCGAAAAGGATCCTAACAACGTACTTCAACGCAAGGACATTGAATATAAGCCCAGGCCATTGGCGGAAGGCTTGGCCGAAGTGGTTCCAGGCTTCGCGGCGTTTGCCTGCTTCTAAAAGCCGGAAAGCACACTGGCAATGCATCCCCGCGCGGGCTCTGGCTTCTCCATGCCGCAAGCGACGGCGGTTCTCCGCTTCCGAAAGGAATCGCTCATGCGCGGCGAGCAACACTCGGGCGCTCTGTTCGGAGTTACGGGATTGCACGCCTTTCAGGCTTTGACCATAGCGAAAAGAACTCCACGCTTCCGGCACATAAAGGAACGATTCGGAGGGATAACGCGCCACTATACGCAACAACCATTCGGTGTCTCCTGGGCCCTGAATGGCGCCGTCAAACATGCCCACTCGTTCGAAAGCTTCTCGGCGAATATAGGCTGACTGCAACATGAGAAAATAGGTCCACAGCAAACGATCTATATTCAAAACTCCCGGTCGATCGATGCGACTTAGCTCGCCATTCTCGTCGAGAATCCGGCAATCGCCATAGGCCATAACCACCTCAGGGCTAGCGCGAAACACGCTCGCGGCGCGAGAGAACGCGCCGGGTGCAAACAGATCGTTAGCCGGCATGATCACGATGATGTCTCCCCGGCTGGAAAGGATCGCCTTGTTAATCGCGTCATGAGGACCGGTGTCGGGCGCAACGTTCCAGCGAACAGGGTAGCGTTTGAGAATCTCGAGGGTTCCATCCGTCGAGCCTCCATCCTGCACAACCAACTCTTTGTAGGGATAGTCCTGGGCAAGAAAGCTTTCAATCATCTCCTGCAAATAAGCGCCGTCGTTCAAACAAGGCGTAACTGCACTAACCACAGGCATCCTGGGATCGTTCATTTTTCCTCGGTCTAAGCCAATCACGTCACTGCTGCGGTCGCGGTGTAAATGATGTATGAAGCCGCCTTTTCGGCGTGGCGGTCCGCTTCTTCAGCGCCGCCGTCGTGACCTGCTTCGCCTTCAGCGGCGCCATACTCATGCAACTAGCCAATGCCACGAAATAGAACGGCACGACAATGCGCGTCGTCATGCCATAGGGAGAAAACAGAATATCCCAAAACAACGAAAACGCCATGAAGGCAGCTACGGGAAGAAGCACAACGTTCGCAGGATAAACACGCAGAAGCGCCCTGACAATAAAGGCATAGACCCACGCCCAGAAGAGGGCGCCGACAATTCCCCCGTAAACCCAGGCTTGCAGAAGGTACGAGTGCGCCGGAATGAGGCCGTCAATCAGTTCTTCCCTCGATATGTCAATGGCTCCCTTATAGCCCAGAAGGGCAAGCGCTCGCACTTCCCCGATGTAATAGATCCGGTCTTTTGCCCACGAACCATGCCCGAGAATGGGAGAATCATAAACTGCGGGAAGCGAAGCCAGAAGTTCCGTCCGTCCGCCAAGGAGTACACCATATTTCCCGCTCGATTGCAGTTCGAACTTTTTCCTGGCGTCCTCACCGAGAATTCCTGCAGTCGCTGCGTATTGATAAGCCCGCATGATACCGATTAAACTCACGACAATTAGAGCGGCGACGGCCACTACCGTGCCTGCCTTCAACTTGGAGCCGGCTTTGGCCTTCTTGCGTAAGAAGTCGGCGATGAAAAGGTACATCGCCGCGGCCATGCAAACTCCACCGGTATTGCGACTCCCCGAGGCAATGTTGATGACGCCCATCATCGCAATCATGGCGATCGGCCAACGGCTTCGCCACTCCCTTTGGGAGGCAATGAGAAACACTCCCATGGTCAATGGATACGAGAAACCGAATTTCCAAGGGCTGTCCACGGTGAACTCACCAGGATTGAAAGCAATGGCAAAGAGACTTCCTATAACAAGCCCCCAACCGTAAAGCAGCAGGCGCCGCGGGCGTCCATACAAGAGGGTCCAGATCACTGCAAAATTGACGAGGGTCATCCCGATATTGCTCCACCCTCGCGCATAATCGGCAAACACTGTGTGCCTCACAATATCCGTGACACACTGTGAGGCCAACCATAAGAAACCAAGGATGACAAACGTCTTCCCGGCAGGCGTTGCAAACCTGATTCTTCCGCGGGAAGCAAGCACGATGAAAGTCACCAGCAGCAATAAGTCGGAGCCGTTCAAAACTCCGACCACCTTCAATTGAACAAACTGCAGACATGGGATGAGAAAAACCAGAGTGTCAACAGGATCACCGCCGCTGGTGCGCTTCCGGGTGGCGGTTGGCTTATGATTTCCTGTTTGTGTCAAATCCGAATTCACCGAACCGCACTCTCAGCGCGGCATTACTATGCGCTGTGTTTCCCAGTTTCGAAAATCTTCTGACGATGTTGGTAGGCCTACATAATCACGTGGTTGGCGAGTGCACAGCGTTGCCTCTTCTATACCAGTTCAATGCCGTGCGGACGACGGTCTCAAGCGACGAATACTCCGGGCTCCATCCAAGCGTGAGGCGCGCGCGCGCGGCGTCAGCAATCAACATAGGCGCATCGCCCTCCCGCCGAGCCGCATATTCCACGGGAACTTGCAAGCCGGATTGCAATTCAACGGCCTGAATTATCTGCTTCACTGAGTACCCGCACCCCGTCCCCAGATTAACGGTAATCGACCTATCCTCTCGAATTAGGCACATCAGTGCCTGGAGATGACCAATAGCAAGATCGGTCACATGAATGTAGTCGCGTATCGCAGTGCCGTCCGGTGTAGGATACTCTGTCCCAAACACTTTCAAGATGTCTCCGCCGAAGGCCGCCTGGATTGTTAGTGGAATCAGGTGTGTCTCAGGGTTGTGATGCTCGCCTAACTCTCCCTCTGGGTCCGCGCCGGCGGCATTGAAATACCGCAGACAGGCTGAGCGAAGGCCATATGCCGAGTCGTACCATCTTAGGACTTTTTCGGTGAACAGCTTAGTCTCACCGTACGGACTGAGTGGACGAGTTTCACTTTCTTCTTTGATGGGAAAGTGATCGGGAACTCCATAGACAGAGCAACTGGACGAGAACACCACGCGCCGCATTCCGCAGTCGATTAGCGTGTCAAGAAAGCTGATTGTATCGGACACATTGTTGCGGAAGTACTTCCGGGGATCCTGTATAGATTCTCCCACATATGCGTGCCCCGCAAACAGAATCGCCCCGGCAGGCCTGTACTCTTCGATGATGCGGCTTACCAACACGGAGTCAGCTGTCGAACCCTCAAAAAATGGCCCAAAACGTACTGACTCTCTATTCCCGGCGCAAAGGTTGTCAAGCACTACGGGTATCATGCCGGCGCGCGACAATACTTTAGCCGTGTGACTGCCGATGTACCCGGCCCCGCCGGCAATAAGCACTGACTTTGGTGCAGGAACGTCGGGCAACTTGGTCTAACTCTCCTCGAATTTCAGATCAACGCTCATGACCCGCCGAGCAACTCTCCATAAAGACGCGAAATCTGGTCGCCGTAGTCGCACTGCCTATACTTCGTTCTTATGCACTGAGCGTTGTTCTTCCCAATTTCGGAAATCCTGTCGCGATCCTGATATGCATCTTCAATGGCATTTGCCAGCGACACACTATCTCCAGCCTGGATAATGGAGCCGTGAATTCCATCTTCTACAATTGAACCGCTATTGGGGGTCGTAATGACGTAGCAGCCGCACGCGAGAGCCTCAAAAACAACCCTGGCAGACCCTTCAGACAGGGACGGAAAGACGAAGACATCCGCCTTTGCCATCGCTAATGCAAGCTCTGGCCGAGACAATAAGCCAAGATACTTTACGCGAGGGTCGGAAAAGAAGCTCCGGCTTCGCTCTGCTACATTGGCACTCACTGGGCCAGCGATTTCCATTCGCCATGGAATACTTTCGAGACGTCCGAAGGCGTCCATTATCAACTCCGCACCCTTTCGCTCCTCGAAAGTTCCCGCGAACAGAAGGCGTAACTCATCGGTAGAACTCGCTCGCTCCGGGACTTGCATCAAGAATGCATCATCCACTCCCCAATAGATCACGTGAATTGGAAGACGGTTGCGACCAGAATACTCAAAAGTGTCTCCAGCAAATCGTGAGTTCACCAGAATCGCGTCGGCACGCTTGAAATCATCCAGCGCCGGACCATAAAATGCGCTAACTTTAATGCTTTTGTCGCCCTTCGGTATTCTCCCCCGATTCTCTACAAGGCTTTCCTCGGCAGACGGATGGGGCGATGCGTGATCGCATAACAGGAACATGCCAAGGCTTCTTGCCGCTTCAAGGGAATCGCCTCCGAAGCCAGACCGAAAGTGGTAAATGCGGGCACCCTGGTCTGCGGCCTGTTGAACATGGCGAATCGCCGACCGTCCATAAAACTGGAACGATTCAACATTCACGGCCTCGCTATAACATAGCCTTCCGAAGGCATACATCGCTTCTGACCAGAAAAGTGCATGGACTCGATCGTCTGCGATCCGCTCGCCCCGTGCTGATAGCCTCGTCGCTTTCGGATGATTCCGAACCGCCGGGAGAGCGAGAAGCCTGCGAACCAACGGAGTCGGATAGGCTCCTGTCAGAAAAGACGTTAATAACCCTCGTCGATCCGCCTCCACAGCAGCCACTGACAGATGAAACTTCGAAAAGCCATTCGAGATGATTACCATCGTATCTTAGAATATTCCGTTCCGACTATTCACCCGCGGAACAAATCAATCTCCAACCTCCATGTTACCTGCGCTCAGCGAGGGGGCCCGAAATAGGGCGCACGAAAAATTAAACAGGGTGTCGTTCAGGAGCGCAAGCGAGTGATGAAGTACATAGCCGACCATGCAGAGGTCAACGATCAGAAGGCTGATACCGGCTCCCACTAATCCAAGCCAGGACATCAGCAAATACGCCGCGGGCAAGGAAACAGCCGTCGCCACAAGATAGACGACGGCTTGGCGCTGGTGGCGGTTGCATGCGAGGGGTACAATTGAAGATGTGAACCAAAAGGAGTTAGCAAGAACCTCCATAAGTAACACATATAGGAGACGATGGTCCATAACTACCTTGTGGTGGGTCCAGTGGCCATAGATGCCGTCGCCAAACACCACTAGAAACAGAACTGCAGCGAAACATAATCCAAGCGAAGCCTGGCATGCGCAGCGATGAATATTGCGTGCGAGCTGCCTGTTGCCCGCGCCGAACGCAACCGACAACTCAGGCCATATGCCATTCGCGACCATATATACCGTTTGAGTTGCAAACCGCGTCAGAGTTCTAAGGGTCGAGAACATGACGGCTGAGATGGGACCCAGTGTCGCGCCAACTATAATGGTCATTCCCTGATAGTTGAACGAGTTGCCAGCAGTCAAACCCATGTAGCCGATCGCTGGACCGAATAGTTTCCGTATAACGCCGACGCGAGCATAATGATACCCATAACGCAGCCACGGGCTCTTGCGCCGGAGCACAATCTGGCAGGACCAGTTGCCTAGCAGGCGGACAGCAACGAGGGTCAGGGCAACGCCGAGCGGTGAGGCGTGCCAAATTACCGCGACAATGCTGCTGGCATTGGTCAAGAACATTGCGATGCTTCCGAGAAGGGTCCCGATAGCGTAGTTGCCGTCGCAGCGAAAGCCGGCAGCAATCACACTCCACTGCAGGTCAAGAAGAACGTACACGCACAGCACGCACAGGATTGCGCTGACTTGACCTCTGGACAGTAACGTCACCTTAAGCCACTTTTCCATCGGCAGTGCCCAGAGTCCGAGGGCGACGCAAAAGCCGAATGATACTGAGACCACCGTTGTCAACACCCACGCGCTTTGAAACACCTCCAACGCAGCGCTTTTTTCTCCCCGTGCCACGAGCATGGTCATGTCGTTTGCGGCTACGGCCCCAAAACCGAAATCGGTTAGGCCTAGATAGACCGGGATGGCGCTTAGAACCAGCCATTCTCCATAAAGCTTGGGCCCCCAGAAATGCAGAAAAACCGCCACACCTACGAACTGGACGACCGCCGTTAAAACAGGTCCAAGACTCGTGGCTCCGATAGCATGAAAGAGGCGGTATTTCAAATTAGGCTTCATGAGGGGCAAAGAGAACAATAAATATTTGTTGAGTCAACCAACTCGCACGGCGCCATCGTTGGACTTCCTTGCAACAAGATTGATAGAGTACCCTGGGTACTTCGCAAATCGAGCGATCAACGGGTCGGCGAGAGGCGGAATCACGCGAAGAGGCAGGGTCAGTCCCCAACCGAACAGAAAGTGGACTCGCGCAAGAAAACGCAAGAGGCTGGTTGTCTTCTGGCTGAAAAAACCGCTGCAGTAACCGATTTCCAACGTTTCAAGCTGCGCATGGTCGCAAAGCCGGCGCAAATCATCCTCGGTGTATCCAAGTCGGACGTGTCCGCCATCTTCGGTTGCTGAAATTCTTCCATCATCGCCGAACAGAGGTTTGAAATGGTAATTGGGTGTCGTCAAAAGGAGTACACCGCCGGGCCTCAAGCAGTTCGCCATGTCGACCATGAGTTTTCGATCATTGATGATGTGCTCGATAACTTCGCAACCAATGACGAAGTCGAATTGGCCTTGGAGGTCCTTTCGCTCATCCAGGGCTCGGACGTCCAACAGGTCAAACTCCGCACGGTTGGCTCGGCAAATCAATGCACGATCCTTGGCCTTGCCCTGGTCTCTTTTATCCCAGCTAAGTCCAAGCGAAACATAACCACGCCGTGCCGCACCAATTGTCAAAGCGCCTGAACCGCACCCCACATCCAGTAACCTCTTTGAATTATCCGGCAACCGAGGGAGATGTCCTTTCACCCAAAGCCAACGGTCGAGGATAAGCGTGTCGCCATGGATAAGTGTAGCGGGAAAACCAAGAATACGTACTAGCATTGAGCTCATTGGACTCGGGTCTCCAACCCGTCAAACGACTTTCTTTACGGCGGCATTCTTAGCGCGAATCGGACAAGGATCTGGCATCAATGAGTCCGCTATGCACTGGAGGCTACGCCTCTCTGATGGGTTCTCGACGGGCCGCTGTCACATGCTTACAAAACCACTCGACGGTGAGCTTGAGTCCATCGTGCAGTGAGGTCCGCGCATGAAATCCGAGGTCGTGTTCGGCTTTGGTCGTATCGAACATACGGTGCTCCTGCCCTTCGGGCTTCGACACATCCCAGATAATCTCGCCTTCGAAGCCGGTTATTGCCACGAGCGTCTCGACGACTTCGCGAATGCTATATTCCCGCCCACAGGATAGATTCACCAGCTCCGCGCGGTCATACATCTCCGCAGCGCGCACCATACCCTCCGCGACGTCTCCCACGTAGACAAAGTCCCGGGCGGGTTTGCCTGATCCCCAAACGGTCACGGTCTGATCCCTGCCATGGTCGATTGCGGCAGCTTCAACGAACTTGCGAATCAGAGCGGGAAGGACATGCGCATGCTCCAAATCAAAATTGTCATTCGGCCCGTATATATTGCCAAGGAGAGTTACAATAGCCGGAAAACGGTACTCATTCCAATAGGCGAGCGATTGCGCATGAAGCGTTCGCTTGGCCAATGCGTAGGCAAAGCTTGTGCGCTGCGGAAATCCGTCCCAGTAGGATTCTTCTTTCAGCGGCAGTGGTGCGTGTTCCGGATAGGCGCAACCCGCTCCGGCACATATAAATTTCTCAGCACCGCTCTTCCACGAGTAGTGCAGGGCAAGCGTCCCCATCATCAGGTTCTGATAAAAGAATTGCGCGGGCCATTTCTGATTTGGCATATTTCCGCCAACCAGACCCGCTAGATGAAAAACGATATCTGCAGGATGTTCACGAAATAGCGTGGCCGTTTGCTCTTCCTGGCTCAGGTTATATTCGCTGCGGCGGGCGACAAATGGATCCGTACATCCAGCCAGACGGAGCGTCTCCAGCAGATGCGTGCCGAGAAATCCTCCGCCGCCGGTAACAAGTACGCGCTTTCTTGACCAATCCACTTGTAAGTTGTCCCTTGAAAGGCTGGAGTCAGCCGTAACCCGCTGGCAGTTTCATTTGATTATGTCTAGTCTGCGTTTCCAACGATGTTCTAAGATCTGAAATCTACGATTAGTGTTGGCTGGTTACGGCCAACCGCCGCCGCTCCGCCGCTCAATTTCGTCTCCACTTCCTTTAAGTCGGCGTCAACCATGATTTTGACCAAATCCTCGAAATCAACCGTCGGCTGCCAATGGAGAGCTTGCCGAACTTTGCTCCAGTCGGCCTGCAGGAACTCAACTTCGGCCGGGCGCAAATATCGCTTGTCCACGACCACGTATTCTTCCCAGTCCAGCCCAACATGGGCAAATGCCGCTTGCACAAACTCACGAACGCTGTGCGCCACGCCGGTGCCGATCACATAATCTCCGGGTTGTCCTGCTGCAGCATCATCCACATGGCTCGAACGTAATCCGGCGCATATCCCCAGTCGCGACGTGCATCAAGATTGCCCAGATAGAGCTTCTCCTCCAGCCCGTGCTTGATTCGCGCTACGGCTCTGGTGATTTTTCGGGTCACAAACGTCCCTCCGCGACGCGGCGACTCATGATTGAAGAGAATGCCGCATGATGCGTGCATGCCATAACTCTCGCGATAATTAACGGCAAGCATGTGCGCGAAGACTTTCGAGCAGCCATAGGGACTCCGCGGATGAAATGGGCTGGCTTCGCTCTGCGGAGGCGGCGTGCTTCCAAACATCTCGCTGGAAGATGCCTGGTAGACCCTGCAGTCCAACTTGGCATTCGTGATCGCTTCCAACAGCCGAAGAGTGCCCATAGCCGCCGTATCCGCGGTGTGCTCGGGAAGCTCAAAACTAACTTTGACGTGACTCTGCGCTGCGAGATTGTAAACTTCGTCGGGGCGAATATCTGATATCAATCGCGACAAACATCCAGCATCGGTAACATCTCCGTAGTGCACGAAGAGTTTGCTGCCCCACTCGCCGGTTTCAAACAGCGGGTCGACCCGGTCTGTGTTGAAGCTGGATGAGCGTCTCTTCAGTCCATGAACGATGTATCCCTTGGAAAGAAGTAACTCCGCGAGATACGATCCGTCTTGTCCGGTAATCCCCGTAATGAGTGCCTTTTTCATAGATTCACCCGTTTCTAACTCCTGACAATCCGCAGCTCAGTCTGATAACCTCAAATGATCGCTGTTCCTGTCACACATGCTTTGACCGGCCAGCGCCGTTGGATCGACCCGCCGGATAACTTGAGACCCGTCCCCGATTTCATTGTTCAAGTCCACTGATTGCCTGATGCCATTCGACCGTTTGGCGCAGCCCGGTATCCGGTTCTGTAGACTCCATCTCTCCAAACTCATTCTCAAACCTTGCGATGCTCACGCGTACTTCATTTGGCGCCCCAGGCATTGCTCTGGTGCCGTCTTCCGGCACAACGACATCAACATTCAAGATGCTTCCGATTGCCCGCGCCATCTCAGCAATGGTCGTCCAGTAGTCGCCCCCGACGTTATAGATAACTTCCTTGCCCTCCAGTAAAATTCGCCAAAGCATTGCTCCTGCATCGGAGATATAACAATAACTGCGCCGCGCCAAACCCGCGTCAAGCAATGTGATCTTCTTGTCGCTCAGCGCCATCCTAATAAATGAATTCATGGCCCGCCGATCATCGCTTCGCGTACCCGGTCCGTATGCGTGGCTTAAGCGAACTGCCTTTGCGTCAATCCCCTTGGTCCGATACGCACTGCAAATTGCTTCCCCACATCGCTTCCCTTCTATATAGCAGGCGCGTGGATGGGTCGTGTTTGTTCTTCCAATCTGTTCCTCTTGGAATGGCGGATTTTCGAGACCGTCATAGACCTCGCTGCTGCTTAAAAACAGAAATCTATTTCCAGGCCGAAGCTTGTCTAACAAACAAAATGTGGACAATGTGTTCAGCTTTAGAGTCTCGTCTGGGAAGTCGGCGAACTTCCCGGGCTGCCCATAGGTTGCGGCGTGGATGATCACATCTGCCGGAGGAATCGACGAGAGAAAATCGACCTGCGACAAATTGCCTTTGTAAAACGTGACCGACCCTTCGGAACACATCGAAGCCAGCCACGGGGAAACATTCCGATGAACCACCGCATGAATTGATAGATCGCCCCCCAGCGCCTTCTGCATCTGGAGCAATCCAGTTAAAAGATGGGAGCCAATAAAACCAGACGCGCCTGTAAGAAGGACTTTGCTGCCGCGCAGGGTCTCAAACGACAGGCCTTTCAGCGCGCACTCAGCGTCGAGCCGCAATAATTGAATCGCGGACTTCAGGGAGAGCGTAGGCGATTGTGTATCAGTCATGGCAAAAGGCACAACCGTGCGCTAGACTCGATGGCGCCGCAGACGCGACTCGTGCCCCGCGCTGATGTCTGACTGGAATAGCTGGAATCAAATGGCGAGATGTGCACTTATGTAGCAATAACTAAAATGGACCGCGAAACTGCAGCTCATGCGACAAGATTGTCTTCTCCGGGTCAGGCGTCCATGCCCCATGATTGGGACGAACCATCGTGTGCACTTTCGCTGCAATCTTCGACGGATCAGGATAGAACGCCTGCTCAAGAGGTGGGCTCGGAGGGCAAGGCGAAAACGCAAAGCCGATCCGCTCCATTTGCACTGGCCGGCGGCACTTAGGTGATTCTGCTATCGCGCGCCAGTATTTCCGCGCTTGCGCCACAGTTCGTCCAAGCGCAGTCGATAACCAAAAGTCTTCCTGTGCGATTGACTGACTCGAGAATCGTATCATATCCAAAGGCGCCACTGAAATCGGATCGATAACCTCTGCATGGATGCCGACTTCCATGAGTAGATCCCGCGCGCGAATGCACTCCAACACCATATTCGACAATCCAACCAGCGTAATATCCGTGCCCTTCGCACATACGCGAGCCCGGCCTAACTCGACGGTGTAAAGTGCTTCCGGGACGTAACATTCGGTCGAATACAGCAATCGGTGCTCGATAAAGATCACAGGATTGTCGTCCCGTATCGCTGAAATCATGCAGCCCTTCGCATCGTAAGCGTTCGAAGGCATGACGACCTTGAGGCCAGGTACATGCATAAACATCGAGTGCAGAGCCTGGCTGTGCTGAGCTCCCTGCCCCCACGATTTGCCTATCATGCAGCGGATTACCAACGGTACTTTTACTTGCTCCCCGTACATATAGTGGGCCTTCGCCGCCATATTGATCAACTGGTTCATGCAGAGCAGGACAAAGTCCATGCGGATGTGAACATGGATGGGACGCATGCCCGCCATCGCGGCACCGATCGCCACACCAGTCATAGCGTCTTCAGAGAGCGGAGTACCAAATACCCGGTCTGGGCCGAACCGCTCCTGAAGACCAATCGTCGATCCCTGAATGCCCTTATGGTCATCCACGTCCAGTCCGAAGAGGAAGACGCTACTGTCACGCTCCATCTCTTGCATCGTCGCTTCGCGCAGTGCATCCACGTAGCGAAGTGAACGCTGGCCGCTAGCTGGCGTATACATGCGTTAGCACCTCTTCGGCATTTGGAAATGCGCTGTTCTTCGGCAAATTCAAATGCCGATGCTATCTCAGCATCGATCTCAGCGTCGATTTTCGCTCTTTCACTTGGCCTGAGCTGGACGCCGATCGCCTCGACTTGATCCCTCGCTTTCCACTTTTGCAGTTCATCGAGAGATCGGTAGCCGCTTTGATAATCCTCATTCGGGCCGACATGTTCACGCCATCGATACGTGTGGCATTCGAGGAATACCGGTCCGGTTTCGTCCTTGCGCAGACCTTCGATTGCTTCGCGGAGCAATTCGTTGAATCTCCAACACGTCAGAATCTTCTATCGAAATTGCTGTGATGCCATAGGTGCGTACGCGCTCGCAAAGCATCGAAGTTGCCCATCGCTTCTTGAGGGGACTGTGAATTGCATAGCCGTTGTTTTCGCAGACGAACAAAAGCGGAAGGCGGTGTAAGGCAGAAAAATTGAGGCTCTCGTAGAACACGCCTTCTTCTGTCGCTCCGTCACCAAAAAACGACGCCACTACACGACCGGCGCCCTCCCGCTTGAATGCGAGGGAATAACCGACGGCCAGGGGAATCGTCGTTCCGACGACAGCGGAGCAACCTAGGATGTGTTTGTCCATTCCGACTAAGTGCATCGAGCCGCCTTTGCCCTCAGCACAGCCTGTCGCCTTACCATAAAGTTCTGCGAGCATGGGGGCGAGTTTTCCGCCCTTGGCAAGGTACGCCGCGTGGCCGCGATAAGTCGCCGACACGGCATCGTCATCTCGAAGTGTGTAACAAACACCAACAGAAACTGCCTCTTGCCCGATCGACAGGTGGACGGGACTTTTAATCTTATCGGTGGGATAGATCCGCGCGATCTCGCTCTCGACTCTCCGTATGAGGAGTAACTTGCGGTAGATCATCTTCAGGTCGACCAATTCTGACATGACTGCGGCTCCTATCTGGGCCAATCCCAATGCAACAGATAAATGGATGAACTCGTCTCAAGTCGGAAAAATTAAATATAGTTTTGCGCGGCCGGCATCCCGATTGGCATTTGGCTGGCACATCGCAGATTATTCGGTGATGTCCAACGCTACTCCGAACGCCTCACCGAGAAAAAGATTCTCAGCATTCTTCTGAAAATAGCTTTTCGTGTAGGAGTGTACCTCGCCGTTTGCCATAAGATCGGCAATGGACATGAAATGCAGGCTCTCGTGCTGCTGATCCGCGATAATCGGCGCGCCGGACTTCACCGGGCAGCGACATGCGATCACCACATATTGCGTTGAAATTGCCGGGTCGTCGAAGCAACTGTCAGCGTAGATGTGGTCGTAAATCCCATGAAGAACGGCATCGTCCGGCGACACGGTCAAACCTGTCTCGTGCATTGCCACGCGCTGCAACGCCGCAGATAGGGTCTCGCCTTTCATCACTCTGCCGCCGGGAACGAAAATGCAATCGCGCGCAGGCCCATGTTTTCGTCGCCCTACTAGAACCTCACCGCGCTCGTTGATCAAAAGCAGATCGAGCGAAACCAAAACCGTATCGCGAACGATGTTCTTAAACTGCTCCAATCCCAATTTCATAGGTGCTGTATAGAGGGGACTCGTGCGGACCGGCGTGCTAACCGTTCCCGGCTAAGATTCATATCCAACCTTGTGGTCGTTTTGGGAAAAGAACCGGTGAAAAGTCTTGGTTACGAACTCCACTTCCCCATCCGACATATAGGAATGGCAACCGATGTAAAACCCTGACCTGTTGATCCATTTCGCCACTGGGTACCGCTCCTCCAACTCCTTGCCAAACAGTCGCTGATAGATCGGCTGGTTAGTCAGCGGAAGCATATCTCGCGTCTCGATATTGGCGCGCTCAAGGAAGTTTACAAGCTCTTTCTTGGGATCATGCCGCAATACCAGTCCATAAAGCATGAAGCTGTGCGTGCGATCGGGAGGGCAGGTTGGGAGCTGAAGCATTTCGGAGTACTGGGTCAACTCCGAAGTAAAATAGTCTGCGATCTTCCTTCGTCGCGCCATGATCTCGTCGGCCCGCGCTAATTGCCCCACTCCAAGCGCCGCCTCCAACTCCGTGCAACGGAAAGAGTGACCGACGTGGACAAATGAGAACCTCTTGTCGATGATCTCTTCCAGCAGGTCGCCACCGGCGCCCTCATCATCGCTGCAACTTATATAAATGCTGTCGCGCCCGTGGTTCATCAGGCTGCGCATATCGACCGCCAGATTTGTATCATTGGTGATCGCGAATCCACCGACGCCCGTTACCAGTAAGTGCGCCACATAGGTTGAGAAGCAGCCAACGTCGCCCATGCTGCCAACTGGATGTCCCATGTATTTGGCGAACATCGTCTCGCACGAGTCTTCGATGATAGACAAGTTGTGCTTCCTGGCCAGCTCCTGGATCGGGCCCATCGTTGCAGGCAGGCCCAGCAGATGTACTGGGATCACAGCTCGAGTGCGGCTCGTAATCTTCTCTTCAATCTTCGCGGGGTCGATGTTATACGTCCCCTGCTCGACGTCCACAAATACCGGCGTCATGCCGTTGTGCAAAACGATGTTGCTGGTTGCGACGAATGTCACTGCAGGCACGATCACCTCATCGCCGTCGGTCCAGCCATTGCGAGCCTTAAGCGCGGCCAAAGCAATATGGAGCGCTGAGGTGCCGCTATTCATAAACAATCCGAACCGGCAGCCATGGATTAAGGAGAACTCACGTTCGAATCTCTTGGTCATTGGGCCATATGTCAGCCGGTTGGAAGCCAAGACTTCTTCAACCAGCGATTTTTCCAAATCAGAAACAACCAATCCGCCAACACCGATTTGATTTGGATATCTTTCCACTAGGCTCTCCCGTGGTCCTAACGCGCGGCTCACCGGCATATTCTCAACACCGTTCGGTTTGCAGTTTTGCCGGAAGTAGATTCATCTCTCTATTTCTCCTGGACTAAAACAGCCGGATGAAGTTTCGCCGCCCAGAGCAACCCAATCGCGAGCCAGCGCTATTAAGCCCGCTCTGGACCTTTCAGACGCGTCCGCAGCCATCTCATTCCAGGCACCGACCAATACCACCGATGGGAATCCATAACAGTGCTAGTAACTTCTGTCACCAGCCGTTTAGGCTCACCTTCAGGGTCCGCCTCTTTCCACATCGTCGTTACCAGAATCACAACGAGTGCGAGCGCGAATGACATGAACGTGCCCACTTCTACGATTAAACGACGCGAAGGGGATGACTTCTTCAAGGGAACGTTGGCCGCATCCAGCACCTGTACCGTCGGAATCTCTTCTGCCTCTTCCACCTTGGCTGTTTCGTACTGTTTCGTGAGGGCTTCCCACAAGGCTTCGTCGACACGAACCTTTCTTTCGAGGTCGAAATAGGTAAGCCCTAGCGCCGGCAATTCGTCCGCCGTAGGATAGCGCGAATCGCTGGTTCCGGTGTTACTCCGAGAACCTTGAGTTAGCCCGCCCATCTTGTTTAGGTCCTTATCCAATTCCGCGTTATGCGCCTCCAGGGCCCGCACCTTGGAATTATCCTCAGAATATGTCTGCCTTAGTGCCGCCAGTTGGCTTCGGCCCTCGATGAGTTCCGCCTGCAGTCTAAGCCCTTCCTCGACCATCGACTTCGTCTGTGAAGAAATGTCGATTGCGCCACTTTTCGTGGAAAACTGGCTAAGCTGCTTCGCGGAATCATCGAGGCTTTGTTTAACTTCTTTTACCCTTTCCTCGAGGAACATCCGTTCACGTCGAGCTGCGGAGGTGGCGTTGTCGGTCACCACGCGATTCAGTTCCTCCACATACCGACTCGCAATCCGCGACGCCATAACCGGATTTGTGTCCGTTACGGTGATCGTAATGACTCCACTCGTACGGTCATCATCGATCTTTGTCGCGCCCTCCAGTGACTTGCGGGCATCCTCTATGTCGTGCGACTTGTAGTGGCCAGAAAGGTCCAGGCCATGAATCAGCCCATCTTCAACGTTGCGGCTTTTCAGGATGCTAATGAACAAGTCCCCGGGAGTACTCAGTCCAAGCGCCTCCCCGCCAAGTTGAGCCGCTGCGCTGCCAGGCGATACCAGGCTCATGATGCTGGAATAGGGTGAACTGTTGTCGGGAGGCATGAGCGTCGTAGTCGAAACATAGTTGTTTGGCAGGGAGAGGGCAAATAGGACCGAGAGCAGGATGCCGGCGCCGACAATGCTGAAAACTATCTTCCGCTTCAGCCAGCATATCCGCACGAAATCCGCAATTTTTGTGCTCAGAGGTTCGCCAGATTCCTCGCCGTCAACGGGTTCGACTTCATCCGTCTCGGCGGGGAGCTCGGGAATTTCTGTTGTACTCTGAAAATCGTCCATTTGAAACTCGCTCTCGGGTACTGCGCGTCAGCGGGATGATCCAATTGCGACTTGCTCGCCCCGAAACAATTGCTCAGCGCTTGACCGCGCGATTCAGACAGGTTGAGGAATCCCTCGCAACGATCAGTAGACTCCCGAAACAGCAATCGGTAGTGCGGCCGCAGACATGGCCTGCGCTACTGCTGCTATGTTTTGCCAGACTGTCGAGGCGCCGACAATCTTTTCAGGGACAAAGATCGTATCTCCAGGCCGCATGCGGAGGTCCATGAAGTTGTTACTTACCCAGCTACTGCTGCGTGGCACTACTGATCCATCGGCATGCAGCACGTAGATCTGCCTCTTGTCGCCGTTAGGTGTCGCGCCACCCGCCTTCCGCAGATACCAGATCAGATCTCTTCCGGGAACGTAGCTTACTCGCGGCGGGATTATACACCTGGCCACTCACCACGACAAAATTTGGCCGCTTGGGTATGAAAAGAGTATCTCCCGCACGCATCTCAATATCGTCCGGTGTATTTTCCCATCGGCTAACGTCGGCAGAGATGTTGATGATAAGCCGGCCACTGGCAGGATGACTGCGAAGGCTCGCGAGAATCTCCTGGCGCTGCGCTTCCAGTGACTGCTGAATAGTTGTCGCTGTTTGCGCACCGATCGCTCCTTGCCTGACCTGGGTAGGCGTATCTTCGACCTGCCGAATCATCTGCTGACGCGCCTGCTCGGCCAGCAGACGAACCTGGGCTCGTTCCAGAACGGCGGCGGGCGGATATGCATCCGTCTCGAAATCCTCCCGCACGCGCTAACACCGAACTAAGGCGCTCTCCCGTTTGAATCGGGTAACTTCCAGCATGCTCGACCTCGCCTTTTATCGTCACCGAAGAGCCGATATCCTGCCAACCAGCCAATTGCTGAATGCTCACGACGTCTCCCGGACTAAGCGGCACGTCGGCACTCTTGTCGCCATCTAGCGCCTTTCCGATGGCTACGGTGCTTTGCGTCACCAGCACCTCTTGGCCGTTTTGCACCACATAACTTGAGAGCCCCGCCTCATCCCGATAGGCGCTGCGGGTAAACCCTCCTGCCAGGCTCACCAATCCAGCTACAGTCATACCTTGGGACATGGGGTATATGCCGGGACGAAGAACCTCTCCCTTAATGGAAACCATCGGAGCGTCGACCTCGTAGCGGCCATAGACATGAATCAAATCGAAGGGCTCAAGGGGAAATGAGTCATTACCAATCAGAGCGTCGTGCAGGTTGAAATTGATAATCTCAGGCCGGAAATCGGGCGCCTGAAGTCGAACCAATTCCGCATGATCAGAAGGCTCCGGCATGACGTCCTGATACGAATGCAGTATATCGGTAATCGTCATTCCATCTTTGAAGGGATACTTACCAGGACGATAGACATGCCCTTCGAGATAGACCGCGTCCTGGTTGTACGGCAGAATCTGCGAGATGACGACGTCGTCACCGCCCTGCACCGGAAAATCTGCCAGCTTCTTTGCGGTCTCCGCCGGATCGCCCGGGAGTTGCAGACTCACCATCGTGCGGCTCTCCTGGGCCACAATTCGCGCAACATTAATCTGCTTCAGGCTAGCCGTACGCAGAACACCACCGGCCAGTTCAATAACCTGATCCAGGGTCTTCTCACCGTTGAGTTCATAGATCGCGGGGCGATGCACCATCCCTTCGACAGTTACCTGAGGACCAACCGTTGGCACTAGAAGAGTATCGCCGGGCAGAAGCCGTTCGACATCCGAGCGGACACCCTTCAATAGAAAGTCGTACAGGTCGATCTCACGGACCAGATGTTCACCGCGATATTGGCGCAGGATGCGAAGCGATCCTCTACTCGTTGGGCCGCCCGCAGCGTAAAGCGCGCTCAACGGAGTGGATAACGAACTCACGTCATAAGCGCCGGGGCGCTGCACGTCTCCAACGACATAAACCCGCACCGTGCGCAGCCGGCCAAGGGAAATCTCGACGTGTTCATTATGAAACTGCGCGCTGAGAGCCTGCTGGATGGCGCTCTCCGCATCGGCGATCGTCATTCCATTGATCATGATTGTTCCCGCTTCAGGGAGCTCAATCTGACCCTGGCGGTCGATCGTTCTGTTCAGACGGCTTGACTCGCCACCCCACATGTTCACAATCAGAGCATCGCCCGGACCAAGAACATAGTCAGGACCGGCAGGAAGATCCATCGGCAACTCGTTCGAATTCCCAGTGCCGGTTACGAAAGCGCTGCTGCCAAAGCGCTGCAGCTTGCCTCCTGCCAATGGAATCTGGGTGTAAAGATCGTCCAGCGAAGGCAGATTCTTGTAAGGAATCGGCTCTTGTATCTTGTGTGGTTCGCTCGGACGCCTCTGGGAAACTTGTCCACGCGCCGTCGAGCTGGCGCCCGACATTTGTCGGGAGTTATTTGGGGACGGCGCTTGACCTCTGCCATTTTTGGCAGGTACTGTGTTCTGGCTGCTTTGCGCACAGTTTTGGACGCAACTCGCAACGTCGCCGCTATCGGCACATGTTTTAAGGCAACTCTCGATGTCGGTGCCGTACCCCGTTCCCGGAATCCCGTTTTCCCCGGCAACGCCTCGGCCAGCAGCGTTGGCCGGCTGAGCCTCACTGTTAGGGGAGCAAGCTCCCGGAGAACTTTCGGCGTCACAATTTTGATTCCCACTTCGCGCGCCACTACCATTGGCGGATGGCGCCTGACCCTCGCCATTTTGTGGCGCTTGCCCCTCGCCATTTTGTGGCGTCTGGGCCTCGCCGTTCGGGCCACATGTGTCAGATGAGCTCTGGCCGGAGCTACAGTTCTGGCCCGCTCTTTGCGCGTTTTCTCCAGCGGTTGGTGCTTCGGGTTCACTGGCAGACGGCGGTTCAGCCTCGCCGCCAGACGGCTCTTGTGCCTCGCCCGCATAGGGCCCTTGTGCTGAATGGTTGGGCGCGCATGCTTCCGGCGAGCCCTCGGAGCCGCAGTTCTGGTCCGTCTCCTGCGCGCGTCCAGGCTGGACAGCGATAACGCCGCAAACCAGTATCACGAATCCAAACGTAACCACGAGGCTGCGGATGCGGGTCCATTGCGGCCCCAATCCAGCCATGCTTCGAATGAAGTTGAATACGTTGCGCAATTTGCTACCTTCTCAGGCTTCGGTTTGTTCTTCCATGTTCACGCTTAGAGCTCGATGCCTTCCACAAGCTCAACGACTTATTTCCGGCCGGGCTATTACACAACGACTTTCAGGACGACAGTGTAAAGCTGATCGCAGACCGCCTCCGGCTTCTCACATGATGAGCAAGGCAGCGATGCCAAATGCTTTCTGATTCGCTTTGCCAATAATTTGGAACCGCGGAACCTGCCACACCTGGCTCAGCCCGCCGCGTGAATCGACAGCAACCGAAGAATCCGCGTCATCGAGCAAGATCGGACGAAATCGATCACTGAGCGCTATCATCCTCGAAGGTTGCAATCTTGGCCTCTAATCGTTCGACCTTTCTTTCCAGATTCTTCATGCCAGTGCGAAACTCGTCGAGATGGCGTCCAAGCTGATCCTCCCGATTAACGTCTTTCACAACGGCCCGCACTGCCTCGCGGGTCAGGTCGGATACGCTACGCGCGCTCGTTAGCGAACAGACACGCCTAAGAGCTACGTATTCCTCTTCGGAAAGACGGACGCTAACCTTGCGTGAGCGTGGCTTCAGAACTGTCATAGTCGACCCCAGAGCCAGGTTTGAGCTGCGAAACGATCCCGTTCACTCTCGGCTGTCTTTTAAATGGCGGGGAAGGGATGAAACCCCTCGGCACTTTTGAAATGCCGGGGCTCCGGTACGGTTTAGAGAAGGCTTCGCCCCCTCAGTCCCAGATGAATCGGTGATTCCTTAATGAACCAAACACACTTTGAGAAATAGTAGCGGCGCGGTCATATCGCACACTTTGACGAGAACGCCAAGCTCCGTTCTTCGCATCGATCCGAAGTTCAGAATGACCAAGAAATAGCACGGCGAGCACGACGGACGCAAGGACAATGTATGACAAATGCTTGACAATCTTGAGTCCACAGATTTTCTATAATATCCTCATTTTAAACGTTTTAATATAGACATCGTGCAAACCTTGACTAAGCCAGATGTGAGACGTTTCTGTCCCTCTTTTCCACAAAGTGCGAGTGTGGTCCGCCGATTCATCTGACACGCTATGTGTCTTTGCGCTCTGAATCATTATATTGGGTCATTCTCCCCCAAGATGCTTGTTCGACAGTTGAAAAGTGGGGCGATATTGCCGTGAGAAAACGAGAACCTCGCGGGTTCAGACCCAACAACAGAGTGTGCAAGGCGACAATCAGTGCGGCGCTCGCGTCCGGCCGCCGTGAGGTCGTTGCCTCGCTACTGGAACTCGGTGTAGGTGTAATTGTTGTAGAAGTAGGTGGTGCCGTTGATGATCGTCCACAGCCGCACGTAGATGGTGGCCCCGTTGGTGGGCAGATTCACGGTCGCGCTGGTGCCGGTGAGGGGGTTGGGACTGACATCCGCCAGGTCGTAACTGCCGGGAGTGCTGCCGACGTACAAAACATAGTACGTCACATTGCCCGTGGCTGCGCTCCAGGTGAACGTGGTCGTGGCCGAGTTTAGCGTACTGCCCGGCCCGGGGCTGGTGATTGCGGCTCCATGGATGGTGGCTTCGGTGTAGGTGTAATCGTTGTAGAGGTAGGTGGAGCCGTTGATGATCGTCCACAGCCGCACGTAGATGGTGGCCCCGTTGGTGGGCAGATTCACGGTCGCGCTGGTGCCGGTGAGGGGGTTGGGACTGACGGCCGCCAGATCGTGACCGCCGGGAGTGCTGCCGACGTACAAAACATAGTACGTCACATTACCCGTGGCTGCGCTCCAGGTGAAGGTGGTCGATGCCGAGGTCAACGTGCTGCCCGGCCCAGGGCTGGTGATTGCGGCTCCATGGATGGTGGCTTCGGTGTAGGTGTAATCGTTGTAGAAGTAGGTGGAGCCGTTGATGATCGTCCACAGCCGCACGTAGATGGTGGCCCCGTTGGTGGGCAGATTCACGGTCGCGCTGGTGCCGGTGAGGGGGCTGGGACTGACGTCCGCCAGGTCGTAACTGCCGGGAGTGCTGCCGACGTACAAAACATAGTACGTTACATTGCCCGTGGCCGCGCTCCAGGTGAACGTGGTCGATGCCGACGTCAACGTGCTGCCCGGCCCGGGGCTGGTGATCGCGGCCGCGGTGCCGGACGACGTCCCGGCCAGCGCATTGATCAGCCCGCTTCCATTGGGACTACCCCAGCCGGTGGCTAGATCGAACCCGCTTGTCGCCGAGTAACCGTTGCTCCCACTGGTGATGTCGTGAAAATCAGTGGAGTAGCTCGAGCCTGCACCAATGGTGTAGAGGCTAGAGTTGATGAAGCCGAGCAGCCCGTTCCCGTTCGTCACCGATTGCTGATTGATGAGAGCCATGTAGCCTGCCCACATGGGAGCGGCAAAACTGGTGCCGCCATAACTGTTTGCTGTGCACGTCGTCTGATCGGCGCAAACGTAGAATGTGTAGTTCGCGTTGGCTGAAACGTCGGGGCCGTTGCGATAAGTCTGCGAACAACTGGCACAGCTGGCTGCTGCAGCAGTCTGCCACGACGGGATGGCATACTTATGCGGCGAAATGCCGCCTCCACTGTTGGACCATGCGGTCTCAGAAGCCCACGGGCCGCCGGCGGAACTCGTCGATAAGTCGGTCCCGCCCACCGACGTCACATACACACCATCTGCCGGATAAGTCTGGGAAGCCTTGCCCGTCGTCGTCCACTTGGCACTATCGCCGGCCGCTTGAAATAGGTTCTGGCCCTGCGCCGCGAACTCCTTGAAATACGGGTCGTCGGTGGTCGGATCAGCCGGGGTCCATGTCCACGACGAGCCTAACTGAGCGTTGAGCGGTTTGGCTGTGGCCATCGCGTTGAAGATTGCGGAATCGGTTGAGCCTACATACACCACAAGGCTCGACAATCCCGGCGCCATTCCTAGCGCCTGCGTCATGTCCAATGTCTGCTCGGTGTCATCACAGCTGCCGCCTGCCGTGCTGTCGATACAACCGGTGCTGGTGCCGTCTGTAGAAAGCAGTGTGATGGGAACATTGTTCGTTTGGTGGGCGTTCGTAAAGTACGTATTCAGGTCGGCAAGATCGGTTCCGTAATACTCGAGCAAGCCGACCGACTGGCCAGAGCCGGTCAGCGCCGTGCCCCCATAATAAGCGGCTCGCATATCGCTTCCCAGAAACGAGGCCGACGGACCGGAGCCGGTGGTGGCGTCCGGGATTGAGTTCGCATTATCCTGTCTTTTCTCGAGACCCGCGGGATGCGGAATGGAATAGTTGTCGAGCCCCGACACGTGCCAAAGGGAAAACGTCAGGTTGGTGGTCGGCTCGCGATCCGGCGCGTAGAACACGCGGTTCTCTGCGGGATGATGGTAAACGCCGAAATTCACGTGAAATGCCGCCTCAACGTTTGCCGCGGCCCCGGACACTTGCAGATTCAGGCGATTCGGGGAGGTGCCCTCTACGGTCAGCCCGTTTTCGCGCGCGAAGTTGATCAAAGCGTCGTACTCTGCTTGAGTCGGCCCGAACTCCTCAGTGAATTGCTCGACAGTGAGAAACTGCCTGAAACTTGGACTGCTCGGGTTGTAAAGATCGTTTAGAAGTCGATCCAGCTGATCCTCATTGCGCAACGGCAACGTGATCACCAGGTGCATGTTTTCGGTCGCTGCCAGCTGGCCCATCGGCGACGCTGTCCCGTCTTGCGCGGCCTTGCGCACGTGATGCGTCAACACGGACTGAGATTGGCAAACTCCAGAAGCCATCGACAGAATGATGGCGACCGAAAGCGCGTGCATCCCAAGTTTTTGCGTCATGTTTTCTTCCTTTTGGCGGTTGATCGTGCGACTGGCCAGTGAAGAAACACCCCGCCTCCCTGCATTCTCAGGCAAATAAATAATCTGTGTCCACAGAAAGCAGCGTGCCGAAGGGCTAGAATCCCGCTACTTTTGGGTGATTGACGCGCGGTAGTTCCCAGCCCGGCCAAGCGCGACGCGGGCCGCCCTCCAAAATGCGATGATGGCTTCGGGTGCGCAGTTCTCTTCATGTTACCGTTGTGGTCTGTCCCCGCGCTATAACATTGTTCATTGCGGGATTGCGTTTAGGCGCTATACTCTTGCTGTTCGGCTCGGCGAGAATTTCGCAAAACCAACTTGATTAGATTCGCCGCATCCCCCCGGTACTTCCAAATTTGATTGAAACCCTTGCGCCTCGCCAAACGTCGATAAAACGCAAAGGGTAAAGGGCCGGGCGCGCTCCTTTTCTTGCGAGGCCGGTTGACCACCTTTTAGGAAATCTCAGTGTTTCATCCAGCATGAAGGTCTGTGATTTGCATGGCCAGGTGGTCTTTTGTGATGAGCAGGCCGCGCGGGGTTTGAAGTCCACGGCTCGACGTCCGCGAATTGGCACGCGGCATTTTGGGGGGAACGCCCTCGCTCGCACTCTGCAACGGGAGCGCTTATGAAAGCGAATATCGCCGCATTTCCTGCCTTGGCTTGCATCTTCGCGGGGTCACTGGCTACCGCTCAAACCGAGCGTGCCCTCTTGATTGGTATCAATACCTATCAACCCGCGGGAACCACGCCGGATCATCCCGCCGGTTGCATCTATGGTCGATGCGAGCTAGGCACCTTCGAGAATCTCGACGGCTCAGTCAACGACGCTCAGGCCATGGCCGATCTTCTCACCAGTCCTAAGTTTGGATTCCCGGCCGCCAATGTCGCCCTGCTCACCAACCCGGCGCCGCCCCATGCCAGCCCGGGAGTCGTCCTACTTCCGGCCGACCAAACCACACGCGACGGCATTCTTGCCGCCATGCAGAAATATCTCGTGGACCTCCCGCAAAAAGGCGACACCGTGGTCTTCTACGACGCCAGCCACGGCTCGCTGCGCGTCAACAGCAAGGGCAATAAGCTCACAGTGCTGGTCGGCAATCAATATGTCCATGCTGACAGCACATTGGTTCCGTCCGACGCCTACAAGGGCGGCTACGACGTTCGCGATCGTGAGATGACGCGCATCTTCAACGCCGCGCTCGACAAGGGTGTCCACCTCACTGTCATCTTCGATAGTTGTCACTCGGGCGGCATCAGCCGCGGCATTGGCCCCGTTTACCGCGAGCGCGCCTTGGCCTTCGATCCGCGAGACATCAACGAAGCTCCAGACACGCTGCCCAACGGCCAGCCGCGTCCCGCTCCGACTCAGCGCACCGATAATCCTGCGCTGGTCTTTTCTGCCGCGCAGCAGGATCAGACCGCCAAGGAAATGCCCGCCGGCACCGAGCCGCACGGTGCTTTCACGGCCGCGCTGCTTGAAGCCTTGCAGGCTCTGCCTGCCGACACCCCCACTTCCATCGTTTACGAGCGGGTCAAGGCCGTTCTCGAGGGCGGCAATGTGCCCGATCAGGAACCCGACCTCGACGCAACTGCGGCACGGCGCGAGCAGCCGCTCTTCGGCGGCACCGCCGCCAAGTCTGATAAAGTCCGCGCCGCAGCGCTCGGCACAAACGATGACGGTTCAATCTCGCTCGACATCGGCCGCGCTTCCGGCCTTGGCGTCGGCAGTGAGTTAACCGCGACCACACCCAGTGGCACTGGACAGTCGGTTCAGCTTCGCATCACGAGTCTTGACGGCTTGGCCCGTTCGTCGGCTGAGATCGTCAGCCCAGCAGGTGCAAAAGTGTCTCCCGGCGATCTGTTCGAGTTGAGCAAATGGATTCCTGCCGATAATCCGCCGCTGCTTGTCTGGCTCTGGCCCTCCAATCTCTCCGAGGACCAGATTGAAGCCGCCATCGCTCAGGTGCAGGCTTCTGGCGCCACTTTGGTCTCCGACCCTGCCGAACAGCAATGGACCCACGTCCTCAGTTGGGACGGAACGAATTGGACGATTCAGCAAGCCGGCTCGGCCGCCCCGGTCACGCTCGGCGCGCCGCTCACTGCTGACGCCATCAAGAAGAACCTCCCTGCCGGCGCAAAACTCTGGGTCAATCTTCCGCCCTCACAGGAACTGGCCGCCAAGCTCAAGCCTGCGGGCAGCGACAGCGCGGTACAAATCGCAAGCAATATGTCTGTTGCTCACTACGCGCTCACCGGTGTCCTCACTGCCGATGGGCCCGCCTACGCCTGGTATCACAAGAGCGAGTTGGCCGCCGGGTCCGCCGTCGCCCAATGCGCCCCCGCACAGCCCTGGCTGCTCAGCAACTTCCCAGTACCCTGTGCGCACGGACTGGGTACCTGTCGGCAACGCCTGCCGCCGTGGACGCCGCCGGCGAACAAACTCAACCACTACTCATCTCTTTTGGCCAAGGTGCATGGCTGGCTTGAGCTAGCCAACAGCCCCGCCGACGCGTCCACTGATGAGTTCTACTCGCTCACTCTTTTGCCCTCCAACGCCACGGCGCCGCTTCCAGCGAATCAGACGACGCACCAGGGTGATCAGCTCAAAATGGCCCTCGCCTCCGAAGACCGCATCATCGATCATCGCTGGGTCTATGTGCTCGACATCGATTGCCATGGTCAGGGCACCGTGCTTTATCCGCGCGACTATTCCGAGAATCAGTTTCCCAACGACGCCGAAAATGGACGGCAGTTTATTTTGCCCGGCGCGCCCGTCCTGCGCATTGGTCCGCCCTATGGAGTCGATACGCTCATCATGCTCAGCACGGAGCAGCCGTTGGCCGATCCATACGTGCTGAACTTTGAAGGCGTCGCGTCGCGCGGTTCGCGCGGAGTTGCGTCGCCCTTGGAAAAACTCTTGAACCAAACCAGTGGCGGAACCCGCGGATTCTCAGGCGAGGTCCCCACAAATTGGGGCATTGGGCTGATGACCGTTCACAGTGCTCCCCAAAGTTCGACAAATTAGTTCGCATGCAATCTCTGGGGTTCTCATAAATCGGACCTTTTCATCTGATGGGCAGCCGGCGGCTCAGCGAACCACTCCGGCAAGACGTGGAGGGTACACAAATGACCGTTTCTAGACGCCATTTCCTGGCCGACGCTTCCGCGCTCGCCATGATGGCCGCGCTGGTTCCCGAACTTGCGGCCGCGCAATCGTCCACTCCCGGCGCATTCACCAACGCTCCCGGCGCGTTCCCGACGGAGGATCTGCCCCACGACTCTTTCAACTTCTGGAACGGGTACTTCGACTCCGTGAATCCCTACAGCAAAAACTACGGCGTCAAAGCCTTCTCGCGCGGTCCAGCCGATCAGCTCCCCGATCCACAGGCTCAAACCCAATACCTGCATTACGACGGCGAGAACAAGCGCCTTCGTTATGCCTCCGACATTCGCAGGGAAGAATTGCTGGATCATGACGGCGATGTTGCCGTGAGCATTGCCCTCGCTCAGTTTCGGCCGGGAGCCGGTGAAAACAATCTCAAGGCCTCGCAGCTCCGTGTCGACACCACGCAGGTTCACCCCTTCGTAAATATCATCACGCCGCTCGCATGGTCAGCCATCGCATCGGTTTCGCCGAACAACGCGGGCAAAGTTTCTCTTGATGCGCTTGGCTTTCGCTCATCGCATGCCACGGAAGGCACCAGCAGAATTCTGCTCACCGAGGGGACCGGCAAACTGGCGGTCAACATTTCCAGGGCCGCGGCGCAATCGATGTTCGTCAAGGCTCTAAACATCATGATTCAGGGCGCAAAGATCGCTGCTCCCATCGTCAGCCTGCCCGCCATCAGCGTGCCCGCTCTCAGCACATTTACTGAAGCGCTGAGCTACTGGGAAGATCGCACCCGATTCATCATGGCCGGCAACCTTACTCACGCCGTGGCCACGCAGCAGGCAGTGGATGATCCCGATCGCGATCCGACATACATCGGGCTCAAGTCCGGAGATTATTTGATGGTTCCCCAGAGGCACGTCGATGAGCTGGCTAAAGCGCTACCCAACCTCGATATGGTTCAGGGATACCTGGTGGCCAAGGATGCCGATCCCAATCTGCCATTGTCAGAGCGTGCGGAAAACTCCGTCCCCGGCATCACCTATGCGTCGATGCACATTACAGTCCAACCCTCGGAAACAACCTTGAGCCGGCCTGCCAGCTCCGACAGTTCAACATCCTGCTCGTCCTCGAGTTCCAAGAAGAGCAGTTCAAGCTCGGCAAGCAAGAGCGGAAAGAGTAAGTAGTGTAATGACGAAATCGCTGCCCAAACGGTATGCTAGGGTCTGTCGCTGGGCACCGGATCCTGGCTTTGCAACGCCACTTTACCAGCAGGCGGCGACAAACGGTAAATCGACGGAGGTCAAGATGAGCCGTTCGGCAAAAATTGCTCTACTCTTCTCCATCTGTCATCGGGCTGTTCACAGCGGTGCCTTCCGGCGCGCAGGGTTTTGGCGCGGCCAAGGAGAAAGTCACTCTGCAGCGCAAGCTTCCCGCTCTGGTCCATATGCCGGGAGAAACGATCAAAGTCACCGTCACCTCATCCGAGGAAGACGGGACCCTGCCCTACGACTTTCAGGCGCTCCTCGAAACGGAGCTGCTGAAAGACGACCCGAACCTGCGAGACGACGACAATCCCTCCACGCAGATCATTTGCCAGATCACCGAGTACTCGCACCCTGAGCCCATCTACACCAACAAATTGGGGACGGGCCAAGCTCTTGGCCCGTCCAATTCCCCGTTGTCTACGCTCTCCAGAACTGCCTCAAGGATCGGGGCCACCCAGCGCATCACAGGAAAACTCGACGTCTCCTTTCAAGCCAAGGACGCGACCGGTCGTATCCTGATCTCCGACAATATCGATTCGACTTACGATCGAGAGTTCGACAGCGCGGGAAACTCCACCTCTCATGGCGTGTTCGGCCAGGTGGGCGGAACCTTCTCGCACGTAAAGGGCGGAGCCAAGAGTGAAGACGGCCCCCCCACGCCATCGGAGCTGCGCTCGCGGCTGATCATCGATGCGGTGCAGCAGATTGCAGAACATCTCGTCGACTCCAATGAAACTGTCGATGTTTTTTTGGCGCGCAAGGATGGCCCGCTCGAAGAAGGCGACAAAGATGCGATGACGGGACTCTGGGAGCGCGCTCTCGAGACCTACGAAACCGCGCCGCCATTTCCCAAGCCGGAAGAGGATGCTTACCGGCTCTATGACATCGGCGTGGCCTACGAGGCGCTTGCGTATCAGGCTGAGGATCAGAAGGCGGCCATGAAATACCTTGACCAGGCCGCCATCAACTACGGCAAAGCCATCGACGCCAAGCCCGACGAGAAATACTTCATCGAGCCGCAGAAGCGCATCGAAACTGCAATCGCTCATTATAAGGAGCTGGATCAGGAACAGCAGGCAGCAGCTCGCGCCAAGGCCGAGGCTGCAGCCGGAAATTCGACTTCCGGACCCACCGATGCGGGCAAAGGCCTCACCAACGCTCAGGTCATCACGATGGTCAAGTCGGGCATTGACGAATCTGCGGTCCTTCAAGCCATCCGCGGAGCCGACCGCAGTCAACTTCGATCTCACTCCAGCAGGTCAAAAAGCGCTCACCGCCGGCGGCGTAAGCCCGCGCATCCTGGCTGAGATGAAAACCCAGGCTGCGAAAAAGCCGGCCGCGGCAGCGCACAAAGGGCTTTCCAACACGCAGATCATCACCATGGTCAAATCCGGCATGGACGAGGAGACCATCATCCAGGCCATTCAACGGAGCCAACGCCATCGACTTCGATCTCAGCCCCGCGGGCCAGCAAACTCTCACCAGCGGCGGTGTCAGCGCCCGCGTACTCGATGCTATGAAGACTCGGGCTATAAAAAAACCGGCCGGAACCCCAAGGCATGTAGCCGAAAAATGACCGCGTCCATCCGATCCAGACTTGCTCTTTCGCCGTTGATTGCCGCAATGCTGATTGCGTGTTCCTCTGCGCAGGCTCAGGGAGTCCGCTGCGGCGCCGGGCAGGACCTCATCGTCCAGGCGCTCGAGCGCATCACGCCGCAAAGCGGCAACGATACCTTTGAAGACGCGCTGCAATTGCTCAAGTCGGCCGTTGCCGAATGCCCCGAACTTGGCGATGCGTGGTACTACCGCGGTCTTGTCGAGAAGCATCTCGGCCACGACGCTCTCGCCAAGTACGCGATGGACAAGGCAAGCTTCAACGGCTCCGAGGCGCTCGATCAGGGCCTCAACCCGCTGGTCCTGTCCACGCCTGCTTCACGCGGTTTTGAGGCTGAAGGCACCGAAACTCCGGTGCCAGCCGCTCCGCCCGTGAAGCCTGGTCCCGTGCAGCAGAAGTGGGCGCTCGTCGTCGGCATCGGACACTTTACCGACAAGCAGATTCCCCAGCTTAACTTCACTGACGCCGACGCCACCGCCTTCGCCACTGCGCTCAAAGACCCATCCATCGGCGCTTTTCCCGCGGACAACGTCCACGTCCTCACCGACGACCAGGCCACAACCAAGAACATCAAGGAAGAGCTCAACTGGATCGCGCGCCATGCTGAGCCGAACGATCTCGTCGTGATTTACGTTGCCACGCACGGCACGCCGCGCACCACTGACACCGCGGGCGGCGCCAACTATCTCATCACATACGACACCGAAGTTTATTCAAACGGATCGCTAGATCAGGACGCGCTTTACGCCACCGCGTATCCGATGGTTGAGCTCGCCGATGCCGTCTCCACGCGCATGAAGGCTCTCCGCACCGCCGTCTTTCTCGATACGTGTTACAGCGGCGGGGCGGCGGGCGCCAGCGGAGCGCAGCCGGCCGCAGGCCTCGCCAATACCGCACCCTCAGGCAGCATGCTCACGCATATGACCGACGGAACTGGCCGCATCGTCATGGCCGCCAGCGAGGTTAACGAGGAGTCGCTTGAAAGCAGCCAGCTCCATCATGGCTACTTCACGTACTTCCTGCTGCAGGCCCTCAAGACCGGCAAAGGCCAGACGCCCCTGAGCCAGGTTTACGCTTCAGTGTCACAGCAGGTTTCGCAAAGCGTTTCTTCGCAGGGCATGCATCAGCATCCCGTGATGAATCGCAGCTCCGCCGACGCGGACTTTGCCCTTCGCACTCCCCCCGCCGCAACCGCCAGTGCGCAGCCCCTGACTGCGATCTCTGCCGTGCACAACGAGACAACCTTTCGTCCTCATGGGCAATGATCTATAGCCGTTCGCAATCCGCTTGTCACCGACGGCCCTCCACTGCGCGTGCTAGACTTTCCAGCCGTAGGAGGGGAAGGTCATGCGCCCGATCCGGCTTCTGGCAGCAATCGCGCTCATCGTTTTACCGGCAGTCTCGTTTGGCAGCGATCGCTTCGACGGCAACTGGCTTACCAAACTCACTTGCCCACCCAAGGGAAACACCGAGGGCTATATATGGCAGTTTCCTGGCGTCATCCAGGACAGCATCTTCCATGGAGAGCGCGGCACGATAGGCCAGCCCGGCTACTTCGTCATTGAAGGCCCCATCGCGAGCGACGGTAACGCGAGGCTCACCGCCAATGGCATCGTCGGCTCAAAAGAGTACGCTCGCGGCGTCTTTGTGCGCGAAGGCGCGAACTATAGCTGGGATGTCAAAGCCCAATTCAACGAGGCCACCGGAACTGGCACCAAGGGACAGGGCCTTGGAATTGTCGGTCGCACCTGCACGTTCGAGTTCACAAAGCAATCGCCTGCAAATCCACCGACAGCAAAATAATTGCACGCGGCGATCCGCGCAGCCATGCTACGCCAGCAACCGCTTCGCCACCTTCACGTACAATTCCACCGCTTCCAGCAGCTCCTTCTTCGCCAGCTTCTCGAACGGCGTGTGCGCCACGTGAATACTGCCGGGGCCAAGCAGCAACGGCTCGCCCCAGTTGTTTAGCTGCGGAATGTCCGTCGTAAACTTCGCCACCATCGTCGGCAATCCCTCCGGCGCGCGCAGCCGCACAAACGGAATCTCCAAGGTGAAGTCCACCTCCGCCAGTCCCTTCGCTGCCTCAAGCAGCGCGGCCTTCACCGGCGCTGAGTCGCCGACCAGCCGCACCAGCACTTGCGCCTCGGCCTTGTCCGCGATCACGTTCGGTGCGTGCCCTCCATGAATCTGTCCGATGTTCAGCGTGCTCGGGCCAATGTCCTCCGTTACCGGCAATTCCAGCTTGAGCAGCTTCGCCATCATCTGCACCAGCTTGTGCACCGCGCTCTCGCCCAGTTCCGGATACGCCGAGTGCGCCATCTTGCCCGTTGCGCGAAACACTACGCGCAGCGCTCCTTTTGAAGCCAGCGCCACGCGATTATCGGTCGGCTCGCCGTTGATCAAGATAACGGCTTCCCTTCGGATTCAGGTTCGCCGCCTTGGCCCCTGCCGAGTCGCGCTCCTCGCCAGATACAAACAAAACTCCAATCCGAAACCCTAACGCGCGCAGCACTTCCGCCGCCGCCACTTGTGCGGCAATAATTCCCTTGGCGTCTGAAACCCCGCGGCCGTGCATAAACTCCGCGTCTTCGCTGTAAGGAATGTATGGCGGCACGGTGTCCATGTGCGTGGAAAAAACCAGGTCTGGCGTCTCGCCAGCCTTGCCTCCATAAACATTCCAGCGGGGCTCCGCCGCTGCTCCATCCGTCGGCTGCGCCACTGGAGTCTTCTCCACTTCCCAACCGCGCCCAGAAAGAAACTTCCCAAGAAAATCGCCCACCGCACCCTCATGGTAGGTCGTCGATTCGATCTCGCATAGCTGGCGTGTCAGCCCAATTGGGTCAAAAGGAAGCATTTTCGAACTCATCGTTCATGATGTTGCCAGAATACCGCAGAGGCCAGCACCATCCGCTCACTCCCTTTCGGCGTAAAATCAAGAGTGGAATGATTTCTGCTTTCTTATCTACCTGTTTTGAAACACATCTCGTCGGCGTGGTGCTCGGGCGCAAGGAGTTGTTGCCATGACCCCGGTCAGCGATGCCGCTCTCGAAGCAATGCACTCCACGGCCACCGACATCTTCACCGGCGCGCTCAAGGCAAGCGACATCGCTTCAGCCTTCGATCGCCGTCTGCGCTTCGAGGGCCACAGGCTTAACCGCCTCATGCCCGACGGCAGCGGCCCCGCCTCCATCGATCTCTCCGCATACAAGCGCATCTTTGTCATCGCCATCGGCAAAGCTGCCGGCCCGATGCTCCAGATCCTGCTCGAGCGCATGAAGCGCCGCAAAGGCCTGCGCGGCATCTGTTGTACTAACCAGCCGCCCACAACCCGCAACTGGCGCTTCCGCTATTTTGAAGGCGGCCATCCCGTGCCCAACGAAGACTCCTTCGCCGCCGCCCGCGCCGCACTCGCCCTGCTGCGAAAAGCCCGCAAAGACACGCTCGTCTTCTTCCTCATCTCCGGCGGCGGCTCGGCCATCTTCGATCTTCCTCTCGACCCGCAGATCACCCTCGAAGAAACCGCCGCTTTCCACCAGTTGCTGCTTGCTTCGGGCGCGCCCATCAACGAGATCAACACCCTTCGCAAGCACTTTTCCGCCGTCAAGGGCGGTCGCCTCGCCGTGGCCGCGGCGGAGGCGCTCAAGGTCAGCCTGCTGCTCCCCGATGTGCCGCTGCGCTCGCTCGACGCGCTCTCTTCGGGCCCCAGCACGCCCGACCACTCGACCGTGGCTGAAGTGCGCGAGCTCCTCGCCAAGTACGACCTCGCGCCCAAACTTCCCGCCTCCATCCGCACCTTCTTTGAGCGAGAAGATCTGCCCGAGTCGCCCGGCAACAAGAGCTGGCGTCAGTCGTTGCTGCCCAAGTTCCCCTGGACCGATGCCACGCGGCCCCGCCGCATCACTTCAGCAGCCAGCATGAGCGCCGAAGATCCAGCCTTCCGCGACTCGGTCTTCGAGATTCTGCTCTCCAGCCACGACCTGGTTGAGAGCGCGCGCACGCTCGCGCGGAAAGCCGGCTACCACGTCGTGGTCGACAACAGTTGCGACGACTGGGACTACGCCGAAGCCGCCCGCTATCTGCTGGAGCGCTTCCACACCTTCCGCGCCAAGCACACCCGCTTCTGCCTCATCTCCGTTGGCGAAGTCACCGTCACCCTCACGCGCACGCCAGGCGCGGGTGGCCGCAATCAGCAGTTCGCCCTGGCCTGCGCCCTCGAGCTCGCCAAACATCCCGGCGAGCGCCTCACCGTCTTCAGCGCCGGCTCTGACGGCATCGACGGCAACACGCAATCCGCCGGCGCCATCGCCGATCCCACCACCGTCGCTCGCGCCCGCGCCTTCGGCTTCGATCCCGAGCAGTCGCTCGCGGACTTCAATGCCTGCCCGCTTTTCACCGCCATCGGCGACACCGTCGTCACCGGGCCCACCGGCCACAACCTGCGCGACCTCCGCCTCCTCATCTCCGAAACGCGCCTGACGCCGCCCTCGCTTCCCTGCGCGGAATCACCCGGTGGAAAATCGAATTATTTTCCTCTTTTGCACTTCTGTCTTGCTGCATTAGGATTGGTTCGTGCCTCGAAAACCAAAGCGAAAGACCGCCGCCAAACTCCCCGACATCCGCGCCGTTGCAGCCGTAGCCAAGGTCTCCATCGCCACGGTCTCCCGAACCATCAATGGCTCTCCGCTGGTCAGCGAGCGCCTCACCAAGCGTGTCTGGCAGGCAATCAAGCAGCTCAACTATCTCCCTAACACCCATGCGCGCACCCTCGTCTCCGGCCGCAGCCGCCTTCTCGGCATCATCGTTGAGAACATCACCAATCCATTCTTCCCTGAGCTGATCCAGAGCTTCGAAGAGATCGCCGTCGCTCACGGCTATGAAATTCTCGTCAGCTCCACCAACAGCGACCCCGCCGTGCTGGCCGCATGCGCTCGCCGCATGCTGGAGCGCAAGGTCGATGGCGTCGCCGTCATGACCTTCGGCGAAGAAGAGCCTGTCCTCGATCAGCTCACGCATCGCGGCGTGCCCATCGTGCTCGCCGAGTTCAAAGCTCGACGATCCCAAGGCCAGCACCATTCTCCTCGACTACTCCACCGGCATTCATCAGGCCATTCGTCATCTCGTCGATCTCGGCCACAACACCATCGCCTTCCTCGCCGGCCCGCATAGCCTTCACTCCGCCATTACGCGCGAAAACGACTTCCGCGCCGCCATGCAGTCTGCCGGTCTGCCGATCCAAAAAAAGTGGATCATCGAGTGCGACCACACCCTCAAGGGCGGCGTCGCGGGCTTCGAGCAGTTGAGCAAGCCTCGCCGCGCGCCCCACGGCCGTCGTCTGCTCCAACGACATGACCGCCATCGGCGTTCTTCGCGCCGCCTACATGCAAGGCCTTCGCGTGCCCCACGACCTGTCTGTCGTCGGCCTCGACGACATCGATTTCGCCGAGTTCACGCTGCCCTCCGCTCACCACCATCCGCCTCTCCCGCGCCGATCTCGCCCGCGCCGCCTTTAATGCTCTCCGCATCCAGCTTGAAGGCGCAGGCAGCTCGCTTCAGCGCGAGTTCCTCGTCTCAACCAGTCTTGTGGTCCGCGATTCCACTGCCGCCCCTGCCTCGGCGTAAAGCCGATACTCCGCCCTAAACGTCCAAGATTGCAATTGAATGACTTGAGGATTGCAATTCTGCGACACTCAGCACGATATCCTGTCCAAAGAGAATGACCGACCCGGCTCCCCCAGAGGCCATTGAATGACGACCGCCTATCTCAATCGCATCGCCACCGCGGTCCCGCCGCACGACATGCACCGTGCCTTCATTCCCTTTGCTGAAAGCCTTCTGCCCGAGGGCACGCCTCGCAATCTGTATCGCCGCATGGTTCGCCTCTCCGCCATCGATCACCGCTACTCGTTCCTCAAACCCATCGTCACCGACACGGGCGCGATGCAGGATGAAGACGCGCTTTTTGTTCGCGGCAACTTTCCCTCCACCGCGCGGCGCATGGAGGCCTTTCGGCAATTTGCCCCGCAGCTCGCGCGATGCGCCCTCTTGAAGCTCGCGCTCACCGATGCGGAACGCCAGGGCATCACCCACGTCATCGTGACGGGCTGCACCGGGCTCTATGCGCCCGGCATCGACTTCGAAGTCATCGAGCTCGCCGGACTCAATCCCTCCGTCGAGCGCACATTTATTGGCTTCATGGGCTGCTACGCGGCGATCAACGCTCTCAAGGCTGCGCGCCACATTGTTCGCTCCGAACCCGAAGCCAAAGTCCTGCTCCTCTCGCTTGAGCTCTGCTCCCTGCATATGCAGGAGACCCAGGATCTGGAACAGTTGCTCGCCTTCACAGTCTTTGCCGATGGCTGCGCCGCCTATCTCGTGACCGCGGAGCCATGCGGTTTCGCTCTCGACAGCTTTCTCGCCGTCAATCTTCCCGGCACCGGCGAGCTCATCACATGGCGCATCGGCGAGCAGGGATTCGATATGCATCTTTCCGGCAAGGTTCCGGTCCAGTTGCGGCAAGGCCTCGCTGAAGCTGGCACACGAATCACTCAGGGCCGCGATCTCTCTTCGATCGATCTCTGGGCCGTTCATCCCGGCGGCCGCACGATTCTTGATGCGACGGAGCAGGGGCTTGCTCTCCCCTCGGAAGCTCTTGCCGACTCCCGCAACATTCTCTTCAACTACGGCAACATGTCCTCCGCATCCGTCATGTTCGTCTTGCAGCGACTGATCGAGCGCGCGCACCCTGGCCAACTTGGTTGCGCTATGTCTTTTGGGCCCGGAGTCACCGCCGAAACCATGATGTTCCATGCCGTCTAGAGGCCGCTTTGGATTCTCCTGTCGGTGACGCTGGCAGCAAATTTCCCTCAGTTCGAGGAGCGAGGAGAGACGCATACCGGGTGTCTGCTAGCGACGAGAGACAAAGAAATGAGGGAAATTGGCCCCAGCCCGAAGGGTTGCGCCGCATCCCTGCACCTCTCGGTGCCAATCCCACTCGCTTCGGCGCAACGACGACGGCGGGAGAATCCAAAGCCGACTCTAGCGCCATCGACTTCACCCATCGCGCGGTGCTCACGGAACTCATGGATGAGCCCTGTTCGCGCGGTGAGCTCCGCGAATGTCTCCGCGATCTTTCGCGCCTCAATCGCTGGTTCCTCGCCTACCGCCCAATCCTGAGCTGGCTCAGCGCGCTCGCTGCGTCCCGCTCGGCCCAGCCTCTTCACATTGTCGACGTCGGCTGCGGTTACGGCGACAGCCTTCGTCGTATCGAACGCTGGGCTCACACAAACGCTGTCGCCGTCGAGCTCACAGGCCTCGACCTCAACCCTGACGCGATCGCGATCGCCGCTGAAGCCACGCCAGCGACAAGCCGCATTCATTGGGTCGCTACCGACGTTTTTCGCTGGCAGCCTGATTTGCCGGTCCACCTCATCGTCAGTTCTCTCTTCACGCACCACCTTACAGAGCCCGACTTGATTCGCTTCCTCGAATGGATGGAATCGAACGCCGAGCTGGGCTGGTTCGTCAACGATCTCTCCCGCGCCGCGGTTCCCTATCATCTCCTGCGGATTTTCACCAAACTTGCTGGCCTCCATCGCTTCGTCCAACACGATGGCCCAGTCTCCATCGCACGTTCCTTCATCCCCGACGATTGGCGCCGAATGTGCTCCGAGGCTGGTCTCGATCTTCGCGAAGTTTCCATTGAGCCCTTTTTCCCAGCCCGCCTCTGCGTCAGCCGGAGCAAAAGACCGTGACGATCGCGAGTCGCAACGCTCAGACGCGATACGTCGACCATCTCGTCATCGGCGGCGGACCCGCCGGCGCCATGGCCGCCATCCGCCTGGCCTCCGCAGGCCGCGGCGTTGTCCTCCTTGAAAAAGAATCCGGTCCGCATCATAAGGTCTGTGGTGAATTCCTCAGCCGCGAGGCAGTCGACTATCTCCACCAAGCCGGCGTGAACCCTCTGGATCTTGGAGCCACACCCATCCGCACTCTTCGTCTTTCTGCCGGCAACAAGACCATCACTGCTTCTCTGCCTTTTCAAGCGCTCTCGCTCTCGCGCCATGTTCTTGACGCTGCGCTGCTCGGTCGCGCCGAAGAAAGCGGCTGCCAGATCCTTCGCGGCATGGCTGTCGAATCGCTCGTTCCCGACGATAATCATTGGCTCGCTTCGCTCAGCAGCGGTGATTCCATTCGCACGCCCAACGTCTTCCTTGCCACCGGCAAGCACGACCTGCGCGGCTTTCCCCGCTCACCCGCCAAACAATCCGACCTAGTCGGCTTCAAGATGTTTTGGCGATTGGCGCCCGCCCAACTCCGCGCCCTACGCAACTGCATGGAGCTATATCTCTTCCCGGGCGGCTATGGCGGGCTGTCACTCATCGAAGGCGATGTTGCCAACCTTTGCCTTGTCGTTCGCCGCTCCAAGCTGCGCTCCGCTGGCGGATGGCCGCAGCTCCTCGATTTCATCCTGCGCGGACAATCGCCAGCTGCAATCAGCTTCTCGACGGCGCCACGCCGCTCTGGCCGCGCCCACTTGCCATCTCGCCCATCCCCTATGGCTATCTCGTCCGCGAGTCCAGCGGGCTCTGGTGCGTCGGCGATCAGGCCGCCGTCATTCCTTCCTTCACCGGCGACGGCATCTCCATTGCGCTGCACTCCGCCGCTCTCGCCGCGCAAATGTTCCTCGCCGGCTCGAGCGCCGCCGATTACAACCGAGCTCTCCGCGCCCAGCTCTCGGCATCGATGGCCATCGCAACTTTGCTCTCCCGTGCGGCCGTCACCGCCGCCGGCCGCACAGTTGCGCTCGCCGCGCTCTCGCTGGCCCCCAATGCCATGCGCTGGGTCGCCGAATCCACTCGGATCCCGCAATCGTCTCTTGTTTCTGGTGAGTTTCTGCTTCATGCGGCCGGGTCGGCCACCAGTCAACGCACTTGACGCGCCGCACCCGCCCTACCGCGCCGCCATCGCACCTGGCGGTCTCCAGCTTGCCCGCCTCGCGCCACGCCGTGATCTCCGCGTGCGTCTCGTCTGCCGCCACGCGCCGGTCGGAATAAATCCTCGGCTTACCGAAATGCAGCTTCGCCGCGAACCCCTTCACGCCCAGCACCTTCCACAGGTGCGTCGTGAATCCCTCATCGCCGTACCAGCAAAGCTCCCGCTCCTTCACGCCGCCGTCAATCACGTACCGGATCGCCGCCGCTGTAATCGGAGCACCCGCCGCAGTCGCGGGGTCAATCAGCCGCGAATGAAACCGGAGCACCTGCGCTCCGTCCGTGCTTGTGCCCTCGGGAAACAGCAGCACCGGAATCGGCAGGTTGAGCCGCTCGGTCATTTGTTCCGCTACTGCATCGGCGCTCTCCCGGCTCGACCGGTCGAGAAAGATCGTTCCCCCCGACCGCGCCGCCCTGCCGAAGAACGGCCAGCCGCCCACTTCGATTTTGGAGACAAAAAAGCACGGCATCGCCGCGCTGATGATGATGATGTCGAGATAGCTGAGGTGGTTCGACACAACCAGCCCGCACACAGGCGGCTCGCCTTCCACCTGTGTTCTTATGTCGAGTACTTTCAGAATAGCCCGTGCCGATCCCTGCAGCCACAGGGCGCGTCGCTCCAGTGTCATCGGACCGCGCAAGCGATCGAGCCAGTAACGAACCACACACATTGCAAGAGCGAATGCCAGCGCCACAGCGCGCCAGATACGGCCGCATCGTCAAGTCGTCAATGGCGCCAGAAAACGGTGGCGAGCCGCGGCGGAAAGCAGATGCAAATCCAGGAGCGTCAGAAAATCGATCGTGCGGAACTCGCGGTCCCATGCCGGCGGCGCGGCAATGCGCGCGCCAATCGCCAGATACGTCTTCAGCAGTTTGGGAACCTTTACCGCGGTATGCGCTGTCGCCGGCGCGGAATCATCTCGCCCAGTTCGATCAGCCGATCGATCTGCCTCGCAGGGCGACGGCTGTGCGTCTGCGCTCTGCTGAGTCAAACCGTAGCTGCCTGGGGGGCACGCGTACTCTGCGGTCGGCGTCGTCTCAAACTCCGCTGGAACCCTGAAATTCTCAAGCTGGCGATACATCTGCCAACCCTCCGCCGGGTCGTTGGAATTCAAAGAAGAGCAACCGAGCAAATAACGAAGCCCCATGTCGGTAGCATACTGCGCGATCCCGCGCCACAACAACATCAGCACTTCGGGTGTGCGATGCTCGCGGTCGATCGACGCGCGCCCCAGTTCCAGAATTCCCGGCCGCAGCGGCTCATACGGACCGAGACTGAACTCCCGCTCCGAGTAATAGCCCAGATTTCGCTCGGCCGTCTCGCCCGACTGCATCCGGTACGTTCCCACCACGCGCCGGCTCGCTTTGTCCTCAACCAGCAGGTGCTCGCAGATGGAATCGTACCGATCCATGTCGAGCCCGGTCTCGTAGGAGCTATCCAGCCCCTCGCCCAACTCAATATTGAACACTTTGAAGCGCAACCGGCACGCTGCTTCGCGATCTTCCGGCGTCTCAGCGCAAGCCGCAGCCGGTACCGCCCCACATCGGCATGAATGCGCGAGCGCGCGTCGACTCTGTTTGCGATTGGGATGTCCGCCGGAAGCGCAATTTCCATCAGCGAGCCGGCATCGGATGCCAGCTTCAACGGAACCCTTGACCGAGTTTGTGGAATCACGCGACCAGTATTGCGCCGGATCTGTCAACGCACAGTCAACGTGCTGCGAAAACGGTGCAAAATTCCTTTCAAATCCTGGCCGCCGATTGCAATCTTGGTTCCCGGCGCCACAGTATTCTCGATAAAATCAAAAGCCGAAGCGGAACTGCGATTCTCGCAACTCCGCTCCGGCCGCGGTCTTCTGGAACACATTTGCTCCGCTCGCTTACCGCCCTCTTCCGCCTCTGAAAGACATTCCGCCGCGCGCCGCCATCATCGGCCCGCGCGCCGCATATCCTCCGCCCACGTATCCACGCGCTGCATACCCCCCGCCCACATATCCGCGCGCAGTGTATCCATAACCATACGGTCGCACTGCCGGAGCGTAAGCCCGCGGTGCGTACCCATAATTCCGCACATACGGCCTCGGCCCATACGCGTACATTCCAACCCGCGGCCCTATTGTGACCCCGACATAAGGCATCACGCTCGGGTAGTAAGGCGCTACGATCGCCGGCGTGTAGGGCACAGGCGCGGGATATGCCACCGGCGGTGCATAAGCCATCTCAGGCTGCGCAGGCTGCTCAGAGGGAGCGGGCTGCTCTGGCGTATACGACTGCTCTGGTCCCTCATCCGGCGCTTGCGTCGGTGGCGCGGGCTGCGGTGCGTAGGACTGCGGTCCACGTTGATACAGTCCATACGGATCGCGCTGCGGCTCCGGAACTACCGGGACCTGGATATCATCCATCACGCGCAGCGTCAGCGTGGTCTCCGATTTCAGCGTCGGTCGCGGACCGCGCCGCGGCAGGTTGATCAGATCGATCGGCCACAAAACCGGGATCATCCACAAAACCGTGTCACGAACGGCATGGCCCTTACCCAGAATGTGCCCCTGTGCGTCGATCTTGTACCCCGGCACATCCGCAATCTTCGCGCTGATCGGAATCACCGTATCGCCCACATACAATCGGTCAAAGTCAAGCTCCATCCATCCCTTGCCCACAAAGTGGCCTGGGTCTTTGTACTCGGCGAACTGTCCTCCCAGGTAGCTTCCGTAAGGCAGCATGAAGTCGCCGCGCCGGAACTGAACCTTGCAAAGTACCGGATCGCCAACGGCGGTCGTCTTCGAAGAAATTCTTCCGTCGCCGGTGGTGCACGAAACCAGCGCACCCGCGGGAATCATTCGCGAGCCGGCGTCCGCAAACAGCGATGGCGTCATCAGAAGTGACAAAACAACGAACGTGACACGCTTCATAAGCTGCCCTCCAAGGCAAAAAATACCGGTACGTCTGCGCGAGATACACTCCCGCAGGCGTGATTTGACAGAAGAACCCCAATTACACCAACGAACCCATACGGGATTCAAAAGTTTCGCAGGTTTTTAAATTTGTTTTGGAAGTCTTGGGACGAATGGGACTCGGATTCGTCTAATGCAACTCAAATCGTGAGCAACCTGCCTCGCATCAAGCGCACCATCGCGACTCCGCGCCTTGTCAGGATGCTCGCCGGGATCAGCTACGCCCCCGGCTCATAGTTCAGATTCGGCCCCAGCCAGCGCTCCACCTCGGCCACGCTCATTCCCTTGCGCCGCGCGTAATCCTCCACCTGGTCGCGATCGATCTTGCCCAAGCTGAAATACCGGCTCGCTGGATGCGCAAAGTAGAGCCCGCTCACGCTCGATCCCGGCCACATCGCAAACGACTCGGTCATCTCGATGCCCGCTTCGCCTTCACATCGAGCAGCCGCCACAGCGTGCCCTTTTCCGTGTGATCGGGGCACGCCGGATACCCCGGCGCCGGCCGGATCCCGCGATACTTTTCCTGGATCAGCTCATCGGCGGCTCAGCTTTTCGTCGCGCCCATATCCCCACTCCTCGCGCACGCGCTTGTGCAGGCACTCCGCAAACGCCTCGGCCAGCCGGTCGGCAATCGCCTCCGCCATGATCGCGTTGTAGTCGTCGTGCTCCGCTCTGAACTGGTCGCACAATTCCTTCAGCCCGAATCCGCTCGTCACCGCGAACGCGCCAATCGGATCCTGCGAGTCCTGTCTCTTTCGGCGCAATAAAATCCGCCAGAGACCGGCACGGCTCATTCCCTTCCCGATCCGATTGCTGCCGCAGAAAATGAACGCGCGTCAGCACCTTCTCTCGCGCTTTCATCCGCGTACAGCTCCACATCGTCGCCCACCGCATTCGCCGCAAAAAATCCATACACGCCGCGCGCCGTCAGCAGCTTCTCATTCACAATCCGGTCCAGCAGCGCATTCCCCTCCGCAAAAATCTGCCGCGCCTGCTCGCCCTGCCTCTCGTCCTCAAGAATCCGCGGATAAACACCCTTCAGCTCCCATGTGTGAAAGAACGGCGTCCAGTCAATAAACTCGCGCAGCGTCGCCAGCGGAAAATCATCCAGCACGCGCACGCCGGTAAACTCTGGCGTCGGCAGATCCTCTGCCCGCCACTCAATCGGCGTCCGTCTGGCCCGCGCCGTCTCCAGCGCAACCACCGCTCGCCGCGGCGCCGCGTGCGCCTTGCGCAGCGCCTCGTACTCCGCGCGATGCTTCGCCACAAACTCCGGCTTGCCCTCTTCGCTCAGCAGGCTCGTCGTCACCGGCACCGCCCGGCTCGCATCCAGCACATGCACCACCGGCTCGCTGTAGTGCGGCGCAATCTTCACCGCCGTATGCGCGCGGCTCGTCGTCGCTCCGCCAATCAGCAGCGGCAGCTTGAATCCCTGCCGCTCCATCTCCCGCGCCACATGCACCATCTCGTCCAGCGACGGCGTAATCAGCCCGCTCAGCCCGATCATGTCCGCCTTCACCTCCTTCGCCCGCTCCAGAATCTTCTCGCAGGGAACCATCACGCCCATGTCGATCACTTCGTAGTTGTTGCAGGCCAGCACCACGCCCACAATATTCTTGCCGATGTCGTGCACGTCGCCCTTCACCGTCGCCAGCACAATCTTTCCCTGCGCGCTCACCGTCTGGCCCGCCGCAGCCATCTGCCGCCTTCTCCGCCTCCATAAACGGCGTCAGGTACGCCACCGCCTTCTTCATCACCCGCGCCGACTTCACCACCTGCGGCAGAAACATCTTGCCCGCGCCAAACAAATCGCCCACCACGCCCATGCCGTCCATCAGCGGGCCCTTCAATCACCGCCAGCGGCCGGCCCAGCTTCACGCGCGCCTCTTCCGCGTCCGCTTCGATGTACGCGTCAATCCCCTTCACCAGCGCGTGGCTCAGCCGCTCCTCCACTGTCGCCGTTGCGCCACTCCTCGGCCTTCTTCTCGTCCGACTCGTCGCCGCGCTCGCCGCTCCGGCAGCTTTCAGCTTCTCGCCGAACTCCACCAGCCGCTCCGTCGCATCCGGCCGCCGGTTCAGCAGCACATCCTCCACCAGCACCTTCAGCTCCGGCTCGATCTCCTCGTACACCTCCAGCATGCCGGCGTTCACAATGCCCATATCCATGCCCGCCGCAATCGCGTGATACAAAAACGCCGAGTGCATCGCCTCGCGCACCTTGTTGTTGCCGCGAAAGCTGAATGAGATATTCGACACGCCGCCGCTCACCTTCGCATGCGGCAGATTCTCCTTGATCCACCGCGTCGCGTGGATAAAGTCCACCGCGTAGTTGTTGTGCTCCTCCATCCCCGTCGCCACGGTCAGAATGTTCGGATCGAAGATAATGTCTTCCGGCGGAAAGCCAACCTCGTCGCACCAGAATCCTGTAAGCCCGCTCGCAGATCCTGATCTTGTCCTCGAATCGTCGCCGCCTGCCCCTGCTCGTCGAACGCCATCACCACCGCCGCCGCGCCATACTTCAGCACCGCCGCCGCGTGCTCGCGAAACTTCTCTTCGCCCTCCTTCAGCGAAATCGAGTTCACAATGCCCTTGCCCTGCAGGCACTTCAGCCCCGCCTCAATCACTTCCCACTTCGAGGAGTCCACCATGAACGGAACCTTCGCCACCTCCGGCTCGCTTGCCAGCAACTGCAGATAGCGCGTCATCGCCGCCACGCCGTCGATCATCCCCTCGTCCATGCAGATGTCGAGTACGTTCGCCCCGTTCTCCACCTGCTGCCGCGCCACGCTCACCGCTTCTTCGTACTTGCCTTCCTTCATCAGCTTGGCGAACTTCGGCGACCCGGCCACATTGGTCCGCTCGCCAATCATGATGAAGACGCCGGGCTGCTGCGTAAACGGCTGCGACCCCGACAACCGCAGCGGCTTCGTCTCAGCAGGCTTTGTCAAACCCGCGCTCATGCCGCGCTCTCAACGCCGCACGGCTCCGCCGACGCTTCCGGCAGCTTGCGCGGCGCTACGCCTTCCAGCGCCTTCGCAATCGCCGCAATGTGCTCCGGCGTATTCCCGCAGCAGCCGCCCGCAATATTGATCAGACCCTCGTGCGCAAACTCGCCCAGGTACCGCGCCATATCGTCCGGCCCCAGATCGAACCCCGTCGCCGACAACGGATTCGGCAACCCCGCATTCGGATAGCACGACACCGCCACGTCTGCCTTCTCCGCAAGCTCTCGCAGAAACGGAGACATCAAGTCCGGCCCCAGCGAGCAGTTCAGCCCCACGCTGAACGGCTTCACATGCTCCACCGCATTCCAGAACGCCTCAATCGTCTGCGCCGAAATCATCGTCTCGCCGCCGCGCCCCACCGCCGCCGAAATCATCACCGGCAGCTCCTTGCCCCCGCCGTCAATCCATCCTCGTCGAACACCTCGCGGATCGCCACCAGCGCCGCCTTCGCATTCAACGAGTCGAAGATCGTCTCCACCAGCAGCAAATCCGCGCCGCCCGCAATCAGCGCCCGCGCCTGCTGCGCATACGCCGTCCTTCACCTGGTCGAACGTCACCACGCGAAATCCCGGATCGTCCGCGTCTGGCGAATTCGACAGCGACACCGTCAGCGGCCCCATCGCTCCCGCCACAAACCGCTGCCGCCCCGTCGCGTTGCCCACGCGATCGGCCCACTCGCGGCACTGCCGCGCAGACTGTCTCGTTGATCTCCCACGCCAGATCGTTCGAGAAACTTGTCGTCAATCATCTTCTGGTAAAACTCCGGATCCTTCCGTCCGCCTCGCTCCCGCGGATCGTCGACAAAAAACTCGCTCTGCGAAATGCTCGTCGCGCCAAACGTATTCGTCTCGATAATGTCCGCGCCCGCCTCAAGAAACCGCCGATGAATGTCGCCGATCATCTTCGGCTGCGTCAGCGAAAAGAGGTCGCCGTTATTCAGCAGGTCCTTCTTCGCAGTCCTTGAACCGCTCCCCGCGAATGTCCGCCTCCGTCATCCCGTAGGTGCGGATCGTCGTGCCCATCGCCCCATCGATGATGGCAATGCGGCTCTCAATGATTTTTCCGAGCGGATGTTGGGAAGCCTTAGTCATTTCTTCTCGCGGGTTTACGTCGACCCCCTCCAGAATATCGGACCTCGCCCCTTGTCCCGCCGAGTTCCGCGCCGAAAGTGCCCTGGCAAGCACTGGACTGCCACAACTCCGGCCTGAACGGGCTTAATCTCCGCGACACGAACGAACCGACTCGCCAACTCACGAACACGTCCCCTTAAGCGGACGGCTAGCTTGCCAACCTGCCAAATCCCTGACTCGCGAGCTCGGAGGCTCGCCGCATTCCCACTTTTTCCCGATAAACTGAAGTGAATGATCACCACCCTCTTTGGCAGCGAAGAACCCGAAAAATCTGGCCCCAAAAACTTCTTCGCCCGCATGCAGCAGGCCGTCTCGCGCACCCGCGAGTCGCTTCTCCGCCAAAATCTCCGATCTCGCCGCCCTCACCCGCACCGTCGACGAGTCACGCCCTCGAAGATCTCGAATCCGCCCTTCTCTCGAGCGACCTCGGCGTGCCAACCACCACCGCCATCCTCGACGCCCTCCGCGACCGCGCCCGCCACCAGGCCATTGAAGGCGGCGCCGAGCTGCGCGACCTCTTGAAAGAGCAACTGATCGCAATCCTTAGTGCCCCGCAAGCGGCGGCATCCCCGCACCCGCAGGTGCCGCCAAAAGTCACCTTCCTCGTCGGCGTCAACGGCACCGGCAAAACCACCACCAGCGGCAAGCTCGCCGCCTGGTCCCGCGCGCAGGGCCACTCCGTCCTTCTCTGCGCCGCCGACACCTTCCGCGCCGCCGCAATCGAGCAGCTTGAAGTCTGGGCCTCGCGCTCCGGCGTCGAAATGATCAAGACCAAGCCGGGCGGCGATCCCGCCGCCGTCCTCTACGACGCCATCTCCGCCGCCAAAGCCCGCTCCATCGACGAGCTCTACGTCGACACCGCCGGCCGCCTCCACACCAAAACCGGCCTGATGGACGAGCTCGACAAAATGCGCCGCACCGCCGCCGCGCCTCGTCCCCGGCGCGCCCCACGAAGTCCTTCTAGTCATGGATGCAACCACCGGCCAGAACGGCCTCCAGCAGGCCCGCCTGTTCACGCAATCCGCCGGCGTCACCGGCATCGTTCTCACCAAACTCGACGGCACCGCCAAAGGCGGCATCGCCGTCGCCATCGCCCGCGAGCTGAATCTCCCCGTCCGCTTCGTCGGCGTAGGCGAAAAAATGGCCGACCTGCTAGAGTTCTCGCCAACGGAATTTGTCGACTCATTGCTCGAGTAAGATGACCACTGCCGACACCATTAACGACCAAGACACTCATTGGATGCGCCGCGCCCTCGAACTGGCCCGCCGCGGCATCGGCGTCACCTCGCCCAACCCCGCCGTCGGCTGCGTCATCCTCGACCGCGCCGGCCAGGTCGTCGGCGAAGGCTGGCACGAATACGATCTGCTCGACCACGCCGAAATCGCCGCCCTTAAAGCGGCTCAAGAATCGGGAAACTCCGTCGACGGCGGCACCGCCTACGTCACCCTCGAGCCTTGTTCGATCACCGGCCGCACTCCGCCCTGCGCCGACGCGCTCATAAAATCAGGCCTCGGGCGTGTCGTCGCCGCCACCATCGATCCCAACCCCGCCGTCGCCGGCCGCGGCCTTGAAGCTCTCCGCGCCGCTGGAATCGACGTCTCTGTCGGCATCTGCGAAAACGAAGCCCGCCGCCTCAACGAAGGCTTCGCCCGCTGGATTCAGCACCATCGCCCCTTCGTCCTCATGAAGGTCGCCATGACGCTCGACGCGCGCATCGCGCCGCCGCCCGCGCAGCAAACGCCCCACGCGCCCTATTGGATCACCAGCGAACTCGCCCGCGCCGCCGTTCAGCACCTTCGCTGGGCCGCCGACGCCACCATGGTCGGCGTCGACACCGTTCTCGCCGACGATCCCTTGATGACCGATCGCAGCGGTCTGCGCCGCCGCCGCCCGCTGCTGCGCATCGTCCTCGACTCCGCCCTACGCATGCCGCTCGACTGCAAGCTCGTCAAAACCGCGCAAAGTGACGTCGTCATCTTCACCGTCTCCCACGACGAAGCCCGCATCCGCGATCTCGAAAGCCGCGGCGTCCGCGTCGAAGTCCTTCCCGCCGATGCAGGCCGCGTCCCGCTCGACAAAGTGCTCGACAAACTCGGCGAAGAAGGCATTCTCACCCTGCTCACTGAAACCGGCACGCGCCTCAACACAGCCTTCCTCGCCGCCGGCCTCGTCGATCGACTACACCTCTTCATCTCGCCCCAGATCATGGGCTCCGACGCCGTCCCTGCCTTCAAAGGACTGCCGAGATTCGTACCCATGACGGCGGTCGAAGTCGAGCGCTTCGGCGACGACCTCGGCCTCAGTTCTCTCCTTCGCGACCCCTGGCCGCCCGCGCAAAATCTGAACCTCGCGCCCAATTCGGACCCGTCTAGTCCAATACAATAGAGGCGTAGAGTTCCGGCTCCGGCCCTTTGTGGCGACGCTGCCTGCTAGCAACGAACGCCCTGAAAGACAAACTTCAATGCACTCCACTCCCCTCATCACGGCTGTCGTCTCGCTCATCGGCCTCGCCGGCGTCCTCGCCTGGCGCATTCGTGAGGGCCGCAGCGCCGTTACCCTGAAAAAGATCGTGATGCCGCCCCTCGGCATGGCCACCGGCTTCTGCATGTTCATTGTTCCTGCCTTCCGCGTCCCGTGGGTCTGGAGCCTCGGCGCATTCTTCATCGGCGCCGTCATCTTCGCCTATCCGCTTCTCCTCACCTCCGACCTCCATCTTCAGAACGGCGTCATCATGATGAAGAGGTCGAGCGCGTTTTTTGCGGTCATCGTCGCGCTCGCCGTCGTGCGCTACCTGGCTCGCGGCTTCTTTGACCGCTTCCTGACGCTTGAACAAACCGGCGCTCTCTTTTATCTCCTAGCCTTCGGAATGATCGTTCGCTGGCGCGCCAAACTCTTCTTCGCATACCGCGCGCTTACCAGCAGTCCCGCCTATACCGCCGTTCCCACCCCAGAAGAAGCTCCTGTCAGCGAGTAGTCCGCGAACGCCCCAGACCTCGCCCCAACCCAGATAATCAGCGCACCCCGCGCCAACCAGCCTTGTTGTTCACTCCCATGCCCACGCGCTATGCTTCAGGGTTATTCATGAGACCGATTAAAGGGTCTTCATTCGCTCGATCGGCCAACTCAATTCGAAATCCGCGGAGAGAGTAACCTCGCTATGACCGGAATCAATCGTCGCGACATGTTGAAGATGGGCTCGGCCTGCTCGCTGGCTGCACTCGCCACCCCTGCAGCCGCGCTGGCTGAGGGGCCTAATGCAGGAGACAATCACGCGCCTGTGCCACGCTGGGAAGTGTTTGAGCTGTCTCTGACGGGACCGTCCGGCGGAAATCCGTTCACCGCCGTTCAGCTCGCGGCGACTTTTACGCTCGCACACCGGACCGTCAAGGTGAACGGCTTCTACGACGGAGCAGGCGTCTACAAAATCCGTTTCATGCCCGACACGGAGGGCCAATGGACCTACACCACCAGCAGCAATGCGGCTGTGCTCTCCGGAAAGACAGGTGCCTTCATCTGCGTAGCGGCTCTTTCCGGCGCGCATGGCCCAGTCGGAGTCTGCAACATCCAGCACTTTGCCTACGCGGACGGAACGTCGTTCTTCCCCTTCGGTACCACCTGCTACGCCTGGGTGAACCAGACAGAGGCCGTCCAGCAGGAGACTTTGCGGACGCTCGCTTCAGCCCCGTTCACCAAAATCCGCATGTGCGTCTTTCCCAAAAGTTACGAATACAACCACAATGAGCCCGCGCTCTATCCCTTCGAGCGCGATGCGGAGGGCACGAGCGACTTCACGCGCCCGAACCCCGCGTACTTTGCCCATATAGAAGACTGCATCGCCGAGCTTCGCAAAATGAATATTGAAGCCGACCTGATCCTCTTCCACCCTTACGACCGCTGGGGTTATGCAGAGATGGCCCCCGACGATGACGACCGCTATCTGCGCTATGTACTCGCGCGCATGTCGGCCTATCGAAACATCTGGTGGTCGCTGGCCAACGAGTGGGACTTCATGAAGGCCAAGTCGCGTCAGGATTTTGATCGCTTCTTCCATATCGTCGAACAGGACGATCCGGTGTCGCATCTTCGTTCGATTCACTACGGGAATACGATGTATGACTATGCTCTGCCGTGGGTGACTCACGCCAGTCTTCAGACCTCTAAATTCGACTCCGCCCCCGAATGGCTGCAGGCGTGGCATAAGCCCATCTGTTTTGACGAGGTACAGTACGAGGGAAACCTCAATCGCAGCTGGGGAAATCTTTCAGGCCAAGAAATGACGCGCCGCTTCTGGCTCGGGGTAATGGCCGGCTGCTATGTGACTCACGGCGAGACGTATCTTGACGCAGACTTACCTCTCTCGGCTCTGGATGAGAACAGCACTCCGGTAATCTGGTGGTCACACGGCGGCAAGCTTCATGGCAGCAGCCCTGAGCGAATCAGGTTTCTCAGAAAGCTCTTGGAAGAGACTGCCGTCGCGGCAGGCAAGGATGCAAAGGGGGCAGGGCTCAAAGCGCAGGCCGGTCCTTCCTACTTAAACTCCTGGAGTCTCGATTCGACCGGGACCAAAAAGCAGGAGGGTCTCTATTATTTCGATCTCCACCAGCCAATTTTTTATGAATTTCCGCTGCCCGAGGGAAAATTCACTGCCGAGCACATCGATCCCTGGGAGATGACGATTAACTCGATTCCTGGGACTTTTGAAGGAAACGCAAAAATCAAGCTCACAGGGCGACCCAATCAGGCATTGAGGTTCCGCCGCGTCGAATGATTCCCGCGATCGCAGCTTCCAGTCGATCGCGAAGACCTCATGTCGAGTCCCTCTATCTGCGCTCCCTGTTCCCCGCTCTCTTTTCTCTGATCTCTGTTTTTTATGAGACAATCATCCGCAGCGCTTCTCCTCTCGTATTCCCCGTCAAGGAAAACTTCAATGCCCCAGGCTGCGCCTTCGCACTCTCTCACCCTCGAAGTCGAGAGCAAAGGCTCGACGGCTCTCGTCCACTGCCACGGCCGCCTATACGCGGGGGCCTGCAGCGCTCTTTACGCCAAAGTTCATCCCCTCATTCCCGACCACAAGCGCATTATCCTCGATCTCACTGACCTCGCCTCGGTCGACAGCATGGGGCTCGGCACCCTCGTTCGCCTCTACGTCTCGGCCAAATCCGCTGGCTCCCGCATAGAGCTCATTAATCTCGGCAAGCAGGTCCGCGAGCTCCTTGGCATCACCAATCTTCTTTCGCTATTCGGCGATATGTGTGAAAAAGGCGTCGCAATCAAGTTCTGACGCGACAAGCCAACTCCGCTAGCTCCGCTTAAAATCAATCCATGTTCACCGGCATCATCGAGCAGACCGGAACCCTCGTCGGCCTCACCGATCGCGGCGGCGTTCGCCGCATCACTGTTGAAGCGCCCGGCATCGCCTCCCGCCTGCGCGAAGGCGACTCACTCGGAGTCTCCGGTGTCTGCCTCACCGCTCTCGATCCCAATCCCATTTACTTTCACGCCGACCTGGCGCAGGAAACCCTCGACCGCACATCGCTCGGCTCTCTTGCTCCCGGCGCCCGCGTCAATCTCGAGTTGCCCACCGCCGCCGGCAGTCCCCTCGGCGGACACATCGTTCAGGGCCACGTCGACGGCACGGGCGTCCTCATTGCTCTCGATCCCGTGATCCCCGAATCAAGCCCGCAGTTCGACCGTGAAACCACCGACTGGACGCTCAAGGTTCGCGTCCCCGAAAACGTCCGTCAGTGGATGGTTCACAAGGGTTCCGTAGCAATCGAGGGTATTAGCCTTACGATCGCCGACGTCATCGGCGAAGAGATCAGCATCGCCATCCTGCCCCTCACCTATTGGCGCACCAATCTCCACATGCTCGCCGTGGGCGCTCCCCTGAATATCGAGGCCGATGTGCTCGTCAAGCTTGCCGCCATGCAAATGCAGTCCGCAAAAAAATCGGGGTTCGATTTAACCGAAGCGTGGTTGGTCGCCAACGGCTATTAGCCGACACGCTTTGGCAGAATCTCCGGCGGCGCAACCTCAATCCATCGCGCCCTGTTCGAATCCTTGCCTGACTCCGGCCGGCATTTTGCCCACAGCGCGTAGATTTCCTTTTTCGGCACACCCCATGTCTCCACCATGATGGCGCTGCCCCCGTCCGCTCCCGTATAGCGCTCTCGGCACCACAGAACGAATGGCACAAACCGTCCGCCCTTGCGCATCGTGAACCAGTCAATGATCGCGTGCGGCGATTCGCCGTAGACATTCTCTGGCGTCCACCAGAACCGCACCGGACCTTTCGCCGAGAATCGCTCTTCGATGCACGTGCCTCCCGATTCCCTCATCGTTCGCTGGAAGTCGGCCCACGCCATGAACCTTCCTCGCGATTTCATCAGCTTCTTGAGAGCGTCCTCTCGGTGTTGCTGCCGCCATCGCATGGCAAAAACATAGGGTGCCGCAAAACACGCGCCAATAAACAGAAAAGGGACCAGCAGCAGCCCGAAGATCCAGGCGAAGACGCCTGTCCCTCGTTTCTGCTGTCGCAGGTTTTCTGTTTCCGGCATCTGCATCGTCGCCGTCCGTTACGGTTTTATGGGGAGCTTCGCCGGCGCCACCACGTAGTCGTCGCCCACCCGTGCCAGGATTTGCGCCCGCCGGTCCATCAAGAGTTTCAGCCGCTTCGTCACGTCGACAAATTCCTTCTTCTGGTCCGGCGTCAGCGCGCTCCCCTGTCCCGGCGTTGCGGCATTCGCGCCCGATACAGCCTCGGCATTCGGTCCGCCCACTGGCGCGACGGCAACCGTCGTGCTCAAGCCCGCAGCCTTATTCAGCGCATCAAGCCGCGCCTCCAGCGCCGGAATCTCCCTGTCGATCAGCACCGGCTTGATCACCGGCTTCTTTTCGACTCCCCGTCGCCAGCTCGTTGCGGTTGTTATCCTCCCACACCGGCAGAACCCCCACGTGTCCAAGCTCCACGCGCACTCCCGCCGGCCCATAGTCCCTCTTCACCGCGGAAAACAGCCCGATCATCTCATCTCTTGGCTCGCCATTCGAATCCGGATTCAATCCTTCTACGTAACTCCGTGACTGGTTCGACAAAAAATTCCCCATCGAATAAAAAATCACCGTTTCGCGCCCATCCTGCGTCTGGTAGGTCTCAATCGGCTGCAGTACGTGCGGATGCCCGCCCACAATCACCGTCGCTCCCGCTTCGAGCATCTTGTGCGCCAGGTCCACATCTTCCGGTCGCGGCGCTGTCGCATACTCGATGCCCCAATGCACGCTCACCACCAGCAGATCGCACTGCGCCTTTGCCGCCTTCACCGCCGCCATCACTGTCGCTTCCTCGGCTCCAGGTGCGCCGTTCGCCTCACCCGGATACGGATAGAAATTCACATGCGGCTGGTCGTCCTTCTCCGGATTCCGGTTTCCATTCAGCCAGCGCGTCATCCCCAGCCAGCCCACTTTGATCCCGTTCGCCTCCGTGATCACCGGCTGCCACGCTGTTGCCGCATTGTCTGAGGTTCCCGCAAATTCCAGACCAGCTTCTTTGAGATGCTCGCGGCTCTCCGTGAATCCCGCCCATCCCTGGTCCATCACATGATTGTTGGCGAACGACACAATCTTGATCCCGCTCGCCTTCAACGCCTCGGGCAGCGCCACCGGCGCGTCAAACAGGAACGCCTTCGTCCCATGCGAATTCTGCGGAGCCACAGGCGTCTCCAGATTCACGAATCCAAAGTCCGCGCCCTCAAATACGTTCGCCGTATCGCCGAACAGCGCCGCCCATCCCTGCTCGCCGTCCCCAGCGGCGGCAGCCGCCTGCTTCACCGCTTCATGCGGAATCACGTCTCCAGCCACGGCAAAGCTCGCCTGCGCCAGGTCGTGCGGATACGGCGCGACCACCGCCGCATGCTGCCGCCCATGGAGCGCAGGAATCAGGAATGTCGGAATCAGCGCCGCGCCCACCGCCAAGATCGGAATCAATCCAGTGAGCCAAGTCGAGCGCTTGCCCCATCCGCCCCGAATCGGGTCCCGGCGCTTCGATGAAATGCGCGATCTGCGCTTCCGCCCGGCCCTTTTCCAATGTGGATGCCCGTTCATCACCCAATCCATTTGCTTCACAGCCTCTCGGTTACGCACTTCCGGGCCATGGCCGTCTCACCAGCCGGAACCCTAATTGGTCCCAGCATACAGGCACACTTCGTCGCCCCGCCTCAAAACCGCCACTCCGGTATCCCCTCTGTCTATATCCACGAACGTCCGGACCCTTTGGTTCGTCTATCTTACGGTTAAGACTGTTAACCTTTCAGCAGGAGCAGTGGTGACAGGACCGCCCGGGGTACGCCTCTGACGCCGGTCCGGCAAGCGCGACCATGGCAGAATTCGTAATCAAGTTGGCCGATGAGCGTGGCCACGTGCAGGAGCAGGTTCAATTCGCGGCTACGGCCGACGAGTTGCGTGCCCGCTTTTCCCATGCCGGCTACCACGTCTTTTCTGTCCGTGCGCGCGGCAGCATCGCCCTTGGACGCCGCAAAATCAAGCTCGAGCCCTTCCTCATCTTCAACCAGCAGTTCCTCACCCTGATCCGCGCCGGCCTGCCCATCCTCGGCTCCATCCAGATGCTTGGCAAAATCCAAAAACAGGCCGCGTTCTCCAGCCAGTTGGACGACGTCGCCAGCCGCGTCAAGCGTGGCGAAGCACTATCGGCGGCCTTTGAAGCACAAAGCGGCATTCCCATCATGTACACCACCACGCTGCTTGCCGGCGAGCGCTCCGGCAATTTGCCTGAAGTCCTCGATCGCTATGTCAGCTTTCAGAAGGTCGCCCTTGCCCTGCGCAAAAAACTGGTCGGCGCCCTCATTTATCCCAGCGTGCTGCTCGTTCTTGTCTTTAGTCTTCTCATTTTCATGTTCACCGTCGTCATTCCTCAATTCGCCAAGCTGTATGACCAGCTTGGCAGCAAACTTCCGGCGCTCACCGTCGACCTCCTGCACTTCGGCCAGTGGATGCAGCACTACTTCATCTGGCTCGCGCTGGGCACGATCATCGCCGCCTTCGCTTTCTACCGCTTCGCCATCACCGAAGGTGGCCGCGACTTCGTCGATGGCATTCGCGTCAAGATGCCGATCTTCGGCAAAATCTGGCTCAAGTACCAGGTCGCTCTCTTCGCGCGCACCCTTTCCACGCTGCTCACCGGCGGCCTGCCGCTCGTGCCGTCGCTTGAAACCGCTTCGCGCTCCATCTCCTCGCGACGCGTCTCCAAGGCTGTCGAGTCCTCCATTACCACGGTGAGCGAAGGCAAAAGCCTCGCCGACTCGCTCATCAAAACCGGCGTCTTCCCCAGTCTCGCTTCAGAGATGATTGCTGTCGGCGAACAAACCGGCGCGTTGCCTCAAATGCTCAACTCCGTTTCAGAATTCTTTGAGGATGACGTAGCCACCGCGCTCGCCGCCTCGCTCGCGCTCATTGAGCCCGCCATTCTCATCGTCATGGGCTGTGTCGTCGTCTTCATTCTCATCTCGCTCTACCTGCCCATCTTCTCGCTTGGGAATTCCACCGGGATGTAGCTGCTCGTTCTTCAGGAGGGTTGTCAACATGGCCGATTCCAACGTCGTCACGCTCCCCACTCCAGGCAGCCCCGACCTGCGAGCCGACGAGCGTGCTAACGCCGAAGCCCTCGCCCGCCGCTATCATGCCGAGTTCGTCGACCTCAAGAATTTCAAAATTCAACATGAGCTCCTGCGCACCGTTCCCGTCGAGCTCATGTTCCGCTACAACTTCGTCCCCATCGAGCTCACTCCCGACTCGCTCATCATCGCCGTCAGTGATCCCTCGCGCCTCATGGTCCTCGATGAGATCGCCGGCCTACTCGGCTCGCATATCACCGCACGCGTGGCCACGCTTTCGCAGATCACCGATCTCCTCAAGAAAACCGAGCAGTCGCAGCGCGTCCTCGACGAAGCCAGCGAAGGCCTCACCTTCGACGTCCTAACCGGCGACGAAAACTCCGACGAAAACATCTCCATCGAGAAGCTCACCAGCGATACGGAAGACATCAGCCCCATCATCCGCCTCGTTGACACCACCATCTTTACCGCACTTGAACGCCGCGCTTCCGACATTCACATCGAAAGTTATGATGACTCCGTTCACGTCAAGTACCGCATTGACGGTGTCCTCCAGGAAGCTCTGGCCCCCATCGCCCGCGAGCACCACGGTACCATCCTCGGCCGCATCAAGATCATGAGCGAGCTTGACATCGCTGAAAAGCGAGTCCCACAGGACGGCCGCTTCCGCGTACGCTACAAAAACCGCCTCATCGACTTCCGCGTTTCGATCATGCCGACGATTTACGGCGAAAATGCCGTCCTCCGCGTCCTCGACAAAGAGTCGATGAGCGAAAAATTCAAGAACCTCACCCTCGACGTGGTGGGCTTCGCCGAAGAAGATCTCCGCCGTTTCCGCCGCTACATCCGCGAGCCATACGGCATGGTACTCGTCACCGGCCCCACCGGCTCCGGCAAAACCACAACCCTCTACGCCGCGCTCAATGAGATCAAGAGCGACGAAGATAAAATCATTACGATTGAAGATCCGGTCGAGTACCAGATTCGTGGCATCACGCAGATTCCCGTCAACGAAAAGAAGGGCCTCACCTTCGCTCGCGGCCTGCGCTCCATCCTCCGCCACGATCCCGACAAAATCCTCGTCGGCGAAATCCGCGATCAGGAGACCGCGCAGATCGCCATCAACTCCGCGCTCACCGGCCACCTCGTCTTCACTACCGTTCACGCTAATAACGTCGTCGACGTCCTCGGCCGCTTCCTCAACATGGGCGTCGAAGCCTACAACTTCGTCTCCGCCCTCAACTGCATTCTGGCTCAGCGCCTGGTGCGCACCGTCTGCGAGTACTGCGCCCACACCGTCCATCACGACGACGAGCTCCTTATCGCCAGCGGCATGGATCCTGCTGAGTGGCGCGACTTTGACTTCCGCGAAGGCACTGGATGCATGGAGTGCGGCGGCACCGGCTACCGTGGCCGCACCGCCATCCACGAGCTGCTCGATCTCACTGACACCATTCGCGAAATCATCCTCGCCAAGAAGCCGACCTCCGAGATTCGCAGGCAGGCGCAAAAGGAAGGCATGAGCTTTCTCCGCGAGTCCGCAATCGAGCGCGTCCGCCGCGGGATCACTACACTCAAAGAGATCAACAAGGTTACATTTATTGAGGCATCACGGTAATCGCAGTACGGCGCCCAAAACGCGAAGATGGATTGCAGGTGGTTGGAGCGTGTTTCAAGAATTGGATTTGTAACAAGGGCACGGCTTTAGCCGGGCCGAAAAATGCGGGAAAAATACCGGGGCTTTAGCCCCTGAGAAAATCGAAAGGTTTTAGCCGAAATCAAACCGGAGACTCGTACTTGGCATCGTTCTTGAATAAAACGAAACTCACCGCATCGACCGCCGGCCGTCCGCCCGTCGCCATCGAGATCGCGCCTGAAGGCGTGCTCGCCGCTGCGCGTCCAGCCGCACGCGCCCGTCGTGGCGCATCCGAACCGGCGCAGGGCAACGTCTACGCCTTCGTTCCGCTTTCTCCCGGCGCCATCGTTCCCGGCATCGATGAGCCCAACCTGCGCGCGCCCGAAGCCGTCACCGCTGCCATCCGCTCCGCCCTCGACGAAATCTCGCCGCGCACCCGCTCCGTGACTGTCGTCCTTCCCGACACGGTCGTCCGTGTCTTCGTCCTCGATTTCGATTCCCTTCCAGCCAAACCCTCTGAAGCCATTCCCGTTGTCCGCTTCCGCCTGCGCAAAATGGTCCCCTTTGAGGTCGAACACGCCGGCGTCAGCTATCAGGTGCTGTCGCAGACCGAGTCCGAATGGAAGGTTCTCGCCGCTGTCGTCCCCGGCCCAATTCTCGCCGAATACGAGGCTGCAATTCGCGCTGCTGGTTACGAGCCTGGCGCCGTTCTCTCCTCTTCCCTCGCCGCGCTTGAGTCCTTCGAATCCATTGAAGCTGTCATGGCCGCCAACCTCAGCGCGCATGCCATCACCACCACCATCGCCACCGGCCAGGAACTGCTCCTCTATCGCACCCTGGACCTTCCTCAGGATTCCGCGCATCGCGTCGCTGAAATTCAGCGCAGCATCGCTGTCGCCTCCGCCTACTTTGAAGACAAGCTCGGCTCGCGCCCCCGCACGCTGCACTACGCGGGAGTTCAGGACCCCGCAGAATTCGCGGCCTCCATCGGCGATCCCGAGCTCTCCGTCGTCGAATGGGCATCGCGCCCCGACGAAGGCGCCATGACCGCACTTCCTCAAGCCTGTTTTGCCGGCGTCACGGGCGCGCTGGCCGGAGCGAGTTAGACCAATGCGCATTACTCTCAATCTCGCTTCTCGCCCCTACGCCAACATAGGCCCCGCGCTCAAGCGCCTGCGCATCGCCATGGCCGCGCTCGCCGTGCTCTGTCTTCTCTTCTTTTTGGGCCTTCATCTCTTTGACCGCCAGGCCGAGGCGGCCCGCGCTCTTGAGCACTCGCTCGACGGCCGGATCGCCCGCGTTCAGTACGAGCGCTCCGCAGCCGTCAATATGATGCACCGCCCAGAGAACGCCCGCGTGCTCACGCAGGCTGAGGCTCTTAACCAGCTCTTCGACGAAAAGGCTTTCTCCTGGACCCTCGCCATGGAAGCCATGGAGCGCGTTCTTCCCGCCGGAGTGCAAGTCACCTCCATCGAGCCCGTCCGCGCCCCTGACGGACACATCACGGTTCATGTAAGGGTCGTCGGTCCTCGCGACAAAGCAGACGATCTCGTCGCCAACCTCGAGCAATCCCGGCGATTCCTTCAGCCCCGCATCGTTGGCGAGAACGCCGAGTCCAGCAACAATCCTTTGCAGCGCCAGGAGCCAATCAGCATCTCAAATCGTTTCGACTTCGATCTCCTCGCTGAATACAACCCGCCCACATTAGATGAAGAGCGAGCCAACTCTGAGCGAGCTGTCGCTAGGCGAGAGCACCAGTCCTCCTCGTCCATTCCCCCCGGCTACCCCAACCCCAAACATTTGCGCCGGAATCCCGCAATCCCTCAAGGCAACGGCCGCCCACCCTACATGGGGCCCAGGAACGGAGGCCCGCAATGAGCGCGAACGGAACTCCATCAACCTTCCGCGAAAGGCTGACATCGCCCCTCACCTGGCACTTCGTCGGCTTCGCGGTTCTGCTTGTCCTCGCGATCTTCCTTGCCGTTCGACTCGGATTCGATTGGGCCGCGATGAACAGCCACTCCAGCGAAGTCCTCGCCGGCAAGCAAACCCAATTGAAGGCTCTCGAAATTCAGACCGCCCCTCTCCACGGCCTCGACCAGCGGGTCGACAAGACGCGCCAGCAGATTGACTCCTTCTATAAAAAACGCATCCCATCCGATTACTCCGTTGTCTCCACCCGCATCGGCCAGTTGGCGGTCAAATCCGGCGTTCGCCTCTCACGCGTCGGATACGCGCAGGAGAAACCCGGCGTCGAGCTCACTGAGATTTCGATGGACGCCGGCATCAGCGGCGACTATCCCTCCATCATGCGTTTCATTAACTCGCTGGAGCGCGATCAGATCTTCTTCATCATTCGCGCCATGTCGCTCACCGGACAGCAGGGCGGCCTGGTCAATCTTCGTCTTCGCGTCTCCACATGGCTGCGTCCCGCTGACGCTAAAGCCAGCGGTCTGCCCATGGCTCCATCCACCGGCGCCGAATCTCCGGCTGCATCCCTCCCGGGCAAGGAGGGCGAATAGCCATGGCTCTCGCTCTCGGCACTGAAAACAAGCGCCAGGTCATTCTTGCCAGCGTCCTCGGCGTCGTCCTGGTGATTTGCGGCGTCTGGGTCTTTCACTTGTTCTTCGGGTCCTCTTCGCCGTCCGACTCTGGCTCTGCTCCGTCCGCTTCCGCGCTGCAGAATCCTCCCGCCCCGTCCGGAACCCCGTCTGCACCATCACGCGCTGCGGGCAACGAAGCACAGCGGATCTCGAATGCCGGAATCGATCCCTCATTGCATTTCGACAAGCTGGCCCAGAGCGAAGATGTCGAGTACTCCGGCTCAGGCCGCAACATCTTCTCCGCCGAATCCGTCCCTATCCCCATTCCCGTCCCAATCAAGACAGGACGGAACACTCCTCAGGTCAACACTCCACCGTCACCGCCGCCGCCGCCCAAGCCTCCGTCCATCGATCTCCGCTATTTCGGCTACTCTCAGGATGAACATAAGCAGCTCAAGGCATTCTTCATGCGTGGTGATGACATCTTCATGGCTAGAACCGGCGACATCGTCGACCATCGCTACAAGATCGGCGTCATTCGCCCCCTCAATGTTGAAGTCACCGACCTGGCCTACAACAACACCCAAACGATCCAGATTTCATCGCAATGACTGTAGATACTTCAAGACTCCGAATCTCCATGATCCCCGCTTCTCCAATTCGCCGCACGCTTCATTCTTCTCCGGGTGCCCCCGGTCCCTCGCACTTGGGGACCGGGGTTAGCGCGAATCCAAACCCCGCCCCGAAGGCTGCGCTCACACCGCCGCGCGATGTCATCCTGAGCGAAGCGTCTTTCAGCGGAGCCGAAGGACCTGCTTCTGCCTTTCGCCCTGTACCACCGCACGCCGCATGTTGCTCTATGAAAGCCATTCCCGCCTCCGAGCAGGGCTACGTGATGCTCATCGCCATCTTCCTCATAGCACTCCTTGTAATCTCTCTGGCTGTCGCCGTGCCCAACATGGCCCGCTCCATTCAGCGCGACCGCGACCTGGAAACCTTTCATCGCGGAATGCAATACCGCCGCGCCATCCAGCTCTACTACCGCAAATTCCACGCATATCCACCTAACGTTGAGGCTCTCGTCAACACCAACGACATTCACTTCCTGCGCAAGAAATACATCGATCCCATGACCGGCCAGAATGACTGGAAGCCCATCGCCTTCGGCCAGAACAAAACTCCCACCGCCATGGGCTTCTTCGGTCAACCCCTCGCTGGCAATGCGTCCACTCTCGCCGGCATCGGCCCCGGAGGTACTGGCGGCTTGCCAGGTGGCGCGGGCACTACCGGCGGCGGCCCCGGTAGCGGCTTCACGCTCGGCTCAACCCCGCCCGACACCACCAGCGATCAACCTTCCCCGACAAGCGGATCCGGCACAACCGACGCCACGGGCGGTTCCTCCGGAGGAGGATCAACAGGCGGCACGTCCACCGGCGGCGCTTCATCCACAGACTCAACCTCCGGCTCCAACGCCCCAACCTTCGGCGGCGCGGGCATCATTGGCTTCGAGCCGGCAAGCTCCAAGCAGTCCATTCTGGTTTACAAGAAGAAAAACCACTACAACGAGTGGGAATTCACGTACGACCCGCTCTCCGACCGGCCAGCCATACCCGGCGGCAGCACCGGGTTGGGTGGCCAGCAGGGCAGCGGCCAATCAGGCGGTCAAGGCGTTGGCGGAGGCCAGAGCGGCGGCGGAGGCCAGAGCGGCGGCGGAGGCCAAGGCGTTGGCGGAGGCCAGAGTGGTGGCGGGAACGGTCAAGGCAGTGGGTCCATGCCTCCGGAAACCACCCCGCAGTAGCCTTTTCTCACTGTACCGCCCTGCGCACAAAAGGCCCGCCCTCTTCGGGCGAGCCTTTGTCTTCTTGGTCCCTTGTTTACTTGGTCCCTTGTTCCCTGCCCTTCACGCCTGGAACGACGATCCGCATCCGCAGGTCGACTTCACCTGGGGGTTGTCAAACTTGAATCCCGCCGCTTCCAGCGACTCCACGTAATCCACCGTGCAGCCATTCAGGTACATCAGCGAGGTCGCGTCCACGAATACCTTTAAGTCTTCGAAATTGAAGACTTTGTCCATCATCCCGCCCTGGTTCTCAAAAGCCATCGAATACTGGAACCCCGAGCAGCCTCCGCCGACCACGCCAATGCGCAGCCCGGCCGGAAGCGGGTCTTGGGTCGCCATGATCTCGCGCACCTTGGCTATCGCCTGCGGTGTCAACATAAGTGGCGCTTTCTTAACGGTTTCCTCGGCTGGTGCTACTGTTGTCGTGGCCATAGACTCTCCCTCGACGAACTTAAGTTCTCTTCGTACTGTACCCGTCGGCGAAACCTTGCACAAGCCCCACCTTCGGTACACATCCCATTAGATGCACCGCCTTCCACATGGACGCAGTTGAATCCTCCGCACCCCAAAACACCCTTTTCCGCAACCACTCATCAAATTGGTTCGCTTTCCTACCCAATCGGAGCTATGATGATCAACCGTAAGGGCCCCTCTGGCCGCGAGACCGCAATTCCCTACGACCCCGCAGTTTCTGGGACCGGAATTCGTTCGGAGGTGGAGTATGTTCGCACCGGTGATGTGGACCGTCTGGTCGGCATTCGTCGTATTCATGGCTGCCCTGTATATCTATCGCTCCAGCCTGACAAAAAATGAAGAGGACCAGATCTTCCTCGACGATTCGTTTTCGCATGAGCAGGCGGAGCAGGCAGCCATCGCTTCCAAAGTAGCCAAGGTCGAGCCCATGGTACGCATCGCCCGTTGGCTCGTCGTCGGTATGACCGTCGTCGTCCTTGCATACTACGTCCGCGATATTCTGCTCCAGCTTCACCTTATCAACTAGAGCAGGCGCATTTCACGGCGTGCGGGGCCTCTTCGGTCTCGCACGCCCTCGATCGCTATCGCAACGGCGAGCGCGCGCCTGCGATCATATCCCGGCAACGACTCGATCTCTAACTTCAGAACTGATGAAAGATATCGAAAAGGTAGTACCCGACCACGACCAAAGTCATCACTCCCACAAGCACCAATGCGATCTTCTTCACCGGGCGAATCTTGTTTACCCGCTCCAGAATGGCATCCTGATCGGACTTCACTCGGTTCGACGAATCAGCCAGAAAAATCTGCGCCTCCTCATTCCGTCCCACTCTCGCTGCAAAAATGGTTACCCCAGCCATAAAGACGAACGACACACCCCATACAGCCCACATAATAGGAACAAATCCCATTCCAGTCTCCAGGGTCAAGAATTTGTGCGGTCCGCATCTCGCGCATCCGCAAATGAATCGCGTCCGCGCTCGCTGCGTACCTCACGGTGCTCATCTTATGGGCTCGTAGCTTTGCGCCCGGGTGACAGGAGTCACACTGCTCCCGCCCGCGTCCCACAATGAAAAAAGTTTCAGTATGGATCGAAACAAAAGGGCCCGCCGATTCGGGCGAGCCCTTGCATTGAGACTTTTCTCTGTCCTTGCTTCTGCCTTCCCTATTCCCTGTTCCCTGTTCCCTAATCCCTGTCTTTATTACTCCACTTCCTGCCGCGCGCGGTATCCGTCCCGTGCAATCACGTCGAACTTCAGCGGCTTGTGCTTCTCATCCTGCATGCGTAGCGGCTGGCCTTCATCGTCCACCAGTTCCACGTGAATTTTGCGCCAGGACCCATCCTGCTTCGCGTTCGTCGGGTGATACACCAATTCGTATTTGGCGCGGATGTTTTCGTTGATCGCCTTCATGTCGTCAGGCAGCTCGCCCACAAACCGTGGCTCGAAGTGCATGCCCCCCGTCAACTGAGAAAAGGTTCTCATCTGATTCTCGGCCTGCAAGTAGGTGATGCTCTCTCCGCGCATGGTCTCGATGAACCCGCCCGTCGAAATCGTAAAGATCGTTGTGTCGTGGGACTCCTTCACCCGCTTCAGAATCTGGTCCAGGTCCAGTTTCGACATCGTATCGATACCGGAAGCAACCAGCAGAATGTACTTCTGGCCCTCGACCCGCGATAACCGGTCCAGCCCCTCGTTCAGCGCATCGAAGATGTCCGTCTCCTGGAACGCCGCCGGCATGTACACTCCTTGCGCCAGTTGGTTAATTCCTTCCATGATCTGTTTTTTGTCCTGCGTAAAATCGCTCACTATATGGCTATTCAGGTCAAAGGTCATCATGGCCACATAATCCTGCGGCCGCAGTTGCTCAGTAAACGCCCACGCCGAATTCAACGCATCCACTCTGAAAAAATAGCTGCGCGCCGCGTACTCCATCAGGATCAGCACCGTGATCGGCGCCTCGGTCCGCTTGAATCCCTCCACCTTCTGCTCCACCCCATCCTCATACACGCGGAAGTTGGAAGGCTTCAGTCCAGGTACGAACTGGTGCGTCTTTTCGAGCAGCACGCCTACGTCGACGGTCACTTCCGGGACTTCGACGCGTAGGCTCATACTCGGAGTGTTTTCAGGATTCTTGAACTCCGGCCGCGCCGGCGCCGGCGGTGGTGCGTTCTCGGAGTTGTCCGGCTTCTTCGGCAGAGCCATTGGCCCGTTGTCCCCGCTCGGGCCTCCCGCCTCCGGCGCTTGCTGGTCTGGCTGCTGTGCCGCCGGTTGTTGCGCCGCCGGCTGCTGGCTCTGGTATTGAGCGCGTCCCTGCACCACTGTCGCCGACAGCAAAACCGCCAGCAAAAACCCGCCAATCCCTCGTGCCTTCGAATGTGCCCCGAACTTTCGAGTCTTGATCATCTCAACCTCGTGTGTTCCCCAGCATACGCGATCTCGATCCCGGCCTTGCTCCCGTACTCCTGTGTTTTCGCTCCCTTGGTCCCTTGGCCCCTTGTTCTCTCGGTCCCTGCCTTTTTGCCGTACTCTAATAGACGTGGAAACCCACTCGAAGGGAACCAACGCCTTCCCTGCCTTCGCCCTCCTCGCCGCTATGGCGCTGGCTGCTACTTCGCCCGCCTTGTTGCCGGCGCAATCGCCGAATAGCCCCGCAACTTCTTTATCCGCCTCATCGCAACCCCCCGGCGGTCCGCCAGCCAACCCCGGCTTCTTTCCCCTAAGCCAGATTCGCCCCGGAATGACCGGAACCGCCTGGACCGTCTTTCAGGGCTCTACGCCCGAACCCATGCAAGTCGAGATCCTTGGCGTCCTGCGCGGTGTGCGCGGCCCCGGCCAGGACCTCATCCTCGCTCGGCTTCATGGCGACAAACCTGAGTACACCGGCGTCGTCGAAGGCATGAGCGGCAGCCCCGTCTACATTGACGGAAAGCTCGCCGGCTCGCTCTCGTACCGCATCGGCCAATTCACCAAAGAACCCATCGCCGGCATCACGCCCATCGAGCAAATGCTCGAAGTCCGCGACATTCCCGTCCGCGATCTCACAGTGCCAGACGTGAAAATCGACGCGCAAGCCGCCTCTGCCGCTCCGAATCCATCGCTTGACGCTAGCGACCTGGCAGAAAATCAGAATCCGCTCACCCCTGGCTCCATGACGTTCCAGCCTTTGGACACTCCACTCGTCATGAGCGGATTCCTTCCTGACGCCATTCGTTTCTGGCAAAAACAAACCGCCGGAACCTCGCTTGAGCCCGTCGCCGCAGGCGGCTCTTCTAGCGGAATGTCGTCCGGCGGAATGTCCTCAGCTTCGGTATCGCCGTCATCTTCTTCGTCAAGCCCCAGCTCCGATTCCTCCGCTCATCCCGCGCTCGTTCCCGGCTCCGCCGTCAGCATGCAGCTCATTCGTGGCGATCTTGAAGTCGCCGCCACCTGCACCGTCACCTGGATCGATCCGAAGCAGCTTCTCGCCTGCGGCCATCCCGTCCTCGGCGCGGGACCGGTCTCTCTACCCATGACGACTGCCGATGTCGTCGCCACCCTCGCCTCTCCGCTGAATTCTTTCAAGATCATCAACACCGGCGTCACCATCGGCGCATTTACGCAGGATCGCGAGTCGGCGATTCGCGGCGTCCTCGGCGCTGAAGCCCACATGATCCCCGTCCACGTCGCGATCGATTCCCCAGAAGGTCCGCGCAACGTCAACGTTGATGTCCTGGATCTGCCGTCCCTCACCCCGACCGCTGTCCAGGTTGTTCTCTACGATGCGCTCATCGAATCGAACCAGGGCTCCGAAGCCCTCAGCTACCACGTAACCGGCAACGTCGATATCACAGGTCTTCCATCCGTCCCGCTCGATCTATGGGCCCCGTCCGGCCAGCCAGCCCCAGCGCCCATGATGGCGGCTCTTCTCGCAGGTGGCCAGTTCACTCGCCTCTATTCGAATGGCGCGCGCCAGGGCGTTGTTCGTTCCATCGATCTCCACGTCCAGGCCATTCCCCGCCCAGTCGACGTCGCGCTCGATCAGGCGCGCATCGCTTCCACTGACATCGCTCACGCCGGCGACACGATCACTGTCGAAGCCACCCTCCGCCCTTCGCATCAGCCGGAGCGCAACGTCCGCATCGCCTTCAAATTGCCGCCGCGTCTCGCCAACGGCAACCTCCGCCTTCTCGTTTCTGACGCATCCACGCTCGACCGCACTTTGCTTCAGCCTCGTCTATCCTCTTCCACTCCCAGTCTTGCCGCCGTGCTTGCAGAGGCCCGCGGTCAGCACGCCGCCGATCGCGTTTATGTCAGCCTTCTCGCGCCTGAAACACAGGCCGAAATCCACGGTCAAACCTTCACCAGCATCCCACTCTCCGTCGCCAATGCCCTTGAGCCTCTCCGCAATGCGCAAGATGCCGGACTGAACGGCGAATCCGCCGAGCTCGTCGGAGAAGCCCCCGCCGGTGGCGTCCTCACCGGCTTTTGGATTCTTAATCTCAACATCCAGCCCGGCGGTTTAAACTAGACTGAACGCGATATCGATTCACCTTACTTCGACCGGCGCTTTTTGGGGATTGTGCCGGCCGATTGCATATTCTGTTGAGGCTTCGGGGGCAAATGATGGCTCAAATTCAGGGACTTGCGGCTCATGCGGCGGGGTCGGAGCTGCTTCCTCTCCGCTACGATCCAGGTAAGCTCGGAGCGTACGAGGTTGAAATCGCCATCACCCACTGCGGCATCTGCCACAGCGATCTGCATCTCATTGCCAATGACTGGGGCATCAGCCAGTATCCCTTCATCCCCGGTCACGAGATCATCGGAACCGTCGCCGCTCTCGGCAGCGAGGTCCGCACGCTTGAGGTCGGCCAGCGCGTCGGCCTCGGCTGGCAATCCAACTCCTGCGGACAGTGCGAGTGGTGCATGCGCGGCCAGGAGAATCTCTGTGCCGCCTCTGAAGGCACTTGCGTCCATCGCCACGGCGGCTACGCTGACCGGATCCGCGCCAACGCCCGCTTTGTCGTTCCCATCCCCGACGCTCTGGCTAGCGAACAGACCGCTCCGCTGCTCGGCGGCGGCATCACTGTCTACAACCCCATGCGCGTCTTTGGCGTCAATCCTTCCACCCGTGTCGGCATCGTCGGCATTGGCGGCCTAGGCCACCTCGCCATTCAGTTTGCCCGCGTCTTCGGTGCGCACGTCACCGCCTTCTCCACCACCGTGGCCAAGGAAGAGGAAGCCCGCGCCCTGGGCGCGCATCATTTTGTCCACAGTCGCGAATCCAAATCCATGAAGGAAGTCGCCGGCTCTCTCGACTTCATCCTCAGCACCGTCAACGCCGATCAGGATTGGAGCGCATATATCCAGGCTCTGCGCCCGAATGGATCTCTCTGGTTCGTCGGCGTTCCGCCATCGCCCGTCTCCGTTCACACCTTCCCGCTCGTCTCCGGAATGCGGACCATCGGCGGCAGCCCCATCGGCAGCCCTTTCCAACTGCGCGAAATGCTCGACGTTGCTGCCCGCCACGGAGTCAAAGCTGTCACCGAGAACTTCCCCATGGCGAAGGCCAACGAGGCCATCGATAAAGTCAAGAAAGGCAAAGTCCGTTACCGCGCCGTCCTCGCCAACTAGCGTCCAGGGATCTGCATCTGCTTTTCGCACGCATCATCCACCACAAAAAATGGGTGCCCCAGGTCTCGATTTTGAGACCTGGGATACCACCAACCTTGATCCGCACGTTTCAACGCATCACAAAAGTTGGGTGCCCCATCCTAAACGCGCTCTTTGCGTTTAGGGTGGGATAGCACGAACATCAGTCTGCCTCTTTCAACTCGCCATGAAGTTGGGTGCCCCCGGTCCCTCGCTTTTGGGGACCGGGGATTCCTCGAACCTCCATCCGCCCCTTTGAACCACGAACGAAGAACTGCGAACTCTTAGCAGATTTCCACAGCCAACATTGGGTAACATATTTCCCAATGTCCTTCCCAATCAAAACCTGCGTCATCTGTCACGAGGAGTTCGAGCTCCACCCCGGCAAGCCCGGCTTTGCCAATCGCTGCCCCTCCTGTAGCGAACCAGAAGAATCGCCCGAGCCGCAAATCCCCTCCACCGACTACGTTGAGCGCCGCGCCGCAGTCGAAGTCAATGCCGCACGCCGCCGCGCTATGCGCGACCTCCTCTATCGCAAAGACAGTTAGGCCTTTACTCCTTCACTCCTTCACTTCTTCACTCGTGCACTTTCCACCGTCCACGTAGAATAGAGCTGTGCCCAAACCTTCCCCCACCGCCCCACCCCAGGAAGCAAAGACCGCCCCCCGGGGGCCCCGGGTCGGCTTCGTCTCTCTCGGCTGCCCCAAAAACCTCGTCGACTCCGAGGTCATGATGGGTCTGCTCGACCGCGCCGGCGCGCGCCTCACCGCCCGCCCCGAAGACGCAGATATCCTCGTCGTCAACACCTGTTCTTTCATTGACACCGCCAAGCAGGAATCGGTCTCGACCATCCTTGAGATGGCCCGCCACAAAACCGCGGGCCGCGCAAAAAAACTCATCGTCGCCGGCTGCCTCGTCGAACGCTATCGCGACGAAATCCAGAAGAACATTCCTGAAGTCGACGCCGTCGTCGGCACCGGCGAGCTAGAGTCAATCCTCGAAGCCGCCGGCCTCAGCCCCACCCATCTCGATCCCCTTGTAACGCCGGCGTCTTCGCCGGCTGTCGTGCGGGCGTCCTCGCCCGCACAATCCGCCTCCACGCCCTTCACGATCCTCACCAGCACGCACGCCGAGATCCGCTCCGGCAAAGAATCCCAATCCGGCACGCACAAAGCCCGTCCCGAAGGCGACGCCCGCGAGCGTTCCGGCCGCTTCCTCCGCGACGCATGGGCGGGCGCTTCGTCCACGCTGCCCACCTACCTCTACGACGAAACAACCCCCCGTCTTCTCTCCACGCCCCGCGCCTCGGCCTACATCAAAATTGCCGAGGGCTGCGACCACCCTTGCACCTTCTGCGTCATCCCCAACCTCCGCGGCAAATTCCGTTCCCGCCGCTTTGAATCCGTCGTTGCCGAAGCCGAGCAGCTCGTCGCCCGCGGCGTCCGCGAAATCACTCTCATCGGCCAGGACACCACCTGCTACGGCGAAGACTTCGGCCTGCGCGACGGCCTCGCCACTCTCCTCGACACGCTCGCCCGTATTCCGAACCTCAAGTGGCTCCGCTTCCTCTACGCCTATCCCAATCGCATCACCGGCAAGCTGCTTGAAACGATCGCGAATCACGACAACATCTGCAAATATCTCGACCTGCCGCTCCAGCACGCCGCGCCCGATGTCCTCAAACGCATGAAGCGCGGCGCCGGCGCAGATATTTTCTTAAAGACTCTCTCTAAGGTCCGCGCCGCAGTTCCCGGCATCGCCCTTCGCACCAGCTTCATCGTCGGATTCCCCGGCGAGTCCTCCTCGGACTTTGAAGTTTTGGAGGAATTCATCAAAGAGGCCAGCTTCGACTGGCTCGGCGTCTTCAACTACTCGCATGAAGAAGGGTCGGCTGCATACGCACTCGACGCCCAGGTCCCTCATCGAACCATCGAGTCGCGTCGACGCCGCCTCATGAAGCTGCAGCAATCCATCTCCCGTCGCGCTAAGAAGAATTGGATCGGCCGCGAGCTCACCCTCCTCGCCGAAGGCCCCAGCGCCGAAACGTCTCTCCTCTGGGAAGCCCGCACCGAATTCCACGCGCCCGAAATCGATGGCAAGGTCTTCATCAACGACTTCGGGCCTCTTGAAGCACTGGAACCCGGCCGTTTCTACCGCGCCCGGATCACCGAATCCCACGACTACGACCTGGTCGCCCGGATCCTCGCGCCCGCAAATTAGTCTCCCGCAAAAGTGCGCAAATCAAAAACCGAAGCCGCCGAGCCCGCTCCTAAAAGCAAAGGGCGGCGGAATTCTATCCCGCCGCCCCGCCAGAAATGAACTGCGATACTCTATCGGTTCCTAGAGCAGACCCGGCACCGTTGTGTCCATAGTAATGCGAGTTCCGCTGAGCACGCCGACGATATGGATTCCGGGATTGCCTGACGTGTCGTATGCGTCCAGCGTAAAGGTGCCCGAGTAGTGGGCGCCATCCGGACTAAGCGTGATCTCCTCGACGAAGCGAGTGGGACCCTGCGCGGGCCCGATTTCGCTCCAGCTCAGCGGGTTTGTCGGATCATATGTGCTGCCGAACCATGCGAAGTGATTCAGCTTGTAAGTGTATCTGCCCGTTTGCTTCCAAACGCCCATGCAGAAATCCCCATCCTGCGGGGGCCGATACGAATTCATAATCTCGGTGTTGTCGCCATGCCAGACAACGAGGGCGTTATCCACTGGCGTGCCTTCGGGTAAGTCGCTAGTCCGAGCCGTGGGATGTGAAGGTCACATGCCACATGCCGACGATCGAAGCGCTGCCGCGGTAGTCGTCGCCACCCTCGTCGGCCAGCGACGCCAGCACCAGGCGAGCAGACCCGGACTGAAGTTGAAAACTACTGGGATGTGCCTGCGGCAGTGTGACACCTCCGCAGGCTGCTTGAGCGCTGGGTACGCACGCGAGTGCGAGCCCAATGATCGATGCTGCAATTGTGAGCATCCATTTGCTTTTCATTGTTGTCCCTCCTTGGGGATCGGCGCGAAATGCGCCGGTTGGTCGAGCGGTTAAAGTTCAGGACTTCAGCGACAGAGGCTTCCTGTCGGGCTCCTTCGCATCGCTGAGTCCGCCGTTGAGTTATGCAGTCAAGAGGTTAATGATTGAGCGGTCTTCGCGCGCTTACTGCACCTGAATCGCAGTGAACGTGCCGCCCTCTGGGTAAAACTCCGTTGATCCCGATTGGGTGCATTTGACCTGAATCGTGGTCATCGCTGCTAGAGCAACGTAGGACCCGTTGAAGGGAAAGAAAGGCGACGAGCCGGGCTCGACATTTGCCTGGGTCGCAAAGGTCACAAACGGCGCGATAATTCCCAACGTGCCGCCAGGCCCAACAACGTAGCAGGATACTGCCGCAGGTTGGCTGGTGTCGCGGTTGTAGAACCCTTGTTGCCCCCCGATGACATACGTTCCGGCATTGGGCAGAACGATTGTGTTAAGAGTCACGTATGAACCTTCGGGAATTGCGCTCTGGTCTGATTGGGTGCCCACCGCGAAGGACAGCACGCTTCCCGCCGGCCCCGCCGGGCCAGTAGGTCCCTGCGGCCCCGGATTTCCCATGATCCCCTCCGGCCCTGGGACTCCCGCCGGCCCTGTCTGTCCCATTGGTCCCGCAGGCCCAAGGGCTCCAGTGAACCCCGTCGGCCCTGCTGGCCCTGGGACTCCCGCCGGTCCTGTCTGCCCCATTGGTCCCGCCGGCCCAGGAACTCCTGCCGGCCCCCTCTCCCCCATCGGCCCCGCTGGCCCCGAGGCTCCATTCGGCCCCATCGGTCCGGGCGCGCCATTCGTCCCGGGCAGCCCCATCGGTCCCGGGAGCCCCATCGGACCTTGCGCCCCATTGGCCCCTGCAGGCCCAGCAGGACCCTGCGGCCCGGTCTCGCCATAGGTCAAATCGAAACCGTTGAACTCGCCGATGCTGTTGGCAACGATCATCGCGTAGGTTCCCGCCGTCGTGTTCGCCGGCAAGGTTGCCACGATCTGTGTGTTGCTGAACGAGTCAATCGCGAGTGGCGCCCCGTTGAACAGCACCGTCGGCGCTTTCTTGAAAGGCTCGAAGCCCCCGCCGCTGAAGGTGACGTGATTGGTGCCGTAATCGATCGTGGCGCTGTTCACCGTCAGAATCGGGATAACACCGCCGAATCCAAGGCACGGTGTAAGCAGAAGCAAAGCTGCAAGCATCATGTTGCGCATGAAATTGGTTCTCCTCTCAAGAGAACCGTTGATGTTACGGGCCGTTGAGCCAGCCGTGGCACGCATTCCCGGTGCACCGGCTCAAACAGTGGAGCGACAGAGTTGCGTTGATTCGCTAGCGAGGACTCTGCCGCCCTACGGCAGCAGGACCGACAGCAGGATCGAAACAACGTAGTCAATGCTCGTCGTTGGCGACGGAGTGCTGTATGGTTTTCGCCGAACTCTCGCCGATGCGTGGTTCGGAAAAGCTCCCAGCGTGAGAGCCAGGATTGCTACGGCGAGTGTGAGTGTCTTGATGCGCTTCATGGTGATTCTCCTTTTCTCAGTTCGGCGTCTCGTTAAGTTACGGGCCGTTTGAGCCAGCCGTGGCAAGCATTCCCAGTGCACCGGCTCAAACGGTGACGCGACAAAGCTGCGTTGTTTCGCAAGCGAGGGCCTTCCAGCCCTACGGCAGCAGCACCGACGCCAGGACGACGGCTACCGTTGACAGGCTCAACTGGGTCGACGAACTCTTAGCGGCATACGGGAAATGGAGGAAATTGTCAACGGCTGCCGACGCATGGCGTGGGAACGCTCCCAGCGTCAATGTCAGGATGGTTACCGCGAGAGTGAGCGTCTTGATGCGTTTCATGGTGTTTCTCCTTTTCTCATCTCGGCGCCTCGTCCCGTTCGCGCCGTGTGATGAAAGGAGTGTGCCCCACACTCGTCCCGGACTCAATGAGCCGGAGATGAGTTGCGGATGAGTTCCGCGCCTCACCTAACTCATCCAGAACTCATCTCGCCCAACCCCGCCCCTTTGGTACTCTCTTCAACATGAAAGAGCCGATAGTAGCCCTCTCAACTGACCAACTGGCCGGGCTCCGCCGCGTCCTCAACTGCCCGATCCTCACCCCGGATGACTCGGACTACGCCACCGCGCGTCGCGTCTGGAATGGCATGATCGACCGCAAGCCATCCGTTATCGTGCGCCCCACCGGCATCGCCGATGTCATTCAAGCCGTTCGTTTTGCCCGCGAACACGGCCTCGCGGCCTCGGTGCGCGGCGGCGGCCATAGCGTGGCCGGAAAGTCCGTCGCCGACGGCGTCATCATGATTGATCTCTCGTTGATGCGCGAGGTCCAGGTCAACCCCGGCCGGCAAACCGCACTCGCCCAGGGCGGCGCCACTTGGGGGGAATTCGATCGCGAAGGTGAAAAATTCGGGCTCGCCACGACCGGCGGCGTCATCTCGTCCACTGGCGTGTGCGGTCTCACGCTCGGTGGCGGCATTGGCTGGCTCATGGGCAAGCACGGCCTCAGTTGCGACAACGTCGTCTCCGCCGACATCGTAAGCGCCGACGGCAATCACCTCACCGTCAGCGCAACACAGAATGAAGACCTCTTCTGGGCCATTCGCGGCGGCGGCGGCAACTTCGGCATCGTCACCGCGCTCGAGTTTCGCCTGCACGAGCTCGCCTCCATCCACGGCGGCATCGTTTTATATCCGCGTCCGGCTGCCTTCGACCTGCTTGCGCCAGTATCGAGACCTCACCGGCAACGCGCCCGATGAACTCACCGCCTACGCCGCGCTCCTCACCGGTCACGGTCATCCCATGGCGGCCGTCGCTCTCTGCCATAGCGGATCGAACGCCGGCCGCGCTGACGTGTGCAAGCAGTTCTATCTTGACGCACCACCCGCCGCCGACATGATCGGCGAAAAGAAATACACCGAGCTGCAAACCATGCTCGATTTCACAGCTCCCGCGGGCGCGCACTACTACTTCAAATGCCCCTTCCTACGCGAACTCTCCGATGATGCCATCCGCGTCATTCTCGATCACACAGAGCACATGCCCAGCGAGCAAACTCAAGTAGTCCTTGAGCACATGCACGGCGCAGCCAGCCGCGTGCCAGTCGAGCAAACCGCCTTCGGCCTCCGGCGCGTCCACTACAGCATCAACATCATGCCCGCGTGGACCGACCCATCGATGGCCGAGAAATGCATCACCTGGGCGCAGGAGTTTGCAGCAGCTCTCACCGCCCTCGGTGCTTCGGATGCCTACGTCAATTATTTGGGAGAAGAAGGGCAGTCCGCAGTCAAGGCTTCCTACGGCGCCAACTACGCGCGCCTCGCCGCCCTCAAGAAGAAATACGACCCCAGCAATTTCTTCCGTTTCAACCAGAACATTACGCCGGCCGATTAGCTGCGCATGCGACGTTGCAGTCCAATTGACGACAGTATCCTCTGAAAGCGAGGATCGGAGTGGTGCGGGAAGTACTCTTCGCTGAGAGCAATAAGATAGATAGGGCCCGACTTCAGCGCAATCGCTCTTTCTATGCATTCGTACATCTCAGCGGCCTGGCCGAGCTTGGCATAGATCGCCGCTAAGAGAAGCGCCGGCTCAGTTCTGTCCTCAGCGGCTTTCACCACCTTCGCTATTTCGAGCGCGCGTCGTCGGTCGCCCTTGCCGGCCTTGGCCACTCCCAGATAGGCAAATGAAGAAAGGTCGTCGGGCGCCAGGGACAATGCCATTTGAAAGGCCGTGATCGCCTCGTCATATCGATCGAGCCCATTCAAGGTGATGCCCAGAAACATATAAGACCTGTAATAACCGGGATCGAGTTCGATGCTCTCGTGAATCTGCCGAAGAGCAAGGTCATACTGTCTGGCGAAAGTATGGGCTATCCCCAGGTAGAGATTGACGCTGGCGGATAACGGCTCAACCTCGCGCGCGCGCTTCACCGACTCAATCGCCTCCTGATGTCTCCCTACCGCAGCCAGGTAAAGCGATTGCCAGATAAGCGCTGTGATCTGGCTCGGATCGAGCGCCAGAGCCATCCTGAACTCCCGCTCGGCGCCGTCCCAGTCCAAGTCATACCAACTCTTCAGCAGTCCAAGTGTGCAGTGCGCTTCTGCGAGTGTTTGATCCAGATCCAAGGCTCGCTGCAGGTGAGAATGCGCCTTCTCCAGGGCCTCGACCGGCTTCATTTGGGCCACTCGAATTGTTCCCATTTGCGCGTAGCAGTCTGCCAACCCTGCATGCGCGGGCGCAAAGCCTGCATCGAGCGCCAGCGCCTCGTTGAAATACGCCATGCTCTGCCGGATCGCTTCCGAGGTCATCTTGTGCCAGAAAAAACGCCCCTTCAGATATGCGTCATATGCCGCCGACGACTTTGCGTATCGCCGCGATCCCACCGTCACGCTCGGGAAAAGTTCCACCGCCAGGCTTTCGCTCACCCGCTGCGTCACCTCTTCCTGCACCGCCAACAAGTCGCTCGCCTTGCGATCGTAAGTCTCCGACCAAAGTACGCTTCGGTCGCGAAGATCGTGCAATTGCGCGCTGATGCGCAGCTTGTCCCTCGAACGCCTCACGGACCCGCGCAGTAGGTAGTCCAGGTTCAACTCCCTCTTCAGCCGGTCGAGATGATCCGCCATCCCATCCCCGCTCTCGAGCATTGGAACTGAAGTCACCCTCAGCCGCGCAGGATCGATGCGCGACAGCGCCGAGATCATGTCCTCGGTCAACCCGGCCGCAAAGTAGTCTTCTTCCTTCCCTGAAAGCTCCTCCACGGGAACAACCGCTATCCGCAATCGTTTCTCGTCCGCAGGTGGCTTCGCCTCGCCCTTCCCGCCCATTTCCAGCTTGCCTACAAAGCGGTATCCCAGCCGCGGCAGCGTCTCCACATAAATTGGACTTTCAGCCTGATCGTTCAGCGCCAGCCGTATCTGCCGGATGCAGAAGTTCAACCCCTGCTCGAAGTCGACAAAAGTGTCTTCGCCCCAGATGGCCAGCCGGATCTGCTCGCGCGTCACCAGCGTCCCGCGATGATTCATGAGAAACGCCAGCACGCGCGCCGGCTGCTGCTGGATCCGGACAGGCGCGCCATTCCTGCGCAGCTCAAACGTCTGCTCGTTGAGCTCGAATTCTCCAAATCGCAGCGGTGTCATGGCGGAGGAAGAGAGGACAGAATCTCCGCGCAATTATAGCAGTCGCGTTTTTCAAGAACTCATCTGCAACTCATCTCCGCCTCATACCTTTCGCGATCAGACTCCGGTACGTTTGGGCGTGAAGGCGGATTGAAAGAGGCGATGGAATGCCGGGTCAGCTGGCCTCGAAGGACGTTCTGCTGATCGGCGCAACCGGCCTCAACGGCCGCCCAGGAGGAACCATGAATCGACGCAAGTTTGCAATCGCGGCATTGGCGCTCTTTGCGCCCTGCCTGTTCGGAGCGAATACCCCAAAAGCTCCGGTGATCTTGAGCGGCACTATCAACTATGTCTCCAACCAGCTCACGCTCACCGGCTCCGGTTTTGAGCCAACGAAGAGGGAGCCGGTGGTTAAGTTTAACGGAAACAATCTCATCCTGGTCTCGGCCAACGACGCGCAGATTGTCGCCCAATTGCCGGCCGTGGTTGTCCCCGGAACATTCGACGTGACGATTACACCTAATGGCTGCGAAAGCATCGATTTCAATATGACCTTTGGCGCAGTCGGGCCGCAGGGACCGATGGGTATTCCCGGAGCGAACGGCGCGCCGGGGACGGCAGGCGCTCCGGGACCCCCAGGTCCACAGGGGCTCCAAGGACTAATGGGCAACCCTGGACCAACAGGTCCCGCCGGACCCGCAGGACCCGCTGGGCCATCTGGAGATACGTCGGTCCTGTTTTCCCGATCTCAGGAGTATGCCCCGATTGCCTATATCCAAGCGTCTTCATCCTACACACCAATCGTCTCCATGCTTCTGACAGATCCTGGAACGTACAAGGTGAGCGGGAGCCTGAGTCTGGCATCGACCACCGTCGATCAATCCGCGACCTGCAATTTCGTGCTCAGCAGCACTTCATCGTGGACGGAACCCTTTCGGGGGGACCTGGATGTGTCTTCGAAGCAGAATGTAGGGACCGTTGTGCCCGTCAGCAGCCTTGTGACGACCTCCAATCCGTACGAATATCTCGTCCTGGGATGCCTGGCGGAAAGTAACGACGGTGGGCTTTCAGGCACTGCCATCCTCTTCGCCCAGCCGGTCACCATCCTTCCCCAGGTCCCTCTGAAGCCCCTTGAGCCTTGAGAATGACTCCTTGTTCCACGCGACCCGCTCGGGCTCGTCCTGGGCGGGGAGTCCTTTCACCCTCCCCCGCTCCTTGCCTTTCTGCTATCCTTCCGCCATGAAAAACCCGCTTCCCCGCCTCTCGCGCCACTTCCTCTTCATCGCAGCCGTTCTCGCACTCGCCGTGTTCGTTACCGCGCCCGCCCTCGCTCAGGACTGGGCCAAAACCATCCTCGACAAATCCCCGCGCCATCAGGAATGGGTAAAAGTCAAATACGGTGCCGGCCCCAGCACGCGCACCGTCGACGCTTTTGTCGTCTATCCCGAAGTTAGCCACAAAGCGCCCGTCGTTCTTCTCATCCACGAAATCTTCGGTCTATCTGACTGGGCGCGCTCTCATGGCCGATGACTTCGCCGCCATGGGCTACATCGTCATCGCGCCCGACCTGCTTTCGGGCGACGGCCCCAACGGCGGCGGCACCAGTGCATTCCCCGACCAGCAGTCGATCATCAAAGCCGTCTCCGGCCTCGATCCCGGCACCGTCACCGCTGACCTCAATGCCACCGCCGACTACGCGCTCAAATTCCCATCGGCCAACGGCAAGCTCGCCGTCATCGGCTTCTGTTGGGGTGGAGGTCAATCTTTCCGCTTCGCCACCAACCGCAAAGACCTCTCCGCCGCCTTCGTCTTCTATGGGCCGCCGCCGTCCGCCGACGCGATGAAGAACATCACCGCTCCTGTTTATGGCTTCTACGCAGGCAGCGACGCGCGCATCTCCTCCACCGTCCCCGACGCCAAAACCGCTATGGCCGCCGCCGGCAAAAAGTACGACCCCGTCATCTACGATGGCGCAGGCCACGGCTTCATGCGCGCCGGCGAAGATCCCACCAATACCAACCCTTCCAACACCGCCGCCCGCACGCAAGCCCTCGCGCGCCTGAAAACTTTGCTCAAAGGAATGTAGCGCCGGCGTCTCGCCGGGCTCCCATGCAGGTCTTCGTCGATTGCGGGTAGCTCGACGGCCGCGTGCGAGACCTGTCGCTGCGCTAAGTCGATAGGGTCCTTGTCCGCACAGGGCGGGATAGCACAAACCCTCCGCGCCCCATCCGAGCCGCTCCGAGTTACGATGGAAATGGATCGCAACACTGATGCCCTCACGCAAAAAATCCGCCAAGCTCCTCCATTGCCCCACCTGCGGAATGATCGTCCGCCCCACCGACGAAGACTTCCCCTTCTGCAGCGACCGCTGCCGCAAAATCGATCTCGGCAAATGGGCCATGGGCGTCTACAAAATCAGCTCTCCCGTCCTCGATCCCGAAGTCCTCGAAGACCTCGGCGGTCTCGGCAACAATCGCGGCGGAGACTCGGATGAACGACTGAACCCTCTCCCACTGATCCCTCCTGGACCAGGAAACAAATCCAAACCACGAAGAAAACGCCCTGGGCATGGACAGTCGCCACCTTCTTCGGCGTCGGCTACCTCAAGCCCGGCCCCGGCACCTACGGCTCTATCGCCGCAGTGCTTTTGTGGGCCGCCGTGGGAGTGCTCCGCCACCCGCTTCCGCATGCGATGCTGATTGTCCTCTTGGTCTGGATCGCGCTCGCGATCACCGCCGGTGTCCCCGCCGCCACCATCGTCGAGCGCGAATCCGGCCGCACACGATCCCGGCTTCGTCGTCATCGACGAAGTCGCCGGCCAGTGGATCGCCCTCCTCTTCTGCCCCATCGATTGGCGTCACGCCCTGATCGCCTTCGTCCTCTTCCGCCTCTTCGACATCACCAAGCCATTCCCCGTCCGCCGTCTCGAGCGCCTCCCCGCCGGCTGGGGCATCGTCTTCGACGACGTGGCCGCCGGACTGTATGCTTTGGGTAGTAGCGTCGCTGTTGCGCATCTGGTTTTGATATGCCGCACGCTCCTCCCCTCAACCCGCTCCTCCCGTCGGCCAAATTCCTCGCATCGACGACGTTCTTCCCTCCGCCGCTCTGCCCGACGGCGAAGTCGAGTTGATCGGCGTCTCTCTCGGCCCCAACGGCTTCGGCCCCCCCTCCGTCGCTCGTCGACAACCAACCCGCCCACGTCCTCATGAGCCGGCCCACGCGTCTCGCCTTCCGCGTCCCCGCCCAGGCCTCCGCCGGCCTCATTGAAGTCCGCACGCCCGCCGGCGCCGCCAACCCCGCCAGCCTCCGCGTCGCCCGCCAGCTTAATGACGGCCTGCATCCCGTCACCAGCCCCGCCGTCAGCCGCTCCGGAATGGTCTACGCCACCATCTCCGGCCCGCGCGGCAAGCAAACGCCCGTCTCCGTCGTCCGCGTCAGCTCCCGACGGCCGCGCCACTCCCTTTGTCACCGGAATTCTCAACGCCACCGGCCTCGCCTTCAATCCCGACGGCGACCTCTTTGTCACCTCGCGCGCTGAGGGCAACGTCTACCGCGTCGACGCCGCCGGCGAATTTACGCGTCTACGTCGAAGGCATGGGCGTGGCCACCGGCGCTGCCTTCGACGCATGAAGGCAATCTCTTCGTCGGCGATCGCAGCGGCACCATCTTCAAAATCAACACCGAGCGCCAGATCTTCGTTCACGCCACGCTTGAAGCCCAGCGTCGCCGCCTATCACCTCGCCGTCAACGCCGCCGGCACGCTCTTCGTCACCGCTCCCTCGCTCTCCTCCAACGAAGCCATCTGGGCCATCGAGCCCAACGGCGACACGCGCGCCTGGTATCGCGGCCTCGGCCGTCCGCAGGGCCTTGCCATCTCCAGCGAGGGCGATGTCTACGTCGCCGCCTGCCTCCATGGCCGCCACGGCCTGGTCCGCATCACCCCCAACGGCGAAGCCTCGCTCGTCCTCTCCGCCCCCAACCTGGTCGGCGTCGCCTTCTCGCCCCTCGGCACCACCATCCTCGCCACCAACGAAGCCGTTTATGATGTGGACTTGGGAGTCGAAGGCCTGAACCTTTTTTAGCCCTGAGCCGTTAGCTCTTAGCTTTTAGCTTCGGGCTTGCGAAAGCAGAGTTTTGCGGGGCCATGAGGGCATAACGGCACAGTCTGTGAGTCTCCCACGAAACAAGCTAACGGCTAAAAGCTAATAGCTAAGAGCTGCTTTCATGAAACTCGAAATCATCGCCGTCGGCTCCGAGATGCTCACCCCGCATCCGCCAGGACACCAACTCCCTCTATCTCACCGAAAAGCTCAACGCCCTCGGTGTCATCGTCGCCTTCAAAACCATCGTCGGCGATCGCCGCAACGATCTCGTCAACTGCCATCAGCACCGCTCTCGGCCGCGTCGACATTCTCATCCTCATGGGCGGCCTCGGCCCCACTGAAGACGACCTCACCCGCGAAGCCGTCGCCGAAGCTCTCTCGCTCACCCTCCGCCGCGACGCCACACAGGTCGCCGCCCTCCACGCCCGCGCCGCCACCTGGCGCATCTCCATGCCGCCAAACAATCTCAAGCAGGCCGACGTCCTCGAGGGCGCAACCGTTCTCCCCAATCCCAACGGCAGCGCGCCCGGCCAGTGGCTCGACGCCACCTTCGCCGGCTATCGCAAGCTCGTCATGCTCCTTCCCGGCCCGCCCCACGAGTGCACGTCCGCTCTTCGACGCCGAATGCTTGCCCCGCCTCCGCGGCATCGTCCCGCCGCGCTCCATCGCCGTCCGCACGCTCAAGGCCGCCATGATTCCCGAGTCCCAGGCCGACAAGCTCCTCGCTCCCATCTACTCCACCTACACCGACGTCGAAACCACGCTCCTCGCCCACGCCGGCGACCTGCAAATCACTCTCATCTGCTCCAAGCCTTTCGCTGAAGCCGCCGAGGCGCGCGTCGACGAGCTCGCAGAACGCATTGAAGATGCACTCGAAGACTGGTTCTACTCTTCGCAGGGCGACACTCTTGAGCAAATCGTCCTTTACTATCTCGGCCTTCGCCAGGCCACGCTCGCCGTCGCCGAAAGCTGCACTGGCGGCCTCATCGCCCAGCGCATCACCTCTGTCCCCGGCGCTTCGCGCTCATTTCTCGGCGGCGCGGTCGTCTACTCTGACCCGCTCAAGACCACATTCGCCAACGTGCCGCCCGATCTCATCGCCAAGTACGGCGCTGTCTCCGCTGAAGTCGCTAAGGCCCTTGCCGAAGGCATCCGACACGCGCACCGGCGCAACCATCGGCCTCGGCGTCACCGGCATTGCCGGCCCCACCGGCGCCACCGATTCCAAACCCGTCGGCCTCGTCTACATTGCCGTCTCTGACGCGCAGGGCACAGACTCCATTGACCGCACCTTCCGCGGCGATCGCCAGCGCGTTCGCGAGTGGTCCGCGCAGTTCGCCCTCGACCTCGTCCGCCGCCGACTTATGTAAGCATCGCTAACTTGGAGCTTGCACAGCCATGTCCCAGACCAACACTTTTTCGCAGCCGATTCTCACCTCGGTGGCCGCTCAACTGTACGTTCGCGACCTTAAAGCATCTACCGACTTCTTCACCCTGAAACTCGGCTTCAACATCGATTTTGTCTATGGCGATCCGCCGTTTTACGGGCAAGTGAGTCGCGACAACGCCCGGCTCACCCTGCGCCACATGGATGAGCCCTTCTTCCAGGAAGACATCCGCCAGCGCGAAGTCCTGCTATCCGCCTCCATCACCCTGGCCAGCTCAGACGATATCAACCAACTCTTTCTCGCATATCAGGCGGCAGACGTGCCTCTCGCTCAGACCTTAAGGGACGAGCCGTGGCAAGCGAAGACCTTTATCGTCAAAGACCCCGACGGCAACCTGATTCTCTTTGCCGGCCCTGCCAACTAAGAATTCTGCACCCTGTCCTCTGTCCTCTGTTCTCTTGTAGCGCCGGCGTCCCCGCCGGCTGTCGTGCGGGCGTCCTCGCCCGCACTTCCCTCAGCCTGACCTCTGCCCTCATGACTTTCGTCATGTCTCCAACACATCCAAAGCACAACCCCTCTCAATTACCCCCGCATCCCACCCTCAGATCTTCAAAAATGAGAGTCAGGTTTTCCCTCCCGCGGGAATCTCCGGCTCTCCCAATTCTTCTCTCAGGGGGGTTTCATGAATTCCAAAGGCTTGCTCTGTGTTCTTTTCGGACTGTCGGTGGTGTCTCTCGCATACGCGAAAGATCCCGCGCCCTATCAAACCGCAAAACTTCTGCAGATGAACTCGGTTCACTGCGGCACCGCGCAAAAAAGCGACACGTCCGCGCTCGGTGAAATTATCGGCACCGACGACCGCAGCACGCGCACCCAGGACGTCCTCTGCCAGGAATACGTCCTCGAAACGGATTCCGTGGACTACCACATCCGCCCGCGCGACGAAAAACACCCGGAAATTCTGCAGATCGGCTCTATCGCACAATTTCGCATCGAGAAAGACAAGCTGATCCTTCGCGCCGCAGGCATGGACAAGGAGCGCCAGTACCTCGTCGTCTCCATCACGCCGCGCTCCGATAGCGCTTCGTCCGGCACGGCACAGGCGAGCAAGTAAGCGCGGATGGGGCGTGGCCCACGAGGCCCATGGATCACATCGCTTGAATTGTGGCGCGTTCAGGCCCCTTATAAGCCCGCTTCAGCGGGCGCAATCTGTTAGCCCCAAGCGCAAGCCCGGGGTCAGCCGGAGTGATCGAAATCGCGAGCCAGCGTTAGCGGGCGAAAGAACCGCGCCGGCCCTGGCCCCCAGGGGAAAGCCGCGCACAATTCTCCCATTGCTCGCAGCCCGCCCGCGCAACCGGCGCCCTCAACCGCGGAAAACCTCTGAGCTTATTTCTTGGCCCCTATCGGTCTGTAGCCCGACGTCGTTGCCTTCTTCACCGCAGACATTGCATCGTCGGTGCTCATCAGCGGAGTGGTCTTTACTGCCTTCAATGATCCGCCCGCAGCCGCGGCGATCGCAAACGATGCCATGCTGACGTTGTCGGGCATCTCCACGACCATCACCAGATCGTATTCACCGAACGACAACCACGATGCGCTCAGCCTGCCGCCGAGCTTCTTCGCAACCTTTTTCACGACCTCGGTACGGTTTTCCGGGTTCTTCATGAGCGACGCCAGCGCTTCGCTCGTGTACGAAGCTTGAACCAGATAACTTGCCATGGGGAATCACCTTTCAGATTCGACTTTCCTTCTTGGGGGATGGAAGGCTTTTCGAGTATACCGCCGCCTTCCCGACTCGCCCCGCAAATCTTCCCCTCACCTGATTCCGAAAGCGCCGTCAGCTGGAGAGGCGATGCCTCAATGATTCAAACTAGAATCGGGACAGTATGATCCCCTGTTGGAGTGAACCGGGCTGCCACATCCATAAGCAGAGGTCCCATTGATGAAGCAGAATTTTGCCGCTGTCATTCTCGGTGGTACCGGGCAAGTGGGTGGTGCAGCCGTCACCGAGCTGCTGGCAATTCGGGAATGCCGCGAAGTGGTGATGGTCACCAGGAAGCCCATTGCCGCGCGATCGTGGGTGCGCAACGTCGTTCTCGATACCGGCGCTGCAGACTTTGCCGAGCGAACCGCCACGCTTGCCCGCGAAGTTTTGAGCCAGGGACCTGCGAGTGCGGTGAGCTGCGTGGGCGTCGGATCCGGATCGATGCGCTTGAGCGAAGAAGGATTGCGGCAACTTGAGCTTGGCGTCGTTGGTGCATTCGCGCGTGGATGCCATGGCGCCGGGATCGCTCAATTTTGCCTGCTTTCCGCGGCCGGAAGCTCAACCCACAGCCGGATTCGATACGCGCGCGTCATGGGCATGAAGGAGGACACACTGCGCAGCATCGGTTTTGCCCGTCTCGCCATCTTTCGACCCGGCATCATCGCCGGCAACGCTCACACTCCGGCATGGGCCGGTTGGTTGGGGAAGCTCGTGCCTGGGCGGTTCGGCAACATTGATCAGGAGATTCTCGGCCGCTCAATCGCCGCGGAGATCGCTTTGCACAGTCGAAGGACTGGCGAAGTAATCCTCGAAAATACTGCCATGAAAGAACTCGCCGCGCAGCTGCAAGCTCCCAGCAGTTAAATCCTAGGCAAATTGGAATGAAGCCCAATCTTTCTGCTTTCACTCGGCATTTGCCGCCGGCTATTCCCCGGCTCTGCAAGCCCCGCTAACTCCGCTGTCTTTCACCCGCCTTTGCTACACTTCTCCTGAAGCATCAGTCCGCTCCACCATGCATTCCATCCTCCACCATCGCCGCGGGAGCCTTCATGCCGGTTGTTGAGCTCGCCTCGGTCACCAAGGCTTACGACAGCAAAGTCGCCGTTCGCAATCTCTCGCTCTCCATTGATGCCGGCCAGATGTTCGGCCTGCTCGGTCCCAATGGCGCCGGCAAAACCAGTTCAATCCGCATGATGATGGGCATCACCATGCCCGATTCCGGCCACATCAGCCTCTTTGAGAAACCCTTTGACCGCCGCAGCCTCGACCGCGTCGGCTACCTGCCTGAAGAGCGCGGCCTCTATAAAAAAATGAAGGTCCTCGACCAGCTTGTCTTCTTCGGGGAGCTGCACGGCCTCACCAAAGAAGCCTCCCGCAAGCGCGCTGTCGACTGGGCCTCCCGTATGGAAATCTCTGGCTCGCTCGACAAGAAGACGCAGGAGCTCTCCAAGGGAATGCAGCAGAAAATTCAATTCATCGCCACGTTGCTCCACGATCCCGGCCTCGTCGTCATGGACGAGCCCTTCAGCGGCCTCGATCCCGTCAACACCACGCTCCTCCAGGATGCGCTCCTCGATCTCAAGTCGCAGGGCAAAGCCATCCTCTTCTCCACCCACCGCATGGATCAGGTCGAGAAACTCTGCGACTCCATCTGCCTCATCAACAACGGCGAGGCTGTTCTGAGCGGCAACCTGCGCGAAATCAAAAGTCGCTACGAGCGCAATCGGGTCATTGTCGAATTCGAGGGCAGCGCCGATTTCCTCAAATCCGACGAAATCGCCTCGGCCAACAACTACTCAGGCCACGCCGAAATCGCGCTCAAGCCCGGCGGCGACGCGCAAAAGCTCCTTCATCTCGCCGCCTCCATGGCCGCCATCTACCGCTTTGAGCTCGTCGAGCCTTCACTCGAGGAAATCTTCATCCAGACCGTGGGAGGCAGCGCCAATGCGTAACATGCTCCTCGTCGCCCGCCGCGAGTACCTCGAGCAGATTCGTGGACGTGCCTTCCGCATCTCCACCGTTCTCGTGCCTGCGATCATCCTCATTCTCTTCGGCGTCAGCGGTTTCACCGGCCGCAAACTCGCCGGCGGCCGCCACATCGCCATCGCCGCTGACAACGCCTCCCTCGCCGACGATATCCGCGCCGATCTCCTTTCTGACAAGGAAGCCCATTACACCGTTGACACCGTCGCGCCCTTCACCGCTCAGGACCGCGCCGACCTTCAGACCCGTCTCGAATCGAAATCTCTCGACGGCCTCGTCATCATCTCCAACTCCGGCTCTGCCTCGCCCAGCGTCACGTACGAATCGCAATCTTCAGCAGACTTAATCGACACCTCGCGGCTCACCCAGGCCATCAACGCCGCCTTCCTCAATCTCCGCCTCGCCCAGCAGGGCATCTCCTCCGTCCAGGTTCACTCCCTCGTCCAGTCTGTCCCTTTGGAAACCCTCCAGGTCTCCTCCACCGGCAAAACCGGCAAGAGCCAGGGCATGGCGCCCTTTTACACTTCCATGTTGATGACCTTTCTCATGACCATGCCCATCCTTCTTTACGGCATGGACATGGCCCGCTCCGTTATCGAAGAAAAATCCTCCCGCATCTTCGAAGTCATGCTCGCTGTCGCCCGCCCTGAAGATCTGCTCGCCGGCAAGCTCCTCGGTGTCGGCGCCGTCGGCCTCACCCAAATCGCCATCTGGATCGCCGCCGCCGTTCTTCTCTCCGGCTCAGCTCTCGCCGCGCCTATACTCAGCGGCCAGATGAAAATCCACTTCAGCGTCCTTGAAGCTGTTCTCTTTCCCGTCTACTTCATCCTCGGCTTCTTCCTTTACAGCGCCTTTTTCTCCGGCCTCGCCGCCACCTGCGAAACCGCGCAAGACCTCCAGATGTACATCACTCTCGCTGTCATTCCCACCTGGACCAGCTTTGCAATTCTGCCCTTCCTGCTCAACAATCCCAACTCCCCCTGGGTCGTTGCCGCTTCCCTCTTCCCTCCTACCGCGCCGCTCGTCATGGTTCCGCGCATCGGCATGCTCTCCGCTCCCTATCCCTGGGGCCAGCTCGCCCTCTCGCATCGCCCTCATGGTCTTCTCCATCTGGGCCGTCGTCTGGGTTGCCTCCCGCCTCTATCGCGTCGGCATCCTCATGTACGGCAAGCGCGCCACCCTCCCTGAAATCCTCCGCTGGCTCCGCTACTGCTAGTTCTGTTCACTGCCACTGTCGCTGCTCTCCGTCCACCGTTCACCGTCTCTTTGCAACTCCTCCCGCGCGGACCCCATCTCACCTTGAAGAAACGCGCCCGCGAGTTGCGCTGGGGCGGGTGTTCAGAATTGCTCAGCTTGACGTTGAGAGCACATGCTATCGTCACTCATCGCCACCAAGGCAAACATCGAATGAAAAACTCCTTTCGCCAACGCCCGCGAACCTCTTCTCTCCCCGCCATACTCGTCATCATGTTGGTCTGCGCCATCCAGCCGCGCCTTCATGCCGATCCGCCAATCGTCCGCTATTTCCAAGGAACCTATCACGGCTTCCTCGAACTGCTTTCGCCAGACGGCCAGGTCGTCGCTTTTGGAGACAGTACGCAGATCGTCCATGGTGACCGAGTCACTTCGCAAACGACCTTCACCTTCAAGGATGGCTCCACAGACGAGGAAACGGCGGTCTTCTCGCAACACCGCACATTCCAGCTCATCTCCGACCACCATATTCAAAAGGGGCCTTTCTTTCCTCACCCCATGGAAGTCTTCGTCGACGCACGCACCGGCCAGTTCATGACTCGCACCACAGGAAAGGATGGCAAGGAGGAGTTCAAGTCCAGCCATGTTCAGCTGCCGACGGACCTCGCCAACGGAATGGTTCCCCTTGTCGTGGAAAACATGGGCCCCGCTGAATCTTCAAAAACGGTCTCCATGGTTGTAGCCACACCCAGTCCGCTCGTGGCCAAACTCGTCATCTCCAAAATTGGCGACGACAGCTACTCTCTGGTCGGCACTTCTCGCAAGGCAATCCATTATGAGATTAAGATTGTTCTCGGAGGAGTCACTGGCTTCGTAGCGCCCCTCATCGGTAAAGCGCCGCCCAATATCGAAATCTGGACCGTGACCGGCCAGGCTCCGACCTTTGTCAGAGAACAAGGTCCCATCTATCCCGACGGCCCCGTGATGACGATCCAACTGATCAGCCCCACCTGGCCAGACTCTTCCAAATCCGGCAATTAGCAGAAAGCCAATCGCGCCGCCATCTTCCCTTAGGTATGATTGGAGAGCTTGGTTATGCGCAGGCTCGTCCCAATTCTGCTCTCCGCCGCGGTGATGTTGACTGCCTCTGCTCCCTCCCCGTCTCAAAGCCCCACGACGACCTCCCAATCCAAAGACCAAACCAACCAGCCTGACCTGAAAATCAGCTCCCGCCTCGTCATCGTCGACGTCGTCGTCAGAAAGGGTGACCACACCGTCCCCGGTCTTCAGCAATCCGACTTCACCCTCTCTGAGGATGGCGCCCAGCAAACCATCCGCTATTTCGCCCCGCACTTCGCCAGCGACGTAACGAACGCCAGCGCGATCGGCGCGCCGCCCGCGCTCCCCCCCAACACCTTTACCAACCTGCCTGTCGCCAATGTCACCGATTCCGTTACCATCCTCCTCCTCGACGGCCTCAATACTCAGCCCTCCGATGTGCAATATGTTCGCCGCGAGATGATTTCGTACCTCAAGAAGTTGCCGGCGGAACGCCGCATCGCGGTGTTTGCGCTCGGCCAGAAACTTCTCCTGCTGCAAGGTTTCACCACCGATTCCGGTCTCCTTCTCGCCGCGCTCGAGAAATCCAGCTCCACCTCGCCCTCGTCGCTGCTTGCCCCTGGCGAAGCGACGTTCCTCGAGCGAGACGAGCTTGGATGACATGGCCGCAGCCCACTTATCCGCCCAGGACGTCGCCAACGCTCAGAACTTTATGAGCAGCGCAGACGCCGTGCAGACCGGGATGCGCGTCGATATGACCCTCCAGGCCATGCAGCAGCTTTCGCGCTACCTGGCCGCGGTGAACGGACGCAAGAATCTGGTGTGGTTCTCTGGATCGTTTCCTGTGCAGTTCTTCGCAACCTATATCGATCCCGTCGGCAACTCCAGCACGATTCCCTTCGCAAGCTTTGACGAGGAGTTGAAGGAAACCGCGGACATGCTGGTCGCCTCCCGCATCGCCGTCTATCCGGTCGACGCCCGCGGAGTCGTCGTTCAGCCCATGTTCAGCTCCACGCAGCAAACCGATTATGCCAAGGCGCCGGGAGGTTCCCGCGGCAGCAGATTCGGCGCCGATGCGCAGCGGTCAGGAAACCAGCTAGCCGCCGAGCACACTTCGCTCGATGTGATCGCCCAACAAACCGGGGGCCGCGCCGTTCACGATTCGAATGGCTTGCAGGAGGCCATGGCCGACGCACTCAACGACGGCTCCAACTTCTACACCCTCGCCTATGTTCCTTCAAATACCAACTTCAACGGCGCAGAGCGCAACATCCAGGTCCGTCTCTCACACGGCAAGGCCGATCTCTCGTATCGACGAAGCTACTATGCCGACGCAACCATGCTCTCGCAAGATGGCGCAAAGCAGGACAGCAAGTCGGTCTTCCTCCAGTCGATGCAGCGTGGCGTGCCCGCCGCCAGCCAGATCGTCTTCGACGTGCGCGTTGCCGCAGCCGATCAATCCCCGATAGCCGGAAAAATTGCCGGCGCCAACGCCGAACTCAAGAACCCCGTCGCGCGTTATGCCATCGACTATGCGGCGAGCCTCGGTGCAATCGCACTCATACAAGGCTCTTCCGGCGTGTGGCAGGGTCACCTCGCCGCCCTCGCCGTGGCCTATGATCGCGCCGGCAATCGCCTCAATTGGGTCGTCGATAATTTCCCCCTCCATCTCGACCAGGCATCAAAGGACTCTGCTGCCCGCAACGGCCTCACGTTCCACCAGCTTCTCGACCTTCCCGCCGGTGACGTCTACTTGCGCGTCGGCCTCTACGATCCAATCACCGGCCGCTTCGGAACTCTCGAGATTCCGCTTCAAGTTGAGGCAACCCGTCCCGCCGTAGAATCGAGCAAGTGACCACTGAAGACAAGCCCGTCCTGGCGAGAAAAAGGGTGCCCCCGGTCCCTCGCTCTTGGGGACCGGGGAGCGAATCGTTCTCCCTCCGCCAGCGCCTCGTCCTGGCCTTGGTTCCGCGTCTCGTATGGGTGCTTCTTTCCATCGTCGGCCGCACCTGGCGCTTCGAAACCATCGCCGAGCTCGGCGCAACTCCCCTTCCCTTCGGCGAGGGCGCAGGCGCTGAGATCTTCTGCTTCTGGCACCAATGCGTTCTGCCTTGCACTTTCTATTTCCGCCGAACCGGCGCAACCATCATCGTCAGCCAGAGCTTCGACGGCGAACTCATCGCGCGCACACTCGGGCTCTTCGGATACAAAACCGTCCGCGGCTCCAGCTCGCGCGGCGCACAAGAGGCGCTCCTGGGCCTCAAGCAGGTCATCGAATCCGGCCATCCAGCTATCTTCACCGCCGACGGCCCGCGCGGCCCGATCTTCCGCACCAAGACAGGCCCCGTCCGGCTCGCCGCTCTCACCGGCGCGCGCATCGGCGCTTTTCATCTAGAGCCGCACAGCGCCTGGTCGCTCCATTCCTGGGATCGCTTTCTCGTTCCCATACCGTTCACGCGCATCGCTGTCAGTTGGTCGCGCTGGACGCACGTTCCCTCAGACCTCACGGAGGAAGGAATTGAAGAGCAGCGCAATCAACTTACCGCAACCATCGAACGTGCCCGCCTCCACGCCCTCGCGCACTTCGGGAAATCCGGTCAATGATTTGCATGATTCTTTGTAGGACCGGCCTGCGTCTTTGTACCGCCGACCTCCCGGCCGGCGGTCGTGCGGGCGTCCCCGCCCGCACACGCGGCAGGAACGCGGAGACCCTACCATGACAGAACTCGCCATCTCCGACTTCCACTACGACCTGCCCGAAGACCTCATCGCGCAAGAGCCTCCAGCCGAGCGCGGCTCGAGCCGCATGCTCGTCATGGACCGCGCTTCCGGCTCATTGCGCGACGACCGTTTCGCCAACCTCGGCACGCACTTGCGCCCCGGAGACCTTCTCGTCCTCAACGACAGCCGCGTCATTCCCGCGCGTCTCTACGCGCATCGCACGCTGGTCCGGGATCGTGAAAAGCCAACCGGCCGCATTGAAGTCATGCTCACCGAACCCGCTGGTGACAACCGCTGGCGCGCGCTCGTTCGTCCCGGCCGCAAAGTCGCCATCGGCGAGCGCCTCGTCTTTCCCGGTCCCACCGGCGCCATCACGCTTGAAGCCCAAGTCCTCGAGCGCGGCCAATTCGGCGAGCGTCTGCTCGAGTTCGCGCCACTCAAAGATCCGAAAGCCGACTTCTTCGCAGTGCTCGACCAGATTGGCCACGTCCCGCTGCCGCCCTACATCCATCGCGGCGACGCCGACGCCGACCGTGACCGCTACCAGACCGTTTTCGCGCGCGAACGCGGCTCTGTCGCCGCGCCCACCGCCGGCCTGCACTTCACGCCGGATGTCCTTGCACAACTTTCATCCAAAGGAATCGAAATTGCGCGCATCACGCTCCACGTAGGCCTCGGCACATTTGCCCCGCTGCGCGTCGAGCGCGTCAGCGAAGTCCACCTCCACAGCGAGCGCTATTCCATTTCGGCCGGGGCTGCAGACGCAATTCATCGCGCCGTAGCGGAGCGTAGGCGGATCGTCGCCGTCGGCACCACCGTCGTCCGCACCCTCGAATCCGCCGCGCTCGCTGCCCGGGAAAGCCCAATAGAACCTCACTCCGGATCAACCGAAATCTTCATCTCGCCCGGCTTCGAATTTCGCGTCGTCAACGCGCTCCTCACCAACTTCCATCTGCCCCAATCGAGCCTGCTCATGCTGGTCTCGGCCTTCGCGGGCTCCCAGCGTGCAAGTTCTGACCGCTCCGGTCTTGACCGCATCCTCGCCGCCTACCGCCACGCCGTCCAATCCCGCTACCGCTTCTTCAGCTACGGCGACTGCATGCTGATTCAGTAAAGAATTGAAAGAGTGAACATCCGCGAAATCTTTCACTCCTTCACTCTTTCACTCCCTCACTCTTCACCGTCCACTGTCCACCGTTCACCGTCCACTGCTATCCTCACTATCGATGCCCGATTCGCCCAGGCCGCCCGTCTTCCTCCTCGACGCGATGTCCTTCATCTTCCGCGCCTATCACGCCATGCAGCGCTCGCGGCCCATGTCCACGCGCTCCGGCCTGCCCACCGCCGCCACCTACGTCTTTGTCAACATGATCAAGAAGCTCCGCCAGGACTTTTCTCCCAAATACTTCGCCGCGGTATTTGACGTCAGCGGCGAAGTCTTCCGCGACGAGCGCGCCCGCTCCATCGCTACTCTGCGCCGCTGGAACGCGAAGATCGCAGAGCTTTGAAGACGTGAGCTACGACGGATACAAAGCCAAGCGCGAAGCCATGCCCGAAGACCTTCGCCGCCAGATTCCCTATATCCGCCGCTCGCTTGAAGCCCTCCGCATTCCCATCCTCCAGGCTGAAGGCTTTGAGGCCGATGACGTGATCGGCACGCTCGCTCGCGAAGCCGCCGAGCAGCACTACGAAGTCTTCATCGTCTCCGGCGACAAGGACATGATGCAGCTCGTCACGCCGCACGTGAAGATCCTCAACCCGCAAAAGGACAACCTGATTCTCGACCCCGATAAGGTCACTGAAGTGCTCGGCGTCCCTCCTGACAAGGTCGTCGACGTCATGGCCCTCCGTGGCGATTCAGTCGACAACATCCCCGGCGCTCCCGGCATCGGCGACAAGGGCAGCGTCGAACTCATCAAAGAGTTCGGCACCGTCGAGGCTGTGCTCGACCGCGCTGCTGAAGTCAAGCGCAAGACGTACCGCGAATCCCTTGAGCAGAATCGCGAAACCGTTCTGCTCTCCAAGGAACTCGTCACCATCGACACCCACGTGCCGCTGCCGCTCGACCTGGCCGCAATGGAAACTCAGCCACCCGACATCGAGGCCTGCCGCACACTCTTCACCGAACTCGAATTCACTTCCATGCTGCGCGACCTCGCTCCTGCGGCCGGTGGCCCATCAACAGAACTGGTCGAAAACCCCTCGCCCGAGCAGATCGCCGCCTTCTTCGCCGCGGCGCGCTCCAATGGCTTCGCGCTCGCGCTCGATGCCGCGGAACCCGCTGAGCCTGAATCGGAAGACGACCAGCCCGCAGTTCAGTCTCTGCTGGACCTCGCTGAGGCTGCCGAGAAGAAGTCCAACTGCGCCTTCGGAGTCTGCGCCGATCCTGCCCTCGCCCTCCGCTTGCCGCTCACTCCCGAACTCCGCGCCCTCCTTGAAGACGCCTCCATCCCCAAGCGCATACACGACTGGAAGCTCGCCCTGCACGTCCTCGGCGACATGGGCGTTCAATTGCGCGGCCCGGTCGACGACACGCAGCTTCTCTCCTACGCGCTCAACCCCACCCACTCAACACAATCTCTAGCCGACGTTGCCGCGCGCAACAACCAGCCGGCCCCTTCTTCCCTTCCCGCCGCTGCCGCATCCATTCACGCGCTCGTTCCCGCCCTGCGCCAGGAAGCCGACAAAGCCGATGTCTCCCGCGTTTATGCCGATATCGACCTCCCGCTCGCACCCGTGCTCTATCGCATGGAGAAAGCCGGCGTCCGCATCGATAAAACTGCTTTGAGCAGCCTTTCAAGCAAGTTCAGTTTGGAATTGACCCGCGTCGGCGAGCGAATCTTCGAGTTGGCCGGCGAGCGCTTCAACATCAACTCGCCTAAGCAGCTCGGCGTCGTTCTCTTTACAAAGTTGGGCCTGCCCTCCCCGCCTGCTCGCGGCAAATCCAAGTCCGTCTCCACCGCAGTGGACGTGCTCGAGTTCCTCTCCGAGAAGCACGAAGTACCTCAAGCTCGTCCTCGAATATCGCCATCTCTCCAAGCTCAAATCGAATTACATCGATGCTCTGCCGCTCTTGGCCGACGCCGATTCGCGCGTGCATACAACCTTTCAGGCCGCCGCCACGGCCACCGGCCGTCTCTCCTCGATCAATCCGAACCTGCAAAACATTCCCGTGCGCACCGAGTTGGGCCGCGAGATTCGCGCCGCATTCATTGCCGCGCCCGGCACTGAGCTGCTCTCGGCCGATTACTCTCAGATCGAGCTGCGGCTCCTCGCGCATTTCACCGGCGATCCGCTCCTCATTCGCGCCTACGCTGAGAACATCGACATTCACACCCTCACGGCCAGCGAAGTCTTCGGCGTCCCCGTCGACAACATGGACAAGGAAACCCGCAGCCGCGCCAAAGCCGTCAACTTTGGCATCGTCTACGGAATCTCCGCCTTCGGCCTCGCCGCGCAGTTGGGCATTCCGCAGGCCGAAGCAAAGGCCTACATTGAGCGGTATTTTTCCCGCTACCAGGGCGTGCGCGTTTTTATCGAGAAAACGCTCCAGCAAACACGCCGGGATGGATTCGTGCGCACCATGTTCGGACGCCTGCGGCCCATCCCCGACATTGAAAGCCGCAATCCCAATCAGCGCGGCTTTGCCGAGCGCACCGCGATCAATACTCCGCTGCAAGGGACCGGCGCAGACCTCATCAAATTGGCGATGATTTCGCTCGACCGGAAACTGGCGGAACGAAAACTGAAAACCCGCATGGTCCTGCAAGTCCATGACGAGTTGCTCTTCGAAGTTCCAGCCGATGAAAAAGAAGAGGCTGCGGCGCTAGTGCAGGCAGAGATGGAAGGAGTCGTAAAATTGAAGGTGCCGCTGATCGCCGATCTTTCGTTTGGACCGAATTGGAGAGATCTGAAGTAATCTGATACGCCGCCTCGGCTTGGTTCATCAGGTAAACGTTTGCTGAAATCGGAGGAATCCCCATGAAGACCGTCAGCCGCAGAGAGTTCGCAAAATCCGTTGCCATCGCACCGATTGGATTGGCGGCCGCATCGTCGCTTCTCGGGATCGCCAAAGCAGAACCTCCGGGCCAGGCAGCTGCCACGCCTGCGAAACACGTCCCGAACCCTGACGCAGCCGCCGACCACATCTTCTCGTTAAACGAGCCGGAGCCCTTCGCAGCGCCCATCGAGTTCGTCCGAAACCCGGCGCAGCCCAAGGTGCGCGAATTTGCTTTGAGCGAAGTCACGCTCGAAGCCGGCCCCCTCCAGCAAGCGCGCGAATGGAATCGCGGCTACCTGATGCGGCTCCCAAACGACAGGCTCCTGCGCAGCTTCCGCGTGAATGCCGGATTGCCCGCTGATGCCCAACCCCTCGGCGGTTGGGAGAACCCCACATGCGAACTTCGCGGCCATTTTGTCGGTCACTATCTTTCCGCGTGCTCCATGCTCTACGCGTCCACCGGCGACAAGGCCGTCAAAGCGAAGGCCGACGAGCTCGTCGCGGGACTTGCCGAGTGCCAGGCCAAGCTCAACGACAACGGCTATCTCAGCGCCTTCCCTACGGAATACTTTGACCGGCTCGACCAGCGCAAGGATGTCTGGGCGCCGTTCTACACCATGCACAAAATCATGGCCGGACTTTACGACATGAAGACGCAGGCCGGCAACGATCAGGCCCTCGACGTGGTGGTCAAGATGGCCGGCTGGGTCGATGCCTGGACCGCGTCCAAAACCGAAGAACACATGCAGGACATTCTGAATACCGAGTACGGCGGCATGAACGAGGTTCTCTACAATATCGCCGCCACTACCGGCGACGACCGCTGGGCCCGCACTGGCGACCGCTTCACCAAGAAAGTCTTTTTTACCCCGCTTGCCCTGCGCCACGATGCGCTCAAGGGCCAGCACATGAACACCCACGTTCCGCAGGTGATCGGCGCGGCGCGCCGCTACGAAATCAGCTCCGATTACCGCTTCCGTGATGTGAGCCGCTTCTTTTTCGAGACCGTTTCAGAAGCGCGAACCTATTCCACCGGCGGATCGAGCAACAATGAGCACTGGCTTGTCGATCCCGATCATCTTGCCGCCGAAAAGAAGGTCAGCGCGAATCACCAGGAATGTTGCTGCTCCTACAACATGATGAAGCTGGCGCGGCATCTCTATGCCTGGGATCCCGACAGCCGCTACATGGATTACTACGAGCGCAATCTCCTCAATCACCGGCTGGGCACCATCGAGCCTGAAACCGGCCACACCGTCTACTTTCTTTCGCTGGCTCCGGCCGCCTGGAAAACAAAATGCACTGAAGACGATTCCTTCTGGTGCTGCACCGGAACCGGCGTTGAAGAATATTCCAAGGTGAATAACTCAATCTATTTCCATGATGATGACTCGCTTTACGTCAATCTTTACTTCGCGTCGACGGTCGACTGGAAGGATCGCGGCATCCGGCTCAAACAGAACACGACCTTCCCTGAAAGCGACCGGACCGAGCTCAAAATCGAAATGGCGCCTGCGACCGAGTGGACGCTGCGCGTTCGAATTCCCGTGTGGACGACAGCGGCGAACTCTGTTGTCCTGAACGGCAAGCGTCTTGAGGTCTCTGGCACGCCCGGCAGTTATCTCGCCATCACTCGCGTTTGGAGACCGGGCGACCTCGTCGAAATCACTTTCCCCATGCGTCTCACCGCCGAGCCGCTTTCCGACGACACTACGCAGCAGGCATTTCTCTACGGGCCGCTGGTATTAGCTGGCCAGTTTCCAAAGACCGGGCTTGAAGACGCTCTTGAGCACAATCAGGGGCCGGAGATCCATCGTGCACCGGACGTCGATGTGCCTGCTCTCAAAGCAAAAGGCGCCGATCCCGGCTCCTGGATCCGGCCCGTTCCAGGCGAGGCCCTCGCATTTCGCACCCTCGGACAGGACCGCGATATCGACCTCAAGCCCCTGAACCAAAGTTGGCAACGGTTTGCTGTCTATTGGACTGTATCGTAGCGAAGGGATCGCGCCGTCGCCAATGAAATTGGGCCGAAATCCAGCCGCCATTGATTTGCCCGCCCTTCGTTAGGCCCGGATATTTCCACAAAATATCCCTTGCATACTTATGCACTTCCGTCGTATATTTATTCAAGCGCGGTTTCCTGCCGGGAACCGCGCCTTTGCTTTGCCCTGATTCAGGAATCGGTATCGAAGATGAACGCCCAGCGTCTCAACGTAATTCGCGAAGTGCTGTCCAGCTCGCCGGTCGCGAGCCAGGACGAGCTGCGCCGCAAATTGCGCCGGCGCGGCATTCATGTAACTCAGGCCACCCTTTCGCGGGATATTCATCAGCTGCGCGTCTCAAAAGGCCCCGGCGGATATTCGCTCCCCAATGGACACGGGGCGCCTGCGATCGCGGCGGCCGCGGACGAAGATCAACCGCCTTCCGTGAGTGAAATGATCGACAGCTTCGGCTTGCGCGTGCGCCAGGCAATGAATCAGGTAGTTCTGAACACGGCAATGGGAGGCGCGCAGCCGGTTGCTGCAGCCCTCGACCGTGAAGAATGGCCTGAAGTGCTGGGCACGATTGCAGGAGACGACACAGTCCTGATCATTTGCTCAGATTCGCGCCACGCAAGTGAAGTCGCAACACGCCTGAGGACGATGCTGGAAGTATGACGAAGACCATACAAACCGCGGTTGTGGGGGTCACCGGGTACGCCGGCGCCGAACTTGCGAGGCTGCTCTTGCATCATCCCCGCCTGAGAAATCATCCGCCGGTGTTTGCCGGTCGCGTTGATCAAAAAGATCTTGCGCACGGCGGAGTTCCGCTCACCGAGATCCACCCGCAATTGGGAGGGAGCCCCGGCGCCGCGAACTTGAAACTCGAACCCTTCTCCTGGGAATTGCTTTCTACACTCGGCGTCGATGTGCTCTTTCTCGCCACGCCGCATGAGCAGTCGCGCGAGTGGGTACCGGAGGCCATCAAGCGTGGGATGCGCGTTATCGATCTGAGCGGAGCATGGCGGTTGACAGATCCCGCCAATCGCGCTGTGTATGCCTTCGACGACGAAGGCTCCGGCCTCGCTGACGCCACGCAGGCGCAGGCCGTCTACGGCATGCCGGAACTTCATCGCAAGCAAATCGCGTCTGCCAATTTGGTCGCCAATCCGGGCTGTTATGCAACTTCGGTCATTTTGCCGCTCAAGCCACTGGTCGCGGCGGGCCTCATCGATCTCGATCACGGAATCGTGGCCGACGCCAAAAGCGGCGTCAGCGGAGCCGGAAAAGTTCCCACCGCCAGAACGCATTTCATGTACGCGGCCGACAATCTTTCGGCCTATGGCGTGTTTACGCATCGCCATACCGGCGAGATCCTCGAGGAAATCGGCATTTCAGGTTGCCAGATCGTTTTTACGCCGCACCTGCTGCCGATTCCGCGTGGAATCCTCTCGACGATCTACGTCCACTTTGCGGAGCCGGAAACACACGAGCACGTTGCGCACGTATATCGCAAGTTCTTTGCGGACAGCCCGATGGTCAGGCTTTACGAAAAAGCGCTTCCGCAGATTCAATACTCCGTGCGGACCAACTATGCCGACATTGGATTTCAGCTCGATGCAAGCGGCAAGCGCGCCGTGATTGTCTGTTGCCTCGACAACTTGCTGAAAGGCGCTGCCGGCCAGGCGGTCCAGAATTTGAACGTGATGCAGGGCTGGCCCGAATCGGAGGGTCTCGCATGAAGCGTGCCGCGGAGGGCATTGAATGAAGTACGTCGTCAAACTCGGAGGCGCGGGCCTGGAGTCTCCTTCGCTCCTCGATAGCTGCATGCGGGCGATCACCGACCTTGTGCGTGACGGCAATCAGGTTGCCGTCGTTCATGGAGGCGGAGTGCAATTGACCCGCACCCTAAAGGCGCTCGGCAAGCAAAGCGAGTTCATTGATGGTCTGCGCGTAACGGACGCTGAAACGCGCGACGTGGCCTTGATGGTCTTTGCCGGCCGCGTCAACAAGACCCTGGTTGCAGCTCTCGGCGCACTCGGCCAGCCCGCGGTCGGCCTCTCCGGCGGCGACGGGCTTCTATTCCGCGCGCGCAAAAAGCGCACATCACCCGATCTTGGGTTCGTGGGCGAGATCGCCGCGAGCGATCCACGCTGGCTTGATGCCATCTGGCAATTGAACGGCGTACCGGTTCTTTGCTCAATGGCCCTCGGATTCGACGGCGAGTATTACAACATCAATGCTGACGAGATGGCCGCCGCCTGCGCCGTCGCCTGTCACGCCGACGCGCTGGTTTTCCTCACCGACGTTCCCGGCGTCAAAGGCGCGAACGGCGAAGTGCTGCGCTGGCTTTCCATCGATCAGATTGCGGAGATGGCCAAGAGCGCGGTGATTTCAGGTGGAATGCTGCCCAAGTTGAGCGCATGTCGAGAGGCGCTTTTGAACGGTGTGAAGCGCGTACGAATTCTCCCCGCCGAAGCTGCCGGTTCCCTGCCCGATTTGTGTAGCTCGCGCATTGTTCACGGCACTGAAGTGATGGTTGCGTAAGCGTTTTGAGAAAGGTTTGTAACAAGGCTTGGCTTTAACCATGCCGAACAGGGGCCCCAGAAAGGAATGGGCTTTAGCCCCTGAGCAAAAATCAGGAGGTTCGCGTTCAATGAAACTCGAAGAGATTCGCGCCGCGGAGCAGAGGCTGCTCCTCTCCACCTATGATCGGAGCCCCGTCCTGTTCGTGGGCGGCGAAGGCGTCTACATCCAGGACGAGAACGGTACGAAGTACCTCGATCTGCTCAGCGGCATCGGCGTCAACGCGCTCGGATATAACCATCCGGCAATTGTCGATACGATAGCCCGCCAGAGCCGGGCCCTTATCCACACGTCGAACCTCTACTATCACGAGGGCCAGGCAGAGCTCGCCATGCGCCTCACCGAACGCACCGGCCTTTACCGAGCGTTCTTCTCGAACTCCGGCACCGAAGCCTGGGAGGGCGCGCTCAAGCTCGCGCGTGCCTACGCAGGACTGAAGCGCAGCGAAGGCGTCCAAATCGGCACAAAGTTTCTCGCCCTTGAGCAGAGCTTCCACGGCCGCACTTTCGGCGCCATGTCCACGACCTTCAAGGCAAAATACCGTGAGCCGTTCGCCCCGGTGGTTCCGGGCGTCGAGTTTGTACGCTTCAACGATGTCGCCGATCTGCGCCAGAAGTTTTCAAGCGACGTCTGCGCCATCCTTGTTGAAGCCATTCAAGGCGAGGGCGGCGTGCGTCCGCTGTCGCAGGAGTTCTTTGCCGAGGCGCGCGCACTGGCCAGCTCAACCGGTGCGCTGCTCATCGTCGATGAGATTCAATCCGGCATGGGCCGCACTGGAAAATGGTGCGCCTATCAGCACTACGGCATCGCGCCCGACGTCACCACATTCGCCAAGCCTCTCGCCGGCGGCCTTCCACTCGGCGCCGTCATGTGTACCGAAGAGGTCTCTCGCGTGATGCACGCCGGCATGCACGGCACAACTTTCGGCGGCGGCCCGCTGGCCTGCGCCGTCGGCATCGCCGTCATTGACACCATCGAGAAGGACGGCCTGCTGGCCCATGCAACCGAAGTCGGCGACTACTTCCAGCAATCCCTTCGCTCGCTCGCCACTCGGCATGATGCCATTGTCGACGTGCGCGGAAAGGGCCTGATGATCGCTGCCGAACTCGATTCAGCGGAGCTTGCCAAGCTCACGGTCGCCGAAATGATGAAGCGCCACATCCTCATCAACTGCACCAGCGACACCGTGCTGCGTTTCCTGCCGCCGTACATCCTTGAGCGCGCTCACGTCGACACCGCCGTTGCCGCGCTCGACGAAATCCTCACCGTCAACGCTGCGGCGCACACTACGCCTGCGAAAGGTCACCATCATGGCTAGCAGAACAACCCTGGAACGCAAAGACCAGGAACAGAAAGGGTCCGCAAGTCCCGTGCAGAAGGATCCCGACGTCCTCGCCGCGGCCGCGCGTATGGCCGGTGAAGATCTCTGCTCCATCGCCGATCTCTCCAGCGCTGAAGTGCGAACCCTCATGAAGCTGGGACACGACGTCAAGCAGAACCCCCGCGAGTATCGCCGCGCGCTCGATTCGAAGCAGATGGTTCTGATGTTTGAGAAAGCAAGCCTGCGCACGCGTCTCGCCTTCGAGGCCGGCATCAATAGCATGGGCGGCAATGCGATCTTCGTCGACCAAACCAACTCCCCGCTCGGCGAGCGCGAAACCATCGCCGACGTCGCTAAAAACCTCGAGCGCTGGGTCGACGTGATCGTTTTGCGCACCTACGCGCACGACACCATCACGGAGATGGCTGCCAATTCGCGTGTGCCGGTTGTCAACGCGCTGTCTGACTTTGAGCATCCCTGTCAGGCCCTGGCCGATTTCATGACACTCGAGGAGCACTTCGGCACCGCCGTCGGTCTCAACTTCACTTATGTCGGCGACGGAAACAATGTTTGCCACTCGCTCATGCTGACTGGCGCGCAGTTGGGCGCGAACGTCACAATCGCCACGCCACGCCGCTATTCTCCCAATCCTGAAATCGCGAGCGTCGCGCGCGAGATGGCCGAAAAGAATCATTGCGAACTGCGCCTGATACAGGACCCACAGGCGGCCGTTGCGGGCGCTGACGCCGTCTACACCGACGTATGCGTGAGCATGGGCTTCGAGCACGAGTCAACAAAACGCGCCCCCATCTTCCGTCCCTACCAGGTAAACGAGGCTCTGATGTCCAAGGCCGCATCGCACGCAGTGTTCATGCATTGCCTGCCTGCGCGCCGCGGAGAAGAAGTGACCGACGCCGTCATCGATAGCCAGCAGTCCATCGTCTTCGATCAGGCCGAAAATCGCCTGCACGTCCAAAAGGCCCTGCTGCTATTGCTGCTTGGTGGATTCGTGAATGTGGAGAAGTTTCAATAAACAGTTCGTAGTTCACGGTTCTTAGTTCACAGTTCATGGGTAGCGGCACAGCAAATACGCGAAACTAAGAACTACGAACCAAGAACTGAGAACTTAAAGGAGAGCATGTCCGTAATTCTCGAGTCCCTGCCCATTGGCCAGAAGGTCGGCATCGCCTTCTCCGGCGGGCTTGACACTTCCGCCGCCCTGCACTGGATGAAGCAGAAGGGCGCGATCCCTTACGCCTATACGGCCAACCTCGGCCAGCCAGACGAAACCGACTACGAATCCATCCCGCGCGCGGCCCTCGAATATGGCGCGGCAAAGGCTCGCCTCATCGATTGCCGCGGCCCGCTGGTGCGCGAAGGCATCGCCGCGTTGCAGGCGGGAGCCTTCCACATCACCACCGCCGGCGTCCCCTACTTCAACACCACCCCCATCGGCCGCGCAGTCACGGGCACCATGCTCGTCGCCGCCATGAAGGAAGACGACGTCAACATCTGGGGCGACGGCTCCACATTCAAAGGCAACGACATTGAGCGCTTCTATCGTTATGGCCTGCTCGTCAATCCCAGCCTCCAGGTCTACAAGCCTTGGCTCGACGCCGCCTTCATTGACGAGTTAGGCGGTCGTGCAGAGATGTCTGCCTTCATGCAGCGCTCCGGCTTCGCCTACAAAATGTCAGCGGAAAAGGCCTACTCCACCGACTCCAACATTCTCGGCGCGACCCATGAAGCCAAGGATCTTGAGCATCTTTCTACGTCGGTGAAAATCGTCGTTCCCATCATGGGCGCGGCATTCTGGCGCGACGATGTCGACATTCCGCGCGAAGAAGTTGTCATTCGTTTCGAAGAGGGCATGCCCGTCGCCCTCAACGGCCGGCAATTCGACTCGCCCGTCGATCTCCTTCTCCAAGCCAACCGCATCGGCGGCCGCCACGGCCTCGGCATGTCCGATCAGATTGAGAACCGCATTATTGAAGCGAAATCCCGCGGCATCTACGAGGCCCCGGGTCTCGCTCTGCTCTTTATCGCTTACGAGCGCCTCGTCACCGGCATTCACAACGAGGACACCATCGAGCAGTACCGCGACCATGGCCGCAAGCTAGGCCGTCTGCTCTATCAGGGACGTTGGTTCGACTCCCAGGCAATCATGCTCCGCGAATCCGCCCAGCGCTGGGTCGCAAAGCCCATCACCGGCGAGGTCACACTCGAGTTGCGTCGCGGCAACGACTACTCCATTCTCAACACCGAGTCGCCCAATCTCACCTTCCATCCCGAGCGCCTCAGCATGGAGAAGACTGAATCGACATTCTCCCCGCGCGACCGCATCGGGCAACTCACCATGCGCAACCTCGACATTATCGACACCCGGGAGAAGCTCGTCACCTACGCCAAAACCGGCCTCCTCACGCTCAGCAAAGGCAGCGAAATGCCTCAGCTCAACAATGGCAAAGAGAATGACTAGGATCGAGGTACGCTTAAAGAAATGTCGAACGAACAACAATCCGGCAAGATGTGGTCAGGCCGTTTCCGCGAGCCGCTGGACCCCGAATTCGAAGCCTGGCAGCGTTCGATCGTTTTCGATTGGCAGCTTCTCGACTACGAAGTCGCCGCCAGCAAAGCGCATGCGTCCGCCCTCTCCGCGGCAGGAATCTTGTCCAGAGCTGAAACAACTGAGTTGCGTGGAGCGCTCGATGAGATTGCTTCGGAATTCGGCTCTTACTCGGGCAGGGTCGAGATGAGAAATCACGCCACCGCTGAAGACATTCATCACTTCGTCGAGCTCAAGCTCGTGGAGCGCGTCGGAGACCTCGCTCTCAAGCTTCACACCGGCCGCAGCCGCAACGAGCAAATCGCCACTGACCTGCGCCTCTATGTGCGCGCGCAAATCGAGCTCGTCGTCAGCGGTCTCGCCGCCTGGGCCGCCGCTATGGTTCAGCAGGGGCGCGACGCCGGTGATTCCGTCATGCCCAGCTACACGCACCTGCAGCGCGCAGAGCCGGTTCTCGTCGCTCATTGGCTGCTGGCTTATGTTGAGATGGCGCTGCGCGATGCCGATCGCCTGCTTGATTGCGCGGCCCGCCTCAATTTCTGTCCGCTCGGTTCGGGAGCGGTGGCCGGCGCGACGCTTCCGCTCGATCGGACCATTGCGGCGCACGAGCTCGGATTTACAGCGCCCACTGCCAATTCGATCGACGCAACAAGCGACCGCGACTTTGTTCTCGAGTACCTCAACTCGCTCACGCTCGTCGGCCTGCACCTCAGCCGTTTTGCCGAGGAGATCACTCTGTTTGCCACCGCCGAGTTCGGCTTTGTCACTCTGCCCGAGGCTTTCTCCACGGGATCGAGCGCCATGCCGCAGAAAAAGAATCCGGATTTGACCGAATTGATCCGTGCCAAAGTTGGGCGCATTCACGGTGCGGCGCAGGCCGTGGCGATGCAGCTCAAAGGCCTTCCCTTGGCCTACAATAAAGACATGCAGGAGACCCAGGAGCCGGCCTTTTCCGTCGGCTTCGTACCGCAAATGCTCAATCTTGTTGCGCGGTTCACGGCCGCCATTCAATTCAATCGCGACCGCATGGGCGAAGCGGCGGAGTCGGGCTTCCTCAATGCGATGGCCGCGGCAACCTATCTGGTTCACAAGGGCGTTCCCTTCCGCACCGCACATGAAAAGATCGGCCGCGCAGTCCGCTTCGCCATCGAAAAGGGCGTTGAGCTCGACGGCCTCACCATCGCCGAGTTGCAACAGTTTGGCGAGGAGTTCGCCGAGGACTTCTACGCAGCAATCACTCTCGATGCCACGCTCGACTGCCACGATGTGATCGGCGGAACCGCGCGGGAGCGCGTGAGCAAAGCCCTAGATCGGGCTTCCGACTGGATTCGTGTTCTCGAAAAACATCAGGCAGGGGAGGCAATCCATGCTGGTGCGTAAAGCGCTTCTGCACGACGCCTCCAACATCTACGATCTGGTGAACTCTCTCTCCGGCGACGGCACTCTGCTCAAGCGGCCCTTTGCCGAAATCTGCGAAAACATCCGCGACTTCACCGTCGCCGAGTCCGATGGCGGCGTATTTCTTGGCTGCGGCGCGCTGCACCTCTACGGTCCGCATCTCTGCGAAGTGCGTTCGATTGTCGTCAAGCCGGAAGCGAAAAGCCAGGGCGCCGGCGGCGGCATCCTGAAAGCGCTCATTGAAGAGGCCGAAACGCACGGCATCCAGTCGGTCTGCCTGTTCACGCGCATTCCCGATTTCTTTTTCAAGTACGGCTTCCGCACCGTCGAAGACAAATCCGAACTGCCCGACAAGATCTTCAAGGATTGCCAGATGTGCCCCCGCCTGCACCGCTGCGACGAAGTCGCCATGGTGCGCGGCCGCATTCCGCGCATGTCCATCCTCGGCCCGCGCGACGAGGCCCAGGAGTTAGTCCGCCTCTCCGGCTGATTTTGTAGCGCCGGCCTCCCGGCCGGCTGTCGTGCGGGTCTCCCGGCCCGCACACGATATTGCACTTGCTTGCTCGCTCCTCGCATTGAGCCAGCTTCAGTTCATCGTTCGCAGCAAACTGGCGGCAAAACGATCTCACTTCATTGCCTGGATCTCTTGGGTTCATGCCGTCCGACAATCCACGCGGCCACGCTGGCGAGTGCAACACCCCAAAACAGCAGCACTTTCGATGTCAACATCGTCGTGAGAACGACGGACGCCACGCTCCCGCAGTATCCCAGCTCTGCGCAAGTTCTCCAGTTCAGAGCCGCGTAGACAGGAATGTACGCGAGGAGAAGAATCGCCTGGAGCGGAAGCAGCTTGCGCACGGCGAGCGCCAACAAATAGAGAGGAAGACTGAGAAACGGCAGTGCGCAGTAGGCGAAGGACAACATTGTGTCCTGACGAAGATCCAGGCCACGCACTGCGGCCAGCCCGTAAAGAGTAAGCAGACAACTGAAAACCCCGCCTGGGATTGTGAACACATTGCGACTATTCCTCTCAACCGTCACTTTGTCCTCCCCGCGCGATCTGCCGATTCGTTTCTAAGGATCGCAGCCGCCACCACGGCCTGCCCGTAGCTAAGGCCCCCATCGCCAGGACTCACATTCTTCTGCTGAAAAACCTCAAATCCCTGTGCTTCAAGCGCGCCACGCAACAGCCGGACGAGCCGCCGATTGTGCATGCAGCCCCCGGAGAGCGCCACCTGGCCAACGCCTGTGACCGCGCGGGCCTCAACCGCCGCGCGAGTGAATGCGGCCGCAACGCCGGCGTGAAAACGCGCAGCAATGTGCGGCTTGGGAGCCCCCGAGCGCATATCGTCGAACAGCTCACGCCACATCGGAGAACTGGAAATGCGCGCAGGCTCGCGCTCCTTCCAATCACCGGCGATCCATTCGAATGCGTAGCCGGAATGGAGTTCATCCGGCTCATCGATCGCAACCCCTTCCAGCTCAATCGCCGCCTGCGCCTCGTAATCGACCACGCCGCGGCCCAAAACCACTGCCGCAACGGCATCGAAGAGCCGCCCGCAACTCGAAGTGAGCGGCGTATTCAACCCGCGCTCGATCATGCGCCGAATCACATGCGCGTCCTGCTGCTTCGCCCCAACCGCCGCCAATACTTCCTCCGACTCGATTTCAAAACCCGCCGCATGCAATGCCCCCAACGCCATGCGCCACGGCTCGCGAATCGCCGCTTCACCGCCTGGCATCGGCACGTAATCCAAATGCGCAAACCGTTCGAAGCTCGTCCATACGGCACACCAGCACTTCCCCGCCCCAGATGCGCCCATCGGTGCCGTAACCTGTTCCGTCGAGCGAGAGTCCGATGACCGGCCCTTCAATTCCGTGCTCGGCCATGCATGCGGCGATGTGCGCGTGATGATGCTGCACGGCAATGAGGCGCAAGCTCGCGCTCGGCAGCCCATTCCTTGGCCCACGACGTCGACAAATAGCCGGGATGCAGGTCGTGAACCACTGTCTCCGGTTCAATCTCGAAGGTGTGCATCAGATGGGCAAGCGACTCGCGGAAGAATTCGAGACCGGTAAGATTCTCAAGGTCGCCGAGATGCTGGCTCTGGTAGGCAAACCTGCCGCGCGCCAGCGCAAAGACATTCTTGAGATGTCCGCCGACCGCGAGCAGCGGAGGCGACTTCAAATGGCAGCGGCACAGCCAGCGGAACAAACCCGCGCGCGCGGCGAATCAACTGCGGCGCGCCGTCGACCAGCGCCATCACCGAGTCGTCGCAGCGCTGCAAGAATCTCGCGGTCGTGCATCAGAAACGCATCGGCAATCTTCCCCAGCCGCGCCAGCGCCTCGCCGTTATCGATCGCGATCGGCTCTTCGCTCAGGTTCGCACTGGTCATCACCAGCGCTCGAACGCGGGAATCGGCGAAGAGCAAATGCTGCAACGGCGCGTAAGGCAGAAAAACTCCCAGCCACGGAATTCCCGGCTGCGACCGAAGGCGCGATGCCGCCACCCGTTCGTTTGGGCGCAAGCACAATCGGGCGCGCAACGGTGAGAAGCAGTTCTTCTTCCTGCGGCGTCATCACGCAGAGTTCGCGCGCCGCTTCCAGATCGCGCACCATCACCGCCAGCGGCTTCCCGTAGCGATGCTTGCGGTCGCGCAGCCGCATCACCGCGAACTCGTTGGTCGCGTCAACAGCCAGATGGAATCCGCCAATTCCCTTGATGGCCATGATTTCGCCTGCCATCAAGCGGTCGATCGTCTCGGCAACAGGATCGTCCGATGCAATCTCCGTCGCCGTCGGGCGCAACCAGCCACACGCGCGGACCGCACACGGGGCAGGCGTTGGGCTGCGCATGGAAGCGGCGATTGGCCGGATCGTCGTACTCCGCCTGGCAGGCCGCGCACATCTTGAATCGCGCCATTGAAGTCTGCGGCCGGTCATAAGGAATCCGGCGCGTGATCGTGAACCGCGGCCCGCAGTTGGTGCAGTTGAGAAATGGATAGCGGTAGCGCCGGTCTTTCGGATCGAGCAGCTCGCGCAGGCAGTCGGCGCAGGTCGCCGCGTCCGCCGGAATCCCCGTGCTTACCTGCCCGCTTGCATCGCTCAAAACGATGCGAAATTCCTTTTCTTGTTTTGGAGGAACGCTTTGCGCAACTCACCGAGTCGATGCGCGAAAGCGGCGGAGCCTCCGCCTTCAACCGTCGCCGAAAGTTCTCCACTTTCTCGGCCGGCCCTTCAATCTCGATGGTCACGCCGCCGGTATCGTTGCCGATAAAGCCCGCAAGCCCCTCCTCCGCGGCCAGCCGGTAGACGAATGGCCGAAACCCGACCCCCTGCACCACCCCGCGCACGGCGATCGCCTCGCGCCGCAGCTGCACTTCGTGCCGTTCTGGTTTCGGTCGGGATTTCTTGCTCAACTCGGCGCCTCGCTCAGTCATCCCAGCATAGCGCAGGCGGTTCAAGCATGGTCCTCGCGCACCCGTAGCGCTCTGGGCCCAGACCGCCTCGGTTCCATCAGAATCTGCCATACCGAAAGGCGGATAATTTGAACTGAGGCGCTACTGAAGGATGAATGTTATTAAATCGGTGTGCAGACGCGCGATTACGGGAGTTTCCGTCGCACTCTTGCTCTCGCACCGCGGTCATCCCCCAGGAACCGAATCCTGCTGACGTCATCCGGATGGTCGATGCCGCGGTCGGCGCTCGGTTCGACAATGTTCTCGGCTTCACCGACTATTGAACACTACTCCGTCTACCGAGGCAGCGATGAATCGCATCCTGTCGCGCAGATGACTGTCAAAGACACCTTACACGAAGGGTGTCGGCAAAACCTACAGTTTCTCTCCGAGAGCGGTTCGTCGATTCTTCTGCACTTCGGGCTGAAGCCGCTGCTGGACAACGAGCAGACCATCAATCATCCTGGAAATGTCGAGAAGTCCTGGTTCAATTCGGCAAACTACAACATGAAACTAAACTCAGCAGCGATCCAAAAGCTGAATGGGCGTGATTGTTTTGCTCTCGATATAAAGCCCAAAGAGCAAGCTCCGAATCTGATCATCGGGACCATTTGGGTGGACGCGCACGACGGAACCTTGGTCCAGATCGACGGAGTCGCCTCGAAGAACCCATCGGCGTTTTCAGGAGCCACTCACATGATGCGGCAATACACGAACATCGACGGCTATTCGATGGCGATCCACGCGCGCGCCGAGTCCGACGGCGCGCTCTTCGGCCGCACCGTCGTGACCATCGACTACGGCGACTACAAACTCGAGATTAAAGCCCGCAAATAGAGCCATGCATTGTCCTCCCCATTCTGCCGGCAGGTGAGCCGTGGCCAGCTCCGCCGACTGCGGTTGGTTGAGAACGATCAAACGAAAGTGATCTTCCGCACAGATTCCGGGCCGAGTTTCGCCGCCGCCGCGCTCCGACGCACGAACGGGCGCCAACCGAATCACAATACCATTCGTTTCAATCTGGAACGTCCGAAACCGATGCCAATAAATGGGATAGCCACACAGGCCGGTGATTGCGGTCACGGAGACCAGAGGGTCTGCGTTAGTAGAACAATGGTAGTATCAGGCGCAAGCGGCTCAAACCCGGCGCCCGTCTCTGATGCGCGTTTCTTGATGACCAATCACGGAGGGAATGTGCCCGTAATCGCGCCCCCACCACTGCCGAGTGAAGACAAGCGATGGAAGATCGTCAACGGCACCATGCGCAAGAACGGCTTTGCCCGTCACGCGCTCATTGAAACGCTGCACACCGTGCAGTCGTCGTTCGGATATCTCGACGACGATTCCATTCGCTTTGTTGCGCAGTCGCTTCATGTGCCGTTGAGCCAGGCGTATGGAGTAGCGACCTTCTATCACTACTTCACGCTGAAGCCGCCCGGCAAACACACGTTGACCGTTTGCGCCGGCACGGCGTGTTACATCAAAGGCGCTGACAAGCTGATTGCCGCAGCCGAAAAGCAGCTGTGCATCAAGCAGGGACAAACCACCCCCGATGGTCAGGTGAGCCTGATGGTGGCGCGCTGCGTGGGCGCCTGCAGCCGCGCGCCAGTGGCCTTGTGCGACGGCGAAGTCGCCGGCGAGATCACCGAGGCGCAGATGCTCGAGCAGCTGGAAAGGTGGACAGGCTGAATGACAATCGAAGAGCTCGAACAGATCGCCAAAAACGTCAAGCAGGAAAACGAGAAATACGACTACGAGATCAATGTCTGCATGGACCTGGCCTGCGCCAGCCAGGGCGCAGACAAGCTGAAAGACGCGCTAGTAAAGGCCGCCGAGGCTGGCGCGAAAAAAGTTCTGGTGCGCCGTACCGGCTGCATGGGGCCCTGCTCGCACGGGCCGCTGGTTCGTGTGGATGGTCGCGTCGATCCGGAACAAACGCTCTACCGGCGCGTGAACGCGAGCCACGCCGAGGCAATTGTGAATAGCCTGGGCGGCGCGCCCGTTCCCGATCTGCAGTCGAACCTCGACGAGCATTTCGACAAGCAGGTGCGCGTCGTTCTGGAGAATGCCGGCTACATCGACCCCGAAAAAATTGACGACTACATCGCGCGCGACGGCTACAAAGCGCTGCTCACCGTGCTCACCGAGATGACGCCCAACGGCGTCGTCCACCGCATCACCGAGAGCGGCCTGCGCGGGCGCGGCGGCGGCGGGTACCCGACAGGCCTCAAATGGGGCACAGTTGCCAAGGCCGCCGGCGACGTCAAGTATGTCGTTTGCAACGGCGACGAAGGTGACCCCGGCGCGTTCATGGATCGCAGCGTCATGGAAGGCGATCCGCACCGCGTCATCGAAGGCATGGCGATCGCCGCCTACGCAGTCGGCGCCAGCAAGGGATTCATCTACGTGCGCGCCGAGTATCCGGTAGCAGTCTCGCGGCTAACGACCGCCCTGCGCGAAGCCCGCCGCCACGGCCTGCTCGGCAACAACATCTGCAACACGCCCTTCAATTTCGATGTCGAAATCCGGCTGGGCGCGGGCGCCTTCGTCTGCGGCGAGGAGACGGCATTGATCGCCTCGATCGAGGGCCGCCGCGGCACGCCCAAACCGCGGCCGCCATATCCCGCATCGAGCGGCCTGTGGGGAAAGCCCACGCTGATCAACAATGTCGAAACCTACGCCAATATCGCGCCCATCGTGCGCAACGGCGGCAAGTGGTTCTTCAACATGGGCTCGGAGCGCAGCAAGGGCACCAAGGTCTTCGCGCTGACCGGCAAAATCGCCAACACCGGCCTGGTTGAAGTGCCCATGGGCATCAAGCTGCGCGAGATCATCGAGGAGATCGGCGGCGGCGTGCCCGACGGCCACAAATTCAAAGCGGTTCAGACCGGCGGCCCTTCCGGCGGCTGCATCCCTGCGGACATGCTCGATGTCGGCGTCAGCTACGACGCGCTCCTCAAGATGGGCTCCATCATGGGCTCGGGCGGCATGATCGTCATGGACGACACCTCGTGCATGGTCAACGTGGCGCGCTTCTTTATCGAATTCTGCATGACCGAGTCCTGCGGCAAATGCATTCCCTGCCGCGCCGGCACGGCGCAAATGTTCACGCTGCTCTCGCGCATCTGCGACGGCACGGGAACCATGGACGACCTGGCGCTGCTCGAAGATCTCTGCTCGACGGTGAAAGAGACCAGCCTGTGCGGCCTCGGCCAGACGGCGCCCAATCCCGTGCTCAGCACGCTCAAGTACTTCCGCAACGAGTACATCGAACACATTGTGCATAAGCGCTGTCCGGCCGGCGTTTGCAACATCCAAGCGGCCGAATCTGAAATCCAGAGGAGGTGATGGCATGAGCGCCGAAACCGACGTCAAAACTCTTGTCATCGACGAGCAGGAAGTAAGCGCCCGCGCCGGCCAAACCATCCTTGATGTCGCGCGCGAGAACGAAATCAACATTCCCACGCTCTGCCATCTTGAAGGCCTCAGCGATGTGGGCGCGTGCCGCATGTGCCTGGTCGAGATCAAGGGCTCCAACAAGCTGCTTCCCGCCTGCGTTGCCACTGTGCAGGAAGGCATGGAGGTCTCCACCAACACCGAGCGCCTGCAAAAGCATCGCCGCACAATTCTGGAGTTGCTCTTCGCCGAGCGCAACCACATCTGCTCGGTCTGCGTCTCGAACGGCCACTGCGAATTGCAGACGCTTGGCCAGGAGCAGGGCCTCACCCACGTGCGCCTGCCCTATCGCAATCCCGAGCTCGACGTCGACGCCTCGCACGAGCGGTTCACCATCGATCACAACCGCTGCATCCTCTGCACCCGTTGCGTTCGCGTCTGTTCCGAGATCGAGGGCGCGCACGTGTGGGACGTGATGGGCCGCGGCATCAACTCGACTGATCATCTCCGACCTGCATCGAGGATTGGGGAAGCTCGACATGCACTCGCTGCGGAAAATGCGTCCAGGTATGCCCCACGGGAGCGCTCTTCGACAAAAGCAAAATCGGCTCCGATCATCCCAAGTATCCGGATTTCCTGCCCTATCTGAATCTGATGAGGGACGCACAATGAGCAAACTGAAATTGGCAACGGTCTGGCTTGACGGATGCTCCGGCTGCCACATGTCCTTTCTCGACATGGACGAGCGGCTTCTGGAGCTCGCCGAGCTCGTGGATCTTGTTTACAGCCCACTCGTGGACACCAAGGAGTTTCCTGACGAAGTCGATATCGCGCTGGTCGAAGGGGCCGTCAGCTCGGTCGACGACGAGAAGAAAATCAAGAAAGTCCGCGACCACTCGCGAATGCTGGTCGCCATGGGCGACTGCGCGATCACCGGCAATGTGCCTTCGATGCGCAACCCCATCGGGCCGGAGGCAATTCTCGACCGCGCCTACATCCAGAACGCCAGCGCGCAGCAGCAGATTCCCTGCGTCGTCGTGCCCCGGCTGCTCAAGATCGTGCGCCCCATTCACGAGTTTGTGAAAGTGGACGTTTTCTTGCCCGGCTGTCCGCCCTCGGCCGACACATTCCACACCGCGCTCACCGCGCTGGTCACCGGCGGCCCGCTGGATATTCCAGCGCTCACCCGCTTTGGAGCTTGAAGACAGACTCGCTTTTGCTTCAGGACGAGCACGAAGTGTCAGGGCACGAGTTTACTCGTGCCGACGAGGACGAAGAAAACTGGGGGGCTTTAGCCCCTGCTTCACAAAGTTTGGAGCGGAATTTATGAGCCAGACCATCACCATCGATCCGGTAACGCGCCTTGAAGGCCACGGCAAAATCACCATCCAGCTCAACGGCCAGGGCGAAGTCGAGGACGCGCACTTCCACGTCACGCAGGTTCGCGGCTTTGAGCGCTTCAGCGAGGGCCGTCCCTTCTACGAGATGCCGAGCCTCATGGCGCGCATCTGCGGAATCTGCCCCGTGTCCCATCTCATCGCTTCTGCCAAGGCCTGCGAAGCCATCATGTCGGTGCGCATCCCTCACACGGCAGCGCAATTGCGGCGCATGTTGAATCTGGCGCAGATGGTGCAGTCGCATGCCCTCAGTTTCTTCTATCTCGCCTCGCCCGATCTGCTTCTCGGAATGGAATCCGATCCCAAGCTTCGCCATGTTTTCGGCGTGGCGGCTGCCAAACCCGAATTGGGCCGCGCCGGCGTGGCGCTGCGCCGCTTCGGACAGAGCATCATCGAACTGCTCGGCGACAAACGCATCCATCCCGGATGGGTTGTTCCGGGCGGCGTCACCGAGCCGCTCTCCTCTGAAAAACGCGATAAAATCCTGGCCACGATCCCGGAAGCCTATGCCAATATCGCCCTGGCGCTGGACGCCTATAAGAAAATCGCCGGCACATTCCAGGCTGAGATCGCAGTCTTCGCGAACTTCCCTTCGAACTATATGAGCCTTATCAATGAAGACGAGTCCATCGAATTCACCGATGGCGCCCTTCGCTTGATCGGCCCCTCCGGCAACACCATCGAGGACGGCATCACCGCAACCCGGTACGCCGAAGTCATTGGCGAAGCCGTCGAGCCCTACAGCTACACCAAGTTCGCCTACTACAAGCCCCTCGGCTATCCCGACGGGAGCTATCGCGTCGGACCGCTTGCGCGCCTGAATATCGTCAAGTCGATGGGTACCCCAAAAGCCGAGAAGGAACTCGCCGAATTCAAGCAACTGGCCGCCGGACCGGTCGAGAGTTCCTTCCACTATCATCATGCGCGACTCATCGAAATGCTCTACGGAATCGAGAAGATCGAAGAGATCCTTGCCGACCCGCGCATTCTTGACAAGCATGTGCGCGCCACCGCCGGCGTGAATCGCCTTGAAGGCGTTGGACAGGCCGAGGCCCCACGCGGCGTATTGCACCACCACTACAAGGTGGACGAGAACGGCAAAATCACCTGGGCTAACCTGGTCATCGCCACCGGCCAGAACAACAAGGCCATGAACCTCGGCGTTCTCCAGGCCGCCAAACATTATGTGAAAGACGGCAAATTCACCGAGGGACTTCTTAACCGCGTCGAAGCCGTTGTCCGCACCTTCGACCCATGCCTGAGCTGTTCCACGCATGCCTTTGGCCAAATGCCATTGGCCATCACCTTAATCTCGGCCCAAGGCGAAGAACTCGACCGTGTCGTGCGCGACTGAGTGCCTCCACGCTAGGCCCTTCACGAAACGAACGACGCATAACCCTAAAGGAGACAAATTGAATTCCGATCTTGCCGTGCCGCTGCACTTTGAAAGAGCAAACTGCCTGGTTCTCGCCTGTGGCAACACGCTACGCAGTGACGATGGCGTTGGACCCAGACTTGCTGAATGGGCTGCGGATCGATTCCGGGACGACTCCAACGTTCGCGTTCTCGCTCGCCAGCAATGGACTCCCGACCTCGCGAAGGATATCGCTGATGCCGATTCCGTGCTTTTTGTCGATTCCTCTGCCGAATCCACGCCCGGACGCGTCCGCCTGACACCCGTCGCATTGCGCTTGAATAACTGCGCCGCCGAATCCCCTCACCTCGCTACCCACCATATCGATCCGACCGAGCTCCTCGGCCTCACGCACTCGCTCTATGGTTCCATGTCTGCGCACGCTATGCTTCTCACCGTCGGCGCAGGCTCCACGGAACTGGGCGAAACCTTCAGCGACCCTGTTGAAGCCGCTCTTCCCCGCGCCCGCGGCATCCTGGAAAAAGCCGTCCTGCGTTTCCTCGAGAACTAAGCCGGCTGGGAAATAACAGATCTTCATGTTCCGCCAGGCTCGCAAAAAAGCGGCCGCACTTTCGTGCGGCCGTCATCGTTTCATTGCAACCAACAGGGAGAATTAAAACGCCGCCAGCGTCTGCCGCAAACTGTAGGAGCTGAGCGTCTTGATGTAGTTGCCGCGATCGTATGGCGAAGTGTCCGGCACGGAACGCCGGCTCAGGCAGCCGCGCGTCTCCCTGAGCGATGCGTACTCGCGCTTGTTCAGCCAATACCGAAGGTCCGCGAGCACCCGCGCGATATGCCCGATGCCGTGAATATGCAGTGCTGAAACCATCATCGCCACGCTGCCCCCGGCCATAATCGCCTTCAGCACGTCTTCGGCGGAGTGGACTCCCCCCGTGATCGCGATGTCTCCCTTGAGATGGCCATAAAGAATCGCCGCCCAGTGCAGCCGCGGCAACAACTCTGACGGAGTAGAGAAGTGCAGTGTCGGCCGCACCTCGAGCGCTTCAATATCGAAGTCGGGCTGATAGAACCGGTTGAACAACACCACGCCGCGCGCGCCGGCTTCCTCCAGCCGCGCGCAAAGATGCGGCACGCTGGTGAACGATTGCGACAGCTTCACGGCGACGGGAACCTTGACCGCACTGCATACGCTCGACACCAGATCAAGCAGTTGCAACTCGATCGCTTCTGCGGTCTGCTTGCTGTCCGTAGCCAGCGCGAAAGTGTTCAACTCGATGGCATCCGCTCCGGCCTGCTCCATCTCTTTCGCGAGGCTCACCCACCCGCCGCTCGTAGCGCCGTTCAGGCTCGCCATGATGGGAATATCGACGGCCTCGCTGGCGCGTTTCAGATGCTCAAGGTATCCATCCTGCGTCATCCGATAGTCCGACAACTCCGGCAGATAGTCCAGCGACTCGGCGAACGAGTTTGTGCCTCGCGAAAGATCTTCATCGAGTGCCCGCGACTCCAGCGCCAATTGCTCTTCAAACAACGAAGTGAGCACAATGGCCGAGGCGCCCGCATCTTCCATGCGCCGAACGTTGTCAATCGACTCCGACAGCGGCGTGCTCGCAACCACAATCGGGCCGCTCAGATTCATGCCCAGGTACTGCGTGGATAGGTCGGTCATTCTTCACCTCCGGCAGCCGCGGCCGCCAGTTTGTTTTCCGGCTTTGCTTCAGCCTTTTCAAGCGGTGCAATATGCGGTGTCTCGCCACGGCCCGGCATTCCCGCGCGCGCCGAGTAAACCCGCCACTGGCGCTCCACATCATCCTGCGCCTCGGTCAGCAGCTCCGCCGCCATCTCCGGATTGCCGCGCGCCAGCATCGTGTAGCGCGCTTCGCGATACGCAAACTCCTTCAGCCGGATCGAAGGCGCTTTCGAATCGAGCTGGAACGGATTCTTGCCCTCCGCGCGCAACCCCGGGTTGTAGCGCATCAATGGCCAATAGCCCGATTGCACTGCCAGCTTTTGCTGCTCCAGTCCGTGCACCAGGTCATAGCCGTGCGCGATGCAACTTGAATACGCGATGATGATCGACGGCCCGTCGTGCGCCTCGGCCTCCTGGAAGGCCTTCACCACATGGCTGTCGTTACCGCCCAGAGCCACCTGCGCCACATAGACCGATCCATAGCTGACCGCCTCCATAGCCAGATCCTTGCGGCTGTTCTGCTTGCCGCTGGCGGCAAATTTCGCAACCGCTCCGCGCGGCGTTGCCTTCGATGCCTGCCCACCGGTGTTCGAGTACACCTCTGTGTCGAGCACCAGCACGTTCACGTTCTTGCCCGACCCCAGCACGTGATCGAGGCCGCCGAACCCGATGTCGAACGCCCATCCGTCGCCGCCCAAAATCCACACGCTCTTGCGGACCAGCGCATCGGCTATCGCCAGACAGATTGCGCGCATCCGACGACTCGTTCCCGGCAAGTTTTTCGCGCAGCTTCACCACGCGCTCCCGCTGCTGATTGATCTCCGTCTCCGTCTTTTGCGTAGCGCCGACAATATCCGCCGCCAGTTCCGCGCCGATCGCCGACGCCATCCGCGTCACCAGAGTTTCGGCGAACGTCTTCTGCTGATCCAGCGCCACCCTCATCCCGAATCCAAACTCCGCATTGTCCTCAAACAACGAGTTGTTCCACGTCGGTCCGCGGCCCTCCGCATTGCACGTGTATGGCGTGGTCGGCAGATTGCCTCCGTAAATCGACGAGCAGCCCGTAGCATTCGCGATGTATAGCCGGTCGCCAAACAACTGCGTCATCAACTTGATGTAGGGCGTCTCGCCGCAGCCCGAGCACGCGCCTGAAAACTCAAAAAGCGGCTGCAGCAGTTGAATGTCCTTCACCTGCGAATGCGACAGCTTCGCCCGGTCCACTTCGGGCAGACCGAGGAAGAAATCCCAGTTCTCCCGTTCCGGCTCGCGCAGCGGCTCTTGCGGCGCCATGTTGATCGCCTTCTTGCTCGCGTCGCTCTTGTTCTTCACCGGGCAAACTTCCACGCACACCGCGCAACCGGTGCAGTCTTCCGGAGCCACCTGCAGCGAATAGCGTTGCTCTTCCATGCCGCGCCACTTCGGCTTGGCCCACTTGAACGTCGCCGGAGATTTGTCGCCGAGCTCCGAGTTGTAAATCTTGGCGCGAATCACCGCGTGCGGGCACACCATCACGCATTTTCCGCACTGGATGCAAAGGTCCTTGTCCCACACTGGAATAAACTGCGCGATGTTGCGCTTCTCCCACTGCGCCGTGCCAGTCGGGAATGCCCCGCCCGCTGGAAACGCGCTCACTGGAATCAGGTCGCCCTTCCCCGCGGCAATCTGGCCCAGCACATCGTGAACAAACTTGGGCGCCTTGTCGGAGATGGCGCCCGCAACATCGAAGCTCGATGTCGCAGCCTCCGGCAGCTCAACTTTTTCAAGATGAGCCAGCGCGTGATCCACGGCGGCAAAGTTCTTCTCCACCACCGCCTCGCCGCGCTTGCCATAGGTCTTCTTGATCGACTTCTTAATCTGCTTGATCGCCTCTTCGCGCTCCAGCACGCCGCTGATCGCGAAAAAGCACGTCTGCATAATGGTGTTGATGCGCGAGCCCATTCCGGCTTCGCGCGCCACCTTGTAGCCGTCGATCACATAGAACTCAATCTTCTTGCGCAGCATCTCTTCCTGCACGCTGCGCGGCAGCTTGTCCCACACCTCGGCCGCGGAATAAGCCGAGTTCAGCAGGAACACCGCTCCCGGCATTGCCGCTTCCAGCACATCCATCTTCTCCAGGAAGCTGAAGTTGTGGCAGGCCACGAAGCTCGCGCGCGTAATCAGGTAAGTCGACCGGATCGGATTCGGCCCGAACCTCAAGTGCGAAGTCGTCATCGACCCCGACTTTTTGGAGTCGTATACAAAGTAGCCCTGCGCGTAGTTCGGCGTCTCGCTGCCGATAATCTTGATCGAGTTCTTGTTCGCGCCCACCGTGCCGTCCGAACCCAAGACCGTAAAACAGCGCACGCACGGTCTTCGGATCCTCGGTTGAGAACTCAGGATCGTACTCCAAGCTCGAAAAACTCACGTCGTCGTTGATGCCGATCGTGAAGTGGTTCTTCGGCGAAAGCCTGGCCAGCTCGTCGAAAACGCCTTTGACCATCGCCGGCGTAAACTCCTTCGACGACAAGCCGTAGCGCCCGCCGATCACAGCGGGCATGCCATGCAAACGGCAGATCCGCGGCATTCTCTGCCAGCACTGTCAGAATGTCCTGGTAAAGCGGCTCGCCCGCGCCGCCCGGTTCCTTGCAGCGGTCGAGCGTGGCAATCGACTTCACGCTCGCCGGCAGCGCAGCCAAAAACGCCTTGGCGTCGAATGGCCGGTAAAGCCGAACCTTCAGCATGCCCACCTTTTCGCCTTGCGGCATTCAGTGCATCCACAGCTTCTTCAGCGGCTTCGGCACCGGAACCCATCAGCAGAATCACGCGCTCCGCATCGGGCGCGCCGTAGTAATCGAACAAGCGATAAGCGCGGCCGGTCTGCGCAGCAAACCGATCCATCACCGACTGCACAATTCCGGGCACCGCTGCGTGAAACGGCGTGCACGCCTCGCGCGCCTGGAAAAACACATCGGGATTCTGCGCCGTGCCGCGAATGAATGGGCGATCGGGCGTCATCGCGTTTTTGCGGAACGCGATCAAGATACTTGTCGTCGACCAGCGCGCGAATGGTCTCGTCGCTGATCGGCAAAATCTTGCCCACTTCGTGCGAGGTACGGAAGCCGTCGAAGAAATGGATGAACGGAATGCGCGATTCGAGCGTCGCGATCTGCGCCACCAGCGCCATATCGGCAACTTCCTGCACGGAATTCGAGGCCAGCATCGCCCAACCAGTCGAGCGGCAAGCCATCACGTCGGAGTGGTCGCCAAAAATCGACAGGCAATGCGTCGCCAGAGTGCGCGCCGTCACGTGCATCGTTGCCGGGGTCAGTTCACCGGCAATCTTGAACATGTTGGGAATCATCAGCAGCAGGCCCTGCGAAGCCGTAAACGTCGTCCCGAATGCCCCGGCCTGCAACGCGCCGTGCAGCGCGCCCGCCGCGCCGCCTTCGCTCTGCATCTCTTCCACAATGGGCAACGCGCCCCAAATATTCTTCTTCCCTTCCGAGCGCCACTGGTCGGCCCACTCCGCCATCGGCGACGAGGGGGTGATCGGGTAAATGGCGACGACTTCGGACAGCCGATAGGCTACGGACGCCGCAGCCTCGTTCCCGTCCATAATCACGGTGGGAGTCACAGTCTTTGGTTCACTCATTCGCTTCGCTCCACAATGCGGCACTTGAGGGAACGGCCGCTAAGTTGAGTCTCGGCGTTGAGTCGGTTAGGAGCAGTGATGCGGGGCACAGGGAAGTCCTGAAATCCCACTCTGTGGAACGAGGTTTATATCGTGCGACGCGGCGCTGACGGGGCTGCGTGCTCGACGGGCTCCAAATTCCCCGCGCGTGCAATCCTGCGACGGACGACCGATTATCTCCCGGTTCGTACCACCAACTACTTAAAGACTCGCTAGGCGCTTTTTCGGGTGTATGATTTGGGCGACTCCCACCTCTGCTGCGAGGCTCTCAATGCGAAAGATGCTGACGTGCCTTCTGCTGCTCTCTGTTGCCTTGTGTTCGCCTTCAATTAAAGCCAAATCGTCGGGTAGCCGTCACTCGTCTTCTAGTGGCTCGTCAAGCAGCCATCGTTCATCATCCTCATCATCCACTAAGCCGGTCCATGTTCGCGGGTATACGAAGAAAGACGGAACGTATGTCGCACCGCACGACCGTAGCTCACCCGGAACTGCCGATCATTCAAAACCTGATCCGGCACCGAGGTACACACAACCAGCTGCCCCTAAATACACACCGACCCACTCCCCAAAGGCCAATCCGGAAAAGCGCACCTATCAGCCCGGCTACCTAGCTATGGGTATCGCGCCCCACCCATCCGTCCATGTTGGTTCCCATGGAAAGATCAAGCGGAACGCTGCGGCAAAGGAAGCATTCAAGCGTCAACAGCCATGCCCCGCAAATGGCCATACTTCCGGGTCGTGTCCGGGCTACGTTATTGACCACCTGAACCCGCTCGAATGCGGCGGCGCTGACGATCCCTCGAACATGCAGTGGCAGACTGTTGCTGACGGCAAAGCCAAAGACAAGACGGAAAGATACTGCCGATAGAGATTGAGGCGGACGGCTATTGAATCACAGGCGAGCGTCCTATCCTCTAGATCCCGCACCAACGGAGGAATTCATGTCGACCGACGCCTGCGCAACACACCCGGAAAAGATCCACATCGAGCAGCACACCTTCATGGGTATGGCATGGTGCGCAGCATGGCTGTTCACCATCGGCGACCTGCACCTGACTTTCTGGAAAGGTGTTCTGGCCGTCGTTCTCTGGCCCTATTACATCGGAGCCCACGCCGGGCTGATGCACTAACTCGCGACTGCGGCGGCCTTCCTACTCCCTCTCGGCTACCGGCTAATCCCTCGTCTTGCTCCCCCGCTCCCTTGTTCCCTTGGTCCCTGCCCTTCAGATCCCTGCGTACCACGAGTATCCATATTCGGGATCCACCGAGCCCAGCCCCTTGCCAAATTTCTTGATGTCGTCGGTCGCCGTAATGTGCGTAACGAACTTCAGGCTCTTGTAGCCGAGTTGCCGTGGCAGCCGCAGCCGCAGCGGTCCGCCAAACGGCACCGGCAAATCGCCGTCGTTCATCCCCATCGTCAGCAGCGTGTGCTCGTCCCACGCATCGGCCATGTCGATGCTCCCCCACAAATTCTTCTCGAACGCGTGGTACACGATGTAATGCGTCTCGGGCAGCACTCCGGCCTCGCGCAGCACATTTGAAAGCGGCGTTCCAATCCACTCGGCCACATACGACCAGCCTTCCTCGCACGCAATCTCGGTAATCTGGCTCGCAATCGGCATCAATTTCAAATCTGCGAGCGAAAGCACCAGTGGATGCGCCACCGTTCCCTCCACCACCAGCCGCCAGTCTCTGAATCCGCCTGCTTGCAGCCTCTTGAAGGCATCGGTCGGCGGCGCGATTTCGTTGGCAAATGGCTTCTTTGAGATCATGCTGCGCGAAAACTCGCGCGCCGGCAGCCGAGTCGTCAGCAGTCGCTGGCATGCGTAAGTCAGCGTTTCGCCCGGACCGTAAACGCCGCCGCCATCCGGCGGGATCAGCCCATATCTTTTCGCAATGCGCCCCGCCGCCTCCAATCCGGCCACGCCCACTGTCGCAGCCATTCCTCCGGAGATCAATTTACGGCGTGTGATTGGATTCATGAATGTTCACCTCCGGATTCGTTGTAGCCCGTGATGATGCCCCGCATGCGCCTCCGGAATCCCGAAACCGCCACCATCGCTACGTGAACCAGCAGAAACAGCAGCAGCAATCCCGAATCAACGAAGTGAATCGTCCGTGCCGACTGTCGCCCTCCCAGCAGTGCGACCGTCCAGGGAAACGCCGCAGTAAATGCCGGCGACATCGCAAGGCCAGTCCAGATGATCAGCGGAAACAAAACAAAAATCACCACCGAGTAAGCCGCCCGCTGCAGCACGTTATAGGATGTCTCTTCCCCGCGGCCAGGCGGCTTGCGCCGCAAATACTGCGCAACGCGATCCGCATAAGCACGCCACTTCCAATCGCGCCGTCCCGGCAACAAATTCTTCCTGAAGTGCCCGCTCACCAGTCCGTATATTCCGTACACCAGCCCCGTCAGCACCGAGACCCACGCGGCCTCGAAGTGCAGATACCGGCTCCATCCATTCTGGTCCGGCATCACATAGCCGTACCCAGTCGGCACCGTATCGCGCGACGCCGGAATGGGAATCACGAACAGCGGCTTCGTGTTCACGTTCCCGACTTCGCCCCAGTAAAAACGCGGGTGCGAAATGATAAGTTCTCCGCCCGTCACCAGCAGTGCAATAAACGCGATAAACGTGAGCCAGTGCGTCGCGCGCACCACGCCCGAATGGCGACGAGTCTTCGTCCTTTCAAGCTGGGAAGCCGCTGGCACGCCGCCAGATTAGCACGTCTCTCGTAAAGATGGACCGTGATCTCCATTCTCCGCAAACCCTGAAAGAATCCTTTCCCACCCCGAACATGGGTGCCCCATCCAAGCTTCGCTTGGGTGGGATAGCAAGAACCCTCATCCCGCCCGTTTAAATCCGCCACGAAACTGGGTGCCCCAGGTCTCGATTCTGAGACCTGGGATACAACGAATCTTTATCGAGCACGAACAACCCCGCCCACCGTCCACCGTTCACCGTCCGGTGTAATGCAACGAACAAACACACTTCTGGCAGATCGCGTTCGTCTCCACATCAAGCGATGCCCTGAACCTCCGCGCATCATCGCCGTTAATCACTTGCTCCAAGGTTTGTCCGGCAAGGTTTCCGATCTTCTCGTGAAAGAAGCACGGCCGCACCGAGCCATCCACTTCGATCACCGCCGAGACCCACGGCGCGTTGCACATCGGCGCCACCGGCGCGCAGTCGCCCAGGTGCTCCCTGAATCGCCGCACAATCCGCCGCATCTTTCCCGGTGACTCGACAATGTATTTCCTGCGGAAGTCCTCCGCGTTCTCCTCGATCAACATTTCGACCTCTTCTTCGAGCGCCGTCACTTCGCCCCGCGTGAGCGCCACCTCATCCTGCCTCAGGATTGGCCAAACTTCGTCGCGGTTAAACGCCTGCGACGTCAGATCCGTGGCCAGAAACGAAATCGAATCGAATCCGATCGACTTCGCCCCCGCCACCGTCTGCCGAATTACACTGTGATTCGCCTTCTGCACCGTCGAGCGCGCATTCACCAGCATCCCCGGCTTCCTCTGCCGTACCGCAGCAATTCCCTTCCCGATTAACCGGTGTGCGCCTTTTACGCGCCGCACCTGGTCGTGTACCGCCTCCGGTCCATCGATCGACACGATGATTTCATCCACGCCCTCGGCCACCGCATCGGCCCGCTTCTCGAGCAACAGCCCCGTCGTCAGCAGCGTCACCCGCACACCGCATTCGCGCAGAAACGAGCACACCTCTCCAAATCCTCGATGCAACAGCGCCTCGCCGCCGGTCAGCACCACCTCGCGCACACCGAGCCGCACCAGCGACTCCCGATGCCTTGCAAAATCCGCGAGATCGAGCTCCTTGCCATCGGTCTTTTTCCAGATGTCGCACATCAGGCAGCGGCAGTTGCAATGCTCGTGCACATGCAGCAGCAGAATCGGCATCGCCCAAATCCGCCCGGCGCCGTCCGCTTCAGCATTCGCCCCTTGTGCCTGCATCGCCAATTCAATCTCCGTCATTACGTCTTGCTCCCCACCTTCACCTCACCGGCCGGCTTGCTGACCCGCGAACTCGCCCCCTAGTTCCCCGCCTTCGCGCGCCTTGCAAGCCGCAGAACTGTGATTTGGATCACTTCCGCCCCCGAAATCCGCTGCTACAAATGATCCATCGTTCCGATGAATAGAACAGAGGGTCCGCCAGGGGCTTGTGGGAAAGGGGCCGGGCGAAATCCCCATCCATTTTCGCTCCTCTTCCGCGAGGTCATGTCATGGGAATGTCTCCAGCAAAAATCCCCCAAAACCGCGATTGCAGCGGCAGCCATTTTAGCCGTATACTTAAATACGACCATTCCGGTCGTATTTTTCTGCTGCCCCGCCGTTTCGGGCAGCGCAACGGGGTTCGTCAGGTGAGCGTGCTCAGCGATTTGACGGTGGGTGGGAGCGGGGTCCTGGTGGCCCTTGACCTGCCTGAGAACGTCCAGAACCACCTGATGCACATGGGTTTTGTGCCCGACGCCGAGGTCACGGCCCTGCGCCGCGCTCCCGCCGGCGACCCCACGGTCTACCTCGTTGACGGCCTTGAAATCGCTCTCCGCCATGAGACTGCCTCCGCCATCCAAGTTCGCCCGATCGACGTCCGTCCCGCCGAACCCGCCGCCGAGCAATCCGGCCCCGCCTCCGACCAAGCTCCCCGTCTCGCCGAGGCCGCGCGATGAACGCCTGTTGCGACGTACCGGCCTTTGAGCCGCCCAAGGCGCCAACCGAAAGCGCCCTCCGCACCGTGGTCCTCATCGGCCCTCCCAACTCCGGCAAGTCCACGCTCTTCAATAAACTCACCGGCCTGCGGCAAAAAGTCGCCAACTATCCCGGCGTCACCGTCGAGCAGCGCATGGGCCTCATGGCCGGCGTCGGCCGCGAAGACCTCACGCTGATCGATCTGCCCGGCATCTACTCGCTGACCCCATATTCAGAGGACGCGCGCGTCGCCGTGAACGTGCTGCGCGGACGCATGCCCGGCACGCCCAAGCCTGACGCTGTTCTTCTGGTCTTGGACTCGCTGCATCTGACTCGCCAGCTCATGCTCGCCGCCCCCGTCCTCGACGTCGGCCTGCCCACGCTCGTTCTGCTCAACATGTCTGACCTGATGAAGTCGCGCGGCGGCCAGATCGACACGCTCAAGCTCGCGCGCGAACTCGGCGCTCCCGTCGCCCTCATCAGCGCCGTTCATGGAACCGGCCTCGACGCCGTGCCGCTCTTCCTCAATCAGCAAAACGGCCACAACGAAAAGACCAAGCCCCTCTCGCTGCCCGTCATGGGCAACGCGCAAAGCACGCACACCTGGGCCGAGCAAGTCAGCCGCAATACCGGCTACCAGGCGCCGCTCTCGGCCGAGAACACGCGCAAGATCGACAACGTCCTGCTCCATCGCTTCTGGGGACCGCTGCTCTTCCTGCTCGTCGTCATCGGCGTCTTCGAAGTCGTCTTCTCGCTTGGCCAGCCGCTCTCTGATGGTTTCGGCGACATCCTCGCCCGCGCGGCCGACCTCGTCCGCCCGCTCATTCCCGTCGCATGGCTGCAATCGCTCCTGCTTGACGGCGTGTGGAAAGGCATCTGCTCCGTACTCGTCTTCCTGCCGCAGATCCTGCTGCTCTTCCTCTTTATCGGAATCCTCGAAGACTCCGGCTACCTGGCCCGCGCCGCGCTGATCGCCGACCGCGTCATGCGCACCATCGGCCTCAACGGCAAAGCCTTCATCCCGCTGCTCTCGGCCTACGCCTGCGCCATACCCGCCATCATGGCCACGCGCACCATTGAGAACAAGCGCGACCGCCTCGCCACCATTCTCGTCACGCCGTTCATGACCTGCTCCGCGCGCCTGCCCGTTTATCTGCTGCTTATCGCCGCCTTCATTCCCAACATCTACTACCTGCACGGCTTCCTCGGCCTGCGCACCATCGTCATGCTCGGCCTCTACGTCGCCGGCTTCGTCGCCGCATTCACCACCGCGCGCCTGCTCAAGAGCTCCATCCTCCGCTCCAGCGATACGCCTTTCATCCTTGAGCTGCCGCAGTACCGCATGCCCACTCCCTACGCGCTCGGCCTGCGCCTCATGGACCGCGCGCGCATCTTCATGCGCACGGCCGGAACCATCATCGTCGCCGTCACGCTGGCGCTCTGGGTGCTTGCGCATCTGCCCGTCATCCACACGGCCGCGGGCGCGCTCTCGGCTCCACAACTGGCCGACTCGCTCATCGGCCGCCTCGGCCACTTCATCGAGCCGGCCATCGCGCCGCTCGGCTTCAACTGGAAGATCGGCATCGGCCTGCTCTCAAGCGTGCTGGCGCGCGAAGTCATGGTCAGCACCATGGGAACGCTCTACGGCGCCGACCCCAGCACGCAGGCGCTCAACCTGCAAACTGCTCTGCACCACGACATGACGCTCGGCGGCGCAATGGCGCTGATGATCTTCTTCGCCTTCGCCATGCAGTGCACGTCAACCATCGCCGTCGTCCGCCGCGAAACCAATAGCTGGCTCTGGCCCGCCGTGCAATTCCTCTACATGCTCGCCCTGGCTTACGGCGCAGCCTTCGCCGTCAATCACATCGTGATGGCAATCTTCGGCTGATCTCAGCCTTCAGCTTTCAGCCGTCAGCAGCTTTCAGCCCGATTCGCGGCTGGCGAAGAGCAACAACTCCTGCGAAAACGAGAAAACTCAAAAACAAAACTGTGAAGCTGTGAAACTGTGGCTGTAAGTCGTTGATTCGGCTCTCCACAGTTTCACAGTTTCACAGTCTCACGTTTGAGGCAGGGGGGGTGGGGGGAAATGCAGGGGCCGAGGGAACGAGGGACCGAGGGAACAAGGGAACAAGGGAACAAGGGAACAAGGGAACAAGGGAACAAGGGAACGAGGGAACAAGGGAACAAGGGAACGAGGGAACAAGGGAACGAGGGAACGAGGGAACAGGGAACGAGGGAACAAGGGAACAAGGGAACGAGGGAACATGAGAACGAGACCACGGCATCAGGTGAGTCATTTTTTCGATCTTTCGCTGCTCGTGGCCGCGGAGGGTTTGCCGACTGGAAAGGCAGTGGATGCGATGGGTATGTTGCGAAGATGATCGAGAATGAAGGCGACGGTTTTCGAGAGCGAAGTGCGATGCTCGGCGGCCCATACACGAGCGGCATAGTAGCCCTTATCGGAGATGGCGACGGTGATGTTCTTCATCGGTTCGACCTGCGCTTGTCTTTGGGTTTGCGGCTGCGCCCGGGGGCGGGATCGGAGAGGTCGGGTATATCAGGCATGTTGCGCTCCACGTTGGCCGCAGCGAGAGCGACCTGAGCGGCATAAAGGAGCTTGCCACCGTCTTTTTCAGAAATCGCGCCGAGCAATATGCCCTGAGCGACGCAAGCGATGAAGTCCCGACAGCTATCGCGGGTGGAGAGCGCGGGCATGGCAGCGCGATATGCCTCGCCGCCTCTTGATTCTGCGCGCGATTCAAGTCCGTCGGCCTCGAACGATTCGTGGAAAGCCTTTTTCCAGGCTTTGCAACAGTGCGCAACGGCGAGGTTGGCAAAAGAGGGAATCGATTTGTCGACCGCGTCCGCAGTCACCTTGGTTGGACAAATGGCAAAGTACATGATGACGTTTCTCCCTTGAAGGCGGAGCCATCCGGTCGGGGCGTGGTGCTTGCCCGCGCGGAGGTTCGCCTGGATTGGTACTTTTCTTGATTGTGCGCCAAAGGGGGATAATGATCGGCAAACTTCGAGGAAAAGAGATCAGAGCACAGAGATCAGAGAAGAAAGGACTTAGGGGCGGCGGGCGAATTTAATTTGGGTGCGGGGGCTTGACAGGATGCGGAGGGGTCGGAGGCGGGGGTCGTGAATGTGGATAGATTTCGCCGTTTGTTCGCCTATACTGTCCCCATGCCTCGGGTCTACATGAGCTTCATGCAGCGGCAGGGCTGGCACTGCCAGTTCCTCGAAGAGGATCTCAAAACTGCCCTCCCGAAGAAGCTGGCATTCCTGAGCCAGGACATGATCCTTCAACTTGCGCGGCGCGGCGGTGCCATTCTCAACCTCGAAACCGAGCAAGCGATCCGCCACGGCATCGAGATCGGCCGCGGCGGGGTGTGGCTGAATTTGAATGAAGATCAATACCGGAAGTTGAAATAGAATCTCGAATGTATCCCACCACTAGCCGCGAACGAGAAGATCGGAATCGGTGGACACAAGCCGACTTTCGAGGACCTATCCGCCCTGGCTGAGTGCATTGGGTATTACGCACTCGCCGAGATCCGCCACACTTCCGGAAGCTCAATGGAGTCGGCCCCGCTCTCTGGTTTTGGCAGAGAACCGTGCGACTTGGTACGCTAGGATACTGCTCTAACCAAGAGCTGATTTATTCCATCGCTCCGGACGCGTCATCCACTCCTCAAGCCGTTCGTCCACCATATCGTGCACGACGATGCCATCCCTTGGGGTAAAAATCGTAGTGCAGCGGTGGGTGAGAAATACCAAGGTGTCTCCGTTCCAGCCAATCAGCCGTTTTGTAATTAGGTCCTCGATCAGACTGAGAGTGTTCTCCTCCGTGAGATCGATCGTTGACATCGCGGCTAGAACGTCCTTTTTCGTAATCCCGTCATTTCCGATAAGGCCGAGCAGTACTGCCTGATCCTGAGAGATTTGAATGGGCTGCCACTCTTCCTTCGTCAGAGTCGGAACCTGCTTTAGTTCTTTCGCCGAAATAGGATGCTCCCAGTATTCCCATCCGCGGAAGTCTCCGTTATCGGCAGCCTTCCCCCACAAAAGGGGAGTAAAGCTGTCGATCGAAAGGTCTCGGCCGTACCACCGGGGTGCCGCGTATAAGTGAGAGATTCGAGTCAGGATCAAATTCAAAATCCAAAGGATCGGACTGTGAGAGAGGAGGAGGCATAGCAAAGGTAGCGTCCGCGCCACGGTTGAAAATAGAACGGCTGTCCGTTTGCTTTGACGATGCTGTTCTGACCGCATACGATTAGACTCGGCAGCGAAGCACCAGCGAACCCTGGTTTTCCGGGATGCCGCGCGAGGAACTTCAGAAATCCTTGCCGCAGTGAGTGCTCAGTCTTGAAGCCGCCGTAGCCGAGAACGATACGGACCGGTGCGACATGGTCATCCAGCAGCATTCGGTACAGGGCTTCCTTGTCGAAAGCCAAAGCGTCCCATTCCTTGCCCACAGGCGCAGGCTCGCCCAAAATCTGAGAGTAGACGTAACGGGGCGCGCTTATATCCACGCCGTCGGAGGGTTTGATAGTTTCTGCATACTCCCAAAACAGTGCCATAACGCTTTGGAGTTGGTCGTGCGCGTCAGCCAAGTCGTCTCCAAACAGCGTCTTTTTGACTTCCAAGACGGCAAGAACGTCCTTAATTGGCCACTTGTACTGCCCTTCAACGCCCGGAATCGAAGTGCCGCTGCCCTGGACAAGCATGCCATCAATCTGACCGCTGAGCGTGCCATTAATGCCTTCGACGAAGCCGGTGACAACTTGGAGGCCCAACTGAGGAGGGATCATCATCTTGAGCACCGACCCGGTGATCCCCTCGTATTGTGCTCCGATAGTGGGGGCGTGGGTGATGCCTGAGCGCTGGATCGCCTCGATTTCCGCCTTCTGAAACGCTGTAAGCAATGCGGAGACGTCCCGGATCATCTCTAGTTTTTCCTAGGTATTCAGAAGTTGGCTAGTGCGAGGGCCGCTGCGACCCACTGCTAAGAAGCACCTTTACAATAGATTATTACGCGAAATCGGCCGGCGTTGAGGAAGGGCTGTAGCAATGCCGGAATAGCAATAACAAACCTTAGCTCGTTGCAAACCGAAAATCGGCTGTGCACACGACTTTGGCAACTAGATCGAAAGGGTAAGTTGATCGACAACGTCAATGACGAGACCGTGTGCGCAGTAGCCCATCATGAAGTGGCGCATGTCCTCATCGCTTGCGATCGAGGGCTGGCCATTGGCAAAAAGGGTGTAATCGTCTACGGCAATCCCCCAGATCCGACTGGCAGCGCATACTTCGAAGGAGCGACCTTTGGGACTCCTGTCGATGCTTTGAACAGGGAGAACGTAGTAATCGCTCTGCTAGCCGGAGGAATCGCCCACAGCCGGCTAACGGGTCGGATAGAAACAGCAGTGCTATTAGATCAGCAGCGAATTGCCGAACTGATGGGTGCTCCCAGCTTCGATTCGCCGGATCTTCAGGAGCAAATACGTCCACTTGCCGCGAAAGCTGAGGAACTAGTCAACCAGCATTGGCCGAAGATCGTGAGCGTAAGTGCAGCTCTAATGAAGAAGAACTGGCAATACAGGTATCCTCACTCCAGCTTCTTCAAGAAAAAGTGTCTTCCGGGCGAGGAACTAAAAACTCTGCTGAGTCCGCTGACCGCCGTCGTGGATGACACGATCGAGTAGCATAAACGGCTGGAAAAGCGCGAGTCAGCGACCGACTGTCAAATTGATGCTTTCAGCCCAATGCGCTCATCCAGCGTGGTTTTATATCAGATTAAGGATCGGGAACGCAAAACGCCGTTTTCGCCAGAAATCCGCATCTAGGCGGACCCACCACCCCCATCCGCTAGCTCGCCGACTTGCCCACTCCTCGCCCTGTATACCTCTTCCGCCACAGTTCCTGCTCCACCAACTCCATCGCCCGATCCTCCAGCGACCTCTGCCATGGAACCAGCCCATACACCAGATCGCATTCGAGAGCACACGACCTTTTGAAGGGCCCGTGGCTAAAGCTAGTTTCATCGCGGGCCTTATTTCAGGGGCCTGAAGGCCCATGCTCCCTCCATATAACAGAGGCGGGGTCCTCCATGGGGCTGAAGCCCCGCGTTCCCTCCGTTTCAAAAGGTCTGGGTTCTTCGGGGGAATGAGGCCCATAGTGTCTCCGTTTGGAGGGCCCGCGGCTAAAGCCAGTTTCATCTGGGCCTTATTTCAGGAGCCTGAAGGCTCCTGCTCCCTCCGTTCTTAAGGCGCCCGAGGTATTTCGTGAGGCTGAAGCCACGCTCCCTCCGTTTCACAGGCGTCCGGGTTATTCGTGAGGCTGAAGGCCGCTCCCTCCCTCCGTTGCCCATTCTTATCACCTGGGAGAGAGACGGAAAGCAGAAGTGGGTCCCCATTCGACTCCAATTGCTCCCGTAATCGTCGCTCAGGACAGGCTCTCGGCTGCGCTGAAAAACGCTTCGCTCAGGAGGGCGCCGCGCGATGGTGTGGGGTTGCGGAGCGTCGGCGCACACCCGAAAAGAGCTTGCGCCAGCTTGAGTAAAAAACATCGGCGCGTTCGCCGAGGCGAACGCGCCGATGTTGGGGGAGGGGCTAAGAATTACAGAAGCCGCCGGAATTGAGGTTCGTGGTTTCCCACCCAAGCGAAGCTTGGATGGGGCACCCATTCTTATCACCTGGGCGAGAGGGTTTTCAAGTCCACCTTAGTGGTGGCCGTGGTCGTCCCCATGGCCGCCGCCGTGATCGCCGATTGCCCCCACCGTGATAGCCGGGGAGGGCGTGTTCGCTGTGTGCATCGTGATCGCCTGGGCCTGTGTGGCCGCGGCCGTCGCGCGCCTCGTTGCCATGGAAGTGGTTGAAGGGCTCAGAGCCGCGCTCGGGCAGCGGTCCGCGATAGCCGTGACGAGGGTCGTAGCGGTTGTCCACGTGGCCGTAGAAGTGGTCGTGGCCGTGATACCAGTGGCCCGCCCCGATGAAGATGCCATCGTTAAACCAATCGGGCCCGTAGTAGCCATAAGGCGCGCACTGATAGGGAGGATAGTCAAAGTAGCCGTAGGGACAGACCGGCTCGACTCCAAAATTGATAGAGATCTGGGCCGAAGCGGAAGGGACGCAGCAGAGCAAGCCGATCGCAAATGCTGCGAATCCAAAGACTTTAAATTTGGACATGTTTCCTCCTGACGGTTTGAGGGATGGGAAGGGTGGATGGTTGCGTGGGAAACACAGCTTCCAACTTCTAGCTGCGGGCCTCCAGCCTCCTGGTCGCTGGCGCCCGGTGCAAGGATAGCGCGTCGCGGTCCTGGAAGAGAAAAACCGAAAACTGCAAAACATTGGCATTTTTCACAATGTGGTGTGATTTGAATCACTGCAAAGAATGGCGACTTAATTTGTCGTATATTAAAGAGGACTTATTTAGTCGCATATTAAACTGCCGCGCAAGACGGCCTTGTTGGAGCCCATCGGCGGCACGAAAGAGCAGAGGAATCGAAGCATGGGATGGCCGGGAAAGACGCTACGATTTTCATTAGAACTCATTTGCATTCTTATGTTTGCAACCACCGCTGCTTGGGGCGCGGTGACCGGGAGTATCTCAGGAACGGTAAAGGACCCGCAAGGAAGAGTGGTGCCGAACGCGAATGTGACGGCCCGCGACGTGGCGACCGGGATTGCCCACCAGGCGCACAGCGACGCCAACGGATATTACACGCTGCCAGCGCTGCCGGTGGGCCGCTATGAGCTGGATGTGCGGGTAGCAGGATTCGAATCCTATGAGCGCAAAGACGTTGTGCTCGACACCGATGCGGCGCTGACGATCGACTGTCCGCTCAAAGTGGGCGCAATCTCGCAGACGGTGAGCGTAACCGACGACGCGCTGCATGTGGAAACGGTGAGCACGCAATCGGGAGAGGTGATTACAGGGCGCGAGCTGACGGCGGTGCCGCTGAATGGGCGCAGCTTTACCGATCTGCTGGGGTTGCAACCGGGAGTGGCTCCTGTGACGACGCTTGGCGCGGCGACGGTGGAGGACGTGGGCGCGACGATTCTGGACCCCTCGGGAACGCTGAACCCGGGGACGATTTCGGTGAACGGGCAGCGGGAGACGGCAAACTTCTTCAGCGTGAACGGCAGCGATTCAGAAGAGGACGTGAACGCGGGGACGGCGATCATTCCCAACCTGGATGCGATTGCGGAATTTCGAATTGTGACGAGCAACTTCGACGCCGAGTATGGGGAGTTCAGCGGCGGCCAGGTGAGCGTGATTACCAAGAACGGAACGAACGAGTTCCACGGAAGCACGTTCGATTTTTTGCGCAATACGGATGTGGATGCGCGGAATTATTTTTCGCCGACGCGTGGCGTGTATCGGCAGAACCAGTTTGGCGGAACGATGGGAGGGCCGATCAGGCGGGACAAGCTGTTTTTCTTTGCGGACTATCAAGGCACGCGGCAGACGCAGGGAATCGATACCGGTGAGATCAGCGTGCCGTCGAATGCGGACCGGGCCGGGGACCTTTCGGATTTTGTTGACAGCAACGGGAACACGCTGCTGACGGGGACAGTGGGCGGGCCGTACCTTGCGAGCCTGCTGACGCAGAAGCTGGGTTATACGGTTACTCAGGGCGAGCCGTACTACTTTAACGGCTGCACGACGGCGGATGCGCAGGCGGGACAGTGCGTGCTGGGGAATGCGCAGATTCCTAAGAGCGCGTGGTCGGCACCGGCGCAGAAGCTGCTGCAATATATTCCGGGGCAGAATACCGCGAACGGGTTTGCGACGTCGGCGTACAACCAGGCGGTGCGCGACGACAAGGCGGGCGCGCGTGTGGATGCGAATACGCGATGGGGGCTGGCGTCGGCGTATTACTTTATCGACGATTTCAATTTGGATAATCCGTATCCGACGGCGCAGAGCGGGGCCAGCGTGCCGGGGTTTGACGCGCTGACGACGGGGCGCGCGCAACTGGTGGCGCTGAGTTTGACGAAGGCGATCAACGCGACGACGGTGAACGAGGCGCATTTGAGTTTCCTGCGCGACATAACAAATCTGGGACAGCCGGTGGGCGGGCGCGGAGTGAGCCTGGTGTCGCAAGGATTTGCGAATGCCGATGGGACGCCGAGCATTGTGGCGCTCGATCCCAAGGGCGAGAGCGTGGAGAATCTGAATTTCAACGGCTACTCGATTGGCGCCGCGGCGAATCAGTTGATCCAGGCCAACAATACGTACCAGGCGTCGGAAACTTTTTCAAAAGTGGTGGGCAGCCACACGATGAAGATGGGCGCGGAGTTTCACGTTGACCAGGTGAATGCGCACCCGATTGCGCAATTCAACGGGAACTTTGTGTTTTCGGGCACGGAAACGGGCGTGGACTTCGCGGATTTCCTGATCGGCGTGCCGAGCCAGTACAACCAGAGCCAACTGAATCCGTTTTATGCGCGCAACAAATATGTGGGGTTGTTTGCGCAGGATAGCTGGCATGCGCGGCCGGGCCTGACGCTGAACTACGGGCTGCGATGGGACCGCATCGCGCCGTGGACGGAGAAATACAATCAGATTTCGACTTTTGTGGCGGGCGCGCAGTCGGAGGTGTTTCCAGGAGCGCCGGCGGGGATTTTGTATCCGGGTGACCCTGGGGTGCCGCGCACGCTGGCGCCGGTGGACAACCTTGGGTTTGCGCCGCGCGTGGGCGTAGCGTGGTCACCGCAGGTGAAAGGCGGCGCGCTTGAGAAAGTGCTGGGGAGCCCTGGCACAACGAGCATTCGCGCGAGCTTTGGCAACTTTTATACGGCGATCGATGCGCTTTCAATCAGCGTGCTGGCGGCGAATGCGCCGTATGGGACGACGTACACCAGCCCTGCCCCGCCTCTGTTTGCGACGCCGTTTGTGAGCGCGGCCGATGGGACGAATTACGGTCAGCCGTTTCCCTATACGTTTGCGCCGTTGAATTCATCGCGCAGCAAGCCGGATGGAAACATCGACTGGAGTACATACGAGCCGATCAGTGGAATTCCGGGATACGATGTGCACAACCGCGTGCCGTATACCGAGGAGTGGATGTTGTCGATCGAGCGGCAGGCGGGGCCGGACACGGTGCTGAGCGCAAGTTACATCGGGACGTCGAGTCATCGGCAGCGCGTGTTGATCGAATCGAATGCGGGTAACCCGGCGCTGTGCCTGAGCCTGAGCCAGCCGAACGAAGTGCAGCCGGGCACGCTGACGTGCGGCGCGGGCGGCGAGGACACGGTGTATTACCCGGTCGGCGGCGGGCAAGTGAATGGAACGCGCGGACCGCTGGGATCGAGTTTCGGCAGCAACGCGCTGCAATCGAACATTGGGCGCGCCAACTACAACGCGCTGGAACTGAGCGCGCAGCATACCAGCGGGCGGCTGGAGTTCTCCGCAGCCTACACGTACAGCAAGTCTCTTGATGATTCGTCGAACATCGGCGAGGAAGTCAATCCGTTCAACCCGGGGCTGAGTTACGCGCTGTCGGCGTTCGACGTGAAGCATAATTTCGTGCTCAGTTATGAATACAAATTGCCGATTGACAGGCTGGTACATGCGAACCGGCTCAGCGATGGATGGACTCTCTCGGGGATCACGCGATTTGCCAGCGGTTTTCCGGTCACGATGACGAACAATGGAGACAATTCACTGATCGGCACCAATCCCAACGGCGTAAACAACAGCAGCATCGACGAGCCGGACTTTAACGGCGGGTCGCTCCGCCTGAACCCGAATCCGCGAACGAACGGAAATAACTACTTCGATGCGGCGGCGTTCAGCGAGAACGCGCTGGGAACTCCGGGCACGTCGAAAAGGCGGTTCTTTCATGGACCGGGCGCGGACAACTACGACATGGCGCTGGCCAAGAGCCTGCCGCTGACGGAATCGACATCGCTGCTGCTTCGCGTGGAGGCATTCAATGTTTTCAACCACGCGCAGTTCAACGGGCCGAATGCGATCGACGGGAACATCGGCAGCTCGACCTTCGGCAACGCAGTCAGTGCAGCGCCGCCGCGCATTCTTCAGGGCGCGGTAAAGCTCAGTTTTTGATCTGGAGCGAATTTCGGACCCGAGGGCGGGGAACCTGCTTGTGCCAGGCGGCCGTGTTGGCTGCCTCGCCAGCCAGGGTCAAATGCTGGCTTGCGGCGGTGAGCACATTCTCGGCGAAGACCACGTGGTTCTGCATGTCTTAGTTGTTCTGGTGTAGCGCAACGGAGTGGAAATGCGCGCGCACCGAGCGGGAAGATCTCGATGAGAGATTTTTCAAAGATGAGCAAAATGAATCAGACACGATTCTGCGACTAGCCCACAATCAGCAAAGAAACTGAGTGCACTAGCCCTCAAGCGCGAGGAAAGCGGTGGAGTGTGACTGGTCATATCGGCCGGAGCCATCGCGACTCCAATCCACTCGACCCTGGGAAGCTTGCTCCGGAGCAAGCGGCAGTTAACCAATGGAAGTCAGAGGAAGCTCTTATGAATGTGAAACTCATCGTCACTTCGGCCGTTTTGGCCCTGGCGCTCGGAATGGCTGCTCCAGCCTCGGCGCAGGATCAGAAGCAAGGCGACAAACAAGATCAAAAGCCCCGGCAGCACGATCAGCAACAGCCGGCGCAACGGCAAGAGCCCGCGCCGCAGCAACCGCAGAATCAGGACAGGCAGAACCAGGACAGGCAGAATCAGGACCACCAGAGGCAAGCGCAGAAGCAACGGCAGCAGGACCAGCAGCAGCAACAGCACGCCCAGCAACAGCAGAATCAGGACAGGCAGAACCAGGACCACCAGAGGCAGGCGCAGAAGCAACAGCAGCAGGATCAGCAGGATCAGCAACACCGCGCTCAGCAACAGCAGAATCAGGACAGGCAGAACCAAGACAGGCAGAATCAGGACCACCAGAGGCAGGCGCAGAAGCAACAGCAGCAGGACCAGCAACACCGCGCCCAGCAACAGCAGAATCAGGACAGGCAGAATCAGGACCACCAGAGACAGGCGCAGCAGCAGCGGCAGGACCAGCAGGACCAGCACCAGCGCGCCCATCAACAGCCACCGCAGCGCACTCAAGAGCAGCAGCGTGCTGAGCAAGGCACCTGGCAAAATCACCGCGCAAGAAACTGGCAGACCGACCACCGCAACTGGCAACAACGGGGTGGCTACAACGGCTACCGTGTTCCTGATGCCCGGTTCAACGTCTACTTTGGGCAACGGAACATGTTTCGGATCTACGGTCTTCCGTTCATGGTCTTCGAAGGATACCCACGGTTCCAGTACAACGGCTATTGGATTACGCTTCTCGACCCATGGCCGGGATACTGGTCGAACGATTGGTATGACACCGACGACGTCTACGTGGCTTACCAGGACGACGGTTATTACATGTACGACGACAGGTATCCGGGCATCGGAATTGCGGTCAGCATCTCGATGCAATGACACGCTGAGTGCGCGCGGTTCTTCGAGTGACGAGTGCGCTTCGCCAAGCCGCCAATACGTGGTATCCCATCCATCGTGCGATGGAGCGGCACGATGGATGGGGTTCCCCGTTGGTTAAGCTAGATTGCTTTATCTATTTTTAGTGTCCTGCCCCTTCCGTGGCAGAGACGTCAAAAGCAGTTCGTAGTTCGCAGTTCGCAGTTCACAGTTCGCAGTGATCCGTTGTCAGTGATTGACTCGATCGCCTAACTCATGAAGCCGAGGTAGGGGTTGGTGCCGAAGTTGCCGAAGTTCGGAAAGACGGTTCGAATCTGCGAATCGGACAGGCCGAACCAACTGGCCAGCGTGCCGGCGTATTGCTCGACGGCAGTGGTGGGGATGAGCCGGCCGGCGCCGAGGTCGTTCACCTGATCGGCCCCGACGACGGGGTATTGGCCGTACATATCCTGGCCGTTGACGGCTCCGCCGACGACGAAGTGGTGACTGCCCCAGCCGTGGTCGGTGCCGTCGCTGTTGGAGGTGAGGGTGCGGCCGAAGTCGGAGATGGTGAAGGCGGTAACGTTGTTGCCGAGGCCCATGTTGACCATCTGGGCGTCGAAATACTGGAAGGCTGCGCCGAGCTGGTTGAGAAGGCGCGCGTGCTGCGTGGCTTGCCCGTCATGAGTGTCGAAGCTGCCGAGCTGGACGTAGAAGATCTGGCGGGTGACACCGAGCTGAGCGCGGCCGGCGATGATGCGCGCGACAGTCTGCAGGGAGGAGGCCAGCGGGTTGTTGACGAGCATGTTAGTCACGGGATCGAGATATTGAGGAGGATTGGGGACGCCGCCTACGCCCGCCGGGCGCCATGGCAGTGGACAGAGTGGCCTGGGCTTGCATGGAGCGGTTGATGACGACCTCGTATTCCTTGGCGAAGAGGTTGTTTTCGTCGGCGGTGAGGATGGAGTTGAGCGGGTTGGCCGCGGAGGGCAGACCGAACGGTGGGTTCTGCAGACCATAAATCGGAATGGGTCCGGCTGACGTGACGTTGAGCTGAAATGAAGATTGGCCGGCGAGGAAGAGCGCGTTGCCGGAAGTGGAGATGCAGGTGAACATGGAGTTGGAGTTCATGTTCATGGCTTCAATGGCATCGGCCACGGCGCCACCCCAGCCCACGCGCTCGCTGCTGCCGAGATTAGAGGCGATGGCCTGCCACGCGGCGGTTTGATCGAAGTGCGAGAAGAGCGAATCGGGCAGCGGGACAGCGTTGGAGTTGATCTGTGTTTTAGTGGCGGGGGCGACCAGAGTTCCCAGGTTGGCAACGACGGCGGCGCGGCCTGCATTGAAAAGAGTCTGTACTCCGCCGAGCGAGGGGTTGAGAGCGAAGGTGCGGCCGGACTGCGGCGTCTTGAGGGTGATGGGCAGCAGTTCGGTCATAGGATAGGCGAGGCCCGGCGCGCCGGAGCGAGCGGAGGTGAACGCGGCGAAGGAGGATGGGTCTGTGGCGATGACTGTGCCGTGGCCGTCATTGCCGCCCTGCAGGTAAACGCAGACGAGGGCGCGGTAGTCAGAGCCGGTGGCGGACTGCGCCATGGCGGCGAGCGAATTGAGCTCGAGGAGAAACGGGCTGGCATAGATGCCGGCCATGGACGCCATGGAGGCCGTTCTGAGGAATTGCCGGCGGGTATGTTTGCAGTTGCAGCTCATGGCTGGCTCCTATTGCTGCGCGGCGTAGTCTGGCGACGCCACGGTGAGATAGATGGCAGTTTGGACGCGCGCGAGAAGCGCGGCATTGATGGCGTTTTGATCGCCGCTGGGAATGGGGATCGCGGTGATGGCGCCGAGAATCTGGTTGTAGAGAGTCGTAGACATCTGGCCGTACATGAGCAGCAGGTTGATGCGATCCATGAGCTGATCGGGCGTTGCGGCCAGCGACATCTCCGTGGAGTAGTAGGAGAAAACGTCGGGTCCGCCCTGGGCGTTGGAGCCGATCGCATCCTGCATGTAGTTGATGTAGCCGACCACAGAGGAGACGTTGGTCATCTGCATCTCTGGCGCGAGCAGGCCCGCGGCGGAGATGGAAGTATTGGGCGGCGCATAGCCGGGCGCGAACCAGTTGAAGACGGTGGGAGAACGGAGCCACATTTGACCGAAGCCGTAGATGGGATCCTCAGTGCTGCCTACGTCGAAAGAGCCGGTGCGCGATTGCGCGGTGAAGGCGCGTGCCCACTCGGTATAACGCACCAGAGCCTCGCGAACCTTTCCGTATTGCGGGTTGCTGGTGTCGGTGGCGGTGTCGCGGGCCTCGGGATCCATGAGGATGGCGGTGATAACGGCCTGCATATTGCCGCGGACGCCGGTACCGTCGTTTTCAAAGACCTTGGCAACACGGTTGATGTACGCGGGGCTGGGATTGCTCGTGACCAGGTGCTGGATCAACTGCTTGGAGAAAAACGGGGGCAAATTGGGATGATTGAAAAGCGTGTCGAGAGCGATTTTTAGATCGCCCGCGGGATCGGGGCTGCCTGAGGCGGGAATGGTAACGCCGAGGAAATCTTTTTCGACAGTCGAATGGTGATTGGGGAAGCTCTGCATGGGCAGAAGCTCTTCGCCGTAGCCGGGTCCCACGTAGACACAGCAGTTGGACCAGGCGTTATCTGAGGAGTCGCCGGGAATGTTCCAGCTCCAGCCAGTGAGCACAGCGGCGAGGCCTTTGACGTCGGTATTCGAGTAGGTGGGGATGGGGTTTCCGGTGCCGTCGAGCTGCTGCGAACCATCGTCATTCAACTTCCAGAGTCCGATGGTGAACAACTGCATGACTTCGCGCGCGTAATTCTCATCGGGGTCGGTTGTGGCGTTGCCCTTGTCGTTGCCCTGCATGGAGAGGAACTGGCCCATCATCGGGTTGAGGGTGACGTCTTCAAGAAACTGGCGGAAGTTGCCGAAGGCGTCGGCGCCAAGCAGGTCGTAGTAGCCGGCCTCGCCGCGAGGCATGTTTTGAATGGAGGTGGTGTTGTTGCTGGAGATGACGTACTGAAGCGACAGGGCATATTTGACGCGCTGGCGGAGCTCGTCGGGCGCGGTGAGCGATTGCTGCCAGAAGGTACCCTGCACCAGGCTCTCGTTTTTTTGGTTCTGAACAAAGAGCGCTGCATTGCATTTGACATCGCTGGTGGCGCAGGGCGGGTTGTTGACGATGATCGACTGCTCGATGCCGGGCTCGGTGGGTGTTGGCGGCAAAGCGAATTGCTGGCTGAGCCAGGTCGAGTAGCCCTCAAGCGAAAGAGTGCGGATGTCAGCGTCAGTGGGGCCGAATGTGGCCTGCTCAAGGAAGCGTGCGGCATCGCTTGGGGGGACGATCGGAGTTGGGATCGTGCCGCTGACCGTGGCGATGAGATCGTTCGACACGGCCGGTCCAGGATTGGGGTTGAGGACCTGAAGATCGAGAACGCCCGGTTGCGCTTGATCGACATTTGCGGTCACTTGCGTGCCGCTGTTGAAGGTGGTGGACACCGGAGAGCCGTTCACGAGCACTTGCGCGCCGGTAATGAATTTCTGGCCGGTGAGCACGATCGTCGCGGGCCCGGGGTTGAAGGCCATCGGCGTGGCGGAAGTGAGAATCGGAATCGGATTCATCACCGAGATGTTCTGCGAGATGGAAACCGCGGGATTGTCGACGCTGGTGATGGTGAGCTGAACGATGTTGCTGGGCGTCGGAACAACGGGCGGCGCGGTGTAGGTAATCGATCCATTGGTATTCGAGATTGCGGTACCGACAACGTTGTTGCCGCCGGCTATGCCGTTTACCTGCAGGGTGACGGCAGGGTTGTCGGTCCCGTTGACCATCAAGCCGAGATTGAGGGAGTTTGAAACGCGAACGTCTGTGCCGGAGTTCGGCTCAAGCGTGAGCACTACGAGGCCCGGACCCACCTTGATGGAAAGCGGAATGGCGCTCGCTGATCCGGGATCGGGATTGGTGACCGTGAGCGGGAAAGTGCCCGGGTTGGGCGCGGCGATTTGCGCTACGAGTTGCGTGCTGGAGACATAGGTGGTGGTAACGAGGGCGCCGTTCCAACTGATCTGTGCTCCGTAGACAAACTGCGAACCGTTGACGGTGACGGTCGTGGTGCCCTCGGAGAAGCCGGTCGGAGTGACGGCGCCGAGAACGGGAATCGGGTTCCACACCTGGATGGAAACAGAACCGGGAATGGCTGTTGGATACTTGGCGATGGAGCTCGTGATCTTGACCGCATTGGGAGTGGGAACGACTGCGGGAGCCGTGTACACGCCGGCGCTCGAGACGGTGCCGATGGTTGCGTTGCCTCCCGGGATTCCATTGACGTAGAAGGTCATTGCCTGTCCCGACGCGAGATAGCTTGAAGTGAGCTGCAAGGTTTGGTTCACGCGAACGGCAGCGGCCGGAGAACCGATTGCGGCGACGGTATTCAGATTCACGGCGAGCGAACCACCGCTGCAAGCCGTGATCAAGGAGGCGACCGGCATCAGCAAAGCGACAAAAAGCAACGATGTCCAAAGAGAGACGATCGAATGGGAACTGCGTCGGGGCAGGGATTTGCGGAGATACGCCACTCGCATAGATGCTCCTAAAGCAGGGAACTCCAAGGCAGGCAAATGCAGAACCGGCAAAGAACAGGGTGACAAAAGGGGAATGAGGCTATTTGTGATTCGCTTCAGAGGTTATCGAAGTCACCATATGGATGCAAACTAAAATGCGGAGAAAAATTACCGAAGTAATGTCAAGTTCGGGACGGGACGGGATGAGGGTTCGTGCGATCCCACCCAAGCGAAGCACCAACAAGCTAGCGGCTGCCGGCGATCATCTGGGCGGCGTGCTGCAGGCTGGTGTCGGTAACCTTGGCGCCGGAGAGCATGCGGGCGACTTCGTGGGTGCGGGAGCGGTCGTCGAGGACGCGGATGCGGGTTTGCGTGCGGCCATCTTTCTCGCGCTTTTCGACGGCTAGATGCTGATCGGCGAAGGCGGCGATCTGAGGGAGGTGAGTCACGCAGAGGACCTGCTGCGCGCGGGCGAGGGCTTTGAGCTTCTGGCCGACGGCTTCGGCGGCGCGGCCTCCGATGCCGATGTCGATCTCATCGAAGACCAGCGTGCGGGGCGTGGTTTTCTTTTTGCTCTTGATCGTGGTGCCTTCTTCGACGGCAACCTTGAGGGCGAGCAGCACGCGGGAGAGTTCGCCGCCGGAGGCGATTTCAACGAGCGGCTTGAGAGGCTCGCCGGGGTTGGTCGAGATGCGGTATTCAACCGCGTCCCAGCCGGAAGCGGACCACGTGGATTCCTGATCGCTCGACGTGACGGCGACGTGGAACTTGGCCTTCATGGCGAGCGAGTTGATCTGCGCTTCAGCGAGTTTGGCGAGTTTGACCGCGGCGGCCTGGCGCTCGGCGGTGAGGGCGGCGGCGGCTTTGCGGTAGGTTGCTGCGGCCTGTTCGAGGTCGGCGCGAAGCGTCTTCAAAATTTCGTCGCGGTCTTCGACTTCGGAGAGCTTGCCGGCGACGTCTTCTCCAAACGCAATGACCTCGGCGACGGTCTTGCCGTATTTCCTCTTGAGCCGGTCAATGAGGGCGAGGCGGTCTTCGATCTCTGCCAGGCGCTCGGGGGAGGCATTGATGCCTTCGGCATAGTCGCGCAGAGCGGTGGCGATATCGGAGATGGTGGCGCGGGCCGACGCGAGCTGCAGCGCGGATTCCGTGAAGCGGCCATCGTAGCGGGAAAGCTCTTCGACGTTGCGGACGGCATCGCGAAGAGCGGCTTCGGCGCTGGCGCTCCCTTCATAGAGTCCGTCGAATGCACTCATCGCCGCGGCGTAAAGTTTCTCGGCGTTGGCCAGGACGCGCTTTTCGGTTTCGAGGGCCTCGTCTTCGCCGGGCTTGAGGTTCGCTTGGTCGATTTCCTTCTTCTGATAGCTCCAGAGATCGACCATGCGGAGGCGGTCCTGCTCGCCCTGAAGGAGGTCATTGAGTTTGGCGGCGGCGGCATGCCAGCGCGCGTGAGCCTCGGAGACTGCATCTAAGGAAATACCGGCGAAACGGTCGAGGAGGAGGCGTTGCTGCGACTGGTCGAAGCTGGAGAGGCTTTCGGTCTGCGCGTGGACGAGTGCGAGCTCGGGGGCGAGCAGTTTGAGCACCTGGACCGTGGCGGGCTGGTTGTTGACGAAGACGCGGCCCTTGCCGTTGGAAAGGATTTCGCGGCGCAAGATGATTTCGGTGCCCTCGGCATCGATGCCGTTGGCTTCAAGGATGGCTTCGGCGCCGGGGGTGGATTCGAAGACGCAGGAGAGCGCGGCCTTGTCGGCGCCGTGGCGAACCAACTCTCCTGAGCCTTTGCCTCCTAATAGGAGGGCGAGAGCGTCGACGAGGATGGATTTGCCGGCGCCCGTTTCACCGGTGAGGAGATTGAGGCCGGGCCCAAAGGAGGCGATGGCGTGATCGATGACGGCGTAGTTTTCAGCGCGCAGTTCGACGAGCATGATCCGGTTCCGAGTGTGGCCGGTTAATCGTTGAGGTTTCCCAGGTCTCTAAAGCGAGACCTGGGGCACCCTCGGTCCTGCGTGATGGAAACGACAAAGACGGAGAGCTCAATAGGAATCCGAGCGCAGCATAGCATGAACGGGGCTGGCCGGGAGTGGAGTTGATGCAGTTCCCACCCTGGCCGGAAAAACAAAAGCCCGGCGAGGGTGGGGCACCCAGGCGAGCGCGGAGGCACCCAAAGGGTCACTTGGGGCGAAGAACACAGTCTGCTACCGTGGAGAATGAGGTGAATGGCGATTTTTACCGCAGCATTAGCGCTTTTTTTGCAGGCTGACGGCGACGCGGGAACAGGCGCGCCGACCTCGCATGGATTCGGCGAACTGGCCGGCATGATGGCCCACATCGGTCCGGTCGCTATTTTTGTGCTGGTGCTGCTCCTCCTGGCCAGCCTGTATTCGTGGATGGTGATTCTGGGCAAAATTTCCACGTTCAGCAAAGCGACGACGCAGAGCAGGAAATTCATCCGCGCGTTTCGCAAAGCGACTCGGCTGAATGAGATTGCCGCGTTGACGAGCGATTACAGCGCGAGCCCGCTGGCGCAGGTATTTGAGGATGTGTACGAAACCTACAAGCGGCAGACGGGCGGATCGGGGCCACCGCGCAACCTGACGCCGCTGGAGCGCACGGCGCAGACTGCTGCGAGCACGGCCATTACAGCGCTTGAGCGGCGCATGACCTGGCTGGCGACGATTGGCGCAACGAGCCCGTTTGTGGGCCTGTTCGGGACGGTGATGGGCGTGGTGGATGCGTTCAGCGGGCTGGGTACGGCAGGCGCCGCAACGCTGCGCGCGGTAGCGCCGGGCATCAGCGAGGCGCTGATTACAACGGCAGCCGGCTTGTTTGTGGCTGTGCCTGCCGTGGTGGCCTACAACCAGTTTTCGGCGCGGATCAGGTTCTTTGCTTCGGCGACGGACGATTTTTGCCGCGAACTGCTGAACTCGCTTGAAGAGATGCCTCAGCGGACGCAGGCGCAGGCGCCGCGGGTTCCGGCGGAGATGCCTCGCGAGGCCGAGCGCAGTCTATACAAGTAGCGGAGCGGATGGGGTCGGAAAGATGGCCGGCTATCCCAGGTCTCAAAATCGAGACCTGGGGCACCCACTTTTTGTAGCAGGGTGAGAGCGGGTTGTGGGTGGGTCGGGTTCGTGCTATCCCACCCTTCGCCAGAAAAAGGCGAAGGATGGGGCACCCAATCCTAGTTCAGGAACAAGCGCCCAGAGTGCAATGGGGCGTTCGCAGAAAGGTTCAACGTGGCATTCTCGACATTCAACGGACAAACGCGATCGTCGCTGGCGGAGATCAACATTACGCCGCTGGTGGACGTGGTGCTGGTGCTGCTGGTGATCTTCATGATCACGGAGCCGGTGCTGCAATCGGGGATTGAAGTGAATGTGCCGAAGACGCGGACGGTAAAACAGATCACCGAGCAGCGGATGGTGGTGACGATCGACCGCGATCAGAATGTGTTTTTGAACGATCAGCCGGTGAATGTGCACGATCTGCCGGCGAAGCTACACCAGGCGGGAGGGGACCCGGCGCACCAGGCGATTTATTTGCGCAGCGATGTGCAGGTGCCGTTCGGGGCGTTCGCCAGCGTGATGGACGCGGTGAAGCAGTCGGGCATCACGAATGTGTCGATTGTGACGCAGCCGATGGAGTTGAAGGGGCCGAATTAGCAGTGTTAGTAGTGCTTGATCTGGACGAGGGCCGAGGGATCCCAGGTCTCAAAAGCGAGACCTGGGGCACCCACTTTTTGTGGCAGGACAAAAGCAGGAGGCGCGGCGGGGTTGGGTTCGTGCTATCCCACCCTTGGCGCAAAAACAAAGACGCGCCAAGGATGGGGCACCCAGCGCAGTTGGCGGAGGTGGCAGTTTCCCAGGTGTCCAAATGCGAGGCACCTGGGGCACCCATTGTTCTGCGCTGGGCAAGGAGCGCGAAAAGCAACCGCAGGTCCTTCGACTGCGCGGAACGCGCTAAGCGCGTCTCGCTCCACTCGGGATGACAGAGTGATTTGAATGGAAAGCGTTCTTGAAGGCAGCGAACACCTGGAGCGGGAACTGGCGCGGGAGCCTTTTGCGGGGCCGGCGACGGCGTCGGTTGTGCTGCACCTGTCGATCGTCGGAATGCTTTTAGCTTACGCATGGGCGATGGGGCTGTTTCATCACAATTTCTGGGGCACAGCGGGCGCGGGCGGTTCCATGCAGGTGACCTTGACGAACGCACTGCCGCTGCCGACTGAGCAGGTGAACCAGAACGTGCTGGCCACGGAAACACCGAGCAAAGCGCCGGCGACTCCGAGCCCGAAGGAACAGAAGCACGTGGACGAGACGGCGATTCCGATTCTGGGCAAGCCGACGAAGCCGACGACGAAGAACATTCCCAAGACTCAGCCGCACCAACCGCAGCCCCAACAGAATGTGGCGCAGTACGGCGAGCAATCCGGCTCGGTGATGCCGCGCCAGATGCAGCCGGGAACGGCCGGGCCGACGACAGTGGGCGACAACAATTTTGCCAGCCTCTTTCCGTGGTATGTGGACCAGATCAACCGGAAGATGTCGCAGACATGGGACAAGGCGCAGGTGGATGCGCGAACGCCGAAAGGAGCGCGCGTGTTTCTGGCCTTTACGATTTACCGGGACGGCAGCCACAGCCGCGCCGCAGATCGACACATCAAGCGGAAGCCCGACGCTGGATAACTCGTGCATGATCGCAGCGCAGCGCGTGGATACATTTGGCCAGCTTCCGGCGAATTATAATCAGAGCACGTTGAAGGTTTCGTATTACTGCGAGTACTGAAGAGCAGCCTTCAGCTATCAGCCGTCAGCTTGGCAAGCGGTACAACAAGCCAGTGAGCGAACGGCGACAATTTGAAGAGCGTGCGAACAAACCACTGTTACCCCAACAGGAAGGATTGCAGATCGCATGAAGGCAATAATTCGGGTCTTCCCCTTGTACTTGCTTTGCCTGGCGTATTTTTTAACGCCGCGAGTTTCCGCCCAGGACTGGGTGCACACCGGAACCAACCTAGGCAATGAGCGCATTCGCCTGGCCGCGGCTGATTTCAAGCCGGTGGGCAGCGATCCGGAGACAGTGCCACTGAAGGCCGTCTTCGACTCCACACTCTATAACGATCTGTCGAACGCGGGCATCTTCGACATGGTGTCAAAGAGCCTGGCGCCGCAGGCGATGCCGGGATCGCCACAGGAGTTTCAGGCGAACCAATGGTCGGCGTTGCCGGCCAACGCGGCCATGGTGGCATTCGGGGCGCTCTCGGCCACGAACGGCCGGCTGGTGATGTATGGGTGGCTCAGCGACGCGCGCACAACGGGTAGCGCGCCGGTGCTGTCGAGCCAGTACAACGAGGCGGCCAGCGAGGAGATGGCGCGCACGGAGGCGCACCGGTTTGCCGACGAAATTATTTATCGGCTGGGCGGAGCCATTAACGGCATTGCCGAAACCAAGATTTATTTTGTAAGCAATCGCACCGGGTCAAAAGAGATCTGGGTGATGGATTACGACGGGCAAAATCAGCATGCAGTCACGCATTTGGGCAGCATTTCTCTTTCCCCGCGCATCTCACCGGATAACTCCCGAATTGCGTTTGCCTCGCTGGGAAGCGAAGGATGGTCGATTCGCATGTATTCGCTTGACTTAGGACGGCTGGTGGGTTTCACCGCGGGCGCCGCGGGAGGAAGCAACCAGTCCCCGGCATGGTTGGCGGATGGATCGAAGATCGCATTCTCTTCAGCGCGAGGAGGCCATCCGGATATCTGGATTTCCGACGTGAGCGGCGGCAACGCGCACGCAATCACTTCGTTCGGGTCGGATGTATCGCCGGTTTGGAATCCGCGCACCAGCAACCAGCTTGCGTTTGTGAGCGGCCGGACGGGCGAACCGCAGATCTACATCATGGATAAAGATGGCGCCAATGTGCAGCGCATGACCGACGGCGGTTATGCCATCTCTCCGTCGTGGTCGCCTAACGGGAGCTTGCTGGCGTTCGCATGGAACCGCAAATACGGCGCCGGCGATCCGGGCGGGTACGACATTTACGTGATGGATATTGCCAGCAAGAACTGGCTGCAGGCGACCCACGAAGCGGGTGTCAACGATTTTCCGTCGTGGTCGCCGGATGAGCGCCACATCGTGTTCCAGCGCCAGGTCGGGCACCGAACGCAGATCTGGACGATGCTGTCAGACGGCACCCATCAACAGCAACTCACTTTTTCCGGCGACAATATGATGCCGAACTGGAGTTGGAAGTGAGGCATGAGAGAGTCAGCGGAGTTAGCGGAGCTGGCGTGAGATCGGTATGTAAGCGGGCGCGGACTCTTCGGACTATCATTTTAGGGTGCAAGTTCAGAATGCGCACGAGCGGCACGCGCGGGGACAAAAGACCCGGTCGCTACAGAGAAGATTACCACCACCTTTTCTTGAGAAGGAGAATTCCCTTGAAAACACAGAAAGCTGTTTTTTCGATTGCACTTTTGCTGATTGCCTTGACCGCCGTCTCGGGTTGCAAAAAGAAGACCGCACCCTTGCCGCCCGCCGAACAGGCGCCGGCCACGTCCGTGCCCACTCCCACGGCGCAACTGACGCGCGACGCCGACGGTGATTTCTGCCGGGGACCAGGTGCAGTTGAGCTGGAAAACCACCAACGCGAGCACGGTGTCGATTGACGGCATCGGCGATGTTCCAACAGTGGGCGTGAAGACGGTGACCCCCGACAGAGTCGACGACCTATCACCTGGTGGCGCACGGGGATGGCGGCACGGCCGACGCATCGGCTTTCGTGACGGTGAATTCGCCGCCGGCAATCAGCGTGCCCAGCACGAGCATGAACGAGCAGCAGGAGTTTGACGCGCACGTGCAGCCGATCTTCTTCGCCTACGACAACTACGATATTTCGGGCGATGCCCAGGCGATCCTGGCGAAAAATGCCGATTACCTGAATTCGCACTCCAATATCAAGATCGCGATTGGCGGCTACTGCGACGAGCGCGGATCAGACGAATACAACCTGGTGCTGGGCCAGAACCGGGCGCAGGCGGCAAAGACCGCACTGGTTACGGCGGGCATCGCTGCGGACCGCATCCGCGTGATCAGCTACGGCAAGGAGAAGCCGTTCTGCTCCGACTCGACCGAGGAGTGCTGGCAATTGAACCGCAGAGACGGGTTCACGATCGACAAGTGAGACGACAGCTGCTAGCTTCTAGCTCCTAGCTTGTTTGGTGGTCATGCAACATCGGTGAGGTTTGGGCTCGTGCTATCCCACCCTTGGCGCGAAAGCAAAAGCACGCCAAGGATGGGGCACCCAGCGGTAGTGGCTGGGTTAGCGGACGATGAAGGTTCGCTCACAGTTTGCGACCGAGAATCGAGCTACATTTGACGCGGCAGCCTCGCCCATCCCGGCCCGGCTGCCGTATCGTTGTTAATCAGGGAGTTTTTGATCGAGGAAGGGTATTACGACATGCAAAAATCAAGTCCACTTCACTATCGTCTGTTGGCGGTTGCGGCGCTGATTGTTCTCATGGGTCCGGCAGCCACGCCGGCGCACGCGGTTTCAAAGGAAATGGTCGAACTGCAAACCCAGGTGCAGCAATTGCTGGACGCTGTGCAGCGGCTGCAATCCACAATGGATGCGCGCCTGGGCGTGCTGGAGCACCTTGACACAGCAGACCGCCGACCAGGCAAATCAGGTGAGCACGGCGGTGACCGCGCTGCAGCAGAAGATCAACGCGCAGAACGATGCGATGAGCGGCAAAGTGGACAGCGTCTCCGGGCAGGTGCAGTCGCTGAATGACTCGGTGGACGAACTGAAGGCGCGCATCGCCAAGCTGGACAAATCCTTGCAAGACATGCAAACGCAACTGCAGGCCATGCAGGCGGCACAAACTCAGCCGCAGCCGGGTGCAACAGGGCCGGGCGGGACCGCGGCGCCAGGCGGGCCAGCAGCAAGGACCTGGAATGCCGCCTGGAGCAGCACCAGACGGAGCGGCAGCGCAGCAGGCGCCGCCGCTGCAAGAGACTTTGCAGGCTGGGGTACGCGACTTCACTGCTGGACGATACCAGGTGGCTCAGGGTGAGTTTCAGGACGTGGTGCACTACTATCCACTGGACGATGCAGCGGGGACAGCGCAGTTCTATCTAGGCGAAATTGCCTACCAACAGAAGGACTATCCGGCCGCGATCAACGACTATAACGCGGTGCTGGAAGGCTTCAGCGGCAACGCCAAGGCTTCGGCGGCGCAACTGCACAAGGGATTCGCCCTGATCGCAATGGATAAACGCGAGGAGGGCATTCACGAGTTGCGCTCGCTGATCCAGAGGCACCCGCAGACGCCGGAGGCGCGTGCGGCGCGCAGCAAGTTGACGGCGATGGGAGCGAAGGTAGAGAAGCAGCTACCAGCTTCTAGCTGCTAGCTTTTTCTCGCCAGGCCGACGATTGAAGCGGCAAGAAGGCCAAGGCTTCATTCATTGAAAAGCCCCGCGACGAGCGGGGCTTTTTTATTCAGGAGTGACCTGCGATTTAGCTCTTCGCGGGAGCGGCGTCGATGGGAACAGTGCCGTCCGGGCTGGCCGCGGGAGAGGCGGGCGCAGCAGTCGACGTCGCGGCAGCGCCGGCAATGGCGGCCGCTTTCGCCACGCTCTTGTAGTGGCGGACATCGGCGCCCTGCACCCAGAAGATGACGTCCTCGGCGATGTTGGTGGCGTGATCGCCGACGCGTTCCAGGCTGCGGCAGATCATGAGCGCGTTCAGGGCCTGGGGCGCGAGATGGCTCTGTTCTTCCATGACCTTGGTGAGGGCGCGGAAGGCGGAGCGATTCATCTGGTCGACGGCGTCGTCCATGGTGAGCACGCCGCGGGCCAGCTCTGCGTCGCCCTCGATGAAGGCTTGCAGGCTCTTGCGCACCATGTCGGCGGCCATCGATGGCCATGCGGGGAATGTCGACAGGAAGATCGACGGCGGCCATGCGCTCCATGATGCGGACGCGGTCGCTGATGCTCTTGGCGGCGTCGCCCACGCGCTCCAGATCGGCGTTGATCTTGATCACGCTGAGAATGAAGCGCAGGTCGATGGCCATGGGCTGCTCCATGGCCAGCAGGTCGAGCGCGGCCTGGTCGATGTCGCGCTCCATGCGGTTGATGGCGATCTCGCTGCGGCTGACCAGGTCGCAGATGGAAAGGTCGCGAACCCGGTAAGCCTCAATGGCGCGCTGGATCGCCTGCTCGGCGAGCCCGGCCATCACCAGGAGATTCTCCTTCAGGTCTTCCAGGCTCTGTTGAAAGCGTATGCGTGTCATCCGAACCTGCCCGTGATGTAATCCTCCGTGCGCTTGTCAGAAGGATTGGTGAAGATTTTGTGGGTCGAATCGAACTCGACCATGCGGCCGTTGAGGAAGAAACCGGTCTTCTCTGCCACGCGGGCTGCCTGCTGCATATTATGCGTCACAATCACGATGGTGTACTGCGACTTTAGTTGAAAGATGAGGTCCTCGATCTTGGAAGTGGAAACGGGATCGAGAGCCGAGGCGGGCTCGTCCATGAGCAGGACTTCAGGGTCGACGGCGAGGGCGCGGGCGATGCAGAGGCGCTGCTGCTGGCCGCCGGAGAGGCTGGCGCCGGATTTCTTCTTCAGATCGTCCTTGACTTCGTCCCACAGCGCTGAGTTCTTCAGGGATTTCTCGACGACTTCGTCGAGAGAGTGGCGATTGGAGTAGCCATTAAGCTTGAGGCCGGCGGAGACGTTGTCGTAGATCGACATGGTGGGAAACGGATTGGGGCGCTGGAAGACCATGCCCACGCGGCGGCGGACTTCGACCGGCGACGCATCGTGATAGATGTCCAGGTCGCCCATGCGGACGCTGCCGGTGACGCGGGCGATGGGATTGGTCTCATGCATGCGATTGAGGCAACGCACAAAGGTGCTCTTGCCGCAGCCTGAGGGCCCAATCAACGCCGTGGCGTGGTTGGCCGGAATATTCAGATTGATGTCCTGCAGCGTGTGATTGGCGCCGTACCACGCGTTCAGGTTGGTTACCTCGATGCCGACGCCCACGTGCGTATTTCTCCTTGCAAAAGTTCGCAGTTCTTAGTTCGTAGTTCGTAGTTCTTAGTTCGCAGTTTCCGGTTCTTCGAGTTCCTCTGAAGCTGTGAACCATGGACTACGAACTGTTTCTAGCTTGTCCCTTTCAAAACGCCGCGGCTGGTGACAAAACGCACCAGCGAAACGGCGAGCACAATGAGAATAATCAAAACCAGCGAGCCCGCCCACGCCAGCCGGTGCCAATCGTCGTAGGGAGATTGAGCATAAATCCAGATTTGCAGGGGAAGAGCGGCGATGGGCTCGATTCAGGCTGGTGCTCCAGAAATCGTTGCCCAGCGCGGTGAAGATGAGCGGCGCGGTTTCGCCCGCGACGCGCGCGAAGGCCAGCATGCAGCCGGTGATGATGCCCGGCGAAGCGGTCTTTACGGTGATGGAGAGGACTGAACGCCAGTTGGGAACGCCCAGGCCAAGCGCGGCTTCGCGCACCGCATTTGGAACCATGAGCAGCATTTCTTCGGTGGTGCGGCAGACGGTTGGAATCATCATGATGCCCAGCGCCACGCCTCCGGCGAATGCCGAGAAATGATGCTGCGGAACAACGATAAGCGCGTAAGCCGCGAGGCCCATGACGATGGACGGAACGCCGTTGAGGACGTCGGCGGTGAAGCGGACGGCATCGGCCAGTTTGGTGCCGCGACCGAACTCGGCAAGGAAAACGCCGCCGCCGATGCCCACGGGAACGCCGATAAGGCTGGCAAGGCCAAGGAGGGTGATCGAACCGACAATGGCGTTGGCCATTCCGCCGCCTGTCTCACCAACGGGCTTGGGAATCTTGGTGAAGAAGTCCATGTTGAGCGAACTGGCGCCCTTGATGATGAGATAAACGAAGATCGCCGCCAGCGGGACAATGACCAGAATTGTGGACAAAACCGCAAGAGATGTTGCGGTCTTGTCGACCAGCCAGCGGATGCGAGCCTGAAGTTGGTGTTCCTGCTGCCACTTTCTCTCCGATTCCCTTCAATCAGTAATTGCGGATCGAGTTTCTTGTTTTCAACGTTGCGTTGCCGGCGCCCCGCGCGTAACTGCCCAGACGAGCAGGCGGGCAGTTGCGTTCACGATGATGGTGACGATAAACAGCGCCAAACCGATTTCCATAAGCGCGCTCAGATGCATGTCGCTGACAGCCTCAGTAAATTCGTTGGCGATGACTGAGGCCATCGAGCTCCCGGTCGCCAGCAATGACCGGCTGATCTGCGGGGTGTTGCCGATGACCATGGTGACGGCCATGGTTTCGCCCAGCGCGCGGCCGAGACCGAGAATGACGGCGCCGACGATTCCGATGCGCGCATTGCGCAAAACGCCCATGCGGATCATCTCCCAGCGCGTGGCGCCCAGGGCCAGCACAGCTTCGCGCTGCGAGTGGGGCACGGCCGTCATCACCTCGCGCGTGAGCGATGAGATGATGGGCAGAATCATGATGGCGAGAATGACTCCCGACGCGAAATAGCCGAGCCCGGTGGGGTTGTCATCGGCGAACAATCCGCTCCAGCCGAACACCCTTGATCAGCACCGGGTTCACGTACTCGCGAAGCAGTGGCACGAGAACGAAAACGGCCCACAAGCCGTAAATGATGCTGGGAATGGCGGCCAGCAATTCAGTGAGAAAGGCAAGTGGGCCGCGCAGAAAGCCGGGGCACATTTCAGTGAGGAAGACGGCGACGCCGATGGCCAGGGGAACCGCGAACAGCAGCGAGAGAAACGACGAAACCAGCGTGCCGTAGACGAACGGCAAGGCGCTGAAGTAGTTGTTGACTGGATCCCAATACGAAGGAAGGCCGGTGGTCGGGTCGATGTAAGTCTTGAAGAAGAATTTAAAGCCAAAAGCGTGCCATGAGAGCTGCGATCGTTGAACGAGTTCCCAGGCGATGAGGGCTACGATGGCGAAGATGCTGAGGGCGCACAGCACCATGAGCACCCTGAAGATCCCGTCGGCAACAGCGGAGTTGCCCCGGCCAAGCAGGTGGCGGCGAATGGCCGACTGCTCTTGCGCCAGCGCGCCGGTCGCAGCTTGCGGCGGTATCGAATCGGCTTCCGGTTGAGTCTGGGGCTGGGAGATACGAATCTCAGGCACGGTGGCGTCCACAAAGGTCAGGCTACCGGTGAAATATGAACGCGAGGTTACAGCGAAGCAAAATCAAGCGCATACGGGTGGAAAACGTCGCCGCCCCGGGGGAATGACGTAACGGGACAAGGGCCTTGTGCTGCAGGCTAAGAGAGCCAAATTGAAGTAAATGACGGGTTTTCAAACAGCGTCGGGCCACTTTGCGATTAGAAAATCGATATAGCGGCCGGGCAAATGTCTTTCCGCGCCACGGTGGAAAGTGGTACAACTCCAACATGACAAAGGGAAAGACTACACCAGCACCCGGCCATGTGAACCTGCGCATGCTGGCCGAGCACCTGGGCCTGTCTCAGACGACGGTTTCTCTTGTCCTGAATAACTCGCCGAGTGCCAAATCCATCCCCCAGGAGACACGCAACCGCGTGGTGGAAGCGGCGCACCGGCTGGACTACCGGCCCAATTATTTTGCCCGGTCGCTGCGGCAAAGCCGCTCAATGAGCGTGGGAGTATTGGCGCCGGATCTGAGCGAGGGCTACTTCACGCGGGTCATGGGCGGAGTCGTTGAGGAACTGTCCGCGGCCCATTACTTTTACTTCACAGCCTGTCATGATTGGAAACCGGAATTAATTGAGAAGTATCCGCGCATGCTGGTGGAGCGGGCGGTCGATGGTTTCCTGTTGCTGAATACGTCTGTCGAAGAGCTCACCGTTCCTGTGCCGGTGGTGGCCATCTCGGCGCACTGTTCGGCGGAGAAGGTTACGAATATACTTCTCGATCATCATCAGGCGGTACAGCGGGCGCTCTCGCACCTGCATCAGTTGGGTCACCGGCGGATTGCGTTCATGCGCGGCCCGCGCGCGATTCCAGACTCGGAATTCCGCTGGGAGAGCATTCAACAAGTGGCCCGGGAGATGGACCTGAAGCTGGACCCGGAGCTGGCGATCCGCATCGACACGGCGGGGTGGTCGACAAAGGGCGGGCAGCACCCCATGGCGCCGGAAATTGGTTACAAGCCCATGCAGGCACTGCTGGAACAGACGCGCGCGTTCACCGCAGTCTTCTGTTTCAATGACATTTCCGCCATCGGCGCCATCCGCGCGTTGAAAGACGCTGGCCTGAGTGTGCCGGGAGACGTTTCGGTGGTGGGCTTTGACGACATTCTTTCGGCGGCTTATGCCACGCCTTCTTTAACAACGGTGCGCCAACCGCTGGCCGAGATGGGCCGGCGCGGAGCGAAGGTGCTGCTGGAGCGGATTGCCGACAAGAAGAAGACGTTTGCGACCGACATCTTCATGGAATCCGAGCTGATTATTCGCGAGTCGACCGGGCCGGCAAAAAACCGTAATTGAAAATAGGGCTCAACTGCAGGCGGCTGCAAGCCAGCGGCTGATGTACACCTGCGCGTGCGCTTCGCCGCAGTAGTGCCGCGCACCTTTTGCATCGGCGGCTTCCTTGGTCCATTTGTGGACCGTCAGTTGCGCATCATTGCAATGGATCACGAACCAGCGCACGGGGTTGTCGCTCTCTTCGCCACAGATTTCACATCGATAATTGGTGCCGATCACGGATGGGGGACCTCCCGCCAATCTCACTTTATCATTGCGCCCAGTCCGATTGATTTTGAGGGATTTTGCACGTATAATCGTGCTGCACGTAGAACTGTGCCACTATGAAGACCAACATAACATTGAAAATCGACACCGAACTGCTGCGCGAGGCCCGCATTCTGGCTGCCGTGGAAGGATCTTCCATCAGCGCGCTTCTGGCGGCCCGGCTGGAGCAAGAGGTACGCGCGCGCAAGGGATACGACCAAGCGCGCCGAAGCGCCCTGGCGCGTCTTCGCTCAGGTGTCGAATTGAACTGGACCAAACCCCGCTCGCGAGATGAACTGCATGAGCGATAGGTGCTTCGTCGACAGCAATATCCTGGTTTACGCGCACGATGCCGCCACCGGCGAAAAGCACTTGCGCGCCAGAAGACTGCTGGAGCGGCTTTGGGACTCGGGCGACGGCGTATTGAGCACTCAGGTTCTACAGGAGCTTTGCGTCAACCTTCGCCGTAAGACAGCCAACCCTCCAACGCTTGAAGAACTTCGACGCATTGTCCGTGAATACGCTACGTGGGAAATCGTCAACAACACCACCGAATCGATTCTCAAGGCGCTGGAGATTGAGAGGCGCTACAAGATTTCTTTTTGGGATGCATTGATCGTTCAGGCTGCCGAGGACGCAGGGGCGTCGATCCTTTACTCAGAGGATTTGGCAGCAGGACAGCGGTATGGAGCATTTCGAGTCGTGAATCCACTGATTCAAGCGGTAACTCCGTAGCAGGATAAGGCTGTTGTCCGTGGCCCGCTGACCGATTCGTACTCTACTCGAGCATCTGCAGGTCGAGCGGCTCGACCAGCATGCAGTCCATGGCGCGAATCGAAGCCAGCGCACGTTGAAGGGCGGAAGTCTTGCACGGTTCAACAGTGACCACGAAGGGCAGTGCGTCGGCGGGATAGCCGGCCTTTTGCACGATGGCGCGAATGTTGATCTGCTCGTTGGCAAGCGCGGTGGTGATGGCGGCGACGATGCCGGGGCGGTCTTTCACGAGAAAACGAATGTAGTGGGGAACCTCAAACTCGTGACCGAGGCGCGCAGGAGCTGACGGAATCTCGACGCGCTGCGAGCCGTGCGCGAGGGCGAGCAGATCGCTGACTACGGCAACAGCCGTGGGATGGCCGCCCGCGCCGTGGCCTGAAAAAACCACATCGCCGCCGTAATGTCCGCTGGCGATGACCATGTTCTCGGTTCCCTGCGACCAGGCAAGCGGCGAACGCAGCGCCACAAGCATGGGGCCGACGGTGGCCGCAATCTGGCCCTCGACCTGCTGCGCGCGCGATACCTGGCGAATGGTGCAGCCAAGGTCGCGAGCGTAGCTGAAGTCGACGGGAGTGATGGTGGTGATGGAGCGCGGAACAATCTCCTCGGGATCAACCTGAACGCGAAGAGCGAGACGCATGAGAATGGCGAGCTTGGCGCGCGCGTCGAATCCGCCCACGTCCTCGGTGGGATCGGCTTCGGCGTAGCCCTTGGCCTGCGCCTCTTCGAGGACCTCTGCGTAGTCCGCGCCTTCTTCCATTTTGCTCAGGATGAAGTTGCAGGTGCCGTTGAGAATTCCCTCCATGCGCTCGATGCGATCACCGGCCATGCCCTGCTCGAGGCCGGGAATGACGGGAATACCTCCGGCGACGGCAGCGCCGTATTTGAGATGACCGCCTTTGGCTGCGGCGAGACGTTCGAGATCGATGCCGTGATATGCAATGAGCTTTTTGTTGGCGGTGACGACGCTTTTGCCGGATTCCAGCGCGCGGCGCACCCAGCTTCCGGCGGGATCGAGGCCGCCGGCGAGCTCGACAATCACGTCTACATCGGAGGCCAGTACGGCGTCGGCATCCTCGCTCCATACGACGCTCGCGGGAACCCAATCGGCGCGCTTGCGCGATACGCCGCGGTTAAAGATGTGCGTTAGCTCCAGGCCGCGCGGTTTTGATTCGCACGAGAATACGCGCCACGGAGCTGCCCACCGTGCCAAAGCCGAAGATGGCAATGCGGAGGTGGCGGGTGGGGCCAGACTTGCGCGCATGCGCGGCGGGGACGTCGGACGGCGGAGCTGAACTGTGCACTTGAGGCACCGGAATCTTCCTTTTGCTTTGCGCTGGCGGGCAAAACCAGGCGATACATAGATGATAGCCGAGAGAGCGAGTTCACAGTTCACACTTGTCAGCACTCTGTTGTCAGTAGTGAGTGAACAGTTTCTGTTATCGCCGGCTGCGGAAAAAGTCCCCATGGGGAAAAAATCCGCTCCTCGGCGGCTAAAGCCGCACTCAATTTGCAGCATTTGCGGCACGACTGAAGTCGTGCCCTGACACTTCGTTCTCTTCTGAGGCAGTTTTTGCGCACCTGATACCTGTACGAGCGGATCATTGTCATTGTTTTGTCACGCGCTGCGATTTGGCGGTAGTGGTCTGCTAGCATGAGTTTGCAGATGCGGCGCGGCTTCTCCATTTTCCTGATCCTGTTCTTCGGGCTGGGTCCGCTGTCGGCCTTTGTCGACAGCAGCCAGGACGCAGGTCTGCCGGCCTGCTGCCGGCGGCATGGGGCGCACCACTGCGCGATGTACGCCGAGATCGCGGCCACGAGAGCTGGCCGTGGCATCGATCCGACGCCGAGCTTTTCCGCGACGCCAACCTGCCCGCTCTATCACGGTGCTGCATTCTCCATGCTGACGCCGGCTCATGCGCTGGCCGCAGCGGCGCCGATGGCCCGGGCGGAGTTCGCGCGTACTTCGGCACCGGCGTTCGAGAGAATGACGGCACTTTTAACTCCGAGCCGCGTTCACGCCGGGCGCGGCCCTCCGAATTCAGACCCAAGCTAAAAATTGCGTTGAAGGCAATAGTCCGAACCGATGCGCGTTGGGGAGTTTCGCCTGTGCAATTTGCAAGGGCTAAAGCCCCTACCTTTGTCGCTCGCGTATCGGCATGACTGAAGTCATGCCCTGATACAAAGCACGTGAGTGGAGCCCGCGCGGAAACCCGCCCCAACTTCAGTCGCGACATCTTTTGCCTGTTACGGCTTTATCGATTCCCCTATGTCTGGCCGAGGCAGCGCGGCGCTAGAACGGCACGCGATGGCTGCCTGTGGTCCGAACGATGAACGAATGCGAGGTCATTTCTTTATGCGAAATCTTCCTCATACTCTTGCGGCGGCGCTACTCGTGGCCGCTTCCCTTCCCGCATCGGCTACTGTCTTTGCCACAGTGCACGGAGTGGTTCACGACCCGCAGCACAGGCCGATTGCGGGTGCGACAGTAACATTGCAGGCTTCGGATTCCGATTTTTCCCTGCATGGCACAACGAATGCCGACGGAGAATTCGAAATGCCCGCGACGCCGATCGGCGTTTACCGGCTGACGGTGACAGCGGGCGGATTTGCCAATGCGACCGAGACTTTGACGGTGGCATCGGGAACGAATCCAGTGCTGCATATTCCGCTGGACGTGGCGGGTACCACTCAGTCCGTGATCGTGAACGGCGAGGCGAGTTCCGCTGACACCGTCACGCCGACCACTCTGATCACGCGGCAAACGATCGACGAAACGCCGGGGGCGGACCGCACCATCGGGCACGGAGATGATTACCGATTACGTTCCCGGCGCGTACATGACGCACGACATGCTGCACATGCGCGGCGGCCATCAAACAAGCTGGCTGATCGACGGCGTGGCGATTCCGAACACCAAGATCGCGTCGAACGTAGGGCCACAGATCGATCCCAAAGATATTGACTCCATGGAAACCCAGCGCGGCAGCTACGACGCCGACCTGGGCGATCGCACCTACGGAATGTTCAACGTGCTGCCGCGCAATGGATTTGAGTTCAACCGCGACGGCGAGCTGATGCTCTATGCGGGAAATTTGTATACCGGCGAGGCGCAGGTTGCGCTGGGCGATCACTCCGAGAAGAGCGCATGGTATGCGAGCGTGACCGGGTCGCGATCGAATTACGGACTGGCCACGCCTGTCACCGCGATCGACCACGATGCGACGAATTCGGAGAGCGGGTTCGTGTCGCTGATCCGGAACCAGACGCCGAAGGATCAACTGCGCGTGGATGGGCAATACCGCCAAGACTACTTTCAGGTTCCGTACGATCCGGATGCGAACGACTACGAATGCAATTCGGATTACTACTGCAGCACGGGATTGAGGGACGGACAAACGGAGCGCGATTCGTTTGTGATTGCGAACTGGGTGCACACGATCTCGCCCAAGGCGCTGGTTTCAGTGGCGCCGTTCTATCACTTCAACCAGTCGGACTACGATTCGCCGCGCGACGGACCATGCCAGTGGCGACGACCTGGCATCAGACCTCAAATTATGTGGGCGCGCAGGCGGATGGGCGCTGGGATGTGGGCTGGAACAGCTTTTCCGGCGGGATGTACTCGTTCTATCAGAAGGAAAACGATCTGTTTGGAGTGGCGGCATGACGGCAGCTGCCTCACAATGAACTCGCCGTGCAATACACCGGCAAATGAGGACGCGGGCATTGGTGGAGTTCTCGCTTGGCGACCATCTGCGGCTGGGAAAGTATGTGACGCTGCTGGGCGGAGAACGCTTCTCGATCTACCGCGCGGAGCTGAATGAGAGCGCGATCTATCCACGCATCGGGGCGACGGTGCGGATTCCGAAACTGAACTGGGTGCTGCGCGGTTTCTACGGGCACTTCTTCCAGCCCGCGCCGATCCTCACTGTTTCGAGTTCGGTGCTCAACTACGCCGGCAGCCTTGGGAGGCGGCGAAAACACCTTCACGCCGCTGCCCTCCGAACGCGACGAGGAGCACCAGTTCGGCATCGAGATTCCTTACCGGGGATGGATGCTGGATGTGGACACGTTCAAGAATCGCGTGAACAACTTCCTCGACCACTCGAACCTTGGCGAATCGAATATGTACTTCCCCATCGCCGTGGATGGAGCGCTTGTTCGCGCGTGGGAGATGACGCTGCACTCGCCGTCGCTGTGGCGCTACGGGCAGTTTTATGTGACGTACTCCAACCAGATTGCCGAGCAGCGCGGAAATATTATCGGCGGATTCACGTGCAGCGATTCCGACCGATCCGGCCTGTTCGACCTGGCGACCTTGATTACTCTCCGCGTCGACCACGACCAGCGCGACACGCTGAACACCGGCTTCACGGCGAACCTGCCCGCGCACACGTGGTTCGCGACGAATGTGTACTACGGGTCGGGATTTGCCAACGGGCTGGCCTGCGACGATCCATCTTCTTGCCCGGATAACGGGCCATATTTCGCGACATACCTGCCGGCACACACGACGTTCGACTCGTCGATCGGCCACTCGCTGGGCGAGAACTGGAAGGTGTCTGCGACGGTGATCAATGTGACCAATCATCGCGTGCTGCTGGATAACTCGATCACCATTGGCGGATTCCATTACAACGATCCGAGGATGATCGCGGTGGAGGCGCGGTACCGGTTCAAGTTCTGAGCCTTCAGCCTTCAGCCTTCAGCCGTCAGCTCGTGGCGCACAGAGGATCGGTTGGTTCGCGGATAGGGAGGCAAACAAAATCCGGCGTCGGGTTCCGTCGCCCCTACGGGGCTCGATCGTCTTTTATTCTGCTTTCCCAGGGTTCCGACAGCCTCCGGGAGCTTTCGTTATTGAGGAAGGGATCGAGCGATCGGATTAATCTGCCTCGGGGAAGACCAGTGCGTGACAGGTCTGCGGATTCAAGATATGTTCTCGAAACCAAACAGTTCCAGGGGTCCAAAGGTAGTCAGACTCCCGGCTACCGGCGCCGAGCTGATCGACCGCTCGTGCAAAATCAGAATGGCGCAAGCGGCAGACTTTCTCCATTTGAACCGCGTAATCGCTGTGGGGGTTTCCAGCTGCGACTCCCGAGTACGAAACGTAGTCCTGCATCTTGTTTGGGTTCAGGATCGCCGCTCGGGCCAAATCTCGAGCGAACCTGTCTGCCAATTTGCCCAACGAGATCATATCCGAAACAGGCTCCTCGTCACATTGTGACGAGGGCATATTCATCCAGATATTTTGCTCATTATCATTTCGTGGAATCACTGTGAACAACGAGGCCGCGGCCTCTTTGTTGTTCGGTTCCAGTTCAAATTTACGCGCCGCGAAGACCGCGCGGAGGTCATAATTGTCATTCGCCTTTGGTTCCCGTTTGAGCAATACTCCAATTGATTTTGCACGAGCCATTCGCGCCATTGAAGCGACGATGGAACAGTCTTTCTCCTGGGCTTGGATCATTCCGCACAGAAGCGCAAGAACAACCGCGGCCAAGAACTTAGCTCTCATTAGGAGTCCAGCTTTCTTTGGTCACTATTTTGCCACTCGAAGGAGGCCGGGGAGAACTTCTCCGGCTTTGCCTTCAACGATGTGCGTAAAGGCCGAAGCGTTGAGCGGCGGCTCGGGGCCAACGTAGACAGTTTGCGCGCCGCGACTGGCGAGCCCAATTCACGAAGCCTGCCGCGGGATAGACGTTGCCGGAGGTGCCGATGACGATCATCAGCGTGGATTGGGCGATCTCGCGCTCGATGCGCGGCATTTCAAGTGGAATCTCGCCGAAGAAAACGATGTGCGGACGCAGGCGGCCACCGCAGGAGCAGCGGCCAACTTCGTCGAGGCTCGCGTAGACGGCGCGGTCCTCGACGGGCGGGCGTCCGCATTCTCGTCTCGCAGCGCGATTTGGCCAGCTCTCCGTGCATGTGGATGAGATTCCGCGATCCGGCGCGCTCGTGCAGGTCGTCAACATTCTGCGTGCAGAGAAAATAGCGGCCGGGGAGTTGCGCTTCAAGCTCGGCGAGCGCGATGTGCGCGGGGTTGGGTTGAGCTTTGGCATTATCGGCGCGGCGCCTTGAATAAAACTCCCACACCAGCCATGGGTCGCGCTTGAGCGCTTCGGGTGTGCAAACTTCTTCGACGCGATGGCCCGCCCAGAGCCCGTCGGATGCGCGGAAGGTGGGCAAGCCCGCTTTCGGCGCTGATGCCGGCGCCGGTGAGAACGAAGACGCGGTCGGACGGAGAGATGGAGATGGACATGATCGTGGATCGTGGTTCGTGAAGCGTGGTGGGTGCGAAAGTGAAGGAGTGAACAAGTGAAGAAGTGAATCGGTGATCAGAGGTCAGGGTACCAGCAGAATCTTGCCCGTGGTCTTGCGTTCTTCCATGTCGATCTGGGCCTGGGCGGCATTGGCCAGCGGATAGGTGTGCTCAGTGCGAAGTTTGAGCTCGCCTTTGGCGGCCCAGCCGAGCACCTCGCCGGCGCGCCACTCGAGTTCAGCACGCGTGGCGATGTAGTGCCAGAGCGTGGGCCGCGTAAGGAAAAGCGAACCTTTGCTGTTGAGCAGGCTGGGATCGAAGGGCGGAACAGGTCCGCTTGACGCGCCAAACAAGCGCCATCATGCCGCGGGGATGCAGGCAGTTGAGGCTGCCATCGAATGTGGTCTTGCCCACCCCGTCGTAAACCACGTCGACGCCCTTGCCGCCGGTGAGGCGCTTGACCTCGGCCTCGAAATCCTGCTCGGTGTAAAGAATCACGTCGGAGGCGCCGGCCTCGCGCGAGAGCTCGGCTTTTTCCTTTGTGGAGACGGTGGTGATGACGCGCGCGCCGATGCGCGCGGCGATTTGCGTAAGAAGCAGGCCGACACCGCCGGCACCGGCGTGCACCAACGCCGTGTCGCCTTTCTTGAGCGGGTACGTGGAGAAAGCAAGGTAATGCGCAGTCATGCCCTGGAGCATTGCGGCGGCTGCGAACTCCAGGCTCAAGCCCTCGGGAACTTTCACCAGTTGAGCGGCGGGAACGAGAGCGTACTCCGCATAGCTGCCGATCACGCTGGTGGAGGCAACCGCATCGCCGTCTTTGAATCCGTTCACGCCTGGACCAAGCTCCTCCACTGTGCCCGCGGCTTCGCTTCCCGGAATCATGGGGAACGAGGTCTTATAGACGCCCTTGCGAAAATAAACCTCGATGAAATTGACGCCGGTGGCCTCAATGCGGATGAGAACCTGGCCCGGCCCCGGCTGCGGGATGGGCAGGTCGACGAGCTGCAAGACTTCCGGCCCGCCGGTCGACTGGATCTGGATGGCTTTCATGACTTGCTCAAGAATGAACCTTGAGGGCGGGCTAGAGCAAGAAAATAGGAAGAAACGATTTGCAGGCTAGAGATTCTCGTCCTTGCTCTCCGAGAGCAAGGTCCGTTCGTCAGATGTTTCGAGCCGCACCAGGCGGTCGATGGTGTAGGAAGTGGGGCGCTGGCTGCTGTAGTAGTGGCGCACCTGCAGCTCGCCGAGCAGGCCGAGAGCCAGCAACTGTATGCCGGAGACGATAAGGACCGAAGCGATGACGAACATCGGTCCGTGCAATTCCATCAAATCGAGATGAGGATTGAGCAATTTCATTCCCAGCAGAATTGCGGCCATCACGCTGCCTGCGAACATGGCAAAAACGCCGCAGCCGCCAAAGAAATGCAGCGGACGGCTCATGTGCTTGAGCAGAAAACGAATGGTCATCAGATCAAAGAAGACCTGGAAGGTCCGGCCGAGGCCGTAATGGCTTTTTCCGCGAACGCGCTTCAGGTTGCGGATGGGGATTTCGCAAATGGATGCGCCGTACAAACTGGCAAGTGCGGGAATGAAGCGATGCATCTCGCCGTAAAGCGGAATATTCTGGATGACCTCGCGGCGATACGCTTTGAACGTGGTGCCGAAGTCGTGGATTGGGACCCCGGAGAGCCGCGCCATAATCCAGTTGGCGCAGGCAGAGGGAATGCGGCGAAAGATGAAGTTGTCGATGCGCACTTTGCGCCAGCCGGAGACGACGTCATAGCCCTCATCGAGTTTTTCAAGAAATGCCGGAATGTCGTTGGGATCGTGCTGCAGGTCTCCATCCATGGCCAGAACAAATTCGCCCGAGGCATGATCGAAGCCGGCGGCCAGGGCTGAAGTCTGGCCGAAATTGCGGCGAAGCTTGACGATGAGGACGCGGCTGTCGACGGCTGCCACCTCCTCAAGGAGCTTGAACGTGCGGTCACTTGACCCGTCGTCTACGAGAATGAGTTCAAAAGACTCGTCCACCTGTTCCATGACTTGCTTGAGCCGTGCGTACAGAATGGTTACGTTCTCTTCTTCGTTGTGAAAAGGGACAACGATCGAGTATTTCGCCATATCGCTCCTTTTTACGCCTTAGATGCTCGAGGGATGTCTGGGGAATCCCCAAAATTGAAATGGATGCAGTTCGGTGCTTGAATTCGGAGCTCGCTGCGGAGCGGAGAGTCAATTTGCGCTGAGGCCGTGGGCTACTCCCGCATCTCCAGCTCGCCAAGCATCGTCTGCATCTCATTAAGGGCATGTGTGTTACCGCTTCTCGCGGCACAAGCAATGCCAGCTCTGAGCCGTCCAACAGCCTCCGGCTTTTTGCCCGCGCCGGCCAACGTCTGCGCAGACATGAAGTAGCCTGGGGTGTAATCAGGATCGTTGGCTAAGAGTGTATCAAATTCTGAAATCGCAGCATCGATTTCGCCCCGATTCGCCAATTCCATGGCGATTCCGTAACGGGCGAAACTGTTCTTTGGGTCGAGCGCGAGAATCTCTCTCAATCCTGCGACTTTATCCATTTTGCCTGTATGGGCCGATTTCCCTCGATCGGACCGCGGGGATTTGCGGTTTTGACGACGGATTGCCCACACTGGAAGATAGAAGAGTGGGCAAAAACTTCCGGACCAAAGCAGCCCGCTGGTTCTATTTTAACTGGTGCGCTACGAAGTCGGCGAGAAGAAACAGTGGAAATGGAGCGGGAATGAATAGCCAGCAACTGCACCCCAAGGTGCGCACGGTATCCAGCACGCAGTCAGAGAAGACCGAGATTGTGCTGCCCAACGACACCAATATGCTTGGCCATCTGCTGGGCGGGCGGCTGATGCACTTCATTGACCTGACCGGCGCGATGGCCGCCTACCGGCACGCGCGAACCAACGTGGTGACCGCGTCCATGGACCACATCGACTTCATCCGACCGGTACACCTGGGCGATCTGGTCACGCTGAAATCGAGCGTGAATCGCGCGTTTACGAGCTCGATGGAAGTGGGCGTGAAGGTTTGGGCAGAAAACACGCGGACCGGCGAAGTGTCGCACGTAGCCAGCGCGTACCTGGTGTTTGTCGCGGTTGACGAGCAAGGGCGCGTGCAGAAGGTTCCGCAGCTGCAGCCGGAGACGCCCGACGAAGTGCGGCGTTATGAAGATGCGCTGCGCCGCCGTGAACATCGCGAACGGGAGAGCGTGCGGCGCACAGAGGGTAAGCTGGCTGTGGCGGCATTGGCCGAAGCGGAAGAGAAAGGCTGACGATCGCACGTCGTGCGATCTAAGATGCCCCGGCGTCCAATCTGAAACAATCTGAATCAGGAGCAACAAAAAACGATGGCTCATTCCCAAACCATGCCTTCGCCGGTGGCTTTGCCCGGCGTTTCGAAAATTGTCGCAGTCGGATCCGGTAAGGGCGGCGTGGGAAAAACCACGGTGGCCGTGAACCTGGCCATTGCGCTGAGCAAGCTGGGCCAGCGCGTGGGGCTGATGGACGCCGATGTGTACGGCCCGAACGTGCCGCTGATGATGGGCAGCTCGCAGTCGCCAAAGATTGGCGAAGGCAACATGATTGAGCCCAATCTCACGCACGGTGTGAAGACCATTTCGATCGGGTACATTTCGCCCGGCGACAAACCGCTGGTGATGCGCGGCCCGATGCTGCACCAGATCATCCGGCAGTTTTTGCAGCAGGTGAACTGGGGCGAGCTCGATTATCTGATCGTCGATCTGCCGCCGGGGACGGGTGACGTGGCGATTTCGCTGGTGCAGACTGTGCCGCTCACCGGCGCCGTCGTAGTGTCGACGCCCAGCGATGTGAGCCTGGAGGATGCGCGCAAGGCTCTGGAAATGTTTGCGCAGGTCAACGTAGAAGTGCTGGGCATTGTGGAGAACATGAGCCACTTTACCTGCCCGCATTGCCACCATGAGATCGACATCTTCTCGCGCGGCGGTGCGGAGCGCACAGCCAAGCAATTCAACGTGCCGTTTCTGGGTGCGATCGAATTGATCCCCGCAATTCGCGAGGGCGGCGACCGGGGATTGCCGGTTGCGCTGGCAGGACCGAAGAGCCCGCAGGCAGCGGCGTTCTACACCATGGCGGAGAAGGTGATGGAGCAGGCCGAGAAGGCGGCAGCAGCGGCGTCGGACGTGATCGAGATCAAGTAGCGGGCTGGTTGCCGCAGCGGGAATCGTGAATCTGAGAAAAGGAAAGAGCGGGGCAGGTGCGCCTCCGCTCGTCGTTCAGGACGGATGGGCTGTTGTTACCGCGACTCCGACTGGGTTTACGATTACCGATGCATCCGGGCACGTCGTGCTGGTTTCCGAAACGACGCCGTCGCCGATTGCGGCTATCGCCGTTGACACCAATCTCAATGTGGTTTATCTCACGATGCCGGACTCGAACACGCTGCTGACTGTGCCTCTACCCGGGACCGGAACAAATTGAGTCGCAAGGCGCCGACGTAACCGAGATCAAGCAGGCGCCGGAGTCAGCGCCTGCGAGGCACACTTCAATCTGATGGATCAGGAGTGATCGGTGGACGCGCGCCGCTTTCTTTTGGTCGGCTCGGGGCGACTCCCAGTGGCCATGGATGAGAACCCAGTCGTCGCCCTGCTTTTCCCAGTGATGCGAAACCCACACGTCTCCGGGATGAGGCGGTTCTACCCAGCGGCCTTTGACCCAAATGTAGTGCTGCCCATCCCAATGATGATGGCCATGGACCCAAACCCAGCCTTCATGGGGCGGGTTTCCGGGAGTCTCGGTGAGCGGCACCGGCGGCGCGATGCGCGGTCCTTGCTCATTCTGCGCCGTGGATACCACCGGAGCGAGGCATAGTGCGAGCAACACGAGCAATGCAATCTTCTTCACAGAAATCTGAACCTCCGTGGTTTCGATTTGCTGGAAACGGGGAGTTTTTTCCTGGCGACTAATAGTATCAACCCTGTGGCAAGGAATTGGTTGCTTATTGTTGAAAAAAGCGCTTCCCCCCGAATCCGCGCCATTCAGCCACGATGCGCTCTGGCGCCGGCACGGTTAGTCGGCAACGGCAACCGGCTCCCTGGGCGCAAAAACATTGCCCAGGCGCTGGATCTGGGCGCCGACGCCGATCAGCTTCTCCTCGAAGCGCTCGTAGCCGCGATCCATGTGATAGACGCGATCGACGATGGTTTCGCCCTCGGCCACCAGAGCCGCCAGCACCAGCGAGGCGGAGGCGCGCAGATCGGAGCACATGACGGCGGCGGAAGTGAGCCGGGCTGGGCCGCGCACGGTGGCCGCGCTGCCGTCCACCTTGATGTTGGCTCCCATGCGGACCAGCTCCTGCACGTGCATGAAGCGATTCTCGAAGATGTTCTCGCGGACCTGGCTCACGCCCTCGGCCTGAGTGGCGAGAGCCATGTATTGCGCCTGCATATCGGTGGGAAAGCCCGGATACTCCTCGGTGGAGATGTCGGCGGCGCGCAGTTCACCGGCACGGACGCGAACCGAATCGGGACCGAGCACTTCAATGCGCGCGCCGGCCTCCTGAAGCTTGGCCATCACAGCGCCAAGGTGGGAAGTGTTGCAGTTGGCGACGATGAGGTCGCCGCCGGTAATGGCGCCTGCGATGAGGAAATGTTCCCGCCTCGATGCGGTCGGGATTGATGCGGTAGCTCGCGCCGTGCAGGCTGCTGACGCCGTGCACGCGGATCGTGGCCGTTCCCGCGCCCTCAATCTGCGCTCCCATGGCGGTGAGCAACGCGGCGAGGTCGACGACCTCCGGCTCGCGGGCGCAGTTTTCCATGAGCGTGTCGCCCTCGGCAAGCACGGCGGCCATCAGCAAATCTTCTGTGCCGGTGACGGTGATTTTGTCAAAGACCAGGTGCGCGCCATGCAGGCGCTCCGCGCGAGCCTCAAGATAGCCGTGCTCCTGCGCGATCACCGCGCCCATCTTCTCCAGACCCTTGATGTGCAGATCGATGGGACGGCCGCCGATGGCGCAGCCGCCGGGCATGGCTACTCGGGCCACTCCGGCACGGGCGATGAGCGGGCCCAGCACGAGCGAGCTGGCGCGCATGGTCTTGACGATTTCATAGCGGGCGACGGGGTCCGAGAGAGAACGGCAACTGATCGTGGTGCGGTCCTTCAACTCGCCTTCACGCAGTTCCACTTCCGCGCCCATTGAGGCCAGCAGCCGCCGCTCGGTTTCAATGTCGCGCACCTGGGGAATGTTTTCGAGGGTGACTTCATCCTCGGTGAGGATGGCCGCGGCCATGCAAGGCAGCGCCGAGTTCTTGGCGCCGGAGACGCGAATGGTGCCGACGAGCGGATTGCCGCCGCGAATGACGAACTTATCCATAGAAATGCGGGCCTTAAGCCTTTAGACGCGAGAGAACTTGCAGCCTTCAGCTTCTAGCTCTCAGCTCAAAGTGTCAATGCGGAAGGTCAACGATTCGAGGTACAAAGGTGTTTCGGCGGCGGCCCGCCGATGGCGAGATAATCATCTGCCGGGCCGGCGCGATGAGCGGACTTCTCACTTCGCTTGCGCTCAATTCGAATCGGCGCGCGGGTTCCGGCCGGCGGAAGCGTAGGCTAGTGCGACCCTTTGAACGAGGGCGTGAACCGGGACGCGAACGTTTGCCCGACCGATGAGAATCTCACCGCGCTCCAGCGATAAGTATCCGTGGACTGCGGCTCGGACCTCTCGCTGAAATTCCGCTCGGGTTGCGCTGGCCGTTCCCAATTTGTTGCCGTACGCCGTTCCAGTAGCTGACTACAGTTCATTGCTTACCTCCTGAGTCGGGGACGCGGACTTTCACCGCGTTCCTTGTTACCTGAGCCGAACTTAATTACCGGTTTGAGCCGCGGGGACCAGATGCAGCGGCTCATCAAGCGTGAACAGCAGGACCGCGCCGTCATCGAGTGTTGCCTGCGGATGATCGACGAGCAGATGGACCGTGATGACGCTTGCGCCGATGATTCCGCCCGCCAGCGCTCCACCGGGTCCGCCGATGATGGCGCCCGTTACAACGCCTGCACCGGCCCCGGCGCCGTATTCGATGCCGACCTTCTTCAGGCGCGAGCCGGGCGTGATAGAGCCTTCTCCGCCGACGCGATCGTTCGAGCCAGGCGCGCCGGTGGTTTGAGCGTAGAGATGGTAGCGCGAACCGTCGGCGAGAATCACGACCTCGGGCTGCAGGCGCATCGATCCGTGGCCTGCAAAATGACCGCTCGAAACCGAATCAACCTTGCCGTCGATCTCGGCGCCCGCGGGAATCAGAACCTGTCCGTCCTGCATGACGTCGGACACAACGCGCGTGCGGAACGTATCACCGTTGTCGTTCATTGCGGTCGAGAGGCGCTCCATCAAACGAACGCGAATCACAGCGCCTTCGCCCAGTGTGCCTGGTGGCAGCGGGGCGGGGTGCACGATGTCGCCATCGGGATCGCTCGTACTTGCGCGTTGCGATTCAGCGCGGGGCGCGGCAGAAGCTTCGGGCGCCACCTGCACGATGCCGTCATCGGTGCCGTCGGCCTGGTTGTAGGAATTTGTGTTGGCCGGCAAGTTGTGGGCCGGACCAGCGTTGGCCGGGCCATCGCTCGTCGGAACTGTATAGAGTGAGCCGTCGAGAGAGCGCTGCGCTTGCGGTTGTGTTGAAGGCTGCGCGGCCGCGTAATGGCTGGGGGAGGGCTTGGCTTCGGGCGCAGGCTCGGGCGCCGGAGTAGAAATGGTGTCATCGGGCGGCGGGCTCGAAGTCCCCGTGTAAGGGGAAGACTGGCTCGACTGCTGAGCACCTAATAGGGCCGCGGTGGCGGCCAAAACGACATAAACGAAAACGATCCGCTTCATCCCGATCTCCTCTCCCGGAGCAAAGATCTCCTTACCTCGGTTAGACCCTGCGGGGACGGGAAAGTTCTGCGCGTGCAGCGACTGCCCAGCCGCATGCGTAAAACCAGCCAATGTAAGCGTAGCGCGATATTGGCAATGGCGCATTGGTGGATAACCGGTGCGTGCCGAGGGCGGCAAGAATCAAGTTGGTTATCGTTCGGGCCTAAATCGCTGACTCCACGATGTGTGACCCCCGCCACAAGGGCAATCCACACCCCGTTTGCTAAACTCGAGTGGATAGAACCACCTTTTTTCCACAAGTACTTCTTCGCTGGACGGAGAGAAATTTTTGCGCGAACCAGGGCTTTTGGACACCATTCAAAGCGCCGCCGGAGAAACCCTGGCCGTGGATCGCCGTCCCCAACTGAATGACCGGCTGCAACACCGCATTTTGAGGAGCAATATGACTGAGATTGTTGCCATTCGTGCCCGCGAAGTTCTGGACTCGCGCGGAAACCCGACCGTGGAGGCTGACGTCATTCTGGAAAGCGGCGAGATGGGCCGCGCGATTGTGCCTTCGGGCGCTTCAACCGGCGAACATGAGGCCGTGGAGCTGCGGGACGGCGATAAGAGCCACTATCTCGGCAAGGGCGTGCTGCAGGCCGTCGCCAACGTGGAAACGGTGATCGCGCCGGAGCTGGAAGGCATGGACGCGGCGAATCAAAGACTCATTGACCAGTCGATGATTGCGCTCGACGGATCGCCGAACAAGGGCAAGCTGGGCGCGAATGCGATTCTGGCTGTCTCGATGGCGACGGCGCGCGCCGTGGCGCAGACGCTTGGAGATTCCGCTCTACCGCTACCTGGGCGGCGTGAATGCCAGTGTGCTGCCTACGCCGATGCTCAACGTGCTGAACGGCGGCGCGCACGCCGATTCGAACGTCGACTTCCAGGAATTCATGATCATGCCCGTCGGCGCGGAGCGCTTCAGCGAAGCGCTGCGCTGGGCGGCCGAGACCTTCCACACGCTGAAGAGCGTGCTGAAGAAGAAGGGCTACAACACCGCGGTGGGCGACGAGGGTGGATTTGCGCCTTCGCTCAAATCGAATGCCGAGGCCATCGAGCTGATCCTCGAGGCCATTGAGCAGGCCGGCTACAAGCCGGGCGAGCAGATCGCCATTGCGCTCGATCCTGCGTCGAGCGAGTTCTATGACACCGAAAAGAAGAAGTATGTATTCAAGAAGGGCGACAAGAGCGAGCTGACCAGCGAGCAGATGGTAGATTTCTACGAGAACTGGATCAAGCAGTACCCGATCGTGTCGCTTGAAGACGGCCTGGCAGAGGAAGATTGGGCGGGCTGGAGAATCCTGACCGACAAGCTCGGCGGCAAAATCCAGTTGGTCGGCGACGACATCTTCTGCACCAACATCAAGCTGTTGCAGCGCGGCATTGAAGAGGGCGTGGCCAATTCCATCCTCATCAAGCTGAACCAGATCGGCACGGTCACCGAGACGCTGGAGGCGATCGATCTTGGCCGCCGCTACGGGTATACGTCGGTCATTTCGCATCGCTCGGGCGAATCGGAAGACACGTTCATCGCCGATTTGGCGGTGGCCACGGGAACGGGCCAGATCAAGACCGGCTCGGTGAGCCGCACCGACCGCATTTCGAAGTACAACCAGCTTTTGAGGATTGAGGAAGAGCTGGGCTCGGGCGCGGTGTACCTCGGACTCGAAGGGCTGAACTACAACGAATAGGCAATCGACGATCAAAAAACACAGGGCGGAGCCGCGATGCTCCGCCCTGTTGCTGTTTGCCGTTTCGGTCGATGGTTTGGCTGCCGCTTCGCCGCGTTAGCGGCTCGCGCCTGTGCTCTTCGCCTTATTCACTGCCTGCTCGATCGCCGCGGCGTCTCCCAGATAATAATGACGAATCGATTTCAGGTTCTCGTCCAGTTCCTGCACCATGGGCACGCCGGTCGGAATGTTGAGATCGACAATCTTGTCGTCGGGAATGTCCTCGATATATTTCACGAGCGCGCGCAGGCTGTTGCCGTGGGCGGCGATGACGACCTTCTTTCCCGAACGGATGGCGGGCGCGATCGCTTCGTGCCAGCAAGGCAGAAAGCGGTCGACGGTGTCCTTCAGGCATTCGGTCAACGGAAGCTGCTGCTTCGTCAGGCTCTGATAGCGCGGGTCCTTGCCCGGATAACGCGGATCGGATTCTTCGAGCGCCGGCGGGGGAATGTCGTAGCTGCGCCGCCAGATTTTCACCTGGTCCTCGCCGTACTTCGCTGCCGTCTCCGCTTTGTTCAGGCCTTGCAGCGCGCCGTAATGCCGCTCGTTCAGCCGCCAGTCGCGATGGACGGGAATCCACATCTGGTCCATCTGGTCGAGCGTGATCCACAAGGTGCGAATTGCGCGCTTCAGCACCGAAGTGTAGGCAACGTCAAATTTGTAGCCCTGCTCCTTCAACGTCAGGCCGGCCCGGGTGGCCTCTTCCCTGCCCTTGTCCGACAAGTCAACGTCCGTCCAGCCGGTAAACAGGTTTTCCTTGTTCCAGATGCTCTCACCATGACGCAGTAAAACGACCTTATACATGCGAAGCTCTCTTTCCTGAGTCGAAGCTCTCTTTTTTCGTTGATGATTCACCTCAATTATACGGAATCGCCACTTCGCTTTTCGGCCGCTGCGATAGCGCACAAGGCGCACGCGTTTCCCCAAACGCAAAATGCCTCCCGCATCGGGAGGCATTTGCCTGGGAGGGCAGATTTCGTATCAGCGAGGACGCAGCGACTTGATCGCCGCGGGCAGGTGCTCTTCAATAAGCCGCGCTTGCTCAGCGGCAATGCCGCCCAGGTACGACGGCGCAGGCGTAGCCATCAGCACCAGTGCCATGGCGATGAGCGAGAAGCACAGTCCCGCGATCCCAGCCGAAATCAACATGTGGTACATGTCGAAGATGTCGAGGCCGAGAATCTTGAAGGCGACGTGCTCCAGTGGCTTGATGTGCTTCAGAACGGCGAGGGCGAAGAGGAAAAAGAGCGCGGCAGTCGATGTAAGGACGGCCAGCGAGACGTCGAGACTGCGATGGAACTTTTGACGAGCGCGGCAACGGGCGCACTCAGCGAAATGACTTTCGTAATCACGGCGCATCTCCGGGGAGATCCCGGAAATGTCATAGCGCCAGCTTGCCAGAATTGCGCCTACGACCCGGTCGGTACACTTATTGGCCAGTGTAGACATAAAGAGTCACCCTGCAAAGAAAGTCAGTTCAACCACGGAGCTCGCACCCGCGATCGGGTGAAGCTGCCTATTGGACGCCGGATCCCTGGTCACCGATGCACAACGTCCCGAAAATACAGTTCGCCAGGATAAATAGCCTGGCGTCTTGCTCCGGCCCCTATTTGATGACTGTTCTGGGCCGTATCTCACTTTGATTGTATTCTTCCCGGCTAAAAGCGAATAGCCGAAAGTGGCTGGTGTTGCTCTGCAAGTAACAGGCGATTGGCCAGCAGGCTTGCACGGCCCAGCAGCGCGCGTTCGGCCGCAACCCTGGCAAGCTCAGGAAGGTTATTATTTTCAGATAGATGCGCGAGGATCACGTACGCGGCCTGACCGTCGTAAGCGCTGGAAAGGAACTCGGCCGTGGCGTCATTTGAGAGGTGGCCAACCCGGGAAAGCACCCTCTGCTTGACCGACCAGGGGTAGGGGCCGTCCCGGAGCATTTCAAGGTCGTGATTGGACTCGAGCAGCAGCAGATCGAGGTTCTGGAGCTGCTGTTTCACGTTGGGCGGAATGTACCCAAGGTCCGTGGCAAAGCCCATGCGGACGCCTTCGGAACTGAGAACGAAACCCACCGGATCGGCGGCGTCGTGGGGAATCGTGAACGGGCTAAAGGCAATATCGCCGATGGAAAACGGCACGCCGGCGCGAAAGTACTCAACCGCGGGTAACCAGGTTGGATCTTCCTTCATTGAAGGCGGTTTGTTCGAGGGCGATTCCGTGGTCACGCTTTCCTCGGCCGGGCCCGGCCCCGCGTCCGCAGGCTGGGGCGCGCCGCTGCCATCGGTCTGGCATTCGATCTCGCCTTCTTCTTGGCCTGCCTCTTCTGGATCGCTTTCATCGGCAAGGGCTTCCAACGTCGTTGCTTCCGGCTCGGCTTCGCGCTCGGCGGCCTGTTTGCGGCACTGTTCCAGCCACTGCTTGTAGGTCATCTGGCGGCGCGGAGTCAGCCAGCGCATCCAGGCACGATGCGTGGCCTCCGTGAAAAAAACCGGAATGCCAAGTTTGCGCGCGGTCACGGCCAGGCCGTTGACGTGGTCCTGGTGCTCGTGAGTAATGATGATTGCGTCGAGGGTTTCGGGGTCCTCTTCAGCCAGTTTCATGCGCCGGAAAAGTTCGCGACAGCTCAGCCCCGCGTCGACAAGGATGCGCGTGCGTCCGCCGCAGACAACCGTGCTGTTGCCTTTGGAGCCCGAGGCCAGCACAGTGAAGCGCACCATGCATTGAGAATACATTCAACCGCACCAGCGGTGCTTCCGGAAGGCTCAGGTTGAGCTTGCAGTCGACGCCGGAATCTCAATCGAAACCACGGTGCCACGGCCGGGATTCGAGACCACGTTGAAGCTGGCCTGATTGCCGTAGAGCACCTCCAGCCGCTCCTGCACGTTTTTCATGCCGATGCCTGAGCCGGTTCGGCGAATCGCGGACTCAGGACGGCCGGTCATACCGACGCCGTCATCGGAGACCTCGATGGAGATCCTGTCACCCTCCAGGCGGCTGCGCAGGGTGACGGTGCCGCCGTGAATGCGCGGCTCCAGGCCGTGCTTGATGCTGTTCTCAACAAGCGGCTGCAGCAGAATGCTGGGCACAAGGACCTCGAGCGTGCGCGGGTCGATATCCTTTTCAACGCGCAGCTTGTCGGTGCCAAAGCGAACGACCTCGATGTCGAGGTAATCGTCGGTAAATTTCAACTCCTCGCGCAGCGGCACGTAGGCGTCGTGATCCTTGAGCAGCGCGCGAAGAATGTTGGCCAGCTTCACGGTCATCTGGCGCGCCATCTCCGGCTTGCTGCGGACCAGCGATGCGATCGAGTTGAGCGTGTTGAAGAGGAAGTGGGGATTGATCTGCCGCTGCAGGGCATCGAGCCGCGCTTCGAGCACCAGGCGCTTTTGCTCTTCGAGCGACATCTCGACGCGCAAAGCGTTCCACACTTTAATGGCGACTCCCACCGAAATTGGCGCGCAGAGCCAGACCAGCGCCTGCAGCCACAGATTGCTCGCGAGCAACGCAAACAGGCGATGCGGAAAGGCATGGGCGATCCAGTCGCGAACCATCTCCATCACCGCAATCAGAACCAGGAGCAGGAACTGGCGGTCGATGCGCGGCTTGATCAGGTTGCGGCGCACCCAGCGATAGAGGCTGAGATCGATGAACGGGGTGAAGGACCAGATCTCTTCCTTCTCAACAAAGCGGCCGATCATTCCGGCAGCGAGACCAAGAACAACATCGAACGGCAGCGCGAGGTATTCGTGGTGCAGAACGGCGGGGACTGACAACACTCCGCCGCTGAGCATGGCCCAGCCCGGCCCGACGAGCAGGCCGAGCAGAATGACGGTTTCAAAAGAAATGTCGGCGGCAAGAAAGTTAGGAACCCTAAAGCGAAGCCAAACCCCGAGAGTAAGCGGCACCAGGAAGAAGGCCAGCAGCGCCAAAGTTTGCCGCGGGCTGCGCTTGTCCGCAAAAAACAGGCGCCGGAAAGTGGTCACGCGCGCCAGGACGCTGGCCACCGAGGCCACCACGCCCAGCTTCACCAGCAGCGTGATCCAGATAAGGTTGTCGGTCACAGGATCAATGTATCGCGGCATGCGCTGCCCGAAAGCGAGAAACGTCGGGGCCTCTAAAGCTGAATGCGAATGAAGATCGCCCCTTCAGTGGGATGCTCCGAGTACGGCTCCCCGCGCTTGAAGCCCATGCGGTCGTAGAGCGCCAATGCTCCACGCATCTCCGGCATCGTGTCGCCCACAACCTCTCGGTAGCCGGCGGTGCGCGCTTCGGCCATCACCCATTCCAGCAGGGCGCGACCAAGGCCGGTGCCTCGGAAAGCCGGACGAACGTAAAGGCGCTTGGCCTCGGCGCGGAGCTCATCCACGCGACGCAATGCGATGCATCCGGCCGGCTCGCCATTGACGGTGGCCAAAGCGAGGCGGCCGCCGGGCGGAGCGTAGGCCCCGGGGAGGCTCGCGACTTCGTCACCGAAATTCTGAAAACAGGGCGTGAAGCCAAAAGAGTCCCAGTATTCCAGCAGCATGGTGCGCACGGATGCAACAGCGGCCTCGCCTTCAACGGGTTGAATCTGCCAGAGGATGTCCATCTCGCTTCGCCTTTGTATCGAGACCTATCGCCACTCGATGGACGGTGTCAAGCCAGCAGCAAGCGAACGCCGGAATTGTGGCCACACCGTAGAATGAAAGTATGGCATTGGAAAGCGTAAAAAAGGTCGCCGAAGCCGATTTCCCTACGCGCTGGGGCAACTTCCGCATCCTGGGCTTTGAAGGTGCGCGGAGCGAAGCACTGCCGGGCTGTGATCCGGCCGCGAACGGTCGAAGATCTGGTGGCGCTGGTGATGGGTGACATTCATGCCGCGCCGCCGTTAGTCCGCATTCACTCGCAATGCCTCACCGGCGACGTCTTCGGCTCCCTGCGCTGCGATTGCCGGCTGCAACTGGAGATGGCATTGTCCGCAATTGCCAAAGCGGGCGCGGGCATTCTGCTTTACGAGCAGCAGGAGGGTCGCGGCATCGGCCTGATGGCCAAGCTCAAGGCTTACGAACTGCAGGACAACGGACGCGACACTGTACAGGCGAATGAAGAGCTGGGCTTCGCCGCCGACTGCCGCGATTACGACCTGGCCGCGGGGGCGTTGAAACTGCTTCGCGTTTCGAGCGTGCGGCTGATGACCAATAATCCCGACAAGGTTGCTGCATTGGAGGCCGCCGGGATCACCGTCACCGAGCGCGTCTCGGCAGAGGTGGAAACCCAGGAGAGCTTCGAGCGCTATCTCAGAACCAAGCAGGAAAAAATGGGCCACATTCTCGAACGCCCCAATGCGGTAAATCGCTGAAGGACACGCGGCAACACTTTTTTTGAAACTGCTTGCGGCCCGTTTGCGCCAGCCCAACTCCCTCGGCGATCGCTCATGTTCGAGCGCGATTACCGCCCTAAAACGCCCCTGTCGCCATTCGGGATCGCTTCGTTCGCCGGGTAGCGACCTGAGCCAGTCGACCCGATTGAAGGGCTAGCCTGTGGGAAACCGGGCAGTTATCGCTCAGGTAACCCTTTCGGGGCATAGACCCATAACACAATTTTCCGTGTATTCTTGAGGTGATTGCTGCGGGGTTTGCTCTGTGGCAGCACCCGGACTTGCGCTGACAGATTGCGTTTGAAGAGAAGGAGTTCCGAATGACTCGCCGCTACGCTCTTCTCCTGGCCCTGATGCTGGCCGCCGCCGTTCTTCCGCTTCGCGCGCAAACCGGATGCACTGACTCGCCTGAAGATCCAACCATTGTGCTGGCGCTTGTGGGTGGCGCGGGCGCTCTCATCGCAAGTGCGCGTGCGGCGCGCAGCCGCAAGCGTTAGCCTCAACCAGCGCTCCACTTATACATAGGATGGGGAATTCAACCGTGAGCCTTCCCCGCATTCTTCTTTCGCTTTCGATCTCTGCCAGTCTGGCCGCACTTTGTTCTGCCGCATTTGCCGGTTGCGGCGGAACTATCACCACGGGCGGTGGTGGTGGCGGCGGCGGCTGCACACCAAGCATCAGTTCCAGCACGCCCGCTTCCTGTCCATCCCGAACACCTGTCACTGGCGTCGCTTTCACTGGCAAAGTCATGGCTGTCGCTTCGCCAGTCATCGGCGCTTCCCTGCAGCTCTATGCAGCCGGCAACTCCGGCAACGGCTCCGCTCCCACGCCACTGCTGGCCACCGCGCTCGCCACCGCTGCCGACGGAAGCTTCAGCGTTCCCGCCGGCTACGCCTGCCCTTCTGCGCAAACTCCCGTCTATCTGCTCTCTAAGGGCGGCCAGCCCGCCTCCGCTGCCTCGGCAAACTCTTCGCTCTGGATGATGACTGCGGTCGGTCCTTGCGGCAGCATCAATTCTGGAAGTTCGTTCGCCGTCAATGAAGTCACCACCGCCGCATCGGTCTGGGCGCTGGCTTCTTTCATGTCCGCCGGCGGCAATGTCGGCGCGAGTTGCACCAATACAGCGGGACTCGACAATGCCTTCACCGCGGCCAACGAACTCGTGAATGCTTCCACCGGCTCCTCGCCCGGAGCCGGCATTCCCTCCACGCTGGCCGTGCCCACCACCAAGCTGAACACACTGGCCGATGCGCTGGCGTCATGCACTGTGTCCAATGGCGGCAGCGCTTGCTCTCCACTTTTCAACGCGGCAACCGGAAGCGCCGTGCCAACTAACACGCTTGACGCCGCTCTCAACATTGCGCGCGCGCCGGCCGGCAACGTGGCGGCAATCTACGCTCTCGCTTCGGCCAATTCGGTGTTCTCGCCAGCCCTCACCGCCGCGCCTCCTGACTGGATGCTGCATAACACCGTCTCCGGCGGCGGCATGAGCACGCCCGCATCGGTCGCTGTCGACGCATCGGGCAATGTCTGGGCCTCAAGCTACTTCAATACGATTTCCGAGTTTTCTCCGGCTGGCGCCGCAACCTTTCCCGCCGGCATTACAGGCTCCGGGATCAACCAGTCTTATGGCATGGCGCTCGACGTTCAGGGCAACGTCTGGATCGCCAACGAGCAAACCACTTCCAACAGCGGCACCGGCGATGTCACCGAGCTAAATTCCTCCGGCCAGCCAATCGCGACCGCAATCACCAGCGGCGGCATCTACTTTCCCATCGGCGTGGCAGCGGACCCCAACGGCAATATGTGGTTTGCTGATTACGGCGACTCCAAAGTGACGCTTCTGTCGAGCTCTGGCGCGGCAATCTCAAGTTCTGCCGGCTGGGGAGGCACGTCGCTCGCGTTCCCTGTCGCGCTGGCCGTCGACGCCGCACACAACGCATGGGTCGTTAATCAGGGGGGGCTTCTCCCCATCAGCGAAATCTCCGCGGACGGCTCCAAGGTTACGAACTACAACTGCAATTGCGATGGAGCCTCGGGCGTCGCAGCAGACCAGAAGGGCAACATCTGGATCGCCAATTATTACGGCAACAGCATCAGCGAAGTCGACACCTGCGGAACGCTCGAGCTTGACGCTGGAACTGGCGGCGGCGTGCTGCGTCCTCAGGGAATTGCCGTCGACGGAGCGGGAACCGTCTGGGTCGCCAACTATCAGGGCAACTCGCTCTCTGAGCTTGGTGGCGCATCCAGCGCTGCACCTGGCAAGTTCCTATCGCCATCGAGCGGATTCGGCGTCGATGCCTCCCTCCTCGGTCCATACGGACTAGCCATCGATGCCAGCGGAAATCTCTGGCTATCGAACTCTGGCAAAAACACGCTCACCGAGTTCATCGGCGTCGCGGCCCCGATAAAAACGCCGCTGGCCGGCCCGCCGCAAGTGCCCTAACGCGCAACGGCCTATACGGGTGCGCAGCGGGATGCGATGATATCCAACGAGGGACGGTCAGCTTAAGAGATGGCGCTCGCAACATCGCAAACCGATCAAGCCGCGCTCGAACCGGCCGTGGATCGACGCCGGTCCGCCGCGACCTCCATCGCGCTTTGGTGCGCCATCGGCCTTCTTGCCGCGGCAGGCTGTCTCGGCATCGAGCGCGAGCTCGCTTTGCTCTGGCGATGCTGGACCACCGATCCGCTGCGTTCGATCGGCATGCTCATACCGCCGACGAGCATCATCCTCACTCTTCGCGTCTGGCGGCAAAACGGCTGGCAACTCCGCGGAAGCTGGTGGGGCCTGGCCCTGATCGGCGCCGCATTCTTCGTCAGCATTCTCCACCAAAGCGCCGAACTTTTCTTTACGGCAGGCAGTGCGCTCGTCTCCCTTGTTCCGCTCACCTTGCCTGTTTATCTCTACGGCAGCGGAATCGTTCTCTTGTTCGCGGGACCGCGCGTCTGGCGCAAGGCCTGGTTTCCTCTCGCCCTGTTATTGCTCTCGCAGCCCGTGCCCGTGCTGACCAGCAGCATGATCGATATTCCTCTGCAAAACATCTCCGCCCGCGTCGCGCGCGATTTTGCCACGCTCATCCACTTTGCGCCCACAACCCCGCAGCTCCGCCTCATGTTCTCGCCGGACTTCGGCATGTTCATCGCGCCCGGCTGCGACGGTATTCGCGGGGCGGTTACTCTCGGATATCTGGCTCTCATCCTCGGCTATCTCAAGCGCGTTACGTTGCGCCGCTGGGCCGCGTATGTCATCGGCGGCGTCCTGTTGGGATACCTCTTCAACTTCATCCGCCTTTGCGTCCTCGTCATCTACTACCGCGTCGCCCTCGGCCATCCCGCGCTTGAGGGCGTAGCCAAACAAGCCGACTACGTCATCGGAAGCTGCCTGTTTCTTCTGGCGATCCTGATCTTTATCCGCTTTGCGAGCCTGAAAGAAGAGACGCCGGCTCCGGCCGAACACGCGCGCGCTGATGACAGGCCAAAGTCTCGCCTCGAAAATCCCGCTTCGCCGATCAAGAATCTCTTCGTCCGCTGCGCCGCCTTTACCGTCGTCCTGCTCGCGGTTCTCGCTCTACCATCATCCGCGCTGCGATCGCGGCAAAATGCGCTGGCCTCAACTCCATCCTCGAATCTATTGGCCGGTCGTTTCCCAAAATCGATAGGCGGCTTCGCGCTCACTCGCACCTGGTACGAGCAGTCCGGCGGACAAACGCTCGTCGAGAGCGGCGCCTACTCCGCTCCCGGATCGGACGAAATCATTCTCGCGGTCTGGGTTGCGCCTTTCGTCTACTATCACGACGCAAACTCGTGCTGGCTGGCGCGCGGCCTTCAGCCAGAACGGGTCGCTTCACTGCCCTTCGTCACCGCGCAAGGAAATTCTCTCGATCTCAGCACCGGCTATTACAACGACGGCGTAACCGACAGCATCGTCGTCAGCGTCGCCTGCACTCCGGGTTCCTGTTCGCAATCGCAACAGGCCGCCTCAAAGGGCCACTTCAGCTTTTTCGTTCTCAAGCCGCAGGTCAACGAGCTCGCCGGCGGAGCAGCGCATCCCGTTCCCATCATGATTCGCATCGATCGTCCCGAGTCTGACCGTCCCTCATCGAGCGAGCCGGAATCTGACCAGCCTCATTCCAACAATCCGGCGGCCGCTACGCAAACCGCCCTTACTTCAGAGGCGCAGAAATTTCTCTCCGGCCTCGATCCTATGAGCCTGAGCCAGGCATTCCAGTGAGCGAGCATGTGCCGCGATGCATTGACCGGAATGCCGCAGTAACCGATGAAATCAAGCGGTGGAATGTTCCGGAGTCGCCATCAATCCTGGAATTTCTTGATTGATGGCGGGGACGACGGGGCTCGAACCCGCGACCTCTGCCGTGACAGGGCAGCGCTCTAACCAACTGAGCTACGTCCCCCAAGTTGAGCTTGGGATGCCTCGAAAGGACCGCAAAAATCGGCGCGCTTTCTCTCAGGCAACATCCTTGAGTGTATCAGAAACTGCGTGGCCCAGACTCGGCGCTACGAAGCGCGCGAACGGCCGTGAAAAACTGCGGTTCCTGATTCGACTTCCGGCTGGATTCGTCATTCAAATCACCGGCAGATCGCCAGGCGAATCAGCCCCAGCATCCGACATACTCACGCGTTCACAACCGCCCGCGCCGCGCGCCCTGAAGGCACGTAGCCCATGTCCACAGAAATGCCGCGAACGCATTGCAATAAATGGTTGGCGATGGCCGGCAGCTTTTGCGCCGTCACGCGGAACGACGGCCCAGAGACGCTCACTGCCGCCACCGGCAGCCGTTGCGCATCCAACACCGGAACAGCGATGCAGCGAAGGCCTTCTTCCAGTTCCTCGTCGTCCACCGCATAGCCGCGGCGGCGTGTCTTCTCAAGCTCAGTGCGCAGGGCCTCCGGCGTGGAGATGGTGCGGTGCGTAGGCCGCTCGTAGCGGATGCGCCGGATAATCTCCGCGGCTCGCTCCGGCGGCAGAAATGCCAGAATTGCCTTGCCCACTGAAGTGCAATGCACGGGATTGCTGGCGCCGATACGCGTAATCATGCGCACCGCGCGTGTGGGCTCGATCTTGTCGATATAAATAACGCGCGCCGCCTCCAGCAATGCCAGGTGCGCCGTTTCTTCTGTCTCGGTCACCAGCCGGCGCAGGTGCGGCTGGGCGCGATCGCGCAAATCGTATTGCTCAATCGCCCGGTTGCCGAAGTCAAACAGCCGCAGCCCCAGCCGGAATTTGCCGTTCACGGTCCGCTCCACCATCCGATGCCGCTCCAGAACCATCAGGAAGCGGTGCGCCGTGCTTTTGTGCAACTGCAGCGACGCTGCCACCTGCGCCAGGCCAAGCGGCGTCTCGCTCTCGCCAAGCAGGTCGAGTACCGCAAAAGCGCGGTCGAGAGCCTGTACCTTATAAGTGCCTTGGGGAATCGCGTCTCGCATATTGATCCTCTGTTCCAATCCTTGAGTCCATCTCTAGATTCTCATATGCTGGGACGCGGGTCAACTGGGTGAGACCTCTACTTTTTCTGTCAGTTCGCATCGTGAACAGTTGAATGTGTTCCGGCCGGAAGGCTGCCCGTTTTGTTCCCCTTGACACTCTAGGAGAGAGACAGTTATTCTCCAAGACTGTCGAGGAGACGCCCTTTGACCAAAAACGCTGAAGTTGACTTGCTCTCCGGCACTCTCGATTTGCTGGTCCTGAAGGCAGTCTCGCTCGGCCCGCTCCACGGCTACGGTGTGCTGCTGCGCATTCAGCAGCTCTCCCGCAACCGGCTTGAAATCCAACAGGGCTCACTCTATCCCGCCCTCTATCGCCTGGAGCACGAGGGGTGGATCGCCGCCGTCTGGGGCACCAGCGAAAACAATCGCCGCGCGCGATTCTACCGTCTCACCGCCGCCGGACGCCGCCGCCTCGAAGTCGAGATCACCAAGTGGTCCCAATTCGCCGCTGTGGTTGGCGTCATTCTCGACGCCGCCGGGGAGCCTGCATGAGCTTGCGCAGCCGGCTCCGAACCTGGTGGCGGGCAACGGCGCATCGCCATGAGACTGCCGCGCAGATTGACGAAGAACTGCGCTTCCACATCGAGTGCTATTCCCACGACCTGATGCGTAGCGGCGTTCCGCGCGATGAAGCGCTGCGCCGGGCAAAGGCCGAACTCGGCAGCGCGGCAGCCGCGCGCGAAAACTCCCGCCACGCCTGGGGCGCCCGCGCTCTAGACGAGCTGGCCGCCGACCTCCGTTACGGGCTGCGCATGCTTCGAAAAAATCCTGGCCTGACCGCCATCGCCGTCGCTTCGCTGGCGCTCGGAATCGGCGCCAATACCGCAATCTTCTCGCTCACCAATGCCCTGCTCCTCAATGCGATTCCGGTTTCGCATCCCGAGCAAATGCGTTTGCTTGAGTGGCAGGCTCAGCACCTGCCCGCCTTCAAAAACCTGCCCATGCGAGATTTATACGGCAGCGTGAATTTGACCAAAACCGGGGTGGCCACCGGGCCGGAGTTTTCCTTCCGCCAGTACATGGCGCTGGCGCAGGACCACACCGTATTCCAGGGGCTGGCGGCATACTTCCACGCGGGTGGCGCTACCATTGGCTCCGGCAACAACCTGCGGAACGGAACGCTCGAGTATGTCTCGCCGAATTTCTTCAAGGTGCTTGGCGTCCGCGCCGCGGCAGGCAGAACCATTGCCCCGTATGACGACGCCCAGGGTGGCGCGCCCGTTGCCGTCCTGAGCGATTGGCTCTGGCGCGACATGTTTGGCAGATCGCCTGCGGCCATTGGATCGGCGATTGAAGTCAACCGTGTGCCGCTCACTATTGTCGGCATAGCGCCGCAAGGCTTTCACGGCCCCGACGTGGACATGGATCCGGGACTCTATCTTCCTCTCGCCATGTTCCCAGAGGTTTCGCCCGGCAGCTATGAGCATAAAAAAAATCGCCTGGCTGATGGTGACGCCTGGTGGGTCCGGATCATTGGCAGGATTCGTCCCGGCATCTCCGACGCGCAAGCAGCAATGGCGCTCGACGGGGTTTTTCGCGAAACAGCGATGGCCACCCTGGCGAATCCCAGTCGATTCGACGTGGCCGCCGTACACCTGGCGGTAAGCGTCGGGGGGCGGGGTGACGCGCAAACCACCGACAGGGAATTCATACCGGTGGCTCTCGGCTTGTCGGCGCTTGCCGCGCTGGTGCTGCTGCTGGCCTGCGTAAACCTTGCGAATCTACTGCTGGCGCGCGCCATCTCGCGCCGTCGCGAGTTAAGCGTGCGCATGGCTCTCGGCGCTCCGCGCGCCCGCGTCATGCGGCAACTCCTGGTTGAAAGCATGATGCTGGCCATCCTGGGTGGCGCCGCCGGAACAACGCTGGCCTTTGCTGCGCGTAACCTCATCCCGCGCTTCCTTCAGCATCAGCCCGTCGCCTTCGACTGGAAGGTCTGCGCCTTCGCGGGCGGACTTTCGCTCATGACCGGCCTGCTCTTCGGGGCCATTCCCTCATGGCGGGCCACGCGCGGGAATATCCAGAGCGGCTTACGGCGCAGCGCACACACCACGCCAGATCGCTCGCATGCGCGCTTCGGCAAAACTCTCGTGGTCGTGCAGATTGCTCTCTCCATGATGTTGCTGATGGGAACCGGACTGCTTGTCCGCACTGTTCGCAATCTTCTCCACGGCGAACTCGGATTTGATCCGCATCACATTCTTCTATTCGGCGTCGCGCTTCCAGCTCGGGCCTATCCGGGACCTCAGCAATGCGCTGCCGCGTTTCGGCAAATTGAGGATCGGCTCACCGCGCTGCCTGGCGTCGTCTCCGCGAGCTTTTCCGTCGATCCTCTCATCGACAACGACACGTCTACAACTGCCTTCAACCCAACCGGCGACGCGGCCGGCCAGAAGTCGGCATGGATCAACGTGGTTGGCGACAACTTTTTCCACGCCATGGGCATTCCGCTGCTTGCGGGCCGCGAACTCGACGCCCAGGACACTGCAACATCGCCTCTAGTGGCTGTCGTCAACCAGGAATTGGCGCAGCGCTTTTTTCCCGGCCGTAATCCTATCGGAATGACCTTTAATTCGCCGCCGATCCGCATCGTGGGCATCGTGGGAAACACAAAATTCTCCGACCTTCGCCAGGTTCCCCCGCCTACCTATTACATGGCCGAGAGCCAGAACGGCCGGTGGAATCACGTAACATTCGAAGTCAAAACCGCGGGCGATCCGGTTGCCATTACCGATGCGGCGCGCGTCGCGGTTCGAGGCATCGATTCTGAGCTGCCGCTCGAAAATGTTCGCACCCAGCAGGCGCAGATTGACGACTCGATCCGGAATGAGCGCCTCTTCGCAATGCTCAGCGCAGGCTTTGGCGTACTCGCGCTCGGGCTGGCATGCATTGGAATCTACGGAATCATGGCCTACACCGTTTCGCAGCGCACCAATGAGATCGGCGTTCGCATGGCTCTCGGTGCGGAGCCGCGGCGCGTGCTGCGCATGATGCTCGGCGAGGCTTCGTCATTAGCGGTGCTTGGTATCATCGATCGGAGCCGCCGGGGCCCTCGCGCTCGCTCGCCTGGCGGCTAGTATTCTCTACGGCGTCCACGCATGGGATTCGCTTACGCTCCTGGCCGCCGCTGTGCTTCTGCTCTCTGTCGCTATTGCCTCGGGCTTCGTCCCCGCCCGCCGCGCGGCGCACATCGATCCCATTGCCGCGCTTCGCCACGAGTGAGGCAGCGCGGGCTACCTCTATCCGGGGGCTTCTTCCGTCTCTTCCACGTCCCCGCCCTCGCCCGGCGCAAGAAACAGGTTCGCTGCAAGACCATGTTGACGCGTGTAGAGATCGTAGTACCGCCCGCGCAGCGCGAACAGCGTGCTGTGATTGCCGCGCTCCACGATGCGCCCTTCTTCGACAACCAGAATCTGGTCGGCGCGCCGGATCGTCGACAGCCGGTGCGCAATCACGAAGGTCGTGCGTCCCCGCATTAGTTCGGCGAGCCCGCTCTGGATCATTGCCTCCGATTCGGAATCAAGCGAGCTTGTTGCTTCGTCGAGAATCAGGATGCGCGGCTCGGCCAGCAGTGCCCGCGCAATAGACAGCCGCTGCCGTTGCCCGCCGCTCAGTTTCACGCCGCGCTCGCCAACAATCGTGTCGTAGCCCTCCGGAAAGCGCTCCGCGAACTCATCCACGCGCGCCGTGCGGCAGGCAAATTGAAACTGCTCCTCGCTGGCATCCGGCCGCGAGAACATGATGTTTTCTCTGATCGTGCCGTCAAAAAGAAACGACTCCTGCAGCACCACTCCGATTTGCGAGCGATAAGTATTCAGATCCACGGTTGACAGATCGATGTCGTCAACCAGCACCTGGCCGGTCACCGGCGTGTGGAATGCGCAAATCAGGCTGATGATCGTGGACTTGCCCGATCCCGACGAACCCACCAGCGCAGTCACTGATCCAGGATCGGCGCGAAAGCTCACGTCGTGCAGCACCGGTTTCTCCGGCGTGTAGGCAAAGTCCACATGCTCAAAGCGCACATAGCCCTGGATCTCGCCCAGCTTGACCACGCGCCCCGCATCCGCAAACTCGTCTTTCTCGGAGAGGATCTCCATAGTGCGGTCGATGCCCGCAACGGCCTCGGTGAGTTGCGTGCCGATATTCACCACCTGGATCACCGGCGCAATCATGAAGGCCAGGAACATCGTGTACTGGATGTAGGTGCCGTCGTCCATTCGGCCTTGCAATGCCAGGTGCCCGCCCATGAACATCACCATTGCGCCCACAATTCCCAGCACGGTCGTCGCCGTCATCGACATGACGCTGGTCATGGTCAGCGTCTTCATCACGTTATCCAGAAGGCGCAGCACTCCTACTTTGAATACGGCCGCTTCGCGCTCCTCCGCGTGGTAGCCCTTTACCACGCGCACGCCGCCCAGCGATTCGGTTAGCCGCCCCGTCACTTCGCCGGTGATCTTCCCGCGCTCGCGAAAAATGGGACGGATCGTTTTGAAAGCGTACTGCAGAACGAAAACGAAAACGCCGACCACCGCGAAAACAATCAGCGTCATCTCCGCGCTTCGGTGCAGCAGGAAGATGAACGCCATTACCGCGGTCAGCAGGCCGCCCACAAACTCCACCAGGCCCGTCCCGATCAGGTTGCGCACGCCTTCCACGTCGCTCATGATCCGCGAAACCAGCAGGCCGCTGCGGTTGGCGTCATAAAAGCTCACCGACAGACGCCCCACATGCCGCTGGACCTCCTGGCGCAGATCGGCGATCATGCGTTGGGCGGCCTTTGACAACAATTGTGTGTTTGAAAATGATGTGATCGACTGGATGATCGTGGCAATCAGTACCGCAATCACTAGCGGCATCAGCTTGTCACTCTCATGCTTTCTCAGCACCAGATTGACAAACGGTCTGACCACAAATGGCAGCGTGAGGCCGGCGACGCGATTGATGGCCACCAGCGCCAGGCCCAGCAACAGCAGCCATTTCCGGGGCCGCACCAGCCTCCAGATCTCCGGCATGGCCTTCCGGTAGTCAATCTTTTTCTTCGCCTGGCCTGCGCCCGCGTTCGCGCCTCCGCCGCGCGGTGAGCGCTCAGCACGCATGCCCATTCCCAGCCCTCCGCCGCGCACTGTTCCCATGAATTATTCCTGACGTAGCCTGCGTACTTTGATGAACGAGCGCACGCAAAGATTCACATAGATCAGCAGCAGGACAGCCATCGCGAGTTGCGACGCCAGTGCAACGGGGTTTGGACCAATGCCTTGGGAACGCGCACTTGTGTATTCGTGGAGCGCCGAGCCGGCCGCGCCGAGAAATCCAAGCAACCCAACGGTCACGTTGATGTGCATGAAAATCTTGCGCCGCTTCTCGCTTGGACTGATGGCGAGCAGCCCACCCGCAACCAGCGCCACGCCAAACCATGTGGGAATCAATGCCGTGGGGTGAATGCTTCCCGTATACCAGAAACCAACTAAACCCAGAGCAACCAGCAGGACTCCGAAGACAAAGGTGACTCTCGCCATGTCCAGCCTCCATCGATGTGCATGGCAAGAATAACAGTTGCAAGTTCTCGGTTCACCGTTCGCAGTTCTTGGCCCCAGGCTCATCACGCGCAACGGGTGCGGGTCCAGCTGGGCTGTGAACTATGAAATGAGAACCTTGAACTGCCTTCACCGCTGAATCCGCGCCGATCCGCCCTTCGCAAACGCGCGCACCTGGTCGAGCGTCGCCATCGTCGTGTCGCCAATGAACGTGGTCAGCAGCGCCCCGTGCGCCCAGCCCAGCTTCAGCGCTTCCTCGGGCTTCTCGCCGGCAAGCAGGCCATAGATGAACCCCGCCGCAAATCCATCGCCGCCGCCCACGCGATCCACCACGTCCAGCTCGGCAGTCGGCGCAACATAAGTCTTGCCGTCGATCCACGCCACCGCGCTCCAGCTATGCCGGTTGGTGGAGTGCACCTCCCGCAGCGTCGTCGCAACAACCTTCACATGTGGATGCTTCTTGACCACGTTGTCAATCATTGCGAAGAACGCCCCCGGATCGAGCTTCGACTTCGCGTGAACATCGGGCCCCGGAATGCCAAGCCCCTTTTGCAAATCTTCTTCGTTCCCGATTAACACATCGACGTTCTTCACGATCGTGGCGATTGTTTCCACGGCTTTGTCCGCGCCGCCTGAAATCTTCCACAGCTTCTCACGGAAGTTCAAGTCGAACGAAGTCACTGCACCGGCTTCCTTGGCCGTCTTCATCATTTCGGCAACCAGCGGCGCAGTGGTTGATGACAAGGCTGCAAAGATTCCGCCCGAGTGCGCCCAGCGCACGCCATCGCGCGCAAATCGTCTTCCAATTGAAGTCGCCCGGCTTCAGCATTGCGCCGGCTTCATTGGCCCGGTTGTAGAAAACTACCGGCGGCCGCACGCCCGCCCCGCGATCGCTATAGACGGTTGCCATATTCGGGCCGGTCGCGCCGTTGTGCTCAAAGCGCTTGTAGATCGGCCGCACGCCCATGGCGCGCACGCGCTCGGCGATCAGGTCGCCGATGGGATAATCCACCATCGCCGAAGCCACCGCCGTCTTCATTCCAAAACAATCCGCCAAGTTGGCAGCCACATTAAACTCCCCGCCACTGACGTGAATCTTGCACTCTGTTGCCTTGCGAAATGGAATGATCCCCGGATCCAGCCGGTGTACCAGCGCCCCCAGCGCAAGAAAATCCAAAGCACCATCCTTGCGAATATTCAGTCCGTTACTCATCGTGCTCTCCTTACGTTCGTTCAAATTTCCAACCGACTCGAAACTCGCGCCGACCCAGGGTGCCCCATCCTGGCCACTCCTTTGTTTTTGTGGCTAGGGTGGGATACCCAATCTCTTTCCCCACCAAGGTCAAGCTCTTAATTAGGAGCTGGACGCTGCTTTCTTCACATCCGCCACTACCTGCTCCGGCGCCCACTCGTTACCGGGATAAAACTGCACCACCTTGCCATGCGGTCCGATTAATGTTGTCGAAAGCGTGTGCGTGATCGTGCCGTCCGGCCCAGGCGAAATGCCTACGTCAAAATACTTCGCCAACTCCAGCAACTCCGGCTTTGTCGGCACCGCAAAATCCCAATGCGCAAAGGCGTTCTTCGCATCGCTCCCGATGTACTCCGCTCCATAAGCTCGCAGCCGTTCCGGCGTGTCGTGCTCCGGATCGAAGCTGATGCACAAGAGGTGCGTCTTCGCATAAAGCGCCGGGTTCGCAGCCAGCTGCTGATTGATCACCGCGAAGTTGTGTGTGATGAGGGGGCAAAAGTTGGGCAGCGGGCAACGCGTGTAAATAAACGTCAGCAGCAGCGTCTTGCCGCGAAACTGCTGCGTATGAATCACCCGCCCGTCCTGGTTGCGGAGTGTGAAATCCGGTACCACGTCTCCCGGCGCGGGCACGTGGTAGAACACCGCTGGCTTGTAATCCGGCTTCCCCTGCGCGATCACAACAATATGATCCAGCACCACCGTCTCTTCAGAACTCTTTGACACCAGCACGTCCGCGGTGATGGTGTCGCCGGGGTGCAGATCGCTGGCAATGGTCGGGTCCTTCAATTGGTAGGGCATCGTCATCGCATCCATGAAGCCCGGAATCGCCTCATGATCCACGACGATGATCCCGTGCGCGACATCGGTGGAAACAATCTTCCCGCGAAGGTGATAGACCGCGTCCTGCGGGTTTGTCGAGCTCTGCGGACCCTGCGTTGAGTTGGAATGGCATCCCGCAAGAAAAGCGAGCGCGAACAGACAGCTTGCGGGTAAGATACGCATGATCAACATTAGTTTACAACTGGTGGACTGACCACGTGCAGCGCCCCATTCCCCTTCGCCGCCGCCCAACTTGAATCGCGCTCCGCTCTGAGCGATCCGCCGTCGCTGTTCCCCTCCAGCGGTATCCTTAGGCGTACAGCGGTTCCGCGGTCACTTTATCCTGAAACCTTGAACGCCAAGTGGATTCTTCATCAAGAAGAATCCACCTTGCACTTATGTTGGAGACGGCTACATCGACTGCGGAACCGCTCTAAGGCTGCGAATTGCAAACTGTGAACCGCAAACTTTCATCCGAGATCGATGCATGGCTGCTCGGCGGCGGACATGGTCGTCACGGCAAGTGAGCGCGCCGCTCGGTCGCTCACTCAGGCCTTTCATCGCGCGCGCCGTGCCGAGGGTCTCACCGCATGGCAAGCTCCCAACATTCAGGACTGGCAATCCTTCATTCGCAATGCCTGGGATGAGCGCAATCTCGACGGCCGCATCGTTCTGAATTCATTGCAGGAGCAATCGCTCTGGGTCGGAATCGTCGCCGCTTCCGCGCCGGCAGCAGCACGAATCGCAGGCGCGCGCGATCGCCTCGCGGCATTAGCCATGCAGGCGCACGGCCTTATTTGCGCCTACGCACCGCAACATCTAAATTCAAAATCCCGGATCGCTTGGGATCAGGATGCCGGCGCCTTCAGCCAATGGCTCTTGGAATTTGACGCGCTCTGCTCCGCTGGCGGCCTTATCAGCCCCGCGCGCCTGCCTCTCGAATTGAATGCAGCGCTGAAACAGGATTCCGCTGCCCGCTCACCGCTGCTGCTTGCCGGCTTCGATCGCATTTTGCCCACGCAGCAAAAACTCTTCGCCGCGTGGGGCGACTGCACCCAGGTTTCGCTCGGAAAGTCCGCCACGCGAATCGAATTCCATCAAGCCATGGACCCGGATTCCGAGCTCGCCGCTTGCGCGCTTTGGTGCAAGCAGCAGCTCGCCGCCAACCAGACCGCGCGCCTGCTCGTTGTTACGCAGGATGTTCCCAATCGCCGCGGCGAAATTGAACGCGCGTTTCTCCGCTTTGCTGAAAGCGGAATTACATCTGCGCCATCCAGCGCCTTCGAGTTTTCCCTCGGCGTTCCGCTCAGCCAAATCGCGCTCGCCCGCGGCGCTGGCCTGCTACTGCACTGGCTTTCCGAATCCATTGAAGAACACGAACTCGACTGGCTTCTCTCCACCGGCCAAATGGCCGCATCGCCCGCCGAATCGCTGGCTCTTACGGCTTTCATGCGCGCCCTCCGCCGCAAGGGTCTTGAGCGCACTCACTGGACGCTCTCAGAATTCCTTCGCCAGAAGCCCGGAGCGGAATTGCCCGACGCGTGGGTCGCGCGCATCATGCGAGCCCAGCAGCGCCTGCAGGAGTTCGCGCGCCGCCCTCAATCTCCGTTGGCCTGGGCCGAGTTGGCTCCGCGGCTCCTGGAACTCGCCGGCTGGCCCGGCGGTCGCCCGCTTTCGAGCGCGGAATTCCAGGCTCATCGCCGCTGGCAGCAAACCGTTGACGACTGCGCGTCGCTCGGTTTCGATGGACGCTCCATCGAGTGGAAAGAATTTCTTGCGCTTCTCGATCGCGCCGTCAATGAAACTCTTTTCGCACCTGAATCCGAGGATGCGCCGATTCTGATTGCCGGCCCCGCAGAGTCCGCAGGCCTCACTGCCGACGCCATTTGGTTCCTCGGCGCACCTGAGCAGGCGTGGCCGCCAAGCGGCGCCACGCATCCTTTCATTCCGATTTCGGTGCAGCGCGCGGCCGCCATGCCCCATGCCTTACCGCGACTCGATTGGGAACTGGCCACCGCCGTTACACGCCGCCTGCTCAGCTCTGCTGACGAAGTTCACTTCAGCTTCGCAAGCCAAACCGAAGGCGTCGAATCTCGCCCTTCGCGCATTGTTGAGCAGCTTGCCTGCGCGCCACTTCCTCTGCCATCTTCGCTCGCTGCGCCAGCCGCAATGCCGCCGCTCGCTGCGACTTTCCAAGATTCAACGCGCGTCCCCTTCCCTCCGGGAGACGCACACGGCGGCGCTTCCACTCTCACCGCGCAATCGCAATGCGCCTTCAAAGCGTTCGCCGGGGCGCGCCTCGGTGCTGATAGCTGGGACCCCGCCGAGCCCGGCCTCACCGCCAAAGAGCGCGGCCAGCTTCTGCATGAAGTTCTGCATTCCGTCTGGGCCGGTCCGCCGGGCGGCATTCGCTCCCACGCGGAGCTCGTCGCGCTTGCCGATCTCCGTAATTTTGTCGTGCTTCATGTCCGCGGCGCCATTCAAACCGCCATGCCTCTCCGCGCTCGCGATTCCATGCCGCCTCGCTATCTCGCGCTCGAAGAGGCTCGCCTCGTCAACCTCGTTACCGAGTGGCTGCAATTCGAGCAAACGCGCATACCCTTCACCGTGCTCGACACGGAACAAAAGACCAACGTCTCTGTCGCCGGCCTGCCGCTTCGCCTGCGCCTCGATCGAGTCGACCGCCTCATCGACGATTCCCTTCTCGTCATCGATTACAAATCCGGCAGCCCCACGCCAAACTCCTGGGACCTTCCTCGTCCCGACGATGTGCAGTTGCCGCTTTACTCGAACTTCGCAGTTGCCGGCGAGCCAAACGAAATCGGCGGCCTCGTCTTCGCCAAGCTCCGCGCCGGAGAAGCCGACTTCGCCGGAAAAGTTCGCAACGCCAAAGCCACTTTGCGCGCCAAGATCAGCGGGAACTCAAATCTCGTGAAGAAGCCGCTTGATTCGGCCCAGCTTTCCGCGTGGAAGAACTACATCGAAGATCTCGCGCTGGCTTTTCTGGCCGGTCGCGCCGTGGTTAACCCGCGCGCTTACCCTGATACTTGCGAATACTGCGGTCTGCAAGCGCTTTGCCGCGTCAGCGAAAATCCGCCGCTGCCGGAAAGCAACAGCGAAGAGGCGCCCGATGCCTGATTCGCCTCGCAGGAATCCGCCTCCCGATCAGGCCGAGCGCGATCGGGCGCTTGATCCCATGCGCTCCATCCTGGTGCGCGCGCCGGCCGGCTCCGGAAAAACCACGCTCCTCTCGCAACGATTTCTCACTTTGCTCGCCGAGGTTGACGAGCCCGGCCGGGTCGTCGCGATCACCTTCACCAACGCCGCTGCGGCTGAAATGCGCAACCGCATTCTCGATGATCTCCGTCAAGACGAGCCGGGCGTCCATCGCGGCCCGCGCGCTCCAGCGCTCGCAGGCTCTGGGCTGGGATCTTCTCAATCTCCCCGCGCAGTTGCGCATCCAGACCATCGACTCTTTTTGCCGCGACCTCGCCATGCAGCAGCCGGTTCTCTCCGGGCTCGGCGGTAGTCTTGACATTCGCGAGCAGCCCAGCGAGCTTTATCGCCGCGCCGCGCGTCGCACGCTCGAAGAGATCGGGCAGGCCAACGCAACCCTGAGCGCAGCCATCGAAACCCTCCTCGATTGGCGCGACAACAACTGGCGCGAGATTGAAGACCTGACGGTGAAGATGCTCGCCGACCGCGATCGGTGGATGCACGAGTTCGTCCTGGAAGGAGAACAGGACTTCGACCGCCTCCGTCTGCGCCTTGAGTCCCCGTTCCTGCGCGCCGGCGATGATTCAACTCCGATCCGGTACACCGACGCCGAATGGAAGATCGTTCGCGCCTGCTTCACTCTTTTGCGCCGCGCCGCTGCTGAGCTTCGTGTCGTCTTTGCCGAGGCTGCCGCCGCCGACTTTACTGAAGTTGCGCAAATCGCGCTCAGTGTCCTCAAGGGCGAAGACGAATTTCCCATCGACGCCGCGCAGGCTGTCGCTGATGGAATTCGCCACCTGCTCGTCGATGAGTTTCAAGACACCAGCCGACGCCAGCATGACTTGCTCCGCCGTCTTATTGGCGCATGGTCTGATCGTGAGGGCCGCACCTGCTTCGTCGTCGGCGACCCCATGCAGTCCATCTACGGCTTTCGCCAGGCAGATGCCGAATTGTTTCCGCGCGTCGAAGACCTCGGCCTTGAAATTCTCGGCGATCTTCCTTTGCTCTTCGATTCCGTCCATCTCACCGCCAACTTCCGCAGCGAGTCGTCGCTGGTCGCCAGCATCAATGAAACCTTCACGCAGGTCTTCGCCGCCTCAACGGGCAGCGGCATTGTCTTCGCTGCTTCACAACCCGCTCGCGCCACATCGGAGCCTTCCGGCCCTCATCTTGTCGTCACACCTGATCCGCGCATGCGGCTTCATTGTGACTTCATTCCAGATTCGCCTCGCAACGCCGGCTCCGATCTAAAACAAGAAATCGCCGGACAGCGCAAAGCCGCCGAGCAGAATCAAATTGATGAAATCGTCGAGATCGTTCGCGCTCACTTGCCGCGGATCGAGGCCGCCCAGACTGCAAATGCGAGGGAGCAGAGCGGCGACAAGAAAGAAAAATATCGCGTTGCCGTCCTTGCCCGCGCGCGCAAATCGCTCGTGCCCATCGCCGCCGCCTTGCGCCAAGCCTCAATCCCTTTTCGTGCCACCGACCTCGAAGCGCTGAAGGACCGCCCCGAGATCATGGATGCGCTTTCCCTTGCTCGCGCGCTTTTCAATCCGTACGATCGCGTCGCGTGGCTCGGCCTGCTTCGCGCTCCATGGTGCGGTCTCTCGCTCGCCGATCTGCATACGCTCACCAGCGCCGACTCGCCCGAGCTTCTCGCCCGTCCGGTGCCCGAGCTCGCTCGCGAGCGCGCGCCTCTCATCAGCCCCGACGGCCGTCTCGCCGTCGATCGCGTTCTACGCGCGATGGCAGCCGCCGAGCGCCTGCGCGCCTTGGAGCCCGCATCCTCGCTCGGCACCTGGCTTGAGCAGGTTTGGCTGCAACTCGGCGGCGCGCAATGTGTCAACTCCGAAGCCCGCGCGAATCTCGATCTTCTCTGGAGGAGCCTCGACTCCCTCCCGCAGGGAGAGCCCAATCTCCTCGGCTCCGCGCTCGCTTTAGCCCTCGACGATCTAAAAGCACAGCCCGACCCCGCCGCCGGAAGCGATTGCGGCGTGCAGCTCATGACGATTCACGGCGCCAAAGGTCTTGAATTTGAAGTCGTGATCGTCCCCGACCTTCAGGCTTCTCCAGGCCGCCAGGCTCCCGGCATGCTTTCCTGGCTCGAACGCGGCTTGCCGTCCGATTTTGTCTGCCAGCGATTCCGAAACCTCTGGAATGCCGTCACCGAATTCCTCATCGCGCCATTTGCGCAAAAAGGCGCCGACAGCGGCAACGCCAAGAAGTGGGTCGATCGCCAGCGCCGTGAACGCGAAGTGCATGAAGCCTGCCGTCTCCTCTATGTCGCCGCCACGCGCGCCCGCGAGGAGTTGCACTTTTTCGCGCGGCCATCGTATAAGTCCGTCAACGGCGCGCCCTCCGAGCTTGTCGAGCCGCGCGAAAGTTTGCTTCGTACCGCATGGCCCGCATGGAAAGACGAAATCCAGCGCCGCTTCGACGATTGGCGCGCTTCTGCGTCTCTCGCACAACCCGCCACAATCGATTCCATCGCCGCGTCTGACCCCTCATCTGCCTCCGGCAATCTGTTCGAATTCCAGCCCATCGCAGACGAGCCGACGTTGCTTCGTCGTCTCCCGCCTGATTTTTCCAGCTCATCCGCTCCACCTGCTTCAGCCGTCGATGAGCCACTTGTCGGCGCCGGGCGTCTCTACGAGCGCCACGAAGGAGGCCTTGTGTCCCGCGCACTCGGCAAAGCCGTTCACGCGCTTCTCCAGCAGTTGGCGCAGCGGCTCGCTACCGAAACTCTCGACGCCGCCCTCGCTTCGCTCGCCCAGCAACAACCTCGCATCGCCGCAACCATTTGCGCCGCAGGCATCGATTCCACCAATGCCGCTCGCATGGCCGTGGAAGCAATTGAAATCGCGCGTCGAGCCGCCAACGATCCCGTCGCGCAATGGATCCTTGCGCCGCATGCCGACGCTGCCAATGAAATTCGCTGGACCGGCATTGTGGCCGGAAGCTTGCGTACGGTGCAGGTGGATCGCACCTTTCGCGCCGGTCCCGCTCCGCAAATCGCCGCCGCATCGCCCGACGAAGATACCTGGTGGATCATCGACTACAAGACAGCTCACCAGGACAATCTCGATCCAGCCGCTTTGTTACCCGAGCTTCGCCGCCAATTTGCTCCGCAAATCGAAGCCTATGCAGGCGTCCTCCGCAATCTGCGCGGCGCCGACATCAACCTCTGCGGCGGACTCTATTATCCGCGCATGGCCCTCTTCGATTGGTGGCAGCTAAACTCGCCGGCATCCACTCGCATCTAAATCTTCGAGACCTGCCGCACCGAGTTAATTTCCAAAGTTCTTCACAGGCGCTTCGCACACAGCAAATTGTTTTTTCGGTATTCTGTATACGAACGCTTGTCAGTTTGTCGAACTTGCATAAAGAGGAGTTTCCCCATGGCTAAGTCCGTCAAGAAACCAGGCGCCGCGCTGAAAGCTGCAGCGAATTCGCGCAAACCCGCAGAAAACAAACCATCAGAGAAAAAGACCGTTGCCTCTACAAATGGAAACGGGAGCATCAACGGAAACGGGAGCTCGGTCCCCCACGATCAGGTCGCACAGCTTGCGCATCGGTTTTGGAATGAGCGCGGCCGTGTGCATGGTCATCACGAAGAAGACTGGTACCGCGCTGAGCAGGCACTGCGCTCCAGGGCATCCTGATCCGTTCGCCTTAATCGCTTAACGACAAAGCGACGCACCCTCGCGGATGCGTCGCCTCGTGTTGCAATCCAAATTGGTTTTTCGCGCTATTGTAAATTCGCCATCAGGCTTTCGAGCGCCGATTTCGGCGGTCGTGTCATCGACTCCGGCAATGTGCCCAGCGGCTCGTCGACCATGCCTAACTGATCGAGGAAAGTGGGCTTCTGCGTATCAATATAGAAGACGCCGGTGAGAACTTCATTGTTCTCCTGCGCTTCCATCAACGTGCGCACGGCATTCGCCTTGTTGGTGGGGTCGTAGTCCGCAAGCAGCTTGCGAAGGCGCAGCTGCGAACCGTCGTGCATCTGCACGTCGTACACTTCGCCCGAATCGTAATCCACTTCGATCTCATCGAAGCTGGCCACAAACCCGATCTCGTTAATCGGCTCGTCGTTTTCCTGAAGGAACTTGTAGCTCTTCGTCGACCCTTCGTGATCATTGAACGTCACGCAGGGGCTGATCACGTCGAGCATCACCGTGCCCTTGTGCGCAATCGCGGCCTTCAACATCGCCAGCAACTGCTTCTTGTCACCGGAGAACGAGCGCCCCACAAATGTCGCGCCCAACTGGATTGCCAAGGCGCACGTATCGATCGGCGGAAGCTCGTTAATCACGCCCGTCTTGAGTTTCGAACCAATGTCCGCCGTCGCCGAAAACTGTCCCTTGGTCAGGCCGTACACGCCGTTGTCCTCGATGATGTAGATCATCGGCAGGTTGCGCCGCATCAAGTGAACAAACTGGCCGATGCCGATCGACGCCGTATCGCCGTCGCCAGAAACGCCCAGCGCCATCATCGTCTGGTTGGCCAGCATCGCGCCCGTGGTCACGCTTGGCATGCGCCCGTGCACGCTGTTGAAGCTGAACGAGCGGCTCATGAAGTAAGCCGGGCTCTTTGACGAGCAGCCAATGCCGCTCATCTTCATTACCCGCTCCGGCTCCACGCCCATCTCGAACATTGCATCGATAATGCGTTCTGAAATCGCGTTATGTCCGCAACCTGCGCACAAGGTCGATTTGCCGCCGCGGTACTCCAGAACCGGCAGACCGATGTGATTCAGTTTCGGGCCTCCCGGCGCGCTCGCCGCCCCACTCGCTGTTGTGGTCGCCATTTTAGAGGCCCTCCTTGGTTGCAAACTCTTCCGTAATCGTGCGCGCATCGGCCGGTAATCCGTTGTATTCGAGAATGCTCCGCAGCTTCACCACCTGCTCTCCGGGAAGATCCAGCTTCAGCAGGCTCGCCAGTTGTCCGTCGCGATCCTGCTCCACAACGTACACGCGCTCATGGCTGGCAACAAAATCGTGAATCTCGTGCGCAAACGGATACGCGCGAATGCGCATGTAGTCCACGCTCATGCCGTGTTCCTTCTGGATCTGGTCCAAACTCTCGCGCAGCGCGAAGTCCGTCGAACCATATGCCAGGAATCCGATCTTCGACGATCCGTTCTTCACCACCACCGGCGCCGGCACCAGCTTGCGCGCATTTTCAAACTTCCGCGCCAAACGGTCCATCACTTCCTGGTACTCATCCGGACGTTCCGTGTATCCGGCCGCGTCGTTGTGTCCCGATCCGCGCGTAAAGTATGCCGCCTTCGGATGCGGCGTTCCCGGCAGCGTGCGCCAGCCAATCGCGTCTCCATCCACGTCGCGGTAGCGCGCAAAGCTGCCAGCCTTCTTCAGTTCTTCCGCCGTCAACACCTTGCCGCGGTCCAGCGGCTTGTCAGGATACGCAAACGGCTCCGACATCCAGTTGTTCATGCCCAGATCGAGATCCGAAAGCACAAACACCGGCGTCTGTAGCCTCTCCGCCAAATCGAACGCCGCAATGCCAAACTCGAAGCACTCCTTCACTGAGCCGGGCAGCAGAACCACATGCTTGGTGTCGCCATGCGAAAGGAATGCCGTCGAAAGCAGGTCGGCCTGCTGCGTGCGCGTTGGCATGCCCGTCGAGGGCCCGCTGCGTTGCACGTCAAAAATCACTCCTGGAATCTCGGCATAGTAGCCCAGCCCCGCAAACTCGCCCATCAGCGAAATGCCCGGTCCCGAAGTCGACGTCATCGCGCGCGCCCCGGCCCAGCCCGCGCCCAAAACCATTCCGATCGCCGCCAGCTCATCCTCGGCCTGCACCACGGCAAACGTCGCCTTGCCCTCCGGCGTCACGCGAAATTTCTTCAGCAAATCCGTCGTCGCCTCAACCAGCGACGTCGATGGCGTAATGGGATACCACGCCACCACCGTGACGCCCGCAAATACCGCGCCCATGCCGCACGCCGCGTTGCCATCGATAATGATCTTGCCCTTGGTCTCGTTCATCCGCTCCAGGTAATACGGATCCTGCTTGGTAAACGTCGCCTTCGCGTAGTCGAAACCCGCCTGCACCGCTCCAAAATTCAGTTCGAAGACCTTGGGCTTTTTGGAAAACTGTTTGCGCAGTCCGCTCTCAACAACTCCCAGGTCGATCCCCAGCAGTTGCGCAACCGCGCCCACGTACACCATGTTCTTTACCAGCTTGCGCAGCTTGGCTTCGGGGCAAATCGAGACCGTGATCTTGTCAAACGGCACCGGGTAGCAGACCACGTCGTCGCGGTACTGCTTCAGGTTCAGGCTTTCTTCGTAAATGGCCGCGCCATCCGCCTGCACTTGCATCATGTCTTCGCGCGCAGTCTCCGGATTCAGCGCCACCAGCACGTCGATCTCGCGCTTGCGCGCCACGTACCCGTCTTTGCTCGCACGGATCGTGTACCAGGTGGGCAACCCGGCAATGTTCGATGGAAAAAGGTTCTTCCCGCTTACGGGAACGCCCATTCCAAAAATGCTCTTCAGCAGCACGCTGTTCGCGGACTGCGAGCCCGATCCGTTGACCGTGGCTACGATAATGCTGAAGTCGTTTACGATGCGATGATTCGCGCTGCTTTCGCCCTGTTCCTGACCCAAGGCAAGGTTACCAGTCGCCATTTGGCGGGATTCCCTTCCAATAATTTGTGACCGCTTTACGGGCGCCGGCCAGCTCCTCTACAGTGCGTGCTCCTTGCGCCCCGACTATGTGATTATAGTCACTTTCTTGCCAACACCGTCCCACACAGCGCCACAAAGGTAACCCCCTTGCACACCGTCCGAAACGGACGTCCATTCTGGGCAAAATCGTCCAATAACCGCCTTATTTTCATCGATCGAGCGCAACGGCACCGGCCCCGTCTTTGGCCAGCCCCGCTGCAATATCTGTCTGGCTAAGCGCCTGATGCGCAAACTTCCACGCACGTAGCCAAAAGCTAATGGCTAATAGCTAAAAGCTGCTTCTCCGCGTCCCTCTTCCATCGCGCAATCAGCGCCAGCGCAATCACCACCAGCGCCAGCGTCAGCCCAATCCACAATCCGTAAATCCCCCACTTCAAACCAAAGCAGAGAAAAAATCCGAGTGGCAATCCCAGCACCCAATAGCCCACCAGGTTCGCCCACATCGGCGCGCGCGTCTCGCCCAGCCCGCGCAGTGCGCCCGTGCTCACTGTTTGGATGCCGTCGAACACCTCAAACGCCGCCACAATCGCCAGCAGTCCCGGCCCCACCGCCAGCACGCGCGCGTCATTTGTATAAAGTTCAATCAGCGGCCGCGGCCACAGCAGCAACGCCATCGCCGCAAGCAACATAAAGCTCGTACCCAATCCAAGCGCCAGCCACCCGGCCCGCCGCGCGCGCGCTCGATCGCCCGCGCCCACCGCGTGCCCCACGCTCACCGCCGCCGCTGCTGAAATCCCCAGCGGCACCATGTACGTCACGCTCGCGTAATTCAGCACGATCTGGTGCGTGGCCAGCGCCACCGGCGTCAGATACCCCGCGGAAAACGTCGCCAAATTCCACGCGCCTACCTCGAGCAGAATCTGTCCCCCCGCCGGAGCGCCCAGCTTCATCAGCCGCTTCAGCCGCGCCGCTTGCGGTGCCGCCCAGTGCTTAAACAGCGGATGCCCGCGCTTGCGCTCGTATCTCCACGCGAACCCCAGCAGCGCCGCCGCCATCGTCACGCGCGCAAACACCGTCGAAAGCGCCGACCCGTTCACTCCCAACGCCGGCATCCCCAGCTTGCCGTAGATCAGCACCCAGTTCAGGAACCAGTTCACCAGGTTCGCCGCCACATACGTCACGGTAATCACGCGCACCTGGCCCACGCCCTGCAAGTACCGCCGCGACGCGCCATAGAGCAGCAGCGGCAGCGTGCCCCACAGCAACACGCTCATGTATCCGCTCGCCGGCCCCGCCACTTCCGCCGCAATGCCAAAGCGCCCGAAGAAAAAACTCACCAGCGCGATCCCAACCATAATCGGGATCGCGGCAATCGAGGCCAGATACACGCCCTGCGCCAGCCACCTGTGGCACTCGTCGTGATCCTTGCGCCCGTAGGCCTGCGCCACCAGCGTGTCCAGCCCCAGCATCAAGCCCATTCCGAACATGCTCGGCGTGTAGCAGACGGCGTTGCCCACCGCCACGGCCCCAATCGCCGCCGGGCCCAGCCGCCCCACCATAATGGTGTCGACCACGCCCATCAGCATCCAGCCCAGCTCGCTCAGCACCACCGGCACGGCGAGCTTCACCATCGCGCCCAGCTCCCCCCGCCACTCAGCCCGCGCCTGCCCCATCACTCCAATGTATCTTCCTTCCCGGTGAGCGGGAATCAGCGTTCCATCCCGGCCTTCTTGAGAGAAGAAGCGCAATCAATACGCATGCTTGCGGATGGGCCTTCCGGAATGTTCGATACGACGCGAAGTGCCGCCTGCAATTCCTGCAGTGACTGCAAACCGCACTTCACAGCCTAGTAAGAAATCACCTGTTCCGACGATGCTTTCATCGTTAAGCCGGAATTCGGGAGGAATGGCATGATGAACTGGAATTGATAACTAATCGCGACCTTCACGATACAACCTTGATCGGCTTGCGTGCCTGTAGTGTTGCAGCCCGTCGAGGAACCGCTTGCCGTCTGTTGCGGCCAAGATGGCGTCGCGACAATCTTGCTGGCGCCAATTCCCGGCGGCGCCAGGCTTTGAACGTAGGATTGGATTTCGGCAGCGGTCGCCTGGCAATCATAGGACTTGTAAGATGAGCACGAAGTGGTTCCCCAGTCGCCTCCGCGCACCATCGCGTAACGCGCCCCTTCCTGTGCCGCATAGGAAACAAAATGGTAGGTGTACAGCGCCCGCGAGAAGTCCAGGATGCCAAAAATGGCCATCAGCAACAAACTTCCTGTAATGGCGAATTCGACAAGTGTAGTTCCCCGCTCATCCCGGGCGGATCTCCTCAATCTTGCGTGTTTCGCCATTGTCCTATTCACTTGAGGACCGCATGGTCGTACTCCTGCTGATGGTGAATGAGGAGTTGATGCCCTTCCATGGCACCATCGGTTTGTACGTCGCGGTCGCGATTACGGTGGCGTAATACACCACATTTGCCGAGCAGGAAGCAGGAGTCGCCGCGCAGCTGGCCGAAAGTTTCGTCCCGTCCGAGCACTCGCAGCCCCATGAAGCTGTGGCGACAAGCCCGCTCACATCCGGGGCGGCCAGCTTCGCTGCATTCACCATGTTGGTTGTATCGACAATGTTCTGGTAGCCGTAAACGGCTCCCGCATGCGCAGCCGCAGCCACTTCATTGGCCAGATAATAAGCCCGCCCGAAGTCGACCACTCCCATCAGTAGCACCGTTAAAATGGGGATAAACAATGCCAGTTCCACCAGGCTTGTCCCGGCTTCGGATTTGATAGGATTCGGGCGTTCGAATTGCATCGGCTACTCCACAATTGCGCTGGTTCCGGTCTTGAACGCCTGGCTGCTTGAGAATGCCGAACAGCTATTTCCGATCGAGAAACTTGCTCCCGAGTCAAGCATCACCGACCCCACATCCACCAGAGTGCAGGCTGCGGCGTTACTTGCCGAATTCAGAGTCAATTCTGCGGTCGGCGCATAGATGGCGCCGTTGTACGAAGAGGTAGACCCGGCGTCCATGTTGATCTCGTTCGTGTCACTGCTGGCTTGCCAGATTGCTATCCCCGCCAGCGTGCCAGTCGTTGGCGCCGTCAATTTCACCGTGCTGCCTGTATTAAAATTCAGCTGCCCGGACGCCATGTACAGGGTCACCCCCGATGTCCCTGTCAAGTTCCCGCCCACGGTCACGTTCCCTTTGAATACGTAGGTTCCGGGATTCAGCGTTACGGTTACGCCGCTGTTCACATTCATGCCGCAGTACGTTCCGTGGCTTAGCGTCGTCGAACTGCTGGTGTTTGGGCTTGTGCAACTTCCCGCTGCGGGCGCGTCGTTGTTTGCGCTGAGGTAACTCATTGGATCGGGAAGCGCCGCCGCGCCGGTCACCGGATTGGAACTAAACGTCGCTCCGCTGTTCTGCTGGCCACCGACAACCATGAATTTCTGGTCGGTCACGTTTCCGCTGTTATTTACCAGCGCATTGGAGGCGTTTGGATCGTCGTCGTAAATGCCGCAGTTCGGCGCATTGATGCCGCCGCTGCTGCCGCCTTGCAAGGTGATGCCTTGCGTGGTTGAGGCCCTGTCTGCTGAGGCGATTAAGCAGTAACTGGAAGGAACTCCCGAAGCTTCCGCTCGTACCACGATCTGCATCGAGTTGAAGCCCAGAATACGCGCGAAAAAAGTGCTTCCAGGGCCGGAAAGTACCGTCTCCACATAGCCGGCATTCCCATAATTCGGGTCCGCACTCGCCGAACCCATCGCGCAAGGACCGTTATTCACCGTCAGCATCAAGCTCTTGCTGGAATTGCTCGCGCACTGCTTCAGCGGTGTGCCTACTGTCAGTCCATTTTCCGCCAGCGCTACCTGCGCCGCCGTTGTCATTGCCGCGCAGTCCCTTGTACTCCCGCAGGCGTTCATTTCCAGGGCCCCAGCCACCGCTGCCGCATCTACGGCTGCCTGCATTTCCTGCTGCTGGTAATGCAACTGGCCCACGTCAACTGCCAGCCCGACAAACATCGCCACTGCACTTAAGCTGATCGCGCCCAGGACCAGCGATTGGCCGCTGTCCTCTCGCAAACCCCGTAACAGCTTTACCAGTACGCTGTTCACTTCGTCCTCTCGCCCAGCGAAGTCTCTCGTTGGCGCCAGACTCTAAGCAGGCCCCATAACTTCTCTCGTCAAGTAATGCTTAGCGAGTTACCTTTAATGTGATGCAACATCACTTTTGGGTCAATAACCCATTGCGGTGTCACACAAATGTGTTATGCGAATCCCATCCCGTCGCAGTCGAGGACCTGGGATAGAACGAACCCACCTCACCACCAATGCCGTGTCATGCTGAGCGAAGCGTTTTCAGCGGAGCCGAGGGACCTGCATTTCGTTTGTCACCCTGAGCGAGTCCGCTTGAGCGGACGAGTCGAAGGACCTGCGGCTGCCTTTCGCGACCTTCACCCAGCACAACCGATGGGTGCCCCATCCTTGCCGCGCTTTTGTTTTTGCGGCTAGGGTGGGATAGCACAGACCCGCACCCGCCGAGTTTTGTATCACGGCTCGGCCGGTAGGTCGGGGATTCATCCCCGATTCCCGCAAACCACTGCCACCCTTTTAAAACGGAAAAGTACGCGGCGAAGCCGCGCTTAAATCGACACTCCAACCCGCCCCGAAGATCGCAGAACCCTTGCCGACTTATGAGGACCGAACCGTCTGATCACGTACACCCCCCGATCTCTCTTTTCCGATCAGTGGCCTTGTGATGGCGTCTGATTCCGTTGGGCGCCCCGCACGCAGAGAGCGTGCATTGTGTCACCCTCAGCCCAATCCTCGAATCCACTTATTCTCTTTCCTTCACGGTAATCGAATGACCAGAAGTGGGTCTTCGAGACCTGCGCGTCGGGATCAGAAACTTGAGTGCTGCTCCAATGTCGGTCACCTGTGAGCAGAAGACCACCATTCACATGCAGATCGCCATTCCAATGCATGATGTCACTACTGCCTACATGCTCGGTAGCGTAGGCTTTGAGGTTAACAAGACTCTCCAACTCATCAATGCTTGCCAATCTCCAATCTGAATAGCCGACATCTCTCAGCGCCCGGCAATACTTTACCGCCTTATGCCAACTCATGCGCTTTTCGCTGTCTCTGGCCGCCCACATGAGCCCGGTGGAAGGATCGGTCCAATACCCCTGCGCTTGAGTTTTCTGTGCCAGGACAGGATCCCAATTAGAGTGTTGAGCCCCGGCAACAGGACAGAGTAAAGCCGCGAACGCGACAAACCTTCGAGCAATGCTCCTCATGCAGATTCCTCTAGCAACCATAGTAAGTAGCGAAAAACGCCGATGTCGCTGGGAACGACTACCGCCGACCCAAACCTCGCCGCCGCCCTGTCAACTGCGTCTCTCTCCATTTTCCCCGTAAACCGCTGAAAACACGCTGCAGATATTTCTCCCAAGTTTGCCGATCATTATCCCTCCTTGGCGCACAATGGTCTGAAGAGTTCAAAAAACCAGCTTTCATCGCGGCGGATCATATCCGCCGCGTTCGTTTTTTGGGTTACGGTTTCTCTGATCACTGCGAACTACGAACTGTGAACTGCCAACTGCATTGTTCGCTGGATTTTGTGCCGAACTCGAATCGCTTCAATATTCTTGGGCGATCGCTCGCCGCAACCGGCGATCCATGAGGATTTTGCGCGCAACAGCTATATGAGGGAGCGGGGGGGAGGGGTACCCGAAATGTACAAGGAATGTCGATTCGTAAAGCCCAATGGACTCAAGTGCGGTTCGCCCGCTTTGCGCGGCTCGCCGTTTTGCTACTTCCACGCACGGAACCGAGTCTATGTCCCCCGCCGCCTTAACACCGGCGAAAAGGTCTTCGCGGTGCCGCCGCTTGTCACGCCCAGCCGGCATTCACCAGGCGCTCGACTCCATCTTCCAGGCCCTCGCCTGCGGCGAAATCGACTCCAAGCGCGCCGGTAGTCTTCTTTACGCGCTTCAGATCGCCCAGAAGAATCTCGAAACCACGCCCTCGCTGGCACAGAACCCGACCCCGGCCCGTCCGCCCACCGGCCCCTGATCTCTAGTCCCTGGACGCCGGTCCATGAGAACGGCGAACTACGAACCGTGAACTAAGAACTGTGACTTTTCCCTTGTTCTCCCTCGGTCCCTGCCGGGGTCCCCATCGGATGATTTCTGACCGATGGGGTGGCTTGGACCCTGTCTCTCACGGCGTCACGATCATCTTTCCAACGCCGTCGCGATACTGACTGACTATTGCGAAAGCCTCATCGATGTGGGCGATGTCTCTGGAGTGCGTCAGCAGCGGCGCGAACCACGCTCCCTGCGCGGCCAGCAGCTCCAGCGCTTCGTCGGTTTCATGATTCGATCGCCGCACATTGAAGAGCGTCAGCTCCTTGCGCCGCATCGCCGAAGCATCCACCTGCACATTCGTCGCTGTCGGAATCCCCGTGAGCACGATGCGGCCTGCATTGCGTGCAATCAGAGCAGCCTGGCTGGTCGTCTCAACTCCCGCTACGCAGTCGATCGCGCAGTCCACGCCGCGCTGGCCCGTTGCGCGCAGAATCTCCTCGGCGGCTTCGCCCGGCTCGAGCGCCACATCGGCGCCGATCCCGCGCGCCAGCTCGCGGCGGTGCGCCCGCGGTTCCACGGCCCAGATGCGCCCTGCCTGCGTCGCTTTGCAGCGCCGCAATGGTCAACAGCCCAATCGGTCCCGCGCCAATCACCGCCACCGACTCTCCCGGCCTGATTTGCGCCAGGCGCAGCGAATGGATCGCAATCGCCAGCGGCTCGGCCAGCGCCGCTTGGCCATACGACATGCCGCCCGGAATCGGCTTGAAGTTCGCCATCGGCAAATTCACAAGCTCGCGGAAAAATCCAGGATGGTTCGGCGTGCTCAGGAAGCGGATATTCGCGCACACATTATGGCGCCCGCTCAGGCAGAACTCGCAGTGGTAGCAATAGAGCGCCGGCTCAAGCGCCCCGCGATCGCCCGCGGCAAGCCCCGTCACTCCGGCGCCCGCCTTCACAATGCGACCGGCGGGCTCGTGGCCCAGCAGCATGGGATACACATTCGCGCTGCCGCCCACCGCGCCTTCGGTGTAGGCGTGCATGTCAGACCCGCACACGCCCACTGCCTCAACCCGCACCTGCACCTCGCCCGGCCCAGGATCGCCGATCTCCATCTCCGTCAGCCGGAATGTGAGTGGAGCCGTCAGTTCCGCTGCGCGCATACGATCCTCACATCCACAAAAGATACTTCATCCGCGGGCAGAAGTAGAAGGCAACCAGTCAGCGATGCCTGCCGCCACCCTCTCGCCGAGTTCCCGCATCCGTCTCGGCGCCCTGCACTGCCAGCCTCGGGCAAAGGGACGCGGCCCTCAATTTTCGAGGCCGCCAACTCGCATTCCTCCCGCTATTTGCGGTTCCAATTGGCAGATGAGCAGTATAGCTCAGCTTTTTCTCGGCTGAATCGGCAGAATCAGAATGAAGTGGAGTCATCGTTCTCCGCTTTCTGAAGCGCTCACACAAGTGAGTCGATGGCTCGCAGCTTTCCCAAGATGCTTGCGGCACCGTACACAAGGAATGACTGGAGAACTACGATATGCCACTTACCACAGTCCTCATCACGCTGGTTGCCGCAGGCCTTTTGTTGTGGCTCGTGAACCGGTTCATCCCTATGCAGCAGCAGATCAAATCGATTCTGAATGGCCTGGTGGTCCTCGTTTTGGTTTTGTGGATTGCAAATCTCTACGGTGTGTTCGATCACCTTCATCATTTCCGCGTCGGGCGTTGACTCGCCGCAGCATCGAAGCCGGCTCGACTTCGCCGCTAACTCAAGACAACCACGCAATTCGCAGTCTTCTGACTGCAGGAGAGCTCGTGAAGCACACTCTATTGTTCGTGATGGGAAGTGTACTCAGCTTGAGCGCGTTTGCTCAGGCCAGCCCGCAGGAGTCGATTGCCGTTGTACCGGTCGGCGCGTCGCCTGCCTATTCCGTGAACGAGACCAGTCGCACCGTCGACGCGATTAATTATCAACATCGCGGCGGAGCAACAGACGTAGATATGGCCGGAACCAATCTGCTGCCCTCTGCCGACGGTAAAGCCAAAGTGCGCAGCAAACGCGGCACCTTGGAAGTCGAAGCGACCTTTGGAAATCTCTCAAGCCCCACGACCTTTGGCACCGAGTATCTGACCTATGTGATGTGGGCGATCTCACCAGACGGCCACGCGGCCAACCTTGGAGAGATTTTGATCGGCGACAACGATCGCAGCAAACTGACTGCCACCACGAACCTGCAGGCATTCGCGCTGATCGTTACCGCGGAGCCGTATTATGCGGTTCGCCAGCCCAGCAATGTCGTCGTACTTGAGAATGTCGTCCGTGCAGATACCGAGGGAACATCTGAAGCCGTGCATGCGAAATATGAACTCATGGAGCGCGGCGGCTATATCCCGACCGGATACAAGTTCGACCCGGTGGTCCTGGATGCCAAGCTGCCCCTGGAGTTTCTAGAAGCGCGCAATGCGGTTCGTATCGCCAAATCTGAAGGCGCCGAGCAGTACGCCGGCGAAAGCTATCAACACGCTACCCAGCTGATGGACCGCGCCGATGCATACGCGATCGAAAGAAACTCCAATCAGAAGCAGCTGATCGCTGAGTCACGTGAGACCGTGCAGACGGCGGAAGATGCGCGAGAGATAGCGGTCAAGAAGATTGAAGAGGTTCGCAGGGAGAACGAACGCCAGGCTTCTGCGGATGCGCAGGCGCTGGCGCAGGCCCAGGCTGACCGCGCGACTCGCCAAAAAGAGCAGGCGCAAATCGATGCGGCCAACGCCCAAACTGCCGCGGCAAATGCCCAGGCAGCAACAGCAGACGCCCAGGCCGCGACGGCAAAAGCTCAGGCAGACGCAGTCGCCAGCCAGAATGCGTCCACGGCCGCCGTAAACGCGGCTCAAGCCGACGCTGACCAGGCCCGTCTCGTGGCTCAGCAAGCGCAAGACAAGGAACACCAGGCGGACAGCGAAAAGGCCGCCATGCGCGCGCAATTGTCGGTGCAGCTCAACGCCATTCTTGAAACTCGCGACACGGCGCGCGGACTCATCATCAGTATGTCCGACGTGTTGTTCGACACCGGGCAATATTCATTGAAGCCGGGCGCGCGCGAAAAACTGGCGAAGGTTTCTGGAATCTTGCTCGCATATCCAGGGCTCAACATTGCAGTTGGCGGTTATACCGACAATGTTGGCGGCGATCAGATGAATCAGAAGCTCTCGGAGAATCGTGCGGGAGCTGTTCGCGATTACCTCGTGCAAGAAGGCGTATCTGCCAACTCCGTCACTGCCCAGGGATTCGGCAATACTGAGCCCGTGGCCTCGAACGATAACTCCTCCGGACGGCAAGAGAATCGCCGGGTGGAGCTGCTCGTCTCAGGCGACGCAATTGGAAGCCCGGCCAATCCTACGACCGGCAGCCTGCAGTAATTCCAACCCATCCTCCTCTGCGGGGCCAATCACGGCCCGCGGAGGGGTTTCAGAATCCCGGGCATGCCCTGGGAGCGAAGGGAGATGCAAAATGCTGATTATTCTCATCATTGTTCTGCTCCTGGTATTCGGCGGGGGCGGTGGCTACTGGGGTTACAGCCGGTGGGGCAGAGGTGGTGGTGCAGGCATTGGGCTGGGCACAATCCTGGTCATCGTGCTTATCTGCTACCTGTTGGGAGCGTTCCGATAGAGCCATCGTTTCCACCAAAGTGGAAACGAGAGCCGAGGGCAGATGAGACAGACTCTGCCGGCACCGAAGGTCCATCAGGCGTATGCTTGAGGTAGCAGCCCGTTTTTCCCTTCTCGCCTTCGGCACTCCAGAACCAGCTCCAGACGAGCATCTTCCGGTTAAGCAACCGAACGAATGGAGCCCACATGAGCATCATCAATAGAACTGATGTGAAGAAGCATATGCAACCGCCCTTCCTCACAAAAATCCATCTGTGCGCGCCCCAAACCGAGCCCGATGCGACCGGCTTTTCCGAAGCCGAACCGGACGCGATGAACGCGCAGCCCGCGGGCTTTACTGCCGATTTCGTCGCCGAACATTCGGCCTCCATCTCATCCTCCGCGCCCGGCCGGCCTCTGCCCGGTTCCTTTCAACCTGAGGCGGCTACAGTACCTAAAAGCGCGAAAGCGTGACGCCGCACTCCGTTTTCCTGCGCAACAAGTGCATTCTTCCTGCGCCTCTCGATCCCCTTACAGAGCCGGTCGGCGAGCATTGGTCGCGCGTTGAAGAGATCACCGCGCCTGTCTTCGAGACCATGATTCGCCAAAGGGGCTGGCACTTCATGCCGGTCGACAACCTCTGCACTCGAAAAGGTCTTGGCCTCACGGAGGATGCCGCCATCGAGCGAGCATTATTGCGGACATTGAATCGCATCGCCGAGCGGTTCAATGCCGCCGAGTTCATTGCCGTCGGGGCCACCAAGTATCCGGGCTTCTACATCGCCAGCGTCACGCTGCAGCCACGCCAGCTCCAGCAATACACCTGGCTTGAAATTGCAGGAGATTGGCTACCGCTTCCCGCTCCAGCTCGATAAAACATGTCGCTCGGAGTTGAGGGCTGAAAGCTGATCCATCGAACCGGCGTCCGCGCTGCAATCGTTCAGCGCACCTCAAGTGAGGATCGATTCAAGATGGAAAAGAGGTTAGGATGTCCTTCAACGACACGAAAAATTCCGAGCCAGAAGCAGGAAAAGTTGGTTCGTCTGCTTTTTTGCCTATCGCAGTAAAAGCCAGCCGCCTGCCGTTACCAACCCGCATTGCTTTTGTCGGAAATTATCTCCCGAGAGAGTGCGGCATTGCCACTTTCACCACTGACCTTTGCAACGCGCTCGCTGGCGAATACGGCAAAGAGCGCCTGTTTGCCATCCCCGTAAACGATCCCGATTCGAGCTACGACTATCCGGAACAAGTGCGCCTGGAACTCACACAGGAGGACATTGCCTCCTATGAACGAGCCGCCGATTTTCTCAACTTCAACAGCAACGATCTTGTCTGCCTGCAGCATGAATACGGTATTTATGGCGGCACTGCGGGCCGCCATATTCTGGCCTTGTTGCGCCGATTGAAGATGCCGCTGGTCACTACGTTGCATACCGTCCTGCGCGAACCCGACGCAAACCAGCGCATCGTGCTTGAGGAAATCGCTCAACTATCCGATCGCCTCATCGTCATGAGCGACCTGGCAGCACAACTGCTGCGCGACGTCTATGCGGTTCCAGGCGGAAAGATCGACGTGATCCCGCATGGCGTGCCCGACATGTCCTTCATGGACCCCAACTATTTCAAGGACAAATTCGGCACGGAGGGCAAGTCCGTTTTGCTCACATTCGGCCTGCTCTCGCCGAACAAGGGAATTGAAAACGTGATTCGCGCGCTGCCGGCGATTCTGGCCCGGCATCCGAACGTGGTGTATATCGTCTCCGGTGTGACGCATCCTCATATCCGGCGGCGCGATGGCGAGCGCTACCGCGAAGAGTTGCAGGCGCTGGCCGCCGAACTTGGCGTTTCTTCCCAATTGATTCTGAATAATCGCTTCGTAAGCACTGAAGAGCTGATTGAGCAGGTGGGAGCAGCGGATATTTACATCACGCCCTACCGCCAGGAGGCGCAGATCGTCTCCGGCACGCTGGCCATCGCACTTGGAGCCGGCAAGGCGATCATCTCTACGCCTTATCTCCACGCCAAGGAACTGCTCGCGGACGGGAGAGGCGTGATTGTTCCATTTGACAATCCAAGCGCCATCGCAGAGTCGGTGGTTACTCTGCTTGAGAATGATGCGGAGCGTCATGCCATGCGCAAGCGCGCCTATCTACACTCCCGCGGAACAACATGGCCGAGGACTGCGCACGCCTACATGGCGACTTTCCAGCGGGCGCGCTTTGAGCGCTCATTGCAGCCCAGGGCTACCCAACTGGACGAAATCCCTGCCGGCCTGATCGACCCGGCGGAACACCTGCCTTCCCTGAATACCAATCATCTCTTCACCATGACCGACGACACGGGCATGTTGCAGCACGCCATCTTCTCCGTGCCCAACCCGCGAGAAGGCTATACCACCGACGACAACGCGCGGGCGCTGATCGTCTCCACTCTTATCAATGGGAGCCTCGGGATTCCGCGAGGCGAAGACCATCTCAACCTCTCTCGCCGGTACCTGGCTTTCCTCTGGCTGGCATTCGATTCCGAGAGCGGGCGCTTCAGGAATTTCCTCGGCTACGACCGCAAATGGCTTGAGGATGTTGGCTCAGAAGACAGCCATGGCCGCGCGTTGTGGGCGCTCGGTTCGGTGCTCGGCCATTCGCAGAATGCCGGGTTGCGGGGAGCCGCGGGAAGGCTCTTTGAAGCCGCCGCGCCCGCTGTTTTGAAATTCTCAAGCCCGCGCGCATGGGCGTTCAGCGTCCTCGGATTGCAGGCCTATCTTGACTGGTTCCCCGGCGATAGGGCCATCCAAATTGCTCGTAATGCGCTCGCCAATCGCCTGCTGGATGTTTACGAGCGTAGCCGCTCCGACAAGTGGCATTGGTTCGAGAAGAGTCTTGCCTACTCCAATGCGCGGCCGGCGCAAGCGCTCATTCTGGCCGGCGGGCGCAGCAAGAACAAGAAGATGCTCGCGGCGGGAATCGAGGCGCTGGAATGGCTTGTGGCGGCTCAGCATTGCGGTGACCCGGAGATTTTCGTGCCCATCGGCTCCAGCGCATGCTACACCGAGGGCGGTGAAAAGCCCCGCTTCGATCAACAGCCCGTCGAAGCCTGCGCCACGATCTCCGCGTGCCTTGAGGCATACAGGCTGACGCGCGATGAGCGCTGGAGCGACGAAGCGCATTGCGTCTTTCGCTGGTTCCTGGGCAAGAACGACTTGCAGGCGCCGCTCTACGACGCAACCACGGGCGGATGCAAAGATGGACTTCATCCCGACCGCGTCAATGAAAATCAGGGAGCGGAATCAACGCTCTCGTTCCTGATGGCGCTCCTGGAAATGCAGGGAGCGAATGGGTCCCACGCAGAAAAAACGCACCAGGAAATGAGTTTCTCCTTTTGAACCCAATCATTCCTCCAGTGGATTTGCCCGAGGCGATCGCTCCAGAACAACCGAAACAGATACCATGCGCAGATCTTCCCCTGTTCACGCGCTATTCAGACAATCCGATTCTTAACGGGCACGATTGGCCCTACGCCATCAACAGCGTCTTCAACGCCGGGGCCGTCCTCTTGCCCGATGGGGACACTCTGCTGCTCTGCCGCGTGGAAAACCGCAATGGCCTGTCGCATTTGTGCGCTGCGCGTTCGGCTAACGGCATCAACGGATGGCGCATCGATGCCGAGCCAACGCTGATGGCGAGCCCCAAAGAATTCCCAGAAGAAATCTGGGGCATCGAAGATCCGCGCATCACTTACGTGCCGGAACTTGAGCAGTATGCCGTGGCATTCACATCGTTTGCGCGCGGCGGTCCGGGAGTTTCACTGGCCCTCACCAAAGACTTTCGCAGCTTTGAGCGGTTCGGCGTGATCATGCCGCCCGAAGATAAAGACGCCGCCCTGCTGCCGAGAAGGATCAACGGCTATTGGGCCATGATCCATCGGCCCATGACCGCGACCGGCGCCCATATGTGGATTTCATACTCTCCCGATTTGCGCCACTGGGGCAGCCACAAGGTCATTCTTGAAGCGCGGCGCGGGGGATGGTGGGATGCGAACAAAATCGGCCTGTGCTCGCCGCCCATCGAAACACCCAAAGGCTGGCTGACGATCTACCACGGCGTGCGGGCTACCGCCTCGGGAAGCATCTATCGCCTCGGCCTCGCGCTCTTCGACCTCAAACATCCCGAGACCTGCCTGCAACGCGGAGACTCATGGATCTTTGGTCCGGAGGCCCCTTACGAGCGCATCGGAGATGTGCGTGACGTCGTCTTTCCATGCGGCCAAACCATCGCCGCCGATGGAGACACCATCAATCTCTACTACGGGGCAGCCGATTCCAGCATTGCCCTGGCCACGGGCAGCATCCGTTGTCTCCTCGCCTGGCTCGACGCGAATTCCAGCGCGGGATGCGGATCGGGTGTGTGAGGACGCCAACCGTCCATGAAAATCACATTCGAAATAAAGCCGGTTGAATCGAAGCTCTTGACGAATGTCGGATCGAATCGAATTTCAGAATGACCGTCGCATGACAGGAGGTTCCAGATGAACGTTGAAACTATGACCTGGCCAGCTTGGCTACCGCGGGTACTTTGGATGCGACGCTGTCCCCGCTGCAAATCCGTTCAATTCAAGCCCGGCGAGTTGCGTCCTTACGATGCACTGCTCGCCCTGTTTTTTCTCCGCCCCGTTCGCTGCAAGTTTTGCTGGCGCCGCTTCTATTGGTTAACTCTGCGCCCTGTGGATTGAGACTCCCGCAATAACTCACTCCCTGCGATCCCCTGTCGAGCCTACTCCGCGCCGCCGCCGTGCCGTAAAATCTTCAGCAGTTCCTTGACGCAAAGGTCCGCCAATGCAGAAACCAGAATATGCAGCGTACGAAGCCATGGATCCGTTCTTCGCGGTTGTCATGAAAGGCCTGAGCGGGTTGGTTGACGGCGAGCATTATTTCGACACGTTTGCCGACGACGCGGTTTTTGAGTCGCGCTATCGGTTCCCCGGCTGGCCTGTCAACATTCAGGGCCGCGCCAACCTGCTCGCCGCCCTCGCTGGATACGGCAAAACCATCCGCGTTCACTCTGGCGACGCACTCGTGGTGCATCGCAGCCAGGATCCCCGCGTCGTGATCCTCGAATACGAAGTGCACGGCACGATTCTCTCGACCGGCGGCCCCTACGACAACCGGCTCATCTCCGTCGTGACCATCGAGAATCGCAAAATCGTCCATTGGCGAGACTACATGGACTCCCTCGCCGCGTGGACTGCTCTGAATCCCGCCAGGTGATGGGGTCCGGCTCCGTCCAGTATTGCGCGATCTCCGAACCAATCAACCAGATCTGTCAATACGAAAAGACAAAGTCGTAGGCGTCGCTATCCGTGTGGTATACGGCGTTGAACCGCTTGGGATACCGAACCTGCGCGGTCGGCGCGATCCTGGGAATTGCCAGCGAGAACGAGTGCTTCCGCAGCAGAAGTTCGCTCGTAATCATGGGCTCGATGAACATTGGCTTCCCGCCGTAGTAGCCCACAATCAAGGAGCCTTCCCAGTGTGTCTTGCCGTCTAGATCTATCGCCGGAACCGCGTGCATTCCCATTTGCGGGATGCACATGCCGACCAGCGTGCCGACTTGAGGAATGTCCTCGTCGTGCAGTGCGTACCCGGCCGGAATCATCTTTGGTTTGCTCGTATCCTTGCAGTCGATTCCAGCCACCTCTTCCTGCGGAACAAAGTAGAAGTGAAAATCGAAATGCGGAACCTCATACGCCGCGGGTATGTGGCCATGGGGATTCCAATAAATGTTGGTGAAGGTGAAGCCCGTCTGCTTGTGAACCTCGGGCGCGAAGGGCACAACCACATCGGCCTTCGGCGGCCAGACCATCGACATCGACGCCGGCCCCTGTTCGATCGCAGCAAGAGGCACCGTCATGCTGAATTCGGTCACCTTCCCCGCCTCAGTCCGGTAAGAAGTACAAACCTTCGCGCCAAACACTGAACCGCAGTTTCCTGCCGCTGCTTCCTGGGCCTCCATTCTCGCACCGAAAACAAACGCCGCGATCGCCACGAGCGCCACTCCATAGTGGAGTTTGCTGCGCACAGCTACAGCTGTCCTCATCATTTTCCCGACCCCCATTTTTTTGTGAACCCCGACTGGCTGCCAGTATATCTTCCCGGCGCCCCAAGTCCTGGCCCTCAAATACAACAATCCCAATCCGCCTGGTTCCTTCGCGGATGTCGCGGCCGGTGTGCCACCGAGAATCCGCTCGCGACGAAGCAGACGATGATGAACACCGCCATCGCGATTTCGAAAGGGCTGGATTTCAACCCCCATGGCTCGGCCGTTCGGCAAAACTCGCGTCACAGCGATAGCCCAGGCAACCGGCACGGCCCGCGCGCATCTCGTGCACGATTCACGATTCACCGTCTCTATGCCACTGACGGGCGCAGACTCACTGCTTTGGTCGTGACCGTGACTGTCGCCGGCGCCACCGTCTTGTCGCGCACCCCGGTGCTCGCTTCAATGGTGATCGTCCCCGGCGTTTTGGTCGATTGCACGATCGCCTGCGCTAGGCCGTTGAACAGCGAGCGGCGCGGTTCCTTGTCGCTCTCGTGGCAGTTGGGATCTCCGTTGCCTACGCCGATCAATGCGCCTTCCCCGGTGATTTTGAAGTTGATCAAGTTGGCGGCCGTGGGCAGGGCGCGTCCCGCGCTATCAAGCGCGTCGACGGTGAGCACGACAACATCTTCGCCGTCGGCATCAATCGCCATTCGGTCGGCCGTGAGCCGTAAGGATGCAATCGGTCCTGTCGTTTCGCGCTTCTCGGTGAGCACGAGCTTGCCGTCTTTCCATCCTCGCGCCTCGATCGCGCCCGCCTCATAGCGAACTTTCCATTCAACATGTCCAAGCCGTGGAACCTTCTGCCGGCCATGGCTCTTGCCGTTCAGAAAAAGCTCGACCTCATCGAGGTTTGAGTGAACCCAAACCGGAATCTCCTCGCCTTCCCTGCCCTCCCACGTCCAGTGCGGAAATAAATGCAGTACCGGCTCTTTCGTCCACCACGCTTTGTAGTAGAAGAAGTTGTCTTTGGGAAATCCGCAGGTGTCCACGATGCCAAAGTTCGAGTTGATCGTAGGCCAACCGTATGGCGTTGGCTCGCCGCGATAGTCGAAGCCGGTCCACGCAAAACCACCCGCCTCCCATTCGCGCGTTGCATAGAACGTCCACCACTCCTCGGCAAGCTGGCTCCAGTCAGTGTGGTTCACGTCGTAGGCGCTCAGCGTATTGCGCAAGGGATCGGTCTCATAAGACCCGCGCACAGAGATCGTGCTCGCCGTCTCCGAGCCGTAGATGGGCCGCGCCGGATGCTCCTTGTGATACGGGTCGGGCCGATTCAGGCCGTAGTTGAACCCGATGATATCGAGCGCATTGGACAAACCCTTCTCGTTGTCGCCGTTGACCGCCGCTCCCACCACGCGCGTGGGGTCGAGCTCATGGCAGCGCTGCACCATAGTCGCTGCGATCTTCGCGCCCTCCTCGGCCATCTTGTCCTGCAATTGCCACTCTTCGTTGCCGATGGACCAGATAATGATGGATGGCGAATTGCGATAGCGCTTGATCATGACCTCAAGCTGCGCCAGGCCTTCGGGGTTGGAGCTCATTTGCCGCGTCTCGCACATCATCATCATGCCCATACGGTCGCAGGCCTCGACCAGTTCGGGCGTGGGCATGTTGTGCGAGGTGCGTACGGCATTGCAGCCCATTCCTTGCAACACTGCAACGCGGAACGCCTGCATGCGATCCGGCAGCGCCGCGCCCACTCCGGCATGATCCTGGTGGTTGCACGTTCCCTGGATCTTCATCGATTGCCCATTCAGGAAAAAGCCGTGGTCGGGATCGAACTTCACCGTCCGCACGCCAAACGTGATCCGCTCCACATCACGCACCGTGCCGCCGGATTTGAGGGTGGCGATGGCGGTATAAAGGCTGGGCGATTCGACGGACCAGAACATCGGATGGTCGATATGCGCCGACGTCAGGAAGCCGTCGTCGCTGAAGCCGGGTGTCGCAGCACGGGCCCACCGGCTGCTCCTGAGTTTCGGCTGTATTTACCCGTTTTCCGTCAGGGCCGAGGATCTCCCACGATACCGTCGCCGGCGCCACTTCGCTGGTATGATTCTCGACGCGAGTCGCCAGCTCGACCCCGACGAATTGTCCCTCCATCGTGACACGAGCGACGCTTTCCCACGGCACGAAGTGGAGTGGGTCGGTCTTCGTCAACCACACGTGCCGGTAGATTCCAGCGCCCTCATAAAACCATCCGTCGCCAAAGCTCGCGTCCACGCGAACCACGATGCAGTTCTTCGCACCGACTGCAAGAAAGTCCGTAATATCGAAGCGGAACGGCGCATAGCCGTTATCGTTGCGGCCGATGAAGCACCCGTTCACGAAGACGAGCACATCGCGAAACGCGCCGTCGAACTCCACCGCAACCCGGCGCCCCGCATCGCTCGCCGGAATGTCGAACTCGCGCCGGTACCACCCCACGCTCGTCTCTGGGTACCGCCGGCCGAGCGGCTTGTAGCCATGCGACAGCAACGTCTCGTCCCATACGAACGGCAGCTCCACCGCCCAGTCGTGGGGCAGGTTCAGCGAGCGCCATTTCGAGTCGTCGTACCCAACCTTCGCGATCTTGAAGTCTCCAGTCTTGGAGAAGTCATCCTGGCGGTTTCCGAATCCGAAGTCCCGGGCCGGGTCGGAGCCGTTGCCGAACTGAAACTTCCACCCCGAGTCGAAAAGCAATTGCTCACGCGGCCCAATCGCACTTGCCGCGCCGGCATTTGCGTCGGTAGCCATAAAGGCCGCGGCGCGCGCCCACGCCGAACGTGCGATGAGAGAAGAAGTGGACAGCGCCAATCCAGATGAAAGCAGTGTGCGACGAGAGATGGGAGACATGGCAACCTCATTTCCGATGAATGTTCAGCGCAGATATGTCCAAATGAATGTGCGGCGGACAACAAGGCACTATAAACCAGCCCGCGCAGGGCTGTATACGCTTTCAGGAAAACGCCGCAAAGCCGTCTCTCCCGGAGCCGAACCTGCCTCAGGGTCAGCGCCGCGGAAAAAGCTTTGGAGATGGTAAACTCAGACAGTCAGCCCGCATCATCGGAGAGATGGCCGAGTGGCTGAAGGCGCACGCTTGGAAAGCGTGTTTAGGGGAAACTCTAACCTGGGTTCGAATCCCAGTCTCTCCGCCAACGAAATTTATATCTTTCTGAATCTAATCGTAATTTGCAGAAAACAGATAACTTATACGAGTTGACTTTTGTCGCTTTAGTCTCCTTTGTCGTGCTAACACGGTCCATTTTGGCGAAATGCACGACAAAACGATGTCTGCACGACAAAGGCTTTTCAGCACCGTTTTTGAGGCGTAGAAAGCCCATCGCTTTCCGGCGTTCCGCTATAAGAGTTTTGCGAGATTGCATGGCCACGGGTCGGTAGCAAGGACCGAACGGTATTACGTGAAGTTGAATGCGAGCCGGAGAGGGCAACTCGAGGACCAGGCGGTAATGCGACGGATGGGGCGACCGTCACCATCTAGTGCCACGTGCAGAGTTCAGTCGAACATTTCTCTGAAAAGTAGAATCTCGCCGTAGCCGGATGAGCCTGAAAAGGCCGCCTCAGCGATGGTGAATGAGATGGAGTCTCGGATAAGGAACTGGCGCCCGACAAAGATCGCCGCATGTATCTTTATTGTTATCGTTTCCCTGACATTGGAGGGTTTGACTTTGCGGCTCTGGTTTTCCCCGGCGAGCGAGGTTCCTATGTACCGGCAACTGGCTACGCAGGTGCAGCTCGCCATATTGAGCGGCGACCTGAAGCCGGGGGAGCGTCTGCCGAGCACGCGCGAGCTGGCGCGTCGTTTCAGTATTCATCCGAATACGGTGAGCGCGGGCTACCGGCAGCTCGTGCGCGACGGATGGGTGGAGTACCGGCACGGGAGCGGCGTGTACATCCAGAGCGAAGCGGCGCCGGCCCAAACGCCCGAACAGATTCTCGACCAGCACATTGTGGAGTTCTTCAAAACCGTGCGCGAGTTGCGGTTGCCGGCCGTGGCGATCAGGCAGCGCGTAGCGGAGTGGATTGCCGCGCCGCCACCGGATCATTTTGTGCTGATCGATCCGGATGTGGATGCACGGGAGATCTTGCTGACGGAGATTCGCAAGCTGACGACATGGCCAGCGGCCGCGATCTCGATCGAGGAGGCTCGGAAGCCGGAGGCGATGCTGGCGGCGATTCCGCTGTGCCGGCCGAGCAAAACGAAGATGGTGCGCGCGGTGCTGCCGGCGGGGACAGAGCTGATCCCGCTGCAGATTCGTTCTGCTAATCAATGGCTCGATCCCGGAGCTGCCTTCGCTGAAGGGCAAGCTGATTGGCGTGGTTTCGAGCTGGGTGGATTTTCGCGAGATTGCCCGGACGATGCTGGCGGCGGCGGGAGTGGATCCGGACTTGCTGGTAGTGCGGAACCCGCATCGACCACGTTGGCAGCGGGGACTCGATCAGACCGGCGCGATTATCTGCGATGCACACACGGCGGCCACGCGCGAATTACCAAAGGGGCCGCGGGTGTTTGAATTTTCGCTGCTGGCCGACGCCTTCCAGGTAGAATTGGGCAAATTCTCTGATAGCTCGCAATTCTTGTGACACTCGCGAAACTGTCTGGAAGGGCCTTTTTCCGGGATAGAAGGTGGCTAATCTCAGTCCATCTCCGCTCCCCCGGAGGAGGTAACGGCAGATGATCACCGTTCCGAGTGATTCCGTTGTGGTGGACCGCACTGCTTCTCCCGCGATCGACGCCGCCCCACAGCCGCCGGGGCTTTTGGGCGCTTATCGCCACGCAGTTCCAGGGCGCCTTCAGCGACAACATTCTGCGCAACCTGCTGCTCTCGATGATCGTCGGGATGAACCTGGCGAAGAGCGAGCGGGAGACGTTTGTTTCCGTGGTGACGTTTCTCTTCTCGGTCCCGTTTCTCATTCTGAGCATGCCGGGCGGCTGGCTGGCGGATCGGTTCAGCAAGCGCCAGATCACGATCTGGACCAAGGTGATGGAGTTCGGGTCCATGCTGTTGGCAACAGCGGGCCTGGCGACCCATTCCCTTGCGCTTTCGCTGGCCGCATTGACGCTGGTGGCGAGCCAGGCGGCGCTGTTCGGGCCATCGAAATACGGCCTGCTGCCGGAGCTGCTGCCCGAGAAGAGCCTGTCGTGGGGCAACGGCGTCATCGAGCTGGGTACGTTCCTGGCGATCATCATCGGCACGGTTGCCGGCGCATGGATGGGCGAGCATTTCAGCGGTCACGAAGTGTACGCGGGGTATGTGCTGCTGGGACTGTCGGTGATTGGATTCCTGACCAGCCTGCGGCATTGACAAAGTGCCGGCTGCGGCGCCGGAAAAGCCGTTCCGCGCTGAATATCGTCGGCGACCTTTGGGCGCAAATCGGGAAAATGCGCAAGGATCGGGCGCTGTTTCTGGCGGTGCTTGGCAATGCCTATTTCTGGTTTCTCGGTTCGCTGCTGTTTTCGACCATCGTGATCTACGGGCCCGATGTGCTGCATATCGGGCAGACGAAGACCGGGCTATCTGAACGCGATGCTGGCGGTGGGCATCGGCATTGGCAGCATGGCCGCCGGGTGGGTAAGCGAAAACAAGATCGAGTATGGGCTGATTCCGCTGGGATCGATCGGCATGACGTGCACCGGGCTGGCGCTTGGCCTGACGCCGCATGGGATGGCGGGATCGGCGGCGCTGCTCGGGATGCTGGGCTTCTGGGCGGGATTCTTTGCCGTGCCGGTGAATGCGCTGATCCAGCACAAGCCCGCGGAGCAGGACAAGGGCGGGATCATTGCGGCGGCAAATCTGCTGTCGTTCGTCGGTATCGCGATCTCGTCGGGCGTGTACTTCGTATTCACCGCCTACATTCATCTCGATCCGCGCGGCGTGATTGTGGCGGCGTCGTGCATTACGGCGTTCAGCACGGCGTATGTTCTGTACCTGCTGCCGGAGTGGTTTGGGCGGCTGATCCTGTTCTTCGCGACGCGGACGGTGTATCGCGTTCGCGTGATCGGGCGCGACAACTTTCCCGAGAAGACAGGCGCGCTGCTGGTTTGCAATCACATGTCGTTTGTCGATGTGGCGCTGCTGGTGGCGGCGACAGACCGGCCGATCCGCTTCCTCATGTACCAGGGAATTTACGACCACCCGGTGGTGAAGCCATTCGCCAAGATGGTGAAGGCGATTCCGATCTCCAGCGAGCAGCATCCGCGTGAGATGCTGCACTCGCTTAAGACGGCGAGCGATGCGCTGCGCAACGACGAGATCGTGTGCATCTTCGCCGAAGGGCAGATCACGCGCACCGGGCAATTGCTCCCTTTTCGCCGCGGATTGGAGCGCATCATGAAGGGCGTCGAGGTTCCGATCATTCCTGTGAACCTGGACGGCGTATGGGGAAGCATTTTCAGCTTCGAGCGCGGCCGGTTCTTGTGGAAGATGCCGAGGCGGATTCCCTATCGCGTCACGGTGAGCTTCGGCAAGCCGATGCCGCCGACATCGACGGCAGTCGAAGTGCGGGCAGCCGTCCAGGAACTGAATGCCACCGCATTCGAGACACGCAAATCATCGATGAAGACCGCTGGACCGGGCTTTCGTACGCACGGCGCGGCAGCGGCCGTGGCGATTTTTCATGGCCGACGGGAAGACGCCGAGGGTCTCATTTGGATCTGCTCTCACCAAGACCGTCTACATTGCGCGCAGATTGCGGGGCCACATCGGGGAGCAGCCGATGGTGGGAGTGCTGCTTCCGCCGTCCGTGGGCGGAGCGCTGACGAACTATGCACTGATGTTGATGGGCCGCGTGCCGGTGAATCTGAACTACACATCTTCGAATGAGACGATCGCGAGCTGCGCCGAGTCAATGCGGCCTGGATGTGGTCATCACATCGAAGGCATTCATCGAGCGCTTTCCGAATATGACGATTCCGGGCCGGACCGTTGCTCCTCGAAGATGCGCTTGGCGGACCGCGTCTCAGCTGAGAAGCTGAGTGCGCTGGCGATGGCGTGGCTAATGCCGGCTGCCCTGCTGAAGCGCGCGCTCGGTGCGCGCCGCGCAAAGCCGCATGAGCGAGCCGATGGGCGTTGCTGGAACGGGTAAAGCTTCGCCGATGGATGACCTGGCCACAGTGATCTTCTCGAGCGGGAGCACCGGCGACCCCAAAGGCGTGATGCTGTCGCATTTCAACATTGCGTCGAACATCAGCCAGGTTACACAGGTGTTCATGCTCGGCGGACGCGACAAGATTCTCGGGATACTTGCCGTTCTTTCACTCCTTTGGATTTACGGCCGGACTTTGGCTGCCGGCGGTCCAGGGCGTGGGTGTGGTGTTTCATCCGAATCCGCTGGATGCGCAGGTGATCGGCGGACTGGTGGAGAAGTACAAAGTTACGTTCCTGGTCGCGACGCCAACATTCTTGCAGGCGTACATGCGGCGTTGCACGCCCGAGAGCTTCGGTTCGCTGCAGTACGTGCTCGTAGGCGCGGAAAAGCTGCCGGAACGTCGTGGCGGTGGCATTTGAAGATCAATTCGGCATTCGGCCATTGGAGGGCTATGGATGCACGGAGTGCTCGCCGGTGGTGACGGTGAATGGCAAGGACTATCGCGCGCCGGGATTCCGGCAGGTTGCCGCAAAGCGCGGAAAGATCGGCCATCCGCTGCCCGGAGTTTCCGTGAAGGTGGTTGACATCGAAACGGGACAGCCGGTGGCGCCGGGAAATTCCGGAATGCTGCTGGTGAAGGGACCGAACGTGATGCGGGGCTACCTTGGCAAACCGGAGAAGACGGCGGAAGTGCTGCACGATGGCTGGTACACGACCGGCGACGTCGGAATGATTGAGGAGGATGGCTTTGTCACCATCACCGACCGGCTCTCGCGCTTCAGCAAGATCGGAGGCGAGATGGTGCCGCACATCCGCATCGAGGAGAAGCTGCACGAACTGGCCGACGCAACGGAGCAGGTGTTCGCGGTGACCGCGGTGCCAGACGAAAAGAAGGGCGAACGAATCATCGTCATTCACACGCTGCCGGAAGCAAAGCTGACGGCGGTGTTGGAGAAGCTGTCGCAGTGCGATCTGCCTGCGTTGTGGAAGCCGAAGGCGAATCAGTTTGTCCATGTTGATTCGATTCCCACGCTGGGTACGGGAAAGATGGATCTGCGCGCCATAAGAGCGCTCGCAACTCATTGGCCGCTGGGGTTGAGGCAGAGGCCCAAGCCTGAGGTGAATTGCCATGGAATTGATTGGTCTGTTGGCGATTGGAATTGTCATCGGGATTCCGGTGATCGCGATTGTTGCCCTGGTTCGGAGCAGATGCCGCCGAAAGGCGGATTGAGGAGAGCTCGGTACAAGATTCTCAGACCTTCAGGGCGACATTGCCGGATCCTGCGTGCGCGAGTTAACAAGGCTCTCTGATCGAGTGACAGAGTTGGAGACGCTGACGGTTGCACCCCGCGCCGAGGATCGAGAGGTAAGCCACAAGCCAGCGCCTCTCGGTACGGCTGCGCAACTGCGGCTGCCGAAGAAGTCGAAGATGTCCCGAATGCGTCTCCGCAGCCTGCTACGGCATCGTCTCCGGCTCGGACAGGTGACTGTCTACGTGAGCGACAGACCCGAAGTTGCAGCCCACGCCCGCGGCCTTTTTCGAGGCGGAGCAGCAGCCGGCTCCTGCCGGTATCGCCGGCTTTCGAATGCGCCCGCTCATGCCGAATGTGCCAGAGGAAAAGAGGTTGCGCCGCATTGCACCAGTTCCCGACGCGCCGGTCCCGGAAGACACCACCCGCTCCAGCCGCTCCTGCATCGCCGCCGATTCCCTCGTTTGCGCCATACGAACCCGCGACGCCAAGAGAAAGCATTTTTGCGCGCCTCAGAACGAACCTGCCTCTCGAGCAGTTTCTGGGCATGAATCTGTTCGCCAAAATCGGCATTGTCCTGCTGGTTCTTGGTTTGGCGTTGCTTGGCCGCATCGCGCTGATCGCCATGGGGCCGGGGCTGCGTGTTGCGCTCATCTACGCAATTGCCGCTGCGATGCTCGGTGGCGGCATCTGGCTCGAACGCCGCGAGCGCTATCGGCTCCTGGGCCGCACCGGCATTGGCGGTGGCTGGGCGTTGCTCTTCTTTACCACCTATGCCATGCATCACGTTGCGCCGATGATGGTGATGCGTTCCAACACGCTCGATTGTGTCATGATGCTCTTCGTTGCCATCGCGATGGTGGTGCACACTCTACGCTACCGCTCCCAACTGGTGACGGGTCTTGCCTTCCTGCTTGGTTTCTCCACCGTTGCGCTCAGTCAGGATTCTGTCTATGCCCTTGTCGCCGGCGTAATTCTCGCACTGGGCATCGCCGCGATTGCGCTGCGCATGAGCTGGTTTGAGCTTGAAATCTTCGGCATCCTCGCGAGCTACGCAAACCACTTCTACTGGCTTTACAAGCTCTATCCCAACGGTACCAGCCGGCCAGGCATTTCCCGAGTTTTGGCCGAGCGCCATCATCCTGGTTCTTTACTGGGCTATCTTCCGCATTTCCTACGTGGCCCGCAAAGCTGATTCGCCGCGCCAAGAGTCCTTCTCGACGATCGCCGCGCTTGCCAACACCATGTTGTTGCTCGCGGTCATGAAGTTTCAGTCAACGCATCCCGAGTTGGCCTTCTACGCGCTGCTTGGGATCGGCGCGCTGGAGTTTATCTTCGGCCAACTGCCGGTCACACGCCGCCGGAAGGCTGCCTTCACACTGCTCACGGTCATCGGTACGCTGTTGATCTTTGCCGCTGTGCCTTTCAAATTCAGCGGCAACAATATCGCCTTGTTCTGGATGATCGCGGCCGAAGCGCTGCTCATCGCCGGTCTCGTACAACGTGAGGGTCTTTTCCGGCGTCTTGGGTTTGCTCGCCGGCGGCATCACGGGCCTGCTCATCGTGTATGAGGCACGCAGCATCATTGAACTGCGCGGGTCTTCCGAGGCGCTGCTGCTTAAAGACGGTGTCCTGCTGCTCACCTGCAGCGTGCTTTTCTATCTGAATGCGCTTTACCTCCGCAAAAGATGGAGCGAGCTTTTCGATGAGCTCGACAGCGGTGTGGCCACGGCTCAAAGCTATCTCGGCTGCATGACCGCGTTCCTGGGCGTGTGGGCTCTCTTTACGGGCGACTGGACCGCCATTGGCTGGGCGGCGATGTTGCTTGGCGCTGCATTCGGAGAGCGTTTCCTAAAGAACAGATCACTTTTGCTGCAAGCATGGGCGCTAACCGGCGCAGTGATCGTACGCGCAGCAGTATTCAATTGGCACTTCGATAATCCGTTTCCGCATCACATGGCGATGCGGATTTTCACGTTGCCGCTGCTGGCACTGGTCTTCTATTGCACTCGGTGGGCACTGGACGATGAAGCCGCCCCGTCGCGTGCCTTGCGCAGTGTCTCGCTCTGGGCCGGGACCGCGGTTCTAGCGGCACTCGCTTCAGTAGAGCTGCCAACGACCTGGATCGCCCCGGCATGGATCGCGCTGGCCGTCGCGCTCGGCCTCGTGGGAAGAAAGCTTCGGTTGCGCGATCTTACTCTTCAGGAACATATACTTGCCGCGGCTACCGTTGTCGCGCTCATCGCCTTCAATCTGGATTCAACGAGCGCGCTCGACCGTTACTTGCCGATGATTGGCTGTGCTGCGGCTTTCTATGCTGTATCGCGCTTCTCGACGCAGAAGGATGCTGCGTACCGCCAAGCCGCCGCATGGCTGCACACGTGGACTGCCACCGCGCTGCTCGCCGCCCTCGCCTGGCACGAAGCACCGCAACCGTGGCTGGCCGTCATCTGGATCCTTTTTGCGCTCGCTCTGGTCCTTGTCGATCGCGTCTTTACGGTGGAAGAGTTGCCGTGGCAAGCGCACACGCTCGCATTGCTCGCCGCCGGATCCGCTGTAACCTTCAACTTCTTCATCACCGAGAAGCTCCATGGAGTCGATCTCCGCCTGATTACGGTTTCCATCGTTGTGGCGGCTTTATACAGTCTCGCGCAATGGGTGCGCATGCCGAATTCGCTGGAGGATACTGATGCGCGACATGCCTACTCCTGGGTGGGCAGCGGTTTCGCGGCCTGGCTCCTTTGGTGCGAGTTGCAGCCCATCAGTGTGGCTCCGGGTCTTGGCGTGTTCGCTTTGCTGCTCTTTGAAATCGGCCTCTGGCGCGGGCAGAAGCAGTTTCGCCTGCAGGCCTATGCACTGCTGGCGGCGTCATTCGTCCGCATTTTCATGGTAAATCTCAGCGCCGCCACGCTCCCTGGCGACTTAATCAGCTCCCGCATCTACACGGTAGTGCCGCTTACGCTCATCTATTTCTATGTCTGGGCACGATTGTCACGGCCAGGCACGCAGCCCGAGTTCGGGCGGTGGTCCGCAAGCAATCTCATCGCCTACTTCGGCACGGGCTCCGTCGTTGCGCTCGTGTATTACCAGCTTGATCCGCAATGGATCATCGCAGGCTGGGCGCTTGAGGTCGTTGCGCTCATGGTCGCAGCACTCGTCCTCGATCAGGAAGTCTTTCTCGAGCAGACCGCCCTGCTTACCGCAGGAATCGCCGTGCGGGGCCTGGCCCACAACATTTTTGGAGCGAGCTATTTCACCAGTGGCGGATGGAGCGGTAAATTCTCCGTCCTCTCACTTACCTCCGCCCTGCTGTTTGCCTCGCTGCCAATGGCGTTTCGAATTCGCAACCGCTATCGTGACCGCCCTCGTGGCTCGTTTCTGGCACACCATCTGGGAGCACGCCGCCCCGACCAGATCCTGTTTTTCGCTCCGCTTTTACTGGTCGTTAGTACGATTGCGGCCAAGATGGACTCCGGCATGGTAACGCTGGCGTGGGCCATTGTCGGGCTGGCGGTCATTCTCTTGGGTCTGGTCGCAACTCAGCGCAGCTACCGCCTCGCTGGACTCACACTTCTGGTGCTTTGCATTGCCAAGATCGTTTTCCGCGATGCGTGGCAACTCGATGAGCGTAGCCGGTATATCACTTTCATCGTGCTCGGAGCCGCGCTAATCCTCGTCTCAGCGCTCTATAGCAAATTCCGCGATCAAGTGAGCCGCTTGCTATGAGCGCGTGGTGGCGTTTTCGGTCGTTCCCGTAGCTTCGATCGCGGGGTTGTACATGACATAGCCGGCAAGGAGTTGTATAGTTCGCGTGGAAGCATTCGGGGGATGTGGGAGACAGGTACTCGCAGTGAGGCGAGAAAATACGCGATTGGGGACGTAATTGCTATAGGGGTGTTGTCCCCTGTGTCCCCCGGTAATGCCCTAAGAGTGACAAGAAAAGGTAGGGGAAATGCATTCCCCTACCCCTGGGATACAGATTTCCAGACCCCACCTTTTGGCGTCGAGTTTTAGGGGTACAGCGGGGACAGGATGTGGGTTAAGAGGGCCGTTGCGCCGCCGGCGCAGAGGCCAGGGGCGAGGGAAAAGGAAGTCGGCGGGCGCTCTGGCTTCAAATCAACCTTCATATCAGGCAAGAAAAGATCAGGTCATATATATAGATAGAGAGAAGAAGAAGAAACAGAGGCCTGTCACACAGACACTCTCTCCCGGCCAGACCGATAGCAAATCCTGCTAGCAATCCACGGGCAAAAACAAAGCCATCAGCAACAAGCCAGACAGTTTGACTGGACATGATCCATTGCTCTACCCGGAACTCCATATCAGGCGCCCGGGATAAAGCCATGCGTCCGGGATGAAGGCGCTCATGTCAGGGAGCGGACTCGAGCTTGCCCGCGTTGCGTAGAACGAGAGAGCGGGCTCGAGCTCGGTCGAAAATCCGAGTGCAGCGCCGGATCAGGAGTGGAGTCTGGGCCTGGCGCGCGTGCGCGAGAGTTTTTGTGTCAGGCAGGACGGCGACACCTGGTTGTACTCCCGTGAATAGGGAGCGACGTCACCCAGGATGCGCAGCTTGTGGATGTCGGGATAGTCCTCCGGGCTGAGCCCTTTCAGTTCCGGATGCAGCGCTTCGTAGCCGGCGCCAGGCAGGCGGGCATAGCCGTCGTCGATCCCGACGTACGGATCACCGACCTTGAAGTTGGTCATGTAATCGTCGCCGGGCAGCCACGATGGCATGGTGTTGGGGATCTCGTTGGCCTGGGGCTCGAAGCTGGCGCGCTGGATGAAGCGGCGCAGAGGTTCTGAATAGCCGAAGTGTTCCTTGAGAGAAGGAGAAGGACCTAGACCTGCACCTAGTTCCCGTTCGTAATAACGACAGAAACTTGAATCGTCGAGCTGGGCCTTTGGACCTGAGCCTCACTGAGTACATACTCACCGTGTAGTCAAATCCATCTGGACCGGTTGGCTTGACATGCCGGCTTTTCAGGAGCAATGTGTATATGAGCACGCAAGCAATATGTTCGAACCCCTTCCGCTCTTCTATCCATCAGAACAACGCCACACGGTCCGGAGCTGCCTGTTCGGCCGTTCTATCTGTGAGACCCGCAAGAGTGTCGGCCTCTCCCTCGAAGAAGCTGCCCATCTATCCGGCATGGAGGCCTCGGAATGGTTGGCCGTCGAGGCGGGCTATGCCCCTGAGGATGTACGTCGGTTGCGGGCTATGGCCGACACCATGGAGATCAGCTTCGACCGGATCGCCATGGTGGTCCTGTTCTGCCGGGAGGCGGGGGATCTCTGAGGCCGCGCGCCGCTGGCGCACTTTACTCATAACCGGATAAGCTCATCTCCAGGAGAAAGGAGGTGAGTCAGATCAAAACGAAGAAAACACCAGGAGTCAAAAGAGTGAACATCAATATCTCGACAGAGCTTCACAACTCGTTCAAGGCCGCGGCTGCAGCGCAGGGTCTGGAGATGACGGAAGTGCTGATGGCGTACATCGAAAGTTACGTTGCCAAGCACGGATACACTGCACGGAAGAAAGGACGGCGGAAGTGAAACGCGCCGCGATCTACTCACGAGTCTCGACGTATGACCAGCATCTCGAAACGCAGATCCTCGACCTGCGTCAGATGGCCGCCCAGCGCGGCCTGGAGATCGTCCAGGAATACGGTGACAAGATCAGCGGCACGAAGGCAAAAAGACCGGGCCTCGATCAGATGATGAATGACGCCCGCCGCGGACGCTTCGATGTGCTCCTGGTCTGGGCCTCGGACAGGCTCGCCCGGTCAGTGAAGCACTTCTTTGGAGACGTTGGACGAGCTGAACCGGCTCAACATCGAATACGTCAGCTTCCGGGAAAATATCGACACCGGTGGACCGCTCGGCAGGGCCATCATCGTGATCGTCGCCGCGATCGCTGAACTCGAACGCTCCCTGATCGTCGAACGGGTGCGCGCCGGCATGCGGCGCGCCCGCCTCGAAGGCACGCACATCGGACGCAATCCTTTAGTCCTCGACCATGACGCCATCCGGCGTGAACGATGCCAGGGGCAGAGCATGAGGCAGATCGCCAAAGGCCATCGAATCTCGACGGCTACCGTGCAACGTTCCCTGCGAAAGAATCCGACCCCGGTCCTGGTCCAGGATCTCCAGAAAACTGCCTGAACCGCGCTCCACTGCCCTGTGACAAAAGGCCTCGGAAAACCCACCCTGTAAACCCCTCAAAACACATGGCCGGATCTCATCGATCCCGCCGTCTCAAAAGATGTACCTTAAGAAACAAACCAATCCGGAGAAACCGACAGAAGATATCGGCATGATCAGCGAACACTAGCCGACATTCCGGGACTAATCCGGTCAAAATGCCTCTAAGTGGTTGATGGCGCTCTCGAAAGGATAGACCAACAAAGCGATCTGAGTGATGCTCTTTGCCACGGCAATCGGAGGCCGTATCGACCTGCCGCCTCTGCGTTGCCGAGTCTGCGATTTTGGAGGTCCAGCATCGAGCTAGACGCGCACCGCCTGTCTATTCGTTGGAGTTGCGCGGTATTAAGTAACGCTCTTCGTGTTTGGCCCTTTCCCTAAGCGCATTCATGGCCAGCGATACGATGTCCATATTATCGTGCCCTGCGCGCCCTCCTCTTGCAATCCGCCACCACTCGTCATGAGCCTCAACAAACGACATACGTGGCTCATATCCGTTCAAGACAGCCAGGCAGAGCCCAAGCCGGAGTGCAGCGACTTTCATCACCGCCTCAAGCGTCGGCATGGCGGGGTCAGCCCGGAACTCGATTGTGCCCAAGAGCCGGGGACGGATGATCTGTAGGTCGCGCGCGGCATACCAGAAAGACTGGATGGAGTCACGGGGAAAGAGCCCTGTCTGTTGAAGGTTGCGTGCAGCCCAGGGATCGCAAGGTCCGCCAGCCATCGGTGCAAGGCAGAATGCCGCTAGCCAGTTTTCAATAGACCAGCTTTCCAAGTGGGGAAAACCAACGAGCGGGGAGGAAGCAAAGACAGCAGCGTACCCCTCCCACCTTCGGCGCAATTGAGATGGATTCATACCAGCCCATGCCGCCGTAACCGGCAAAATCTCCGGCTCCAGGCGGTATAGTTTCTCAATGATTGCTGAGTATCGGGTCGCAGGAAGCGCAACATGAACCTGCGTTGCAGCAATGGCGGCTGCATAATTCTCATATTGAATGTTGCCTGCCCCCAGCAGTTTCCTCCGGTAGTACCGAAGGTCGTTCCACTTGCTGCGTGGAGTTAGCAACCGCGAGTCCGTCAGTTGAACACCAACAAGCGGAACAGACTCGACGCAGGCACCGCAATGCGCCGCGGCAGCTATCAGCTGATTCCAGGCCCCTCCCAGATTGTGCTGCAGGCCTTGCAGACTGTGGTGCGGCGCCGTGGAAATCTCAAGTAAATGCGGCGGATTGTCATAGGCGATTCGAGTCGGGAAGGATTCGTGGTCGTCTGCTTTTACACCCAGGATAAAGCCGGGGTACTCGCTATCCAGGAGGCGAAAGTGGTCATCAGCCAGAGATCGGAGAACCGCCTGAGACAGCTCTTCAGTTGCGGGAGTTTTATCCGGCATGCAAAGGAATATCTCGTGCTCAACGCCCACCGAATCGCATGGCTTCAATAACGTAATCTTCTCTTCTAGATACGCTTGCAACCGAGAGACATTCCGCTTGTCTGCGACGGGTCCGATGACTGGGTCATTTTCCATAATCGTCCGGTAGCAGAGAGTGAGGGGTCGCCCTTCTCGAACACGCCTTCCAGCCTCTGTCCTCCACTCCGATTGAAGCCACAGGATTCGTAGAAAGACAAAGCATCTCCCAGCACCTACGCACCGATTTCCGTTTTGTCTTTCGGCTGCAAATCAATTTATCCCCGTTTGCCGCCCTGCTTCAGCGCCTTCTCGATTCCCGCCTGCGCCAGCGGCGTCATGATCGCATAGCCGGCCGGCAGCGGATGAACCCCATCATCGCTCAGCTCCGGCGGAAGGCCCCCATTCTCATCCTTCATCGCCGAGTGATAGTCCACGTGCACGTAGCCCTTTTCAGCCGCATATTGCTTGATCCACGCATTGAGTTCCACGATCCTCGGTGCAGGCCTCAGGTCCGGCGACCAGGCAAATTCAGACGCCGGCGGCACGGAGCACAGCACCACTCGAATCTTATTTGCCGTGGCCAGGTCGGCCATGGAGGCAATACAATTTCCGCTCTGCTCAATCGTCATCGGACCTGTATTCTCCATGATGTCGTTGGTTCCGGTCTGAATGATCACGAGCTTCGGTTTCAAATCGATCACATCCTGCCGGAAGCGCACCAGCATCTGCGGCGAGGTTTGACCGCTGATGCCGCGGTTAATATAGGACTTGCCTGGAAACGAGTCTTCCAGCTTCCAGTCTTCGGTGATCGAATCGCCCATGAAGACGACGCGCATCTCGCCAGGCTCCGGCGCAGCCAGCATGGCATCAGCCTCCCTGAAGCGCTCAAGGCCTCCGAAGTCTACCAGCAGCTGTGCATCGTGCGATTTTTTCCAAATGTAGTACTGATCCGGATGGGTCATTTTGGCGGGCCCGCCACTCCCAAAATCACTAGATTGCGCGGGCCGCCAGTTGACCGCCCAGAACGCGCCTTTGATTATAGGTGATCGCGCTCTGGCGAATATGATAGCGTTTGTGACAACACTCAGCGGCCATCGTGGCTACACCCGGTCTCATAAATAGCCTCGACCTGCGCTCGCCTGGAGTGAGACGCGCCAGCAAGGTGGATCTCATGCTTTCCGCGAGTTGATGCAAATGGTTTGTGAGACGTCCTAGACTCTCCTGGGAGGGGTATGGCGCAGATCTTCATCAGCCATTCGAGCGTGGATCGTGCGGAAGCGGCAGAGCTATTGGAGTGGCTGCGCACCCATGGATTCGGCTCCACATTTCTCGATTTCGACGATGAGCGGGGCATCGCTCCGGGAGAGAAGTGGGAGAGCACGCTGTATCGCGAGATATCCGCCTGCGACGCGGTGATTCTGATCCTGACCCCGAACTGGTTCCAGAGCAAGTGGTGCTTTGTGGAGTTCGCGCAGGCGCGTGCGCTGGGCAAAGCGATCTTCCCGCTGGTGGAGACGCCTACCAAAGAAAAGTTCATCGGCGACGACATTCAACTGCTGGACCTGGTGAAGGACCGCGAAGGCGGGATGGACCGGCTGCGCGCGGAACTGACGCAGATCGCGATGAACCGGCGCGGTGGACTGCCCTGGGACAACAAGCGGCCGCCGTACCCGGGACTGATGGCCTTCGAGGAGGCCGACGCGGCGATCTACTTCGGGCGCGACGACGACATCCGGGCGCTGATTCAACGGCTGGAAGGCAGGCGCGTACAGGGCGGCGAGAAGCTGTTGGTGGTGCTGGGCGCTTCGGGATCGGGCAAGTCATCGCTGCTGAGGGCGGGAGTTGCGCCGCGGTTGAAACAGGACCGGCACAATTGGATCGTGCTGCCGCCGTTTCGTCCCCAGGCACAGCCTTTGGACGAGCTGGCGCTGGCGATTGCCTCGGCGCTGGGCGATGCAAAGAGCTGGCGACAATGGCGGACAGCGCTGGAAGGGAACAATCCGGCACGCGAGCTGATGGAACTGGCGCGTGACTTGCGCGCGGCGCATGGGCAGAACGAAGCGCACATTCTGATCACGATCGACCAGGGTGAGGAGCTGTTCAGCGGGGCAGCCACCGGACAGACAGAGCGGTTCTTCGCGGTGCTGAATGCGATGCTGTGCGCGCAACTGCCGTACCTGGCAACAATGTCGCTGCGCTCGGACTACTTGGGCTACTTGCAGCAGGAGACGCGACTGACGGCACCGTTCGAGCAATTCTCGCTGAAACCGATGCCGCTGGAACGGGTTCGCGACATCGTGCTGGGCCCGGCCAAGCTGGCGGGGATCACCGTGGACGATGCACTGGTGACCGAAATGATGGCCGATGCGCGGACTGACGATGCGTTGCCGCTGCTGGCCTTCGCGCTACGGGAACTGTACGACCGGTCGGTTTTCGACAAAACGGGCGCCACAAAACATATGACGGTGGACGCCTATCGCGCGATGGGCGACGCGCAGGCACAGCTAACGCCCTTGGAAAACGCGGTCCGGCGCAAGGCGGATGAAGTCCTGGTCGCGGCGAATCCGACTGCGGAGGATCTGCAGGCGCTGAAGGAAGCGTTCATACCGGGGCTCGTGCGGGTGAACGCGGAAGGCGAATATGCGCGGCGCGCCGCGGATATGTCGAAAATCTCACCCCGCGCCATGCCGACGATCGAGCGGCTGGCCAAAGCTTACCTGCTCACGGTTCGCCATGAGCGTGGCGTGACGCTGGTGGAGGTGACGCACGAAGCGTTGCTGCGCAAATGGCCGCGGCTGAAGAACTGGCTGGACGAAGAGAAGGAGTTCCTGACGAGCAAGGAGCAACTGGACCAGGATCTCGCGGACTGGGAGGCTGCGCCGGAGAAGCAGAAGAAGGAAGCGCTGCTATGGGGGTTGAAACTTGCGCGGGCGCAGGCCTGGCTGACGGCGAAACCGCGGCAACTGAACGACTCGGAGCGGAGATTCATCGATGCTTCAGTGGAGCACGCGGCGGCGCTGAGAAGGCGAGAGGTGGTACGCACGACGGGCGCGATTGCAGTTGTGCTCTGCCTGATCTTCAGCTTCGTCGTCGCATACCTGGTGAGCAAGAGGCACGATGCGCAGGCGGCGGCGACGAGCGCGCGCCTGGCGGAGAGCGAAACGGACTACAAGTTTGCGGCCACGGAGATGACGCGGGACGAGGAGCCGGTGTCGCTGGCGTATCTGGCAGATGCCATGCTCAAGAATCCCGGGAACCAGAAGGCGATCGCGCTGACAGTGTCGGAGCTGCGCAACGCGGTGTTGCCGCTGGTGACTTTGCACCACGACGGCGAGGTGCAGGACGCGAGCTTCAGTCTCGATGGGACAAAAGTGGTGACAGCTTCAGCGGATGACACGGCGCAGGTTTGGGACGCGGCGACGGGGCAGAAGATCGGCCAGGCCATGCGGCACACGGATTGGGTGCATACGGCGGAGTTCAGCCCGGATGGGACCAAAGTGGTGACCGCATCCTGGGATGGAACGGCGCGGGTGTGGGACGCGAGAACCGGCGCACAGATCGGGAACGCTATGCAGCACGATGTTTCCATTGAAGGCGGCAGGGTGAACTGCGCGCACTTCAGCCCGGACGGAACGGAGATCGTGACTTGTTCGTGGGACCACACGGCGCGCATCTGGGACGCGAGGAATCCCGCACATGCCCAGATTGGAAAGGCCCTGATGCATCAGCTTCCAGGCGCGATATCGGAGACGGTATGGAGCGCGATGTTCAACCCCAAGGGCACGCCGCAGGTGGTGGTGACGGCGTCGGAGGATCATGAGGCGCGGCTGTGGGACGCGGCGACGCAGACGGAGAAACTCCACAAGCTGCACGACTGCCCAGTGAGCAGCGCGGTGATCAGCCCCGACGGGCGATGGGTGGTAACTGGCGGCGTTTGCACTGGGTACATCCTGGATGCGAGGACGTTTCAACGCGTGGGCCGGGAGCTGCAGTCCGCGAGCGGCAAACCGCTGAATTTCATCGCTTTCAGCCCGGACAGCCGGAGCATCGTGACGGCGTCGCAGGACAAGACGGCGCGCCTTTGGGATATTCCCTCAGGCAATCCGATCGGGCAACCGATGGTTCACGCGGACTCGGTGCGGGCGGCGACCTTCAGCGCAGACGGTAAATTTGTGGTCACGGCCTCCTACGACCGGACGGCGCGGGTGTGGGACGCGCGCACCGGGCAGCCCCTGAGTGAGCCGATGCGACACAGCGGAGCTGTTTACATGGCACGGTTCAGCCCGACCGATTCGTCGCTGGTGGTGACTTCATCCTTCGACCATACAGCCCGCATCTGGAAGTGGAATCGGGTTGCGGAATTGCCGGTCATCAGCAGCGGAACGGGAGCGCTGAGAACCGTGTGCCTGGATGCGGACGCAGAGAGATTGGTGACGGTGACCGACAGCGGCGCACAAATTTGGAATGCGCGGACGGGGCAGGCGGCGGGACAAATGACGGCTATGGGACCCGTGGGGCTGGCATCATGCAGCGCCGACGGAATGCTGCTGTTCACGGCCTCAGGCAAGCAGGGCCAGATGCGAAACGCGATGACGGGCGCACCTGTGGGAGCGGCGATCTCGCTGGCGGAGACGCCAGAAGCCGCGTTGATCGATGCTCACGACCATTGGTTAGCCGTGGTGTCGCCGGACAAATTGGAGATATGGAATGCGGCAACAGGGCAGCCGAAGGGAAACCCGATTCAGCTTGGCGGAGACGCCACCGGCGCGGTCTTCAGCGGGGATGGAAGCATGATCGCAACTTGGTCGCATGGCGGCGCCGTGTGGGTTTGGAATGTTGCGACGGGCGCGGCGATCGGCAAGCCAATGATCCACAAGGGAGAAGTGAAGAGCGCGAACTTCAGCCCGGATGGCAAGCTCCTCGTGGCCTCCTCGACGACGGGCCATGAAGCCAGCTTGTGGACGGTCGAAACGGGGGCGGAGACAGGGATTTTACAAGTTGATAACTGGGTGCCCGATGCAGAGTTCAGCCCCGACGGAAAGTGGGTGGCCAGCTCTTATGGAATCGCTGCGCAGGTGTGGGACGCGACGAACAAGAGCCGGCTGAGCCAGGTGATGCAGGAGAACGGCACCATCCTGGTTTCAACTTTCAGCCCCAACGGCGCGTGGGTATTGACCGCATCGCAAGGTGGAGTGGCCCAGGTGTGGGACGCGCGGACCGGGGTAGAGTCGGGCAGGCCGATGAAGCAAACGGAGGCCACAGCGCAGAGCCTGCCGGTTCGCGCGGCATTCACCAGCGATGGCAAGTGGATCCTGACGGCGTGGCAGGACGTCGACCAGAATAATGCGCCGCGGGGGTGGGAGGTGCAATTTCATGAATCGCCCATTGTCACCGGCAGCGCACCCGCGTGGCTGATTCAACTCGCTGAGATCGCGGGCGGCGAGCAACTGGACAACCATGGCGTACTGCAGCCCACGCCTTCAAACGAGGACTGCCACGCAACTGCGCCAGACTTTGCTGGGGCTAGGCGGTAGCGATCCGGTCGATCAGTTTGGGAAGTGGCTGGCTTCCGATCCGCGCTCGCGTGCGATTTCGCCGCTTGAACAGGCGAGCGGACTTCCTTAAGCGTTCCAAGCGGAGCAGGCGCAGACTTTTCTGTGCGAACGCGCAACACGGCCGGCGCCGGGCGGTTCGCATGCTGGATTTGCCTTTGCGTAGCGCAACAAACTCGAGAGAGCGATCGTAGCCAGCGCGGGAGTGAAAGTTGACGCGCAACTCTGAGACTGCTACACTTTGTGGGAAAGTGGCGCGAGGTAACGAAATGGAAATCGGACAGCTGGGGCCGCACTGGCTGCATTTGTTGTGATGGGAGCTGCGGCGGGCACCGGCGCTCAGCCGTCGCACCAATCGCATCCGGCCTCGCAGTAAACTCCAAACAAAGCCAAACAACAGGCGACAATCCACAGTATCGATGGACAATTGACGATATCAGCCATTAGCACGTTTCGAGGCTGGGCTAGATCGATTGGTCCCGAAAAACGCCCCAGGGTCCGGGAATGGTATAGCGCCTGGATTGTCGTCCATCTGGAGATTGCCCCATTTTGGGGTCTTCTCTGGAATGGCAGTAATCCGCTCGGAACAGTTGACCGACGATGAGCCTACTCGGTGAGCGAATTGGCGATTTCAAGACAATTGAAGGCCAAATCGGCGAAGCGTCCGTGCGCGGCCCCATGCGTAGGAATCCGCAGGACATGGTCAGACAACAGCGAGACGGTCCAGAGCGAGGACTGTGATGTCGTCGGTTTGGCCGAAACGTTGCGCCTGTTCGGCGATGCTCTGCGCTGTTTGGGTGCTGATTTCACGAGTACGCTCGAAACCGAAAAGCTCGCCAGTTGCGCTTTGGGCTTCAACCACGCCGTCGGAGAGCAGCGTGAAGCGGTCACCGAGGTCCAGCGCAAGCGTGCTTTCCTCGTACTCTGTGTTTGGATCGATGCCGAGAGGCAACGCACCGGCCACTTCGATCTCCCGGCCATTGCAGAAAGGCGCAACGTGCCCGGCATTGGCATAACGCAGGTTGCCGGAAGCATCAAGCACCCCGCAAAAGCACGTCACGAAGCCCCCGTTGCTGGTGTTCATCAGCTCGTAGTTGAGGCGCATCAGGATCGCGGCGGGACCCAAGCCTTCAACCGCAAGGACGCGTAGAGCACCGATGGCCAGCATTCCGGTCATCGCCGCTTTCAAGCCCTTGCCGCTCACATCACCCAGCGCAAGCACAACACTGCTGTCGGGTCGCGAAACGATCTGGTAGAAGTCCCCGCCAACTTCCTCCGCGGGCAGATATGCGGCTTCAATGTGGCCAAAATGCACGACAAAAGCACGACAAAGGAACAAGCAGCGTTGTAAATAAAAGAGTTACATCTCAACTTCGTCGAATCCCAGTCTCTCCGCCATAGCTTCTCGCGTGTTCTTGACTTTAATCCTAATCTACACATTACATTGAATTTGTGAGCAATAACCTGCGACACACGCGTCACTCAAATACCTCCCAATACCCTCTGTTTCGCCCAATAAACTAAGGAAGAGCGCACCATTGCTGCCCCATACAGGTTGCGCGGCGCGATCCATAAGACGGAGGATATCTGTTGTTCGATGCTTCGCGCTGTCAATCAACGAGGAGGCTGGCGATGCGCCATGTGTTGGCAACACCCATGAAAGATTTGTTAATGGCACTTGCAACCAAATGGATGCTAGCCGCGGTTTTTGCCGCGGCATGCGCGCTTGCCGGAACGGGTCTTCTGATCAGGACCTTGTCCGCCCAAGAGGATGCGGTGGCCTATGGGCACGACCCAAGCGCTCTAATTGCCGCATACAAGCACGTGGAAGTGGCGTCAGTTTCCGATGCGATCGAGCAGCTTACGCATCAGAAGATGTACCTCTCCCACAGAATGCAGCCGTTGTTCCCCTCCAGATTTGCGGGCTATGCGCTAACGGTCCGCCTCAAGAAAGAAGAGAACGACGATCCTCGCGCGCTGGACGGGATGCTGGCTGCGATCGATCAGGGCGACAAGGATTCGGTGTATGTGATGTCGATCGAAGACGGCGCGGATATCGCAGGCATGGGAGGGCTGATGGGCACCGCGATGGAAGCGCGCGATTTCAGTGGAGCGGTGATTGATGGCAGCGTGCGCGACACCGCCTACCTGCGCAAGATCGGGTTTCCGGTTTACGCGACGGGAATTACGCCCGCAACGGCGGTGGGGCACTACCGTTTTGCCGGATCGCAGATCACGGTGGTTTGCGATGGCGTCACGGTTCACTCCGGAGACATCGTGACCGCTGATAACGATGGCGTGGTGATTGTGCCCCGCGATAAAGCCGTGCAAGTGTTGTTGCTCGCGCAGCAACTCGACTTCAAAGAACACTCCATGTACCCGCTGATCGAGAAGATGAAGTCGATTGAGGCGGCAGTGAAGCAGTTTGGCAGGCTGTGAACATGAGAGACCTACGCCGCCGTAGCCGCTGCGGCACAACACCGAAACTTGATTTCTTTTGGATCGGATTTCAGCCCCGCGGCGCTGCGGTTAAGCAGAGCCGCGGGATACCTTGTGGTTGATCTAGAACTCGTACTTCGCCGCCAACTGCAACTGACGCATCAGTGGTGACTCGGTTGCTGGGTTGGAGTTGCCGTTGATTCGGCCGAAAGTAGACGAACTTAGATTCATCGTCGGCAAGGGCCAGTTGGGGTGATTGAGCGAGTTAAACGCCTCAAAGCGGATCGATAATTGGTGCTTCTCGTTGTAAGGCATGTTGAACGCCTTGTGTAACGAAGCGTCGAGATTCGTAAAGCCGGGCCCTGTGAAGCTGCCGCGCTGCAGGTTGCCGAAGAAACCTGCCGTCGGTGTTTGGTAGGCAGCCTTGTTCACCCAGTCGTTCAGCGTTCTCGCGCTCCCGCTGAAGTAGGGGCTGGTGGCTGTCGGATTGGGCCGATCGAAATTGCCGAACGGAGACGCGATACTGGCATTGTCAATACCCAGGATTGGAGTCCCGACCAAACCGGTCTGGTGGGTAAAGATACCTCCGATTTGCCAGCCGCCAATCAGCGCATTCAAAGCTCCCCTCACCGGCACGAGTTTGCCGGGTCCGATGGGTATTTCGTACAGTGCCGAGCCAACGATGCGATTCTTCACATCGAATGCGGATCGGCCATATTCGCAGGAAATGCACTCGCTGTTCTGGGGATACAGATTGTCGTTCCCCTGGTTACGGATTCCGCTCGTATCGTCGAGCGACTTACCCCAGGTATAGGAGCCGATGACGCTTAGGCCCTTGCTGAACCGGCGCGTGGCCTTCACATCAAAGGCGTTGTAATTGCCGGTGCCCTGGTCGTGCTGATATTGGAGACCGTATTGTGCCGGAACGCCATTCGGGTCTGTTGGTGGTGTGTAGTTGCCCTTCGAGTCCACTAGCCCCACATAGAAGGGGAGCCGCGACGCGATTGAAGTTGGCGCGCCGGTGCCGATGTATCCGTATGGAGTGGGTTGATTGGCATTGATGAACCCATAAAGATGCCGGCTTAAGGCGCCCTGGTATCCGGCCTCGAACGTCCAGTCCTGCCCAACCTGCTGCTGGATGTTAAACAGAAACTGCTCGGTGTAGCTGGTCTTATGGCTCGGCGCATTCGCGAACTCAACGGTTTTGGGGCCGAAAATTACGGTTGTGCCGCCGCCGGCGCCCGGCGATGCATTGGCCCAGGTCAGGTTGGAATTGCCGTAGATCCCGGTGGTTGTGTCCGCATTGACTGCTGTCGCGCGTCCTGCGATATTGCGCGCCATATCGAAGTACGCGTTGCCGATATCCTGCGTGTAGAAAATGCCGTAGCCGGTCCGAATCACCAGCCTGGAGTTCGGCGAGTACGAGATGCCCAGGCGTGGCGCAAAATTCAGGTTCTGAGTATCCATCAGCGGACCATTAGGCAACAGGCCGTTGCTGCATTTCGGCGCCGGACCAAAGTCGCTCGTCCATCGGACGGGAAGGCCTTGATACACATTTGCAGAGGTACAGCTGCCCTGGCGGACCTCGAAGGGCCATTGGCTCTGCGGGTACGTAGCGCTCGTGTCACCCCTCTTCGGCAAATTCGGGACATATGCGTTGAAGTTGTTCCCAAAAGTATCGTTCCAGGGTGGAGTCAATTCATACCGGAGGCCCGCTGAAATTGTGAGCGTGGGCAGAACCTTGTAGGTGTCATCGGCGTAGAAGGCCTCTACGTTGCGCACATAATTCGCATCCGCGACGGCCACCGCGACGGTCGCCTGGCTTAGATCGCCAAGCAAGAAGTCAGCGAGCGAATCGCCGCCAGAAAGCGATACCTTTCCACTTACAGGATCCTTCGTTTCGAGGGCGGTCGAAATAGGCTGGGCGAAGAACTGCCCGCGCGAGAATTGGTTGCCTAGTTGGTTGAAGGTCTGCCGGTTGTACTCAAAACCGAAGCGCAACGAATGCTTGCCCTTGACCCAGGAGAGGTTATCGACAATTTGCCAGGTGGGGTCGGTCACAACATAGGGGCCATCGCCGCCGATATCTCCGATTTCCTGCCAGATGGACGGTGTTGTACCTGTCGGTCCCTGACTGAATGCCATATCTGGGATGCCCCACGTTGAGGGGTCGCCGCCTTTCAGTCCGGGAATTCCGATCGCATCCACCACGTCGTTCGTGAATGCCGACAACAGACCAGCCGAGTTGAAGAAGTGGCTATAGCCGAACCGCGCCTCGTTCACGACCGTGGGCGAAAAGGTCCAGGTGTTCGATCCCATGTATTGGTAGTAGTTGGTGACGACCTTGCTGCCCGCGCCAAGCAGGCCCGTGGAAATAATGTTCTCGGTTCCCGAGCTGTAGCGAAAGGCATACTGTGAGTTCTGCGACTGAACGTAATCTCCACGGACGGTCAGGCTCTGGCGATTCTGCGGCGCCGAGGTAGCGTATGCGTAGTTCGAGACCACTTTCCCGCCTGAGTAGAACGGATTCGTACTTGATCCGAGGTACTTCAGCAATGCCTTGGACTGCGAGGTGATCTCGCCTGAAGGAATCATGTTGTTAAGAAAGGGCGTCTTGCCCAGGCCGTTGGCGTCCCCGGATGCCGGATCGTAGATGGTGACCGGATTTCCGCTCTTGTCGGTGAAACCATGGAAGTTGCCGCTCGCTATGTCTGGGGAGGGTACCGTTGCAGAGCCCTGACCGATGGAACGGATCTTTCTCCATTCGTCGTCGACCATGAAGAAGAACTTGTCTCGTCCATTGTAGATTTTCGGGAATCCTGATGGGGCCGTCAAGCTCGAATCCATAGTCGTTCCACTTGAAGGGGAGCACTTTAGGAGGCGCGGCGTTGTACGGGAAATAATAAGGAGTTGCATCCGCGATGTTGTTGCGGATGAAATCGTACATACTGCCGTGATAGGTGTTGGTTCCGCTCTTGCTGACCACGTTGACCTGCGTTGCTTCGTGACCGAACTCGGCCGGATAGACACCCGTCTGCACCTTGAACTCCTGGATGCCGTCAAGAGAAGGCAGGCCGACATAGGTATTGAAGTCGGGATCGGTGTTGTTCACGCCGTCCAGCGTGTAGTAGTCGAACATGATGCGCTGGCCGCCCACCGAGATTGCCTGGCTGGCGCGATCGCCGCCGAGGCGGCTTCCTGCCTGGCCAGATGCCGTTGAAAGCGTGTTGGCATTGGACGAAAGAGCTACGAGCGACAGGTAGTTTCTGCCGTTCAGCGGCAGCTCGTTTACGGCGGCGTTCTCAATCACAGTGCCGAGCGTAGCGTTTTCGACCTGAAGCAGCGCGCCGGTGGCTTCCACCGTGACGGTTTGCGTGACCTGTCCTACCGCCATTGCGAAGTCCTGGCGCAGCGATTGCTGCACCTGCAATTGCACGTTTTTGACTTCGGCGGCCTTGAAGCCCTGGTGCGTGGCTTCAATGTTATAGATTCCCGGCGGAACGTCAGGGAAAAGGTAGTCACCTGAGCCGGTAGTGGCCGCTGTGCGAATGCCTCCGGTGCCCACATTCGTCAGTTTGACGTTGGCGTCAGGAATCACAGCGCCCGTCGGATCGGCGACGTGGCCTGAGATTGAGCCGGAGGTCTGAGCGCCTAGGTAGGCGGCCGAAACGGTCACCAACAGCAGCGCAAACAAAAGGCGCGCTAACAGCGCGAGGGATCGGGCCGGGGATACGTTTACTTGCTCGATTCGGAGCCGGCCATGCGGGTTTTGTGTATTCGGGCAGTTTGCGACAACGAACGGCGCAATGCTCACGCCTTGGAATGCATGATGGACGCAATTATTTGTCATGATTGATTCCCCTCCGCTGCTAAAAGCAGCCTCCTTCAAATTCGATCTGCCAACACAGCCCTGCATCTTGCCCCTGGGGGATGACAAAAACCACATTGCCTTTTACCGCCCCCATCAATTGAGAATGAAGCCGATTTGAAACCATTGAGCATTGACCCGATCAGATCTCTCCGCGACGTCCGCAGAAATCCTTAATTCGATGGATTACTACCCTTCAGAATCTCCTCGATCGTGGATTTGGGAACGGATAAGTGATCCTCGTTCTCTTTGAGCCACTGATGGTAATCCGCTTCGATCTCCGGTGTCCACCGGGCATCGATTTGTCCAGCGGTGTACTTTTTCTGTTGCAGACGCAAATGGCCGAAGGTGTCCTCAAGGTGGGTGCGTTCGGAATATTTGACAACCTGTTCGGCTAATTGAGGCGGAATGAAGATCACTCCACCGTTTCGCCCCAGAACGATGTCGCCCGGCATCACCAGGACCTCTCCAATTCGCGTCGGTCCGTTGATGCTCACCATGGTCGAGTTCAGCAGCCGTCCGCTGGCCAGAGATCCGAAGTGATGCGAGGGATCGTAGGAGCGAACAAATGAAGTGAAATTCGGCAATTCGTTCAGGCCGTTGATATCGCGTACGGCGCCGTTGTAGACAATGCCGTTTCCCGATCGTGCGTAGATTGCGTTGCCCACGTTATCGCCGATCGATGGCCCGTCCTGCTTGAGTCCGAAGTGGTCGCCGACATAGACGTCGCGGGACTGAAGCATGTCCACCGGCCACGCATTCGTAGCACCCTCGCGATGATCCACCTTGCCCTGATCCTCGACTTCCTTCTGAATATCGGGCCTTCCCGGCATCCATACGGCAGTGAGCGCCCTGCCCACCAGCACCTGGTCAGGATGGATCAAGTACCAGCCGTCTTCGTATTGGTGCATAAAGCCGGCGTTGCGCAGTGTGGCCCACGCTTCTTCCAGCGTGACCGTTTTCATGCGGTCCAGAATGTCATCGGGCACTTTAGGCCGGCCGTCGGGAAATCTTTCGCCTGTCCAGTAGGAGGTGTAATGGATCACCTGCTCGGGCGTAAAAAACTCCCCGTGAAATTCGGGTGTGGCCTGAGACTCGGGCGTCGATTGAGCAGCGCTTCCTGGCGCCGCCGGCGCCTGCTGCGCCGCCGAGATCCGAGCCTGGCCCCAGTACCAGCAGCACCGCCCCAGCCACAACGGCCGCCATTATCCTCCGGTTCATTTCTCCGCTCCCATGAAATGCGTGACCCACTGCGAACGACTACGTCTCAGCTTCGAACCAGGTTGTTCCTGGAATCTGGGCTTTCTTCGCTACTTCCTCGTTCATCTCCACGCCCAGGCCTGGCTTGTCCGGGGGAGTGATGTAACCGTCCACGATAATCTGGCCTTCCTTCACCCAAGTCGTCCAAAGGTCCTGGTGATTAATCCAATGCCATTCCTGGCACAGGAAATTCGGAAACGTCGCGCAGGCGTGCGCTGTGGCCATTTGGCCGATCGGCGAAACCACGCAGTGCGGCGCGACCGGAACATAGTAGGCCTGCGCCATGTTGGCAACTTTCTGAGCCTCGGCGATTCCCCCAACCTTCTCAAAGTCCGGCTGAATAATGTCGACAGCCTTCTTCTCAAGAAGCTCGCGATATCCCCATCGCATGTACAAGTTTTCGCCGCATGCAATCGGTGTCGAAGTGGAATGACGAATGTCGGCCATGGCGTCGATATCTTCAGCGGGAACCGGCTCCTCAAGCCACATCAGGTGGAAGGGCTCGAGGGCTTTTGCGACTTTCTTGCCGGTGGCGGCGTCGTAACGTCCGTGCATGTCGCAGGCCAGCGCCATATCGGACGGGATTCTGTCGTGCACGCTTGAAACCCACTTGACCATGCGATCGATTTCGCCATTGCTCGCGGTCCAGTTGTAACTATCCCAGCGCGCTGGGTCCCGCGCATCGTCCAGATCGATCTTCATGGCCTTGAAGCCCTGGTTCTTGATCCACGGGAGCTTGCGGTCCGATTCTTCGCCAATCGGAACATCCATGTCGGAGTCGCAGTAGATCATGACTTTATCGCGAAACTTTCCGCCCAGCAGTTGGTAAACGGGGATGCCGAGCGCCTTGCCGGCGAGGTCCCACAACGCAATCTCGACTCCCGAAAGCGCCGTGATGTATTGCCCGCCTTGGGCTCCGGCAAAGATTCCCCCGGTGCGAATCCTCTCCCAGATGGCTTCCACGTCGAGCGGGCTCCGTCCGACGAGCAAGCGCCGCCAGCCGCGAATGAGCGACGCCGCTCCAACAGCGGCATCGGTGCATTCACCTTGCCCGTAAATGCCGGCGTCTGTGTAGATCCTCACGTGCGTCTGCGGTCCGTGCACGAGTACCTGCGCAGTCCGGACATCCGTGATTTTGAGTTTGGGTCGCTGGTAAGGCGAACTCTGATCTTCAATAGCCGCAGCCAGGGCGGGCAGTGAAAAAGCAGAAAACGATCCCAATGCCGAATAGGCAGCGCCTTTGAGCACTGACCTTCTTGAAACGTGAGCCATAATCCTCGGCCCTTTCGGTTGTCTGCCTCGACCCTCGTACGCAGGGAAAACGTATACCGCCGAACGAATCTTTCTCGGCGAATGGGGGATGATCTCCGGCCAAACCTCCCGGAGGTCCCAAAGGCTACTAAGCGAATTAAAGAACTGTCAAGGACATATTTCGCCGGTAAATGTCCGAATTGCACAGTTCAGGATTCAGGCACGCGATCGACCCAGTCAAGCGGCTGGCGCCGTCCAAGTGCCAGATGGATCCGAACTGGCTCGCCCTTCGGCAGATGCAAATCGCAAGAGATCGCGTCCGGCTCTGGCATCTTCGCCAAGACTCCCGCAGGCGCAAATATCTTTACGATTCCGTAACGCACAATCAGCGTGATGTCCTGGTCCTTGAGGGATGTGAGCGACAAGTCCGCGGTTCTTGTCTCCAGGTTCCAGGCCATGCTGTCGACCCTGGCAAAGGTGCGAGCCAACACGCCGTTCACCGATCCGTTTCTCAGTGACTCAGGAAGCGCAGGCAGCAACTCGATGACGCCCGGCCGCGAGTAGATAAGCATTTCCATCATGATCGTCGGCAGAGCTCCCTGCGCGTCGGGCATTGGCGGCAAGTATGGATTGTGTGACGTCCGAATCGTCGCGGCAACGTAACCTTGTTCGAGCAACTGCTTCATTTGCGACTGCACGAGGTAGCTGTCTTTGAGCCGCGCTCCAACCAGGGCACGATGACAAAGACCGTGCGCAGCCAACGTCTCCGGTGTGCGTTTGCGATCCGCGAGCAAGGCTGCCTTGGCAAGTTTCGGCGTACGGTCGGGATCGATCTCATCGCCCGGCCATACTCCGTAGAGATGTGAGACGTGGCGATGGTCGCAGTTGTCCTGCAGGCTGGCCCAGGTCCATTCCTTCAACATGCCGTCGGGGTCCACTAGGTACGGCGGTAGCTTCGCCAGCATGGCCTTCCACTTCGGGATGTCGTCAAGATCGGTACCCAGAATCTCCGACGCTTCAATCAGGTGCGTCAGCACTTCCCGGCACACTGCGATATCCATCGTGGCGTTCACCACCAGAGTGGTGGGCGGGCGGACGGGTGAATCCCTGTTGCTGAGCCCCGGCCATTGCGGCAACGGCAGCGGTTCGGAATTAAGCGGCGCGTTCTCCGGAGAAAACGATGGAACAAAAACGTAGTTGCCGCGTTCGTCGGTCACCGTGAGAAAGTCTTCGTAGAAAAGTGCCAGCTCCTTGAGGCCTGGCACGATGCGCGTGCGAAGAAGTTCCTGGTCTCCGCTCACCAGGAATTGGTCCCAGAACGGGCTGTAGCACCATCCGCCGCCGGAAATCCAGTACGGGTGGGGCCAGATACCGAATCCCTGCGAGACTGCGTAGTGAAAACTCACCCCAAGGCCCCAACTTGGCAAAATTGGATAGACCGCTCCGCGAGCGCCGAAGATATTCGCGGCATTCTTGCGGCAATCCGGAAGCGCACTCTCGACCCAATCGAAGAATCTCTCCATGATTTCCGGCGTGTCGCCCACCACGCCCGACGAAACTTGCAGATTGATATTGATATTGATTTCGGCAAAGTAATTACCGGCGGTGACGATGAGCCAATAGCGGCCCATGTCGAAGAGCCTCTCAAGCAACGCCGGCGAGAAGCCGGTCCGCGTCCGCTGGTCGTCAATCAGTTCCTCTCCCGCCAGGGCCCGCTGCGAGTCGCCGCCAAAATCGACTGAGACTCTGTTGAAGATCGGGGCTTGGAATTCCCGATGGCGCTCGAGCAGGGTGGCGTAGTCCGGGTCGACCTGCTCTACAGCCTTCACCATTGCGTCGACCTGGGCCTGTGAAAAATCCGCGTACCACTCGACCCGCGTAACAAGGGTTACCGAGTGTGCGCCCTCGACAACCAGGGTCCCATCCTCAACGTGCGCCGAACCGCTCGCGCAAACCGCGCGCATCACACCTGCGTACCCGTTGTTGTTGATGGCCGGGTCAAAGTGGCCCTTGAAGATGATTCGACGCTCATTCGCATCCTGCTCGAACGTGATGGGACCGCCGTCTGCCCTGGGGCCGAACGGCGGATTGACGAGCGCGATCCTGGCACTCACCAACTGGCCTTTCGGAGCGGTGATTCGCTGGACGATGACGTTGTCGGGTTTGGATGCGAAGATCTCCCTCACCCAATCTCCGCGCTGGTCGGTCCAGTACACAGCGATTTCGCCGCTTTCAAAGTCTGTGGTCCGCAAGTAATCTTTCGCTATTCCTCCTTGCGGAATGTCGAGGCGCATCGCGAATGCGGCGAGAGTCGCATGCGGATATTCATTAACGGGGAGCCCGGCAAGATTCATCGCGTTAAACGCCATGTCAACGGCTTCGCGGTATTTGCCGTCGAGAATAAGTTTTCGCAAGTCAGGCAGAATGGGCGCAACCTTGGGAGCCTCGAACGGCCTTTTCCATGGCAGCATCAGCCTCTCGTGATGAAAGAGAATTTGCTCAGAAAACGGATCGCACGCTACCTCGACGTAGACAGGTCCATTGCCGGCGACAAGACCTTCGCGGGTCGACCTGCCCGGATTCACGCTGCACATGCCTCGCTTGGGAACGACACCACGGCGAATCCTTTCCTCCAGCGGCATCGGTCGGGTCCTTTGCGTTTCCTGGAGAAGGGCCTGCGCCAGCAGTGGCTGCTTGGGCAGGAAAGCGCTCTCCGGAGTGCTGCCGACATGGGCTACAGAATTCCCGAGATCCGAAACGACTCCGCCTTTTGCCGCAGGGCCGCCGGAAGCCTCAGGCAAACCCTGCTGAGCCCGCTCTGCCGTTGCCGATGGATCGAGTACCTTTTGAGAGCCGGCGATTGCAATTGCTACCGCGGAACTCTTCTTCAGAAAATCGCGCCGCTTCATATGACACCTCTCACCACTTCAGGGGTCATCCACTTGCTCGTCGTGGGACGTTAGCTGTCTCTTACGCAACATCGAACTCGTAAAGACTGACGCTGACCGGCGGCGCCAGCATGGAATCCGGGCACTCGGTCCTGTGAGGTTTCAACGATCTTGACGGCGGGCTCTTTGCCGGCTTCATTGGTTGAGCTCGCGCTGGGTGGCGCAATCTGATATAGCTTGCCCTGATCACGCAGTTTGACGCCGCTTATTCTGGCCAGCAAGGCTGTGGCTTTCTTCCGTCGGGTTGACCACAGAGATGAGGAACTTCTTGCGATCGCTTGAGAACGCCGCAAGAACATCCAGAGGATAGGTAGAGCTCCCCGTAGGTTTTGTGCCCCTGTCGACAAATGCCGTGCCGGGCACCAACTGCTGCGGCGAATCGCCGTCGACCGCAACGGGAAGAGCGTTGATAAAGTGAGTCTGCAGCAGCTTCATCACGACTGCCTCGGCCGTAAGACCCACGGCCTCGCCGGTATGGTCGGTCAACATGCGCAATCCACCCGTCGCGCAGCTGGCGGCAATCATATCGGCGTGACGGAACATTTCGTGCAGACAAAGCGCGTAAGAGAGAGGCATCAACATTCCGGATTGCTGCATGAAGCCTCCGCCTCCGTTGCCCGAAGCCGAACGCATACGATTGCCCCACTCGTCGAAGATGAACTTGATGTTCTTTTCCTTGAGCCACGGCATCTTCTCAACATATTTGTCCCACGCCTCAAAGGCTCCGCCAATGCGGTTGGCCAATCTTCGGGTCCTGAATTGCAGCGGATCGTGTACGTCCACAAAGAGCTGCTTCTCGACGCTGAACGCCAGGTCGGGATATGCGTAGGTGTGTTCGGAGAGATTGTCGATGTTGCCGGTGCACTTTTCCAGCAGCCAGCCGTCCCAGTCATAGATGCTGCCGAACTCATAGGGCAGCGTTTCAGTTATGGGCGGCTCCCATATGCTGGGGAAGAAATTGTTTTTCTTTTCCGCGCCGCCGACGGATTTTTCGCAGATACTGGCGCCGGAAACGGTCACCTTGATGCTGGGGTCCACTTTCTTCATGGCCTCGACGATGTAGTTGTGCTTCACCCAGTACTGGTCGAGCGACATATGGCCGAACTGCCACGGTCCGTACATTTCATTGCCGATGGTCCAGAGACGAACATTGAAAGGCTCGGGATGGCCGTTCTCCGCGCGCATTTTGCCCATGCGCGTCGCCACGGAACCATTGCAATACTCCACCTGCTCTGCCGCCTCGCGCGCCGAACCGAAACCGCTGTCAATCGCCAGGTCCGGCTCGGCTCCGACCAGCACGCATAGGGCCAGCAGCTCATGAACGCCCACGTCGTTCGACTCCACCCTGTCAGACCACATCGGTTGCAATCGCGGCGGGCGCTTATCCCGGTCGCCAACTCCGTCACGCCAGTCGTACGCGGAGACAAAGTTGCCGCCCGGCCACTTGAACATCTTGAATCCCGCTTCCTTGTAAAGCCGGATCATGCCGGCATGAAATCCCTGCACGTTGTCGGCGGGCATCAGCGAAGCGGCTCCGACGTGAAACGTGCCGCTGCCAGTTCCAAGAATCTCCAGGCGCGCCTCGTCGGTGTCCACCGCCGGCGTGAACTTGAGCGGAAATTTCCTGTACTCGCGCGACAGCGATGGGACGGTGATGGTTTGAGAATCGCTGACGCCTGTTCCCCAAACCAAACGAACGACAATCTTCGCGCCCGGATCGCCGGCAAGATAGATACGGCCTTCGTACTGCTTCCCCCCAGCAACGCGCAACTTGGATTGCTGAATGCCACGCGGCTCAGAGCCGTCGAGCTTGATGCGCGGGCTGTGCTGGCCGACAAACGGATTCTCGGTGTCCATTTCGACCACGCCTTCCGGCCCGACCGGCTTAAACGGCTCGCCCGCGAAGCGACGGAAAAAGGAGTTCGTTGACGCCGCCGCGACTGCGCTGGTAATCGGGTTGGCGAACTTCCTGTCCGTCAGCATCTCGGCCCACACTTGTGTGGTGGCTGGCTCCATGTAGCCGCCGAAAATCATGGGGCTCACCGGCGCGCCGCACTTTGAAGCATCGATTGCGACTTGCAGATCTCCAGCGGGCGCGGCGAAGGCTGTCATTCCCTGCTGCAACACTGCGGCGCCTGCAACTGAGGCCGCGAGAAACTCACGTCGATTCATTGACATTTCAATTCTCCTTATTCCTGTCACGATTCGAACGGCGGGCACGATCCAAATTCGACAAGTATATATCTCAAAGAAATTCAAATCCGGAAAAGTACACGATCATCGAATTCATGTTTGCGTCATCACCGGAACTGCGCCGGCTTCGCCGCACGTCTTCATCGGGTTGATCATCAGCCATCCCGCTGCGCCAAGACCCGCCATCACGGCAGCAGTGATGAACGACATCTCCCAGCTTATGTGTGCGGCAATCATGGGAGTGAGAGAGGCCGAGCATGCCCCTCCTAGCTGGCCGCCCATATTCATGATTGCGGAAACTACGCCGACGTTTTCTCCTGCGATGTCAGCCGAGACAGCCCAGAAGCCGCTCTGAGAGATATACAAGACGCCCGCGCAGCAGCCAAGAGTAACGGCGGCCGCAGCCGCGTTGTGAGCACGCGAACCGGCCACCAGAAGAATCGCCGTAAAGCCGAGAGACAGAGCGGGCAACAGGCAACGGCCCGCGCGCAAGCCAAAATGTGCAGCGATCCAATCGCTCACGGCGCCTCCTCCCAGGCAGCCGATCGTCATGGCAATGAACGGCAGCATGGAAAAGATTGCGCTGGTCTTGAGGTTGAGCCCGCGCACCTGCGCCATATAGATGTAAAACCATGCAAAGAAAATCCATGCGACGTAGACGAATGCAAAATAGCTCAAGGTCAGGACGATGACTTCTTTGCTCGAAAAGATCTTCGCCCATGGGATCGATTTTTTGGCGCCGCGTGCGGTTTCACGTTGAACGAGCAAGAGCCCCGGTTCATTCTGAGCTCCGCCGATCCGGGCCTTTTCCGCTTCTCCGACCAGCGGGTGTTCTGCCGGACGATCGCGGGCCGCGAGATACCACACCAGGCTGACCGCCACATCGATCGCAGCGCTCACCCAGAAGGCGGCTCGCCACCCGTGGCGCAGGATGATCGCAGTGACGAGCGGAGGCGTGAGTCCTGCGCCGATGCCCACCCCGGCGAAGACGAATCCATTGGCCTTGCCGCGCTCATCCACCGGAAACCAGCGCTCCACAAACTGGCTGGCGGCGGGGTACATGGTGGCCTCGCCAACGCCCAGGCCGAAACGCACCAGCGCCAACACCAGCACCGCGCCCCGTAGCGTGGGTGGAACAAGCGCCGTTAGCGCAGCGAACACGCTGCACCACGCCATGCCGAAAGTCAGAACATAGCGCGGCCCAATCCGCCGGGCGAGCAGGCCCGCAGGCACTTGAAAGATAGCGTAACCAATGAGGAATGCGCTGAAGACCCAGCCCAGATGCGTATTGTCCACCGCGTACTCGCGGCTGATTTGAACGCCGGCGATGGAGATATTGGTGCGATCAAGAAATGCCACCGCGCTCATGACAAACAGCCAGAGCACCAGCATGTAGCGTATCGGCGGAAGATTCCGGTAATCGCGGTTCAAATTCACAGGCGTCCCCCGCTCGATTTACGCTCAGAATCACTTGCAGCAAGACACATGCTGGAATCGAAGCGCGTCCATCGCAATTTCCTCTCGGATGCGCTTCCCCATCTTTATCTCGCGGGACAATCCTACCGCACGAGTGCAGAATCTCTCGAATAGAGGGTTGACTCCGCGAGAGCCCCTTCGGTCCATTCTGATTTTTTACTTCGCGCGTGAGCACGGTTTCCGGGCTTTGCCATGACATTTTCGCGAAAAAGCTACTGTAAGCTTCATCTGCGGGGAGCTTTGCTCGATTGGCGACCCCAACCATGCCAATTTCATCCGCTCTTGTGCGTTTTGTTCCCGGTACATTATGATGGCGTAGTCGGAATTATTACGACAGTCGAAGAAAATCTTAGGTGACGGGAAAGATTGCACTTAGGTTCATGACTGGCTTCGCGTTCCACTCGGTTCGAGCCTGGCTTGAGTGCCCGTCAAACGTAAAGAAATAGATTCGCAATTCGGGCAAGACGGATGGCGAGGAGGTCGTTCATTCAAGTCATGGCCTCGGCAGGGATGTGATGTATCGATCACGATTGTGATCGGGAGGAAACGTATGCGGCCGGAACAGTGGGAGACGTTCAAGCGAGCAGTGCGGCGCGAGAAAATCGACAAGATCCCGATGGCGCTCATCATCGATAGTCCCTGGATTCCTGGATACCTGGGAATCAAGCACCTGGACTATTTTTTGGATCCCGAGCTCTGGTTTCAATCGAACTTGAAGATCATGCAGGAGTTTCCAGACATCATTTTTATCCCTTCATGGTGGATGGAGTACGGGATGGCTGCGGAGCCTTCGATCCTGGGGTCCAAAATCAAGTTCTGGCAAGACAACACGCCCAGCGAATACCACACGCTTTACCGGCTTGAAGACATCGATAACTTCCCCGAGTACGAAGTGGAAGCCGACGGATTTGCGGGCCTCACCCTGCATCGCATCGGCATGGCCCGCCAGCGCATTCTCGATGCCGGCTACATACTTCCCATGGTCACCTCGCGCGGGCCCATGTGCACCGCGGGATTTGTGCGCGGTACAACCGAGTTCATGATCGACTTGGTGGAGAATCCCAAAGGCGCGCATAAACTGCTCGACCTCTGCACGCGCGTCATTATTGACTGGCTGAAGGCGCAGCAGAAAGTCATGGGCGATACCGTTGAGAGCATCTTCATCCTCGACGACATCGTCGGATTCGTGAACGAGGAGCATTACCTGGAGTTTGCCCACCCTTATCTCAAGCGAATCTGCGACGCATTTCCCAAGGATTGGGTCAAGCTGTACCACAACGATGCCGAAGTCGATGCCTGCCTCGACCACCTGCCCGATACCGGATTTAATGTGCTCAACTGGGGCAAGCAGCGGCACATCACTGAAGTGAAACGGCGCATCGGCGACCGCATGTGCCTCATGGGCAATGTGAATCCGCTGGAAGTCGCTGTTCGTGGAACTCCAGAAGAAGTGAAAGACGAGACTCTTGAAGTTCTGGAGGGTTCAGGCGGTGAGGGGATCATTCTCTCTGTCGGCGGCGGCACCAGCCCCGGAATGCCGCGCGAAAACATTCTGGCCATGCTTGAGGCTCTTGAAGAATTCAACGCCAAACGCGCCGCGGGAGCGGTTGCGAGCGCACGCTGAGGAAACGATTCGATGCCCGATTACGCCTTGATGAATCAACACCTGTACGAAGGAAACGCCGACCAGGTTGGCAAGCTGACTGAAGCCGCTTTGGCCGAAGGCCGCACCGCGCAGGAAGTACTAACCGAAGGCTTGATCGCCGGCATGAGCGTGGTCGGCGAGGACTTCAAGCACAACGTGCTCTATGTGCCGGAGGTTTTGATTGCAGCGCGAGCGATGAAATCCGGCATGGCCGTGTTGAAGCCACTGCTGACGTCGAAAGACGGCGGCTCCAAACCCAAGGGGGTTCTGCTCATGGGCACGGTTCGCGGCGATTTGCACGACATCGGCAAAAATCTTGTGGGCATGATGGCCGAGGGCGCGGGCTTTGAAGTGCATGATATCGGCGTGGATCAGAGTGTAGAAAAATTCATGGCAGCCGCCGAGAAACACAAGCCCAACATCGTCGGCATGAGCGCGCTGCTCACCACCACCATGATGTATATGAAGACCGTGATTGAGGGCTTCCATGCGGCGGGCCACGCGGAAATCAAGATGGCCGTTGGCGGCGCTCCCATCAGCCAGATGTTTGCCGACGAGATTGGCGCCGACGGATACGGGGCCAATGCCTCCGCTGCGGTGGATTTGTTCCTGCGGCTGGCAGGACAGGCGTAGCCAAGATGGCGACCTACAAGATTCTCTATTGGCAGGAAATCCCGACCCAGGTCAAAGCTGATGACGGGATCGACGACGTGACCGTGATGCTCGACGGGCGATTCATGGAGCAGATCGATCGCCTCGCCGCCATGCGCGGATTGCAGGCCGCCGACGACTACCTTGCGCAATGGAAGTGGAGCGACGAGCAGGAGCGCGAAGGATCCGCGCAGGATGTCGCAGATGCGGTGAAAGCGGAACTCGAAGCGAAGGGATGGTAGAAGCTCCCTTTTGTCTCTGAGGTTCGATCCATAATTGCCGCTGTCATCCTGAGCGGAGTCCGCCGTGGCGGACGCAGTCGAAGGATCTGCGGTTGCTTTTCAACGGGATTCCCGAAAATGGCCGTCACGCTAACCATCAACGGACAATCGACCGAGGCCAACCCGGCCCTTTCTCTCTTCGACCAGGCCGAAGCCCTCGGCATCGACGTACCCACGTCGTGCCGCAAGCAAGGCAAATGCAAGGAATGCATGGTCGAGATTGTCGAGGGCGCTGCTTCGCTCTCGCCGATGACCGAGGCCGAGCGTCACCTGAAGGGAAACTTCCGCCTCTCCTGCCAGACCTTCGTCACCGGCTCAACTGGGCAGATTCGCTGCCACACCATGCGCCGCGGACACATGGTCATCGAGCGCCAGGCGTATGGACTGCCCGGAAGCGGTCAGTCGCTCGCGCTCGATCCCGCCGTGACGCGCGACGGCGATCGCATCCTCATCGACGGAGCGGAAGTTGAACGCTCCACGGGGCCGATTCACGGCCTCGCGATGGATCTCGGGACGACAACCGTCGTCGTGCGCCTGCTGGACCTTGAGAGCGGCGAGCTGATTGCCGACACTTCGTTTGAAAATCCGCAACGCTTCGGCGGCTCGGAGATCATGTCGCGCATCGCCTACGACACAAGCCATCCGGGGAGGTTGCTCATGCGCACGCTGGCCGGATACCTGAGCCATGCCATCGAGAAGTTTCCCGTTGACCCGAAGACGATTTACGAAATGGTCGTGGTGGGCAACTCCACCATGCGCGATCTTTTCTTCCGTCAGAACGTCTACACGATCGGCCAGACGCCCTACCGCTCGATCACCGAAATTGAATTGGCCGAGGGGAAGCGCACAACCACCAGCCTGGTCGAGTCCGGCCTGCGCAGCCTCTTACCCATTCACCCCAAAGCTCGCGTCTATGGCGCTCCCATCATCAGCGGCCACGTGGGAGCCGATGCCGCCGCGTGCATGCTGGCCGCGGATCTGGCGCACGAAGAGCGCCTCATCGCGATCATGGACATCGGCACCAACACCGAGCTGGTCGTAGGAAACAAGGATCGCATTCTCGCTGCATCGTGCCCGGCAGGCCCGGCTTTTGAAGGCGGAGCCATTGCCTGCGGCATGCCGGCTCTCGATGGCGCCATCGAAGAAGTGGCGATTGATGAGGTCGGCAATTCCGAACTTCGCGTCATCGGCGACGTTCCGCCGGAGGGAATCTGCGGGTCAGGATTGGTCGACCTGCTGAGCGAGTTGCTCCGCACTGGCCGCATGAACGAGCGCGGACGATTCGAAGACGAACAGCATCGGATCGACCTCTCCCACGGCGCAAGTGGCGACGTCTATCTTCTCGAGAGCGACGTGAATGAGCTGGCCCAGGCCAAGGGCGCGAATGTCGCTGGCCTGCACGTTGTCTTCAGCACGTACGGCATCGACTTCGATGATATCGGCGTCTTTTATCTCGCCGGCGGATTCGGGCGCCATCTCAATGTCGAATCCTCGTTGCGGATCGGGCTTGTGCCCAGCCTTGCGCCGGAGAAGTTTGTGAGGGCCGGCAATCTTGCCATTGAAGGCGCGACCATCGCGCTGCTTTCGAAAACCAAACGCCAGGAACTGGAAGAACTAGTAAGAAAAGTCGAGCATTGCCGGCTTGAGACGCACCCCAACTTCTTCGATTTCTTCGTTGAGGGTTGCCAGTTTAAATCCGTGGAGCCGATTTCATGCGCCAGGTAGCCGAATCCATCGAGATCGCGGACACGCTCGCCGGCGTGGACGTGCCGCAGCAGGAATTTACGCGGCTGCTCGGATATCCGCGCGGCTGGGTTCTCGAAGGTCGTGCGCGCGAGCTGGCCGATTGGGCGCGAGACTGGTACGCCCAGCATGGCCGGCCATGGTTCTATGCGCGCCAGGCCGAGGGCCTTGAATTCTCGACGAGCGAAGCCCGAGGCGACACGCTCCGGACCGACTTGATCAAGATTGACGGCGTCATCTTCAACAGCAAGCGCCTGCACACCGCCTTCGAGCAGGCCGGAGCGCATAGCGCGATTCTGGTTGCCGTCGGCGCTGGCCCGGAAGCCGAGGAAGAAGCCCGTCGCCTCTGGAAAGAAGAAAAGCCCGACGAATACTTTTTCCTCGAAATGTATGCCTCCGCTGTCGTTGAGCAATTGACCACCATCGCCGGTGCCCGTCTTTGCGATTGGGCGGAACAGCGCGGCATGGCTGTCCTCCCGCACTCCAGCCCCGGCTATCCCGATTGGGACGTCGCCGAACAGCCGCGCCTTCTCGAATTGATCCGCCAGACGCGAAGCGAGCAGTTCCCTTCCCGCGTGGATGCGTTTGACTCCGGCATGTTGCGCCCCAAGAAATCGCAGCTCGCAGTCTTCGGCGTTACGCACCACCGCGAGCGCCTGCAACGCCTCACCAGCCTTGTCCCCTGCGAGAGCTGCTCGTTTGGTCCTTGCCAGTACAGGCGTGCGCCCTACAAACGCGCGCCGCGGACAATCGCCGAGCCGCTACCCGCTCCCGTCAATGTGCCGGAAAGGGTCCTCGACGCCGATGCGCAGTACACCGTGAATCGGAAAGCCTTGCAACGGTGGGCCGAAGAGCGCCTCAATATCGCGCCGCAAACCGACGGGTCGATGGTCGCCACATTCCGCTATGACGGAACTACCTGCACCAACATGGGCCGCCCGCTGGCCTTCATATATATGGTGAAGCTTGGGCCACGCGCTGACGAGTACCCCATCCTGGACGAGCACTGCAGCCCGGCCACTGACGATACCGGCCACGAGTCGATGTGCAAATTCGTTGAGGATTCCGATCGCCTCATGTCCGCGATCGACAATGAAAAGCCCCTGCTCGGTCAGCGCCTGAATGCCGTCCTCGAATGGCGGCGCGAACCGAACGGCGCCGGCTGCTACTGCGAGCCGCAAAGCCGCGATCACAAATGGGGCCTGGTTCTCGAAACCATCCACTACGCTCTGGTACAAAAGGAACTGAGCGGGGAGACGGACGCATGAAAAAGCTTCTGCATGAAGAGGTGCTCGAACGGCCTCTGCTCGGCGATGGCGCGATGGGCACGCAGTTCATGATCGCCGGCTTGGAGCAGGGCAACTGCGGCGAGGCATGGAACCTCACCCACCCAGAGCGCGTGCTCGCCATCCAGCGCCGTTATGCTGAAGCCGGCTCCGACTGCATCATCACCAACACATTCGGCGGATCGCGCATCATGCTCAACCGCCATGGCGAAGCCGAGCATGTGCCCGAGGTCAATAAAGCCGCGGTAGAGATCGCGCGGCAAGCGTTCGGCAGCAAAGATGGATATGTGCTCGGCGACATCGGCCCCTTTGGCGGCCTGCTCGAACCCTTTGGCGACTTCACGATCGCACAGGTTCAGAGCGCCTTTGAAGAGCAGGCAGCGGCATTGGTCGCGGGCGGCGCAGACGCCATCATCATCGAGACGCAGACCTCGCTCGAAGAGCTCGAAATTGGAATTGAGGCGGCGAAGACGGCCGGCGCAAAATGCATCATCGGATCCATGGCCTACGACGTGACCCTCGACGGCACAACTTTCCGCACCATGATGGGCATTGAGCCGGAACGCGCCGCCGAATTCATGGAAGAGCACGGCGCGCATATCGTCGCGCTCAATTGCGGCACCGGAATGGATATGCCGCATGCCTTGCTCGCGGTCGAACGATACAAGAGCGCAACCAGCCTGCCCGTGATGGTTCAGCCCAATGGGGGAAAGCCGCGGCTCGAGAATATGAAGGTGATATATGACGAGACGCCCGAGCAGATGGTGAAGGGAGTGCGGCCGCTGCTTGAGGCCGGTACCAACATCATCGGCGCTTGCTGCGGCAGTACGCCCGATCATATTCGTGCATTCAGAAAAGTGATGGACGAGTTTCTCGAACAAAAAGGAATTGAACCACTTGAGAATCGAAAGGTGGGATCGCAGCGTGAAAGTTAAGCTTTGTGACGTAAATGCGGATGCTGAAAACAAGCTTCCCGCCAAAACTGAAGATAAGTCCGGCATCGGCGTTCATTACATTGACGCCTACATCAAGCCCATGAACACCAAGCTCGAGGATGGCACCGCAATCCGCTGCAAGCGTCGCGGGCTCAAAATCACCCTTGCCGCGGGCACAAAAAAAGGCGAAGGCCTGATGCGGCGTCTCGACGTGAGTCCGGACCCGGTTGTGATGCTGCGTGCCGCCCTCGATGAAGCTGCCAAGGCCGCCGGCGTTGAACTCACCGTGGAAAACAGCGCCATCTTTCTTGCGCTTTAAGCATCGCCGTCCTGGCTCCTCATCCCCGGAACCATCAACCGTTCCCGCAAAAGTAAGCCCGCCCGAAATGGAACACTGATCCGTTTTCCGCACCTTTGTGCAACTTTCCGCCGGCCTCGTTCGTCTGTGCAATAGCGCGCCTGCGTGCGCGCTGCGTCCACTTACGCCTCATCGAACTCCGATTGCCGCGACTAGCCCTGAAATCAGGCCGCGACCTTGCATGCGGAATTCACTTCAGCAAAGAGGCTCCGTGACCAACCTCGATGCCTTGTGCATCTCGGCCGTCTATTCAACTATGAGAAAATGTCCCTATCAAACCGAGCGCTCGTAACAGGACATAAGCGAAGAAGAAGGCGATGGACCAACCTCTTTCTGTTTCACATTCTGACCTTGGGCAGCCGCCCTTAGACTCAACAAGAAAACGCCGCCACCTCTGGATCTGGGTGATCGTTCTGTTGCTGTTTTTGCTCCTGTTTGTGTGGGTGTGGAAACAGCATGGCGCCGCCGCTCCAGCAGGCGGAGGCCGAGGCGCGGCCATGGGTGGCACGGTGCCTGTCACCGTGGCCACTGCGACCAAAGGCAGCATCGGCGTCTATTTGCAAGCCATCGGCACGGTGACGCCCACATACACTGACTCCATCACCGCGCAGGTCACGGGCGTGATTACCGCGGTCCATTATCGTGAAGGGCAGAACGTTCGCAAAGGCGATGCGCTGATCGATATCGATTCCCGTCCCTACGAAGCGCAGCTTAACCAGGCGCAGGGCGCCCTTAGTCGCGATCAGAATCTGCTGGCCGAAGCACAGATGGATCTCAAGCGTTACCAGGACGCCTGGGCCAAGAATGCCATACCGCGCCAGACGCTCGAGGATCAGGAAAAACTGGTTCTCCAGGATCAGGGAACCGTGCAGAACGATCAGGGCACCGTCCAATATGACGAGGTGCAAGTCGGTTTTTCCCACATCACTTCGCCCATCGACGGGCGAGTGGGTTTGCGGCTTGTCGATCCGGGCAATCTGGTCACGGCCAATTCCAGCACCCCGCTTGTAGTGGTGACTCAAATTCATCCCATCACCGTCATCTTTACGCTGGCGGAAGATAGTTTGCCTGAAGTTCTGAAACAGACGCACGGCGGCAAGGCACTCGAGGTCGACGCCTATGACCGCACCCAGCAAACTCAGTTGGCAAAAGGGAAACTGATCACCATCGATAACCAGATCGACACCGTCACGGGAACCGTAAAGCTGCGCGCGCAATTCGACAACTCGAACGGCATGCTCTTCCCCAACCAGTTCGTCAACACGCGCCTGCTCGTCAATACCCTCGAAAATCAGACTCTAATTCCAACCTCTGCGGTTCAGCACAATGGTTCGGTCGACTACGTCTATCTGATTCAGAAAAACAAAGCTCTGATGCGGACCGTGAAGTCGGGAATCTCGGACGGCGGCAACACCGCCGTCACCGGCATCAATCCTGGCGACCTGGTCGCCAATAGCAGCTTCCAAAAACTGGTGAACGGGTCCACCGTCTCCATCTCTAAAGTCACAATTCCGGCCACATCCTCCGATACAACCGAGGGCGCTCCATGAACCCATCTCGGCCATTCATTCTGCGGCCGGTTGCTACCTCGCTGCTGATGGCCGCAATTCTCCTGGCTGGGTTGGTCGCTTATTTCCAACTGCCCGTTTCGGCCCTGCCGGAGGTTGACTACCCGACGATTCAGGTGGTCACCTTCTATCCCGGAGCCAGCCCGGATGTCGTAGCCACCACCATCACGGCCCCTCTCGAGCGCCAGTTCGGCGAGATGCAGGGCCTGAGCCAGATGACTTCCACCAGCGCGGGCGGAGTCTCGGTCATCGTGCTTCAATTCAGTCTCTCGCTTTCGCTCGACGTGGGCGAGGAAGAAGTGCAGTCGGCGATTAACGGCGGCCAGACATTTCTGCCGTCCGATCTGCCCGTCCCGCCGGTTTACACCAAGACAAATCCTGCCGACGCTCCCGTCCTCACGCTGGCAATTACTTCTGACTCCATGCCTCTCTCGCAGGTTGAGGATATGGTGGACACGCGCCTCGCCCCCAAGCTCTCGCAGTTGAACGGAGTGGGGTTGGTCTCGATCAGTGGCGGCCAAAAGCCCGCCGTCCGCATCCAGGTGAACCCCGTCGCATTATCCTCCTACGGCTTGAACATGGAGGACATGCGCACGGCCCTCACCCAGGCCAGCGTCAACTCCGCCAAAGGCAACTTTGACGGCCCCCGCCAGGACTACCAGATCGACGCCAATGACCAGATCACTAGCGCCGATCAATACAAGGATGTCGTCGTTGCCTACCGGAACGGTGCGCCGGTCTTCGTCAAAGATGTCGCCAACGTGGTCAATGGCGTTGAGAACACCAAGCAGGCCGCGTGGATGAATCTGACCCCCGCGGTCATTCTCAACATCCAGCGGCAACCCGGCGCCAACACCATCAAAGTTGTCGACGCAATCCAGGCCGTTCTGCCTCAGCTTGAGGCAAATCTGCCCGCCGGCATCAAGGTCACCACGCTGACCGATATGACCACCAGCATTCAAGCCTCGGTGCACGACGTATTTTTTGAATTGCTGCTCACGGTCGTGCTCGTGATCATGGTGATCTTTCTTTTTCTGCGCAGCTTGCGGGCGACGATCATTCCGGCCGTGGCGGTGCCGCTTTCGCTTATCGGCACTCTCGCCGTCATGTATTTGCTCGGCTACTCGCTCGACAATCTATCTCTCATGGCGCTCACCATCTCCACCGGATTCGTGGTCGACGACGCCATCGTCATGATTGAAAACGTCAATCGCTTCCTTGAAGAAGGCATGTCGCCTCTCGAAGCCGCGCTCACCGGAGCTGGTCAGATCGGATTCACCATCGTCTCGCTGACCGTCTCGCTGATCGCCGTGCTTATCCCGCTGCTTTTCATGGGCGACGTGGTCGGCCGCCTTTTTCGCGAGTTCGCGGTCACTCTGGCCGTCACCATCGTCATCTCGGCAGTGGTTTCGCTCACTCTCACACCCATGATGTGCTCGCGCATCCTGCGCCACGATCCCAAGCAGCAAGAAGGCCGCTTCTACCAGGCATCGGAACGCATGTTCAACTCGCTCATCGCTTTCTATGGGCGTACGCTGCGCGTGGTGCTTCGGTACCAGACCATCACCTTGGTCGTCGCCGTTGCCACGCTCATCCTTACAATCGTTCTCTACATCACGATCCCCAAAGGATTCTTCCCGGTGCAGGACACCGGCGTGATTCAGGGTATCTCGCAAGCATCGCAGTCCATCTCGTTTGATGCTATGAGCGAAAAGCAGCAGGAACTGGCGAAAATCATCCTCAAGGACCCCGCCGTCGAGAGCCTGTCTTCATTCATCGGAGCCGACGGCATCAACACCACGCTCAATAGCGGCCGCATCTCCATCAACCTGAAACCCATCAATCAGCGGGTCGGCGCCTCCGACGTCATCCGCCGCCTGCAGCAGAGTCTGGCCCAGGTGCACGGCATGCATCTTTATATGCAGCCGGTGCAGGACATTACCGTGGACGACCGCGTCAGCCGAACCCAGTATCAGTACACGCTCGAAGATCCCGACACGGACGAGTTGAACCTGTGGACCAACAAATTCGTGGCACAGTTGAAGAATCTGCACGAGCTGGAAGACGTAGCGACAGACCAGCAAACCGGCGCGCGCGCCATTCAACTGGCCATCGACCGCGTTACCGCGTCAAGGTTGGGAATTGCGCCCACCACCATCGACAACACGCTCTACGACGCCTACGGGCAGCGCGAGATCAGCACGCTCTACACGCAGCTCAATCAGTATCACGTGATTCTCGAAACGCAGCCGGAGTGGCAGAAGGATCCTAAGAAGCTGAGCGATCTCTACATTCAGTCGAGCGCTTCGTCAGGCGCAACCGGCGCGGGCGCGGCTACCTCGTATTCTTCTTCGGCTTCCTCGTCGGCCGGGTCGAATGCGCTCACCTCTTCCGTGCGCTACACGCCCTCCTCGCAAGTCCTGACCGCGCCGGCCAACGTTCTTTCCGGCGGAACAACCTCTAACCTCAGCTCTTCTTCCTCGGGCGCCAACGCCATTCCCCTCAGCGCCTTCACTCAGGTGAGTAGCACAACCGAGGCGCTCTCCATTAACCACCAGGGACAGTTTCCTTCCGTCACGGTTTCATTCAATCTCGCGCCCAACGCTTCTTTGGGAACAGCTCTCAACGACATTGACAAGGTGGCCAAGAACCTTAACTTTCCTGCCAGCTTACAGACCGGTTTCCAGGGCACCGCAGCGTCGTTCCAGAATTCCCTCACCAACGAACCGCTGCTCATTCTTGCCGCTCTCGTCGCGGTCTACATCGTTCTTGGCGTCCTTTATGAAAGCTTCATCCACCCCATTACCATTCTTTCCACGCTGCCCTCGGCCGGCGTTGGCGCGCTGCTTGCGCTCATGCTTTTCCGCCAGGATCTCAGCGTCGTGGGAATCATCGGCATCATTTTGCTCATCGGCATCGTGAAGAAAAACGGCATTTTGATCGTGGACTTCGCATTGGAAGCCGAGCGCAAGCATGGCAAGGACTCAACCGAAGCTATCTACGAAGCCAGTTTGCTCCGTTTCCGGCCCATCATGATGACCACCATGGCCGCGCTGCTGGCGGGGATTCCGCTGGCCGCCGGTACCGGCCTGGGTTCGGAACTTCGCCGTCCCCTGGGCATTGCCATGGTCGGCGGCCTGTTGCTGAGCCAATTGCTCACCTTCTACACCACGCCGGTCATCTACATCTTCTTTGACCGCCTCGCCGAGCGCGTCAAGGGTCGGCATCTTTCGCGAATGCCCGCGGAGTTCAAACCGCGGCCGGGTACAGAGAACGCATGAACCTTTCGGCCCCATTCATTCGGCGGCCCGTGGGCACTACGCTGCTCACCATCGCCGTTGGTATTGCCGGAGCGGTCGCGTTCGTGGTGTTGCCTGTGGCTCCGCTGCCGCAGGTGGATTTTCCCACCATCAGCGTTTCCGCCGGCTTGCCCGGCGCCAGCGCTCAGATTATGGCGGCCTCGGTAGCCACGCCGCTGGAGCGCCAGTTCAGCCACATTGCCGGCATCTCCGAGATGACTTCGTCGAGTTCGCTCGGCTCGACCAATGTCACCATGCAATTCGACCTGAGCCGCAACATCGACGGCGCGGCCCGTGATGTGCAGGCAGCCATCAACGCGGCACGCACCTACCTGCCGGCGAATCTGCCTTCCAATCCGTCCTACCGCAAAATCAATCCCGCCGACTCGCCCATCATGATCATCAGCCTCACCTCCAACAAATACCAGGTGACCAAGCTCTACGATCTTGCCTCCACGATCCTCGCGCAGAAGCTCTCGCAGATTCAAGGCGTCGGACAGGTAGGCGTGCAAGGCGGTGGCACGCCTTCGGTGCGCGTCGAGGTCAACCCCACCAAGCTGGAGAGTTTCGGCCTCACTCTCGGCAGCGTGCAATCCGTACTCAGCCTGCAAAACTCGCATTCGCCGAGGGGGCAGCTATCCAACTCCGGCATCACCGAAGACATCCTTACCAACGACCAGATCTCCAAGGCTGACGATTATAAGCCTCTGATCATCGGCTACCACAACGGAGCAGCCGTGCGCCTCTCCGACGTGGCCGACGTTGTGGACTCCACCCAGAATATCCGCACCGCCGGATACATCGACGGCTCCAAGGGCGTGGTGCTCATCGTCTTCCGCCAGCCCGGCGCGAACATTATTCAGACCGTCGATCGCGTCAAGGCGCAATTGCCGTTTCTTGAGGCGGTGCTCCCGGAGGGGATCAAGACGACTCTCGATGTGGATAGAACCGTGACCATCCGCGCTTCGGTCAACACGGTTTATCGAACGCTGGTTGGATCGGTTTGCCTCGTCATCCTGGTCGTCTTTATCTTTCTGCGCAGCCCGCGCTCCACGCTCATTCCCTTCGTTGCCGTCCCCGTCTCGCTTATCGGCACTTTCGCCGTCATGTACCTGCTCGACTACACGCTCGACAACCTGTCGCTGATGGCCATCGTTATCGCCACAGGATTCGTAGTCGACGACGCGATCGTGGTCATGGAAAATATCACGCGCCATATCGAAGCCGGCATGGAGCCGGTTGCCGCGGCATTACAGGGCGCGAAGGAAATCGGATTCACCGTCTTTTCCATCAGCATGTCGTTGATTGCCGTCTTTATTCCCATCCTTATGATGGGCGGCATCATCGGGCGGCTCTTCCGCGAATTCGCAATCACGCTTTCCACGGCCGTCGTCATTTCAATGGTCATTTCCTTAACCACCACGCCCACCATGTGCGCCCACCTGCTCAAAGCTCGCAAGGAAGGCGAGAAGCACAATTGGCTCTACCGAACCAGCGAAAAAGGCTTCAACAGCATGATCTGGGTTTATCGGCGATCTCTGGCGTGGGTGCTGGATAATCCGGTGCTGATGCTCGTCGTGCTCCTGCTCACGATTGGCCTCAACGTTCTGGTGGTCTTCAGGATTCCCACCGGCTATTTCCCGCAACAGGACACGGGCATCATCATGGGCCAGGTGCAGGGTCCTCAGGACGCCTCTTTTCCCTTCATGAACTTCTCCATGACGTCACTGATCAACGTGGTAAAAGCCGATCCTGCCGTGGCCCACGTTCTGGCCTACACCGGCGGCGGCAACGCCGGCTTCATGTTCATGGCTCTCAAGCCGTTGGGCACTCCGTTTGGCACTCAATGCAAAGAAGGCCCCAATTGCGAAGTCCGCCAGACTTCGGCGGCCGACGTCATCAACCGCCTGCGGCCAAAAATGAATCGTCTGCCCGTGGCCTCGGCCTATCTGCAGGCTGCACAGGACCTGCGCATCGGAGGACGCGGCGGCGGCGCGCTGTATCAGTACACCATCCAATCCGACAACATCGATGACCTCGCGCACTGGGCTCCGATTCTTTACCAGAATATGCAAAAGCTTCCCGACCTGACCGACGTCAACACCGACTGGCAGAACGGGGGCCTGCAGGAGCTGCTCAACTACGACCGGGTCACCGCGGCGCGCCTGGGCCAGACGCCGCAATCGCTCGACAGCGCCCTCTGCAGCGCATTCTGCCAGTCTGAAGTCTCGGTGATTTACACGCAGCTCAACCAGTATTACGTGGTCATGGAAGTGGCGCCGCAATACTGGCAGAGTCCGTCGGGGCTGAATAACATTTACTTCAAGCCCCCTGGTTCTTCGTCGACGGCCGGGCTGAATGCCGTTTCGCCGTTGCTCTCGGTGGCCAAACCAACCACCAACACGACGCCGCTGCAGGTCGCTCACACCGGCCTTTTTCCTTCAACCACGGTCTCTTTCAATTTGAAAAACGGCGCTGCGCTCAGCGATGCCACGCGTGAGGTGTCGGAGATGAAAGGGAGGATGGTGGTGCCTGGCTCGGTGCGCGGCCTTTTTGCCGGGACGGCCCAGGCATATCAGCAATCGCTGTCGTCGCTGCCGGTTCTGGTCATCACCGCGCTGCTTTCCGTATTCATTGTGCTAGGCATTCTTTATGAGAGCCTGGTTCACCCCCTCACCATCATTTCCACCTTGCCCTCGGCCAGCGTCGGCGCCATGCTGGCGCTGATGATCTTTCACATCGATCTCAACATGATCTCGATCATCGGCATCATCCTGCTCATCGGCATCGTGAAAAAGAACGCAATTATGATGATCGACTTCGCGCTGCAAGCCGAGCGCCTGGGTGGCAAAAGCACGCGCGACGCAATTTTTGAAGCCTGCATGCTGCGTTTCCGCCCCATCATGATGACCACCATGTGCGCCATCTGCGGGGCTCTCCCGCTGGCCTTCGGATCCGGCACCGGCTCGGAACTCCGCAAGCCCTTGGGCATCACCATCGTCGGCGGGCTCCTCTTGAGCCAGGTGCTTACGCTCTACACCACTCCGGTGGTTTACCTGATGATGGACCGTCTTCGCCTCCGTGCGCTCGGCCGGACTCGAGATATCCTTCCGGCAACCGCCGAGGGAGCCGTCTAATGAAGGACATTAACCATGATTGAGCGATCGAATCGAATTCCGGCTTTCTTCGCCATCAGCGCTCTGGGGTTTGTCGCGCTGCTCTGCGGGTGCCGCGTTGGCCCGCCGTATCACGCTCCCGCGCCGACCGCTGTCACTGCGCCGAACTACAAGGAGTCCACCGTCAACTTCCAGGACGCCGATGGATGGAAGGTCGCCAGCCCGCAGGACGCCATGATCCGCGGCAATTGGTGGGAGGTCTTCGGCGATCCCGAGCTGAATGCGCTCGAAGATCAGCTCAATATCAATAACCAGAACCTCAAGGAGTATTTCGAGAACTACATGGCGGCACGCGCCCAGATCGCTCAGGCTCGGTCGCAGTACTGGCCGACGATCACCGCCAATCCCTCATGGAACCGTTCGAAAAGTTCCGGAACACTGAACAACTCCACTCAGGCCAACGCCGGCAAGCAGTCAACACTTTGGAATGCGCCGATCGACGTTTCGTGGACGCCCGATCTCTGGGGCAAGATTCGCAACGAAGTCCACGAAGCGGAATATGCGTCCCAGGTCAGCGCTGCCGACCTTCAATCGGAGAAGCTCACCGAGCAAGCCAGCCTTGCCGAGTATTTCTTTGAGATTCGCGGCCAGGACATGCTCCAGCAGATTCTCAATCAGACCGTCGCCGCCGACCAAAAGTCGCTGGCCTACAACCAGGCGCAATATGACACCGGCATCGGCGATTATATTTCCGTTGTCGAAGCTAAAACGACATTGGATTCGGCGGAGAGCGCGGCGACAAATGTCGCCCTGTTGCGCGGGCAGTATGAACACGCCATCGCGGTTCTGCTCGGCAAAGTACCCACCGATTTTTCGATTCCCGTTAAACCAATGACTTTCACCCCGCCCGCGATTCCCACCGGCGTGCCCTCTCAGCTTGCCGAGCGCCGGCCCGACATCGCCGCCGCCGAGCGCACGCTCGCCCAGGCCAATGCAACCATCGGCGTCGGCTACGGCGCGTTCTTTCCGCAAGTCACCATCGGCATGGATGGCGGTTTCCAGAGCTCCGCTTTGACCAGTTTGTTCAATTGGCCCAGCCGCATCTGGTCGATCGGCCCATCGATCTCCGAAACCATCTTCGACGGCTGGCTCTATCGAGCGGAACTCCATCAGTACGAGGCTCAATACAACGCCGACGTGGCAACCTACCGGCAGACCGTGCTCACCGCATTCCAGCAGGTCGAAGACTCAATGGTCGCCACCCGCACCTATTCGCAGCAGATTCTTCGCCAGCAGGATGCTGTGAACGACGCGCAGGATTATCTCAACCTGGAGCTCGTGCGTTACAACACCGGCGTCGATCCCTATGTCGATGTCATGCTCGCGCAAACCACGCTGCTCAGCAACCAGGAGACCCTCAACGCGCTTCACGTCGAAGAGATGACATCGACGGTCGAATTGGTACAGGCTTTGGGCGGAGGCTGGGACCGTTCGCAGCTTCCAACGCCGGCGCAGACAGGCGCCAAAACAGCGAACGCCGATTACAAGATGCAGCAGTAGAGAGCAAGGAACCGGAAGGAGCAAGGGCCTTCAGGTTCCTGAACTCACATCATGTTGTCATCCTGAGCGCAACGAAGGATCTGCGGTTGCTTTCGCGATCGATGCTTCCCACGAAAAATGGGTGCCCCATCCTTCGCCTTCTTTCTGGCGAAGGGTGGGATGGCGCCAACCTTAGATTTGAATTGTCATCCGGAGCGAAGGCCGCGCGCCACGGTGAGCGGCCGCAGTCGAAGGACCTGCTGTTGCTCTTGAAGGGTACGGGCTTCAGCCCGTACAAGTCACTGCGCTGACCGGTAACAGATGTTTTCGCCGTCCAGCCGGTATTCCGCCGAGCAAACGTCGCCACCGCAGATCATCGGATCGCTGCAATAAAGCTGGCGGCGAGTGATCAGCCCTAGCGTCCCGCACTTCGGGCACGACATCACGGCTACATAGGGATTCTGCGCCTGCCCGAGCTTCGCCTGATTCTCCAGGACAAAAATCGTTCCCGGGTCCATGCGTTCGGGGATCCACTCTTCAAGAAAACTCAAGTCGGCTGACATTCGTTCCCTCCGGTTTTGATGGATCCAAGCCGTCGCTCTCTTCGCGCGGCTTCGTTTGTCTTCGAATACCAGGCTGCGAAACACTTACGAGTATTAGATGCGTGCAACTGATTTAGGACAGTGTTGCCGGGCACAGCGGCGAAGTCAATTCCAATCGAAGCCCGGGAGTAGCAAATGGGATTCCCCCATCCCAAAAGCGTTCACAAAGCTTACCGCGCCGCCTCCGTGGCCGCCCCTCCGTGCGCGCGGGCGAATTCGTCAATCGCTCTATACGTCTCCTCGTTGCGCAAAATCGCCTCCACGTACTCCCGCGTCTCCGTAAACGGGATGGACTCGACAAACTCGTCAATGCCCGAATAAGGCCCGGCGGCCTCCCAATCGGCAACACGATTATCGCCCGCGTTGTAGGCCGCCAGCGCATATTCCTGCACGCCGCCAAAGCGGTCGAGCATCTGGCGCAGATACCGTGTTCCCAACCGTATGTTCATCGCCGGGTCAAGCAGTTGAAATGTCTGGAATGACGTGATTCCCTCTTCATGCGCCATCTTTTTGCCCACCACCGGCAACAACTGCATCAGGCCATACGCGTTGGCGTGGGAGATCGCCGAAGGATCGAACTCCGACTCCTGCCGGATCAGCGACGCCACCAGGTAGGGATCGAGATTATTCTTCGCCGACTCGGCCTGGATCGTATCCCACCACGGCTCGGGAAACAGGATTCGCCAATAAACCAGCGGAATCGAATCGATGGACGCCGACGCCGAGCCCGGCAGTGCCCGCTTGAGCGAGCGCACGGCACGATAAATTTCACCATACGACGAATAAATCTGCGCTTCGGCCAGCGCGCTCCACGAAGACGAATCGGGATCGGCTTTGATCTCCTGCGCAATGTATTCGTTCAACCCTGCGTTCGCGAGCAGCCGCGCTTTGGCCAGGTGCGGGCTGTCTTCGGGGAATGTGTCCACCAGGTGCGGCAACGGCACTGGCTGAAAGCGATCCAGTTCCGGATCGGACGCGGGCTGCGTCGCGCCCAGCGCCGACAACCGCTTGCGCGCCATCTGCGCATAGAAAGAAATGCTGGTAGGCGTGGATGATGGTGCGGTAGTTGGCCGCCGCCGACCCGGCACTATGGTCCTGCGTTTCATAGAGACGCCCGCGCCAGTAGAGAGCCGAGACCGTTTCCACAGCGGAGGGATAAGAATGAATCTGATCGTCGAAGATCCGCTCCGCATCCTTGTAGAGCCCCGACCGGTAGCTCAGCCACCCTGAGCGCCAGTGCGCTGCCGCGGCATTCTTGTCGCCGGGAAACCGCGCGGCCAGATCGCCATAGTATTGGACCGCCATCGGGTAGTCGCGCTTCAGCAGGTACATATTTCCGCTGGAGAAGAGCGCGTCGGCCAGCCACGGGCTGTGGGGAAACCGCGTCTCCATCTCCGCGACAATCTGCTTCTGCGCGTCTTCATCGTCGCGACCGCGCGCCAGCTCCATCAGCAAATCAAGGCGCCGCGCGCCGTTCTCGTCGGAGCTATCGGGCAATGCCGTAGCCTCCGCCACAGTCAGCCGCTTCAGCTTCAACTGGCAGGCAGCTTCGGAGATCGCAAAATTGTCTCGTGTCGCCGCATCCAGGCCCGGCTCGCGCTTCAGCGCCTGGAATTGCTCCGACGCCTCATCGTACCGGCCCGCGTTGTAATACGCGTCCGCCAGGCTGCGCAGTTCGGCGACGGTCAGCGTCGCCTCGGCTCCCGTCGCCGTCAGCTTGGCTCGCGCTGTCTGCGCTTCCGGGCTCAGGGGATGCTCCAGCAAAACCCGCTTGAAGGTCGCTTCCGCGGCCTGCTGCTGGCCCAGCGCCTGCTCCACTTCGCCTTCAACCAGTTCAAAGGCCGATCGACTCCGCAGCTGCGAGTCCCCGCAGCCGCGGCCAGAACCTGACGCGCCGCTGTCAGCTTGCCCATTCCCAGCAGAATGTTGGCCTCAAGCTCCGGCGTTTGGCCATCGAAGATGCTCTCGGGATAGCGTTCGGTAAACCCGTGCAGAATATCTTCGGCAGCCGCGTCGTTGCCCGCCGCATGGTTGGCCTCCGCATCCAGAAAATCTACGTAATCGCTAAGCTCTCCGTCGGCCCGGCGAGCTTCGGCCAGCGCGGATTCGGCCTCGGCATATCTCTTGTCAAGAAGATACGCGTGGCCGAGAGCCAGATAAGCCGCCCCGGCGGCTTCGCCCGTATGGCTGTGCGCGTAGGCCGTCACCCCGGCATAAGCCGCCGGCGTGCGCAGTGTGGCGAGCTGCTGGGCCATCGGCTGCAGCTCTTTTGATGCGACGAAAGCCTGCTTCAGTCGTGCCGTCCGCGCCAGGCGCGCTGCGCGGCTGGATGAATGGGCCGGATGCGTCGGCTTGTGTGTGGCGTGCGTCTTCTTTGCCGTCGGGGCGCGATGCGCCGTCGGAGCCTTGGCGCTGGGCGAAGCGTGCGCGTTCGATACCGGCGCAGACTGCGCCGCCAAGAGCGAAGCCGATACCCATAACAGCGCAGCCGGGATCACAAGCACAGACCGCGAGATCGACGGCGTGACACGCGGCGGAGAAGACAAGAATCGCATAATTCCACTCTATGCTGAATTGGACGCGAGCGAATAGCACAGGGAATCATTTGCGTTACCACAGATTGTCATCTCGAGCGAAGCGCTTTTCAGCGGAGCCGAGGGACCTGCTTCTGTCCTTCGTTTTGTATCAGGGCACGACTTGAGTCGTGCCGCACATGGCCCAAAATGAGTGGGGCTTTAGCCCCTTCGGAAGGATCAGGGGCCTTCAGGTTCCTGAATGGGCTCAGCAAATCTGTCTGGCCTTCAGGCCCGGAAGCATTGACGGTGCCGGAATCCACCCGCGCTGCGCAGCCGCCCGGTTTGGTCTCCGGCCCCTGCGTCCGTTACACTCATCTTTTGCCGGGCGATTTGTGCTCCCCAACCCGGCCAACCGGATTCCCAACCGCCAGCCCGCTGCAACTTTTGCGGCATCTTTCTGGAACTAACTGCCATGTCAACCATCCAACCAATTGCGGGACCAGACGAGCAGCATCCCGATGTGGCGCTGGTTGCACGGGTCCGCGACGGCGACATCGCCGCCTACGACACGCTGGTGCGCAAGTATGAGCGGCAGATCTTCAGGATTGCGCAGCACATTACGCAAAACCGCGAAGATGCTGAAGACGTAATGCAGGACGCGTTTCTCAAGGCGTACGAAAAGCTCGATCAATTTCAAGGGAACTCGAAGTTCTACACATGGCTGGTTCGAATCGCGGTAAACGAGAGTCTCATGCGCCTGCGCAAGCGGCGCACGGGCAAACTGGTCTCCATGGACGAGGACGTGGCCACCGAAGAGGGCTCCGTTCCCCGCGACTTCGCCGATTGGGCTCCGAATCCGGAACAAAACTACACCCAGTCCGAGCTGGCCGAGATTCTCAAGAAAACCATTCAGGGCCTGCCGCAGGGTTTTCGCGTGGTCTTTGTGCTGCGCGACGTGGACGGTCTCTCCACCGAGGAGACTGCCGAGACGCTTGGGCTGAGCATTCCCGCCGTCAAGTCGCGCCTGCTGCGGGCGCGCCTGCAACTGCGCGAGCGGCTCACGCGCTACTTTGGCAGAAGGGCTCCGGCAATTGCACAGGCGGTCGCGGCGTCTGGCGGAGACGGAGCTAAGGCATGACTTGCACTGAGTTCCTCAATATCCTCGACGATGTGCTCGACGAATCCATCGCCGTCGAGACCCGCACCGAAATCGAGACCCACCTCAAGAAGTGCGGCCACTGCGAAGTGGTCTTGAACACCACCCGCAAGACCATCGAAATCTTCCGCTGCCACGAGATCTACGAAGTCCCCACCGAAGTCAGCGAGCGCCTCCACGCGAAGATCATGGAAAAGTGCAAGAAGGCGAAATAGCCGCGCTTCTGCCGCCTCACAAATGGGCGCCCCAGGTCTAATAGCTCCGGTTTCCTCAGATCTCTCTGTCCTCTCTCTTGTCCTCACAATCGTATTGTCATCCTGATCCCGCCTCGGCGGGAGAAGGATCTGCGGCTGCTTTTCCCGCGCTCCATCCACCACGAAAATGGGGTGCCCCCGGGTCTGGATTTTCAGACCTGGGACAGCACGAATCCAACCACGCCCCGAACCCACTCTCACCCAGCCACAAAGAAATGGGTGCCCCATCCTTCGCCGTTCTTCTGGCGAAGGGTGGGACAGCACGAACCCAACCGCAGGTGGCCCAGACAAGGTTTCTCGTCTCGAGTTCTCCCCCGATGGATTGTGCCCCATCCAAGCTGCGTCTTTTGCAGCTTGGGTGGGAAAGCACAACCGTTCGCCATCCCTTAAACGTACCCCTTCCGACCGCCCTTCCCGCTCATCGCGATGAGACCGCGATGAACGGGGACAACTTCTCCGACTGCAGTTTCTTATGGTTCCTGACCGGGGCAGGTGGCCCAGACAAGGTTTCTCATCTCGAGTTCTCCCTCGATGGAGTGTGCCCCATCCAAGCTGCGTCTTTTGCAGCTTGGGTGGGAAAGCACAACCGTTCGCCATCCCTTAAACGTACCCCTTCCGACCGCCCTTCCCGCTCATCGCGATGAGACCGCGATGAACGGGGCACAACTTCTCCGATTCGGTGCAGTTTTTATGGTTCCTGACCGGGCCACCTGCCTCTGGGAACCCTTCTTCATTTCACTTATGCATTCATACAGACGGGACGTTCCCCGGAACCTGGCGATAGGCAGGACGTTCCCCAATAATCCGGTTGGGTTTGTTTCTGACCATCGCGCCATTCACCAGTTATCGGCGTCTCTAAAAGGGAGACAAAATCGTCGAAAGGAGCCAATCGTGCAAATACATCAGCGCCTGGCTGTAATCGTATGTCTGGTTCCGGGACTCATTGGCATCGCGGCCATCGGTCGCGCAATCCTCCCCCGGCTCTGGAACAGAAACAAGTCAAGCCGAAACTGCGCCGCCGGGACTGCATGACTTCGATTTTTTGGTGGGGCACTGGCAAGTTCATCATCGAAAACTGAAGCACCGCCTCGTCAATAGTCACGAATGGGTCGAATTTGATGGGACGTTGTTCAACCAGCCGCTCATGGCCGGCTACGCCAATGTCGACGACACCGTATTCGAGGTTCCGGGCGGCGCTTACCGGGGTGTAGCTCCGCGATCGTTCAACGCAAAGTCGGGACAATGGTCGATCTGGTGGATGGACAGTAGATTCCCCGACGCCCCGATCGGTCCGCCCGTAATCGGTAGCTTTCGCAATGGCGTAGGAACGTTCTATGCGAACGACGATACCGAAGGCGGCAGACCGGTCCGCACAAGATTCATATGGTCCGAGATCACGCCCACTTCATGTCACTGGGAACAGGCAGAATCAACGGATGGCGGCAAAACCTGGGAGATAGATTGGGTACAGGACCTCAAACGAGTGCCTTAGCCCAATCTTGAGGGAACTTGGCTGTAATCTCACCTCAGCGTAGCCGACACCGCAAGGAAGCATAACCAATCAAGCCACGGAAATCTGCGGAGACGAAGAGAGATGTCAAGCCCCTCACCCAAACACTCGCAGACAATCCACCCGCCAATGCACTGATTCCCCTTCACTTATTCACTTCCGATTTTTCTAACGAAGTTTGCCGATTATTCCTGCGAAATCTCTACACTTGTCTTAGTGAGGCAAGGGCTACGGCGCGCCTCGCCGCCCGTGCCTCAAGCTCAGCGAATTGACCGTCGGAGTGATTTTAGGCATTTTGGCGACAAAAAGTTCTGATAAGTATTTTGTAATCAATAATATACAAGGAAACTCCGTCGACAAATTTCGTCGAATTTTGTCGATTTTGTGACTCGAAGAGGCCCGTTTCGGCCCTTGCGGGACGAAATCTAGGCCTCTCGCGGAATCTTCGTGCCGCCTCCCTAGCAGCCGGAATGCGGGTTCTTGAACACCAGGCTGATCGGCAACCAAGGCGTAATCAGCTTCTCGTCGATCTCTGCGTCACCAGCCGTGCTCGAGAGCGATGAGCGTGTAAGCGCCACAGTCATCTTCACGTTCCCCTTCACGCAGTACTCCGCGAGCAGCGTGGCCACGCTCTGGTCGGTCGCTTCCATGTAGTCGGCGGAAAGCTGGCCCTCCGTGCCGGGCAGATCGACCGCGCCCATGATGACTTGATCCATCGTCATCGGCCCCTTGCTCTTCACGCTTGCCGTGTCGATGCGCACCACCAGGACGGTCCGTGTCGCAAGAGAGTCCGTAGGCGCGTCTGCATCGGCCGTGTACTTGATGGGAGGGATGGTCAGGCCCGACTTGCTGGGCTTGGCGGGCGTCGCGGCCAAAGACAGATGGTACGGTGGCCCCGTGAATCTGGGCTTAACCGGAATGCCGCCCTTGTCCTGGGGTCCGCACCCCGCCAGGAGTCCGAATGCCGCGATGGCTAAAACGATCGTGTATTTCAAGTCATCCTCCAAGTCCTTCAGATTGACGCGCCATGATACCACCGCCGCAGCTCGATCCAATGTGACGGAGAAACGGGATGGAGCGAGCCAAAGAACCGAGGGCACAAGCGGCTGGGAAAGCGCGAAGCGGGACCCGCCCCACAACTTTCGCCGCAAGATCGAGTCTGACCTATCAGCAAGCTCGTGCCGTGCCCTGCCGGCCATTCCCCTCACGAGGAGCCTTTGCGATGGAGTTCTTGCGCGGCGCAACAGCCCTCAGTCTCTGCTGCATCCTTTCCATCCCTGCACCACTCGTTCTGGCCCAGGATCCATCGCCGGGCCGAGACGCGGCTCCGCCGCAGTCTTCCGCGACGAACATCCAGCCGCCCGCTTCGGCCAGGCATCGGTCGGACTACGCTTCGACACAACTCCAGGGCGACGCCCGCATCCTTCACGCTCTGAGCCGATTTACCTTTGGCCCGCGGCCCGGCGATGTGGATGCCGTGCGGGAGATGGGCCCCGGCCAAACGGGTCTCGACAAGTGGTTCGACGCACAACTGCATCCCCAGAGCCTGGATGAAACGGCTCTGAACGCGCGGCTGGCCGAGTATCCAGCCATGCAGTGGAGCGCGCGGGACCTGATGTTCCGCATGCCGAGCCCCGCCATCATTCGCCAGGCGGCCGATGGAAAGATCGATGTACCCCAGAACGGCACTCTGCACGCCGTCTACGAAAACCAGATCTACCGGTACCAGATGCGAAAAGCCGCGCAGGCTGAGAAGCAAACCGCTACCACGAATCAGGGACAAACTCCGGCGCCCGCCATGCAGGACCCTTCGATGAACACAGATCCCGCGATGAACTCGACGACGCCTCCGCCCGGCCAGGATCGAGATCAAGCTCGCGGGCGGCGCGCCCGCGCTGAGCAGGCACAGGCAGATCGTGCGGATGCCGACGAAACCCTCATCTCGAACATTCTGGCCCTCCAGCCCGAGGACCGTGTGCGGCGTTTGCAGGCCATGCAGCCGGCTGAGTTCGATAGCTTCATCAAATCGCTCAAGCCAGTGCAGCGCGCAGCGCTGGTGGCCGGCATGAGTCCTGACCTTAAAGAATCCGTCGAAGACCTCGCCGCTCCCGAGCAGACGGTGGTAAGAGAACTGTTCGCCGAGCGGCTGGCGCGAGACATCTACTCGAACGCGCAGCTCCAGGAAGTGATGACGGATTTCTGGCTGAATCACTTCAACATCTATCTGCGCAAGAACGAGCAAATGCCCTACTACCTTGTCGGCTATGCGCGCGACACGATTCGCCCACACGCGCTCGGAAGGTTTGAGGACCTGCTTGAAGCCGTTGCGCACAGCCCCGCGATGCTCATCTATCTCGACAACGCGCAAAGCATCGGGCCGGATTCGATCGGCGCGTACCACGCGAAGATGGTCAACGAGCGGCGGCCGAACGCCAAGCGGCAAGCTCCCGAGGGACTCAATGAGAATTACGCACGCGAACTGATGGAGCTGCATACGGTCGGCGTGAACGGTGGATACACGCAAGCGGACGTGACGCAGGTGGCTCGAGTGCTCACAGGTTGGACGGTGGATCGGCCGCAGCTGGGCGGCGAGTTTCAGTTCAACGAGAACCGGCATGAGCCGGGCACAAAGAAAGTGATGGGCGCCAAGATCAAGGAACACGGCGAACTGGAGGGCCGCGAGCTGCTGCACATGCTGGCGATGCGGCCAGCCACGGCCCAGTTCATCTCGCGCCAGCTGGCGATCCGGTTTGTGAGCGACGATCCACCGCAGGCGCTGGTGGATCGCATGTCGAAGGCCTATCTCTCGACCGGCGGCGATATTCCTTCGGTGCTGAAGACGCTCTTCCGTTCCCCGGAATTCTGGGCCGCAAACGACGGCAGCGCCAAGGTGAAAACGCCGCTCGAATATGTCGTCAGCGCGGTGCGTGCAAGCAACGCCAACGTAACCAACTACGAGCCGCTGGTCAATGCGCTTCGCCAGATGGGAATGCCACTGTACGGATGCGTCCCGCCCGTCGGGTACAAGTGGGACGAGGCCGATTGGGTGAGCACCGGCGCGCTCGTTGACCGCATGAACTTTGCGTTGTCGCTGGCCGCGAACCGATTCCCGGGAATCACGGTTGAGTGGGCGCCCGAGATGGACATGAGCGCTCTCGACGACAATGCGCCCGCGATGCAGGTTGTGCCAACGCCCCAGACAGAAGAGGCGCGCCTTGAACAAATTCTGCTGCCGGACGGTGTGAGCGATGCCACGCGAGCAGCGGCGCTGAAGGAATTCGAGGCGCAGAACGGCCAGAATCCATTGATGGCGACTCCTGTTGTCGCCGCGCGCAGAGCCAATCGCGTGCCGGCCGATGCGTACGAGCGTGAAGATCAGTTGCTGGCGGGATTGCTTCTCGGCTCGCCGGAGTTTCAGCGGCGCTAACGCGTTTGTGTTGCGGAGGGGCTTTGTAACAAGGGCACGGTTTTACGGCTTGCGAGAAACTCACTGCGAAGTGGCTTTGTAACAAGGGCACGGCTTTAGCCGGGCCGAAAACGGCGGCAAGAATATGGGGCTTTAGCCCCTGAGGAACAGCAACCGGACTCTACGCAGCCATTTCGAAACATGCACCCAGCACGGAGTTGGAAGCTGACGGCTGATAGCTGTTTTTTCGAGGAGATTCAACATGCAAATGAACCGGCGATTTTTCCTCCACCGTGGCGCGCTGGCCGTAGCCGGCACAACAGCGATGCCGAATTTTCTTGTGCGCGGCGTTTTGGCGCAGACAGCCGGGATTCCGGGCCAGCGGCTGGTCGTAATCTTCCAGCGCGGCGCCGCGGACGGGCTCAACGTCGTGGTTCCCTACCGCGAGAAGAATTACTACAAGATGCGGCCGAGCATTGCGATTCCGGACAATCAGGTTCTCGATCTGGACGGGTTCTTCGGCCTGCATCCTTCGCTCACCGCCTTCAAGCCCCTCTACGATCAGGGTCACTTGGCGATTGTGCACGCTTGCGGTTCACCCGATATGAGCCGATCGCACTTTGACGCGCAAGACTACATGGAATCGGGCACTCCCGGAGTCAAGAACACCGAGGATGGCTGGCTGAATCGCGCGCTGCAGGCTGAAGACGCGTATCTCGCCGCGTGTAATTGCGGCCGTCACAGCCAGGAGCACACGGCATTTCGCGCTCTGGCGCTCGGCGCAGAGGTGCCACGTACGCTCGACGGAAAGATCCCTGCCATCGCCATCGGCAACGTCAACAACTTTACCGTGGCTGGTCGCGGGCCGGCGCCGTCGCCGGCAGCAAGCGCTTTTGAGGCCATGTATGCCGACTCGGGCGACCGCATCTTCCACGCGGCCGGCGATGAGACGTTTGAAGCGGTGAAGATGCTCAAGGCTGCGAATCCCGCGCAGTACACGCCGGCGCAGGGCGTGAACTATCCCAATACCGATTTCGGCAACAACATGCGGCAGATTGCGCAACTGCTGAAAGCGAACCTCGGCGTTGAAGCCGCATTTACCGATGTGACCGGATGGGACACGCATCAGAACCAGGGCGGAGTGAACGGGCAGCTCGCCAACCGGCTCACCGATTTCTCCGGAAGCATCGCAGCCTTTTGGCGCGACATGGGCGACGGCGGCGCCAATGTGACACTGGTGACGATGTCGGAGTTTGGCCGCACCGCGCGCGAGAATGGAACCGGCGGAACCGATCACGGGCACGCCAACGCGATGTTCGTGCTTGGCGGGCAAGTGAAGGGCGGCAAGGTCTACGGCAAGTGGCCGGGACTCGATGACGGACCAGCTCAACGAAGGCCGCGACCTGGCACTGACGACCGATTACCGCCAGGTGCTGGGCGAAGTGGTGACGCGCACGCTGGGCGCGGAGAATCTTGACACAGTGTTCCCCGGAGCGCGGTTGAGCCGGGCTGGATTCCTGAAGCTGGTCTGAAGCCGGCCCCAATTTTATGGCGGGGCGCTCACTGGCACGCTGCCCGCCGCATGATTTACCCTGAAGATCGGAATGAACATTCGTCGCACGCTTCTCTTCTCTTCCCTGGCCGTCGCTGTTGTTGCCGCCGTGGGCTTTATTGTCTTCGCCAAACAGTCGACTACATCCGGCGGCGCACCTGCGAGCCACCTCGCGAGTCAAGACGTTCCCGATGCGCCGCAGGCCACGCCCGAAGCCACAACGGTTCCCAATGGCCCAAGTGTGGTCATGGATACGTCAATGGGCCGAATCACCTGCCAGTTCTACCAGAAGCAGGCGCCGAAAGCCGTGGCCAACTTCATCGGATTGGCAGAAGGCACGAAGGACTGGACCGATCCCGCGACAAAAAAGCTTGAGCGCCATAAGCCGTACTACGACGGAACGATCTTTCATCGCGTGATTCCGGAGTTCATGATTCAGGGCGGCGATCCCACTGGATCTGGGATGGGCAATGCCGGCTATCTGTTCGACGACGAATTCGATCCCGGACTGAATTTCGACCGTCCGGGACGGCTGGCCATGGCCAACAGCGGGCCGAACACCAACGGCAGTCAATTCTTTATCACCGAGCAGGCGACGGATTTTCTCGATCAGCATTACACGCTCTTCGGCCAGTGCGACGATGCGAGCGTGGCCGTTGTGAAAGCCATCGCCCGCGTGCCGCGCGACTCGAACGATAGGCCGCTGACACCGGTCACTCTGAAGAAAGTGACGATCGTGCATGAAGGCCAGCCAATGCCGCCGACAGCGCCGTAAAGCCAAGCAACAAAGATCAGAGTTCAGAAATCACAGGAGAATTCATGGCATTAGCACCAGGAACGTACGCCGTCTTTACAACCACCGAAGGCAAAATCACGGTTCGGCTTTTTGAGGCCGAAGCGCCCATCACCGTCAAGAACTTTATTGAGTTGGCCGAAGGCGCCAGGGAGTGGTCGCACCCGGTCACGCGCGCCAAATCCAAGGACAAGCTTTTCCACGGCACGATTTTTCACCGCGTGATTCCCGACTTCATGATTCAGGGCGGCGATCCGGCGGGCACTGGAATGGGCGGCCCGGGCTACCGCTTTGAGGACGAGACTCGCGGATCGGCCCACAAGTTCGACAAGCCGGGCAAGCTGGCGATGGCCAACTCAGGACCGAACACGAACGGCAGCCAGTTCTTCATCACCGTAGCCGCGACGCCGTGGCTCACCGGCAACCACACCATCTTCGGCGAAGTCGTCGAGGGCCAGGACATCGTGACCAAAATCTCAAAGGTTCCGCGGAACGCACAGGACAAGCCGCATAAACCGGTGATTCTGGAAGCGGTCGAGATCGAGCGCGTCAGCTAACGTACTCGGCGCACATCTTGAGGATGGCCGCACCAAACCGCTCCACTTTCGCAGGGCCGATCCCATCGATCGCCAGCAATTGAGATACGTTTCCTGGACGCGCCACCGCGACCGCCAGCAACGTCCGGTCATGCAGCACCACGAAAGCCGGGACGCGCATCCGCTTGGCTTCAGCGGCTCGCCACTCCCGGAGCAACGCAGCCAAAACTTCGGAAGCGGGCTCGGTCGGCGCCGGAACCGTTTCCATCGTCGCCGGCTTCTGCGGAGCAATCCGCGCCGCGGTCTTGGCCTTTTTCTTCCGCGGAAGGTTCGCGTCGCCGCCACTGAACTCATCGGCAATTCCGTCGGCCAGCAGCAGCGCCAGCGGCGTTGCGGGCTTCACTGCCAACGCGGTTTCCGTCAGCATCACTTTGCGAAAACGCAGGGTCTCGCCGTTTTTCTCGAACTCCGCTTCCTCAATCTCGATGAGCCACGCGCGCACCATCGCGTCGAGCAGAGCGTCAAATTCACCCCGGCTCATTCCGGCCGCGAGCTCGATGCTCCGTTGCAGCGTCCCAGTGGCCATGTAGTTTACCGGCCTCAGCTTGTCCACAATTGCCTGGGCAACGCCGCGCTCGGTTGGTGTGGCGCGTCGAAACTGGCGCAGCACCGCGCCCGCCGGATCGCAAATGTCACAGATTCCGCAGGGCCGGTTTGCGTCTTTCACGTCACCAAAATGCCGTACCAGGGCGGACATCCGGCATGCGCCAGAACGAGTGAACCCCAGCACCTGTTCGAACTGCTCGGCGCGAACCTGCGCCTGAATCGTGTAAGTCTTCTTCCATCCCGAGGTGCCTTTCACAACCGCGCCTCCGAAGTCGACGCGCGCGCCACCATGAATTTCGAGCTTTTCCAGCGCCTTGTCGAACTCCTCTTCGTCCAGTTTCGACGCCGCGCGCAGTTCCTCAACAGGTCGCGTCTCATCTCCAAGCGCCGCGAAAACCTGGTTCAGGTGGTCGACAGGCGGGTAATCGCGATTAAGGAAATAGTTGTGCGTCCGCTGGTCGGCATAGGAGTGCATCAGAAAAGTCCGGCTTAAGGCTCCGTCGCGCCCGGCCCGGCCAATCTCCTGGTAGTAGCCCTCGAGTGTTGCCGGTAAACCGGCGTGAATCACCGTCCGGATGTCTGCCTTATCGATCCCCATGCCGAACGCAATGGTCGCCACCACCACTTCCAATTCGCCGGCCTGGAAGGCATTGTGCACGCGCGTGCGCGTCTCCGCGTCAAGCCCGGCGTGGTAAGCGGCCGCTCGTACGATCGGCGCGAGTTCCGCAGCCAGGCTTTCAGACTGCTTTCTTGACGTGGCGTAAACGATGGCGGGACAACGCCCCGGTGACGCAAGCAGCCGGCAGATGGCCGGTGCACGCGCCGGCGCCGAAACTTCAACGACTTCGATGGCCAGATTCTCGCGGCGGAACCCATGGATGAACTTGAGGGGACTTGCCATGCCCAGCTGCGCCAGGATGTCCGCCTGCACCGCGGGCGTGGCTGTTGCGGTTAGCGCGATCACCGGCGCGGGATTGGAAGAACTGCGAAACCCGGGCAGATACTGGCCCAGCATTCGGTAGTCGGGCCGGAAATCATGTCCCCATTGCGAGATGCAATGCGCCTCGTCAATGGCAATGAGCGCCAGTTTGCGCTTGGCCAGCATTTCGGGAAATCCGGGCACTCGCAGCCGCTCAGGTGCGATAAAAAGAAACTGTAGCCCGCCCTCCAGGTATTCCGTACAAGCCTCGCGGGCCGCGCCGCGGTCCATGCCAGAGTGGATTCGCGCCACCCGAAGACCGAGCGTCGCCAGCTTCGCCGCCTGGTCTTCCATCAGTGAAATCAAGGGCGAGATTACCAGCGCAGTTCCTCCGCGCGCGATGGCAGGCAACTGATAACAGAGCGATTTTCCTGCCCCCGTGGGCATCACCAGCAAAAGGTCGCGCCCCTCGATCGCCGCTTCGCATACCTGCTCCTGATTGGCACGGAAACCGGCAAAACCAAAAACCGACTGCAAGAGCCCGCGTAGATTGTTCGCACTGGGAGAAACCATCAATAAAGTCCCGCTTCCAAAGTAAAAACTTCTAATCCAATTGTCCGCTGTTATCGGAGGACATGCCCGAGCAATATCGCACAAAACGCAGGCCGTCTTCATAGAGTAAAGAGAGAGTGGACGGGCATGTCCAGCGCGCTTGCCTCGCGGAAAGCGGATTGCGCCTTGATGTCTCATTGGCAGACGAGAGTTTCACGTATCATTTCGATATGAGCGGTCAAGGAATCGTCGACATCCCCAGCCATCATACGGTTGATGAAACGGTCGAAAAGATTCGCGGAATTCTTGCGGCGAAGGGCGTCACCCTTTTTGCGCTCGTCGATCACAGCGGCGAAGCGGAAAAAGCCGGAATGAAGATGCGCCCCACAAAACTGCTGATCTTTGGCAGCCCGAAAGCAGGGACGCCGGTCATGCTGGCTGCGCCAAGCATTGCGATCGATCTGCCTCTGAAGATTCTTGTGTGGGAAGACGAATCCGGAAAAGCCTGGATTTCTTATAACTCAGCGGATTATCTCCGCAGCCGCCACAACGTCCCCGATAAATTGATGCAGAATCTCGCGGCCGCGGAAGCGATTGCGACGATGGCGGCGAAAGCGTGAACCAGTGAATTTGAAAGCAACGCGGCGAAATTTTCTGAAAAGCGCAGTGCTGGCTTCGGCGCCTCTGCTGGCAGCCAGGGCTGCGCGGGGCGAGGCGCACAGCGCACGGACAGAGCCAACCGCATCCGGTCTCGATGACCGCGCGAAGTGGCTCGCCATTGTGGAGCGCGTCTCGCAGCCGGTGCTCGAGGCAGCCAGCCAACAGAAATTACGCGCAACCATGCCGGTGGAGACCGCTCCAGGAATGGAGGCGCGAAGGGAGTCAACGCATCTTGAAGCCGTCGCGCGGCTGCTGTCGGGATTGGCGCCGTGGCTCGATGCTGAGCCGGGCAACGATCCTGCCGAAGAAGCACTGCGCAACCGCTATCGTGAGTGGGCGCGGCTGGCGATCCGCCACGGCACCGATCCTCAATCGCCTGATGCGTTGAACTTCGGCACCAATCAGCAGTCGCTGGTGGACGCAGGGGTTCTTGCCCTGGCCATTGCACGCGCGCCCGATGAATTGTGGACCAAGCTCGATTCGGCCAGCAAGGATAACCTCGTAGCAGCGCTCGTGAAAACGCGCAACCTGCAGCCGGGCTTCAACAACTGGCTGCTGTTCAGCGCGATGATCGAAGCTTTCTTCTGTAAATATGGGCAGCCGTGGGACACGGTGCGCATCGATTTCGCCCTGAGGCAAGTGCAGGAGTGGTACAAAGGCGACGGAGCGTACGGTGATGGACCCGATTTCCGCTGGGATTATCTTAATAGTTTTGTGATCCACCCGATGCTGTTGAGCATTTTGGATGCCGCGCAGACCATCACGGATCGATGGGCCTTTTTGCGCAAAACGGTGGAGGAGCGGGCAAGGCGTTATGCGGCGGTTCAGGAACGGCTCATCAGCCCTGAGGGCACGATCCCGCCAATCGGACGCTCGTTGAGTTACCGCTTCGGAACGTTGCACCACCTTGCCGAGATGGCGTGGCGGCGCGACCTGCCAGAGGGCGTCTCTCCTGCGCAGGTGCGTTGCGCAATGACCGCCGTGATGACGCGGATGATTGAAGCGCCGGGCACTTTCGACAGCAAGGGTTGGCTCACGATCGGATTCGCCGGTCACCAACCGGCGCTCGGAGAAAACTACGTATCCACTGGGAGCTGCTACTTTTGCGCTGCCGCGTGGCTGCCGCTCGGCCTCGCCGCAAGTGACGAGTTCTGGAGCGCGCCGCCAGAACCCTGGACTGCGCAAAAAGCATGGAGCGGCGTGAATATCGCTGCGGACCATGCAATCCAGAATTGAGGGAGCATCGCGCGCCCGATCTTTGGCAACCATTAAAGTAGATACAGAGCCTTGCTTCTTCGCTGCGAATCGAGGAAGCGGCGCATGAGGAAACCTTCTTGAGCGGAAGCGAAGAGCCGGGCCGCACTTCCACAACCGATCTCCAGGTCCCGGACCGAACGAACACAGGGGGTGGCGCATCGCACGTATGGCGCGCGCTGCGGCATCGCAATTTCAGACTATTTTTCGGCGGCCAAACCATCTCGCTGATAGGCAGCTGGATGACGCGAATCGCGACTTCATGGCTGGTGTACCGGCTGACGGGCTCAGCGCTGCTCTTAGGCACTGTGAGCTTCGCGGGACAGATTCCTACGTTCCTCTTCGCTCCCTTCGCGGGAGTTTGGGTAGACCGGCTGAACCGTCGGCGCGTGCTGGTGTGGACGCAATCGCTGGCCATGATTCAGTCGTTTGCGCTGGCCGCGCTCACCCTCTCCGGGCACATCACCATTGGCCTCATTCTGTTCCTCAGCGTGATGCAGGGCATCATCAATGCGTTCGACATGCCGGGGCGTCAGGCGTTCATGGTGGAGATGTTGGACGACCGGGCCGATTTGGGCAACGCCATCGCGATTAATTCATCGATGGTGAACCTGGCGCGCTTGATCGGGCCGTCGCTGGCTGGAATGTTGATTGCGGCAACGAGCGAAGGCTGGTGCTTTCTGATTGATGGCATCAGCTATATCGCGGTGATCGCGTCGCTGCTGATGATGCAGTTGAATGCCGCGGCCATGCGGCGCGCGGCCACATCGATGCTGAGTGAGTTGAAAGAAGGCTGGAGTTATGTCTCGGGATTCATGCCCATCCGCTCCATTCTCACGCTGTTTGCCGTGGTCAGCCTGATGGGCATGCCGTTTGTGGTGCTGATGCCGATTTTTGCGGCGAAAGTATTGCAAGGCGGTCCGCACACTCTGGGCTTCCTGATGGGCGCCATGGGCGTGGGCGCACTGATCTCCGCACTGTCGCTTGCGGCGCGCAAAAGCGTTCGCGGATTGATCCGCATGATTCCGATTGCCGCCGCAGTGTTCGGACTGGGTTTGATCGGGTTCGGGTTGTCGCACGTTTTCTGGCTCTCGATGCTGACGGTCGCGGTTGCGGGCGCAGGAATGATGCAGGGAATGGCGGCGAGCAACACGATTATCCAGACCCTTGTGAGCGAAGACAAACGGGGGCGCGTGATGAGCTACTACACCATGGCCTTCATGGGTATGGCGCCGTTCGGCAGCCTGCTGGCGGGAACGCTGGCGCATGCTATTCCGCCCACGCCGATGTGGGTCATTGGAGGGCCCGCAATAACGGGCGCGCAGTGGACAGTCATTCTCAATGGGCTTGTGGTGCTCTTGGGTGCGGCGTGGTTCGTGACGCAACTGCCGGCCTTGCGGCGCGTGGTGCGGCCGATTTATCAGGAGATGGGCATCATCCCGGCGGCGCGAGAGATGGCGGCAGAGCAGATCCAGAATTGACGACTTACTGCGTCACGCCGCAGAGATGAACCTGGACGCCAAGTTCGGCGAGCATAGCGGCTTTGGTTGCCAGGGCTTTGTCCGCAGCTTCTACTGAAGGCGCGTACGCCACGTTCAGGTGGTTGGCGCGGTGGCGAGCCATCATCTGATTCTGGCTCACGCCGTGCAGGATTGCATGAACGATGGGCCATTGAATCGTTGTTTCGCGCCAGCGGCGCTCGGTTTCCTTAGCCGGCAAACTCACAACGGTGCCGCGGCCCAGGTCGGCGTGTAGCGCGCCACCCTCGACGAAGACGCGGCTCCAGACAATTTCGCCAGGTTTCCCGACACCCTTGAGCGATCCGCCGCCGAGCGGGAAGTACATCGAGGGTTGCCGCTCGCTCGTGGCGCCTGCGTAGCCCCCAACAAAATGATTGGCCGGAGCGGCGCCGGAGATCTGCAAGAGCCAGACGAATGCGTCAATCTCGCCGTTGGAACCTGGACCCTTGTAGTGCTCGCCCCAACGCACATCGTGGAGCGTCGTCGACGGGTCGAAGCCGAGCGCTTTCCAGCAAAGATTGGTGACCAGCGCGTCGACGCCGGCGCATTCGTCCACTTCGTTGAAATGCGGAAGCGGACCACCGGCATAGAGCTCGTTTGTGGTTCCTTCCGCATAGACCGGCGGGCGATCGGCATTGTTCAACATGCCTTCAGCCAGATCCGATGCGGGCACCATATCCTTGAGCCCCTGTTGATACTGGATGCCGATCGCGTCGCAGCCGAACTCGTGGGCGATGCGGACCGACGCAATGTACATCCGGCATTGCTCAAGCACCTGTTCGAGAGTCAGCTCAGTCGCGGCATCCTTACCGAACGCGAACTTGACGCCCTTGTCGACGAGCCACTGATACACGGCTCGCGCCTCAGCGTCGCCGACCGTGCGCATCTTGGCGACAAGAGCAGACTGGCTCAGCCGCTCCTTGAAGATTCCGGCAGGGTTCAGCAACTCATCGTCGATGATGGCGTTGTACATGCCCATGCACCCTTCATCGAAGACGCCCATGATGGCTTTGCGGCGCCTCAACTCGGCGGCGAGTTGCGCGCCCAGTTGCGCGCTGGCCGCGGGCAGCTTGCTTTTGTCGAACGGATGAACGTGAGAGAGATCGTGTTTAATCTTGCCGTCGCGGAGCCATTCGTCGAGCACGTTCTCAAAATAAGCGTCGCTGAAGTCCTTGCTCCAGATCGACGAAAACGGCTTTCCTGCCTTGACGAGCGAGCCATTCAGATTGAGCAGGCCGACCAGCCCCGGCCACTGGCCTGACCAGTTGGCCACGGTGAGAATTGGCCCCTGATGCGAGCGCAGGCCGGGGAGAACATGATGGCTGTACTGCCAGGCCGCTGTCGCAAAGACCAGGCGGGCTTGGGGATGAATTCTCATGAATACGTCCATACCCTGGCGCTGCGAAGAGATGAAGCCGTGCTCCAGTTTCTCGTCGTAAGCGTGCGCACGAACCAACTTGACGCCCTTTTGCGCAAACGCGGCGCTGAGTTTTTCTTCCATGTCGCGTTGTGCGGGCCAACAGACCTGGTTCGCGGAGAGGCGCAGATCGCCACTGGTAACAAGGAGAACCTCATTCGCCCCCGGCATTGTTGCTTCATGACTTGCGGTTGCCATCTAAGTCGCTTCCAAATGATGAATTCGTTGACACCAAGGAGCAATATACACCGCTGCCCAATGCGAGGTTTGCGCCGGCGACAATTAGGATGGAAGTGGTTCCGCAAGTTCGAGCGGACGTGGCGGGATTCGGAATCATGTCGCCCAGGAAAACCCAACTGCAAGTTGTGCCGCGAAAGCCGCCGGCCAGCGGGCCGCGTGAAAACGGCGCTGACCACGCGAAGCCGCAGCTTGTCTCGGGCCGATGGCTGCTAGCAGCGGTCTGCGGAACGATAGCGACCGCGGCCGCTTGCGGCTGGCTCGTATTGTGCCTGCTTTTCTGGCAAGGGAGCTGGCAGTTGCTCTATCATCCGGCGGCGGTTGTGATGAAAACCCCGGCCAGCGCAGGCCTGGCTTTCGATCCGGTGGCTTTTGCCGCAACGGACACGGGCGCGAATCGTCTCAAGGGCTGGTGGATTCCCGCGGCGCAAGGAACTGGGCTGGAACGGCTCACCGTGATTTATCTGCACGGGCAGGACGGCAACATTGGGAACACTGTGGACGCGGTGGCGCGGCTGCACGCGGCAGGCGTGAACGTGCTTGCCTTTGACTATCGCGGCTACGGCCAAAGCCAGTTTGCTCGGCCCAGCGAGCAAAATTGGCGCCAGGACGCAGAATGGGCGCTTCAATATCTCACGAGCACCCGGCACATCGACGCCCGAATGATCGTACTGAACGGGACAAGCCTCGGCGCGAATCTTGCTCTCGAAATTGCCGCGGAGCATCCGGAGCTCGCCGGCGTGATCATGGATTCTCCGATGGCCGATCCGATGGCAGCGATCTTCGACGATGCCCGTGCACGGATGGTCCCAGCGCGTTTGCTGCTGCGGGACCGCTACGACCTCGATGCAGCGGCGGCAGCGGTTCGGGTTCCTGTGCTCTGGTTTGAGCGGGCAGATGCGGCAGGTGCGGCGCAGGTGCCGCGGGCTTACGAGAAAATCGCCGAACAAAAAATGCTCGTACGGATCAATCCCGCTGGAGACGTCTACAAGCAAACTGAGGACGCGCTGAGCCGATGGCTTGATGAACTGCCGGCCCGCCGATCAGACCCAAAAAACTGATCGAAACCAGAACTCTACCGCACGATGTCGCGATGCAGGGCCTTCACCTGGTAGCCGGCTTTGTGGAGCCGTTTGCCAAGTTCTTCGGCCATCATCACGCTGCGATGCTGACCGCCCGTGCAGCCAAAGCCGATTGTCAGGTAGCTCTTCCCTTCCTCAACATAGTGCGGCAGCAAATAGAGCATGAGCTTGGTCACGCGATTCAGGAACTCCCGCGTCTGCGGAAATCCGCGAACGTAGGCGGCGACTTTGGGATCGAGGCCGGTCTTTTTGCGAAATTCCGGAACGAAGTGCGGATTGGGCAGGAACCGCACATCGAAGACCATGTCCGCATCGAGCGGCACGCCGTTCTTGAAACCAAAACTCAAGCAGGAGACGAGCAATCGCTTGGTCTGCTTCTCGTGGCCGAAACGGGCGTGGATGTCGGCGCGTAGCTCGTGGACGTTGAAGTTGGAAGTGTCAATCAGCGTATCGGCAACGTTGCGAATAGGATCGAGCAACTGGCGCTCCTCGACAATGGAACGCCAGACTGTCTCCGATTGTCCGAGCGGGTGCGGGCGGCGCGTCTCGGAATAGCGCCGAACGAGCACGGCGTCCTGAGCGTCGAGATAAACAACGCGAATCTGGAGCAGCTTCTTGATGCTCTTGAGGATTTCCGGCAGGCGGTCGAGGGTAGCGCCTTCGCGAACATCCATCACGATGGCGGCGCGCTCCACCTCCGTGGACTTGCCAACGATCCCGGCGAATTGGGGCAGCAGCTCCAGCGGCAAATTGTCGACGCAGTGGAATCCCAGATCTTCAAACGCCTTGAGCGCAGAAGCCTTGCCCGCACCGGAGATTCCTGTGAGGATGATGAGCTGCTTCGCGGGCTTGCCTGCGGATTTTGGTTTGCGCGTCGATGCTTGCGATGTTGGAGCGCGGCGCGAGGGTTTCTTGGGCATCATTGGTTTCAATGCTACACCGGAAATCAAACCCGTAAAAAATGGCCGAGGGGCCAATCATGAGCGAAGTCACAATCCCGGCGCGACCGCCCAGTAACCAGCTTCGGCCAGCGCGAGTGCGCGCTCCGCGTCAAGGGGCTGCGAAAACAGCGGGCCCTGGCCCAGCGCGCATCCCATGCGGGAGAGCGCCGCAAGCTGCTGCTGAGTTTCGATTCCCTGCGCGACCAACTGCAGACCCAGCGTATTGCAAAGGCGAATCAGCGACTCCAGCACGGCCAACTGCCGGCCCGATGAAAGTGCGGCCGCAGTGAGCCTGGGGGAAAGTTTCACCATGCCCACGGGAAGGTGAACGAGGTGATTCAAAGGCGCGAGGCTGCCTCCAAAATCATCAATCGCCACGCGCACCTGCCAATCGGCGAGGCGTTGCAGAATGGCCACCGCCGAGTCCGGGTCCTCATTGAATGCGCTCTCCGGCGCTTCAAAAAAAAGACGCGAAGGATCAGCGCCGCTCGCCGCGAGAGCTTTCATTAATTGCCCGATAAGGTCGGGATGATAAAGCTGGCGATGCGTCAGGTTGACGGTCAGAATCAGATCCTGCTCGGGCAGGCGGTCGCTCAAGACGCGTAGCTCGGCGCACGCCGCATCAAGCGCCTCGCGCCCCATCATCATCGAAAGGGCGCCGTCCTCGGCCACGGCCAATAAATCGCTGAAGTTATCCACGATGCCGTCGGCCCGGCGCAGGCTTAGAAGCGACTCGAATCCCTCAATCATGCCGCCCACCAGGCGGTAGATCGGCTGATACTGAAAGACATACTGGCGCTTGTTCACCGCCGTTCGCAGTTCGCGCTCCCGCTCCTGATGGGTGGTGACGGAAATCTCGAGGTGCTTGTCGAAGATTTCGTAGCGGTCTCCACCAGCCTGTTTTGCGCGATACATGGCAAAATCCGCATCGCGGAGCAGAAGGTCAGAGGTCAGGTGATCTGGACCAGCGACGGCAGCGCCGATGCTGGCGCCGGCATGAACATCGCGGCCAAAAATCTCGAAGGGCCTCTCCATCTCCTGCAGGATGCGGCTCGCCACCACCTCAAGATCGTAGGGGGAGACAATGTTCTCAACCAGTACGGCAAACTCGTCGCCGCCCAGGCGCGCAGCGGAGTCCTGGGGACGCAGGCAAGCGCGCAGGCGGCTGGAAACAGCAATGAGCAGAGCATCGCCGGCGGCATGGCCAAGGCTGTCATTGACCTGCTTGAATTCATCGAGATCCACGTAGAGGACCCCGCAACCCAGGCCGGGATCGCGCAACCGGCGGCTGAGTGTCAAGTTCACGTGGTCAAGAAACAGCGCCCGGTTCGGCAATCCGGTCAGCACGTCGTGCATGGCGTCGTGCTCCAGTTTCTTTTCCGTCTCCTTGTGCTCGCCAATATCGCGGAAGGTGAAAACGTATCCGACCTTGGCGCCGTCCACGAGCAACGGAGCAATCTGCAGGCTCACGTCCACCAGTTCACCCGACTTGTTGCTGCGCACAGTTTCCGCCGTTGCAAAGCCATGATCGTCGACGGCTTTGAGCAGCGAAGCGTTCTCGTTGAGCCGGGTCTCGGGCAAAATCAAGTCGCGCAGGCTGCCGCCGCTCGCCTCCTCCGCGTTGTAACCGAACATCCGCGTAAACGCAGGATTGGCGTACAGCACGTGATTCTGGTGCTCGATTGCCACGGCCTCGGGAAGGCTGGCCAGAACGTCCTCCATCAACCGCGACCGGGGCGCGCGCTCACGCTCGCTGGGGTGGGCCACAATCACGGCCTCGCGCAGTTCGGGATGGAGAATGCTGTAGGTTCCTTCAACGGGAATGAGGTGCCCGTTCTTGTCGGGAAGTGTGGCGTGGAACGGACTGCTGCGCTCCGTGCCCGTCAAAAGTGTCTGCGGCTCCGCTGTGCCGGGGAAAAGCCCCCACAGAACTTCTTCGACCGGGCGAGGCATCCACTCGCCCTCAGTCGAACCTAGAGTTCGACGCGCTTCGGCGTTGGCAAAAACGATCTTCCCCTCGCGCTCCAGAAACACCAGCACCGGCAGGCCGTCGAGCACCTCGCGCTGTGCATCGGGATTCGTATTTTCAGATAGATTCAACCGGCTGGCTTCCTTTGGCTTTGCCGGACCCGTCTGCAAGGGCTTGCCTTCGGGCAATGAACCGGTGCCGGAGGAAGAGTTCACCATAGATTAAATCCTATAAAGCCAATGATTTGGCCACCATCCCCAAAATCGGTCAGGGTGTGCAACCAAAGTCCAGCACTGTGCACAGTTTGCGCGACATTCTCTCGTCGTTTTCGGCTCATTTGTTGAAATCACCGCATCGTGGGGCCAATCTCAAAACGGAAGGCCGAAACCGCCGAGACGCAAGTCCTCAGCGCGACAGCGAAAGATCGAATGCGAGAGCACGATCGGCAAACGAGAAACCGTGAATTAGGGAAGCTCGACCAATTCCATCTGGCCGTCGCGCCGGCGATGGAGAACAAATGTGTCTCCCGACGCAGTGCGGAAGATGAGTAGATCGCGGTCGCGAAATTCGGTCTCCTTCACCGCTTCCTCGATGGTCATGGGCTTGAGCGCGATGGCTTCGCCGCTCTTGACGATGTGTGGTTCGACAACCGTAGCCTGCGCGGGAAAAGAATGCACCGCGATCGACGTCCGCGCTTTCTTGGCCAGACGCGCCGATCCCGACTCAGTGCCATCGCCGTCCGGCTCCTGCGCGCGTGCTTTCGAGCGCGTAACCGGCGGCGCCGTCAGCACCTTCTCGCCTTTGGGAAGGCGCTTCGACTCAAGGCGGCGATCGCGGAACCGGTGAGCCTGATTCTCAGCGTGTTCGATGGCTTCACGGAGCGCGGCCAGCGGCGTATCGGCTTTGCCCGTCGCGGCAAATCGCTGCAAGCGCGCCTGCACAGTCACTTCCACGATGTGGATATGCCGCTGGGTGGAAAAGGTGACGCTGGCATGCGCCGTGCGGCCCAGAATGCGGCCCATCCGTTCCAGTCCCTCCTCGGCTTGCTCGCGCAACGCCCGGGAGATTCTTCCTTTTCTGGCGGTCATTGCCACATCCATGGTCGCCCTCCGCTTCTGATCTTCCAGCCGGCGCCGGAATCCGGCAAGTCCGGCATTTGTGGAGCACAGTATATGCCCGATCAGCCCCCGGCTTCTACCTGCTGGCTTCTGGCTTTTCGGTTTTCGTGCTTTCAGCCGCGTCTTTTCGGCGGTGTTATGGAAGCATTGCCCAGTTCAGCACGCGTTCAATCGCGCGACCAGCGCGAGCTAATGGCTAAAAGCTAGAGGCTGTTTTTCAGATCTCCCAGCGCAGCAGCGCCGCTCCCACCGTGAACCCCGCGCCCATCGCTCCCAGCAGCACCAGGTCGCCCTTCTTCAGCTTCCCTTCCTCGATTGCCGTTTCCATGGCCAGCGGAATCGTGCCTGACGAGGTGTTGCCATACTTTTCGATATTGATAATCACGCGATCCTCCGGCATCTTCAGCCGCTCCGCCGTGGCCATGATGATTCTTTTGTTGGCTTGGTGAGGAATAAAGCAGCCCAGGTCCGCGCCAGTAACGCCGTTGCGCTCCAGCACCTTCGCGGTGGTCTCGGCCATCTTGCGTACCGCGAACTTGAACACCGCCGGGCCGTCCTGAAAAATGGTATGCCACTTCTTGTCGACGGTCTCGTGCGTCGACGGGTTCAGGCTGCCGCCGCCTTTCAGGTTGAGCGAGACTCCGCCTGAGCCGTCCACCTCATGCACAAAGTCGATGAAGCCGATCTCACCCTCTTCGCAGGGCTCAACCAGCACGGCCCCGCTGCCATCCCCGAAGAGAACGCAGGTGGTGCGGTCGGTGTAGTCGGTCATGCGCGTATTGGCATCCGCCCCGATCACCAGCACCTTGGAGTGTGCGCCGCTCTCCACCAGCTTGACGCCGGCCTGCAGAGCAAACACAAAGCCCGAGCATCCCGCCGAAACGTCGAAGCCCCACGCGCCCTTCGCGCCGATCTTGTCCTGCACCAGGCAGGCGGTCGAGGGAAACATCATGTCGGGCGTGACCGTGCCTACGAGGATAGCCTCCACTTCAGTCGCAGCGATGCCGCGCGCAGCGAGACATCTCTTCGCCGCCTCGGTGCACATGTCGCTCACGCCCAGCCCGGCAGCAAGCTTGTGCCGTTCGCGTATCCCCGTGCGCTCCATGATCCACTGGTCGCTGGTTTCAACTAATTTTTCAAGGTCTTTATTGGTGATCACATCGGGCGGGACGTAGGTTCCGAGCGCCGTGATTTTGGCGCGCCGGCCCACGATGGGGCGAACGGTAAGGCTCAATGCATTTCTCCTAGCAACCATCCGGGCTTTGCCCAGGACGGACCCACGGTGGGTAGACACGCGGGTAGTTTTCACTCATTCACTCGTTCACTTCTTCACAGAACATAAATGTACCGGGTGACCTACTGCACACGTACGAGCCCGTTACCGTTGCTTCCTTCCGGACCTGGCGGGGTTGGCGGGATTACGTCGCGTAGGACCCGGCACTGATCGATTTTATCACTCGGCGCAACGCCGAAGCAGAAAGCGAAGGCCCATCCAAATCGGACGGGCCTTCAGCGCAGAAGCGCAACATGAAATCAGGCAAGGTCGAAGCGATCGAGGTTCATCACCTTGGTCCAGGCGGCCACGAAAGCCTCGACAAAAGCCTTCTCCGCATCGCTCGCGGCATAGACTTCTGCCAGTGCGCGAAGCTGCGAGTTGGAACCAAAGACCAGATCGACGACACTGCCCGTCCATTTGAGCTGGCCTGTCTTGCGATCACGGCCTTCCAATTCGCCGTTCGACTTGCCCGATTTTTGCCATTTTGTATTCATGTCCAGGAGATTGATGAAGAAATCGTTCGTCAATGATCCGGGCCGCTTGGTGAAGACGCCGAGCTGAGACCCGCCAAAGTTCGCGCCCAGCGACTCTCATGCCGCCGATGAGCACGGTCATCTCAGGAGCGGTGAGCGTGAGCAATTGCGCCTTGTCGAGCAGCAATTCGGCGGCACAGCTCTCCATTCCCTTGCGCACGTAATTGCGGAAGCCGTCGGCTCTAGGCTCGAGCACCGCGAACGAAGCCACATCGGTTTGCTCCTGCGAAGCGTCAGTCCGCCCCGGCGCAAATCCCACCTTCACGTTGTGGCCCGCTTTCTTTGCAGCCGCGTCAACCGCCGCGCACCCGCCAAGAACGATCAGATCGGCCAGCGAGACCTTCTTTCCGCTTTTTTGTGCAGCGTTGAATTCCTTCTGGATGCTTTCGAGCTTTGCGAGCACTTTTGCGAGCTCAGCCGGCTGGTTCACCTCCCAATCCTTTTGCGGTTCCAGGCGAATGCGCGCGCCGTTCGCACCGCCGCGCTTGTCGCTGCCCCGGAAAGTTGCAGCCGACGCCCACGCGGTGGTCACGAGCTGCGAAATGGTGAGGCCAGCCGCGAGAATCTTTACCGAAAGAGCCTCAATGTCCTTGGCATCGATCAGCGGATGATCAACTGCGGGAATCGGATCCTGCCAGATCAACTCTTCCTTAGGCACCAACGGACCGAGGTAGCGCGCGCGCGGCCCCATATCACGATGCGTGAGCTTGAACCACGCGCGGGCAAACGCATCCGCGAACTCCTCCGGGTGCTGCAAAAAGCGCCGCGAGATTTTTTCGTACGCCGGATCAAACCGCAACGACAAATCGGTGGTCAGCATCGTCGGCGCGTGGCTTTTCTTCGGATCGTGCGCGTCCGGAACGGTCCCGGCCCCTTCGTCGCCCTTGGGCTTCCACTGGTTCGCGCCCGCCGGGCTCTTCGTCAGCTCCCACTCGTACCCAAATAAATTGATGAAAAAGTTATTGCTCCACTTCGTCGGCGTTGTGGTCCATGTAACTTCAAGGCCGCTGCTGATGGTCGCTCCTCCATTGCCGCTGCCATAGCTGCTTTTCCAGCCCAGGCCCTGCTCTTCAATACCCGCGCCCTCCGGCTCGCGGCCGACATATTTCACCGGATCGGCAGCGCCATGCGTCTTGCCGAATGTGTGTCCACCGGCGATCAGGGCAACTGTCTCCTCATCATTCATCGCCATGCGTGCGAATGTTTCGCGGATGTCGCGCGCCGCCGCGATCGGATCGGGATTGCCGTTGGGGCCCTCGGGGTTCACATAAATCAGGCCCATCTGCACCGCGCCGAGAGGATTTTCAAGCTGCCGATCGCCCTTGTAGCGCTCATCTCCCAGCCACTTGGTCTCAGGTCCCCAATAAATGTCTTCTTCCGGCTCCCAGATATCGGCGCGGCCCCCGCCAAAGCCGAAGGTCTTGAAGCCCATCGACTCGAGCGCCACATTGCCGGCGAGGATCATCAGGTCGGCCCATGAAATTTTGCGGCCATACTTCTGCTTGATGGGCCAAAGCAGGCGGCGCGCCTTGTCGAGGTTCACATTGTCGGGCCAACTGTTGAGCGGAGCAAATCGCTGCGCGCCACGGCCACCGCCGCCGCGTCCATCGTGAATGCGGTAGGTGCCCGCGGAGTGCCAGGCCATGCGGATGAAGAGCGGACCATAGTGGCCGAAGTCTGCCGGCCACCATTCCTGCGAGTCGGTCATCAGCGCGCGGAGATCCTTGACTACGGAATCGAGATCGAGGGTCTTGAACTCCTTGGCGTAATCAAATTTCTCGCCCATCGGATTCGAGAGCGAGGACTGCTGATGCAGAATCCCCAGGTTAAGCTGCTCTGGCCACCAGTCGTTGTTGCCCTTGGCTCCCGCCGTTGTGTGCGTGAGCTGGTTGCCTGAGAAGGGGCATTTGGCTTCGCCGGGCTTCGACTCGCTCAGCATCGCGTTCTGATCATCAACAATTGGCGGTCCGGGATTCTGTGTCTCGCGTTCAGACATTGCGTTTCTCCTTAGGGTTCCAAGGCCTGTAGTCGAAATCTATGGCTTCAGCGTTGCGGAAAGAAGGCTCGCAGGACGAAGCTGAGCCCAAGGCGATGGTGAAACCAGTTTATCTCTGCCGGGATGACCGGAACAACTGCGAGGAGACGACTCGCCCCGCAGACTCCGGTTTGAGCGTCGCGCAACGCTCTCTTACCGCAGACCCACAAGGCCCGTGACCGATTGAATCAATTTCGCGGGATCGTACCCCACGCCATCCTTGAAGACGGTTTCGACTTTTTCAATGTTGGCGATGTTCTCCGCTGGATTCGCGCCGAGCACCACCAAGTCGGCGGTCTTGCCGGGTGCGATGGATCCGATGCTCGCATCTTTGCCCATGTATTTCGCGCCATTCAGAGTTGCGATCTGGATTGCCTGGACGGGCGGGAATCCCGCTTCAACCAACAGCTCGATATTGCGCTGATCGCCAAAGCCGGGAACAACGCCGCCGTATCCAGTGGGGTCGCATCCGGCCATAAGCAGTCCGCCGGCTGCCACAAATTCACGTTCAAATTGCATTTCCGTCTTCAAAATCTTCGGCTCGGCGCCGCGCTCGAGCGCGTTGGGATTTGCTGCTCGCTCGGCCAGGCGCGCGCGCGTTGCCAGATAGCTTCTGACGCCTTCCGGTGTGATGGCCTTCAACTCCGGATTCTCAAATGCCAGCGGCGGCCGGTTCGGAATAAATGTTTCCAGAATCGCCAGCGTCGACGTAACGGCCACATGGTGCGCGACGAGGTCGAGGATCATCCCCGTCACTTCGGGCCCTGTAATGTTGACATTCGCTTCCAGATAACGTTCGGCGGCGCCCGCATCCGGACAAACATCGGGCTGCTTGCCGGGATAGAACTCTGTGTCGACAACGATTCCATGTTCCAGATTGTCGATGCCCATATTCGCGGCGTCTCTGAATCCAATGGAGCAGAGATGGCCGGTGATTTTGAGCCCGCGAAAATGCGCATGACGAATGGCCATTTTCAGCTCATCGGAAGTGATGTAGTTGTATGCCTTGAACGAGGTAACGCCTTCCGCAGCCCAGTAGTCGACAGTACGCCCAGCGTCGTCGGCATCGGCGAGTTGATGCATCTGAAGAGCGAATGTTCCTTTGCCTTCGAGGTAAGGTCCGGTAACGTCGAGCGTCGGCCCGGGAATCAGTCCGGCGTCAATCTGCTTTTTAAGCTCAAGGTCGGTGTAGGGCTCCACGCTTCCTGCTGTGCGCGCCGTGGTAACGCCGCCGGCAAGATAAAGGCGCGGCGCGCTGTCGGCCATCTCCCCGTAAAGCGCGTTGCCGGCATCGGGCCGCGCCGGTAAGGGATAAAACATGTGCTCGTGCATGCCGACAAGCCCTGGGATGACTGTCTTGCCAGTGAGATCGAGAACCTTCGCATCCGGGGGAAGAGGAATGGACGGATTGGAGGGTTGAACGGCAATGATTCTTTTGCCCGCAATGTCGATGCGCATGTCCAGCCGAGGCGCCGAGCCGGTTCCGTCGATCAGCGTCACGTGCTGAAGCACCAGCACCGGCGCGCTTTCCTTGATGTACGGAGCCAGGGGCGACGGCTTCTGCTGCGCAATCAACGACGACGCAAACTGCAAAATGGCGGCAAGAAACACAATGCGGAGAAATCGATTCATGGCAGGCCGATCAGTGAAGAATTGGGACCAGTTTCTTGAGTTTCAATCCGCTGGAAGCAACTGTCAATCGCGGCCCGCACCGGGAGCACGAATTCCAGCCCCCTTATCCACATTGGCACCTTTGATCGGCGTTGACCCTGCCGTTCCGCGTCCGTAGAGTCTTATGAGAAGCGGCGTATTTTGCCGTTTGCGCAGTGTTTTGCGAAGTCTCGGGCGAACGCACTCAGAACTCTGCAAGCGGGCTCGGCGATTCCGAAACCAGTCGGAGAGAAGATGCTGAAATTAAAGAAGATTCATATCCTCGGGTTCAAAAGCTTTTGCGACCGTACTGAAGTCACGGTGGCGGGCACGGGGATCGCCGTAGTCGTGGGGCCGAATGGGTGCGGGAAGTCGAACATCCTCGATGGAGTGAGTTGGGTACTCGGCGAGCAGAGCGCAAAAACCCTGCGCGGCTCGCACATGCAGGATCTGATCTTTGCCGGGACCCGCGAGCGCAGGCCGCTGGGCATGGCGGAAGTCACGCTGACCATGGTCGATCCCGACGCCTACGAAGGTCCTGTCCCGGTCACGCCTGAAGTTGAGATCGATCACGATGGACCATCGGACTGGGATGAGGACGAAGTGCGGCGGCAGCGCGCCACCGAGGCCGAAGAGATCATCGCCAGCGAGCAGCCGGGACAGACGATTGAAGAAGAGGCCGGCGAAAAAACGGCGCCAGCCCAAGCGCAAATCGACGGCGCGGATCAGAATTCCGGTCAGCAGCAGGGTGTGGTGCTCAAGATTCGCCGGCGCAAGTTCCACAGCGCGCCGAAAAAAGGCGAAGTCGTCATCACTCGGCGCCTGTTCCGCACGGGCGAGAGCGAATACCTGCTGAACGGCAAGCTCTGCCGGCTGCGCGACATTCAGGACATCTTCATGGGCACCGGCCTGGGACCGGAGAGTTACGCCATCATCGGCCAGGAGCGCATTGGGCAATTGCTGAGTTCCAAGCCCTACGAGCGCAGAGCCATCATCGAAGAAGCCGCCGGCATCACGCGCTTCAAGACCAGGAAACGGCTGGCGGAGCTGCGGCTGGAAAGCGCGAAACAAAATCTGGCGCGCATCGACGACATCTTTGAAGAAGTAACGCGCCAGATGAACAGCTTGAAGCGGCAGGCGGCAAAAGCCGAGCGCTATGCCGCGGTGCGTGAGGAGTTGCGCGGACGCTTGCGCGTGGTGCTGGCCAGCCGCATGGCCTCAATGGACGCGGACCAGGCGCGGCTGGAACAGGAAATTGCATCGCTGACTCAGCGAATTCACGGTTCGGTGGAAGCCGTAACCCAGCGCGAAGCAAGCCAGCATACGTTAACCGAACGCGGGTATGAGCTGGAGCACGAGGGCGAAGCCGCTCGAACCCAGGCCAGCGAAGCCGCGGTTGAACTGGAGCGGGGCAAAGCGCGGGAGCGCAGCAACACGGAGCGCGTAAGCGAATTGGAAGCGCGCATTTCAGCGTCAGGCGCGGAACTTGAGCAGACGCGTACGCAGATGGCTGGGATCGAAGAGGAGCGCGCGCAACAAAAAAGTTTCCTTGAGACCGCGGCCGGCGAAGCGCACCAGTTCCGCGAGAAAGTGGAGGCGCGGCAACACGAAGCGCGCGCCGCGGCGGAGGAAGTCTACAGCGCAGAGCGCGACCTTGAAGCAGGGCGACGCAACGCCATGCACCTGCTGACGCTGGCCGCCAACGCGCGTAATTCGATCGTTCAGGGCGAAGAAAGCCTGTTTGCGCTGGAGCGCGAGGCGGAGCGGCTCGAAGGCGAGATGGGACAGGCGCACATCGAGCAGGAGAATCTCGGCGTTCAAAGTGCGGAGTCGCGACTGCGATTTGGCGCCTCAGACGCAACGGTGAAGCGCCTGGAAGAAGAAATTGCCGCGCTGCGCGAGTCTGCGCAAAGCAAGCGGACCGATGAAGGGGCGCGGCGCGCTCAGGCCAACCAGCTGCGCGGCGAACAAGCAGCTTTGGCCGGGCGGCGCGACTCGCTCAATGCGCTGATCCGCAATCATGGCTACGCGACTGACAGCGTGCGGCGCTTGCTCAAGCCGGGGGCGCTGGGGCCATCGGTAGCCCCGGTGGGCACACTGGCGGACTTTGTTGAAGTCAGCGGCGAGCACGAAGGCGTCGTGGACGAATTCCTGCGTGAAGAGCTGAACTACGTGGTCGTAGAGAATTGGGGCGCAGCGGAAGAAGGCGTGCGCGTGTTGAAGACCAGCGACGGCCGCGCCACGTTCCTCGTGCACTCCGACGCGCAGGGCGTGCTCTTTGACACCGGCGAGGGGCCGGTCAACGAGCCGGGACTAACCCCGCTGCGAGATGCCATTAAGGTGCTGAACGGATTCGGTCGGTCGCTCGAGGCTGTGCTGCCCAAGCTGCGGCATGGATACCTGGCTGACAACGCTATCGATGCGCAGCGCCTGGCTTTGCGTTACACACACGCGTATTTCCTCACGCCAGAGGGCGAGTGCTTCCATCGCTCAACGGTGACCGGCGGCAAGCCTGCGAGCGAAGGTCCGCTGGCACTGAAGCGCGAGTTGCGCGAGACCGAAGGAAGGCTGGCCAGGCTCGATTCGGAGTTGGTCGAAGCCGAGAAAGAAGCCGAAGCGCTCACGCGGGCCATTGAAGAGCTGGCGGCGCAACTTGAAACCCGCGGCGAGGAGCGGCGGCAAGCCGAGAGCGAGGCGGCCAACCTCGGCGCTGCCTTGAAACAGATGGAGGCTGAAACGCAGCGCATTGAGCGGCGCCTGCAGGAGTGGCAATCGCAAGCAGCGCGCAATAAAGATGCAAGCGAGGCCAAGCGGCAATCGATTGCGGAAAAGCGCGAAGAAGCCGCGCGGCTTGAGTCCGAACACGAGCAGGCGGAAAGCAACCAGAATACGCAGCAGGCGCAGTTGGAGATTCTGCGGCAGAAGCGCGAGCTGCTGCAGCAGGAAGCGGCGCAGATGACCGCCGAGCTGGCGGGGCTGGAAGAGCGCCGTCGCGGTGCAGAAGCGGCTTTCCAGCGCATCGACCGGCTGTTCGGCGACCTGGAGCGGCGCGTGCAGACGATCGAACAGCAGCGCACAGCCGCGACGATGGAACGCGAGCAGCGCATCAACGAAAACGCTGAACTTGTGAAGAGCCTTGCGGAACTTGGGCTAGTACAGACGCGAGCGCTGGCCATGGCGCAGACAATTGCCGAGCAGGCGCAGGCGCTGCGACTGCAGTTGGCCGAGCTTGAGACGCAGCTCCGTAGCGAGCGTGCGGCGCTGGATCAGTTGCGCGAAGATCGCGCAACGCTTTCGAGCGAGCTTGCCAAACTGCGCTCGGACCTGGAGCACCTTGAGGCGAGCTGCCTGGCCGAGGTGAATGTCGAAGCACAAGTGCTCCGCGCCGACGCGGAGATTGCGCGTCTAGCCGGCGAGGAACTGGCTGCCGAGGAAGTGACGTGCCGCGGGTTGCGTGAGCGGCTCGAGCAGATGGGCCCGGTAAACATGATGGCGCTTGATGAGTACAAGGAAACCGCCGAGCGGCACAGCTTCCTGACCACGCAGCGGCAGGACCTGATCGAGTCCATCGAAAACACGCAGGAGACGATCAAGGAGATCGATCAGATTTCGCGCACCAAGTTCGACGAGGCGCTGACCAGCATCAACGAAAATTTTGGCCGGGTTTTTGCGCGGCTCTTCCAGGGCGGCCAGGCGTTTTTGCGTGTGAGCGACGAAGGAAACCTCGACGAAAGCGGCCTGGACATTGTGGTTTCGCCACCGGGAAAGAAGCTGCAGAACGTGCTGCTGCTCTCGGGCGGCGAGAAGGCGCTGACGGCGTTGGCGCTTCTGGTAGGCATCTTCCAGTTCCGCCCCAGCCCCTTCTGCGTGCTCGACGAAGTGGACGCGGCGCTGGACGAAACCAACGTGGGCCGTTTTTCAGACCTGCTCGAATCGCTCAGCCGCGACACGCAGTTCCTCATCGTCACACACTCGAAACGCATGATGCAGGCCGCCGACATGATTTACGGCGTCACCATGCAGGAGCCAGGCGTGTCGAAGGTGGTGAGCGTACGGCTGGGACATCAGCGTGAGACGCAGCGGGCGACAGCATAAAAGCAGGGCTGATCACCGGCCACCATTCACCGTCCACCGGGGTTCAAAGTGCCAGGCAAGCTGGAAATGATCGTCGGGCCGATGCGGAGCAACAAGACCGCGGAGTTGCTTCGCAGGATTGAAACTCGCCGCGAATACGCCAAGCAATATGTGATGCTGCTGAAGCCCAGCGCCGACACCAAGGCCGCCGCAGGCGTGGTCGAAAGCCGCAACCGCAACGGTTGCGGAAAAATGGAGGCAGTCGAGTTCCCTTCTTCCGATCCATGGACCGTGCTGCCGGTGATTCGTGCAACCGAGCAGCGGATCGGCAAGCGCATAGAGTGCATCGCAATCGACGAGGGGCAGTTCGTACACGATCTCTTTCTCTTCACCAAGCGCCTGCTCGACGCGGGCCACGACGTCATGGTCTCGGGCCTCGAACTTGATTTTCGCGGGCTCCCCTTCGGTGAAATGCTGGAACTCTCATGGCTGGTGAGGACCTACGCAGGCAATATGACCGAACTCGTGGCGTATTGCAGTTGCGGAGCGAAAGCTCTTTATCCGCAGCGAATGATCGACGGAAAACCGGCCGGCTACTCCAGCCCCATCATCATGGCCGGCGATAACTACGAGCCGCGCTGCGAAGAACATTTCGTGCTGCCCGGGAAGGCCGCACTGAAGGCCGTATGAGCAAATCCAGGCTTGAAGCATTCAGTGACGGCGTGCTCGCGATCATCATCACCATCATGGTGCTCGAACTGCACATTCCCCGCGGCGCGGACCTGGCGGCGCTCGAGCCTCTCGCGCCAGTATTCCTCAGCTACGTGCTGAGCTTTGTTTTTGTGGGCATCTATTGGAACAATCACCATCACATGCTCCAGGCGGTACGGCGGATTTCGGGCGGCGCGTTGTGGGCGAACCTGCACTTGCTCTTCTGGCTGTCGCTGCTGCCGGTCGTGACCGGCTGGATGGGTGCCAACGATTTCACCGCGTTGCCGACAGCGCTTTACGGCGTGATCCTGTTGATGTCGGGGGTCGCGTATACCATCCTCAGCCGCGCGCTGATTGCGGCAGACGGAAAAGATTCCCTGCTGCTGAAGGCAATCGGCCCGGACCGCAAGGGCCGCGCCTCGCTGGCGATATATGCCGTCGCCATACCAACCGCATTCTGGAAATGTTGGATTTCTCAGGCGCTGTATGTTGTGGTTGCTCTCATGTGGCTGATTCCGGACCGCAGAATTGAGAAGATGTTTGCCAGCCGGACGGAGGGGACAGATTAAGCGGAGAGATTCTTGAAGTGGCGCGTTCCAGGCAAAAAAATTCGCCCCCGAAGGAAAACTTCACCTCGGAGGCGCTTGCAGATCTAAGTACACAAGATAAAGTCGGGGACCAGTAGCCGGCACTGGAGGTCGGTAGCACGCGGCTACTGGTGATCCCTGTATTAAACGAAGCTAGCCGCGGCTTCCCCTTTCCACTGCCTGCCTCGTGTCGCCCGGCTCAAAGAAGGCTTTCTTACACGCCTTCCGAACCATGTTGACAGCTGAAGTGTCTCCCATGCGGGGCAGGGGGTCCGTGACGGCCGTCACAGGGGTTTGTGTCTACCTCCGATGGATCGAAATCGCCTTCAATTCCTGCCAGAAATTTTCTCGGCTCACACAATCGCAGTGTCCCCGACCGAACGAACTGAACGCGGACAGACCCTCGACTTCATTGCCGGCTCGTGCGTCATTGACAAAGCCTTCTCGCCGCCGGAGAATCGAAAATTCAGCCCCCAGTAGAACGGTCCATGAGGAACAACCCAAATGGCAGCATTGTTGACAACCAATCTTGGCAACATTCCCTTGCTCGGCCGCGGCAAGGTGCGCGATCTCTACGCAATTGACGGCGCGCTTCTGCTGGTGGCGACCGACCGCATTTCGGCATTCGATCATGTTCTGGGATCCGGCATTCCGGACAAGGGCAAGATCCTCACGCAGATTTCGCTGTTCTGGTTCGATCTGCTTGGGAACCTCGTTCCGAATCACGTCATTACCGCGAATGTGGAGGAGTACCCGGAAGCGCTCCGGCCCTATAAGAATCAACTGGCGGGCCGCTCGATGCTGGTGAAGCGTGCCGAAATGTTTCCCGTCGAGTGCGTGGCGCGCGGGTACCTTGCCGGTTCGGGGTGGAAGGAGTATCAGGCTTCGAGAACAGTGTGCGGTATCGAACTTCCGCCCGATCTCAAAGACGGGTCGCGCCTCCCGCAGCCGATCTTTACCCCGGCAACAAAAAGCCAGGATGGCGCGCACGACGAAAATATTTCTTTTGCCGCTGCTGAAAAGCTGCTCAGCGCCGGCGAAGCTGCGGAACTGCGCAAGCTCACGCTCGCAATCTACCGGCGGGCCGCCGCGCATGCGGAATCGTGCGGGCTGATCCTGGCCGACACGAAATTCGAGTTTGGCAAAACCGCCGAAGGGGTTATCCTTGCCGATGAGGTCCTGACACCGGATTCATCGCGTTTCTGGGACGGACAAACCTGGAACCCCGGCGGCGCGCAGCCTTCGTTTGACAAGCAGTTTGTTCGCGACTACCTGGAAAAGATTGGCTGGAACAAGCAGGCGCCGGCGCCTGCCCTTCCTGAAGAAGTTGTCGAACGGACGCGGTCCAAGTATCTTGAAGCCTTCCGGCGCTTGACCGGACGGGAGATGGACAAGTAGGGTTTGGTGACGGGCTTGGAACTGGATGCGGAGCGATTATGACGTGGGTTGATTGGGTCATTCTGGCGGTGCTCGCGGGAGCGACCTTAACTGGACTTGCGCAAGGGTTTTTCCGCACGGCCTGCTCGCTGGCTGGCTTGATCCTCGGCTTGACGTTGGCGGCGTGGAACTACCAGCGAGTGGGGATGCTGCTCAAGCCGATCTTCAGGGCAGACGCGGTGGCCAACACCGTGGCGTTCCTCCTCATCGCATTGCTGGTCATGGGAGTCGCGAATCTGATTGGCGGCTTGATTGGGAAATTGGCCGACAAGTTCGGCCTCGGATGTCTGGATGGCTTGGCTGGAGCGATTCTTGGATTCATTCAAGGCATGTTCCTGGTGATGATCTCCATCCTGGTGATCGTGGCCTTTTATCCTGGACAGGAATGGTTAAATCAGGCCAAGTTACCGACTCTGTTTTTCGGGACGCTCCACATGAGCGAGAAGGTGACTCCGGGCGATCTGGGCGAGCGCGTGCGCAAAGGCCTGATGCTTTTGGAACATGAATCGCCGGAGTGGATGCACCCCCACGGCACGAGCTGAGAAATTCTGCTGCACGAATGCCGCGGGACGGGTTAGACTGATTGTTCGTGTTGGGCAAGAGGGACGAGTGAAACGAGAACTGGAAAGCCTGGTGACGCAAATGCACTCAAGCGGAATCCGCTATGAAGAGGCGGTGCGTGAGTTCAAGCGGCAATATTTGCGCGAAGTGCTGGTGGCGCACCGGGGGAACCAGTGCAAGGCAGCGGAAGAGCTGGGAATGCACCGCAACACGCTGAGCCGCGCGATGGCGGAACTGGGGCTGGATTTGGCCGAAGTTCGTGCCGAGCTCAAGCGTCCGCCGCGGAGCGAACGTCCTGTATTCGGAGCGTTTCGTCAGGGATATCGTCAAGGCTGAGAGCGGTTCGCGCTGCTCGTTGCCGTTCCCTCACCTGGACCTAGAAACCGCTGACAGCGTTCGGCCCGCATCATGCAGAAAACACAACAGAACAGCGAAGCCCGAATCGAGATCGAGCCGGATTTCGTGTGGGATGAGCAGGACGCGTATCTGTTCGACATTGACGGAACGCTCCTGCGCAGCCGTGACCGGGTCCATTATGAATCGGTCGCCGCGAGCGTTAATCGGGTGACGGGATTCGAGATCACGCTGGCCGGTGTCTTGATCCATGGCAGCACCGACACCGCGATTTTGCGAGAGGCGTGCCGCCAGGCCGGAATCCCCGACGACGTCTTGGAGCGGCACTACGACGCCATTCTCGAGGCAATGCGGAATTCGGTGGCCGAAAGGCGCCAGGAGCTGGACCCGGAACTGACTCCAGGGATCGAAGACGTTCTTCGGCATCTGGCGCAAAAGGACGCACTTATCGGTGTGGCTTCAGGGAACCTTGAAGCCATCGGCTGGATCAAGATTGAGAAAGCCGGCCTCCGCGAGTGGTTCCGGTTCGGCGGTTTCAGCGATCACTTCCCGGTGCGGTCGGAGCTGATCGGGCATGCGGCGCGAAAGGCGCGGGAGCTGGCGATACCCGCGGGGCAAACCGGCGTGAAAATCTGCGTGGTAGGCGACACTCCGCGGGATATCGAGGCAGCACGGGCCAATTTTCTTTCCGTGATCGCCGTGGCCACGGGAAAATATAGTTTCGATGAGTTGCTGCGCTGCCAGCCGGAGGCGTGTGTCTCCTCCCTGAAAGATTTGCTGGCCATGGCCCCGTGTAAACAATGAGAATGCGACCCGCAATGATCGAGGCGTTGGATCGGGCCGAGGCCCGGCGCGGGCGGATGCGCGCAGCAGCGAAGTTGTGCGGCGTTGTGCTGGCTCTGGCGGCCGCAGCGGGCGCGCTTCGAGCGCAATCGAAAAGTCCCCCAGCTCAAACGGATACAAGCACAACCAGCATCCAGGGAGCTTCTCCCGATACAGGCGCCAAAGTCAACGCGGGGGCAGCAAACGGCGCCGGCGACGCAAGCGCTCAAACGGCGCCGGCAGCGAGCGAGATTCCCGCGCCGTCCACAACAAAACAGCCGCGCAGCAGCGATCAAAGGCGGGCGGCAAAACTCTATCTGGAATCGAGCAAACTGTTTCTGTACCGGCAGTTTGACCAGGCCATGCAGGGATTTGATCGCGCCGCGGCACTCGATCCCTCGAACGCCAACTATCCTCTCGCGGCCCTTGTTGCCAAGAGCCACGAAGTGACGGCACTCATCCAGGAGGCCGCCAAGGATCGCTTGCTGAACAATGAGGCAGGCGCGCGCGCTGCTCTCTCGCGCGCCCTCGCGCTCGATCCGACAAACTTCGAGGTCAGCCAGCATCTCGACGACATGGCCGACGAAACGGCCCGCGCCCAGCCCCGGTCGCTCTATGGGCAGGCAGCGAGCCAGATCGCCGGCGAGCAACCGATCCTGCCGGCGAATGCAAAGCAGAGCTTCCACCTCCGCAACGACCAGCGCCAGGTGATCGACCAGGTGTTCAAGGCGTACGGGGTCAAGGCCATGCTCGACGACAGCGTGCGCCCGACGCAGATTCGGCTGGACCTGGACGACGTGAGCTTTGTCGATGCCGTCCGGATTCTGCAACTGGCGACGCACACGTTCTACGTTCCGCTTGATGCGCATCAAGTGCTCGTGGCCGACGATACGCGTGAAAATCGGCAGCGATTGACTCCCCAGGAAACTGAAACGGTATATCTCTCCGGGCTGAGCGCCGACGAAATGACCGAAGTGGCGATCGCTTGCCAAAGAAGTCTTCCAGGCTCAGCAGGCCCAGCTTTCGCCATCGCAGCACAGCTTGACCCTGCGCGCGCCCGCGTCGACGCTCGACGCATTCAACGCCACCATGAGGAGCCTGCTCGACGGACGCAGCCAGGTGCTCGTGGACGTGCGCATGATTCAGGTGGCGCACACCAATACCCGCAACACCGGAGCCCAGTTGCCACAGAGCATTTCGGCGTTCAATGTGTATGCCGAGGAGCAATCGCTGCTGAGCCAGAACGCGGCCCTGGTGCAGGAAATTATCTCGGCCGGGCTGGCCGCGAGCAACGATCCGCTGGCCATCCTCGGCATTCTCATCGCCTCCGGCCAGGTATCGAGCCCGTTGCTCTCCAGCGGATTCGCCCTGTTTGGCGGCGGGCTCACAGAATCGGCCCTTGCGCCCGGCGCAGCCACGTTCAATTTGAGCCTGAATACCTCCGATTCGCGCGAACTTGACCAGATTCAGATGCGCCTTGAAGACGGTCAGGACGAGACCATCAAAGAGGGTGAAAGGTACCCGATTCAGACGGCTTCTTATGGAAACTCTTCGTCCGGCATCCCAAACATTCCTGGCTTGACGGGAGCGGGAAGCTCCAGTGGTCTCTCGTCGCTGCTGTCATCGCTGTCTTCTTCGGTACCGAACATTCCCATGGTCCAGTATCAGGATTTGGGGTTGAATTTGAAGGTCACGCCCAAGGTGCTGCGCGATGGTGACGTGGCCCTCTCTATCGATATGAAACTCGATTCCCTGTCGGGGCAGTTTATCGATGGAAATCCTGTGCTCGATAACCGGGCTTACAGCGGTGTGGTTACCCTGAAAGCTGGCGAGGCGGCAGTGGTCGCAACGGAGATGGACAAATCGCAGAGCCTTGCGGTCAGCGGGACGCCGGGTATGAGCGAGATTCCGGGACTGAACAACGTGAGCAGCAAGGATTTGCAGAAGAGCTACGCGACACTCGTGATCGTGATGACGCCGCACGTGATCCGAGGGACGCAGGCGTCGGGACATACCGCGATGATGCGGGTGGAGCGGGGAACGCCCTAGCGCCCGCTTCAGACTTCGCAAGATCGAACCGCGGCTGATTCGTGCGCAAATCGAATCGCGCTTGAAACTTTCACCTGACTGACAAACGTCTTTTCAGAAGCGCCGCGGGTTGGTACCATAGCGCATCGGCCCCCCACCGGCTGGTTCCCCTGCCAGCTCATTCATCCGAATTCCTTAGGACTTGAACGAGATTTATCTCCGCCACTCGGTGTTGGTTTGGCGCACTGAGCGATTTAAGTGCCTGCACAATGGGCAGGTCCCGCTGGAGGGAATCGATGGACGCGATGAAAGTTGCGCGGTTTGCCGGATTCTACTGTGCTCTTCATAAGAGATCTCCTGAGCTGCCCTTGAGGAGGCGGGCTTCCGCAGCCCTCGCCGGACTCACGATCCTTCTCACCATGGCAGCAGCTGCTCAGTCCCCTGCGCCGCCGGTGTTGAATACGCCTTACGTTTGCGCCAATGGAATCACTTACACCGTGACCATATGCAAGCCGTACCGTGCCGATCAGTGGTGCGAGACGGTCGAAAAGCAAAATGGCAACCTGGTGACAACGATGGACAGCGCATGGTCGCAGATGACCGGCAGGTTGAAGGGATGCACCGTCACGCCAACGCCCGCAAGTCCTGCGCCCACCGCTCCGCCCGCATCCAGCAATTCGCAGCAGACCTTCAACCCGCCATACCTCAAAGAGTTCCCCACCGTCGACCAGATCATGGCCCAGGTGAAGGGTTCCAGCGCGCAGGACACGGCGAATCGCCAGTTGAGCGCGCTGCATGAGTTTGGGCAATTGGTTGGCGCCCTGGCGGGACCGCGCTTGCAGGCAAACCAGATGACGCCGGACGAGGTGCGCATCCTCACCAATTACTTCAACGCGTATCAGACTTTTGCAAAGTCGGCTTCAAATCCCCAGGATTCTTATGTTGGGCAAACCGATTTCACGGCCTATCTGTTTCAGACTTTTCCCATGCCCGATATCCAGCAGCTATGGCAGGCATCCCTGAACCAGACGCCCGGCCAGCCCGGCGGATCAAACACACAAACACTGCCGCCGACGAACGATCCCAGCCAGATCGCGATCCGTCGCTGCTTTGAGCTGGGCGGCACCGGTTTGCAGTGCGTCGGTGCGGGAATGGGCGAAGGCCTGAAGCAGATGATGGGCCTCGACCTGAGCGCGCTCACGGGCCCGGGCAAGGCAGGCCTCGTGGTGCTCGGCACCTTCAAGTCGTCCAGCGGGCTCACCTTCACGTTTGCCGACGGCAATGTGGATATTGGCAACTGCGGCAAGATGGTTCAAGGCGCGCACAATTACACCGTCGGCGCCTCAGGGGGAAGGTGGTCCATCAATATCGCGAATCAACCGCAGGCGTTTGTCGTCACGCTGGGGCTGGATGGGAAGGCCGCTGGACCCGTTGCCGATGACATCATCGGGCAACAGATCACCGGCTATGAAGTGGTGACGAATCAGAGAACCGGCGCAGTGGTTTCGCGGACGCCAGTCTACGGACCCATCACAGAGCATTGCAGCATCGGCGCGCTCGCGCCCGGTCCCGCCGTGATTCTCGACGCGGGACTGTCCACAAGCGGGTCCAGCGTGCTCTCGGCGTTGGGCACGGTGCTCAGTACGTTGGCCGGCGACGCTTCATCGAATGACCCAAATCAGTTCACGGTACCGCCGGGGCCGCGCATGGCTGGTTTGTTCACAAACTCCAGCGGCCTCAAGATTCAGTTCAACGACGGCAATGCCGTAATCGATTGCGCGCAGGCCCATGTGCTGGCGAGGTACGACGTCTCACTTCAAGGCGGCGCCGCGGTTGTCTCCTTGAAGAGCGACGGCACAAATCCCTTCACTCTCAGTGTTCATTCCGATGGGTCGCTTGACCTGTCTCAGCCGCTCATGGTGAACGGCAAGCTGATGACGGCGATGGACGACAACGCGAACCCCATCTTCACGCCAACATCGGCAACCTGCAACGCGGGAGCGTTGCTCGCGGCAAAGTAGTCAGTTCGAGCCGCGAAAAAAGCAAGGACGATCCGCTTCGTTGCACAGGATGACACCCACCCTTTCCGCAAATCAGAACGGAAAGGATGGGTGATTAATTCGGCCTTTCCGGCCGTCAAGGCTGAAGGATGCCGGCAAGAACCTTACTGGGTGGCAACGCCGTCAGCCTTGGCTTGGTAGTCGATGATCTTTTTCAGCACAGCGTAAGGCGCCGTGGCTGGAACTGAGCGGCCGTTAATCATCAACGTGGGAACTTCAACCACACCCAGGTCCTTTCCCAATTGAACCGAAGCTTCGACGTCAGCCTTAACTTCAGGGGTGGCGGCGCAGGCGGCGACCTTGGCAGGATCGAGTCCAGCCTTGGTGGTGGCGCTGTTGAGTGTCAGCGTGGCCCCGTCGGGAGTTGCCAGGCCATCCTGGCCATCAAAAACCGCGGACGCAAACTGGAAGAACGCCGAGCTGCCGCCTAGCTTGGTCACGCAGGCGCCGTACTCCGCCGCGTTCAGAGCCTGCGGATGAAGCGCAGGAATCGGATAGTTCTGAAAGACAATGCGCGCCTTGGGATAGTCCGCGACCAGCTTGTCCATATTGGCTTGCGCCTCTTTGCAGTGCGGGCATTGGAAATCGGCGAACTCGACCAATTCCAGTTCCTTCGCCGCGGCTCCGCGATACGGGCCGTTCGCGCGTTGCTGCAACTGCTGGCGCGCGTCCGCAAATGGGTTCGCGCCGAAGTTGATGATGTCGTCGCCGCTGACGATGTGCTTACCATCGGGAAGAGCGTAGAAAGAGAGCACCTGCGGCTTTTGCTTGCCCGTCTTATCGCCGATCAGAACGATAACCTGGCTCACACCGTCAGCAGGTGTTTTGCGAATGGCCTGAATCTGCCACATGCGGTCAGCATCGTAACCCCAATTTGCCTGTAGAAAGCTGTCGACAACTTCCTTGGTGGGAGATGGGGCGGTGAAGTTAGCTGGATCGGGCTTGGGAAAGACCGGCGGTCCAGACGGGGCTGGCGCAGTGGGCGGAGCCTGAAGCTGAGGCTGGTCTGTCGGAGTCGTGTTCGGCGGCTGTTGTGCGGGCGCCGAAGGTTGGGCAGTCGTATCGGGCGCCGGCGGCACGTGCTGCTGGGCAACGGCTTGAAACGCGGGAACGAGTATGGCAATTAGCGCAGCCGCGCCAATGAATCGGGTTGAAAGACGGATCAAGCTACTCTCCTTCGATGGTGGGATGACTCCCAACCTTCTAGCTTAAATGTTGATACGGCGCAGAGGCCAGCGCGGACAGCGACGAGAGTAAAACAGTGAAAGGGTGAACGAGTGAACGGACAACTCGCTTCTTCACTCTTTCGCCTCTTGCTTTCTTCACTCTTTCACTCATTCACTTTCTTACACCTGGACTTTGACTGCGATCGGAAACCTGCGGCCCATGCCGAAAGACTTCGAGGTGACCTTCAGAACAGGAGCGGCCTGTTGGCGCTTGTACTCGGAGCGCTCAATCAGGTGCACAACCTGTTGGACGAGTTCGAGGGGAAAACCGTGCTTCTCCGCGATACACTCCGGCGTTTCATAGCGCTCCACGTAGGCTTCGACGATGGGATCGAGCACTTCATACGGCGGGAGCGAGTCGGTATCCATCTGGCCGGGCCGGAGCTCAGCCGAGGGTGGCTTCAAGAGAATCGCCGCGGGAATTTTTTCCTGATTTTGGTTTAGCCAGTGGCAAATAGAATAGACCCGCGTCTTCACCAGATCGCCGATCACCGCGAGCGCGCCCACCATATCGCCATAAAGAGTGCAATATCCGACGGCCATTTCGGATTTATTGCCCGTGGTGAGTACCAGTGCGCCCAATTTGTTCGAAAGAGCCATCAGGATAGTGCCGCGAATGCGAGGCTGAATATTCTCTTCAGTCAGGTCCGGCGGCAATCCGCTGAAAAGCGGCGCCAGCGCGCGATTGAAATCGGCAAATAGTTCGTTGATGGAGATGGTCTCAAAGCGGATGCCGAGATTCGCGGCCAATTTGCGGCTGTCATCGATAGACCCTGAAGACGAATACGGACTGGGCATGCCGATGCATGTCACGTTCTCCGCGCCCAGAGCTTCGGCGGCGATCGCCGTCACCAGCGCCGAGTCAATCCCGCCACTGAGGGCAATGACCACTTTTCTGAATCCGCACTTCTGCACGTAGTCGCGCGTTCCCAGCACCAGCGCGCGGTAGGCTGCTTCGGTTTCGTCGTCCTCAGGCAGCGGCACGGGCGAAGAACCGAAAGGATCGACCACGATCAAGTCTTCTTCGAACGATGCAGCCTGCCCGATCAAATCTCCGTGCGCGTCCAGTGCCAGCGAGGAGCCGTCGAAGACCAGGCTGTCGTTGCCGCCCACCTGGTTCGACATGAGCACTGGAATTCGGTCGCGGCGTGCGATGGCGGCCAGCATCTCGCGCCGGACGGTGCGCTTGCCATGCCAGAAAGGCGAGGAAGAGAGGTTGATGTGTAGTGCAGGATTCTGGCGCATGAGCTCTTCCATGGGATCAACGGCGTACAGGCGGCGCTCCCAGAAGTTCTTGTCGTTCCAGGCGTCCTCGCAGATCGTGATCGCCAGCCGAGTGCCATCGAGGTCGATCACCTTCTGAGGGCCGGCCGGCGAAAAGTAGCGCTGCTCATCGAAAACGTCATAAAAGGGCAGCAATCGTTTGTGCTGTTCAAGGAGTAGGCTTCCCCGGTCGATGAGTACTGCGGCGTTAAAGGCTGATTTGCCGTCTTCGCGTCCTGAGGGCAGGGCCACGCCGGCCAGGATGGCCGTCGGCAAGTCGCGCGTGGCGGCTTTAAGTTCGTCCACTGCCGACTGGCAGCGAACGAGGAAGCTGGGCTTCTCAAGAAGATCGGCGGGCGGATAGCCGCAGATGGCGAGCTCGGAAAAGACCGTCAGGCGAGCGCCTGACTCGGCGGCGCGTCGGCTGAAAGCGACGATTTTCTTGAGGTTTCCAGTGAAATCCCCGACCGTCGGATCGATCTGGGCCAGTGCGATCTTCACATGACCAGTGTAAATGGAGCGGCGACGGAGCTCCGGGTTCTACGCAGACTCGGAGCGCGCCGGAGGTGGAGGGTGCTTGAAGTGAAGATCTCGGACCGGTCCCCCCAGGTTCCAGAAAAGCTAAGTCAATGAATATAAATGATTTACGAGACGGCCCCCAAACGGGGGATTTCTTTGCACAAAACTCGCTGCCTAGAATCAAAAGCGTAACGATTTGACCCATCCCTAAAGGCACAGCGGGGGCGGTCGACGAAATCTGCAGAAGACAGATTCTTTGTCGGGGGAACGCCATCGGACCGCAATTGAAATTGGGCGAGTTGCTGATCCGTGCCAACCTGGTCACGGAGAAGGACGTTAGCGCTGCCCTTCAGCGCCAGGTGTCACAGGGTGGAACCCTGGGCGACAATCTGGTCGCGCTGGGGTTGATTGACGCCCGCACGATCGACCGGTTCATCCACCGAGTACCGCAGGAACCCGCTGACATTGAAGGCACCGGCATCGCTGATACCGACCTGCTGGCTCTCTTCATGAAGCTGATGTTTTCTGCCCGCATGGAGAAGATCGGCCAGATTGCGGATGGAATCAAGCTTCCTCAGCACGTCGTGATGGACCTGGCGAATATCGCCATCGAGCGCCAACTGATTTACACGCTGGGAGCAATGAGCTCCGACAGCGTCCTCGACATGCGCTATGCCATCACCGATGAGGGCAAGCGATGGACGCTCGAAGCGCTGCAGAGATCGGGATATATCGGCCCCGCGCCGGTCACGCTTGCGGAATTCATCGATCGCGTCAACATGCAGAAGCCAACCAACGAGCGCGTGACGCTGGAGAATGTCCACGAAGCCATCAAGGAACTCACGATGGACGAAACCATCGTTGAACAGGCAGGACCGGCCCTGAATTCCGGCCGGGCGATCCTGCTTTACGGGCCTCCCGGAAACGGCAAGACTTCAGTTGCGCTGAGTTTCGCAAGCGTCTTTAAAGATGTAATCCATGTGCCTTACGCGATCACCGTGGAAGGACAGATCATCCGCTTTTATGATCCGCGGCTCCATATCCAGGCGAACCTTCCTTCAGAGAAAGAACAGGGTTCCGAGGCGGCGAGCTTCCTGCGCGACACGCGCGACAAGCGCTGGGTCACCTGCCGCCGGCCGTTCGTGGTTGCCGGCGGCGAACTCACCCTGGACATGCTCGACCTGCGCTACGACGAGAAAGGACATTACTATGAGGCGCCGCTGCACATGAAGGCGCTGGGCGGCTGCTTCCTCATCGACGACTTCGGCCGCCAGTTTGTGAGCCCGAGAGACCTTCTGAACCGGTGGATCGTCCCCATGGAAAGCCGGGTCGACTACTTGAAGTTGCGCTCCGGCGCAAGCTTCAGCATTCCCTTTGAAGAGATCGTGATCTTTGCCACCAATTTGAATCCGGAAGACCTGATGGACCCCGCATTTCTGCGCCGTCTGCCTTACAAGATCGAAGTGGGGCCCCCGGGCCTGGACCAGTTCCACCGCATCTTCCAGATGGAGTGCGCACGGCACAATCTGACCCTCAGCGACGAGGTCTTCAGTTTCATTGTGTACATGATCACCAAAGAAAAGGAACTTGAGCTCGCCGGGTTCCAACCCACCTTCATCGTTGAGCAGGTGTCGGCAACATGCCGCTTCCTCGGCAAGGATCCGGAGCTCAAGTCGCCTTACGTCGAGTACGCTGTCAATAATTTGCGCGTTCGGCGGAACACCGAGCCGCGTATGGAGCGGACGCTGCAGTCAGCCGCGCAGGCAGCGGCCACCGAAGTCAAGAAGCCGGTGGATTCAGCCCACGTCTTCCAGGACGTTGAGATCAAGCAGAACACTGGCCTGGTCTAAGCTCGGCATTGCGCAAGTCGATCGGCTCCCGGCGGCGACACTTCCAAAACCTCAGCAGACGACTATGTGCCTGTGCCGGAAAAAACCACGGCAATAGTGCGCATCATGATTTTGAAGTCCAGCCAGATACTCCAGTTGTCGATATAGGTCACATCCAGCGACACGTAGCTGGCAAACGATGGATCCTGCCGTCCCTGCACCTGCCACAGGCCCGTAATGCCGGGTGTCACGTCGAGGCGGCGCAGGTGGTCGAGATCGTACTTGCGCACCTCGCCGGCTAGCGGTGGGCGAGGCCCCACAATGCTCATGTCGCCGCGGAGTACATTAATGAACTGCGGCAGCTCATCCAGCGAATACTTGCGCAGAAAGCGCCCCAGGTGCGTGACGCGCGGATCGTTTGAAACCTTGAAGAGCACATCGTCGCGCTCATTCATGTGCATGATCTCTGCGCGGCGGCTGTCGGCGTCGTTGACCATGGTCCGAAATTTGATGCAGCGGAAAACAACGCCTTTCTTGCCGATGCGCTCTGAAGAGTAGAAGACCGAGCCGGGGGAATCGAACTTGACGGCGATGGAGATGGCCAGAAGGAGTGGCGATAGCAACACCAGAACCAGAGTGGAAAAAACGGTATCGAAGACGCGCTTGAAAATAAGGCCGATTTCCGGCACCGCGCCGCGATGGAGGGGGATGGTCGGAAACTGGCCAATGTATTCAATGGGACTGTTCCATGCCAGCCCGTCGTAAAGGTCGGGAATGACGCGCAGGTCGACCCCGTGAACGCGAGCCTGCTCCAGAACGCTCTGGACGATTCCGCGCTCGCAGGGTGTGGTGAAGAAGATCTCGTCGATGAACTGCTTGCGCGTGTGCTGGAAGAGAGTTTCCAGGTTGCCGACGATGTCTGGGGAGACTTCCTCGTGCCGCGAGCAACCGGGCAACTCAATGAAGCCCTTGAATGTATAGCCCAGGTGGCGAATTTTCTCCAGGTGTTGGCGAAGAGCATTCGCCTCCGGCCCCGTGCCAACAATAAGCACATTGCGCGTATCGAGCCCGCGTTCAAAGCGCTGGTAAAGCAAAACGCGATAAATAAAGCGCCGCAAGCCCAGGCAGATGGTAACCAGGCCGAGGGTTTCAAGCACGATGCCGCGTGGAATATCTCCCGCTCGCACCAGATACAGCGTTCCGGTAAGTAGCAGGCCGGAAGTAAGGCACGCCTGGGCGCTCATCCTCTGTTCGTGGAGGAAGTTCGTCATGTGCATCGGCGTATAGAGGTGCAAGCGCCGGCTGGTGACAATCAGCGCGCATGTGAAGCCGCATAGAAGCGCCAGCAGGATCCACACCGAAAGGCCGCGAAACATGGTTCCCTGAAAAAACTTCTGCGCACCGCTCAAGGGGCTCGCGTGGAACCGATAAAGCGTCGTCGTCATCGCGGCCAGGAAGACGGTCAGCACATCCATTGCCATCCACAGCTTGGCTGTGCCACGCGAAGCTCGCGGAGAATTACCTGTGGCTCCGGCATCCCATTCAGCCGAAGCAGTCAGAGACGATGACAGCTTTTGCCAGAAATCCGAACTCGCCATAGGGTCTACGCAGACCTCAAATCTTCTTAAGAGCCTGGACTACGGGCTGCTGGGGTTCACGTGCAACGCGAAACAAAAAAAGTTCATGTGGAACACGAATTCGTGTGTGCGGCTTCTTACAAGCAGCCTCTGTCGCAGGTGCTGCACCCTGGGACACGGCGAAACACATGGAGTTGCGCCCGGAGCGAGCCTGCAATTCACGGTTCACTGCCGGCGCCTCACAGGGCGGCTTTTCCTTCAGGAAAAACGTGCCAGGCGTTTGCGGTTTGGCGTGTGGAAACTTTGAAACCGCTGTCGCCTGCGAGAAGGTACGCATGCCACTTTGTGGTGCGGCAGGCAGAAGTGGATGAAGCTTTCCTCGATTATACATTCGCTCGGACTTCAGGCCCGGAATACGCAGTCGCCTGCGCTTTGAGAAAGGATTTGGAACGAAGACATGATAAAGACTGAGATCTTGTGTATTTAAAGGCGCGAAAGACCCCGACCGTTGGTCGTGCAGCCGAATTCGACACAATATCGGGTGCAATCGCTTTGTCTCCAGTTTGGCCCAATGGGGAAACAGATGGCAAGAGAATCATACCGCCGACAGATTACGGAAGAATGCAACGAATTGGTTATCGGTGGAATTTCGGTCAGTGATTCTAAGTTACCGCGGAGGGCAAGCCATTGTTAACCCGTTTAATCTGACGGCAATACGTATGCATCGAGGGTCAGAAACTGACGGATCGGCGGATCGGTGGACTCAAGAAAGCCACTAAGGGGACCAAAGAATTCCGCCCGGCCTTGATGAAGAAACAGCACCGTGTCAGCCAGCGCCTCGGCGAAGCGCGTATCGTGCGTCACCACGATGCTGGTGAATCCCAGCTGGAGCTTGAGGCGCTGGATGAGTCCGCCAAGGCGCCGCGCGGTGATGGGGTCCACCATGGTGGTGGGCTCGTCGTACAGGACGATCTCCGGTTGAGCGGCCAGCGCGCGAGCCATCGCCACCGCGCGTTTGCGTCCCGTAGACAGGCTCCCGGGAAACGAGTCGGCCACGTCGTCGGCGCCCGTCAAACCGATAAGCCTTCCGACAATCTGATCCACCTGGTCATCGGCCAGGCCTCCCTTTTCGCGCAAGGGAAAGGCGACGTTCTCGCGCACGCTCAACGAGTCGAACAATGCCCCGTTCTGGAACACCATCGTGATCCGTTTGCGAATCGCGCGAAGACCTTCTTCATTGAGCTCTGTGATTTCCTGACCCTCGACCTGGATTGTTCCGGAATCGGGCTTCAGAAAGCCCATCAGCAAGCGCAGAGAAACAGACTTGCCCGACTCCGCTTCGGCCGAGAATGCACAACGTTTCGCCCCGGTTCACAGAAAAGCTGACATGTTCCAGCACAGCCCGGCCGTCGAAGGAGATGGAGACATCGTCGAACACGATGATGGGCCGCCCCGAATCCTGAATCGATTCTTTCTCCAGAAGCGGCTCATCGCGGGTGGGCGCGGCCAGCGCGTCAAGTTCTGCTTCGATCGGCTCCAAAGGGTCGGGACCGGCGGGATTTTCGAGCAGCGCCATGCAATCAGCTTACGCGATCGAGTGCGCCGCAAGCGCCTCGGCCCGCTGAAGATCCTGAGGAACATTTACATTGAGGAACCAGCGCAGAGGCGCCAGACCGAGAGGATGCGCGACCTGCCCGGATTGAGCCAGGATCTCAACCGCGATGCCGGCGATTGGCTGGCCGAAGCTCTCCGCCGCAGCCTTGAAAGCAGAAAAGCAGCCCCCTTTTCCGGAATCGAGTTCCATTTTCAGAACCGGAAGCACGGATCGGTCGAGAACGACAGGGAAGGTCTGGAGGAAGCCGTTGATCGAGGGAACAGTGACGGCGCATCCGGTACTTCGCGCGTGATGGAGAAGGTATGCGACAAGTGAGGCCGGAAGCAGGGGTAGATCGATAGGGAGAAAGACCGCGAAGCGCGTGGAAGCAGTATTCAGCGCGGCACAAATTCCAGCCAAAGGGCCAAGGCCATGCTGCGTATCCAGAACGATCGGCGCGTGAGCGGCGAGCATAGACTCAGCGGCCGGGCGGGCTCCAGCGATCGTGACCGAAAGACCAGCCTCGCGCAATATCGCGAGCGCATGTTCGATCAGGGTCCGGCCGGCAAAGGGCACGAGCGCTTTATCACGGCCCATGCGGCTGGACTCACCGCCGGCAAGAACAAATCCGGCAGCGTCCGCTTCGTTCGTCGAGGCGAATCGTTCGTTCATCCTTGGCGTAGCTTAATCCATCGATCAACGCCTGGCTCCCTCGCCCCAGGTCCTTTGTAGCGCCGGCGTCCCGCCGGCTGTCGTGCGGGCGTCCTCGCCCGCACTCCTGTCCCTTGTCCCCCGACTTTCTACTCCCTATCGGCTAATCCCTATTCCCTGTCCTTCCCACTTCCTCCATGAAGCGAATCAGCGATTCGATGCCCAGCTCAAAATTCTTCAGATTGAACTTTTCGTTCGGTGCGTGAAGATTGTCGTCGGGCAATCCGAAGCCCATCAACACGCTGGGCATGCCAAGGTGACGCTCCAAGTCGCCGACGATCGGGATGGACCCGCCAGAGCGGATGAAGACCGTGTCCTTGCCCCATACCTCGTGAAGCGCGCGCGTGGCCGCCTGGACGTACTGATTATTTACCGGGATCAGGCATGGCTCACCGGTGTGAATCAGCCGAACGTCTACGCTCACTCCGGGAGGAGCAATCTTCTCCACGTAGCTTTTGTAGACTGCGAATGTTTTCGCTGGCGTCTGGTTGGGAACCAGGCGCATGGAGATCTTGGCCGTGGCTTTTGCGGGAATCACGGTCTTGGCCCCCGCGCCAATAAAGCCACCCGGCATTCCATGGACATCGAGCGAGGGACGGGCCCATGTCCGCTCGATCACGCTGTATCCAGGCTCGCCGATAAGTTGCGTCGAGCCAACTTCGTTTTTGCGGTACTCCTCTTCGTCGAATGGCAATCTGCGCCATGCGGCAAGCTCTTCTGCGCTGGGAGCAACAACCTCGTCAAAGAAACCGGGAATCAGAATGTGGCCGTTTTCGTCCTTGAGTTTCGCGATGATGTGCGCCAGGGCAAAGAACGGATTAGGCGCCGCGCCGCCATACATGCCGGAGTGAAGATCGGTCTTTGCGCCGCGCACTTCGATCTCCGTGTAGATCATGCCGCGCAGACCCACGCACAGGGTAGGAAGGCCGGGAGCAAAGAGTTCGGAGTCGCAAACCAACGCAAAGTCGGCTTTGAGGTCGGCGGGCTTTGAAGCAACGTAGTTCGCAATTCCCTCCCCTCCCACCTCTTCTTCGCCTTCGAAAATAACGCGGACGTTGAGCGGCAACGCGTGGTTTACGGCCATCAGCGACTCGAGCGCTTTCACCTGCGCCACCACCTGGCCTTTGTCGTCTACCGCGCCTCGAGCATAGAGATTCCCATTGCGTTCGGTAGGCTCGAACGGTGGCGTCAGCCACTCGTCGAGCGGGTCGGGCGGCTGAACATCGTAGTGGCCATAGATGATGACGGTGGGCTTGCCGGCAGCATGCAGCCAGTCCGCATAAACCAGCGGATGGCCATCGGTTTCGACAAGGTGCGCGTTCTCCATGCCGATGCGCTTCAGGTCGCCGAGCAGCGACTTGGCGGCTTTGCGGCAGTCGATCGCGTGCTCGGGCAGCGTGGAAACCGAAGGAATGCGCAGCAGAGCCTTCAAATCATCTACATAACGGGTGTTGTTTTGGCGGGCATAGTCAATGGCAGATGAAGACATTCGAACACTCCAATTTGAAAAACAGACAAAAGAGAGTATAGACCGCTCAAGCGGCGGAGACGGTGATGAACAGCCTTGATTCCTGGATTTAAAGTGCGGCGCAAATCGCGTCCGATAGGCCGGTCCCACAACGGGGTTGAAGACATAAATATGCTCTTCGCGGCGAAGCGATCCCCATCGCCTATGCCGCGGGTTCCGGAAACATGCGGTTGAACTCCGGGTCGTCGTGGAGCGCCAGCAGGTCCGGGTCGCGGCGCGCCCAAACCGCGTCGCGATATCCCACTTCCCAGGCCTTTAGCAGCGCGTCCAAAGCCTCCGTTCTTCTATCCAGAACACAGTACAGGCAGGCAGCGTTGTACAGAATCAATGCCTCGTTGGCGCGCAGAGTTACGGCCATCTTCAGTTCGCGCAGTGCGTCGTCGGTTCTTCCCAGGCGTGCGTAATCCCCGCCCAGCAGAATGCGCGCCCGCGCGTCTTCCGGCACCTGCTTCAGGTGGTTTTCAAGAGCCCCAATCCGGCGCTGGATCATGTTGCGCTCGCTTTCCGACTTGCCCAGTGCGCCCATGGAGTTCATGATTGGCACGTAAACGTTGTAATCCTCGCCGCTGGACTCGATGGCGGCTTCCGCAACGTCCAGCACTTCCTGGTAGCGCCCCGCTGCAAACAAAGCGCGGCACAGCAGGTAATACGCTCCCTCGGAGTCTCGCTTGCGCTCGATGGCCTTCTTTACCATGCGCACAGCTTCGTCGTACAGTGCGGCCGCATAGAGCACCCAGGCCTGGCTCACCTGCACTTCGGGCAGATCCCAGCGCAGGGCTACCGCCTTGCCTGAAGCTTCACGCGCGCGCTCCAGCCACCTCTGATCGCGGCTGTAGTAGTAAAGCATCGCGCAGGCGTTCGCAGAGGCAGCATAGGCCAGCGCGAAACTAGGGTCGATCGAGACTCCGTTTTCGAACATCTGCAGCGCAAACTCCAGGTCCTGCCTCGTCTGCCGCCGCGCGTAGCTCTTGCCCCGCAGATAGAGGTCGTAGGCTTGCAGGTTCTCCGTCGGCTTCACCGCCATGGCTTCCAGCTCTTCAGGCGAAAGCGTCACCCGCAGCGCCTCGGCGATCTTGCGCGCCATTTCGTCCTGCACTTCGAAAACGTCTTTCATCTCCCGGTCAAAGCGCTCTGACCACAAGGGAAAATCGGTTTGCGCATCCACCAGTTGCGCGCTGATGCGCAGCCGCGCGCCGGAGCGGCGCAGTGTGCCCGTCAGCACGCACGCAGCGCCCAGTTTCTGTCCCACCTGCTGAGGGGTCATCGCCTGGTCCCGGAAGGCCAGCACCGTGGGGCGTGAGAAAACATTCAGTCCGCGAATCTTCGACAACTCCGTAATCACATCTTCCGTGATGCCGTCGCGCAGGTATTCGTCTTCTTTCGAGCCGCTCAGGTTCTCAAAATAGAGCACGGCGACCGATTTCCTCTGCTTGTGCGTGCCCGAATCCGAATCGGTCTTCGCCTTGGCGCGGTTCGTGCTCGACTCCAGGTTGCGCTTCATCCGGTTGAGGTCGGTTTTCAGGTCCGTCGCCGTCTGGCAGCGCAGCGTCCGGTCCTTCTCGATGCACTTCTCCAGGATGCGTACAAACTCCGGAGGCAATGCTGGATTGATCTCCGCCGCCGGCTGCGGTTCGCGATTGAGAATCGCGTCAAAGATCACCGCCGACGTGTCTCCCGGAAACGGCAAGCTGCCGGTAGCCATCTGGTAGAGCACCGTGCCCGTTGAAAACAGGTCCGTCCGCGCATCCACCAGTTGCCCGCGCGCCTGCTCCGGCGACATATAGGAGATGGTGCCCACCGCCGAGCCAGGCGAGGTCAGTTCGTCGCCCGCGGCCAGTGTTCTGTCGCCATCCGCCGCCTGCGTCGCCTGGCCCTGCGTGATCTTCGCCAGCCCAAAGTCCAGAATCTTCAGGGGGCCCCGGTCCGTCAGAAACAGATTCGCCGGCTTGATGTCACGATGCACAATGCCCTTGGCGTGCGCCGACTCCAGCGCATCGGCAATCTGGATTGCCAGCGGCAAGATCGTCTCCACATCCATCGGCTGGCCCCTCAGCCTTTCCGCCAGCGTCTGCCCTACCAGCAGCTCCATCACGATGAAGTGCTGCAGCTCGTGCCGCTCAATGGTATGGATGGTGCAGATGTTCGGGTGATTCAAGGACGATGCCGCCCGCGCCTCGCGCTGAAAGCGCTCCAGCAACTGGGTGTCCCTGGCCATCTCCGGCGGAAGAAACTTGAGCGCCACGTGACGGTCGAGCTGCCCGTCCTGCGCTTCGTACACCACGCCCATCCCGCCCGAGCCAAGCTGGCGAAGGATAGTGTAGTGCAGGATTGACTGTCCGATGAGCGGATCTGGATTCATCTTGTGCCGTTTAGTATAGAACGTCGCAGGGGCCGTCAATGGGTAGAAATCCGGTCAACAGCCGGCTGATGCGGGCTGCGGCCGCCTGCCGCCGCCGCCGTCATCTGCTTCGCGGCAAGACGACACTCGATCGCTTTGACCGGCTCGGCAACCTGGCCCTTCTCCGCGCTCCCTTACAATGAGTTCCACAGTCAAAATAAGAGAATAGATACTCGGGAACAGGATCATTTTGGAACAACTTTCCCTCGATAGCCAAAGCAGCATCACAATTTGCGTGACGCCTTTGCGGGCAAACGCTCGTACTCTACAAACTGAGTCACAGGCATTCGCGCTATCCAGTTCGCTGCGGGAAAGGGAAATTTTCTTGCTTACGCTTGAGGGGGGCCTCCCGCACCGGATCTTTCGTCTTTCCTGCCTTTGTACCTTGCTGGTTTTGGCGTTGGTGAACGTTGTTGCCTCCGGCCCAGGTGAGCGCCGAAAACAACCCGTATTATGCGCGGAAGAATTCTTTTGGAGTCTTCGGCGCCTATTCCCCGGATTCGAGCCACATGCTTCTCGGGTACGCCGAGAACCGCAAGCTGGTGGATTTCGGAGTTTCCTACAACCGGCGGCTGCTCGCCGGCTCCTTCGTGAATTGGCAGTACAGCCTTGAGCTGCTGCCAGTGGCGCTCGAGAGCGATCCAGTCGGCATCGAAACGAACAACCAGACCCAGCCGGTTGTCTCGACAACAACCTATGATTTTGGAGCGCAATTTGTCACCTGTGCGCCGGCAACAGTCCCCTACAGCTATGAAGGAGAGAACGGCGTGACCTACAGCGGAACCCTGACCTATGCCTGCAGTGGGCGTCGCTGGACGATCGGCGAAGCGATGTCGCCCATTGGAATGCAGTGGAACTTTTCTTCCACGCCGTAAGATCCAGCCTTTCTTCACCGGTCACGGCGGGTATATGTACTCAACACAGCCGATACCTGTCGTCGAGGCCGGGGCTTTCAATTTCACCTTCGATCTCGGCGTGGGATTTGAGATCTACAGGACCCCGCACAAATCGATTCGTGTGGAATACCGCTACCATCACATCTCGAATCACGATACCGCGCAGGAAAACCCCGGCATCGACAGCGGCCTGTTCCAGGCGACCTACGTCTTTGGGCGCTAGCGGAGTGTCTTCTTACGCTAGTGGAGTGTCTTTTTAAATTGCTTATTCCAAAAGCTGGTCATCCTGAGCGGAGTTTGCCCGGCCTTTGCGGCAAACGGAGTCGAAGGACCCGCATTTGGAATGCTCGCATGTCAAGTATTTCTGAAACACTCCGCTAGAACCCCGCCGGCCCATTCCATGGCCCCATCCCGCCACGAAAAGGTAAGCTAATGGGGTACCCCTATGGAGAACTCAGTAAAGGTTTTGATCGCCGAGGATGAGCCCAACGCGCTGGCCGGGCTGGCGGAGCTGATCTCCGGATGGGGATACCGCACGGAAACCGCGCGCGACGGGGCCGAGGCCTGGGAAAAAGCGCTGGTATGGAACCCCGCTATCGTGGTCACGGACCTCAAGATGCCCCGCATGGACGGCATGGGCCTGCTGGCCAAACTGTCTGAGGGCGCCGAGGGCTTGGGCGCCAACATGGCGGTGGTCGTGCTCACTGCCATGGGCTCCATCCAGTTGGCTGTCGATGCCATGAAACTGGGCGCGTACGACTTTCTCCAGAAGCCCGTGGACCCGACGCGGCTCAAGACCATCCTCGCCAACGCCACCAAACAGCGGCAGACCGCAATCGAGCTCGAAGTGGCGAGGCGCAGGCTCCGTGAGTCTGGTGTGCTGGGCCAACTGGTCGGCAGCTCGCGACAGATGCGGGAGATCTTCACCCTGATCGAGCAGGTAGCTCCGTCGAACGTGCCGATCCTCATCACAGGCGAGAGCGGGACAGGCAAAGAACTGGTGGCTCGCACCCTCCACGATCTCAGCCCACGTAAGTCGAGGCCGTTTGTAGCGGTCAACTGCGCGGCCATTCCTGAAACGCTGATCGAGAGCGAGATCTTCGGGCACGAGAAGGGTTCGTTTACTGGCGCAGTAGAGCGCAGGGCCGGCTGCTTCGAACTTGCGGCGGGTGGAACGCTCCTGCTGGATGAAATTGGCGAGATGCCCTCGGGGACGCAAGCCAAACTGCTGCGGGTGCTGGAGGAGCGGAAGTTCCGGCGGCTAGGCGCTCGCACTGAAATCGACACGGACGTGCGCGTGTTGGCTGCGACCAATCGGGACCCCCAGAGTGCTGTTGCTGAGGGTCATCTTCGCGCCGACCTCTATTACCGGCTCAACGTCTTCAACATCGCCATGCCGCCACTGCGCGAACATCTTGACGATCTGCCGCCCATGGTGGAAGCCATGGTGAGTGAAATGAATCAGAAACACGGGCGTAAAGTTTCGGGGATCGCGCCATCGATGCTGGATCGCCTGATGGCGCACAGTTGGCCGGGGAACGCACGCGAACTACGCAACACCATCGAGCGCGCTGTGATTCTTTGCCCCGATGGCGCGCCTCTCGATGCGGGACACCTGCCGCAGGGCTTTGGCAAGGACGCAACACTGGCGGCAGCCTCGGATGGCAGCACAATCACCGTGCGCGTGGGAGCCACCGTGGACCAGGCAGAGCGACTGCTGATCCTGCGGACCCTGGAGGCGACCGGACAAAACAAGACGCGGGCCGCGGAGATTCTGGGCGTGAGCCTGAAGACTCTCCACAACAAGCTCAAGGAGTACGGCCGGGAGCGCCATGAAACAGTGAGCTGAGAAGATTTTTTGAAATGCGCCGAAAGACTTGCGCATTCTACCCCCATCCTGGAGGAATCTTCGTCAAAACAAATGCGTTGTCATCCTGAGCGGAGTTTGGCTCGTTTCTTGGGCCAAACGCAGTCGAAGGACCTGCATTTCGGCCGCATAATTGAATGACGAATGAACGACTCAGCACACCTGCTATCTAACCCATGGGCCTGAAAACCAAACTCGTGCTGGCCATTACGACTCTGGTGTTCCTGATCGCCGGTGTCGTGTCGCTGGTGTACGTTCACCAGCTTGTGAAAGCCGCGGTGAAGGAAACCTACGACACCAATCTGATGGTGGCCGATCAGGTGCGCTATGCGCTGCAAAACGCCCTGGAGAGCGGGCTCCAGGGCCTCACGGTCGATCCCAACAATCCTGGTGAATTGCGCGCGCTGATGTCTGAAACCGTGCAAAACGATCCCAGTCTGCAAGCCTCGCTGACTTCGGTCATCCGCTATTCGTCCACTGTGTATGACGTAAATATCGCCGATAGCCAGGGGACCGTTTTACTGAGCACGAATCCAGCCAATCAGGGTAAGCCGCTTCCCTCGCGTCCCGCCTTTGACCGTCTGCTCAAGGCCGGCCCGGTGCCCATGATGATGCAGGTCTTTGGCGAGCCCAAGGTCCTGGACATTGTTGCGACGCTGGAGAATAACGGAAAGCTTTTCGCTTCGGTCCACGTCGGAGTTCACACATCGCTGTTGCGCGCCGCCTATGACCCGGTTTTGAGAAAAGCATTCTGGTTGATGGGGTTTGCCCTCATCGTTGCGCTGCTGGCGGCTTTTTCGCTGAGCAACCTGGCATTGCGGCCCATGACGGAGATCAGCCGCCAACTTGACCGCCTGACTGCCGCCGGAGAAACGCCCCTCGGTGAACAGGCGCCCAAAAAACTGGACGTGGCGGCGCAGGTCTCCACCAAGATTGAGAAGATCGGTCAGCGTATGCGCAACGTTGAGGAAGTTTACTCCGCCTTGCGCGAGAATCTCGACCAGATTCTGGGCAATCTGCAGGATGGAATCATGCTCTTTACCGCGGACCGGCGCGCGGTGCTGGTTTCGGAAGCGGCGCGGCGCTTCCTGCAGATCGATCGCGACAACATTCTGGGGCTGAATGCGCGCGAATTCCTCGACGATTCCAATGCGCTGGGACGGGCGTTGCGTGGGGCCATCGAAACCGGCACCCCCATGAAGAAAGTTGAAATTCGCACTGAAGGCGGCCGCCGCATTGAGGCTTCAGTCGATTTCATTAACGACGAGGAGACGCACCAGGGCCTTGGGGCGCTGGTCACGCTGCACGACCTGGAGTCGGCGGCGCAGATTGAGTCGGAGCTGGAGCTCTCGCGGCGCATGGCAGCCATTGGCCGCCTTACCTCCGGCGTCGGCCACGAAGTCAAGAACCCGATCAATGCGATCGTCGTGCATCTGGAACTTCTGAAATCGAAGTTGGGCGATTCTGAAGGACCGGCCACCCGCCACCTGGACGTTATCGACATGGAGATCAGGCGCCTGGATCGCGTGGTGCAAACGCTCGTCGACTTCGCGCGGCCGGTGGAAGTGCAACTCCGAGAGCAGGACCTTCGTCCGGTGATTGGCGACGTACTGGCGCTGGCTGCGGACGAGTTGACGATGCGCCGTGTCACCCTCATCAGCCACATACCCGCCGAGCCGCTCATCGCAAATGTGGATGCCGATTTGCTGAAACAAGCCGTGCTCAACGTCATTCAGAATGGCGCGCAGGCAATGCCCGACGGCGGCAGGCTGGAGGTCACTCTCGAATTGGATGGGGGGCAAAACGAAAGCCAACTCCAGACGTCGAAAGTCAATGGAGCGGCAGGCAGTAGTCCGCACGCGCCGGCTTATGCCGCGCTGCTGCGCGTTGCCGACGAAGGCATCGGCATTCCCGATGAAATCCGCGACAAGATCTTCGATCTGTACTTCACCACCAAGATCGGGGGCAGCGGAATTGGATTGGCCATGACTTACCGCATCCTGCAGTTACATCATGGGAGCGTGGACGTACAATCAAGACGAGGCCGCGGTACGGAATTCCGGCTGCGAATTCCACTTGCCGCCGCGGACAGGGGACGCCGGAGCCTGCAACCGGCGGCTGTCGAAGTCCAAAAGGGGTTGGGGGAATGAGGTCACCTGCCAAGGGCGCTGCGTGGGTGCTGCCGTTCGTGCTCACCGGCTGCTTCCATATGCCCTTTCACAAGACTCCGCCGCAGCAGCCGATGCTTGCGCCGCCGCTGGTTGTGCCACTCCATCCCATTGAACTCGTGTCGGTTGAGCTTCCGCCCGGCGTGCGTTTGATCGCCGGCAAGCCCCTCTACAACATGAGAGTCCACGACGAGACGGTCAAACCGCTCATCAGGCACTGGAGGGCGGTGAATCCGCCGGAGATCGTGAACGTTCCCGAGGTCGCCGCAAGTTCCGAAGTCAGCGCAATCGGTCAACTTTCCTCGGGCGATCCAGGCAGTTACCGCCAGCAAACGGAATCCTCCATCGCGTCAATCGAACGCGGCCTCAACAGCATCAATCGGCCTCTCAACGACTCCGACCAGAAGACCGCGGGCCAGATTCGCGAGTTTCTGAAAGAGGCAAGGACAGCACTCGCTTCAGGCGATGTCGACGGCGCACACACCCTGGCCGCAAAGGCGCAGGTCCTGCTCGCCGCGCTGACGCAATAGCTCCAGCGCGCAGCCCGGCTATAACTCACCCCAGCTCAATTTGGTCCGTAGCGCATCAAAGAAGCCGCCCTCATTCAGGCGAACAAGTTTCACCGTGTGGTTGGACCTGCAGCATCGCACCTCGTCGCCGCGGCGCAGCTCAACGCCCTGTTGGCCATCGATGGTAAGCAGCGCCACGTTGGGGACACCTTCCACGCGAACGTTAAGCTGCGCGCTGCCAGGCACCACAATTGGCCTCAGCGTGAGCAAGTGCGGACAGATCGGCGTCACCACCATCGCGTCCACGTCGGGCGTAAGAATGGGACCATTCGCGGCCAGCGTGTACGCGGTTGAGCCCGTCGGAGTGGACACGATGACGCCATCGGCGCGGAAGCGCGCCACGCTCCTGCCATCGAGTTCCACCGCAAACTCACCCATGCGGGCAATGTCGCCCTTTGAAACCACGATCTCGTTCAGCGCCTCGAAACTCGCCTCCTCTTTCCCCCCACGCCACAAAACAGAGTGGAGCATCGCGCGCTCATCGAGACTATGGCAGCCGTTGCACCAGTTTTCAAGCGTGGCATAGAGATCGGCCAGGCGCACTTCCGTCAGGAAACCCAGGAATCCAAGATTCACGCTGAGAATCGGCGTTCCGACGGTTGCAAAAATACGCGCCGCGGCAAGCAATGTGCCATCGCCGCCCAGAACAATCACTAGCACAGGGGAACGCGCCGGCAGTTCGTCTCGAGCAATCGCCGGAGCGGCATCGGTGTAAGCGCCGCCCTCGCGGTCAAGCACGACCTCATAGTCGTGCTCGCCGAGCCACGCCACCAGATCCGGCAAAAGCCGCTTGAGCTCTTCCCTGTTGGGTTTGCAGACAATTGCCACGGAGGCCATGCGTCCCAGTGTAATGGACTCGCTCTCCGTGGGCCAATCTCGACGCGTGCGAAATCGCGCTCGGTGAGGATGGCGAGCCAGGCCAATCTTATGGGTGCAGAAAATTTGCTGACTTTTTCGGCCTTATGTTTGTATAGTGGCTCGATACTTGGATTTGGGAATTTCATCGGCTTCAGTCGCAGCCTGGCACTGCCCGCGGCGCGCCTGAACCGCCGCATTCAAGATGCAACCAGAAAGGAAGGCTGCGATGGAATGGTATTTGATGGTCTGGAGGAAATACGCTGAGTTCGATGGCCGCTCACGGCGCAAGGAATACTGGATGTTCACGCTGTTCAACCTGTTGGCCATCTTCGCACTGGGAGCGATTGCGATCGCAGGAAGTGTAATGCTTACATCCGGCGGAACCGAAGCCTCGCAGAACAGCGCGCCTTTTCTCTTTATCCCGGTTGGGATCTACGCATTGGCTGCCGTCATTCCCAGTATTGCCGCCGCCACGCGCCGTTTTCACGACATCGGCAAAAGCGGCTGGCTGCTCTTGTTGCTCTGTGCGCTTGGCATCATCCCGATCGTGGGGCTCGTCTGCTCCATCATTCAGCTCGTCTATTTGTGTCAGGACAGCCAGCCTGGTGCCAACCAGTACGGGCCCAATCCCAAGTTTCCAGAGCAGGGCGCGATGATGTATGCGGGGATTCCGCCAGGCGCCATTCCCGCTGGCTACGTCGTGCCGCCGCAGCCGCCGCCTATCGCTGGCCCGGGCCTTCGCTACTGCGGGAAGTGCGGTGCATCATTGAATGATGCGGCTGCTTTCTGCGCCGTTTGCGGCGCGCATTCTTAAGGCCCTCGCCGCTTGCCGTCAAACCGGAACTCTCGCTCGCCGCGCATACAGCAGGAACTCCTGGTTTCCTTCTGCGCCGGTGATGGGCGACGGAATGGTCCCCGCGACCGTCCAGCCCAGAGACCGCATGCATTCCGCGACCTTATTGACTGCCAGTTCGTGCGCTTGTGGGTCGCGCACGATGCCACCTTTGCCAACGTGCTCTCGCCCCGCCTCAAACTGGGGCTTCACCAGAATCACCGCCTCCGCGAGGTTTGGCGCAGCAGCCAGAACGGCCCGAAGCACAAGAGTCGCCGAAATGAACGAGACATCGACGACGAGAAACGTTGCTTCCTCGCCAGGGTCGCGCGCCGCCAACGATCCAGGTTCGAGCAGGCGCGCATTCGTGCGTTCGAGCAAGTGGACGCGCGGATCAATGCGCAGCTTCATGTCGATTTGACCGAAGCCAGTGTCAATGGCGGTCACGTGTGCTGCGCCATGCTGGAGCAGGCAGTCGGTAAAGCCTCCTGTCGAAGCGCCAACATCGAGACAGGCGCGGCCCGCAACATCAATCTCCCAATGGCTCAGAGCCGCGGCCAGCTTCAGTCCGCCGCGGCTAACATAGGGATTGTCCCCTCCAAGCAGCCGGATTGTGGCGTCAGCCGGAATCGAAGTGCCCGGCTTGTCAATCTTTTGCTCGCGCACCAGAACCCGCCCGGCAAGAATCAGCGAACGTGCGCGCTCGCGGCTCGGAACAAGTCCCCGCTCGACGAGCAAGACGTCAAGCCGAACTTTTTTCGTCCGTGCGTTGCCGGTGAGTGATTCTGGTGTAGCGTCCATCGTCGCAAGACTCCGCAATGGTTCTACTCCGCAAAAGTTCAAAGGGCCATTCCCGATAAGAAGAATGACCCTTTGCGGACTTCGAGTGTTCTGCGGAGCACCTTATGGGATAGCCTGGCATGCCGAAAGCGAAGCCAGTGAGGCGCTGCCCGGCAGGTTACACGGCTGCCCATAACCTGGCACTCGGCTGCTGTAATTGTTATTGCCGTTTGAGCCGGTCTGGTTTGTAGTCCGGATGTCGATCGGCGTTCCTTGAAGCAAGACGGTGGTGTCGATCAGATCCGTTACCGTCGGACTCGATTCAATGATGGTGATGAACGGGCTGTCAGGCGATGCCGCATAGATTTTGGAATATTGTGCGTTCTGCACGTTCACGACTGTGCGCGGGTGCCCGACGACGGTCAGGGTCTTCTCCACGGTGTACGTCTTGAGATTCACAACGGTTACCGTGCCGTTGCCTGTACCGCTGTCGTCATTTTGATTCGCTGTGTATGCCTTGCTGCCGTCGGCAAGTATCGTCACGCTCGCTGGATTGGGAGTGGCCGTGTTGCCCACCTTGATCGTCGTGACGGTTCCGAAGCCCCCCGTGATCGCGCCGCATGCCACATACGTCGTGCAATTGCTGTTGGTATACGTGTTGGAATCATTGCCGTATTCGTCCAGCGGAACATGGACGACGCTGACCGTTCCCCCGTCGTAATTGGCGACAACAAGTTGCTGGGTGGCCGTGTTGTACTCGCCGTAAATGGGTCCTGACCCGGCTGGAAGCTGAATGGTGGGATGGCAGGTGATCCATTGTCCATTCTGATTTTGAAATGGCGTGCAGGCGTCCGGAGTATTGTTCCTGGTGTTGATCACCGAGATCGTATCGTCTCCGCGATTCAAAACATACATGCGCTGCAGTTCCGGAGTTTGCACCGCGTAAACCGGGCATTTGCCCACCGGGATCGCAGGATCGGTCGTCGCGCTGGAGAGCTCGATCGGGGTAGCCACGCCCGCCGGAGCCGTTGTCGGAGACGCGTTACAGGTCATCGGCGCGGTATCGGAAACATTCTGGCTCAACACATAGTCGCGTTCGCCGCCGTTGGTTCCGGGTCCCGCAATAAAGACAGGCATTGTGGCAGGACTGCCGGCCGTGGCCACTGGGATCGCGAGTTTGAAGGCCTGTGGCGACCCGTTAAAAAGATCCACCACGTCGCCGCTCAGGTCAGTGGAGAAAAGCGCATTGGACGGCGAAAAAAGGTTAACCGGCTGCGCCGTCGGAGGCAGCGTGGATTCGGAGACGTTCTTGGCCTGCAGGCTGGTCGTAAGTGCGAAATTCGACAAAGTCTTGTCGCTGTTAACGGTATAGCCTGTGGCGCCGACTGCATCCACCGTAAACACCCTCGGCCCGGGACCGATCGGCGTTTCGTTCATGATCGAGTCACCGGAATAATCGACGATCGTGACCACTCCAGGAGTGCTGGGCCCGGTCGTCGAAACCACGATCACGTTCGAGGAAGCCTGGGCCGGCGGGCCATTGGTCCCGATGGGAGTAACCACGGGCCTGTAGTTGTTGCCGCAACCGCCAACGAGAGCCGCGAGCGCGAAAGCGGCTCCTGCCTGCGCGATGAGCACACGCGCCGGGCATGACTTCATGGGAAAAACCCTCATTCGCAATCTTTCCTGCTTTCCTGCTGATTGTAAATCACCGGGGGGCAGCGCGGGCGTAAACCGCCCGCCTTGAACTCCGACGCAGGCGCCGGAGAATCGTCATCGCTGGCCTCGAAATGCGCGGGCCTTTCTCAAGCCGCAAGAGCCGGTTAGGATGAGGCGTGACACGAGATAATCTGGCCTGGCAATCCAAGCTGGTGTTGCTTGCTGTGCTGCCGTTCGCGGGCACGGGCGCGTTGCTCGCGTGCTTTGGCTGGGCAACGGATTCCGCTGCCGTGGTGATTTGGACCATCGGGCTCAGCGGCCTGCTGGGATTGATCACCTGGAGGCTGCGTGCAGCCACGCCGGCGGCTGCGGCTACCGGTGCGGTGATCACCGCGAGCCTGATGTTCTCAACCTTTGATCGGCCTTACGAGCCCTGGCATACTGCGTTGATTCCTGTGCTGGCGGTTTCATTGCTGGCCTTCGCTGCCACCCGCGCAGGCCGCCGAATAAAGGAGCGGCTCGGTACCGCTGAGCCCCGGCGTGGAAGATCGGCCGCGCAGGTTGCGGCCAATCTGGGCATGGCGTCGCTGGTCGCGAGCGAGCCCGCGAGGATTTGGCTGTCCGATAGCCGATGGCTTCCGCTCCCTGCCCACTCAGGAACGCTCATGCCGGCGATGGTCCTGGCCGCACTGGCTGAGGCCGCGGCAGATACGGTTTCGTCGGAGATCGGGCAGGTGCTGGGAGGCCGGCCGAGAATGATCACGACACTGCGCTCTATGCAGCCCGGCACCGACGGCGCCGTCAGCGTGGCAGGAACGCTAGCCGGAGTGCTCGCAGCGGCCATCGTTGCCGGAGTAGGAAGCTGGGCGCTCCGCGGCGGCTGGAGCCTTTTTATACTGAGCGGCGCAGGCGCCGTCTTCGGCCTCATCTCCGACAGCCTGCTCGGAGCCACGTTGGAGAGAAAGGGCTGGCTCAACAACGACGCCGTCAATTTCCTATCAACAGCCAGCGCCACAGGATTTACATTGGCGATGGTGTGCGTTCGATGATGGTGCCTGGTCGACTGAGTCGGAGCACTAAAATCAGTTCTTCTTCTCAGATACTAGCGACTGCCACGCCGATTGTCGTTTCGCAGTCTCCTCACTTCTGTTCTTGTCGAGCCAAGAGGTCACCCCGCCCGAAGTAAACTCGTTTCTTCCCGCCGGCAAAGAAATGATCGTGTACATTTCGGTGCCGGATTCGACGTTCGTAGCCTCCGCAATGCAGGATCGGAGCCGCGGACTCCAAGCGACCCGGCCCATTTTCGTATATTGGTCGAGGCTTTTTGCGTATTTCTGTCCGAGGGTTACACACCCGTGATCGTCGATCGAGGGCGATTGGGCCCAACAACCGAACAACACCGACGAAAAGCAAATCGCTGGGACAAGAACAAGTGCCAATCTTGGGTTCTTCATAGTCAGCCTCAATGCAAATGTAAACGCCACAGCGTGTAGCTGAGAATCTCGTGGACAATGCGCTCAGCCTCCAGGGTCCTGTCTACGACAGCCGGCCGCGGGCGCGGCGAAGTAAGCACGTCGAGACCCTCGGCGGCGCAGATAGCGTGGATGCGGAACATGTGCGTGTCGTCGCTGACAACCACCAACCGGTGCAGCCCGTTCACCCGCGCGATCACGGCGATGCGGCGCGCCGACTCCTCCGTGTTGCGGCTCTCCGTTTCAGCGATGATGGACTGCTCTGGAACGCCCCTGCTGATCAGATAGCCCGCGCCCACGGAACCCTCGGTGTACTGATCGCCGCCGGGGCCGCCCAGAGTGATGATCAGCGGCGCGATTCCGCGATGGTAGAGCACGAGCGCATGGTCCAGTCGCGCGCGATAGACGGGCGAGGGCCGTCCGTCGTACTCTGCCGCCCCCAGAACGCCGATCGCATCCGCGGGAGCAGCTTTATCCTGGTGCGCGTAGCTTTCAATCTGCACGTAGACCCAGTGGCACCACGCCAACGCTCCGCCGAGCAGAAGCACAGCGATCAGGAGGATGAATCGGAGGACCCACTTGCGGCGCTTCGTCTTGGATTCGCGCCCCATGTTCCCTTTCTTTCCCAGTCCCAAGAACCCCGTGTTCCCTCGCCCCAGGTCTCTTGTAGCGCCGGATCTCTCGTAGCGCCGGCGTCCCCGCCGGCTGTCGTGCGAAAGCCTGCCCTGAGCGCAGCCGAAGGGTCCTCGCCCGCACTCTCGTTCCCTTGTTCCCTCGTTCCCTTGTCCCCTTGTCCCCTTGTCCGCTTGTTCCCTTGTTCCCTGTTCCATTGTTCCCTGCCTTTATCGCTGCAGGGTCATCACGATTTCATGCGTCGGGATCGCGCCTTCGCGCAGAATCTCCCAGCGGCCAGCGCCAAGAGTCAGATCGACAATGGTCGTCGGTTGCGAGCGGCTTGTAGGCCCGCCGTCAATGATCAGCGGAATGCGCTCGCCGATCTGGTCCCGCACACAGGCGGCGCTCGTGCACTCCGAGGCTCCCTGCAGATTTGCTGAAGTCGCCGTGATGGGCAGGCCAAAGCGCTCCACTACCGCTCGCGGAATCGCGGCATCCGGCACGCGCAGCGCCACGTTGCCGGTGTTGGCCGTCGAGCGCAGCGGCAGTTTCGTCCCTGCGCGGACGATGATCGTCAACGGCCCCGGCCAGAATTTGTCTGCAAGCTTGTCCAGTTGCGGATCGCTGTCGCGCGCCAGCTCGTACGCCTGCGACAAACCGGAGATGAGCAGCGAGAGCGGCTTGTGCTTCTGCCGCGTCTTGATCTGGTAAATCTGCTCTACCGCGGAGAGATTTACCGGGTCCACGGCCAATCCATAAAAAGTATCGGTCGGCAACGCGACAACACCCCCCTTGCGCAGGCAGGAGACGATGTAATCGATCCGGTCCGGTTGGGGTTCATCGGGATGGACGCGCAATATCTCCGCGGACAAGAAAACCTACCTCGGTTCCCGAATAGAAGGAGTGTCTACAAACTCGGAAACTAACACAGCACTAGCCTTGGTGCAAGTTGATCGGCGCGCATTGAGCCTCCGGCATCTCGCTGCGAGTACGCCTCCCCAGGGAATTCCCAAGAAGAATAAGCACGTCATTCTCCGCGAATTTGGATGTCATTCTGAGCGCACGGGGTCCCAAACGCTCTTCAATTTGGGGGTGATAAGCGAAGAATCTGCTTTTGTATTTCGTCGCGCAACAGGCCATCTGTTTTCGGCCGCCAGTTGAGGCGGGTAGCTATACCTTGGGAACTGCTCATAGAATCACCTAGAGCGATGCCAATCCACTTCGTCACCAGCAAAGACAATGCGCGCCTGAAGGAACTGCGCAAAGCGCTGAGCGCGCCCGGGCGCGGGCCTCAAGCGCTCGCGGGCGGTGCAAGCAGCCTGGTTGGCATTGAGGGGCCCAATGTCATCGAGGAAGCCCTACACGCCGGTTTGCGCGTGAAGACGATTTTTGTGGCGCAAGGAGCAGAGCGCCTGCTGGATAAGCTTCAGGTCAAGCGGGACGTCGAGGTTCTCCAACTGTCCAAAAAGCTGCTCGACTCGGCGCTTGCAACCGAGACACCGCAGTCAATTGCCGCATTGATCGAGCCGCCAAAGTGGAGCTGGGAGCAACTGCTCGGCTCGCGCCGCAATTCAGTCCCGCTGGTCATCGTGCTTGCGGGCCTTCAGGATCCCGGTAACCTGGGCACGATTCTCCGCTCGGCAGAAGCCTTCGGCGCTTCCGGCATCGTGAGTCTTCCCGGAACCGTGAGCGCATGGAATCCAAAAGCCGTGCGCGCCTCGGCCGGCAGCGTGTTTCGCGTGCCTGTGCTCGCGTCAGAAATCGAAGATTGCATCCCTCGCCTGCACGGCGCTGGCATAACCATCTTTGCCACACTCTCTCGCGCAGCCCAGGATGCTCACTCCGCCGACCTTGCCCACTCGGTCGCGCTCATCATCGGCAACGAAGGCAACGGCGTACCCGGCGCCATCGCCGCTCGCGCCGACAGCACGATCACCATTCCCTGCCCCGGCCCCGTCGAGAGCCTGAACGCCGCCGTCGCCGCCAGCGTGCTGCTGTATGAAGCTTCGCGGCAGCGTTCGAGCAAGCCTTCCGGCAACCTGCAACACTCCTCCAAAGAGTCAAACCGCGGAGCGGGGGTCGTGCGATGAGCCTCTTCGACATCGAGCCGGAAATTCCACAGCCCTCATCCAAAAGTCTGCCCCACGCAGTGGCCCCGTTAGCGGAACGGATGCGGCCGCGCTCGCTCGACGAATTGCTCGGCCAGGAGCATCTCGTCGGGCCGGGCAAGCCCCTGCGCGTGCAGATCGAGCACGACGATGCCAGCTCCATGATCTTCTGGGGCCCGCCCGGCGTCGGCAAGACCACGCTGGCCAAAATCATCGCCGAAACCACCAAGGCCAGCTTCATCGAGTTCTCCGCGGTCACCAGCGGCATCAAGGAAATCAAGCAAGTGATGGTCACGGCCGCCAAAGCCTCCGAACTTCACTCGCGCACCATCCTCTTCATCGACGAAATTCACCGCTTCAACAAAGCGCAGCAGGATGCATTTCTTCCTTATGTCGAGCGCGGCACCATCCGCCTCATCGGCGCGACCACCGAGAATCCTTCCTTCGAAATCATCTCGGCGCTCCTCTCGCGCTGCCGCGTCTATGTGCTGGAGCCGCTCAAAGACGAGCAGGTTGCGACTTTGCTGCGGCGTGCGCTCGCCGACAAAGAGCGCGGGCTCGGCGCAATGCAGTTAACCGCCGACGACGATGCTCTCGATTTGATGGCCGGCTATTCCAGTGGAGACGTCCGCAACGCCTACAACACGCTTGAGGTCGCGGCACAGCTATCCATCCAAAACCAGAAGAAAATTACGAAAGCCGTCGCCGCAGAAGCCGCCCAACGCCGCGTGCTCATGTACGACAAAGCCGGCGAAGAGCACTACAACCTCATCTCCGCGCTGCACAAGAGCGTGCGCAACTCCGATCCCGACGCGGCTCTCTACTGGCTGGGACGCATGTTTGCCGGCGGCGAAGATCCGCTCTATCTCGCGCGCCGCATCGTGCGCATGGCCGTCGAAGACATTGGCCTCGCGGCTCCCGAGGCGCTGCATCTGTGCCTCTCCGCAAAAGACACCTACGATTTTCTCGGCTCGCCCGAAGGCGATCTCGCGCTCGCCGAAGCGGTGGTCTATCTCGCGCTCGCGCCAAAATCAAATGCCGTCTACACCGCTTTCGGCGCAGTCCAGAGCGACATTGAAAACACTCGGCAGGAGCCCGTGCCCCTGCACTTGCGAAACGCGCCAACAAAGTTGATGAAGGATCTGGGCTACGCCGAAGGCTACCACTACGCCCACGACGAAGAAAATAAAGTCGCCGACATGGACTGCCTTCCCGACTCGCTCAAAGGCCGCACCTACTACCACCCCACGCAGGAGGGCCGCGAAAAGCAACTCGCCGCCCGCATGGATGAGATCAGAAAAATTCGCGCCGGCAAACGGCGCTCCGACGGCTGAATTCGCATTATTTTTTTGAAGCGCGTTGCCTCGCGCGCGAAAATCGTTGCGCTGACCTCAACAAAAATTGCGCTGCATCGAAACAGTCGGGCGCAATCCACAGGATTCTCTTGCGCGCGTACCACGCATCATCTGCGAGTAACAACGCCGGAGCTATACTCGCCCTGTGCGCTCACGTCAGGCACGCCGCGCACGCTCATAAATTATCCCCCAGGAGGAATCTCCATGAGCGACTGCAAGAGTTTCGTTCCCCACCTTATTGTTAGCAACGCCGCCAAGGCCATCGATTTTTATAAGAAAGCTTTTGGCGCAACCGAGGTGTACCGCTTCAACGCACCCGGCTCCAACAAAATCATGCACGCGTCACTCGAAATCAACGGCGGCACCCTGTTCCTGAATGACGACATGTCCGAGTCCATGGGTGAAAAGCCAACGACGGCCGAAGCGCTGGGCGGAAGTCCAGTGATTTTGCACCTTCAGGTAGACAACGCCGACAGGGCTTGGAAGCAGGCCGTGGCGGCAGGCGCGCAAGTGGCCTTCCCGATCGCCGATCAGTTCTGGGGTGAGCGCTATGGACAACTGCGCGATCCTTTCGGACTCAAATGGTCCATCAGCCAAACCGTTTCCAAACCAACCACACAGGAGCTCGAAAGAGGTGCAAAGGCCTCGATCGAGCACGCTCGCGAACACGCGCACGCGTAAGCGGTCTTGAATTGGACCATGAATTGAAAGTGTGTGTCCCAGGTCTCGGAATCGAGACCTGGGGGCACGCCCGCGCCTGAGGTTTCGCAGGTCTGAACCAGCCATCATCGAGTGGCCTGCTCGTTCCCTGCTCCCTTGCTCCTGTCTTCTTCAGTCTTCTCGCTGTTGCGTGTTGTTCTTCTTCGCGTCGCCGGTTTCCTTTTTCTCGTCTGAGCCCGTGGAGTCGGAGATACTGACGGTGCCTAGCGAGTCGTTGACCATTTCATCGTCCACAAGGTCGTCGTCTTTCTTGTCTTCGGTTCGACCGCCGGGCAGCTCGTGCGTGGGTTTCGTTTTCGCGCTCATTGCGCCTCCTCGGCATTAAGATGCCGAAGCTGTAGATGGCGTTCGGAGCCAACGATCATTGCGACTCTCGATCCAGCTAATGGATCGCCAGCTCGCTGGCGTGCTAACTCGCCAACCTGCCAACTCGCGAACTTGCTACGGATTCAACGCCGTGGTTGCAGCCCGCGTTCCAGCACGCGGCAGCTTCTTCACCGCGTCAATCACCATTCCCGGCGTGAGCACCTGCGGAAGGATCTGCGGCGCGCTTTGCCCCGGCGTATACAGCGCATAGACGGGCACGCCGTCCCGGCCCAGGGCACTCAGCGCCTGCGTGATCGCGGGATCCTCGCGCGTCCAGTCCGCCCTGAAAAGCGCGACATTCGCTGCTTTGAACGCCTGCTCGACTTCCGTCCGGTCGAGAGCCACGCGCTCATTCACCTGGCAACTCAAACACCAGCTCGCAGTGAAATCGACAAACACCGGTTGCCCCGATGCGAGCGCCTTCTGAACGGCGTCAGCGGACCACGGCTGCCAGGTGCTTCCCGCCGGCGCGCTTCCAGACGATGATGCTGCCGGCCCGGAACTCGGCGCCGCAGCGAACTCCTTCGGCGCAACAAAGCACGCGGCCACAACGACAGCCACCATCAACACCGCAATGGAAGTTGCCCAACCCTTCGCCGGCCATCGCCCCATGAACCACCCGGCGATCGCAAGCAGCAGAAACTCCGATAACAGCGCAAGAAGCAGTCCCGCTCCGTACGCCCCCGCAATCACCCACGCCAGCCAAATGACGGTTCCGAAGATCGGCACCGAGACGGCTTGCTTCAGAATGTCCATCCATGCGCCGGGCTTGGGCAGCAATCGAGTCCACGCCGGCTGAAGCGTAAGCGCGACGTAGGGCGCGGCCAGGCCAAACGCGAGCGCAGTAAAAACCGCAAACGTAACCGCCGCAGGTTGCGCGAGCGCGTATCCGATCGCCGCTCCCATAAACGGCGCCGTGCACGGCGTGGCCACAACAACCGCCAGCACTCCGGTGAAGAAACTTCCCGCATAGCCCTGTTTCGCCGCGAGTGAGCCGCCGGCGCTCGTCAGCGTCAGGCCGATTTCGAATTGCCCCGCCAGCGAAAGCCCAAGAAAGAACAGCAGACCCGCCATGAGCGACAGAAAAACCGGCGACTGGAACTGGAACCCCCATCCGAGCGTCGCGCCAGCCGCGCGCAATCCGAGCAGCAACGCCACCAGCGCCCAGAACGAAACCAGAATCCCGGCCGCGTAAACAAAACCGTGCGCGCACAGCGTTCGCCGATCCTCAGTCCCCGAGCGGCAAAGCGACAAGCCTTTAAGGAATAGCACCGGAAAGACGCAGGGCATAAGATTCAGCAGCAGTCCGCCGATGAAAGCCAGGCCGACAATGCGGGCCAGCGCCGCCGCTGAAAATCCCACCGCCGCAACCGGCGCGGCCACTGTTCCCGGCGTCGCCGAAATCTCGTAGTTGCGCCCGCCTGCAAGTTCCAGTACGCCTTTCAACTGCGTCGGATTTGCCGTCAGGCTTGCGTCTTTTTTCAGGTCGAGAATCAGCCCCGTTGCGGTCGGCGTCACCGCTTGCGGCGCGGGATTGTCGACGATGTTCTGGTCTTCCGGAAAAAACTCCGCCTGCGTTTCGCGCCGGCCCGTCGAAACCGCGAGCCGAAATCCTGTGGCAGTGGGCTGAAAGGCGGCGGTGTCGCTTGAGGGCAAAGGCTCAGGCAGGCGATTGCCGAGCCGCAGCCACAAATCGTGATCGGGGCCATCGTACAAACTGATATCGCTCGGCGCTGCCGATAGAACGTCCAGTTCCTTCTTCAGCTCCGCCTTGCCCGGAATGCAAACCTCGCGGCAAACCAGCCAATTCACGCGCGCATCAAGCGTGACCGTACTGCCGGGCTTTAATCCTCCGCCCGACGACACGCTCAAGGGGAAAAGAACCTCATTCTCGTAGCCATAGTCCATCAGCGGCCCGAGTGGCAGCCGCTGGGGCGCAGGAAACTCGAGTGGCCCCACGCGGATGCCTTTGGGCAACGTCCACGTAATGCGCGGCGGCTCGCCCGAGTCGCCCGGATTCAGCCAATACACGTGCCAACCCGGCTCCAGCTTGAAGTACAGGCCGGCCTCGTGTATCCCTCCCTTGGCGGGCAAATGCGGGATGGGAAAAACCAATTGCACGTGCAAATGCGCAGCGTCGGCCGCGTTCGAGGCGGAAAGTGCGGGCATGGCCCCGCCGAGCGCGGCGACGAACACGAAAATCAATCGGGAAAGGCGCATGGCGGGCGACGAATCGGGGCTCCTGGCGATTGGACTCAGTGTACCGGACAGAGGTCGCAGAAACGCGTCCGCTAATTGCCGCCGCGCGACGCAGCCCAGGCCAGATGCTCGCGATAAATGCAATCGTTCTGCACGCATTTCACGCCTGCAGCCCGCGCGCGCGCCACAGCCTCGTCATGAATCACTTCGTCCTGAAGCCAGAGATAGGGAATCCGCAAGCGAATCACGTCGTCGACGATCGGAGGCACGTTTTCTGAAGCGCGAAACACGTCGACCAAATCGATTCCCCGCCCTGTTTCAGCCTGAGCAGCGGCCTGAGCAGTATCGAGACCCGCGTAGCAGCGCATCCCCAGAATTTCTTCGAGTGCGGGATTCACCGGGAAAACGCGATAGCCGTGCTCCGCCAAATAACGTCCAATGTTGTGGCTCGCGCGCCACGTCTTATCGCTCATGCCAACTACAGCGATGGTCTTCGCATTGCGCAGCATCTCGTCGATGATTGCCGGATCGTTAGACATACGCGGAAAGTGAATCGTTCACGCTCCTCTGTTCCTTTGTAACGCCGGCGTCCCCGCCGGCTGTCGTGCGGGCGTCCTCGCCCGCACACTTCGTTCTCTGTCTCTTACACGTCCAGGTCCTCGTCCGCACTCGCCGCCACCGCCGTTCCCCGCCGCTTCGCCAGCAGGTACCCGCGCAGAAACGGCTCCAAATACCCGTCGAGCACCTTGTCCACATCGCCAACCTCAACCTTCGTGCGATGATCCTTGGCCATCCGATAAGGCTGCAACACGTACGACCGAATCTGCGATCCGAAATTGATCTCGAGCTTCGAGTCTTCGAGTTTTTTTGAAATGGCCCGCTTCTTTTCAAGCTCATATTCGTAGAGCCGCGAACGCAACATCTTCATCGCCTTGTCGCGATTCTTGTGTTGCGAGCGCTCGTTCTGGCACTGCACCACAATCCCTGTCGGGAGATGCGTCATGCGGACTGCGGAGTCCGTCGTGTTCACGTGCTGCCCGCCCTTGCCGCCGGAACGATAGGTGTCAATGCGCAGGTCTTCGAGCTTCAGATCGACGTGGATCGTCTCGTCGATCTCCGGCGAAACGTAGACCGAAGCAAACGAAGTATGCCGCCGCTTGGCAGAGTCAAACGGCGAGATGCGGACCAGCCGGTGGACGCCGCTCTCGCCGGCAAGCTGTCCAAATGCATTTTCGCCGATGATGGTGAACGTTGCGGACTTGATCCCCGCCTCTTCGCCGTCCTGGTAATCGTTCATCTCGGTCTTGAAGCCCTGCTGCTCGGCCCAGCGCAGGTACATGCGCAGCAGCATCTCAGCCCAGTCCTGGCTCTCAGTGCCGCCCGCGCCGGGATGCACCGTCACGATCGCATTCAGCCCGTCAGCTTCGCCTGAAAGCATCGTGCGCGCTTCCAGGTCTTCGGCAAACACTTTCAACTCGTTGATACTTTTCTCCAAATCCAGAGAAATATCTTCGCCTTCCCGCCCCAGTTCAAAGTAGGCTTCAATGTCGCCGGTGCGCCGCACAAGTTCGTCGTCGTCCCGCACCAGCGCCTCAAGCCGCTTGCGGTCACGCATCAACGGCTTTGATGCTGCCGGGTCCGACCACAACGCCGGATCGGAGAGCTTCTTTTCTATTTCGGAGAGTTCCCTGCGGATGCGTGCAGGGTCAAAGATACTCCCGCAGGTCGCGCACTTGGTTGCGCACGGGAGCGTAAGCGAATTCGAGATCGTTCAATGACATTTTGCTCTTATGACCTGGCTTTGGATTTGGACTGTGAATCTGAGTCCACTGCCGTTTCAGAATAGCACCCTAGCAGCTTCAACCTTCTTGGTAAGGTCAATTACCTCTCGATCCACGTGACTGCAAAGAAACGTTCTTGTGAATGGGCTGGATATCGAGTCCAAAGGGAAGTCGGGGGTGACGGAAAACATTTGCGAAGGGCGGGCGCGGTCAGCAACGATCAAAAGCCAAATCTCCTCCGCAATTGTCTTGTATTCGTTGATCTTCTTCGCCTTCTTGTCGATCACATCTTGGAGATGCTTGGGGGGTAGGGCAGCAACCAATCCGGGTCTTGCGACGGTCCACCGGGCGAAACGGCGTTCAGGCACTCCCTGGGCGTGAATCAGAAAGACTGACTCAGACAAAGGGTGATCTGTCTCAGCCTCCCTAGAACTCCAGCGGAATTTTTGCGAATCTTGGAGGTTCGATTTCTCAATCTCATTTGCAATTTGATCGGCGACCTGATCGCCCTTCTTCCTATCAAGCGCGATCCCATCCGAGAACCAGATCGTTGCCAGGACGGGAGGGTTGCCGGCATCGAAAAAGGCTTTCCGTGCTTTCGACACAATCTGGTTGGTCATTCTTTCTACTGCTTGGAGAAGAGGCGCTCCACCCGATGACGGATGCGGCTCTGATTCACCACTCCGAATGAAAATCTCGGTCACCTCGATGCCGACCTCGCGCCCTTCAAGATAGACTAAGAAGTCAGGAGATTCTCTTGGCACGATGTTCGAGGGTGTTATCCCTTGAAGTTCAAGAAATCGGTCGAGAAGGAATCTTTCGTGCCGTTTCTTATCAGAATCCATCCAACCATCCTTCAAAGGGCACGTGTATCCGCGATCAACCCTGCCGCTCCACAAACCAGACCTTTCATTCACTTCCCCCCGAGTGCATCGTCAGTTCAGGCATGGGATAGTGCTTGCGGTTGCGTGTCCACAGAGCTGCGTTCGACTTCGTTGCTGAAGCAGCAATCAGCGCATCGCCAATCTCTACGTTATGGCTCTTGGCGTATCGGAGCAGGTACTCACCCGCGCGATGGCCGATGAGCGCATCGATGGGCACACAGATGAGCGGGGCGAACAGCCTGGCGATGACATCCTTCTCCCGGGGACGTGCTCCCGCTCCCACCTCGGCAATCGTGATTGGTGAGATAAGGATCGCCACCTGAGAAGCAGCGAGACGTTGCCAATTCTCGGTGAACGCACGATTTCGGCCGCGCAAGACTTCGATCACCACATCGGTATCGATGAAAACGGTCATTTGGCGCGCAGCCCTGCTTGCGCACGCTTTAGCCGGGTGCCGCCGCGCAATCTCCTGACCATGGTTTCTGTATCTTCAAGATCGTCTCGGTCCTTCCACAAACCGATGATCCCCAACATCGCTTGCCTGCGCTCTTCGATGTTTCCCAGGTATCGTTCTCGCACAGCCACGCGAACCAGCTCCGAGATCGTTGCTCCTTCCAGCAACGCCTTGGTATGAAGCGTCGACCAGAGGTCATCTTCAAGATAGAGTTGAGTCCTTCTCATGATGTATAGTATACATCACACTCCAAGCAACGTGTATCTCTTTTATTTTCAATCTAATGAGACGTGAGCCCGCCTGCTCAGCTGCGTTCCCGCGGCCCAGCCAATGATCCCCGCGCTCAGCAGAGCACACAGCCACGCAAACACGTCGCCGTGAGCCGTGTAGAACGTGATGCCGTCGCGGAAGCCGAATTCCGCCGGCAACGCATCAACCTGGTGCCGCGGGATGCTCTCGCGCACTCGGCCGTACGGATCGATCACTGCCGTCACTCCGGTGTTCGTGTCGCGCAGCAGCCACCGGCGGTTTTCAACCGCCCGCATACGCGCCATGTTCAGGTGCTGCCATGGTGCGCTCGTGTCGCCATACCAACCGTCGTCCGAGATATTCACCAGCACTTCCGCGCCGTTTTTCGCCAGCTCGCGAACCTCGTCGGCAAAAACAGCCTCATAGCAGATGAAAACTCCATACCGATGACGGCCGCCGCTTTGCGTGTCAAGCAAAAAAACCCTGTGATCGGTGCCGCGCGAAAAAGACGACACGCGCCCCGTTAGTTTGTGCGCAAACGTCAGCAGATTCTGGAAAGGAATGTATTCGCCGAAAGGTACAAGGTGAATCTTGTCGTAACGGCCGGCCAGTTTCCCGTCTGCATCGAAGATAAACGCCGAGTTGTATTCGTTCCAGGAATTTTCCTGCTGCGAAAAGTCCACCCCAATCCCGCCGACGACTAGCGGCGCTTGCTGAAGCAGCCGCAACAGACCGCATAGCCAGCTTGAAATTGGCGTCGCCTTCCATAAACGGCGCCGGCGATTCCGGCCAAACCACAAGATCGGGATGCGTCGGATACGGCGGGCAGATAATCTCGCCTGTCGGCGCACCGGTTTGCGGAATTCCGGCGATATAAGTCTTGCATTCCTCGCCCGCCAGGCGCGTGAACTCGGCGATATGGCTGTCCCACTCAGGACCCGGCCAATTGTCGCCCGCGCCCACATCGAGGTTCGGCTGAATCAGGACGGCGGTCGCAGTCGGCTCCGTGCCGGGCGCCTGAACAAAAACGCCCGCGTACCCCGAGATGAAGAGAACCGCACCGCAAGCAGCCCACGCCCATCGGCAGGCCAGGCGGTTTTTAGTCCGCCGCTCCACCAGCAAAGCGCCCGCGAGCAGCGCGTTCACCGCGACAAGAACAAAGCTGATGCCGTAAACGCCGGTGAACGGCGCGAGCTGATTGACGAGAACATTGTCCACCTGCGAGTAGCCAAGCTGGTCCCACGGAACGCTCGTGATGCGCGCCGCTGCAAGGTCAAGCCCCGTCCACAGAAACGGCGCAAAGGCCAGAGCCATCCGCGTCGAGCCCGTCGCACGCCGAACCAGCACAAGCCCCAGCCCAAAAATTCCGAAGTAAAGCCCGAGCACCAAACTGAATCCCAGCGTCAGCAACTCCGGCGCAAAAAGCGGCATGTCGCCGTAATGCATCATCGTGTCGCGAATCCAGTAGCAGTTGCCCACGTACCACAGCACGCCGCAAAGGTAGGAAATAAAGAACGCGCGGCGAAGCGAATGCCGCTCGCCCGATTCCATGTCCGAAAGCGGGTGCCCCACCCTCGCGGCGTCCTTGTTTTTGTCGCTAGGGTGGGCGAGCAGCGCCCATATCAGCGGCACCAGCGCAATCCACGCAAACACAGATCGCCACGGAGGCATCGGCCCGGCGAACGGGAACGGCAACTCGAGCAAGCCGGCGGAAAGTCCCGCCGCGGCCCACGGTCTCCAGCCCCGCGATGAAGCAGATGACTCCATACAGGGGCGAGTGTAAAACATTCGGGTTGGGATAGAATTGAAACATGCTCTTTGCAATCGCCGCAATTCGCGTGCTGGAAGCGATGTTCTTCTTCGGATTGATCGGGTCGGCGGTGGTCGTCCTGATCAGCTTCTTTGAGGACGGCAAAGAGCTCTTCGGCAAAGACTGATTCCCTCGAAGATCAGCCATGAACGCCCGTGTTGGTCCGGCGAACGAATCCCATTGAACCAAAACGACCGATGCTGCAGATGCGCCCGCTAATACGATGCGTAGGCGTCTGGATTCAGAGACTTGGTTTGCCGCTTGGCGCCTCCGTCTCGCTCGAAACCTCGCGCATTGCCTGCTTCGGAATCGGCGCATCTTTATTTCTCGTTGACACTCCTTTGATTGAAAATTAGACTCATCGCAGAGCGGTGGTTTCGCTCAAACGATTTTTGACCACCGGCTGCGCCTCGCCGGACCTCGCTGGACCCTTCGCGATGGCCTCTACCCGAACGACCGTAGCTCCTCCGAATGACCGCGTGCGACTCATTGTCGCCTCTTCGGTGATGCTCACGTTCATCTCCTTCTGGCGCGCCGCTGCCATCGTCCTCAATGACCTCGGGTCGTCCGCTTTCTACGCCGGCGGCATCGCCGAGCAGGCCGTCGGTGCCGCTGCCCCCTGGTTCATCCTCGGCATCATGCTCTTCAGCTTCGCCGTGCGCGCCGTGTACGTCGAGAGCTGTTCCATGTTCACCCGCGGCGGCGTTTACCGCGTCGTCAAGGAAGCCCTCGGCGGCGGCTTTGCCAAGCTCAGCGTATCGGCGCTGATGTTCGACTACATTCTTACCGGGCCAATCTCCGGCGTGTCCGCCGGCCAATACATCACCGGCATGGTCAACGAACTGTTGAATGTCGCCGACCAGTGCACACTGGCTACCCCCGGCACTGATCGGACGCAGGCGGCCATCCGATCCAGTTCAATATGGATTACACCTCCGCGCTGCTGGGCGCGGTGGTCACGATTTATTACTGGTGGCAAAACATCAAAGGGATCGAGGAATCCAGCGATAAGGCTCTGCGGGTTATGCAGATCACCACGATCATGGTGGTCATTCTGTTCGTTTGGGGCACTTACACTGTTTGGCTTCGCGGCGCGTCGCTGCCTCCATCGCCCATCCCATCCCACCTCCATTTCAGTGACGATTCGCTTGGTTTCCTGCGCGGAAGGGGACTGCCGATCTTCGGCTTCTTCGGCATCCTGATGGCCTTTGGCCACTCCATTCTCGCCATGAGCGGCGAGGAAAGCCTGGCCCAGGTCAACCGCGAAATCGCGCATCCCAAGCTCAAAAACCTCAAGCGCGCTGCGATCGTCATCGCCATCTACAGCCTGATCTTCACCGGCGGCGGCACGCTGCTGGCTTCCATGCTGATCCCCAACGGGCCCCGGACACACCATCTACCAGGACAACCTGATTGCCGGTCTCGCCATGTACATGGCAGGACCGATGTTTTGGCGCATCGCTTTCCGCATCTTCGTCGTGGTGGTCGGCTTCCTCATTCTCTCCGGCGCCATCAATACCTCGATCATCGGCTCCACCGGCGTGCTCATGCGCGTGGCCGAAGACGGCGTGCTCACCGACTGGTTCCGCAAGCCGCACCCCCGCTTCGGCACCAGCTACCGCATCGTCAACCTGGTCTTCATCCTCCAGATGTTCACCATCATCGCCAGCCGCGGCAACATCATCATGCTGGGCGAGGCTTATGCATTCGGCGTCATCTGGTCGTTCACCTTCAACGGCCTGTCCATGCTGGTGCTGCGCTGGAAGTATCACGGCGAGCGCGGCTGGAAGGTTCCGCCCAACATCCGCATCGGCAAAACCGAAATTCCGCTCGGACTTTTATCGGTCTTCATGGTGTTGCTGGCTGTCGCCACCGTGAACCTGTTCACCAAGTCCGTCGCCACCATCAGCGGCGTCATCTTTTCCGTCGCCTTCTTCATCGTCTTCACTGTTTCGGAACGCATAAACCTGCGCCGTCACGAATTGACCGCCCGCCAGATGAAGGACCACTTCCAGCTCGAGCACCAGGAGACCATCAGCCGCGAGTCGACTGCCATCCGGCCCGGCGGCGTCATCGTAACCATGCGCGATGCAGCCAATCCGCTGGCCCTCAAGTGGACACTCGGACGCACCAGCACCGACGATCGAGACGTAGTCGTGGTGAGCGTGCGCATGATGGGCGTGGGCGGACCTGAATACCTGAGCGCCGAGCAGCAGAGTTTCAGCGAGCACGAGCAGATGCTCTTCACCAAGGCCGTCTCCGTGGCCGAAAGCTTCGGCAAGAGAGTCTCGCTGCTGGTGGTTCCGGCGGGCGACGTCTTCGCCGCGCTGGTGCAGACCGCGAATTCGCTTGAGGTTGAGTCGGTTGTCTGCCGGACAGTCCAGTTCGATGACCGCAGAGGACCAGGCGTTCCACATGGGCCAGGCCTGGGAGGCGCTGCCCGAGCCGAAGCGCCAGTTCAACTTCTATGTAATCGGCCCCAACGGCGAGACAAAAGTCTTCTACATCGGCCCGCATGCGCCCGCGCTTAGCCCCGAGGATGTGGAGCTTGTCCATCGTCTTTGGCTGAACATGCGCCGCGATCCCTTGGCAGCGGACCTGCATCACAGCGACATCATTACCTACGCGCTCACGCGGCTGGCCGGCCAGTATGCGCGCGAGAAGCAGGAGATCCTGCGCGATCTGCGCAATTGCCGCGCCGCTGAATCCCGCGCCACCATGCGGCTCGGGGCTCAGGACACGCACGGCCCCGATGAGATCGTCCAATCCCCCCGCGCCATCAAACAGACAAGAGACCAGTAGAGCAGTTCACAGTTCGTAGTTCACAGTTCACAGTTCTGCGCACTGCTCCCTGCTCACCATCCACCGCCCACGCCGCCCCTTGTAGCGCCGGCGTCCTCGCCGTCTTTTGTAGCGCCGGCGTCCCGCCGGCTGTCGTGCGGGCGTCCTCGCCCGCACACCGTCCACCGCCCACTGCCGCCGTCCGCCGTCCCCCGCCCACCCTAAACCGCTATCTCATCTCCCGGCTTCCAGTTCACAACTTTCACCCCCGGCGCAACCAGAGCCGCAAGCTCCGCCGGCGTCCCCTTGAGCGGCGGAAACGTTCCAAAGTGAATCGGCAGCACCGTCTCCGGCGCCAGGTACCGGCAGGCGAGCGCAGCCTGCTGCGGGCCCATTGTGTAAAAGCCCCCGATCGGCAGCATCACAATCTTGGGCTGGTAGAGCTCGCGGATCAGTTGCATATCACCGAAAACCGAAGTGTCTCCCGCGTGGTAGAGCACCGGCCCTCCTGCGATCGCGAGAACAAAGCCGGTGGCAACTCCCGTGTAGTGCGTGCCCTTGTCGTCGGCGGCGCCGGCCGAGTGCTTGGCCTCGACCATCGTGACCGTCACATCGTCGAGAGCCACGGTGCCCCCGAGGTTCATGCCCATCGTCTCGCTCACTCCCTGCTTGGCGATGTAGTCGGCCAGCTCGTAGATCGCAACCACGGTAGACCCGTGCTTCTTTGCCACAGGCGCGGCGTCTCCGATGTGGTCGCCATGACCGTGCGTGCACAGAACGTAATGGATCTTAGCAGGCAGCTCGAACTTCTGCGGATATTTGGGATTGTGCGCAATGAAGGGATCGATCAGGATATTCGTTCCCTTCGGCGTTTGAATCAGCACGGTTGCATGGCCGAGCCAGGTAATGCGTGTTTCCTGCGATTTGCTCAAGTGCACCTCCTCGAAAGGCAGCGGCAGGTGGCCGGCAGGCGGTAGTCGACAGCCAATTGCCGGCAGCCCTTCGCCTTTCGATTCTAGTTCGGTTCGATCGGACGCCTGTGAAAGCGCGGGTGCCCCCGGTCCCTCGCATTTGGGGACCGGGGATAACACAAACCCCATCCGCCCTTCTCAATCCACCACGAAGAAGGGGTGCCCCAGGTCTGGATTTTCAGACCTGGGATAGCACGAACCTCCATCCCCCTCTTTCAATCCAACACAAGAAAATGGGGTGCCCCAGGTCTGGATTTTCAGACCTGGGATAGCACAAACCTCCATCCCCCTCTTTCAATCCAGCACAAAAATGGGGTGCCCCAGGTCTGGATTTTCAGACCTGGGATAGCACAAACCTCCATCCCCCTCTTTCAATCCAACACAAGAAAATAGGGTGCCCCAGGTCTGGATTTTCAGACCTGGGATAGCACGAACCTCCATCCCCCTCTTTCAATCCAGCATAAAAATGGGTGCCCCATCCAAGCTTTGCTTGGGTGGGGTAGCTAGAACCTCAACTCACCGTATTCCACTCTCCTCGAATATGGGTGCCCCCGGTCTCGCTTCTGAGACCGCGGACCGCACGAATCCAACACGATCCCAAACCGCGGCGCTTTGTATCAGGGCTTGGCTTTTGCCATGCCGCAATCGTTTCAAGGAATGAATCGGGCCTCAGCCCCCTGAGCCGGGTGCCCCCGGTCCCTCGCATTTGGGGACCGGGGATACCACAAACCCCATTCGCCCTTCTCAATCCACCACGAAAAAGGGGTGCCCCAGGTCTGGATTTTCAGACCTGGGATAGCACAAACCTCCATCCGCCCTTCTCGCCCCTTCTCGATGTTCAGGGACCAGTTCAGTTCAACGAGTTTTGTATCAGGGCACGACTTCAGTCGTGCCGAAATTGTCGCAAGGATAGTCGCGGGCTTTAGCCCCTGCGGGACGGATTTCTGACCTTGGCGACTTTTCCCGCAGCCTCGAAAAGTACCGAATACCGCTGTCAAGCCCCTCACCACCTCAAAATCAGCCCAAACCGTTGAAAACACTCGCACAATTCTGTTCCCCAAGTTTGCCGATCATTTCCCGGTTCCGGCGCATAATCGTTCCATGATCGACCTTAGTTCAGAAACGATTAGTCACTCTACACACCCCCGCCACGCTTCTGTTTTCTCGCGCCGGATACATGCGGGCCGCCAAAGAGCATCAAGGAGTGATTTTTGTGCCTCAGAAATGGTGCAAATCGAACCTAACATCTTTATTATCAACATAAACGTCGCGAATTGATCGACAAATTTAGTCGATTTTTGTCGGAAATATGTACGCTGAGGCCCCTTGTGAGGCGAAAATCGCCATCTATTGACCTCTGCTGCGGATCGGGCTACATTATCCGGAGAGGCGAACAAATGGCGAAAACAGAGTCCCTCTTCCCCATCCTCCAGCCCTCCCCACTCACCGGCCTCGCCCGAACCGCCGCCGACGCCCCGCTCGACTCCACCGGATGCCTCACCGAGTACCGCCCGCTGACCAGCCGGACGATCGTCAACAAGGTCACCTCGAACCGCCACCTGCCGTTCAGCCACGCCATCAATCCCTATCGCGGATGCGAGTTCGCGTGCCGCTACTGCTACGCGCGCTACACCCACGAATTCATGGAAATGACGCCGGAGGATTTCGAGCGCAAGATCTACTTCAAGCAAAACGCGGCCTGGCTGCTGCAGCAGGAACTGAAGCGCCTGAAGCCCGGAACCGAGATCGCCATCGGAACGGCCACCGATCCCTATCAGCCGCTCGAAAGAAAACTCAAGATCACCCGGTCGCTGCTTGAAGTGTTCACGCGTCACGGCGGATTCCGCTTGGGCATCATCAGCAAATCAGCGTTGGTTTCTCGAGACATTGACCTGCTGAAAGAGGTCGCAAAGACCAACAAGCTTACCGTGCACATCACCGTGACCACGATGAACGCCAAACTGGCGCGGCAACTTGAGCCGCGCGCACCCAGGCCCGACCTGCGCATGCGCACGGTGAAGGAGCTGCGCGAGGCGGGACTGCGTGCGGGGGTAATGTGCTCGCCGCTCATGCCGGGAATCACCGACAGCGCAAGCTCCATCCGCGCGGTTGCCCGCGCCGCCTCAGCCGCCGGAGCAAGTTTCCTTGCGTCAGGAGCGCTGTTCCTGAAGCCGTGTTCGCTGCCGACGTTTCTCGAGTTTGTCGCCGAGCACTTCCCCGCACAGCTAGAGGCCTACAAACGCCGCTATGCGTCGAGCGCGTTCGTCTCCTCCGCATACCGCGAACGAATGAGCGCGCTCGTCGACCAGATCTGCCGCGAGTTCAACCTCGGCAAGCGGTATATGTACGAGGACGCCGCAGCGGAGCCAACCCCACCCGCCGTCGAGTTGCAGCCCTGGCTGCCCTTCGCGGGCGCACCCTGCGAGCCTCGTGGCCACAGCGCCGCGTCTCCCATTGCGCTGTCATCCTGAGGTCGCGATAGCGGCCGAAGGATCTGCGGTTGCATTTCCGCATGCGTCTGCAACCATCCCGGCCACTTGGAAAATGGAGTAATCGCGCCGTAATTCTAGCTCGATCCAATCTCGGGCACTGCGGGATCGCGTCCTACCGCGTCATGATCACTTCAGAGACCGAATCCTTGGCCAGGAACTGGCGGTGGCCGCTCCAGCCTGCGAAAAGCCGCTCGATGCTGCGGTTGGTGAAGCAGCGCTGGATGTTGCGGACATCGCGCGGGTGCGTAGCAAAGAGTTCCCCACTGGATTGCCTATCGGCGAGGCCCCTTGAATTGGGCCCTTCTATTGCCCCGTCTCGACTTCTTCTTCAAATTCCGCCAGGTAAACCTGGGCCTCCTGCCACGACAAGCCCTTACGCAGAGTTAGCAGCCGTGCGCAATCAGGACCGAATCCGAGCCGTTTTGCCCGAAGGATAGACTGCCGCTGCTGCGCATCCAAATTCATTGACCTGTATCCATGCCAGATGCTATTCAAATCCAACTCGGAATGTTCTTCGGGGCCAATGACGACGGCTGGATACTCACGCGCAACTTGTCGAACGAACATCCGCAGAGCAGGATGGCACCATCTCCATGCAACGATGAGACGTCCGTTTTCATTCGTTACACGCACCAGATTGATTGAACTAAACTCTCCACAGCACCCCAAAGTGCACCAATCCCCCAGAAATGTAGCAATGTGAGCGGGAACGTTTTCCGCTGCAGCTCTTGCAGGCTCAATCACCAGACATTCACCAAGTTTGGGCTTCGGGCCATACAAAAACACATCCACGGTTCGGATCGACATCGAAGCGATCTCCGAAGCTTCGAGCACGATGACATCTGGTTCAGAGATGCCATTCGGATCCGTCTCAAGGGTCATGTAAAGCCGAATGTACACCCGGTCAGCACGAACCGCTAAGACCCAGTTGCGGCGGGAGAATTTTGCAAACCACAGCAGATGCACGTTCCACGCAAGAAACATGGACGCGCCGAACCATGCCGCCGATCGCGTTGGAGCCATGAAACTCAAGGCGGCGGCGATCAGCACGATTAATAGGTTAAGAGGGAACCCGTAATAAAATGCAGGCCAGTGTCGGCTAGCCCGAACGCTTGCCGAATCGATGCAGCGCGCTACCTCCGGGGTATCAGATCGAACGAGCTTCATTTGGATTTATGCCCGTAGCATACACTGGCTCGCGAAAAGCAACCGCAGATCCCTCGCTGCGCTCAGGATGACAGTGCAAATGGGCAGCGTCAGCGCGTCATGATCACTTCAGACACCGAATCCTTGGCCAGAAACTGCCGGTGGCCGCTCCATCCCGCGAACAGTCGCTCGATGCTCCGATTGGTGAAGCAGCGCTGAATGGGAAACTGCTGCGTCATCTGCATCTCCACATCGTCGCCAGGGGTGAGATGAAAGCGGCAACGCACCGCCTCCTCGCCCTGCATTTTGGTGTGGAAGAAGGCCAGCACCTGCCCGCCGGGATTCATCGATGCGTAAAGATGCGCAACGATTGGGGCAACCAGCGCCTCCGGCAGATAATCGAGCGCCGACCATAAGAGCACCACGTCGAACATGCGGCCGGAAAAGTTGAGCGTGTGGTCGAGGTAACCCGCGGCGTTCCAGATTGGATGTTCGTCTTCGTCCGTGCCGGTGATCCAGTTTTCACCGAAGGCATCCACTTCCAGGTCGGCGAGGAAGACGCTATGACCCAGCTCGGTCAGGTAGTTGATGTTGCTGGGCGAGGTGTAGCCGGTGTCGATGATACGAAGGCCGGGCTCGGCCTCGAGACGCTTGCGGATCGCGCTCCATGCCGCCGGAGTGACGAGGCACGCGAGGGCCGCTGAGGCCCGGAATGGATTGGGCCAGCGAGTTCTGCTGCTTTTTATCGAACCAACTGCGCAGCACCCTGGTTGCCTCTGGAGCGTTTTCGATTTACTTGAATCGCGCCACGCGGCGCAACGCGGCCAACCATCAAGGAAATCCCGCTCCACATCTTCATTCTATTCGGAACTGAGGCGGAGGCGCCGTGTCGGCGGGACGGATGAAGCCGCGCTGCCTGGCGGTGGTGGATGGGCGTGCTTCCGGACTCAGTTGCCGCCGCTCTGCGGAACAGGAACGGCATCGGGCGGCCGGGAGACGCCCTGCGTAAGGTCCACCTTGCCGTGGAAGACGGCATTGTCTTCAATGGCCAGGCGAAGCGCGCGAATATCGCCTTCGAGGTGGCAGCCGGAGCGCAATTCCACGCGACCGCTGGCAACGATGTTGCCCTGAACATGGCCCTGGATGAGCACGTCTTTGGCGGTGAGGTCGGCGGCGATATTGGCGTTGGGGCCGATGGTGAGCCGGTTTTCAGCCAGGTTAACGATGCCTTCAACCCGGCCGTCCAGGACCAGGTCTTCGCTGCCCTTGACTTCGCCATTGATGATGATGGTTTTGCCGATGCGCGCGGGTGAGTTTTCTTGAGCCATGAGCCACGATCCTTGTCGAATTCCGTAAAGGTCCCTGCCCGCACTATATCAACACCGCGAGTCTGCATCAATTCGAGCAGGTTAAAAGCCGCTCGCCCGGGGTCAGCGATACCGGCATTTCAGGCGCGGAGCCGGCGCGGCAGGCCTCCTTGCGGAGCAACCGAGCCGGTTAAACTGGAGGTGTGCACCGGCTCCTTTCGCTCCTCCTCTTGCTCGTTGGACCGGCTTGCTCCGGCGCTGCAAGCCAGGCCCCGCCCGCGCAGGGGCTGGCGATGCTGGACCGCGCGTTTCACAACGAGTACAGCGCCGCCCAGGGCGTGAGCCACCCAATGTGCTACAAGCTGGTGAAGACCAGCCCGCACTGGAGCACAACCAAGAAGATCTGCGAGACCAAGGATGGCGACGTGGCGCGGCTGATCGCGATAAACGGCCAACCGCTGAGCGCAGCCGATGAGCAAAAGGAACAAACCCGCCTGACCGATCTCGCAAGCGACCCGGGAAAGCAGCGGCGCCGAAAGCAGGCGGAAGATGCGGACCAGGCACGCGTACTGAAGGTGCTGCGCGCAATGCCGGCTGCCTTTGTGTACCAGGATGCGGGCGCAGTCGACGCGCCGGCAGCAAAGCCCGGCGAAAGCCAATCACCGAAGCCTGGCGTCAGCCCGTCGACGGGAATCGAGAAGTTCACCTTCAAGCCGAATCCCGCGTTCTCCGCGCCCGATCTCGAAACGCAGGTCCTGACCCAGATGGCGGGAGATATCTGGGTCGATCCAGTCCGTCTTCGCGTTATCCGGCTGGAGGCGCATTTGCAGCAGGATGTTGATTTTGGCTGGGGGATCCTGGGCCGGCTGAACAAGGGCGGGTGGATCGTGATCGATCAGGCAGATGTGGGCCCGGACATGGGTGTCGATCAGTGGCGAACGGTCCACTTCAAGATGGTGATGAGCGGTCGCGTGGTTTGGAAGACGCGCGTCTTCGATACCGCTGAAGATGAATCGGGATACGAGCCGGTGCCGGCCGGGCTGGGATACCAAAAAGCAATTGAGATGCTGCGCGCGGAAAAGTAGCGGCGCAGGCTTGGCTTAGGTGCGTCGGTTTACAGGCTGCCAAAAAACTCGATTGCGATGAAGTCGTGTATCAGGGCACGAATTTACTCGTGCCGCAAACGGCGCGAATTGATCGCGGCTTTAGCCGCTGAGGGAGGTTTCATTCCCGGCGGCGCAGCCCGTTTGCCCAAAACAAAAAACGGCCCACACAAAAGTGCGGACCGCTTTTCGTTTGAAGCGCGTTTACATCTTCACGAAGATGATAACCATCGTGAACAGGGTGAGGGACTCAATGAAGGCTAGGCCAAGCACCAGGAACAACATGATGCCAGGGCGTGTGCCGGGGTTGCGGGCAAGTGCCTCAGTGGCTGACGCAACCGCGCGGCCCTGACCCATCCCGCACAAGCCGGCTGCCAGACCCATGCCAATGCCCGCGCCGATGGGAATCAGGCTGGCCGCGGCCGAGCCGCCATCGGCAAAGACCGGGACGGCAAAACACAGAACCGCCAGGGTCATGAATACGAATTGAAGTTTCCGCATAGTTCTCCTGCTTCCCTAAGATTGGCCGCCAGTGGGTGGTTGAGGCTCACCGTGCTGGCCCCCTCACGCTTGCGGCCGTCCGTTTTATTCCAGAGCGGAAGCAGCTCCGGCGGAATCTCTGATGCAGTTCAAAGTTCGTAGTTCTCAGTTCAGAGCAAGAACCGGATTGGCCGAAGACATCGACTACGAACTAAGAACTGCGAACTACGAACTGTCTTTAATGCTCCTGCGCCACCGCCATCGAGAGATAAATCATCGAGAGCAGCATGAAAACGAAAGCCTGAATCACCGAAACGGCAAAGTGCAGCCCCAGAAAGACGGAGGGCACTGCGATGGGAATAATCGAAAACCAGACCAGCGTCAGCAGATCGCTGGCGAACATGTTGGCATAAAGACGGATGGTCAGCGACATCATGCGGGCAAGGTGCGAAACCACCTCGATGGGAAACAGAAGCGGCGCCAGCCACCAGAGCGGGCCCATGAAGTGCTTCAGGTAGCCAATCGGCCCCTGCACGCGAACGCCGTGGAAGTTGTAGTAGAGAAACGTCAGCACGGCCAGCCCGAGAGGAACCTCAGGCATGCCGGTCGGCGTTTCCACGCCCGGAATGAGGCCGACAACAAGCCCAATGAGATTGTTGAACAGGACGAAGAGAAAAATGCAGGTTACAAATGCCTGGAAGCGCTCATAGCCGTGACCGATGACCTGCTCGCTCAGGTCGCCAACGCCTTCATGGATCATTTCGGCGAGCTGCTGGGCGGGGTTCGGCCGCTCCACAGACAAGGTGAGGCGCACGACCAGGAAGAAGAGAATGAGAGCCCCGGCCACCAGCACTTCCAGGGAGAGCGTGCCATTGATCGTGGCTGCCTTCTGGGCGGCGTCCGCCGAACTCATGCCGATGGCCTGATACATCTTGACCTCAGTGCCTCTCAGCAGGAGGTCAAGGAAACGCGCTAACGCAAAAGTCTGCACCATTTTTTCCTTGTCTCGGAGCAAAACAGGGGTGAGCCGACGCGCAGCTTCAATCGCGAAGCAAGCGAACCGCCTCCCAGACCATGGCCAAAAGTGCCAGACCAAGGCCGCAGAGAAGCGCTACAACAGAACCCCGGAAACATTTCAGGCTACCATAAATGGCTGCGCCAAACAGCCCCAAGCGCAGCACAAAAAGCACCGCCGAGACCGCTGCGCCACGCGGGACCTGCTGGTGATCCATTTTGGCACTGATAAAGCGAATCAGTCGGCGCCACTCGTGAATGCTGGCGGCGGAGATGGCAGCGCCGGTGGCGAACATGGCGGCATCGCGCCAGCCTGAGGCCTTCCACAGCACCAGCGCGGCCAGCGCGCCCACCACCAAAGTAATTCGGATGGCTCGCTTCAGCAGGGCCTGCAGGCCTTCGTCGGTCAGTGCGGCCAGCGCATGCGGCTCGTCCGTCATGAATCCGATCCCCCGCTGCCTTTGCCGGGGCCGGCGCTGCCTTTGCCTGGGCTCCCGCCGTTCTGGCCGGGAATAGACGTGTCGTCGTCCTGCAATTTGGGATCTTTGTTGGCCGCCATCGCGACGCGGATCGCATAGATAAGTCCGGAGGCGCCGCCAAAGACGATTCCGACGATCGCGATCCAGGATTGGTGCAAGCGACGGTCGAGCCACGCCCCGATGAGCCAGCCGATAAACGCCGCGCACGGCAGAACCAGCGCGATCTGCATCAGCTTTTCGGCCTCAATCCAGGCGCTGAAAAGGCCGGGGCTCTTGCCATCCTGCTTGGGATCGGGAATGGGGCGGTTGTACGGCATCCATCGTGGTTATACACGAGCGGAGCGCTCCCCGTGCGATGACCCAAAGCACAGCCGAGCATAGCCGCTATACTGGCGGTTGGACCTACCATCCATTTGGAAAAGGAAGCATGGAGTTCGAATCGGAATTCGAGCGCAAGCTCTTTGATGAGCGCCGGGAAAAGCTGAAGAAGATTGCGGAGCTCGGGCAGTCGGCGTATCCCAACCGCTTCCCGGCCACGCAAGGCGAATCGGCGATCACTCTGGCCGAGGTGCGCGCCAAGTGGGACAAGGCGACGGGCGAAGAGCTTGAGGCCAAGCGCGAAAACGTCGTCGTGGCGGGGCGCATCATGGCCATTCGCCAGCAGGGCAAGGCCGGATTCGCGACGCTGCAGCAGGAAGGCGCGCGGCTGCAGATTTATGTGCGCCTCGACGCGGTGGGCGAGCAGGGCTTCGCGCTCTACAAGCTGCTCGACCTGGGCGACCACATCGGCGTCACGGGCTATTTGTTCCGCACGAGAACCGGCGAGCTGACGGTTCACGTGGAGACGCTGACGTTTCTGGCCAAGGCCATGCTCGCGCTGCCGGAAAAATATCACGGCCTCGCCGACGTGGAGCTGCGCTACCGCCAGCGGTACGTCGATCTCTTTGCCAACCTCGATGCCCGCGAAGTGTTTGTGAAGCGCGCAAAAGTGCTGAAGGCGCTGCGAACGTTCTTTGACAGCCGCGGCTATCTTGAAGTCGAAACGCCGATGATGCAGCCCGTCGCCGGCGGAGCTGCGGCGCGGCCGTTCAAAACGCACCACAACGCGCTGGACATGGATTTGTATCTGCGCATCGCGCCGGAGCTCTATCTGAAGCGGCTGGTGGTTGGCGGTCTCGATCGGGTGTACGAGATCAACCGCAACTTCCGCAACGAGGGCGTGAGCACGCAGCACAATCCCGAGTTCACCATGCTCGAGTTCTACCAGGCGTATGCGAACTACCACGACCTGATGGACCTGACCGAGGAACTGATCGCGTTTGTGGCGCAAGAAGTGAACGGGACGACGGTGACCACGTTCAATGACGTCGAGATCGACCTCGGCAAGTGGGAACGACTGACGATGCGGGAGGCGATCATTAAGTGGTGGCCGGAAGAAGCCGGACCGATACCGACAATTGATAGCTCGATGACATCGATATTCTGACAGAGCTTCTTCGATGCGTTGCAAGGCTCAATCAGATCCGTTAGATACCAGTCGAGGAAACGGTACAGACGTGGACTTGAGTGCTGAATCTGTGCAGCTGGAGCCGAATCAGGATTGTAAGCTCTCCGGAAGCTCTGGCAGCGAGGCAGCCGATCGCAAAGATTGCTTAACGCATTTCTGGGTTTGTGCACGCTTGAATCGAATTGCAGAACGGCCGATTGCTCGGCAAAGCGATCTGCGGATCTATTCGAGGCGGTGGCTGAGCCCAACCTCATCCAGCCGACGATCATCTACGAGTTCCCCACCGCCGTCTCGCCGCTCTCGAAGCAAAAGCCAGACGACCCGGATTGGGTAGAGCGCTTCGAGATTTACATCGGCGGGTTCGAAATCGGCAACGCCTTCAGCGAGCTCAACGATCCGGTCGAGCAGCACAAGCGCTTCGACGATCAGCTCGCACAACGCGCGGCGGGCGACGATGAAGCGCATCAAATGGATGAGGACTACGTGCGCGCGCTGGCGTACGGTTTGCCGCCGACGGGCGGCGAAGGCATCGGCATTGACCGGCTGGTGATGCTGCTAACCGGATCAAAGTCGATCCGCGATGTCATACTCTTTCCGCTGATGCGGAATACAGGGAACAGAGAACAGGCAACATCGAACAGCGAGCCCGACACCAGTAGTCCGCGCGGCGATAAAAGCACCGAGGCAAAGGAGCGGACAGGTCGGAGGTTCCTTGATGAGTAAACAGACCGTCAATGCTTCGGGCTTGCACAGGATGCGGTGCCGACCCGAATCTTTATGGTTTTCTGTTCCCTGTTCCCTGTTCCCTGTTCCCTTTCACAGGAGCATCGGACGCCATTGAACATCTTATTCATCGGCGACATCTTCGGCAGCGCGGGACGCCGCATCGTCCGCGAGCACATTGGCCACGTGCGCGAGTCTCACCAGGTCGACCTGACCATCGTCAACGTCGAGAACGCCGCTGGCGGCTTCGGAGTAACGCCGGGGCTGGCTGAGGAAGTCTTTGACCTTGGCGCGGACGTGCTGACCACCGGCAACCACGTCTGGGACAAGAAAGAGCTCGTCGACTACTTGAACACTGCCGCGCCGTACACACATGACCGCGCGCGGCGAATCATCAGGCCGGCGAATTTTCAGCCGGGCGTGCCAGGTTACGGCTTCTATGAAGGAAAGACCGCGGGCGGCGTGGACTACGCTGTGCTGCAACTGCAAGGGCGCGTGTTCATGACGGCGATCGACGATCCGTTCCGCACCGCCGATTCCCTGCTTGCTTCCGTTCGCGCCAAGGTCATCGTGGTGGATTTCCACGCCGAGGCCACGAGCGAAAAGAATGCGATGGGCTGGTATCTCGATGGGCGCGTGACCGCGGTTCTGGGCACGCACACGCATGTGCCCACGGCCGATGAGCGCATTCTTCCGCATGGGACGGCCTACCAGACCGACGTCGGCATGAGCGGCCCCTACGACAGCATCATCGGCGTCGAAAAAGACCTGGTTCTGCACAAATTCCTGACCGCAATGCCGGGCAAGTTCGAGGCGGCGAAGGGGAATCCCAAGATGTGCGGCGTCGTGGTCACCTGCGATCCAACAACGGGGCGCGCCTCGGCGATCCAAAGGGTCATGCTTGGGGAGTGAGCTGGAGACAGTAGTCAGCGGTCGTTAGTTCGCACCATCATCGACGTTCGCTCACGCCTTGGCCCTTACCGCCGCCGGCAGCGGCCGGAACAGCCACACCAAAAGCAACGTAAACAGCAGTCCGCCCACCATGAATTTGAGCTGGACCGGCGCGTTCGAGGGCGAGAAGAATCCTTCCAGCGATCCCGCGATCACAAGCAGCGGAATCACGCCGGAAACGAGCCGCGTGGCCTCAACGCCGGCCAGCGCAATGGAGTCGCGTCGGCGATAGAGCCCCGGAAACAGCACGCCGTGCGCAAGGCGCAACCCGGCGCCGCCGGAAAGAACGATCGACGGCAGCTCAAGCGAGCCGTGTGGCGCAACGAAACTCCAAAGATCGACCGACATGCCATGTTGCGCGCACGCCACGCCGACGACGCCGAGCAAGAGCCCGTTAAAGAACATCGACCACACCGGCCCCAGGCCGAAAACGATGCCGCCGGCAAAGGCGACAAAGCACACGGTCAGATTGTTGGTCATGATCCGGCTGGCTTCCTTGGGCGCCACTGCAACAATCGACTTCGTCCACATCTCGTGGCGATCGATGGTCTCAACCATTGCCGGCCCCAGCATGTGGCGCATGAACTGCGGACGCGCCAGCGTGAGCACCGACCCGAGCAATGCGCCGGCCAGCGTGAGCACCAGCGCCAGCAGCACATAGCGAATCTGCCGCTGCACGGTCGCCGGATACTCGTCGCGCAGAAAATAGAAAATCTTGAGGAAGCCTTTGCGCCGGCTGGAATAGATGATATGGTGGGCGCGAGCCAATAACTGGTTGACGTGCTCGGCATAAGCGCGCGCGGTGGAATCCTGGCGCAGCGTGGACAAGTCGCTCGCCGCCTGCCGGTAGAGCAACGCAGTTTCGCGCAACTCGTCGCGGGAAAGTTGCCGCACGCCGCCTGCCGTGGCCTCACCCAGCAGCGCGGCAAGGCGGTCCCAGTAGGGGCGGCGCTTCGCGAGCCACTGATTGGAGAGAATAGTCGCCATGGGGCCGATTGGAGATCAGCTTAACATCGACACCCCGGAGCTGGTGGCGATCGAGTTGCCGCTGGCCGGAATCGGCAGCCGCTTCATTGCGATTCTCGTCGACTCTCTCATTTGGGCATTCGTCTTTTTCATTCTTGGCCTTCTGGCCGCCATCATCCTTCCGGCGCTGCATTTCTTCGGCGGCGTTTCAGCCGACTGGGCCGTCGGCATCATCGGTCTTATCGTCTTCATGCTGCTATGGGGCTATTTCGCTCTCTTTGAGGCCTTTGGCAACGGGCGCACGCCGGGCAAGCGAGTGGCTCATATTCGCGTGATTCACCAGTCAGGGCGCGGCATTAATTTTGTTGAGGCCCTGGCGCGCAACCTGGTGCGCTTCGTGGACTTTTTGCCCTCCTTCTTCGCGGTGGGCGTAGTCGCCATGTTCCTCAGTAAGCGCAGTCAACGTCTTGGCGACATGGTGGCCGGAACGCTCGTGGTTCGCGACCGCGAAATTGATTCGCCGAACTGGAGCGAGGGCAGCGGGCGTACGATCACGGCGCCGACGCCGCTCACCGAGTTGCCGTCCCCTTTGGCTGCGGCGACGCAAACGGGTCGTGATTCGTGGAGCGGCCCGTGGGGCGGCCCGCCGCATCTGCGCGTGGTGTTGCCGGCGCCGGCGCTGGCCAAGTTGTCTGCGTCCGATCTCGAAGTGCTTGAAGGATTTTTCTCGCGGCGCCTGGATATGGACCTGACCACGCGCGCCGCATTGGCCGGCCGCATTGCCACGGCACTCTGCGCAAAGTCGGGACTGGCCATTCCGCCTGAAACGAGCGTGGAAACTTTTCTTGAAGCCGTGGCGCACCAGTTCCGCGAGCAGGCGCGGATGAGCTGAGGGGTCGGCGCCCGGCTCCGTGTTCAGCACCGAACTCGGTATTACACCGCGGCAGAATGTTGAAGTGAGAGGTATATTAAGATTTGCCTGGATTGCGCCGGCGGCTGAGCGATTGGCCGCGCACGTCAAAACGATAGATCAGGAACGACCCGGTTTTGCGGCGTGAGTGCCGCGCCGGCAATGGAACATGAGGAGAGCAAGAACATGGCAAAGAGCGTCAACAAAGTCATACTTCTAGGCAACGTCGGCAAGGACCCCGAGATTCGCTCCACCCCTGGCGGCACCATGGTAGCCAACTTTTCGCTCGCCACCAGCGATCGCTTTCAAGACGCGCAGGGCAACTGGCAGGACCGCACTGAGTGGCACAACCTCGTCGCCTTCAAGCGCACGGCGGAGATCGTTCGCGATTATGTGAAGAAGGGTTCCAAGCTTTACATCGAAGGTAAAATCCAGACACGGAGCTGGGAAGACAAGGACACCAAGGCCAAGCGCTACAAGACCGAAATCCTCGTCAACGATCTTTCGCTGCTCTCCGGGCGCGACGATTCGCAGGGCGGAGGCGGGTACAGCCGATCGAACTCTGCAAACGCCGCAGTGAACGAGGATCAGCGCGTGCCCGCAGGCGCCGACGATTTTGCGCAGTCTGCCGAAATCTCCGACGACGATATTCCCTTCTAAAGACAGAGATCAGAGATGAGAACTCGGGGGTCGAGGATCAGGAAAAGCCGCGCCGGAGACGGGCGGCTTTTGCCTTCTGCGGTCCGGCCCAAGCTGCCAGGGAGAATCCGAATGAAAAAGCTGTTGTTTGTTGCGTTGCTGTCCGCCTCCATGGCGCTGCCGGCTCAGGAAACGCGCCGCGAGGAGAGCCACGCCACTGGCAATCCGGCGGTCGACTCGAAGCCAAACAGTCCCGATGTACCCGATGTCTTCGCGGTTAGCAGTCACCTCGAACGGATTGTGGTGCTGCGCTTCAAGTTCGGGACCGATCTGCTCGCCGGGCTCGAAAAGATGATCGCTGAGCAAAAGATCAAGAACGCCTTGATTCTTGGCGCCGTGGGCTCGGTGCGCGGCTACCAGTTGCACATGGTCTCGAACCGCGACTTACCGGCGAAGCTGCTCTTCATCAAGAACCCGACCGCGCCAGCCGACATCATTGGCATGAGCGGGATTGTGATGAACGGGCGCCCCCATCCGCACATTACGCTGGCCACTCCCGAAAAGGTCGTCGGCGGGCATCTCGAACCGGACACGCAGGTCTTTACTTTCGCCATCGTCTCTTTGGGCGTGCTTGACGACTCCGTCGATATGAGCCGGTTTGACGATTCGTCATACCGCTGACCGCGGACTAAGCGGACGTTTCCTCGATTTGTTCTCCCAATGGATCGTTATCCCGGTCGGTGACCTCCGCAATCGCGGCCAGACGCCCCGCCAACTCATCCGTCCAGCAATTCTCAGGCGCACGCCAGCTCCAGTTCCCTGCCGGCACCGCGGGCGTATTCATGCGCGCCTCCGACCCCAGCTCCAGCAAATCCTGCGCCGGCGCGATCGCCATCTCAGCCACACTCGCCGCCGCAGCGCGAATCAGCGGCCACACCGGCCTGCCGTTCACTGGACCCACGAGAGCCTCCGCCGCTGCGGTTTCCTTTTCTATTGCGGAGTTCCACCATCCCTGCGTCGTGTCATTATCGTGCGTTCCGGTATAGGCCACAGTATCCGCCGTAAACTTGTACGGCAGGTGCGTGTGCGCGCCCTTGTCGCGAAAACCGAACTGCAACACCTTCATCCCTGGCATTTTCAGTTCTTGCCGCATCGCCTCCACTTCCGGCGTGATGAGGCCAAGGTCTTCAGCCACCAGCGGCAGCGGCCCCAGCTCCGCTTCAAGCGCGCGAAACAACTCCAGCCCCGGCGCCTTTACCCATTCGCCGTTAACGGCGGTCTCTTCGGCTGCGGGAATCGCCCAATAGGCCTCGAATCCGCGGAAGTGGTCGAGCCGCACGATGTCGTAGAGCTCCACGGCGCGGCGAATGCGATCGACCCACCAGCCGAATCGAACTCCGTTTGCATCCGGCGCCGCAAGGACATCCCAGCGATAAAGCGGATTGCCCCAGCGCTGGCCGGTAGGCGAAAAGTAGTCAGGTGGAACGCCGGCGATACGAATGGGCTTAAGGTCCTCGTCAAGCTCGAAGATTGCTGGATGAACCCATACATCGGCTGAATCCATATTCACGAAAATGGCTACGTCGCCAAGGATTCGGATGCCGTTTTCCTCCGCGATATCCTCGCAGTCGATCCCATTGCAGGGCGAATGCGAACTGCAGGACACGCTCGATGGCGACAGCGCGCTGATGGTCCGCTTCAGCCTGCGCCAGCGCCTGCGGATCGCGCCGCTTCAACGGCTCCGGCCATTCGGTCCACGCGCCCGTGTTGAATTTCCGGCGCAGCACGGCGTAAAGCGCATAGTCATTCAGCCACGCCGCCTCGTCGCCGCAAAACTGCTCAAAATCGGCCCACTGCTCTGAGAGCGCGTCGTCATCCAGCCCGCGATCGAGAAAGTTTCCGGCTGCCTCCTGAAGCGACGGCAGCTTGCGCGCCTCAACCTCATCGAAGTTGACGGCGCCTGATCGGCCGGCCAGCCCTGCAATACGCACGCCATCAATCCATCCCCAGTCGGCGAGGTATTCCAGGCTGATAAGCGATGGATTTCCGGCAAACGCCGACGATCCCGCATAGGGCGAATTGCCGTATCCCGTGGGGCACAGCGGCAAAACCTGCCATACATGCTGCTTTGCCCGCGCCAGAAAGCTGACAAACTCGTGCGCAGCGGGGCCCAGGTCGCCGATGCCTCCATAAGAAGGCAGCGAGCTCACGTGCAACAAGACACCGGACGATCGTTGGAACTCCATGATCGCAATTATTGCAAGCGGGTCGCCGGCCGCCGAAAGTCAGCCGCGTTTGAGACAATGTGGGGCGTGTTCCCGCACAGGTTTTTGTTGCGATCAACCGAACAAGGTGGCCCTCCGTTGCTGAAGAATCGTTTGCGCCCCTTTTGCTTTTGCATCTCTGCCTTGGTTTCACTTGCGGTTCTCGTCGCGCCTCATGCCGTCGCGGCCATCACGGCTCCGCAGCCTGTAACGCTCGCTTCGGGCTGGCAGTTGCAGGACGTTGCAAAAGTGCCGCAACCGGGTGCGCAGGTCTCGGCAGCCGCCTTTGACACGGCCAGTTGGTACGCTGCCACCGTTCCCGGCACGGTTCTAACGAGTCTGGTCAACGATCACGTCTATCCCGAACCGCTCTACGGCGAAAACGAGCGCCCCGAGATTATTCCCGAGAGCCTTGTCCACACCTCGTATTGGTACCGGACGGTCGTTCACATTCCCGGCGCTTACAAAGATCGCCACGTGTGGCTGAACTTCGATGGCATCAACTTCTCCGCCGAAGTCTGGGTGAACGGCGCGGAAGTTGGTACGATTCGCGGCGCCTTCATTCGCGGCAACTTCGACATTACCGCGCAGGTGAAACCTGGTGAGAATGCCGTAGTTGCAGTGCTTGTGACTCCGGAGCCGCATCCGGGCGTCCCGCACGAGCACACGCTTCGCAACGGCGTCGGCCAAAATGGCGGCGTGACCGCCCTCGATGGTCCTACATTCCTTTCGACCCTTGGCTGGGACTGGCTCGATGCTGTGCGCGATCGCGACACCGGCATCTGGCAAAAAGTATTCCTCTCCGCCACCGGCCCTGTTCAGTTGAAGGATCCGTTTGTCACGACTGATCTGCCGCTGCCCAGGACCGATTCATCCGATGTGACGGTCGAGGCGACGGTTGAGAACGTGAGCGACCAGCCGGTTGTGGGAGAAGTCCGTGGCACGATCGGGAGCATCGCCTTCGAGCGGCGAGTCACAGTCGCTCCGAACGCTTCACAGCAAATCACCTTCGACGCGAAGAACACTCCAGCCCTGCATATGGAACACCCTCGCCTGTGGTGGCCGAACGGCTATGGCGCGCAGCCGATGTACAAGCTGCATCTCGAATTCAGAGTGGGCGAACCGACGGCCGACTCTACCATCTCGGACGCGCGCGATGTGGAATTCGGCGTGCGGAAGATCAGCTACTCCGTTCCCGGCACCGACACGCTCACGATCTCCGTAAACGGCGTCCTCATCTTCATCCGCGGCGGCGATTGGGGACTCGACGAGGCGATGAAACGGATTCCGCGTGAGCGGCTCGATACCGAGATTCGCCTGCACAAGCTGGCCAACCTCAATCTGATTCGCAATTGGGTGGGACAGAGCACCGGCGAGGATTTCTATGAGCTGTGCGACAAGTACGGCCTGCTGGTGTGGGACGAGTTTTTCCAGCCCAATCCCGCTCGACGGCCCCAACCCCACCGATGTTCCCACCTACGTCGCCAACGTGCGAGATAAAGTTCTGCGCTACCGCAACCATCCTTCGATTCTTCTGTGGTGCGCGCGGAACGAAGGCGACCCGCCGCCAGAAATTGACGCCGCACTGCGCATGCTACTCGCTCAGGTCGATCCCACACGAATCTACTGGCCGAATTCGACCGATGGCCCGGGCGTGCGCTCTCACGGGCCGTATTACTGGCGCGCGCCGCGCGAGTTCTACACCGTCACCGATGACTTTTTCAAGACAGAAACGGGCAGCGCTTCCATTCCCACGCTTGAATCCATCCGCGGCATGATGCCTGAGAAAGACTGGGAGACGATCGACGATGATTGGGCCGCACACGATTTGGCCAAGGGAAACCAGCACGGCGATTTGTATCCGCTTATCCTTGCCGGCCGCTACGGCAAAATCGCGAACCTGGCCGACTTTGTGCGCAAAGCGCAGTTGGCCAACTATGAAGCCTTCCGCGCCATGTACGAGGGCCGCAACGCGCTTCTCTTCCATCCCACCACGGCCGTCATCACCTGGATGAGCAATCCTGCGCAGCCCAGCTTTGTGTGGCAGATCTACCACTACGATCTGGAGCCGATGTCTTCGTACTTCGCCGTGATGCACGCGTCGGAGCTGGTGCACATCCAGTTCAACGAGGCCACAGGCAACGTGCAGGTCATCAACAACAAGCCTGAGGCTGTTGAGAATCTGCGCGCGCACGTCATGGCCTACAACCTCGACGGCTCGCTCGCGTACGAGCACGAGAGCACGCTCACTGCAGCGCCCGACGTTGCCACCGACCTCGGGCCCATCGATTCTCCGGCGACGGCGTCGCCCATCCATTTCATCAAACTCGAATTGCGCGACGCCGCGGGCCAATTGCTCTCAAGCAATTTCTATTGGCGCGCCCAGCCCACTGATCCTGACAATCTCGCCGCTCTCAACCAAATGCCCATGGTGACGCTGAAGGTCGCCGTCGAAACGCCGAAAGAGAACATGCTCGGCCAACGAAGGTTGCGGGTCCTGCTGCACAATCCAACGCAGAGCATCGCTCTTATGGCGCACGTGCAACTGCGAAGAAAATCCGGTCAGCGCGTGCTGCCGGTTTTCTACAGCGACAATTACGTCTCGCTTGTGCCCGGGGAAACCAGGACCATCGAGATGGAGGCTGCAGCGAGCGCATTCAAGGGCGAAGCTGCTCTGATCGTGGTCGACGGATGGAATGTGACGGTGGCGCCGGCAGCTTTCCCAGCCGCATCGATCAAGCCGAATCTCGACGCGCAACCCGATCGCTGGCCGGTGACGGGCCTTCCGTTTGCGACCACGGGCTTGCGCTGACGGCCGCACCGCGCACAAACAAAAAGCCCGCAACCGATACGGCTGCGGGCCTGTTGCTTTACACCTGATCTGTGCCTACATGCCCGGCACTTGCGGCCCCTTCGGCTTGGCGTTGACGACCACGAGCTTGCGTTTCTTGTAGTCGTTATAGGTATTGCTCACGAATATGCTGAAGGCCTCATTGCGGCGCTGGCCCAGAATCTCATCGCGCGCCTGGTCCAGATTCTTCGCAATCTCGTCGGGAGTCGGCGCCTGCTTGTCGTCGATCTTGACCACCACGCCGGTGCGGCCGGCGTTGATGGGGCCGCTGATCGCGCCCACATTCATATCAAACAGTTGCGGGGCCACCTGGCCTACCTCGCCAAAATCGGGTACCTGTCCGCTTTCGCCCACCAAGTCGCTCGTCTTCACCGTCGCGCCCACGGATTTGGCCGCCTTGGCCAAATCTTTGGTCGCCCGTGCCTGATCAGCAAGTTGCTTCGTCTTCTGGCTCAGCAAAGCCGGCAGTTGCTCCTGGCGGAAGTCGTCGAGCACGTGGCTCTTCCAATCGGCAAACGACGGCGCGTGCGCGGGAACAATCCCCGCCACCTGGAAGATCGCATAACCTTCGCCGGTGGTCGCCGATTGCGGCGGATCACCCTGTTTGGCATGGAAGGCTTTGGCCAGAATCTGCGCACTGTCGGGCAGCGCAGCAATCACGCCATCACTGGCGACCGGATCCGTGGTCACCAGATCCAGGTGGTGCGCAGCGGCCGTCTTATCCATTCCGTTCTTGACTGCTTCGCTGGTCAACTGCTGTGCATAATTGTCTTCGGCGGCGGCTTCAGTTTGCCGTGAGAGCGTTGCAACAATGCTTGCCTGCACGTCGCTCAGCGGCTGGGTGTGCGCGGTCTGCCGCTCCTCGACCTGCACAATGTGGTAGCCGAAGTTGGTTTTCACAATGTCAATCTCGCCGATCTTCTGCGTGAAGATCGCATTGTCGAATGCCGGCACCATCTTGCCCCGCTGCGCGAATCCGAGTTCGCCGCCCGTGCCTTTGCTGCCCGGATCGTCGGAGTATTTCTTCGCCAAATCGGTCCAGCTTCCGCCGGCCTGGAGCAGCTTGAGAACCATCTGGGCTTTGGCCTTGGCCGCAGCGTCGGTAGCGGCATCGGCATTGGGCGGCACGCTGATGAGGATGTGGCGCGCCTTGGATTGCTCAGGCACCGAGTAATCGGCGGCGTGTTCGTTGTAATACTGCTGCACGGCCTGCTGGCTCGGCGGCTGCACGCCGCCCGGAATCTGGCTCGGGGTGAATGCGAAATAGGTGATCTTACGCTCTTCAGGCACCGCTTGTGCGTAACGCGCGGCGTTGGTTTTGAAGAACGCTTGAAGGTCGCTATCAGAGGGATTGATCGTCTTCCGCACATCGTCCGCGGAGATGACCGCGTAGTCGAACTTGATCTTGATGTTTTGCTTGAGGTAGGTGTCGCGCACTTCCTTGTCGCCCACTGTGACTCCGGCGGTAATAAAAGCTTGCAACCGCTGGATCGTGATTTCGTCCTTGATCTCATTCTCGAAATCCGTTACAGATTCGTGCAGGCGGTCGTCGATCAACTGCTTGTAGGCGTCTTCGCCGATGAACGTGCCACCCGGGTAGAGCACTTCGCCCGTAGGCCCGGTCCGCAGATAATGGCGCACATCGCTGTCGGTGGCATTGATGCCCAGCTTGTGCGCCTCTTCAAGCAGCACCTGCTCCTGCACCAACTGCTGGCCCACCTGCTGCTCAAACATCTGCACGATCATCGGGTTGCCCGCATACTGCGGATCGCGCTGGCGCAGCTGGTTTTCGGTGATCTGCTCCACGCGCGCCTGGCTGATGCTGTCGCCGGAAGAGAGAAAACGGCTATACCAGTGCGGATAAACAACCGCAAACGTGTCCGGCGACGAGGAGCCCATGCCGCCCAGCCCCGGAATAAGGTACAGAACCATGGTGACGGACGCCGCGCCGATGATGACTACGATCAGCGCCTTGACCATGCGATTGTCTGTTTGCAGGAAACGAATCATGGATGGACTTAAACCCTCTGTGCGCGGCAGGCCTGACGGCGGGCAGCAGCATGAAAACTGCTGCAATGCGCGGCGCGCCTGCGTATGCGCGATTCTCGCTGAATGCGACTCTGCCATTATAGACGACAGCATGTTGCGGCCTGCGCGATGGTTTCCCGCAACGAAGCGCAAAACGGCCCAACGCACAACGGGCATCCCGCCTGAGCGAGATGCCCGTTTTTGTTCCCTCGTTCCCTTGGTCCCTGGGCCCCTGTCTTTCTTTACCGCCAGTAGTACACTCCGCCGACTAAATAATACGGCCGGTAGTAAACCGGGGGATACGGGTATGCATAGCCCGCATAGTAACCGTAGTGCGGACGATAGCCGTAGGGTCCGCGCTGGTAGAGGCTTGGGCCGCCGGGGTAAAGCCCCTCGGCCAGCCGCGCTGCCTCCTGCGGGCTCACCGGGTTCACCGTAAGCGGCTCAGCGATGTGGAACGTGACCAAGGCTTCCGCGGGAATCCAGACTCGCGGTCCGCCCGAGGCAGCCGAAGCGGCCGTGCCCCCGGCCGCGCCGGCCCCTGCGCCGATGGCACATCCGGGTCCGCGACCGATCGCGCAGCCAATGATCGCGCCAATAATCGCTCCGCCAACCGCATTATTCACCGTTTGTCCGGCCTTGTTTGGCCCCTTCACTCTGAACTCGTTTGTCGTGATCGGGTAGCTTTGTCCGCCCAGGTCCAGCGACGTCAGCGTGAGCGCAAGAACTGAGCTACCGGCCAACCTGCCCGAACCCTTCGCTTCCGTCACCACTCCGTGCACGACCGCGCCACGTGGAATCGCCAGGACGCCGCCGACAGCAACGTCCTGAATCACCGTGAACTGAACCGGCTGACCGTCCCTGGCTCGTTTGCTATCAACCGGCTCGCTGGTGCGCACCTGCAACAACATTCCCGGCGGAATGGTCACAGGACCGCGTGCCCTCTGGTATTGAGGACCCTGGGGTTGCTGAGGATACGGCGGGTACTGCGAGTTCTGCGGATTCTGGTACTGAGGCCGGGCCGGAGCAGGAGGAGGATACCCGCCTTGCGGAGGATAGCCGCCTTGCTGCGGGTAGGCCGGTTGCTGCGGATAACTCGACGGCGGATTGTTGACCTCAGCCGGGTCCGGGCCCTGGTTCGGCGAATTTGCATCAGGAGCGGGACCTGGGGGCGGCAGGTTGGCCATTTGCCGCTGTGCCGGCGTCTGGTCGGCATCCGGCATCTCGCTGGAGTCGGGGGCCGGCTGCGGGCTTTGTCCATCCGAGCCAGGGTTGCCGATCTGCAGGTTGTTGTGCACCGTTGTTACGCCGTCGACATGCGCGGCAATCGACTCGGCCAATTGCTTTGACGCGTTGCTTGAAACGGTTCCCGAAAGCGTGACCTCGCCCTGAATCGTCGCTGCGGTGATCAGATCGTTTTTAAGCGCTGCGGACGCATCCAACGAGTGCACCACATCCATTTCTATCTGCCCATCGGTGCGCGGTCCCTGTTGTGCGGCAGGCGGCTGGCCTTGAGGCGGCGCCGCGCCCGGGTCCTGTGCTAACGCAACGACAGCGCACAGCATGGCCAACCCTATCGAGCCCGTGAACTGCGTGCCCACTTTCCTCTTCCAAATACGATTCTTCAGGGTACGATCCATATCGATTTCTCCTGGCTTCAACCGTCGCAATCGGCGGCAACAGCTCAGGCCGGCGAACGGTTCTTCCAACCCGCCCAAACGACTCAAACGGTTAGACGAGACTCGCCCGAGCCTGTTAATGGGTCAAACCCGGTACCGGCGTAAAAGTTTCCTAGGCCAGTGCGGCGTTGATTGCTGCTCCCAAAGCCTTTAGCCCCGCCGCTACGTCGGTTCCGAGATGCACCCGCAGGGCCCTGCGCCCGCGCGACTCCAGCACCGCCAGATCGCCCGCCGCCTGCGCATCGATGACCACGCCAAAACTATACTTCTGGCCGGGAATATCCATATCGTCGGCGTGGTCCGCGGTGATTTGCAAAAAGACTCCCGTGTTCGGGCCGCCCTTGTAGTCCTGACCGGTGGAGTGCAGAAAGCGTGGTCCGAAGCCGAGACATGTTGCCACGCGTTTTTGATCGCGCACCTTGTGCCGGAAGCTTTGGATGGCCGCCACGTGCTCCTCAAACATAGGCAGGAACGCGACGGTCGCAAAGTAGTCGCCTGCGGCCAGTTGATCGATGTGCGCACGCAGAAATCCAGCCAGCGTCTGGCTCGGGGCGGCGCCCTTTAGTTTTGCGGCGTAGGCATCGGTTGCGTAGAGCGCGAAAGGAGTTCCCGAATCGTCTTTTCCGGTCAAGAACGGCGTGCGCTGCGGCAGCTTCCCGGTTTTTTCGTACTCGCTGGTCAGCGTGCGCGTCTCGATCTTGGCTGCTTCAACGTCCGGCTGGTTGAAAGGATTGATGCCGATGACCGAGCCTGCCACGGCTGTAGCAATCTCCCACGTGAAAAACTGCCCGAAAATTTCATACCGATCGCCGATTTCGAAGTACACTACCGGGTGGCCAGCGGCTTCAAGCGTAGCCACCTTTGCATCCAGGCCGGCATCGGCCGTGTCTTTCAGCCGCACATACGCAAACACGCGGTCGTTGCCATACACGCTTGGCGCGCCAATCGCCTCGCGGTCCACCGGCGTAATTCCCTTCCCCTGTTTTCCGGTCGACTCGGCGATGAGTTGCTCCAGCCACGCGCCCAGGTCGGCAATCTCCGGCGAAGTGAAGATCGTGATCTTGTCGCTCCCGGCGTTGGCTGCCGTTCCCAGCAAAAGGCCCAGTTGCACGCCGGGATTCTCCGCGACCGGCAGCTTGGCGCTGGCTACCGCTTTGGCCGCCTCAGCCAGCAGTGTTTCCGCATTCAGGCCTGCCACCGTCGCCGCTACAACGCCAAAATTCGAGAGCGCCGAATAACGCCCGCCAATCTCAGGATCGCCATAGAATATCGCCCTGAAGTTGTCTGCCTTCGACACCTGCTCCATCTTCGAGCCGGGGTCGGTGATGGCCACAAAGTGGCTGCCCACATGGTCCGCGCCTACCGCGCGCCGCATCTGGTCAAAGAAGAATTGTTTCAGGATGTTCGGCTCGAGGGTCGACCCGGATTTACTCGCCACGATCACAAGCGTCTCGGCCAAATCAACCGCGTCGCAGGCAGCCTTAACCTGCGCGGGGTCGGTCGAGTCCACGATGCTCAGCGCGGGGAACCCAGGCCGCGGGCCAAATGTCTTGGCCAGCACCTCGGGGCAAAGACTCGAGCCGCCCATTCCTAAAAGGACCACAGATCGGAAGTCCGCGCTCTCTATGTCGCCGCCCAGTTCAGCGAATGTCGCCAGATCCTTTTGCTGCCGCTCCACAATGTCGATCCAGCCCATCCATTTCTCCTCGCCATCGCGAGTCCACAGGGACGGATCCTTTTTCCAGAAGCGCTCGATTTTGTGATTGGCTTGCCAGTCGGCGGCTGCCGCGTCCACGGCTCCGCGAAGATCGGAGGGTATTGCGAATCGGAAGCTCATATCACCTTAGATTCTGCATCATTGGCCTGGTTGCAAAGCTAAGATTGTGCAAAAGTTCCGGAAACCGGGAACCTCCCTCGAAGTCACCGCCCGTTCTTATCCTGCTCCGATTTCGAATTTACGCAGCCGCCGCGGGCCAGTTTGGCGTGATGCGGATGAGTTCGAGCGGTTCGCCGATGTCGCTCGCGTCTTCCAACACAAACTCCGGCGGGGCTGCCGGTACCGCAACGATCCCGCGCGGAGGGAGATCGACGGGGTCGAATTTCGCACCTGAAGACCCTGCGGCCACGATCCGAGCGGCGCCGCTGGCCGCAAACAGGTAGGCGAGCCCGCGTTTGCCGCCCGCGCCGCGCAACTCTCCACTCGTCATCCTGACCCTCACGGGGATTCGCTCCAAGCGAAAGTACTCCACATCGATGAGCACCGTGCGGTCGGCGACCTCGCGCGGAGCCACTTTTCCGGCGCGCGTGACAAGTTTCGTCGCTTCAAGCGATTTTTCAATGTGCAGCTGGCGCGGCCGTCCGTAGTCGTACATGCGATACGTCAGGTCGCAATTCTGCTGCGTCTCCAGCAGAATCGACCCCGGCCAGATGGCATGCACCGTCCCCGCATCGACATAAATCATGTCCCCCCCCGACACCGGAACCATATTCAGGCTCCGCTCAAGTGTCCCAGCGCGAATGCCTTCTTTAATTTCGTCAAGAGTCGTGCCGGCTTTCATGCCGACCGCAACCTCCGCCCCTGGCTCGGCGGCCAGCGCGTACCAGCACTCCGTTTTGCCGCGCGGCTCGCCATATTTCCGCGCCATCGCGTCGTCTGGATGAACCTGCACGCTAAGTTTTTCACGTGCAAAGATCGTCTTGATTAATAAGGGAGAATCCGCACCGGGCGGGAAAGGGGAATCCGCCGCCGTCGGAGCATCCGCGCCAAGCAGCGCAGTCTGCTCTTCGCTGAAGAGCGTACCTAGCTTTTTCCCTGCATGCGGCCCGGTCGCAACCTCGCAATCGTCGCCCGTCAGCCAGACTTCACCAATGGGATCGCCCACGGCAACGTGGTCATACCAGGGCCGCAGATCGCGAAATCCCCACACTCGCGCCATAAACACGGGATCGATGCGAAACGGCGCCATTACGGTCACTAAAATCCCCCGAAAATCTCTCTCGGCCGACTTGCCATCCTCACTCTAGCAGACGAATCGGCAGCCTCTGGCTATCGCTCCGGGCCAGCTATATGCTGAAAAATCTCTCGGCGAAAAAGCGCCCGCCGGGTATCCTCATTCCATGTTCCACTCCGTGACCTTCACCGACATGTTCCAAATGCAGCTTCCCCTCCTCGAGAAGCTGCTTCGTCCCGCCATCGTCTACCTGGCGCTGGTGGTGCTGCTGCGCATCTTTGGCAAGCGCGAGTTGGCACAGCTCAACCCGTTTGACCTGGTCGTTCTGCTCTCCCTCTCGAACACCGTGCAGAACGCCATCATCGGCAACGACAACTCCGTCTCCGGGGGAATCATCGGGGCCGTGGCTTTGCTTGCCGTCAACTGGCTTGTGGTCCGCGCGCTCTTCAGCTCACCGAAGCTCACGCGCACGTTCGAGGGCCGCTCCACGATCCTCATCCGAAACGGCCAGGTCGATCGTAAAGCATTGAAGCGCGAGCAGCTCACCGACCAGGAGCTTCTCGACGTGATTCACCGACAGGGATTCGAAAGCATCCATAAGGTGCAGCGGTGCGAGCTGGAGCCGAACGGAACGTTTTATGTTGAGGCCTTTGAGCCCTCCGTGGCCGACCAGCAGCATCACGAATTGCTGGACCGGCTGGAGTCGCTACAAAGCCAGATTGCCGCGCTCCGCCCGCAGTCTGCCGGAGATTAATTGCGATGCCCGGTCGCAACTGGTGCGCGGTTTGCCCGCGGTTTGCTAATCTTGGCCGAACATGATCCGACAGGCTCGATCGATTACCGTCATTCTTCTGCTCTGCTCGATTGAATTGCTGGCGCAAAAGAAGGCTCCGCCTCGCGCGATCCGCTTTCAGGGCGCGACACAATATTCGCAGGATGAGTTGCTCGCGGCCGCCGGATTCAAGCCTGGCGCGCGCCTCACCGTCGCCGAAGTGAAAGCGCGTGCCAGGCAGCTCAACGATACGGGCTTCTTTGCGGTAGTCAAGTTCGGCAACGACAGCAAGGGCTTGATCTTCACGTTGACTCCGGCCAGCCAGCTCTACCCTATGCACCTGGACAATCTGCCGCTCAAGCCCGGCAAAGATCTCGACGACAAAATCCATTCGGCTTTCCCGCTCTATCACAACCTTTTGCCCGCCAGCGGCTCTACGAACGATGGAATCTGCCAGGCGTTTGAGCAAATGCTCGCCGCCGAAGGCATGAAGACGACGGTGAAGGCCAGCCTCACCAGCGGCCTCGGCCCTAAAACGATTACAGCGATGAACTTCTCGATCACCGCGCCACTGGTGCACATCGGCGCGATTCAGCTTGCAGGCGTTTCGCCTGCCATGCAGGCCAAGGTCAACTCTCTCGTCGAAGGCCAGACCGGAAACGAGTTCGACACAGAGAACACAGCCATCGGGCTTCAGCACGCCTTTGAGTATCTCTACCAGGACCAGGGTTACGCGGCGGTCAAAGTCGAGGTGAACGAGATCGTTCCTCCCGTTGTGTCGGATACGACGATTGATATACCGTTTTCGGTTGCGCTCAAGGAAGGTGGCGTATACAAGCTCGGCACGATCAACTATCCCGCAGACGCGCTGGCTTCGCGCGCGGAGGTCGGGAAGTTTCTGTCGAAGTATCAGGCCGGTTCCGGCAGGCCGCTCGACCAGTTTCTGCTGGCCGTCAACGACGCCTATCACGCGCGCGGCTATCTCGATTGCTCCGTCGTCTCGCACGCTTCGTTCAACGAAGCCACACACATTGTGAATTACACGATCGAGATCGATCCCGGACCGCTTTATAAAATGGGCACGGTCCACTTCGATGGTGCCCCCGATGCGATGGCCCTGAAGCTCAAAAGCGCCTGGAAGCTCGCGCCCGGCGCGGCCTTCGACGAGAGTTATGTTTCAGGTTTCGCAGCCCAGGCGCAGAAGAAAGACAAGGTCCTGTCAAAGTGGATTCAGACCGCCCTCGTCACATTCGACGTGAAGGCCGACGCGGATACGCATCAGGTGAACGTCGTCTTCCATTTCGCAAAGGCTGCGCAGGGCGGGCGCTAGGATTGCTTCCTTATGCTCGGATGGCGCCGCAGGGCGCGGCTCCGAACCGCGTGTGCTGGTCCAAAGTTGATTCGACGCATTCTTGCACGAATGGCGCGCGCAGCGCGCGGCGCCTTAATGGCAAATTACTCCCACTCGATCGTGCCGGGCGGCTTCGATGTCACGTCGTAGACCACGCGGTTGATGCCGCGCACTTCGTTGACGATCCGATTCGACATGCGCTTCAGCAGTTCGTAGGGCAGCGGCGTCCAGTCGGCGGTCATGCCGTCTTCAGAATGTACTGCGCGGATGGCGCACGTAAACGCGTAGGTGCGCTGGTCGCCCATGACGCCCACGCTCATGACCGGCAAGAGCACGGCAAAGCTCTGCCAGATCTTGGTGTACAGGCCGGCAGCCTTGATCTCGGCGACAACGATTTCGTCGGCTTCCTGAAGGAGCGCCACGCGTTCGGGCGTCACTTCGCCGAGGATGCGCACGGCGAGGCCCGGCCCCGGAAACGGCTGCCGGCTCAGGATTTCTTCTGGCATACCGAGGTCGCGCCCGATACGGCGCACTTCATCCTTGAACAGGTCGCGCAGCGGCTCGATCAATTTGAGCTTCATCCGCTCCGGCAGGCCGCCCACGTTGTGGTGGCTTTTGATGGTCTGGCTCGGCCCCTTCACGCTCGATGATTCGATGACGTCGGGATAGAGCGTTCCCTGCACCAGCCAGTCGACACCTCCCGTCGCCTGCGCGATTCGATTGGCCTCATCCTCAAACACCGCGATAAACTCCGCGCCGATGCGCTTGCGCTTTATCTCGGGATCGGTGACCCCGGCCAGTTTCTCAAGAAAGCGCGCGCTCGCGTTCACTCCGACGATCTTCAGTCCCAGCTTGCCGCGCAGATTCGCCTGTACGCTGGTGAATTCGTTCTTACGCAGGACGCCGTTGTTCACGAAGATGCACGTAAGTTGGTCGCCGATCGCTTTGTGCACCAGCACCGCAGCCACTGACGAATCGACACCGCCGGAAAGCCCGCAGATTACGTGGCCGTTGCCCACTTTCTCGCGGATCGAAGCTACCGTGCTCTCGATGAAGTGCGCCGCAGTCCAGTCGCCGCGCGCTCCGCAAATGGTGAGGAAGTTGCGAATGAGCTGCGGCCCCAGCGGTGTGTGGTGCACTTCGGGATGGAACTGCACGGCCCAGATGCCGCGATCCTCGTTGGCAATTCCGGCCAGCGCGTTTTCGGTAACCGCGATGCGACGAAAGCCCGTCGGCAGCTCGGCTGCTTCGTCGCCGTGGCTCATCCAGACCTGAATTGTCGCCGGCAGCCCCGCGAAGAGCGGCGTTGACAGATCTTCTAAAGTGACCTCGGCGTGGCCGTATTCGCGCTTGGGCGCAGAGAGTACCTTGCCGCCCAAGTGATGCACGATGAAATGCAGCCCGTAGCAAACGCCCAGCACGGGCATGCCAAGTTGAAGAACACCAGGGTCGGCAGCCGGAGCATCGTCGTCGTACACCGACGATGGGCCGCCCGAAAGAATTAATCCGATTGGCTTGAGCGCCCGAATCTCGGCCAGAGGCGCCGTGCATGGCAACACCACCGAAAACACATTCTGCTCGCGAATGCGCCGCGCGATGAGCTGCGTGTACTGCGACCCGAAATCGAGGATGACAATTGTCTGGGTGTCCACGCTCCAGTGTGGCAGGGGCCGGTGACGGGATGTAAAGACAGTCTTCGTCTCTACGGCAGCTTCGCCGCGGCTGCGATCGGATCCCATTGGTCCGCGCCCGCCAAAAACACCCTCGGCCTGGTATTGCGCCGCCTCGCGCGCCGTCAGTTGATGCGACCAAGGCACGCGCGCCGCCGCATTCGCTCCGGGGCCCGTCGAATGAAACTCCGCGTAGTAAGCCTCAGGCACTGCTGTCGTTTTGCCCCATACATTCCACCCCTCGGGAATTACGTCGGCGGGCAATTGGGTGTCGATGTACACCACGCGCGAATACGGGCGCCATGGCCTCCCCAGGCTGATCGTGTCGCGTACGGGAGCGCCCAGCTCCGTCACCTCATTGGCCACGATTCCGCTCGTCACCTTGCTGTCGACGATCACATAGCCCGTCGTCTGCTCTGGAGACGTTCGTGACTGTGCGGTCAGATATCCTGAGCCGTTGGCGCGAATCTCATCGTGATCGAAGACCGCTGTGGCGTTGCCGAAGATGAAGTCGACCCCGCCCTCAATATAGGAATCGACATAATACTGGCGCCCGTAGTCGGCGAAGAGCGTGTCCTGGTGGCCCAGAAACCGGCAATTCTTGAAGACTGCCTTATCCGCGCGCACCGCCGCAGCCACCGCCTGACCCGTATTTCCAGCCGTGTTCTCAAATGTGACGTCATCCGCCTCGAATCCATTTCCATTGATCTCCACGGTTTCGGTGAAAAACGTTCCGCCAGCTTGCTTCGCGTTCAGGCTATTGGTAATCACCACGTCGGCCGGGCTTTTTCCCATTCCCACCAAAGTGATGCTCGTGTGGTTCTGCGTCACGATCACTCTCTCGTGATATACCGCCGGTGCAATTTCGATGAATACCCGGCCCGGCTTGCCGTCGGGTCCGATCCCGGCGAAGGGATGGTGGTCCAAGGCCATCTGGATGGTGGGGAATTCGGTGGTGCCTTCGATCCCTGTCTTCACATCGGGCGAAACGCGAACGTGAACATCCTGCCCGCGTGCCAAACAAAGCCCGGTCAAGTTCAACCCGGCCAGAATCAGCCAAACAACCGTCCGTTGGATTCGCATATTTCTCTGCCTTCCGGAGCCATTCTTGCATGCTCGCTCGGTCGCCGGATCCCGGTTTCTCCGTTGACTTTTCGCCCCTCCGCGCGTCCAAATGCCGATCGTTGCCTGAAAACCCAAAATCCACGAGATGGCACATGGAGCAGTGCCGCGCGCGATTCGCCGCTGCACTGCAGATCGAGGGGATTTACCAGACCGATGCGTAAAGTATTTACCAGTCCGTTGGGTAAACTAGGCACAACCCACCCCCGCCTTTTACAATTCATCAGGGACTCCATCCCAACCCAGCTTTGCTCGGGAACGATGAACTTGGCGGGGCAACCCTGACCAGGATGAAGGAATAGCATGAAGTTCATGAAATTCGGCAAGGCGCTTGCGATGGGCGCACTTTCGGCTGCCGTCGTTTTTGGCGTGACGTCTTGCGTTGAGAGTTATACGGTTGGCTATTTGTATGTGACGGGAACCGTCACCGTCTCCAGTGGCAGTAACGGCATCATCTCCGGCTTCAAAATCGATCACAACACGGGCCGCCTGACGCCCATCAATACGTTGCCGGTTGCCTCCGGAGGCGCCAACCCGGTGCGCGCCGTCCTCACACTCGGCAGCCGGTTCCTTTATGTTCTCAACCGCGGAGTCACAGCCTCGGGCAGCGCCGATTGCTACGGCACCGGCGCCAATGCATGCCTGAACTCCAATGTCACCCAGTTTGTGGTCGGCGGAAACGGCACCCTAACACCGCAGGAGACCTTCTATACCTCAGGCGTCAACCCCTTCCGCATGCTTGCGGACGCATCCGGTAACTACCTCTTTGTCCTGGACCACGACGCACCTGACAATGCGAACCCATCGAGCGGCGACAACTGCGCGCTCGCCCTGGGAACTTCGGTGACCACTTGCGGCGACATCACGGTCTTCAAGATCGACCAGAACACTGGCCGTCTCTCGCTGGTTGTGAATGCCCAGGTCACGGCGGTCTCGAGCGGTCAGCCCATCACCTATTTCCCGACTCCGGCGAACCCGGTCGACTTCCTGCTTTCCAGTTCGACCCTTCTCACCTTGGCTGGCGCTCCCAATCCCACCTCTTACCCGTACGTTGGCGGCACCCTTGCTTTTCCATACAACTACTCCAGTTCCTCCGGGCAGTTGACGTTGAGCCAGAACAGCACGCAGCCCCTGGGAGTGAAAGCAGCCACGGCAATGGTCAGCGCAGGGGGTGTGATCTATGTGCTCGATAACGAGCCCATCACCACGACGTTTAACCAGGCACCGACCACTTCGCCAAGCCAGCTTCTTCCATTCACCGTCGGAAGCGGCGGCGCGCTTCAGGCGGAGCCTGGCGGTGCGATTCCCGATGACCCCGGTCTTTCGAACCCCATTTTCATCATGATTGAGAGCAAGGGCAAGTTTGTGTATGTGGCGAATCAGGGCAACAACGTCCAAGGGCCTCTCCAGGACAGCGGCCTCGCCGGGTACTTCGTCACAACCGCGCCAGCCTATCAGTTAAGCTTTATCCCCGGTGAACCATTCGGCTCCGGATCGGGCCCGCAGTGCATGGTCGAGGATCCCTCTGACCAGTTCATCTACGAAGCCGACCAATACGACTCCACAGTGACCGGGCGGGTCGTTAATCCTGAAACGGGTGTACTCACCAATCTGGTAGTTACCAGCGACTACAAGCTCCAAGGGCCGGCCTCGTGGTGCCTGGTCGATGGGCGCACAAGTTAGTGCAGCGCCGCGCTCGACAGTTGCGAATCATCATGGCTTGGCGGACCGGTCCTTATGCCATGCCCGGAGTTTTCCGCGGCCTGCGCAATGTGAAGGTCTGCCAGCAGGCCTTGGCTGAATGCCGGTTCCGCTGCTTGCAGCCAGCGCCGGAATTCGAATCTTAGACCGTTTTTTTGGAAGGCCTGCATTCGAGGCCGCATTTCAAGAAAGATGCGCATGAAGTTCAACAAATCGAGCCAGCTTTTGATCGTCGGCGCTGCCAGCCTGCTGGCGGCATCGCTTGTCACCGCCTGCTCCCAGCTAACGCAAACCCTGACCATCGACTTCGTGTACGTGGCGTGCACCAAAGCGGAAGGCGCCAACAACTACGGCGAGATCAACGTCTACGAGATCAACTCAGAGTCGGGCCGCATGCGCCAGATTCCCAGCTCGCCCTTCCCCTCCCAGGGACGCGATCCCGTCGCTGAAGCCGTTTCCGCGGACTACGGCAGTCTTTTCGTCGTGAACAAAGACGACAACGCCATCGAGCAATTTGGAATCGGCACCGACGGCAAGTTGTATCCCTATAACACCATCAATACTCCGGGGATTTTTCCGCTCGGTATCGCCGTCAACAAAGCCTATATGTTCGTCGTCGATCTCTATCAGCCGCTTCCCATCTGTTCTGATGCCGAGCCCTGCTCCGGATCCATCAGCGTCTTTCCCCTTGCCGCCGCCAGCGGTACCACCCCCGTCGCGATTGGAACGCCCGCCACAAATACCGCCGTAAGCGGGCAATACTGGCCTCTGGCACTCTCCGGTCCCGACGCTGCGCACGTCATCGTGCCCACTGCTGTCAACGTTCTCGCCTCGGGCGCTGATGTCTACGTCACTGCTTATGACTCTTCCGTCACGCCTAGTGTCGGATACGTCTTCGGCTTTGCCGTCGGCTCCGGAGGCGCGCTGACAGCGCTGCCCGGCTCACCGTTTCCGGCCGGCGTCAAACCTTCCGCCATTGCAAGCGGGGTCGTGGGCGGCAGTTCCGCTCCTGTGCCGGTGGTTTACGTGACCGATTTCGCGGGCGGCAGCGTCTTTGGCTTCAACGCATCGTCTGGTAATTTGGCGCCGCTTTCCGGCAGCCCATTCCGCGCCGGTAATCAGGCTTCCGCCATCGTTGTAGATACGGCTTATCCTTTCGCCTACGTGACCAACTCGCAGGACAGCAACGTGACCGCGTATTCCATCGCGGCCAGCGGGGCGCTTTCGAGCATTGGCACTTACTCGACAGGTCTGCAGCCGGTGGCCATCGGGATTGACCCCTCGACGGAACATTTCTTGTACACCATCAACTTTCTTGACAACACCGTCTCAGGCTTTGAGCTGAGCACCACCTCCGGAACACTTCTCGATTCGCAGCTCTCTCCTTTTGCCAGCAACGACCAGCCCACTGCAGCAGCCGCAATTCCTCACAACGGCACTGGCGGTGGCATTAAGCCGTGAGAGTCCGCGTTCGTTCCATTCCGGCAAGGTGGCAATTTCCCGTATTCGGCTTTTACAATGAACACGGGCAACTTTAACGAGTTTTTTGGGGGCTCCACTCGTCGGGCCCAAAACGAAGGAAGCGCATGAAGTTCAGTAAATCGAGCCAGCTCGTTCTGGTCTCCGCAATCGGTCTGGTCCTGGCCACACTTCTTACTGCCTGCAATCTGGTCACGATTGACTACGTGTTCGTGGCCTCTTCCGCCGGCAGCTCCCAGGGCAGCGCCGGGCAAATTTATACCTATGCCGTCGATGCCAAATCGGGCGCCTTGCGCTCCGCAGCTTCGCCTGTGTCCTCCGGCGGCTCCGGTCCCATCGCCATGGCCACAACCTCCGACTATTACAACCTGTACGTTGCCAACAAGGGCAACAACTCCGTGGTTCACTTTGCCGTTAGCGACCACGGTATCCTGATTCCGAAGGACAACATCACCCTGGCTGCCACGCCGGTATCGATTGCCGTGAATCCCGCAGGGACCTATTTGTACGTCGTCTCCGGCACCAGTTCCGCCACGCTCACTGAGTACGCTCTCAGCTCCGGCGCCATTGGCTCCGCCACCGCCACCCTCTCACTCAGCGTTCCAGGATTCACCGGCGACACGATCATTCCCACCGGCGTGGCCGTGCTTGCCAATGGCAAAGCCGTTTACATCACTGCGTACGACAAGTCCGCATATAATCCCGGCGGCGCCACCACCAGCGATGCCAATCCGGGCTGGTTGTTTGGATTCGCCGCTGGCTCCAGCGGCGCACTGACGCCGGTTACCGGTAGCCCTTATCAGTCTGGCGTTAAGCCCTCCGCGCTGACTTCCGATCCTGTGAGCCGCTTCATCTACGTCACCGACTTCGCATCCAACCAACTGATCGGATACACGGTTCTTTCGTCTGATGCGCTGCAGTTCATGGTTAACGGCCCGTTCAAGACCGGCAACGAGCCGACTTCGATCGTCGTCGATCCCCGAGGAATCTTCATCTACCTCTCCAACTCGTTGGATGAAAACGTCTCGGCCTACTCCATCGCCTTGCCCACCGGCGCGCCTTCGGCCGACATCAGCGCCTCCGGTGCCGCCGGAAGCACCACAGACACTGACCCCGTGTCTGTCGTCGTCGAGCCCGCGCTCGGCCGCTTCGTCTATACCGCCAACTACCTGGGCAATTCCATCTCCGGTTTCAAACTCAATCCGAGTGATGGAACCATCGAGCAAACTCAGGCCACGCCCTATCCCACCGGCGCAAATCCCACGGCCCTGATCGCGGTTCCCCATGGGAACCACGCGCTGTCAACCCCCGAGTAGTAATACTGGCCATCCGTATGAGCAAAGGCCCAGCCCTCGTTGGCTGGGCTTCTTGTTTTCTCGCGATTAACGCCCATCAAGAAGAGGGGGCTCATCCTGGCCAAGGGTTTTCACTGTTCAGTGGCTTTTCACCACCGTCGTCGCGTGCATCCACTCGCGCAGCTTTCGTTGCGCCGGCTTCTCAATGAAGTACAACGCGAAGATGGCCAGGCCAATCAAAAGGACGTAGCTGATCCACGGATCGAAACGGCTCAGACCAAGCGCGTCCAGCACATGCGAACTGTGAATCAGGTTCCACACGCTGAAATGCAGCAGGTAAAGGCAGTAGCTTGCCTCGCCTACAAAAACCAGCGGGCGAATGCCGAGCGCGTGGGCCAGCACGTTTTCACCTGCCAGTCCCAGCACGATACAGCCAAACAGCGGCATCAGCAATCCGTCGTGGATAATTGGGTACGGCACCAGCGGTCCCATGCTCAACAGTCCATAGATTCCCCCGAAACCTATGATCCCCAGACCCAGCCGCAACCGCGCCGTGCGTTTGATCATCCGGTCCAGATCGGCCAGCATCACGCCGAAAACGAAACTGAAAATGTGCGTGTAAGGCGTGTACTTCAGAGCCTCTAGCCACGGCCCGTAACTCCAGCGGTCGGGGTGCGGAATGCCATCAGGATTGAACGCCAGGTAGAGTGTGCCGGGAACGAGTCCCAGCACCCACACGCCGGCCATCTTCACAAGGTGCGGCGCCATCCGCTCAGGGCGCCTCCACTTCGCCACAAACGGGAAAAGAACGTAGTACGCCGCCTCGGCCGACATCGTCCACGCCGGAGTATTCAAAAATGTTGATACCGCGGGAACAAAGCCCTGTAGGAGCAGGGGTGTTAGCACCACGCCCGTCCAGAACATTGCCTTGGTGTGCGTCGGGTATTCCCCGCTCAATTGCCCCAGGCTAAGCAGCAGGCTGAGAAAGTAGATGGGATAGATGCGCGTGAATCGGGCCTCCCAAAAGCGTTTGCGGTCCAACTCCCCGTTGCGCGCCCGTTCGGAGTAGTTGTAGGCCAGCACGAATCCCGAAAGCAGGATGAAGTAGCTGACTGAGATAAATCCGGCGTTGATCACCGGCGCCAGAAAACCGAACCACTTGGGATTGGAGAAGTGGAAAAGCACGATATTGACGGCCGCGAAACAACGCAACCCCGTCAGGGCCTTCAGCGGCGCCGGCTTGATCGTTTGTGCTGGCCTGCTCGTTTCCACGTGCTGTTAGACGTCTCCGAACCGAAAGACAGCCGCTAGCTGCTAGCCTCTAGCCGCTTGCCTGTGTGCTAACGCTGCCGACACGCTCTACATCAATGACATTTGGGATTGAATTCGTGACAGCGGACTTGCTGAACTGGGCCATCCAGGCAGATGAGAGAAGGCTCGGGACTAGAAGCTAGTCGCTAAAAGCTGATTTCTCACGCCGTCACCAGCGATCCCACCTTTTCGCCCAGCACCACGCGCCGGATGTTTCCCGGGTGATTCATGTTGAAGACGATCATGGGCAGGTTGTTGTCTTTGCACATGCTCACTGCGGTCAGGTCCATGACCTTCAGGCCCTGCTGCAGGATCTGCATGTACGTGATCTGGTCGTACTTCACTGCGTCTTTCACCAGTACCGGGTCGGCGTTGTAAACGCCCTCCACCTTGGTGCCTTTCAGCAGCACATCGGCCTTGATCTCCATGGCGCGGAGGCTGGCAGCCGTGTCGGTCGAGAAAAACGGATTCCCCGTTCCCGCAGCGAAGATCACAACGCGGCCTTTTTCAAGATGCCGCACCGCGCGCCGCCTTATGTACGGCTCCGCAATCTGGTTCATCAACACCGCCGTCATTACTCGGCATTGCACGCCGCGCTGTTCCAGGGCGTCCTGCAACGCGATGGCGTTGATCACCGTCGAGAGCATGCCCATGTTGTCCGCGCTCACGCGGTCCATCTCCTTGGCCTGTTCTTCAACACCGCGGAAAAAGTTGCCTCCGCCCACTACGACCGCGATCTCCACGCCCAAAGCGTGGACCTCCGAGATCTCTCCGGTAATCTCCGCCACTTTGTCTGCATCCAGGCCAAAGCCGCGCTCTCCGGCCAGCGCCTCTCCCGAAAGCTTCAGCACGATTCTCTTGTACATGTCGTTTCGAGTATCGCATACGCATGGCGGTTTGCGCTTCCGCCGCCGCGTCAGTGCCCGCGGGACAAGCGTGGATGCGAGATTCCCAGATTGACTCGTCCATCGCGCCCGCCCCAAGTCAGGAAATTCGGCTGTTTTTTGATCTGCTGCCTCGCTGGGAATGGAAATCCTCTCCCTAGACTTAATTCATCCGGTGCCATTGCACCGTTCTTATTGCAATTCATTCGAATCATTTGGCGGGAGATTATGGTCGTCAAGACGCACTGCAAAGGACACGCCTACACGGGTGTCGAGGTCGGGGCCGGAAACGTCCGCCGCTATTTCACCAGGGAAATCGATGTCATCGAGCTGCATCTCGACCATCTCCTTATCCAGTGCGGCCTCAGCCCTGATTTCTTTGAGGGCCAGACGGAGATTTCCGATCCTCGCCTCTGTGCATGGCTTGAGTCGAAAAACTTCAACGGCCGCCCTGGCGAGGCTCCCGTCCCTCTCGCCATGATCCCCTCCGGCAAGAACTGCTTCCGCCTCCGCCCCATCCTGACCAACCGCCGCCTACGCACTGAGCCAACTCTCGATTCTCTCAACCCCGCCTGAGACGGTGGGCGGAGAACGGTGGTCTGTGGGCGGTGCACGGGAACGATGCGTCATGGGCGTTGTACGGTTCACCGCTCACCATCCAAGGCTCTTCGCTCCCTGCCTTGTTACACTCGACTTGCCATGAATCTGAGCCAGCTGGAGCAGGAAATCGAGCGGCACTTTGCCTCTGGCCCGACTGCCGCCAATGATCCCACGGCCATGACCGTCTTCCTCGAGCTGCGTTCCGCTCTTGAGCGCGGCGAGGCGCGCGCGGCCGAGCCCGACGCAACTAAGCCCTCCGGCTGGCGCGTGAATGCATGGGTCAAGCGCGGCATCCTGCTTGGCTTTCGCCTCGGCGTGATAGAAGAGATGCCTCTCACCGGCACCTCGTTTACCGGCCTTTCTTTCGTCGACAAGCACACGTATCCTTCCCGCCGCTTCACGGCCGCCGATGCCGTGCGCGTGGTTCCCGGCGGCTCCTCGGTTCGCGCGGGAGCCTACGTCGCGCGCGGCGTAGTGTGCATGCCGCCCATGTACATCAACGTCGGCGCCTATGTCGACGAAGGCACACTGGTCGACTCGCATGCGCTGGTCGGCTCCTGCGCCCAGATTGGCAAGCGCGTTCACTTGAGCGCTGCGGCGCAGATCGGCGGCGTTCTCGAACCCGTCAACGCCAACCCGGTGGTCATCGAAGACGATGTCCTTGTCGGCGGCAACTGCGGCGTCTACGAGGGCACGATCGTACGAAAGGGCGCTGTGCTGGCGGCCGGCGTCATCCTCACGCGCGGCACGCCTCTCTTTGACCTCGTGAACGGAACCATCCTTCGCGCCTCCGCGGGTCTGCCGCTCATCGTTCCCGAAAACGCGGTGGTCGTGCCCGGCGCGCGCGCCGTCAACAAAGGCAAAGGTCAGGAGTGGGGTCTCAGCCTCTACGCCCCCGCCATCGTCAAATATCGTGACGACAAAACCGACCTGAGCACTACACTCGAGGACCTTCTGCGATAAAAGGCCCCTTCGTCGCCAATCTTCTGCCGCGGCTCCGCCGCGATCGGTCAACGGAGCGCGTTCTGCCGCGTCTAAACCCGTGGAAAGTGTGTCACAAAAAGACTTTATGAAGATTCGGTCCTCCATTCGCCCCACTCTCCTGGTTCTCGCCCTTGCGCTGGTGGTGCTTCTTTGCCTGCGCGATTCCGACGCCGCCCAACAGCCGTCCACCACCCAGCCCTTAACCAAACTCAAGGTACAGGCCCGCGAAGTGCTGCTCCCGGTTACGGTCGTCGACAAGAAAGGAGCCCTTGTAACCGACCTCGCCGCCAAGGATTTCACCCTCACCGAGGACGGGCGCCCGCAGGTCATCAAAAGCTTCACCACTCAGAGCAACCTGCCCTTCCGCCTTGGCCTGCTCGTCGACACCGGCCGCAGCGTCTACCCGGCGATCGACGCGGAGCGCAAGGCTGCCGAAAAATTCATCGAGCTTATGCTCCCCGCCGCTCCTAAAGCTGATGCTCGCGGCGACGAGGCGTTTCTCATACACTTTGACCGCGAGGTAGAGTTGCTCGAAGATTTCACCGACTCCCGCGAAAAGCTGGATCACGAAATCGATGCCATGACCCCGACCTCGCGGGAACAGAACTCTCAAGGCCCTGAGACGAGCAGCGACGACCGCGGATACGGCGATCATGGCAGCGCAAACCATGGCGGTGGGACGCAGCTCTACGACGCCATCTATCTCTCCTCCGACGAGCTGATGAAGCCTAAAGACGGTCGCAAGGCGCTCGTTGTCTTTTCTGACGGCGTCGATCGCGGCAGCAAGGAGACAATGAATGACGCCATCGATGCAGCTGACCGCGCAGGCGTGCAAATCTTCACCATCTACTTCAAAGGGGAAGAGGCGCGCGGCGAGAACGGCTTTCCCGGAGGCCACCACGGCGGAATGGGCGGCGGAGGCTACCCAGGTGGCGGAGGCGGCTGGCCTGGCGGCGGTGGTGGTGGGCACCACCCAGGCGGCACCAACGCGCCGCAACTCGACGGCAAAAAGATCATGCAGGAGATCGCTTCCCGCACGGGCGGAATGTTTTTTGAAGCCAAGAAGAAAGATAGCCTCGATGACATCTACGGCCTCATCGCGGGCGCGCTCCGCCAGGAATATCTGCTTACATACACTCCCGACAAAGTCGACACTGACGGCGACTTTCACAAGATCGCGCTCAAGACCGACAAACCCGATCTGACCATCATCACTCGCGAGGGTTATTACGCGACCACCGGCAATCAGGCAGGCCAATAGCAGTGCTTTCTGCGCGCTACTTCGCTGGATTGCAAATGAAGGCCCACGGTTACTGCTAAACCGCGGGCCTTCTTGCGTTCCGAGGGAAGAATCTATCTAATGTCCCTTGCCGTGATCGTGTTCCCCTCCACCACCACCTCCGCCCCCGTGCGGCTGTTCCGCGTGCGGTTGCGGCGCGGGCCTGTTCTCCGGCGCAGGACGCGGCTCGCGTGGCTGCGGTGCTGGACGATTCATGGGTGCCGTGTGTGTCTCCGGCGCCGGGCGATAAGCTGGTGCCGAGTGACTTTCCGGCGCAGGACGCGACTCGTGCGGTTGCGGCGCGGGATGATTCATCGGCGCGGGGTGCGTCTCAGGTGCCGGACGGTAAGCTGGCGCCGAGTGACTCTCCGGCGCAGGACGGCCTTCAGGCGCGTGACGACTCTCTGGTGCAGGATGATTCGGTTCCGCCGTGCGATTTCCAGGCGTCGTGCGCGTCTCTGGCGTGGGGTGATTTCCGCCGTTCGAGTACGAGCCTGGGTTTGAGCCTGGGCCGCCTCCGCGATTACCTGGAGTCCCCGCAGGTCCGCGTCCGCCGTTCGGCTCACCGCCGCCATTGTTGTGCGGACCACCGGTCATTGGCCTTCCTGTTGCCACGTTCGCCGGATGCCCGCCATTGTGCTTGGCATAGTTGTTCACGTTCGACCTGGCCGCGGACTCCTGCCGCGTCTGGTACGACGTCGCAGCCCTGTGCTGCTCGTGCGAGTAACGGCTCTCGTCGGCCGTCGGCGGATGATTGATGCCGCCGCGCCCACCGCTGTACGAAACGTGGCTGTCTCTGGCCACGGTGTGCGAAGAGATCGCGCCTCGGTCCTCGTAGGTGTTGTGAATGACCGACCGGTTTACATGCATCACCGCGGTGTTGTAGCGGAAACCTCCGCTGGCCCACATGCCGCCGACGAACCCGATGCCCATGTAGCCAAATCCGTAATCCACGCCGCCGTAATAGCCCACGTGCGTTCCCCAATAGCCCGGGTGCCACACGTACACGTTGTCTCCCCAGCCCCAATAGCCGGGCGTCCAAAGCGCGCCTTCAAAAGGCGCGGGAACCCATGTTCCAGGCACCCAGAAATATCCATCATCGCCATAGGCCCAATAGCCCGGGGTCCACATCCAGCCATCTTCCGGGCAGGGCGGCTGCTCATAAACCGGCAGCTCCGGCGGAGCAAATCCTACGCTGATAAAGACTGCAGCGCTCGAAATTGAGGGAATCAGACAAATCATCAGGGCAAGCAATATCACCCGCATCCATCGGAAGCTTTGCATGGGGGGAACCTCCTTGAGTATCGAATGGATCGTGGATCCGCCGCGCGTGCCAGCGAAGCGAAAGCCAATCCAATCTATGCTCGTAGGAACCCTCCGAGCACCAAGAAGTTGCCCGTTTGCTGAGTGTTTTCCGCAGCCTGTAACTGCTTTAATACCTGTAGCTAAGCCCCATTCCGACCACATGCCGTGCCTGCAGGTTCACAGGCGTTGTGACAACGGGCCCCCCAAGCGTGGGGTTGGACGGATTGAAAAAGGGGTTCGGGACATAGATGGATCCGATGTTCCCCGCCACCTGTCCCACGCCAATGTCAAACGCAAAGTGCGGCTTGTCTCTCTGCGTCACGCGCACGGCGTAATCCAGCGTTGTAGGGATATGGGCGCTCATCAGCGGATACGACGCAGGATTACAGGCCAACTCGGCCTCGCACTGATAGAGCGCAGCGTTCAGCAGAGTATTCAAATTCACGGCCGTCTTCGGCTCCTGTGTGAATCCTGCCGAAGGCACCGCTACGATGCCATGGCCGAGGGGCAGCGGAATCCCCAAACCGCCAAAGAAACGTCCCCCGAATCGGGTACTCTGCCCGCCGAGGCCGAAGATCGTGCCATTGGTAGCCTTCCAGCCAATGTTCAGCAGGAAGGGCACAGGAGGTTTTGCCCAGGTCTTGGTGACAGCAATGTACGCGTCGCCGTTGGTGTACGACTTGTCCATTCCCGTCAGCATTTTGTTGGCCGCACCGGAGACAAAGTGGTCGTTGGTGCGGATCACGCCACCGATCGCAACACCGGGCATCCACGGGCCGAATTGCCCGTCTTTGAAAACTACAACCTTGCCGTGGAAGACATTCATGCCGGAGTAATTCCACAGATTGCTCAGGCCGAGCGGCGTGGCCGTCGTGGTGGGCTGATCTCCGAACTGATGAACACTGCGGGTGTAGCCGGCTTCTGCGCGGTTGCGAAAGCCCTCGGTGATGCTAAAGGTTTCAACGTCGCCGATGACCGACGATGCATCGATAAAGTGGAAGCCCACGGCCGGATGCGAGAACGTGCTTCCCTTCTCCGCATAGACCACGTAGGCCGTCGGCGTAAGAAACCCGCCCGTCTGACCCTCCAGCGTCAGGTTTTGAGCAGCCAGCCGGCTCGCCGGCGCCGCAGCGATGACTGCCGCGCAGAGAAAGATGTTGAGCGTGACACGAACATTCATCGTCGACTCCATGGGTGCATGGGCCACACGCGGCCTCAAGCCCAAGCAAAGTTTGGGAATTGACTCCTTGTAACACAACCAGAAGTCGTTTGTCTGTAGCGGCTGGGGCGGTATAGACTCGGCCCATGCCGCGCGGCGTTTTCATTACCCTCGAGGGCCTGGATGGCTCGGGCAAAACCACGCAAATCAAGCGCCTGGCGGCATGGCTCAAGCGTCGAGGCCACGAGCCGGTTGTGCTTCGCCAGCCAGGCGGCACAGTCATCGGCGACCGCATTCGCGAGTTGCTGCTTGACTCACGTTCACGCTCGCTCGATGCCATGACTGAGATGGCCCTCATGTTTGCCGATCGCGCGCAGGCTATCGCTGAAGTGATCCAGCCCGCGCTCGACGCTGGCAAAATCGTCCTGTGCGACCGCTTCACCGATTCGACTGAAGCCTACCAGGGCGGCGGCCGCAAGCTCGGCTCTGAGACCGTGCTCAATCTTCACCGCGTCATCTGCCGCGGACTCCAGCCCGACCTCACGCTCCTTCTGTTGCCCGGTTTCGAGTCCTCGCTCGCCCGAGCGCGCCGACGCAACGGCCGCATGGAATCTGAAACCGGCCGCGACGAAAACCGCTTCGAGACCGAACAGGACGCTTTTTACCGCCGCGTATGGGAAAAGTATCGCGAGATCGCCGCACGCGAGCCCGAGCGCGTCGTCCTCATTGAGGGCGACCTCAGCATCGACGAGGTTCACGAGCAGATCGTCGAGTCGGTGTCCGAGCGCATTCTGAGTCCAGCGCAGAAATCCTGATTTTTACTGGCGTCGCGCTGAGGTTTACAATTTCAACGAATGGAAGATTCCAGTAAATTTTGTTTCTAACGAGGCTCCATGTTCAGAATCTCGACCCGCATCTCATCCCGCATTTCAATTGCACTTTTGCTTGCCGCAACTTTCGCCGCCGTCCCATACATTCACGCCAGCGCTTCGGCCAGAATCAAGGGCGAGCTCGGCGGCCTACCTGCCCTTTCAGAGCAGCAGCGCCCAAAGGCAACCATCGATGTCGCCAAAGAGATTGATGCACTGCCGCCCGGAAAGGAAAAGGTCGGGTTCGCAGACCAGGCCGCTAACCTTGTCACCGCCGGCGATCAGGGCCATGACGCACTGCAGGCCGTAGCCGACACGCTCTCCAAAGCGCTCAAAGAAACGCCCGTTCCAGCAAAAGGCGATCAGCCGCCGGCGCCCTATATGGACCTGGCACGGCTCGCGCGCTATGAAGACGTCACCGTCTCTCTCGACGACCCGCTTTATAAGAAAGCCAATGACGTCCTCGCCGCCAACGAAGCAGACATCGCAAAAGCCGACTTCACGCTTAAGGATCTAAATCACCAGACCTGGACGCTCTCCCAACTGCACGGCAAAATCGTGCTGGTTAGTTTCTGGTCCACCACATGCCCGCTTTGCCACTCGGAGATACAAGCCCTCGATGCCATCTACACGCACTACCAGAATGAGGGGCTGGTCATTTTCTCGGTCACCAACGAGGACGCGTTCACGGTCGATTCGTATCTGCATGGGAAGGACTATCACCCACCTGTGCTCATCGATAACGGCGGCAAGGTGACCAAACTGTTTCACGTCACCGTCCCCCCCAAGACATTTGTCTTCGACCGCGACGGCAAGCTCGTGGCAATCGCCATCGACCAAAGCACGCAGAAGCAGTTTTTTGAAATGCTTGGCAAGGCAGGCCTGAAACCGGAGTGAGCGGAAGGCTATCTCCGTGCAACAGTGAGACGCGGAGCCATCCATGGCGGATTGGAATTTGTTTTCAGCGCGCCTGCCTCGCCGGCCGCAGCACTTTCATCCAAAGGATGCCCAATCCGGACAGCGGAATCGCGTCGTAAACGATCAGGCCCTCGACGTCCAGCTTCGTCCAACTCGCGATGCTCAGATACGGCGCCACCATTGCAACCGAGCGTGACGCCGAGCGCTGACGCGAATCGGTGAAGCTCGGCCCCCGCCGTGCGCGAAGACCAACCTACAGACAGGAAGAATGCCGGTGCCGCCCACGCGGCTGCCGCAGTCAGAGTGATCCAGAATGGCAGCACGGGCCTGGGCGCGAAAACCTGGCCGATCAGTTCAAACCATGCCGCTCCCAGTACAAATGCCCCGAGGCCGGCCAACCATGCGGGCGCTGTCCGCCGCGCACAGTCGCCGCGCTGCCTGCCAGCTCCGCGCGCCAAATACGCCGCCCCAATCAGGGCGGCGATCGCGGCAACACCCAAAGCAAGCCCGCTGGCGGATGATACGGGGTAGCGCCCATCCTTGGCCGCGCCTGCTGCGTCCATCCGTACCAGGCGATGCTGCAGCCCAATAAAAACGCCGCGCAGCTCACGAGCGCCCCGCGCTTCCGCAGCCACGGCCGTTCTGCCGCTCGCGGAAAAGACTGTTCCGCCAATTGCACGGGCGCTACCACCACCCAAACGCTCTCGTATCCAAGCATGAACGACAAATAGACAAGGTTCACGCCTCCCATCCGCCCATAGTCCGCATGCGACCCTGGGAACGGCAACGGCGCGATGGAAGTTTGTTGAATCAGAGACTCCTCCGCAACCGATAGTCCCAATCCCATCAGCACCACGTTCACGCTTCCGGTGCGCCAGCGCCGAACCAGCTCGCGGCACAGCAGCGCGCCCACGCCCCAAACCATCATCTCTGGAATAAACATGAACAGAATGCCGGTGCGTGTCGAGCCGCTCTGCATCTCCGCAAAAAAACGACGCGAGCACCACGAGAGTCCGCAAGCGGGCCTGGTACTGGCGCCAGGTGATCGCGGCCATCGCCATCGGTTGTTCTCGTGCTCACGGACAGCGTTACGCCGGACAAGCCATCCCTCTCGCTCGGTGGCGAACCCGTCCTTTCGAGCGAGCCCGGTCTGTTCACCGTAAAGTCCGCTCCAACCGAAGAAGTTCTGCGCTTTTCTGTTCCCGAGCACGCGACGTCCCGCAAATTCGACGAGATCACGGTGTTTTTTCTTCCCGATATCGCACATTTTCAAGTCGGTCCAAAAATCGCGATCAAGCAATTTGTCATGGTTCCGCGCTGATCTTCCAAGAACGCTCTCGCCTGGGATTTGGTCCGTCTCCCACTCAAGTGGGCCCGCTTACCCATCCGCTTCCCGCTTTCTCCGCCAACGTATCCCACCCACCTGCCAGGCCCACGCCCGCTGAACTCACACAGTGGCTCGGTCGGCGCCTGCGAATACTTAAGTATTCACTTGACAATTGGATCCCAGCGCGCGATACTTAAGCTACAACTTGACTATTTTCCTTCCTGGAGGTGGGAATCGTGCCAAATCAACCTGTAAACAACCAATCGACGACCAAACCATCAGTCATTCACAGCACCTTTCAACTCGAACGCAAGTTCAAAGCTTCTCCACAGCAAGTTTTTGCCGCCTTCGCTGACGAGCCCACCAAGCGTCGCTGGTTCTTTGGCGGAGGCACGCACGCGCTCGAAAGCCACAAGCTCGACTTCAAGGTCGGCGGCCATGAGCGCGCCCAGATGAAAATGGGTCCGGGCACGCCCGTCGCCGGTAAAACGCTGGTCAATGAGACGATTTATCAGGACATCGTTGCAGCGCGGCGCATCGTTGCGGCTTACAAAATGAGTATGGACGGGACGCCATTCTCCGCTTCGCTCGTAACCATCGAACTCGTCCCTAACGGCTCCGGCACCGATCTCGTCTTCACGCATCAGGGCGCCTACTTTGAAAACGCAGACGGCCCTGCGATGCGCAAAGATGGATGGGAGAAGCTACTCGGCAAACTGGAGAAGGAGCTTGGCGAATAATCCGCAAAGGCCCGGCCATCCAGCTCGGGAGAGAGGAAGACGCGGCAGATGAAACGGATTGATCCCAACGTTGCCCGCGTCTTCCACGCGCTCGGCGATCCAACGCGCCGCGCCATGCTCGAGCGCCTCAGCTCCGGGCCGATGTCCGTATCGCTTCTCGCCGAGCCCTTCGACATGTCGCTCGCCGCCGTGGTGCAGCATCTGCAGATCTTGCAGAGAGCCGGCCTCGTCAAGACCGAAAAAGTCGGCCGCGTGCGCAGTTGCCGCGTTGAAGCTTCAGGCTTGCGGGCCGCCGAAGAATGGCTCCGCGCGCTGCGTCCGGAGTGGGATCGCAAACTCGATCGCCTCGAGCTGTTCCTTGACAAATCCAGCAAGCCGCGAAAGACTTGAATCGCACTTTCGGTAGCTCTCGCGGGTCGACTTGCTGAATCGGCCGATACTGCGACGCTCGATCTGGCGCAGCCTTGATTTAGGGCAGACCGATCTTACGTCGGCCTGACTTGTGGGCGCGGAAATTGCAAAGACAAGCAGAATGACGGGAAGCTGAAATGAACACGCACATAATTCGTCCTCTTCGAGCGCGTTTCCGATCACGACATAAACGAGTCAATGAAACTTCCACCATTCGCTCAAAACAAAACTGCCCCCGTTTCCGGGAGCCGTTTGTTCCTTTCCCGCAAATTCGCTTATTGGCCGGCAGTGGCCCCGTCGACCAAGTTGGTCGCCTGCTCGTAGGTCACGCGCAAATACTTGTAAGGATTCACGGGTACGTCATGCAGGCGCACCTCGTAGTGCAGGTGCGGACCGGTCGCGCGTCCTGACTCGCCTACGTAGCCGATGATTTGGCCACGGGTCACGTGCTGGCCAGGAACCACCGCGACCGCCGAAAGATGCCCATAGAGCGTTATCACCTGGTGACCGTGATCGAGCGTCACTTCGCGACCATATCCCGCACCCATTTGCGCGCCGGTCACGTCGCCGTCGCCGGCCGCACGCACCGGTGTTCCATAGGGCGCGTCAATATCGACTCCCGTGTGGAACGCGCCCTCGCCGTTGATCGGATCTTCGCGCTCACCGAAGCTCGACGCCACTCGGCCCTCCACGGGCCACATCGAGGGTGCATCGGCCAGCTCCGTCCAATCGCCGGCAAAGTTTGGCGTCAGCCCGCTCTCCAGTGCCCGCGAAACCGCGCCCGACATGGCCGCGGAACGCAGCGCATAAAACATGTCAATGGAGTTGGCCAACTGCTGCGAGTTCACATCGTCGCTTGGCGCCGGAGCCGACGCCGGCTTGCTCTCCGCGGCCGGCTTGGCCTCAGCCGCTGCTTGCAGCTTGTTCTGCCTCAGACCGTAGAGCGCAGAAACTTCGTTGGCCAGCGCGCCAAGACTTGCCACCTGCACGCTGCGGTTGTGCGCAATCGCTGCCATGCGCTGATAGTTCTGGCGCAGCGTTTCGCGATCGGCACGCACCTGGTTAAAGCTTTCAGTCTTCAGGACCATCCGCGTGTACGACCCAGCCAGCCCCACAATCGTGAAAGCTCCCACGATAGCCGCGGCAACAAACCCATACACATATTTGAGCGGAAGCGGAATCTTGCGTAGTTGGCCGTCGTCATCTCTTGCAACAAAAAGTATGTAATATCGTTTGCGTAACATCTTTGCCTGCAATCCCCGGCGACCAGCCAGTCAACAAGTCTCCAGATCGGGGGAGAGTCGATCGGTTACGGGCCCTGAAAACCCGCGCATGAACCTGTGCGCCCCAATGGGCAGATACGAAAACGTTGCTCAAGCCTAACAGACCGTCCAAAATCGGGTCAACGAAAAGCTTCCACAGGCATTACTAGGGTACCACCTTTGGTCCTTAAGGTCCTCTCACCGTCCGCCCCGGTGACTGCCCTTTCCTGTAAGCAACTTGCGAGACATTCTTCGTCGCGACCACCCATTCTTTGATGCCCTGTATGGAACATCGGCCATCGTTTCATCCCGTTCAATATGCTTCGATTCGAGACTCTGGACTCGTCGCGCCGTATCCTATTCTCACGCCATGCCACGCGCGCCCAAGCCATCGAATGCTGCCCGCCCAAGTTCTGCCCGCAAGAGTTCCACTCGGCTCGGCGAGTTGGCGCTCATCGAGAGGATTCGCCTCCGCGCCGCCCAAGCACCCAATTCCGAGCTGCGCCTCGGCATTGGCGACGACTGCGCCATCCTTCGTCTCGCTCCTGAGGAAGAGCTCGCCGTAACTACCGATCTGTCCGTCGCCGGCCGTCACTTCCGCCTCGACTGGCACCCTGCCGAATCCGTCGGCCATCGAGCCCTCGCCCGCGGACTCAGTGATCTTGCTGCGATGGGCGCTCGCCCGGTGGCTGCGTTTCTGTCTCTCGCGCTTCCCGCAGATCTAGTCCAGGTCTCTAAAACGCGGAGCGCCGCGAGAGCGCATGTTCCGCGAGGCGCGTCAGCCGATCGGGGAATTTGGATTGACCGGTTTCTCGACGGCTTTCTGTCTCTTGCCCAGGCCTATCACGTGCCGCTTGCCGGGGGCGACCTTGCCGAATCCACCCTCGCAGTCGCTGACGTCGTGCTCACCGGCGCTGTCAAACAGGGTGAAGCTCTGCTCCGCTCCGGCGCGCGTACAGGCGACTTTATCTATGTCACTGGAAATCTTGGTGGTGCCGCTGTCGGCTACGCTTACCTAGCTCAACTGGCCGCTGCGCTCAAGCGCGATCGCTCCCCCTCGCGGCTCAAAGCGCTTTCTCGCATCCCTCCTCAAGCGATGGCAGTGCTCAGCCCTCACCTCTACCCCAGGCCGCGTGTTGCACAGGGCCTTTGGCTTGCGCGCAACGCCATGGCCACCGCAGCCATCGACCTGAGCGACGGTCTATCCACCGATCTCGCCCACCTTTGCGCGGAATCCGGTGTCGCCGCCGAGCTTGACTCGGCTGCACTTCCCATCGCTCCCGGCGCAAATCCCATCCAGGTGCTGCATGGCGGCGAAGACTACGAGCTTCTCTTCACGGCGCCGCCCGCTGCCCGCGTGCCTGCCAATATTGAAGGCGTTTCCGTCACGCGCATTGGCCGCATTGTTCCCATTGGAAAAGGGCCTGTGCGCAAAAGCCGCGCGGGATCCGTCGCATCACCCATCACTCTGATCACGCCAGCGGGGCCTGTTCCGCTAACACCTCAGGGTTGGCAGCACTTCTCCTAGCGGTGGTTTCGCAGCGCGCAAGTTCTGCGCTGCTGCTTCCCGCGCCGTTCAGCTAATTGACGCGCACAAACTCCACGCGGCGGTTATTGGCCTTGCCGTCGGGCGTTGAGTTGTCCGCGATTGGCTTGGTATCGCCAAAGCCCTTGGTTGTGAGCCTTGAGCCGTCAATTCCCATCTGCACCAGTTGCGCCTTCACCGCATCTGCCCGCTGCTGTGACAGCGTCAAGTTGTGCGCGGCCGTCCCTGAATTGTCCGTGTGCCCATCGATCTCAAACTTCAGCCCTGGATTCTGCGTGAGGACGCGCTTGATCTGATTCATCGTTCCCATGCTTTCCGGAGTGATGGTGGACTTGTCCACGTCGAAGTTGATGCCGTGGGTCACGATCTTTGCATCCGTAAACGTCTGCCCGATCATGTTCATGCCGCCGCCACTCGCAATGCGAACATTGGTGAAGACCAGCGGCGCATCCTGACTGCCAATCCCGCCAACCTCCAGCGAGACGGGAACAGTATGCATGTCGGGAATGACAAGAACCCGGTACTGATCGACATACACCTTCATTTGCGTTTTGTTGACGGCAACAGCGATGTGATGCCAATGATTCGTAAACGCGTCGCCCTGCATGGCTGAAGGAAGGTTCGCGCTCAGAGTGTAATCGTCCGCCCCCTTCCAATCCACGTCGTTCGCCGTCGTGTTAAGGATGCCTTCATCACCACTAGCTGTCTCGAAGAAGAGATTCAGTCCGTAGGCGTTGGGGACCATGAGCATGTTGAGTTCGACAGTGAATTGATCGCCGAGATAGTTCTTGTTGGTGAGGCGAGGGCTTACCTTCACGTAGTTCCCATCGGTGAGCAGGAACGAGGGAAAACCCTGGGTCGTGTTCATCACGCCCTGCCCATTCACAAGCTCCCAGCGGTCCGGAAACTCACCCTCCTGCGCTCCTGAAAAATCGTCGGCAAAAAGAATCGTATCGCCGGGCGTGAAGTCGTAATTCTGATACGCCGTGATCGCCGTGGAATCTGCAGCCAGCGCAGCCGATGGCGTCGCGCTCGAGTCCGGCGAAGCGGGTGCTGCTTGACTCGCCGCCGCAGGCGCGGCGCCTGGTGCCGGCGTCGCCGCCGCTCCCGAGTTGCCCGGCGAATAGTGCGCCATCTGCCCTTGTTCGCTGTTCACCTGCTTCACAAGCGAGCTCACAGCCGAATGAAAGGCCTTACCGATGGCGGAGTTGTCAAAGCTCGAGCCATCGGTCGAGATGTCTCCCAGGCCGGTGCTCACATCGCTGCCGATCTTGCTTTGTGAGGCATTTCCGGTCTGGCGAATGCTGTCGATTTTTTGGCCGGTCGAAGTGCTGTAAAGATCGGCCTGCAAAGTGACGGTTGCTTTGACGGTTGTCTTGCTGCCGCCCAGGCTGATGCCGCCAAAAGAAGGTAAATTCGCGGAGCTTGAGGACTGCTGGGAGTCTGCCTCGATGATGGTGCCGACCAGCACCACATCCACACCCTTGGCCTGGCCAATCGCGACTGCCTTCGCGGGATCCAGGTTATTCGGATCCAGCCCGGAATCGAGGCTGAGAACAACGCCCGTCAGCTTCGTTGAGTGAGCAATCTCACTCTGTACCGCGCGAGATACATCGCCGGCGACATCACCAGAGTTGGAGCCGGTGTTGTCAGCGAATGGCAATACCCCGACTTTGAATTGGCCTGCCTGCGCACTCATTTTCACGGGCGCCAGCAGCGTGAGCAGCGCGAGCGATACGGTGATCAGGACGAGGGTGGAGGGCGCTGGTTTTTGCCTGCGAATACATACCTGCTGATTCATCACGGGTATCGACTCCGAATTTGGTGTGAATGTGTTTCTCGGATTCTGTTCGGGGGACCAGGGAATTTTGCAATTATACTCGGCTTGCAAGAGGAAAAGAGAGGCAAGTTGAGGACGAATCTGGATTTCTGCCGGCCGAAAGCCGGGGTGCATTGACCGCATCCTTGCCCCGCGCAAAGGATCCCGTCGATCACCATCCGCGATTCACACCCTCGGTCCACGAATCAAGACCAACGACTCACCCTCCATGGCTCTCCTTCGCAGATTATTCTGGAATGTGCCCTCGCAACCCAACCCACCCTCTAGGCCCGCGCGCCGAAAGCGGCTTCTGCGCACTTTTTTCCTATCCCTCGGCCTCGCACTCGTCGCCGCCTGGACGCTCGCCGCGCTCACCCTCGTCGCAGCCAAATGGATCGATCCGCCCACAACTGCTGTCCACATGGAGCGCAGGCTTCAGGCTCTTATCCACGGCAAGCCCTACCACGAGCACTACGAATTTGTTCCGCTGCGCGACATTTCGCCCGACTTCCAGCATGCGGTCATCGCCGCTGAGGACGGGCGCTTCTACGAGCACCACGGCTTCGATTGGCAGGCCATTGAAATCGCAGCCGAAGACGATATGGAAGGCGGCCGCCGCATTCGCGGCGGTTCTACCATCACACAGCAACTAGTCAAGAACCTTTTCTTTGGGACTGGCCGCTCCTTCCTCCGCAAGGGCGCGGAGTTCACACTCGTCCCGGTTGCCGAATTCGTTCTCGGCAAGCAGCGCATTCTGGAGCTCTATCTCAATGTGGTCGAATGGGGGCCCGGCGTCTATGGCGCGGAGGCCGCGGCCCAGCACTACTACGGAACCTCGGCCCGCCGCCTCGACCGGCAGCAGGCCGCGGATCTCGCTGCGATTCTTCCCGCTCCACTCCGGCGCCGCCCCGAGCGCATGACTCATTACAGCGCGTTGATCCTTGAGCGCATGCGCCAGATGGGATGGTAGCCGCTCGCTCGGCCACCCCGAGCCTCGTACGCCGAATCCGTACCGTGGCAAAACGGGGAACGCCGAGGTCATCGAAAGGGATCGCATCTCCTGACCTGGCATGGGAATCTGAATAGTATGAAGAAAATCGGTTTCCTCTCCTTCGGTCATTGGACCCCTTCGCCGCAGTCGGAAACGCGTTCGGCGGCTGACGCACTCCTGCAATCCATCGATCTCGCCGTCGAGGCCGAGCGCCTGGGAATGGACGGAGCTTATTTCCGCGTTCATCATTTCGCGCACCAACTGGCATCGCCGTTTCCACTGCTCGCGGCCATCGGCGCTAAAACGCGAAAGATTGAAATCGGAACCGCGGTCATCGATATGCGGTATGAGAATCCTCACTACATGGCGGAGGACGCCGGGGCCGCGGACCTCATCGCTACCGGCCGCCTGCAGCTCGGAATCAGCCGCGGATCGCCTGAACAGGTCATCGACGGCTGGCGGTATTTTGGCCACAGCCCCAACGAAGGTGAGGACGATGCGGCCATGGCACGGCGGCGCACAGAGGAATTTCTCGGGCTGCTCGGCGGCAAGGGCTTCGCTAAGCCCAATCCGCGCCCCATGTTTCCCAATCCGCCGGGTCTTCTGCGTGTTGAGCCGTTCTCCGAAGGGTTGCGCGATCGGATCTGGTGGGGGTCTGCCACCAACGCGACGGCCGAATGGGCAGCCAGGCTGGGAATGAACATGCAGACATCGACGCTGAAATTCGATGAGACCGGCGAACCGCTCCACATCCAGCAGGCGGCGCAAATTCGCGCCTTCCGCGCAGCATGGAAAGAGGCCGGTCACGCTCGCACTCCGCGCGTCTCTGTCAGTCGCAGTATCTTCGCGTTGGTCGACGCCCGCGATCACGCGTATTTTGGGCGCGGCAATGAAGAAGACTCGATCGGCTTTCTTGACGAAACCACGCGTGCCATCTTTGGCCGCAGCTATGCCGCCGAGCCGGACGTTCTCATCGAACAACTAAGCAAAGACGAGGCGATTGCGGAGGCCGATACGCTGCTGCTCACCGTTCCCAACCAACTCGGCGTCGCCTACAACGCGCACGTTATGGAGGCGATCCTGACCTCCGTCGCTCCCGCCCTAGGTTGGCGCTAGAAAGAAGGCGCGGCGGCCTGCAGACCATCCGCGCCTCGGCGCCACTCATCCGAGAGGTTGCCAAATCTCGACACGATTCCCTTCCGGATCGGTGATCCAGCCGAATTTTCCGAAATCGTAGCTTTCGCGTTTTGGATCGACCGCAACACCCTCGGCGATCAAGCGATCGAGCAATCCGTCCAGGTCATCCACCTGGAGATTGATCATCGCTTTCTGGGCCGGAGGGAAGTAGTCATTACCTTGCTTGAAAAGCGCGAACACAACGCGGGGGTGTTGCGTCGGTGCAGGATACGCGAATGCTCCCTCTGACTTCGTTAGGCCGAGATGCTGCTCGTACCATTCATACAGAGCTTTTGGATCATTCGCTCGCAAAAATATTCCGCCAAAACCAGTGATTGAAGCCATGCATCCTCCTATTGGAATCGTTTGAAGGTTCAGATGATTGAAGGTCGGTGCGATGTCTCCGGCCCTTTGATAGATCGGCTCATGACTGCGGAGCTGTGGCGCGTTCGACAAGCGCTTGCGGCGGAGGATGGCAGCCGAGACAAGAGTCATGATAAGCCCGACCGGCAGCGGCTCCATAAAGGTGTAGGCCATGTTGACCAGGGGGTTCTGGTAGAGCTGCTGAGAGTGCTTGATGGCAGCGACCTGCGCCGCTGTAGTGGCGGGGTCAAGTCCGGAGGACTGAACCTTGTGAATCTGTGCGGCCCAGTAACTATCCATGAAGTGGGGCATGAAATTGAAGTAGATAATCTCCCACATGGCGACGTAGAAGATGCATGTGATCAGGGTGATCAGGATGCCGCAGGCAAAGGCGCGGCCGAAGGAGATTTGGCCGTCGAGGGTGTTGTCGCGATAGCTGCGGATGCCGAAGTAAACGAGCAGGAACGACGCCACCATTGTTGTGTAGCCAAGAAGGAGGCTGTGGCCGGAGCTGATCTTCTGGGACAGCAGAAGCGAGCCGCCCATGAGGACGGAGATCGTTACGCCGGCGATCAGGCCGAAGGTGAGGACGGTTTTCTTCATGTCAGGCTCCCTGTGCGAGTGAGAACGGAGTGAGGATGGAGTCAAGATGCCGTGATTAGGGGCCCGATGTCGTCATCCTTTCGAATGATTTTTGAGGAATCAAGCGAAAATTGTGCTTCCGAGGGCCGTGGTCACGGCAGCAGCCCTAGTTCCTTGCCGCGCAGTACGGCTTGTGTGCGGCGGGCGGCTCCAAGCTTGTCGAAGGCGCGGGCGCAATGTGTCTTCACGGTGTTTTCTGAAACGAACAGCTCTGTGGCGATCTCGCGATTGCTCAAGCCGCGGCCGACCAGGGTGAGAATCTCGAGCTCGCGTGCCGTGATACCGAGGGTCTGCTGCCGGGCCGTGTTTGGAGCGAAAGGCGAAGCGGGCGCCGCGCCCGGTCCTGACGCAGGGACGGGAACTTCTCTGACCACGATGGTCTCCCGTCTGCGCGTGATTCGCAGGCCGAGCCAGATGCCGAAAGCCGCAAAGAGAGCAGCGACCATCGCGGCGTAGAGCTCGACCGAATGCTCGATCACGACGAAGCGGTATTCTGAGAATTGGAGCGCGGCGATGAGGAGCCCGCCGGCGATACCGAAGATGAGGACATGGCGCCTCATGATGGGGTTATGAAGAAGTATAGCGGAGACGCCGAGAGAGCTGCTTTTCCGGCCAGAGGGTTTGAACGGGGCTACCGAAGGAAAATTTTCCCTCAAAGCTGAGCCATGAAAATTGGTTTCAGCTCAGACTTGTGTGGCGCGAATGATCGCTTCCGCAACCTCGTCCGGAGTGCGCGCATCGACCACGATCGTGACGTGCGCCATGCGGTAGAGCGGCTGCCGCCGCTCGTAGCGTTCTTTAAGATTTGCTTCGTCAGCCAGTACCGGCCGTAGATGCGCGGTGCCTTTGCAACGCGCAAGAGTCGTTTCGAGTCTTACTTCGAGATGCACCAGCAGCGTATCGGGCGAAGTGATCAAGAGAGCGCGCGTTGCCGCGTCTTCAATCGCGCCGCCGCCGAGCGCCATCACCAACTCAACGCTGCCGGAAAGCTTCAAGATCGCGGTGCGTTCCCGCTGACGAAATGCCGACTCGCCTTCACGATTGAAGATTTCCGGGATCGTTGTGCCGGCTTCCGCCGCAATCACATCGTCTACGTCGACGAATGTCCAGCCCAGCCGCTCGGCCACAATCGGCCCAACGGTCGACTTGCCCGAGCCCATGAATCCGGTGAGCACGATGCGGCGCGTAGCACCTGGTCGCGACTCTGTGCCAGACACTTCATGGTCTTTTTTCGGCGCTTTCATTCGTTCCAGTATAAGGATGGTGAACGGCTCACCGTCATCCCAGCACCATCACGATGGCTCCGGCCGTAATCATCAATCCGCCGATCACGGCTGCGGCATTCAGTTTCTCGCCGAGCAGCAGCCATGCGAACACCATGACCAGCGGCACGCTCAGCTTGTCGAGCGGAGCCACACGCGAAGCCGGTCCGAGCTGCAGCGCGCGGAAGTAGCAGAGCCACGACAATCCCGTCGCCAATCCGGATAGCGTCAGGAAGAGAATGGTTCGCCGATCGAGCGCGCGAATCTCGGCGTGGCTGCCCAGCGCCAGCACAATGCCCCATGCAAACACGACAACCACGCTGGTGCGCACCGCCGTGGCCAGGTTCGAATCAACATGCGCCACGCCTACCTTGGCCAACAGCGCAGTGGCCGCGGCAAATACGGCGGATAGCAGCGCCCAACCGATCCAGCTACTTGTCCAACTATTCGTCCAGCTCATGGCAATCAGGATACGCGCCGCTGTCGACACGCGTCGGACTTAATACACGGCGCTTTCGGCCGGGCGCGAATTCCTTCCGAATTCCGTTTAATGCAATATCGTCCTCCAGTTCAAAATCCCCGGTGCTATCATGCGTGCATCCCCTCCAATCAAAACTCCAGGAGGTCTTTGTGAAAGATTCCCTTCTTCACATCGGGACGAGCAACGCGGCTCTGCGCCTGATTCTTCCGGTGATTCTGGCGAGCGGCCTGGCGATCGGTTGCCCACAAACGGCACAGGCGCAACAACCGCAGCAAGCCAGCCTTCTCGGAGAGTGGCGGGCAACGATTCAGTCTGGCACGATTACGATTTCGTTTCTGTCGACCGGTCAATACGACCAAACAGGAGTGACCAATAGCGGTGTGCAGACGATGCAAGCAGGCCCCTATCAGCTGGTAGCGCCCAACAACATCATCTTTACGGTTACAAACTGGTCGCCCAAGTCAAAGATAATGCTTGTCCCCTGCGGAATTCCGAACGACCCGGTTTGCAATGTACAGCGGGTGGTGAACATGCCCAAGCCACCTAGTTCCGAGTATGCGTATGTGTTCAACGGCCCGAACGCGATGACGTTGACCAACCAGACGGGGGCGATCAACTTTACACGCGTGAAGGCGCAATAAGCGATCAGAGAACAGAGATCGGTGCCATGTTTCTGATCTCTATCCATCGCGCGGGCCATGAGTCGTGGTTCGTGGATCGTGAGATACACTCCAGAACATGCAGACCGGGCGCGCCAGCAAAACAGCTCTTCGCGTGGCCCAACGGCGCGCCATCCACCAGGTTCTGGATCAGCCGTGCGTGCTTATAGATCCGATCGCTGTTCCGCTGCTCGGCCCTAAGTTCCGTTACGACGCTGTTGGCGAGATGCACCCTTTCGCGCGTGCCTTCCGCGCCTTTATGGCCGCGCGCAGCCGCTATGCGGAGGACCACCTGGCCGCATGTGTTGCGCGTGGCGTCGAGCAGTATGTGATTCTCGGCGCCGGTCTCGATACGTTTGCCTATCGCAATTCCTTTCCGCACCTGCGTGTCTTCGAGGTGGACTTTCCCGCGACACAGGAGTGGAAACGCGCGCTGCTGGCCGTTGCCGCAATTGCCGTGCCCGCCGATCTCACCTTTGTCCCACTCGACTTCGAACACATGACTCTGGCGGCGGGACTTGCTGCCGCGGGCTTAGACTCCGGCAAGCCCGCATTCTTCGGCTGGCTCGGCGTGGTCCCATACCTCACCCTTGCAGCATTCCGCGCCACACTTGAAACCATCGCCGCGCTTCCGGCAGGGACAGCTGTCAGCTTCGATTACGCCGTGTCACCTCATGCGCTGGGCGTTCTGCACCGCATGACTTTCCGCGCTCTGGCGCGGCGCGTCGCCAAAGCTGGAGAGCCATTCCAGTTGCTCTTCGCGCCCGAGCAACTCGATGCAGAGTTCGTTCGCGCTGGATTTAGGCGCTCGGAACAGCTCGGCGGCGCGGAGCTCAACGAACTCTACTTTGCGCATCGCAGCGACGGCCTCAAGCTGCCCACGCCGGGCTTGGGCCGACTCGCTACTGCGTGGGTGTAAGTAGCCTCGGACGAGAAATGGAGCGGCCATTGCATATGATTCGAAGGGCAGAAATCCGCGATCGAGACCAGCTCGCCACGCTGCACTTGCTACTATGGCCGGAATGCTCGCTCGAAGAGGAAAAGCTCGCGATTGATGAGCAGCTTTCGACCGGCAGGAGCGGCACGCTTCCCGCGGCGATCTTCGTCGCCGAGGCAGACGATGGCAGGATCATCGGTTTTCTCGAGGTGGGCCTGCGCTCGCATGCCGATGGCTGCGACCCTTCGCAGCCAGTCGGTTTCATCGAAGGCTGGTTCGTTCTGGAAGCGAGCCGCAACCAGGGGGTGGGGCGCGATCTGATGCACATGGCCGAGCAATGGGCGCGGCGACAGGGTGCAATCGAGATGGCGTCGGACTCGTGGATCACACACGAGGAATCACATCGCGCGCATGAGGCGTTGGGATTTGAGATCGTCGACCGGTGCGTTCATTTTCGCAAGTCGCTTTGACGATGCGGGCGCCGCCTCCGTTCGGCGTTCCCTGAGCGCGAGATAGAATGTCCTCATGCGTCCGTCCGCATTCCTGCCCATCGCCTCGGCTGCGCTTTGTTTGCTGAGCGGATGCGGCTATCACACGCTGGGCGCGGCCACGCATCTTCCCCCCGAGATCAAGACGCTCGCCGTGCCCGTCTTCGCCACGCGGACCGAGGCCAGCGGCACCGAACAGGCGATGACCGAAGCCGTCATCCGCGAGTTCGCTGCACGCACCCGGTTCCGCGTCACCTCCAATTCAGGAGAAGATGCCGACGCCGTTCTCCACGGCACGATCCTCAAGCAGGTAACCACGCCACTCACTTACAACTCGGCCACACAGCAGTCGTCGAGCTTCATCATCACCATCGTGGCCTCTGTCAGGCTCACCGCCCACGACGGCAGAATTCTCTACCAAAACGAGAACTACGTCTTCCGCGAGCAGTATCAGTCCACTACCAACCTGCCCACGTTTATCCAGGAAGACCCGGCTGCCATTCAGCGTCTATCGCGCGAGTTCGCGCGGCAACTGGTCGCTGACGTCCTGGAAGGCTTCTGAAGCCGGGCCAGGAACCCGCTTATCTCTTGATTCCTGCCGCCTTTTCCGCGCTGGACCCATGCCCTGAAGGGCTGTATTCTGGAGCCGCATGAAGGATGCGGCGTTTCAACACGCTGAAATGGGGCGGGTGCGTTGACCGGCTCGCGTTGGGGCGCTGGATTCAGCTCCGTGGCCCGCTTTAGCACGGAAATCGAAGCCGCCGCGGCGAGCACCGGCAAGCTCAAGCCCGGCTACGTTCTGGCTGGCGACGAGATCTTCCTTCTCGATCGCTGCCGCGCCGCCGTGCTCAAAGCTTTCGTCCCGCCCGACTGCCGAGACTTTTGCCTCTCCGATCTCGATCTGACGCAAACTTCCATCTTCGAAGCGCTGGATCGCGCGCAAACACCGTCGCTGATGGCGCCGTTCCAGGTGATCTTCATCCGCAATGTGCGCCAGCTTTACACCCGCGGAGCCAAGAAGGAAGAATTCGCCGCGCTCGACCGGTACTTTCAATCGCCCAATCCGCAAGCGCTGCTTTTGTTCATTGCGGACTTTCTGCGCATCCCCGCGGACACGCGCCGCATGGATCTCGACGACAAGAACCGGTTCGAGCGGCTGACGGAAACGCTGGGCGCGCATTGTGGCATGGTTGAGCTGGCCCGCGTGAACGAAGAGGACGCCATGCGCTGGACCGTCGCCAAGGCACATGAGGCCGGTTTGCAGATGGAAACCGACGCCGCACGCGAGCTAGTGGACGCGCTGGGAGCAGACATGATGCTGGTGGCGTCGGAGCTTGAAAAGCTGTTGCTCTACACGTTGGGCCGGGGACGAATTACGCTCGGCGACGTGGAAACGATGGTGCTGAGCGCCAAGCAGCGCACGCTCTACGAACTGACCGATGCCATCAGCGCGCGTGACCGGGCGCGTGCACTGGCGCTGCTGCAGGGGCTTCTAAACAGTTCTGACGCCGGGGAGGACGCAGCCATCGGCCATCTCTACATGCTGGCCCGCACCTTCCGCCAGATGCTGGTGATTCTGGAAAAGAACGTGCGCGACTCGCGCGCCATCTGGCAGGCGCTGTGGCAGGGCTTCCGCATGCCGCCTTTCGCCGCCGACGACCTGATCCGCCAGGCGCGACGCTACAAAAGCCGTCGCGAGCTGACGCGCGCGCTCCGCCTGGTGGCTCGCGCCGATCTCGAGCTGCGCTCCTCTCCGCCCGACAAGCGCCTGGTGCTTGAGCGTCTTGTCTACGAGCTAGCTTCCGAACCAAAACCCTCCGCGCCGGTTTGGGCCACGGCGCAGCTATCGTTTGAGAGCTAGCGGCGGGTCAGGTTTTATTCCGCACAACATATTTGCAAGCGTCGGGCAAGGTTCCATCCGGCGGGTTTACTGCACGCCGTGTTGATTCATCCACGGGGTGTAGTCGTGGTCCACTTTCTGAATGTGGTTGGTGAGCCAGTCACGCAGAAAGTTCATCAAATCGAGGGTCAGAGCGATTTCGCCCTTTTCGAGCCGCGAGCTGAATTCCCGGACTTGGTCGATCAGGCCACGATGCTTGAGCTTGTGATCAGCCAATCCCGGATAGTTCGCCTCTGCCATCATTCTCTCTTCCGCGGTGAAGTGGGTTTGCGTGTAGTCAGCAAGTTTGCGCAGTAACGGGCCTGTTTGACTCTGCGCCTGACCCTTAAGCATCGCATCGTGCAGATCGTTGATGAGACCAAATAGCACGTGGTGCTGGCCGTCGATCGATTTGACCCCAACAGAATACCGATTGTTATCCCATGTTAAGAGCGCCATGAAGTCCTCCGCCGGCAATCGCCGGAGGAGGGATTATCGACAAGAATTTGAGCAGCTTGAGCCGAATCCGCAATGTTGGCCTGGCCGCGCACCCGGGCGCTGGATTTAACGGCGCACTCCGACAATTAACAAATGCCGTGGTCGCGGAGCCACGGGCCGTATTCCTGGTCTACCTGCTCGATATGTTCGAGAAAACCGTCGTGGAGCTGGGAAAGCATCGGACGCAGATGGATGACCTCACCATATTGCAGGCGGTGAGCGGCCTGCAGAATCTCCGCCAGCATTTGATGGTGCACCGCACGATGCTCGGCAAGGCCCGAAAACCCGGTCTGCTCCATCAGTTGCTCCTCACTCCAGAAGTGCATGCGCGCAAACTCGATGAACTGGTCGAGCAGCTCGCAGGTCTTTTCGTGGCTGCACCCGCGCAAAAGCGCCAGACGCAGGTCGTTAATGGCGTCCATCAGAATGCCGTGCTGATCGTCCATGGCGCGAACACCCACCGAACAGGCGTGGTTCCATGTGAGAAGAGTCAAATGAGCCTCCGCGAATGACCAAAGGAAGTATCGGCGCACCGTGCCGCACCTTTACCCTCGAACGCGGCTTCCAAGTGACCAAGGTTTCTTTGACCTTGCTTTGGCGCGGAGGAGCAAAATAAATGTACCGCCGATGATCACTCCCGCCAACGTTGCGGCCGCACTTCTTGACCTGATCCCGTTTCTCGCTGTGGGGTTCTTCCCGCAGGCAGTGACGGCGCGGGTGTGCAGGCTGCCCATGTGGGCGAAGCTCGCGGTTCCGGCTGTCTTCTGTGTTCCGTATGGTCTGGTTGCATGCGGCGCGGGCATTTTCCGTTTTCAGTGGCTCGGAATGTACGCGCTGCTCCCCGTGGCGATCGCCGCAATCCTGGCACAGGCCGCGCGGGTGGACCCGGAACAGCGCGGCAACTGGCGGGACTTTCTGATTCTGGCGGCGCTGGGACTGGCCGTCGATCTGCGGTGGTTTGAAGGCGCCTGGCCGCCGCACCTCGCAGTCTTCAACAAGATTCTTCTTCTCGACGCAGGGATCTACGGGTTCGTCCTGATCCGAGGGCTTGAAGGAACCGGATTCGATCTTCGCCTGCGCGGGAAAGACCTGGGAATCGGGCTGCGCGAGGCCGCTTTTTACATTCCCATTGCGTTGGCCTCGGTTTGGCTCTCGGCTTCCTGCACGCTCACAAGGTTTGGCCGGGGATGTGGGCAATCGCCGGCGCATGGCTTTTTACTTTCTTTTTTATCGCCGTTCCCGAGGAGCTGTTTTTTCGCGGATGGCTGCAGAATCTGCTGGAAAAGCGAATAGGCCGCACCGGCGCCCTGATCGCGACCGCATGCCTCTTTGGCCTGGCGCACTTCAACAAGCGCACCACGAGCTTTAACTGGCGCTATGTGCTGCTGGCCGCGCTGGCGGGAATTTTTTACGGCCGCGCCTGGCGGGCGCAGCGGCGTGTAGGAGCATCGGCGGTGACACACGCAACGATTGACGCGATCTGGTCGTTATGGCTGCGATAGGAGATGGGTAGGTTGGGCATGCATGTGCGGCCGATAGGTGAGGTAGGCCCGCCCGACGCGCATGTTATGCACGACGGGCCCAGGGACGGCCATGGCGATGGTGATCCCCAGAAAGGCGTGCGCAAACATCAGCGGATAGAGATTGCGGTAGCGGAGAAACAGCAGGCAGGCGACGAATCCCCAAATGAACGTTAGCGACACGAGGATGGGATTGGGGATATGCGCAGCAGAAAACAGAGCAGCCGCGAGGAGCGCTGCCTGCCACGGTTTGGGCATTACGCGCAGCAAGCGCAAGAGAAAAAAGCCCTGCAGCAGGAATTGCTGAACAGCGGACCAAACGGCATACGCGCCGTAAGTCTGAGGAAAAACCCACAGGCCATCCAACCTGAGCAGCGCATGCGCGCGGGCGGAGATTAGCATCGCCACTGCAGCCACGGCGGCCGCTGCTGCGACTATCCACGCCGAGCGCCAGAGGTTTGCTGTGCGCAGGCCGACGGCAGCCCAACCATCGAACGATTTCCAAAGCATGAAGGCAATGCCGAGAGCGGCTACGAGCCATAAACTGCGCTGCCACGGCCGCGGGGTCCACTCGACTGCTTCGATCAGCGCGTAGGCAATGCCGATCTCCAGCCAGTCACGGCGTTTGCTTCGCTTGCCTAGATGATGGCGTGGTGCGGGCGGCGAAGCAGCAGCGTGCTCCATAACCCGATGATAGAGCGGATTACGCAGCTATTCCAGAATCACGACGGGATCGGGCTTGTGGCTTCGCGTGGTCAGCGTGATTGCCGCGGCCAGAATCAATGCCCCGCCGAGCCAAGCATAGGGGCCCAGCTTCTCTCCCAGCAATTCCACACCGAGGATCGATCCCATTGCAGGCTCGATGTTGAGGAACACGCCGGCGCGCGAAGCGGGCACGTGATGAATTCCCCAATTCCATAAGAGGGTTGTCGTTGCCGTGCACAGGAGACCACTGATGGCCAGCGCCAGCCACGCCGTTTTGCTCACGTGAGCGAAGGGGAACGACTCGACTTTTCTGTGCATCCATAGCGCGACGAGCCAGGAGCCGGCGATCCAAACGATCAGCATCGCAGTCCCTGAATAGATGGTGTACGCGGTGACCACTGGCGGGCTGTGGGTTTCCATGAGTTTTTTGCTCAGCAGTATCCACACGAGAGCGCAAACCAGCGACGCAATCACGAGCAAATCGCCGGAAAGCGAGGGCGTTTCGCGCCCGGTTGTGGCGCGGTTTCCGCCCAGAACAACCAGTGCGGCGCCGACCGTCGATGCGCCGAGGGCCAGCCATCCGAGCCAGTCGAGTTTCTCGCCGGCAAAGACCACTGCCGCACCGGCCAGTAGCACCGGCATGGCGCCTACCATGAGGGAAGCGTGGCTCACGGTAGTCAAAGCCAATCCATTAAATTGCAGCAGGAATTGGATTGGAATGCCAAAGAGCGCGGCGAGGAGAAGTGTCCGCGTTTCCCCCGGTGTCAGGCGAACGCGCCGTGACAACATCACGGGCGCCATACCCAGGCAGGCAAAAAGAAAGCGGTAGAGCACCATGTGCTCCACATTCATCTCGTTAAGCGCGAGCCTTCCCCAGTAGAAGCCCGTGCCCCATAGCGAACTGGCGAGAGCACACGCGCCATAACCGAGAAATCTGAGTCTTCCGTCACCGGTTTCAACAGGCACGTTCCGATCAACGCTTGTGGGGTCTGCCATCTCCCCTTTACTGTCGCACAGGTGGTGAGTAGCGGGATTCGCGCTTCTACGGACATTGGGCCTTGAACCGCTAGACTCTCAACCAGTGGGGGAACGATTCAACTTCGCACGCTTCCATCGCAGAGCCCGGATCGGCGAGAATATTCATCGATGGTGAGGGTGCATGGAATCGCGCGGTTGGGTCGTGGGCGCGATGCCCTCACGATCTGCGGCGTGCTGGCCTTTTTTGCCGCGCTGGCGATGGTTCGGTCGGGCGCGCAAGAAGAGATTCCACCCGCTCCGGCGCCAGCCGTGACTACCCCAACACCAAGCTCAACTGAGCCTGCGCCCAAGTCTTCGCCTCCGGTCAAAGAGCGCTTCCTGGTTGACCGATTTCCCGACAAGCCGTCGCTGCCGCCCGTGTTCACGATCCCCGTCGGACCGATGGGCTTCACCGCGCCCGGCCCAATTTATATGGGGGCGCGGAATTCGATGGCCTCGCTCGATTTTCTTGACGAGAATCGGCTGCTCTTCACCTTCCGAATTCCCGGCTTGCTGCATCGCGATCAAGCTAACAACGAGGATAGCGACGAACGCCAGATTCGCGCCGTGGTTCTTTCGCTGCCCAAGGGTACGATCGAAGCCGAAGCTACCTGGACCGTCCACGACCGGGTGCGCTACTTGTGGCCACTCAACAACGGCCACTTTCTGGTCCGCGACGGCAAAAACCTTTACGACGGCGATAGCACGCTCGCACTGAAACCATTTCTCGATTTTCCCGGCGCGCTGCTTTCGATTGAGCTTGATCCCGAGCAACATTTTCTGGTGACGAACTCCCGAGAGCCGGCCGACAAGGCCGCAAAATCAGAAGGCGCACCTGGTCCCTCTACCGCGTCCGCCGCAATCACCTCCGACCAGGACTCGGGAGCGGAAGAGGACGCTTCCGATCTCGTGATCCGCATTCTTCGCCGCGACTCGGGCGACGTGAAGCTGGTTAGCCGCGTCCGGACGGCGGTTCATTTGCCCATCAACTCTGTGGGCTACCTCGAGAATCTGCGAGGCCGCGGGATGGAGTGGATCTTGGACCTCCGCTACTTCACCGGCGGCAGCAAAATGCTCGGACACGTCGAATCGAACTGCGAGCCTGACGACGTATTCCTCTCGGAGCAGGAGATTCTCGCCTCCACATGCGGGCCATCCGGAGAGAGCGGTCTAGTGGCCATGTCCACCGCGGGCAAAACTCTATGGGAGTCGCAAGCGCCGCCCGTCGAGGTTTGGCCGCAACTCGCCGTCGCGGCCAACGGCTCGCGCCTGGCGTGGGAGACGCTCGATACAACCCACGCCATTTACGCCTACGCTCCCATGGACCCTGGTGACGTGAAGGAGCAGTCCGTGACCATCTTCGATGCAGCGAATGGAGACATCGCCATGGTCTCGCCCGTCAGCCCCATCCTCGATGCCGGCGGGAACGTAGCCATTTCTCCCTCCGGGCGGCGTGTGGCGCTGCTCAACGACGGCGCCCTCCAGGTCTTCGACCTGCCCGCGCCCGCGCCGTTGCGCGTCAGCAACGGTCTTCCATAAAGAGCCCGCGAAGACGCGCCAGATTCATCGCGCCGGTGGAGGTACTCCGCGGGTCTCCTTGCCCGGTCGAGGGCCCGTGACGCCCGAACTCAGAGTCCCTTTGTCGCTACCCACTTGCCCGCTGTTATTAGGTACACTGAGCGACGGGGGTTTCTTTCTTGGCTTCGGCTGTCGTCCATTACAGTGCCACAGCGCTCACCGACCGCGGCCGCAAGCGCCCTTCGAACGAAGATGCATTCGGACTCTCCGTCGAGCATGGCGTGTTCGTCGTGTGCGATGGCATGGGTGGCGCTGCCGCAGGCGAGGTGGCCAGCACCCTGGCCGTTGCGGAGATGATGCGGTTGCTGACCGAGCGCCCCTGGACCAGCCCTCCGCCAATTGAGGCTGCGGAGGCCGTCGCCGCTGCCAACGAGGCGATTTTTTCGCGCTCGCAGCGCAACCAGAAACTGAATGGAATGGGCACGACACTCGTTGCGTTCCTTGTGGAAGACCGCCGCGCATGGATGGTGAATGTGGGCGACAGCCGCGGCTATCGCCTGCGCGATTCTCACCTGGAACAAATTACGCTCGACCACTCCCTGGTGGAAGAGCAGATTCGTCTGGGCCAAATGAGCCAGCAGGAAGCTCTTCGTTCGCCGCTCAAGAATGTGATTACCCGCGCCCTTGGCACGCAAAGCGTGGTGACGCCCGACATCTTTGAGTTCGAAACTGAGCACGGCGACCTGTTTCTTCTCTGCTCCGACGGACTGGTTCGCGAACTCTCCGACCCTGTTATCGAGTCCCTGCTACGCCTCGACCTGACCCTTGAGGAAATGTGCACGCGCCTGGTGGAAGCCGCCAACGAAGCCGGCGGCCATGACAATATCACCTGCCTTCTCGTCCGGGCTGACTCGTAAGCCTGACTGGCCGCCGGCGACCGAGCAGCACACGGCCTTCCTTCTGGATTAGGCGAAGCACGCCTGAAGTTGACACTCGAAGCTGGCAAATTTATGCTTCCGAAAAGTCAGTGATAACGTTTTCTCGAACTGACGATTCTCCCGGGTACCCTGCGCATGTCGAATCCCACCGTTCCCGCAGCCTTCGATCCGGCGGCCATTCCGCAACGAAAACTCCATACGGGATTTACGATGCCTGCGATCGGCCTGGGCACCTTTGGATCGGACCATGTGTCCGCGAACCAGATCGCCGAAGTGGTGAAGGGCGCTGCCGCGGCGGGTTACCGGCATTTCGATTGCGCATCGGTCTACGGCAACGAGGCCGAGATCGGTTTGTCGTTGCAGAAGATCCTTTGCGGCGGGATCAAGCGCGAAGACCTGTGGATCACATCGAAGCTGTGGAACGACATGCACGGCGAGAACGATGTCATCTCCTCCTGCCGGAAGTCGCTCGCGGATCTGCGCCTCGAATATCTTGATCTTTACCTGGTACATTGGCCGTTCCCGAATTTTCATCCACCAGGCTGCGACGTTAGTTCGCGCTCACCTGACGCCCAGCCCTACATCCACGAAAACTACATGAAGACCTGGCGCAAGATGGAAGAGCTGGTGGACAAGGGCCTGGTGAGGCACATCGGCACATCGAACATGACAATCCCGAAGCTCAAGCTTGTATTGCTCGATGCCAGGATCAAGCCTGCTGTCAACGAAATGGAACTGCATCCGCATTTCCAGCAGCCGGAGCTTTTCGATTTTGTTGTCGAGAATGGCATGCAGCCTGTTGGCTACTGCCCCATCGGCTCGCCGGGGCGTCCGGAACGCGACCGAACGCCGGAGGACACCGCGCCCACCGATGATCCGGTAATTGTGCGCATCGCTGAAAGCCATGGAATTGATCCAGCTGTAGTGTGCATCAAGTGGGCGGTGCAGCGCGGGCAAACTCCGATTCCCTTCTCTGTTCATCATTACCGCGCCAATCTTGAGGGAATCACTGTAGACCCGCTCGCTGATGAGGAGATGCGTTCGATTGCCGCGATCGATCGCAACTGCCGTTTGATCAAGGGCCAAGTCTTTCTGTGGAAGGACGGACAAAGCTGGGAAGATTTGTGGGACGTGAATGGAGAGATCACGCCACCGTGAGAGCGAGCTGTTAGCTATTAGCTATTAGCTCGTTCTTGCAGCGGCCAACTTGTCCTGCTGTGAAGGGAAAAGATTGAGACTCAGAATCGAAAGCGAATGACCGTGAGCTAAAAGCCAATGTGCACGCCTGGAGACTGAAAGACATGAACGCCACGATGACCGCCGCGTATTTGCCAGGTAACTCGACTGTTGAGATGCGCTCTGTACCGGTCCCGGAGCCGCGACACGGCGAAGTTTTGCTACGCGTGAAGGTGTCGACGATCTGTGGCTCCGATATTCGCGCCATCTATCACGAGCATCTGGGCAAAGGTCCGGAGGGCTACCAGGGTGTAATTGCCGGGCACGAGCCGGCGGGCCAGATCGTCGCAGACGGGGCCGGGCTGCCGCCGTTTTAAAGCAGGCGACCGCGTGATTGTTTACCACATCTCCGGATGCGGCGTATGCAATGACTGCCGGCGCGGCTACATGATCTCGTGCACCAGCGAGAAGTACCGCCGCGCCTACGGATGGCAGCGCGACGGCGGCATGGCCGAGTACATGGTGGCCGAGGAGAAAGACCTCATCGCCCTGCCCGATGAACTCTCCTACGGCGATGGCGCACAAGTGGCGTGCGGATTTGGCACGGTATACGAGGGGCTGGAAAAGATTGGAATCAACGGGAATCACGCGGTGCTCATCACGGGGCTGGGACCGGTGGGCCTCGCGGCGGGCGCACTTTGCCGCAAACTGGGCGCGGAAAAGATCATCGGCATTGACGTAGTGCAGGAGCGCATGAAGATTGCGATCGAAGCTCGGGTTGTGCGACGCGGTGCTCGCATCAGGATCGGACAACGTGGCCGATGTGAAGCGTCTGACCGGAGGCATGGGCGTGGAGCGCGCAGTGGACTGCTCGGGGAATGATGCCGCGCGAGCCACGGCGATTCGCGCAACGCGCAAGTGGGGCAGGATTGTTTTTCTCGGCGAAGGCGGACGCGTCGAGTTCAACCCTTCACCTGATTTGATTCATGACCAGAAAACGCTCTACGGCTCGTGGGTCACGTCGACGTGGTTAATGGAGGAGCTCGTGGAGCGGCTTGTGCGCTGGAATCTGCATCCGGCCGACATTATTACGCACCGCTTTCCGCTGGAACGCGCCGGCGAGGCTTACGCGCTGATGGCCTCAGGGAAATGCGGGAAAGTGGCCGTTTGCGCGGACGAAGAACTGAAATGAGCGGCGATCGAGGACGGAAATCATGAGCGTCGCGCCGCGAGGGAAAAAATCGGGCTGGGAGCATCAACTGAAAGCGACGATTGCCGCTCTTCGGCCATCGCAACTGGATCGTGGTTGCGGATGCGGCGTATCCGGCACAGTCCAGAGCCGGCATCGAGACGATTGTTTCCGGCGCCGGACAAATCGAGGTGGCTCGCGGCGTGCTCCGCGCCATTTCGGCGGCGAAACACGTGCGCGCCAACATTTATCTCGATCGGGAACTGCAATCCGTCGCGGAGGCCGATGCTCCGGGAGTATTGCGCTATCGGGCTCAAGTCGCAAACCTGCTCAAGAGTGCGGCGACAATCAGCCTGCCCCACGAGCAGATCATTGCCAGGCTCGACCAGACTGCGCAGCTTTTCAGAGTGCTCATCATCAAGACGAAATTGACTATTCCCTACACATCCGTTTTTTTTGAACTCGACTGTGGATACTGGAGCGCGCAGGCTGAGAAAAGTCTGAGAGGCGCCCAGTAGACGAAGGCAATTTCCATTGCGCTGAGATCGACGGGACGCGCCCGGCCCGGCAGAACGCAAGAATGAAAAGGAGAATGAATCGTGCAACGAAGAGAGTTTTGCAAGCTAGTCGCGGCTGCGGCCGCGGCCAATGCGACTTGCTGCAAAAGCCCAAACTGATGCGGTCGCGCCTGCGGGGTTTAACACGCTTCATCAGACCTACGAAGAATTCTGCGCCATTCCTGAAAAGGACCGCGTCTTCTATGCGCTCGTCGACGGAAAGATTGTTAAAACCAAACTCGACGACGCAACGTGGGAGCCGACGGATTGGGGCAAATCGCCCGAGCTGCCCGGCGGATCGTGGGACGGAGTGCCCATGACGGCGCCGATCAGTGGGCTCAGCGGCGAAGGCCCCTATCAGGCAAATTGGGATTCGATGCTGCAATACGATGCGCCGGAGTGGTACCGCGACGCGAAGTTCGGCATTTGGGCTCACTGGAGCCCACAGTGTGTGCCGGAGGACGGCGATTGGTATGCGCGCAACATGTACGTCCCGGACCAGCCGCAGAGCAAGTACCACCTTGAACACTACGGCCCGCCTTCAGTGTTCGGCTACAAAGATCTGTGCGCGCAGTGGACGCTGCTCAATTGGGAGCCCGACGCATTAATCCAGCGCTATAAGGACGCCGGCGCGCGCTTCTTCATCTCACTCGCCAATCATCACGACGGGTTTGATGCCTGGGGCTCAAAACATCAACCTTGGAACGCCGTGAATCACGGGCCGCATCGCGACGTGGTGGGCGAATGGGCCGCCGCGGCGCGCAGGCAAGGGCTGCGCTTCGGCGTGACCGTGCACCAGGCGCGGAACTGGTGGTGGTTCCAGACCTCGCACGGCGCCGACAAAAATGGCCCGCTGGCGGGCGTTCCCTACGATGGCCGAATGACGAAAGCCGAAGGCGAGGGCCAGTGGTGGGATGGACTCGACCCGCAGCGCCTCTACAGCGCAAAGCATCCCCAGTCGGCGCTTCCCGATGCTTCGTACGTGAAGAATTTCTACGACCGCACGCGCGACCTGATCGATCAGCACGATCCCGATCTGCTCTACTTCGACAACGACTTGCTGCCGCTGGGCTGGGGCGGCATGAATATCGGCGCGTATTTCTACAACCACAATTTGAAAACGCGGGGCAAGATGGAAGCGGTATTGAATGTCAAGAACGTGCCCGAGAAATGGACCAAGGCCGTCGTCGCCGATTTCGAGCGGGGCCTCACCAGCGGCATCATGCCCTACGCGTGGCAATCCGAGACCTGCATTGGCGAATGGCACTACCGGCGCGGTCTGGCCGAGGGTCCCGGAGCCTTCGGCGGTTACCTCGCGCCGCGCGACGCCATTCACTGGCTCGTCGACACCGTGAGCAAGAACGGCACCTTCATTCTCAACGTCCCAGGCAGGCCCGACGGAACCATCGACAGCAAGGAAATTGCGGTCATCGACGAGATTTCCGCGTGGCTGAAAGTGAACGGCGAAGCGATCTTCGAAACGCGGCCGTGGACAGTCTACGGCGAAGGGCCAAACTCCATCACCAGTGGATCGTTCCAGGGGAACAGTATCAGCGCTCTCGGAAGCAAAGACATCCGCTTCACCCGCAACAAGGGCAACAACGTGATCTACGCCATCTTCCTGGGATGGCCCGGCTGGCGCCCGCAGATTGCCTCGCTGGGAACTTCTAGCAAAACCAATCCCGGAAAAATTCAGAACGTGACCCTGCTCGGCTCGGATGCGCCGGTCAAGTGGACACAGGAGGCGGACGCCCTGCACTTTCAGTTGCCGGGCGGCACCGAGGTCTCGAACAGTTATGGTGCCGCGGTGAAAATCGCGCTGAGCTGAGATCGAGAACTAACGTGAAGATGAATTTGTTGAAGGGGCCTGCAGGTCCGCGGCGCTTCACGACGCGGGAATGCTTTGCGGCTCGATTTGGCGAATCTGGCCAGCGAAGCGTCTGCGTCTTAGGCGCTCGGGCTTTCGCGATCAAGAGGTCCGCAACCTGTTCGACGATCCATTGAAAGTTTCGCTCGCCAACCGAGTGCACATCGGCGTCGGGAACGGGATTCATGAAATCGATGGCGTAGGGGATTCCGTCTTCGACTGCGAATTCCACCGAGTTCAAGTCGTAGCCCAGGGCCCGGCAGAGCCTGAGAGCGTCCTCTTCCATGCGGCGATGGAGGGCCTTAGCGCGAATGGTTCCGGGACGCGCCGCGCTTTGCAGGTAGCGCTCGGCGTGGGGGCGGCGCGGATCGTACGGCATGATGCGAACTTTTTTCTGGCCGACGACGAAGCAGCGGAAGTACTCGGTGAACTCGACGGCTTTCTGAACCACCATGGAGAGGTCGCGCGACTGATCGTAGGCGCGAAAGAACTCATCGCGGCCGCGGAACTCGTGCACATCGCGCCAGCCACCGCCGTGGATCGGCTTGAGGAAGCCATGTTCGCCGATGGCGGCAAGCACGCTGTCCCAATCCAGCGGGAATTCGAGGTTGCGCAGCGATTTTTCCGTGGTCCCGTTGGGATACTCCTTGTGCGGAAGCAAGACGGTGGGTGGCACGGCAACGCCGAGGCGCGCGGCAAGCGCGTAGTTGAGAAACTTGTCATCGGCCGAGCACCAGAAGGGATTGCTGACGACCGCAGTTCCGTTCAATGCGGCGTGCTTGAGGAACGCGCGATAGAACGGAATGTCGTGGGAGATGCGATCGAGGATGACGGCGTAGCGCGGCGCTTGATGGAGATGGACCGCGCCGGTTTGAACAAACTCCGCCTGAATGCCGGCTGGGTTTCGGTTGTTGATCCGCTCGACGAGGGCGCTGGGAAAGCTGTTCTCCACGCCGAAGAGGACACCGATCATCTTCATGGACTGGTCCTCTATACGCTGCGCGGCAGGCACAAGACTTGACGCACGCTGCACGCCCGGCAACATTGTACGTCAGGCTACAAAGAATTCGACGCAGGTTAGGAAATCGGGTCCGCGATGCGGCGCAACTGACCGAGGTGATTCAGATCGTGGCCGGCCATGGTTTCGACGATGGTCTGAAAGGTCATGGTGCCGCGCTCGGGGTGCGTCATGGTTCGGCCGGCCGCGGCCGGGAGTGCGTCGCGGATCATGCGCAGATTCCAGTTGCGCAACGCAGTGAATGCGGCGAGCGCTTCGTCCGCAGGAATGCCGGAGTATTTCGCAGCCCATTTGTCCTGATCGAAGGGCTGGATGGTGGGGCCATCTTCGGCGAGAGTCTGGCGCAGCCGGAATCCGAAGACCAATTCGCAGTCGGCGAGGTGCGCAGACGATCTCGGCGGCGCTCCATTTGCCGGGCGCAGGTGGCAGGCTGGTTCTGTTTGGACCCATCGCGTTGAGACAATCGGCGATGGCGTCGGCGGTCGAGGACAGAATCGCATCCACTGGCCGCTCGTCGAGGAAAATGTCGTACGGGTTGAGTTTGCTCATTGCGTTGTCTCCTGGATTGCGTTTCAAGAATGATCGTTTCGAATCCGGTTATCTCTCAGGGGTTAAAACCCCATATTCTTACTGCCCGCTTCGGCCCGGCTAAAGCCGTGCCCTTATTACAAAACCAATTGTTGAAGCGCGCTCAAACTTTGACGCACAATCTGAAAGGGCCTCCTCATAAACAACTTGTCGCGGCCAACGGACAACTGTCACAAGTATTGCTGGATCATTTGCTGCCATGCAGGCCAGTCGTGAGAATTCGGGAGATCCCACACATGAAATTCGTGAGGGATTCCCTTCTCGTTCATGATGCGGTCGAGGTCCTGATTCTGGCCGAGGCACTGGTCGTCCCATCCGGTGGCGAGCACGTAACGATTGCGACGGAAGCGATCGAGGAAGCGCGAATCGGTGAGGCGCGGGAGATAGTGGGTGGGCAAATGGAAGTAGCAATCCTGGTCGTAGTAGCCGGCGAGAAAGCTGGTCAGGTCAAAGGTTCCAGAGAGCGAAACGAATCCGCTCACGATCTCCGGGTGGCGCAACGCGACATTGACAGCGTGATAGCCGCCGAAGCTCAATCCGAGCGCGATCAGGCGCGGGTCGCGATTCTTCTGCCGGATGAGCGGCACCAGCTCGTGCAGCAGGTACTCCTCATATTGCATGTGGCGGGCGATGCGCTGGCGAGGCGGCGCGTGGCGGTTGTACCAGCTCTCGTCATTCACTGAGTCGACGCAAAAGAACTGCAGCAGGCCAGCGTCGATCTTGCCGGCAACGGCAGCGATCATGCCGCGGTCTTCAAACTCGTAGAAGCGGCCGCCCGAGGTGGGGAAAACGAGCACCGGCAGACCCGCATGGCCGAAGACGAGCAGCTCCATTTCGCGGCCGAGGCGGCTGGATCGGCTTTTGTGATACTCGCGATTCATGCTTTGGTTCCTGGAGACGGCATCCGTTTTCAGCGGCCAGCGAAACGGCAAGCCGGTTCTGCCATCATAAGCGAGCGCCGGTTGTGTTCGAGAGGCGCAAAGGCGTTAGTGCGGGCGAGGACGCCCGCACGACAGCCGGCGAGGACGCCGGCGCTACATGGACGCTTCGTGGAGATGGAGCTGCCGCTGGGGTTGATGGAACTGCGCGAAGCTGAAGAGGCGTGAATATCGAGTCGTTTCAGAGCTGATTTGGGCGGCGGGCGCGGATTTGCTTCAAACGCCCTGTTTCGGCGATACTTAGGTGTTGCGAAGTGTGCGGCCGGGCGCGTCTGTGCGGCCGTTGCAGTGCCGGATCACCTGTGCGACACCCGCTGCAAGAGCGAAAAGCAGAGAGTATGCCGGCCGGGAAGATCCCTGGATACCGTCATTCAAGTTCTGGAAGCCGAAAGGAATTGATTCATCGTGGTTATGATTCGTTTGGCGCGCGTCGGCGCCCGCAAACAGCCCTATTACCGCATTGTCGTGATTGAGAAGGACCGCGCCCGCAATGGCCGCTCCATCGAGGTTGTCGGCACGTACAATCCTCGCACCAACCCAGCCAGCGTAACCCTGAAGCACGAGCGGATTGCGTACTGGCGCAGCAAAGGCGCGCAGTTTTCGCCAACGATGGAAAAGATCGTGGCGAAGAATCCTGTGCCCGCGGCGGAAGCCGCAGCAGCCCAGGTTCCGGACCCGGCGGCCGCCTGATCTGGCCGGCTGAGCGGGACGAGACTCGGGATGAGGCGCCGAAGAGTCCAGCGAGAAGTCTTTGCTCGCGGCTGGTCTCAAGTGATACGATTCGCGGAACTAATCAATTCACTCTAAAGCAGAAGGTCAGAGGCACGATCATGACCCAAGTCGATATGGTGCAGGTAGACGAATTGGTCCGCGAGATTGCGCGGGCTTTGGTGGATGAGCCGAACGCCGTGGAAGTGGAAGCGGTGGACCGGGATGAGAACACTGTTCTCAAACTGCGCGTGGCGGCGCCGGACGTGGGCAAAGTGATCGGCAAGCAAGGGCGCACCGCCCGCTCAGTTCGCACCATTCTGGGAGCGGTGAGCATGAAGCTGCATCATCGCTACACGCTCGACATTCTGGAAGAGGACGACGAAGGCTGAGATGGCTTTCGATTGCGCCGACTCTGTTTTCGGTGGCCGGAGGTAGCTGTGCCGGAACCGACCGAGCAATGGGTGTGGCTGGCGCGAATTCGCAAGCCGCAAGGACGCAAAGGCGAGGTCTTCGCCGAGATTCTGACTGACTTTCCTGACAAGTTTAAAGAGAGACGGCAGCTTTGGCTGCTTGCGGCAGACGTGTCTGCGACAGAGGGCGCGCGGACGACTGCGGCGGCGCCGCGGCAGATGGAACTTGTGAACCATTGGCTGCATAAGGGCGGCGTGGTGTTGCACTTCGCGGGAGTGGATTCGATCACAGCGGCTGAGGGGTTGAAGGGAATGACGGTTGCGATTCCGCGCGAGGAGCGTGCCGCGTTGAGCGAAGATGAGGTTTACGTCGGCGACCTGGTCGGCTGTGTGCTGGTGGATGTGGCGGGCGCGGAGGCGGCGACCGTAGGCGAGATCGAGAACGTGGACCGGAGCGGAGGGGCTGCGCCGCTGCTGGTGGTGCGCGGGGCGAAGGGCGAGGTGCTGGTTCCGTTTACGAAGAGCTATCTGCGCAGGATCGATCTGGCGGGGAAGCGCGTGGAGATGGAGTTGCCGGTGGGACTGGTGGATCTGAGCCAGGCGGAAGAGGCGTGAGTGCGGGCGAGGACGCCCGCACGACAGCCGGCGAGGACGCCGGCGGTACAAAGCGGAGATGGAGTTGCCGGTGGGGTTGCGACAGCCGGCGAGGACGCCGGCGGTACAAAGTGGAGATGGAGCTGCCGGTGGGGCTGGTGGATTTGAGCGAAGCGGAAGAAGCGTGAGTGCGGGCGGCCGCGGAAATTCACAAAGATACGTCCCTCAGGGGCTGAAGCCCACATTCATTTGGCGCTATTTGTGGCACGACTGAAGTCGTGCCCTGACACTTCGTGCTTTTACTGACGTGCTTCAAGTCAGGGCCTGAAGGCCGGACCGTTGAGAAGCCGCAGATTCAGGGGCCTGAAAGGCCACTGCTCCCTCCGGAATTCTCCCCATTGAATGCGGTTGAGAAACGTCAGACGCTGATCTCAAAAAGCCAGCGGCTTCCAGACGCCGTTGTCTTTGAGGGCGAGCTGAAGCGGGCGTGGCGGGCCGGTGGGCGGGACGGTGACTTCGATCCACAATTCCTGATTAGGCTGGAGCGGCAGAGGGCTCTTCGCGGTGTCGGCGATGTAGAAGTTGACGGGATCGGAGAGCTGCATCTGGTTGCAAGGCGCGCCGGGCGCGGCGGAGATCTCTTCGCCGGCGTTTGAATCTTCATGGCCGCCGATTTCCTGACCTTCGGGGCGCAGGGCGACGAGCTGGTTGTTCTGGACTTTCAGGTTGGCGCGAAACAGGACGGGGTGCGGGCGGAGAACGTAGGGGCCGGGCTTGATAGCGCCGTTGACATCGCGCGGGAAGGTGGCGAATTTGGCCGAGGGCAGCGTGCTTTGGCAGCCGTCGACGGTGAGATGGAGCGAGAGATAGCGGCCGCGCATGGGAAGGTCGGGATCGATTGCGGCGGCGCGGGTCCAGACACGGGGACAGCGCCAGCGTTGATAGAGATACTTGCCCGCGATGGAAGAGACGATGAGCAACTGGATGATGAGCAGCGCGATGGAGACGCCGGATAGGCGTGAAGCGGCCGATCTTCATTGGGCGCCTCCCTTCACGTTTCCCTGGGTGACGCCGGCCGCAGCGGCGTCCGCAGGTGGCGAAGGCGACGCCATCCGGGCGAGGATGCGGCGGCGCATCTTATCGAGCGCCCAGCCACCGGCGAGGAAGAGAATGCCGAGGCCGATGAGACCGAGTGAGCGGTTCATCTTGTTGAGAATGTCACTGAAGTAGAACCATGCGACGGTTGCGGCGAAGCCGACGATGCCGAGGTTGACGAGCGCGCGGGAGGCGAGGCGCACGCCCCACGCGCAGAGGAAGACGGCGAAGGCGGCGACGAGGGCGTAGGCGAGAAGATTGGGATCGGTGCGGACCCACGTGCTTGTGATGCCGTTGGGCGCTGTGTAGCTCTCGGTAATGGATTGATAGCACCAAGGCAGCGCGATCACGAAGGCGATGGACGTGGCGATGGGAACGAGGCCCTTGTGGCCGTGGAATGCGGCGACGATGAGCGGGATGGCGGCGATGGCGATCCAGGCCCAGACGCGGGTGCCGAAGGGGATGAAGCTCTGACTGGAATTGCCCGACTCCCACGCCGACAGCATTCCGTAGATGGAGAGGACTGCGCCAATGACGCTTACCGCGAAGAGGATTCCCTGCACCGCCTTGTGTTTCGACGAAGCAAAGAACGTGATGTAGAGGATGGCCCACGCGAAGACGACGCGGCCCATGTAAACGCCTTCGCCGATGTGGCCGCTCATGCGGAATTCGAGCTCGCAGAAGATCCACGCGGGGACAAGGAGAAGCGCGAGGGTTTGCTGCGCCTGATCGTGAAGAAGCGCCCAGCCAGCGAGAGCGGCGAGCGCCCAGAGAAGAACGGCCGCGGGCCAGTGTTCCTGAATGTTGAAGATCTGGCCGGTGAGCGCGATGGCCGCGCCGGTGGCGACGGTGCCGACTGCGTGGAGCGCTGAGGATAGGCCTTTGAAACTGGGACGCGCGAAGCCGCCGGCGATGTGGAAGACGGCGACCATGGCGCAGACGAGCGTGAAGCGCGCGCCGGGGCCGAGTTGATCCCAGTGAGCGGAGATGAAGAGCACGACTCCGCAGGCGAGGAGGATGGCGCCGAGAATGAGCGCGGTGATGCCTTGCCACTTGAGTCCGGGGCTCTCTTTGGAGGCGGACTGCGACTCGTGCGAGCGGATGCGGGCGGCGGTTTCCGCGTCGAGGACGCCGGCGGACTGCCAGCGCGTCAAAAGGGCTTCAATGTCGGGCATGATGGTTGGCTGAAATCATAGTCGCGAAGTGCTGTTTGGGTGCGGAAAAAGGGTGGTTTGGTGCATTAAATCGACAAAAAACGACGAAATTTGTCGACGATTTCAAGAAATATTCATTGATGATAAAGGGGTTAAGTACCATTTGCACCACTTCTGGGGCAGGAAAATCATTCTTCTGATATCTCGGTCTCCTTTTGGTGGCACTGGGAGGTGAACGGCGCGCGGTGGACGACCCATCCGGAGTGTGACAGCGAGCCGGTGAGTGTGCGGGTTGCCCATTTCGCAAGTTGGCACGTTGGCGAGTTGAGCCACATAAGACAAGTGTAGAGAGTTGCGAGAAATAATCGGCAAACTTGGGGGGAATATTTTGGGCAAGCAAGTTATGTGATTGCAACAGATACGGCCTGAGGGCCGGGAGGGCGGCTCTTGACAGAAATTTGAGGTGAACCTCTTGAGTGCGGGCGAGGACCCTTCGACTCCGCTGGGGGCGGGCGCTCGGACGACTGCCTGGCGGAGGCCAGTGTTACAAAAACGGCCGGATTGGTTCGTGGCAACCCACTGCAAAGGTGCGGTAAGGATGGGCAACCCGGCGAGTTTGTGCGAACCCCGGTCCCCGAATGCAAGGGACCGGGGGCACCCGGCGAGTTAGCGAGTTAGCGGTTCATTTGGGTCCGCGCTATCCCACCCTTGCCGCAAAAACAACGACGCGGCAAGGATGGGGCACCCGGCGGGTTATCTGAGTTAATGGTTCATTTGGGTTCGTGCGATCCCCGGTCCCCGAATGCAAGGGACCGGGGGCACCCGGCCACTCTTGACAGAAATTTCAGGTGAACCCCTTGAGTGCGGGCGAGGACGCCCGCACGACAGCCGGCCGGAGGCCAGCGTTACAAAAGCTGCTGACATTGGTTCGTGGTATCCCACCCTTGCCGCAAAAACAACGACGCGGCGAGGATGGGGCACCCGGCGGGTTAGCTGAGTTAATGGTTCATTTGGGCTCGTGCGAACCCCGGTCCCCGAATGCAAGGGACCGGGGGCACCCGGCGAGTTAGCGAGTTAGCGGTTCATTTGGGTCCGTGCTATCCCACCCTTGCCGCAAAAACAACGACGCAGCAAGGATGGGGCACCCGGCCAATGGGGAATATGAAGACGGAGAGCGTGGGAGCCAGTAGAGTTCGCCCGGCATGATAGAAAACATTCACCGAGTGATCGGCAGGCAGGACGAAGGAGCAAGAAAAGTGGGAACCGTCATACCGCTGGGAGATGCATCGAGACGAGGGCGCGGGTTTGCGTGGATGACGGCGCTGATTATCGCGACGAACGCATACGTGTTTCTGCTGGAGTTGGGGGGCGGCGATGCGTTTGTCAATCGCTGGGCGGTGATTCCGGCGCGGATCGAACACGGGCGTCACCTGATCACGATTGTGACCGGGATGTTCATGCATGCGGGCTGGATGCACATCATCGGCAACATGATTTTTCTTTGGGCGTTCGGGCCGGCGATTGAGGATGCGCTGGGACGGTTCCGCTATCTGGTGTTTTATTTGCTGGGCGGCGTGATTGCGATGCTGGCGCAGGTGGCGGGCAGCCCGGGGTCGCGAGTTCCCTGCCTGGGCGCGAGCGGTGCGATTGCGGCGGTGATGGGCGCGTTCATTGTGCTCTATCCGCGAGACCGGATTCGCACGCTGGTGTGGATCCTGATCTTTATTCGCGTGACGTATATTCCAGCCGTCGTGCTGATCGGAGTGTGGTTCCTGATTCAGTTGTTTAACGTGGTGGGATCGGTGGCGACGGTGGAGACGGGCGGCGTGGCTTACCTGGCGCACGTGGGCGGGTTTTTGTTTGGAGTGGTGACGGGGAGGGTGTGGGCGAGAAGAGCAGCTACTAGCTATTAGCCGTTAGCTCTTCGCTACGGCGTGCGGAGGCGAGGTCAGTGGTATCCCAGGTCTCAGAATCGAGACCTGGGGCACCCGGCCACTAGCTTCTAGCTGCCAGCTGAGGGAGTGCGGGGGCGGGGTCAGTGGTATCCCAGGTCTCAGAATCGAGACCTGGGGCACCCGGCAGCCCGGCGGGTGTGGAAGAGAAAAGCAGCGACAAAGTTATAACGACTTCCCCGGTCCCCGAATGCGAGGGACCTGGGGCACCCATTTTCGTGGTGGATTGAAGGCGGGCGGACATGGGTCCGAGCGACCCCACCCTAAAACTCCTCGCTGCGCGTGGAGTTTTAGAATGGGGCACCCATTTCGTGTTTGAGTGATCGACGCGAAAAGCAAATGCAGGTCCTTCGACTGCGGCCGCCCGCAGCTACGGGCGGCCTCCGCTCAGGATGACACCGCGAAGTTGGCGTTCGCGGTATCCCACCCTAGCGACAAAAACAAAAGCGTCGCGAGGGTGGGGCACCCACTGAGTTCGTGCTATCCCAGGTCCCCAAATGCGAGGGACCTGGGGCACCCGAGGCATGAGGGTCGCGACCGGTCTGGAGACGGGCGGCAAGGTTGGGCGCGCAGCAACTATCATCGTGAGTATGCGGTTCGATATTGTGACCATCTTTCCGGGGTTCTTTGAGAGCGTGTTTGCGCACGGGATCATGAGCAGGGCGCTGAAGAATGGATTGGTGACAGTGGAGGCGCACGATCTGCGCGAGTACGCGCATGACCGGCACCGGACAGTGGACGATCGTCCGTTTGGGGGCGGCGAAGGGATGGTGCTGAAGCCGGAGCCGCTGGCGGAGGCGCTGGAGGCGCTAGGAGTAAGAGCCAGGGACCAGGGGACCAAGGGACCAAGGGAACGAGAAAGCGGGGAGCAAGGGAGCAGCAAATCAGCGAGTCGGCAGGTCAGCGAGTTGGCGGGAAAAACAAAAGCAGGTCCTTCGACTCGTCCCGCCGGGGCGGGACTCGCTCAGGATGACAGTTCCAGTGGAGGCGCTGCGACCGCTGCTCAGGATGACAATTCCGCGGGCCGCACGCGGGTGATTTTGCTGTCGGCGCAGGGGCGATTATTTACTCAGGCGGTAGCGCGGGAGCTGGCAGGGCTCTCCACCCCACGGACATGGACCTGTCCGCGGGGACCCCGTGTGGAGCGCGTGGTGCTCGTGTGCGGACGTTACGAGGGCGTGGATGAGCGGATCAACGAATTGTATTGCGACATGGAGCTCTCGATTGGCGACTACGTGCTGAGCGGAGGGGAGCTGGCGGCGGCGGTGGTGGTGGATGCGACGATGCGGCTGATTCCTGGGGTGCTGGGCAACGAGGCTTCAGGCGAGTTTGAGAGCTTTGGCGCGCTCGACGGATCAGGCGGAGATCGAAGTGGGGATGACGTGGATGGGCGGGGTTCCGCGATCGCAGCATGGGGCAGGAGGGTTGCTGGATTATCCGCAGTACACGAGGCCGGCGGAGTTTGGCGGATTGCGCGCGCCGGAGGTGCTGATGAACGGGGATCATGCGGAGATCAGGCGCTGGCGGCGGGAGCAGCAGCTGCGCAAGACGCTGAAGAACCGGCCGGAGCTGCTGGAAGGCGCGGCGCTGAGTGCGGAGGATTTGCGGACGATCGAGGAGATTCGCGGCGGGAAGGAGCGTTCATAGCGCGTGAATTGATCGTGGCGCGCGTAAGAGTGCGGGCGGGGACACCCGCACGACAGCCGGCGAGGACGCCGGCGCTACATTCCGGGGGCGACAGTGGCACTACATTTAAGCTTCTAAAGTGATGACGCAGCCTTGGTGATCAGATTTCGAGGGGATGCTGAGCGGAAGGTGCAGCTTTCCTGTTGACGAGCTGGTTGGGCTCGACACCTGGTGCTTTCGGGCGCAGCATCCCGACGGATTGTTGGCTTGTTCTAGCGGGCGATGTTGACGGTCAAGTTCATGTCGACAGGGATGGGTTGGTTGTCGACGGTGGCGGGCTTGAAGTGGAACTGGCGGACGGTGGAGACGACACGGGCATCCCAGAACTTGCTGTAGGACTTTACGACCTGGATATTTTCAGGGTTGCCTTTTTCGTTTATGGTGACGGCGAGGCCGACCTGGGCATCGGCGGGGATGGAGTCGATTGAGTAACCTTGAGGAATGTCGAGGTAGGCGGAGTTGACGAGGACCGGCTGCGTGACACCGGAGCTGATACGGATGGGGGTTGGGGCAGTGGCGTCGTCCACGGGCGTGCTGGCAAAAGCCGCTGCGGGGAGAATCAGCGAGGAGAGCAGAGTGCTGGTCGCGAGTATACGGCGCATAAAGTACCTCCATGGCGACGATAGTCACCGTCATCATTTTTAAACGAAACATATACGATTGTCAAGCAAAATGTAGACGATATTAATTTTCATGTATTTAAGTCGATTAGAATGGCTGGATTGTTACAAACAAATCTACCAGATGGCTAGTTTTCCACAGGGCCGAAGTGGCCGAGGCTAGGGCGGAGAGTGCGGGCGAGGACGCCCACACGACAGCCGGCCGGGAGGCCGGCGCTACAAAAAGGCCCGGACAAGTTACGAAAAGGCGCGGAGGCTCAGCGAAGGGGGACAGCTTATTCGCGATGCGGACTCTGGGGGGCTAGAAGGGTTTTACGGGCTCGGGCTGGACGGAGTTGACCTGGCCGATGGCGATGGCGGCGACGTAGAAGTTTTCGCCGCGGGTGGGCGAGCCGGCGAGACGGCGGAGCATGGCAATTTGGCCGGCGTGGGTGAGGGCGTCTGCAATCGGGCCCTGCATGAGGCGCTCAATGGGCGCGTGAACGGGATTGGAAGAGGCAAGGTACGCGTCGAATGCGGAGAGCGCGCCGAAGAATCGCTGCTGCTCCTGCGGCCAGGCGAGGGTTTGAGAGCTGTGCCAGTTCGGGATTGCCCTGGGCCATGGAGAGAGCCCATTGGAGGAGGTCGCCCATGTGGGAGAGGATCTGCACGGGACGGCGGCCGGCATTGTCAAAGTCGGCGAAGGAGGCGGGGGCGTTTTCCAGGGCACGAGCGGTGCGGTAAGCAAGTGTGGCAAGCGTGTGGCGAAGAAGATCCCGTTTTTCATCCATTGCGGAACTATATCGCACTGGATGGCGGCCTCGACACATGAAAGGGAGGGTCAGTTGGGTGAGGGTCTAGTTGCTCGATATTTGGACGGGCCAAACTGGCTGCGGAATATTCTGTACGCAGCAAATTTGGGCAGGGGCTGAAGCCCGGGACATTCTGCTGATCCTGCTGGCCCGGCTAAAGCCGTGCCCTTATTACAAAGCTCCTTCGGTGGAGTTTTCCGCAACCTGCGAAGGTTAGATTGCTTTGCGCCAAGAAGCCACGGATGGATCCCGGGCTTACGAACCCGCAGCCTTCAGACAAGCGCACTGCCCGGTCGAGGCAGAGGGCGGCGATCTTTGATAAACTAAACATTCTGACTTCAACCGCAGGAAAAGACAATGTCAATACATCCAGTAATGCAGCGCCTGGCCGACAAGCTGAAGCGCACCGATTTGCCGGCGTTTGTGCCCGGCGACCAGATTCGCGTTCAAGTGAAGATCAAAGAAGGCGATAAAGAGCGGCTACAGGCCTTTGAGGGCCTGGTGATCGCCATCAACCGTGGGCCGCAGGGCACGTTTACCGTACGCAAGATGAGCTTTGGTCAGGGCGTGGAGCGCATCTTCCCCTTCAACTCCAAAGTAGTGGATAAGGTGGAGCTGGTGCGCAGCTACAAAGTGCGGCGCGCGAAGCTGTTTTATCTGCGCGGGCTGCGCGGCAAGGCGGCGCGGTTGAAGGAAGTGGACCGCGTGACGGGCAAGGCAAGGGCGTAAAGAACAGGGAACAAGGGACCGAGAAGACAAGATTAGGGAGTTTCTAGACTGCGTTTGCGGTCAAATAAGAGCCCCGGCTTCGGCCGGGGTTTTTGCTGCGCGGAATAACCGTGGACGGTGTGCGGTGGGTCGTGAATCGCGGGTCGCAAATCTTCTGCCGTTGGGTGGCGAGTGCGCGGAGCCCGAGGCTGGGTGATACGCTGGCATTCTTCCGATGGGGATGGCAGATTCTGGAGGCGTATATGGCAATCGCAACAACACCGGCGGCTCCTTATTATGCGGTGATCTTCACTTCCCTTCGAACTGGGGGAGACAACGGCTACGGAAAGATGGCGGAGGCGATGGAAACGCTGGCCGCGATGCAGCCCGGATTCCTCGGCATTGAGTCGGCGCGCGATGAGTTGGGAATCACGGTGTCGTACTGGGAGAGTCTGGAATCGATTGCGGCGTGGAAGCAGAACTCACAGCATCTGGTGGCGCAGGAGCGAGGCCGCGAGAATTGGTATGAGGAGTTCAAGGTACGCATTTGCCGCGTGGAACGCGATTACAGCTTTGAGCGGGAATGAACGATTGTCGCACCTCCTTTTCCACCCAATCATTACCTGATGATTCTTATACTGTGTGCATGACCAAAGCTCCGGTGTGCGGATTTGCGCTGGAGAACGCGGCGCGGCGGGGTGGAGCGCAACGCGTAGCCGGGCTGGACGAAGTGGGACGCGGGCCGATGTTCGGGCCGGTGGTGGCTGCGGCCGTGATTTTTCATGAGCGGCGCCGGTTGCCGGGATTGACGGACTCAAAACAACTGACCGAAAAACAGAGAAACGAATTCGACGCGGCGATTCGCGAGTGCGCCGTGGCGTGGGCGATTGCTGCAGTGGACGCGGAGACGATCGACCGCATCAACATCAGAAGAGCGTCTTTGCTGGCGATGCGGCTGGCGGTGGAGCAGCTGGCGGCGTCGCCAGACTTACTGCCGGATTACCTGCTGATCGACGGGTGCGACACGATCGACTGGCCGTGCGCGCAACAGGCGGTGGTGGGCGGCGACGCGCGAAGCATTTCAATTGCTGCGGCGAGCGTGCTGGCGAAGGTGCATCGCGATCGTCTGCTGGTGGAGCTCGATGCGGTTTATCCGGGGTATGGACTGGCGCGGCACAAGGGCTACTGCTCGCGAGAGCACCTTGAAGCGCTGCAGCGGCTTGGCCCGACGCCGTTGCACAGGAAGAGCTACATGCCGGTGGCGCAGCGGATGCTGTTTGAGTGAGACGGCGGAGTTGGCGGGGTTGGTGATTTGGCGGGGTGAGGGCTGGCCGGTTCGAGGCTAGTTTAGGTTTGTGCTATCCCACCCTTGCCGCAAAAACAAAGACGCGGCAAGGATGGGGCACCCGGCAAATCCATGAGACCGGGAGCCATGAAGACTGGTCTCGAAGATTCTTTGGAACCGAGGCGAATGAGCATCGGGGTATCCAAGTTTTATGGTGAGTTGAAAGAGGCTTGCCAGGGTTCGCGGTTTCCCACCCAAGCAGAGCTTGGATCCACCCCACGGACGAGGACCTGTCCGTGGGGGCCCCGGGATGGGGCACCCACGTTTTGTGGCGAGTTGCGAGCGCAAAGAGCAAATGACATTCGTCGATCCGATCACTGGAGCGACTTCACCCAAGATCACGGCGCGCTGCGTTTGCGGCTCTGTTGCCATGCGAGGATGGGGCGAGCGAGAAGCAGCGTTGCGATGACAACGGTCATGGCGAGTGGTGTAAGAACGCCAGGCTTCATTTGCCACCAGTAGTGAGCCACTCCACAGATTGCGGCGACATAGATGAGGGTGTGCAGGCGGTTCCAATTTTTGCCGCCCAGCTTGCGGATGGACCACGCGGTGGAGGTGATCGCCAGGGGCAGCAGCGACAGATATGCGGCCATACCCGCGGTGATGTAGCGGCGGCGGGCGACGTCGGCGAGCATGTTTTGGAGGTCGAAGTTGTTGTAGAGCGCGACCCACGTGAGCACGTGCACGGTGGCGTAAAAGAAAGCGAAGAGGCCAAGCAGGCGGCGAAAACGGATGAGCCACGCGAGGCGTGGAATGAAGCGGCGAAGGGGCGAGATGGCCAGCGTGATGGCGAGCAGGCGCAGAGTGGCGCGTCCTGTGGCGAAGGCGATGGCGCCGGTTTCATCGGGACCGAGGTTGTTGGTGACGGCACCCCAGACGAGCCAGCAGAATGGCGCGAGGCAGGCGATCCAGACGAGAGTCTTGAGGACGATGAGGGTTGGACGGGACATAGTTGGCGGGTTCGCGAGTTGGCGGTTCATTTGGAGATCCGGTCCCGTGCGAGGACCGACCCGGCGGTCGATTGAGGTTTGTGGTATCCCATGTCCCAGAATCGGGACATGGGGCACCCAACAGGTTAGCTGAGTTCGCGGTTCATTTGGGTTCGTGCTATCCCACCCTTGCCGCAAAAACAACGACGCTGCAAGGATGGGGCACCCAACAGGTTAGCTGAGTTGGTGGTTCGTTTGGGTTCGTGCTATCCCCGGTCCCCGAATGCAAGGGACCGGGGGCACCCGCGTGTCATGGGAGTTCACGCTTCGCATCAGTAGTATTTCTTGAGATCCATGCCAGCATACATCGATCCCACCTGGTCGGTGTAGCCGTTGAACATGAGAGTCGTGCGGCTCTGCTCGTAGAAGGGCAGGCCGATGCGGCGCTCTGTTTTCTGGCTCCAGGGGACGGTGATCCACGTTGGGATTCACGTTGGAGTAGAAGCCGTATTCGTCAGGAGCCTGATCGTTCCATGTGGTTGGCGGCTGCTTGTCAACGAAGCGGACGGTGACGATGGACTTGGCGGATTTGTAGCCGTACTTCCACGGAACGACGATGCGGACGGGCGCGCCGTCCTGGTTGGGAAGGGTTTCGCCGTAGAGGCCGAAGGTGAGAAGAGTGAGCGGGTTCATGGCTTCGTCCATGCGCAGGCCCTCGGAGTAAGGCCAATAGATGGAGGGAATCTGGTTGGCCCACTGCTCCACGCGCCAGTTGTAGTAGGAGATGAACTGGACGTATTTAGCGCTGGGCAGCGGGTTGCACTGCTTGATGAATTCGGAGAGCGAGTAGCCGACCCAGGGAATGACCATGCTCCAGGCCTCGACGCAGCGATGGCGGTAGACACGGTCTTCAAGGGGGCGCAGCTTGAGGAGGTCATCGATGTCGAAGGTGAGGGGCTTGGCGACTTTGCCTTCGACTTTCACCGACCAGGGGCGCGTGGGCAGGGCACCGGCGTTTTTTGCGGGAGCGCCTTTGTCGACGCCGAACTCATAGAAGTTGTTGTAGTGGGTGATGTCGTCGTAGGGAGTGAGCGTCTCGCCGGTGGTGGTGAGCGGGCTGGGGATGGTCTGGAGCTTGGTGTCCGGCGTGGACGGTGGTGCGCGGGAGAAATGAGACGGCCGAGGCGATCGGCGGCGAGGGCAGCTACGCCTGCCGCGGCCGCGCCTTTCAAGAATCGGCGGCGGTTGAGATAGCGGAAGTAGGCATCGCGAGAAGTGATCTCGGAGGAAGGTATTTCGGGCGGTTTGCCGATGAGCATATTGACCTCATAACGGGAAGCTTGCGGCTGCATGTATTAGACACGGGGGGAGGGGCGGACGTTACGGAAAAAGACAGGGACTCAGGGAACAAGGGACCGAGGGACCAAGGACCAGGGACATAGGGACGAGGAGCGTGGAAGATTTGGCCAAGACTGAAAAGCAACAGCAGGTCCTTCGACTCCGGTCGCCCGCCTCGGCGAGCGACCTTCGCTCAGGATGACACCTCGTTGGTGGGGTTGGGGTGGGGTGGGGGTTGAGGTGGGGATTAGGTGGGGATTGAGGCGCGGGTTGGGTTGGGGGTTGCGGCGGGGGTGGGCTAACTATTCGGATTGGGGCGCGAAGGGCCACTGGCGGAGATGATGGGCGCGGAAGAGATAGATGGCGGTCCCGCTGAGAGCTATGGCGATGGCTCCGTAGAGCTCGAAGAGGCCGCTGCCACCTTTTGCCTGGGCGCGGCGGGGATCGAAGAGCATGAAAGCGAAGCCGGCCATGGCGGCGAGGGGCGGGAGCGGGTAAAGGGGGATGCGGAAAGGGCGCGGGAGATCGGGACGGCGGATGCGAAGCAGGATGACGCCGATCTGCTGGAGCGAAAACTGCAAGAGGATTCGCGTGATGACGAGCATGGTGATGACCTGTGCCAGCGAGAAGAAACAGAAAAGCGCGCCGACGAGGCCGAGGGCGACGAGCGAACGATGGGGAATTCCGTAGCGTGGGTGGACGGCGGCGAGGAAGCGGAAGTAGTTGCCGTCGCGGGCGGCGGCGTAAGGGACGCGGGAGTAGCCGAGTTGCAAAGAGAAGACGCTGGCGAAGGCAGTCCAGACGATGAGGGCAGCGATCAAATAGCCGGCCCACTGGCCGAATGCGGAGGCGGCGATGTCAGCGACGAACTGGACGCGGAGCGCGGCGGATTCTGCGGCTTGTGTTGCGGCGGAGTGGAGCGAGGGCAGAACCGCGAGGTTCATGAGGACGTAGAACGCGGCGACAAAGAGGATGGAGATCAGGATGGCGCGGGGGATGGTGCGCTCGGGACGGCGGACTTCTCCGCCGAGAAAACAGATGTTGTAGTAGCCCCAATAGCAATAGGTGGCGAGGAGCGTGGCCTGGGCGAGGCCGCCGAAGGAAAGAGCCGCGGAGAGCGCGGGGGCCTGAGGCATGTGCCAGCCTCCGGTGGCGGCGGCATGCGCGAAGCCGGAGACGATGACTCCGGTGAGAGCGGCGATGACTCCGGCGAAGAGGACCCATGCAAGGCGCGTGATGGAGCTGAGATTGCGATAGAGGAGCGCAGTGACGAGAAGGCACGCGGCGGCGGCGGCGAAGTTGGAGTAGTGGAGCGCGGGAAGAGCGGCAATAGGGGCGGCGCCAAGGTGGGGCCAGAAGACGGCGAGAAAGCCGGAGAGGCCGATGCAGCCTGAGGCGATGGAGAGCGGCGCGGTGAAGCCGACCTGCCAGACGTAGAGAAAGCTGAGCCATTTGCCGGGGCCTTTTGGGCCGTAGATTTCTTCGAGAAAAGCGTAGCTGCCGCCGGCGCGCGGGAAGGCTGCGCCGAGCTCGGCCCAGACGAGGCCGTCGGCAATGGCGATGACCGCGCCGAGCACCCAGGCCCAGACGGATAGGCGATAGCCAGCGGCGGCGATGACGAGAGGCAGCGTGATGAAGGGGCCGACGCCGATCATCTCAAGCATGTTGAAGAGGACGGCGGAGCGAAGGCCGATGCGGCGCTCGAGGGTTGCCGGCGGTGAGGCGGGTTGCAACATTAGTGGGCTGGTAATGAGATTACATGGCGGCCGAAGTCCCTTCCCGCCCAAGCAAAGCTTGGACGGGGCACCCGGCGGCTGGGGTTGCGGAGGTTGAGGAAGGCTGCAACATTGGCTGGTAATCAGCTTATTACGGCGAGCGGTGGGGTGTGGTCTTCGGAGAGTGCGGGCGGGGACGCCCGCACGACAGCCGGCGAGGACGCCGGCGGTACAAAACGGCATTGACGATGAGAGGGCGGTCGGGGAGACTGGGTGGTCAAGCAAACGTGTGCAATACAGCGAAACCGGGCTTTCGTGCGATTTTGAATTCGGAGCGAGGTCGCCGCTCCCTGTTGGTCGCGTCGACTTGAGAGCTTCAGTTCCGGCACAGTTCAGCCCGGTTTCGCGGTCAGGGGTTTTTGAGGATGATTGAGAAGGACAGAGGCGGCGGAGGGCGAGTAGCGCAGAGCGGCGGGGGCAAGCGGACGCAGCGGCAGCCTTCGCGCCAACCCTCGATCAAGGACATTGCGCGGATTGCACGCGTGTCGCACCCGACGGTGTCGCGAGCGCTGCAAAACAGCCCGCTGGTAAATGCGGCGACGGCGGCGAAGATCCGGAAAATCGCAGAGGCTGCGGGATACAGACCGAGCGCAGTGGCACGCGGACTGGTGACTCGGCGGACGAGGACGGTGGGGCTGGTGGTGACGACGGTGGCCGATCCGTTTGCGAGCGAGGTGGCTTGCGGGATCGAGCAGGCGGCCAACGATCACGGGTACGCGGTGATTCTGGCGAACTCGAATGCCGATGCCGAGCATGAGCGCAAGGTGGTGCAGGCGCTGGCGGAGCGGCGCGTGGATGGAATCATCGTAACGTCGTCGCGGGTGGGATCAGATTATCTGCCGATGCTGGCGCGACTGAATGTTCCGATGGTGCTGGTGAACGATCAGTATCCAGGAGAGTTTGTGCACTCGGTGATGATCGCAAACGAGGACGGAAGCCGGTCGGCGACCGAGCATCTGGTCAGACTGGGCCACCAGCGCATTGCGTATGTGGGTGACCGGAGCGGCTATCAAACGGAGACGGAGAGGCATGAAGGCTACAAGCAGGCGTTGAGCGCGGCGGGAATCGAATTCGATGCCGAACTTGCAGTGCATGGCGATGGGCGGCCGGAGGGAGCTGCCGAAGCGATGGGCGCACTGCTGAAACTGGCCGACCCGCCGACAGCGGTTTGCTGCTACAACGACATGACTGCGCTGGGAGCGATGCGGGCGATACGGGCGCGCGGGCTGCGCGTGCCGGAGGATGTGTCGGTGACGGGATTCGACGATTTGTTTTTCGCCGAATACCTGGAACCGCCGCTAACCACCGTGCGGCAACCGATGCGGCGGATGGGAGAGATGGCGATGGAGAATTTGCTAAAGCTCATGTCGGGAGAGGATTCGGTGGCGCAGGTGAAGGTAGAAGCGGAGTTGGTGGTGAGGAAGTCAACGGGAAAAGCGAGAACGAACCCCGATGGTCAAATGCGAGATTCCAAGAAGCAGGTCCTTCGGCTCCCTTCCCCTTCGTCCGGCGCGGCGGACTCAGGGCCGGATCGCTCAGGAGGGGGCACCCGCGCGGATGCAAGGCGGCGCAATGGGTGAGACCGGAGCAAGAAACGGAGGGCCGGTGCCGCTGACGCCGCTGAGCGTCTTCTGCAAGGACACGCCAATCATTCCGGCGATTCGCAAGCCGGAGTTTGTGGAGCAAGCGATTGCGTCGCGAGGCAAGCTGGTTTACCTGTTGACGGGCGATCCGGACAACGTAGAGACCATGATCCGGAAGATTGTGGCTGCGGAGAAGATTCCGCTGGTGAACCTGGATCTTCTGAACGGATTCTCGCGTGATAAATACGCAGTGAACTACCTGAAGCGGGTTGGGGCGCAGGGCATTATTTCGACGCATCTCGATCCGCTGCGGCACGCGCTGGGGATTGGGCTGTACGGGATTCAGCGGACTTTCCTGCTGGACTCGGGAGCGATGGATACGATTTCAAACCAGCTGAAGAACACGCCGGTGCATGCGCTGGAGATTCTACCGGCGCTGGTGGCGCCGAAGATGCTGGCGCGGGTGCGGGCGATCTCGCCCGAATTGCCGGTGGTGGGCGGAGGGCTGATCGAAACGATGAAGGAAGTGGAAGAGCTGCTGTCGCAGGGGCTGAGCGCGGTGTCGACGAGCAATCCGATCATGTGGCTGCGGTAGAGCGGAGTTAGCGCCGTTTTGTCTGGCGAGTTGGCGCCGCTGCGCGGCCCTGTTGGAGAGTTCGCCAGTTGGCTGCTTGTAAGCTGGTTTTGGATTGAGGTTTCCCACCCTAGCGGCAAAAACAGAAGCGCCGCGAGGGTGGGGCACCCGGTGAGGGCTGGCATCCCAGCCTCACGCGGGACTTAGAAACTGCGGTTTACTGTTTGTTCGCGCGAGTCAGCCAACCTGAATATCCTTGAATCCCGCGAAAAAATGACAGAGACTGTTGTTGGCCTTTTTCCCCCGACTTGTCTGTACCGTATTCCTTCTCGGACTTCCTTTGCCCGATGCCGGAGCTGCTGCAAGAGCCGGCAAGATGCGCATGGCCGGGCATCATTAACCTGCAGGCATGAAGGCTTGCTAGGAGCCTGCCGGATCGTTGCTCACCGGCTTTTCATCCGCGTTCCCAGGAGAAGCTACGTTGGACATGGCACCGAAAGACACGCACGGCGATGCCGCCGGAGCGACGCCAGGCTCGAGGCGGCGCATTGGTCAGTATGAAGTGACGGCCAAGCTCGGCGAGGGCGGTATGGGCGAGGTGTACCGCGCCCGCGATGCCAAGCTGGGGCGCGACGTAGCGCTGAAAATCCTGCCCGCGGCGCTGGCACATGACGGGCAGTCGCTGGCGCGGCTGGAGCGAGAAGCCCGCACACTGGCCGCGCTCAATCATCCGAACATTGCAGCGATTTACGGCCTGGAAGAAGCAGAGGGACTGCGCGCGCTGGTGATGGAACTGGTGGAAGGCGAGACGCTGGCGGAACACATCCACGGAGCGGCTGGGACGGGCGAAAAACCGCTGCAGCCGGAAGAGGCTCTGCCCGTTGCGAAGCAGATTGCCGAGGCGCTGGAGTACGCGCATGAGCGCGGCGTGATCCACCGCGACCTGAAGCCGGCCAACGTGAAGATCACACCGGACGGCACGGTGAAGGTGCTGGATTTTGGGCTGGCGAAAGTGTTGAGCGATCAGGACTCGATGGCCCCGGTGACCGCGGCGAACTCGCCGACGTTGAGCGTGATGGCAACGCAGGCGGGGATCATCCTGGGCACGGCCGCCTACATGGCGCCGGAGCAGGCAAAGGGCAAGCCGGTGGACCGGCGCGCGGACATCTGGGCGTTCGGCTGCGTGCTGTTTGAAATGCTGTCTGGGAAGAAGCCATTCGAGGGCGAGACGATTTCGGATTTGCTGGCCGCCGTGATTCGGGGCGAGCCGGAATGGACGGACCTGCCGGAAAAAACGCCGGCGGCGATCAAGCGATTGATTCGGCGCTGCCTGGTGAAGGACCCGAAGCAGCGGTTGCGGGACATTGGCGATGCGCGGATTGCGATTGAGGAGGCGTTGTCGGGCGCGGACCCCGAGGCGACGGGCGGCAGCGGAATTGCGGAATCCAAACGGGTGTCGCGCATGCGCCGCGCGCTGCCTTGGGCGTTGGGTGCGGTGGCGGTATTGTTTGGCGGTGTGGCAGGCTGGTTGCTGCTGAAACCTAAGCCGCAGCCGAGCGTCATTCGCTTCCCGGTCCCGCCACCTGAGGGCCAGACGTTACTTGACGGCGGCGAGATGAGCATTTCGCCAGATGGCCGCACGCTGGCATTCATCGCTCAATCCGGCGGATCGGAGAAACCGCCCGTTTTGTGGCTGCGCCCGCTCGACAGCGTGACAGCTCAGGCGATTCCGGGAACCGAGGGCGCCGAAGTGCCCTTCTGGTCGCCGGATAGCCAGCAAATCGGGTTTCAGGCAAACGGCAAACTTGAGAAGATTGCGGCTATAGGCGGAACGCCGCTAACTCTTTGTGACGAAGACCTCCCCGGCGGCAGCTGGAACAAAGATGGCATGATCCTGTTTGGCAATCATAAGAGCATTTACTCCGTGCCCGAAACGGGGGGCGAGCCAACACTGGTTGCTAGCCCGGACGCCGCGCGCGGAGAGTCTTTCCAGTTGCCGCAGTTTCTGCCCGATGGCCGCCACTTCATCGTCCAGGTGCGCACCGGTACAGTGGGCGCGGACTATATTGCGACAGGCTCACTGGACTCGAAGACGGTGGAACGACTGACTTCAGCTACCACAAACGCACTCTACGCTCCGCCAGGCTACTTGCTCTATATGGACCAGAGCACACTGATGGCACGCCCATTCAATGCGAAAGCGCTGAGTTTTACCGGCGGAGCCGTGCCGGTGGCTCAAAACGTCGGGATGTACGCAAGCGCATTTTACGGATACTTCGCCGTCTCCCCGGCAGGTATGTTGGCCTATGAAACCGTGCCAGCCGCATCTACGGATCAAATGACATGGTTCAACCGTGCGGGCCAGAAGCTGAGCGTAGTGGGCGCGCCTGATGTTTACGCAACGCCGGCGCTCTCGCCGGATGGGTCCAAGCTGGCGGTCGCGGTGGGAGCGCTGACCAAGCACAACATCTGGGTTTACGACTTGAAGCGCGGAACGGGCTCGCGCCTTACGATCAGCACGGCCGATGATTTGAATCCCGTGTGGACGGCGGACGGAAAGCAGATACTGTTCAGTTCGAATCGCGCAGGCGAGTATGACATTTATCAGCAGGCCGCCGACGGCCTGGGCGGCGCAGATCCGGTATTTCAGTCGAAGAACCAAACCAAATATCTGAACGACGTGACGACGGATGGCCGCTACGCCATCTTCGACAACGGGGGCGCCTCAAATGAGACTGCGCTGTGGGCGCTGCCGTTGTTCGGAGACCACAAACCAATTCCCTTTGTCGGCGGGGGGCTCAGTGCTTCCAGCGCACAGTTCTCACCGAACGGCCGCTATGTGGCCTACAGGTCAACCGAAACGGGAAGAAACGAGATTTACATACAGACGTTCCCGCAACAAACCGGAAAGTGGCAGATCTCGGCGTCGGGAGGGACAGAGCCCATGTGGCGACGGGACGGCAAGGAGTTGTACTTTCTGTCGCCAGATCAAAAGCTGATGGCGGTCGACGTGAAGACCGAGGCGGGGACGTTTGAGGCCGGTATTCCGAAGGAGCTTTTTGAGGCGCAGTCCATCCCGCCGTGGTATTGGAAAAACATTTACGTTCCGTCGGCTGACGGCCAGCGGTTCCTGATGCTCGCGCCGGCAAACGAGGCCAAGCCAGCGCCTATTACGGTTGTGGTGAACTGGACGACGATGTTGAAAAAATAATGGTGAGCGAGGCGCGAGCAACCAGCGAGTCCCCCAATCTCGACCTTCGGCTTATTCGGTGTCGGGGTTGGGGAGGATGATGTCGCGGACGATGGAGTTCATCTCGACGACGGCGGAGATGAACTGGCGGAGGGTGCGGCGCGTTGGGCCGAAGCTGTCGAACTCTTCGGTCGTCATACCATCTTCCATGTAGGCGCGCTCGAAGTCGGGGAATTTTGCGAGAAGCGTGTCGACGATGCGGGGGTCGACGGGATTGTCGATGCGGTCGATGACTTCGATGTCGCTGTCGTTATAGCGGCGCTGCCAGGCGCAGGGCGGAGAGATGACGACGTCGCCGCCGATGAACTCGCTCCAATGCATGTGATTGCGGAAGGCGGCGGATAGAAGGCGCAGCCGGTAGCCTCGTTGGCGATAAATCTTGTAGGCCTTTTTGAAAACGGCGACACCTGCCCACTCGAGATAGCCGGGATCAACAGAGAGATTGTGCTTGTCGTGAAGGACTTTGAGCCAGTCATCGAGGCGGCCGACCATGATGGTGCAGATGGGACCCATGGTGGAAATGTCGAGGCCTTCGGCTTCGCGGCGCTGGAGGCCGCGCTCGACGGCTTCGGCGACGGCGATGGCCTGAGGCAGGGTGAAGCTGACAGTGGCGTTGATCGAGATGCCGCGATACGTAGCTTCTTCGATGGCCGGGATGCCGGCGCGCGTGGCGGCGATTTTGACGATCATGTTGGGCGCGAGCTGCGAAAAGCGGATGGCCTGCTGGAGCATGGCATCGACGTTGCGGTAGTTGCGCGGGTCGGTTTGGATTGACAGTCGGCCGTTGCGGCCTTTTTCGCGCTCGAAGATGGGCAGGAGCAGGCGCGCGGCGTTTACGGAGATTTCTTCGACGATGCGCCAGGAGATGTCGTCTTCAGTGAGGTTCGGTTCGGCTGCTAATTCCAGGATGCGCGGTTTCCAAACGGCGAGTTCCTGCTTGAGCACGGTGACGGCGATGGAAGGGTTGCAGGTGGCGCCGACAGCGCCATGCGCGATGGAGTAATTGAGCTCTTCGACGGAGGCCGAGTCGTTCCAGAGACAGGTGGGCGTGGTCTGGGTCATTTTGTGGAGCGGGCTTTTGTAGATGGCCATAGGGACGACGGAAGTCCAGCATTCTCTGGGCGATGCAAACGTGTGCAGAGAAACGGTAACACCGGTGAAAGTTGACGGTCAAGGGTGGGCTTGAGGCTGCGACAAGGCGTTTGCCTGGCAGGTTGCGATCGAGGATGAATTGAGACAGGACCCTGGCTGTTGTGCCGCAAGCGAATTGCGCCTATAAAGGCTGAAGAATGTGGCGTTTGTATCGGCTGGTTTTTCCACCGAAGCGAAGCTATTTCGCAATTGACAGGAAGAGATCGATCATAGAAAATTATGAGGGTGCACACGTGTGCACAAATTGCAGCATTTTGTTCGCGATTCGAAAAATCCGGTGCGGGCATAAGCCGGACTTCTGAGCGGTTCCGCAGTTCTTAAAGTCGCTTCAGGCCTCGGTGCAGGGTGGATTTTTCTTGAGGAAAAATCCACTTGAAAGCCGCGGCCCAAGACACAGCAACTACGGAACTTCTTCCCGTTGTGCTTTGGACACTTTTAGCCCAGGAGAAATGATGAGTGAGTTGTTGATCCGGCCGGAGAAATTCCGGAACCGGACTGAAGATTTTGGATACGAATTTCTATCTTTTGCGACGCGCAAGCTGGAGGTTGGTCAGAAATTCTGGAGCGAGACGGCCGGAAGAGAGTTGGCCATGGTGGTATTGGGCGGCGTATGCTCGGTGACCAGCTCGCGAGGCGATTGGCAAGGGATTGGCCAGCGCGAGACGGTTTTCGGTGGACTGCCTTACACGCTTTATTTGCCGATCAACACCACTTTCACGGTCAGCGCGGACACGGCGTGCGAATTGGCTTTTTGCTATTGCAAGGCTGAAGAGGAGTATCCCGCACGGCTGGTGACACCGGCACACGTTGGAATTGAGATTCGCGGCGGCGGAAACGCTACACGGCAGATCAATTCCATGCTGCCACCCGGATTTCTGGCGCAAAGGCTGATGGTAGTGGAGGTATTCACACCGGCAGGCAACTGGTCGAGCTACCCGCCGCACAAACACGACACGCATAACCCGCCGGATGAAGTGGATCTGGAAGAGATTTACTACTACCGGATGGAGCGGCCGGAGGGATACGCGATACAGAAGGTGTACACCGCGGACCGGCGCATCGACGAGACGATGACGGTGCGAGACGGCGAGTTGGTGCTGGTTCCGGAGGGATACCATCCGGTGGTGGCTGCGCACGGATACAACGTGTATTATCTGAACGCGCTGGCGGGTTCAGCGCGGTCGATGGCCTGCTCAGACGATCCCGATTACGCCTGGGTGAAGAGCAGTTGGAAGGAAAAGGACCCGAGGCTGCCGATGGTTAAAAGATAGGGACCAAGCCACCCCAGCGACGAGGACCTGTCGCCGGGGACCCCGGCAGCCACCCCAGCGACGAGGACCTGTCGCCGGGGACCCCGGCAGGGACCGAGGGAACAAGGGACCAAGACGACGGTGCTGAGGGACGACGCGAGGGAGCGGGCATGAAGACGCGGCGCATGACGATGGCTCAGGCGCTTATCGAGTTCCTGAAGCAGCAGTATGTGGAACGGGACGGCCGCGAGCATGCGTTCTTCGCCGGAATGGTGGGGATCTTCGGCCATGGAAACGTGGCCGGGATTGGCCAGGCGCTCCAACAGAATCCTGATTTCCCTTACATATTGATGCGTAACGAGCAGGCGGGCGTACACATGGCCGCGGGGTTCGCGAAGGCGAGCAACCGGCTGCGCACATTGGCGTGCACGTCGTCGATTGGGCCGGGCGCGACCAATATGATTACCGGCGCGGCGCTGGCGACGATTAACCGGCTGCCGGTGCTGCTGCTACCGGGAGATATTTTCGCGCGGCGGAACGTGGCGCCAGTATTACAACAGCTGGAGTCACCGAGCACGCAGGATGCGGGCGTGAACGACTGCTTCAAGCCGGTGTCGCGCTACTGGGACCGCATCTACAGGCCGGAGCAACTGATCACTTCCCTGCCCGAGGCCATGCGCGTGCTGACTTCGCCGTCCGATTGCGGCGCAGTGACGCTGGCGTTGCCGCAGGACGTGCAGACCGAAGCGTACGACTACCCTGAAGAAATGTTTCGCAAAAGAGTCTGGCTGATCCGGAGAGGCGAGCCGGATCGTGAGAGCTTGGAGCGTGCGGTGCGAGCGATTCGTGCGGCGGAGAGGCCGCTGATTGTCTGCGGCGGCGGCGTGCTGATGAGCGAAGCTTCGCAGGCGCTGAGCGATTTTGCGGCGGAGACCGGGATTCCCGTGGCGGAGACGCAGGCGGGCAAGGGCGCGCTCGCGTGGAATCATGCACAAGTGGTGGGAGCGATCGGCGCGACTGGATCGCTGGCCGGGAACCGGCTGGCTCGTGACGCGGATCTGGTGATTGGGATCGGGACGCGGTATTCCGATTTCACGACGGCGTCGATGACGGCGTTTCAGAATCCGAATGTGAAATTCGTAAACATCAACACTGCGGAATTTGACGCGTATAAAGTGGGGGCGATTCCCGTGGTGGCTGACGCGCGCGTGGCGCTGGAGAAACTGGGCCCGGCGGTAGATTTTTTTAAGGTGAGCGTTGCTTACGCGGCAGAGCTTTTGGAACTAAAGGCAAAGTGGGACGCAGAGGTCGACCGGCTGCTGCATTTGAGGTCGCGTGATGTGCGAGGTGGAAGTGCGGGCGAGGACGCCCGCACGACAGCCGGCGAGACGCCGGCGCTACAGAGTGCGAGCTCGCTGGGCGTAGACGCCGTGAGTGCGTGCGGGAGCCACAAGCCGGCGCAGAGCGAGGTGATTGGCGCGTTGGGTGAAGCAGCGGGCGAGCGCGGGGTGCTGGTGTCGGCTGCGGGGAGCCATCCGGGTGACCTGCACAAGCTGTGGCGCACACGCACGCCGAATGGTTATCACATGGAGTACGGCTACTCTTGCATGGGCTACGAGATTCCGGGGGCGATGGGCGCGAAGATGGCCGACCCGACGCGCGAGGTGTTTGTATTTCTCGGCGATGGGACCTATTTGATGGCGCCTTCGGAGATCGCGACATCGGTGCAGGAAGGCATTAAGATCGTGATCGTGCTGGTGGACAACGGCGGGTTTGCGAGCATCGGCAGCCTGAGCCGGTCGCTGGGGCAGGCCGGGTTTGGAACGCGCTATCGCGCGCGGGATAAGAAAAGCGGACAGCTCGACGGCGAGCCGCTCAAGGTGGATTTTGTGGCGAATGCGCGCAGTTTGGGAGCGCATGCGGTCAAGGCGGAGACGCTGGACGAGTTGAAGCAGGCGCTTGAAGGAAGCCAAGAGCGATGGACCGGACGACGGTGATCGTGGTGGAGACAGATGTGTCGGCGAGCGTGCCGGGATACGATTCGTGGTGGGACGTTGCGGTTGCGGAAGTTTCAGAGATGGAGAGCGTGCGCGAGGCGCGGGCGAAGTACGAAGAGGCGCGGAAGAGGGAACGGACTTTTCTGTAGGGAAGAGAGCGCGAGAGTTGAAAAGCAAAAGCGGATCCCTCGGCTCACCACCCCCAAACTGAACATCGTTTGGGGCCCCGTTCGCTCGGGATGACAAAGATGAGGAAACAGGAAGAGAAGAGCAAAAGCCATGGGAGGGACAAGATGGAGCGTTTGCAGAATTTTATTGAAGGTGATTGGCGCACATCGAGCGCGAGCGAAACGCTGAACGTGGTCAACCCAGCGTCGGCAAAGGTGCTGGCGGAGGTTCCCCTTTCGCCGGCTGCGGATGTGAACGCGGCGGTGGAAGTGGCGCAGCGCGCGTTTATTGAGTGGCGGCGGACGCCGGTGGTGGATCGCGTGCAGCCGCTTGTTCCGGCTGAAGACGCTGCTGGAGCAGCACCGCGACGAGCTGGCGCTTTCCATCACCAACGAGTGCGGCAAGACGCTGACCGAGAGCAAGGCGGAGATTCTGCGCGCGGTGGAGAACGTGGAGACGGCGTGCGGCATGCCGATGATGATGCAGGGGACGAACTGCGAGGACATCGCAGCCGGCATCGACGAGCACATGATCCGGCAGCCGCTGGGAGTGGTGGCGGCGATTGTGCCGTTCAATTTTCCGGGGATGATTGCGTTCTGGTTTTTCCCGTACGCGGTGGCGGCGGGAAATTGTTTTCTGCTGAAACCGTCTGAGCGCGTTCCGATTACTTCGCAGAAGCTTTTCGAGCTCATTCAGAAGGCGGGATTTCCGCCAGGCGTAATGCAACTGGTGAACGGCGGGCGCGAGACGGTGAATGCGATCCTCGACCATCCGGCGATTCGCGCGGTGAGCTTTGTGGGATCGACGGCGACGGCGAAGTACATTTACAGCCGGGCTGCGGCGAACGGGCAAGCGCGCGCAGTGCCAGGGCGGAGCGAAGAATCCGGTGGTGGTGATGCCGGACGCGGATATGGAGATGACGACGCGGATTTTGGCTGATTCCGCTTTTGGTTGCGCGGGGCAGCGCTGCCTGGCGGCGAGCGTGGCCATTACGGTGGGGGACGCGCGACCGAATTTCACAGAGCAGATTGCGGCGGCGGCGAAGAACCGCAAGACGGGCTATGGCGCGGCGCCGGGCGTGGAGATGGGCCCGGTGATCTCGGCCGAAAGCAAGACGCGGATCGAAGGACTGATCGCGAGGGGCGAGCAGGCCGGAGCGCGCGTGATCGTGGATGGGCGCGGAAAGAAGGTTCCCGAATATGAGGACGGATATTTTGTGTTGCCCACGGTGCTCGATGACGTTCCGCCGGATTCGGAGGCGGCGCGGACGGAGATTTTTGGGCCGGTGCTGAGCCTGATCCATGCGCAGACGATTGAAGAGGCTATCGCGCTGGTGAATGGGCGCAGTTACGGGAACATGGCGTGCATTTTTACGACCGACGGGGCCAATGCGCGGAGATTCCGGTATGAAGTGCAGGCGGGAAATGTGGGCATCAACGTTGGGGTGGCCGCGCCGATGTCGACGTTTCCGTTCAGCGGATGGGGCGACAGCTTTTTCGGCGACTTGCACGCGCAGGCGCAACACGCGGTGGAGTTTTTTACGCAGACCAAGGTTGTGGTGGAACGGTGGCCGAAGGAGTGGAGCAGGAAATTCTAAGAGGCAGGGAACAAGAGAACGAGGGAACAAGGGAACGAGGGAACGAGAACACGACAGACCAGGGACATTGGGACTAGGGACTTAGGGACTAACAACGAATTGAGGAACGATTATGAAAGAGCTGTTGGTAGGGAATGCGCCGTGCTCGTGGGGCACGCTGGAAAATCAGGATCAAAGCCAAGCGATTCCGTTTAGCCAGATGCTCGACGAACTGGTGGAGACGGGATACACGGGAACGGAGTTGGGCGACTGGGGCTACATGCCGACGGACGCGGAGCGACTTAGCGAAGAGCTGACCAAGCGCGGTGTCGTTATGTTGGGTGCGTATGTGCCGGTGGGGATGAAGAATCCCGCGACACATGCGGAGGGGCGGCAGAGAGCGGTCAAGACGGCGAAGCTGATTGCCGCGGTGGCGACGACGCAGGCGCCGTACCTGGTGCTGGCGGACGATGCGGGCACCGACCCGGTGCGCACCGAGCGCGCGGGGCGCATCCGGCCGGAAGACGGCTTGAGCAAGGACGAGTGGAGAGATCTTTGCTCGCGGCGCGGACGAAATTGCACATGCGGTGTTCGATGAGACGGGATTGCGGACGGTGTTTCATCATCACTGCGCGGGGTATGTGGAGACGCCGGACGAGATTGAGCAGCTGCTGGACAGGACGCACCCGGATCGACTGGGACTGGTGTTCGATGCCGGGCATTACGTGCATGGGACGGGCACCGAGGACGGCAATTTGTTGCCCGCCCTCGAGCGATTCAAAGAGCGGATCTGGTACATCCACTTGAAGGATTTGGAGCCGAATGTTGCGCGACGCAGCCGCGACGAGGGGTGGGATTACTTTACGGCGATGCGGAATGGACTGTATCCCGAGTTGGGCAAAGGGTGCATCGACTTCCCTGCCCTGTTGCGCTGGCTGGCTGCGCGCGACTACAAAGGATATGCCTTGGTGGAGCAGGATATTCTGCCGGGAATGGGAACGCCGAAGGAGAGCGCTGCGCGGAGCCGGGAGTATCTGCGGTCGATTGAAGCGAATTTCACGCAGGAGCAGCCTTTAGCTGTTAGCCGTTAACTCTTAGCTTGTTCGTGCGGGAGCGGATCGGATTTGGAGAATCTGGAGTGCGTCGAAAAGCAACCGCAGATCCTTCGACTTCGTCCGCCGCGGCGGACTTCGCTCAGGATGACAACGTGTGCGGGCGGGGACGCCCGCACGACAGCCGGCGAGTCACCCCACGTACGTGGACCTTTCCGCGGGGACCCCGGCGAGACGCCGGCGGTACAACAGTGGGAACGGCGGCGGTAGAACTGTAGGAATTTGATTGAGGGACGCAATGAGCGGAAAGAAACTGCATTTTGGAATCATCGGTGCGGGACGGATTGGGAAGGTTCACGCGGAGACGCTGGCGTTCCGGTTGCCGGAGGCGGAGATTGTTTCGATTGCCGATGTGGATCGTGCGGCGGCAGAAGCATTAGCTGCGCGGTGCGGGATTCCCAAGGTGGTTGCGACGGCGGACGAAGTGATTGGCGACCCGAAGGTGGAGGCGGTGCTGATTTGCACCCCTACCGGGACGCACGCCGAACTGATTGTGCAGGCAGCGAAGGCCGGCAAACAGATTTTCTGCGAGAAGCCGATCGCGTTCAGCCTGGACAAGATCGATATGGCGCTGGAGGCGGTGAAGAAAGCGGGCGTGAAGCTGCAGATCGGGTTCAACCGGCGGTTCGACTCGAACTTCAGGCGTGTGCGACAGGCGGTGGCGAAGGGCGAGATCGGCCAGCCCTGCCTGATGCATCTGATCAGCCGCGATCCCGCGCCGCCGTCGATCGCGTACATCAAGTCGTCGGGCGGAATTTTTCTGGACATGATGATTCACGATTTCGACATGGCTAGATTCTTGATTGGCGACGAGGTGGAAGAGATCTACACCACGGGAGGCGTGCTGGCTGAACCCGAGATCGGCGAGGCCGGCGACCTGGATATGGCGGTGGTGGTGTTGCGCTTCAAGAACGGCACGATCGGCACCATTGATAACAGCCGCAAGGCGGTGTTCGGATACGACCAGCGCGTGGAGATATTGGGCACCAAAGGCAAGATCGCGACGGAGAATCGTTTCCCCAACGAAGTGGTAGTGAGCACGGGCGAGACGGTCTATTCCGATTTGCCGCTGAAGTTTTTCATGGATCGCTATCCGGAGAGCTTTGCGCTGGAGGTTGCGGAGTTTGTGCAGGCGGTGATCGAGGACAAGCCGACGCCGGTGACGGGCGCAGATGGCCGCGTGCCGGTGGTGATGGCGCTGGCGGCGAAGAAATCGTTTGACGAACACCGGCCGGTGCGGTTAGACAGCATCTAGCTGTCAGCCTTCAGCCCTCAGCCGTCAGCTCTTTTGGTGCGAGACCGACTTTCGCTGCAAGCCGGGAACGATTGCTGAGTGCGAGACGATTGAAGCCCGGAACGCGGAAGGAATAACAATGAGACGATCAAGTCGCATTTTCACCCTACTCGCGATCATCACCGATGCGCATTTCTGGGTACCAGTTGTTGTCTTGATCCTAGGCACCGCGCTGTTGATGATCTTGGGAAGGCTAGCCGCATGAGCGACACAGCGGCGACCGCAGGTCGACATACAGGAACGCGGTCGACCATCTCATTGCACAAGCTGGGCGTGTTCTGCGGGCTTTCGGCGGCGGTGTGGCTGGGCAGCGCGGAAGCGCCAACGAAGCTGGTGAACGAAGGCTTCTCGCCGTTCCTGATTTCGATGGGGATGGTGATGGGCGCGTTTGTGGCACGGTGGACGATTCCGACACTTCTGAAGGGCACGGGATTCGTTTTCGTCGACTTGAAGGAAAAGCCGCACCTGATGGTGTGGGCGCTGGTGGGCGGAATGCTGTGGGCGGTGGCGAACACGCTGACTATCTTTGCCGTGCGCAACGTCGGCCTGGCGATAGCGTTTCCGCTTTGGAACACGAATAGTCTGGTGGGGCTCTTCTGGGGCTGCCTGCTGTTCAAAGAGCTGCGCGGGTCGAGGCCGAAGGATTGGGCCAAAGTGATTGGCGGGGCGGCGGCGATTGTGTTTGGCGCGGCGGTGCTGGCTATTGCTACGGCTCAACAAAACGCAGGCGCGCCGGGGAAGGCCACCATCGGAATTATTGCCGCGCTGGGCGCGGGCGTGCTGCTGGGCACGATGTACATTCCCTACCGCAAGGCTTACATCAGCGGCATGAATCCGCTTTCGTTCGTGACGATTTTTACTTTTGGCGAACTGGGAACTGTGTTTTTGCTGGGATGGATTTTTTACGGCGGCACTGGGCCGCTGCTGGCTGAGCTGAATCGCGCGCGGCCGATGCTGTTCTGGCCGTTCGTGGGCGGATTTTGCTGGGTCATCGGTGACCTTTTCCAGCAGTACGCGGCGAAGTATCTCGGGATTGGGCGAGGCATTCCGCTTTCGAACACGAATCAGCTTTGGGGATTAGCTTGGGGCGCGCTCGTCTTCGGCGAGTTCATTGGATTGACGACCGGCGGGAAGGTCCTGATCATGACGGGATCGATCATCATGATTGCGGGCGCAGTTTCAATCAGCATGGCCGCGCCGCCGCCCCGGAGAAATGGACGAGCTGGAACGCGGCGATGCATCGCGAGTGCGACCGCTATGGGTTGAATAGGGAAAATGTGGCCGCTGTCGTGGCCGGCAACGATCCGCTGGCCGACAACAAGCATCCGCGGCGGTGGTGGGAGATTCTGATTTTCACGGTTGCGAGCGGCGTTTTTGTGTGGCTCGCCGTGGGCACACGCGCACAGCATATTTTCGTGAACCTGCCGTGGATGATTGTGCTGATTATTGGGACGATGATTCCGCTGGGGCTGTGCGGAACGCTGCTGTGGAGAAGGACGAGGTTCTCGTAGGCGTGGCGAGTTGAGCGTGCGCGGGACGCCCGCACGACAGTCGGCGAGACGCCGGCGCTACAAACCGGGGGCGGCGGGTTCCCGACACATGAACACTTCATTCCCGGCACATCAACACTTCAATTGATCTGAGCGTGGCAAGTTTGCGCGCGCTGACTAACTTGGCTGCCCTGGCAGGCGGCGAAGCCGCAGCTCGGTTGCCTTGTATCCCATTGAATATGCGTGGCTTACATCCATTCAGGCATCCTATCGCCTGCCATCGTTCTGTCGATTGAATCGAGTCCGATCCCAACGCAAAGCGCCCGTTGTCGGCGCCGTGAAGAGAGGAAATTAGCGCCTCCTCGGGCGGCTAAGAACGAGTGAACCTTGTCACATCTCGTGGCACCTGTCGGGACATAGAATGACGGCGTGCAAGGCGCTCCGCGCTCCCGAGCTTTGGTGAAGGGTCGTGGCGGAATCCCCAGGTGCGGTCATGGCGACTGAAATCGAAGTTGAAAAAAAGAAAACGATTGGCGACAAGATTGCGGAGCTAGCGGCGAAACGCGCGGAGCTTGAGCTGGGCGGCGGACGGGAGCGGATTGAGCGGCAGCACGCGACAGGAAAACTGACGGCGCGAGAGCGCGTGGAGCGGCTGGTGGACCGGGGCAGCTTCGAAGAGATTGGGCTGTTTAGCCGGCACCGCGCAACGTATTTCGGCATGGCCGAGAAGGAACTGCCAGCCGATGGCGTGGTGACGGGATGCGCGAGCATCGATGGGCGCCTAGTGCATTTGGCGAGCCAGGATTTTACGGTGGCGGGCGGAGCCGCGGGCGAGACGCACTGCAACAAAGTGGCCGAGATGATGGCCATGAGCCTGAAGACGGGAAGCCCATTCGTCTTTATCAACGATTCAGGTGGAGCGCGGGTGCAGGAAGGGATCGACAGCCTGGCCGGATACGCGCGGGTCTTCTATCACAACGTGATGCTTTCGGGGACGGTGCCGCAGATTTCGCTGATCTGCGGGCCGTGCGCGGGCGGCGCGGCGTATAGTCCGGCGCTGACGGATTTCGTCATCCAGACCGAGCAGGCGCGGATGTTCATCACCGGGCCGCAGGTGATCAAGCAAGTTACGGGCGAAGAGGTCAGCGCCGAGGAGCTGGGCGGAGCGCAATCGCAGATGCACTACTCGGGAGTGGTGCACCTGATTGCGCGCGACGACGATGAGGCGATCGGGCTTTGCCGGCGACTGCTGAGTTTTTTGCCGGCGAACAATATGGAAGACCCGCCGCGGCTGCCGTTCAGCGGGCGGATGCGCGCCGATGCGGAGATGAACGACACGGTTCCTGCCGATCCGAAAGTGGCCTACGATGTGCGCGACGTAATTGTGCGCGTGGTGGACAACCAGGATTTCCTGGAGATTCAACCGGAGTTTGCCGCGAACATTGTCATTGGTTTTGGACGGTTGCAAGGGCGGCCCGTAGGGATCGTGGCCAACCAGCCATGCGTGCAGGCCGGGGCGCTGGATATCGATGCATCGGATAAGGCTGCGCGGTTCGTGCGATTCTGCAACGCGTTCAATATTCCGCTGCTGACGTTTGTGGATGTGCCGGGCTTTTTGCCGGGCGTGGAACAGGAGCGCGGGGGAATCATTCGGCATGGAGCGAAGCTGCTGTTTGCGTATTCGGCGGCAACGGTTCCGAAGATCACTGTGGTTCTGCGCAAGGCTTATGGCGGCGCATATATCGCGATGTGCTCCAAAGGGCTGGGCGCGGACCGCGTGGTGGCGTGGCCGACGGCTGAGATTGCAGTGATGGGCGCCGAGGGCGCGGCGGAGATTGTGTTCCGGCGAGAGATCGATGCGGCCGAGGACAAGGCCGAACGGCGCAAGGAACTGGTGGACGAATATCGCGATACGTTTTCGAATCCTTACGTGGCGGCGGGGCGAAGGCTGGTGGACGACATTATTGAGCCGGCCGAGACGCGGAGGTACCTGGCGCGGGCGCTGGAGTCGCTGCACGGCAAGCGTGAACTGCGACCGCAGAAGAAACATGGATTGATTCCCTTGTAGGCGGAGGCACGGCGTGAAAGTGCACTGGACGGAATGGTCGGCATTGACGGCGTTAGTGGGTGCGGTCGGCGTGGCGGTTTACGCCGTTATGGCGAGAACGACGCGGACGGGCAGTGGCCGAGAAGCAACGGGAGACCGATCGCCAATTGAGAGCGATGGCCGCAACGGTGAGTGCGTTGCAGGAACGCGTGGCGGAGCTTGGCGGGTTGCATGCGCGGCGACGCGAGGGCACAGCAGTTGTTGCGGAGCCGGAGGTTATGGCGGCGCGGGAACAGGATTCTCCGGAAGCCGAGACAGTTGCGGTGCTGACGGCGGCGGCGGCGACGTTTTTGGGGAAAAGGGCGCGCATTCGCTCGGCGCAATTGCTGCCAGCTGGGCAGAGTGGCGCCGGAACATGGGCACAGCAAGGTCGCGCGTCTGTGCAGACCTCGCACAATCCGCGCTCAAGAGGATAGACGCTGCAACAGGGTTTGAGAGAAAGCGAGCAGCACGTTGAAGCTTCAGATCACGATCGATGGAAAGGCATACGAAGTTGACGTTGAGGTTTTGGAGGATGACGACGATGTCGCACCCTCGGGCTACGCGCTGCGACCTGTGGCGCATGCAACAGATCCTCATGCTCAAGGGCACATGGAGGCGTGGGACAGCGAAGGCAAGATTTGCCGCAGCCCGGTAATGGGTTTGGTGATCAAGGTAAACGTGGAACCGGGACAAGCAGTTGAAGCTGGTGAGCTGGTTGTGGTTCTGGAAGCGATGAAGATGGAAACGAATTTGGCGGCACCGCGCGCAGGAATCGTAAAGTCCCTGCACGTAAAGCCGGGCGACCCAGTGAAAGTGAATCAGTTGCTGCTGGAGATGGAGTAAACGGGATCGAACCCGGGGCAGAGATCTATTGAAGGGCCGAGATGAAAGAAGTGGACAGGGATTCAAAGGGCGGGGAGTTGACCGGAGAGGAGTTCAGGCGAGTTCCCGGAATCAAGTTCGTGGATCATGTGGCGATCGCGGTGAAGCAGGGCGAGCTTGAGGTGCAGGTAAAGGCGTACGAGAGGCTCGGATTCAGAGAGATTCACCGTGAAGAAGTGCGTGGAGCAGATCAAGTGCGCGAGGCGCTTTTGCAGATTGGCGAAGGACCAAATCTGATCCAGCTGCTGGAGCCGCTCTCTCCGGATTCCCCGGTGCAGAAGCTCATCGACAAGAATGGCGGCCATGGCGGATTGGCGCACGTGGCCTTTCGCGTAGAGAATGCACAACGCGCCTTCGACGCGATGCAGGCTGAGGGATTTCAACTGATCGACAAGATTCCGCGCAAAGGCTCGCGGGGCACGACGGTTTTCTTTGTGCATCCAAAGTCGCGGGCCGATGGAGCATTCGGAATCCTTATGGAGATGGTGGAGGACCCAGAGGGCAAATGAGAGAAGGTGGCGATGGAACATTTGCTTGAGGAGTTTTCTCCCGTCAGCACGGAAGAGTGGGAAGCGGCGATTGCGCGTGACTTGAAGGGCGCGGATTACGAGAAGCGGCTGATCTGGCGCAGCGATGAGGGGCTGGCGGTGAAGCCCTATTATCGCGCCGAGGATCTGAATAATCTGGCGTACATGGATGCGGCGCCCGGAACGTTTCCATACCGGCGCGGCGGGCGCAGAACAGGCGATTGGCAGATCCGCGAAGAGATCGACGCGGGGATTGTGGAGACCGCGAATCGCGAAGCATGCGCCGCGGTTGAAGCCGGCGCCGACGAAATTGCATTCAGCAGGCCTTTGGTTGACGGTCGTGCAGATTTAGATGTGCTGCTCGCCAATCTTAATGACATACCTATTCATTTCGATGGGGCAGACGAGAGATTGCTGAGGACGCTGATCGAAGAGCTTCGCGCGAGACAACGTAAAGCGCGGGTTTCGACGGGATGCGATGCGCTCGCCAGTGTGGACTTTGCGGCGAAAGTGATAGGTGCTGCGCCAGACGGATTCGTACCGTTCACCATTCATGGAGATGTTTTCGAGGAGGCGGGTGCGACCGCTACGGAAGAGGTGGGTTTCACTTTGGCGGCCGGGGTAGATTTTCTTGGCGCAATGCAGGAGCGAGGCGTCGATCCCGGCCGAGCGGCAACGGCGATTGAATTCGATTTCGCCATGGGCTCCAATTATTTCTTTCAAATTGCCAAGCTGCGCGCATTTCGAATGGTTTGGGCGCGCACAGTCGCGAGCTTTGGCAGCGTTCGTTCGGTAGCCAGGGCACACATTGCGGCCCGCACTTCGCGGTGGAACAAAACGCTCTACGATCCGCACGTGAACATTTTGCGCGCGACCACCGAAGCGATGGCGGCGATTCTGGGAGGCGCGGACTCGGTGACGGTAGTGCCGTTCGATGCATGCTACAAACTCCCTGACGAGGCGAGCCGCAGGCTGGCGCGGAATACTCAGCTCCTGCTGAAGCACGAAGCGGGGATGGCGCGAGTGGCCGATGCTGCCGGCGGATCGTATTACGTGGAAGCAGTCACCGATTTTCTGGCGCGTGAGGGCTGGAAGATCATGCAGGGGATCGAGGCTTGCGGCGGATACCGAAAGGCGCAGACGGACGGAGCGATCGAAGCGTCTCTGGAGCGATCTATGGCGGCGCGGAACAAAGCGATTGCGCTGCGGAGACGGGTGTTTGTGGGCACAAATCAATTCGCGAATCCAACCGAGCGGGCACTAAATCGCTGCCAGGCTGGGCGAGTTTCCGAAACGAGGCGCGGAACGCAATTGTACGAGGAACTTCGACTGCGCACCGAGCGACATGCCGCGGCGGGCGGCGTGATACCGCGCGTGCTGCTGGCAGAGTTTGGAGACGTAAAAGTACGCGCGGCGCGCTCGCATTTCTCAGCGAACTTTTTTGCATGCGCCGGATTCGAGACTGTTACCCGACGTTTCAGAAAAGCGACAGAGATTGCGGCGGCGGAAGGCGACTTAATCGTGCTGTGCAGCGCGGATAAGGAGTACGCTGCGATTGTCGCGGAGCTGACGCCAAAGCTGAAGGCGATGAAACGTAAAACGCCGGTGATTGTAGCGGGAAATCCCGAAGACGCGGCGATGCTTGCGGTGGCTGGCGTTTCTGACTTTGTACATGCGCGGAGCAATCCCGTGGAAGTGCTGACGAAGTGGCAGGGACGATTGGGGATCACGAATTGATGCGGCCTGACTTTACAAAGATCGACTGGAAGCCGACGGCAGAAGCAGTGGCGCCGGATGGGGCCGACGAGCGCCCTTCGGCAGAGAACGCTGCGTCAAGACCCTTTTATGCGCGTGAAGATCTGGCGGGCCTGGAGCATCTGGACTACGCGGCCGGGATTCCGCCTTACTTGCGCGGACCCTACACAACTATGTATGCGATGCGCCCGTGGACGATTCGGCAATACGCTGGATTTTCAACGGCGGAAGATTCGAATGCGTTCTACCGCCGCAACCTGGCAGCCGGGCAGCGCGGGCTTTCGGTGGCATTCGATTTGGCGACGCACCGCGGGTACGACTCCGATCATGAGCGCGTAGCGGGGGACGTGGGCAAAGCGGGCGTGGCCATTGACTCGATTCTGGACATGAAGATTCTGTTCCACCGGATCCCGCTCGACCAAATGTCAGTATCGATGACGATGAACGGTGCGGTGCTGCCGATCATGGCGTTCTATATTGTGGCGGCTGAGGAACAGGGCGTGAAGCCGGAAATGCTGAGCGGAACCATTCAGAACGACATTCTGAAGGAGTTCATGGTCCGCAATACGTACATTTATCCGCCGGCTGGGTCGATGCGGATTATCGGCGATATTTTTCGCTACTGCGCGGCGAAGATGCCGAAATTCAATTGCATCAGCGTGAGCGGATACCACATGCAGGAAGCGGGCGCAACGGCAGAGCTGGAGCTGGCGTATACGCTGGCCGACGGGCTGGAGTATCTCCGCGCAGGGGTAGGAGCCGGGCTCGACGTGGATGAGTTTGCGCCGCGGATTTCGTTCTTCTGGGGCGTGGGCATGGACCATTTCACGGAGATTGCCAAGATGCGGGCGGCACGGATGATCTGGGCCAAGATTGTGAAGGGTTTCGGTGCGAAGAATCCCAAATCGCTGGCGCTGCGCGCGCACTCGCAGACTTCGGGATGGAGCTTGACGGCGCAGGACCCATATAACAACGTAGTGCGCACGTGCGTGGAGGCGCTGGCCGCGGCGTTCGGGGGCACGCAATCGCTGCACACTAATGCGCTGGACGAGGCGCTGGCACTGCCGACGGACTTTTCAGCGCGGATCGCGCGCAACACGCAGCTCTATCTGCAAATGGAGACCGGCATTACGCATGTGGTGGATCCGTGGGCCGGATCGTATACCGTGGAGCGGCTGACGCACGAGTTGATGCACTCAGCGTGGAATTTGATCCAGGAGGTTGAGGAACTCGGCGGGATGACGAAGGCCATCGAGACCGGAGTGCCCAAGATGCGCATTGAAGAAGCCGCCGCGCGCAGGCAAGCGGGAATCGATGCGGGGCGCGACGTGATTCGTTGGCGTGAATGCGTTACAAGGCGGCGAAGGAGCCCGAGATTCCGGTGCTCGATATCGACAACGATGCGGTGCGTACAGGACAGATCAAGCGGCTTGAGCAGTTAAGGCGCGAACGCAACACAAGGCGAAGTGCACGAGGCGTTGGAGCGGCTGGAACGCTGCGCGGCGCATGGCGACGGAAATCTGCTGGAATGCGCGGTTGACGCGGCGCGCAAACTCGCAACGCTGGGCGAGATTTCGACGGCTCTCGAGAACGTGTGGGGGAGATACGAAGCGGCGACGCACACGATAGCGGGCGTCTATTCCGCCGAGAGCGGAGGCGGCGAGGAGTTCAAGAAAGCGCGGCGCATGGTGGAGGAATTTCAGCGCGAAGAGGGGCGGCGGCCACGGATCCTGGTGGCGAAGATGGGCCAGGACGGGCACGATCGCGGAGCCAAGGTGATTGCGACGGCGTTCGCGGACATTGGATTCGACGTGGATGTGGGCCCGCTTTTCCAGACGCCGCGAGAAGTGGCGCGATTTGCCATGGACAGCGACGTGCATGTTGTCGGCGTGTCGAGCCTGGCGGCTGGGCACAAGACGCTTGTACCGCAGCTGATTAACGAGCTGCGAGCGCTGGGGCGAGACGACATTCTTGTGGTTGTGGGCGGCGTGATTCCGCCGCAGGACCACGCGTTCCTGTATGGCGCCGGTGTGGCGGGAATTTACGGGCCGGGGACGGTGATTCCAATGGCCGCGCAGAAAATTTTAGAATTGCTTTGTGCCGCCGTAATTAGCTAGGTGGGCTTGATGAAGAGCGCGCTGCGCGAAATTCCGGGATGCGAGACGCCAGATGCGCCAAGTGCGGCGAAACGGGCTCGGGCTTTGTCGCGCGAAGAATACCGCGACGGAATTCTGCGCGGTGACCGCGCGGTGCTGGCGCGCGCTGTGACGCTTGTCGAAAGCTGCCGCGAGCGAGATCGCGAACTGGCCGAGCAGATTGTGGAAGATTGCCTGCCGCACTGCTGCGAATCGATCCGAGTGGGAATCACGGGTGTGCCCGGCGCGGGCAAGAGCAGTTTGATTGAAGCGCTGGGCGGGTTTCTTATCGCCGAGTTAAAGGAAAAGGTCGCGGTGCTGGCGATTGATCCGAGCAGCCAGATTTCCGGCGGAAGCATTCTGGGCGACAAGACGCGCATGCCGAGGCTGGCGGCGAGCGAGATGGCGTTTATCCGGCCGTCGCCATCGCGCGGCATGGCCGGCGGCGTGGCGCAACGGACGCGCGAGGCGATGCTGTTGTGCGAGGCAGCGGGATACCGAAACATTCTGGTGGAGACGATTGGCGTAGGCCAGTCAGAAACCGCTGTGCACGAGATGGTGGATTTCTTTCTGTTGATCACGCTGGCCGGCGCGGGAGACGAACTGCAAGGGATCAAGCGCGGGGTGATGGAACTGGCTGACCTGGTGGCCGTGAACAAGGCCGACGGAGCGAATGTGGACGCAGCGGAACGGGCGCGCGCCGATGCGCAAAACGCGCTGCACTTTTTCCCGGCGCCGGAGTCGGGATGGACGCCGCGCGCAGTGACCTGCTCCGCGCTGACGGGTACCGGAATCCGCGAGTTGTGGGAGTGCGTGCTTGAGTATGCGGTGATGACGCGAGCGAACGGATGGTTCGCCTTGAGCCGGCGCGAGCAACAGAGGCGATGGATGCACGAGATGATCGATCAATCGCTGCGACAGCGATTCGACCGGCATGCGGCCGTGCAACTCCGTATGAAGACACTGGAGCGCGATGTGGCGGATGGAAGGACAACTCCATTTCGCGCTGCGCGAACGCTGCTGGCGGTTTATTCCGATTCAGGGCCTGTCTGAAGACACGCAATCACTTCATCCAGAGCGGATTGCCATGAGGGGAGTTGAACGCCGAAGCGGGCGTGGAGCTTGGCATTCGATAAGACGGAGTTGCGCGGGCGCGCGGCTGCAGTGGGATAATCTTTGGTTCCAATCGGAATAAGCTCCGGCGGCTTGACGCCAAGCTGCGTGGATGCGCGGGCGAAGATGGCTTGAGCGAAGCCGAACCAGGAGACAGAGCCGGCGCAGGTCATGTGGTAGAGGCCAAACCAATTCTCGGCGGCACCGAAGCGGCCAGCCAATACACCGGTGACGATTGCGTGCGTGGCGCGGGCCAAATCGATCGAAGTGGTGGGCGCGCCTATTTGGTCGTCGACGATGGAAAGCTGGTTGCGCTCTGTGGCGAGGCGCAGCATAGTGAGCAGGAAGTTTTTGCCATGCGGCCCATAAACCCAACTGGTCCGAAAGATGAGATGGCGGGCGCGGGAGTTTTGAATGGCCTGCTCGCCAGCCAGTTTGCTCGCACCATAGACGCTGAGCGGCGCCGGAGTGTCATTTTCCGTCCAAGGCTCCAGCTTGCTGCCGTCGAAGACGTAATCCGTGGAGTAATGGACGAGGATCGCGTTTCGCTCGGCGGCTTCTTCAGCGAGGATGCGAGGGGCGAGAGCGTTGATGGCATGGGCCAGAGGCAACTCCGACTCAGCGCGATCGACGGCAGTGTACGCGGCGGCGTTGAGAATGATGTCGGGCGCGGAGCGGCGGACGAGGTCGCGTGTTTGATCGGGATCGGCGAGATCGACGGACTCGCGATCGACCGCGACGATGGTACCAACATCGGCGAAACTCTTCTGAAGCTCGCGGCCGAGCTGGCCGGCACTACCAAGGATAAGAATGCGGGGAAGTCGCGAGCGGATCGGGATTTGATGGCGGGGCAGTCGAATCCGTCATGCCAGGGAGCTCCAAAGAGCGCGGGAGTACGCTTTCCGCATTCTAATTGGCGCAGCGGGCAGCGGGATTTGTCGGCCGCGGTTGCCCATGTTGGGCGGGTTCGCGCGTTCACGCGATTCCCCGTACAATTTAAGAAAGGAGTGCTTCGCCCATGCGACGGGTTTATTGCGATGCCAATGCCACGACACCTCTGCTGCCGGAGGTGATGGAGGCGATGCGCCCGTACTGGATGGAGGAGTTCGGTAACGCGTCCTCGATTCACTTGCAGGGCCAGAAGGCACGGAAGGCTGTTGACCATGCGCGTGAGACGCTGGCGCGGTTTTTCAACTGCCGAGAAGCAGAGGTCGTGTTCAACTCGGGCGGCACCGAGGGAGATAACACGGCGATCTTCGGGCTGCTGCGCGCGGGCGATCACTTTATTACAACGTCGATTGAACATTCTGCTGTGCTGCGCGCCGCCGACAGGGTGGCTGAACGTGGCGTCGATGTGACGTTTGTTGCACCCAAGAAGGATGGGCTGATCGATCCGGACGAGATCCGCCGCGCGATCAGGCCGGCGAGTCTGCATGTCGATTCCCGCAGGACCCTGGTCAGCGTGATGCTGGCAAATAACGAGACGGGGGTGGTACAGCCGGTGGAGGAGATCGGCAAAATTGCGGCGGAAGCCGGGGCCTACTTCCATATTGATGCGGTGCAGGGCGCGGGGAAGGTTGTGTTCGACGTGCGGCGATTCGGATGCCATCTGTGCTCGATCAGCGCGCACAAAATGCACGGACCGAAGGGCGTCGGGGCGATGTATGTGCGGCGAGGAACGCCGCTTGAACCGTTGATTGTAGGCGGGAGCCACGAGCGGCGTCAGCGCGCGGGAACGGAGAACGTGCCGGGCATCGTGGGCCTGGGCAAGGCTGCGGAACTCGCGATGGAGAGCCTTGAGGATGGGACGATGGAACGCGTTGCACGGCTGCGCGACAGGCTGGAAGCTGGAATTCTTGCAATTCCCGGCACACGAGTGAATGGTGCAGGCGCGCCGCGCGCGGCGAACACGACGAACATTCACTTTGAGTATTTGGAGGGAGAGGCGCTGGTGATCGCGCTCGACCTGAAGGGCGTTGGGGTGAGCGGAGGGTCGGCGTGCCATTCGGGATCGACCGAGCCGAGCCATGTGCTGATGGCGATGGGGCTTGGCAAGAACGCGGCGCTGGCCAGCTTGCGCTTTAGTTTGCTGAAGACGGCGACGGATGAAGACGTGGACCAGGTGCTGCGCGTGGTTTCGGAGGCAGTGGAGCATTTGCGCGCGCTTGCTCCGGAGGTCGTCGAATTAAGGGGTTGAGACAGCGACGCAAGCGTGGGTTTTTTGGCGGGTTCGCGCCGCTTCGCGGCATGGCGAATTGGCAAGCTGGCGAGAAAGATTACGGATTGGCTTATCTGATCGGTTTGCGGCTTTGCCGGACAGGGATTCATGAGTGAGAGCTTGACCATTGCGGTGGCGATGTCCGGAGGGGTGGACTCCTCGACGGCGGCGGCGATCCTTGCTCGCGAGGGCACCGGCGACGGCATGCCGGGCAATACCGTTGTTGGCCTGACGTTGCAACTTTGGGATCAGACGCGGCTGGCGGGCAAGCATGGCATTCCCGACGCGCCGAAGGCCGGGCGGTGCTGTTCGATCGACGATGTGTACGATGCGCGGCGCGTAGCCGAGCACCTGGAGATTCCGTATTACGTCATCAACCAGGAGGAGCGGTTCGAGCGCGACGTGGTGCGGCCGTTTGTGGACGAGTACCTGGCGGGACGCACGCCGATTCCCTGCTCTCTTTGCAACAACCACATCAAGTTCGACCAACTGCTGAAGACGGCGCGGAGCATTGGGGCGGAGCGGATTGCAACGGGCCACTACGCGGTGAACGAATTCGACGAAAAGCGGGGGCGATGGATTTTGAAGCGGCCCGCGGACCGGGCCAAGGACCAGACGTATTTTCTGTTTGGACTGACCCAGGAGCAGCTTGCGCGCACAATGTTTCCGCTGGGACACATGACCAAGCCGGAGGTGCGTGAGGCGGCGCGGAATCACGGATTGATGCTAGCTGAGAAGCCGGACTCGCAGGAGATCTGCTTTGTGCCCGGCGGCGACTATAAGCAGTTCATCACGGCGTATCTTGAGGAGCAGGGCGAGGCGGCGCCGGAAATCGCCGGTGAGTTGGTGGCGGCGAGCGGCGAGGTCATCGGGCAGCACGCGGGGATCCACAACTTTACCGTGGGACAGCGCAAGGGGTTGGGCGTAGCGAGTGCGGCTCCGCTTTACGTGATCAACATTGATCCGGCGAGTCATCGCGTGACGGTGGGAGCGGATGCGGAACTTGCGACACGCACTTTGCGCGCAAAGCAACTGAACTGGATCAGCATTGCGGAGTTGACGAGGCCCATGCGGGTGAAGGTAAAGATCCGGCACCGGCACGAGCCTGCATGGGCAACGCTGGAACCAAGTGGAGCGGGCGAGGCGATTGCGACTTTCGATGAGCCGCAGCGCGCGGTGACGCCGGGCCAGGCCGCGGTTTTCTACGACGGAGATGAGGTTGTGGGCGGCGGCTGGATTGTGTGAAACTGGCTCGGCATCGCCATCCGACGCCGAATTCATTAACTTTACACGAACATGTCGTGATCGCGGGAGGCCCGATTGGCCTGCGAACGAGGCTCGGGTACTCCACTGCGGAGGGATTCAACAACGGCCTTCACCGAAGCCAATATCGCCGAGAACTGGCGCATGGGCTTGTTAACGGCGTCAGACATGAATTGGCCAGTGCGGTCCAATGTATCGAGAACATGGGACAACATCGAGTCAAGACGAACGCTCTGAACACGCGCGCGGGCAATAATCTCATCGGCGGCGGATTGCACGTCGGCAACCTGGGCGCGCAAGGAATGTGTGAGGGCGGCCAGGTCTTCGGCGGTTTCTTCAATCTTCGGCGTCAGACGCGTAACCAGCGAGCGCGTATTGTCGATGAGCGGAGTGACCGAGGACCGCAAGGCCTCGAATTTCTCGTCGATAGAGCGCGCAGCCTTGCGCATGGCGATAAAGGCGGCCAACAGAACGAAGGCCTGGACCAGCATGGCAAATGCAACTAGCGCGACTAAAACGAGTTGAACGGTTTGATTGTCGATCTTTGGCATAAGGTTGATCTCGCGCGGAACTCTGCGGAACTAGAAATTGCAGCCTGAGCACGCTGGACCAGCTAAGGCAGCGAAATGATTTCCGGAGCCTGTGCGAGCACCCCGATCAATCATGCGCCCGTTCTTCGCCGGAAAGGACGAAGAGACTCAGGCCGAGCCTAAGCCCGGTGGATCTGCCAGCTCTCAGAACTCGTGTGTTTCGGGATCGCCGTTCGCAGACTTGTATGCCTGGCGTCCCGCATCAACGGCCGCGGTAACGCGGGTGGACTGATCGGCAACCAGATTCTTGCCGCGCTCGACGAATTCCTCCCACTGTGCCCTTCCGCGATCGACGTACTCGCCAACCTGTTCCTTGCCGCGGTCGACGAAGGCGTTTACCTGCTCCTTGCCCCGATCAACAATGGCGCTTACGTTCTCCGCAGCCTCGCGCGTGCGAGCACGGAGATATTCCGCGCTCTCGCGCGCTCCGGAGGCGATGTCTTCGCGCGTTTCTTTGCCGCTCTTTGGCGCATAAAGGATGCCGACCAGAGCGCCGACGCCTAATCCGGCCAAGAACCAAGCCAAGCCGTAGGATTTGCTATCTTCTGCCATGATGAAACCTCCTCTTTCACAGCATTCAACGAATGATTGAGCCTACCAAACCAGTCCAGTCTACCGCAAACAGGTCCTGTGCAGCGGATTGGACAGCTGCCGATTCTGTTAAATCGCTTCCTAAAGCCGGAGAAACTCCGCCGAACTCCATTGCGACACGCGGCGTTCGCACTCAAACTGAGCCACTCATCCACTTTGGATGCGCCGCGCCGGTGCGGAGTCATCTGTCTGAAGCCGACGTGCGAGCAAGAACTTCAGCAAAGTGGACGGCATGGCGGCCGGTCAACTGCGCGATTTGCTCGCGGCAACTGAAGCCGTCGGCAACGATGATCGTGGATGGGCTGGCGGATTGCACGGCGGGCAAGAGACCCTGGCTGGCGATGGTCGTAGAAACTTCAAATTTTTCTGCTTCAAAGCCAAAGGGGCCGGCCATACCGCAACAGCCAGCATGAATGAGCTCGACTTTTGCACCGGCGGATTGGAGCATGGCGATTTCGTTGGACGGGCCGCCAAAGACGGCTTTGTGATGGCAGTGGCCGTGAAGCAGGACGTTTGCACCTGCGAGGCGGCCAGGGGCAAACCGTGGCGCGTGACCGGAGAGCCAATCGGAGAGCAGCCAGATATTTTGGCTCAGATGTTTCGCTCGGGGATCGTTGGGGAAAAGTTCCAGCAACTCGTCTTTGAAGACGCTGGCACAGCTTGGCTCGAGGAAGATGAAGGGCAGGCCGGCTTCGATTTGGGGAGCCATGCGGTTAAGAACGCGCGCAAGATAGGAGCGGGCGGCGCCGAGAAGACCGAAGTCGTAAAGCGGGCGGCCGCAGCAGATGTGGCCGTGAGGAACCTCAACCTGAAATCCAGCTTCGGTGAGGATGGCTTCGGCAGCAGAGAGCGATTGCGGATAATAGTAGTTGTTCCACGTGTCGGGCCACAGAAGCACTTGCGCCACCTGTGGTGGGGCGGGCACTTGCAGTGCGGCGGACCTTTGGACCACATTTGTGGCGGGGGACCGCGTTTTTTGGTAGCTTTTCGGCGCCAGGCGAGGCAATTGGCGCTCGCGGGCAACGCCGGCGATTCGCTTGACGAGTGGACTGGTGAGTGGGCCGGTCAGGATGGCGTTGGTGAGCGAAGAGGCAAGCGAGCCGTATCGGGCAAGGCGATCGGCAAATCCGAAGATGTAGTGCTGGAGCGGATGCAAGCGGCCTTTGTAGTGTTGCGCAAGGAATTCCGACTTGTAGGCGGCCACATCGACTTGTACCGGGCATTCGGATTTGCAGGCCTTGCAACTCAAGCAGAGGTCGAGAGCCTCGTGGACGGCGCGGCTTTGGAATCCCTCCTGGCGCAGAGATCCAGCGAGCATTTCCCAAAGAAGGTGGGCGCGACCGCGAGTTGAATGTTGCTCTTCGCCGGTGGCTCGATAGCTGGGGCACATGACGCCGCCTTCGGTGTTGCGGCAGGCGCCGACGCCCACACAACGCTCGGAGGCGCGCACCATTGAACCATCGTCTTTGGTGAACGCGAAATGGGTCTCCCTGGTCCCCAAATGCGAGGGACCAGGGGCACCCGCGGTTGTGCTTGAAGACGCTCCGACGGGGTGGCGGAGGTTTTCCAATGGGATCGTAGACGCGCACGGCATCAGAGAGCTTGCCGGGATTCATGCGGTTGTCAGGATCCCAGAGCGCCTTGAATTCGCGAAAGGCCTGGACGAGCTCGGGGCCGAACATTTTTGGGAGCAGCGCGGCGCGCGACTGGCCGTCGCCGTGCTCACCAGAGAGCGAGCCGCCAAAAGAGAGGACGACATCTGCCGCGCGGTCTATGAATTCGCGGAATATGCGAATGCCTTCGGCACTTCGGAAATCGAAGTTGATGCGCATGTGGACGCATCCCTGGCCGTAGTGGCCATAGAGCGGACTGCGGAAGCCGTACTCCGCCATGAGACGGGTGATGGCGCGGAGATATTTTCCGAGCTGCGCGGGAGGAACGGCGGAATCCTCCCACCCCTCCCAGCGATCGGGCTCGCCGGGCACAAAGACCATGGCGCCGAGCGCGGATTCGCGAACATGCCAGACCGCCTGAGCTTCATCGGGCGCGCAAATATGCGCCACTGGCGGCGAGGGCCAGGATTGCGAGGCTTGGGCTACAGCTTCGGCTTTGGAGCGGGCCTCCTCGGCAGAGGATGCACCGACTTCGACAAGCAGAAAGCTAACTCCGGGCGGAAGCTTGTCGAGGTCGCGGAGAGCGAGACCCTTGCGGCGCATGAAGTCGACGAGAAGAGAATCGAAGCCTTCGAGGCCGATGGGCTTGTGCTCGAGCGCGAACGGAACCGCATCGGCGGCGAGGAATGCGTCATTGAAGCCAAGCACGGTGAGCACGCGGAAGGGCGGGCTGGCGGTGAGGTTCAGCGTGGCGGAGAGGATATTGGCGCATGTGCCCTCAGACCCGACCAGCGCGCGCGCAACATTGAAGTTGCTCTCAGGAAGCAGCTCGTCGAGGTTATAGCCGGAGACACGGCGTGGGATGCGGGGAAACTTTTCTCGAACGAGAGCGGCGTAACGGTCGCGGATGCGCGCGAGGCCCGAGTAGATCTGACCGACGCGGCCTCCAGCGAGGATAAGTGCATCAAGACGCTCGGGCGGTGTGGCTCCAACGGTCATGCGCGTGCCGTCGTAGAGAACGATGTCGAGCGATTCAACGTTGTCTACGACCTTGCCGCCGAGCAAGCCATGCACGCCGCAACTGTTGTTACCGATCATGCCGCCAAGCGTGCAGCGGGAGTGCGTCGCGGGATCGGGCGCGTAGGTGAGTTGATGCGTTTCGGCGGCGTCGCGCAAACGGTCAAGGACAATGCCTGGCTCGACGCATGCAAATTTGGCGCCGGGGTCCAAGGACGTGAGTGCGTTCATGTGCCGCGAGTAATCAAAGACCACGGCCACATTGACGCACTGGCCGGCGAGGCTTGTGCCGGCACCACGAGGGAGCACAGCAGCGCCCGTGGCGCGGCAGGCGGCCAATGCCGCCTCAACGTCGGACGCATCGCGCGGAAAAATGACGCCGATGGGGAGCTGGCGATAGTTCGACGCGTCCGTGGCGTAAAGAGCGCGTGAGCCTGGATCAAAATGGACGTCGCCTCGAAGCGATTTTTGGAGGAGGCCCTCAAGCTCCCGGTGCGCGGAAAAGCTCTCATGATCGAGCGGAGAGGAATTAGAGAGAATGGCAAATGCGGAAGAGCTCACGCAGCAATGGTAGCGCGAGGAGGGGGTGATTGTTAGCGCGGCGACTCAAGATGTGCGGCAATTGTTCAAGAGTCGGCCGCGGTCATCCGGCGTGCCAGATGTCCTGAACCCCGGCGACAAACAACTCATAGTCGCGAAGGGGAACAAAGCTGAGGTTGATTCGATTGGAGAGGAACGTGAACGTGAAGCTGAGAGCCAGAGACAAGAATTGGATGAAGATAATGGCGAGCGCTCCAATGGAGAGAATTGCCCAGCCAGGGACTGCTCGATTGGCGAAAATTTGAAGTACGATGACGGCGACGATGCCCGCAGCGGCCATGAGCGAACCAACCATGGATGCGACTAGAACCCTGACGCCGACCACGTCTCCATAAACCGAGATCGCGCTCATACCATGCGCGGCCAATGTTACAAAGTTCATTTTGGAGCTTCCGGCGATTCTGTGTCCCCGCGGAATGGGAATCGTGGTCATGAGCAAGCGGGAGCGAATGACCGCAGCGGAATAGTGGTTCCACAGCTCCGAGGTCACGACCAGTGTTCCCAGGTACCGTGAAGGCAGAATGCTGAAATTTCCAACTTGCACTTTGACGCCGGTGAGCAAGTAATGGACGAGTTTATACATTCGATACAGCACGCGGAAGGTAAACGACTCCGTGCGGCGGCTGCGCTTGGCGAAGATGGCAGACTCGCCGGTAAACGCGTTCAGAAGGTCGAGGGCGCCCGCAGGCGTGTCTTCGCCATCACCATCCATGACCAGGATGGCATCACATGGAATGGACTTCTCGATATGGACGAGGCCGATAGCGATGGCTCGCTGGTGGCCGAGATTACGGCGCAGGCGAAGGATTCGGATATTCTGAATGGCGGCGAATTCACTGGGGAAGTCCGCGGCACTACCCTCCTGCCGCGAGTTATCGTCCACGAGAAGAATCTCGACGCGATATGGCTGAGCTGAGAGCGAGCGATCGAGCTGACGGAGGAGCTCAGCAGCGGAGAGCCAGTCATCGCAAAGGGGAATCAAAACGACGACGCGCAACGGCGATGAAACTGGTGAGGCTTCAACCATTCAGCGGAGATCTCCTTTGAGACTCGTTTCCTGCATTGTAGTTCCCGTGGGCCCGCGCCGCGCATATGTCTTTGCGCACTTGCGACTTTGATGTACCAAAGGGTTGAGCGGTGGCGGTTTCAGGCCGTCTCATGCATTCACGGACACAAGGAAGTGCGGCGTTCAATTCTCACGTTCCCGGCCCGATGCGGCGATAGAACTTGTAGTCTGTATCCCCATCGTTCACTTCGTCAATGAATCTGTATTTTTGCAGCGTTGAGGGCGGAAGACTGAATTCCTGGGTGAGAACAAGAGTTGCGAAGTATCCTTCGCGGGCCAATCCTTCCCATCCGTCATTTTCGAAAGAGACTCCAGCCTGGCGATCATATAAGTAAGCGTAAGCGACGACGAAATGAGGTGAGAAACGTTGCACCCAAGGTAGATTCGCATAGGGATCTCCGACGAAGGCCGGACCGGGCAGATGGCTCAGCTTCTCGGCGATGGCTCTGTAAGTTGTACCCGAGTTCCGAAGGTCGAAGTAGACGGAAGGCTTTCTGAAATCATGCGCGATGTCAGCAGTCATCATCCACGAACAGAGGACGAGGCCCGCGAGCACCCATCTTGCATTTGTCCTTTCGAGGATCAGCGCGAAGCCAAGCATCGAGGCCCATGCCGCGGGAATGAAGTAGTTATCGTCAGCGCCGACTTTAAACGAAGTGCTGAGCGCAAAACAAAAGGAAAACGAAACCACCAAGTTCATGGCCGCTCCAACCGGTCGGGATGCACGTTGACGAAGGCTCTTCCACGCCCAAACGGCGATTACGACAAGGCAAAGCAAGAAAAAAGGATTTCTGCGCGGCACCTTCGGAGAGATCATCAGTTCATAAGAGAGCGACACAGGGAGGTGCCGCTGGGAAAACAGGAGGCACTCGCGGTACACTGGGCCCGCCCACGATGAGCGTAACGATGACCAGGAACCACCAGATACTGCTCAGGGTGATGAAGGCCCGCCAGCGCTTAAGGAGCACAAGAGTAAGAACCGATCCGGTCAACATGGTGACTGAAGATTGCTTGAATGCCCACGCGGCGTAAAAGAGGAGCGCGGCTACGATGATGAGGCGCAGATCCTGCTTTCTCAAGTAACAAAGAATCACATACAGGCCGGCGATTTCAAACGCCAGAGCGCCCATGTCGGGCCGGACGGTGATGGACCAGAAGCCGGCAAGAGGGCTGAGTGCGGCAATGATGCACCATGCCCATGCAACGGGTCCGTGAGCAAGCAGACCCCCTTTGACGAAGGCGCGAGCCGTCAGGAAAAAGATTCCACCTGCAATCAAGGTGAATACGATGGTGATGAGGCGGCCGATGGTTGGTATCCAGATGGCATCCAGATGCAACAGATTCAGCCAGAAGTTGGTGATCGAGCCGTAGAAATAGTAGTAGCCCCAATTGAAGTAGCTGACCGCAAAGGGAATGCGATAAGGATCCGAATAGACCGGCTGATGCTGGGTGAATTTCCAGATGGAAAACAGGCTTTCTTCCTCGCAGCCCGTGGTCGTGAACATATAGGGCGTGACAAAGGAGATTGCGTAATAGATCCGCACGAGCCAGAGGACCAGACAGGCACCGGCGGCGAGAACGAGAGAGACCTCGGCGGTTTTTCGCAGCGTGTGCGTCGGCTGATGGCCATGCGCTCTAGAATTCACTTTCTGGCCACCACGAGGAATTGCTTTCCAAAAAACGGCCAGGCGACCGCCAGCTTCAAATACAATCGCAACATCCAGATCGGCGATTCTCCTCCCCCGGACATTGTGTAGGGCAAGAATCGCGGAATCTGTTCCTCCAGCGTGAAGCCGGTTTCGGTCATAACTTCGCCAAGGGACAATTCTGTAAGCGGCAAATAGTGGTCGTAGAAATCCCAGTATTGGCCTGGCAGGTAACGGATATTCGGGCCGAGCGCGATGATTCGACCACCAGGCCGCACGCAGCGCAAAGCCTGCATCAGGGTGTCACGAAGATCGCGCTTCGTATACAGATGTTCAAAGAAGTTGCTGGTGAAAACAACGTCCAATGAATCGTCCGGAAGGGCCCAGGGTTGAGAGCAACTCTGGGCCAGAATCTGAACTCCAAGCGCGGCTTGTTGAACGGAATCCGGATTTAGATCCATGCCGAAGCGCTTTCCCGACCGAGCTGCGTTGTTAATGAACTCGCAATGGCCGCAACCTAGATCCAAAATGGTTGCACCGACTGGAAGCCACCGCGCGAAGTACTCGTCGACCAGCACTCGCCAGACTTTATTGCGATACTCGCTCTTGCCAGCAAAGCGCTTTTCATACAATCTCTGTAATTCAGCTGGCGAATGTGGGGCGCTCATACTGCCTCCTTTTTGTAGTCACCGCGGCTGAGGTGCTTTTCGAGCCAGAGATAGAGGCAGATGAAGAGGTACCTGCTGCCCATTTCCTGAATCTTCAACTTGGCCACGCCGGTTCTGCGATTGCGCCATGTAATCGGGATTGTCGTCCAGGAGTAACCGCGGATCATGGTCTTCAGGGGAAGTTCAACCGTGAGATTGAAGTGGGCGGAGAGCATCGGCTTGCAGCCTTCAATCACGGTGCGACGGTAGGCCTTGAAGGCGTTTGTCGTATCGTTGAGGGAAACTCCGAAGAGAATGCGGATAAAGAAATTCGCCAGCCGGTTTATGCGGAGCTTGAGCCACGGATAATCGATGACCCCGCCACCTTTCATAAAGCGGGAGCCGAAGACGGCGTCCCATCCTTCATTCAGCTTGTTCCAGTAACGGACGACGTCGCGACAGTCGTCGGACTCGTCGGCCATCATGACGACGGCCGCGTCTCCGTTCATTTGCGTGAGGCCGGCAGCGATGGCGCGCCCAAAGCCATGCGGAGGGCCGCTCGAGAGCAGGCGAGCCTCAGTTATCCGCTCGCTGAGTTGCATGACGATTACGGCTGTGCGGTCTTTGCTGCCGTCGTCGACGACGATGATCTCGTGCGGGATGCTGTTGAGCCGCAGTTCCACGTGCAGATGCTCGACTGTAGAGGCGATGCATCCCTCTTCATCCCGCGCAGGGATCACGACCGACAGCATCTTGAGCCCGGTTGAAACCGCAGATGGCACAGGGCTTTTCATGCGCCACACTGCTCCAGCCAGCCGGGATTTGCTTCGGCATGCTCAGCAATCTCCTCGAGGATGGAATCGAGGGCAATGGTTGGCCGCCAATCGAAGCTGTTTTTTGCGCGGGTTGAATCGAGAATCAACCATGGCACATCGTAGGGCCGCTCCGACCCGTCGGCGGCAGGGGTTTGCGGGCCGAAGCGGCGATCGCACCACGCCGTGAGCTCAGCAAGCGACATCGAATTTTCCTGGCCACCGGAGACATTCTGTAGTCCTCCGTTGCCGGGCCGGCGCAGTTGAAGATCGATCAGGCGCGCAAGATCGCGAGGATGCAATGCATCCCTGACCTGAAAACCGTGACCGCCGAACCCGAGATACCTCAAGCTGCGGCGCGCAGCATGAGCGTGGAGCCAGTAGGAAAAGATTCCCTGCTCCGCGGTGCCGAATTGACCTGCCCCGGCCAGTACGCCGCAGCGATTGATCCAAACAGGCAGGCCGAATGCCGCGGCATACTCCTGCGCCAGTTGCTCCGACGCCAGCTTCGACGCGCCATACAGGGATATGGGGGCCTCGGTGCTGAAGAGTTCGGTCACGCCGGCTGCGCTTACGGCCGGCGAGCCAGCTTGTTTGGGATCGAGGACGAACTTCGAAGACTCCACAAGCAAGGGCAACTGAGCCAGTGCAGGAATGGAGTACACGCGGCTGGTGCTGAGGAGAATTATGCCCGCGCTCGAATTGCGGCAGTATTCGAGCAGGTTGATTGTGCCGAGCAGGTTATGTTCCAGCAACTGGCGCGGACTTGTCTTGCCATCGCGTCCGGCGAGAACGCTTGGCTGCGCTGCCGCGTCGATCACCCAATCCACCCGCGGAAGTGAGTCGACATCGCTGGCCATGCGGAGATCGCCATGGAACAAGCGCACGCCGAGCCGCTGCAGGGCCAGGCGGTTGGTTTCACTTCCCTGGCGCGCGAGGTTGTCCAAGCCGAGGACTTCGATTCCCTGATGCGAGTCAAGCAAAAAACGAGCCAGATGGCTGCCTGCGAACCCGCACACTCCGGAAATCAATACTTTCATATGGTGATGGTCCCTCTCCGCTGCGGCGCGGGATCGTTCCGCACGCGAGGCGCCGGGCGGCACAATCGTGGGCCCAGCGCGTACACCAGTTTTTTGATCAGATCAATCTTAACCGCACCGGATGCCAGGCCCCGCTTAATGTTGGCGGTCATGTGCATCAAGGAGCAATGGCACAGGAGCGAACTCAATTCTCCTGCCGGGGTTTACCGGTTCACGCGACGGCGCGAAGCTACCGCGCTGGCCATTCTTCAACGACGACACCGAGGTCATTGAGCTGGCGGATGACAGCTTCGACGTTGCGGCGGACTTTGGGGCGGTCCTTGGGTGAAGCGGAGATCGATTCCGCGACTGCAATGACGCGGCCATATTGCCAGGCGCCGGCAGGAATGGCGGCGACGGCAGCGTCGAGGTCTGAGAGACGCAATTCAAGCTCCTGACGGCGCGCTGCCACGGGGCGCAGCAGTGTTCCCTGCCCCACTGGGCTGGGATTGGCATCGGCCATGATGACGCGCAGGGTAACAGCGTCAGCGCCGACGGCGAGAAAGGGATTTGCCCACTGTACGGGGTCGTGAATATCAACGTAAAGGCTCTTGGTGGGCAGTGGAATCTGGTCAAGCTCGGCGCGTTCCTGGTCACGCTCCACTGCCGCCTCGTGCGCCCGATGCTGGGCATCTACGGCGTCCTTTTCGACCCGCACAACGGCTCTCTCTTCCCGATGGCAAGCGGCGAGCGCAAGAGCTGAGAGGAGTACCAGCGCAAGAATTCTTTTGCGGGTGCGATGCGGATTCACGTGACTAAGAATAGCAGGGCAGCGTGGTGCCCCCCGGGTTCGGCAGGTGGCCAGTTTGGCAACGGATTCCAAGGCTCTTGGGAATGCCGCAAAGGGCGGATAAGGCGTGCGACTTGTTGGAAAAAACAGCCACGATTCGGGTGGGCATCTGCGTGCGAACAGCGGTTTATTGACGTTCCGGCAGGGCCACCGAAGCCGACAACGGCACACTTAGAGACTCCCTCGGCTTGCCGTATTTGAACCGCTTTTTGAGGTTCATTGCGGGTTCCTCAATCCACCGATAACAGATTGCCGCAATCAAAAGGGTAAGAGCGAACGCGATTGCTCCGACGAGGAGGAATGCGGCCTTGTAGGGCATGAATCCAACAAAGAACGGAAATACGGAGTGGTAGAACCAACCGAGATAGGTGGCGTGAAATAAAGCGCACCTCAGGGGTTAAAACCCCATATTCTTGCTACTGCTCGGCAAAGAAACTGCCTTCGCGCATCACCGCCATCACGACTGCTGCCGCCATGATGTTCCAAAGGGAAATTGAGAAAGCCGCGCGAAGAGGAGTTCCGAGGAGCGGTCGCTTCATTACCTCGGTTAACAAGGTGATTGCACATATTCCCCCGAAAAGGACGTATTGCGCGATCGATTCGAGCCATCGATAGAGGGTCTTGCCGCGGATCATTGCCAGGACCGCACCGAAGAGAATGGCATCGACTCTGGTTGGTGTCCAGTAGTACATAAAAAATACTGGCACCTTCATCCAAGCAGCTATAAAGCGCAGAGCAAAGCTGACAGCAATCAGAATCAGGGTGACCCTGAGGAGGATGCGGCGATTGGGGCATATCCACACCACAAGGGGCCAGAGGAGGTAGAACTGTTCTTCCACGCCCATTGACCAGAGATGTGTCATCACTTTCCAAGGAACTGCCGTATAAATGGAGGCATAACTTGGAAAAAGATTGTGGATATACAGGAAGTGGCTCCAGAATTGAAATCCCGGCGAGTAGCCATGCATGGCGCTCACCAGACCGACTCCGATTAAGGTGATGTAGTAAAGGGAACCACGCGGAGGAGGCGGCGACTGTAAAAGACCCTAAAATAACCTTCCCTTTCGCGAGTGTCAATAAGAATGCCGCAGATAAGAAAGCCAGAAAGTACAAAAAATACCGGAACGGTAACCCAGCCCAACTGGAGAAGAACGCGAACAGGACACCACTGCCAGTTCTGGGGTACGTTTAACGATAGTTGCAGCAATGGCTGAAGAAGACGAGCAGGAAAGCGAATCCGCGCACGCCTTCAAGAGACGGCAGGAATTTTCGGCTCCGGCTAAAGCCGTGCCCTTATTGCAAAGCTGATCTTGAAACATAGCGCTAATTTCCCGAGGGGGATCCGCTTTCGCGGCACCATTATTTGCCTGACGATCATTCCGATGCTGCGGGCGATGGAATCGAGGATGCCGTTGAGGAAGTTGATTGATTCGGGGGCGCAGTAGCGGCGGCCGATCTCGAGCGCCTCGTTGATCACGACGGGAAAGGGCGTGGATTTGACGCCGATGAGCTCAGCGACGGCCATGCGCAGCAGATTGCGATCGACGGCAGGCATGCGATCGAGACGCCAGTGGGCGGAGTGGCTGGCGATGAGCGCATCAATTTCTTCCTTTCGAGCAACGGCCACACGGAAGAGGTCCTCAGCAAACTCGCGCACCTCGGGCTCGACAGGATCGCCGGCCTTCCAGAAGGTGGCCTGGACATCGTCGGGACTGTGGCGGCCGATGTCGGCCTGAAACAGCATTTGCATGGCGAGTTCGCGAGACTTGCGGCGATGGCGCGAGGTCAAGCTTGGCCGCCTTGCTGAAGTTTCCGGCGCAGGCTCACCATTTCAATGGCGGCAGCGGCGGCCTCAAAGCCCTTGTTACCGGCCTTGATACCGGCGCGGTCGAGGGCCTGCTCCAGGGTTTCGCAAGTTAGCACGCCAAAACTGTGGGGAACGCCGGTTTCCTGTTGCGATTGGCCGATGCCGCGCGCCACCTCGTTGTAGATGGCTTCGTAATGAGCGGTTTCTCCGCGCAAAAGGCAACCGAGAGTGACGATGGCGTCGAAACGGCCGGCGGCGGCGCAGGTGCGGGCTGCCGCAGCAATTTCCCAAGCGCCGGGAACGCGCACGACCTGGATATCGGAGCGTGCTGCGCCGCTGCGCAACAAGGCGTCGAGAGCGCCATCAAGCAGGCGGTCGGTGATGACCGCATTCCAGCGCGCGACGACGATGGCAAACTTCATTCCGTCTGCGGAGAGATCTCCTTCGAGCGCGAGGGGCTTGCCTTTCGCGGGATCGGTCCAAGCCCAGAAGCTGAAGCGAAAGCCGGGCTCCGGCTCGACGGTGAACAGTTGCGATCGCCAATCGGTCTCGGCGATGGGGGAAAGACACGAGACAGCCGCGTCACCGGAGCCGGCGGGAAGTGCATTCTCGCGAAGCCATGCTTCAGCGGCCTGATGGACTGAATCGAGTGAGGTGACTTCGATGAGGATATCGGCAGTCGAGGGAAACTCTCCGTCTACAAACTCGAGGTTGCCAAGCGGAGCGAGAAACGAAGCGCCGCGGGATCCCTGTTCCTGCCAGCCTTTGCCGGACGCGAAACCCAACGCGGCAAAAAAGCGCGCCAGCCGGTCGTAGGCCGCGGCGCTGCGGGCAGGCCGCAGAAATGAGATGCCCTTGATCATGAATCGATTGTAGAAGACAGGGACCAAGGGAACGAGGGACCAAGGGAAGAATGGGGCAAGCTGTGGCCGGAGAGAACTCCGGCCATAGACGGCGCTATGTGATGGAGCGCGGCTTGACCGTGATAACCGTTGCAGGAACTACGGTTGACGGGCCAGGCGCAGTGGGATAGAGGCATCCGGCATCCTTGCCGCCCGCAGAAACGGGTGTACACGCAGGAAGCCCAGGCGTCAGTTGCTGCGTATCGGCGGGAGGCGAAGTGGTGCTGAGGTTCGGCGGAATGCTGATGAAGTGGAGCTCGTCATCGCCCTCCGTGGAAACAAAGAAGATGGAATGGTCGGGTGAGAAAGTGCCGGTGAGCGGCGCGGTTGGCGGCGACGCGGCGGTGCTGTCGGCGAAGGTTACATAGCCGACCGGTCCGAGGCCGCTCGACTGAGGCAGATAGTAAGGAAGCTCGGCAGCCGTGGTGGAAGCGCCCGGCGTGTTGTACGTGACAAAAGCGATTGGCGCGGCATTGGTCGTGCCGGCTGTGGTCGGCGCAGTACCGGTGACGACCTGATTGACGGCAGTGGCATTGGTCACGCCGCCGAGATTGACCGAACCGTTGAGCGCAGGGTTGGTAGACAGCGGCGCGAGAGTTTGCGTGGCGCCGGACGTGGTTACTGGGCATTGAGCGACGGGATAAGCCAGCGATGGCGGAATATTGAGGCCAATGTCGTCGAGAGTAATGCTGGAGCCGTTGAGGGATGCGCCGAGAATATGCTGACCGTCAGAGGTGGCGCCTAGAGCGCTCGTGGGGATGCTGAGTGAGTCGGTTGAAGGCTGCGGATAATACTGAATGGTCGCGTTGTTACCGACAGTGCCGCTGGGGCACCAGGTATGGGCGACGGTTGGATTACCGGCAAGCCAGGCGCCCAGGCCGGGGACGGTGAGTGCGAGATTCTGCGCGCCGCCCGAGGAGCTGAGGTCATAGGTGCTCCAGCCGGAGTTGGCGTCGTGCACGTAGAGCGTATTGGTGTGATTGCCGCCGAGAGACGCACTATCGACGATATAAAGAGTATTCGAATCCTGCGTCCATGCGGCGGCCGCACCCAGGCCGCCAAACGTACTGAGGATGCTGCCAGAGGTGTTGTAGAGGTAAAAGAGCCCGCGTATCTGGTCGTTGATGAGGAGAGAGTTGCCATTAGGAGAAACGGCAAGGACGACGCCCGGAACATTGGGGTCTTCTCTGCTGAGAGCGTTGCTGTTTGTTGAGTAGGACATGAGCTCGCGAGCCGAGCCAAAGTAGAGGCTGACACCCGCCTGATCCATGACCATGGAGTTGGGCACAAAAGGCATGCGCACGGTGCTGCCGGGAGTGCCGGTGAGCAACTCCACCGAGTAAAAGTATTGCGACTGACCTGGCGCACTGAGCCAGACAAAGTCGCTGGTGCGGCCCGGAACAACGACGTCGACAGGATTGGAGGTAATCGACAATCCGGTGCCATTCAGACCAATTTCATTAATGGGGGCCGGATTGCAAAGCTGTGGTTTGCAGAGCGCAGTGAGCGTAGCGACACCGGGGTACGCCGGGTTAATGGAACCGGCACCGCCTACGGTGACATCGATGGGATTGGTGGACTCATAGTCCAGCGCCAGCCCTGTGATCGAGTTGCCCTGGGTATCGGTCACCGTGGTTGTGAGGTTTTGCCCAACGCCCTGCGTCACGACGCCTTTTGTATTTCCATTGGCAAGAGCAATACTGATCGATTTAGGCGGGCAGGTGGAGAAATATCCGGCTGAAGAGGCGGTTTGCGAGAGGGACGCCGAGATGACAGTCGTGCCTGGCTGCTCCGCAGTGATGACGTTGGTTGTGGAATTGATTTTAGCCACAGAGGAATTGCTCGATAGAAAACTGAGCGTGCCGATGGAGGAAGTGCATTCAGGAACCGAGCCGTGACGCCTTTGCTGGTTTCCAGGCCACCGGGGCACGCATAGTTTGCCGGCGATACCGAGGGTGGCGCGCAAAGTTCGTACTGGATTCCGTTGTCAACATAGCACTCTTCGGCATCAAGCTGAGCCTGCTGATTCTGCGAAAAGCACTGCTGAGGAACGGCGCTTGAGACAGACGCGGTGACGAGGCTAATGCTGGAAATTGGCGCATGGATGTAGACGGCGACGGGATTGGAGGTTACCGAATCGGCCGAGGCCGTGATGTACGCAACGGCGTAGGGCAAGCCACCTGTTGAAGGCAATGGATTGGGGTTGGCACAGAAGGTGTAATCGGGAATGCCGCCGCCGCTATTGCGGTTCCAGGTTCCGGCGCAGAGTCCGCCGGCGGGCGAAATATCAACCAACTGGTTGTTCGAGGTGCCCCAACTCAGCGATCCAGACTGGATGGAAGCCGGCTCGCCTTTGCATGTAGTGGCGGTCGGCTGCAAGACGGCGGTGGTCTGTCCGTAGGCCAGAGAAATTCCGGCGAGCTGCGGCTGCAGCGTGAGATTGGCCACCTCGGTGAGGGTTAACCCGTAGCCGAGGCCGTTGCAATACTTTCCTGCCGGATTGCGGACGCAACCAGAGATAGAAACCCCGGCCGGAATGGCCAGGCCGAGCAAACAAAGAAGCGTCAGAAACCGCCGCATGAATCCTCCCCGCTCCGCACCTTAGAACCGCGGAACGGATTTGAAAAGCGCCATAAGAAGAATGAGACCCAACCGCCCTCGCCGATGCACACGTCCAAGGCCACGGCTGGCCAGCGCGGGGCGAGTTGAACCCCAGCCGCAGGTACCCGCCGGCAGGCTGCCGCATGCGGCCGGAGGGACAAAACGCACAATAAATGTCCCAAGGAAAAAGTGTATCAGGATCGACCCACCTCTGGCATCGAACACGATTGCGATAAGACTCTGGCAGATAGACTGGCGCGGATGGAGATGGGAAGCGGGGGAGCGAAGGCTGTGCGGGCGAGGACGCCCGCACGACAGCCGGCCGGGAGGCCGGCGCTACAAAGACAGGGCGCGCGGAATCGTCGCCGGTTTCAAGGCATGTACTTTGCAAACCAATCGACGGCGCGTTGCAAAGTGTCGCGGCGGTCCTCAGGATTGGAGAAGCCGTGGCCCTCGTTGGAATAGACAACCAACTGCGTGGGAATGTGCAGATCGTGGAGCGCGTGCCAGAACTCGAAGGATTGCGGCGCGGGACATTCGCCGTCGCGGTCGCCGACGACGAGGAGAGTGGGAGTCGAGGCGTTTTTGATGAAGTTGATGGCGGAGCTACGCGCGTAGACCTGCGGGTCGTCATACACCGAGGCGCCGAAGTAGGGAATCATCCACTGATCGATGGAGTTTTCGCCGTAGTAGGAAAGCCAATCGGAGATTCCGGCGCCGGCGACCGCTGCGCGGAAGCGATGGGTTTGCGTGACGGCGAACATGGACATGAAACCGCCGTAGCTCCAGCCGGCGATGCCGACGCGGTTTGGATCGACGGGATACTTTGCAAGGACGGCATCGACGCCGGCGAGAATGTCGCGCAGGTCGCCGTATCCGAAGTCTTTGCGGTTGGCCTGCGTGAAGGCCTCGCCCTGGCCGTAGCTGCCGCGGGGGTTGGGCATGAGGACGAAGTAGCCAAGCTCGGAAAAGGCAGTGGCGCTGAAGCCGCCCGCACCGCCGTCCCAGCGCGATTGGACCGACGAGGCTGGGCCGCCGTGAACTTCAACGAGTAGCGGGTATTTCCTGGTGGGGTCGTAATCCTTCGGCTTGCAGCAGCCAGCCCTGAACATTGAAGTTGTCGCTTTTCCAGGTGAGCGAGACGGAATCGCCCCATGACGGCTCGAGGCCTTTGTTGAAGTGCGAGAGCTGAGTGAGGCGCGAGGTACCTGGGGCAGTTGGATCTTTGGCGCGCAGGGCGAAGATTTCGGGAGGAGTTTTGAACGAGCTGGCCTGAAAAACGAAGACAGTGCGATCGGCGGAGACGGAGTAGCCCGCATTGAAGCCGCCGGCGGTGAATGTGCCGGAGCCGCCGAAGATTGAAGGGGAGCCCCACTGTTTGAGAGCAGTTGGATTTTGGGAACGGTCGAGGCGAACGAGGCGAGAGTAGCCGCCTGATAGTTCGCTGAGATAGATAGCTTCACTGCCGTCCCATGTGAACCATTCCGTGGAAGCGCAGCAGTCGTGTATGAGGTCAATCGGCGCACCGCCGATGGCGGGAACGATCCAGACGTCGCCACCGGTGACACCCTGATCGCTCATGAGGCCACCAATGAAGGCGATGGATTTGCCGTCGGGCGACCACCGGGGTTGAGCGATCTGGAGGCCGTGGAGCGGGCCGGGGACGTCGGCGGGAGAGAGGATGACAGTTGGTTTGGGGTTGGTATCATCCCTGGTCCCCAAACGCGAGGGACCAGGGGCACCCGCTGTTTGATGGGATACCTCGACTTCCGGAATGGATTGCGTGTAGAGCTTGGCGACCCACCAGTTGTTTTCGCCGGGCGGGTCGGCGGCGATGTAGGCAAGCGACTTGGAATCGGGCGACCAATCGAACTCGAATACGTGAAGGCTGGGCGGAGTGATGAAGGTTGGAGCGGCGGGTTGGGAGGCTCTTGCGGAGACCACTGCAACGCGCTGAATCTCGATGTGATCTTCTCCGATGACGCCGGAAGGCAGGGGTTCGGCGGCGAGGGCGCCGGATGGACGAGTTGCGCCTTCGACGTAGAGGAACGCGATGCTCTCGCCGTCGGGCGAGAATGCGGGCGCGTGAACGTAGCCGTGGAGTTCGCTGAGACGAACGGCAGGGCTGGCATCGAGATGCGAGAGGAAGAGATCGGACTGGTTACCCGGATCGGCGCAATCGGAGAGGAAGGCGATGGCATCGGAGTTGGGAGACCAGACGAAGCCGGAGGCGGCGCAGGACTGGCGGGGCCCCGTGACTTGTTGGCTTTGGACCAGATTATCCAGCGGCGCAATTCGAATCTCGCCTGCGTCAAGCCAGGCGACGCGCTTGCCATCGGGCGAGACGGCCACCTGAGCGATGGTGCGGACGCGAGTTCGGCGGGACAGTATCTGGTCGAGTTGGGTGGAAGTGGGTTGCGCGGGTGCCGATTGGGCGCGAGCGAAGAGAGGTGCGAAGAAGCCGAGGAGGACGACGGCGCTCAGCGAACGACGCATGCGGCGAGACATAGGGGAATGGTAATGCAAGGCAGCGGAGCTACCGGGTTGAGACGCCGTGAACGATGAACCGTGGATCGTGAGTCGTGGGTCGTGGGTCGTGAAGTGAAGAAGCGAAGGGGCGAAAGACTGAAGAAGTGAAACAAGGGTAAGAGAATGAGAGGGTTAGCCGACGAATGCAAATATTTTGCAAATGCGCAAATCGCGCGTTGATTCTAAAAGGGTTATTGGCATGAATTCGACGTAATTTGATGCAATTTGTCGACTTGCTTGCGATCGATTTGCTGATTCTAAACGAGTTATTTGGCGAATATCAAGCGAAATATGCGAAATTATTTCTTTAATTAATTTCCGCGAGCGAGGATTGAGGGGTGAGGGCAACAGGATTTGATCGAGATGGCGAAATTGCCTCACTAAGACAAGGATAGCGACTTTGAAGAAATGATCAGCAAACTTGGGCGGAGAATTTTGCGAATGAATTGAAGAGGTTGGCAGATTTGTTGGGTCAATGGGGGCTTGACAGGGCATGGGGTGAACCCCTTGGGTGAGACAGTTTGTAATTTGACAGTTTGCTGTTTGCTGTAAGTTGGTGTTCATTTTATTGGTTCTCCGGCAGAGTGGTTCCCGGTTGGTGAAGCGGAGTCAGGCTCTGGTGGAGACCAACCTGTCAAGGAATAGCCAACTGGAGACTCATCGATCGGATGGGCTGGGGGGCCGGATTGATACCGGCTCCCCGTTTGCTTTCGGGGGCCGGCCCCGGCGCCTTTTCCAGGATCGATAGATTTCCCGATGCCTTGGAAAACTCACACTCGGCATGGCCGAGGCAGTTTGAAGCGCCTGGGCGGCTTCGAACTCCTGCGGCGTTCTGTATCCCAGGGCCGAGTGCAGCCGCAGCCGATTGTAGTACCGATCGATGAACTGTTCCAGGTGCGCGTTCAGCTCGTCGATGTAATGGTACTTGTTGGCCCAGATCTGCTCGCGCTTGAGGGTCTTGATGAAGCTCTCGCAGAAGGCGTTGTCGTAGGGGTTGGCGGGGCGGCTCATGCTGGGCAGGATGCCATGGATTTCCAGCAGCGCCGTGTACTGCCGGGAGGCATACTGCACCCCGCGATCGGAGTGGTGCACCAGGCCGGGCGCGGGCTGACGCTCGGCGATGGCGCGCTCCAGAGCCAGCAGCGGCAAGCGCGCCGTGAGGGTGCGGTCCAGCGCCCAGCCGACCACTTTGCGCGAGAACGCATCCAGCACCACAGCCAGGTAGACGAACTCCGACGCCAGGCGGATGTAGGTGATGTCGGCCACCCATAACTGGTTGATGGCGGTCAGCTTCATGCGCCGCGCCAGGTTCAGGTAGACCGGCTGGTCGTGGTCTGAGTCGGTGGTCGCGATGAAGGCTTTGGGGGTGACGCCGAGCAAGTTGTCTTCGCGCATCAGCCGCAGTATCCGCTTGTGGTTGACACGCATGCCGCGGCGGCCGAGTTCGACCGTGATGCGCCGGTAGCCGTAACGGCGGCGATGCTCAAGCGCGATCTCGCTGGATGGCGTTGCGCACCTCCATCTGCTCCTCGCCGGGATAGCGCGGTTGAAGGAAGCGATAGAATCCGGCGCGGCTGACCGCGGCCAGCCGGCACATCGGCTCTACTCCCAGGCTGCTTTGCGTCGGCATCATTTCCCGGATCACTTTCCCAGATGCCATTGCGCCACTGCCGGTACTCGCTCTGACGCAGAGCCCCGACCTTTTCGCAGGCAGCCTTCAAAAAATCCACTTCCAGCGTCTTCTTCGCCAGCGCTTTCTTCAACTGCAGGTTCTCCTGGCGCAGGCGCTGCTCGCTGCCCTCCAGCTGCTTCTCCCGTTCCCGTTGCTCACCATCTCGCCACGAATACAACAACTGCCGCGAGACACCCAGTTCCCGGCATAGCTGCGCCACATTCGCCGCTAACGCTAGCCGGCGAAGCGCCGACTCCCGGAACTCCTTCGTATACTTCACATACTTCTGACCCATTTGCAGTTCTCCCTTCCCTGCAAACTGTCAAAATTCTATCTGTCTCACTTTCGGGGTGCACTCCAGCAGAAGCCAGGGGTCAGTTCTCCGTGCGAGACGTTGGTTTGTGCGATCCCACCCTAAAACTCCCTCGCTGCGCGCGGAGTTTTAGGATAGGGCACCCATTTTTTTGGCTGGATTGAGAGGGGCGGGTGGAGGTCGGTGCTATCCCAGGTCTGAAAGTCCAGACCTGGGGCATCCATTTTCGTGGTGGGTTAAGGACAGAAAAGCAACCGCAGATCCTTCGCTCCGCTCAGGATGACGATGCGTTGATTGTCGTGTTGCGCGGGTTCAGGGTTTGTTGACGGCACGGGCACCGTATGGGAGGAGGAGATTGGCGACGATGGGCGTGACGACGGGCGAGGCAGCGCCTACGAATTCGGTGACGGTGTTGAGGTTGGTATTCGTCGTCCAGACATTTCCGGAGCCGTCGATGGCGAGCGAAAGAGAGATATTGAGGCCAGCCAGATAGCCGGTGGACGGAGAGATGGCGAGGCCTGAGGAACTGAACTCGCTGATCGAACTGTCGGGATAGGGCGCGGAGGTGGCGGTGCTGCCGCGATTGGCGACCCAGACGTTGCCTGCGCCATCAACGGCGATGCCTTCGGGGACATTCAGTCCGCCGCCGGTGTAGCCGGTGGAGCTGGAGATGGCCGTGCCGCTGGAACCAAAGTGGCTGATGGCACTGGCGCTCGAGGAACTGTCGGCGACCCACACGTTTCCGTTAGCATCGACGGCGATTCCCCAGGGATCGGCAAGGCCACCGCCGGTATCGCCGGTGGAAGTGGAGATGGGCATGCCCGCGGACGTGCCAGATGAATAGAATTCGCTGAGCGCTCCGAGAGTGATGCTATCGGTGACCCAGATATTGCCCAAGGCGTCGACGGCGAGGCTGATGGGGTCGTTGATTCCGCCGCCCTGGTCGCCGGGTGAAGTGGTGATGGGTGAACCGGCGGAGCTGAACTCGCTAAGGCTGGCGCCGACGTTGTTTACGACCCAGGCATGGCCGAGCGAGTCAAACGCGATGCTGTATGGGGCGTTGAGTCCGCCGCCGGTGTAGGGGGATAAAGTAGCCGGCGTGCCAGAGCTGCTGATCTCGCTGAGGCTGTTGGGAGTGACGTTGGCGGTCCAAACGTTGCCGGACTTGTCGATGGCGATGCTGAAGGGATCGTCGATGCCGCCGCCGGTATAGCCGGCAGAAGTTGAGATGGGCGCGCCGACAGGGCTGAGCTCGCTGACGCTGTTGGCACCGGTGGCTGTATTTCCGACCCAGACATCGCCGGCCTTGTCGATCGCTACGGGCAGGGGGCTATTCATGCCTGCACCGGAGTAGCTGATGGCGATGGTGAAGTCATTGGGCACGGGCGTGGAGGGGAGTGAAGGCTGGAAGGGCGAGCCGGGCGTTTGCAGGCTGAACAGATTTCCGACGTTGGCGCCGGGGTTGTGGGCGATGTTGAGGGCGGCCGTTGCGGTATCGGGAGCGCTGACACCGTTGTTGGTGGCGTTGGAGAAGAGCGTGGAGCATTGCGTGGAGGCGGGGCCAGTGGAGTTTACGCATGCGGCGAGAATATTGGCGAGGGTGTTGATCTCCTGCTGCGGCACGGTGCCGTTGAGGGCCGGGGTGGTGGAGAGGGCCACGCTCAGGTTGAGGTCTTCAAGGTTGGCCATCGTGTGTGCCGCGTTGACGAGGGCGGTGGAGGCGAGAGCAGAGTTGGAACTGGAGACGTGGGTGGGATCGCTGGCGAAACCGGCGAAGACATAAATGGCAGCGATGGTTGAAACTTCGTTGATATCGGTGGCTGCGGAAGAATCGCAGGACGGCGCCGGGGCCACAAGCGCGATGGCCGGGTTTACGCCTGAGCCGAGACCGGGATCGCCGCCGGACACATAGTAGTAAAGATGCGGATAGTTGCTGGGACATGTGTAGTCGTTGGTGATGGTGAAGTTGCCGTATCGGTCGGTGGTGACGTAGTAATTGCCGCTGCCGTCCTGCGTGGTGTTGGCGGCGCTGCCGAGCAAGGAGACCGAAGCGTTGGCGGTGGAGGCAGCGATGCCGGGGCCTCCATAGCCGGTGTTGTTGATGGCGTAGAGATAAACGTGCGCTCCGGCAATGGGGTTTTGGCCGCCGTGGACTGCGCCGTGCAGAACCGTGCCGGGAGCGGAATCCGTGTTGGACGTGGTGAGGACCGGCATGCCCGCGCAGGCGGAGAGAAGAAGAGCAACGGAGGACAGCAAGAAAGCACAAGACGCGCGCATTACGGGAACTCCTTTTGTTAGACCGGTTCCTGAATTGTTGTAGCCTTGCCTGAGCTTGTGCGAGGTGGCCATTTCTTAAGCAAAGAGCCTTTTGACTGCAATGGCATCGTAATACAGTGACTCAGGAACCGGCGTGGGATCTCAGCGTGAAGCTGACGGGCTTTCTCGAATAGGAAAGTACGAAGGCGCACGACTGAGATCAAAGAACCTAAAATGCGGAATAACTTGGGGGTTGTATACCACGGCGAGAGAAGCAAATCAACGGAAAAGGCCGGCTGGGCGATGACTTAGGAGTGACGTGCAAAATGCAGCAGGGCTAGCGGAGTGAGCGAAGTTGGGGGAGTCAGGAATGGCAGCGGGCACGGGAGCAAGGGAAAAAGAGACCGAAGGGGCGGGTTTGCTCGATGGCGAGTTGGCGTGCGCTGACGCGCACGATGGCGAGTTGTCGAGTTGGCGCGGAACCCAGGACCAGGCCGGAAAAGAGGCAAATTTGGCGGCGGGGGGCGGTAAGCGGAAATCTTGTCAACTGCCAAAAGGCAGGAAAAGTGGCTAAGTTACTGAAAAGACGACGAAGATTTAGCAGGCGAAGTTTGCCGGTAATTATTGGCAAATACGGTAAGCTGAAAGCAATCATCACGAAATGAAACATAAGTAACGGAAAAGCCGAAGAGGCTTTTCTGAATTTCTTCGGGCCACAACCGCGGAGGGCGCGGGCGCGAGGAAAGAGGAAACAAGCGGAGGGGCGACTCGGTGAGCGAGTTGCCCCTTTTCCATTTCCGCGGTAAGCGGGAGAGGCGCGAGGAGCAGGAAGAGGCAGGATCTGCTTCGAAGCGCGATTGAAAACGCGCGGCCCGGGCGCAAGGGAAGGACCGTGGATGAGTGGCCGGAATGGTGGAGCAATGGGAAAGAGGAAACGGGACACAGAAGAGGCAGCAAAGAAGAATAACGTAGTGACGATGCCGCGGGCGGACGGCGTTGAAAACGCGGAGGGGGTGGAAAAGGACGAAAAAAAGAAGTCGGCGAAGAAGGCGCTGCGCCACGCGGTGCAAAGGGTGGTGACAGAGGACTGCGAAGATTTTGCGAGGAAGCTGATGAATTATGCGAAGGAAGGCGACCTGCAAAGCGCGGAGATGCTGCTGGAACTGATTGAGAAGAAAAAGAAGAAGGGCGGCGGGGACGATGGTCTTGATGGACCGAGCCTAGCCGAGCAATTGTCGGAAGGGCCGACGTGGGAAGAAGTGCTGGAAGCGAGGCAGCAGGCAAAGGAAGAGGAAGAAGCAGCTGCCAGCTAGGTATCGCACCCTTGCGGCAAAGGGCAACGCAAGGATGGGGCATCAAGGTTCCAGCTTGGGAAGTGCGGGTTGATGAGAGGCTGAGGCGGACCGATCCGCTGCGGTCCGCCGCGGCACATGGATTTGATTGAACAGCAGTGAGAAGAAGGATGCGATGGGAATGAAGCTCATGGAAAACGGATGGCTACGAGTTTGGCGGGCTGTGTGTTGCGATTCCACCCTAGCGGCAGAAACAGAGACGTCGCGAGGGTGGAATGCCCGCGGCCGGGAGATGGATATGATTCGCGGAGTCACAGTGTGCTTGCTGGCAATAGCGCTGGCGGCGACGGCGATGGCGCAAGCGCTGAGCACGACGACGGTGCAGGGCACGGTGTACCTGGCAAACGGACAACCGGGCGCGGGAACATTGACGATCAGCTGGCCGGCGTTTACGACCGCGGCGGGACAGTCGGTGGCAGCGGACTCGATGAATGTGAATCTTGGGCCGGACGGATTTGTGAGCGTGAACCTGGCGCCGAATGTGGGAGCGACGCCCGCGGGAGAGTACTACACGACCGTGTATTACATGAGCGACGGAACGACGAGCACGCAGTACTGGGTGGTTCCGGCGGCGGCGCAGGCTAGCCTGGCGCAGGTGCAGACGCGGGTGATGCCGGCGGCACAGGCGGTGCAGGCGGTGAGCAAGGCGTATGTGGATCAGGCGATCGCGGGGGTGAACGGGGGCAGTGGATTATCGGGTACAGGCGGAACGCTGACTGGGCCGCTTTACTTGAACAGCGATCCGACCCAGCCGCTACAGGCTGCTGATAAACATTATGTGGATACGCAGGTGGCGACGGGGCTTCCGCTCACGGGCGGAAGCGTCACCGGGGCCTTGACAGCCAAGCAGCTTGGCGCTTTGTACCAAGTAGATCAGTTTGCCGGCGCAGACATTGGCGCGAAGATCCAGGCATGCGTGAGCGCGGTGAACGCGAGTTATGGCGGGACGTGCGATGCGCGAAACTTTACCGGCAATTTAACGATGGGATCGAACCTGACGATCGCGACGGGGAACGTTTCGATTCTGTTGCCGTGCGCGACGATTACGACGGCGAACCAGATCGTGGTGGCCGCAGGAACGCGAAATGTGGCGCTGCGCGGGTGCGCGCTGCGCGGCGGGACCCAGGCGAGCGGGAGCGTCGGTGGAACGGCGCTTGCGTACACAGGAACAGGTTCGATGGTTCAGGTTGGCGATCCGACGTATGCAGTGGACACGCCGGGGTTTCATCTGGATAACGTGGTGATCAATTCGACGGGGGCGACGAGCGCGACGGCGCAGGGGTTGGTTGCATATCGGACGCAGGAGATGGACTTAGAAAGCCTGTATTTCCTGGGTAACTCAAACCAGACGGGCATGACTCTGGATGGAACCGGGAATTACACGGGCGGAACGTTCCTGGATAACCAGTTCAGCGGGTTCGGGACAGCGGTGAATGCGATCGGGCATCAAGTTACGAATCCGGCAACGACGGATTGGATGAACGCGAGCATCTTTGTGCGGCTGCATATCAATTGCCCGACAAGCGGTGGAACTCCGATCAGCGGAACTTATGGGATCAACTTATTGCAAGGCGATGGGAATACATTTACCGGTGGAGACGTGGAGGGATGCTCGACGGCGCTGCACTTAGGACCGAATGCCGAGAACAACACGATTGTGGGGCTGCGGAATGAGAACTCGACAAGCCAGGTGGTGGCGGACGCGGGGAGCGCGTACAACAGCTGGATGACCGGCGGCACGATGTTCACCGGGAAGCTGACCGACAACGGAACGCGCAACAGCTTCCTGGATACATTTCACAGGAGCTTTAACGCATTGAATGGCGACTGGTATATGAGCCAACAGGACGCGACTCTGACCAATCACTTCCGGCTGGGGACGGGGCTGGGGAACGAGCGCGGGCTGCTGAACGAAATCCAGACCGACTACGGCTACCGGTGGATCTATGGATTCAGCGACGCAACAGGCGGGCAGCAGCTCTACCAGGTGCAGGATTTGCTGAACAACGTATATCGGCTGCAAATCCAACAGTGGAACCCGGGGCAGAGCGGCACAAACAATCAAACTGCGCTGAGCGCGGCGGGCACCGGTAATGTGTGCTTCAACTGTTCGACGAATTCCGGGACCGGCGGCGTAACATTTGCCAGCGGCGGCGCGACACCGGCGGCTGTGGGCACGGTGGACAAGGCGGGCAATGCACAGTTTGTGGGAAATCTGCTGGTGGGTGGGACAACGCAGTCGGCAGGAACGATGTCGCTGCGCAATGGCGCCGATGCGGAAGTGGATTACTACCTGTGGCCGGGACTTACAACGAGCCAGAAAGGATCGTTCACTTACAAGGACTGGAATGGGAACAGCCAATGGTACCTGGTGAAGGACGCGAACAATAACTGGGCACTTAACTCGGCTACCGGCGGGTTAGACAGCTTCAAAGCGTATCAAAACACCAACAGTGGCGATACCTACATTGATGCAAGTAATCCGACCGGACATATTCGACTTAATTTTGAGAATGGTTCTGGAGCCGAGACAGACATCTATTCGGGATCGAGCACGAACCTGGATGCAGCATTTGTAGCGCCGAACGCGATCAAGTTTCCTGGGCTGGCAGCTTCGTCGGGTGATGATTGCCTGCAGATCGATAACTCGGGATACATCACCAATACGGGTTCGCCTTGCGGGAGCGGGTCGGGCGGCGGCGGCGCGAACGGAACGATTAACTCAGCAAGCTCAGGGCAGATTGCGTACTACGTGGGCAACGGCACGTCGATCGGGGGCATGAGCGCAGTGCCATTGACTTCAGGAGGAACGGGCGCAACGAGCGCGAGCGGCGCGCTGGTGAACCTCGGGGGCCAACAGACGATTTCAGTAACTGCTTACGGAGCGGTTGGTGACTGCACGACGAACGGCCCAGTCACCGGATGCACGGACAACACGTCAGCAATTCAGGCTGCGATCAACGCCGCATATTCTTCCGGGGGGAACGTCTATCTGCCCGTGAACGCTTCGGGCGCAAACGCGCCGACTGTGTACTACGTTGCTTCAATCCTTGATCCCAAAGGTGTCAGTATCTACGGTCCGCATAAGACGGCCGGCTGGTGGGGTAACGTCGCAATTCGCGGGGCTGCCGGAAAGGATGTATTCGCGCTCGGTGATCCTACTTCTAACGGCTACGTTGCCCCAGCCACAACCTTTGTTTGGCAGGATTTTGCCATCATCATCGATGATTCAGTCGATACCAGCGCCAGCTTCACACATCGAAAGCCGGGTAAGACCTGCCCGGACGTGGCGGCTACGAACGGTAGCGCAGCGATCACGTCGGCCTCGGGCATCTGCGAATTCAATCCGGGCGACGTAGGGCAGAACGTGACGTTGACGGACGGAACAAACACTCTATCGACCACTATTGCCAGTGTTGGAATCGGAAGTGGGTATGGCTCTTCCTCGGCCACGCTCGCGACAAATTGGCCTTATCCGACACACAGTGGTTCGATCCTCTACGTCTCCATCATGAACCTTCCAACCTCGGCGAGAATCGGTAATTGCGCCCTCGCCTACGACGACACAACAAGCTCAAGTCTGCCTGGAAATGGCGGATCAAACCAATCTGTGTTCAGGGACCTCACCATCGTGACGACCTCACAGACGGAACGCAATAACTCATGCGCCTTCTTCTTTCAAGGAACTGGAGGCCAGCCGTATGCTGACGAGTTCGACAACATCTTTTTAAGAACGATGTGGGGATTCGCGGCGGTAGAAGCAGACAACTCGACCAGTGGAACGAACGGCGCATTGGGCGATCTTAATCAGCTAAACAACATCGTCATGGATTCACATTATCCTCTTGTAACCTACGACGGGGACTGGACGCGGTGGGACGGAGGCCAGATTGCAGGTGCATGGTTCGGTCCGCAGATCTTGATGTACGGCGTAGCGAACAATGAATCAAATCCGAGTAACTGGACAGTGGTCAATGAAGAGTTTGAGGAGCAGGGCGCGACTTCGCCGGGCGGCGGCTGGCGAATTGAAGGGACTGACCACAGGATAGGTGAATCGCAGCTTGCTGGAAGTCCCTATACAACTCCCGCTCAGTGGGATGCATATAACTCTCGTTGCACGAATTGTATGGCAGTTGGAACCGTCAACCTGGCGGGTTCGCTGAACCACATTGAGTTTTCGAACGGCGCAGACGTAGTAACTGTGAATGATACCGGGTTAGGCAATGTATGTTCGAAGGGGAGATGGTGGAACCCTCCCAATGGTCAACAGCCGTCATTGTTCGCAGCCTGCAATGCCGTAAATTCTCGGCAAAATATAGCTTTCGCGCATACTGCCGACTTCGTGGAGAATGGGAACGAGTTAACCCCCTATAACAACCAGGCTGATCTGTGGATTTGGCCGCAGGATCTATACAACACTGTTGGAACGAGCCTTCCAGTAGTGGCCGATTCGTCGAGCGAAACGGGCACTCATTTGGTCGCGCCCGTCGGGAGCGAGTATACATTTGGTAGCTTGAGTGCAGGTCCATTGGTAGTTGGCCCATCAAGTACCGGCGCCAATCTGCCGGCGACAAAGGTTCATATCTGCACGCGGATGAAGGCTGACTCGGGCAGTGGAAGCGTGAGCTTCTGGCTGCAAACGGGATCAACCCAGATTGCCACGATATCTCCGGCGCTCACTACGAGTTACTCAACATCCTGCTTTGATGCCGACCTGACGACATTGTCGGGACAGCCGGCGGCGTTCAGCCTCTACACCTCGACAACTCCGACCGATCTGGCGTGGATTTCAGTGCATCCCTGGCCGAATGCGGAGAACGTAAACGGGGCGGTGAACGCTACGAGTTTTGAGGTGGGAGGGTCACCGCTGGGCACAGTAAACCTGGCTGACTGGACGAATAGTGGCGCGGGTAATGGCTCGGTGCCGATGTGGAACGCAGCGACGAGCAAGTGGACACCGGGAATGCTGCCCGGCAATGTGAGCTCGATCAACGGCAACAGCGGCGCGATCACGTTTACTGGTGCGGGAGTGTCGTGTACTGGAACCACTTGCACGGTGGCCGGCGGGTCAGGAGACGGAACCGTGCAGACGGGCAGCGAGTACAGCCCGGCGTTCTACAACCAGAGCGGAAGCAACGCAACGGTGGGGGGCGTAACGCCGTTCACGGGTCTGGGTTACTGGCAAACGAATGCGCCTCCGGCGGCGGCGACTGCAGCGCAGATAGTGAGCGCGATTGGCGCGACGGCGGTAGCCAACGCGACGACAGCGGCGACAGCAACGACGGCTACGAGTTTCAGCGGCAGCCTGAGTGGCGACGTGGCTGGAACGCAGGGCGCGACGACCGTGAGCAAGATCAACGGTGGAGCGGTTCCGGCAAGCGCGGCAGCACTAGGAACTAACAGCAGCGGGCAGCCGGTGAGCGCGGCGACGACGGGAAGCGGAAGCGTGGTGTTGGCGACGAGCCCGAGTTTGTCGGGTCCCACGGTCAGCGGAACATTGGCGGGAGCATCGGAGACGTTAAGCGGAACGTTGAACGTGACGGGGGCGCAAACGCTGACGGGCGCGACGACGATGCAGGGCAACGTGACGATTGAGAACGGTGCGAATGCGAGCCAGACAATGGCCATCCAGCCGGGAACGAGCGCGGACCAGATTGCGGCGGTGCAGTTCAACAACTATTCGGGCACGGCGGAGTGGCAGGTTCGGAAGGATGCGGGCAACTACCTGCGCGTGACGGACGCAGTAAATTCGCTGGACAGGGTGATTCTGCCGGCGAACGCGAATACGACCATCAATGCCGGAGCGGGCGCGAACGCTGTGGTGATCAACAATACGAGCGGGGCAGGGACGGGCGGGTTGATTGTGTATGAGGGCGGCTCGAATTATTCGACTGCGGCGTTGCAGGTGTCGGGCAGCGGGAACACGACGGCGACGGGCTACCTGCAAGGCAAGTTCATGATGGGCACGGGGACAATGGGCGTGGCAGCGGGCGCGGCGGCGGGATCGGGGCCGACTATTGCGTGCACTACGAGCCACACTTGCGACGGCGTGAGCGGAACGGTGAAGCTGACGACGGGGAGCAGCCCGACGACAGGAACGCTGGCAACGCTGAGCTTTCCGAACACGCATACGAACCAGGCCAACTGCATGGTGACGACGCTGAGCGCAACAGCGATGATCACCAGCAACACATGGACGGAGAGCACGACCGCGATCACGATCACGGCGAATGCGGCGCTGACGGCGTCGACGGCTTACACCATCAAGTACTGGTGCGGGGGGTACTAAAGACAGGGAGCAAGGGAACGAGGGACCAAGGGAACTGGGACCTCGGTACCAGTAACGTAGGGACTGAGGAAGCGAGATAGCGAGTTGGCGTGCGCTGCGCTCACGATGGCGGGTTGGCAAGTTGGCGCGCGCCGGGCGCACGGTGGTGCGTTGGCAAAATTGCGTGGTCGCTCTAAAGAGTGGGGAAACTCAAACATTAGGTGAAGCGAAATAGCAGGTGCGGCCTGGGGCGGGCTGCGCCTTCGCTTGGCGCGCGACCTGGGCAGTTGCGCGCCAAGCCTGAGATGGAGTGCGCGAAATTGCCGGATTTGCGCAGCGGGAGGGATGAGTGGGGGCAGCAGCGGAGAGGTCGTGTGAGAAGGACGCTGAGTATTTCAGGTCGCGATTGGCGAAACAAGACAGACAGGCATTGGAGGATCTGGGGAAGACTCTGGACACGCGGCCGTGGTTTCTGAATGGGCAAACGGCGTTGGTGGCCGGTGCGGAAGAGCTGCTCGTCGTGCGGTCGCGAAGTGGGAGACCGGAGAAGCTACGGGCAAATGCGGTGCAGGAGGAGTTTGAGCGGCGACGCGGGCAGCGAAACATTGTGCTGAAGGCGCGACAGTTGGGAATGACGACGTGGGTTGCGGCGCGATTTTTTCTGAAGACGATAACGCACCCCGGAACGCTGACGCTGGAAGTGGCGCACACGCAGGAGGCGGCGGAGGAGATTTTCAGGATCGTGCATCGATTTGTGGACTGCCTGCCGGAGACGATGCGCAAGGGGGCGCTTAAGACGGGTCAGTCGAATGTGCGGCAGATTGTGTTTCCGAAGATGGACGCGGAGTATCGCGTGGTGAGCGCGGCGGACAGAAATGCGGGGCGGGGATTGACGGTGCAGAATCTGCATTGCAGCGAACTGGCGCGGTGGCCCGGCGATGCAGTGGAGACCCTTGCTGGATTGCGGGCGGCGATGGCGCCGGATGCAGAGATGGTGCTGGAATCGACACCGCTGGGAGTGGGCGGGTGCTTTCACGAGGAATGGCTGAAGGCCGATGAGACGGGGATGGTGCGGCACTTTTTTCCGTGGTGGATGGAGGAGCGGTACCGCGCAAGGGCTGTGGCCGAGTCGAGCCTGACCGAGGAAGAACGCGAGTTGATCGAGAAGCACAAGCTCGATTTGAAGCAGATCAGGTACCGGCGACAGATTCGCGCGGACTTTCGCGGACTGGCGCGGCAGGAGTATGCGGAAGACGCGGAGAGCTGCTTTTTGACGAGCGGCGAATGCGTGTTTGAGCTGGCGGCGGTAGAGGAGCGGATGAAGACGGCGCCGGAGCCGGTAGAGCAGCGGAGGAATGGAGAGCTGGAGATCTGGCTGCCACCGGTGAAGGGCAAACAGTTTGTGGTGGCGGTTGATCCAGCGGGGGGCGGAAGTGAGGGTGACTACTCCGCCGCGCAGGTGCTGGAGATGGAGACCGGCTTGCAGTGCGCGGAGTTCGCGGGGCACATGGGCGGGCTGGAGCTGGCGCAGGTCGTGACGGATTTGGCGACCGAATATAACGGCGCATGGCTGGTGGTGGAGCGGAACAATCACGGCTCGGGCGTGCTGGCCCTGGCGGAGACGGCGTGCAAGTATGGGCGAATTTACAAACAGGGAGGGCAGGCGGGCTGGCTGACGACGAGTGTGAGCCGGCCGGCGATGCTCGGACAACTGAGTGCGGCGCTGGTGGAGGAGCCGGATCGGTTCCAGAGCCGAAGGCTGCTGGGGGAGTGCCGAAGTTTTGTGCGGATGGCGAATGGAAGCAGCGGTGCGCTGGCGGGGACGCATGACGACCGGGTGATGGCCATGGCGATTGGGCTGGCGGCGAGGGCGGAGTTGGTAGGACGAAGAACAGGGAGCAAGGGAGCGAGGTAGCTGAGGGAGCAAGTTAGCGAGGTAGCAAGCTAGCAAGTTAGCGTGCGCTGTGCGCACGTTGGCGAGTTGGCTGGGGTCTTCGTTGAGAGCAAATGGGTGATTATTCGAATGCAAGCTATAGATAATATATGGGTTAGTCATTGATAGCGATTATGCACCGATCCTGGTGCAAGAACATGCAGCCAGCCGAAATTACAGAAAAACCTGTGGATTTCGGGCTTTGACAGGCGAGGTGATTTGGCGGTACAGTAGGCGAACAAAAGGCGAAAAACTAGAAGCGCCTCGAATCCTATGCCAACCGCCGCCGCACTTCGTTTGGAGATTGAGCACGCGCTGGAACGGAAGTTTCCAGCGGCACTGACGCCTGCACCGCGCGCTATGTACGAGGTTACGGCGACGGGAATTGCGGCTGTTGACGAACTGCTGCATGGCGGGCTGCCCGTGGGAGCGATCAGCGAGCTGACAGGAGCCGCGTCGTCGGGACGGACGAGCCTGGCGCTCCAGTTTGTGGCGCAGAGGACGGCGGAGGAACGGGCGTGCGCGTGGGTGGACGTGAACGACGCGTTCGATCCGGAGTCGGCGGCAGCGAACGGGGTGCGGCTGAGGCAGGTGTTGTGGGTAAGATGCGCGTCTTCCCACCCTTATCGCGATCAAGCTGCGAAAAGGATGGGGCAACCGGCTGGCAGGCGGGACGCGCGGACCGAGAGCATACGCAAATCGTGGGTGAGCCCAGCATGGGCGCGACTCGAGCAGGGATTGCGGGCGACGGATCTGCTGCTACAGGCAGGCGGGTTTGCGGCGATTGTGATGGACCTGGGCGATACGGCGCCGGAGCAGGCGACGAGGATTCCGCTGGCGACGTGGTTCCGCTACAGGCAGGCGGCGGAGAGGACGCAGTGCAGCCTTGGTCTGTGCTCGGCACGCGAGGGTATGCGCAGTCAGCGGCGGCGGTTGTGCTGGAGTGCGCAGCGCGACGCGTGGAGCCGGGGGGCGGGATGGTGCTGCGCGGCTTTGAATTTCAAGTGCGGCGCGAGAGAGAGCGGCAGGCTCCCATTGAAATTACGACCAGAAAGCCGCCGGCCGCGACTTGGCAGGCGAACGCGGCGTGGGATCAGGAGAAGCGCGCATGAGCCTCTATGTATGCGCATGGGCGGCGGAGTTTCCCGCGCAGGCATTGCTGCGGCTGCGGACGGATTGGCAGACGGAGCCGGTGGTGGTGCTGGATGGGCGCGCGCCAGAGGAGTGGGTCTGCTCGCTGAACCGGCTGGCTGAAAGGATGGGCGCAGCGGCGGGAATGACGAGACTCGAAGCGGAGAGCATGCCTGGGCTGCGCTTGCTGAAGCGTTCGGCGGAGAGCGAGGCAGCGGCGCGTGCGGTGATGCTCGAGTGCGTCGCGAAATTTTCTCCGCGGATTGAGGAGGTATGCGGCGCCGGTTGCATCCGTCATGTTGGTCGATCGCAGAGAGCGACCTCAGGGGCTAAAGCCCCAAACCATTTTGGCGAGTCGAACGTACGGGCTAAAGCCCGTACCCTTCAAGCTAAAGCCCCTGCCTTTCAAAACGCGCTTCATGCAACCGGGGTGAGCGAAGCCGACTGCAGTGACGAAGTCGGCGGAACGGCGTGCGCGTTTGTGCTGGACATTACGGGAACGGAGCGGCTGTTTGGGCCGCCGGCACAGTTGGCGGAGCGGCTAAGGGATGAGCTAGCTCAGGCGGGATTTCGCGCTTCGATTGCGGTGAGTGCGAATTTCGACACTGCGCGGATGAAGGCAGCGAGCATACGCGGGATCGCGGTGATTGCCGATGGCGCGGAGGCGCTGGCCACGCTGCCTGTTGCGGCATTGAATCTGGAGGATGAGTACGCGGCGACCTTTGCGCTGTGGGGCATTGGCACGCTGGGCGAGCTGGCTGCGCTGCCTGAGGCGGATCTGGTGGCACGGATGGGGCCGAATGCGCGAGCGTGGCTGGCGCTGGCGCGTGGCAAGCAGGAACATACGTTCGAGCCGATCGAAACCGTGTTTGCTCTCGAGGAGTTTTGCGAGTTTGAGACGCCGGTGGAGCAGATCGATTCCCTGCTGTTTGTGGGCGCGCGGATGATCGATTGCCTGGCGACGCGGGCCGCGGGACGGGCGCTGGCGCTGCGCTCGCTGACGGCCGAGATGGGACTCGAAGGCGGAGGGACGCATGATTGCGCGATCCGGCCGGCGGTGCCGACGATCGACCGGAAATTTCTGCTGAAGCTGCTGCAACTGGAGATCGGAGCGCATCCGCCGCAGGCAGCGGTGGTTCGGCTCACGCTGCGCGCGGAGGCGGGAGCGCAGAGCAAGGTGCAGCTGGGATTGTTTGCGCCGCAGACGCCTGAGCCCTCGCGGCTGGATGTGACGCTGGCGCGATTGCGAGCGATGGTGGGCGAGGAGCGCGTGGGGTCGCCAGTGCTCGAAGACACACATCGCGCGGAGGGATTCCGGATGGAGGGGTTTGCCATCCCCGGTCCCCAAATGCGAGGGACCGGGGGCACCCGCACCCATAAGCGCTCCTGCGCAGACACTGGTTCCTATCCCACCCAAGCAAAGCTTGGATGGGGCACCCATGATCGAGGCACGCGGATTGCGCTGCGGCGGGTGAGGCCGGCGCGGGTGGTGCGGGTGACGGTGCTCGCGGCGAAGCCAGTAGTTTTTCGCGACCAGGAAAATTCGTACGAGATTGCGGCGGCGTACGGACCGTGGAAGACGAGCGGTTGCTGGTGGGAACTGAACGCGTGGGACGCGGAGGAGTGGGATGTGCTGGCGGTGCGCGAGGAAACACTTCCCTCAGGGGCTAAAGCCCACAATCATTTTGCGGAGGGTAACGGCGTCGGGGCTAAAGCCCCGACCTACCAGCCGTACCCTGATACAAAACTTACCGATGATCATTTTGCCCACGATGGGGGAGCCAGCGCCGGCGACAGCTTAAAAAGAAATGTCTTGCCTGCAAGAGAAAGGCAACCGCAGATCCTTCGACTCCGCCCTGCTGCGCAGGGCTTCGCTCAGGATGACAAGCACCCAACAGGAAGTGGCTGCGCGACGATTGCGTGTTTGCTGGTTCACGATCGTGCGCGGAATGCGTGGCGGCTGGAGGCGTTCTACGACTGACCAGAGCAACGATATTCCGAATCGGCATTCGACTCCGAGTACGCGCTCGGTTCCAAATACGCGCTCACCGGGGACGCCGGTTTGCCATCCGAATGATGCGTACAGGCCGCCTGTATTGAAGTCTGTAGAACAAACCGACAAAGAACAACCACAGATCCTTCGACTCGGTCGCCCAAGCGACCTCGCTCAGGATGACAAGCGAAAACCACCAACGAACACGAATCGTTGCGAATACATTGAACTGCACGCTACGAGCGCATTCAGCTTTCTTGGCGGGGCGACGCTGCCGGAGCAGTTGATCCAGCGCGCAGTGGAGCTGGAGATGCCGGCGATTGCGCTGGCCGACCGAAACGGCGTGTACGGCGCGGCGCGCTTTCATACGGCCGCGCAACCGTGCCAAGTGAAGGCGCACATCGGCGCGGAGATTGCAGTGTCTTCGTTCGGCAGCCGCGCGACACCACCGGGATGGCTGCCGCATCAATTTCCGCCGGAGCCGGCGCGTGTGGTGCTGCTGTGCGCGTCGCAGGTGGGCTACCAGAATCTGTGCCAACTGATTACGCGCTTCAAGATGCGCGAGGCGACGAAGGCGGAGGGCGCGGCGACGGTTGAGGACCTTGAGGAATTTTCGAATGGGCTGATTTGCCTGACGGGCGGCGAGGAAGGACCGCTGGCGGCGGCGCTCGCGCGCGGCGGAGAATGCGAGGCACGGAAGACAGCCGAGCGGCTGGCGGCGATTTTCGGGCGCGGCAATTTGTATCATGGAATTGCAGCGGCACCAGGAGCGCGAAGAGGAGTGCAGAAACCAATCACTGCTCAGCATGGCGGAGAGCCTGGGCCTGCCGGTGATTGCGACCAACGGCGTGCGCTATGCCGAAGAGAAAGACCGCGAGATGCTCGATGTGTTCACAGCGATCCGGCATCATGTGACGCTTGATCAGGCTGGGCGATTGCTCGCGCGCAACGATGCGCGGCACTTGCGCACGGCACGCGAGATGGCGGCGCTGTTCAGCGATATTCCCGAGGCGATCGCGAACACGCGCATTGTGAGCGAGCGGCTCGAATTCACGCTCGCAAATCTGGGCTACGAATTTCCGCATTATCCGATGCCGGAAGGCGAGACGATGGACAGCTTTCTGGCCAAGCGCGTGGAGGAGGGCGTGCGCAAGCGGTATGGATCGCCGGCGAAGCGGCATCTGCTTGCGAAGGCGCGGGCGCAGGTGAAGCACGAGTTGGCGCTGATTGCGAAGCTGGGATTCGCCGGGTACTTCCTGATCGTGTGGGACATTATTCGCTACTGCCAGTGGCGGGGATTTCTGGTGCAGGGGCGCGGGTCGGCGGCGAATTCGGCGGTGTGCTATGCGCTGGAGCTTACGGCGGTTGATCCGGTGGGGATGGAGCTTTTGTTCGAGCGATTCCTGAGCGAGAACCGCGGCGAGTGGCCGGATATCGATCTCGATCTGGCATCGGGCGACGAGCGCGAGCAGGTGATCCAGTACGTGTATGAGCGCTATGGCGCGCTGGGCTCGGCGATGACGGCGAACGTGATCACGTATCGCGGGCGGTCGGCGGCGCGCGAGGTGGGCAAGGCGCTGGGATTCGAGGAGGAGCAGTCGGCGCGGCTTTCGGGGTTGATGGGGCACTGGGAGTGGCGCGGCCCGAACGACACGATGGAGAAACATTTTGCGCAGGCGGGATTCGATGTGCGGCATCCGCGGATTGCGCGGTATCTCGATTTGTGCCTGCGCATGAAGGATCTGCCGCGGCACCTGGGTCAGCACTCGGGCGGCATGGTGATCTGCGCGGGGATGCTGAATCGAGTGGTGCCGATTGAGCGCGCGTCGATGCCGGGACGAGACGGTGATCCAGTGGGACAAGGAAGATTGCGCGGACATGGGGCTGATCAAGGTGGACCTGCTGGGACTGGGAATGCTGGCGGCGGTGAAGGAGACGATTGAGCTGATTCCGCGGCACTACGGCAAGCAGGTGGATTTGGCGCTGCTGCCGGAGGATCCGGTGGTGTACGAAACGCTGTGCAAGGCGGACACAGTGGGCATGTTCCAGGTGGAGAGCCGCGCGCAGATGGCGTCGATTCCGCACAATGCGCCGGTGCGTTTTTACGACCTGGTCGTGCAGGTGGCGATCATCCGGCCGGGGCCGATTGTGGGCAAGATGATGCATCCATATATGAGGCGCAGGCAGGGCAAGGAGGAAGTGACGTATCCGCATCCGCTGCTGGAGCCGGTGCTGAAGCGAACGCTGGGCGTGCCACTGTTCCAGGAACAACTGCTGCGCATGGCGATGGTGGTGGCGAGCTTTACAGGCGCCGAGGCTGAAGAACTGCGGCGCGCGGTGGGCATGCGGCGGTCGATGCAGCGGATGAAAGACCTGGAGGGACGGCTGCGCGATGGGATGACGCGCAACGGCGTGGATGCTGCGGCGCAGGACAACATTGTGCAGGGGATTTCGTCGTTTGCGATGTACGGATTTCCCGAGAGCCACGCGGCGAGCTTCGCGCTGATCGCGTATGCATCGGCGTATCTGAAGGTGCATTTTCTGGCGGCGTTCACGTGCGGGTTGCTGAACAACCAGCCGATGGGATTTTATGCGCCGGCGGTGCTGGTGAAGGATGCGCAGCGGCATGGGCTGCGGGTGCGGCCGATTGACGTGCAGCGATCGGAGTGGCTGTGCAGTTTGGAGAAGGAAGAGGATGGGTCGGTTTCGCTGCGGATGGGAATGAATTATGCGAAGGGATTGCGGCAGGCGTCGGCGGAGGCTCTGATTGCGGCGCGCGGCGCGGGAGGGTTTGCATGCGTGGACGATTTGACGCGGCGCGTGCCGGAGCTGAATCGGAAAGAATTGGTGGCGCTGGCGCAGATTGGAGCACTGAATTCGCTGGGCGAAGTGGAGCACAGGCGCGATGCGCTGTGGCAGGTGGAGTGGGCGGGAAGGCCGGTGGGGCCGCTACTGCGAGGGGCGGCAGAACAGCCAGTCAGCGAGTCAGCAAGCCAGCAAGTCAGCGAGCGGGGTTCGTGCGATCCCACGTCTCAAAATCGAGACGTGGGGCACCCGGCGGGTCAGCGAGTCAGCATCCCCGGTCCCCAAAAGCGAGGGACCGGGGGCACCCATCGTGAGAGCGAGTCAGCGAATTCCACTCTGCGCGGCGCGAAGGATGGGGCACCCGCAGAGATAGGAAACGAAAAAGATTCCGGCGGGCTAGTGGGGCACGGAAAAACTTCCGGAGCAGCGATGCCGCTGAGGCAGATGACGACGGAGGAGCGGCTGGCGGCGGATTATGCGGGGACGGGGCTGACGACGGGGCGGCATCCGATGGCGTATCACCGCGAGGAGTTGCGGGCGGAGGGAGTTTTTGCAGCGAAGGAACTGGAGGCGTTGAAGAGCGGCAGGCGCGGTGGCGATTGCCGGATGCGTGATTGCGCGGCAGCGGCCGGGCACGGCGAAGGGGTTTGTGTTTTTGTCGGTGGAGGACGAGACGGGAATTGCGAATGTGATTCTGACGCCGGATGTTTTTGAGCGCGACCGGGTGGTGGTGACGCGGAACCGGTTTCTCCGCATTGAGGGGCCGGTACAGAACCAGGAAGGCGTGATTCACGTGAAGGCGCAGCGAATTGTGCCGCTGGAGGTGACGAGGATCGAAGTTAGGTCAAGGGATTTTCGGTAAAGCAGCTATTAGCCTTTAGCCGTTAGCTCTTAGCTTGTTCGTGCTGGCGGAGCTTTGTGGTTCAGCGGAAGAGGTAAGACACTGCAAGGCGAGCTAAAAGCTAGGAGCTAGCGGCTAGCGGCTAAAAGCTGCATTTGCAGTTCCCTGCCCCGGAATTGCGCAAGCGGGCGAATCCCCCTACAATATGGAGAGAGACGAATTGCAGGGAAAGCGAGTATTTCGAGCGATGCCGAAGGAAAAGATTCATCCCAATTACGCCGCGGTGCGAGTGATGTGCGCCTGCGGAAGCAACTTTGAGACGCGGTCGACACACAAGGGCGACATTCACGTGGAAATCTGCTCGGTTTGCCACCCGTTCTTTACGGGCAAGCAGAGGCTGGTGGATACTGCGGGACGCGTAGAACGGTTCCGGCGGAAGTACGCGAAGAGCGACAAGGCGATTGCAGCGGCGAAGTAAGCCGAGATTCCCTGGTCTCAGAATCGAGACCAGGGGCACCCATAGGATGGGACGAGCCTCCGCCGCGGCGGGGGCTTACGTTTGTCTGGGGGAAAAGGCAGCCTCTAGCTCCTAGAAACTAGCATGTGCAATGCTGAACGCGGAATTTATCTGTAGTGCGAGGAAAGCCACGGCGCCATGGCAGGACGCGGATTCACGGTAAACAAGGACTGGGACAACCCAGTGGAGCACGCGATGCCCGCGGAGGCGCGGGTTCCGGCGGAGGTGCGCCTGGGAGCGGTGGTGGTGCGGCCGGCGACGGTGCTGGCGCCGATGGCCGGCGTGACCGATACGGTGTTCCGGAGATTTATACGGCATGCGAGTGCGTTTTCGACCTCGGGAGCATCTGAATCCCACCCTAGCCACAAAAACAAAGACGTGGCGAGGGTGGGGCACCCACAATCCCAGGCGCCGGATTCTAAACCCGGCGAACCCAAATCTCCTGATCCCACCCAAGCGAGAGCTTGGATGGGGCACCCGACAATGATCAAAATACAGAGAACAGAGAACAGAGATCAGAGACTGAAACCGTTGATGCGGCGATCTCGAATGTGGAGTCGGGGTGCGGGCTGATCATGACGGAGTTCACGTCGGCGGATGGTCTGGCGCGGATGCGGGAGACGAAGCGGAAGCGCTACCTGACGTTCTACGACGATGAGCATCCGATCGGGGCGCAACTTTTCGGATCGAATGCTGAGACACTGGCGGAGGCCGCGCGGATCGTTGAGGAGACAGGCTTCGACACGGTCGACTTGAATCTCGGTTGCCCGGCAAAGCGCGTGGTGGGTTGCAATGGAGGATCGGGACTGCTGCGGGATCTGCCGAAGATCGGCGAAATCTTCAAGGCGATTCGGAAGGCGGTGACGATTCCCTTCACCGTGAAGTTCCGCATGGGATGGAACGACTCGCAGATTGTATGCGTGGAGCTGGCGCGGATGGCCGAGGCCGAGGGGCTGAACGGGCTGGCACTGCATGCACGAACGCGCGAACAGGGCTACAGTGGGCAGGCGCAGTGGCAATGGATTGCGCAAGTGAAGCAAGCGGTGAAGATCCCGGTGATGGGCAACGGAGACGTGCGCACGCCGGAGGACGCGGCGGCGATGGTGGCCGAGACGGGATGCGACGCGGTGATGATCGGGCGAGCGGCGCCGGCGAATCCGTGGATCTTCCGCCAGATTGCGCAGTACACGGCGACGGGCAGCTACGAGAAGGCGACGAATCGAAGATCGGTACAGAATGATTCGCGCGTATTTTGAGATGCTGCTGGCCGAAGCCGAAGCGACCAAGGATCTGCCGCGCGATGCGAGGATGGGCGACCCAGAGGGCAAGATGAAGCAGTTCGCCACGTGGTTCACGCACGGCGTGCCGGGCGGAGCAAAGCTGCGCGCGGCGATCTACCACGCGCGGACAGGGTCGGATGTGCTGGGCGAGGTAGAACGGTTCTTTGTGCCGATGATTGAGGCGGGCGATACGGGCGAGCCGGAAGAAACGGAAGAGCAGGTTTTTCCGGATGGCGCGCTGGTTTGCGACTGAGTGCGATTCCCCACCCAAGCGGAGCTCGGATGGGGCACCCCAAGAATTAGGTGAGGGCGAGATATTCGTGCACGAGGCGGACGACCATCGATCCTTCGCCGACCGCTGAGGCAACGCGGTTCATCGCGCCCGCGCGAAGGTCCCCAGCAGCGAATACTCCAGGAACGCTGGTTTCGAGCATGCAGCGGTTCGCGCTGCTCCTTCCAAATGCGCGTGTAGCCTTCAGCGGCCATCAGGTCGCGACCCGTGAGCACAAATCCTTTTTCGTCACAGAGAACTTCAGGCGGAAGCCAGTCGTTGCGCGGACGCGTGCCGATGAAGATGAAGAGCGCGTCGGCGGGATGCGACTCGGTTGTTCCGTTGATGAGGGATTTGAAGACGACACGCTCGACGTGGCCGTCGCCTTCGACTTTTTCAATTTCCGTTTGGGAGCGCAGGTGAATGTTGGGAGTTTTCTCGATCTGTTCGATGAGATATTGCGACATGGTATCGCGGAGGCTATCGCGGCGAATGACAATGTCGACTTCCGTCGCATAGCGGGCGAGATAGATCGCACCCTGGCCGGCGGAGTTTCCACCACCGACGACTGTCACATGACGATCGCGAAAGGCCGCTGCCTCAGTGGTGGCAGCGCCGTAGTAGACGCCGGCGCCGGTGTGCTCCTTGATGCCGGGCGCTGGATGCTCGCGATACGACATACCAGTCGCCGCGAGCAATGCACGGGTGACAATCTTGCGGCCATCGCTGAGCGAAAGGGTCTTGTAGCCGCCGTCGATGGAGACGCCGGTGACCTCAAGCGGCGCAAGGAACTCGGCGCCGAGGCGCTGCGCCTGAGTGATAGCACGGCGCGTGAGCTCGCTGCCGCTGACGCCGGCAGGAAATCCAAGATAGTTTTCGATGCGGGAGCTCGATCCGGCCTGACCGCCGGGTGCATGACGGTCGAGCAAGAGCGTGCGCAGACCTTCAGACGCGCCGTACACTGCGGCGGCAAGTCCGGCGGGGCCTGCACCGACGATCGCCAGGTCGTAGACGTCGAAGGCGGCAACAAGCGGTTTGCCAAGGCGCTCGGCGACCTGGCGCGGATCGGGATTGCGCAAGACGGGCGAGCCATCGTCAAAGAACAGCGCGGGAAGCTCTTCGTTCGTAACTCCGGCTGCGTCAAGCAGCACGCGGGCGTCCGCGTCGCGCGAGACATCGAGCCAGCGATAGGGAATGAGATTGCTGGCGAGGAAATCCTTGATGGCGTGCGATTGAGGAGACCACTGGAAACCGACAAGGCGAAGACCCTTGGCTTCAGGCAGATATTCGGCCTGCCAATCGTCGAGCAAATCGTCGACAACAGGAAAGAGGCGTTCTTCGGGTGGCTGCCAGGGCTTGGAAAGATAGTGATCGAGGTGGGCCTCGTTGATGGCCTTGACCGCGGCGTCGATGTCAGAATACGCGGTGAGCAGAACGCGGCGGGCGAGCGGATAAATGGAGCGCGACTGGGCGAGCACCTCGCTGCCCATCATGCCCGGCATGCGCTGATCGCAAATGATCAAGGCCAGCGAATCGCCACGGCTCTTAAGCTCACGCATTGCGCTGAGCGCTTCCTCGCCCGACGGCGCGCTGATGACGGTGTAGTTCTCGCGATAGCGGGAGCGGAGGTCGCGGCGAACGGCGGCGAGAACCTGTGGATCGTCGTCCACGATGAGCAGGACCGGCTTGTTCATTGCGCAGGCACCGTGCTTTCGGGATCGGCGATGGGCAGCGCAACGCGGAACTCGGTGCAGCCCGGCTTGGAATCGACTTCGATGTTTCCGTCGTTGTGAAGTACGAGGCGTCGGACAATGTCGAGACCGAGACCGGTTCCCTGCCCCATGGGCTTGGTGGTAAAGAATGGATCGAAGATGCGTGAAAGGATCTGCGGCGGAATGCCGGGCCCGTTGTCGACGATGCGCACGACGACGCGCTGACCGTCGCGGCGTGCATTGACGACCAGCCGCCCGCCGTTCTGGATCGCATCCAGCGCATTGTCGATGAGGTTTCCCCAAACCTGATTGAGCTCGCCGGCAAAACCGCGCACCCGCGGCAGACCCGGCTCCAATTCGATGGCGACCTCGGCTGATTTTTGACGGGCCTTGGCTCGCATGACAATGACGGTGTTGCTGAGGTTGGGGCCGAGATCCACCGGCTCGGCGACCATCGCCTGATCCATGTGCGTGAATCCCTTGATGGCCATGACGAGGCCGGAGATACGCATGGCGGCTTCTTGAATTTCCGAAGCGAGACCGCGCACGGCGCACCCGGCCGCGGCCCAGCGAATGACGGCATCGAGAGCCGGGCCTTGGACGGTTGCGGCAAGTTGATCGAGAGCTTCAAAGGTAACGGGCGTATCGGCAAGAACGTCAGAGTTGGCCGTGACGAGCCCATGATCAGACAGCCAGTCGGCGATGGCCTCTTCGCGCTCAGCCTGCTGAAGCGGAGAGCGGACACCTTGCGGCGCGCGAGCCAGGCAGGCATTGCGAATTCCATCGACGGCGGAAAGCTGCGTTTCATCGAGGCGAGCCGCACCGAGGGCGAGCGTCGCCGACTCCGCTTCTTCAAGCCGGTCGCTGAGGGACGCCGTGCTGCGCTCGATAGCAGAGGCGGGATTGTTGAGCTCGTGGGCGAGACCGGCAGAGAGTTTGCCGAGCGAGATCATTTTCTCGTTCTGCAAATCGCTCGACGTAAACAGGCGCGCGCGGTCAAGCATGATGTGGACAAGGATGGCAGTGACGGCGTAGCACTCGCGCGTAAGCTCGCGGAGTTCTTCGCGGCGGATGGCGAGCACTTCAGTGGGCTCCTCGGCGATGGCATCGCCCGGGGCCGTGGCCATACGCGAGAAAGGAAGAATGCCGCTGATTTCTCCGGCGCGCCAATCGATTACCTTCTGGGGACCGGAGCCACGGTCAACGGAGAGCGACAAATGGCCGGAAAGAATGATGTAGAGGCCCTCGACCGCGGTGGCTTTGTGAGAAAGGATTTCGCCGGGAGCGAGAGTGCGAAGAGTGCCGTGCGCAGCAAGCCAGGCAAGCTCCTCGCGCGGCGCGGCGGTGAGCGTTTTGTGTTCAGCAAGGCGGTCAATCAGGTCCACAGCGGAGCTCCAGTGTAGCGGGGTTGGGAACGAGCTGGATTAAGGGGGAGGAAGCGCCAGATTCAAGGTAGCAGAGGGACAGGGAGCGAGGGAAACAAGGGACCGAGGGAACGAAGAAACGTGCGAGCGAACGACATTGCCGCAAGCAAAGAGGCGACGTGTTTACGCGGAGGCCACTCCTTTTCCACATTCGGTCACGGGGCGTGCACCGGGTGTACGCGAAGCCAGATGAGCTAGGCTGGAAAACGAGATGACAGTTTGCAAGATTTGCGAGGGAACGGGCCTGGTTCGGGGGATGGATGCGGCCGGGAATTGGGTGAGCCGCGAGTGCACGTGCCAGGAAGCGGAACGGGAGCTGCGGCGGATTCAGGCGGCGCAAATTCCGGCACGGTACAAGGACTGCACGCTGGACACATTCGAGATTTACCACGAAGCCGACCGGTCGCTGGCGGAGGGACTGCTGACGTCGCGGCGATTTGTAGAGGAATATCCGGCGGGAACGGCGGGCAAGGGGTTGCTGTTTACCGGCTCGATGGGCGTGGGCAAGACGCACCTGGCGGTGGGCGTGCTGCAGCGGTTGGTGCGGGAGCGCGGCGCAAAGGGGCTGTTCTGCGATTACCGCGAGCTGCTGAAGAGCATCCAGAACAGCTACAACCCCGAGGTGCGGACCACGGAGCTGGAGCTGCTGAAGCCGGTGTTTGCCGCCGAGGTGCTGGTGCTGGACGACCTGGGCGCGCAAAAACCCAACGAATGGGTGTGGGATACGGTGGCGCTGATTCTGAATACGCGCTACAACGACCGGCAGACAACGATCATCACGACGAACTACGCGGACATGCCGGCGGGCGGGGGAGGAATGAGCGACCCGGAGCGCGCGGCTCGCGAGGCGACGCTGGGCGACCGGATCGGAGACCGCATGCTGTCGCGGCTCGCGGAGATGTGCATCCGGGTGAGGATGACCGGGAAGGATTGCCGGACGACTCAAATCAAGCGGGCGCGGTTTGGGTGAGACAGACAGCTTTAAGCTTCTAGCCTCTAGCTATTAGCCCTCGGAGTGCGAGGTCGAGGTTTCTTCACTTCCAGCCGCATTCAAACCATCGCAGTGGCGACTTTCGCGCAGCCGCCGTTGGGATTGTGTGCTGCGAAATGCCGGCAAGGCCTGAGCAGAGAATTCTAGACCAAAAGGATGCTGGCGAGAATCAGGAGCATTGCTGCGATAGTGAGTCCCTGGTAAGCCCGCTCTGAAGCTGGCCTGGACTGAGGAAAAGCAGCGGACGAAGTGGACGGCGAGGTGATGGCGTGATTCGGGGAGGTGTGCATCGGCGGCCTGCCTTTCAAGAATGCCTTTCACATTGGTTTACGCTTCGATCACGTTGCTGGTTTCGTTATTGAAGAACCCAGCTTTCTCGATTCGCGAAGCATCCTGAGGCTGTGCCAGATCCGACACGCGGAAGTGCAAGTCCCTCTTAACACTTCGATGCCCGTTAGACGCGCAAAGCACTTGTTGGATTCAAACAAGGATGACGATTTGTTAAACGGGTCCGGTGCAGTCATGAGACATTCAGCGAGGCTTGCACGCGACCACTTTGAAGGCGGCAAGTACCGCGACGAGGCCAACAGAATCGGGTGTACAATCGCGCTCGTGAGCACAGGTCCACAATTGATTCGTCCGCAAGCGGCAGAGGAGCGCAACTGGCTGCCGATCATCGTGGCCGCGGTCATCGTGCTGGCCATTGCGATTGGACTGGTGCTGTATTACGAACATGGAAAGGGCGCGCCGACAGTGACGCCGATCTCGGCGGCGCTCGATACCTACGCAGGCAACTTGCCGATCAGCAATCTGCACATGAGCGAGTCAGCAAACCTGGCCGGCGGCAAAGTGACTTATGTCGACGGGTCGATCGCGAATACCGGCAGCCGGACGGTAACAGGAATTACGGTGCAGGTGTTGTTCCGCGATCCGGCACACGAAGTAGCGCAGAACGAAACCCAGGCGCTGAACCTGATTCGCACGCGCGAGCCATATGTAGATGTTGAGCCGGTGTCAGCCGCGCCGCTGAAGCCTGGAGACAGCGCGGACTTCCGGCTGATTTTCGACACAGTGGCCCAGGATTGGGACGGCGCTTTCCCTGAGATTCGGGTCATTCACGCCGATACAAAGTAGCGCCAATGTCGACCTGAATAAGTCATATCCTTCGCGACAGGGTAGAAACTACGCGAAGGTGCAAAAATTACGCGCAAACAGCGGTATACAGGGCTTGAATTGGTCCAGTTGAGCGCCCATGCCGAAAAAGTTAACATCCCTATTTTCAGACAGATAGTAGATTTCCAAGCCAGGCTCCTTCTTTGGCAGCGATCGTGCTTTTAACAGGGCGAGCGGACAGCAGCGCTCATTCCCGCGGCGACTCAATGCCGCGAGCCAAAAAGGGGTTCAACCTCATGAAAATATCTGCGAGTGAAACAAAACTCTTCCCGCGCCAACTGGCTGTATTTGCGTTGGCAGCTGCAATTGCAATTCCCGTTTGGGCTCAGGACCAAGTCAACACCGGGACCTCGTCTGGGGTTTCAAGCCAGACCACAACGACTTCTACAGACACACAAGCTCAGCCCTCCCCCATGCCAGCAACCGAAAAGCCCTTGACCCCCGCGAAGGAGGGGTTCTGGGGCCGGATCTATCCCTTCGCCCGCAAGAAGTGGGTGAAGAGGCAGATCGATCCGATCAACGACCGTTTGAGCGAACTGGATGAAGTGAACGCCAAGAATGCCGCGTACATCAAGGACGTGGATGAACGGGCACAGGCGGGGATCCGGAAGGCTCAGACTTCGGCCGATGCGGCGAACGAGTTGGCAATGAACGCCAACACCGAGGCGCAGAACGCCAACGGCGCTGCGCAAAACGCATCGAACCACGTGAACCAGATCAATACCACAGTGAACGGCCTGGATCAATATCACCAGGCGTCGGACCTGGTGATCAAGTTCCGCGGCTCCAGCCCGGTGCTGACTTCAGATTCGAAGGCGGCGCTGGATCAACTGGCCTCAAGCCTGACCGGGCATGAAGGCTACATCCTGGAAATCGAAGCGCACTCGCCGATGGCGGGAAGCGCAGGCATTCAAAGTTCCGAGCGCTTGTCGGAAGCAGTCAAGCGCTATCTTGTAGCGGAACATCAGATTCCCGTCTACCGCATGCACTCTGTGGCCCTCGGCAACGAAGTTGAGATGGCCTCCACCGCAACCGGCGATCAGACTCAAAACCAAAAGCCGGAGCGGATACGGTTCAGCAGTGTGCATCTGAGTGTGATGGAAAACAGTTTGGCGGCCCAGGCAGCAGCGTCACCCCAAAGCGCTCCTGCCCCAGGAGGCGCGGAGCAGCCGTAATTAGCGGCCAACTCCTCCCCCGAGGCTCTGCACTCGCGCCAACGGCCACCCCGCCGTAGGCCGCCAAAAAAGCTCTCGCAACGCGAGAGAACCAAGGCAACTTGGCCCCCGTGAACACGGGGGCCGTTTTTTTTGTCACGGAAAGAGTAGTCTGGGAACTCTACTACTCCGAATAGGAAGCACCGGGTGGACAGACCCTCGCCTGGACACGAATTGTTTCGATAACCGCTGTCCGTGAGGAATCCACTATGAAGAAGACGTTGAGCTTGATTGCAGTTCTTCTGTTTCTGACTGTCGCAGAGGCCAGCGGCGGAGAGTCTGCAAACCTGCTGATTGGGAAGTGGAAGCTGGCTTCGGGCGCGACCGGATGCAACACTTCGATGACTTATACAGACAAGGCAGTGACGCAGGTGGCCTGGAATGGAACGCAGTCGACCATTGCGGTGACCTTCGTGACCGGTGACTCAACCAAGTTTCCGGCCACCGTGTACGTGCTGACCGATGCGGGCATTGAATACCATGTGACCTACATCTTTTCGAGCAAGGACAAGGTGACGATCGACACCGCGGCGATGTGCACGTACGATAGGCTCTGATTCGCGGGGGTTTCCGGCTTATGCTTGCCTCAGACTTTACGACTGAAACGAGCGCCCAGGTTAGCATTCCGATTCTCCGGCGCGAAGTTGATTATTGATAGAACCTGAAGCAATGCACCATGGCGAGAATGTGGTCCGGGTAGACGGGCGCTCTCTGCATGCTGCGAGAGAACCAAGGCAACTTGGCCCCCTAAAAACGGGCCGTTTTTTTTTGCAGCCGAAACAAGTTCTTATGTATTACTCTGGGCATCTCGAGGAAACCGAGCGGGACTGAACGGAAGGGGGTCAGTATGCGATCGCGGGGCACAAGGCTGCTGTTGGGCGTATTTGGAGTGGTTGCGCTGTATCTCTGTGGCTGCAACTATGTCGTTCTGGAGAATCCACTGCCCTCCGTTGTTGACAACCGCATTGTTGGCAGCTGGGCAACGCCGGATGGCAAGCTCTATGCGGTGATCAAACCCGGAGACAATTCTTCGTATCAGTCGCTGACGGGCGACGATATAACGAAAAACGGCAGCGGGTCGACTTTTTATCTGGCCAAAGCGGGCGGCACGTTGCTGGCAGAAAACCCATCGGCATGCAGCGCGTTCCTCTTCAGTCCACCCTCCGCCGACGATGCGCCGAATGGCTGCTGGACTATTACCCGCGTGGTGCTGACTGACAATACCCTGGAATACGACACCTTCGACACTACCCTCATGCTGCGCAAGAGCGTAGGTGGCGGACTCAGAGACATCAATCTTCAGTTCGGCGCATCCGTCGCGAAAGGCGCCAATTCATCCATCGATACCGATGTGCTGATCCAGGGCAAGCCAGAGGAAGTGGCACCCTTCCTGGCCACGTATTCAGCGGGGATGGTCTATGCCGAGGTGATCCAGCTGCACCGGATTTGAAAAGGGACATTGGCTGGCGATTTTCGGGGAGCCGGGGCTTTTCGGTCGCCTTATTCTAACATTTGTTATAATGATTAGAATGGAGGCGAGCGATGATCAAGCTCAAAGTGACAACAATCGGGAGTTCGGCGGGAATTGTGCTGCCGAAGGAGGCGCTTGCGCTGCTGAAGGTGGCGAAGGGTGACTCGGTGTTTCTCACCGAGGCGCCGGATGGGCTCCGCATTACACCATACGATCCCGAGTTTGAAGAGGACATGGCCTTGGCGCGCAAGGTGATGCGGAAGCGCCGCGATCTACTTCGCGAGCTCGCCAAGTGACGGCTCCGGCCTGGCGATGGATCAAAGATGGCTCCGTTCTCGCCATTCACGACGAACAGATTGCGGAACACGGGGGATTGGCGGGAGTGAGGGATTTGTCTCTGCTCCTTTCAGCGCTGGCGCGGCCGCAGAACCTTGCGGCGTACGGGAATCCTGACATCGCCGATCTTGCCGCCGCCTACGTAGTCGGCATTGCCCGCAATCACGCGTTCCTGGATGGAAACAAGCGCACGGCGTGGGTGGTGGCTGAAACTTTTCTGCTGAAGAATGAATACGAGCTGATCGCGGGTGACGAGATTGGCGTGGCCACCATGCTGGCCGTGGCGGAAGGATCGATGCCGGAAGCGGAGTTCGCGATTTGGGTACGGACTTACATCCGGCCACTGAATATCCGGCCATTAAATTCGAAATAGTTCCTGTAATCGGGCACCCCCTCTTGGGTGTGCACTGCGTCCATTGTCGGGCGTTATTGCTTCGCGGCAGTAGTATTCTGAAACCTCACCGAGATGTTGGAGGGAGTAATATGCGCAGGATTCTGCTCGCAATAGTGATGCTGGCAATGGTTGCCGGCCTTTCCACTTCGCTCTTCGCGCAGGGGGCGCCGGCGCAGTCGAGCGAGGGTGCTCCGTACACGATCGAGTACTACTACAAATGCCAGTGGGGGCATCAGCAGGAGTTTCTCGACCTGTTCCTCAAGAATCATTGGCCGCTGCTCAAGAAGATCGAGGCGACGGGGCGGATTGTTTCGCTGAAGATTGAGTCGCCGGCCTATCACACGACCGAGGACGGGCGCTGGGACTATCGCGTGACGATCGTCTACAAGAACTCGACGGTAGCGACGAGTTCGAACCCGGACGAAGCGGCGTTTATCAAAGAACTGTGGCCGGATCAGGACACGTACAAGAAAGAAGAGCAGCGACGGTTCGAAATTCTGCTGGGGCACTGGGATTTGCCGGTGACGGATGTGACGCCTGGAAAGCCGTGAATCGTGGGTCGTGAACCGTGGACCGTGGACGGTAAGCCGTGAAAGGTGATCAAGAACTGGCCGCTTGAAAGATGTTGCGGGCGGGGACGCCCGCGCAACTGCAGGGCTCCGGCGCTACATGTCGCGGGCGCGCCATTGGCGGACGAGGTCGGCGGCGGCGGCGGGCCAATCGGGAAATTGAAACTGAAATCCTGCGTTGAGCAGACGGCCGGGGACGACGCGGCGGCTCTTGAGGACCAGCTCAGTCTCGGTGCGCATCAAAAACATGCCGATAGCCATGAGGAACGTCGGAGCAGGCAGGCCGTTGGGCATCTCCCAGGCCTCGCGCAAGTCGGCCATGAACTCGCGGTTGGGAAGTGGATGGGGCGCGGCGAGATTGACGGGGCCGTCGATTTGTTCATGCGCAATAAGGAACTCGATGGCGCGCGCGAAGTCGGACTCGTGAATCCAGGAAACATATTGGCGGCCGTTGCCCTGCGTTCCGCCGAAGCCGGTACGGACCAGATTCGACAGGACCGAGAAGACACTGCCCGGCGCGGGGCTGAAGACGAGTGAGGTACGCAGGGCGATTTTGCGTGTACCGGGCGTTGGCGCGGAGAAGAAAGCACGCCTCCCAATCCTTCACGAGCTGCACGGTCCAGTTCCACTTCTCGGGGGCGCGCCGACGGCGCGAGATCCACTCATTGCCACCAAGCTCGCCGGTGACTTCGTCCATGGGACGATCGAGTGAGTGGCGGTAGATCGTAGCCGACGAGGCATTCATCCAGAGGCGCGGCGGATTGGTAAGCGTGGCAAAGGCGCGGTGCAGAAGGCGTGTTGTGCCAATGCGCGAGTCGTACAGCTCGCGGCGGTTGCGGGCGGTGGAGCGGCAGTTGACGCTACGGCCGGAGAGATGGATGCAAACATCGGCGCCGTCGAGCGTCTCGACCCACGGGCCGAGCTCTGTTCCGTCCCAATACACCGTTTGCCAGGGCGCGGTGTACGGCCCGCGGGTGAGGACGGTGACGTGATGGCCGCGCTCCTGAAGGAAGCGCGCCAGCATGCGGCCCACCTGGCCGCTGCCGCCGGGGAGGACGATGCGCAATGGGCGAGACGTCAGTGTGGTTGAGTTGTCCACCCCTCCAGCCTAACGCGCCGGTGGGCGTTTGAAGGGCCTACTGCCGTGGCGGGAGCGGGTAGGCCTGGGCGAAGCGGCGATCTCGATGGACGCGGACCTCGTGGACGATTACGAAGACAACGAAGAAGATGATCAGCAGCGGGCCGAAGAAGATCCATGGCGAGAACACGACATGGTCTTTGCCGATGGAGACGCTCGCTGGCGTGTGCACCGTGCCGAACATCGCGACCAGGTCTTTATTCACTCTGACGTTTTCGCCCAGCCTGACGGACCCGAAGAACGAAACGAGGTCGCCGCCGATGGCGGAATTATCGGCCGCGGTGACGCTGCCGAAGAAGTTGACGACATCATGGTGGGCCTGGCCGTCGAGGCGCACGTTGCCGAAGAAAACGACAATGTCGCCTCTCACATCGCCGTGAGCGTCGACGTTGCAGAAAAAGCAGACAGCGTCTTTGGCCGGGGCATCGGGGGTGACTTCAATGTTGTTGAAGAACTGGACCGCGTCGTCCTCTGCGCAGGCGGGGGAAGCAGCGAACGCCAAGGTGGCGCCAAAGAGACAAAGGGCGAGAAGTCTTTTCTGCATAGGTGTGCGATCCTCGCTACAAAACAATATACGCGCGGGGAAACGAGGAAGTTCCCGCGCGGATTCTGCGCGGACTAAGTCAGGTTTTTTGAGTTACTTACGCCGAGGGCCTCTGTCCACTCCGCGGCGGTCGAGACGAGGATGTCAGGAGGAGTGTCCATCAGATTCTGCGGGCCGAAGCCGAAATCGCAGCCAACGGACCAGGCTCCAGCATTGCGAGCGGTCTCGACGTCGACTTTGCTGTCGCCGATCATGACGGTCTGCTGGGGAGTTGCGCCAGCCTCTTCCATGAGCGAGCGGAGACCAAGCGGATCGGGTTTCTTGAGGGGGAAGCTGTCGCCGCCGAAGATGTGGAGGAAGTAGCCGGCAAGGCCGAGCCCCTCGCAAATGCCGCGCGCCGGGCGCACAGGTTTGTTGGTAAGGACGGCCATGGTTCTCTGCGGCCCACCGGGAGCGTCATGCAACTCGTGCAGAGCTTTGAGCGCGTCTAGTACGCCATCGTAAGCGTAGGTGAAATCCAACTTGTGTTCGCGGTAATACTGGAGAAAAAACGCATAGGCCTTGGCGAAGAGGTCCTCATTGACATCGCCAATGGCGATGCTGGCAGCCATGGCCAGCGAGCGGCGCATGAGCATGGGCGCTCCATTGCCAACAAAGCCGGCGATCGCGGGATCGGAAAGGTGGGCGAGATTGAACTCTCGCAGCGTCGCGTTCACACTGTTGCACAAATCTTGAGCCGAATCGATCAGCGTACCGTCTAGATCGAAGACGAGTAGCTTAAGGCGTTCGACGGGAATAGGGCGAAAAACGCGAATCATGTTGCTTTCAGTCTAAAGGTCCGTGCAGGGAGCATTGTTTACACTGAGCGAGCAAAGCATGAGAGAGGAGATTTGAGGGTGAATCAAGGCATGGCGATTGGCAGGACATTTTTTGCGGTGGTGTTTTTGGTTGCGCTGGCGCCCGGTTCCCTTCCCGCGCAGCAAGCGCCCAGGCCGCAATTCAGCAGCGATGCGTTGGCGGAGCGCATCCCCAATCTTGGCGCGCTCAAGACGGAGCTTAGGGCGTACCACGACTGCACATGCAGGTGCGGGTGCTATGCGCATGACCTGGATGCGCAGGCGGATCGCGCCATCGCCTTCCTGCGCCAGCGGGTGGCGCATCGGCGGCCGAACGAGAAACTTGCGCTGATTCTGGACATCGACGATACCACGCTGTCGACCTACCCGGAGATGCTGGGCGCCGACTTCGCATACATCGAGCCGGCATTCGATCAGTGGATACTCATGGCGCAGGCGCCGGCGATTCCCGGCACGCTACGGCTCTACAAGGAAGCACAGAGATTGGGAGTCAGCATCATTTTTCTTACGGGCCGCAACGAAACGCAGCGGGCCGCAACGGAGCGGAATTTGCGGGCGCAGGGCTTCGACAACTGGAAGCTGCTTGTGATGCTGCCGCAGAATCACGGCTCACAGTCGATCGGGGCTTTCAAGGCCGTGGCTCGCGGGCAGATCGTCGGCGCGGGATACACGCTGGCGGTGAGTGTTGGCGATCAGTGGAGCGACTTGAAAGGCAAATCGGAAGCGGAGTATTCAGTGAAATACCCCGACCCGTACTACTTCATTCCGTAGCGCAGGCGACAGCGGATGCACCGTTCTTTCTGGACGGTCTAGTGAACGCGAATGCTGCCGGATCCGGTTTCGACGCGCACTTCAGGCCCGCCGCCGCCAATGGCGCCTTTCACGTGATGGCGGTCCATCGTTCCATGCGAAACGATGTCGCGGTCGCTGTGAATGCCGCCTGAGCCGGTCGAGGCGTCCAGGATCAGCCCCGCATTGTTTGTCCAAAGCTCGACGGTTCCCGAGCCGGTGTGGAGGTGCCATGGAGCAGCAGGCATGCCATCCACCTTGATACTGCCCGAGCCGGTTCCGGCCTGCAGCCCGCCATGAAGGTTTTTCAATTCAATCGACCCCGAGCCGGTACTGGCTTTCACGTCTCCTGAACCGATCTGCTCGGCGTAGATATTACCCGAGCCGGTGCCAACGGCAAATCCGCCCTGAAGTCCTGCGGCATGAATCGATCCCGAGCCGGTATGCAGTTTTGCATTTGCGCCTACGCCGTCATCGCTCACGTTGCCCGAGCCTGACCCGGCATCGAGATAGGCGTCGGGCGGAGCCTGGATCTCATAATCGATGCTGATGTTGCCAAGGTTGCGGTGATCGCCTCCGATGCGGACGATGTTGCCGGTCTGCTGAATGGGAGGATGCGAAGCGACCTGCTGCACCATGTCATCGCTCGCGCCCCAGCCCGACTTGACGCGCGCAAAGATGTGGACGTGTCCCGCAGGACCGCTGGTGAGATGGATGTATCCCGAGCCAGTGGCAACCGACAGATCGAGCCGGCCGTTCAGCGTCAGATCGCGCTCAAACGTTGCTTCGCTGGCCTGCGCCGGAACCGCTGCAACAACAGCCAGTGCCATGCATACGGAAATTGCCGCATAAAAATGCCTCATTGCATTCCTCATTCCGACTCCTAGATCTTCTACGCGCCGGGCGGCCTGCCAGTTCCAGGAAAAGACCCGGCTCAGAACGGCTCTCCGCCGTGCCGCCTACCTTCCAATGCTATTCTCACTGCGAGATGCACGAGCTGCTGCTGATTAAACCGGTCGCCGTGGCCCTGTTGATTCTGGCCAACGCCTACTTTGTGGCGGTGGAGTTCGCGCTGGTATCCATTCGGGAAACGCGGGTGGAACAAATGCTGGCGGGACGGGTGCCGGGCGCGCGGGCGGTGCGACGGCTGCAGCGCAATCTCGACGATCTGCTGCCGGCGGTGCAGCTTGGCGTGACTCTTTGCTCGCTGGCGCTGGGGTGGCTGGGCGAGCCGCTGGCTGCGCAAATGCTTGCGGGATGGATGGGCGCGCTGCCCGATGCGCGAATTTGGGGTCACGTGGCGGCCGTGGTGCTCGGTTTCGCAATCATTACTTACTTTCACGTGGTGGTAGGCGAGCTGGTGCCTAAAGGATTGGCACTGCGCCGGGCCGAGGCGCTGGCGGTGGCTGTTGCGCCTCCCATGCTGGTGTTTATGGCCATTGCACGCCCTGCGGTGCGCCTGCTCAGCCGCTCGGCAGCGACCGTCCTGCGGGCTTTCGATATCCCAGCAGGCGAACGCGCCGCGAGCATTCACTCCGCAGAGGAACTGAAACTGATTGCGACAGCGGCGAGGCGGCTGGGGCTGCTGCCTGAGTTTCAGGAGACACTGGTGCACCGCGCCCTGGAACTTGGCGACGTTCAGGTGCGCGAGATCATGACGCCGCGACAGAAGATTTTTTCATTGCCATCGAACATGCTTCTTGAAGACGCCTGCATGCGCGTATTCGGCCGCAGCCATTCGCGCATTCCAGTTTACGACGAGGCTCGCGGGCCGGAATACATTGTGGGAGCGGTGTATGCGCGGGACCTGGCGCGGCTGTTTTACCTTCGGACGTCGAAAGGCGCGCCGGAGGGCGAGGTCCGGCTTGGCCAGATCATGCATGAGGTGCTGGTTGTACCGGAATCGAAGTCGGCTCTGGATCTGCTGCGCGACTTTAAGCAAAACCGGCGGCACCTGGCCATTGCCGTGGATGAATATGGATCAACGGCAGGGCTTGTGACTGCGGAAGACGCTATCGAGCAGCTTGCGGGCGAGTTGGAGGACGAGTTCGATGCGTCGTCGCAGCCTGTGCTGAGCAGCGCAGGAGGGACGGTGGTCATGGATGGCAGCGTGAATCTGCGCGATCTGGAAACGCAGATCGACTGGAGCCTGCCACGCGATGGCGGAGTGGAAACGCTCGCGGGATTCGTGCTGGCTCGTCTCGGGCACATTCCCAACGTGGGCGAGACGGTGGAGTATGAGGACCGGCGGCTGACGGTGGTGGAGATGGATGCGAGGCGAATCGCCAAGATTCGCGTGGAACCAGTCGCGCCGAGCACACCCGCATCGGAATAGCCTTCCCAAATCAGGGTTGGGTTCCGTCTTCGCGCGTACATCATTCATTAACCTGGCGCGCGTGCAAAATCCCGTTCGCATAGACGAAAATAGAATTGGATGAGTCCCGCAGACAGGAAGAAAAAACGTTTGACGCCAACAGAAGCAGAAGTTCAGCCATGGACCGCCGAAGAGTTTGAGGGGCTCGTACTTGATTGCAAGCCCAAGGTTGCGGTGTTCGATTGCGATGGAACCCTTTGGGGCGGCGATGCCGGGTACGGGTTCATGGCATGGTCGCTGGAGCAGGGATTAGTGTCGCGGTCGACCAACGACTGGCTCGATTCACGCTATCGCGCCTACCGTGCAGGAGAAGTGAGCGAAGCGGCGATGTGCGGCGAGATGGTGCAGATGTACGCCGGGTTGCGCGACAGCGAATTGGAGGCAGCCGCAGCGCGCTACGTGGAAGAGTTTGTGCGCGGGCGCGTGTTTGCCGAGATGGCCGCATTGGTCAAGAAGATTCAGCAGGCGGGAATCGAGATATGGGCAGTGAGCTCCACGAATCGCTGGGTAATCGTCGAAGGACTGCGCGACTTCGGCATCCCGAAGGAGCGAATTCTGGCTGCGGAAGTGCGCGTCAAGGACGGAATCATCACCGGTGAAATTGTCGATGTGCCGACGGACGAAGCAAAGGCTGCGGCGCTCAAACGGGTGGGATTGCCGGCGCCCGATGCGGTGTTTGGCAACTCGATTCACGACCTGGCCATGCTGGAGATGGCGCGATGCGCGTTTCCGGTGAATCCTTCGCCGGCTTTGCTGGAGGCGGCGGCGAAGAAAGGCTGGGGCTACTTCAGGCCGCAGGCTGCCGAGGGCATTGAAGCGGCGGTAGGCGGGGAATAGAACTGGTGGTTACCTGCCGATCAGGACATAGCCGACAAGTGCTGAGCTGCGGTCTGCAAATGAAGATAATCCTTAGACAATTTGATCTTTTGTGTCATATACACTGGAATGCGTGAATGACAGCCCAACCAGTCCAAAGGTATACACTCCCGGCCCCGCGCTTCGTTTTGTGGCGGCCGCGCTGATCGTGCGCGACCGCGAAGTGTTAATCGGGCAGCGACGGGCGGACCAGCCGATGGCGTCGCTATGGGAGTTTCCCGGCGGAAAGATTGAGCCCGGCGAGAGCGCGCAGGAAGCGCTGGCCCGCGAGTTGGTGGAAGAGCTTGGAATTCGCGCCGAAGTTGGCCCAGCGGTGACGCGTATTCGTCACAACTATCGCGGCGGCGGCGCAGTGGATCTTCAGTTCTTCGCGGTACGGGAGTTTACAGGCGACATCGACAACCAGATCTATCAGCAGGTGCGCTGGGTGAAGCTCGAAGATCTGACCGACTACAAATTCCTGGCCGCGGATCGTGGGCTGATCAAGGATTTGGCGGCGGGAAAACTGCTGTGAAGAAAGACTGTTAGACGTATTCGGAATTGCTTGCCGGCATATCTGTTGAGTGTTACATTGGATACCGCATTTCCGGTTCAAGCCTTGATTTGCCCTGTCCCCGGAGTCGAGTTCCCTATTGGGAAATGGGTTAACGATATCAACGTTAAAGGGTCTTCCGCTCCAGATCCAAGGAGCTTACCGGACGGTAACACACAGGTTGTAGAGCGAGTCGAAGCAATTCATGATGCTCTAGGATAATCTGTGAAGCGTATCTTGTTTGCAGTGGCGACGATCGCCTCTGAAGCGACCCCGCTGGGAGTGCAAATTTTTGGCAGGCGCATTCAGGTGCCATCCTCCCACGACGTGGAAAACCTGTCACCGAAAATTCAATTGCGGGCAATAAACCCGAACGGGCCGAGACCACATGAAGATCGACAATCTTGACCCGTTGCTCGACCCTCGTTGGGAGCGGCTTGTAACGTCACACCCGTCTGCATCCGTGTTTCATACGAGAGGTTGGCTTAAAGCGCTGGCCAAGACTTACGGCTTCAGACCTGTCGCCCTGACAAGCACTGGAGACGGTAGTCTGCTTTCGGATGGGGTCGTGTTCTGCGAGGTTCGCAGCGGGTTCACAGGAACGCGCCTGATTTCACTTCCTTTTTCCGATCATTGCCAACCTCTTTTGGGTGAGGGGAGCGATCGGCTGGACTTGGAACAATGGATGGAGGGGGAGTGCGCCCGCGGCAAGTGGAGATATGTCGAACTTCGTCCGATTGCCTGGGACTTGAGTCCTCTATCAACGCTGGTTGCCACCGAAACCTTCTGGTTGCACACGCTGGATCTGGCACCTTCGATCGAAAGGCTATTTCGTAATTCGCATAAGAGCTGCTTCCAGCGGCGAATCCGGCACGCCGAGCATGAACACCTCGTCTACGAACGGAGTGCCACAGATCGTCTGATCGATGACTTCTACAATTTGCTCATTATTACCAGAAAACGCCACAGGCTCCTGCCGCAACCACGCGAGTGGTTCCAAAACCTCATGGAGGAGATGAACCCGAACGCAGAGATCCGAATCGCGCGAAAAGATGGGATTCCCATCGCTGCGATTCTCACCCTGCGTCATCGCGGAACGACGGTTTATAAGTACGGCTGCTCAGACGAGCGGTTCCATCGGCTGGGAGGGATGCCGTTCCTCTTTTGGAGACTCATTGAGGAAAGCAAGTTGGAGGGTATCGAGCAAATCGATCTTGGCCGCACAGAATTGGAAAACACCGGACTGATCGAGTTCAAAGAGCGAATCGGGACGACGCGGGCCCAGATGAGCAACCTAAGGTATCCGAAGAGCGAAAAGACGAGCGGCGTGCAACTCTCACGCCTGGGCGGGAAGCGGGAACTGATTAGGTTTCTTCCCACCGTGGTCTCATCGACGATGGGACGGGTTGTGTATCGGCATATTGCTTAGGTCTTTGCTATCATGACGTCGATCCTAGTGTCCCGGCACCATCCCCCACAGCATCACCATCGTCATGCCGATCACGATGATGCTGGTTCCCCACGCAATGATGTTCCAGAGACGCGAATTCTTGTGCTCGCCCATCAGGTCCGTGCGGTTGATGAGCAGCAGCATCAGGATGATGACCACCGGGAGCAGGACGCCGTTCAGCACCTGGGAGAGAATGGCGACGTTGATCAGTTGTGCATCGGGCAGGGCGAGGACGGTGATTGCACCGCCGGCGATGAGCAACGTGTAGAGCCAGTAGAAAAACGGCGCTTCGCGGAAGCTCTTGTCCACGCCCGATTCAAAACCCATGCCTTCGCAAACGGTGTACGCGGTAGAGAGCGGCAAAATGGAAGCGGCGAAGATAGACGCGTTGAAGAGCCCGAAGGCGAAGAGGATGAAAGCATAGTCGCCGGCCAGCGGGCGCATGGCCTCGGCCGCGTCAGAAGCCACCTGGATGGCGCCCATGCCGTGCACATAGAGCGTGGCCGCGCAAGCCACAATGATGAACCAAGCGACGATGTCGGTGAAAAGGCTGCCCACAATTACGTCAAGCCGCGAGGCCGCGTAGTCTTTTACGCGAATGCCCTTTTCCACGATCGACGACTGGAGATAGAACTGCATCCATGGAGCGATGGTGGTGCCGACGACGCCGATGGCCATGTACATATAGGCCTTGTCGCTCCATACCGAACGGGCCGGCAGCTTGACAGTTGCCCACAGCGCATCGTGCCAGTCCGGTTGAGAAAGAACGCCGGCGAAGATGTAGCAGATGTAGACAAGAGAAGCGACGATGAATATCTTTTCCGTGCTTTTGTAGGTGCCGCGCACCACCATGTACCAGACCAGAAGCGCGCAAAGAGGTACGGAGATGAACTTGGTGACGTGGAAGAGGCGCAATGAGCCGGCGATACCAATGAACTCGGTAACCACGTTGGTGTAGTTGACCACGACCAGCAGCACCATGAGGACGAAGGTGATGCGCAGGCCGAATTCCTCGCGGATCAGGTCGCTTAGCCCTTTGCCAGTGACCACGCCCATGCGGGCGCACATCTCCTGCACCACGATGAGCGCGATGGTGATAGGAATCATGGTCCACAGGAGTGTGTAACCGTATTGCGCGCCGGCCTGAGAGTAGGTGAGGATGCCGCCGGAGTCGTTATCGACATTGGCGGTAATGAATCCGGGACCGAGCACGGCCAGAAAGAGAAAGATCCGGATTCGCCAGCGCTTCCACATGGTGACGCGAGTTCCTAGGGTGGGTTCATTGCAGTCTTGGATTTATTCGCGGAAAAATATTCCTCAATGACCATAACAGGCAAGACCCGAACGCGCGAAGTCCGAGACAGATATATCTCAAAGGACTTTCCCATGCAAAAAGGGTGGACTCTTTTTGAGGAAGAATCCACCCCATTACCTATGTAGAAAATGAGCCGACTGTGCGGCCGCGGCTAAGCTGAAGCTATTAGCACTGGCTCTGCAAGCTGCCTGGCGCTGGCGCCGAGAAGGCATTCCACCACTTCCGCTGCGCTATAGCTGCTGCGGCCCGGCGCAATGAACTGCACGATGGTATTCAGGTCGTCGCCCACCGTGATCAAAGCCGGCTCAACGGCGCCATCCTTGCGCACCTGCGCGTGCCCGATATTCGCGAGCAGCGTGTTGCAAAGACATTTGCGCCCGGCTGTTTCTTCGATTTTGCCGTCCTTGGCGACGTAGTTTTCAATTGGCTCCGCCGAGCAACGGTAGCCGATCTGGCCGTCGCCTGCCGCATAGGCCTCACGCAAATAACCCAGATCGCAAGTGCGGTTGCGCTCCTCGTAAACATTGGCCGCTGAAGTCGTGCCATCGAGCTGAGCAACTTTGAACGGGAAACCTCGTTGGCGAGGCCAGGGGATCGGTAAACACTTCGCCGGCGCCCGCCATTGCCTGCTCGATGAGGCGCGATTTCAGGTCGGCTCGCATCCCCGATTCCCGGCTGAAGGCAAACGCGGTTCCTACTTGCACGCCTGTCGCGCCCTGATCGAGTGCCTCTTGCAACTTAGCCGCGCTGCCATACCCGCCCGCAAGCCAGAAGGGAACGCCAAGCGCACGCACATCATCAACGTTGACCCGGTCGCGCTCGCCATAGATTGGCTCACCGCCAGCGCTGAGCTGCAGTTTGCCCCTCGGTGGCGCATTGTGCCCGCCCGCTGTCGGGCTCTCGATAACGAGTCCATCAACGCGACCGGTCGCGCGGCGCAGCATGGTGGCGGCCAGCGTGTTGGACGAGACAATGGCCAAAAATCTTGGCCGACTGAGCACCGGCAACGGTCCCTCTGCATATTCAGCGGGATCGAGCCGCATCGGCGTATCAAGATTCGCGGATTGGTCTTGCGCGGCACCGGTGATCGCCAGGCGATATTCCGCGGCATGTTGCGCTGCAAAGGCGTCGAGCACGCCGGGAATGTGCAGAGGGATTCCCGCGCCCATCAGCACGTAGCCTACGCCCGCCAGCATGGCGCCGTAGATCGAAGGCAGATGAGGGATCTGAACCTTCTCAAGATAGTTGATGCCTACGGGATTGTTGTGGCCTTCCCTGGCCAAAAAGACCTCAACGAAGTTGCTCACCATGCAGAGCTCAATGAGCTTGCGCGAATCATTTTTCTGATGCATGGGAAGCGGCTTATACGGCGCGCCGGCGGCCTTGCCGCCCTGCACGAAGTGCTCCTGCCAGATGCGCTTCGCCATCTCCTGAAACGGAAACGCGTCGAGTCCGCGACGCATGTGGCCACCCAGGTCACCGTCGGCGAGGCGGCGCACAAAGACCGAATCAAGGGCCGTGCCCGACACGACTCCGAGCTGGCCAAGTTTGGAAACGGCCTGGGCCAGGCGCCAATTGGACACACCTACGCCCATGCCACCCTGAATAATTCGTGGTAACTGGAACATGCATAAATTGTTTCACAGATTCAGATGCAACCGGAGTTTTTGCTGGAAATAGGTAACAAAAAGATCGCAGACAAGAACAGCAAATGGAGTGACAAGGGTCCCACCCAACAGCCGCTTCGGCTAGAATCTAAAGCTTTTCGCGCAGAAAGCTGATTACGCGCTCCGCCTGCACCACGCCGACCATGCGGCCCTGGGAGTCAACAACGGGAAGCGCGTGCAGGTTGTACTTATCGAACATCTCGGCAAGGTCATTCTGTTTCAGGTCAGGCGGGCAGGAGATGACCCGAGGCTCTGCCAGCACGTTCAGGCGCGCGTCAGGCTGCGCCATGACCAGGCGAGCCAAAGGAACGGCGCCACGAAGCATGCGTTTCTCATCGAGCAAGAAGACTTCGGTGACGCCTTCGGGATCGCCGTCGAAGCTCCGCAGGGCCTGCACGGCTTGTGCAACCGTGGCATCGGCACCCAGGTAGACGAACTCGGTGGTCATGCAGCCGGCTGCGGAGTCCTCGTCGAACTCCAGTAGTTCCTCGACCTCCTGGCGCTCCTCCGGCTCCATTTCCTCGAGGATGGCGTCAGATTGCTCCTCGGACAGTTCGGAAAGCAGGTCGGCAGCAGCGCCTGGGTCCATCTCCTCGACGATGTCGGCGATGCGCTCTTCATCAAGCTTTTCAAGGAGGGCTTTTTGCAGCCTGGGCTCGACTTCTTCCAAAGTTTCGGCGGCAACTTCTTCGTCGAGCGAGGAAAATACGGCCTCGCGTTCGGCGGGGGCCAGATCCTCCAGAATGTCGGCCAGTTCCGAGGGATGGATATCCGCCAGCCGTTCATGCGCGATGCGCAGCTTGACGCGCCGCGCGGGATCGGGCTCAATGACGTCGACGAATTGCCAGGGAATGGCGCGCGGACTGAACTTGCGCGAGACAGATTCAAGACGCGCGCGCGGCAGAACACCCTTAAAGACCCTGCGAAAGGCGCCACGCAGCCCGACCTCGACTTCAGCAACACGTAGATGATGGGCTGCCCCATGGTCGGTCCATTCCAGATCAACATCATTGACGCGTACAACTTTTCTGCCGTTGATGTCGATGATCTGGCGGTCGATGAGGTCCCGCTGCAAAAACAGATAACTGCCCTCGTCCTTGAGGGGAGAAACCGCCTCGGCAGAGCGCAGTTCCAATGTGCCGGCGGGAGTTTCCAAAACTTCTTGAGAAGGCACAATGGAGAGGCCGGTGCGGGCCTTGAGCACGATGCCCGCCACCTTGCCGCCGTCTGGTCCTGTGGCCACCACAATATCTTTGAGCTTGCCGCGCAACTGACCTTGCGCGTCAGTCACCGGCGTGCCGAGAAGGCCGGTAAGGCTGACTCGAGTTGAGGTGCGCTGATCCATGTGTGGCTGTGTGACGCGGCTCCGTGAGTCGAATGTCGACCCACGAAACGAAGTTTACTCCCCGAGACACGGCGCACGTGCGCCCGAAACGTCTCCTGGTCCAACCGAAGGTATCCCCCTTCTCCGCTTGACACAATCGCATCCAGACTTGAAACTGCCAGCTAGGTTGATGGAACCGCGGGTGGAGTGTGTGGACCCACCCGGTGGAGGCAAGAGGAAGCCCGGTGACTGGACCGAGTAGAGGACGGCGGAGTTTCCGGCTGAGCTCCACCATGGAAAGCGTGGGCGAGGTGGAGGAGGCCGCGGATCAATTGGCCACCGAAGCAGGTCTGGACGAGGACCAGCGCTTTCACATCGGAATGGCCGTGCGCGAGGCGGCCATCAACGCTGTGCTGCACGGCAACGAATACGATCCGGCCCGCCAGATCGACGTCTCGATGGAAAACACGGGCAAGGACCTGGTGATTGTGATTGCCGACCAGGGTCATGGATTCAACCCAGAAAACGTGCCCGATCCGCTGGCGGCAGAGAACATCCTCAGGGGAACGGGCCGCGGAATCTTCCTCATCCGGTCGCTGATGGATGAGGTCCACTTTCGCCAATTACACCCTGGAACCGAATTGACGCTGATCAAGCATTTGGCGCCAGTGGCGGAAAAAACTTAACATGGTGGCCGGGAGTGCGGGAACCGGCGTATGATCGTTTTTCCCGCAAAGTGACCCGGCGCGGAGTTTTCCGCAAGCCGGCGGCGGCAAAGATGCTATAACCGATGTACCGATAAGGAGGAATTTTCCGTGGCACTTGCGATAGCTTCCAGGGAAGTGGATGGCGTGACAGTTTTGGAACTGAGCGGCCGGATCACGCTCGGCGAGGGCAGCGTGCAGTTGCGCGACGCGATTCGCGACCTGATCGGCAAAGGGCAGCGCAACATTCTGCTGGATCTGGGCGACGTGAGTTATATCGATAGCTCGGGGCTGGGCGAGATGGTGAGCGCATACACCACCGCCAAGAATCAGGGCGCAAAACTGAAACTGCTCAAGCTGACCAAAAAGGTCCACGACCTGCTGCAGTTGACCAAGTTGTACACCGTCTTCGACATCTACGATGACGAGGCAAGCGCTATCGCTTCCTACAAGTAACTTAAGCGAGCGAGTTTTTGAACCAGAAGGGCCATTCCGCGTTTGCGGAATGGCCTTTTGCGTTTTCCCCGGCCCGCAGGCTCGGGCGGCAACGCGAGCTTAGAAGCTCACGTTGGGCACGGTTTGCGCCGCGGGACTAGCGGCAAAGTACGCATTGTTCTGATGGAAGCCTGCGATTCCCGCCCAAATGCTATTCGGGAACTGCAGGATAAACGTGTTGTAGTCCTGGATCGAGTCGTTGTAGCGCTTGCGTGCAACGCTGATGCGATTCTCGGTCCCCGATAACTCATCCTGCAAGCGCATGAACTGATCGCTGGAGCGCAGTTGCGGATAGTTCTCGGTTAGCACGAGGACCTTGGCAAGGGAAGCGTCGATCTGATTGTTCGCGGCGATTTTGTCCTGGGGAGTCTGGGCGTTCATCAGCCCTTCCCGGGCCTGCGCGATGTCGGCGAAGACGCTGCTTTCTTCCTTGGTGAATCCCTTTACGGTCGACACCAGGTTGGGGATCAGGTCGGCGCGGCGCTCCAGCTGCACGTCGACCTCAGACCATGCGGCTTTTACTGCCTGATCCTTGCTGACCATCTGGTTCCGGGCGCTCACGTAGCTGCCAAAAACCATGAAGACCACCAGAAGCAGTACGCCCATAACTGCCAGCGTAATTCCAAGTCCTTTACTCATACCGTCAATCCCTCCTTGATAGAACCGATACCCAGCTCTTAGCTCTCAGAGCTAAAAGTAGAGCTGAAAGCTGAACAACTACCAACTTCCTCCGGCGCCGCCGCCGCCAAATCCGCCGCCTCCGCCACCAAATCCACCAAAACCCCCGCCTCCGCCACCGCCGAAGCCACCACCGCCAAATCCGCCGCCGCCCATCCCAGAACCGCCACCCCAACCGCCGCGGCCCCATCCGCCAAAAAAGAGGCTGGCGCCGAAGAGCATGCGGAGCAGCGAGCCGCCTCCGAAAAACACCAGCAGGAGAATGATGAGAATGATTTTGCCGACCGGGATGCCTTGAGGCTCGGGCTGGCTCGGCGGGGCCGCAGGCTCATCCTGATTGAGCGTGATCTTGGCGTCGTCGGCGATGACCCGGGCCACTTCGCCCACAGCGAGCGTAACGGCGCCGTCATAATCTCCGGCCTTCAGGTCGGGAACCATGTCGCGGCCAATGTCGCCGGTCTTGCCGTCGGGCAGGATCCCTTCAAGTCCGTAGCCAACATCGATGCGGTACTTGTGGTCGGCGACGGCGAGCAACACCATGGCGTACTTGTTGTCGCCCTTGTTGCCCATCTTCCAGTGGTCTTCAAGCTGGTTCGCGTAGTCTGCCGCGTCGTCGCCGTTAAGGTCATGCACGGTGACGACCGCGATCTGCGAGTTGGCCTGCGAGTGATCGAGCTGCTCGCAAATCGAATCCAGCCGCGTGATCGTCTCAGGCGAAAGCACATGGGCAAAATCGCTGACGTAATCGGTGGGTTGTGGCAGACTCGCGACCGCCTGGGCACGCGAGGAAATGGGAAGAAATGCGAAAAGAACCGCCAGCAAGGGCGGAAACACGGCGAAACGCGCGCGGCGAAGGCCTTCCATTCCTTCCTCATTGTACGTTGGCGGGGTGCGGCGAGTTCCCCAAGCTGCAGGCTCTACACTGGGATAGAAATGAGCCAGAATCCGCTTCCTTCGCCGCCGATCGCCCGAAAAATACCCACCGAAACGCACATGCACGGAGTGCTGCTCGCCGACGACTACGCTTGGTTGCGCGATAAAGAAAACCCGGAAGTGACAGCGTACCTGGAGGCAGAGAATGCGTATGCCGACGCGATGATGGCTCCACTGGCCGACCTTCGCGAAGAGCTTTACCAGGAGATGCTGAGCCATGTGAAGCAGACCGATGTCTCGGTTCCCTACCCCGATGGGGCGTGGTGGTACTACACGCGCACCGAGGAGGGGTTACAGTACAGCATCCATTGCCGCAAGCGGGGTGGGCCTGCGGGAGCGGACGCTGGGGCACGAGAAGAAGTCGTGCTCGACGGTAACGAACTTGCGAAGGGACATGCGTTTTTTTCGATCGGCGACACCGACATCACCGACGACGGCCGCTGGCTGGCGTACACGACCGACACCAGGGGCTTTCGCCAGTACACGCTGCGGATCAAGGACCTTGAAACCGGCGAGACGGTAGTGGGAGAGGTTGAGCGCGTGGGATCGGTGGTGTGGGCGGCGGACAATCGCACGCTTTTTTACACGGTTGAGGACGAGCAGCAAAAACGGCAATATCAAGTCTGGCGGCACCATTGCATCGGCGCGGCCCACACTGAGGACGTCGTTGGTCTACCAAGACGACGACGAGCGATTCAACCTGGGTGCCGGGCGGACGCGCGACGGAAAGTACATCATCGTTGAATCGGTCAGCCACACGACGAGCGAGGCGCGGGTACTGCGGGCGGACGAGCCGGCCGGGAGTTTCTCGCTGATTGCGCCGCGCGAGGATGAGCACGAATACTCAGTCGACCACCGCAATGGGCTGTGGTTTATCCGGACCAACGATCGCGGACGCAACTTCCGGCTGGTGACGGCACCCGTGGCCGCGCCGGGCCGCGAACACTGGACAGAGCGGATTGCGCACCGCGATGCGGTGATGCTTGAGGACGTGGATCTCTTTGCGGGATTCTTTATCGCCTGCGAGCGCGAGGACGGGCTGCCGCGGCTAAGACTCTGGAAATTTACGGACGATAACGCGGAAGCTGCTCGTGCAGGCGAGATCGCGTTTCCCGAGCCGGCCTACAGCGCGCATCCGCACATCAACCGGATCTTCGACGCGACATCGTTTCGCTACGCGTATCAATCGCTGGTCACCCCGAGTTCGGTGTACGAGTACGACGTGGCAACAGGCGCGTCGACGCTGCTCAAGCAATTGGAAGTTCCCGGTGGATTCGACCGCACGCTCTACGCGAGTGAGCGCGTTCGCGCAAAGGCGCCGGATGGGGTTGAGGTTCCGGTTTCGATTGTTTATCGCAAGGACACGCGCGAGCCGGGACGGAATCCGCTCTATGTGTATGGTTACGGCTCTTATGGATACTCGCTGCCGCTGGGCTTCAGTTCGAATCGGCTAAGCCTGCTCGATCGAGGCGTGGTGATGGCTTACGCGCACATTCGCGGCGGCGGCGATATGGGCGAGCCATGGCACGATGCGGGAAAGATGCTGGTCAAGCGCAACACGTTTTCGGATTTCATTGCCTGCGTGGAGCATTTGACTGCGCAGGGCTTCGGCGATCCCAAGCGCGTGGCGGCTGAGGGCGGATCGGCGGGAGGGTTGCTCATGGGCGCGATCGTAAACATGCGGCCCGATCTCTTCCGCGCCATTGTCTCGCACGTCCCGTTTGTCGACGTGATGAACACGATGCTCGACGCTTCCCTGCCCCTGACGGTTCCCGAGTACGAAGAGTGGGGCGATCCGAATGACGAGAAGTACTTCAAATACATGTTGAGTTATTCGCCCTACGACAATCTGCGCGCGGCCGATTATCCAGCGATGCTGGTCAAGACCAGCCTGCACGACAGCCAGGTGATGTATTGGGAGCCGGCAAAGTACGTAGCCAAGCTGCGCACGCTCAAGACCGACAACAATCCGTTGCTGCTGGTGACGAATATGCAGGCCGGGCACGGCGGGGCCAGCGGCAGATACGACTATCTGAAGGAAATTGCGCTGGACTACGCGTTTGTGCTGAGGGAGCTGGGAGTCGTGTGACGGCTCGCGCCGATCAGCGGCTCACTCGCTGGTCTTCAGTGCCTCCAGCGTCTTTTCCAGACTCGCAGGGTCTTCGACGTTCAGCGATTTCAGCTCCGGATCGATCTGCTTGAGCAGGCCGCAGAGAACCTTGCCGGGGCCGACCTCGATAAACAAATCCGCTCCGGCAGTCTTAAGCGACTGAACGCAATCGACCCAGCGCACCGCGCCTGTGACCTGGCGAATGAGCGCGTCGCGCGTGGCATCGGCCGTGGTAACCAGGCCGCCGGTTACGTTGGCGGCGACGGGAATTCGCGGATCGTGCATAGCGATTGCGGAGAGCACGCGCGCCACCTCCTCTTGCGCGGGCTGCATAAGGGCGCAATGGAATGGAGCGCTGACGGGAAGCATGACGGCGCGACGCGCACCCCTTGCCTTGCAGAGTGCCGCGGCCTTCTCGACTGCCGCGGCAGCACCTGAGATCACAGTTTGTCCCGGCGAGTTGAGATTCGCAGCCTGAACGGTCAGGCCGGTTTCGCGCGCGGCCTCCTCACACGCCTCGGCGACCTGCGCGGCATCGAGCGCAAGCACAGCAGCCATGGCTCCCTCGCCCGCCGGAACTGCTTTCTGCATAGCTGCACCGCGGGCCTTTACGGCGCGCAGCGCGTCGGCAAATGTGAACGTGCCGGCAATGACGTGCGCCGACCACTCGCCCAGCGAGTGACCGGCGGCGAGGGCAGGCACGACTCCCTGCTCAGCAAGAACGCGCGCGACAGCCACGCTCACCGTCATGATGGCCGGTTGCGTGTTTTCAGTGAGACGCAGATCCTCTTCCGGCCCTTCGAAGCACAGCTTTGAAAGCGGAAAGCCGAGCGCCGCATCGGCCTCGGCGAAGGTTTGAGCGGCTATGGGAAATCTCTCGGCAAGTTCGCGGCCCATGCCAACGGCCTGCGAGCCTTGCCCCGGAAACAGAAACGCTATCTTGTTGGACATTTCAGAAAGGATTGTAGCGGATCGCGCCATTGATTTTCAGGGAGCCGCAAACGCGAGTGCGGGCGGGGACGCCCGCACGACAGCCGGCGAGGACGCCGGCGCTACAGTAAATCCCTATTCCCTATTCCCTATTCCCTGCTTTTTCAGTTCCAGCGCTTCTTGTCGTCGGCGTCCTCATCGATCCGGTTGCCCTGGCCGTCAAACTTGACGATGCGGCCCTGCGAGCGCATGTAAACCTCAAATTTTCGGGCTGCGCGCCGGCGCTTCCAGCGGTAGTAGCGATTGCGCAGGCCATACCAGCTTTCGCTGACCATGAAAGACATCCCGCGCCGCGGCGCCATGCGGACGAAGGCCAGGCCGGCAAGCGCGCCACCGAGCTGCGCAAAGGCGTACATGCGCTCCTGGCCAAAGAGCATGGCCACGGCAACAAGTGCGTAAATGATCACCATGTAGCGCGCCTTGATGCCGATGACAAAGAACATCAGAAACTGGGTGTCGCCATAAAGGACCCCGATGGCCACCAGCAGCCCGAAGATTCCGCCGAAACAGCCGTAGAGCGGGTTGACGTTCAGGAGCAGCGATGGGGCCAGCGTGCCCGCGACCAGATAAAGCACCAGCGCCGACGCGGCGGTTCCCAGCACCGAAATCGCATAAAGACCCGTCACCCAATTCGCATCGTGAAAGTTCTCGAGGAATCCGGCGAGAAACCAAAGCGAGAGCAACTCGAAAAGCGTGCCGACGATTCCGATGTGCACGAAGCTATACGTGAACGGCTGCCAGAGGGCCCCATGCATGAAAGAGGAAGGATCGAAGACAAGCAACCCTGCGACCTTCGCCGCAGAGGAAGATGCGAAGTTGGCCAGCAACAGCGCAAAGTACGTAGCCAGGTTGATGAGGATCAGCCTGCGTGTCGCGCCTTTGAAGTCGGGGAAGGCCAACGGACTGGAGCCAAATCTCGCCATCGTAGTCAACAGGGTAAACGCTCCAGCGCTCCGGTGTCATGGCGCCGGCGGGCGAGGCGTGAACCAGGAGCCGCCGTTGGTGGATCAGGTCACAATGAAGTCTGCACCGGGCATGGAGCGCGGCCAACTGCCGTCCCAGAAAAAGCATCGTCTAAGGCGTAGGAAAGGATTTTTCCCGGCAACGAAAACGCTGGTCCCAAGTGCATCGTTTGGGTCTTGACCTGAGGGTGGGTTCTCCCTAAAACTAGCGATGGTTGCCGAATCGGGATGATGATCGTATCCCGCAATGCGATTCGGTTCAGAAAGTGAGGAGGCTGCTATGCCCAGTTGCCCGGAATGCGACACCGCTCTGGACGTTGAGCTCGACGAAGTGGAAGAGGGCGACGTGATAGCCTGCGAGGAGTGTGGAACAGAGTACGAAGTGGTTGGCGTCGAGCCGCTGGAGCTCGCCCGCATCGAAGAGGGCATTGAAGAGGAAGAAGATCTCCTGCAACAGGATGAGGAGGAATGAGAATGAGCCGAGCCGGCGTGCTGGCGGCATCGATATTGGGTCTTCTTGCATTGGGGGCGCTTCCGGCAGGGCCGCGCAATGCGTTTTTATCTTCGACGGCTCAAGCCCAGAACATCGGCATGCGGACTGTATCGGGCACCGTGCTGGACGGGAACTCCCAGCCCGTATCCGGCGCTACAGTATTTATCAAGAACGAGAAAACGAAGACCATCCGCAGTTTTGATTCCATCGCCGACGGCCATTTCCACTTCGCCCAGGTTGACATGAGCACTGATTTCGATCTGTGGGCGGAAAAGGACGGCAAAAAGAGCGCGATCAAGACGGTAAGCTCATGGGACGCGCGCAAGGACTTCATCAACGACTTGAAGTTGAAATAGAATAGGCGCGGCCTGCGTCTCGCGCAGCATTCGCGAAGGCGCAGCCCGACTTTGAACCGGCCAGGCCGCTCGAGAATCATCCGCCGAGTTTCTTCACAACCAACTCATTGAGCAGCGCGGGGTTTGCCTGGCCTTTTGACGCGCGCATCACCTGGCCTACAAAGAAACCCGCCATCGTCGTTTTGCCGCCGCGATATTGCTCCACCTGCTTGGGATTGGCGGCAATCACTTCGTCAATCAGCTTTTCAAGAGCCGAGGCGTCGGTAATCTGCTGCGGCTTTTCGCGCTCATAGACAGGACCGAAGTCCTCGCCCTTTTCAAAACTCACATCGAAGAGTTGCTTCATCTGTTTGGAGCTGATCTTGCCCTCATCGAGCAGATCGGCGGCCAGAACAATTCCGGCCATGGTCACCGGAGATTGATCAAGCTCGATGCCCAGAGCTTTCAGGCGGCCACCCACCTCGCTGAGGAGCACGTTGGCCACGCGCCGCGGGTTGCGCGCCGTCTTCGCCGCAGCCTCAAAGCGGTCGGCAAATTCGCGCGACGCCGTCAGCGTGTGGGCGTCCTGGGCGCTCAGGTCGTACTCGGCGATCATGCGTTTGCGGCGCGCTTCCGGCAACTCCGGCAGCTCCGCTGTTCTTCGTTCAAGGAATTCGTGCGAAACAATCAGCGGCGGCAGATCCGGCTCTGGAAAATAGCGGTAGTCGTGCGCCTGCTCTTTGGAGCGCATGGAGTACGTACGGCCTTCGTTGGCATCCCAGAGCCGGGTCTCCTGCGTCACATGTCCGCCCGATTCGATCGCCTCAACCTGGCGCTCGATCTCGTATTCCAGCGCGGCACGAACGAACTTGAAGCTGTTGACGTTCTTTACTTCGACTTTGGTGCCGAATTTTTCCTGGCCTTTGGGGCGGACGCTGACATTGGCGTCACAACGCAGCGAGCCCTCCTCCATATTGCAGTCGGAAACGCCGGTGTATAGCAGGATCTCCTTGAGCCGGGTGAGGTATTCGAAGGCCTCATCGGGGGTACGAATGTCCGGCTCGCTCACGATTTCGATGAGCGGCGTGCCGCAGCGGTTCAGGTCGAGATACGTGCGCGTGGCAGAATCGGAAAGCCCTTCGTGGAGGCTCTTGCCCGCATCCTCTTCCATGTGCACGCGCGTGATGCCGATTTTTTTATTGGTTTTGGATGAGGTTGGAACTTCAATCCAACCAAGCTCGGCCAGCGGCTTATCGTACTGCGAAATCTGGTAGCCCTTGGGCAGGTCGGGATAGAAATAATTCTTGCGCGCGAAGATGGATTGCTCGCGCACCTGGCAGTTCAGCGCCAGCGAAGCAAGCGTGGCGAATTCGACTGCCTTAGCGTTCAGGACAGGCAACGCGCCCGGCAGTCCGAGGCATACGGGGCAGATGTTCGTATTCGGATCGGAGCCAAAATGATTGGCGCAACTGCAGAATGCCTTGGTGGCCGTGAGCAGTTGCACGTGCACTTCGAGGCCGATGACGGGCTCGTATTTCGTCAAAATCTCAGAAGAAACTGCCGTAGCGGGCATACACGGATTTTATCGCGAGTACGCACAGGCCGTTGATTTGGAGCGCGATTGGCCGGGACGGGGCGCGATTGCCTACAATCATTGGCGAGACGGATTGATGGTGAAGGTTGACACCGGACTCGCTGCGAATGGAGCAATCAAGTGCATCGACCGAAGATTTTGAAAGCTACTGCTTTGGCGTCGAGCCTGGTCGCGATCTTTTGGGTTGCGGCGCTGAATTCACAAGCGCCCTCAACGTCGACGCCCGCCGAAACACCGGCCGCACCGGCGGCACAGACCTCGCCGTCTGGACATCCGAACAACGCGTATTGGAATGAGCACGACCAGCAATTGCTCGTGGACTTTGGCTGGCTGGCGCACTTCAAGGAGGCGAACGCGATGCTGCCTGCGGCGAAACCGGGCGAGAACCGGGTGGTCTTCATGGGCGACTCGATTACCGCAGGCTGGAAGCTGGATGAGTCCTTTCCTGGCAAGCCTTACATCAACCGCGGCATCGGCGGCCAAACCACTCCGCAAATGCTGGTGCGGTTCCGGCAAGACGTGATCGACCTGAAACCCAAGGTCGTCGTGATTCTCGCCGGGATCAACGACATTGCGGGAAATACCGGACCCATGACGCTCGAGCAGACCGAGGGAAACATCGCGTCAATGGCGGAGCTGGCCAGGGCGAATGGGATTCGCGTTGTCCTATGTTCGGTGCTGCCGGCATTCGATTTTCCCTGGGCGCCGGGACTGACGCCCGCACCCAAGGTTGTGGAAGTAAACACGTGGATGAAGCAATACGCGGCCGAAAAAGGCGATGTGTACGTGGACTATTACTCGGCGATGAAAGATGAGCGCGGAGGATTGCCGCCGACGTTGAGCGGGGACGGAGTACATCCCTTACCGGCTGGATACGCGATTATGGCGCCGTTGGCCGAAACTGGAATTGAGAAGGCGCTAAAGTAAGCAGAGATCAGAGCGCAGAGATGAGAGAAATATCTTACGAGCGAATGTGCTCGATGATTGAAGAAAATGAGCAGGGCCGACGGATGCGCAGCCCGAGCGTCCTTACACCGAAAAGGACGTTCCGCATCCGCAGGATTTGGTGGAGTTGGGATTGATGAAGTTGAATCCCTGGCGAATCAGCGTCTCTTCGTAGTCCAGCGTCATGCCCTGCAGATAAACGAAGCTTTTGGGATCGATGAAAACGCGCACGTCCTCGAAAGTGAAAATATTGTCGCGCTCGCGCGGGTGCGCGTCGAATCCCACCGAATAAGACATGCCAGAGCAGCCGCCGCCCTTGACGCCCAGCCGCAACCCACCCTCTTCAAGTGAAATGCCCTCTTTGCCGAGGATGACGCGAATGCGCTTGACGGCGCTGGGAGTTACCTGCAAGCCGCCAGGAGCTGCCGGCTGGGCTGCGACAGCGTCCAGCGAGGGGGTCGATCCGATAGTGACGATTTCTGCCATAGTTTCAGTCTCATACAGCAAAGCTGACGTGCTGCCTATTTGATTCGGCCGGAGTGGCCGCCGATTCTACTCTTGCTGGACTAACTATCTGGCTTCCCACCGCACCCTGCTCAGCTGATTTACAGCGTCAGCGACACCAGCGCCTGCGCCTCTTGAGCTTTCCCTGCTGGATGTTCCTGCTCGGCGAGATCCTGAATGCTGATGCTTTTCAGAACTCCGGCGATGGTTTCATTTACGCGCGCCAGGGGTTCCTTGATGGTGCAGCTCGGGGTTAAATCGCAGGACTTTGCGCCTTTGAAGCACGAGGTGATGAAAAGCGGCCCGTCGATGGCGTGGATCACCTCGAAGGCCGAAATCAGCCGCGCATCCCGGGAGAGGGCGTAGCCGCCGTTCATTCCGGCATGGGAGCGCAGGAGGCCCACCTTGGTCAGCCGCTGCAGAATCTTGGCCAGGAGCTGGGCCGGGATCCCGTAGGCGTCAGCAACGTCCTTGGCGCTCAGGGCAGGCGTCTCCGGGTGCTCGGCAAGGTACTTGAGCGCCATGAGCCCGTAATCCGCTTTTTTGGTGAGCTTTAGCATGAAATATGCGACTGGTTAGGTCCGTATTTAGTATACGTCCGGTTGAATTCGCCTTCAAGTCGGCAATTGCGCGCGTAAACCAGGCGGATGCGGGCACCAACCCTGTTCATTCATCAAAAAATCCGTTTGCAATCGGCCAAAAGACGGCTACAATCTGGCGGAAAGAGCACCTATAGCCATTTCCGAGCAACCATACCCGGACGCCGGCACTCTCAATTGGAAATGTCTTTTGAGGGAGGGCTGGTTCCTCTTATCCGGAGCGGGAAAGGGTCTTCGGAATTGGCTTGAAGAGCTACAGCCCAACGATGGCAACCGCCTGCAAACACCCTAAAGTTCGAATCGTTTCCCGGCATGAGGACACAGAGTATGTCGAATGCCTGGAGTGTGGCGAAGTCTTCGATTCCGAAGAATTTCGCGATATGGAGATTGAAGATACTGTTGGAACCAAAGACTTACAGGACGAGTCAGAGATGAAGTGAATCGCTCTCACGCGGGCTGGAGCGTCGCTCCATCGCTTTGCGCCCGCGCAGACACCTACTTGGCGGGAGCGCCGTTCGCGGCCGGAGGTGTGCTGCGGCGCGAAACCAGCCAGGCATAATGCAGGCCTGACGCCACCGTAAGCGCGATGGTGGCACCGAGTGCAACTTGGCGTGTGACCGCGACCCAAAGCGCGGGCGTAAGCTGATGCAGCAAGACTGCAGCCACAGCACTGATTTGGGCGAGGGTGTTGGCTTTGCCGAAGATGCTCGGGTAGAATTCGCGACGTCCGACGGCCGCATAGAGAATGGCCGACACCAGCAGGATTCCTACGTCCCTTCCAAAGACCAGCACCGTGACGGTGCCTGGCATGAGCCCCTTGTAGAAGAGCACCAGAAAGAGCGTGCTCAGCAGCAGCTTGTCTGCCACCGGATCAAGGTAATGCCCGAGCACGGAACGCTGCTTGAGCAGGCGCGCCAACAGGCCATCGAGCCCGTCGGTGAGTCCCGCGGCGATGAAGAGAATGAAGCTCAGCAGGAAGTGCCCCTCAAGGATGGCGGCGACGAGGAACGGCGCCATGCACATACGCATCAACGTGAGCAGGTTGGGGGCGTTGCGCAGCGGGTTCAGTCGAAGTTTTGGATCGTCGTGCATGGCGGTCGGTCGAAGTGCGGGCGCCCAGACGCCACGCGGCGGAGAGCCTTTCGCCCGTCAACGATGGTAAAGCATCGAAGCCACGGGGCACAGTCTGATTGCGACGGCCAGATGATATCCGCTGGAGGCTGAGCAGGGTTCCTATGCCTCGACAGGCAGCTCTGCAGAAAGAATGTTCATGGGCGTGAGTCCGCGCTGGCGCAGTGCGCGCAGGCTGAGCGCATCGTGGCGCTTGGCCAGGCGCCGTCCGTTGTGGTCCACGACCAGGCGGCAGTGATACCAGGCGGGAGGATCGACGCCGAGAGCGCGAAAGAGCAGGATTTGCCGCGCGGTCGACTTGAGCAGGTCAGCGCCACGCACGACTTCTGTAATACCCATCGCCGCATCGTCGGCCACGCATGCGAGCTGATAGCTGGGAACGTTGTCGCGCCGCCAGACGACGAAGTCGCCGAAGTCCACGCCGGCAACAAAGCGTTGCGGGCCAAGGTTGAGGTCGACGAACTCAATCACCTCTCCGTCGGGAACGCGGAAGCGCCAGTTCGTGCCCGCCGGATCCTCGAACTCGCTCGCAGTGGGGCCGGGAAGCTGCGGCGTGCCACCCATGAAGAGCCGGCAGGTGCCGGGGTAAAGCGGCTCGTCGTCCGGCTCATCGTCTTCGCTGTCGACCTTGCCGGCGGCGGATTGCGCTCCCTCATGCGGCGCGCTGAGAGCAGTCGCCAGGTCCTTGCGCGAGCAACGGCACGGAAACAGGCGGCCGGTGCGCAGCAGCTTGCGCCAGGCATCGAGATAGACGGGGCGGCGCTTGCTCTGCACATAGGGAGCGAACGGCCCCCCCTTATCGGGGCCGCCCAAATCCGGCCCCTCTTGCCAGCGGATTCCCAGCCAGCGCAGATCGTCGAGTGCGGCATCAGCGAAGACCGGGCGGCAGCGATCGGGGTCCAGATCCTCCATGCGCATCGCGAGCGCGCCGCCGGCCTCCCGTGCGCGCTGAAACGCAGTCCAGAAGGTGCGCGCGTGGCCCACGTGCAGGTAGCCGGTTGGCGAGGGCGCGAGACGCCCGCGATAGGCCGAAGATGGTGCACGATCGCCCGATTCCGTGTTTGGAGGAGAGCCGGCCATTCTTCAAACGAGTGTAGGCGAGCGGATGCAGGCGAGAAAATGGCGGGTTTGGTACGTGAGGCAGGGAGCAAGGGACCGAGGGACCAAGGGAACAAGAGAGCAGATGGCCGCGAACTTCGCGCTACGTCTGCGGCCGCCAGCGCAGGATCGGCTTTCGCGCGGCTTGCACTTCGTCGAGCCGAGAGACGCGCGTGGAGTGTGGCGCGCGTTTTTACCAGTTCCGGAGTCTCTTCTACTTCGTGAGCAATGGAGCGCATGGCGGCGATGAACAGGTCAAGCTCTTCGAGCGATTCGCTCTCGGTTGGCTCAATCATCAGCGCGCCGTGCACGATGAGCGGGAAGCTGACCGTGTAGGGATGGAAGCCGTAATCGATGAGCCGCTTGGCGATGTCGCCGGTCTTGACGCCGCGCGCCGCCTGCCGCTTGTCGCTGAAGACCACCTCGTGCATCGAAGCCGTCTTGTAGGGCAGCTCGTAAACGTCTTCGAGCTTTTTGCGGATGTAGTTGGCGTTCAGCACCGCGTCTTCCGTGGTCTGGCGCAGGCCGTCGGGACCGTTGGCGAGAATGTAGGCCAGCGCGCGGATGAACATGCCGGTGTTGCCGTAGAAAGCGCGCACGCGGCCCACGGATTGCGGCCGGTCGTAGTTCCAGCGCAGCGGCCCGCCGAGCGGATGAAGCGGCAAAGGATCCGTATCGCCAACGCGCTCGCCATCAGGCTTAAGAATCGGGGCGCGAAACAGCGGCGGGCAGCCGTCGGCCGTCGGCTCGGCGTTGGTGTCCTCCCAGTCCCTCGCATCCGGGCAGGGCTCCTCGCCCTTCTTGTTTCGGACCAGGACCGGGGTGGGGAGAAACGGCTCAGAAACGCCTTGCAGGCTACGGGCCCGGAGCCGGGTCCGCCGCCGCCGTGGGGCGTGGAGAAGGTTTTGTGCAGGTTCAGGTGCATCACGTCCACGCCGAAGTCGCCCGGCCGCACCTTGCCCACCAGCGCGTTCATGTTGGCGCCGTCCATGTAGAGCAGCGCGCCCTTGGCGTGCAGAATGTCGGCGATCTTGTGAATCTGGCTTTCGAAGACGCCCAGCGTCGAGGGGTTGGTGAGCATCAGCGCGGCGGTTTCGTCGTCGACCTGGCGCGCCAGGGCTTCGAGATCGATGCCGCCATCGGCGTTCGACTTGAGGTTCTCGACCGCGTAGCCGCAGATGGCCGCCGTGGCCGGGTTGGTGCCGTGCGCGGAGTCGGGGATGAGAATCTTTTTGCGCGGATTGCCCTGCGACTCGTGCCACGCGCGGACGAGCAGAATGCCGGTGAACTCGCCGTGCGCGCCGGCCGCGGGCTGCAGCGTGATCGCGTCCATGCCGGTAATGTCGAGCAGGCAGCGCTGCAGCAGGTCGATGATTTCGAGGATTCCCTGCGCCAGCGACTCGGGCCGGTAGGGATGCGCCTCGGCCAGGCCCTCGATGCGCGCGACGAGCTCGTTGACGCGCGGGTTGTACTTCATGGTGCAGGAGCCGAGCGGATACATGCCGAGGTCGATGGCGTAGTTCCAGGTGGAGAGCCGCGTGAAGTGGCGGATGATCTCGATTTCGCAGAGCTCGGGGAGCAGCCCGGGTGTCTCGCGGCGCGCGGCGCCAAGCAGCTTTGCGGAGTCAACAGCGGGCACGTCGAGCGGCGGCAGCTTGTAGGCGCGCTTGCCCGGCGAGGACTTCTCGAAGAGCAGCGCCTCGTTCTGCGTCTGGTGGGGACGGACTTTGCCGAGGGTGTGCGGGCCGGATTTTTCGTTTGCTGCCATTCGTTATGCTCTCCCTGGACCTCGAACTCTTTCGAATTCCGCACCGCTGTGTTCCATCTCGTGCGCTGAGCTTTTTAACCGGGCACGGCTTTAGCTGCACCTCTTGATATCTGGTTCTGTAACAAGGGCACGGCTTCAGCCGGGCCGAAACAGCGCGAATGAAACGGGCGGGCTTTAGCCCCTGCCGATCTATGTTGAGCTCACAAGCTTCCTCTTTCTTCCTCGCCAGACTGCAAAAACAAAAAGGGTACTCATTCGCGGATGCAGCAAGCCCGGCGTTGACCGGGTTCTCGGCGATGTACGCCCGATGGGCCTCAAAGTTCTGTTGATTCATGACCTGTACTTCGGTGAATCCTCTCTGCCACACTTCGCCTTTGTATCCGAACTCGCTGAGACAGACGATAACGAAAATCTGCCCTTGATCAACTGCATGGCCTTTTCAATGGTCATTTCGTTGCCAACCTCGATCAAAAGATGCATATGATCGGGCATGATGACAAAATCGTGCAATTGAAACTTGCGTTCCGCAACAAGTGAACGAAGCACATCGATCAGCAGCCAGGCATTGCGCTCCGATTGCAGCAAGCGCTTGCCCATGCTCGTTTTTGTCGTCGCGAAAAAAATGCGCGACGGGTTCAGAATGTTGGCCGGAGCAGCATTGCGGGCTGGATGCGCCATGGCAGGGGCTAAAGCCCTCTCCTCCTCTCGATCAACGTTGCGGCCCGGCTAAAGCCGTGCCCTTGTTACAAAACCCATCTTGCATGAGGCGTATTGCACTTAATGGCTCTCCCTACGCCTCCACCGGCTGCGCCGCCAGCACCTTGGCCGCCCTGTCGATTTGCTCGCGCGTCATCACTTCCGTCGCGCACCAGAGCGTGCAATTGTGCAACTCCGGATACCAGCGGCTCAGCTCAATGCCGCCGACGATCTTGTTTTCGAGCAGCCGCCGGCTCCACGCCGCGGGCGACTCGTCGGTCTGCAGCACGAATTCGTGAAAGCGCGGCGCGCCGGTAAATCGCAGCTTCGCGCCCGGCTGGCTGCCAAGCGTCTTTGCCGCGTAATCGGCCTTGGCCAGGTTGTGCTCGGCCAGTTCGCGGATGCCTTCCTTGCCGTACACGGCGAGAAAGATCGTCGCCATGAGCGCGACCAGAGCCTGGTTGGTGCAGATGTTCGAGGTCGCCTTCTCGCGGCGAATGTGCTGCTCGCGCGTGGCGAGCGTGAGCACGAAGCCGCGATTCCCTGCCCCGTCGACCGTCTGGCCCGCGAGCCGGCCGGGCATCTGGCGCACATACTGCTCCTTGGCTGCGATGACGCCGCAGAACGGGCCGCCGTAGCTGAGCGCCACGCCGAACGACTGCGCCTCCATGGCTGACGATATCGGCCTCGACGGGCGGACGCACGATGCCGAGTGAGACTGCCTCGGCGATCGACACGATCAGCAGCGCGCCTTTGGCGTGCGCGATCTCGAGCGATGGCCGGAATGTCTTCGATGACGCCGAAGAAGTTGGGGCTCTGGACAAGCACCGCCGCGGTCTCTTCGGTACACCGCGGCGTCCAGCGCCTTAAGGTCGATGCGGCCGGTCTCCGCGTCGTAGCCAACCAGACTCGTCGGCAGGCCCTGATGCTTCGCGTAGGTGGCGAGCACTTCGCGATATTCGGGATGAACGGTCGCGGCGACAACGGCCTTGCTGCGATCCGGTCACGCGCACGGCCATCATCACCGCTTCGGCGGCGCCCGTCGATCCGTCGTACATGCTGGCGTTGGCCACGTCCATGCCGGTGAGCTCGGCGATCATGGTCTGGAATTCGAAGATGGCCTGCAGCGTGCCTTGCGTGATCTCGGCCTGGTAGGGCGTATAGCTGGTCAGGAACTCGCCGCGCTGCACCAGCGCATCGATAATGACGGGCCGGTAATGGCGATAGGCGCCTGCGCCGAGGAAGCTGGCATAATCTGTCGCGTTCTTCTGCCCGGCGGCGCGAAAATAATCGACGATCTCGCTCTCCGCCTGCTGGCGCGGAACGTCGAGGTCGCGGTCGAGGCGGTACTCGGCGGGAATGCTCGCGAAAAGATCGTCGATCGACTTTGCGCCGATCTCGGCGAGCATCTGCCTGCGTTCTTCGGCAGACTTGGGGAGGTAGCGCATTTTCTTAGCTCTCTAGCTCCTAGCTTTTAGCTCCTAGCTAAAAGCCTGTACGATAGGGAGTCTTTGCCTATCTGGAAATTCAATTCAATCGCCGCCGCTTCCAGGCCACCAGAAAAGCTAGGGGCTAGCAGCTAGAAGCTAGCAGCTAACTCGCCGTCTCTTCAGCGATAAACGCCTCGTATGCGGCGGCGTCGAGCAGCGTGTTCAACTCCGCCGGATTGGAGAGCTCGACTTTGATGATCCACGTGGCGTGCGCGTTCTCGTTGATCTTGTCGGGCGCGGTTTTCAACTCCTCATTGACCGCGGTTACCTTGCCGCTGACGGGCGAGAAGAGGTCGCTGACGGCCTTGACGCTCTCTACCGAGCCGAATGTGGCGTTGGCGGCGATCGTATCGCCCACCTTGGGCGCATCGACATAGACAATGTCGCCCAGCGAGTTCTGCGCATAGTCGGTAATGCCAATCGAGCCGATGGCACCGTCCACCGAAATCCATTCGTGCTCCCGGGTGTAGCGATAATCCGTGGGATAGGGCATGGTGAGTCTGCTCCTTGAATAAGACAGCAAAAATCCAGTTTAAGCGAGCGGGCTTTGGGCAGTGAGGAAAAGGGGGGATTACAGAGATCAGAGAACAGAGATCAGGGAATCATCGGACGCCTTGTGCTACCCCATTACGACCACGGGCTGAAAAAGCGTACCTGCCACTCTACGAGCGATTCCGACCAGTTCTCGCGGCCCGGCAAACACCTTTACCAGGGGGGCGGCGGAGAACTCCGGCAGATTGGCTTGCGCTCCGTTGCGAAGCCGGCCCAGTGCCTGGCCGTCGCCTGTCACGGCCGGCATCTCCGGCAACAAAATCCGCGGGTGGACACAAAAGTTCTCCAATGCCGCGGAATTTCCGGCCAGCGCCTCCAGCTCCTCGAGCGTGTGCGCGTCGGCAAGCGTAAATGCGCCCGCCCGCGTGCGCCTTAAGCGGCTCAAATGCGCTCCGCAACCCAGGTCGCACCCCAGCTCGTGCGCCACGGAACGCACGTATCCGCCGGCGCTGATTTCCATAGTGAATGTGGCTTCGGGCCCTTCCAGCGCGTCGATAACAAAGGCGTCGATCTGAACGCGGGCCGGCTTCAGCTGCACTGGTTTGCCTTCGCGAGCCAGCTTATAGGCGGGTGTGCCATCAATCTTCTTGGCGGAGAAGGACGGCGGCATCTGTTGCATCTCGCCATGGAAGCGCGCGGCCGCGGCCTGGATCTGCGCCAACGTCAGGCTCTGGGCAACTTCCGGCCATTGGTCAGGACCGGCAGGCTCGCCTTCGGCATCATAAGTGTCGGTCGCGAACCCGAAGCGAATACTGCCTGCGTAGCTCTTCTGCGCGGCCGAAAAATACTGCGCGAGGCGAGTGAATCTGCCCATCAGCAGCGGCAATACCCCCGTTGCCATGGGATCGAGCGTGCCCAGATGACCGATGGACTTTTCTCCCGTGATGCGGCGCAGCCGGTTGACCACATCGTGGCTGGTCATGCCACCCGGTTTATCGATCATAAGAAGCCCGTTCACATCATCACTCTAGTGGCCCGAGGTGCGCTTGCCAACCGAGCCTCCAGCGCCCCAAGCTAGGATCAGAGAGATGGCGGAAGAACTGGAACGTGCGCGCAAGGCGGTGCGGGAGTTGAACAAGACTCTCAAGAGCCTGCCCAAAGACCCTCCGGCCGGAGAGGTTCACAAGCTGCGCACCACCACGCGAAGGGTTGAGGCGATCGTCTCCGTCCTGGCACAGGTGGAGGGCAAAGAATCGCGTCGCCTGCTCAAGTCGATTGAGCCGATCCGCAAGGCGGCCGGCGAAGTGCGCGAAATGGACGTGATGATCGGCAACGCGCGCAAACTGGCGCGGCGGGCGGAAGGCGATTCCCTTACCCGCCTCATGGAGCAGCTCCAGATCGCTCGCGAGCAAAATGCCCGTGGATTGCGGCGCGCGCTCGGGCGCCGGCGCGGGGCAGCGCGGGAAAATCTGAAAGAATACTCCAGCCTCATTCGCCGGGCCGAAGCTCACGCGCAGCGAACAGCATCGGAGAACGGATTGCCTACCCACTCGCACGATGGAATCCATGGTGCAGCGGCCAACGTTGTCCGCGAGCTGGGTGAATGGCCGCAGCTCAACGCAGAGAACATCCACGCCTTCCGGCTCAAGGTGAAGCAGCTGCGCTACATCTTGCAGCTTTCATCGGACGCCAACACCGGCCTGGAAGAGGCTCTGGGAAACGTTCAGCGCCGCATTGGCGACTGGCACGATTGGCATCAGTTGCATGAGATCGCAAGCGAGATTCTGACCCCGGAACGGGACCTCGCGCTTTTAGAGCGCATCGACGAGACGACCAAGCGCCGGTTCGATCAGGCGCTCGCGACGGCAAACAAGCTTCGCGGAAAATATTTGTCGATGCCCGTTGCGCGGGGCGTTTGAAGCGCCAGGCAGGATGAAAGCGACCGGATCGCCGCGTTCGCGTCAGACGATCCCCGTCCCCGGCTGCCGCAACAGTGACAGGAACTCGGCGCGCGTCTCTTTTTGCCGGAAGCAGCCCACCATGGCGCTGGTCACCGTGGACGAGTGCTGCTTCTCGATGCCGCGCATCATCATGCACAAGTGTCGCGCTTCAATCACCACGCCCACGCCCTGCGGCGCGATGGCTTCTTGAATCGTGTCGGCAATTTGCTGCGTCAGCCGTTCCTGCACCTGCAGGCGGCGCGCAAAGACTTCGATGAGACGTGGGATTTTGCTCAAGCCGATCACTTTGCCTTTGGGAATGTAGGCCACGTGCACTTTGCCAAAGAACGGCAGCATATGGTGCTCGCAGAGCGAGAACATCTCGATGTCCTTGACGATGACCATCTCGTCATATTCCACCTCGAACATAGCGCCGCGCAGGATTCTCGCCGGGTCCTGGTCGTAGCCCTTGGTGAGGAAGGCCATCGCCTTTTCCACTCGCTCCGGGGTTGCAAGCAGGCCATCGCGGCCTGGATCTTCGCCGAGCCTGGCCAGAATCTCGCGATACATCTCCTGCGTGCTGAAGCTGCCGAGCCCTTCGTCCGTCTCGATTGGCCCTCGAACAGCTTTACTCACCGCAATTGGATGCGCCATTGTCTTTTATCCTCTCGCCGAACACTCAAAGAAATTGTTTTCCGTCTCTTCCACGCGAACATGCTCCAGCTTTCCCGCGGGCAACACATCCTGCAACAAATCAAAGATCGCCGTGCAAAAATTCTCGGTGGTCGGCACGCGATCGGCGAACAACGGATCGAGATTCAGGTTGGCGTGGTCGAACCGATCCAGCACTTGCTCTCGAACCGTTGCATCGAGCTCCACCAAATCAACAACCATTCCCGTCTCCGGAGCGACCGCCCCGCCCACCAGAACCTCAACGAAATAATTGTGGCCGTGACCGTGCTCGTTGTTGCATTTTCCGTAGGCCTCGCGGTTCTCCTCGGCCGTGAGCGCCTGTGTATGCAGCCGGTGGCTGGCGCTGAGCATGTAGCGGCGGCCAAAATACGCTTTCACGCCTCACCTCTGTATTCGGCAAAGATTTCCGGCGTTTCGTAGATGCGAATCCGGCTCAGTCGCGCGCCGCCGGCCGCATTCACCACCGGTTCCAGGCGTTTCCACGCCGCAATGGCGATATTTTCCGTCGTTGGATTTGAGTGTTTGAACTCCGGCGCATCCAGATTCAAATGTTTGTGGTCGTATGCCGCCAGAACATCCCTCTCCATCGCATCCTTGAGCCACTTAAGATCGACGACAAAGCCCGTCACAGGGTCCGGCTCGCCCGCGACCGTGACCTCCAGCGTGTAATTGTGGCCGTGCCCATTGCGATTCGCACAGCGGCCGAAGACGCGCTCATTTTTTTCTGCGGGCCAGGCCTCATTCCAGTAGTAATGCGATGCGGAAAACGTCGCCCGCCGCGTCAGAAAGATCATTCCTGCCCTCACTTAAGAGATTCCAGAGCCGCGCAAAGGTTTCACATTGCAAAGATGAATTTGCACGGGACCTGAAAATCTACCCACGATGCGCAACCGGCTCAAAAGCTGTCGCCGGAGCTGGTCCTAGGCTGGGTAACTTCGCCCCTTCCAGCTTACGCGCTTGAGAATGCGGTGCTGGAACCAGCTTCGATAGAGCAGGGCAACAAACAGCGGCAGACCGAGGGGCGCAAGCGCGCAATCCAAAAAAGGAAAGTTCGACTTCGCCACCCGCGCATAGAACCGGAAGATCGTGCGCACCCAAAGCAAGGCCAGAATCCATCCCGCGCCAAGCCACTCCAGCCCGTGCGCACCGAGCCGCGCATTCCAGAACTCGTAGGCCAAAATCGGCAAACCGAAAAGCAGCGCAAAATCCAGGGCCCTGAAGGCCGCCAACAGAAGCGCGTTGTTGAAGAGCAGTTTCAGGTTCTTCGTCCAGCCCTCGATCATCGCGCCGGTGCTGCGGTACATGCGCGCGGAAACCGCATCGTCGGCATAGCGGAAGCGCAAACCCACCTTGCGCCGCTTGGCCAGGAAGGCCAGCTCCACGTCTTCCAGCACCTTGCCGGCCACGCTGGGATGGCCGCCCGAGCCGCCGGTAGGCCTCCCGCTCAACGAGTAAGAATTGCCCGTTGGCGGCGGCGATGCGCTGCGCAGGATCAGAAACCTTGGCCGGCGGATAGGCCAGCGCCAGCTCGCAGAAAACCAGGGGCATGAGCGACCGCTGCGCCAGCCCGCGAACAATCTGCCGCGGCGAATAGCTGAGCATGCCCACCTTATTCCGCTCGGCTTCATGCAATGCCCGGCGCAGGTCGCCCGGCTCGTGCACGGTATCGGCATCAGTAAACAGAAGCCAGCGACCGCGTGCGCGCCGCGCCGCCGTCCAAACCGCATTGGCCTTCCCTGTCCAGCCGGCCTCGAGCTTGCCCGCCTCAAGCAGCGTGACCCCGGCAAATCCACGCGCAATCTCAGCGGTCCGGTCGGTTGAGTGATCGTCCACGACGACCAGCTCCCAGTCGCGGCCAAGCTCGAAAATGTCTTCCGATTGGCTGACCAGCGATTGCAGACACTCGCCCAGGCACTCTTCCTCGTTCCGCGCCGGGACAATGACCGTGAGCTCGATCAGCTCCTCCGGCTCCGGCTGGTCGAAGACGGTCCCGGGAGCGGCCTTGCCGGCCCAGTCGCGCCAATCTGTCGCCGGGAGCGAATCGTCATCTGGATCGGCCAGGCCCAGTACCGGTTTGTACCCCGACGACAAGGACCTGTCGTCGGGGGCCCCACGTTTCCAGCTTCTCGTGCCGCCTCGCTCCGCCCCATCCTTACTCATTACGTCGCACCGCTTTCTTCCGGCCTTATATTATATTGATGTGCGGATTCCCCGTTGCCTCATCCTGGCGCCTCTGTTCCCGCTAGCCCTTCTGTCCGCGTGCAATCGCGGCTCGCATCCTGCACAAACCGGCAAACCCGCTCCCGATTTCACCGTTTCCGACGGCACTTCGACGGTTCACCTGGCCAGCTATCGCGGCAAGGTTGTCCTGCTCAACTTCTGGGCAAGCTGGTGCATGCCGTGCGTCGAAGAGATGCCTTCGCTCCTTGCGCTCCACCATCAGGATCCTAATCTTGTCATTCTCGCTGTCAGCATCGACGACGATCCCACCGCGTATTCGACCTTCATCCTTCGCCATCACGTCGACCTGATCACGGTACGCGATCCATCGCAGTCAGCGGCAAATCTGTATCACACGGATATGTGGCCGGAGACGTATGTGATCGACCGCCAGGGAATCATACGCAGCAAGCTCGTGGGCCCGCAGGAATGGACCAGCCCCGAGATAGTCGGCTATCTCAACAGCCTCTGAGGCTTCTACGTGCTCTGCTTCCGCCCGGTCAACCACGAGTTAAAGGAGCCTTCTCGAATCCGCATCCCGGAAGAGGAATTCAATATGAGATCCCGCATCGTTCTCATTGCCGCCACGCTTGTGTTCTTCGCGATTCCGGCAAGCACGCAGACCGCCCCATCGAACCAGGGCCAATTATCTTCTGTCGCGGCGGTCACCGGTGTGTGGCGTGCGCAATTTAACAACCTGCCCGCCTTCACCCTCGTCGTTACCGACGAGGGTGGAGGACTCTCGGGCGCAATTCTCTTCTACATGCTCAAACGCGAGGACGTGAACCACCCCTTCACGGCAACGGCGGCGCTGCCTGAGCCCATCCTCAATCCGAAGTTCGATGGGAAAACGCTCACATTCCAAGTGAGCCACAAACGCGCCCATCCACCCCGCACGCTATCGGATCCGCCAACCACCTTTAAGCTCACGCTGTCAGAGGATGGCAAGGCCCAGATGTTGAACCTGAGCGAGGGTCCCCCGCTCACTGTAACGCGGAGCGACTATTGAATCGGATTGTGCTGGTCGCTCTGCGCGAAAAAGCCGGAATGTGGTCGACTGTTATCCTGAACTCATGACGACTGTAGATATCGTCTATCGATACGCTACGCCGCCCACGGAACGGGTAGCGCTGGCGTTGGCCCACGCGCGCGATGTATATGGAATCCGGAAGCTGAGCCTCGACGCTGCCTCCCGCACCCTTCGCGTCGAATACGATGCCACGCGCCTCAACGCCGCCGCGGTCACCAAACTGGTCCGCGAGGCAGGGCTTGAAATCGCGCCAGAGATTGATGCAGAAGAACAGCCGATTCTTCCAACGTCCGCATCGGCAGGATCGCCCCCGCCGACGGCGTAGGTCCATCGCTCCGCCGCTCCAGATCTGCGGCCCTGTTCGATGTCTGCTCGGCCGCTCCAGCCTTGCGCCGCTGCTCTGTCCTTGATACTCTGACAGAGGTTCGTGGGCTTCGTCCTGAAGCCCTCCCGTGTGCGCCCGTAGCTCAGCTGGATAGAGCGACTGACTACGAATCAGTAGGTCGGGAGTTCGAATCTCTCCGGGCGCACCATTTAATCTCACCATTTCAAGTCAGTTAATAGCCATTTTAGGGCTCTAACTCTGATGGCCTTCTAACAGCGGGCGGCTGTTCTAGTGGCTGTTGGATCGGGCAATCGTCGAGCTAACCGTTCTCTGGACGCGGAGATCGTAACATCAGCAGACACGACTCGGGATAGCCCAAGTGGTCTTGGAGAATGGCAGGTGACTGGCCATGCGCTCTCTAATAAAGCTGGCAGTCTTTCTTCAACTCCAGCCCCGGCTCGCAAGCAAATCTGCGAATTGTCCTCCGGCCGAGTTTCGCCGGCGGCTGCCGACGCCAATAGATAAGCCGAGTCCCAGGCGGCACATTCTTTGGAACCAACTGCGCCGCATCCAGCAGGTTTGCCGCGTGCTCGGCAGCGTCCAGAATCCTGTTCGTCGATGCTGCGGTCGGGGGCTGGTCTAGCGCGCCCTTGTCCTGGTTCAGGGCATCTTCGATTTCCTGAAGCGCTTTCGCAGCATGCCCCTGCGATTCGGAAGCGCCCTGAAGAGGGTGTCCAGGTCGCGGTTTCTATAGAGTCCCCTGATCGACGCGACGATCGTCGGATCGCGAACTGTGCCATCGGGGGGCAGAAGATTCCGTGCACTTCGCCCAATACCCCCAATGATGCTTACACAGCTCGGCCGCCGCCTGAATCCTGGCGACGGCCGGTTTGCGCGCGCTGAAGTCTCCTGCCGGGATTCTGCATTTTTCCGGAACACGGGAAATGACAATCAACTGACAAAAAACGGACGATCCGGAGACACGGCCGAACGCATCCGTCGCTATGTTTGCAGTTATGCGGATTGTGAGGCTCCACCCACATCTTGTCTTCTTCACCCGGCTCGCGCAGCGCGCCATCCCCCGGCTGGCAATGTTCACTGTCGCGATTGTGGCTTGCGCCTGCGCGGCCAGCGCCGCCGCAGCACAAGACGTCCCCCTGATTTCCGGCGGCGTAGGCTTCTTCTCCAACACCAAAGGCGGAAATACGAACCTGCTGCTTTACGTGAAGCCGGAGCTTGTGGCGCCACTGGGGCGGCACGTTCTGGTCGAGACCCGCGCTTCTGTTGTGGACGGCTGGGCTTCCAAGGCAAGCGGCGGCTACACCCGGAGCGCTGTTTTCAAAACATTGGACTACCTTCAGGGCGATATCTTTGCCGGCCCGCACCTGACCATTGTCGGCGGCGAGTTCCTCACTCCATTCGGAACCTACAACGAGCGCCTGACCCAGCTCTGGATCGAGAACTTTCAAGATGCTCCACTGATTTACGGCGCGGGAAACATGAGTACGGGATCGAGCGTGGGAGGAATGCTGCGGGGTTCCGCCGTATCCACGCAGAAGTTCTCCATCAGCTACGCGGCTTATTATTCGGGAAACAGCACCAGCCAATATTTTGGAGCCAATCGTTCCAGCGGAGGCCAGGGCCAGGTTTACTTTCCCGCTCAAGGGCTGGAGATCGGCGGGTCGTATGGCCGTTCTCTCTATGGCACGCACGAAAACTTCGAAGGAACGCATCTCTGGTGGGAGCCGATAGGCAGCCCGCTCCGGTTTCGATCTGAATACGCCCATACCCCTCATGCCCACGGATATTGGCTTGAGGCCGGTTACCGCCTGTCTGCTTTTGGCGGAGCCGACAGCGCATTGGGCCGCCTGGAGCCGCTATTCCGCATGCAGCAGACATTTCGGTTAGCGACCGGCCCCAGAGATGGCCTGCCTGCCGTGAACACGCAGCGAGCTGACTTTGGTCTCGACTATCACTTCCCTCATGAAGTGCGCATCAATACCAGTTACTCGCGCCAGTTCGCATCGACCGGCAACGTCAATATCTGGGAGACCGGCATCGTTTATCGATTTCTTTTCCCAACCTGGAAAGGTAAATCGAAGTAGGGGATCAATCGAGCCTCGATTGTTCCAGGCACGCGAGAGGCGACTGATGCCGGCCAACTCCAAACCACTGACCGTTGCATTGTCGCTTGGCTCCCGGCCATTCCAGATGGCGATTGCCGAGAGGCTGCAACGCGAGGGATTGTTGCGGCGCGTAATCTCTTTTCCCGCCGGAGTGGAAATCTTCGACCCCGATGGTGCCGGCGGACTGAAGCTCATGCGCCGCTATCGCCGGTACAGGCTTCTCAATCGGCTCATATGGGCCGCCTGGCGGCGACTGCCAGGAAGCAAGCGCGCATGGAATTTGCCGATTGTCTTTTCCACCGGCTACGCGGATCGGCTTGCATCACGGTGGGTTCCACCGGTCGCCATTTTTCACGGATGGACCGGTAACTGTCTCGCTTGCATCAAGAGGGCAAGGCAGCAAGGTTCCATCGTCATGATCGAGCAAGCCACTGTACATCCGAGCGATTGGCGACGCGCAGTGCTGGAGGAGTGCGAAACGTTCGGCATTCGTCCCAGAGATTGCCGCGCGGTACTCCCAGTTCCGTTGACAAGGCGAATGGAGCGCGAGTTCGAACTCGCCGACGCCATTCTGGTTCCCTCCCAGGTGGCGCGCCGAAGCTTTGAGAGAGCGGGTTACGCCGACCGCACGATCGTAGTCAACGCTGGCGTGGATCAAAATTTCTTTGCGCCCCCTAGGCAAGCCGTAACGCGCGAGATCTTTCGCGTGTGCTATGCAGGCAGAGTTGAGCTTCTCAAGGGCCTTCCTTATCTTTTAGAAGCCTGGAACCGGCTGGGCCTGGCGCATGCGGAACTGGTCTTGATCGGAGAAATTGCTCCCGAGATGAATCCATTTATCGACAAATGGGGACTCCCGAATGTGCGCTTCCTGGGCCTTCTACCGTCCGCTGAACTTGCAAAATGGTACCGCGCTTCTCATCTATTTGTGTTTCCCTCAGTCAATGAGGGATTGGCTCGCGTTCTTTTTGAGGCCATGTCATCCGGGCTTCCGACAATTGCCACGGATCAATCCGGCGCGAACGACTGTGTATCGCAAGGAATCGAAGGCACCATTGTTCCTGCAAGAGATGTAGAAGCGCTGGCAGATGCGATCCTTTGGCACTCCCGGAACCCCGAGGCATCCGCGGCGATGGGCAGAGCAGCGCGAGCGAAGATCGAGCGCCAGTTTACGTTGCCGCACTATGTTGAACGGGTGATGGGAGTCTACCGCGCCGCCGCGGGCAGGCAAGCCCAAGCGGCAGTGAGCCATCCCCTGCGGTGACGGCGCCTTCAACGCGGCGACCACCTTCCAAGCCTCATGGAACCGCAGACAGTATCTGCATGTCAATTGGCATGCTCGGGATGGTTTCTTCCACCAGCGAGCCATCTTCAAGCCTGAAGATGCGATGGGCAAATGTGCGTGCCTGCGCGCGATGCGTGGCGAGCAAAATGGCCATCCCGGAGGCGTTCAGGTTGGCAAAAACCTGTCGCTCGCTCTCCTCGTCCAGGGCCGAAGTCGCTTCATCCAGAAGCAGTAATTGACTGCCTCGCAGGATCGCCCTCGCCAGACCCAGCCTCTGCCGTTGTCCGCCTGAAAACAGAGCCCCGTTATCTCCTACGCCGGCATCCAGACCGAGTGGGAGTGTGGTCACAAACTCGTCCAGGTTGGCGGTTTCGAGGGCCTTCATCAGTTCTTCATCGCGCCGCCCGGGTAAGCCGAAAAGCAGGTTATTTCTTATCGAATCATCCAGGAGCGGGGTTTCCTGCGGCACATACGCGATGCTTGCGCGATCGACGCGAATCGTTCCTGTCGCGGGTTGCAAGACTCCCGCGATCAGGTTCAACAGCGAACTTTTGCCAATTCCTGAGGCGCCATGAAGCACGATGGTCTCGCCGTTGCGCATGCATAGGTTCACATCTCGCAGGATTGGCCAGCCTTCCAAGTATGAAAAACTCACCTGATTGACTTGCATGACAAGATTTGCATCCGGCGGGTGCGCAGGCAATGCAACCGTGCGGTACTTCCTGCATTTTTCTAACTCCGCGTCCAGGATCTTTACGTTTTCATAGGAGCCCTCCATCTGACCGGCGATATACGAAATCTGGCTGATCAAAGGAATGAGACGTCGCGACAGAACGAAATAGAACACCAGAAGGGACAGCAACTGAGATGCGTCTCCCTGCCGCAATTGGATAACGACGACAATACCGAGAAACACCAGCACCGCGCCCTGATCCGCAATCGTTCGCGCAACCTGCGGAAGAAATGCCAGACTCGCGCTACTTGCCGCTGCGCGTTCCGCTTGCCGGCGAATCCGCTCCTGAAAGAACTCCAGGTTTCCGTAAGTCCGAATCTCCTTGCCAGACAAAAGCATGTCGGCGATATTTCGCCGGAGCTTGCTGAGAGCTTTCTCGCGATTTGATGCTGATTGCTGAACCTTCTTGCGGATGATGAGCCGATGGGCGCAATAAAACGTGGCGAGGGCGCCAGCGAAACAGGCGGCTGAGACCAGGCTTTGACACACAAAGGCCGCCGTCATAATAGCGACGATTACGACTCCAGCCAGTAGCTCGATGCATCGGTGGTAGAAATCCGCCGCTTCGCGCGCCGTAAGCAGCGCATGACTGGATAATTCGCTGCGGTTGAGCTTGACGAACCGGCGCCACTGCATTTCGCTATAGCCTTCGGTCAGGCGGAGCAGCAATGCAAAGCCCAGGCGCTGAATCTGAGAAGAAGCAGCGCGCGACGAGAAAACATCAGCCGCCGCTCGAAGCACAACCAGGGCGGCAGTCAAGAGCGCCGCCGCGAGCAAAGTCCGCGGAGCCCACCAGAAACGCTGTGCCGGGGTGTGGCCCTGGAGCAGAAGAAAGAGCAGGTACATTGCTGTCGCGAGGGCCAGGTCGCATACGCCGACAGTGATTCTGCCTCCGGTCAGCAGGACCAACGCAACGCGCTGTCGCACGTCCAAAAGCCCGATGACCGTTCGCCACCTTGGTTTGATAGGAGGACGGCGGTCGGTCTTCGCATCCGCAATAAACCGCACGGCTGTCAGGCTCCTTTGACTGAAAGGCTACTGAGCGCGGTCCAGGCAGTTGTCAGGCGCGGGTCGCTCAAATGTCAGCGTATTGTCATGCGGTTTTGCGCGGCGTTGAAGCGAGAGGGCCGTCAAAATCATTGCTCTTTATGGCGCCAAAACCGCAAGACAATCTGATGACAACCTTAAGACGCTGTTGTGACACCGCGGCGTGGAAGGGGATTTAGGCTTTGTCCATGCGGCCATCGATGTGCGGGCGCAAAGACTTTGTCACCCTCGGAATGTCGCAACTTAAAACCCATTGAAGGAGCAGCGATGAAGCGTGTGGAACAACTGATTCTTGGTTGCGTGCTGTTCGCTATGGCCGCAGTTTTTGGCCAGACGAAAGGCGCATCGCAGCAGCCTGACTCCCAGCCTCATGTTGCGGCGGGAAAAACTCGCGCCACCGGCTCAGCCCGCGGAGAGCAGGTTTTTCATCAGAATTGCTCTCGCTGTCACAATGCGCCGGAAGGATTCCCGCCGAGTATTTCGGGGACCATCGCCACCCACATGCGCGTTCGGGCGGGGCTCAGTGACCCGGACGTGAAGGCCGTATTGCAGTTTCTGAATCCCTGATGCAATCAATTCGCGTTACGGGCTCCGGACCCTCCCCGCACAAGAAATTTCTGTATAAAACAAGAGGAGAATGAAATGAAGAAGCCGGCCCTGTTGTTCGCACTGATTCTGAGCCCGCTCGCCGTGGCTGTTTCCGGTCCTTTGGCTGTGGGCCAGGGCGCGCCGCAGCGAATCGAGATCACCGCGCAGCGCTTTGTCTTCAAGCCCGGCGAAATCACCGTAAAGGTCGGACAGCCCGTTGTTTTAGTTCTCACGAGCAAGGATGTCGGCCATGGTCTTCGCATTCGAGATCTCGGCGTGGACATTAAAGTAAAGGCCGGCCAAACGGCCCAGGTCGCGTTTACCCCTGATAAGACCGGCGATTTTCAAGGCCATTGCTCCGTCTTCTGCGGCTCCGGCCACGGCTCCATGGTCTTCACAATTCACGTAGTGGCCTAGAAGAGCTTTGACCCTGGACAGTTAGTGAGGCGCTGTGGGCGCAGAGATCGCGTTGACGGATACGGCGGAACTCAGGCGGACGGAAGTCCGAGGAAGTGCGGTTGCCGTTGGTTTCTTTTTCTCGTTTCGCCTCTGCATTGTGCTTTTTTCGACGCGTCTGCTGGGGCTTGAGCCCAGCACTGGAAGTGCCCTAACCCTCACCCTGGCTCTGTTTCTATTTGGGCTTGTTTGCTTCGATTCGGTAGGCAGCCAGCGGACATCAGGCGCGACGCTGCGACTGCCGGCGGTTCGCTGGGTGCTGCTCTATTTAGCCTTCACCGGAGCCAGCCTTCTGTGGACCGAATCTGCATCGCTGCTTAACTCGGTCGCTTACTGGTTTGGATTGGTCGTCGACGTTGGGAGTATTATCTTTCTGCTTCGCAGCGATTCCGGCACAGACGACTGCTATTCGATGATGAAAGGGTTCGTCTGCAGCACTTGTTTTCTCGCCCTGCTTGCGTGGATGATGCCTGTGGCGGCCGATCTTCGTCTTGGAGATGAGCAGTTCTTCCCCACGAATGAGATTGCAAACACATGCGCCTTTGCGGTCTTCTTCGCCCAGTACCTCACGCGCCAAAACCAGGGGAAGTGGAGTTCCGCTAAATTCTTTCTTGTGGTCACGCTGATTCGTAGCTTGAGTAAGGCCACGCTTGTTGCCTTCCTGGTGAGCGAGAGCCTTTTGCTGGTTATGGACAAATCGATGCGCAGGAAAACGAAAATTGCTCTTCTGACATCCGCGATTGTGCTCATCTTCGCGTTTTGGGGACTTTTTGAAGCCTATTATGACGTCTATACAACTGCGGGCAACCAGGCTGAGACTTTCACCGGTCGCACCGCCATTTGGTTTTACGCGCTGGCGGGAGTTACCGATCACCCATGGAGCTTATGGATCGGACACGGATTTGATTCCTGGTGGAAAGTCGTGCCGCCCTTCGGAAATGAAATGTTTGAGGCAAGACATGCAGAGAACGAGCTGCTGCAGCAGCTTTATGCGTATGGCGCCGCGGGCATTGTTTTGCTCGTTGGAATCTATGGAAGCCTCTATCGGCAACTACGCAAGCTGCAGAGATGCCCTACGAAAATCCTGTTTCTCTCATTTTTGACTTACATCATCGTGCGCGGTCTTGCCGAGGCTGGTCCGTTCGATCTTTTGCTCCCACTCTGGGCGATCGTCATGATCAGTCTTCTTATCGAACAGGCAGCCACTGTGAATAATGAGAAACGCGAAGTGATCCCGGTTCCGCGAGTCAGTTTCGGTGCTGATTCCTCGCAGTCATTTGGCCTTCAGTAATGCGTGCGACGAAAAACATCTTGCAGACCCTTGTTGGTTCGGGCCCTCTAAGTAGAACTTAGTAACCTGGATCAGCCGCTATCTCGTCGCACAATACTGCTTACCAACATAGCCAAATCGCGGAACCTGGGTAAGATATCTCAACTTGCCGTTGAAGTCCTTTGCCGCAGTATTGGTCAGCTGAATATCCACGATCTTTGCGGAGCCAAGTGCGTTTCTGACGACCTTTTCCGGCAGGAAATGCATCTGCATATCTCCCCGGCCAAACCCCATCGCACGTTTGATCCTGGAGCGGATATGGAGGACATGGCAGACTCGTATCAACTTGGACGGGAGACTCGTGGCCGCGAAGGAATCTTGTACTCCGAACACCAGCATGCCGCCTGGCGTGAGCACCCGCACGAATTCACGCAAATACTCCTTTGCCAAGCGCGGTGGTATGTGTTGTAGAACGATGTTGCTATAGATGAAGGAAAAGCTTGCGTCCGCAAAGGGAAGCCGCACTTCAGAATTCTGGACATACCGGCAATGATCATACTGATTGAGCGACTGGGCCTTCTCGATCATGCTGCGGGAGATGTCCACTCCAACGCAGGCGGCGAATTGACGGCCAAGAGCCTGTGTAAGCCGTCCCACGCCGCATCCGAAGTCCAGGGCCGTGCCATTCCATTCCGGCGTGCATCCCAGCCCATCCAGGTGCCGCAACACCGTCTCAATCTCGGCATCACCGGTGCCCATGAACTCGGCAACGTCCCACCTTCCCCCGGCCTTCGTTTCATCGGTAAGGATCGCGTGGAGAGCATCGCGCTGGGCTAGCGATTCCCAAGCTGATTCCAAGCTAGCGATATCGCTCAAGAATTCCCTCCACAAGGCTATGGACGCGAGCAGCTGACTTGAAAAGTGCTCTCACACATTAGATCGCTATTTGAAGAAAGCGCGTGTCACGAGAATGTCTTGGATTTGTCATGTCCTCGTTTGCCGCGAGCTCTGGGTAAACGGCCGCGCAGTGGGGCGCGCAGCAATGAATTGACGTAACGAAATTTGCGGCGTCGTAGCCGCGGTTCGTTGAACCATCAGCCGACAGGCCGGTCAATGCCAGCAAGCGATTGGTCTTCGGGTCCGTGCAGATGAAACCGATAGAGCTTAGAATTGTCATCCCATTGTAATTTCTTGGCGAATTCACCCATGAAACGAGACCTGAATCAGCGAAAATAGTCAGATAGTCACAGAAAGGGCATCAATCATGGTCAACGCAGCGGAACTGGCAGTGGAAGCCCAAAGCGGCCCTCCCCTCTCGATGAACCTCGGCACCATCCTGATCATTGAGGATGACCCTCGCATGCAAAGGACGCTGCAGAGAGCCTTTGCCCATGAGCACTATGCCACCCTGATCGCGGGAGACGGCCAGGGCGGACTGGATCTGTTTCGCAGCGAGCGTCCGCTCGCCGTCGTTCTTGACCTGATTCTGCCCAGCATCTCCGGGCGGGAACTGTGCCGGATTTTTAAGCAGGAATCGAGCGAGATTCCGATTATCGTGCTGAGCGCGATCAGTGAAGTCGCCGACAAGGTTCTGTTGCTCGAACTGGGCGCTGACGATTACGTCACCAAGCCCTTCAGCCCACGTGAACTGACCGCGCGAGTCCAGGCAGCGATCCGCAGGCTTCGCAAGCCCGCCCCGCAAACCACGTATCGCTTTGGCGATTGTGAAGTGGACTTCAAGAAGATGACCATTCAGCGCAGCGGGAAGCTCGTCGTGCTCACTGCGCACGAATTCAAGCTGCTGAAGTTCTTCACCGATAACGCCGAGCGCGTGCTCACGCGCGACGTGCTGCTGAACGAAGTTTGGGGGTACAACTTTTATCCCACCACGCGAACTGTCGATAATCAAATTCTGAAGTTGCGCCAGAAGCTGGAGCCGGATCCGACCAATCCGAAGCACCTGGTGACGATTTACGGCGCTGGATACAAATTTGTCCCCTGACAGTCGTTCAGATAAGATACCTGCGAACGAGCCCTCAACCCCAGGATCAACCATGCGCGAAAAGGAAGGCGTTCGAACGCATGTTCTATTGGTGGTGGCAATGGCCACTATCATCGCGGTCGTCACTGGACTGAGCCTTCTCCTCATTCGCCATCAGTTGTTGAACCAAGTGACAAGCGACCTATCCCGCGACCTGGATCACTCCGTCGTCGCCTTCCAGACTTTGCAAGCCGAGCGGCTTGGGACTCTGGAGCGTGAAAATGCCCTCCTTGCCCAACTGCCGACGTTGAAGGCGCTGATGACCAGCGGAGACGACCTCACGATTCAGAATGGGGCTACGGATTTCTGGCGTCTCAGCGGCGCGGATCTGTTTGTCCTGGCTGATCCCAGTGGTCGCGTCGTGGCGGCTTATTCAACAAAGAACGTCACGGCCGATACTTCTCTTGGTCAGGGATTGAAGACTCTGCTCAACTCTCCCGGCAAGCACTATCTCATCTACGGTGGTTCTCTGTATGCCTGCGCGCTGCGCCCGCTTTACTTCGGCAGCGATCAGGGCGGCACATCGCTGGGATATGTCGTGAGCGGAGATTCCATGGAACGCACCGTTCGCGAAATCAGTCAACCCACCGGCGTCGAAGCTACCTTTCTCAGTGGCGGACGAATCCTGGCCAGTACCCTTGGCACCGCTGCGCAGGAAAGCCTGGCCCGGCAATCGGAGTCGCTGTCGGGATCCTCTCGAGAGGCTTCGGCGGTGGTTCTTGACGACACGGCCTTTCTTTCCACTCATGAAGATCTTTCCGCAACGGCAACATCACCGTTGCAATTGGTCGTTCTCAAGTCCTTCGCGCCGGCAGAGCTTTCCATCAACCGCATTGACAAAATGGTGCTCGTGGTTGGCCTTTTGGCGCTTCTCTCCGGCACGGCACTGATGATTGTTGTCTCGCGCCTGGTGACGCGTCCGCTGGAAGAGCTTTCCAGCAGCGTGCGCGCGTTTGGGCTTGGGGACGTTGGACACGATGTGCCGCGTTCCGGAACTCAGGAGGTGCGCGAGTTGAGCACCGCCTTTGCGCGAATGCGCAGCGAGATTCAGAAAGCCAATCAGACCGTCCTCGAATCCGAGCGCCTGGCCACGATCGGCCGCATGGCCAGCTCGGTCTCTCATGATTTGCGCCATTATCTGGCCGCGATTTACGCCAATGCGGAATTCCTTGCCTCCGACAGGTTTTCAGAGAAGGAGCGCGCAGATATTTTCGGAGAAGTTCGCGCGGCCGTGGGCGGAACAACGGAGATGATCGAGTCGCTGCTGATCTTCAGCCGCACCGGCGCCGGCATAAGGAGACAACCTGAATTGATGGCAGCACTCGTCGAGCGGGCAATGGCATTGGTTAGAACGCATCCAGACGCTGAGGGCGTGAATTTGTCAATGAATTATGGCGACCCGAATCTCACAGCAGCAGCGGTGGACGGCAAGCAGATCGAGCGCGCGATCTCCAATCTGCTCCTCAATGCCTGTCAATCCGCCCGTTCGTTGGGTTCGTCAGCCAGCGTTGCGGTAACTCTTGATGTACAGGAGAGTCAAATCCTTATCAATGTAATCGATAACGGCCCCGGTGTTCCCAAGAACATTCGTAATAGTCTCTTTGAACCCTTTGTGAGTGAAGGCAAGCAAAAGGGAACAGGACTTGGACTTACTCTTGCCCACTGTATTGCTGTGGAGCATGGCGGAGAGGTTATCTTGCTGAGCAGTCGCGCCGGTGAGACGATCTTTCAAATGAAAGTGGCTCGCGGGCTTCCGGCGCACGGCCAGTCTCACGCGTCAGAGTCCGATCGTCACGAGCAGGTGATCGCAAATGAAAATGTTCGGACGTAAACAAAACCGGAACTCCGGATTCGCTCTTTGCGGCGAATGGAAGATTCTCGCCATCCCGGCGATAGTCCTAGTGGCCTCTCTGCCTCGAACCTACGCTCAAACCGCCGATCAACCGACTCTTGCGCAGCAGGTACAACAGTTGACCGATGCCATGGCGAAGGTTCAGGCGCAGCTCGAGCAGTCGCAACAGCAATTGGACCAGATGCGGAAGGAACTAATCGAACTGCAAAGCGAGATGCCGCGGAGCGAATCGGCGCCGCCAGCACAGGCCAATTCGGCTTCTGGCTCTTCGTCGACCTCGCCTGAAGAAGTAGCGAAATCAAAGGATGCCGCGGTCCAGAATCTTGAGGAGCATCAGGCGGTTGTCGATTCCGAGATTGCCACCCACGAACAAACCAAAATCGAAAGCGAATCCAAGTACCCTGTCAAAATTGCGGGAATGGTATTGCTGAACGGTTTTGTCAACACCGGCGCCGTCGATGTGGCCTCTGACCCCTCTCTGGCGATGGGAGGACCGGGCAATGCTGGAGCATCCGTGCGGCAAACGATGCTGGGCTTCGATGCGCGCGGGCCTCACTTGTTCGGCGCGCGTAGCTCTGCCGACCTCCGAATGGACTTCTACGGCAGCCCGGCCGCGAGCACGTCCACCACCACCTATTCGGGACTTTATAACGCCAACATGGGATTGCTCCGCCTGCGTACGGCTCATGCGGGGCTCTATTGGGATCGGACTGAGGTTTACTTTGCGCTCGATCGTCCCATCATAAGTGCCGACGCGCCCACTTCGTTGGTTGCTGATTCCGTGCCGGCGCTCGCGTGGTCGGGAAATCTCTGGACCTGGAACCCCCAGGTTGGAATCACGCAGAGATTTGGGCCGATTGAATCTCGCGGCGTCCAGTTGCAATTTGCCATGATCGACGCAGGTGACGCGCCATTGACTCCGGAGACTGTGCCGCCCACATCATCCAATCTGGTGCCGCCGACCAGCGCTGAACACAGCTCCCGGCCCGGCGTTGAGGCGCGCGTCGCGCTGCTGGGACGGGAACGCTTCGAGGATCGCAATCAGGTTGGCGCCGGAGGTTACTTCGCGACCCACACCAGCGCGCTGGGAAACAAATACGACTCCTGGGCGACAACTCTGGATGCGCGGCTGCGTCTGTTCGCGCATTTGGAATTCTCCGGAAGCGCCTATCGCGGATTGGCGCTTGGCGGCCTCGGCGGTGGCGGATACAAGGACTTTGCTTACAGCCCCAACTCCAACACTGGCGGCTATTACTTTCGCTCGCTCAATGATGCAGGCGGCTGGGCACAACTCAAAGAAAAGCTCAATGAGCGCCTCGAATTCAATGAGGCGTACGGCATGGATAATGTCTTTGCGAGCGATTTGCGACGCTATTTTGTCTATGATGCTTCGATGGCTCAAAATCTCGCCAGAAATCGCACCTTTACCGGCAATGTGATCTACAGCCCAAGCGCCTACTTACTGTTCTCTCTCGAGTATCGATACCTCGAGAGCTCGCCGATTGTCGGCGCTCCGGACGCGAGCAATATCATTGGCGTGGGCGCGGGGTACAAATTTTGATGAACCGCCGAGCACTACTCAGTGGCCTGCTTTGTGCTGTCGTGATGGCAGCAGGAATTGCTCGTGCGCAAGACCTGCCTGCTAATCAGGACCAGGCTGCCGGCGCCTCCTCATTCGCATTGCGGCTCCGAATTGTTTCATCTCTCCCTGGGAACCACCGCGCCGTGCCTGCAGTCGTCTGGCTTGATCCCCTGCCCGGTACGCCGACGCTCCCGTTCGTTTCCCGCGACCATTACACCTTGTTGCAAAAGAATCGCACCTTCATTCCCCACCTGCAGGTCATTCCCGTCGGCAGCGTGGTTCAGTTTCCCAACGCCGACCCCTTCTACCACAATGTTTTTTCGCTCTTTGAAGGCAAACGTTTTGACCTCGGCCTCTATGAAGCCGGTTCGAGTAAGTCAGTCGCGTTTTCCCGGCAGGGAGTATCGTACATCTTTTGCAACATACATCCGGAGATGAGCGCTGTTATTGTCGCACTTACGACGCCGCTCTATGCTGTCGCCGATACGCATAATTCAATCGTCCTCCGCGGCGTTCCGGCGGGCGATTACAAATTGAGAATCTGGATCGAGGGTGTTCCACAATCCTTTCTCGAAGGCCTGGCCAGGCCTGTGCGCTTTTCCACGCATGACCTGGATCTTGGAAGCGTCAGCGCACCGATCGCCAGTCCTATGAACATGACCCATTCCAACAAGTTTGGAAATCCTTACGATACGGATTCACATTCTACCTATTAAACGATTGGCGACCGCTTCAGTGCGTCCATCAATAGGCAAGTCCGCTCACCCAGCGATCTTCAGATCCTTGTGACAATCCAATGACAGCTCGTTGACAACTCCGCGCGCCTGCCTCGCTACAGTTCACCTATGCAGCCGAATCTTCTGCACCAGGATTCCCGGTTTACAGATATTCCGAGCGCAATCGAGCATATTCGTGCCGGGCGCATGGTTATAGTCGTGGATGATGAAGACCGCGAGAACGAGGGCGACCTCACGATCGCTGCAGATCACGTCACTCCTGAAGCGATTAACTTCATGGCCAGGTTTGGGCGCGGACTTATTTGTCTGGCCATGACACCACGCCGTATCGATGAGCTTGGACTTTCTCCAATGACCAGGCATAACACCGCGCGCTTCGGCACTGCATTCACTGAGTCAATCGATGCGCTTGGGCGCGGAGTCACAACGGGGATCTCCGCTTATGATCGTGCTGAGACCATCCGATGCGCGATCGACCCCGCGACCAAGCCAACAGACCTGGGGCGTCCGGGACACATTTTCCCTCTACGCGCACAGGAGAATGGCGTTTTGGCACGACCGGGTCAAACAGAAGCTGCAGTGGATCTGGCCAGATTTGCAGGATTATCGCCGGCCGGGGTGATCTGCGAAATCATGAATGACGATGGCACCATGGCTCGCGTTCCCGACCTGGTCGAATTTTGCAAACTGCACGGCCTGGCGATGATTACGGTCGCGGACATGATCCGCTACCGCGTGGCCAACGAGCAGCCCGCCCATCAATACGTCGGCGCGTATGCTCTCGCCTTCCCTGCGGAAGAGTCCGTGGCAGCGGCAAGCTGATCCCCAGTCCGCACGAAACGATCCGCAGCCTTGCCTTCGCCGAGTAGCGACTCAGCTCACCTGGCTGAGAATTCTTGCGTAACGCGCGCGCATTGCAGGTGAATCCGCAATCGCTGCCAGCTCCTGTAACTCCGCGATCGAAGGCTTCAGATTGAGGGGCAGATCCTTCCAATAAAACTTCAGGTCATCGCGTTGCCAACCGGAGTACACCTTCTCCCAGGACTTTCCGGATTCACCCGCGAACGCCAAATTCGAGGGATTGAGCACTCTGCTGTAGTCCTGAAATCTGCAATCAATCGAGAGGCGAAGCTGCTTTGATAGGTTGGGAGCGGCTGCATGCACGGTCAGGCTATGAAAAATCAAAACATCGCCTGCGTTGATTTGCCCTCCAGTCCACTCGCCCCCAATGGCCGAACCCGCCGGAATCTCCGGAACATGAAGGTTCTCGTTCTCGTGATTCTGGAAGCCGAAGTGATGAGAGCCTTCCATGATCTGCAGCGGACCGATCTCTGTCGGACAATCATGGAGCGGAATCCATACAGTAAAGCATTCCGGATCTCCTCCCATGAAGCGATAGTCCTGGTGAGCATGGACTGTGAGTCTCTCGCAGTTCGGGAAAATCAAACGTCCGATCGGTTTTGGATGCACTAAGAGCCGATTGCCGACCAGCATTTTCATCACTTGTTTCAGGTCGGGATGATGCGGCAGCGCATGAAATGCCGCCAGATTAAAGACTTCCTGGTACGTCTGTTTGAACCCAGGATCCGGATCACCACATGCAGCTTGCATATTCGCCATGCGCTGGCTCGGATCGTAGCCGGGAAGAAGCCAACCGGCCGCAGCGACCACTTGCGCAACGCTGCCGAGCACTTTGTTGATTTCTTCGCGTGGTAATACGTCTCGTACGAGGACGTAGCCTCTGGCTCCGATCTCTGCCTGTAAAATGCTCGCGTTGAGATCGTGAGCCTGAAGTTCGCGAAAAGGCTTCATTGAGTATTCCTCCCCCGATCGTGAGTCCCGAAACCCGAGTTCAGGATTCCAACGCTGACCGCCTGAACGTCACCATAGCGAATGGCAAGCGCACGCGTGTCCCGACAGGGTCTCCTCATTGTCATTCGATTGTCATTCGCCAGGTGTAAGTGCACACCGTCTCGCGCACGCCCAGTAGATCCCTCGAGCAATGCACTGCACTGCGCGCTGGCATCCTGATTCAACAAACCAGTGACATTCGACTTACACCGGCATGACAAAACAAAAGTGTTCACCCAATAGGCTCAAACTAAGTTGGTTCTTCCCAACCTAAAGTGACCGAGTTAGGGCGGATTTCCGAGGCGGCTCACAATGCCACTGCTTCAGAGTCGAGAAAACCCCGGTGATCGAAAAGAAGGTGATTTGAGACTGCGGCCGCTTGGCAAAGAGCAGTTAGTCCGCCAGACGATCCTACGGACTTTTTGCAGTCCCCTTTCCCCGCATTGCTTGGAGCTGCAGCAAATCTCCATCGGTCAATGGCGTCCCTTGCTGCGCTGGCTCGATATCAGCGGGCTCGCACTCTATTTTTTCGATCGAATGACCGAAGTGAAACTTGACGGCATGCTCCCCGGACCCGTGCTTGCGCGCCTGCAGCAGAACTTGAGTGACAATGTGCAACGCACGCGCGGGATGATCGCCGAATCGATCGCAATTCAACGGGAGTTTCAGGCAAGATCTGTTAACTATGCCACGTTGAAAGGTCTCTCACTCTGGCCAAATTCTGTCCCCAGGCCGGAGCTACGTTCGCAGTTCGATCTCGATTTCCTCGTTGCGGAAGGAGATCTGGAAGAAGCGCGAAGAGCACTGGAACGTCGAGGGTATCGCCTCTACGGAATGAGCGGGCGAAGCTGGGAATTCAAGTGCAACGAGTTTCCGGGGATTGAGTTGAAGGACATGTATAAAGAGACGGGTTCCTGGTCTGTTGAATTGCATGGCCAACCCAGCGACTCCTCGGCCCGTTCACGCTTGGATCGCATTGAATGGCGCGAGTTTGGCGGCTTCAATATGCCGGTCCTTTCGCCCGTCGATCTGTTTCTCGGCCAGGGGCTCCATGCATATAAACACGTATGCTCAGAGTTCTCGCGGGCCGCGCATCTGATCGAATTCCGCCGCCATGTTCTTTTCAGGAGCCGCGACGAATCCTTTTGGTCGGATCTTCAGTTGATCGCGGCCGAGAGCCGTCGATCCAGGCACGCTCTCGGAGTGATTACGCTCCTGATCTCCGAAATCATGGGCCAATTCGCCCCGGAAACGCTAACAAGCTGGACGGTCTCTTCGCTTTCCCGTCCCGCTCAGCTGTGGGTCGAGATGTATGGAGCCCGCGCAGTTCTGGGAAGTTTTCCAGGCAGCAAACTCTACCTCCTGCTTCAAAATGAAATCGGGGATTCAGTGTCTTCCTCGAAGCGGCCCATTCGGCGATCGTTGATCCCTTCGCGCTTGCCTCCTCCTGTCATCCGTGCATCGGCGAATGAGACACTTCTGGTTCGTCTCCGCCGTTACCGCATGCAGCTCCATCTCATTGCCAGCCGCTTGCGTTTTCACCTCGCTGAGGGCTTGCGTTTCGCCTGGGAGCTGCACCGCTGGCGGCGCATCTTGAATCACGGGACGCGATAATGTCCAGTCTCCGCCCTGCCGCATTGGCGTTTGATTCGATAGCCGCGGATTTCGACTCGCGATTCGGCGATTGGCGCAGTGTCGCGGCTCAACGCAGCGCGGTCCGCGCGGTGCTGCTGCGTGAATTCCCCACAGGAGGAAGAATTCTGGAACTGGGCGGAGGCACGGGCGAAGATGCGGCCTTCCTGGCGCAACGCGGATTTAAAGTGCTGATGACGGATGCCTCGCCCGCAATGGTGTCACGCGCAACGGCAAAGCTAGCGCCTTTGGGTGCGCGCGCCGAGATTTGCCCTGCGGAGGAGATTGAACAACTCGCGTGCCGCCCTGCCGCATCAGGCGAGACATTGTTCGATGGCGCTTTCTCCAACTTTGCTCCGCTGAATTGCGTCATCGACCTTGCACCCGTCGCGCAAGGCCTTGCAAGGCTGCTTAAGCCGGGCGCAGTGGCTATGCTTGTACTGTTCGGAACCTGTTGCCCCGGCGAAATCGTGACCGAAGTCCTTCGCGGCCGGCCACGGTCGGCAATGCGGAGATTCAGGCATGGCGAATCACCCGCGAGACTCGCTGATCGTCACTTTCGCATCGCCTATCACCGATGCGCGGCGCTCAAGCGCACCTTCGCCCCTTGGTTCGTGATGGAGAAGCGATTCGGAATTGGCATCGCGGTGCCGCCCAGCGCCGCCGAACCGTGGATCACTCGACAACCTCATTTGCTCGCGATGATGGAACGGTTCGACACACTCTTTTCGGGACCGCTTGCTTTTCTCGGCGATCACATCCTTTATCAGTTTCGCCGCACCGATATTCAATGACGTTGCGACCATACCCACAATCAAAGCCACCTTTGTTTCGTTGTGCGCCCGCACTCAATGGTCGTGTCATCGCGCTTCAATTTCCTGAAGATCTCACCCAAACAATGAAATGACGATCCTTAGACATTCTGGAGACACCGCAATCTAAGCAGCGAGATAGCCTCCTTTCACGGCCTGAAGTATCGAATGCCGAGGTCAACAAAGAAGGCGCACATTAATGACGCTGACGCAAGTTGCCGACGTGAGATTTCCAACGCGCTGGGCCTGCTTCCGCCTGCTGGCCTTCGAGGCCGTTCATGTCAACGAGAAGACCGGAAATGAGCAGATCGAAACCGCCCTTGCACTCATGCTTGGCGACATCCACAGTGTCCCTCCCCTGGTTCGCATTCACTCTCAATGCACGACTGGAGAAGTTTTCCATTCACTGCGCTGCGACTGCCACGACCAGCTTCACCTGGCGCTGCGCATGGCCGCCGACGAAGGTGCTGGACTCGTGTTGTACGAACAGCAGGAAGGCCGTGGTATCGGCCTGACAGAGAAACTCCGGGCCTATGAGCTTCAGGACCTCGGTCTCGACACTGTCGAGGCAAACCTTCGTCTGGGGCACCCGGTTGACTCGCGCGATTACGCAGTTCCCGTCGAGATTCTCCACTTTCTCGGGATTCGATCAATCCGGCTGATGTCGAATAATCCCGACAAAATCAATGCCGTGCTGGATTCGGGAATTCAGATTGCCGAGCGAATTGGCGCCGATGTGCCAGGCACCCCTTACTCCAGCCACTACCTCGCAACCAAACGCAAGAAACTTGGGCACCTCACTAATTCGTCAACGATTCCGCTTCGTATCCAAACCGATTCCATGCACGGCGCATTGCTCTCTGACGCACGCGCTAATGCCACGGGTCCTGAGCTTGGCATCCGCGCCGATTTCCGAGGTGACCCTTGGCAGATGTCGTAGTAACGCATTCCTATCACCTCCCGTTCGATCCCAAGCAATTGCGCAAGATGCAGCCTTACCTGCCTCTCGCTACACTCTATGCCGCTTCTGCGCTCAGACAGGCCGCCATCTCTGTTGCGGCATTTGACTCCATGCTTGAAGACCCGGCGGGCCTCTTCCCGGAAGTTCTCGCCAGGCACAAACCCCGGGTCGTCGTCGTTTACGAGGATGACTTCAATTTTCTTTCCAAGATGTGCCTCACGCGCATGAGAGAAGTCGCCTGGAAAATGGCAGAAGCGGCCCACGAAGCAGGTGCTGTAACCGTCATCCACGGCTCCGATTCGACAGATAACCCGCTTTTGTTCCTGCAAAACGGCTTCGACTTCGTCTGTTGCGGAGAAGCTGAGCAAGCCCTTGTCGAACTATGCGCTTCGATTTTGCGCTCAGAGGAAACACCCAACATTGACGGCTTGATGAGACTTGATACTCGCGGTGAGTTGGTTCAAAGTCCGCTGCGGCTGGCAAGAAATCCAACTTGGCCTGCACTGCCCGCACCCGCGCGAGACCTGATCGATCTCGAACCTTACCGGAGCGCATGGAGCAATGCGCACGGGTACTTTTCAATGAACATGGTTTCCAGCCGCGGTTGCCCCTACCACTGTAACTGGTGTGCGAAACCAATCTCCGGTAATCGATTCCAAATCCGGCCCGCCGCGGCTGTTGCCCAGGAAATGAAGGACCTCAAGGTAAACTTCGGGGCGCAACATGTCTGGTTCGGCGACGATATCTTTGCATTGGATCAGCATTGGGTAAAGCAGTTTGCCGTCGAGGTCACCCGGAGAGATGCAGCCATTCCTTTTAAAATCCAGTCTCGCGCCAACCTTATGACCGAGCAGACTGTTCAGCAACTCAAGATCGCGGGCTGCCACGAAGTTTGGATGGGCGTTGAATCCGGATCGCAGACCGTGCTCGACGCGATGGATAAAGGCCTGAATCTCTCTTCGGTTCGGAGCGCCCGCGAGCGCCTGAAACAAGCGGGAATTCGCGCTTGCTTCTTTCTGCAGTTCGGCTATCCGGGTGAGACCTGGCCAGAGCTGAAGGAGACGATTGCATTTGTCCGCGAAACCCGTCCGGACGAGGTCGGCATCTCGTTCTCGTATCCACTGCCCGGCACTGCATTTTACGAGCGCGTGCGTATTCAGTTGGGGAATAAGCGCAATTGGAGCGATAGTGATGATCTCTGCATCATGTTCAAGGCGGCTTATAAGACCGATTTCTATCGTGCAGTGCGCGATGCATTGCACGCCGAAGTTGACTCGTGGCATCCGGCAGTGAGCGCCGCCGAATCAAATATGCAGCTCTCGGAGCTATGGTCGAAAGTAGATGAACTAGAGCCACGGAGCAGGGACGCCAACGCATTTGCGTTTTCAGAGGAGCCGCAGGCCTTTGCGTCGTCGGCCTTCGTTGCCGTCGAGCAGTTGGCATCGGCCAGGAGCGACTAATGCCGACCGACGCGATTGCGCAAAGTCCAGAAACGTCAGCTTCGGAGCCTAACGACACTCCCGGCGAACCATGCCTCGAAATCAAATTGCGGTGTCCTCGTTGCAGTGCCAACCTTTCCAGTCTCTCGTGTTCCAAATGCGGCCTTCGCTTGTGCGACAACCGCGGTGTGGTTCATGCGCTGCCCCCCGAGCGTGCCACGCACTTCGCGCAGTTTATCGCCGACTACGAGCACGTGCGATCCGCGGAAGGCCGCGGAAGCGCGAACGACGAGTTCTATCTTGCCCTCCCGTATCGCGATCTCTCCGGCGGGAATAGCGAACAATGGAGAATCAGGGCACGAACCTATGACTGCCTGATGGACCGCGTACTTAAGCCCGCTTTGCCTTCGGGCGCGCAAATCCTGGACCTTGGCGCCGGAAACTGCTGGCTGAGCTTTCGGCTGGCCATGGCTGGATTTAGGCCGTGCGCCGTCGACTTGCTGACGAATGAACATGATGGGCTCGGCGCTGCTGAACATTTTCGCAATCACTTACCTCAATTCTTCCCTCGCTTTCAGGCAGAGCTTACGCATCTTCCATTTCAAAGCGGCCAGTTCGATGCAGTTGTATTTAATGCTTCATTCCATTACACAGAAAGCGCGCGAGCCGCTCTTAAGGAAGCATTCCGATGCATTAAACGCGGCGGCATCGTCATCATCAGTGACACTCCCTGGTATTCCCGCGAGGAAAGCGGAAGGGCAATGATCGCCGAACGCCGTGGCGCTTACTTGCGGCGATACGGCACTTATTCGGCATCCATCGAGAGCATCGAGTATCTGACGGCCGAACATCTCCAACAACTTGAAGACAGCCTCTCAATTTCCTGGACAACTTACCCTCCGAGATATGGCTTCAAGTGGGCGATGCGGCCAATCCTGGCCAAGGTTCGCGGAAGGCGGGAACCTGCGCGATTCCGCATCTATGTTGCTCGTAAAGTTCACGCATGAAAAGTGACGCGATAATCCACGAGCAAGATCGAGACGGCGCCATTGTCATTCATGGCGCTCGACTCGCTCGCGGGCCCGGAGAATCCACGCGCGGTTCCATTCGGGTCACCGCAGGCCGCGCTCGTAGCATTGAATCCCGCCCGCATTTCGGGGACACCAATGCCCAGGAGACTAGGGCAATTGACCTTGACGGATTTCTGGTTATGCCAGGATTGATCAATGCCCATGATCATTTGGGGTTTGGCCCTTTTCCTCGGCTCGGCGATCCACCTTATCGCAATTACGTCGATTGGGGAGAGGATATTCACGACCAGTTTCCAGATGTGATCGCACGGTACCGTGCAGTACCGAAACCTTCTCGCCTCTGGTGGGGCGGAATCCGTAACCTTCTTTGCGGAGTAACGACGGTCTACCACCACGATCCTCTCTGGCCCGATTTGCTCAGAACAGACTTTCCCGTCCGCGTGATTCGACAGGACATGTGGGCCCACTCGCTGGCCTTCGGCGGTGATCTCTCAACCAAGCGAGCGGCCTTACCCATAGGAAGCCCATTTGTTCTGCATGCCTGCGAAGGGATAGACGATTTGGCGCGAAAGGAACTTTGGGAACTGGATCGCCTTGGCCTATTGAATTCAGGAGCGGTTCTCGTTCATGGACTAGCGATCGATTCCGACGGGGCCGCCCTGTTAAGCGCGCGACAAGCGTCATTGATCGTCTGCCCGTCCTCCAACGACTTTTTGTTTGAGACGCTTCCCGACATGAAAGTGCTGAGTAAGATTGGCCGCGTGGCGCTAGGGAGCGATTCTCCGCTCACGGCGGCCGGAGACTTACTCGATGAAATCAAATTCGCAATCGACCGTTGTGCGATCTCGCCTGATTGCGCCTATTGCATGGTGACAACGATTCCGGCAGAGATTCTTCAGCTCAGAGATGGCGAGGGCACAATAACGGAATCGGGCGTTGCCGACTTTGTGGCCGTTCGCGATACCGGCGCCAATCCTGCGGACAGGCTCCAAACCCTGTCGATGCCCGACATCGAGTTCGTCATGATCGGAGGGCGCGTTCAACTCGCGTCAGAAGCGCTCATGGATCGGCTGCCGCTTTCAGAACAGCATGGGCTCCAGCCATTATCGATCGGGACGGTGATTCGCTGGCTGCGGGCACCGGTCAACGATCTGCTCCGCAGTACGGAAAACGTGCTGGGCCGGGGCCAGGCGCGGCTGGGAAAAAGGTCGCTCGAGCAGCCCGCATACGCCGAGGCACAGCATGTCGGCTGAGAGAAGACATTGGCACTTTGGCGTCCTGTCCTTTACCGGCACCGGGCACCTGAACGCCTTCATCTCCCTCGCCCAGGAGCTGAGGGACCGAGGCCACAAGGTAACCTTTTTTGAAAGACCGAAAATTGCTGACCGCGTGTGTCAGGCCGGACTGGATTTTTTCCCGATCGGCGGAGTTAATACCTCACAGCCGATCGCACCCGCGTGCAACAGACCGAGTCTACTGTCGGAGATTTCAATGCTGCGCTTTAATCTGGCGCGCATTCAGAACGACATGGACATTTTTTTTCGCGAGACTCCCCGCGCCCTCAAACACGTCGGTGTGAACGCACTCCTCATCAATGAGATCGCGGTGACGGGCCCCACAGTGGCGGAAATACTTCAACTTCCCTATTTCCTCATTTCCACTTCAGTGCCTCATCGCCTCGGATGGAGAGGCCGCTCGTGGCTTACCGGCTACCGATACTCTTCTTCATGCCTTTCCTGGATGCAAAGCGTGTTCCTTGAAGTTTCCGCGCTTCGTCTGCGTGGACCGATACGTAGCGCTGTCGAGAACCACCGCCGACGCGCTGGCCTGGGTACTCTTCGTAAGGCTTCGTCCCTTTTCCCGCCGCTCGCTCACATCTCTCAACTACCTCAATGCCTCGATCTCCCGCGCAAATCTCTCCCCGGCGATTTCCACTACACGGCGCCGTTTATTTCCGATACCCCAAGGCCACATACGACGTTCCCATGGGAGAAATTGGATGGCCGGCCCCTCATCTACGCATCGCTCGGGACAACGCGGAATATTCAAGCGAAAGTCTTTCGTCTCATCGCACAGGCATGCCAGGATCTCAATGTTCAATTGGTGATCTCTCTTGGAGACCGGTTTGATCCCGACGCTTTTTCTGGATTGCCAGGACAGCCTGTGCTGACCCGATATGCTCCTCAGCTTGAACTCTTGAAGATTGCACGGCTAGTCATCACACACGGCGGCTCGAACACCGTTCTTGAAACCCTGATGGCCGGAAAGCCAATGCTCGCAATTCCGATGACCTTGGATCAACCGGCGACCGCGGCACGATTAGCGCAACTGCACTGTGCCAAAGTGCTTCCTGTAATGCGTCTTTCCTCTTCACGGAATACGAGAGGCCGTAAAACTCCTGCTTAGCGATGAAAGTTATCTGGATGCGGCTAAAACGCTACAATCCACGCTTCAGTCACTCCAGGGACCCGCACAGGCCGCTGACATTATCGGTGTCGAGCTTGAATGTTATTCTAAACAACAGCAAATAGCTGCGTCGACAAATCCGCGCGGTAGAGACACCACTCGACCGTCATTCAAAGCGGAACAGACTTTTGCCTCTCATGTTAACGATTCAAGCGCTTCGATCGCGTCCTTCAGGTCATAGTACTTTAGCTCATAAGTTGGAACGTTGTAGAGTGCCTCAAGCTGCTTGATGTGCTTTGCGCGAATCTGTCCGGCGGAATAGAGCGCATCACCCATACGCCTCGATGCCGTTCCACTCGACAGTTTCGTAAGCTCACCCTTTGCCGACAGCGTGCGGCTGAGATAAACGATGGAATGAACGGCGACCTCAGCCTCTGTTCTCTCAATGGGAAGTTCCGAAGTTGGAATCTCGATGGACGGTTTTCCTTCCATGCGCGGCGTCACAGATCTGCCTTCCAGTTCGGGGAACAGTTCCCGTGCCGACGGGCGGAAACGTACCCTGTGGCTGTGCCCAATGACGCGCGGCGACTCTGAGTGGTTCATTAGATAACTCGTGTCATCGGAGGTATAGGTCCACCCTGCGCGCGCACAGGCATAGGCCAGTGTCGTCTTTCCTGCTCCGGAAATACCACAAAGCAAAATACCCTTGCCGCTTTTGCTGACGCAGGCCGCGTGTATGTCAGTTACAACAAATGCTCCTAACATCAGATAGACAACCTTCTCAAGAAAGTTGCTCCGGAAATAAAGCTCGCTATCGACCGCTGGCTGCGTCAGCCAGGTGAAATTCGCGCCCGTTTCAAGATCGAGAAGCGCCTGGTTCTCCGCGTCAGCCACCAAAGAATATAGATGGTTGAACTCGTGGCGTGCCGGTTCCGGTGGACAGATCGAGCCAGCTCCGCCAACGACTCCGATACGAATCTTCAGCGGCGTCTCTCCTCTTTGGGAGCGCACATGTCTGAAGCTCTCTTTGGCCGCCAACTGGACCGCTGGACGATTGGTCATGATCTCAATCGAAAAGCCCAAAGGATAGAAAACTCCTCGCAGTGGCAGATCCATGTTGCACAGGAGATCGTCTTCCGGCCTCCGGGGCGCATGATCGTTCTTTGCCACCGAATCTGCTCCTGGAATCTCACCCTTGTTCAGCGCTTCCATTGGCACCATATCCAATCGTTGTCGATTCAAACGATAGATAACAGCGAATCGTTGCTGGGATGTCCGGCAACTGTCTCCGGAATGTCATTTCGTCGCTACGGCATTCGTTTCGCTCCAGGTGATTCTCAGGGCTTTGAACCGCAACGCCAGGAAACAAATTGTCTGGAATTCCCGCGTTCTCCACTACTTATCGCGCAGTCAACAAAAGAATGACAATTGACTAACGAGCGCATGACATGCGCACCAGCAGGGCCTTCTACTTTCGAAACTGCAGAGTAAATGCCCTATGCCGCAAGCCCTCCCACTCACCGCGAGGATCAGAGCGATTCGAATCCGGGGCACTGTGTTCGCGTGTTTTGCGGCGATGTCTGTGCTGGCAATTTTTCCCGTCTTGCAGCCCACGGCGCATTGCCAGATTCCCTCCGAATCTCCGCCTTCCCAGAATGGCGCACTCGCGACAGACCAAACTGCTGAACCTTCGATCGGAGCGCCAACAGACAGCGAGAGCACCAGTGGGATACGCGGCCCTTTGACGGCGGGCGGAAACCAAGCGTCGCCGCCGGCGCTTTCAGCCGGCCAGATTATCGGTATCCTGCAAGACAATCCCGATCTGCTTGCGGAGTTCAAGTCCGGGCTTGCCGACAGATTCCAACAGCAAGGCGCCCAAATCGATGTCAATGACATTTCCGACGAAATGCTCTACCAACAGATTTCGGCCAACGCTGGACTGCGTGCGCAAATCACAACTGTTTTCCTCGCGCGCGGATTGGTCAATCAGGCCGATCTCCAGTTAGCCCCTTCCAATGCGACGGAGAGCGGAGGCGATCAATCTTTGTCAGGGGCCCAGCTTCCTGATTCCCAGGCTGAAGATGGAGCCCATGCAGAATTTGGCGGCGGCAGCCGGACAGGAAATGGAGCACCTGATCGCAGCGGCAACGCAGGGACACTCTCGCCCGCCATGCGTCCCGGGCCAGGCCCGCGTGGCCAGGAAAGAGCTCATGCGTCAACCGACGCACCCTCGGTGATCCATGAGCCCACGCCTTTCGATTTGCAGTCGATGCGCGACCTCTACACGGAGATCCCAGGCGATACGGCGCCTTTGCAGCGCTTTGGCTCCGACGTTTTTGTCAATCGCTCTTCGCCATCGACTGCACGCGCCACCTCCAGCCCGAATGCTCCGCTTGACGTGCCACTCGGTCCGGATTATGTCCTTGGCGCGGGAGATAAGCTCGCCATTGATCTGTGGGGCGGCGTCACCGAAACCATCGTTCGCAGTGTAGATCGCGATGGCCGCATCATTCTCCCTGAAGCTGGCGCTCTTCAGGTCGGAGGGCTGGCTCTTAGCAAGGCGCAGTCCATGATCGAGGATGCGCTGAAGCAGCAGTATCGAAACGCGCAGGTCGCGGTCACAGTCTCGGGAATTCGCACGGTGCGCGTGTACATCGTGGGCGATGTGCAGCGTCCTGGCGGTTACGACGTCAGTTCGCTCGCGACCCCCTTGAGCGCGCTTTATGTGGCCGGCGGTCCAACCGCCGTCGGTTCGCTTCGAACATTGCGTCACCTTCGTGGGACGCAGCTCGTCGAAGACGTCGATCTCTACGACTTTCTCCTTCATGGTCTGCGAGGTGCGAGCGCACGATTCGAGAGCGGCGATACACTGCTCGTTTCGCCTGCGAGTTCCCAGGTTGCGGTGTCCGGCGCCGTCAAGCGGCAGGCGATTTATGAGCTCAAGACCGGTGAGGCAACACTCGCCGAAGTAATCGATGACGCCGGCGGGCTCACCGCGGCTGCGTCGCTCAATCACGTCGTTATCGAGCGAATCGGCGCCAATCATGAGAGAGAGACGGTCACACTCCCCATCGGCGAGGGCCAAAGCCCGCAGGCCGATCAGGCCACCATCGCGAGCTTCAAAGTGCGCGATGGAGATCGTATCCGCGTTGAGCCCATATTGCCGTACAGTCAGCGGGCCGTGTATCTCGCCGGCCATGTTGTCCGCCCCGGACGTCGCGCCTTCACCGACGGTATGCGGCTAAGCGATGTCCTTCATAGCTATCAGGACTTACTTCCCGAACCCGCCGCTCACGCCGAAATCATTCGCCTGGTTCCGCCCGATCTGCATGCGGAAACCATCGACTTCACTGTTCCAGACGTCTTGATTGGAAATGCGAACGTCGATCTGAAGCCGTTCGATACAGTTCGCATCTTCGGTCGCTACCAGGTTGACGCGCCTGCCGTCACCATTCGCGGCGAGGTGATGCGGCCCGGTCAATATCCCATGTCGAATGGAATGACGGCCGCCCAGCTCGTGCGCCTGGCCGGCGGATTCAAGCGCGATGCTCTGGTTGAACGCGCGGATCTCACCAGCTATGCAGTCGAGAGCGGAAATCGAATTGTTCAGAGCCTCTCCGCGGTGCAAATCGGATCTGCGGTGACCGAAAGCGATCCGAATGCGGACGTCGCGCTCAAGCCGGGCGATATTCTCACTATTCATCAAATTACCAATTGGGCTGACATCGGTGAATCGGCAACGATCTCAGGACAGGTCAGGTTTCCTGGCAGCTACGGTTTTAAGGATGGCGAGCGCCTCAGCTCCGTACTGCGCCGAGCCGGAGGTTTCCTGCCTACTGCCTATCTCATGGGCGCCGTCCTGGTTCGAGCGCAAGTGAGAGACCTGGAGCAAAGCAGCCGCGACGAGCTCATCCGTCAAATCGAAACCAGTTCAGCGGCGGCAAGGCTTTCGCCAGGTCTTTCCGGCTCCGAATCCGGCGGCACTCTCCAACTCATCAAGGACCAGCAGGATCAGGTGATCGCCGATCTCAAAAGTCACCCGCCGACTGGACGCATGGTCATTCACATCAGCTCCGACATTGACAGTTGGGCAAATACAGCCGCGGATATCGAACTCCGCCGCGACGATGTGCTGACGGTTCCAAAGCAACCGGGATTCGTGCTTGTGACTGGTCAGGTTTACAACTCGACCGCCATTACGTTTACTCCTGGAAAAACTGCCGCGTGGTACCTCGGCCGCGCGGGCGGCGTGAACGCGACCGCCAACCGAAAGGAGATCTTCATCATTCGCGCCAACGGGTCGGTCGTCGGCCGCCACTCAGGAGGCGGCTTTGATAGCAGCGTTCTCTCCACACGCCTGAATCCGGGCGACGTTGTCGTTGTACCGCAGAAAATCATCGGCGGCTCCCTGTTCTGGAAAAGCCTGTTGACAACAGGGCAGCTTGCCGCATCGTTTGCCATCACCGCTGGTGTGGCGGCAACGACGCTATAGAAGGACTGGGAGATGATGCCGAATTATTCGCACGCCGCTTCGCAACAGGATGAGCTTTCTCAGTCGCCTGCCGAGCCGCGTTGGCTCATTCACTCCCGGCTCCTGTGGGATCGCCGCCGCATGCTCGCGCGCATCACAGCGATCTCTCTGCTGATAAGTCTCGGTATCTCATTTGCCATACCCAAGCGGTACCAGTCCTCGACAAGCATCATGCCTCCCGACCAGCAGGGTTCCAGTGCCATGTTGCTCGCTGCCCTCACGGCACATCTGGGAGGCCTTGGGACACTAGGCAGTCTTGCCGGCGGTCTTCCGGGCGGGCACTCCAACTCTGAGTTATTTATTTTTTTACTACGCAGCTCATCCGTGAGCAACGACCTGATCGACCGTTTCAATTTGCAGCACGTCTACCGCAATCGCTATCGCATCGATACCGCCAAGCACCTTGCACGCGTCACCAAAATTACTGAAGACAAGAAAAGCGGCGCGATTACCATTGAGGTCACGGATACAGATCGAGAGCGTTCTCGCGATCTGGCGCAGGCCTATCTGGACGAGTTGAACCAGCTTGTCACCCGAACCAATACTTCGGCTGCGCATCGCGAGCGCGTCTTCATTGAGCAGCACCTGCACTCGGTTCAGGCCGACCTTGAAGATGCAGAGATAAAGCTGAGCCAGTTCTCGAGTAACAACACCGCCATTGACATTAAGGAGCAGACGCGCGCCACGGTCGATGCCGGCGCGCAGGTTGAGGCCGAACTAATGGTGGAGCAATCGGGCCTGGAGTCGCTTCGCCAGATATATGGCGATGGCAATATGCGTGTGCGTGAGTCTGAAGCACGCATTGCCAGCCTTCAGTCCCAGCTTGCGCGAATGACCGGCTCCTCGGCTTCTCCATCCGGTCAGGGACTCCACGACGCTGCGCTGAAGTCAGGCGAAAGCGACAGCAAATCAGAGTTGTATCCGCCCCTCCGCCAGCTTCCGCGCCTCGGGGTTCCCTATGCGGATCTCTCTCGCCGCGTGCGCGTGCAGGAGGCGGTGTTCGAACTGCTCACGCAGCAGTACGAAACTGCCCGCATTGAGGAGGCCAAGGACGTCCCGGCCGTGAACGTGATCGATCCTCCCGGCTTACCGGAAAAGAAATCTTTCCCTCCCCGCCTGCTGCTCACGCTGCTTCTCACCTTCCTTTCTTTCGCGTTCGCGTCCTCCCTGGTCCTGGCGCGCTACTACTGGTCGGCAATGGCGCCGCATGATCCGCGCAAGAACTTTTTCGACGAGGTTCTTCTGGTTTTCCGGCGTCGCTTCTCCGCCCTCGCTTTCCGGGGAGGCGCCAGGTGAGAAGACATTTCACAAATGCCGGGTACGGCGTTCTGGACTACATTTCCTATCCGCTGGGAATGCTCCTCGTGGCGCCGATCGTTCTGCACCGGCTCGGCGCAGCTGAGTACGGCCTGTGGATGATCTCCACCGCCGTCATCAGCATGGGATCAATCATCGCTTCCGGGTGCTGCGACGCCTGCATTCAGCGCGTCGCGCATCTGCGCGGAAGCAGTGAATTCCACTTGATGCGTAAATCGGTTCAGAGCATGTTGAGTATCAACCTTGCGCTCGGCTCTGTGCTCGCCGTTTGCGTGTGGATAGCGGCTCCTTTCGCCGCGCTCCGTATCGCCGCAACCACGCTCATTCCCATCCAAGAATGTACAATCTCGCTTCGCATCGCCAGTGTTTGCATCCTGGCGCGTTCCGTCGAGAGCGTGGGTGTCGGCGTGCGGCGCGCATTTGAGCTTTACCGCGGCGCCGTCCAGATCAGCACCGCAATGCGGATTCTCATCCTCGCGTCCGCGGCGATGTTCGCCTGGTTCGGACAAAAAATTGCCTGGACTCTGGCGGCCACCGCATTCTTTCTGCTCCTGGGAGCCTACCTGCAGTTTCGCTTGCCGCGGAAGCTCCTCGGGAACGCTGTTTCCTGGCCCCGCTTTCACGGCGGCGAGATGCGCGCGTTGCTCGGTAATGGCTTCTTTGTCTGGCTGCAAGCGGCGGGTGGAGTCGTCTTCTCCCAGCTTGACCGCATTCTTCTCGGAGTTGCCCTTGGAGCGCTGGTGGTCGCTCCATATTCTCTCTGTGTGCAATTCGCGCACCCGATTTTCGGCCTCACCGCTTCCGGTCTCAATTTTGTCTTTCCCTATATTTCCTCGCGCGCAGGAACGATCGCGAGTAGCGGAATGAGACGAACGCTTCTGAAAGTTTTTGTTTGCAACCTGCTGTTAGTCGCTTTCGGCGCGGGATTCCTGCTCTTGCTCGGCGATCGTCTGCTCCGGATCTGGGCCGGCCCTGGCGTCGCGCTCAGCGCTGCGCCCGTCCTTCCACCCATCGTTCTCGGATCTGCCCTGATGGGCCTCAGTGTTACCGGTACCTATGCCATGCAGGCGCTCGGGCAATTCAGGACAGTGGCTTACATCAGCCTGGCTGGAAAAGCGGCAATGCTCGTCGTGATGATCTACCTGATGCGCCGCCATGGCCTCCAGGGCCTCGCCACAGCACGCCTGTATTACGGCGCTGTTGCGCTTCTGGTGTATGTGCCGCTGCTTCGCCTCCTCAATTCCGTCAAGGAACAAAATCAACGCGTTTCGCCTTTAAGTATTCCCCTCGAAGCGCAGGAGGGGTCGACACGATGAAAGTCCTCCTCGCGGCCGCTTCGTTCGCCACCAACATCTCCGGGATACAACGCCATGCAATCAACTTGGCCCGGTGCCTTTTACTGCGGCCGGAAATTTCCGCGCTGCATCTTGTCGTAGCGCCGTGGCAGGCCGACTTTATGCAGGCCGCGGGCCTTCCATCGGATACCCGGCTGAAAACTCATATCGCTGATATTCGGCGCGGCGCTTTCGGCCGTAATCTTTGGTTCTACCGCAGGCTCCCTAAGCTCGCTGCCCAATTGCATGCCGACGTCGTGCATCTCTCTTTTCCCATTCCGTGCAATGCAGCCGCGTTCGATTGTCCAACAGTGGTCACACTTCACGACATGTATCCCTATGAGATTCCCATGAATTTCGGCCTTCTCAAGTCGATCTTCAATCGCACCATCCTCCGGCAATGCCTGCATTCGGTCGACGCAATCGCCTGCGTCTCAAACGCCACGCACAATCGGCTAAAGCAATATGCGCGGGCCTCAGTTTGGAAAAAGGCGATCCGTATTCATAACTGCGTTGAACCGGAGCCCGTTTCTGCCGCCGTCTCACCCATTCCTGGTTGGACCGGCGAACCTTTCCTGCTTTGCGTTGCGCAACATCGGCGAAATAAGAATATCCCCACGCTGATTCGCGCCTTCGACCATCTGATAAATTCCGATGAACTCCAACCCACTTCGCAATTGGTCGTTGTCGGGATTAGCGGCCCGGAGACTGGAGAGATCCACCGTCTCGTGGCCGCCCTGAATCTCGAACGAAACGTTCATTTTCTTGAAGGCCTTAGCCAGGCCTCGCTGCAGTGGTGCTACATGCACTGCGAAGCACTCGTCGCACCGTCTCTCACCGAAGGTTTCGGGCTGCCGGTCGCCGAAGGACTCCTCGCCGGCTGCCGAATCATTTGTTCGGATATATCAGCACATCGGGAGATAGCCGACGGCTACTGCCGCTTTGTGTCGTTGCGCACTTTTCCCGTTGCGGCGCTGGCTGCGGCCATCGTCGACACGCTTCACGAACCAAAAGGTGGCTCCATCGCTTTACCCCAGCTTTCAGCGCCCGCACTTGCCGAACAGTATGTGACCCTCTATCGAATGCTCATGAATTCCGCATCGTCCGCGCCAAGCGCAACCGCGGTTTCCGCGATCAACATTTCAACTTCTGAGAGTCAGTCTCTATGAAGAACCTGCGTGGCCATTTAATGCTGCTGCGCAGAAGGGATTTGCCATGGCAGCGCCCGATTTTGTAGCCCCGAATTTCTACGCGGAAGCGACTGCATCCCCGCGCGCGGAAACTCGGGCGATTTCGCTGCAGTTGTTCAGGAACATCGTGGCACTTGCTGAGGCGGCGACCGATTTCCTCACCTGCGCCGCGGGCTTCGTCACGGCCTATTTCCTCTGCGCTTCCCTTCCCTTCGGAGCTTCAGCGCATCAACCGATGCAACGCGTCGCCACCATGTGCGCAATCTTCGGATTCTTTGTGGTTTTCCTCGAGATTCGCGATGGCGCGTACCGCGCGGGCAGCGGACTGCTGCAGATTCGAGAAACGGAGCGCTCGATTCGCGTGCCGGTCCAGGGAGCGTTTCTCTTGTGGATTGTTTCCTTGTTGCTCGGTTTGAGCTTCTCAGGACTTGTATTTCTCACTGCTCCTTCCCTGGTTTCACTTCTTCTGGTCTTCCAAAAAAGAATCTTTTTCGCTGTTGTGAGGCGATTGCAGCAAAAAGAGAACCGATTCGATCGAGTCGTAATCTACGGTGCCTGCGATCTCGGAAGAAGCGTTCTATCGGCGTTGCTTCATTCGCCCAGGCTGGGACTTCGCCCCGTCGCTGTGATTGAGGATCACGGGAATTTATGTGGTCCCAGGATTTTGGCTATGGGATACCGTGGCCGTCCCGCAATCTCCGTGCACTCGGGGCCGCCGACACCCTCGCTGCTCGAGTCTTTAGGATGCGATTTCCTCATGATCGCAACGCCGAATCTGTCTTCGCGCGCGCTTGATGACGCTGTGCGCGCCGCAAATCAGATCGGATCGGAGGTTGCATTCCTGTCTGGTCCGGCGGCTCAGGCATCGCATTGGACCGAATCGATTGAGGTCGACGGCCTGCACTTCAGTTCGTCTAAACGGCCTTCCAGTTTCCGGTTCTACACTTTCGCCAAGCGAACGGTGGACCTGATCTTTTCATTCGTTCTTCTGTTACTGCTGGCCCCTCTTCTCATCTTGATTGCGATCCTGGTTCGCCTGGACTCGCCTGGGCCTGCGCTCTTCATTCAAAAGCGCGTCGGGCTCAACGGGGACCTTTTCAATATGTATAAGTTCCGCTCCATGTTTGCCGGAGCGGAAAAGTATGCGCCTTCCCCGACTTCATCAAGCGATCCGCGCATCACGCGAATCGGCCGCTTTCTTCGCCGCGCCAGCCTGGATGAATTACCGCAACTCATCAACGTTTTCATGGGAACCATGTCGCTCGTGGGCCCAAGGCCCGAAATGCTGTTCATCGTGGAGCGCTATGACGCGCGCCAAAGACAGCGGCTCCAGGTCGTTCCCGGCATTACCGGTCCTTGGCAGCTTAGCGCCGATCGTGCGTTCCCGATTCACTCAAACGTCGAATACGACCTCTACTACATTCGGAACCGGACCCTGGTGATGGATTTAGCCATCTTGATCCACACCCTGTTTTTTGCAATTCGCGGCGGAATATGACCGAGGCGCTCCTCAATTCCATGGCCGGCCAGGAGAATCTTTCCACTGCCACTTCCTCTGGCCTTCGGCCAGTGACTGCATCCAGTCCCGATTTGAAATGCACACCCGGCTTTGTCGACGTGCTGGGCGTAAGAGTTTCGGCAGTGAACATGGATCTGGCCGTCAACCTCGCGGAGCAGTGGATCCAAGCCGGTCAGCCCGGCTACGTCTGCGTTACGGGTGTGCACGGAGTGATGGAAGCGCAAAAGGATTCTGAATTTCTCCGGATTCTGAATGGCGCGGCAATGAACCTGCCGGATGGGATGCCGATGACCTGGGTAGGCCGGCTGCACGGCTTCCGCCGCATGGATCGCGTCTTTGGGCCCGACTTCATGACCGCCGTTTGCCGCCTCTCAGCGGAGCGCGGCTTCCGCAGTTTTTTCTATGGAGGCCAGCCCGGTGTCGCGCAATTGCTGAGCGAGACTCTGAGCGACAGGTTCCGCGGATTGCAAGTAGTCGGAACCTGCACACCGCCATTCAGAAGTCTCACTCTTGAAGAGGAATGCGAATTGGCGGCTCAAGTGCTGCGATCGAGGCCGCACATTCTGTGGGTGGGATTGAGCACGCCGAAGCAGGAACGATTCATGGCACAATTTGCCCGTCGCCTAAAGGTCCCGCTCATGGTCGGCGTGGGAGCAGCCTTCGACTATCACACCGGCCGAATTCGCGATTGCTCCCCGTGGATCAAACGGGCGGGCCTGCAGTGGCTGCACCGGCTTATGCAGGATCCGAAACGGCTATGGAAACGCTATCTGCTCAACAACCCTGCATTCGTCTGGCACATCGTCTGCCAACTTGCACGCACGCGCGCGAATGCGCCCACGAGTTATGCGGCGCCCGATGGCCCGGCATAACCCTTCGCAATCAGTGTCAATCAGGCCAAACGACAACGCAACGATTTCACGCTTACCGCTGGTTCCGGGCGGTTGGTCGCCGATTCTGGCGCGGCCAAACGCATGCGCCGTGGCCCCCGGGAATCCGCTGGCATCGAACCTCGGTCTTATGATGAACGTATGACGGCCTCGACCACAGAAAAAATTCCGGAATGGCTGACCGCGCATGCCTTTCGGCCGGCGGCCATCGCGGTCGTGTTTGTTCTTGTTGCGCTCATTTGGACGTTCCCGCTCCAGCATGTGATTGCCTACCCGTTTGTGTTCCTGTTTTTCGGGGCCATGATCGGAAGTGCATGGTTCGGTGGCATGGCCGCCGGCGCATTTTCGGTCTTCTTATCTTCGATCCTGATCGATTACTTTTTCATCCCGCCGCTTTACTCAATGTCGATTGCGAAGGAGTCTCGGAGCTTCTTTACAGTGTTTATCCTCTGCGCAATCGTCATTACTGTTGTGAGCTCCGCAAGAAAACGCGCCGAATCGGCAGTCCGGATGGCCCGCGACGAGCTTGAAGTGCGGGTGAAGGAGCGAACAGCCGAGCTGGAGCAATCGAATCGAGAGACGCAGGAGAGCGAGCGGCAACTGCGCCAGCTTACCGAGGCCATCCCGCAACAGATTTGGCGTGCTGATGCGCCAGGGAACGTGGAGTATTGCAATGGCCACCTGCTCTCTTACTTGGGCAGCACCACGACCCACCTGCAGGGCGAGTCGTTCTTTAATATTTTCCACGTCGTCGACGAGCCAACGGTTCGCCAGGCGTGGCGCTCCGCGCTCGATTTCAGGAACAGTTTTGAAGCGGAGGCACGGGTTCGCGATGCCGCAGGAAGCTACAGGTGGTTTTTGGTTCGAGCATTCCCACAGTTTGCTGCCGACGGTGCTGTGGCCGGCTGGTATGGAATCCATATCGACATCGAGGAGCAGCGTCGAGCTCAGCAAAGCCTTGCCCAGGCACACGAGGAACAAGCGCGCATCTCTCATTTGCTGAGCATGGCCGAGATGGCCGCCTCGATTGCCCACGAATTGAACCAGCCGCTGACTGCGGTGGTGACCCATGCCTATGCCTGCCGCGAGTGGCTGCGCGAAGACGGCTTGAATATCGCCAAAGCCTCGGCGACAGCGGAGAAGATCGTACAGGAGAGCACGCGAGCGAGCGCGGTCGTTAGCCGGGTCCGCGCTCTGTTCCGCAAGGAAGCTCAGACCCGGGAGGCGACCGATCTGAATGGGCTTATCCGCGGCGCTGTGCGTCTGCTGCGCGACGAAGCCATCAGGCGCGACGTATCCATCCGGCTCATTCTGGTTGACCAGGTGCCGAACCTCAATGTCGACCCCATTCAAATTCAGCAGGTACTTATCAATCTGGCGATGAATGCGATGGACGCGATGGCCGGCAGCACTGGACCGCGAGAATTGACCATTCGCTCGCGCCAAAAGAACATGGACGAAGCCTGGATATCGATCGAGGATCATGGGCCCGGCATTGCCGAAGATACGTTAACGCGCATCTTCGAACCATTCTTCACCACCAAGCCCAGTGGAGCTGGCATGGGGCTGGCAATTTGCCGTAGCATTGTCGAAATGCACGACGGGCGTCTCTGGGCAGACAATGGTCCTGACGGCGGAGCGGTTTTTCACTTTACAGTTCGGACACAGGCATGAGCGAAACTGCCAGCGCAGAATCGGGAGCCAAGCAGACCGTCTTCATCGTCGATGACGACCCGTCAATCTGCGAAGGGCTATCAAACCTGCTTGAATCCGTGGGGATTCCCACCGAATCCAGCCCATCGGCAGAGACCTTTCGAGATCGTTGGGTTCCTGAAAGCGCGGGCTGCCTGTTGCTGGACGTGCGGCTGCCGGGTATCAGCGGCGTTCAATTCCAGGAGCAGATGCGCGCAACCGGCATTGATCTTCCCATCATCTTCATGACCGCGCACGGCGATATTCCCATGGTCCGCAAGGTCATGAAAGGGGGCGCAGTCGAATTCCTCACCAAGCCCTTTCAGAAGGAAGAGCTGCTCCAGGCCGTTCGAGAAGCCTTCCTGTTGGATCGCACAAAGCGAGCTGAAGATGAAGGCTTGCGCGAGATCCGTAGCCGCATCCGCTCGCTTAGCCCTCGTGAGCGGGAGGTGATGGACATGGTGACTGCGGGCCGACTAAACAAGCAGATTGCCGCGCAACTGCACCTGAGTGAAATCACGGTTAAACTTCACCGGCGGCAGGTAATGGAAAAAATGCGGGCCGGCTCATTGGCTGAACTGGTCAAGTTACATCAGCAGTTCAAGACGTCGCCCTATGCGAAAGACGAGCAACGTTGATCCAGGCTAACCTTGAACCGGCTCCCACTCTCAGTGGCTCAGGCTCACACGCCGCTAAAAGCCGAGAACCCACCATCGATAGGAACCACCACGCCGGTGACGAACTCTGAAGCCGGCGACAGCAGCCAAAGCACCGCGCCAAACAAGTCTTCCGGCTCGCCGAAGCGCGCCATGGGCGTGTGCCCCACGATCGATTTGCCCCGCGCGGTCAACTCGCCGGTTTCTTTGTCGAGAAGCAGGAAACGATTCTGATTGGTGAGGAAGAATCCCGGCGCGATGGCATTCACGCGAATCCTCGGCGAGTATTCCTGCGCCATATGCACCGCCAGCCACTGCGTAAAATTGCTCACCGCTGCCTTGGCCGCCGAGTAGGCCGGAATCCGCGTCAGCGGCCGGAACGAGTTCATTGACGAAATGTTCAGAATCGTTCCATAACCCTGCGCCGCCATGATCTTTCCAAAGGCCTGGCTGGGCAGAATCGTCCCCAGAATGTTCAGCTCAAAGACCCACCGCAGCGCGTCGGCCGGCAGATCGAAAAATTTCAGCTCGTTGCTGGTCGTGGCCTGGGGCTTGTTCCCTCCCGCGCCGTTCACCAGGCAGTCCAGTTTGCCTAGATGTTTCACGACTTCCTGCGCGGTCTGCGCCACGCTGTCGCGGTCGAGCACGTCGCACTGAAACACCGAAACCTGCTCTCCGTGTTCGCCCATCCGCTCAACCGCGGCCCTGCCCGCTGCGGGATTCACGTCGAGAATGGCGACCTGTGCGCCGCAGCCGGCCAGCGCACCGGCAATTTCGCTGCCCAGGATTCCTGCGCCCCCGGTGATGGCCACCGTTCGCCCGGAGAAATCGTACATCCTCGTCAGTTCCGCCAGGTCGAATGCAACCGGATGCGTGACCTCCGCTCCGTATCCAACTCCGTGTGCAGCCTCCATCAGCGACGGTCCAGCCATATCGCACCCTTTCCTTCGTCCTTCCCGCCACCCTCGTCTGCAGGCCAGGAACGCTTGAGGAATAGGGTTTCGCGGAACACACCAGGAGCACGGTGCGGGTTGTCACACGCGCGTGTATGCCAAATCACGGCCTCGGCTTGGCGCGGGTTGTATCAGATAAAGAGGGGGTGTCCATGCTTCTCGAGTTGAGCGTGCTGCCGAAGGGGAAAAGCCCTCACGTAAGCGATGCCGCTGCGGGCCTGGGGAAAATCATCGATTCCAGCGGCCTCTATCACCAGACCATGAACAAGGGCACGGTCCTCGAAGGCACCTGGGATCAACTGATGGCCGTAGCCAAAAAATGCCATGACGAAGTGATGAAGACGAACGAGCAGTTTGTCACCGTCATGCGCGCGCTAGACGGTCCGGACACAAATGGTCCGGAGGTTGAAGGTCCGGATGTGACGCCCTGCTCCGACGCGCCGGCCGATTGCGCCGCCGTGACGGAACCCCTTGAAGACGACGGCGACTGGTTGATCCCATAAAAAAAACGGAGCAGCTTTCGCTCCGCTCTTCCGTCCCAGAGATATTTTGGCGCGTCAGTACAGCCGGAAATCCACTTCTATGGTGATCATCACCGGCACCGCGGTCTTTCCATCCTTCAGCGCCGGCCTGAATTTGTATTGACGGATGGCGTCGATGGCCTTCTCGTCCAATCCCATGCCCAGTGCTCGAGCAACATGGATATCCTGCGGATTTCCCTGCGCGTCGACGATGAGCGAAATAAGGCAAACGCCCTGATACTTGGCGCGCCGCGCCTCGTCGGAAAATTCAGCCTCCACGCTGTGAATCACTTCCGGAGCCGAAATCCCGCCGCCGACCCTGTAGTATCCGCCGCCCGCATTACCGCCGTATCCGGGCCCATAGCCGTTCCCGCCGCCCGGCCCCATACCGCCGCCATGGCCCGATCCCATGCCGGCGCCGTTTCCCGAGCCGGCTGAGGCGATGGTCACATTCGACGAGCTGTGCATGCCGATCATCGGCATGTTCATGTTGTCGGGCAGTTGAATGTCTTTCTGCACGTTGATGGTGGGCGGCATCGGGATCTTCGGCTTCTCCAGCGTTTCCGGTTGCGGAGGAGTGATGGGGTCCTTCACCTTCTGCGGTAGCTTGCCCTTGTTGGCCTCGACGATGCTCCTGTCGCCGCCTCCACCGCCGCCGCCCGCGTCGAGTGGGGATTTGGGCGCTTTGTATGCGCTAACATCGACGTTCGTCGCCTGCACGGGCGGCGCCACAATGTTATGTACCACGCGAATGCCCAGCCAGATGGCCAGTAGAAGGATGGAAATGTTCAGGGTTGTCGAGATGCCGATGGCCCACGGATTGGCTTTCACGGCCATCCGGTCAGGTACAGGAATCGGTTTCGACGTCAGTTCCAGTGGCGGCAGCTTCACCGGGAAAAACACGTCCTGGACACGCTCCCAGAGGCTCGCCCAGATGGGCTCCTCGTGGAACGCCTTTCCCAGGAATGAATCCAGCTCGTGGCCGGTCCCTGGAACCGAAACTCCCTGGTCGTCCTTTTCTTCCGGTGTCATGAGTCGATCGTTCGCCTTTTGCCTGTGCCGTACCGGCTGTCCCTGCCTGCCCGAGTCAGTTCGCCCGTCAACAGGCCGTCAATACATTATATGCGTGACCGCACGGGCCTCTCTCTGGTTCCCAGGCCGTCGGGTGGTCACATGCTCCGCTTTCCCATAGACCAGCACATTCACCACTCCCATACGCAATAGACGGTGAGTGGGTTCGGTTTGTTACCGGGAAAAATGTCACCCCTTTGTTTACACTGATTCTTGAGCAACTTTGCATCCTCGAACGGAGCCCAGATGTCCCCTGCGCCGGAGTTGAAGGCGACCCTTACCCTGCCTCAAACCGCCTTCTCGATGAAAGCCAATCTGCCGCAGAATGAGCCTCTCCGGCTGGCCCATTGGGCCGAACTGCACCTCTACGAAGAGATGCGAAAAGCCGCCCGCGGGCGGCCCGTCTACCTACTGCATGACGGCCCACCCTACGCCAATGGGCCCATCCACCTCGGCCACGCCCTCAACAAGGGCCTCAAGGACTTCGTGGTCAAGTCCAAGACCATGGCCGGATACGACGCTCCCTACGTCCCCGGCTACGACTGCCACGGCCTGCCCATCGAGATCAAAGTCGATGAGAAGCTGGGCCACAAAAAGCTCTCCATGCCCGTGCCCGAGGTCCTGGAGGCATGCCGCGCCTACGCGCAAAAATACGTCGATTTACAGACTGCGCAATTCGAGCGCATCGGCTGCTTCGGCCGCTGGCAAACCCCCTACAAGACCATGGCGCGCGGCTACGAAGCCAGCATTTTGCAGGCCTTCTACGGCTTTCTTGAAAAAGGCTTCGTCTATCGCGGCCTCAAGCCGGTTTACTGGTGCATCCACGACCGCACCGCGCTCGCCGAGGCCGAAGTCGAGTACGAGAACCACACCAGCCCGTCGGTCTACGTGCGCTACCGTTTGACCTCCGATCCCGCCGCCATCGCGCCTGCACTCGCCGGCAAGCAGGTTTCCACCATCATCTGGACCACCACCCCGTGGACGTTGCCCGCGTCGCTGGCCGTAGCCTTCCATCCCGATTTCGACTACGTGGCGTTGGAGGCAAACACGCCACAAATGCCGGGTGCCCCAGTGGCCCTGGCTGCAAACACGGCACAAATGCCGGGTGCCCCAATGGCTCTGGCTGCAAACACGCCACAAATGGCGGGTGCCCCATCCTTGCCGCAGGCAAGGGTGGGAGACCACGACACTCAACCCGTTTACATCGTCGCGGCTGCGCTGGCCGATCAGGTGACCGCCGCCTGCAAGCTCGGACCCACCAAGGAACTCGCCCGCTTCAAGGGCGCAGTCCTCGACCGCGTCACCTTCCAGCATCCGTTTCTCGATCGCTCGATCCTTGGCGTGCTGGCCACATACGTCACCGCCGATACGGGCACGGGCGCGGTCCACACCGCCCCAGCCCACGGCGCAGACGACTTCTACACCGGCCAGCGTTATGGCCTCGACCCCACCTCCCGCGTTGACGCCGGCGGCCACATCCACGTCGATCCGGATTCCTGGCACTCGGCACAGCCTCCGGCTTACGACGGCCTCACCGTGTGGAAGGCAAATCCCGTCATCGTCGCCATGCTCGAAGAGCGCGGCGCGCTTTTGGGTGGCTCTCAACTCGAACACTCCTATCCGCACTGCTGGCGCTGCCATCATCCCATCATCTTCCGCGCAACGGAGCAGTGGTTCATCTCGCTTGAAACGCCGATGAAGCGCGCCGACGGATCGGATACGACATTCAGAAACCTCGCCATCGAAGAGATCGACAAAGTCGTGTGGGACCCGGCGTGGGGCAAGGAGCGCATCACCAACATGATTGCCACGCGCCCCGACTGGTGCATCAGCCGCCAGCGCATCTGGGGCGTGCCCATCGCGGTTTTCATGTGCGAGGGCTGCGGCAAGCCCATCGTCGACGCCGCCCTCAATCGCAAGATCGTCGACCTGTTCGAGCGCGAAGGCGCCGAGGCGTGGCACACCGAACCGGTCGAATCCCTTTTGCCGGCCGGCGCCAAGTGCGAGCAGTGCGGCGGCAAAACGTTTCGCAAAGAGACCGACATTCTCGATGTCTGGTTCGACTCCGGCGTCAGTTGGCTGGCCGTCTGCGAATCCGACCCCGAACTGAGCACCGCCTACAAAGCCTTCCAAAACGGGCGAAGGGCACGGAGTTCTGTATCTTGAGGGCGGCGACCAGCACCGCGGATGGTTCCATTCGTCCCTGCTCACATCTGTTGCTCTGCGCGGTCGCGCGCCCTACTCGCACGTCGCCACCGCCGGCTGGACGCTCGACGAGCAGGGCCGCGCCATGTCGAAGTCGCTCGGCAACGGCGTCGATCCGGTCGACATCGCCAACCGCATGGGCGGCGAGATCGTGCGCCTCTGGGTCGCGTCCGTCGACTTCCGCGAAGACATGGCCGCCAGCGAGAACCTGATGCAGCGCTGCGCCGAGCTTTACAAAAAGCTGCGCAACACCTTCCGCTTCCTGCTGGGAAATCTGCACGGCTTCGACCCCGCGCGTGATCGCGTGCCCGAAAAAGATCTCCTGCCTCTGGACCGCTACATGCTCGCCCGCACGCGCGACCTCGCGGAAAAGATCCTCGCCTGGTACGAGGCCTTCGAGTTCCATCGCGTCTACCAGGCGGTGAACGAATTCGCCATCGTGGACCTGAGCTCCTTTTATCTCGACGTGCTCAAGGACCGCATGTACACCTTCGCGCCCACCAGCCATGCGCGCCGCTCCGCGCAGACGGTTCTGTGGCAAATCACCGAAGCGCTCGTCCGGCTAACCGCGCCCATCCTCACCTTCACCGCCGACGAAATCTGGGAGCACCTGCCCGCCGTCGCAGGCCGCGAGGCGTCGGTCCACCTTGCGCTTTTTCCAAAACCAGAAGAAATCTTCTCCGAAGATCCCGCGCCGGTGCTCGAGGAGTGGCAGAAGCTTTTCGTCGTCCGCGATGAAGCCATGCAGAGTCTTGAAGGATCGCCGCCAAGACAAGGAGATCGGCAAGGGACTGGAAGCCGAATTCAGAATTACGCGCGGAGTCGTCTCGATATCTTGCTGAGCAATGCTGAGGCGGCACGAGAGAACGACAGTCTGAAAGAGTTGTTTAATGTCTCAAGGTGATGATCGACGAATTCCGCAGTGAACCCGGCGCCAGATGCGCACGTCCAGTCTATGATGAGTTCGGCTCGGATTCAGCAGTTTATAAGCCCCGCCTCCGGCCACAAATGCGCCCGCTGCTGGAACTTCATGCCCAAAGTCTCCAATTACGGCATCTGGGAGAATGTCTGCGATCGCTGCCAATCTGCCCTCCGCGAAATGGGCATTGAGCCACCGACCAGCACGGGATAAGTGTTGATTGTTTTAGAGGGCGCGGCTCAAAATTCAAACGCGCCGTAGGCGCAATGGTTATTAGCCCCGCGCTTTAGCGTGGGGTAAGTTGAAAACAAACCCGAGAAGCCCCGTAGGGGCGGCGCAAGGTTTGAATGGGCACGTCCTCGCGGGCGGCGCAAGGTTTGAATGGGCACGTCCTCGCGGGCGGCGCAAGGTTTGAATGGGCACGGCCTCGCAGACCGCGCAAGGTTTGAATGGGCACGGCCTCGCAGACCGCGCAAGACCTGACGCTCAAGGAGCTTTGTAACAAGGGCACGGCTTTAGCCGGGCCGAAAGCGCAGCATATTGAAGTTGGGCTTTAGCCCCTGAGGGATGTTTTTGGAACTCACTTTTTCACGACTCGGTGCCAAGGAGGCCAACCAGTGAACTTGCTGACAAACTGGCCCAGGCACCGCCGCTTGTTCTGGCTTTTCCTCATTTCCGCGCTCGTCATCATTGCCGACCGCGGCACCAAAACCTGGGTCGCCACCCACATTCCCCTCGGCGGAGCCATCCCCGTCATCCCGCGCTTCTTGCGCATCACTCATTGGACCAACGAAGGCGCAGCATTCTCGCTCTTCGCCGACACCGCTTCGCCCAACGCCGTCCGCTGGGCTCTGATCACTTTCACGCTCATCGCCGCAATTGTCATCTTTATCGTTTTGCTGCGCATCGGCAATCGGTTCACGCTCACCACCGTCGCGCTCGCGCTCATCCTCGGCGGCGCCATCGGCAATGTTCACGACCGCATCGTCTACGGCTCAGTCATCGACTTCATTGAGGTCCACATCTTCGCCTACCACTGGCCCGACTTCAACGTGGCCGATTCCTCCGTCGTCATTGGCGCTTGCCTGCTGATGCTCGATTCGCTCCTCCCGCATCGCAAGCCATCAGCCTGATATTCCGCCAGGCTCCGGCCGAACCTCCGCCAAATCAGCTCCGCAATCCGGCAGCTATAATTGGTCGGACCACTCAGGCAACGGAGCAGCCGCGCGAAATGACGTCACCAGGTTCTGATTCCAACGCTCCTTCTTCGAATCTGCTTCCCGCGGACCGAATGACCTATCAGCGCTGGATCATCTGCGCGCTCTTGTTTTTCGCCACTGTCATCGCCTATGTCGATCGCGCTGTCATCGCCAACCTCAAAAACACGCTCGAAGGCGTCATCCCCGGCCTCAACGACTACAAATACGGAATCATCACTGTCGCCTTTCAGTTGGCGTACGGCATCGCCATGCTCGTCGCGGGAGGCCTCACCGACAAACTCGGCACCCGCAAGGCATTCGCGATCGCCATTACGTTGTGGAGCATCGCAGCCATGTTGCCGGGCGCGGCATTTTCGGTCGCCAGTTTTGCGCTGGCCATGTTTCTCCTCGGTTTGGGCGAGGCTGCAAACTTCCCTGCCTGCATCAAGACCGTCGCTGAGTGGTTCCCCAAGCGCGAGCGCGCATACGCAACCGGCCTATTCAATTCCGGCGCCAATGTGGGCAACATGGTCGCGCCCGTTGTGGTCGCGGTGTTCGTGGCCCTTTTCAGTCAGTGGAGTGTCTTCGGCCCCGCAAATGCCTGGCGCGGCTCTTTCTTCGTCGCCGGCGCGCTGGGCTTTGTGTGGCTTGCATTCTGGCTCGTCATGTATCGCCGCCCCGAGCAGCATCCCCGCGTCTCCAAAGCCGAACTCGCGCTCATCCTCAGCGATCCCGGCGAGAAGATCGAGAAAGTTCCCTGGAGCCACGTGGTCCCGTGCAAAGAGGCCTGGGCATTCGCCGTCGGCAAGTTCCTCACCGATCCCATTTGGTGGTTCTATCTCTTTTGGATCCCCGGCTACCTGCAGACCACTTTTCACTTGAGCCTGTCGCAAAGCAAGGTGCCCGTCATGCTGGCCTATGGCATCTCCATCATCGGCAGCGTTGGCGGCGGCTGGATTTCAGGAGCATTGATCAACCGCGGAGTCACACCCAATAAGGCCCGCAAAGGGACGATGCTGCTTTGCGTCGTCTGCATCGCTCCCATCTTCGCCACTCCGTTTGTTCATCACCTGTGGCTCGTGGTGGCACTGTTGGGTCTCGCGACCGCCGGTCATCAGGGATGGTCCGCGACATTGTTCACCTTGCCATCCGACATGTTTCCCAAGGCCGCCGTGGCCAGCGTAACCGGCATCGGCGGCATGGCCGGGGCGTTTGGCGGAGTTCTGCTGTTATTCAGCGCCGGCGCGATCGTTCAAAAAACGCACAGCTTTGTCTCGCTGTTTATCATGGCGTGCCTCGCTTATCCGCTGGCCCTGATCATCATCCACGCCATCTCGCCTAAGCTCGCGCCTGCTCAAATTCGCTGATCGTGTGCAAGAATCAAAAGCAGCGCCGCTCCAAGTTTCTCCGCGCGCCATCGTCGCAAGATTCGTAGCTGTCGGCAAGAATTGCACGACCGTTTCGCATCACAATCTGCGAGGTTCCCGATGAAATCCACTTCCACTTTCTTTTTGGCGCGCGCAACTTTTGGCGCCGCAGCGGCAATTGCCGCTCTCGTTCTTTCAGGCTCCCACGCGATTTTGGCTCAGCGCCTTCCCACGACCGTTATCCCCACGCACTACACGCTCAATCTCACACCCGATCTCAAAGCGGCAACCTTTTCCGGCGAAGAATCGATCGACGTAAACATCACCAAGCCAACCAACGCAATTACGCTCAACGCCATCGAGATCAACTTTCTGTCGGTAGCCATCTTCCCCAACGGCCCTCAGCAAACGGGCACAGTAACCCTCGATCCCGACAAGCAGCAGGCCACGTTCACGTTTCCCAATACTGTGCCCGCTGGCAATGCCACCATCAAGATCCGCTATACCGGAATCCTGAACAACGAGCTGCGCGGCTTCTATCTTTCCAAAACGGCCCGCCGCAACTACGCCGTAACGCAGTTTGAAGCCACCGATGCGCGCCGAGCCTTTCCCTGCTTTGACGAACCCGCCTTCAAGGCCACGTACGACATCTCGCTAGTCATCGATGCCAAAGACACCGCCATCTCGAACTCCCCCATCGTGGCTGACACGCCCGGTCCCGGCGCCGCCAAGCACACGCTGGTCTTCGGCACCACTCCCAAAATGTCCACGTATCTTGTCGCGTTCCTCGTCGGCGACTTCCAGTGCACCGGCGGCGCGCCAGGACGACGTGGACATTCGCGTCTGCGCCACGCCAGACAAAGTCGCCGAAACTCCCTTCGCACTCGCCATCGCCAAGTACGCTCTGCATTACTACGACAACTACTTCGGCATTCACTATCCGCTCAAGAAGCTTGACCTCATCGGGATTCCCGACTTCGAAGCCGGCGCCATGGAAAACTTCGGCGCCATCACGTTTCGTGAAACCGATCTCCTCATCGATCCGAGGACAGCTCCCATCGCCGCCCAGCGCAACGCGGCGCTCGACGTCGCGCATGAAATGGCACATCAATGGTTCGGCGATCTCGTCACCATGCAATGGTGGAACAACATCTGGCTCAACGAGGGCTTTGCCACCTGGATGGAGAACAAGCCGGTCGCCGCAATGCATCCCGAGTGGAACATTCCCGAGGTCGTCGCCGGCGATGAACAGGGCACTCTCGATATCGACGCGCAGCCAACCACGCGCGCCATTCGCGCCAAGGCCGACACGCCCAACGAGATCGACCAGCTGTTCGACGGCATCGCCTACGGCAAAGCCAGCGACGTGCTCTTGACGGTCGAAAACTATGTCGGCGAAGAAACTTTCCGCAAAGGGGTGCATGCGTACCTGTCCGCGCACGAATACGGCAACGCCACCGCCGAAGATTTCTGGAACGCACAGACGGCCGTAAGCCACAAGCCAGTCGACAAAATCATGGAGTCGCTGATTGTTCAGCCGGGCGAACCCATCTTCACGTTCGGCACGCCAGCGGACGGCAAGGTCTCCGTCGAACAAAATCGATTCTTCTTGAGCCCCAGCATCACGCCCGATCGCGCCCAGAAGTGGACGCTCCCGGTATGCTTCAAAACCGCCACTGCCCAGGACTGCGAAATCGTCACGCCGGAAACCTCAAGCATCCCCGTGCCGGCCGCGAGCCTCTTCTTCGCAAATGCCGGTGGCAAGGGCTATTACCGCAGCGCCTATCCGCCCGCCGAATTTACACACTTGGCCACTCACGCTGAATCGGCTTTGACGCCTGCAGAGCGCATCAGCCTTGCCGGCGATGAGTGGGCACAGGTTTCCGCGAATAAAGCCACCCTGGGCGACTATCTGAATCTCGTGGCAGCTCTCAAATCCGACCCCAGCGCAGAAGTTTTCCGGAACTCCGCGGGCAAGATCGGAACCATCTCGGACAAAATCGCCTCAACCAAAGCAGAGCGGGACGAACTGGCCGTGTGGGTTCAGCGCAACTTTGCGCCTGAATATGCCAAACTCGGTGCTCCCTCGCCCAGCGATTCTCCCAACACAATCGAGCTGCGCGCGCAACTTCTCGCCCTGCTCGTCGATCACGGCAACGATCCGGATCTCCGAGCCCAGACCCGCAAAATCGCCGACCGATTCCTTGACGATCCCACTTCCGTCGATCCGACCCTCGGGCAGGCCGCGCTTCAAGCCGCGGTCCAGAACGGCGACGCCGCGCTTTTTGACCAGCTTCAGAAAGTCTATGAGACTTCCACCGATCCCGAACTGCAAGAGAGCGCATTGCGATTGCTGGTCCAGTTCGACAATCCCGCGCTGCTTGAGCGTGGCCTCGAGTATTCGGTTTCAGATAAAGTGCGCAACCAGGACGCCGCAATTCAACTGGCCGTCGCTCTCCGGACTCCCGAAAATCGCAATGCGGCGTGGAACTTCGTCAAGACTCATTGGAGCCAGGTGCAAGCTGAGCTGACCACCGACCTGGGCTCCTATCTGGTGAGATATACCGGAAGTTTCTGCTCCACAGAGGCGCACGACGACGTGAAGAATTTTTTCGCCGCCCACCCGGTTCCCGCCTCCGGCGTCGCACTCAAACACGCCCTTGAAAATATTGATAGCTGCGTCGAGCTCCGCCGCCTCCAGGAGCCGAATCTGGAGACCTGGTTGGCCGCCAACGGCAGCCTTTCTAAATAGAATCTGTCTCACTCGAGGGGTTCACTCCAGCTCGTGTCAAGCCCCCAGGCCCAAAACTCGGGACCCATTCTGCAGCCAATTCACTCATTCTCTTTCACTTATTCACTCCTTCACTTTTTAGCCAAGTTTGCCGATTATTTCCCGCAACTCTCTATACTTGTCTTAATGCAGCCAACTAGCGAACTCGCCAACACGCGCAAGCGGCCAACCTGCGATCTCGGGCGAAGAATCGGCGGCTCGAATCGCTCGAACTTCGGCTTGTGGGCACCATCTGTCCTTGCACCAAAACATGGAAAACGGTTCGCTACGGAGAGAGCGAAAAATAATTAAATAAAAAATTTCTGCATTTTTCGCCAAATATTCGCCATTTAACTCTTTTAGAATCAGTAAAACGAACTTTAAAACCTTCGAAATGCGCGTCCAATTTCGTCGAATGAAGGACCAACAACTTCTTTGGAATCATCACGCCACTAGCGTAAATGAACCGCGAGAGTTTTAGGCCCGTAACTCATTCACTCGATTCACTTTGTTCACTTCTTCACTTGCTTCACTTGTTCACGTTCCACCGTCCACGTCCACGGCTCTTCAGAGCTTCCGCAGCCGCTCGCACGCTTCGTCAAGCTCCGCATCCTGCTTTGCAAAGCAGAAGCGCATCAGGTTCTCGCCGCGTCCCTTGCGGAAAAATGCCGATCCGGCCACAGCGGCCACGCCGGTCACGCGCAGCAAGTGCCGAGCTTTCTCGGCAGCCGTTTTACCCGGCAGGCGCTCGACGTTGGCCATGATGTAGTAAGCCCCCGGAGGCACCGATGGCTCCATGCCGGCGTCTCTCAGCGCGCTCGAAAGCCGGCCGCGTTTGGACTGATGGTCGGCGGCTAGCTGTTTGTAGAAGCTCGGCGGCAACTGCTCCAGGCCCGCCGCGGCGCCAACCTGCAGCGGCGCGGGCGAGCATACATAGGTCAGGTCGTGGAAATGCGCCATCGTGGGCATCCATCGCGCATCGGCCGTGGCGTAGCCGACGCGCCAGCCGGTAATCGAAAAGGTTTTGCTGAAACCTGAAAGCACAATGGTGCGCTCGCGCATGCCCGGCAGCGTCGCCGGGCAAATGTGCCGAGCGCCGTCGTAAACGAAGTACTCGTAAATCTCGTCGGTGATCAGAAAGAGATCGTGCTCAATGGCCAATTGCGCAACAGCCTCAAGCTCCGGCAGCGTGAAGATTTTCCCTGTCGGGTTCGCAGGCGTGTTCAGCAGGATCGCGCGCGTGCGCTGCGTGACCGCGGCGCGCATCGCATCCACATCAAGCTGCCAATCGGGCTCCGCCAGCGCCACCAGCACGGGATTCACGCGCAGCGAGTCGAGTGTGTGCACATGGTAGCCGTAGAACGGTTCGAAGACCAGCACTTCGTCGCCGGGATTGAGCAGCGCCATCACTGCGGCATGAAGGCCTGCCGTCGCGCCGGATGCGACCATCACCTCGTTTTCGGCATCGTAAGCCAGCCCGTAGTCGCGCTGCTGCTTGGCCGCGATGGCCTCGCGCAACCGCGCAATACCGTCGCATCGCGTATAGATGTTCTGTCCCTCGCGGATTGCCTGGATCGCCGCAGCCTCCACCACTTCCGGCACCGGCGTATCGCACACGCCTTGGGCCAGGTTGATGCCGCCCATGCGGTCGCATTCGGTGGTCATGGCGCGGATTTCAGACTGAAGGGTCTTAGGCGCAAGCGCGCTCAATGCAAGGCGCGGCTCAATTCCGGTGTTGTGAGCGGAGGTAGCAGGCAAGGGGAAGTTCCTTTCGAGCCATTCTACATTTTGAGGCTCGCATTTTGGGCCCTGATCGTTGCCTGTGAGCGGCGTCGCAGCCAGAGTTCGCGTACGCGTAGTATCGTGCAGAAAGAATCTGATGCACGAGCTTTCCATCGCGGCCAGTATTGTCGAGGCGGTCACCGAGTCGGCCTCCGCCTATCCCAACGCGCGCGTCAAAGAAGTACGGCTGCGCGTGGGCGCGCTGGCCTCAGTCGTTGAAGATTCGCTTCAGTTCTGCTGGGAACTGGCTTCTGAAGGATCGCCAGTCGCCGGCGCAAAGCTGGTGATCAACATCCTGCCGGTAATCGTGCATTGCGATGCATGCGGCGCGGACTCCCAAATCGAGGGCGTCCAGAGTTTTCGCTGTCCACGATGCGGCGAGCAGGCGGCCGACTTCCGCCAGGGGCGTGAGCTGGAGATCGAATCGATTGAGTTGGAAGAACCGGATGCGGAAGAAGCGCCAGTCGGCGCGCCGAATCCGGTCCAGAAAGAACAGTGATGGAGCACCTATGACTACCCGGATTGTTGAGCTGCGGCAGGGAATCCTGAAGAAGAACGACGAGCTGGCAGCCGGGCTGCGCCAGCGTTTCACTTCAGCCGGAGTCCTGGTTCTGAATCTCGTCTCCAGTCCCGGCACCGGGAAGACTGCGTTTCTTGAGCTCACCCTGCGCGAACTTCGTTCCCGTGGCGCAAAAGCGGCGGCTCTTGTCGGCGATCTCGAAACCGATAACGACGCGCGACGGCTGGCCGCGAGTGGAGTTCCCGTTCGCCAGATCAATACCCACGGAATATGCCACCTCGACGCGGAGATGGTCACCAAGCATCTTGCAGAGTGGGAAGGCGTATCTCTCGCCGGACTCGATTATCTTTTCATCGAAAATGTCGGCAACCTGGTATGCCCATCCAGCTACGACCTGGGTGAGCGCATCCGTGTCGCGCTGCTCAGCGTGACCGAAGGTGAAGACAAGCCGCTCAAGTATCCGGGGCTCTTCAACTCGTCCGATGCGGCTGTGATCACCAAGATCGATCTGTCTGCTCCGTGCGGCTTCGACCGCGAGCTGGCGCTCAAAAACGTCAACGAGATTCGCCCCGGAATTCGCATCTTTGAAACCTCAGCCAAAACCGGCGCTGGCATGGACGAATGGCTCGCGTACCTCACTGAGCAGTCGCGCCCTTCCTGAACCGGAAAAGAAGCGCCAATATTGATGCGCATGCGCGCCTTTGGCGTTGCGCAATGCTCGTCCCAGGCAGTACCTTTCAGCTAAGGTCGGTAGCACAACATGGGCCCCTCGGATTCCCCCGGGCAGGACGCGGCTGCGACGAAGAACGTCGAGCCGAAGTTTGCTCAAAACACGATCGAACGGCTGTTTGAGTTTTCGCCGGACGCCATCCTCGTCACAGACGCAGACGGCGTGATGCGTGCCGCGAACCCGCGTGCCGAAGAGCTCTTCGGTTATAGCGCCCAGGAGCTGATTGGCAAACCGATCGAGATGCTGGTGCCGGCGCGTTTCCGCGGCGGACATCCCGCGTCACCGTGAGAATTACGTTGCTCATCCCCGCACCCGCCAGATGGGCGCCGCGCTCAATCTTTTTGGCCTGCGCAAAGATGGCACCGAATTCCACGTCGACATCATGCTCAAGCCCATGCAGACTGAAAGCGGCCCGGCCGTGGTCACTTTCATCCGCGACGCCACCGAGCAGCGCGCTGCGCAGGAGGCGCTGCGGCTCAACGATCTGCGGCTGCGCTCCATTGTCGAGAGCATCGGCGAATATGCCATTTATCTGCTCGACCGCGACGGCCATGTGCTTACTTGGAATCCCGGAGCAGAGCGCATCAAGGGGTATAGCGCAGACGAAGTCCTCGGTCTGCACTTCTCGCGTTTCTTTACGCAGGAAGATCAGGAGCGCGGCCGCCCTGCCGAGTTACTGCGCCAGGCCGTTGCGCGCGATCGCGTGGAACAGGAAGACTGGCGCGTGCGCAAGGATGGTTCGCGCTTCTGGGCCAACGTCGTCATCACGGCTATTCGCGACAGCAGCGGCGAAGTAACGGGCTTCGCCAAGGTCACGCGCGACATGACCGACCGCAAGCGCGCCGAGGAGGCATTGATCTTCCAGCTTAGCGGTGCGCTGCTTGCCAATATGGATGCGGAGAAGTTGCTGGGAGCGATTTCGGCTTCAATTCGCGAGGTGATTCCGCACGACAACGCAGGCCTGGTTCTTCATGACCCCGCCGCGGACAACATGGTTGTGCAGTTCTTGGGAGTTACGGGCACAGATGCCTTTCAGGGCGAATTGCGCGTTCCCATCGACGGCTCGCTGTCCGGAGTCGCGTTCCGCACCCGCGAGCCCGTGCTGCTCGAGAGCATTGCCAAAGCGTCCTATGCACCCGAGACGCTCAAATACCTCGAGCGCATGGGCATGCAGTCCGGAGTCTGGGTTCCTCTGGTTCACCAAGGCAAGGCTCTTGGAGCGCTTTCCGTCGTGAGTCGCCAGGAAAGTGCTTTCGGGCAGCGCGAAGTCGAGATGCTGGTCCAGATTGCTGGCCAAGTCGCGATGGCGGTCGATAACGCCATGGCATTCCGGCGCATTGCGGAACTGCGCGACCGGCTCAAACAGGAAAAGCAATATCTTGAAGACGAGATCAACGTCGAACACCAGTTCGACGACATCGTGGGCGAAAGCTCCGGCTTGCGCAATGTGCTCCGGCAGATTGCGACCGTCGCGCCCACCGATGCCACGGTCCTCATTCAGGGTGAAACAGGAACCGGCAAAGAGCTCCTGGCGCGCGCCATTCACCGTCTGAGCCAGCGAAGCGAGCACACGTTCATCAAGTTGAATTGCGCGGCGATTCCAGCTGGCCTGCTCGAGAGCGAACTATTTGGCCACGAAAAGGGCGCGTTTACCGGCGCCATTGCGCGCAAAATCGGCCGAGTCGAACTCGCTCACGAGGGCACGTTGTTTCTCGACGAAGTAGGCGAGCTGCCGCTCGATTTGCAGCCCAAGCTGCTTCGAGCCTTGCAGGAGCGCGAGATCGAGCGCCTCGGAGGAACGCGGTCTATCCCCGTGAACGTGCGCCTGATCGCCGCCACCAATCGCGATCTTGCCCAGATGGTCGCGGAAAAACAATTCCGCAGCGATCTTTATTACCGCCTTAAAGTCTTTCCCGTTTCGGCCCCGCCCTTGCGCGAGCGCACCGCCGATATTCCCATCCTCGTGCGCCATTTCGTTTCGCGCCACGCGCGGCGCATGGGCAAGAACATTGAAACCATCCCACCCGAGGCAATGGCCGCGCTGGTGTCTTGGAAATGGCCCGGCAACATTCGCGAGCTGGAAAACTTCCTCGAGCGCGCGGTGATTCTTTCGCGCGGGCCGCAGCTCCATGTGCCGCTTGCCGAGCTCGAAGCTATGAAAGAGGAAGACGAAGACTACGAGACCGCGACCAATCCAACCTTGCACGCCGCCGAACGCGAACACATTCTCCGCGCCCTTCGCGAGGCCAAAGGAATCATCGGCGGACCCGGCGGCGCAGCCGAGCGTCTCGGCCTTAAGCGAACCACGCTTAACTCCAAAATGAAGAAGCTCGGCATCGAGCGCGGCGACTATATGTAGTCTCCGTGACGAAATACCGTCGTCATCGCTTCGTCACGGAACGCGTTTCGTCACCACCACTGCCGCTGTCCCCTCTCCAACAATCCCTTTCCATTCAATGCGTTGCCGCTGACGCAGCGCCGAACCGCAAGTTTGGCACGCGCCGTGCCTTATCACAGGCGTGGCGCAGGACGAGCCAGCAAGTGCTCAGAATCACTTTCGAAGAAAAACCGGATGCAGTCGTCATCAAGCTGGAAGGACGCATCGCCGGACCGTGGGCTACCGAACTTGGCCGCCTGTGGGAAGAGAAGGTCCCGGCCATCTCGAAAAAGAAATTGTCTCTTGATTTGCGGGGAACCACATTTGCCGACGCCAGCGGGATCAAGGTTTTGAGAGCCATCTACTCTCAGACGGAAGCTGCGATCCTCACTGGCACACCCTGGACCGAGTATCTTGCCGAAGAGGTCGCGCGCAAGAACTCTCAACCTGCTGACACGGAGAGCTGAGATGCAGACGGGACACGATCTAACGAACAACGCGGGAGTACCTTCTTACCGGAAGGGTGAGTTTTTCAAGGCATTGCCGGCCGCGGCGCTGGCCGATCTGGAGCCGCTGCTTGCACCTTCCTCCTACCCCTCTAATGTGGTCCTCTTCACCGAGACGCAGCCGTCATCAGGCATCTATGTAATCCTCGACGGCGAAGTTAAGCTCTCCATCAACTCGAGCGACGGCCGCCGGTTGAGTTTTCACATTGCCAAAGCCGGTGAGGTGCTCGGCCTCTCGTCCACGCTCTCCGGCGGCGAGTACGAAATGACCGCCGACACGCTCTACCCGGCCAAGATCGCGCACATTTCGCGCCAGGTCTTTCTACAATTCCTGGCACGCCATCCTGAGGTCTATCCCATCGTCACGCGGGAAATCAGCCGCAGCTTTAACCTTGCCTGCGAACAGTTGCGCATGGTTGGCCTGTCGACTTCGGTTCCTGAACGCCTGGCCCGCCTGCTGCTGGTTTGGAGCGATGAGCCCGGCCAAAAGCAAGAGCGGTCTGCGCATTGCCGCGTGTCGATGACCCACGAGGAGATCGGCGAGTTCATCGGCGCCTCACGCGAGACCGTCACGCGCACGCTCAGCATCTTCAAGAATCGCCACCTGGTGGCACAGCACGGATGCACGCTTACGATTCCCAGCCGCATTGCGCTGGAGAGTTACGCGCGCGGGTAGGCTTTGCTGGCTTTGATGACTTGCAGATTCTCGATCTGAACACCGCAATGAATTAGCAAGGCCGTTCGCCTCAGGCGAGTGGCCTTGTTTTTTCCTTAGCGCCCACCGATCACTTCTTTAGCTGACGAAGCGCCAGCCGGGCCGCATGGTAGCCGCACATTCCGTGAACGCCTCCGCCCGGTGGCGTCGATGCCGAACACAAATACAACTTGGGCGTGCCCGTCGCGTAGCCGCTTGTCGTCGGCCGGAAGAAAGTCTGCCGCAGAGTCATCGCGCCGCCGCTGATGTCGCCTCCTGCGAGATTCGCATCCATCGCTTCCAACGTAGCGGGTGCGGAAACATGCCGCGCCAGCACGCAATCGCGAAATCCCGGAGCAAACCGTTCGATCTGCGCCTCGATCCGCTCCGTCATGTCGAATGTGGAGCCGTTCGGCACGTGACAGTAAGCCCACAGCACATGTTTTCCTTCGGGTGCGCGCGACGGATCGTAGAGTGTGGGCTGTGCAACCAGCACGAAGGGCCGCTCGGATTCGCGACCATTGGCGACTTCGGACTCGGCAGCCGCAATCTCCTCGAACGATCCGCCCAGGTGGACTGTGATTGCTCGCCGGCAATTCTCCGCGCGCCACGGAACCGGTTGCGAAAGCGCGTAATCGATCTTGAACGCACCCGGCGCGCGTTGAAACTGTGCCAGCTCAGTTTTGTATTTGGGTGAAAGCCGCTCGCCTGCGATCTCAACCAGTTGTCGCGGTGCGGTGTCGAAAAGCACGAGATCATTTTTCGATTCCAACTCGCGGAATGCAGCCGCGTCGATCCGGCAAGAAGTGTGCACCGCTCCGCCAAGCGATTCCAGGTAACTGATCATCGACCTCGTCAGAGCCTGTGCGCCGCCACGCGGAATCGGCCACCCCACAGCGTGAATCGTGATGCCGAACATCCATCCGATGGTCGCGCTCAGCGGCTGGTCGAAACTCAGAAAGGAGTGACCTGCCAACCCCGCAAAGACAGCGCGCGTTCGCGAACTCACGAAGTGGCCCTTGACGAAGCCTTCCGCCGATTGAATCGCCGAAAGTCCAAATCGTGCCATACGAAGCGGATGATGCGGAATGCGAAGCGCCGGGCCCAGCGTATCTTCCGCAAACTCCATCCAGTCGTCGGCCGCAGGCTGCATCAAGCCACGCCAGAGCTTGCCGTCGGCTCCCAATGCGCGCTCTGCACGTTCCAGGTCACGATCGAGTACAACAGCCGAACCGTCGTCAAGCGGATGCGCCAGCGGAGCCTCTCCATGAATCCATTCAAGCCCGTGATTCCCGAGCGGCAGTGTCGCAAAAAATGGGGACCCGGCAGCAAACGGATACACAGCCGAACCGAAATCGTGCAGAAACCCCGGCAGCGTGAGCGGCAGCGTTCTTGCAGCGCCGCCTGGTTCGGCCTGTGCCTCGAAAACGTCCGCGCTTATTCCGGCCTGCGCCAGAACAATGGCCGCGGCCAGCCCATTGGGGCCCGATCCTATCACGCATGCGCGGCTCATCGCTTTAGCCTTCTTCCTCTCGCAATCCCTGCTCAGTCGTGCGGCGCCAATTCCTCAGGCCATTTCACCACGGCAAATTGGCCATCTGCAGTCATCGTCAACTCCGGCGCATACAGGCCAAGATACTCGCGACGCCACCAGTCGCCGGTACGCCGCTTTTCTTCCTCAGTTGTAAACCAATATTGCCAGATGACCGCGCGCACGTAACGCGGCGGAGTCTGCGCGAAAGGGTTGCCGCGGTAAAGCGCGAGTACATCGCCGTCGCCGACCAACAGGCGCTCTTCAGTCAGCGGCACAATCTCGTTGTCGCGCCAGCCGCCAAGCGAAGCAAACCACAGGTTCCAGTCGAACCGCGGCTGATAGGGCGCATAGATGCCGGGTGCTTCGTTCAGCGCCTGCGGCTTGTTCCGGAACGGATATGCGGTCCAGGTTGTGCCGTCGTCGGAGCCTTGAAACTCAATCTCGTAGCGCCCGCGCGTCATCACCGCGAACAGCCCATATTGATTGGCGATCCGAAAAGGCTCAAGTACGATCAGAGGCTTAATTGGCAACGGATTCTCGCGGAATGGAATCCCAATCATCTCCGCGGTTGTGTTGTAGGCGATCCAGGTGAGCATGAAGGCCCCAACGGTTACGCCTGTCAACCTCCACGCGAACCCGAGACGTTGGAAAATTGCACGACACTTTGGAGCCTGGTCGCTTGCCTCGATGTCGGCCGTCGCCAGGCTGGACTCGCCCGCGCCCAAAATCGAAAGTGAATGTTCATCGGCAGACTCCGGTGCCAGCGCTTTAGTCCGCTCCGGCTCTCGCGGGCGCAACCGCGCGGGCGTAAATCGCAGCAGAAACTTGTCATCGAGCAAAAGGAAACCGAGCGACAAAACGAGGTAGTTCAGGAACGCGTAGTTGGCCGTGAGGATGACACCGATCTCCCACGGCGTGACGATGAAGAAAAGGATCAGCCGCACCTTGCGCGGAAAAAACATCATGAACACCAGCACCAACTCAAGTGCCAGCGTTCCTCCAACAGTGGCCGCATGGAACCAGTGCGGCAAATGCTCGACATACCAACCGATCCATGTGGGAAGAGGACCATTCTGGTAGTACTCATCCATGGCCGTGAAGTTCCGCCACTCCATATCGCCGCTCGCCAGCTTTACCATTCCGGATTCGAAATAGATCCGGAACCACTCCCATTGCAACAGAAACCAGCTCATGCGCGATGGCGGATCATGCGCTCCCCATCCCGGCCAGAGCCCACGCGGCGCGAAGAACAGGGCCAGGAATCCCGCTTCCAGCAACATGCCGTCAGACTGATAGCTCGAGAAGGTGCCGCTCGCGCCCACAAACGAAAGGAAGCAAATGAAGCAGACGAAAAAGCTCAGGCGCGGCCAGACATTCAAGAAAGCGATGACCGCGGCAATCAGACCGATCCACGTCACCGTCATCATCATCGTGGAGCTCGACGAAATCCAATACAGCGACGGCGCGTACCAGTAGCGCTCCGGGCCAAGTTGTTGCGCGATCCCGGTCAGATAGTCCTGCGCAGGCAGGATTCCCTCAGGACCAATCAAACCCTTGATCTGAAACAGCAGCGAATAGAACGCAGAGAAATAGATGAAAGCCAGCGAGCGCAGAAAGATCCACCGCGGAATCATTTGTCCCCGCGGGCCGCGACGCCCGTCAAAGAGCCACCTGAAGCCGTTCATGAGCGTGCTCCCACCCATCTCTCGATCAGGATACCGGCCAGCCCGCTCTCATTCACAAATGAATCTCGCGGCGGCATCGTAATCTTGTTATCAGGATCGCGAGGGCTATGATTCGGTCGAGCCCCCTTGCTTTCTTCGCGCGGCCCGATATGCAAGAGGTCTCCTCTATGCGCCAATCCTTATTCGACTTGTCGGGCAGAGTGGCCGTTGTGGCCGGTGGAACCACAGGCCTGGGCCATGCAATGGCGCTGGGCCTGGCTGCCGCCGGCGCCGATGTTGTCCCCAGTTCGCGCCGCATGCGTGAGGTGCAGAAAACCGCCGCGGAGATTGAAGCACTCGGCCGCCGATCCCTCCGCGTCGTCAGCAATGTTCTTGATCGTCCCTCGATCGAGGCTCTCCACGAGGCAGTCCTGGCGGCGTTCGGCAAGGTCGACATCCTCGTGAATGCAGCCGGCATCACCAGCAAATCTCCGGTGTTGCAGGCCCCGGAAGCAGACTGGTCGCGCATCATCGAAACCAATCTTACCGGCACGCTTCGTGTATGCCAGATCTTCGCAGCGAGTATGGCGAAAGCCGGCTATGGCCGCATCATCAATGTCGCTTCTCTCGGGTCCTTTGTCGCGTTTCGCGGCGTTGCACCCTACTCGGCCAGCAAGGCAGGCGTGGTTTCATTGACCAAAACTTTGGCCATTGAGTTGGCGCCCAACGGAGTCAACGTGAACGCCATTGCGCCCGGCATCTTTTCCACCGAGTTGAACCGCTCGCTGGTTCAAGGAACGCCCCGCGGTAAGGAGCTTCTCATGCGCACCCCAATGCACCGCTTTGGACAAGCGCATGAACTGGCCGGCGCAGCAATCTTTCTCGCTTCTGAGGCCGCTTCATTCGTCACCGGAGAAGTACTTGCCGTCGACGGTGGATTCCTGGCCAGCGGCGTAAATCAATAAACTTCCGCGCGCGCGGCACGGGATCGCCGGGTGACCGAGACGTGTTCGCTAAAACGCAGCCGGCGCGATCTGCACTTTTCGTCCTTCGGCGCACGATGTGTAAATGCTCCGCACCAGTTGCAATGCGCGGTAGCCATCCACTCCGCAAGACGCGGGCGGACGGCCTGTTTTGCACGCCTCGCCAAAGTCAGCCAGTTGACGCTCAAACGGTGTGAGCGAGATTGCCATCGGGTCCGATGCGCCCGACTTGGCTTCGCGCGAAATAGGCGCCTGCTCGCCTGCATCGTCCTTCACATCCCACGCCGTCAATTGGTCTCCGGTCACAATTGCGCTTCCTTTCGTTCCGTGAATCTCAATCCGCTCCGGATACCCTGGCCACAACGCCGTCGCAGCCTGAATCACTCCCGTCGCTCCCGCAGAATAATGCAGCACTGCTGACACCAGGTCTTCTGACTCGATCTGGTGCGTGGCGCCAAGTTGCCAGTATCCAAATACCTCGTCCACCGCGCCGATCAGATCCAACAGCACGTCAACCTGGTGAATTGCCTGGCTAATCAGCGCGCCGCCCCCTTCGCCAGTCCAGCTTCCCTTCACCGGACGCGAGTAATACTCGTCCGTGCGATGCCACTTCACATAGGCATCGGCCTGCAAGATCCTGCCCAGCCGCCCCGCCTGAAGCGCGCGCTTCAAAAACATCGTCGAGTCATCAAAACGATGCTGGCTCACCACGCCGAGTTGAATCCCAGCCGCCCGAGCCGCCTCGATCATCCGCGCCGCGGTCTCCAGATCCACGGCCATCGGCTTTTCCACCAACACCTGCTTGCCCGTCTTCGCCCCTAGTTCCACCGCTGCCAAACGGTAGCCGGGGAATGTGCACACATCGAGGCAATCTACATCCGCGCGCTGGCCAAGCTGTTCCGGCGTGGACACAAATTCCGCGCCCCATGCCTCGGCGAATCTGCGCCCGCGCTCATCATTGCGGTCGGTAACCGCTGCGACCCGGTAGCCGATGTTCTTGTATGCCTGCGCGTGCTTGGCCGCAATGCTGCCGGCGCCTATGAATCCCACTCTCATGGATGGTCAGCCTCCGGCCTTGAGCCCGCCCAACATGGGACAGGTAATTAGAGTTTTTTTATGCTTCCGCCGGAATAAGTTTGGAACTGCCTTGTTCGTCTTTGTGCTCATGGCGCGGCGCAAAGTCCATCTGCCGAAAGAGCACTTTGTGCAAGACCAGCGCGGCGGCCCCGCGCAGTCGCGCCACATCGCCGTCCATGGCCGCCACCACTCGCGGAGTGTTCGGCGTGAACGATTTTGCAATCAACTGGCTCTCCAGCAAGGGGCAGATCCGCGGCCAGAGAGCCGTACAATCGCCGACAATGATGATGACCTCAGGCGCCAACCCGGCGGCGAGTATCGACAACCCGCGGGCCAGATAGCTCATCATCTTATCGATCGAACGCAGGGCGCGTATGTCACCCTTCAGTGCCAAATCGAGCAGTTCCTGAAATGAATGAATCCTGCTTTCCGGCGCCAACTCACGGTAGTACCTCAGGCCTGCGCGGTTCGACGCAACGGTCTCCCAGCAACCAAGGTTGCCGCAGCCACACAGTGGACCGGACTCCTCGATCGGCATATGGCCGAACTCGCCCGCCATGTTATTCCTGCCGCAGACAATCCGGCCATCCGCCAGCAATCCCGTGCCGATTCCCTCTGCGACCGCCACCACCAGCATGTTCGACGTGTCGTTGAAATTGCCGAACCAGCGCTCCGAAAGCACGCACGCGTTGGCTGCATTCTCCATTTCAATCGGAGTGTCCAGAACTCTCTGCAACTCGGCGTAGAGATCGATCTGGCCCCACGGGGCGTTCGGCGAGAAGAGCAGGCGGTGCGTTCGCTGGTCCACGCGCCCTGAAACGCTCACGCCCAGGCCCTGAAACGTACGGTCGCCGTAGGTCGCGCGCAGCGATCGAGCCGCTCGAGCGAGATGGGCGACGGCGGCTTTGGTTTCTTCGGGTGTCGAACCGGCTTTGATCTCGAATTCGATTCCCTCCCGGCTGAGAATTTTCCCGTTGATGTCGACCACGGCCAGATTGGCTTTTCCTGGGCGCAGATCGATGGCCAACGTAACGTGCCGGTCGTTTAGGGTCACATACGTGGGCCGGCGGCCGCGCGGCAGCCGGCCCAGGCTGCCCGGCACCACCCATCCTTCGTCAATCAGCTGGCCAATGATGACGGATACCGTGCTGGGCTGCAGCCCTGTCAGTCGCGCCAAATCAGCACGGCTCACCGGCTGGTGCAGGTGGATGGCATGAAGCACAATGTCGCGGTTGATCTCGCGCGCAGTTTCACTCGAAGCCACCGCGCGGCGAGATCGAGTTGACTTGTCAGTTACGTGCATGGTTCTCGGCTTTCTTCCTCTGCCGGCCCCGGGTGCACGTTTCGCTGATCGTTCCGCCGATCGCTGCTCCCGAGCCAGTTCTTTGTTGTCCGAACTCCCGCAATCACTATATCTGAGGGGCGCGATCTGCGGCAGCGACACCGATCCGCAATCTTAGATTTTGCGGTATGCCGCGCCCAGGTTCGGCCCAGCCCTCGTTCGGCCGAATAGAGCCCAGCGTCACCCCCGGCCCGCAATTCTCCGACGGCGACATGGTGTGCTGTGCAATCGTCAAGGCACCCTCGATTTAGCCCGTTTCAAATGCGCGAGGCAACTAACGGCATCCGGGAGCTTCTCCCAATATCGGTCTATTTTCCCAAGACGCGGCGATTTACCGGGTTAAGGCGGCAACTCGACCGAAATAGTTCGCGTACTGCAAAATCGATTTTCCAGTTAGGTTACGCGGGCTGGCGCACCCCCGCGTTTCCGCTCGTAATCGATTCAACGATTTGCAGTGATGCACCGCTCTCCGAGGCGCTTAGTTGTAAACCTTTTCTTTGCTTGACAACGATTGTCTTCTGTCCATATACTTCGCGACGCCAAATAATTTGGCTGCTGCACGTCGCTTAAGTTTTCTCTTGGCACATCGTTCGTGCGCGCAATGTTAGCGTGGGCACTCCGGCGCCCCTAGCCGGCGAGCGGGGCTAAGTGGCAAGTGAGCGGACTTGCGGGCAATTCACAAACTTCGGAGGCAACATCATGACTGGGTGGAGATCACTTCATAAGATGGGAAAGCGGCTCGAGTTCAAATCAAACACGCTTTCCAAGTTATTGATGATTCCGTACGTCGCGCTGTCGATTCTCGCTCTGGTTCTCCTCGCGAGCCCTTCGGCCCGCGCACAGGGCGGTGGCAATGTCGCCATCACCGGAACGGTTTCTGATCCTTCCGGCGCGGTCATCACCGGGGCCAAGGTGACGGTAACGCAGCTAAACACTTCTGTCGTACATACGGACACGACAGATGGGAGCGGTGGATTCAACTTTCCGTCGCTGCCGCCGACAACCTACACGGTCTCTGTGCAAGCCGAGGGGTTCAAGCAGTGGAATCAGACAGTCATTCTCCTGGCCGATCAAATCCGAAACATGGACGTCCGTTTGCAGGTCGGGGCTCAAACGCAACAGGTAACCGTGGAAACGTCAGCCGTACAAGTGAACACGGTTAGCCAGGAGCTTAGCCAGGTGATCGAGCGCTCGCGCGTAACGGATCTGCCTTTGAACGGCAGAAACGCCGCCGATCTCACGCTCCTGGTTCCTGGCGCGGTGAGCGCCGTTGCAAATAACTCCGGCGCGTTGCAGGGCGACACAAAGCAGGTTCCCGGCGAAGAAGCGATCGCGGTGAACGGCACCCGGCCCGACCAGATTGGCTACAGCCTGGACGGCGGCAACAACGAAGACCTGATGAGCAATGTCAACATGCCGTTTCCCTTCCCAGACGCGCTGCAGGAGTTCAGCGTCTTGACCAACAGCTTTGACGCACAATACGGCTCGAATGCCGGCGCAGTGGTGAACGTGGTCACCAAGTCAGGAACAAACGAGTGGCATGGCGATCTATTCGAGTTCGTGCGCAATCGAGCATTTAACGCTCGTAATTACTTTGCTGCAAAGGCGGATCCTCTCAAGCGCAACCAGTTCGGCGGAACCGTTGGCGGCCCGATTCACAAGAATTCGAGCTTCATATTTTTTGGATGGCAAAAGACCATCATCCGCAGCGCCAACAATGCCAGCAACGCGATCATCCCCACGGCAGACAACCTGCTCGGAGATTTCTCCAAAACGAATCCGACCACTACGATCACCAATCCATTCACGCACGTTCCATATGCAAGCAACGCGTCGATTGGCCCCGTCGATCCCGTGGCAGTCAATATTGCCAAACTGCTGCCGGTTCCCGCCGCAGGGTCAACGAGTGGGGCTGTCACCTACTCCACACCCATCCAGCAGAATTTTGACGAGTACATTGCGCGGTTCGATCAGGTCCTCGGCCAGAATCGGCTGTTTGGCCGCTTTTATCTGAACAAGTACCACCACGCGCCGACGTACGACGGAAAGAATCTGCTAACGGCAGGACCGGGCTCCACGGTGCAGGCGCAGAACTGGACGCTCGGCTACACATGGGTCATCTCGCCGTCTCTGGTGAACAACATTACTCTCGACGCAATTCGCTCCGCGTCGGACCGCGGCCAGCAGGGCGGTCCCGGTGGCAATGTCCCGGACATGAAAACCTTCGTAGGCTCGTTGGGGCCGGGCATCTATCAGGTACCCACTGGACTGAGCGGCATCCGGAACATCCAACTCCCGTCAGGATTCTTTACCCTTGGCGGCTTCACCGACGCGATGTTCGTCCGCAATACAGGCGACGTTCGCGATGTGCTCTCCTGGGTCAAGGGCAAGCACACAATGTCGTTCGGCTACGACCTGGAACTGGATCAGTCGAACATCCGCAATACCGACCTTGAAAACGGGAGCTTCAACTTCACCAACGATGTGTCAGGCCTGGCGTTGGCGAACTTCGTGCTCGGCTACCAGCACGCATTCAGCGAGACTTCCGGCGACTGGTCCGACTCGCGCGAGAACCCGATGGGCGTTTTCGGCGGCGACAAGTGGAAGATCACGCCGCGGCTCACGCTGAATTACGGGCTGCGCTGGGAGCCTCAGCAGGTGATGAAGGAAATCTGGGGGCGCATCCAGCAGTTCCGTCCTGACGCGCAAACCGCCGGTGTGCAATCGTCGATCATTACCAGCGCTCCCGCGGGCCTGTTCTTCATCGGCGATAAATACAACGGAATCGCCGTTCCCGACCGCGGCGAAACGAGCGACTTAAACAACTTCGGTCCGCGCATGGGCGTTGCCTGGGACCCGACCGGGACTGGAAAAATGTCGCTCCGCGCCGGCGGCGGCCTTTTCTATTACTCGCGGCTGCCTGGACTGTTCCTGAACGATGCGGCGATTTCGCCGCCCTTCAGCTTGCGGATTGACCTGAACGATTCATTGACCGGAGCTAGTCAGATCGGTCCACTCTCGGATCCTCTGAAGTATACGAGTCCGGCTTTCTACGCGAACGGCTTCCCGCTGCGCTTTACGCTCGCAACCGCTCCCAAGAACGCTCCCTTCGTGAAAAACCCGACGCTTTTCAGCATGCAGCCGGGCGTGAAGTGGACCTCGCCCGAGATCTACGATTGGAACATCACCTACGAGTACCAGTTACGCGCCGACACGGTGCTGCACGCCTCCTACGTGGGCACGCGCGGCACGCACTTGCGCCAGGATGTGAACTTGAATCCCGGTGTATATACTCCGGGCACATCGGAGCAGGCAACGCGGCCATACCAGCCGTTTGCTGTCATCTACGAAAATCGGAACACGGGTGGCAACCGCTATAACGGCCTGCAAATCGATCTCGAAAAGCGGCCGGCTGGTGGACCCGGAATCCTCAATCAGATCACCTTGCTCGCCAATTACACCTATTCGAAAGCCTCGGATTACAACCTGGCAGAGATTGGCGGCATCACCGATATCGGATCGAGCATCGGGTCGGGCATGTCAGTCTACGATTCGCGGCAGAAAGCGTTCGAGAGCGGACCCGCGAGCTTCGACCGCACGCACCACTTTGTCGCATCGTACGTGTGGAATCTGCCCAAAATGAGCAGCTCCAATGGGCTTTTGCGCAACGTAGCCGGCGGATGGCAGTGGACTGGCATTTACACTTTCAGCTCGGGCGATCCGCTGACCATCCTCGCTGGGAAGGACCAATCCCAAACCGGGAACAACCAGGATCGGGCGGATTTTGTCGGCACGGGCTCGGTGGGTCAGATAGGCACGCCAACAGCCTGCCCATCCAACGTTGCCCACTGCAAATCCTGGCTCAATGCAAGTGTGTTTGCATTGCCGGCTTTGGGAACTTATGGCACTTCGGGTAAAGGAAACTGGCGTGGCCCGAACGTCTGGGATGCCGACACGGGCTTCCTGAAGAACTTTTACCCTCTGAGTTCACACGAGAACTGGAACTTCCAGTTCCGCGGCGAGTTCTTCAACATCTTTAATCATCCTCAGCTCTCCGATCCCAACGTTACGTTCTGCACCCCGGCTCCCACCTGCGGTGCATTTACGAGTATCCGTTCAACGATCGGCACGGCAGCCGGCAACGTGGCCCTCACCGCGGATTCTCGCATCATTCAGTTAGCGTTGAAAATGGACTTCTAACCTGAACGATCGACAAACACAGGGCGCGCCGCAATTCGGGCGCGCCCTTTCTTTTTGCGCAGAGCGCATGCCGGCTCTCATTCGCGCCACTCGAGCCGAAATGCTTTTGGAGAGCGGTCTCCGCGCTGATCCTCCCTGCATTCACACAGATCTAGGCCGATGCCGCTACACTCTTCTTTGGAGATGTAGGATGAGCCTTCCCGCCAGACCGCGGCCGTTTCTTCTTGGTCTTTCCGCGCTTTTTTTGTTCACAACGTTGCTCGATCAACCGTCGATCGCGCCAGACTCCCGCGCGCGACGCAAAGCTGCAGCTCGTCATCGTGCTCAGCCGCCACGGTGTTCGCTCGCCTCTTCAGACGCAAGCCGATCTCGACAAGTTCTCTGCAGCACCCTGGCCAAAGTGGGAGGTCCCGCCCGGCATTCTCACCGCTCACGGCTATGAGCTGATGAAGATCTTCGGCGCCTGGGATCGCGTGAAGTATTCCGGCGAAGGCTTGCTCACGCCCGCCGGTTGCGCCGATGCCGTGCATGTCACGATCGTGGCCGATACTGACCAGCGCACGCGCGAAACCGGCAAAGCGCTCGCTGAGGGAATGTTCCCGGGCTGTAATATCGATGTTCACTCGCAGCCCGATGGCGTAACTGACCCGCTTTTCCTCCCACGAAAAGCCGGCATCGGACATCCGGATCCTGCTCTCGTCGCGGCAGCCGTGGCTGGCCGCATCGGCGGCAACCCCGCCAACCTTACTGAGACTTATCGCCCACAGTTAGCAGCGCTCGATCGCATATTGTCGGGATGCGGTCATCTGCCGCCCAATCCGCATCGCACTTCGATCTTCGATATTCCCGCCGGCCTCAAGCCCGGATCAGCCGAGTCTCCCGTATCGGCGCAGGGTCCGCTCGTTACCGCCTCCACGCTGATTGAGAATCTGCTCCTCGAATACACACAAGGCATGAGCACGGCTGATACCGGCTGGGGATGCTTGGACGGCGCCACCTTGCGCTACATCATGCAAGCCAACGTGGCAGCGTGGGACTATAACGATCGCACACCCGCCTTTGCACGTACCTACGCCTCCAATCTTCTCGACCACATTCGCAGCACCATGGAACAAAATGTGAAGGGTAAGCCTGTTCCCGGCGCGATCGGAAAGCGCGGCGATCGCATGGTGATTCTCGTTGGCCACGATACCAACATCGCAACCGTCGCTGGCGCTCTCGGAATCGATTGGATCGCTGACGGTCGAGTCGACGATTCCCCTCCGGGAGGCGCATTGATCTTTGAACTCTGGCGCTCGCCCAAAGCCGGTTCGTTTGTGCGCGTCGAATTCACCACGCAAACTCTCGAGCAAATGCGAAATTCTGAGCCGCTCACAACTGCCGACCCGCCCGCAGAGGCGCCCATCTTCGTTCCCGCATGCAGCGGCGCGGATCTCTCCTGCAGCTGGGACAGCTTCTCCGCCGCCATGCGCCAAGCCACCGATCCGGCTTACGTCACCGCACTGCCTTAGCGCGGCAAACGCCGCGAAGACACAGCAACTCCCAGGCCTTCAGATCCGTTTGGATCTGGACTTTGCTGTCAGGAACTCTTTGAGGGCAACAGCGTTATTGTTTTCCTCGTCGTGAGAGCTGTAAATCAGCGTAACCGCTCCCTTTCGCGCGGCCTCGAGGATCGGAAGCCACCCCTCCGGCCTGCTTTTCAACTCGGCGAAATAGCGCGAGCGAAACTCTTTCCATCGTGCCGGATCGTGGCCGAACCATTTGCGTAGCTCTGTGCTCGGCGCCGCGTCCTTGAGCCAGGCTGCGATGGGCAGCGACGACTTTTTGACTCCCCTGGGCCATAGACGCTCGACAAGAAATCGTGTTCCATCCAACTTGCTGGGCTCTTCATATGCGCGCTTCAGCCGGATCGTGAACATTCCCCCTCTTAGCCTGCGTTTGGCGGTCATGAGGCTGCGCCGCTCGTCCTCTCCCTGACTTGAATAAGCAGCATTTTGACAGGAGATTTTACCTGAATGGCATGCGGAAGCATCGGCGGCATGTAAACGAACGACCCGGGTCCGGCGAGCACTTTCTCGGCACCCAACTGAACCTCCGCTTCACCCTCAAGGAAATAGAGAATCGCAGGAGTAGGAGCCGAGTGCGGCGACAACTCTTCTCCCAATGAAAAACTGAACGCGGTGATATTTACATCGGCGTCCTTGTGAAGGACTCTGCTCAGAATGCCTTTGTCGGGAACCGAGAATTCCTGCTGGAGGTTTTCAAAGAATATGTAGTCCATCAACGCCTCCTCTTTGCGCGTTTTGCAGAGCTGAATGCGGCTGCGCACGCCGCCTTGACAGGTGCTTTCCGATTGAAGTCGCCGCGCGGGGTTGATCGACAGATCAGCGCTCCGCAATCTGCCGAATTACGCCTGTATTCAGTCAGTTTCTATAACCGGATCAGGCGGCGGCATCGGGCCAGCAGACTGTGAGAAGGAAAACACTCTCATCCACTGCCTCAACGTCGTGCGTAATGCAACGATCGAGCACCAGCAAATGGCCTGCCGGAACCTCAACTGTTTTCTGGGGTAACTTTAGCCGTACCCGGCCAACAATGGTTTGGATCGAGATCCTTCCATCTGCCCTGTGCTCTTTCATCTCTGTCGCCGCCTTCATGGCGACCAGGACGATACGAAAATCCGGCTGCTTCACAAGTGTTCTCGAGCTCCGTCCTGTCCCTCGTTGCCAGGATTCCTCTTGCCGCAGATGTTCTATCTCTGCGGCAAAATCAAATTGCAGCAGGGGTTGAGCCAGCTCCGGAAGCCTGGTTAGACTGTTGCCTTCATCCTCGTGTCGATGCATTTCGATCTCCTTTTACATTCAACGATTTCTGAATTTCCGCGCCAGCGGCGACATCAAAGCCGGTATCGGATAAAGCGGATTCCTCGGTTTTGATCAAGCAATGCTGTCGACTCTCAAACTCTGAATCGGCATCATCATCATGGAATCGTGTTAGAAGCCCAGAGTTCGCACTACCCGCCGGATCGTCTCGGCGCTGGAGCGCAGGCCGGCTTCCTCCTCCGGATTCATAGAAACTGGCAGCAATCCTTCCACTCCTCTGCGGCCCACAATGGACGGTATGGAGAGACAGACGTCGCTAATGCCGCGGTAGTCCGTCAAAAGAGAACTGACCGGCAGCACGCGACCCTCATTCCACAAAATGGCTTCCAGAATCGCAGCCACGGCCAGGCCGATGGCGTAGTTGGTGGCGCCCTTGCCCTGGATGATCCTCTCGGCTGAGGTGCGTACGCTTTCGAAGATCGCCTTCTCTTCCTGTGCGCTCAGCACCGAACGGCCCGGCATGCGCCAGCCTTGCACGGGCACATTGCCGATGCTGGCGCTGGACCAGAGCGGAATCTCGCTGTCGCCATGTTCACCTGCAATGTAGGCATGCACGTTCTGCACGGCCACTGCGCAGCGTTGCGCGATCAGAAAGCGGAAGCGCGAGCTATCCAGCACTGTGCCGCTGCCTAGGACCTGGCGGCTCTCGAGCCCGCTCAGCTTCAGCGCCACGTATGTGAGTACGTCCACTGGATTGGTCACCATCAGCAGAGTTGCATTCGGCGCAACGCGCATCAGATCGGGGATCAATCCGCGGCAGATCGCCGTATTCGCTTCCGCCAGATCGATGCGTGTTTGCCCCGGCTTCTGCTTCGCGCCGGCGGTTACCACGATCACGTGGGAGTGCTCCAGCACGCTCAGGTCGTCCGAACCGTCCAACTTCGCCATGGGAACGAACATCAGTCCGTGGTTCAGGTCCAGCACCTCGGCCTCAACCTTGGTCCTGATTCTGTCAAAGAGGCTTATGTGCTTCCCGACGCCGCGCACCATGCACGCATAGGCGATGGTTGCCCCCACACTGCCCGCGCCCACGATTCCAATCTTTTCTGCCCGGTCGCTCATAGATACCTCCCGAAGATTCCCATAGATTCCGTTTTAAACCCCCGCTCATAGGCGGGATGAGAAGGCGAATGAGGGGCTCTTGCCACTCGGTTTTATCGCATGTTGGTGCCATTTCGCACCCGAGAGAACGGCATGCGCAGCCGTTCATATTTGGTTTCGCGATCGTGTGCGCGGGTTCGCCCGGCCAAAACATCCTCGGCGTTCAGCAGGCCAAGTAGCTTGCCGGTATCTCGCTCTACGACCGGCAAGACAAACAGTCGACGTGACGCCATCCGTTCCGCAGCAGTGCGTAGCGTTTCATTGGGGTACGCCACCACTGCTGCGGCTTCTGACGACTCCTCTCGATCCCGGCCCGAGCTGTTTGCCAGCGCAGAAAGGCCGCTGCGCGTTATTACGCCAGTCAGCCGCCCATCAGCATCCACCAATGGATAGAGCCGCTGACCGCGGTGATCGCTCTTTGTGCGCCCGCCATCCAGCCACTTTTGCGCGTCCGCCGCGGTCAGCTCCGCGGGCAGCACAACCACGCGCGGCCGCACTGCTTCCGCAACCATGATGGTCTCCAATGGATCGACGCTGTATTCGCGGCTTAGATGGTACCCGCGCCGGCTGATTCGCTCCGTGAGAATCGAACGCTTTTGGAAAAGAACCGTGAAAGCATGCGCCACCACCGAAGCCGTAAACACCGGAAGCAACAATCCATAATTGTGCGTGAGTTCCAGGCTCAGGACTGCTGCGGTGAGAGGGCAGCCGATCGATCCGGAGAGAACCGCGGTCATCCCGACCAATGCCCACTCGCCACTCGACATTCCGGGCAGCACGGGCGCGAAACAGCGCACCCAGCGCTCCACCGATCATCAGGAGTGGCGCCAGAATTCCGCCCGACGTCCCCGAGCCCAGAGAAAACGACCAGATAATGCTTTTGATAATGAGAATGCCCGCGATCAGTTGCCAGGTGTGGTCGCCTGCCAGTAGCGAATCGATCACGTCGTATCCTGTGGCCAGCGCACGCGGAAAAATCACTCCGCCCAGGCCCACCACGACGCCGCCAATCGCCGGCCACCACATCCAATGAATCGGCAAGTGGTTCTCGAAGAAGTCTTCGCTGGCATAAACCGCGCGGCTCAGCACCAGAGCCAGCGCTCCGCCCGCAATGCCGACCAGTAGCGCGCCCAGCAAGACCAGCGGCGCAATCTGATGCGTACTCAATGGCATTGCGAACAGCGGATCCTGGCGGATGAAGAAGTGGCGCAACACTCCCGCTGTTGCCGCGGCCACGGCCACCGGCACAAACGACCGCGGCCGCCACTCGAAGAGCAGCAACTCCACAGCCAGGAGGGTCGCCGCCAGCGGTGTCGAAAACACTCCCGCCATGCCCGCCGCGGCTCCCGCCACCAGCAGTGTCGAACGTTCGGCATCCGACAAGTGGAAGTACTGCGCAAACAGTGAGCCCACCGACCCAGCCGTCATAATGATCGGGCCTTCCGCGCCGAATGGGCCGCCCGTCCCGATCGCCACCGCCGAGCCCAGAGGCTTGAAAAGCGCAACGCGCGGACTGATCTTTGCGCCATTCACGAGGATTGACTCTAGCGCCTCGGGAATGCCGTGTCCGCGAATCTTCTCCGAGCCATAGCGCGCCATGACACCGACGATGAGTCCTCCAACAATAGGCACGAACACCGCCAGCCAGCCCAGATGATTCTGCGATGGCGATTCGAACTGCCAACTCAGGCGTTGAAAATAGAAAAGATTGGTGCACCCATAAATGAGGCGCAGTAGAATCCAGGCCAGCACGGCGCCGGCCCCGCCGAGAATCAGACCCAATCCGCTCAGCAAAACCATGCGTGGGTCGGCATTGAAGTCGCGCAACTGTGAAGTTGCGCCTGACTTGGTCTGCTTCATAACGTGGCCACCGTCCGTTGTCGGGTCACGCGGCCAGACCGTGCCACGCTTCGACGGGTGGCGCCCAAAATCTCCTCAAGCGCGCGCACCAGCTCCGGCCCGGACTGCTCCAGTTCTCGCGTGTGGAACTCAGCGAGCGCAGCCAGAATGCGCTCGCCCTGCGACGTCACGCGCAGCAGGATGCGACGGTGATCGGCCGCGTCGCCCAGGCGGCGCAGCAAACCCTGCTCGATCGTGCGGTCAACGAGCTCTACAGTGCTGTTGTGCTTCAGCAGCATGCGTTTGGCCACATTGGCGATTGTGGGAGCTGTGTCCTCTGGCATTCCGCCCACGCATTGCAGCATTTGGTACTGCTGGTTGTGCAGGCCATTTTGCTCCGCAGCCATCTGGCTCACGTGCAGAAAACGGCGCAGTTGAAAACGAAACTCGGCCAAGCGTCGAAGATGCGCCGCATCGAGCTTGCGGGCAGCAGGACCGTTCGGCTTCAGTTCGACGCGCCTCGCTGGTGCCCTGCGCGAGCGTCGGAGAGGGCCGCTCATAGATATATCGTATCACGATATGTTTCCTTCACTCTGCCGACCGCCCTATCCCGCCCGCCGTGAATTGGCCTCTGGCGGTATCATCGATTCGCGCAGAAACACGATCGCTCCATCGCCTCTAAGGAGGATTAGAGAATGAATTCGACACTGAGAGTTGCAGTTTTGGCTTTGTTCTTGCCCGCCACCGCCGTCACTTTAGTCGCTCAACAGGATTACTTCGGCAACTTGCCGCCTGGGCGATCACCGCAGGAAATTGGCAGGGCCCTGGCCGAGCACTTCGTCACGAGCCCGCACCAGCACAGCCCCGGCACAATCTTTTATGGCGAGGTCGGCACGTGGTACGGCGCGCTCACCTTCGCGCAGTTGACCCACGACACCGATCTCCGCGACCGCCTCATCAAGCGTTTCGATCCTCTGCTGCCCGGCGGCGCCGAAGCTGCTCTTGTCCCGATGCGTGATCACGTTGACGACTCCATCTTCGGCATCGTGCCCCTGGAGATCTACATCCAGACCAGGGACAAGAAGTATCTTGATTACGGGCTCTCGTTCGCCGACCGTCAGTGGGAGAATCCCCTGCCTGATGGACTCTCGCACGAGACGCGCTATTGGATTGACGATATGTATATGCTCACCATCCTGCAACTGGAGGCCTGGCGCGCCACCGGCGACAAGAAGTATCTAGACCGCGGCGCCAATGAAATGGTCGCCTACCTCGACAAGCTGCAACAACCTAACGGGCTCTTCTATCACGCGCCCGACGTTCCATTTTTCTGGGGCCGCGGCGATGGTTGGGTGGCCGCCGGCATGACGGAGATGCTGCGCGAGCTGCCCGCCAATCATCCCCAGCGAGCGCGCATCATGGCCGGCTACGAGCTCATGATGGCAGCGCTCCTCAAGTACCAGGCGCCCGATGGAATGTGGCGTCAGCTCATCGATCACGATGAAGCGTGGGAGGAGAGTTCGAGCTCCGGAATGTTCGCTTTTGCGCTCATCACTGGCGTCAAAAGCGGCTGGCTCGATGCGGCCGCATACGGTCCTGCTGCGCGAAGGGCTTGGATCGCAGTCACCGGCTTCATCGATCAGAACAGCGACGTGACGCAGGTCTGCGAGGGAACCGGCAAACTCAATAGTCTCGACTATTACCTTGAGCGCAAGCGCAGGACCGGCGACTTTCACGGCCAGGAGCCCGTTCTCTGGGCCGCCTCAGCGATGATGCGCTGATCCCGCCCAAATTAATTCTTCGCAACGTCGTGGCCGTGCGATTGAATCAACGCCAATCCGCTAACTTTCTCACTCGCCTCAACGTCCGCGCAGCGGACGCCTGAGCCCTGATCTCTGAGCTCTGTTTTAATCCAACCTCGTCAAATACGCCCCGCCTTCTACGGGCTGGAGGTGACGCGCAATTTGTTCGGCCTGCGCTCGATCGTCGCCCTGCGGCCTGATGCGCACCCAGAAGCTTTTTTCTCCGGGAAACTCGATCACATTTGCGCCTGGATAGGTCTCGAGCAACTGTGCTTTCAGTGCAATGGCATCACCCTCGTCGTGGAACGCGCCAATCTGCACGCACCACCGTCCGCCGGTCTTGATCGGCTTCGGAGTCTCGTAGACATCCATGCGCACCAGCGCCATTCCCACTCGGTAAACGCCCACTGCTTTGGCCGATGCAACGGTCAAGTCGAGCATCCTATCTTCTACAAACGGACCTCGGTCCGAGATCCGCATGGCGCTCGACTCGCCGGTCTTCAGGTTCGTAACCACCACCAGCGACCCCATGGGCAGAGTGCGATGCGCTGCCGTCATCGCGTCATTGTCGAAGACCTGCCCATTGGCCGCGCGCCGTCCCTTGTAGGGCGCGGTGTACCACGTCGCATAACCAACCTCGCTCAGAATCGGCCGGTGCGATGCAACGAATGCGAGGTCGTCGTCGCTGATTCCTCCGGGCGGAAGTGGCGTTATCGGAATTGTTGCCGGGACCGATCCCGATGTTGCCACAGGAGCACGCTCCACCGCCGGCGGTAAAGCCTGCGGCGGGGCCACCCGGACCTGGTTTTCTTTGTGCCGGCAACCGCCCGCGCCAAGCGAGATGGCCGCGGCCAGCCCTGCGCTTATCACGCCGCGGCAAATTGCGTTGCGCCGTCCTGCATCGGCCCCGGCTTTTCTTTTCTCTCTTTTGACTGCGCTCAAGCGCGCGGCTCCCTATTCGCACTGTTCGCCTGACTGGGAGGCTGTCCGGTCGGCTGGCTCGCACGGTTGCTCTGCCGCTCAAAGCGATCCGCCAGGTTTCGCAGCGTGTCGGCTGCGGAACGCATGGCGGTGATCGACTCTCTTCGCACTTGCGGAATCACGGCGTCGTTCACATAAGTAATCGCATGGCGCAATTCCATCTCGATAAGTTCGACCGCTTCGTCGATCCTTTGGCTCAGCGTGGGCGGACCACCCCATCCTGGTGTACTCATGGTCGAAGTCCTTCCTTTGCATCATTAAATAAGTGCATCACCTGTCCAAAGTCTGCGCGTCACAGCGAGCCGCGTCAATGCCTCGGTACATGAAAGGCACCGCCGCGATTACTACTGACGTAACCTACCCGCTTTCGCATCATGACCCTAGCTCTCTCCCCAATCAATCCTGCGCAGGATTGCTGCGTCTCTTGCGATTCAAATTGCACAGTGTCCGGGGCCATCCTGATTAGCGAAACCCCTCGCTACAAGCCGATTCGATGCGGCCCATCGCTCCCGCGGGCACGCGATGCGCGAACCTTCTCTCTGTTCGCATGGGCCCTGGCCTTGTCTGCGTGCGTGCGCCTACGCCTACGCAACCGAGACGTCGTGAATCCGCCACAGTTCGCCTCTGCCTCGATGCGGAGGGGTAGGTTTCACACACCCGTGCCCGCAGATCGCACACGAATCCAGCTCGGGGCGTGGAAAGTAGGTTCTCCGGCTCCAATCAGGGCGTCGCCGGGCTCCGCCAGAATTGCTTCTCTGAGAGCCCAGCCGCACGTCGCTCTATCGCCCTCACTGCACCGTTAATGTGACCGTCGTGATCGTAGCGGTCGTGGCGCCTGAAGTACCCGTCACCTTGACGGTGTAGGTTCCAGCCGAAGTGCCAGAATTCCCTCCTCCGCCGCCTCCGCCACTCTTGCCACCGCAACCGGCAAAGCCTATTGAACTAACAATCGCCAGCAGAACCAGCAACGCGAGCCATGTGCGCCGCCTGCGCGGAACCACGAGCAATAGGATGACTGCCAGCGCTGTTCCGCCTGCAGGACGCCATAAGGGGCGATTCATAGCGCTGGTTGCGGCCGTCGTGGTAACGGTCAGCGTCGAGGTCTGCGTCGTTGTTCCACTCAACGTCACTGATGTGGGTGAAAGCGTGCACGTTGGCGGATCGTTTGCAGCTACAGGAGTGATGGAACAACTCAGATTCACCGTCCCGGAAAACCCGTTGGTGCCAACCACGCTGATCGTCGCGGTATTTCCAGTCGAGGCTCCTGGTTGAACAGAAATGGAGCCTGGCTGGGAACCGCTGGGAGCACCAAACCCCGGGAGGTTGATGACGTACGCTGCCGAGGCAACTGCGCTGTTGCTGTACCCGGTGGCCGTCGCGATAGCCTCAATCGTTTCTGTTGAGGAAACCGCGATCGGAGTAGAACTGGAGTAGACCGTCGAACTGGTGGTCGGCGTGGTTCCGTTGGTCGTGTAATAGATCGTCGCGCCGGGCGTTGTATCGGAGATCGTAACCGATTGCGCGGCAGTGTAGGTTCCGGCCGCGGGCGAAAACGTCGGCGCGGCTGCGACCGGAATGCTTATTGTGTACGCCGCCGAGGCAACCGCGCTGTTGCTATAGCCGCTGGCCGTAGCGATCGCCTCAATGGTTTCTGTCGACGAAACAGTGATCGCGCCGGTGTATTTGGTGGACGACGCGGTTGGAGTGGTTCCGTTGGTGGTGTAGTAAACTGTTGCGCCGCTCGTCGCGTCGCTGATGGTCACCGATTGCCCCGAGGTGTACGTCCCGGCGATGGGCAAGAAGGTTGGAGTTGCTGCCTGAGGTGGCCAGTATTGGCGTTTCCGCCGGCAATCAAAACCATGCCGTTGGACAGCAGTGTGGCTGTAAAATCTGCGCGGGGTGTGGTCATGGATCCGGTGGCGCTAAAGGTCCCCGTCGTCGGATTGTAGAGCTTTGGTCAGCAGCGTGGCCGTGGATTCATAATCTATCATAGGCCCGGTAGCGCTGAAGGTCCCGGTCGCCGGGTCGTAGATCTCGGCGCTTTCCAGAACCGAGCCACTGCTGCCAATCCCGCCGGCCACCAGCACCGTGCCGTTGCTCAGGAGCGTGGCCATCGATGCGCCCACGTCCTCCCACCGGGCCGTGGTCATGTTTCCGGTTGCGCTGAAGGTGCCCGTCGCCGGGTTGTAGATTTCGGCGCTGCTCAGAACAGTGCTGGTGCTGAGATTTATTCCGCCGGCCACCAGAACCGTGCCGTCGGGCAACAGCGAGGCGAAGTGATCGACGCGGTTCGTGATCATGCCACCGGTAGCGCTGAAGGTGCCCGTCGTCGGATTGTAGAGCTCAGCGCTGCCGGGATTGCCGCCGCCGCTGTTGTTCACCACTTGGCTCACCGCGTTCGACGAGCTGCCGGTAAAATTCGAGTCGCCGCTATAGACCGCCGTGATCGAGTCCGTGCCAACCGGCAGAGCGGTTGTTACCAATGAGGCCTTGTTGCTGCTCACGGATGCGCTGCCCAGGCTTGCACTACCGTTGCTGAAATTCACGGTGCCAGTAGCCACGCCGCCCAACTGCCCCGAGATATTGGCGGTGAGGGTCACAGATTGACCGGAAGTAGATGGATTCAGCGACGAAGTCAGGGTTGTCGAAGAACTGGCTTTGTTGACCGTCTGGCTCACGGGCGTCGAGGTGCCGCCGGCAAAGCCGGAGTCACCGCCGTAGACCGCAGTGATCGAGTCCGTACCTACCGGGAGATCGGTGGTCGTCAGGCTGGCTACCCCGCTCGTTAACTGTCCCGTTCCCAGTGAGGTCGTGCCGCTCATGAATGTCACGTTCTCGCCGTTCGCGGGTGTACCGCTGCCGGAAGAGACGGTTGCAGTCAAAGTCACGGGCTCCTGATAAATCGAGGGATTCGGCGTCGGCACAGGCGTGAGCGTCGTCGTTGTAGCGGTCAGAGCAGGCGTGTAGAGAAAGCCATGCAACACAGAATTGGTATCCAGGTACATCCCGGCGATTTCGATCCCGCTGGCTTGCGTGTTGATTGCGACGCCAACGGTGCCGTTCAAAGAGCCGCTGGTATATGCGTTGGGATCTTCAAAGGAAGTTAGGATCCCGGTTGCAGCGGGGCGCAGGAAGCCGCGGATGATTCCGTTGGTGTCGATGGAACTGCCGGTCAGGTCGCCCGCTGCGTCCGACAGAACGAGAAATGTGCCGCAGATTTTTTCGCCGCTCCCCCCACCGGTGGTACACGGGCTTGTGCTTGCTCCAGACACATCGAACGAAGTAATGGTTCCATTCGCGCTGCGGATGAAGCCATGCTGTGCGCAGCTTGTGTCGAGATAAGTTCCCACCACATCGCCCGCCGCATCGATACCCGAAGCAGTGGTGCCACCGAAATTCGAACCGTTGTTGTGGTTGACGCATGTGCCCACACCTGTGGGGTCAATCGCGGTATACGTGCCGCTCGCCGAGCGCACGAAACCATGTTGCACTGAAGTGGAATCGATGTAGTAGCCGGAAATCGCTCCCGAAGCATTCATGGCAACGGGTGTGGTTCCCTGTTTCTTGCCGTTCGCGTCCTGGTTGGTTCCCGCACTTGGGTCGTTGATGGCGGTGTACGTCAATCCATCGGCGGAGCGCATGAACCCGTAGTAAGCGGAGTTCGTCGAATAGGTCCCAGTGGTATAGGTTCCAATGATCACACCAGCGTCGTTGATGCTCACAACCGTGGTTCCGCGGTTCTTGGCTTGGCTGGCGCCCGGAGCGTTGAACGGCGTGATCGTGCCATTCACGGCGCGGACAAAGCCGTGAGAGATCCCGCTCGCGTCGACATACGATCCCGCGACCACTCCGGAGGAATTAATGGTCGTGGGAAAGGTTCCTTGCCCTACGCTTGAACCCGCGCCCGAAACGTCGCAGTTTGCAATCGAGCCGCCGGCAGGCAGCACAAAGCAATGCAGCGCATTATTCGTGTCGACATAGATACCCGCGATGTCGCCTGCCGCATCGACGGCACTCACGGCGGTTCCTTGTTCCGCCCCCGTTCCCGCGCCCGTTGCATTGATGGTGGTGAAGCCGGTCTGCGCCGCCGCGCTGGCCGAAGCCAGACCGATCGCAGTGGCTACAACGAGTCCAGCCACAAGGTTAAGCCGGTGATTGGATATCTGAATTTCCTTGAACATGGTCTTCTCCCTTACGACTGAAGTGTCCGATCCGCGAGCTTGATGCATCCGGGCGGTCATCCGGTCTTGTCGCAGCCGCGCAGACGGCTCGGCTGCGCATGCTAAGCTCCAGATTTACAAAGAGTTAAATCTAGACCTCGAGCGTTTATCCGGTTGAGAACTCGGATACGAAGCATAGCCGATCGCAGTCGCCTTCTGGCGGGACAAATCAGGGCGTATCAGAGGGCATCTCGGGGCGACTCTCATTCGCTTCTTGTTTTTCAATGGAATCCGTTGATCGTATAATGGCCTCCTCCCTCTATCTGTCCCTGGGCCCGTTCCATCCGATACGAGAAAGCTCGGTTCAACATGCCAACGTTCGCGCCGAATACGGAGCCTTCACTGGAGAGCCCTGGTGTGCTGGCGTCCTGGAAAGGGATAGCGGCATACTTCGGATGCAACGTGCGCACGGCGAAGCGATGGGAACAACGGCGCGGGCTGCCGGTGCGCCGAGCTCCGGGAAAAAAGGGCAGCACAGTCTTCGCTTATGCCTCCGAGCTCGACGCCTGGTTGAAATCGTGGGAAAACGAACCCATGCTGGACCCTGCCTTGCCGACAGGGGGCACGGTGCATCAGCAGGGCGATGTCGGGCAGAACGGTTCGGTGGTCACCACCCTCACTCCGCCAACCTCTACCGGCGGACATCGCCCAGAGCCAGCTTCGTTTTCACAGTGGCGACCGTGGGTTCTGGCGGCCTTGGTGCTTTTAGCTTTCGCCGCGACGCTCTTCTGGAAAGTGGGGAATCGGCCGACGGCTGCGGCGACCACTGTCTCGCATTTGGATACGCTGAATGGAAAGCCGCACGTCCCCGCTCCCGGCGCCATGGACTTGTATCTTCGCGGGCGGTATTACTGGAACCTTCGCACCGCCGACGGGCTGGTCAAGGCCATTGACTCCTACACGCAAGCGATTGTGACCGACCCTTCCTTTGCTGAAGCCTACGCCGGGCTTGCCGAGTCCTACGATCTGCTTCCGCAGTTCAGCCAGGCCGATCTGGGAGACTCCCTCAGAAAAGCGGAACACGCCGCCGACCGGGCCATCGAGCTGGATCCGAATCTTGCTTCCGCCCACACCGCGAAGGCGTTTTCCCTTTACTACTGGGACTGGGACATTGCGGGGTCGGACGCAGAATTCAAGCGGGCACTCGCGCTGGATCCGAACTCGGCGCAAACGCACCAATGGTATGCCGGAACGCTCGAATGCAGATCGGAAGGCGCGAGAGCCATCGAGCAAATCGACGAGGCGGTTCGGCTCGATCCCACCTCGCCGGCGATCGCCGCCGACGCGGCCCTCCTGCACGCCGATTTCGACGACTTCAAATCCAGCGTCAAGGCCCTCAAGGAGATCGAGCAGACGCAGCCGACGCTTTCATCCCCCGCCGAATTTCTCGCGGATCTGGATTTTGCTACGGGCGACTTTCCCGCTTATATTGAGGAGTCCCGTCGTTTCGCATCGATCACCCATTCGCCCGACGCTATCGCTATGGCCAATGCAGTTGCACAGGGGTGGGCCCGGGCTGGTCGAACCGGTCTGCTTCAAGCCAGGGCCGATGCAATGAAGGCGGCCTTCGACAGAGGCACAGGGTCAGGCTTTCTGCTTGGCGAAAACCTGCTGTTGCTGGGACGCCGCCAGGAGGCTCTCTTCTACTTCAAAGCCTCTTTTGAGCGGCACGACGACCGGCTCCTTCAGCTTATGGCTTTCGTCGATTACCCGTGGGTCAAGGAAATTTCAAGCGATCCCGGATACGCAGAGCTCTTCGCAAAGGTCCGAGGGCGCGTGCGAGAAGTCACGCCGGCCCAACCTGAGCAGGCTCGGACAAGCCAACGTTTGCCGCAATAATCCGCACACCCTAGCATTCGACCTGCCGCCCATCACCGGCTGCATTTGCCCGGACATCGAAGCCTGACCATTGAACACGAATTCATTCGGCTGCGGAACGCAAACGGGGGTCGAGCCGGCTTGCTATCTCAACTCTGTTATTTCTGCAGTGCCTTCATGTTCTTTGTATGAAGAAAATCTTCGTCGTTGGCATCGACCTGCAGGTTGACCTGGTCGGCCTCGTACTCCTTCTCGGCCTCGCTGTCACAGCCCGCAGGCTTCGTGAGGGGGTAGTACTCAGTATCGGGACGCTTGTCCGTGGATCGCGCACCTCCGCTGTCGCCGCGTGGCGCTGGCGCTGAGTACATCTGGCACTCGAGTTTTGCGACGTTGTAGTTGACTTGCACATCGACGTTTTTCTTCTTGAGAGCGATGAGCGCCTGGAAGTGGCGAAGATTCTCTTGTTTTTCCGCAGGCGTCTGACCCGTCACATTGCATTGGTCCCTGGCCGCCCCTGCGTCGATCTCGGCCTTCTGGCGATCGGCATCATTCCTGTCACGGCTTTCCTGGATTTTTGTCTCAGCGTTTTGAAATAACTTCTGCGCCCTATCCATGCAGGCGCCCGGCGTGGTATCGACTTTGCAGCGCAGTTTAGCGTTCGCGTAATCGTGGTTGGCCTGTGCTTCCTGATCCTTCAGGCCGGCTTCCACACTTTCGAACTGGGCAATCTGGGCCTGTGAAAGGTTGCCATCAGGCACGGTCGCGCATGATCCCGCGTCGGCACTTTGGGCCGCGGCGACAAACTGGGTATTGTGCGAAGCAAGACTGGCGACGCTTAAAACCAGCGTGAGCACCAGGAACCAGCCAAACGCCGGCCGTGAGAGCGATTGCGGGTGATTCTTCATTCCCCCTCCTAGAAGCTTACTGTCGCAATGCAAGCGACCTCATGCTACCAGAGACGTCGCTGGCCCGAACGTGGTTCCCAGAGCTTCCCGAAGTTGTGTCGTCCTAGGTCGTGGCTCGCGAGTCGCTGAAAGCAAACAAAATGTTAAGAATGAGTGAGTTAAGGAGTGAAATCGCTCCGACTGCATTTCAGGAGAATGCGTGTTGATTCTAAATGAGTTGTTTGCCATAAATTTGACGGAATTGGATGCATATTTTCGGCATTTCTGGAACCTCTTTACTGATTCTAAACGAGTTAAATGGCGAATATTTGGCGAAAAATGCAGAAATTTTTTATTTAATTAATTTCCAGCCGTGTGGCGCTGCGAAGAAGTGCGGCGGTGAACATGAAAGACAGGGAGTAGCCAAGAGGGAATGTGGAGCAGGAAAGCGAGTGCAAAGGCTGGACGGAAGCACGGGAGCGATGGTGGTGTGCGCGTCGATCATGGAACCATTGTGCTCCGAATGGGGGAAATGATCGGCAAACTTGGGGAAATTATTGTGCGGGGCGTAAGGGATGAAGGGGTAAGGGGTTAGGCGGAGGGTGGACTCCTTTCGCTGGTAGGCGGATCCTTGACAGCGGAATGAGGACTCTTCGCGAGGAAGGGATCGTCCTGTAGGTCCCCGGGTTTCCGTCTGACGCGAGTTTAGGTCCCCGGTTTTCGTCCCCGGGTTTCCCTACCTGGTTTTCCGGGTTTGTGGTTCGTGGTCTCCCACTCATCCACGATGAAACTGTGGATGAATGGGGCACGGAGGTTTTCGGTTATTTCATGACCGGGCCACCTGCCCGGGTGGCCCCGATTTCGAGAATGATTCTTCAAGTTGTGGGTGCCCCCGGTCCCTTGCCTTTGGGGACCGGGGAGCGGGAAACGAGCGGCTGGTAGCGCAACCAATTGGGCAACTGCCAACCTCTCTCGTGGGCAGTCCACTGCGATTCGATCTCAACGGTTCCCCGCGTGCCGGTTTGATAGTGGCGAAAACTCGACCACGCCCAATCTTCCGGCTTTGCTACCAGCCCTCGCCGGACGGGGTTGCGATGGATATAGCGCAGTTTCTCAACAAACTTTTCGTGCGATGACACGTTGAAGTCATAATAATGCGGCTGCCAGAAAGGCCTTTCGCTGCGGCGCATGGAAACCGACAACTTGAGAGCCTGGACAGCCTTGGACAAAGGCGTGCGCATGGGCTCGTTGACCAGGAGATGCACGTGCTCGGGCATCACGACGTAGCCGCCTACCGCCAGGGGATAGCGGCGGCGAATGCGATCCAGCGCGTCTTCAAAGAGCTCCATGGCGGCGACTGTCTCAAGGTAGGACCGGCGGCGGTAACAACTGAAGGTTAGGAAGTGAAACTCTCCGGTTTGCTGATAGCGGATGCGCTTACTTTTCATGCACAGGGAGATTACTCCAAATGTGAGCGCGCTGACGGTGACGAGGTTGTCTTTCCGTCCCCGGTCCCCAAGTGCGAGGGACCGGGGGCACCCATTTCTTGTGGTAGGTATAGATCGCGTCGGTTTGGGTTCGTGCTATCCCCGGTCCCCAAGTGCGAGGGACCGGGGGCACCCTCGTTTTTCTTCCCTCCCCGGTCCCCCGAACCCATCCAGTAACCCTCGCTCCGCCAATCACTTGCCGTTCGCTACGCCTCTCCACTCGCCGCCCCCAAATCCCCATCCAGCCCCCGATTCCGCCATTCGCTGCACCCTGCTTGGGTTGACCACCCTCAAGACATACTCTCGTAATGAGTTCTTAGCCTTCGGTTATGCAATCGAAACCGCTGGCATCCCAGCCGGGCAACGTCTTCAGTCCCGGCGCCTTCAATCAATCAGAGGAGATTCGAAACAATGCCCAAAGCCGTCAAGTACGCCGAAAAGGCCGCCGTCTACGCAGCCAAGGGAGCGTGGGTTGTTTTTGAGCGCTTGAACCGCATCAGCCCGAACGCCGGGTTCACGCCGAAGTGGAGCGAAAAGCCTCTCCTCAAGAGCTATCAGAAGGAGAAGCCGCCCCTCGGCTGGCCGCGCACCACGGATTCGCTGTGCCCCAAGTGCGTCCCTGAGATTCGCAAGCAGATTCTCGACGGCAAGCTGCCCCACGAAGTCCTCCTCAATGAGAAGGTGGGCGAGATCAAGGCCCAGATCATTGAGCGCGACGGCCAGATCCTGATGGTGAAGGATTGCCCCAAGCACGGCCACTTTGAAGACGTGATGTCCATGGACCCCGCCTTCTTCAAGCATCTTGAAGAGAGCTTCCCCGGCCGCGACATACGCGCCCACGGCGCAGGCGATGAGAAACTGCACAACCACGGCACGTCGACCGTTACGCACGGCCGCGGATCGGTGCTCACCATCGACTTGACCAACCGCTGCAACATGATGTGCGACCCGTGCTTCATGGACGCCAACCAGGTTGGCTTCGTCCACGAGCTTACGTGGGACGAAATCAAGACCATGCTCGACAACGCCATCACTATGAAACCGAAACGTCAGATGAGCGTTCAGTTCAGTGGCGGCGAGCCCACTCTGTCGCCTTACTTCCTTGACGCGGTCGCCTACTCGCGCAAGGTTGGCTACAACTCAGTCCAGGCCGCGTCGAACGGCATTGAATTCGCCAAGTCGAAGGAGCTTTGCCGCGCCGCTGCTGAAGCCGGCCTGCGCTACGTCTATCTCCAATTTGACGGCATCGGCAACGCCGCCAACTCGCACCGCAAGGTCGGCAACCTGTTCGACGTCAAGCTGCAGGCCATCAACAATCTGCACGAAGCCGGCGTTGAAATCGTTCCCGTCACCACCATCGTGAACGGCATCAACAACGAGCAAGTCGGCCGCATCATCGAGTTCGCGCTCGACAATCCCAAGAAGATCAGCTTCCTTTCGTTCCAGCCGGTCAGCTTTACCGGCCGCGACGAAGAGATCACCGACGAGCGCCGCGTGGCCCAGCGCTACACGCTTTCGCACATGGCGCACGACGTCAAGACTCAGGTCGGCATGGGCGAGCCGGCGCGCGACTGGTTCCCGATTTCGTTCATGAGCACCTTCTCTGACTGGGCCGATCTGGTGCACGGGCCCACCGCCGAGTGGGGCCAGCTCTCCTGCGGATGCCATCCCAACTGCGGCATCGGCATGGCTGTCATGATCGACAAGGAAACCAAGGAGTCCGCTCCCGTCACCGCCTTCCTCGACATGGGCCAGGTGGCCAAGGATCTGGCCAAGGTAAACGACGCCGCTCGCGGAAAGTTTCTTTCTGTTCTTGGACTGGCTCTTTCGCTGATGCGGAACTACGATCCCTTCCAGGCGCCCACCCACTTCAAGATCACCGACATGATGAAGAAGATGGACAAGACCTTCAACGCGACCGGCAAGAACTACGGCAGCGTCAAGGGCGACCGCACCATCGAGGACATCAAGGTTCGCCGCCAGGACCGCTGGAACTTCCTCTTCATCGCCGGCATGTGGTTCCAGGACCTGTTCAACTACGACTTCCGCCGCACCGAGCAATGCATCATCCCCTACGCCACGCAGGAAGGCGAAATCAGCTTCTGCGCGTACAACACGGGCGTGGGCTGGCGCAACATCATCGAGAAGATGCACATGACCGCGACCCTCACCAAGTGGTATGAGGAGCACGGCCGTCACGAGATCTTCGCCGGCGGCAAAAAAGTGGCCATGAACCAGGTGGGCCACGATCTGAACGTCAACATGGAGCACGCCAACGCCGAGGCCAACCACACGCTCGACAACCTGGGCATCGCCAAGAACTCGCGCGAAGAAAAGATTCGCGCGCGCGACGAGAAGATGAAGGTGGATGCCGAAAACGCCAAGATGGCCAAGCTCTACCGCGAGCACGTCCTCGGCGAGAAGCCTCTCGAAGGCGGCATGGTTTCGATCGGAGACATCCGGCCGGCGTCAAACAACGCGGCGTCACCCATCAACCGCCATCCCGAAGTCGAGAAGAAGCAGGAAGGCGAACTCGTCTCCGGGGACTAGCATTGCATGCAGCAGCCGCGCCTTCGGCGCAAAAAGCCGAAGACGGAAGATAAAAAGCTCCCTCCCTTGGTTCTCTCAAATAAAACGGGCCGCTCAGCAGCGAACTGAGCGGCCCGTTTTGTGTTTGACGTCAGATCATGCAGCAGTCCAAATCTGCTACCATTTCGCCATGATCCCCGAAAGGTGTGGGAACGATCTGGCGCCAGGGCGCGCCGGCTCGGCTGGACCTCGCAAATTGCGCTCCGAAAATCGCCGCTGGCCGATCGCCGAAAGTTTCTCTCGCTGGCCCTGCCTCCTCAGGCGATTCGCATTCTTAGCATTCCTCGTCTTCACCATCGCATCGCAAGCCCAGCAGCCCGCCGCCACGTTCACATGGCAGGGCGCCTTGCACGATGCCGCAGGCTCTCCGATCTCGCAAGCCAAAATCCGCCTCACGGGCAACGGAATCAGCTCGGAAGCGCCGACCGCCGCCGACGGCACGTTCCACTTTGCGGGCCTGCCCGCCGGCCCATACAAACTCGTTGTTGAACTTCCTGATCGCACCGTCGCATATCCGTCGCCGATCGCAATCGCGCAGAACGCTCCGTTCGCCAACCTCACGCTCTCTGGCGGCGAGCTCACCGTCGCCGCATCGCCCACGCAAACCAGCGCCACCGGCGGCGAGCAACTCTCAAGCGCCGCCGTCAGCGAGCTGCCGCTCAACAAGCGCGACTTCAGCCAGCTGCTTTTGCTGGCAGCCGGCACCATGACCGACGCCAACGGCGCGACAAACTTCACGCAGCAGTTCGCCATCAACGGCCAGCGCGGCGTTGAGGCAACCTTCGCCATGGATGGAGCCGACATCAGCGACCCCGAGATGGGCGGATCAACTTTCTCGAACTTCAACGTCGATGCCGTCGAAGAGATCCAATCCAGCTCCGGCTGGATGCCCGCCGAGGTCGGACGCGGCGCTTCCGGTTTCACCAACATCGTCACGCGTTCCGGCTCTGCCGGTTTTCACGGATCGTTCTTTGAGTTTCTGCGCAACTCCGCCCTTGACGCGCGCAATTACTTTGACCACGCCACTCCCGTCTATCCCGGCCGCATCCCGCCTTTCCGCCGCAACGAATTCGGATTCACCAACGGCGGCCCCGTGTTCCTCCCCCATCATCTACGACGGCCGCAATGCGCACCTTCTACTTCACGCAATTTCAGGGCTTTCGCCAGATCCTCGGCACCACCCAGGTGATGCCCGTGCCCACCGCCGATGAACGCGCCGGGCTCGACACCACTGCGTTTCCTGGCGACACGCTCCAGGTTCCCGTCGATCCCGGCATCGCCGCAGTCCTCAAGCGCTACCCTTCACCCAACTATTCGACCGGTTCCTTTGGCGCGCACACCTATGCAACCCCCTCCAGCGTCACCACCAACGCCGATCAGTTCTCACTCCGTCTCGACGAGACGTTGAGCCCCAAAGATCAGATCCTCGTGCGGTTCAATATGGACAACCTGACTGGACCCACTACGAATCCCGATCAGACGGCCATCGATCCGTCCTTTGCCACCACGTACATCGACCGGCAACGCAACGTCATCGGCACTTGGACGCGCAACGTCTCGTCCCGCCTGATTTTCGTGTCTTCTCTCAGCATCACCCGCTCCACGCCCGGATTTCCTACAACCAATCGCACCGACCCCGCGATCAAGTTCGGCGACGGCCTCTTCGAGCCGTTCAACTCGGCGGCCGGTCAAGTCATACAGGCGTACGGCAATCTATTCCAGGGCCGCCAGCTCATCACCTTTTCGCCCGGCCGCCACTCGTTCAAGGCTGGCGTCGAAGCGCGCCTGAATCGCGATACAACCTATTTCGGCATGAGCCCCGACGGTGAATACGATTTTGGCGGCGGCGCAGCGTATGCCACCGAATTCATCCCCTCTGCGAGCGGTACGCACGACATTCACATTGGCGATCCGCTGCCCGACACGCTCACCGGTTTTCTTTCCGGCAGCCCCTTCGCTTACACCATCGGCATCGCACCTCCGTATTTTTCTAACGGCGCACACATCGGTCCCGCAGCCATCAATCGCAACAATGTCAGCTTCTTCGCGCAGGATACGTTCAAAGTGAACGATCGGCTGACTCTGGACTACGGAGCGCGCTGGGATCTCTACACGCCCATCGGCGAGCGCGCGCATCGCACATCCACGGTGATCACCGCCAACGGTGCGCAGCAGTATGTCATCAATCCGCAGCCCGGCTACAAAACCACTTGGCGCGCGTGGCAGCCGCGCCTGCAGATCTCCTGGCAAGCCACGCCCAGGCTGCTGGCTCGCGCCGGCGCAGCCATCATGACCATCCCGCCCAACATCTGGCAGGACAACTTCCTCACCGGGTCCACGCCGTTTGCCGTTTATCCGCGCCTGCTCTCCGGTTCCGCCGCGCCTATTCGTTATGGATTTCAGATCACTCCTGCCGAGCTTCCGCCCGTCTACACAACGTCGGGAGCAAACATTTTTCCTGCCGACAAGCCCAAGCAGGTTCCTCCCAACACCGTAATGGATGTGAACCGCTACGAGCAGGAACTTGCCGCGCTCACGCCCGGTGGGCCTGTAAGCGATTTGTCCCTCAGCGGCATTGACCCCTCATTTGGCAACGCCACGCTCTACACATGGACGCTGGGCCTTGAGCGCAAATTTGGCGGCCTCACTGCCGATGCCAGCTATGTAGGCACTGCCGCAGAAAAGCTCCCCGCCGTCAGTTTTCCCAACGCGTATTCCGGCGCGACTTCGGCCTTCGCGCGGTACACCGCATTCGACGCATCCGGCAATGTCGCGGGCGGCTTCGGCACTGAAAATGTCGTCGTGGCAACGGCGCACTCCACCTATCACGCTCTTCAGGTTTCGCTCTCGGGAACGGTAGCAAAAGTCGGCCCGGGCGTTCAGGCCGGCTTCACCTGGGGCAAGTCGATTGACGATAGCAGCGGCGTTGTCTCGGCCGGCTCATCGCCTCAGAACCCCTTCGACTATCACGCTGAAAAAGGTCCGTCGTCTTTCGACGCAACCACCTCCTTCGGCCTGAGTGCAGCGCAGAATCTTCATCTCGACCGGGTGGCCCTGCTTCGTTTTGCCGGCGGCGGAGTCACATCCGGCTGGGAGCTTTTGAGCATCGCTTCCATTTCGTCCGGTTCGCCCTTCACCGTTTATTCCGGCATTCAGCAGACCGGCGCGGGTTCCAATGGTGTCGACCGGCCCGATCAAATCGCCACGCCGCATCTCTCCACCGCGCGCAAGGTCCGCGAAGACTACTTCGGCGAGGGCGCAAACAACGCCGCCGATTTCTTCTCCATTCCCATTCACATCAGCGGAGGCACCGGGCCGAACCAGGGGCGATTCGGCACGCTTGGCCGCAACACCTTCCGCGGGCCTGCGTTCTACAACTTCGATCTGGCGGCAATCAAGGACACGCCATTTGGCGCGCGAAAAAGCGGAGCAGAGCTGGTGGATCTCCAGTTCCGCGCCGAGTTCTTCAACATCTTCAACATCGTCGACATGGGACTGCCGGCAAACATCATCTCCGGCTCCGGCTTTGGCGAAATCAGCAAAACCGCCGGCAACTCCCGCCAGATTCAGTTCTCGCTCAAATTGATTTATTGACTCGCCCGGCTCATCGTTCAGGCTGCGTCAGGCTGTCCTTGCAGCCCCTTAACGGGCTAAAGTACCCGAAACAACATCATTACCTTTGGCACTCCTTCTGCAATTTTCGGGTAACTTCGCCCTTCGCCCTTTTGGCTGTACAATCCCTACATGACGCCGCGACTGGCCCGATACTTTAAGCTTGCCGCTCGCGTCTAAGAAGCGTCGACGTTACACGATCCACGAACCACGATCCACGAGCTTTATTCAGGTGTGCTGATGACTGTGACCCGCGACAAAAACGAGCCGCGCAAGCTGCCCATGATGCCCATTCGCGACATGGTCATCTTTCCCTATATGATGACGCCCTTCGTCGTGGGCCGCGAGTCCAGCGTGCGCGCTCTCGAAGAAGCCCTCAGCGGCGATCGTAAAATCTTTCTCGCCACGCAGCACGACGCTTCCATCGATGAGCCGAAGGCCAAGGACATCTACCAGGTCGGCTCCATCTGCAGCATCGTGCAAAGCGTCAAAATGCCCGATGGCAATATCAAGGTCCTGGTCGAAGGCGTCGAGCGCGCCAAGTCTCTCGAGGTCACTGACCGCGACGGTTTTTTCGTCGCCACTGTTCGCACCGGCAAGCGCGACTTCGAAATGACGCCCGCCGCCGAGCAGCTCATGCAGCGCGTCACCACACTTTTTGAAAACTACGTCAAGCTACAGCAGTCGCTCAACTACGAGACCATCATCGCCAGCGTGCGCATGGACGAGCCCGCCAAGCTCTCTGACACCATCGCCGCCAACCTTCAGGTCGGCATCGAGGAGAAGCAGGAACTGCTCGCCATCTTCGATCCCGCGGCGCGCCTGGCCCGCATCGCCGACGTCCTCGACGTCGAGATTGAAAAGCTCGACATCGATCGCAACATCCAGTCCCGCGTCAAGCGCCAGATGGAGCGCGCGCAAAAAGAGTATTACCTCAACGAAAAGATCAAGGCCATCCAGAAGGAACTGGGCCGCGGCGAAAAAAGCGAGTTCGACGAGCTGCGCAAGAAGATCGATTCCGCCGGCATGCCCAAGGACGTCCTGGAAAAATGCGTGCAGGAGCTCAAGAAGCTTGAAGCCATGCCGCCCATGTCGGCCGAGTCCACCGTCAGCCGCAATTACATTGACTGGCTGCTCGCCGTGCCGTGGAAAAAGCGGTCGAAGGAAACGCGGTCGATTGACTACGCAGAAAAAGTTCTCAACACCGACCATTACGGCCTGGAAAAAATCAAGGAGCGCATCCTCGAATTCCTCGCGGTCCGCCAGTTAGTCAAGAATCCCAAGGGCTCCATTCTCTGTTTCGTCGGGCCTCCGGGAGTCGGCAAAACTTCACTCGGCATGTCCATCGCCAAGGCCACCGGCCGCAAATTTGTGCGCCTCTCGCTCGGCGGCGTGCGCGACGAAGCTGAGATTCGCGGCCATCGCCGCACCTACATCGGCGCCATGCCCGGCCAGATCATCCAGCACATGAAGCGCGCCGGCACCAAGAATCCAGTCTTCCTGCTCGACGAGGTCGACAAGATTTCCTCCGACTTCCGCGGCGATCCGGCCTCAGCGCTGCTTGAAGTTCTCGATCCCGAGCAGAACGTCACCTTTCAGGATCACTACCTCGACGTCGATTACGACCTCTCGCAGGTTCTCTTCGTGGCCACAGCCAACGTGATGCACACCATTCCGGCCGCGCTTGCAGGACCGCATGGAAGTGCTCCGGCTGCAGGGCTACACCGAGCAGGAAAAGCTCGAAATCGCGCGCCAGTATCTCGTGAAAAAGCAGCGCCAGCAGACCGGCCTGAGCGACAAGAACATCGTCTTCTCGGACGACGCCATCCTCGAAATCATCCGCTACTACACGCGCGAAGCCGGCGTGCGCAATCTGGAGCGCGAAATCGGCAACGTCTGCCGCAAGGTCGCCCGCAAGGTGGTCAAGGCCGGCAACAAACACAAAGAAGACATCACCGCGCAGAACATCGTTGATTTCCTCGGCGTGCCGAGGTTCCGCGACTCGGAAGTTCACGAAAAGAGTGAAGTCGGCCTCGTCACCGGTCTCGCTTGGACTGAAGTCGGCGGCAGCATTCTAACCACTGAAGTGCAAGTCCTCGACGGCAAGGGCAAGCTCACCATCACCGGCCAGCTTGGCGACGTCATGCAGGAGTCGGCCCAGGCCGCACTCGCCTACACCCGCAGCAAGGCGCAGGCGCTCGGCCTCTCGCGCGAGTTCTACCGCAACATCGACATCCACCTGCACGTGCCCGAAGGCGCCATCCCCAAGGACGGCCCCTCCGCCGGCATCACCATGGCCACGGCTCTCGCCAGCGCTCTCGCCAAAATTCCCGTGCGCCGCGACATCGCCATGACCGGCGAAATCACCCTCCGCGGAAAGGTACTCGCAATCGGCGGCCTCAAGGAAAAACTACTCGCTGCTCTTCGCGCCGGAATCTTCGAGACCATCCTGCCGCGCGCCAACGAGAAAGACCTCTCCGAGCTGCCTGACAACATCAAGAACGCCATGAAGCTCCGCTTCGTTGACACCATGGACGAAGTTCTCGCCATCGCTCTCGAACGCCCGCTTCCCACGCCGATGCCCGCCGAGACCGAGAGCCTCGCCGCCGTGCAACCGGGCGAAGTCTCCACCAACCTTCCCGCCCCGCAGTAGCTGCGGAAGCAGAGCCTCGATAAAGTTCGCGCGAAAAAATGAAGTTGTCATCCTGAGCGGAGCTTGGCGCAGACGCGCCAAGCGTAGTCGAAGGACCTGCGGTTGTTTTTGAGATCGCGCGCGAGCACCGCGGCGGCCGATGGCGGCAACCAACGAAGGATGTCCCTAGTACCTAGCCCCTGGTCCCTGTCTCTCCAGCTTTTCCAGTGCATCGCAAGCCGTCTTCACGCCATCCTCCCGCGCCACTTCCGCGGCCGCGGCGCGCGCCCGCGCTTCATACTCCGGCTCCGCCAGCATCGCTCGCACCCTTCGCGCCACGCGCCACGGCTTGTAACCCGATCGCTGAATCACCCGCGCCACGCCCATCCTGCGCATGCGCCGCGCATTGTCCGGCTGGTCGTGCGAGTAGGGCATGATCAGCATCGGCCGGCCTGCGCGCAGGCACTGCGCCGTCGTCCCCACGCCGCCCTGGTGCACCGCCAAGGCCACGCGCGGAAACAGCGCCGAATACGGCGCGTACTTGGCCACGCAAATCGAATCGGGCAGCTCGCCCTGCGGCCGATTTCTTTCGTCGTCCCCAATCAGCAGCACCGCGCGCACGCCCAATTTCTTCGCCGCCTTTGCCGACTGCTCATAAAAGTCTCCTGCCGCCAGCACCGCCGCCGATCCCAGCGTAAACACTACCGGCGCCTCGCCCGCATCCAGAAATCTCTCCAGCGGTTCCGGCAGAGCCGCGTTTCCCGCATCCGCATCGTAAAAGCAGAATCCCGTGATCAGCGTATGTTCCGGCCAATCCTTCTGCTCAGTGCCCAGCACGCGCGAAAACAGCGCCAGCACCAGGTTCGGCGAGTGTTTCGCATCGAAGATCGGATTCTTGCCCCTGGGCAATCCCAGCTCGCGACGCAATTCGTACACCGGCTCCGGCCACTTGCGCGTCACAAAACGCGCCAGCCGTTTCATCGCGCGCCCCATCCCCTTGATCTTGTCAGCCCGCGCCAGCTTTGGAAACGGCGGCAGCACGGGCGGATCGAATGCCGAGAAGAACGAGAACGGCGCCAGCACGTAGCTCGCCCACGGAATTCCCGTTACCTCCGCCACAATCGGGCCCGCGTAGTTCAGCTCGCCCAGCAGCAGCAGGTCCGCGCGCGCCGGCTTGGTCGCCGCGTCCAGCAAATCGTCGTATGTTTGCCGCAGCACCGGATACAGAAATTCCCGCAGCCCCGTCTCCGTGCCCTTCTTTACGTCGTAGACCATCTCCACGAGCTTTGAGTTTGTCGGGTCAATGTCCGGCCGCAGCGCGTGAAACTCCAGGCCCAGCGGCTCGATTTTTGGACGATAGACGTTGGGCAGCGCCATCACCGGCGCATGTCCGCGCCGCTTCAGTTCCAGCGCAATCGCAATCAGCGGATTGATGTCCCCAAACGTTCCGATGTTCGACAGAACAATGCGCAATCCCGGGCTCCCGCACGCGTGATGGTTTTGCAACTTTGAGACTAATGCATCGGAGACACAATTCAGCCGCTGTTCGGGGTGGCCCGGAGTTGCTTGGAAAGGTTCGGCGTTCTTAAGAAAACAAGCAGTGGGGGGGATCGGTTCCTAGTTGCCCGGCTTTACCGCCGCATTCGCGCACGCCGCCGGCACATCCTTCAACGTCGGCTGCAAATCCGGCCAGTACGGGCTCGTCTTCAGCACCGAGCAAAAGTCCCCGAGCGTCGGCAACGGCTTCTGCTGCGCCTTGGGCCCCAGCGCATCCACAAACTTCCACGCCAGATCCGATTGCCCTCCATAAATCTAAATTCAGCACCGTTTGCCACATCGTCGTTCCAATGGAATCGGCATCGCCCGCCGCCACCACTTTTTGCGCGGCGCTCAGTTCCTTGTTCCAATCGGCAGTTTTCGGCGCCGCCGTCTGCATCTTGTCCGTCGCCAGGTGAAATCCGCCGCCCTTTGCGTCGACCGCCCAGCGCAGCGTCACAAGCGCCGACGGGGAACACGCAAAGCAAGTCGGCCAATAGCCAAAGGTCCAGTCGGCAGTCATGTAGTAATAATGTCCGTCGGCGAGGCGCTCAAAATGAGCCATATCATCGTCGGAATCGTTCAGCGTCGCCAGCAACTTGAATTGCGGCCCCAGCTCGAACACGTAATGAATCGAACAGCAGTGCGCCCCGCCGGTAAAGAGCGAGACAATCATGTCCGGCTGGCCGCGTCCAGTCACGTCCGTTCCATTCGCGATCGCCCCAATGTTGTCCTGCGCATCTTCCTTCTGCCCTAGCGTGTAGGTCTGAAAGCTGTCGACGCTCTGGCTGTAAACGACCTTGCCCCCGCTCGTCACCTGCAGGCACGCGCCGTCGTTGCTCTTGTACGCCGCGAATTTGTACTGCCCCACCGTCGCCGCGTCTATCTGATTTTTCGCCGCGCACGCCTGCGCCGGATTCTCCGCCGGCCCCTGCGCGACGAGCCCCGCGGCCGACGCAACCCAGACCGCCGCCACCATCGCGCTCAACACCAATGCCCGATTGTTCATTTCTCGCTTCATCGTGACCTCTTGGTTCTGTCCAAGATAGCACCACTGCGCTTCCACATCGCGGCTATTTCCTTTGCTCCCGGCTCCTCGTCAAGTCCATCCCGCCGCCTCGCGGTTCATTGCGCTTTGATCGCCAAGCCAAGCCCTGCATGCTATTCTTGCCCCGTTCGATTTCTAACCGGAGATCCTCATGTCCCGTCCGCATCTTTCCCTCATCGCCGCCATCGTTGCTATCGCCGCGCCAACCTTCCTCGCAGCGCAACAACCCGCAGCGCCCGCCTCCGCACCCGCCGCGTCGCAGCAGCCCTACCACATCGTCGACCACTGGAAGATCGGCGGCGATGGCGGCTGGGATTATCCCGTCGCCGATCCCGGCTCGCATCGCCTCTACATCGCGCATGGCACCGAGGTCGACGTTGTCGACACCAACACCGGTAAATCCATCGGCGCCATCCCCAATCTCCACGGCGTTCACTCCATTGCTCTCGATACCGCCGGCAAGTTCGGCTACATCACTGACGGCGGCGCCAACGCAGTAGTTGCATTCGACCGCTCCACCCTCGCCGTCACTGCAACCATCCCCGCCGGAACCGGCCCCGACGACATCCTCTTCGAGCCCGTCACGCAAACTGTCTGGTCATTCAATGGCCGCTCTCACGACGTCTCTGTCATCTCCCCCGCATCGAACACCGTCATCGCAACCATCGCTCTGCCGGGCAAGCCAGAGTTTCCCGCCACCGACGGACTGGGCACGGTCTTTGACAACATCGAAGACAAAAGTGAAATCGTCCGCATCGACGCTCGCTCCAAAGCCATCACCGCGACCTGGCCCGCCGGCTGCGATTCACCATCCGGCCTGGCCATCGACGTCGCCGGCCATCTCCTCTTCACTGCCTGCGATGGCAAAAAGGCCTCCGTCATCGACTCCAACACCGGCAAGCTCCTCGCCAACCCCACCATCGGCGACGGCCCTGATGCCGCTGGCTTCAGCGACGCGCACTCGCTTGCCTTCATCCCCAGCCGCGACGGCATTCTCTCCGTCATCGACGCCGCCGCTCCCGGCTATCCCACTATCGAGAGCCTCACCACCCAGCCCGGTGCGCGCACCATGACCTACGACTCCGCTACCGATCGCGTTTATCTCATCACCGCCGAACTCGGCCCGCGCCCCGATCCCACGCCCGCAAACCCGCGCCCGCGTCCTCCCGTCATTCCCGGCACCTTCACCGTCATCGTCGTCGGCCGCTGACTCGCGTCCTTAGCTCGCAGATCCGCGCTCTTCCGTCTGCTTAGCACTATTTTCTGTGAACTGCGAACTACGAACAGTGAACTGTCTTTATGAAGATTTTCCTCATCGCCGCAGCCATCTTCATCGTCGCCGGCTCCATCCTCGCCGACTACAAATGGCGTGACTGGATCGCCCGCCACCGCCGCGACCGCCACGAATAACGCCCTTGCCCGCCTCCCTCCCTTGTTTCCTTGGTCCCTTGGTCCCTGCCTTTCCCATCCCTGCCGTTACAATGGAGTTAGGGAGCCGTCCAAACGCCATGAATCGTTTCCTCAGCCTCCATTTCCCACTGAGCCGGAGATTCGCCGGCCTTTCGTTCGCCCTTGCTCTCGCCGCCATTGTTCTCGCCGCCCTCGTCGCCGCCCCGGCCCGCGCACAGTTCGGCGCGCCCGATACCACCCAGGTCCACGACCCCGCCGCCCTCAAGCCGCCGCCCGGCGCTCGCGTCGCCATCATCGAGTTTGAAGACCTGGAGTGCCCCGACTGCGCCCGCGCCAACCCCCTGCTCAAAGACGCCGCCGCCAAGTACAACATCCCCTGGGTCCGCCACGACTTCCCGCTGCCTCAGCACAACTGGAGCTTCCAGGCCGCCGTCAACGCCCGCTTCTTTGACACCAAAAGCAAGGCCCTCGGCAACGACTATCGCGACGAAGTCTTCGCCAACCAGCCTTCCATCGAGACCCCCGGCGAGCTCCAGCAATTCACGCAGAAGTTTGCCGCTCAACACGGCGTCGCCCTGCCCTTTGCCGTCGATCCCATGGGCCACCTGACCGATCAAGTCAAAGCCGACTATGCTCTCGGCCAGCGCATCGGCATTGAGCACACCCCCACCATCTGGATCGTGACCAGCGCCGCCCACGCGCCGCCCTTCGTCGAGGTCGTCGACCGCAGCCACCTCTACCAGCTCATTGACCAGGCCATGGCCGAAGTCACGTCGATAGCCACTAGCGCCTCGCGCCGGCTTCAGCCCGTCTCACCGCGCAAATGCCTTCTTCGCGCTGTCGCGCTCAAGCCTCGCCCTCGCCGCATCCAGGCGCAAATCGCTGCTCGCGATTTGCGCCGAACCCGCCAGCTTTCCCCCACAAACAAAAACGGCGTCCGCACCCGCGAACGCCATCCATCGTGCCCTCAATTTTCTTGCTCCCTTGCTCCCTCGTACCGCCGGCGTCCTCGCCGGCTGTCGTGTGGGCGTCCTCGCCCGCACTCACTACTTCCTACTGGCTGCTCCCTGCTCGCTGTATCCTCACCAGCTCCTGCCCGCCCGGCGCCACCATCCGCGTCTGCGGAGCACGCCAGTGATCGATATGGCTAATCCTGTGCACGCATCCAATCGTGCAATTCGGCGCGCAGCTCTTGGCCGTCAAAAACTCCTGCTTCAGCCGCTCCCGCGAATACTCGGCCACCGGAATCCCCGGATACCCGCGCTGCTGCGAGCAGTAGTGAACCAGCCCGTCTTCGCACACGTACAAATACCGCGACCCCGCACGGCACCGCCAGTCATTCGCGCGGCCTTCCGCGATAGCTTCCTGGAACTTGTCGAACTGCGCGTAGTTCGACTTCTTGCGCGTCCCGCATCTCGTGGTACACCCGCGCCTCGTCCGGCTTCAGCGGCTTCAGTTGCCCGTCGCCGTCGTGGATAATCCCGATCGTCGACTCGAACCCCAGCTCCAGCGCCCGCCGGCTGATCACCAGCGCGTCGTTTGGGTTTTTAATTCCTCCGCCCACCACCGAATTAATGTTCACGTGGAACTCTGCAAACTCGGCCAGCATCTCGAGCCGCTTGTCTAGAGTCTTCAGAGATTTTTTTGACACCTCGTCCGGTTCCAGATTGTCGATGCGAGATCTGCATATGATCCAGGCCCGCCTCGTTCAGCCGGATGATCCTCTCCGGCGACAGCAGGAACCCGTTCGTGATCATCCCCGCAATCGCGCCCGTCTTTCTCATGCGCCGGATAATGTCGTCCAGTTGCGGGTGGGTCAGCGGCTCGCCGCCCGAGATGCCGATCATCGCCGTCCCCAGCCGGCCCAGCGCGTCAATCCGACGAATCATTTCGTCGAGCGGCACCGGCTCGCTCACCTTGTCGTATTCATTGCAGTAGGCGCAGCTCAGGTTGCAGAACCGTGTGGGGATAATCTGCACCAGCACCGGGTGCGACGTATCGGCCAGCGCCCGCGCCACCATGGCGTACTCGCGCACCTTCCGCTTGGCCGCAATAGCCCGCCCGCGCACCGTCGATCTCCGGGGAATAGCCATCTTTACTATTGAATCACAGGATCCAATTCGCACGTACGACGATGGATAGGGCAAACCCAATAAGGACCGAAGTTGGGCTAGGCTCCCGGAGAATCCTATGACCCGGCAGGGGGGCCGGCAAGCGCCTTGGCCACGATCGGCACCAAGGCCCTGTGCGCATGATAAGCGTTGGAATAGCCACGCCTGTCGTTCCGCGAGTGGAATAGCGCGAAAAGCGAGGTAAACCTCTCACCGTCTTTTTCCCATGTTCCGGATAAAAGACGCTGTCCAATCCATAGCTCGACCGTATTGCCAAACGCCAAACGATTGTAGGCCCGAACGACGTTCTGGCAAATTGAGGCAGCCGCATGCAGCGAGGAAAGCTCAAGGTGAATTGCCAAAAGGCGACCGCGGGTCGCCTCCATACCGAGATCCCGAAGGTTCTTGAGCGAGAGGTCGCCCCTTGCATGAACCGCAGCATGCCGAATCTGGCACAATTTGTCGAATTCGGCAAACGCTGCCTTCGCCGAACTGTCCTGGTCGATCTGAAATCCAACTAGTTTGAGCGTCAACTTTTAATTTCCTTGGGATCCGCAAGGCTCATATGCTCGAAGATAGCTAGCCCCATGTCTCCGTTCGCATAGTACTCGATAGCTCCAAAAGGGACCATCTGCGATGCGGCCCGACTCCGGGCAAAAGGACAGACGCGGATCAACCCGGCCAGGACCGCGCGGAAGTAATGCTCAGTGGCAGATACGATCCCCAACATCAGTACCTTGCCTAAAACGTCACTGGCCTTGAGCTGTTCCTCCTTTCCCAACGGGACTAAGCTGCCTATATAGGAATAGAAGCTGTCAATTGGGCTTACGGGCACAGCCCGCAGTGGTCGACAGACACTGGGAGCATCAAGCGTGATGCTCTTCTCCGATTCGCATATCTCTCTCCACCTGCCGGGCTCAGACACTGACGTACTCCTGAGCTGCCGTCTGAATTCTCGAGGTCCAAACGGGACCTACATACGGGACCTTCCGAATTTCAATTCCTTCTTGGTCGAGAAGGATGTCCTGAACCGTACGCAGCGAAGTGTTGGCCTTGAGCCCGTGGATCTTGTTAGGCGTCAACGGCAGCTTCTCGATGCCCGCGTGAATCAGCTCCTCGTAAATCGAGACGTCTTTGAGCTCGGCGCCGCACTTCATGCAAAACCTGGCATCCTGGGAAATTCTTGGGGTTCCGCACTTATCACACGGAGCGAGATCAATAGTGCAACGGTCAGCAAAATCAGCCCCAAGCAGCCCCGGGATCTGGACCCTCACAAATGCATGTGCACTGGTGCTTCCCAACGACCTGTTCGCATCGTCAAGGGTGTAGCTCTTGCCGAGTGAGAGGCTGTTCTCAACGAGCACTATCGAATAATGCAGCGTATACCTCTGAAATACGCCTTTCACACCGCGAGACACAGAGCTCCCGCGCCTCAGAATTCCGGCGTACTCGGCCATTCCAAGGATCCGAGAAATCTCGGTCGTAATTGGCTCAGCGATAGCAACCACAGGCGTCTTCTCGCGCCCCGGAGCCTTTGTGCTATTAAACGACCGCAGGGCGTGAGCCATAGCACGTTGGAGCTCAAGACCTACATCAACGAACTTCTTGAGACGAGGAAGCTTATCCCGGAGGGCCGAAAAGATGTTGCGCACCGACTCCGCGTGAAGAGCGACCGCCTGCTCCGCACTACGTCGCGTAGGCCTCACATTCGCGTTCTCCTCCACCCCCAGCACATATGACAACATGTTGAGGAATCCTCTTGGAAGACCAAAAGATGCCAACGCCAAGAAATCGATGATTTCGGTTTTGCCATCAAATCGATCATAGAGACTCTTCGGCAATCGCGTCTGGGCAACTGACCGCATCGTAGTGAGGTAAGCATCGTCGTCCGGCGTATACCACGCCTCAAGCACCTCGGCCTCGTGCCCGACATGGAAATAGGGGGAATAGCTGGTGATCCCCGGATACACAGCAGCCTTCGCTGCTACATGGCGGGATTTAAGCGCCCGAAATACCTCGAAGAAGTCCCGCTGCTGCTCAGGTGAAAATGCATGGGCCGCGTCGTCCAGAAGAAGCACACACCTACTAAGCCCCACCGACCTGGACCAATCCTCAAGAAGGATCAGAAGCTCCGAGGGTGAAATGAGGCGCGAAGTTTTCGGAGGTTCCTGGCCCGTCTCGAGCCGTTGGATATATTCGACGCTCTCGGCACCAACCTGCGCTAGGCTGGGGGGAGTCGCGCCCGAAATCGAATTGACCGCATCCCAAGCCCCGCAACAATCTTGCGAACAACCCACTGCTGAAACACCTGAGGCGCGTTAGCGTTTGAATGAAACAACGGCTCGAGAGCTAAAGAGCGGGAGAAATTCACATAAGCTGGAAGCGCTTGGTCGCCCCCAAGCAGCGCGAAATACGCCTTCCTTAAGAGTGTTGATTTGCCCGAACCCCGAGGACCGCTCAGCAGCTTCGCGCCTGATCCCTTAAGTTTTACTAGCAAAGCTCGATCGCGATCAGTCTCTGCACTCCATTTGTTGAGCTCATCCTCATTTAGGTTCTCGGCGCGCTCCTCAAAAATAGCGGTGAGCGAAAGATCATGGTCAATTGCCGCGGCTGCTCGTGTGGTGGCTTGGTGCGCCGAATCGATCATTGCTTTGGTCCTGTCTTGAATCTCCATCCATTGTGCAATGACCTTAACGGTTTCACAATGGAAAGCTGGTAATAAGGGGACATGATACCTGTAATAAGGGGACGTGATACCTATTCCCCTCACCCAAGAGCTAACCGCCCCCGCCGCGATCTGCCTCTAAAAAGCTCCCTTCGGGAGCGCCAGAAGTTAGCCCAGGACAAGTCGCCGCGGCGACGCAGTCCTCGGAAAGCTGCCCCATAGAATCTCCAGCCCCGTAGGGGCGAAGGAAAAGCTGGAGGCTAGTGCCGGTTGCATAGATCGCCTTCATCGGCACCAGGACTTCCCTCAGGGGCTAAAGCCCCGCTGTTTATGAGCCTTTTGCGGCACGACTGAAGTCGTGCCCTGACACAAAACAATCGTGCCCCGATACAAGACAGTCGTGCTGATACAAAACCATTTATGCAGCCGGCTCCAGCAGCTAGCGGCTAGAAGCTCTCTTTCCGCTCCGCCGCTCCGCTTCCATCAGGTTCGCAAGGATATCGTTGATCCGCGTCAGGTGCCCCTCGCCCTTTGACTTGAGCCAATCCAGCACCTCCGGATCGAGGCGCACGCTCACCGCCTGCTTGCGCCGCACGTCGCGCAGCCGCACCATCTCGGCAAGCTGCTTCGCCGTCAGCCGCGGAATGTCTTCGTATTCCTCTTCGGGCAAATCCTCGCCTGCGGCCTGCGCAGCGGATGCGCGCCGAACTGCGTCGATCTCAGCTTTAGTCCACCGTCTGTTCCTGATATCTTCTGACGTCATCTGGACCAGCTCTTCGCGCGCTGACAATACGGATGATCTCTTCGCCATTGTGATCCTCTCGATAGACATGCACTACGAGCAACACCGCCCGTGTTCCAGGTGTTGGGGAAACCGCGCCAATCGCATGCCATCTTTGCTCGCCGTTTTCATCCACCCTATCCAACCTGATCTGCCGATCCTCATCTTCAAAAACAAGCATCGCCAACTCAAAGCTCACCCCAGGGTGCTTGCGTTGATTTTCGCGGTTCTTTCGTTCGTCCCACTCATACCGCATTTGTATATACATATCGTATGACACAAAAAGGCGCCCGTCAACCGGGCGCCCATGCTGACAACACTCTGACAGAAACCGGGGGACAGACGGGACGTTCCCCTCTGATCCCTGACCCTGTCTTTTCTTGTCAAGCCCCCGCCGTCGCGATCATACCGGCCAGGTTCTCCAACCCGCTAATCCTCCTTCACTTTTTCTCTCTTTCACCCCTTCACTTTTTTCTCCCGAAGTTTGCCGATCATTTCCCCCTTTTGGCGCACAATGGTTCCATGATGAAGACAGGGACCAAGCCACCCCAGCGACCCCGGCTCTGCGAGCCACCCGTCGCCGGGGACCCCGGAGGGACCGAGGGAATGAGGGACCAAGGCCGCGAGCAACGCCGCTCTCCCGGCGCGACGGCTGGAAACTGCGAGCGCCAGCAGCTAAAAGCTAGGAGCTGGAAGCTAAAAGCTGCCTTACCCCCCACCCCCCCTGCCGTTTTGCGAGACTGTGAGACTGTGAAACTGTGGAGCCTTTGTAATCAATGGCTTGCAGCCACAGTTTCACAGCTTCACAGTTTCACAGATCGTTTTTTGTCGTTTTAGGGTTTTGAGCGCACGCGTCGCGTGGCGATTTTCGCAGACTCGTCCGCCGCGGCAGAATGGCGGCGCGCCGCGGAATCCCACGCTCAAAGTGTGCTGTTGATCCAGTTATGCCGTTAATCCAGGAATCCTGGAGCCACGCGCTAATGCTGATCTGGTTGTCATTCAGTGATGGTTGTCGCCGTGATGGTCGTCGCCGTGCCGGTCGTGATCGTCATGACCGCCGTTGATTCCCGCGCAGGCAAAATCGTTCCGGCCATTGTGAATTCCAGTCATGACCGTGAAACCATCACGCGACGCCGGGCACATGTGCATTCCGTTTCCTTCGGTCATGCCGTTGGCGTCGAGGAACGAGCGCCCAACGCCCGGAATATCGGAGCACACAAGCCAGTCGTAGTTGTTGTGCAGTCCGCGCATGTACCAGCCCGGACGGCAAACGTGCATATTGCCCCGGCCCAGATCGCCTTGCGTTCCCCGATCCACGTAAGTGTGGACCTGGCGCTCCATTCCCTGCGGAACCACGCGCACGCAGGTGAAGACGTTGTTGCCGACATGGGCGCCTTGCATGGCGAATCCCAACGGGCAGACGTGCACTCGTGCTCCCTGCCAGTTCTCCTCTGTGCCCCCGTCTGTAACGGACCGGCCCACCTGCGCGCGGCCCAGGACGCCGGCTAAACAAACGACGGCCAGAAAACACGCCGCCCTCCAGCACGTCTTTCTTGCTTCTCTCATCGGTCTTTCCTTTCAGTTTTTGTTGATCTTGGGCCCGAAGAAGGGCCCCTCTGGCCCGCGAGTGAGAAATCTAATTGCCCGTGGAAGACTGTGTCAAGTTGACGTTTCGCACCCGCGAGCATCCAATCTGAAGTCATTCCACATTCTGTTCCATGAGGTTGCGCCCATGAGAAAACTGGCTTTCCTTCTCGCTTCTCGCCATCCCCTTCGCCGCCGCCGCCCAAACCAAGACCCCGCCCACAACCCTGCGTGGCGTCCTGCTGGAGCAGCTTCGCACCACACACGACCAGGAAGATTGGTTTGTTCCGGCAAACGTCGCCGTCGCAGGCCTCACCGCCGAGCAGGCCAAATGGAGCCCCGGGAAGGGCAATCACTCCATCGGCCAGCTTGCCTATCACATCTGGTATTGGGACGACCGCGCGCTCACCCAGTTCAAGGGCGAGAAGCCCGCGCCCTTCGATGGAAACAACAATGAGACCTTCGACAACTTCACCCCCGCGCAATGGGACGACCTGGTGAAGAAGCTCGACCAGGTGCTCGCCGACTGGGAAAAGGCCGTTGAAAACGCCGACGACCAGAAGCTGGCGGCCAATGCGTCGCTGATTGCCCATGTGGGAGCGCACAACGCCTACCACATTGGCCAGATACTCTACGTTCGCAAACTGCAGGGCGTGTGGGACCCTGCCAAGGGCGTGAAGTAGCTGCGGACGGCCCACGTCCTGCGACCCTAACTCACCACGAAACTGGGTGCCCCAGGTCTCGATTTTGAGACCTGGGGCACCACAATCGGCAACTCACCGCGCCTACTGCCGCGCCAACTTGCTGACGCGCTAACATGCCGTTCCTCACAGCTTGTCGATCTCTTCCGCCGCCTTGTGAATCGCCTCCGCGATCTTCTTGATCTGCTCGGGAGTCGCGCCTCGGCGCCAGACCTTTGACATGACCGCGCCGCGCAGGTCCATGAACGCCTTCATCAGCTCGGGCGCGCGGCCGCGCTTGAATCCGCGCCCCGTCTCCTCAAGCCGCTCGAAAAGCTGGCCCACGCGCTCCTTGTTGGCCTCGAGATACTTCAGGCCTTCTTCCGTCACGCTGTACACCTTCTTGCCGCTGGTCTCGGCGGCCGTGATCAGGCCTTCTTCTTCGAGCATCGTCAGAGTGGGATACACCACGCCGGCGCTCGGCGTGTAGCCGCCGCCCAGGCGCGCTTCCATTGTCTTGATGAGCTGGTAGCCGTAGCTCGGCTCGCTCGAGAGCAGCCGCAGGATCACCAGCCTGATCTCGCCGGCGTCGAACAGGCGCTCGCGCCCCTCGCCGAATCCTCGTCCGAAACCGCGTCCGAACCCGCCATGCCTCCCCGGGCCAAAGCCGCCCGGCATCTCAAACCCGCCTCCGCGAATCCAGGCGAAACGCCGCCCTACCTGCTCTTCTGGGCCGCCAAACTCCTCGTGCCCCTCAAATCTCCGGCCACCGCATCCGCCATGGCCTTCGCGTTCAAAAACTTGTCTTCCAAACATTGTGTTAGTCCTCCTGACTAAAATATGTCTCAAACTATATCGCAAGATATATCTTAATGCAAACTAGAAACTTGAGATTTTCTGATCTTCATGATTTTTAAAGGCTTATTGCCCGCAGATATTCGGGGCGAATGCTGTTTTCAACCCTCTAGCTTTGCGAGCCCCGGAACTGTGGGGTCCGATTGATGCACCGCGATGATCCGTGAGCCGGGCCGATCGAGGTGTTTATCGATGAGTCAATAGACTTGTTATCGATCAGTAAACAGCTAAGTAGTTGATTCTATGAGTAACGGCTTGAAAATACCCTGGAATTGCACTGAAGATTGTGCAATTTCCCCGAAAAAAAATTCGAATCGCTCGTTCTTCGGTCGCTGCTGGATATGGACTGACTGGCGGAGATTTTTCCGCGGGGTGGCTAGTTTTATCTCCACTCGAACCCATGAACGCTGTGACTGCCATGGTTTTAAGGTTAGCAATTTGCGCGAAAGAATCGGCAAACTTGGCGTTTTTATTTGCGGCGCGTTTTCAGCGAGTTGCGAGTGTTTTTGCGGAAGGGACTCTTGACAGGGGCGAGTAGAAGGCAATCAGCGGGCGGGAAACGGCAGACCACAGCCTGGTCTCTACTTCCCTGCCTGTGCGCTCTACGCCTTCGCTGCCGCGCCCGCTCGCCGCATTCGCCGCAGTTGCATAATCACCTCGGCGGCCATCAGCGGAATCACCCAGGAGGCCCAGATGTAAACATCCTGGCGCTGGCCAGGCGCCCCAAGCCGCGATGTCGGCCCGTAATCATTGAGCAGCCTGAACATGACGAATGCGAAAGTCACGATGTAGGTCCGCACCATCCACTCCTGGTGCACCGCAATCTGCCGCTGCTTGATCGCGTAAAAGGCCATGGCGCCGCAGGTGATCCAGGCCAGCGCAAGGCAAAAGAGGCTGAATCCCCATATCACCCCAAAGGTGGTGGTCACTGCCAGCGCCATCCCCGCAAGCGACCCGCACAGAACCGCGATGAGATATGTGCGCCCCAGCATGCGGTGCAGTTGCAGGTTGCGCTGCCGCAGCCGTCGTGAAAACTGGAACGGCCCAATCAGGAGCGCCACCATTCCGCTGGTGATGTGCACCAGCAGGATGGCGCGCCTCGTCCAGTAGAGGCTAAAACCGGCTGGATTGTAGTTGAGGTAATAGTGGAAGACGTACTTGATCACGAAAAAGACGGCCACAGCCAGCACGGCCGTCAGCGCCGCCGCCTTGGCAAGGCTCAAGCTCCCGGACGCAGGCCGGGCAGAAACAGAAGTCGACATGGTGCCTCCTGGGGAATCGCAGAATGGGCCTCATGGGGGAATCCCGCTTTCAGTGGCTTCCATCGAGGCGGGGCATCAGCGAGTGTACTCCGCGCAACTTCAAATGGAAAAGCTATTTGTTTCTGCCTGCGGTTCACGATCCACGATGGGGATTTCACCGTTTACCGGTTCCCGCCCGCTGTCTGCTGTCTGCCGCTCCCTGCCTACTGTTCACTGTCCCGGGTTCGCCGGGCCACGGTTCACGATCCACGATCCACGGCTCACGACTCACGGTTTCTCGAGCGCCTTCCGATCCCACTTGGCGCAGTTGGCGGCCGCCTCATACGTGCTCTGCAAAAAACGGAGCAGCGCATCGTCCGGGTCCGCCGACTGCCGCATGGCCTCGTACGGAAAAATGAACTCGCCGAAAGTGCTGTCGAATTTCGCTCCTGCCGGCGCAATCGCATAGTCGCGGTAGCCGGGCGGCTCGGGGTAGGCGTAGCTATAAAAGAACGGCTCGATGAAAGTGCCTGCCGGTCCGCGGTGCGCCAGGCCAGAATCCGCAACTGCTCACCTCGTGCGAATACGCATCGCGCGTGACGCGATCGGGCAGCCCCGGCATGCTGGGATGCTCCGGCGCAGTGCGGCCTGAGAATCTTGTGCACGCCAAATCCATCGCGCCCCAGAACAAATGAATCGGGCTCACCTTGCCGATGAACCGAGCGCGAAACACCTCGATCACTCGCGTCGCCTGCAACAGAACCCGCCAGAACCGCTGCGCATACGCCGGATCGTAGGCCCGATGTACGTCGTCCTTCTTGAACGGAATCGGCTTCGCCACTTCGCACGGCACCGGCCACATATTGCAGAGCGCATTCAGGCTCTCGAGCGCCGTCATCAGCCGCCGGTAAAACTCGGCCACGGTCATCGGCTCGAGTTTGATCGTCTCGCGCCCGCCATCGCTCGTCTCGATCAGCAGCTCGTGCGCAACAAAATCAAAATCGATCTGGAGCATGCGCGAACCGTGCGCCATCGGCATCGTCGTCAGCCCGCGGATCGTCGGATACAGCGTCACGTTCCAGCAGTGATTGATCGGCGGCGTCAGCGCCATCCTCACCTTGCCCACCATCTGCAACCACAGTTGCAGTGTGGCGCAGGTATCGCTCCACGCGCTCTGCGGCAGCGCCGGCCAAACCTCGTTTTCTTTCATTGCATCGCGATCCGCCATCATCGTGACCTCCACGCAGCCCATCATAAGACGCAACCCCGTTTCCGGCCCCCGCTCTCCGACGACCTCCCCGAAATTTCCCCTTGCTAACCCGCCATTCCGCCGGACTATCGTGAGGCATTCCATCTGAGGTGCGGACTATGGCAGATGATAACGGCGCGTTCTCCGCAGTCGAGTCCCTCCTCGGCGACCGCTACACGCGCGAGGCGCGCCTGGCTCCCGCATTCTTGACCGTCTTCCCCATTCTCCTGGTGCTCCTGCTGTCCTTCAAGGGACTGCAGAGCGCCATCCCCGCGCTGCTGAGCTTGTTGTGCGTTTTCGGCGTGGTGCGCTGGATCTCGCATATCGCCCGCGGCATCGGCGACCAGAGGGAGGTCAAGCTCTTCCGGGATTGGGGAGGCAAGCCGACCACAACCCTTATGCGCGTGGCGCTCGGCTATTTGAAAATCGAAGACACAAAATACGGGGACCAGGTGAGGCATCTTCTGCGGGAAGCGCCGCCGGCAAACAGGATCCGGAACATGATCTTGCAGCGCACTGGGCAGGCTCCGCCAACTTTCAACGAAGATAAACTTGCCTCAGATCCCTCTGGCCAAAAAGCGGCGGCGCAGGCGGAGAAGGCCGCGGCCAGCAACCAGCCGGCGCCCATAAGTCCCCGCGTCGGCGTCCGGAAAGGGACCTCCTGGCGAGTCCCGATCTCCGATGCGCTCGACCACCTCTATGAGCCGGCGGTGGCCTGGATGCGCGAGAACTCGCGCAACAGCGTGCTCGTCGTCGAAGAAGAAATCTCCTACGGGTTCCAGCGGAACTTCTACGCGCTGTGGTGGTTCGCTTTGGTCTGCGCGGGGGCTTCAATTGTTGCCGAAGCATGGAGGGCGCATTTGTACGTGCAACTTACGCGGCCATTCATCCACGTTGATAGCGACATGGCCGCCGTGATTCTAGTTGCACTCGCGGTCTACTTGTTCTTCCTCATTCGGTTCGTCACCGAGAATAGCGTGATGGTTCAGGGATTCATTTACGCGCGCGCGTTGCTCGACTCCTTCTATGCGGATGAGGCCTCCAGCAAACCCGCCCCCAAAGCCGGGAAGGAAGAGCCGAGCTAGTGCTGGTTGGATAAATCCCTGAGACGGCTCTAAGATTTCCCTCAGGGGCTAAAGCCCCTCTGTTGATGAGCCTTATGCGGCACGACTGAAGTCGTGCCCTGATACAAAGCTTTTTGTGCAACCAGTTATAGACCCGCAACGGCCAAAATCCGGGCCTGAAGGCCGGAGCGGTGGGGTTGTGGTGCTCATTCAGGGACCTGCGGGTCCCTGCTCCTTCCGACGGCCTCAAGCTCGTTTGCAGTTGTTGCACCTGATTCGGGGGCCTGAAGGTCCCTGCTCCCTCCAGCCGGCTGAAGCCCGCTTAGAGAGATCAGGTCATTTCACGGCAAGCCGCTTCCCATTCGATATCATTTGCCGGGTCAATCGGTGAGCGCATCTATACTGTCCCCGTGCCCCTACCGCCCAACCAAATCGTCGCCCTGATGGTCGCCGTCAGTTTCGCGGCCGGGCTCAACGTCTATGCCACCGTGGCCACTCTCGGCCTCATGTCTCACACCAGGTATCTCGATCTGCCACCGTCGCTCCATCTCCTATCAAACTGGGGCGTGATCGCCGCCGCTCTGGTCCTTTTCGGCATCAATTTTTTCGTCGACAAGATTCCTGCTCTCGACCTGGTCTGGAACGCGCTGCACACTTTCATCCGCGTCCCGCTCGCCGCGCTGCTCGCCTTTCAAGCCACTGCATCTCTTACGCCCGCCGAGCAGCTTGCCGCCACTCTCGCCGGCGGGGCGATCGCTTTTATTGCGCACGGAGGCAAGACTGCAGTTCGCGCCGCGGTCACTCCCTCGCCCGAGCCTTTCTCCAACATTGCGCTCAGCCTCGGCGAAGATGCTCTCGCCATCTTCCTCACATGGCTTTCAGCCTGGAAGCCATACATTGCGGCGGCCATCGCGTTCATCTTCATCCTCATCACCTTGATTCTCATCCGCTTCGTCTTCCGCGCTCTCGGGGCGCTTCGCCATCGCCGCAAGCGCGCCGTCCCGGCCTGACCCATGCCGTCTCGCTCCGCAAACCCGCGCCAAACTTTCACCGCGCTCCTGGAACCCGATGGAACCGCGCTCAAGTGGGTCATTGCGCGCGTCCCGTTCGACATCGCCAAGGCGTGGCCGGTGCGCAGCGGCCGCCGCGTGCGCGGAGAAATCGGCGGCTTCGCTTTCCGCACCTCGCTCTTCCCCGATGCGCGGCGCAGTGGCCACTTTCTCCTCGTGAACAAGAAGATGCAATCCGGCTCCAACTCCCGCGTCGGTTCGCGCGTGAAGATCTGGCTTGAGCCCGATCTCGCGGAGCGCCCGGTTAACTTGCCATCTGAGCTCGTCCGCGCCCTCAACGCCGACCGCAAGATCCGCCGGCTGTTTGATTCCCTGACGCCTTCGCGGCGTCGCGAGTTTGGCAAGTTCGCTGACCAGCCCAAATTGCCTGCCGCCCGCACCAAGCGCGCCGAAAAAATCGCCGAGATGCTGATGCAGGCCCTGGAGGGCGAGCACGATCCGCCTCCCATCCTTCGCGCGCTTTTCCAGCGCCATCCCGGCTCCCGCGACGCGTGGTTCGCCCTCACGCCTGCCCAGCGCCGCGACCAGCTGCTCGGCATCTTCTATTACGAAACTGCCGAGGCTCGCGAACGCCGCGCCACCAAGGCCATTGAAGCCGCGCTCAAAGCCACCGGCCGAAAACGGCGCGATGACGCCGGCTACTAGAGATGGTTGCATAAATCCCCTAAGCCGGCTTTGAAAACTTCCCTCAGGGGCTAAAGCCCCGGTGCTTATGCGCCTCATCGGCACGACTAAAGTCGTGCCCTGACACAAAACCATTTATGCAATCGGTTCTAGTAATCCACCAAAGGGTTGAGCTTGCTTATTCGCTGATTCTTCGGCCGTTACGCCGGCGGGGCCGCTTTGCGCGCGCCTTTCCGGCCACTGCCCTGAAATCGTCACAACTTTTGCGGTGGCATGTGTTTGTACAAGGCAACAGGGGGAAGACGGTAAGCCGAGAATTCAGATTCAACTGGTCTTGACCAGCGGTTTTATCGTCTAATGAACTCAGATGACACTTGCTTCCGTTCGCACGCTTCTTCCCAGAGCATCTGCCTTGGTAGCCGACGATCAAGCGCGGCAGGAAAGCCTTGCCGTCTCCGCTGGCCTCAAACTGCAGAAAGCCGGCTTGCTCGAGGAGCTCATCGTCCGGTATCAGCACCGCCTCATGCGTTATCTGCTCTTCCTCACCGGAAACCGCGACACCGCCGAAGACACCTTTCAGGAAGTGTGGATGCGCGTTCTCGTCCGCGGCGACCAGTTCGATGGCCGCGCCCGGTTTGAAACCTGGCTCTTCACCATCGCCCGCAACCTGGTCATCGATCATCGCCGCAAGCGCACCATGAACTCGCTCGACGAACTGATCGATGGCGCCACCGAAGACGACCGGTCGATGACGTTCGAGGTTGTGGCCGACGAGCCTACGCCTTTCGACCGCGTTTCAAACCTTGAAGACCGCGAGAAAATTGCCGCCGCGCTGCTGGAGCTCGATACGCTCCATCGCGAAGTGCTGGCGCTTCGCTTTTACGAGGAGCTCTCGCTTGAAGAGATTGCCAAGGTCACGCGCGCCCCGCTTTCTACCGTCAAGTCGCGGCTGTATCGCGGACTGGCGATGATCAAGCCCCGGCTTGGCTATGCGGCCGACCCGCTTCCAGGAGGTTGCGTGAGAGCGGCTGAACTGGCCGGCAACACTGGCGCCCATCCGGCGTCAGGCGGCGCTGCGGGCTCAGGCGCCAACTCCGACATCCTTGCGGCTCTCTCGGGCAAGCAAGCCGGGCGAGATCGTGCCGTTGCCGAGAAAACCCGGCGGGTCGTCCTGGCTTCGCTCGGCGTTATGCGGGATCAGAAGGCCGGCCGCCGCCGCACGCGTTCTCTGGTCCTGGCGTCGCTCTTTGTGGCTCTGCTGGCCTTCGGGCCGCTGGCCTGGCGCGTTGCGGATGACCTGATTGGCGGCGAGCACATCAGCGACATTGCCACACAGACCAGCCTCTTGGCCTGCATTCTTTTCCCCGCTGTTCTGGCCGCAATTCTGGTGGCCGGCTGGTCGCGGAGCAGGGATTGATTTCCGGCGGAATCTCGCGGATTTCCGCAATTTTGTAGCCCTTCGCAACTTCTTTTGCCCCTGTTCCGTCCATTGAAAAAGCGGCGAATTTGCCCTTATACGCCTTTGAAAGGCCCTCCGGTAGTGAGGGATAGCCAATGTCCGATCCAAAAGACATTCGGATCAACGAAGAAGAGCGGCTGATTCCGGTTTGGTCGATCATCGCGGCCAGCCTGGCCTTCGTCCTCGTCGAATACTATTTCTGGGTCGTCGCGCCCCAGCAGCGCCATCACCCGCCCTCGGTGCTCGGCCTGCGCATTTATTTCAATATTTCCTGGGGAGTGGTCGCCTCTCTCTACTTCCTCATGGTCGGCTACATCAGCAAGGACGCGCCGCGCCGCGCCATGAGCATGCGTTTCTGGATGTTCATCTGCCTGGTTGGGCCGCCCGGCATCGGCGCTGTGTTGTACTTTCTGCTGCGCCAGCCCGTGGCGTACCGCTGCCCGTCGTGCGGCACACATGTCCAGGGCGACTTCCATTTCTGCCCACAGTGCAACTATCAGCTCACCGCAAATTGCGGAACCTGCTTCCGCACCGTCCGCGCTACCGATATTTATTGCACCAACTGCGGCCACGAGCTTGCTCACGATCAGACGCCCGCGCGGCTACGTGTGCTGAGCGAATAGCGCACAAGCTGAGAACTGAAGGCTGAGAGCAGTCTAGCTCTGCTAGCCCCGCCATCTCCGCTAACTTCGCTGTCCCGCCTGTTCTACAATCATCCTGTTCAGTTTCCATGCCCATCTCCGCGCTCATTATCGACGACGAACAACTGGCCCGCGACGAGCTCAAGTACCTGCTCGATTCTGTCGGCGATGTGGATGTTGTGGCGCAGGGCTCGAACGGCATTGAGGCTGTCGATCTCATTGATGAGCACCATCCCGATCTGGTCTTTCTGGATGTGCAGATGCCGGGCCAGGACGGGTTCGCCGTGATTCAGCGGCTAGTCGATCGCAATCGCGCGCAGTCGGCAAAGGCGGGCGCGGAGAAAGATGCCGCACCCCTGCCGCAATTCGTCTTCGCCACGGCATTCGACCAGTACGCCGTTCGCGCCTTCACAGTGAACGCCGTCGACTACCTGCTCAAGCCCTTCGACCTGGCCCGCGTGACCGAAGCTGTGGAACGGGCCAAAGCGCGCATCGCCGCCGGCAGCCCCGCATCGGGCGCCGCGCCCGATCAAGTCCAGATCGACCGCCTTTTGCAACTTCTCAACCGCCCGCAAAACGGCGAGGCGAGCCGTCCTCCAGCCAAGCTCATCGTGACGGTGCAGAGCCGGCTGCTGCTCGTCGATCAGGCCGACATTTGCTACGCCGCCATCGACGAGGGCGTGATTCGCATCGTCACGCGCGGCTTCGAAGGCCAATCCAAGTGCCGCACTCTTGAGGAACTTCTCGAGCTTCTCGATCCAGCGCGTTTCTGGCGCGCTCATCGAGGCTTCGTCGTCAATATCGACCAGATTCGCGAGGTCATGCCCTGGTTCAAATCGAGCTACCAGCTCCGCATGAACGACAAGCAGCAGACCGAGATCCCCGTGAGCCGCGCGCAGACCAAGCGGCTTAGAGAGCTGTTCAACCTATAGAGCCGTGAAGCTGGACGCTAGCGAAGCAAGCGGAGTTCGTCAGCCACCGCGGACAATTCTCGTGACAAAACTCCGAAAACGAAACTGCGGACTGTGAAACTGTGAGACTGTGGCTGCAAGTCTTGATTCGGCGGGCTCCACAGTTTCACAGTTTCACAGTTCTACAAAATGGCAGGGGGGGTGGGGGGTAAAGCAGCTTTTAGCTGCTAGCTCCTAGCCTCTAGCCCAGCGTGCTGGGACAGCGCCGTTGCTCGCGGCCTTGGTCCCTCATTCCCTCGGTCCCTTGTTCCCTGCCGGGGTCCCCGGCGACGGGTCTTTGTCGCTGGGGTGGCTTGGTCCCTGTCTTCATCATGGAACCATTATGCGCCTGAGCGAGCGAATAATCGGCAACTGGAAGTGGTTTGAAAAGAGTGACTTACGATTTTTTGTCTTGACAGCGGAAATTGAGACGCGGTTGCTCGGCCAACTCGCCACCCTGTATCCGGGAAACCTGTTTTCTGCCCCTCAGTCGTACCGCTCGAAGACGACCTGCTTCTTGTGCCAGCCGTAGCCGTCGAGCAGCTCGCGAACGCCGGAGACCATGAAGTTGAGCCCGCAGATGTAGCAGTAGATGTCGAATTTCAGATTCGCGGCGGGAGTCGCCGGATCGACGGGAGGGGTAGGGAGAGATTGGCCAAGCCGCTTGGCGCGTTCTTCGATGATCGTTGCAACGTGGACTTGCACGTGGCCGCGCAGGCCTTTCCAGATATCGTCGGCGCGGCTCAGTGTAGGCAGGTAGTGGAAGTTGGGCACGCGTTTGGCGAGCGCTTCGAATTCCGCCCGGTAATAGATGTCGATTCGTAGCGCGTGCCGTAGACCAGCCAGATGTCTTTGCCCTGGCTGCGGTCGGCGCCGTCGACCGGAAACAGCCATTCGAGATAGGCGCGCATCGGCGCCACGCCGGTTCCGGTAGCCACAAAAATCGAGTCGGTGATCGGCTCCTGCAACACAAAGTGCCCGTGCGGCCCGTGAATCTGAATCGTGCTTCCGACGGGCAAGATCGGGCAGGTCGGCGAGGTGATTGGAGAAGAAGCCATTCTCCACGCGGTTCACGCACAGCTCGAATTTGTTGTTGCGCGCGGCTGACGCAATGGAGTAGGCGCGCGTCTGCTGCTTGCCGTTTTCATCCTGGGCAACGGCCGATACGAACTGGCCGGGACGATAGTCGAAACTATCACGTCCTTCAACTTCGAACACAAAGTGATAGCACTGTGCAACTTCAGAGATGCAGTCTTTGCGCAAGAGTCGCGCCGTATAAAGCTCGCGTGCCAAGTTTTTCCTCGCCTTGTTGGGAAGTTGGGGCCGGGGTCGTGCCTGCTGCGATTATAGGTCGCCAGGGTTCGGTGTTGCCGATAAGCCGCGCCATGTTCAAGGCGACACAGTCCCTACGGGACTGCGGGATTCAATGCCGGGTCGCTTTCCCCACGCTGAACAGGCTGTGACGGAACTCGACAAGTACCGGTCATCGTTGACGAATTGAAATGGCAGGCGGCTAAAGCCCCCACGTACATCGGCGACACTTAGCAGCGTCGGGGATGAATCCCGACCTACCAGCCGTGCCCTTGTTACAAAGCCGGGGTCTCGGCATGGATTCGTAACAGCCGGCGAAGCGCGGGGCTAATGTCCTTTGCGCCTGCGGCGCAAGCGATTCAGCCACTCATGATTTCCGATTATGGCAGCTGGGCTTAAGCCCGCTCGACGTACATCGGGACACTTGCAGGCGTCGGGGATGAATTCCCACCTACCAACCGTGCCCTTGTTACAAAGCGCGCAGGTCTCGCCAGGATTCGCTCATGAGCATGCGAAAGCGCGGAGCTATGTTCACTTTGCGCCTGCGGCGCAAGCGCTTCGAGCCACCATGATTTCACAAGGCGAATTTCGGTGGGATGCGCGTTATCCGCAGCCTGCTCAGACTTCGTTCGTTGACACCGACATTCACAGGACCTTCCGACGCTTGATCGGTGGCTGTGCCATAGTTGTTGGTCGCCTAGGAGCCCATCACCGGAATCTCAATCGCCGATTCGTGTCCCGGACCGGAGTAGATGGTGATGGTCTCCGGCTGATAGGCGTCGGGATTGGCCTTCATGATGTTCGGCACAAAGGTCTGCGGGTTGCGTCATAGAGCGGGAACCATGTGCTCTGGATCTCAACCATCACCGTGTGTCCGGCTTTGAAGACGTGGTCCACGTCGTGCAGGCTGAACTTGTATTCGTGGATTGATCCGGGCGCGAGCGCTGTCGGATGGTCGTATCCGGTGAGATATCGGCCGCGGAAGATCTCGGCGTTGGTCATCAGTTGATAGCCGCGCATCGTCGGGTCCGCATCGTCGGCTGGATACTCGTCGATCAGTTTCACCACCAGGTCGTTGTCCGTGCCCGTGGTCGCGGCAAAGATGTCCGCCAGAACCTCGCCGGTGATGGTCAGGTCTTTCGTGAGCACGGGCAGCTTCCACACGGCCACGTCGCTGCGGCTGGTCACGAATCGCTGATCTTCGGTGAGCCAGTTATACCAGTCGGAACCATCGCTGTATGTCGGCTGGATGGGCCTGTGCCTGTACGGAACCGGATTGGAGGGATCGCTGATGTACGACGCCGTGGCGTCGCGAGTCGACGCGTTCCAACTCAGCAGGCCTGCGCCGTCGAGATACAGTGCCGTTGGCCGCGACTCCTTGGGAGGAAAGTGCGCATAGTACTTCCACGTATTCGATCCGGTTTGAAAGCTTGCTGTGTCTTCGAGATCGAATCCCGGCTGATCTTTGAGGAAATGGGCGAAGAACTTCGCCTCGATATCCCTGCGGAATTCGGTGCCGATGGGCTCTCCGTAATTCAAGTTGCCCAGGCGCTGCGAGGACGACGACCAGTAGCCGTGCCGCCACGGACCAAGAACGAGGAAGTTCTCGTGATGGGTGTCATGCGGCTCCAGCTTTGCGTATTCTTCCTGCGGCCCGTACATATCTTCCTGATCGTAATAGCCGCCGACCGTAAGCGTCGGCACGGTGACGGAATTCAGCGCATATTCCACTCCGCGCGACGACCAGGCCGCATCGTATGCCGGATGATCGAGGAAGAGCTTCCATGTCGGAAGCAGCCTTGCTCCGGATTGCTTTACGTCCTGGGCAAAGCTGCCGCGACGGAGAAAGTAATCGAACCCATCGACGGGTTTGCCATTGTCCTCGCCGTAGCTGACTTCAATTTCGGTCTTCGACGACTCCAGCCCCAGCACGTAGTCGTAACCATAGCTTTGCCTGAAGGCCCCGTTGTGAAAGAAATCATCGCCAATCCACACGTCGATCATCGGCGCCTGCGGCGAGATTGCTTTCACCGCCGGATGCGGATCGATGCCGGCCATCATCGCCAGAAATCCAGGGTAGCTGGTGCCCACAACGCCGACTCGTCCGTTATTGCCCGCCACATTTTTGATCAGCCACGCCACGGTGTCATAAGTGTCGGTGCTCTCGTCGGTCGAGTTCGGGTTGTGATGATCGGCGAGCGGCCGCATCATTACGAATTTGCCCTCGCTCTTGTAGCGCCCGCGAATATCTTCGGCCACATAAATGTACCCATCGCGCGCCAGTTCGGGCCGCTGGGCAAAAAAAGAAGTGCGGTCGGTTCCGTTCACGCCGTACGGCGTTCGCTGCATCAGGATGGGCAACGGCGTCTTGATGTCCGCAGGCTGAAGAATCACCGCGTGGAGCTTGACGCCGTCGCGCATGGGAATCATTGCCTCGCTGCGGACATAGTCATGGAAGACGTGGCGGACTGGCTCACCGCTGCGAAGATAAACCGTGCCCGGATGGTCAGAAAACGAGACATCGATCTGCGTGGCCAGAGGGACCGACAACAAACGCCGCAGTGACATCAGAATTCGCAAGAGCGAAGAGAGTTGCCGAGATCGGCTTCAGCTCCGTAGGAACCTGGCGGTCGGATTCAACCGTCAGCTCACCGTCGCGCACGTAGACGCTGTATCCATCGCCCGGATTTGCCGGATCGGTGTACGCGCCGGCGAATGCATCGAGCTGCGCGAGTACTGGGCTGTTGCGCGGATTGCGGGGCCGCATACGACCCCGCCGCCAGTATCGAAAGGATCGCAAGGCAAACGGATCTGCGAAGTAAGTGGCGGGCAATCAATTTTAAAACTCTCCCTGTTTGTTTTGGAAATGGACTACGACCGGGTTGCATAAATCCAATCGCCGATGAAGAAACGCCCCTCAGGGGCGAAACAGGGTGCGGAAGAAGTCGCCGAGGGGAGGAGAACCATCCCTCAGCGGCTAAAGCCGAACTCGATTTGCAGCACGTACGGCACGACTGAAGTCGTGCCCTGACACTTCGTGCTCCTTCGGTGCAGTTTTTCCGCAGCCTGTAAAGCCCAGTGTCGATGCACGCTTTTCGGCACGGCTGAAGCCATGCCCTTTCAAAATGGCCTTTATGCAGCCAGTACGGCATGTGTGCAACTAGTTCCAGTGGTCGGCTGCTCCGTTGATTCATTCAATGCACATGACCGTGATGATGCTCGTGCCTGACGGCCATCTCCTGGGGAGGCGTGATGCAAACGCAATCCTCCGGCGCTTCGCAGCCAATGTGCTCAAACTGGATGGTGGTGTGGCTGATTTCAAATTGCCCGCGGAGAACGTCCTTGAGGCTGGCTAGAATGCAAACACTTTCCGACGGCGGAATATCGGCGATGGTCACATGGCAGGAAAGTGCGCGCGTGGAAGATCCCAGGCACCAGACATGCAGGTCGTGAACATTGACCACGCCGTCGACGGATTCCATAACAGAACGAATCTGCTGCAGAGAGACGCCGCGCGGCGTGCCCTCGAGGAGGATGTTGAGCGTCTCGCGCACGATTCCAATGCTGGACCAGAAGATGAACGCGGCAATGAGCAGGGAGAGAACGGGGTCGATCCAGTTCTGGCCAGTGAGCAGGATGCCGAAGCCGCCAGCGATCACCGCGGCCGTGGAAAGCGTATCGCCCGCCATGTGCAGAAACGCGCTGCGCAGATTTACGTCGCGCGCCACGCCCCAAAGCAGCGCCGCAATCGCGCCGTTCATGAGCACGCCGGCCGCTGCCACGATCATCATCATCCGGGGCTGCACTGTCACCGGCGAGCTGAGCCGGTGAACAGCTTCCACGGCGATCAAAAGCGAAATGGCGATGAGCGTGGCCGCATTGATGAACGCGGCGATCACGCCTGCGCGCTGGTAGCCGAAGGTTCTGGAGTGGTCTGCCGGCCGCGACTGGAAGTAGACTGCGGCAAAGCTCAGCAGGAGGGCCAGGAAATCCGAGACATTGTGCCCCGATTCCGACAGCAGTGCCAGCGAATGAGCGCGCAACCCGGCGACAAAGGTGACTACGACATACGCGAGGGTGGCCGCCATCGAGATGCGCAGAACCAATGTTGTCCTGGTCGCGCCCTTACCGGCCTCTGCCGCGTGAACATGCATATTGATAGTTTAACCGGGGTTCAGGATCGCGTGCCAACGCGCCTTTCTATCCTTTGCCGGGGCGCAGGTGGCTCAAATCCAACGGATCGGGATCGTCAAAGGAAGGCAGTTGAGGAAGCCGTTCGCGCAGACCCGACCAGCCCTCGCCGACCACGATGCTGTTGTAGGGGTTACCGGGCTGATAGCGCACGGAGCACGGAAATCCAGCCCTCACTTCGGATGTGTTCACAAGGTCAGGCATCGCGGTAATGTCCTGCGAGCATTCGTAGTCCACGCCGGCGATTCGGTAGCTGAACAAAAGCATCGTGAGAGTGCGCCCGTCTTTGGCTTCCACTTCATATACGTCGAGCAGCATGCCATCGACGAGCCGGCCCGACTGCACGAGGAACTGGCGCCGTCCGCGCTCCACTTCCTCTGCGGTGGGACGCTTGCGCAGCGCCAGCCATGCAGCAGTTGCCGCCGCCAGGATCGTGACTGTGACGCCGGCGGCAATTTCCCAATTGTCTGTGTTGCGCAGAATCATCCGGAGACGGAACCCAAGCCCTATGCCCCAATTCGAGGATACCGCAGGTGCGATTGACTCTGTGAGACAAGCCCGTCGCACGGTGCCGCGGCAATTACCCCTTTGCCGGCGGCCCTCCAAGGCCACGCAAATGACCTATACTCTAGGTTGCACTAGCGGCAGGATTCTGCTCTGCCAGGTGCGCGGTTTTCCAGTTTATTGACTGCCCGGTAGAGGCGAAACGGCATGAAAGAGCGCTCGAAAATTCGATCCACCACGGTGATCTGCGTGCGGCGCAATGGCCAGGTGGTTATGGCCGCCGACGGACAGGTGACTTTCGGCGACCATGTGCTGAAGCACTCGGCAAAAAAGATTCGCCGCCTCTTCCAGGACAAGATTCTCGCCGGGTTTGCGGGATCCACCGCCGATGCGTTTAATCTATTTGCGCGCTTTGAGACCAAGCTCGAACAGCACGCGGGAAATCTGAACCGGTCGGCCGTTGAGCTGGCAAAGGATTGGCGCACTGACAAAATGCTGCGCAACCTGGAGGCGCTACTGCTGGTTGCGGATAAGGCGCAGACGTTCCTTATTTCGGGTTCAGGCGACGTGATCGACCCCGATGAGCCGCTGGCGGCAATCGGTTCCGGAGGCAGTTACGCTACAGCCGCCGCCCGCGCACTGATGGATAACACTGAATTGAGCGCCCGCGAAATTGCGGAGAAAGCCATGAAGATCGCGGGCGAAATCTGCATCTACACCAACGATCGCATCACAGTCGAGGAGCTACAGGGTTAGCGGAGGATTCTCGCTGACATTTGTCCATGGCCATTTATCTTCCCGCATCCGCTGAAGAACAGGAACTCGCGCTGGACGAGTTGACGCCGCGCGAGATCGTCGCCGAGCTCGACAAGCACGTGGTGGGCCAGCGTGCCGCCAAGCGCGCCGTGGCCATCGCTCTCAGAAATCGTCAACGGAGGCAAAAGCTGCCGCCCGATCTGGCCGACGACATCATGCCGAAGAACATCATCATGATTGGGCCTACGGGCGTGGGTAAGACCGAGATCGCGCGGCGTTTGGCGAAGCTGACGAACTCGCCGTTCCTCAAGGTCGAGGCGTCGAAATTTACTGAAGTCGGATACGTGGGCCGCGATGTGGAATCGATGATTCGCGATCTTGTGGAGATCGCGATCGACATGGTGCGCGAGGAGCGCCTTGAGGAAGTGGAAGACAGGGCGGAGATGAACGCCGAGGAGCGGCTGCTCGATGTTCTGCTGCCTCCACCGCCTGCCGCGCCGCATCCACAGGAGAATCAGCTCTCGCTTCCGGGCACTGAGAGTCACCAGCGTTCGCGCGAGAAGCTGCGCCAGCAATTTCGAGAGGGCAAGCTGGATGACCGCATGGTCGAGCTCGATGTGCGCGAGCGCGGTTCGCCGCAGTTCGGCATCATCTCCAACCAGAACATGGAAGACATGGAGATGAACCTGAAGGACATGCTGCCCAACATCTTCGGAGGCGGCACCAAGAAGCGAAAGATGAAGGTTACGGACGCTTTCGATTATCTGGTGCAGGAGGAAGAGGGCCGGCTGATCGACATGGACTCGGTGAATCGTGCCGCGGTTGAACGCGTCGAGTCGAACGGGATCATTTTTCTGGACGAGATCGACAAGATCGCGGGGCGCGAAAGCGGCCACGGCCCGGATGTTTCGCGCGAGGGAGTGCAGCGCGACATTCTGCCCATTGTTGAAGGCACCACGGTGAACACGCGTTACGGCATGGTGCGCACGGACCACATTCTCTTTATCGCGGCCGGCGCATTTCATGTTTCGAAGCCCAGCGATCTGATTCCTGAACTGCAAGGCCGGTTTCCGATTCGCGTCGAGCTGCAGTCGCTGACGGTCGACGATTTTCTCCGCATCCTGACAGAGCCCAAGGCGTCGCTCACCAAGCAATACTCGGCGCTGCTTGAAACTGAAGGAGTGCGCCTCGAATTCGCACCGGAGGCCTTGCGCGAGATGGCTGAATTCGCGTTCAAGGTGAACGAGACTACTGAGAACATCGGCGCTCGGCGTTTGCACACCATCATGGAGCGCGTTCTGGAAGATGTAAGTTTCCTGGCGCCCGATGTGGCCCGCCGAGCGTCTGACGAGCAGGCTTCCTCGGAACTTTCCGCGGCCATCAAGAGTGAAGCGACGGTGCCTTTACCCTTCCATGAGCGCATGACGGCATCCGGCCCGGAGAAGGTTTTCCTGATCGACGATGCTTACGTCAAACAGATGGTGGCATCGATTGTGAAGGATCAGGATTTGTCCCGCTACATTCTCTGATCTCGCGGCAGTACGCGCAGGTTTGCGCCGCCCCGCAGAGCGCTGTAAAATAGATAAACTGCACCACCAACACGTCGGGGAGTGGCTCAGCCTGGTAGAGCACCTGGTTCGGGACCAGGGGGTCGGAGGTTCGAATCCTCTCTCCCCGACCAATTCAAGACACGAGGTCCTTCGCTCCACTCAGGATTTCGCCTGCGGGCTCCCGCTGGCGCTCACGCCCGCAAAACGGCTCAAGTTCGAATCCTCTCTCCCCGACCATAAAAAGATTCAGGTCCTTCGCTCCACTCAGGATTTCGCCTGCGGGCTCCCGCTGGCGCTCACGCCCGCAAAACGGCTCAAGTTCGAATCCTCTCTCCCCGACCAATTCAAGACACGAGGTCCTTCGCTCCACTCAGGATTTCGCCTGCGGGCTCCCGCTGGCGCTCACGCCCGCAAAACGGCTCAAGTTCGAATCCTCTCTCCCCGACCAATTCTTCTTCAATCTCGCCCCTTTTTGACTTTGCAACCTTTGATGCGAGAGCGGTGGTGTTGTTCTGGCGAGCGTATGCTGTTGGTACGTTCGCTACAGCCGAATCAAGTGCGTGTTCGGCGGGCGCTCTGAACCGGTAAGAAGACATGGCACGATTTGCGCGGGTAGTCGCCGTGAATGTTGCGCACCACGTGACGCAACGCGGAAATGCGCGGCAATTTATCTTGGACAACGACGCGGATCGGGAAGTATATCTTGACCTGCTGCGGGAAAACATCGAAGAGCATCAAGCCTCTTTGATCGGCTACTGCACGATGTCGAACCATGTTCATCTGGTGATGATTCCTCGCCGCACCGACGCTCTCGCGAAAACGCTCAAGCATACCCACGGTAGATACGCAGCTTACTGGAATGGGAAGTACAATTCGAGCGGGCATGTGTGGCAGGGACGATATTATTCTTGCCCGCTGGACCAGGCGCACCTGTGGGAGGCGCTGCGCTATACGGAGCTGAATCCGGTGCGGGCGGGGTTGGTTGTGGAAGCTGAAGCCTGGACCTGGTCGAGCGCCGCGGCTCACTGCGGAACCAGAGCGGCGCAAGACTGGATGTCGATGCGGGAATGGAAGGAGCGGTGGAGCATTTCGAGCTGGAGGGAGTATCTTCAGGCTGGGGAAAGCGAGTCGGAGATTATGGCTGTGAGGCAGTCGACTCATACTGGTCGCCCTCTGGGGACCCATGATTTTGTGCGCGAACTGGAGGAAGCGACCAAGCGGGCGTTGGCTCCGCGAAAGGGCGGCCGGCCTGCAAAGCAGCATAACGACGAAAGGCAGGGCGAGCTTGTTTTTAAGTCGTAATAGGGGGGAACGTCCCGTCTGTCCCTAGGTTTCGATGGCGTGGACCCGGCGGATGTCTTGCCTCAGAATCCATGCAACTGAACGCCGGGACGTAAGGAGCTCTGATCAAGTGAAAGCATTGAATGTATCGCTTATTATCGGAGGGACTGTCGCAGCAGTACCATTAGCAGTGGGATGGATTATGTTCCAAATACCATCTACGGACCCTCTGACACATATTCTTTATCCGCTCTTTGGAGTCGGGTTGCCTGGTATGTTGATTGAATCACTGGTCATGTCTTCTTCTGAGCCCCACGGGGGCGGGACACCTCTAGAAATGCTTTTGATTGTGTTTCCGCTAAATACTATGATCTATGCTGCGGTAACTTATGTCCCAGTCAGTGTGATGGCGATACTCATCCGTGGTCGAAAGAAGCGCGCTACAGATAGCCGAGATTCTGGCGGGAGGGAGTGAAACAGATTTGAAGCAGGATGTCCCGCAATCGGGTTCTAAGATCATGCGAGTCATTAATTATTCCGGTGGGCCTGGCTACGATCGGTTACGACCTGAATGGCAACACGCTCAACGACGGGACAAACTCCTATGTCTGGGACGCGCGTAACTAATTGATTTCGGTGGACAACAATGGCGCGCCGTTCAATTACAATCCTCTCGGCCGCCGCACAGGCAGGACCGTAATGTCGACGACCACCAATTTCCTTCACGATGGCCCAAGCCCGGTGCAGGAACAGAATGGCTCCGGGGTGACAGCGAACCTGCTCACCGGCGGCATCGACGAGCGCTTCCAGCGGACGGATTCGACCGGGACCTACAGCTACCTTACTGATGCCCTGGGCAGCACGATGGCGCTCACCAATTCAACCGGGGCGGAGCAAACAACGTACAGCTATAGTCCGCATGGCGCGCTAAGCGCCACGGGCTCCAACAGCAACGACTACAGTTACACTGGGCGGGAGGCCGATGGCCTGGGAATGGACTATTTCAGGGCCAGATACTACAACCCGAATATAGGACGATTCCTAAGCGAGGATCCAATAGGCTTCAGAGCGGGGATAAATTTCTATGCCTATGTCGAAGATAGTCCGCTCAACTTCAACGATCCGTTGGGGCAAGATAAGAAGAATCCTTTTCAGTGTGCAGCGGACAACGCCGAGAATGTGAGTCTCGCACACGCGCTTGAACTCATGGGCGCCGACAACATTCCGGGTGGAGGCTTCGCCGCCAACGCGTTGGGGGGAAATGCGTTTAGCGGAATGACTGATCTTGCAACGTCATTTGCCAATGGATACGGCGGCGGTCATAGTGTTTATTACAATATGGCGGAGGGGCTGGCCGCCGGCCCCGCGATGGGCTTCGGTCCAGTTGTGCAAGCGGTGATGGATGCAAATGGATCGAATGTGGTAATGACAACACTGTTTAACGGGGACGTCACGGCTCCCTCGTGGGCAGACGCGGGGCCGGCGGACATGGCTACAGACGCAATGGTCGGAACGGCATTCGATGAAGTCACGGGCGCGACGGATACGATGGTCACTCTGTCGGGTGAAGCCAGCATGGCATCCGCAGCGATGACCGGAGCGGAATTCGCAACCGGCTTTGGCGAGGCGAAGTTTGCCTATGACTTCGCCACATATGCCGGGGCATACGCCGGGTGCGCTATGGGACTATTCTGAGGATGCTGTGCTTCAAGTCAGACGGATTGGGGCAGGGTAAATAAGGGAGATGTATGTTGCTAAGACACGCGGCACTTCCGTTATATCAGCAAATTCTGTCCGACATTTTTATCCCGCCTGTGGGGACGGTATTGTGGTGGCTGATGAGCAGAGGCTGGGCTCTGACAGTCCAGGGTGGGACCGTAAGCGAAATGACTAAGCGCCGCCAGAAAGTCGAATTTGTCGTGGTGCTCATCGGAGTGTATTTGCTTATGTTCTCTATTACCATCTATGGCTACTTTTCTAGAAAGTGACTCGGTGGATTTGGTTTTCGAGGCCCGGATGAGGGGTCAGCCAGCGGCATTCATGTGGCAAAGTTCCCAAATCTTCAGGAAACCGATTCGCTCTCGGGGAAACTGGGGACGGACGGGACGTCCCCTCGACTCCTGCGCACCGAAGATTCGTTATCACGGCGAAATGGTCGATTGACCCCATTGACTCATCAAAATGAGACTTACTGTAGTCGATTCTGTAGCTGTCAAAGCACTCCGGAACCACCAGAACCGCAGCTTTCAACGACGAGGCTGCAAATCACTCAATATAAAACAGTTAAAAACACGCAATTTCAACAGATTTCAATAACCGTTGAAACTGGTTCGGGACCAGGGGTCGGAGGTTCGAATCCTCTCTCCCGACCAATAAAAAGATTCAGGTCCTTCGCTCCACTCAGGATTTCGCCTGCGGGCTCCCGCTGGCGCTCACGCCCGCAAAACGGCTCAAGTTCGAATCCTCTCTCCCCGACCAATAAAAAGATTCAGGTCCTTCGCTCCACTCAGGATTTCGCCTGCGGGCTCCCGCTGGCGCTCACGCCCGCAAAACGGCTCAAGTTCGAATCCTCTCTCCCCGACCAATCTTTCTGGAAGTTCATTTCCTCCTGACTTTCCTACCTTTGATGCGAGAGCGGTTGTGGTGTGCTTGCCGGAGTATGCTGTTCTCATCGTGAAATGCTCGCTCCTTCTCGCAGTCTTCGTATTCGCGGCTTTGCCTTTGGCGCTCGCTCAGCAGAAGCAGACGGGTAGAGAAGCCAACCGCATCGCACTCGGACAACTGACGAACGGCGCGGAAGTCGCATTTTCGCGGGCCGGCTCGGGAAACTGGGGGATCGAGATCTCCGGTTCAGCTATCCTGCGCGAGACGCAACCGAACCCCGCGCAAATCGAAGTCTATCGCGGAGACGACAACGTGAGTGAGCTTGCCGCGGGTTATCAGTCGCTGCGAAAAGAAGCCGGCAGTGTGGTCGCGACGGCGAAGTTGGAAGGCGGCAAGGCCTCATTTGCCGTCGTGGACCGCTGGAAAATCTCCGGCGATGTGGTATCGGTGAGTCGCAAGGTCAGCGTGACCGGCGCAGAACAGAATGCCGGCTTCAGCTCGGCCATACGGCTGATCACCCCAGCGGCGGTGGCCTGGTCAGATGTGGACTATCTCGCTCCTGGCCTGCTCTACGGCGATCCATCGCACGACGGCGACAGCTCGCCTGGCGGAACTCTGAATTACCGCGCCAAACGCTTTGAGATACGCGAAGACTTGATGCCGGCGCCTCTGTTTGCGCTGTCATTTCACGATGGTGGCTGGGTGGCGGTGCTGGACCCCTCCCCCCGTGGCGACACCACCTGGGAGGAAACGACGGCTCCGGCGAGTCAACCGATCATCGATGAGCGTATTCAATTCGGCGCTCTGGGCGCCCGCGAATCTCCTGGCGGCGGCGTCGAATATGGCTTCTGGTTTCCGGGCACGACCCACGAATTCACGGGCGGACGGTTCAACACTGCAACCGTTGAAGCAGTGCGGCGACGCTATCATCCAGTCAACGCCGGGTTCACGCAGAGATACCAGGTCAGCTTCCGTTTTGGTCAGAGCGCATCCTTCCTCGGCGTGGAGCGCGATGCGTGGCGATGGGCATGGCAAACACTCAGTCCGCCGGTGATGCACCTGGATCTGGATCTCGTTCGCCGCGTACTAACAGATCATCTCGCGGATCACGTTCTCACCGTCGATGACCGGGCCGGCGTTCCATTTCTCTTTGACGCAGTCACGGGGAATCCCGGGTCCTATCGCAATTGGGCTCGGTACCGCGATTCTTTTCCGGTTCCGCCCGCACGCCCTGCCAACACGCCGGTTACAGCACACGAGCTGAGCCCGGAGAAGAGCGCGGAGTTAGCGGCGTGGGCCCGCCCATTGGGCATCGATGTTGACCCCAAGGCAAACGAATTGGAGCAATGGCCTAAGGTGATCATGGGTTTTGTCTCCAAGGGCATTGAAGTGGCAGATGCGTTACTGATCGAGTCCGACCGCGATCCAACCCCGCGTGGTGAACGCATGCGCAAGGAAGGACTGGCCATCATCGACAGCTTCATCCGCCTGGTGCCCATGTCGCCCCCGGCGGGAGAAGGCTTCAACCTGTGGACGGGCAAGGCAGACTCCTGGGCTGGGGATACCGTGACTCTGAGAGGGCCGTCGGAAGGGGTGCGCACTCTGCTGGACGCGTATCGACGCGAGAAGCGGCAGGGACGCGAGCACCCGGACTGGCTGCAGTGGTCGCAGCAATTCGGCGATTGGCTGCTAACGCAACAGCGTGACGATGGATCATTTCCCAGGAGTTGGCGCGGTGGGACGGGAGAGGTCCGTGAGGCTTCAGGAACCAGCAGTTATAACCCTGTGCCGATGTTCGTGAAATTGAGCGAGGAGACAGGGCAAAAACGTTATCTCGACGCAGCCATCCGGGCGGCCGATTTCGTGTGGGATAACTTCGGGAGCCACGGCGTGTTCGTGGGTGGCACAACCGACAATCCCAACATCACCGACAAAGAAGCCGGCATGCTGTCGCTCGAGGCCTTTCTCGATCTCTACGATGCGACGAAGGACCCCAAGTGGCTGAACCGTGCTGTTGCCGCAGGCAATTACACCGAAAGCTGGATATGGATATGGAATGTGCCCATGCCGCTTGGCGCCATCGATTCCGATTTGAATTGGAAACGCGGCGTCCCCACCGTCGGCGTGCAGGGTATTACTGCGCGAGGCGGAGGTGGTGTGGATGAGTACCTGGATTGGGCGGTTCCCGCTTATGCCAGGCTGTACCGCTACACCAACGACGAGCACTACCTGGATGTAGCGCGGATCCTCCTGCTCGATACCAAGAGCATGCTCGCATTGCCAGGTCGAACGTACGATCTGCGGGGACCCGGCTGGCAGCAGGAGCACTGGGGGATGGGACCGAACACGCGCGGCTTTGGCACACACCGGAGCTGGCTGCCATGGGTTTCAGTCAATCACCTGCACGGCATTACAGGCCTCGAAGAGTTCGATCCAGCTCTCTATCAACGGCTCGCGAAGGGCCAGTGAGTTGGTGTCCTCAGGCTAAACCTGGGTTCACTCCAGCGCGACATTCCCTTCGGATGCTCTCTCCCCGACCATTCAAACAATCGCCATCATCGCCGAAAACTCATGTGCGAGTTTCAATTACCGGCGATGTGCTTGACCAAATCTCCGACTAACACAAACGTAAATCCCTGCTCGCGCAGGCCGGCGACAATCGTTGGCAGTGCCTGTGGTGTAAAGATGCCGCCGTCGTTTACGTGCATGATAATGACGCTTCCATTGCGCGTCATGGTCAGCACTCGGTGTTCGAGGACCTCGGCCGTATTGCGGGGGTTGGGATCGCCGGACACAACGTCCCACATCACCGTGAGGACGCCGAGACTCCTGGCAACTTTCACGAGCTTAGGCGGGCAATCGCCGTAAGGGGGCCGAAAGAACGGCTGCGGAGTGCCTCCCAATTGCTCGATGGTCTCCCAGGTGCGCTCGATTTCTGAAGCGATGACCGGCTCGGTCAATTCGCTCGACTTCCAGTGGTGGTATCCGTGCATTCCGAGCTGGAACCAGGGCACCGATGCGAGTTGCTTAAGCGGCGCCACGTTGTTGACGGCCCACAGGCCCGAGACAAAAAATGTGGCGGGAAGTTTTTCTTTCTGGAGGAAGTTCACGATGCCGGTTGAGAAGTCGGGGCGCTCCTTGCGTGGGCAGGCGTCGAAGGTCAACGCGATTTCAGGCCGGGTACGGTTGCCGTGACGGAGAATGTCGACCGGGAACGGATAAGGCCGACCTGTGCCGAGGCCGCTGGAGTGGAGGATGCAGGATGCTCGCGATCTGGTTGCGCGGCGCTGAGACCGATGACTCGGCCGAGAGCCAATGTGCCCGCGAGCTGTAGTAGTTTTCGTCGTTTCACGGCGCGTGCTCTCGGGACCTTTCCAGGCGGAATGATCTCTGTGCGGTTCATTCTATCCGCGCGGGCGAGAGGCAGTCACTTGCCTACAGCAGTATTGGTGCGCCTTGAACCGCAATTCTTATGCGCGCTGCCGCTTTGATGGCAGTTGTGCCAGCCGATGCAATCGATCGCCGGCGCACGGGTCACGAAATCAGATCTGACGCGCCGGACCTGCCCGTCTCATTTGCCGTGGTTGCGGCGCTCGAGCTTCACCAGCACGATGTCGTTGCTGTTCATGGGTACCGTCACTTCGATCGTGCCATCCGATCCGCTATGCATCAACCGATCAGTCTCTGGAAGGTCGCGCGTCAAATCGTTCAGATGCGCAACTTGAGGTGGAGTCAGGTCCTTGGGAGATCCCATCTCCATATAAGCGGTGTACGCATCGTTGGCGTGGTATCCGGTCCGATGCACCTCAAGACGGTAAGCGGCGTGGGGGGCCAGATGCGTAATCTGCAATTCGACGGGCGCGGACCCGTGCGCGGGAATCACCTTTGTGTAGAACGGGCGATCACTCACCTTCTGTTCCGGCTGTTGAAAATCCCAGATAAGGGCCGCAAAATTCCCATTCCACGTTGACAGCATGGCTTGCGGATCGCTCGCAGTAATGCTGTCGCCCTGGAGCGCGTGAAGATATTTGTAGGCGAAGAAGGCCGGCTTGCGAATGCCTTCCCGGTTCAGAAGCCCGAATCCGCCTTCAAAGGATGCGGTGGGTGGTCCGGGCTCCTCGAACAGGTCGCTGTAGGTCCAGTAGCTCATGCCCTGCACGAGCCCCTCGCTCGCCTTGAGCTTGGTGAGAATGTACGGCGCGCTGATGTAGGAATCGTGGACCGGATCTCGCGGCGTGTAGCTCGTGCTCCATTCAGTAAAGTACAGCGGAAGCCCGGGAAACGCTGAAGCCGAGATTTGCTCACGAACGTGACGCACGTCGCCGATGATCGCGTCTGGAGAAGGATCGAGCTTGGTATCGCTCTTCCCTTGCTCATCGAGAAATCCGCCCTGGACGCCGTACGTGTGCGTGGTGACGAAGTCGATGGGAGCGCCGCTCTCCTTCACGTGCGCCAGAAACTCGGGAACCCACGCAGCGCCGGCCGTCGACGGGCCCCCGACACGCAATGCCGGATCGACCGCCTTCACCGTCTTCGCGGTCAGGTCGTACAGTGCAAAGTATGCTTTTTGATCTGCGCCTTCCCAGAAGCCGGAAAGATTCGGCTCGTTCCAGACCTCGAAGTACCAGGTGCGCACCTCGTCACGGCCGTAGCGCTCTTCGATATGGCGAATGAAGGCATCGACCAGATCGTGCCAGCCTTCGGGCTTGGGGTGCGATGTGTTGCCATGCCAATAAAAGATGCTGTTCTGAGAAGTGGCGAGCGCCTCGGGCGTGAAGCCGAGCTCGACAAATGGTTTGATATGCCGCGCCAGCAAATCGTCGTAGAGCTGGTCGATCTTGGTCCAGTCATACACCGTCTTGCCGTTCTCCACCTTCACCGTTCCCAGCACGTCGTGAAAAATGGCGTGAAAGCGAATATAGCGAAAGCCCAGCTCGTCGACTGCCAGCTTGAGCTGGGCCTGGCTGTCCTCGCGAATCAGCGTTCCCGGATAATCCGAGCCTACAGACAGGTCAAAAAAACGATCGACCGGGCCGTTGATGTTGCGGGTGTCCACGACAATGCTGCGCGGCGGCGGCTGTTGCGCCTGCGCGCAAATCGAGCCGGCGAGAGCCACGGTGAGAGACCCGACTAAAACAAAAAGAAAACGCCGTAATGTTGAGCTGAACATGAAGGTCGCACTTTCTTGAAGATGTTGGTTTACGCGATTGCAGCGTGTCTCGCCCTATTTAAGCTCAACTCGAATAGCGGCGCCTTTGTATTCCACGCTCTTCGCCTCGATTGCCGTGAACGGGAAGCCTGCGGGATGGGCCTTTGAAACCAGGAGCACGCGGAAGGTGCGCTGCGGCAACATGCCAGGGAACGCGCCGCTGCGTTGCCGATGGTGAGAGTGTGGGAGCGATCATCCCACTGCATCGGGATTTGTGAAAAAGCCCCCTTCTCGTAGTCGAACGTTGTGCCTTGATCCTCGTACAGCGTGAACCGGCCGTCGGCTCCCGCGTAAACGGAAAGCGTGACGGGATCGGCAGGCTTTTCGCCGATGTACTGCATGTCTGGCTGGTAGGGAATAATCGACCCAGCGCGGACGAAGACCGGTATCTGGTCATAGGGCGCCGGGGCAACGATGCTGCCTGAACCCGCAGGCCGCCCGCTCCAGTAGTCGTACCATTGCGCGCCGCTGGGCAGATACACCGGACGGCTGCGCAGTTGGTACTGCGTAATGGGCGCAACGAGCAGCGCCGGGCCAAACATATATTCGTCGTTCAGTTCGCGCGCGGTGCGATCGTCGGGAAAGTCCATGACCAGCGCACGCAGCATCGTGTAGTCGCGTTGCGTGGTCCAGCCGGCCATCGAGTAAATGTAAGGAAACAATGCATAGCGCAGACGATCGAACTTTAGTTCGGCATTGAAGGCCGGCGAATCGTCGCCGAGCGTCCACATCTCGCGCGGGCGCAACTCGCCGTGCACGCGTAGCAGCGGCGTGAATGTGGAATACTCGAACCAGCGCGCATTCAGCTCCCGCCACTCCTCGCGGTTGGCATCGGTCATTGGTTCCTGTTCGAATTTCCGTTGCATCGTGTAGCCGCCGGTGTCCATGGTCCAGTAGGGCAGGCCGGAGATGCTCGCGCCCAACCCCGCGGCAATCTGCTTGGCCATCGCGGTCCAGGTGGACGTGATGTCGCCTGACCAGTTCACGGTGGAGTAGCGCTGAATGCCCGCGAAGCCCGAACGCGTGAGAATGAAGACGCGCTGGTTGGGGGCTGCTTCGCGCTGCCCCGTGTAGACTCCTTCGCTGTTTTCGAGCGCGTAGCCGTTCAGCATGCGCGAGCCCGTGCCGAGATATGTCGGATTCATGTGCGTGCGCTGGCCATCGAGTGAGGGCGGCGAGGGCAGCAGGTCCGGCTCAGTGGCATCCATCCACCAGGCATCGATGCCTTTCGAAAAGAGGTGCGAGTCGATCTCGGACCAGAACAGTTTGCGTGCACCGGGATTGAATGCGTCATAAAACGTGTATGGCTGGCCGATCCAATCGAGAATATGCTCTTTGAGATTTGGCAAGTAGAGATAACCATGGGCCAGCATGTCTTTGGCGTTTTCAGTATTAGGATTGAATTTGCCCCAGACTGAGATCATTACGTGCGCGTGTTGGGCGTGAATCGCCTTGATCCACGCGTCCGGATCGGGAAAGCGCGTCGGATCGAACTCTTGCGAGCCCCACGCGTCCGGACGCCAGTACTGCCAATCCTGCACGATGTTGTCGAAGGGAATTTTGCGCTGGCGAAACTGCTGAACCACATCGAGCGATTGTTGCGCGGTCTCATAACGTTGGCGCGACTGCCAAAGCCCAAAAACCCAGTTGGGCAGCATGGTCGCTTTGCCCGTCAGCATTCGATAGCCAGAGATGACCTTGTCGATGGATGGGCCGTAAACAAAGTCGTAGTCGATGCCGTCGCCGACCTCCGACCACAGCGAGGTTTTGTCGTCAGGCGGAGGCGTCTTCCATTCGAATTCAAGCGTGCTCTGCTGCTCCGGATCGTTTTGAATCAGGATTGGATAGCGATGGCCGGCCTCAAGATGCACGCGAATCTGATCGTTCGAGGTGAGCCAGTTCTGCCTCCAGTGGTCCATCACCAGTTTGCCGTCGAGCCAGACCTTGATGCCGCCATTCGAGTAGGCACGGAACTGATAGTCGCCGGTTGTGGGAGCAAGGATCGAGCCGGCCCATGACTCCCTCTGCAAATGCGGGCAACGTGCCCCGCCGCAGCCATCGGTCGCGACTGGCAGGTGCAGCGAAATATCCGCAGACTGAGTGAGCGGCGTGTCTCCATCGACAGAAGCCAGGGTGACACCGCCCTCCTTGCCCTTCTCGTCGTAAAGATCTGCCGCCGGAATCGCGGTGAAAGGCCGCAGATCGCCGAATCGTGTGAATGACGTGTTGTCCCAGAAAATTCCGTAGCCCCTGGAAGAAACCAGAAACGGCACCACGACGTTGGTATTGTGCTGCCACAGATCCAGGTCGTAACCCTTGATGTCGACGGTGCCCAACTGCATTTGTCCCAGCCCGTAGAGCGATTCGCCGTCTCCCGGGTCCCATTTCTGTTGAATGTGGAAGGTCTTCTCGCCCTGCACTGTGGCCGGATCGAGGCTTCGGCCATCCGGCGACTCGGCAAGGAGCGTGCGTCCATCGTGATCGGCGAAAGAAACCGCGCCGCTCTGGCGATCGACACTGACGCGCAATTGATCGGTGACCAGCGTATAGCTGGCCTTCGATTCAATGATTTGGAAAGGCGTATTCTGCGGCGGCAATGGAACGCGGGCTATCGAGGTGCGGCTGAAGAAATCCGACGACGCGGAAAATGCCACATGTACTGCGGCGTCACCAAGAACCTGAATTCGCAGTTCGCCAGCCGGCAAGCGCAGGCTCATCCCATCCGGCATACGCTGCATGGTGATCCCGGTTGTGTTCGCCGCCTGCCCTGAAACGCTCAAGCAAAGTATGCAGAGAGCCAGGTAGATATTTCGCATATTAAAAGAATACGACCCACGGGCGGCTTCTTTGAGTCTGAATGTCCTCGGTCGGCAGGCATGAGTCCGCCTTCGCTAAAGCTTCGGCGCGACAACTTTCGCCTTCGGCGAAAGTTGGTGGAGGCGGCGGGAGTCGAACCCGCGTCCGAAATCGCTGTCAGCCGGGAGAGTCCATGCTGTGTCCGATTCGATTGGATTCGCTCACGGCGCTTAAGAACGGACAAGATGCGACGAGAACTAGTCCGATGATCTTATGGGTGCAACACGGACCGAGCTGCAACCACCAGCCTACTGAATGACGTCTTGCTCGCAGCCCATAGGCGAAACCGCGAAAGACGGCAGCTTAGTTAATTAAGCTGCAAGTGCCAGATTATCGTTGGCAACTTTAGTTTTGCAGGCGATTACGGGTGCCCACACCCCGACATGCCTCCCATGCCGCATTCGATCCCGTCGAAACCGTGACGCCCCCATTTTTGACTCCAACGACGAAGACCTGTCGCCGAAGTTAGCGGCTCTCCATTGGATGATTCCGGAGCGCCGCCGGGTGCACACAGAGCCGAATGGCTCATGCTGCATGGCTCTATTTTACGCTGAAATGGCTCCCGACGCCGCTGGGCAGCCGGAGCGAGACCTGCGCTAAAAGTGGTAGGCGACGCCCACTCCGAAGCGATAGTGTTCGGGCGCGGCCGAGCCGGAGGAAGGCGCACTGGTGTTGCCCAGGTAATCGCCCGTGACACGCAACTTCAATCCAAGAAACACGGGGATATCCGCGCCGGCGCCGAGGGCATAGCTGGCGGCATTGTACGAGGTGGAAGAAAACGTTGTAACGGTTGCGCTCTCATGGGCAAGGCCGGCGAGGCCATGAGCAAAGACGCTGAGGCCGGCGGCGTGAACGGTGACGCGCGGACCGAACATCACCAGTGTCACGTTCTCTGAGAGGCCTGCGGGGTTCTGGCTGTAACGCGATACGTCGCCTTCGATGCCAACAAAGGGGATCGGCTTGACATGCAATGCAGCCTGCCAGCCATTCATGCCGGAAGTATTTGGCGCATACATATTGGCGCCGACGCGGCTGTAGCCGAAGTAGGCGTCCGCTTTGCTTGCAGCGCGGGCTTGCATTGGTTCCAGTGCCGCGACCAACAGCGCTGCAAAGATTGCGACCGAATAAAAGGACTTCATGATTCACGCTCCCTGCCCGGACGGGCTTTAGAGGCTGCGGAAAAATGGGTAACAGAATGCAGATTGCGCGAACCGCAAAATGGCAGCGGCTAAAGCCCAATTCCGCTGACTTTATTGGCCCGGCTAAAGCCGTGCCCTTGTTACAAAGCGCCTCCAAACTGAGTTTTCCGCATCCCGTTCAGGCCCTCAGAAATCGGTGACACATCTGCTTCGATGCAGAACCAGGGCAGGCAGACGGCAGCGGGACGCTATTGCTTATCGAGATCGATGGATTCGTATTCGTGGCGCGCGATGCCGGCGCGAATCTGCGCGGGCGTCCAGCCGGCCTTGGTTTTGTAATAGGCGTAAAAGCCTTCCTGGGCGCAAGTGGAACACTCGGTGGAGTGCGTGTTCTCGTAACAACTATGAAGGCTGGTGTGACCGAGGGCGCGATCGCAGCGGCAATTGCACGGTAGCTGATAGATGACAGCCGGGACCTGCGCGGCCAACTGGTAGACGCGCACCTGCCAGTGATATTGGAAGCTCGATCCCATCAACTGCGCGCCATGCAGAATGGCCGGCAGGAGATGGATATTGAGCGGAGCCGAAGGATGGTAGGCGGGCACATCGTCGGCCGGGTTCGACCACTGTGCGTAGCTGGCTGCGGTGAACGTACAGACGGCAAGGGTCCAGATCCAACGGGTTTTGAAGAAGTGCTTCATGAAGGCGCCTCTGCTCCTATCTTAAGGCAGTGCATGGTGGGGCGTGGGCGGTGGGCGGTGGTGCGAGAGTGAAAGAGTGAAAGGGTGAAGGAGTGAAGGAGTGAATGAGTGAAGGAGTGAAGGAGTGAAAAAGCAAACAAAGTGAATCGAGTGAGGGAGTTACGGAGTGAAGATGCAAAGACTGGATTTGAGTCCGTCGCGTGTTGATTCTAAAGGTGTTGTTTGTCATTGATTCGACCTAATTGGGTGCGGGTTTTGGACGTTCCATGAGCCGATTTACTGATTCTAAACGAGTTATTTGGCGAATAATCGGCGAAAAGTCATGAAATTTTTTATTTATTTAATTTATGGGGAAACGAGCAGCAAATGAATCGTGATTGGTGAAGCGGTGAACGGTGGACAATGGCCGGTGTTCTTCCTGCCCGTGAATTTCCATTTGGTTTAAGTATGCGCCGAGATGGGGAAATGATCGGCAAACTTCGCGGGAAAAAGTGAAGGCGCGAGTTGGTGGATAAGTGATGGGGAATCAGAGGGTTCCGGCGTAGGCCGAAGGAAGGTTTGCAGCCAGGGGGCTTGACAGCACATGAAGGGGGGCAGGGCGAGAACAGGCGGGCAAAAAAAGACGGCACGAACGTTTTGCTGTTCGTGCCGGGAGGCCAGTGACGCAAACTACTCCCGGCTGGGAGGGGATCTGACCGCCTCACAACCGGAATAAATACACGATAGCATAGATTGGGGTAAATGCAAATACAAAAATCAAAATTTATTTCTGGTTCATTCGGTAAACCCTAATTGCAAATGAGCATCTAATTCCGGTTCGAAACTGTGGATATCGGGGGTGAAACTGAGGGGCGGACGGTTGGGCTGGCGTGCTTGGAGGGGTGCCTTTTCCGGATAAAACCTCTTTAGAATAAGCTGCTTTGACGCTTTTGATTGGCCGAGCTCGCGGTCGAGAGCGAGGATGAATCAGAGCACTCTTCCCTGCTCCGGGGCGCGTGCGGGTCGAGTCGTGAGGGGTATAGCTGCCACGGAGGCGCCTGGACAGGTACCGCAAGATGGGAAAAATGACCGAGAATCCAGAATTGCGGAGCGAGAACTCGGGTGGTTGAGATCTCGCATCTACTCCTTCTGGGTACTTCGGGGTGCGCAATGACAGAGTGTGCGGTGGAAATCACAAACCCCGTGTGGTATAAATCAGCTTAGTTCGATCTATAGCGCCCATCGAGGAGGTTCCCCATGACGGACGCAGCGGGTGGAAAGGACAGGCCGGGGGCGGGTCCGCATTGCGAGGAGCTGTTCGCGGACGGCGTGGCCCTGAACTGTTATCTAAACTACAATTCGCAAACGGGGCGGGTGGAGATTGTGCGGACGATGCCGCCGGGCGTTGAAGATGAGCTGGTTAACGAATTCCCCGACGAAGATGCAGCGCGGGAGTGGATCAGGCATGAAGTTCGCGCCAACAGAATGCCGTAGGGCCTCTATGCAGATCTAAAGCGACTGCCGCGCGGGGTTGTGTTTCAAACTCGCTTGGCTGGCGCATGCTTAAGGGCCGGCGAAATCGGCTGCCCTGCTTTTTCGCGGATGGGCCGCAGCTCCAGAAGTTCCTCGACGACACATCCGCCAACGGTCCCATCAGAGAACGTCACGATCAGGCCGTCGTCCCCGTCCTTCACAACCTCGAGTATGCGGATGTCACTCTTCATGGGAGGGAGTCTATCCATTTTCCAAACCGACCGCTGTTCAATATTGCTCTACGCAGGCGGAATGTTTTGGGAGACGCTCAGGCTTACACGGCTTACTTCGGATGGGGGAGGAGGGGTTTGGAGGCGCGCCAAAAAAGGGCGGGTCAGGACTCCAGATCGTCTTCAACGTAGAAAGGCAGTGTGGTCATCACCTTGGCGGCTGTGCCCTGGTCTCCCGGCTTGCGCATCCAGCGAAACGTCAAGACACCGTTTTCCGTGGCCACGGAATAGATTTCGGTGAATGTGCGGAAAATTTGGCCGTCATATTTGTAAAGGGTGATGCTCTTCATCATTTGACCTCTGAGCTGGATTATAGCCAGACTTCGCGTAGTTCTGTGCTCTCCCACCCAAGCGGAGCTTGGATCCACCCCACGGACGAGGACCTGTCCGTGGGGGCCCCGGGATGGGGCACCCATTTCTTGAGGTGGGTTGAGGGCGCGAAGAGCAACCGCAGATCCTTCGCTGCGCTCAGGATGACAAATTCAACTTGTAGGTTCGTGCTATCCCACCCAAGCGGAGCTTGGATCCACCCCACGGACGAGGACCTGTCCGTGGGGGCCCCGGGATGGGGCACCCATGTCTTGAGGTGGGTTGAGATCGCGAAGAGCAACCGCAGATCCTTCGCTGCGCTCAGGATGACAAATTCAACTTGTGGGTTCGTGCTATCCCACCCAAGCGAAGCTTGGATCCACCCCACGGACGAGGACCTGTCCGTGGGGGCCCCGGGATGGGGCACCCATGTTTGTGGTAGGTGGAGATTGCGAAGGACAAGTGCCGATCCTGCGACTCAGGCCAGCTGTGGCGAAATCTCGCCAAGTGTGCGGGCGAGGACGCGTGCGTTTTCGATAGGTGCTTAGGGAACAGGAGTGCCGGTGGCGTTGGTGCGGACGTAGGTTGTGGAGGCATCGCTGGAGGTTGCGACGAACTGGGTGGCGCTGAGGAAGCGAATGCTGTTTGTGGTGGCCACGCCCATGGGCGCAGGAACCGGGGCCGGCGTGCAGTTGCCGCCGACGCAAATCTGTTTCGGCGAATAGCTGGACCACTTGTAGCTGAGCGTGCTCTGCGCGGGGTTGAACTGGTAGACGCCCACGAGGGTGAAGCTCATTCCCATGTGATTCTGGGTCGTCGATTGGATGGTGCCGTTGGGCATGAAGGTGGTGGTGATCAACAGGCCGGAGGGCAGGTTCCAATTGACGGTGGCAGACCAGGTGCCGAGCAGCGCCTGAGAGGACTGCGCCGGGAACTGTTGCGCTTGCGATGGAACCGGGGCCGGCGAACCGGATGGCGGCGCCGCAGCCGCACTCGGCGCGGACGGTACGCAGGACGCCAGGGCCAGCGCGGCCAGAAGGGGAAGCAGGTTACGGGACATATCACCCCCGAAACGACAGAATTCCGGCTTCAACTTTATCAGAATGTTGGCGGCGGAGACTCGCAATCTTTTTACGCGGCCAGGGTCTGGACCTGGGCGGCGAGGTCGAAGTCTTTTTCCGTGAGGCCGCCGGCGGAGTGGGTGACGAGCGCGAGACGGACGCGGTTGTAGCGAATGTCGATGTCGGGGTGGTGGCCGGCCATTTCGGCAAGGTGGCCGACCTGGTTGACGAAGGCGAGAGAGGCGACGAAGTCAGCGAACTCGAAGGTGCGGACGAGTTCGCCGGATTCGATGGCCCAGCCGGGGAGCTGGGTGAGGCGGGATTGAGCGGCATCGGGGGAGAGAGTGGGCATGGGGTTCGACCTCGGTGGACGGTTGATGGGTGGGCGGTGAACGGTGAACGGGCCTAAAGGCCGGAATCATTTTTCGCAGCGGATTCGGGGGCCTGAACGCACGTGCTCCCTCCATAGAGAATATCCGCCGTCCCTACGGGACTCACAAAAAATCGTTTGGATAGCTTCCCCACGCTGAAGCGCGGGGCTAACATCCGCCGCGCCTACGGCGCGAGGGTTGGGGCGGGATGACGGCGGTGGACGATGGAGGGTTGTTCGTGCTCGATGGAGGTTCGTGGTATCCCACCCTAGCGGCAAGGACAAAGACGCCGCGAGGGTGGGGCACCCATTTCTTGAAGGAGGTTTAGAGCGGGAAGCCGGGGTTCGTGCAGTCCCACCCTAAACGCGAAAGCGCGTTTAGGATGGGGCACCCATTTCTCGTGATGGGTGAAGATCGCGAAAAGCAAATGCAGGTCCTTCGACTCGCTGCGCTCGCGAAAGCTGCAGGTCCTTCGATCGTGGTCGCTCAGGATGACAAGCGTTTATCGATCGGGATGACGGCTAGGATGGAGTTTATCCTAGCGGCAAGGACAAAGACGCCGCGAGGGTGGGGCACCCATTTCTTGTGATGGGTCAAGATGCGAAAATGCAACCGCAGATCCTTCGCTTCGCTCAGGATGACAACGGGAATCTTCTAGCAGTGGAGTTATCTGGCAGTTACGAGGCGGCCTGGGTGCGGGCGAGTTCGAAGGTGGAGAAGCGCATGTGCTGGCCGCTGATCTCGGAGCGAAGCTCCTGCCAGAGCTCATTGGGAATTTTCAAAAAGACTTCGACGACGGCGGGATCGAATTGCGTGCCGGAGCAGCGGAGGATTTCTTCGCGCGCGGAGTCGAAGCCGCGGGCGCGGCGATAGGGGCGATCGCTGGTGATGGCGTCGAGCGTATCGGCCACGGCAAAGATGCGCGCGCCGATGGGGATTTCGCGGCCGGCGAGGCGGTTGGGATAGCCGTTGCCGTCGTAGTGCTCCTGGTGGCAGAAGACGATTTCGGCCGCGCCGGCGAGGAACGGAATTTTGCGCAGCATGTTGTAGCCGCGGGCGCAGTGCTCGCGCATGAGCGCCTGTTCCTCTTCGGTGAGCTTGCCGGGCTTGCGCAGGATGTCGTCGGGGATGGCCATCTTGCCGATGTCGTGCAGGAAGGCTCCGCGCGCGATGATCTTGATTTCTTCGGGAGGGATGCCCATGGCGCGGGCGAGCGCGATGGCGTAGGCGGTGACGCGCTTGGAGTGGCCCTCGGTTTCAGAATCCTTCAAGTCGAGCGCGTCGCCCAGAGCTTCAAGCGTGACGTCGTAGGAGTGCTCCAGATCTTCCATGGCGTGGCGCAGCATTTCGGTGCGGGCGCGAACCATTTCTTCGAGGCTCTGGTGGTAGTTCTGAGTTTCTTCAAGCGCCTGGCGATGATTGAGGGCGCGCTCGACGGTCGAGAGCAACTGGTCGCGCTCAAAGGGCTTGAGGAGGTAGTCGTAGGCGCCGCGGCGCATGGAGTCGATGGCGACGCTGATGTCGTGCACGGCGGTGACCATGACGACGGGAAGATTGGGCTGCAGGGCGTGAATGCGCTCGAGCAGCGTGATGCCGTTGACGTCGTTCATGACGATGTCAGTAAGCACCAGGTTGAAGGTGTTCATCTCGAGAACGTCGAGGGCGTCGCGGCCGTCGCAGGCCTGCTCAACGGTGTATCCCTGGCGCTCGAGGGCGGCGGCAATCATGGTGCGGACGGAAGCTTCGTCGTCGACGACGAGAACGCGCGCGGGCTTGCGCGCACGCGGGTCGCCTTCGTTTCGCGGGCTCTTCGCCGTGCCCATCGCTTTTACGTCTGCCAGAGATAACGCCAAGATCGGCAGCCTCCGTTTTATTATGCCCGCGCGGCCCGTGAAGCTTGATGAATCTTAAAGTGCCCCAGTGGCACGCTGGTTAAGTTCGAATCACTCGTGCGCTGCAACAACTTCAACTTTCAAACTGCGGACCGTGGTCCTATTCGTGCCGGTTACGTGGATCGCTTGCCCTGGGTTCCGCGCATTAAACCATTTGCTGAAACGTTTGAAAAGACCTCGGATTGTACGCGCCGGCATCGCCCTAAGCTTTTGACGCCGCCGCGCGTTGAAAGGTCCACAAAACTAACGAGATATCACCTAAGCTTGCCGACCGCCGCAGCGCTGAGAAAACGGACGGGGGGCAAGTCTTTTCGTGAGAGTATCATCCGGGTTACCCCGTCTCAATCACCCGAACGTGGCACCGAGTTGCGACGAACCTGTAGGGTCAATGGCCTTGGCGGGGAATGGCTGCGGGCTGGTTTCATCAGAGGTCTTGGGGCCGTTTTGGGGGCTGTTTTTGGGGCGTCAGGATTGCCTGGGGGCGCGTTTGGCGCGGCGAGCGCCGGCCCAGCCTTCCTTGGTGATTTGGCGGCTGCGGCTGACAGCGAGGGCGTCGGCGGGGACATCTTTGGTGATGCAGGAGCCCGCGCCGATATAGGCTCCGTCGCCGATGGAGACGGGCGCGACGAGGGTGCTGTCGCTGCCGACGAAGGCGCCTTTGCCGATGCGCGTGACGTGCTTATTGACTCCATCGTAGTTGCAGGTGATGGTTCCGGCGCCGATGTTGGTGGCTTCGCCGATTTCCGCGTCGCCGAGGTAGGTGAGATGGTTGGCCTTGGCTCCCTTGCCGAGGCGGGTTTTTTTCAGCTCGACGAAGTTGCCGACGTGGGCGTTTTCGCCGACTTCGTTGCCGGGACGCATGTGGGTGAAGGGGCCGATGCGCGCGCCGTCGGCGATGGTGGAGTCTTCAAGGACGCAGCTTTGAAGAATCTGGACGCGATCGCCGAGGGTGCAGTTTTCAATGACGGAGAAAGAACGGATGCGGCAGCCTGCGCCGACGCGGGTGCGGCCGAGCAACTGCGCGAAGGGCTCGATGACGGTGCCGGAAGCGACTTCAACATCGGGATCGATGATGCAGGTGTCAGGGCGCGAGATCGATACGCCCGCGGCGACGAGGCGAGAGATTGTGAGGTGCGCGACGTGGCGCGCGAGTACTTCTTCTGGCGGTTCCCCGGAGCGAGGGGCTGGATCGATCTCGATGGGCGTCCGGACAAGTTCGTCTCGAACCTGGTCGAGTTTAAGGCCGCGCTCGCGAAGAAGTGCCGCGGCGAAGGATTGCTCCTCGCGCATGAGGCCCAAGAACAAATGTTCGGTGCCAATGTGCTTGTGGCCGAGCCTCTCGGCTTCCTCGGCTGCATAGGCCAAAACTCGCTTGCCCTCGTTGGAGAGGGGCAAATCGGCGCTAGTTGACACTTTTTCACGGATGACCGTGTGGTCCTGGATCTGCTTAAAGATAGATTCCGCCGAGCCTTGCGGCGGCAGGAAGCGGTTGGATAATGCCTTGTCCTCGCGCAGAAGTCCGAGCAGCAAATGTTCAGTATCAATGTATGGCGAACCGAACTGGCTGGCCTCGTACCGCGCGAAAAAGATCACGCGCCGTGCTTTTTCCGTGTAGCGTTCGAACATAGGGTTCTCCTGTGTTACTTTGCTGCAGCCACCGGCGGGGCAACCGGTTGCGGAATTGCGATGTCGATTGTAGTCGGCGCACCCATGCCGAGGGTGTCGAGGGGCGGTTTGATTTCAGGACTGTTGCCGACGACGAGGACGGCGAGCTTGCCGGGATGAATGTACTTCTTGGCTACGGCGGCGAGATCGGCGAGCGAAACTTTCTCGAGTGCCGCGCGGTAGGTTTCAAGATAGTCAGCCGGATAACCGTAGAACTCGAGCTCCTCGCTTTCGTCCAAGATTTTGTCTTTTGTGTCGTAGCGGAAGAGGAACGAGTTGAGGATGTCGTCTTTGGCGCGCTTGAGCTCGTCGGCGGTGAAGGGCCGGGTGTTGAGCGCAGCGATTTCAGCGAGAGCTAGTTTGGTGGCGTCCACCGTTTTTTCGCTCCGGGTGAGAACTTCAACCTGGAAAGTGCCGGGATGGTCGTAGGTAAGGCCAAAGCCTCCGCCGACTTCGTAAGCGAGGGCCTGCTGGGTGCGGATTTTTACGAAGAGGCGGCTGCCGAAACCTCCGCCGAGAATCTCATTCATGACGGCGATGGAGGCCACATCGGGATTGCGGCGGTCGATGCCGATGCCGACGATCTGAACGTTGGATTGGTTCACATCTTGTTTGTCGATGAAGTAGACGCCGGGCTTTGGCCCAGGGAATTCATCGTGGCGTGGCGGCGCGGGCGTGACCGGCGGAAGGTTTTCAAAGGCCGCGCGCACCTTGGCCTCCATGGCCACGGGATCGAAGTCGCCGTAGATGCCGACGATCAGTTTTCCCTTGAGCGTGCGCTCGTGCCAGGACTGCAGATCGGAAAGAGTGACTGCGCCGATGGTCGCGAGTTCAGGCTGGTGCGTGTACGGGCTGTTCGCGCCGTAGACCAGCTTGGCGGACTCGCGGCCGGCGATCGCATCCTCGTCGTCGTTGCGGCGGACGATTGCGGTGGCCTCCTGCTGCTTTGCGAGCTCAAGCTTTTCCGCGCTGAATTTTGGATGAAAGAAGAGGTCCATGGCCAGCGAAAAGACCTGATCGGAGTCGCCTTTCAACGAATCCCAGGAGACTGCGGTGGAATCGTCGTCGCCGTTGGTTTCAATGTGCGCAGCTTTCGCTTCAAGCAGATCGTCCATGGCATCGCCGTTAATGCTCGCCGTGCCGCTGGTGCGCCATGCCTGCGCGTAGAGGCCGACCAGCCCGGCTTTGGCAGGATCTTCATCTTCCGATCCGCCGGGAACGAGCACCGAGCCGTAGATAAACGGCAGCTCGTGATCCTCCTGCAAAAAAATGACGATGCCGTTTTTCAGCTCGATGCGTTTGGGCTGCTGCGGATGAAAGGCGTGAAGCGGAGGAATGGGAATCTGCTGCCAGGGTTTGGATTGCTGCGCGGGGGAAAGTAAACCACACAAAATAAGCAACGACGCGATCGCGATTAAGCGGACGGCGAACTGCGGCACCTTCCCCGGTCTCAAAATCGAGATCTCCACCCCGCGGACGAGGACCTGTCCGTGGGGACTCCGGCCCGGGGGCACCCAGTTTCTTGATCTATTGAAATTGTTCATTGCGCGGCTCCATCTTTCGGGGCGGCGGGCTGCGGCGCTGTGTCAATCTCTGCGCTGGTTCTGTTGGTGGCGATAAAGATCGTATTTGCGACGCGGCGAATGTCGGCCTTGGTGACTTTGTCGATCTCGTTCAGCTGCACAAATAACTGACGCCAGTCTCCATAACGCGTTTGGTATTCGGCGAGAGAATTGGCGAGGCCCTGGTTGTCGGCAAGGCCGCGCAGAAGATCGGCGCGGGCGCGGGTCTTGTACATCTCAAGCTCGGCATCGCTGACGTCGGCCGCCTTGAGCTTGTCAATTTGCCTGTGAATCGCATCGCGCATTTCGGCGGGAGTGTGGCCGGGGAGCGGTTCAGCGTAGAAGGCAAAGAGGCTGGGATACTTTTCGCCGGGAAACGGACTGAAACCTTGCGCTTCAGCGGCGATCTGCTGCTGCTCCACGAGACTGCGATAGAGGCGCGAAACGCGGCCGTTGGAAAAGATGTCGCTGATGGCATCGTAGACGGCGTTATCAGGATCGTGGTAGCTGGGACGGTGGTAGCCCTCCATATAGACCGGCTGTGTTTGATCGCGGATGATGACGGACTTCTCGGCAAACTGCGGCGGTTCGACAGTGGTCATCTCCTCGGGCTTGGCACCGGCGGGAACGCGGCTGAAATATTTCTCCAGCATGGGCAGCTCGGTTTTGGGATCGACATCACCGACGATGGCGATGACGATGTTGCCGCCGACATAATATTTCCGGTGGAAGGCCATGGCCTCAGTGGCCGTGATCTGGCTGACCTCACTGGGCCAACCAATGTCGCTGCGGCCGTAGTTGTGCGCCACGTAGGCCGTGGCCAAAAGCTGCTCCTCAAGACGGCCGATGGGATCGGAATCGACGCGCATGCGGCGCTCTTCCATCACAACGTCGCGCTCCTTGTAGAACTCGCGCGGCACAACATCGGCCAGGCGGCTGGACTCCATCCATGCCCAGAGTTCGAGCCGGTTCTCCGGCATCGACCAGAATACTGCGTGTCGTCCAGGCCGGTCGCCGCATTCAAATTGTTTGCGCCGTTGGCGTCAGCAACCTCAGTGAACTGGTTGGGAATGACGTATTTTTCCGCTTCATCCTGAGCGGCGAGAAATGCATCGTTGAGGACTTTGAGCTTCGCATCGTCGCGACCGACGGGCTTGAGGTATTCGGCCTCATAGGCGTCGTTGGCCGCTTCGACTTTAGCGAGAGCAGTTTTTTCGGCCGCGTAGCCGGTTGTGCCGATCTGGGTTGTGCCCTTGAACGCGAGATGCTCAAACATGTGCGCCAGGCCGCTTTCGCCCGAAGGATCGTTGACGTCGCCGGCGTCAATGAATGTGGTGTAGCTGAAGACCGGCGCGTCATGCCGTTCGCAAATGACCAGCGTGAGACCGTTGGGAAGCACTTTGACGGTGATCCGCTTTTCAAAGCTTTGCAGGTCCTGCGCCGACGCCGCGGACGATATCAGCAGCACGACAAGTACGCAAAAGCCGGTTGAAATGCCGCGATGAGACTTGTGCCGCATCCAAACTCCTCGATCCAGGAAACTGAATTGACTGTTGATCGCTCTCTTCAAAGCTATTGCCCGGAGCCTGAGCCGTCAAACGCGAAGCCAGCCGGAGGAAAGTGGCTTCAGGCGGAGCAAGAGATGACAAAAACTGCCGAGGGTATAATCGGACGCATGGCTGCGAGCGCAGAGACGAGGATTGCCGAGGCGGACGCGGCGGAAAAACTGCGCGTGTTGGAGACGCGTCTGGAACAACTCGGAAGCCTGATGGTGGCTTACTCGGGCGGAGTGGATTCGGCGTTTCTGGCGGCCACGGCGCATCGCGTGCTGGGCGAACGGATGATCGCGGTGCTTGCCGATTCACCTTCGCTCGCAAGGCGCGACATGGAGCAAGCCTGCGCATTTGCGCGGTCGCTCGGAATGCCGCTGCAAGTGGTCGCCACCGATGAGCTGGATCGCGAGGAGTACGCGCGCAACGATGCGAACCGCTGCTTCCACTGCAAGGACGAGCTATTTCTGGTTTTGGAGAAACTGGGCGGAAAGTTGGGCATTGCGAATATTGCCTACGGCATGAATGCCGACGACACGAGGGATTTTCGCCCAGGCCAGCGCGCCGCCGAGAACCATGCGGTGCTAGCGCCCCTAGCCGAGGCCGGGCTTACGAAACTCGAAGTGCGCGCCTTGGCCAAGGCGGCCGGCTACCCGGTTTGGGATCGTCCGGCTGCGCCGTGCCTGAGCTCACGCGTGGAGTACGGGCGCACGGTGACGCGCGAAGTGCTGGAGCAGGTGGAACGCGGCGAGGCAAGCCTGCGAGAGTTGGGCTTTCAGCGAGATGCGCGTCCGCCACCATGGCGAGCTGGCGCGCGTGGAGATCGCGCGCAATGAGCTGCCGCGGGCACTGACGATGGAGATGATGGACGCGATCACAGCGGCGCTGAAGCAGGCCGGGTTCAAGTACGTCACGCTCGATTGCCAGGGGTTCCGCTCGGGAGCAATGAATGCGGTGCTGCCCGCGGAAGTGCTGATGCGGCGGGGCGCATAAGGCGCCCACACTTCCCTTCTCCGGCCTGAATTCCCTTCCCAGGGCAATCGCGTTTCAGATTCTCAACGTGTGCAACGCTTGTCATCCTGAACGAAGTGAAGGATCTGCGGCTGCTTTTCTCTATTTTGCTGTGAAAACTGGCAAAACCAAAATACCAAATCTGCGTCGTCTTGCAGAAAATAGACCGAAAAGCAACCGCAGATCCTTCGTCGCTGCGCTCCTCAGGATGACAAATCGATGGTAGTGTTCTTTGAAATCCAAATGCGATTGCCCTGACTTCCCTTCGTAGACCCGAAACAATTGTGCCCGAAACAATTTAGAATCACAGGGCGATGAAAATCGGCTATCTGGAGTGCTTTTCCGGAATCAGCGGTGACATGATGCTGGGCGCGCTGGTGGATGCAGGCGTGCCTTTCGACTTGCTCGCCGAGACGACAGCGGCGTTAGACGTTAGCGCGCGCCTGGAGATGCGCAAGGTGAGCCGCGGCGGTTTGGCGGCAGTAAAAGTGGATGTGATGACGGCGGGGAACGAGGGACCGAGCCACCCCATCAAGCAAGAATCGCTCGATGGGGGCCCCGGCAGGGAACAAGGGAACAAGGAAGCAAAGACCAGAGATCATGGCTCAGGTGAGGCACACGGTTATGGACATGCGCACCATGAGCATTCGCACGAACCCCACGGAAACGAACTTCCCGATCATGAGGATGAACACAGGCAAGACGCGGAGGCTGCACATCAACACGATGAACACGGCCATGATCACGCGGCGCATCGGTCGCTGAAGACAATTCTCGGGATCATTGACGCAGCGCCGCTGAAGGACTCGGTAAAGCAACGCGCGTCGCACGCCTTCCAGTTGCTCGGCGAGGTGGAGGCGGCGATCCACTCCATCCCGATTGAGAAAGTGCACTTCCACGAGGTGGGCGCGGTCGATACGATCGTGGACATTGTGTGCGCGGCGGCAGGGTGCGAGGCGCTAGGCGTGGACCGCTGGATGGCATCGCCGCTGAACGTGGGAAGTGGAACAGTAAAGTGCGCGCATGGAACATTACCTGTGCCCGCGCCGGCTACATTGGCGCTGCTGGGCGATGCACCGGTATACGCTGCTGGCGCGCCGATGGAGCGCGTGACGCCGACCGGAGCTGCGGTTCTGCGCATGCTCGACGTGACTTATGGCACGCTGCCCGCGATGAGCGTGAAGGCACGCGGCTATGGAGCGGGAGGACGCGACACACCGGGCGAGCCGAATCTGCTGAGGATTCTGGTTGGCGAGGCGCAGGAGAACGCGGAGGGCAACGAAGGGATTGCGGTGATTGAGACGGTGATTGACGACGCGACTCCGCAACTGCTGGCGTATGTGAGCGAGCAGTTGATGGAGGCCGGTGCGTGGGATGTTTACAGGGCGCCGGTGCAGATGAAAAAAGGGCGGGCGGGCGTGCAGATGACGGTGCTGTCGAGTCCCGACTTGATGCCTGCGCTGCGCGACCTGCTTTTGCGCGAGACGACCACGATTGGATTGCGCTGGCGGATGGAGAACAAGCTGGCGCTGGCGCGCGAGTTTGTAGATGTGGAGACGGAGTGGGGAAAGGTGAGAATCAAGATTGCGCGCTGGCCCTCCGGCGAGGTTGCAAACGCGTCGCCTGAGTATGAGGTGTGCCGCAACATTGCGCGGCGGCACGAGGTTCCGCTGAAGCGCGTAATGCTGGAGGCGATGCGTGCTTATGCGGAGACGGGACCGCGCGACGACCGAGGATAAGGTGCTCTGATGGATCGCTCGCAAATTGAGGCGGTATTGATCGAGGTTCGCTCGGGATCGACCAGCGTGGCCGATGCGCTGGAGCGCCTGCGCATTCTTCCGTTCGAGGATCTGGGGTTTGCCAAGCTGGACCATCATCGCGCTCTGCGCACCGGAATGCCTGAAGTGATCTTTGCGGAGAGCAAAACGCCGGCGCAGGTGGCGACAATCTTTGCGCGCATGGCCGCCGCGGGCGGAAATGTGCTGGCCACGCGCGCTTCACGCGAAGTATTTGAAGCGGTGCGGAGCGCGGAACCGCGTGCGGAGTTCCACGAAATGGCGCGGGCGATTACGTTGATGCAGAGTGAGGCGCCTGCCGGCAAAGGAATTGTGGGTGTGGTTTGCGCGGGGACGAGCGACCTGCCCGTGGCCGAGGAGGCCGCGGTGACGGCGCGGCTGATGGGCAACACTGTGGAGTTGGTGGCGGACGTGGGCGTGGCGGGCATTCATCGGCTGCTTGCACAGCAGAAGATGCTTACCTCGGCGCGCGTGCTGATTGTTTGCGCGGGCATGGAGGGCGCGCTGCCGACGGTGGTGGCCGGGCTGGTGAACGCGCCGGTGATCGCGGTTCCGACGAGCGTGGGTTATGGCGCGTCGCTGGGCGGCATTGCCGCGCTGCTGGGCATGTTGAACACATGCGCGCCGAATGTGTCTGTGGTGAACATCGACAACGGATTCGGCGCGGCCTGCATTGCGTCCTTGATCAATCATTTGTAGCGTGGGCAGTTGTGAAGCGGCGTCCGCTGCGCGCGAGACGCCGCACCGATTTTGAACCTCGCTAAAAGCGGATCGTTGGACCGAAGGTGATTCGCAGATTGTTATACGTTCCGCCATTCAAGTAGATTTCGTCGCCAGCTTCAGCGCGAATTCCAATCGGACCGGCAAAGCCTTCAATTCCGCCGCCCGGATAGAACGCGAGATGGGTTCCAGGGTTTCCCACGCCTGCAACCGCTCCGGTGAATTGCGAGCCAGAGACCACACCTGAATTCGATGTGCTGAAATCCATGAACCCAATTTTGCCGGTGGCGAACACGCGGAACGGGCCTCCGCCGCCAAACTGGAGTTTTGGACCGAACAAGCCGGTGAGCGGACGCACGCTGGTGGTCACGATGGTGGTAGTCGTCCCGTTCGTGGTAGACGTCGTGAAGTCCTGCGCGAAGTCGTAGTTCATTTCAGCTTCAAGCGCGACGTACGGATTCATATTGAACCCGACACGCCCGCCGACACCGAGAAAATTCGCGTGATAGGCGCTTGTGGGCGCGAAGCGAAAGTAGTCGCCGTAGACGCCGATTTCCGCATGATTCAAAGTCGATGAGCCGGCTCCCGGCGCCGCCTGGGCCGCCAGCCCAGCGGGTAAAGCGAGACCAACACACAATGCAACGAGTCCATGAATAAGTTTCATCATCTACACTCCTATGAAAAATCTGCTTCTAAACTGCAGGATTCTGGCGCGGTTCGCATCGCCGAGGGGCGAACCCACGAAAACTCTGATGCCGCTCAATGGCACGAGGTTGGACTCAGGATTTCGGGTGATAGGGAGATCGCGCGGTCGAAGACGTGCCGACGCGCGAAGAAAACAATTACCGGATTACAAAGCTGCGGGCGCTTCGTCGATACTTCTCAGGGCCGATCGTAGAAGCGGAAGAAGAGCGACGGTTTGGCGACAGGCTCGGCCCGCGCCACGAGCGAATCTGCCTGGGTATCGCTTAGCGGCGTGAACTCGCGGGCGAGATTCACGTTTTCCTCGAGCTGCGCGATGGTGTCGCAACCGATGATGATCGTGCTCACCGGACGAGAGAGCGTGTAATACATGGCTTCGCGCATGGAGAGTGTGCCCGAAGTGGGCGCCGGCACCATCCCCTCCCACATTTTTTCCTGGACTTGGAGTGGCTGAGGAGTCCAGCTAGAGAGAAGCCGCCCGCGGGCGGGGACTTTCATGCCGATGATGCCCATCTGGCGCTCGACGGCCAAGGGCAAAAGACCCGAGTTGAAGCTGTAGAAGTGCGGGTCGGCGGCGTTCATCGCCATCAGAATTGTGTCGAATGGATAACGCTTGATGCCTTCCATGAGGGCGTCGGGGCGGTAATGGCCGGTGAGGCCGAGGAAGCGGACGACCTTCTGGTCTCTCATTTCGAGAAGCGCTTCCATGGCGCCGCCCTTGGCGAAAACTTCGTCGATGTCGGTCATGGTGCCAATGTCGTGCAACTGCCAAAGGTCGACATGGTCGGTTTGGAGGAGCTCAAGCGATTTTTCGATCATGCGCATTGAGCCGTCGCGCGTGCGCTCCTTGGTCTTGGTGGCGAGGAAGGCCAGGTTGCGGCGATGAGCCATCACCTTGCCAACATACTGCTCGCTCCAGCGATCGGGACCGCCATAGATGGACGAAGTGTCAATGTAGTTGACGCCGAGGTCGAGAGCGCGCTCGACGATGGGCACGGCGACTTCGAAGTTGTTCGGCTGCTCAAGAGCGGCCTGGCCGCCGAGCGAAAAGATTCCGACCTTGTAGCCGGTTTTGCCCAGGTTGCGCGTGGGCATGGCGCTGGGAGTGACGGGATTGGAGGGAAGCGCGGGGAGGGTTTTGGTTGTTTCGGCCATTGCGGATTGCGCCAGCAATGCGGCGGTGACTGCGCCGCCGGCTTTCAGGAATTCACGACGCCCTTGGCGGCGCGCGGAGATTTGCTTTGGATCGTTCATAGTTCCCTCCCGATTGGAACCTTTGCACCATCATATTCCCGAGCGCGAGGCGGAAGAAACCGGGATCGAGCGAAATGGACGATTGAAGAACGGGCGACCGGCACCGGAGAATCTTGGCGAATTGCTGCGAAGTTTTCACTGGCGCGAGGCACGCGGAGGCATTAGTCTTTCAACACCACTACTTCTACCCCCCCGGAATCAGGAGAACTATGTCAACTGCATATCCCCAGGTTGGGGGCTATCAAACCCCTCAATACGCACCGCCCGCCTACAGCTTGTACGATGTGGCGGCGATTGCGATCGCGGCTTTCTTCGGCGGTCCGCTGGCCGGGACGGTTCTGATGGCTTCAAACTACCGCAAGCTGGGCCAGGGCAATAACGGAGTTCTCGCGCTCATCGCTGGGAGCGGCGGCGTCTGTGGGCTTAATTTATATGGCGTTGAAAACGACAGCGAACCCGGCGATTGCCTCGGTGGTGCTGATGGTCTGTACCGGTGTTGCCGCGAAGCAGCTACAAGGTGAGGCAATCAAAACTCACATCGCATGGGGCGGGCCGCTCTATTCCAAGTTGCGCGCCATCGGGATTGCCATCGTGACATCGCTGGTTCTTGGCGGAGCGTTGATCGGTTACCTCGTCTACACCGGACAATGGCAGAGTTTCGCCGCGCAATATGGACTGGGGCAGAATACGGTGACGATCGGCACCAAGGACCAGGTGGTTTATTCCGGCACCGCAACGCAGGCCGAAGCGACAGCGCTGGGAAACGCGCTGAAGGGCGCAGGATACTTTCAGGATCGCGGCGTGAGTGTGCTGCTGAGTAAGGGAACGACAGGCACGACGATCGGGTTCGTCGTTCAGGACGGGTTCTGGAACAATGCGGGCATTATGGCGCAGTTTGAGGAAGTTGTGCGCGGTGTGGCATCGACCGTGGGCGGCTTGCCCATACAGGTGCAACTGTTGAACAACACGAAGGTCGTGGAAAAATCCGGCACGGTGGGCGAAGTGGACTTCACCGGCGGCGACGCCGTGATCTACGAAGGCACTGCGACTCAGGCAGATGCACAGGCGCTCGGCAACCAACTTAAGACGATTGGATTCTTTGAGGGCAAGGGAGCCAATGTGTTCTTGACGAAGGATAACGGAACGACGATTGCCTTCGTCGTAGCCGACGGCACCTGGAACGATGCCACGATGGTGAGCGATTTTGAGACTATCGTTCGCGGTGTGGCTTCAACGGTGGGCGGCCTGCCCATTGAAATGCACCTGGTGAATACGACGCTCGTGGTGGAAAAGGACGAGCCGATCCAGTAAAGGCTACTGGCGGGACAACCGCGAACCCAGGTCTCAGCTTTGAGGCCTGGGTTGACTTCAAAGGCTGCGGAAAAAGGCTGAATGCTGGCCGATTCGGATTGGCAGGGGCTGAAGCCCAGCACACTTTGCTGAGCTTATCGGCCCGGCTGAAGCCGTGCCCTTGTTACAAAGCGTGGATCTTCTCGAGCCTCTTCCTCCCACCCTAGCCACAAAGACAACGTGGCGAGGGTGGGAAACCGCTGTCAGGCCTGCGGCTGCGAGGGCTGCTCTTGCCCGTGGCGGCGGTGCGCGCGGCGCTGGGCAAGCATCTGCTCAAACTGCTGCTTCTGCTGATCATTCAGGACTGCTTCGATTTTCGAGTTCGTGTCCTGCCTGATGGCCCGCGCCTTGGTGTGGCGATCCTGCTCGCTGAGCGATGCGTCGGCGCGCAGAGTCTGCATCTGCTGTTGGCGAGCGGTGAGGATCGGCGTGATTTGCGCCACCTGATCGCTCGTGAGGCCCAGGCGCTGACCGAGATGCGCGGCGAACTGGCTGGGGTCAAAGTGACGGTGCTGGTCGCCGGGCTGCGCGGGCGCGGATTGCGGCGCATTGGCAGCGGGGGCTTGATTGGAGTCGGGCGCCTGCGCGAACATGACGCTCGCTGAAAGCAGTGCGCCCAGAATGATGGTTGCCTTGGTTCGGTTCATTTGGATTCTCCCTTGTGGCCTTGATGGTGAACATCGGCCGTTGGGTGTGTAGACACGCTTGCGGGAGGGAAAGTTGCAGCGGGAAGCCGGGGATCGATCGGTGGGTTGAGCAGGCTGAATTGCGCGAGTAAAGGGTGCGTCTATGGGCGGAGTTTGTGCGTCTAATGCGAGTCGATCGAGGATCGCTAAAAGCGGCCGCAGATCCTTCGGCTTCGCCTCAGGATGACAACGGCTCGCCAACGACTTGCGTAGAAACTGAAAAGGCCGCGCAATGCGCGGCCTTTTCGCTAGGGGTGCTCAATTTTGGTGGTGATTAGCCGGCTTTTTCTAGCAGGCAGAGGGAGAGATCGCGGCGCTCGACCATGTCCTTGGTGATTTCGAGATCGCGGACGCGCTTGTTCGAGGGCAGGTGGTACATGAGGTCGAGCATGAGCTCTTCAAGGATCATGCGCAGGCCGCGAGCGCCGACCTTGCGGGCCATGGCTTCGCGGGCAACGGCGCAGGCCGCTTCGGTAGTAAAGTGCAGGCGGACATTTTCATACTCGAAGAGGCGCTGGTACTGCTTGAGGATGGCGTTGCGTGGCTTGGTGAGAATCTCGATGAGCGCGACCTCGTCGAGCTCGTCGAGGATGCCCATGACGGGCAGGCGGCCAACAAACTCTGGAATGAGGCCGTACTTGATGAGATCCTGCGGCTCGGTTTTGCGGAGCAGCTCGGTATCGCGATGCGAACGCGTGGTGGCCTGATCGGCTTCGGCATCGGCAGTGCGGAATCCAAGAGCCTTTTTGCCGATGCGACGGCCGACAACACGCTCGAGGCCGACAAATGCGCCGCCGCAGATGAACAGAATGTTGGTGGTGTCGACGGCGGTGAACTCCTGGTGCGGATGCTTGCGGCCGCCCTGCGGAGGCACGTTAGCGACGGTGCCCTCGAGGATCTTGAGGAGGGCCTGCTGCACTCCTTCGCCGGAGACGTCGCGGGTGATGGAGGGGTTCTCGTCCTTGCGGCCGATCTTGTCGATTTCGTCGATGTAGATGATGCCCTGCTGGGCGCGGTTGACGTCGCCGTCGGCAGCCTGCAGGAGCTTGAGGATGATGTTCTCGACATCCTCGCCGACGTAGCCCGCCTCAGTGAGCGTGGTGGCGTCAACAATGGCGAAGGGAACATCGAGCATTTTGGCCAGGGTGTGGGCGAGAAGAGTTTTGCCGGAGCCGGTGGGGCCGATGAGGAGGATGTTGGACTTGGCGAGCTCGACTTCGTTGTTGCGCGCCTTGTTCATCTGGATGCGCTTGTAGTGGTTGTAAACGGAGACGGCAAGCTTTTTCTTGGTCTGGTCCTGGCCGATGACGTAATCATCGAGGAAGGCCTTGACCTCAGTGGGCTTGGGGAGATGGCCGGCGGTGGTGGCGGGGACTTCGCCGCTGCGATCGTCGTCGAGGATGGAGTTGCAGACCGCAACGCACTCATCGCAGATATAGGCGCGTGGATAATCGCTGGGCGAGGAGATCAACTTGGCTACGGCGTCCTGCGATTTATGGCAGAACGAGCAGCGAAGCGCCTCTTCCGGCCCTGTGCGCGTTTTCATGGTTTACGGCTCCCCCAGAAAGAGTTTAGTCCAATTCCCAAAAACCGGCTATGTGCGCCCCCCCGGGCTAAATTCGGGGCGGGCTAGGTTCGGGGCCGGTCTAAGTTCGGGGACGATCTATGATTTCGTCCACGATTCCGTATTCCTTGGCTTGCTCAGCGTTCATGATGAAATCCCGCTCTACGTCGCGCTCAATGCGTTCCAGAGGCTGGCCGGTGTGGCGGGCGATGAGGTTGTTGGTGATTTCGCGGATGCGCAGGATTTCGCGCGCATGAATGTCGATGTCGGTAGCCTGACCGCTGAGGCCGCCCATCGAAGGCTGATGAATAAGAATGCGGGAATTGGGCAGGGCGAAGCGCTTGCCTTTGTTTCCGGCCAGGAGAAGAAAGGCGCCCATGCTGGCGGCCTGGCCGATGCAATACGTTACGACGTTGTTCTTGATGAACTGCATGGTGTCATAAATGGCCAGGCCGGCGGTGATGGAGCCGCCCGGCGAATTGATGTAGAGAGAGACGTCTTTCTCGGGGTCCTCGCCCTGGAGAAAGAGCATCTGGGCGACGATGAGATTCGCGATCTGGTCGTCAATGGGCGTACCAAGAAAGATAATGTTGTCGCGCAGCAGACGGGAGTAGATGTCGTAGGCGCGCTCGCCCCGGCTCGTCTGCTCAACCACCATGGGAACCAATGCCATGAACTACCAGCTCCTAGCCTTCAGCTTTCAGCCTTCAGCTTGTTTGTGCTTGATCCGTGAATGTTTCCAGGCCCTTAGCATCGCGGCCCAGGCAGTTTGTTCCGGTTATGCAGGGAGGCGCTCGTACAAAATGGAAGCAGTTTTGTCACGTCTGAGCTGCTCCCTGATCCTAGCCAGCCCGCCGTCTTTGGTCAATCGGACTTTCAGGGCATCGAGGGGTTCGCGTGTCTGGATAGACACTATCTGCAATTCCTTATCCAGATCCTCCTCAGTAATGGTTATGTTTTCCTCACCGGCAATCCGGTCGAGGAGGATATTGGTTTTGACTTCGGCGACGGCGCTGTCACGCTGGGCGGCGCGGAGGCGCGTGAAGTCGAGCTTGCGCATCTGTTCGGGCTGCATTCCCTGTGCGGCGAGGGCGCGCAGGCCGCGTTCGAGGCGCGTGTCAATCTGGTTCTGGACGAGCGACTCGGGAACGGGGAAGGTGAAGCGCTCGGCCATCGCGGCGAAGAGATGGTCCTTGGTTTCGGCCTCGACGCTGCGGCGCTTGCGCGCTTCGAGGTAGTCGCGAACGCTCTTCTCGAGATCGGCATAGCTCTCGTAGTGGCCGAGTTCTTTAGCGAAGTCGTCGTTCAGCTCGGGAAGAATGCGCTTCTTGATGGCCTTGACTTCGACATCGTAGGCGACGGTTTTGCCGGCCAGCTTGCCTTCGGCGTAGTCCGCCGGATAGATCACTTCGAGTTTCAGTTCCTGGCCGGGCTTGGCGCCGCGGAGGGAGTTGGTGAAGGCCTCGACTGTGTCTTTGCCGCCAATTTCGACGAGAGTGTTTTCGCCGCCGATGGGTTCGGATTCGGCGGGCTCAGGCGAGGCGGGCTGCGATTCGGCGGCGGCTTCGGGCGCGGATTCCGTTGTGGCGTCGGACGGGGCCGGCTGGATCTGGCCTTTGTAGGTAATCTCGGCCCAGTCGCCGTCCTGGAGCGGGCGGTCTTCTTCAACCGGCTCGATGGTGGCGCGGGAATCGCGAAGGTGACCGAGCTTCGTGCTGGAACTCTTCGTCAGTGATTTCGACCGAAGGCTTGTCAACCTTGACATCTTTGTAGCCGTCGATGGAGAAGGCAGGAATGAACTCGAAGACCGCTTTGACGTGGAGCGGGGTTCCGTCTTCGACCGTGAGCTCGGTGACCTGCGGCTCGCCGACGGGACGAATGTTCAGCTCGTTGACACCCTTGTTGAAGCGGTCGGGCAGCAGGCTGTCGATCACTTCCTTGCGGATCTCGGCGGCGAAGCGGCGGCGGATGATGGATTCCGGCACCTTTCCGGCGCGGAAGCCGGGGATTTTGGCGTACCTGCGATAGTTGGCGGCGACTTTGCGGAAAGCCGCGGCGACTTCGTCGGCGGGGACATCGATAACGAGTTCACGGGTGCAATCGGGGTTTAAAACCGGGCCGTGCTGGTGGTCGTGAGCTGCTTCGGCGTGATCGTGCTCTTGCTCGGGTTCAGCCGTTTCAGATTTGGTTTCGAGGGTGCCGCTGGAGCTCAAGATTGTACCTTCCGTTCGCGTTCGCTAATTACGGCGACGGGCTGAAAATGAAGGAAATACAGCGCCGTTTGGCCGGTGAAGCGCCTCTCTCAATGGTACGGGGGTTTCGAGGGTGGGTCAAACGGAGGGGCAGGGACCAAGGGACCGAGGGAACAAGGGAACGAGGACGCTTTTGGGGACAAGAGACTGGAGAAACAGGTAGCTAAGAAACCAAAAAGCGGTAGAACCGAAGCAAGATCGGTTCACTGCTCGGTGAGTTGGGGCTTGCGAACGTAGGCCAGGAAACGGGGATGGGCGGCGCCGCACTGGGCGTAGTTGGCGCGGGCTTCCTTGAGGCTGAGTTGGCCGTTGACGGTAAGGCGAACATCGGAGGCGTCGCGGTCTTCCTGGCCATCGTCCTCCCACCAGCAGACCGGGCAGAGCTTAAGGGCTTCCGGCGCTTCGAGAGTCCTGTATCCGCAGCAGGGACAACGGAAGCGCACTGCGACCGTGGAACTCACACCGAATTGGACGGAGAACCACCTGGCCGGATTACGGGAAACAGTTCACAGTTCGCAGTTCGTAGTTCACAGTTCCCAGATCACGGCCGGCAGCGGCCAGGGCCGAGCCGCAAAAACTGCTTCAGGCGCGGCCGGCGAACTCCCTGGTTTCGGTGTAGACCCTGACCTTTTCGCCTTCCTGGATGAAGAGCGGAACTTTGATCTCGAGGCCTGTCTCGAGGCGGGCGTGCTTGGTGACGTCGCCCGATGTGTTGCCGCGCGCTCCGGGCTCGGTGTAGGCAACTGTGAGCTCGACTTGCGCAGGCAACTCCAGGCCGATGGGGTTGCCGTTGAACTTGTGCAGCTTGATCAGTGCGCCTTCGACGAGAAACTCCATTGCGTCGCCGATCATGCTCGCGGAGAGCGTGTGCGTATCGAAGGTTTCCTGATCGAGAAAATGCGAACCTTCTCCGATCGCTGTAGAGGTAGGAAGCCTCGACAAGCTCGAGGTCCGGCTCCTTGAATTTTTCGCCGGCTTTGAAGGTCTTGTCGAAGACGGCGCGCGTGAGCAGGTTGCGCATCTTGAGGCGGACGAGGGTCTGGCCGCCGCGGGCCGTGGGCGTGGAGACTTCGGCTTCAAGGCAGTAGTAAGGAGTGCCTTCAAGCTCAAAGACCATTTTGCGTTTTACGGTGATTGCTTCAATCAGTGCGGCCATGGGTTCCCCAGAAGGAAGGTTTCGAACATGCAATAAGCGCGCGTTGCGCTTCGCTAATCCCTATCCATTATAGGGAGACAAACGGAGCGGGAACCCAAGGTTCGAAAGTGCGAGCTATGGTCGGGTTGACGGCGATTGGACCTGTATCCCGCGACGAGTATGATCGTGGATGCATTCTTGTATCGGTTTAATGAAGGCTCGAACAGTCATTATCGGATTCCTCATCGGCGCTTGCATTCCGCTGTTCTGGGGGATTATGGGACTCATTCTTTTCAATGTTCCTGAAGGACTCGGAAGCCAGATTTTCTGGAGTGCTGTTTATATTACCTGTCCCTTCTGGGTGATCGAGGGAAACAAAGCATTGTTTTTGATGCCGCTGTTAAACGGCATAATGTATGCGCTCCTATTCGCCAGCATCACTTCGCTCTGCAACAGGTTCAACCGAAATACGCGCACGTAAGATGTTGATCCACTGTTCTACCTCTGACCTCGCGCAAACGAGGCTTGTACCAGACTGCTGGCAAATTGGGAGTTATGGTCGCCAGGCGCATTGAGGCAGTCTAGCCTTCTTCCGCTTCGCGGAGCTTGGCGATGACGGTGAAATCCTCGAGCGTGGTGACGTCGCCCTTGATTTCGCCGTGCGTTGCAAGATCGCGGAGCAGGCGGCGCATGATTTTGCCGCTGCGGGTTTTGGGCAGCGCTTCGGTAAAGCGAATATCGTCTGGGCGAGCCAGCGCGCCGATTTCCTTTGTGACCCATTTGCGCAGCTCGTCTTTGAGCGCGTCGGAGGGCTCGTTGCCGGACTCGAGGGTGACGAAGGCGGCGATGGCCTGACCTTTTAGATCGTCGGGCCGGCCAACTACCGCGGCCTCGGCAACTTTGGGGTGGGCGACGAGAGCGGATTCGACTTCCATGGTGCCGAGGCGGTGGCCCGCTGACGTTGATGACGTCGTCAACGCGGCCCATGAGCCAGAAGTAGCCGTCGGCGTCCTGGCGCGCGCCGTCGCCGGTGAAGTAGCAGCCGGGAACGTCGGACCAGTAGGTCTTCTGGAAGCGCTCGGGATCGCCATAGATGGTGCGGGCCATCGACGGCCAGGGCTTGCGGACGATAAGCAGGCCGCCTGAGCCGGCGGGAACGGTTTCAAAGTGGCCGTTGGAGTCGGGCTTCGTGACGACTTCCGGCTGGATTCCGAAAAAAGGGCGCGTGGCCGAGCCAGGCTTTGTAGGGACAGCGCCGGGGATGGGCGCAATCATGATGGCGCCGGTTTCAGTTTGCCACCAGGTGTCGACGATGGGACAGCGGTTGCGGCCGATCTTCTCGCGATACCACATCCAGGCTTCAGGGTTGATGGGTTCGCCGACGGTGCCAAGGAGGCGGAGCGAGTCGAGCTTAAATTTGTCGACGAATTCGCTGCCCCACTTGATGAAGGCGCGAATGGCCGTGGGCGCGGTGTAGAAGATGGTGACGCGATGGTCGTCGACGATTTTCCAGAAGCGCGAAAAGTCTGGAAAGTTGGGAGCCCCTTCGTACATGAGGACGGTTGCGCCGTTCTGCAGCGGGCCATAGACGACATACGAGTGTCCGGTGACCCAGCCGATATCGGCTGTGCACCAGTAGACGTCGTCGTCGCGCAGGTCGAAGACGTATTTGCTCGTCAAATAAGTTTGCACCGCGTAGCCGCCGGTGGTGTGAAGCAGGCCCTTGGGTTTTCCCGTGGACCCCGAGGTGTAGAGGATGTAGAGCGGATCTTCGGAGTCCATGGGCTCGGCGGGACATTCGGGAGCGGCTTTGGCGACTAGATCGTGCCACCAGTGGTCGCGGCCGGGGGTCATGCTGATGGGCGAGCCGGTGCGCTTGTAGACCACGACGTGCTTGACGGTGGGGCAGGCGGGCATGGCCTCGTCGACGGTGGCCTTGAGCTTGATCTCGTTGCCACGGCGGTAGCTCGTGTCCTGGGTGATGATGGCGACGCAGCCGCAATCGGCGACGCGGTCGGCGATGGCGTTGGCGGCGAATCCGCCGAAGATGACGGAGTGAACGGCGCCGATGCGCGCGCAGGCGAGCAATGCGATGGCGAGCTCGGGCGTCATACCCATGTAGATGGCGATGCGATCGCCTTTCTGAATGCCGAGAGACTTGAGCGCGCTCGCGAAGCGCTGGACTTCGGCGTGGAGCTCGGCGTAGGTGAGGCGGCGAATCTCGCCCGGCTCGCCCTCCCAGATGAGCGCGGTTTTCTGGGCGCGAGCTCCGAGCGCGTGCCGGTCGACACAGTTGTAGCTGAGATTCATTCTGCCGCCAACGAACCACTTGGCCCAGGGAAGATTCCATTCAAGAACTTTGTCCCAGGGCTTGAACCAGTGCAGTTCTTTCGCGACGCCAGACCAGAATTTTTCGGGGTCGTCGATGGATTGCTTGTAGAGGGCTTCATACTCGGCGAGGCTCTTGATGTGGGCCTTGGCCGCGAACTCAGGCGGAGGAGGAAAGACGCGGTTTTCGCGCAGCGTGGAGTCGATATCGCGGTTGGCGACGGAAGCGGGCGTCAAAGACATGCAGGGTCCTTTAGGGAAGCGATTGGATAGGTTCCGCGGAGGATCCGAGATCTCAAAATCGAGACCTGGGGCACCCATGTAGCGGCGCTCGCGCGGAAGAAGCCTCGGCTGAAACTTTAGCGGGTGGGAGGGGGGAGAAGCAAGTCAGCGAGTCACCGGGCGTAGAATGGCAATCACGATTCAACCCGCGATGGAAACAGGGACAACAGAAACGGTGGTTGAGACAGAAGCATCTGCCGCTGCGGGGCCGCGGGTTACGACGCGGTTCTGGGACTACTCGCCGCCATTTGACGTAGCGTCAATCGTTGAACGCATGTTGGGATCTGTCCCACCGAGATATCTGCTCGGTCTGAAGGAGATCGTTCTTACCAATAAAGCAGGGCTCTCGCGCAGCCGCAGGCGAAGCGTAACGAAGTCCCGTGGGCGCAAGGTCAAGATCATGCAGACGCGCGGACTTTATCACCCGACCTGGAAAGGCAAGCAAGCCTGGATCGAGATTTTCGTGGACAGTACCTTGGGCGTTTACGAAAAAGGGCTGTGGCGGTGGTTGCTGTTGTTCGGCTATTTCCGGGAGAACGCACTCGGCGGGGTGCTTTTTCATGAGATTGGCCACCATATCGACGCTACGCACCGCCCGGAGTTCCGCGAAAAGGAAGACATTGCGGACGATTGGAGCGACAGGCTCCGGCGGAATTGGTTTCGTAGCGAACGGCCTTGGACGATACGAATCATTCGATTGTTCAAATTGCCTCTTCGGATCGCTGCCGCGTTCTTGGCACAGAGGCTACTGAGCGAGGGGAAGTGGTCCCGGTCCAGATACGAAAGCTACCTGAGGAAAATCCACTCGTGAAACGAAAGAGCCCTGCTCTCGTGGGTAGGGCTTTTTATTGAATCGACAGGATCAGAGTGTCTGCCCGTGCAGGAACGCTGCCGGCGTGAGGATGCGGATGCCGTGAAAAGGATCGAGCGTCAACAGATCGAGATCGCCGGTAACGATTGCATCGGCGCGGCCGTGTACGGCAGCTTCGAGGAACTTGTCGTCGCGCGGGTCACGGCAGACGCGGATGGGAGTTGTGACCAGAACCTCGACAGTTGCGAAAATGAACGCCGAAGCCAGCTGCAAACGGTCCTCGCGCGCAGCGTAGCGGTCAAAATGTGCTCGCGAGAACACCTCCAGCAGTTCGAGGCGCATAGCCCCGGAGGCCAAGATGGTTCCGGCTTGCGCCTTAAGAATCGCACGGGCGGGAACGGAACCGGGAAAAAGGAGCCCGCTTACCACGACGTTTGTGTCAACAACGATTCTTGCGCTCTGGTTCATCGATCAGCCAGAATTTGGGCGAGAATCTCCTCAGTCAGTCCGTTGGCCTTGGCTTGCTCCGCGACGATGGCAGAAAGGCGATTGACCTCTGCCCAGCGGCCCTTGTGTAGACGGTCGAACTCTTCCGCAGAGATGACAACGGCTAAATCGCGGTTGTGCCGGCGGATGCGAACAGGCTCTCGCTGTGCTGAATCGATGATTTCCGCGAAGTTCTGCTTGGCTTGGGTAGCCGATACGGTTCGCATAATGTCTATTATGCACAAAATGTACAAATCGTGCAATATCTTAAGCTCGCAACGAACTGCCTTGCCCGAAAGCGGGGCTTTTCGCTGAAGCGTTTTGAGCGAATTGGGGTTAGTGCGGCTTGGCGACTTCAGTGGCTGACGAGATTTTGGCTTCGGCTTCGGAGATGACGCGGAGAGCGTCGTCGTAGGCTTCTTCGCTTTCGCCGGCTTCGTTCCACATCTTCTGGCCGCGATCGAGTTGCTGCTGGGCGCGCTGGATGTCGATCTCCTCTGGCTTGAGCGCATCGGAGGCGAGGATGGTGACGCGGTTGGGCAGCACTTCTACGAATCCCCAACTGACGTTGTAGCGGGATTCGCCCGTTGGACCGCACTTGCTCGTTTCGGAGTCGCTGTCTGGCGCGCAGTGCACGATGACGTCTCCCGCACCGAGCTCGGCCACCAGCGGAGCGTGGCCATAAAGCACTTCCATGTAGCCGGTCTTCGAGGGCAGCTCGACCGCCGTTGCCGCATGCTCGAAGAGCGTGCGCTCGGGAGTGACGAGACGGACGCGGAGTTGGTTTGAGTCGTCGGCCATTTTCAGTTCTCAGTTCGCAGTTCTTAGTTCGTAGTTCTTAGTTCGTGATTCACAGTTCTCGGTTCCCAGTTGGTAGCTCGATTCGCTGTGAACTGCGAACTACGAACCGCGAACTTCGTTTACACCGTTGCTTTCAGTTTCTCGGCGGTTTCGAGAACTTCCTCGATGCCGCCCTTCATGTAAAACGCCTGCTCAGGCACGTCGTCGTGCTTGCCTTCGATGATCTCCTTGAAGGCACGGACAGTGTCGGCGATTTTGACGTATGCGCCGGGAATGCCCGTGAATTGCTCGGCCACGTGGAAGGGCTGCGAAAGGAATTTTTGTACCTTGCGCGCGCGGGCCACGGTGAGCTTGTCGTCTTCAGAGAGCTCGTCGATACCCAGGATGGCGATGATGTCCTGGAGGTCTTTGTAGCGTTGGAGAATGCGCTTGACGCCCTGCGCCACGTCGTAGTGCTCGTCGCCGACGACGCGCGCGGTGAGAATGCGCGAGGTTGATGCCAGCGGATCGACGGCCGGATAGATGCCGAGCTCGGACAGCGGACGGCTGAGCACGGTAGTGGCGTCGAGGTGAGCGAAGGTGGTGGCCGGGGCGGGATCGGTTAGATCGTCAGCCGGAACGTAGACGGCCTGCACTGAAGTTACGGACCCTTTGCTTGTGGAGGTGATGCGCTCCTGCAGCTCGCCCATTTCCGTGGCGAGGTTGGGCTGGTAGCCGACGGCCGAAGGCATGCGGCCGAGCAGCGTGGAGACCTCTGACCCGGCCTGCGTAAAGCGGAAGATGTTGTCAATGAACAGAAGCGTGTCGGCGCCTTCGACGTCGCGGAAGTACTCGGCGACGGTGAGCGCGCTGAGTGCGACGCGCAGGCGGGCTCCGGGCGGCTCGGTCATCTGGCCGTAGACGAGGGCGCACTTCGAATCCTGCCATTTGCCCGGCGAGATGACGCCGGACTCGGTCATTTCAAGCCAGAGATCGTTGCCCTCGCGGGTGCGCTCGCCGACGCCGCCGAAGACGGAGAAGCCGCCGTGGTTTTTGGCGACGTTGTTGATGAGTTCCATGATGACGACGGTTTTGCCGACGCCGGCGCCGCCGAAGAGGCCGATTTTGCCGCCCTTCAGGAAGGGCTGGATGAGATCGATGACCTTGATGCCGGTCTCGAACATCTCTTCGCTGGTCGACTGCTCGTCAAAGAGCGGCGCGGGGCGGTGGATGGGCATGCGCGTGGTTTCGCCGATGGGGCCGAGGTTGTCGACCGGCTCGCCGATGACGTTGAGCACGCGGCCCAGAGTCTGCTTGCCTACGGGCATCTTGATGGGACCGCCGAGGTCGATGGCACTCATGCCGCGGACCATTCCGTCGGTGGCTTCCATGGCCACGGTGCGGACGCGGCCCTCGCCGAGGTGCTGCTGCACTTCGAGGATCACGTTGATGGGTGTGGGGACCGTGAAGCCGTCGCTGGTGACGCGCAGCGCCTGATAGATGGGCGGCATGGTGGCTTCTTCAAATTGAACGTCTACGGCGGGGCCGGAGACCTGGATGACTTTGCCGATGTTTTCTGCCATTTTTCTTTGCCTCGGGGGCTAAAGCCCCGAAATCTTTGATTCCCTTTTGCGGCACGACTGAAGTCGTGCCCTTTCAAAACCTAACTTCTGTCGCCCCTACGGGGCTAAGAAGTCTTGTTGAGCTCCTCTCCCAGGACTGCGCCCTCGACTTCGCGCGGGCTTGCCCTGGGCTAACTTCTTGCGCTCCCTCCGGGAGCTTACGCAGCGGCGCTACAAGGCGGCCGCTCCTGAAACAATTTCGATGATCTCCTTGGTGATGGCGGCCTGGCGCACGCGGTTCATGTGCAGGGTGAGGTCGTCGATCATGTCGGAGGCGTTGTTGGTTGCCGAATCCATCGCCGTCATGCGGGCCGCGTGTTCGGCGGCGACCGACTCGGTCATGGCGTGGAAGAGCACGGAAAAAATGTATTGCGGAATCAGGCCGGCGAAGAGCTCCTCGGCGGGCTGCTCGTAGATGTAGTCGACTTCGGCGGTGCCGAATTTCTTGGCTTCTTCGTCAGCTTCGGTGGTGTCGGCAGCTTCAATGTCGATGCCCGCGGAGAGAGCGGCCTCGGCCACGCGCTCCTTTTCTTCGGCGGAAGGCTCGACGACGCCGGTAATCTGCGGGCTCTCAAGATCGATGAGCGGAAGCAGGCGCTCGACGACGAGGCGCTGTGCGATGACCGACTTGAACTCGTTGTAGACGATGTAGGCGGCGTCGATCTCCTCGTGGATATAGCGGGAGACAATCACGTGCGCCAGCCCCTCGACGCGCGAAGGCTCGAGCTTGACCAGCAGGCCGGGGTGGTCGCCGGTGACTTCAACAGGGCCCTGGCGGGGACTGCGAACCTTGTGCAATTGCGTTGGGCTGCCGGCCGCTTCGCTGTCTCTCTGGACCGGCTCCTCGATATAGCTGGCTGTCGGATAGCGGCGGCGCAACTGGTCGCGGCCTTTGCGGCCGATGGCCTCGATATCGATTTCCTTATCGGGGTTGCCGTTGATGAATTGATAGGCGGTCTTGAGAATGTTGGCGTTGAATGCGCCGGCAAAGCCCTTGTCGCCCGAGACGACGATGAGCAGAACGCGCTTTTCAGGCCGCGTGACAAACAACGGGCTGCACAGGTTGCCGGTTTTCTCGTCGTAGAGATCGACGCGGCGGCGGAGCGACTCAAGCACGCTGACGATCATGCGGGCGTAGGGACGGGCCGCGAGGGCACGCTCCTGCGCACGGCGCAGCTTGGCCGCGGAGACCATCTTCATGGCCTTGGTGATCTGCCGCGTGTTTTTCACGCTGCGGATGCGACGCCGGAGATCGAGTACGTTTGCCATAGTTTTACCAGGGGTCAGGGATCAGGGGTCAGGGATCAGAAAACCGAGCGCGATGCTGATCCCTAATTCCTGATCTTCTCCAAAATTCCGTGAATCATTTTCCCTACTTCGTGCGATAAGCCCTCGGCCTCATTCAAGAGACTCGATTCACCGATTCCGAGCTCACGAGCAATTTCGATTTGAGTTTGCAATTCAAAATTCGAACCTCGCGCAATTCCCAAGAAATGCCTGTACTCGGGAGTATGGAGTCTGCCGTGTCCTTCTGCAATGTTGCTCGGGACCGAAACCACAGCGCGCCTCATCTGGCTTGACAGCCCGTACGTCTCTTCCTTCGGAAAACCCTTAGTCACGCGATAAACTGCGACCGCCATCTGAATCGCTCTCTGCCAAACGATCAAGTCCCGGAATGACCGAACCATCTTGCTTGCCTCTTACCGTTCTGACCCCTGAACCCTGATCCCTGATCCCTGTTTTCTTACGCCTTCGCAGCGGCCAGGTCCGCCTTGAAGTTTGTTGAGTATTCCTTGAGCGCTGCGTGGAGCCTGTTGCGGAGATCGTCGTCGAGGGCCTTCTTTTGCGTGATGTCAGAGAGAAGCGCCTGTTGCGAGTCGGCAAAGTATTTGTGCAGACCGTCTTCGAAGGCGCGAATGTCGGGGACCTGGATATCGTCAAGATAGCCCTGCGTGCCGGCGAAGAGGACCACCATCTGCTGCTGCCAGGTGAGCGGGTGGAACTGCGGCTGCTTGAGCAGTTCCGTGAGCCGGACGCCGCGGGCGAGCTGTTTTTGCGTGAGTGGATCGAGGTCGGAGCCGAACTGCGCGAATGCCGCGAGTTCGCGGTACTGCGCGAGATCGAGCTTGAGTGTTGAACCAACCTGCTTGACGGCCTTGATGGCGGCCGAGAATCCGACGCGCGAAACGGAGAGGCCGACGTTGACGGCGGGGCGGACACCGGAGTTGAAGAGGTCGGTTTCAAGAAAGATCTGGCCGTCGGTGATGGAGATGACGTTGGTGGGAATGTAGGCTGAAACGTCGCCGGCCTGGGTTTCAATGACCGGCAGAGCGGTGAGCGATCCGCCGCCGCGCTCCTTGCTCATCTTCGACGAGCGCTCGAGCAAGCGGGAGTGGAGATAGAAGACGTCGCCAGGATAGGCTTCGCGGCCCGGCGGGCGGCGCAGCAGGAGCGAGATTTCGCGATAGGCCATGGCGTGCTTGGAAAGATCGTCGTACATGACCAGGGCGTGCTTGCCGTTGTCGCGGAAGTACTCGCCCATGGCGGTTGCGGCGTAGGGCGCGAGATAGAGCAGAGGCGCGGGCTCTGAGGCCGAAGCGGCAACGATGATGGTGTGGCCCATTGCGCCGTGCTCAGTGAGAGTTTGCACGACCTGCGCAATCGACGAGCGCTTCTGGCCGATGGCGCAGTAGATGCAGATCAGATCGTTCTTGGCGTTGTTGATGATGGTGTCAAGCAGGACGGCGGTCTTGCCGGTCTGGCGGTCGCCGATGATGAGCTCGCGCTGGCCGCGGCCGATGGGGATCATGGCGTCAATGGCCTTGAGGCCGGTGGCCATGGGCTCGCGCACGGGCTGGCGGTCGATGATGCCGGGGGCGAGGCGCTCAATGGGAAGCGACTCGCTGGAGGCGATGGGGCCCTTGTCGTCAATGGGCACGCCGAGAGCATTCACCACGCGGCCGATGAGGCCGGGGCCCACAGGGACGGAGAGAATCTTGCCGGTGCGCTTGACCTCTTCGCCTTCCTTGAGCTCGGTGTAGTCGCCAAGAACGACGGAGCCTACCTGATCCTCTTCAAGCGAGAGAGCGAGGCCGGCGATGCCGTGCGGGAAGCTGAGCAACTCGCCAGCCATGACTTTGTCGAGGCCGTGGATGCGGGCGATGCCGTCACCAAGTGAGGTGATGGTGCCGACTTCATCGACCTGGACCTTGGAGTCGTAGTTCGCGATCTGCTGGCGAAGGAGTTGCGTGATTTCGTCTGCTTTAATCTGTGCCATTGAGCGAGTTCCTTGCAGTTCTTAGTTCGTAGTTCGAATTTCGCAGTTCATCGAGACCGCGAATTCCCGGCGTCAGCCGGCAGTTAATGCTTCTTTCAGGCGGTCGAGACGGCCGCGCACGCTGCCGTCGTAGACCGTGGAGCCGATGCGGACCACGGCGCCGCCGAGAATGGATGAGTCGAGTTTGAAGCTGGGGTCAATCTTTGCGCCGGCGAGTTTCGCGAGTTCCGCGACCAGACGTGCTGCGTTCGCCGGCACTCAACTCGCGCGCGGTGACGATTTCGGCGGGGCGAATTCCCAACTGCCGCTGAAGAATGCTGCGATAAGCCTGCCGCCACTTCAGCGACGTTGCCGATGCGATCGTTATTGCTGAGCACGGCGATCAGGTTGCGCAGTTCCTTTTGCATGCCGAGTTTGGCGTTGAGCTTGTCGAGGATGACGATCTTCTGCGGCGCGGGGATGGCCGGATTCTCAAAGAACGTGCGCAGCTCTGCACTGCCCTCCCATGTGGCGAGAAAGTCGGAAAACTGGCGGTCGATGGCGGCCGCGTCCAGCTTGGCATCGGTTACGACATCGGCAAAGGCTTCGGCGTAGCGGGCAACGAAGGCAGGCATCTAGTTTCGGCCTCCTTTGCTGGGCGCGTCGGCTGAAACGCCGGCAACGAATTCGGCGATGAGGGCGCGATCGGTCTCGGGGGTGAGCGCGAGCTGCCGGGAGGCCTGGTCAATGGCGAGATCGGCGGCGAAGTCGCGCAGGCCGCGGCGAATCTGTGCGGCGGCTACGCCAATCTCCTGCTCGGCAGCGGCAACGATGCGCGCGCTTTCTTCGCTGAGTGCGGCCTTGATGCGCTTCTCGTCTTCGAGACTGTCCTGCTCAACCTGGGCGCGAAACTTCTCCATCTCCTGGCCGAGGCCGGCAAGTTTGGCCTCGACAGCGCTGAGGCGGGATTGCGCGTCGGCAGTGGCTGCGCGCGCTGTCTGGAGATCTACGCTCAGAGTCTCGGAGCGCTTGCGAATCACTTTGGGCATGATCCGGGCAACCGGGATAGCGATGGCGAAGAAGATGATGGCGAAGTTAATCCCCAGCAGAAGGTAGATCGTTGTATTGAGATTTAGATGCAGCATGCGGGCCAGCGACTGCACGACGGGCGCATGCAGAAGTTCCTGTTCCTGCTCTGCTTCTTCCTTGTGAGGCGGCGTACCGGCTGAGTCGCCGGTCGGCGCGCTGGCGGCGGTTGAATTGGGGGGAGCGGCAGTCGGCGCTTGAGCTCCGGCGCGGAGTGGCGCGAGGGCTAGTGCGGCAGCAAAGACCGCGAAGAGGATGAGGCCGGAAATTCGTATCCTCTGGAAAGCGTTTGTCGGGATGCAATTCTTCAACGGGAACCCCCGGCAGTGGCGGGCAGGACGGCGCGAACAGCGAGGCCGGCAAGATCGGCGGCGGCAGACTGGATCGTTTTGCGGGCAGAGTCGGCTTCGGCGTCGAACTCAGCCTTGGCCTGGCGAACTTTTTCGCCGGCAGCCTTGCGGGCGGCGTCGAGGGCCGTGTCGCGCTCGGCATTCCACTGCTTGACGCGCTGCTCGCGAAGCTTATAGGCGTCGGCGCGGGCCAGGCGGAGGCGCTCGGCGTATTCCGCAGTCTTGGCCTCAGCCTCGGCGACCGCTTTGCGGGCATCTTCCATGGCGCCCTCGGTAAGAGCGCGGCGTTTGGCAAGCATGGCCGTAAGCGGCGTTTGCACCAGGAATTGATAGGCGATGACCAGCACGATGAACAGCGCAGCCGTCGGCATGGCGCCAATCAGATATTTTTCGATTGCTTGAAGGATCTCTTGCATGGAGGTACTGGAGTGCCGGGCCTCTTCACTAACGATTTTCGCATGCGGAACCCTTTTTTGTATCAGGGGCTAGCGTCGAAGTCAACGCGTGGAGGGCGGCGGAAACCGCATTCTGTGACGCGAGTCACGAAACGGGAAATTTACATAAAAAAGGGCTTGCTATTACCCAAATCGGACCTACACTGGAACTACCACCTAGACCCGGACCAGGGTCCAGCGGGCAGCCGGTTTTGGGATATCCTTCCACTCCCAGAGCCGGATGCCCGCTTCTTAATTTTTCGGGGCATTTTTTCGCGCCGGCCGTCGATCATGGCCGCCGACCTTCAGCTCTCGCCTGTTCCGCCCACCGTTCGTCGTTCACTCCCTTTACCAGCAACCAGACCGTTAGCGTCCACTCGCCGACCGCGCCGGGGATGACGTCATAGGGAAAGACGGCTTGAGCGAAATGAGGCCACAAGTAGGCCGTATAGCCAATCCCGGCAAGAATCATCAAGACGCCCAGAAAGCGCGGCAGGAAAGTGGAACGCAGGATCAGGTAGCCGATCAGTATGCAATAGAAAGCAAAGAAGACGAGGGGGCTGGTATTCAGAGGGGGCCAGTGCCATCCGACACCGCACCCCAGCAAGCTGATGCAACCAGCGAGCAGCGACAAATTCCTGTTCACCGGCTTGAACAGGAAGTAAAAAAGAAGGGTGACGGCGATGTAGGCGGCCGTCGCCACGATCCCGAGGATGAATGAAAGGTGGTTTTGCGGTCCGAAAGTGCTGTACATTGCGGTCGCAATGTTCAGCACGTAGAAGGCGCCGGCAATCCTGGCCAGACGAGATGCCGTGGATTTTGTAAAGTTTTGATGGACGATCGTTGAGTTCATTTCATCCCCCATGCGCATGCAGTAACTTCTAGCGCGGGGATGGCGCTCTCTGGTTCGATACGGAAGCCGACGGCCGAAGGTTCCTCAGTTCGTTCGCATCCCTTTCAAAGATCGCTCAGCGCCCATAGGTCGAGGTGGTGAGCGCATAAGTCGGCCTGAGTTTTGCGAAAGCATACCTCAGGGCATGAAGGCCCCGATGTGACGTCGATCTCATTGCCGGGAATAAATCTCCGGCCTACCGCTGGCCGGCCGCCTTCTCCACTGTGAGCAGGCCTTGGCCACGGAGCCAGCTCTCAAGCAGGCTGGGCCACTGGCCGAGCACGGGATCGCCTTTGCCGAGGCCGCTGCCGTGCCCGCCGTTTGGGAAGACGTGCAGCTCCGAGGGAACTTGGGCCTTGAGCAGCTCCTGATAGAACTCGATGCTCGCCGCCGGAGAGACCGTTTTGTCGGCAAAGGTTTGGTAGATGAAGGTGGGCGGGGTGTCTTTGGTGACGAACAGAATGGGATCGTATTTAGCGCGGAGATCGTCGCACGAATCCATGAGGTTGAGGATTTTGCAGTAGCTCAGGAACGTGGTGTCTTTGGTGATGGCATCGAGCCAGGGATAGCCGAGTACGAGGTAGTCGGGACGGCTGGAAGCGCGGTCGATTGGATCGTCGGCGCCGGGATTGGCAGGAACAAATTGGGTTCCGGCGAGGGCGGCGAGATGGCCGCCGGCGGAGAAGCCGATCACGACAATGCGATTGGGATCGATGTGGTAATCGTCGGCGCGGGCGCGGATGGTTTGGATGGCGCGGCGTGCATCGAGGAGCGGTACGGGCAGCAGGTAGCCTTGCGAAGTGAGGCGGTAGCTGAGGATAAAGGCCTGAAACCCGCGAGCGGTGAACCAATCGGCAACTTCGCGGCCCTCAAGATCGCCGGCGAGATGAGTGTATGCGCCACCGGGAAAGATGACGACGGCCGAACCGTTGCCGGCGCCTGCGCGCGGACTGAAGATGGTGAGCGCGGGCGTGTCGCTGCACGGTTCGCTTTTGGTTGGGGGCGTTGTCCCAACTCCCGGCGTTTTGTCTCCTGGCGGAGTTCCGGGCCAGAGCTTGATGGTCTGGATGCCGAGGAAGTTGTTGTCTGTGCCGGGTGTGGCGCAATTGGCCAGTTGCGCGCGGGCCGAGGGGACGGCCAGTGCTGCCGCGATGAGGAATGCGAAGAGCTGCTTCATGAAGACCTCGGGGCGTTTCGGGAGAAGTATAAAGGCAGGGACCATGAAGGCAGGGACCGAGGGAACGAGGGAACGAGGGAGCGAGGGAACGAGGGAACAAAGGGCCGAGGGGACGAGGGAACAGAGAAAAGAGAGCGGAGAGTAGAGACCAGAGACTAGAGAGCAGAGATCAGGGCAAACTGCGCTCGTAGTTCTCCTATTTAAAGGGGCGGGGGAAGATGTTTACCAAAGAGATAATAGAGTGTTTAGTGGTTGGTTAACAGGTAAGCCATTGATCCTAATGATTCACGTGACTTAAGTACCGGAAAAGTGAACCTAAAGAAGGGCGATTTATAAAAAAATTCTCGCGCGATCAGCCTTTATGGGCGGTGTGACGAGGGTTGGCCATCGCCCAGTATTCAGGCGCGGAAATGAAGTTCTGATTGAAGACCATGAAATGAGTATGCGCCGGAAGGGGGAAATGATCGGCAAACTTGATGGAAAAAAGTGAAGGAGTGAAGGAGTGAATAAGTGAATTAGAAATCAGTGAGTTAGTGAATGAGTGAGCGGGAGCGGGAGATTCGCGGGGGCTTGACAGCCGCTCGCGGAGTTAGCGGGTTGGATTCGAGCCGGCGTGCAGATTCATCTTTCGCACGCTAAAGCGGGCTCGCGTACAGGTTGTGGTCTGGAACCCCAGGCTCGCGCCTGGGGCTAGCTTATTTCGCCCGCTAACGCGGGCTGATTTGCCGATGGGCGAAAAACCACGGGAACACGGCAATTCCCCAGCTCAACTTTTTCCGGCGATAGGCGAAGTAACTGACCACTGACATCTGGAATCAGGAATAGGTAAGCACCTGACACCTGAAACCTGATGCGTGGATTTCACAGCCAGAGGGCGGCGTGGCCGGGGCAGAGGCTGGCGGCTTGCTCCGAGAGGGTTTCGGCGAGCGAGAGGCCGTAGCGGGCGAAGTAGTAGGCCCCGCCGTGGACGCGCTCCTGGAGGACTCCGCCGGGATAGAGGGCGTTGAAGATGGAGTTGGCGTGGCGGGTGAGAGTGGTTTCACGCTGGAGCTGGAAGTTGGCGGCGAGAGTGCGCAGACGATTCATCTGGTAGCGCATTTTACCGGCGGCGGTATCGGCTGATTGGCCGAGGCCCTGGTCCTGCGATTGCAGCCAAGCGACAAGCGTGTTCAATTCGGTGTCGAGGGCGTTGCCGGCGGCGGCCAATTTCTGTTTGGTCTCGATGGGCATGGAGCGGGCGGCCAAACGCAGGGCGAGCGCGGCGGCATTCTCCTCGGCGAAAACCTGGTCGAGGGAGAGATCGTGTTTGCGGAGCAGCTCGGCGATGGAAGGCTCGATGAGCGTGGCGGAGAATCGGGCGATGGGCGGGGTCTGGCGGCCCAGAATGCGCTCGAAGAGAACCGTGGACTGCGCGAGGTAGGCGATTTCGGCAGGGCCGCCAACCTGCGCCGTTGTCCCGAAGAGAAAATCCTGAAAGACGGGGCGGAGAAGGGCCGCGGGCGAGATGCGCTCGGGCTCGGACGTCGAGGATGCCGAGAAGATCGGCTGTGGAGTAGGTCTGGTGGTCGGCGTGCCAGAGGCCGTTGGGCTCGGCGGCGGTGGGCGCGGTGCGGCGAAGAGCGTTGCGCGCGCCGGATTTCTACGTCAATGAGGAAAAGAGGCTCGACTGCGGAGCGACGGCGACCTGAACGTGATAGCCCGCGGCTTCGAGGGCCTGGCCGCGTTCGGTGAGTGCGGAGTGAAACTCGTCGGCGCGCTCGATGGCAGCGCGGAGGACAGGCGCGCCGAGGCGATGGAATTCGCGGCCGGCGGCGTCGACGATGAGAAGGCCCTGCGCGGCGAAGAGTGCAGCGTAGAAATCGCCGAAGGCCTGGGCGAAGGTGCGGCCCGGTTTGTAGGCTGCGACGAGTGCGTCGGTTGTCTCGGAGGGGCCGAGGAGTTCGGCGGCGCGGGCCACAAGCGAGACGATAGATTCGTCAAAACTGATGCGGCCGGCGGGGATTGCGGACGTCAGGCGCCTTCTCGTAGGTGAGCGTGGTTAGCTCGCGACCGGCGGGAAAGGTGACGTGATCGACTTCGGCGAAATCGTGATCTTCGCTCGCCAACCAGAATATTGCGGCGTGGGGATGGCCTGCGGCGGTGGACTTGCGCGCTCGGGCGATTGCGGTGGCGGCTTTGAGTGGTGTGTACAGCGGCCCGCCGAACAATCCAACCTGTTGCCCGGTAAGGACTGTGCCGGCACCCTCGGCGAGAGCGGCGAGCGAATCTTCTGCGGCTGGAGAAGGGTTTTGTTCGGATACGAGGTGAACAAGCTCAGGCCAGTGCGCGGGGCGTGGCTTCGGCGCATGCTCGATCTCATCCAAAGGCAAGAAAGGCGGGCAGCCCCCCGGCACAAAAGTCGAGAAAGAGGCGGCTCTGGCCGGGCATTGCGGTTACTGGATAACAATCGGCTTTCAAGGATTCGTTCACTGGTGGCTCGTTTGGGCTGGGGTAAAAGCGCTGGCGCGAGATTTTGAATTTGATGCTCTGTTAAGGATGCCACGGCGGGGCGGGGCGATGCAGGAAGGGGTGAAAGAGTCTGAGGGAATTGTCCCGCAGAGGCTAAAGAGGCTGCGGATAAAGTCGCCGAGGGGAGGAAAACTATCCCTCAGCGGCTAAAGCCGAACTCGATTTGCAGCACATACGGCACGACTGAAGTCGTGCCCTGACACTTCGTGCTCCTTCGATGCAGTTTTTCCGCAGCCTGTAAAGCCCTTTACATTTTCCTGCGGCGTATGCAGCATGACTGAAGTCATGCCCTGATACAAGACTGACTCTAATTTAACTCTTGGGAACATTGCAGATCTTCACTGATCATCGCCGACCGCTGGTCTTGGCGCACCATTTTAACTCGATCTATTTCAGCCGGATTCTTTGCGATGTTGTCCTATCGCTGGAAACCCCGAAGGCAGTGGTTTTCAATTTCCGTGAAAGGCAACCGCAGATCCTTCCGCTTCGCAAGCTCAGCGTCGGGATGACAGCACGGCGGCATTTGAGTCGTGCTCGGCATAAACCTTGCTGCGGCGAGTGCGTATACTCGTGTTGAATTGAGATGAATAAAACGTCTCGACAAAAAGGGGATGAAATGGCGGCGAAATCAAAGACGAAGAAGGTGAAGGCGGGGAAGATTGCGAAGGCAACGGTGGTTCAGCGGGCGACGATCGTGAGCTCGGAGGTTGTGTATACGGGACCGCTGTTCCGCGTGCTGCACGACAAGCTGATTGAGCCGGATGGAAAGCGCAACGAGCGCGACGTGATTCGCCACAACGGGAGCGTGGTGATTCTGGCGATCGACAACTCGAAGAGCAAGAAGAATCCGTGGATTGTGATGGAGCGGCAATACCGCCACGCGGCAAACCAGTACCTGTGGGAATTGCCGGCGGGAAAGCTGGAGCCGGGCGAGGATGCGCTGGAAGGCGCCAAGCGGGAACTGGCTGAGGAGACAGGATATCGGGCGAAGAAGTGGCGGCCGCTGGTGGAGTACTACGCCAGCCCGGGGTTTCTGGGCGAATCAATGAAAGTTTTTCTTGCCGAGGGGCTCGAACCAGGTGCGGACCATCCGGAAGAGGACGAGCAGATCGAGCTGAGGCTGGTGAAGCTGAAAGACGTTGTGAAGGCGATCGAAAAAGGCGCAATTCTGGACGGTAAAACGCTGAGCAGCGTGCTTTTATACGACCGGATCAAGAGCCGCCGAGGAAAGAAGTAGCACGCAAAGACGGCCTTCCTCTGCGCGATGTTTTTGCTGGAACACGCCTGCCTCCTGCTTACGCGGGGCTCTGGCCAGGTTCCACGTTGTGGCACAAAACGAAGTTCGATCAACCTTTCGCGTCCTTTCGGCGTCTTAATAAATATCGGCGGAGATTCCCCGACATCCTCCCGCCGTATTCCACAAAAAGAAAGAAGGCAGGAAGCTGTGGCTCAGTACAAAGGAAAGGTCAAGTGGTTTAACAACGCCAAGGGCTACGGATTCATCGGACGCGAAGACGGGCCGGATGTATTCGTCCACTACTCAGCAATCCAACTGGACGGATACAAAACGCTCAAAGAAGGCGACGAGGTCGAGTTCGACATCGTTGAAGGTCAGAAAGGCCCGCAGGCGGACGCCGTCATCCGCAATCGGGATACTGCAAGCGCCCACAACGCCGCGTAGGCGGAGGTAGGGCTCCCGGGCGTACCCGCAAGACCGCCGCCCGGCGGTAGAGGTGAGTTGTGCCCTCTACATTTCTTCTAATCACACTTCTGGATTTCGCCTCATCACACTTCTGGATTTCGCCTCGTCACACTTCTGCATTTCTTCTCGTCACATTTGATCGTTGCAGGGTTTCGGTGTCTGCAAGGTTGTCGCGGATCCGGGCGCGGAAGTGCGTGCAGTGGCCTGAATCGCGGCGGATGCGGCATACTGCTGGCGGAGCGATCAAATGGACAACAAGACGATGGCGCGGCTGCTGGCGGAGACGGCCGATTTGATGGAGATCGATGGGGCAGACAGCTTCCGCATTCGGAGCTACCGCCGCGCGGCGGATGCGGCGGAGCAGACAACGGTCGATCTGGTGGAGGCGGCAAACGATACGGCGCGGCTGCTCGCGATCGACGGAATCGGCAAGAGCATGGCGGCAAACCTTCAGTCCATTGCCGCGACGGGCACGCTTGCCGCAACGAGATGAATTGCTGGCCAAATATGGGGCGGGCGTTCTGGAGCTGCTGAAGCTGCCGGGGATGGGGCCGAAGACGGTGGCGCTGCTTTGGGATGCGGGAGTGATCGGCAACGCCAAGACCGATAGTGTGGGGCAGCTTGCGGAGGCGATCGCGGCGGGGCGGCTGAATGGCCTGCCGCGGATGGGCGCGAAGCAGATTGAAAAACTGCAGAAAGGAATCGAGGATTACCGGCGGAGCGCCGGGCGGTTCCGGATCGACGTGGCCGAGGAGGAGGCGGAACGGATTGCGGCCTACCTTCTGAAATTCAAAGGAATTGAAAGGGTGACGCCGGCTGGATCGCTGCGGCGGGGGCGAGAGACCGTGGGCGATCTGGATTTGCTGGTGACAGGCCCGGCGTGCACCCCGGAAAAAACGCAGGGGCCGTGGAGCACGTGGCCGCGTATCCCGGCATTCACGACATGATCGCCAAAGGCGAGAACAAGGTGAGCTTTCACGTGGACCAGGGCTTGCAGGTGGACGTGCGGCTGTTGCCGGAGGCGAGCTACGGCGCCGCGCTGCAATATTTCACCGGCTCAAAGGCGCACAATGTGACGCTGCGGCAGCGGGCGCTGAAGATGGGCTACACGCTGAGTGAGTGGGCGCTGGCGCGGCTTGACGATGGATCGACCGTGGCGGCGGCGACGGAGGAGGAGATTTACGCGGCGCTGGGGATGGACTGGATTCCGCCGGAGATGCGCGAGAACCTGGGCGAGATGGACGCGGCGGTTGCGCACGAACTGCCGCACGTGGTGAAGCTCGGCGACATACGCGGCGACGTGCACATGCACACGACGGCCAGCGACGGGCGGAATTCGATCCGCGAGATGGCCGAGGCGGCGCTGGCTTGCGGGTATGGATATATCGCGATCACCGACCACTCGAAGAACCTGGCCATGACGAATGGGATGGACGAGAAGCGGGCGCTCGAACAGATGAAGCAAGTGCGCGCCGTGGATCGGGCGATGGAGGGAAAGATCCGGGTATTCACCGGCATCGAGGTGGACATTCTGGCCGACGGGGCGCTGGACCTGGACGACGAAGTGCTGGCGCAGATGGATGTGGTGATTGCCAGCGTGCATACGCGGTTTGAACAGAGCCGCGAAGAGATGACGGCGCGCGTGGTGAGGGCGATTGAGAATCCGACTGTGCGGATTCTGGGCCATCCGACGGGGCGGCTGCTGCTGCGCCGGGAGCCGTTTGCGCTGGATCTGGCCGGCGGTGCTGAAGCGCGCGGCGGAGCTGGGCGTGGCCATGGAACACAATGCCGCGCCGGAGCGGCTGGACTTGAACGACCACGATCTGCGGCTGGCCAAGGAGCTGGGCTGCAAGATCGTGATGTCGTCGGACTCGCACGACAGCCGCAACCTGGGGAAGATGGGGTACGGCGCGAAGCAGTTACGGCGAGCGTGGCTGACGCCGGAGGATGTGCTGAATACGCGGGAGGCGGAGGGGTTTCTGGCGGGGTTGAGGGCGAGGGCCTAGATCGGCGGCGGGGCAGTTTGAAAAACGTCCCGCAGCGGCTGGGCAAGGCTGCGGAAAAAGTCGCCAGCGGGGAAGAGAACATCCCTCAGGGGCTGAAGCCCAGACCCATTTTGCTGGCTTAATCGGCCCGGCTGAAGCCGTGCCCTTGTTACAAAGCGCTCCAGTCCGAGTTTTCCCGCGGCATGTAAGACCCCGACCTACCGCCCGACCTACCAACCACTGCATCCCCCAAAGGTCACCACGATTGAGCACAAAGGGATTGGGCCGGGACGTGGGCAGGCTTGGCTTGTTGTGATGGATTGGGATTACCATTAGGCGCAGCAAGGTTGGAGGTCCCCATGAGCTTGCTACAACAGGACGAGCGGAAGTGGACGACGCCGCGCTGGGCGAAGAGCTGACCAAAGGGTCCAGTCACGTGGTGTGGGCTACCATTACGGCGACTGTTGTGGTGAGCATCGCCATTGGGGCTTACGTATTCCTAGAGCGGACGCCGCCCATCGCGACGGGAGAGATCGTAGCGGTGTGGGCGCATCCGCAGCACACGGAGACTTCAGGGTTTGACGCCAGCGGCGCGGCCATGGCCAAAGAGGAAGTGGACCAGGTGATGGTGTTCACGCAGGTGAAGCTCACGAACCATACCAATCATCCGCTGTACCTGGCAAATGTGCTGACCAATGCCACGCTGGCCGACGGCATCCACTCAAGCTACGCAGCTAACACTGGCGACTACGAGCGGATCTTTGTCGCTTACCCGAATATTCCCGTGCCGCACAACGCTCCGCTATCGCCGCTGGACACGACGATTAACCCAGGGCAGACGGTCCAGGGCACATTTGTTTCGGCTTTCAGAATGGCGAAACAGGATTGGGACGCGCGCAAGAAGCTGGACTTCACCTTCAGTTTCCGTTACCAGCCCAGCCTTACGATCGCGCCCCAGGTTCCAATTACTGAACAGTAGGCGGAACGGGCGCGCCCTTGGGCGTGGAGAGATAGCCCGCAATCTCATTTCTTGAATTGATGTTGTTGACTACGATCTCGTAGAGCGCCTGGTCTTTGCCGCTGTAGAACTGCAAAGGCTCGTTCACGTTGCGGTCTTTCTTCTCGTAGACTTTGTCGTCGGCGATAGATGTCGATCGTGAACTTGTTGTGCCGGGCGTCGGTCCTTCTCAATTCAAGCGAAACCGTGCCAACAGGCTTCTTCTGGCCCTTGTCGAGCGAGAACTCATAGAAGTTGCGATCGCCCTTGTGCTCCAGGGTGACGAGCTCATCGTGGTTGCGAGCGATGATGCTGTTGGTGCCGCTTAAGTCGCCTTTCACGGACTGGAGCTCGCTGTTGGTATTGGCCAGGTCGCCCTGCGTCTTGGTCAGGTCGGTTTTGACGCCGCCGACGTCGGTCTTCACGTTGGTGAGGTCGGTCGACATGCCGTTGACCTGCTGCGCCGTCTGCTTTTCGGCGTTCTCATCGGCTTCCTCGCGCTGGACGATGGCCTGGGCGCGCTCTTCGAGTTCCTTCTGCGTGAGGCCGACGGATTTGCCGAGTTCGTCGGTGGCAACTTTCAGGCGGGCATTGGTTTCGCGGAGTTCGGCGGCCAATTGCGTGTCCTGCTGTTTGGCATCGGCCAGCTCGGCCTGCGCGGTGCCCAGCTTGCTGGTCAGCGTGAAGCACCAAACCAGGCTTCCAACAGCGGCCAGCAAAGCAATGGCGATTGCGGCCAACAGAGCGCCGGAGTAAGTTCGTGGAGCTTCTTCAACATCACTCATGATTTACCTTTCGTGCGCGGGCATTCTGTGTGGAACGCGATAATGTGCCCGGCGTAATGGGCCCAGCTTAATGGCGACATCTAGTCCGGTTAGACGCCGCAAAAGGGGGAAATTGTCTCATTCAATCCGGAAATCCCCGTAATTCACAATGTTACCCATTGGCAGGCCCCGGCAGAAGCCGGGATTTGCAATCGGTTCGCTTGGTGAATCTACAGGATAAATCGGCTGGGTGAGGGATGATAGTGCTTCCGGACACATCGGTAACGTTGGCGGGTGGCGCGGGCTGGCGTCCCACGTTCCGTGACAAGGATGGAACGGCTACGTTATAAACATCTTTACTGCATATTTCGGCGCCGGGCACGGTTTTGAGCGGCCGGAACTCCGCCGCATCGTTCGAATGCCATTAAATAGAGGGAGAAAAAAAGGCTATGTCGACTGCTGTCGCAGGAAAGGGCCTGGAGGGAATTGTCGCCGCGAACTCCGGCATCTGCTGGATCGACGGAGAAGCGGGCATCCTGTCCTACCGGGGCATCGACATTCACGAGCTGGCCGAGCACTCGACTTTTGAAGAATGCACATACCTGCTGTGGAACGGGCTGCTGCCGAATGCGCTGGCCTTGCGCGAGTTCTGTGCGCAACTTACGCTGGCGCGGTCGCTGGATCAGCGGGTGGTGGACATGCTGCGCAGCTTTCCCAGGTCGGCCACGCCGATGGAGGTGCTGCGGACGACGGTTTCGGCGCTGAGCTTTTACGACGCCGACGAAAAAGACAACTCGCACGACGCGAACGTGCGCAAGGCCTACAACCTGACGGCGCAGATTGCGATGATTGTGGCGATTTACGACCGGCTGCGCAAGGGCAAGGAGATTGTGCCGCCGGACCGCTCGCTGACGCATGCCGGGAATTTTTTGTGGATGCTGAACGGGGAGAAGCCTTCAGAGACGGCCACACGAACTTTGGATATCGCACTTATTCTTCATGCCGACCACGAACTGAACGCCTCAACCTTCGCAGCCCGCGTGATCGCCGCAACCCTCTCCGACATCCACTCCGCAATTACCGGCGCCATTGGCGCGCTGAAGGGCCCGCTGCACGGCGGCGCCAACGAAGGCGTGATGCGGCTGCTGCTTGACGATCGACAAGCAGGGCGCCGATCCGGTGGAGTACGTGAGGAACATGCTGGCGGCGAAGCAGAAGATTTCGGGCTTCGGGCATCGCGTGTACAAGACGGAAGACCCGCGGGCCACGCACCTGCGCAAGATGAGCAAGCAGCTCGGCGAGGATTCCGGCCAGCCCAAATGGTATGAGATGTCGCGGGCGATCGAGCTCTACATTAATCAGGACAAGAAGCTGAACGCGAACGTGGATTTCTATTCGGCTTCAACGTATGCCACGCTGGGCATCGATATCGATTTGTATACGCCGATCTTCGCGGTGAGCCGCATCGCCGGCTGGGCGGCGCATGTGATTGAGCAGCTCGACGACAACCGGCTGATTCGCCCGCGCGCTGAATATATTGGGCCGGTGTATCCTTCGCCGTGGATCCCGGTGGCAGAGCGGCTGTAAGCTGCATCACAATCGCAACTTATCGGCTCAAACAGTCGTCTACCTCGGTAAGAGGGTCCAGTCATGAAAGCGAAGATCTTGATTGCACTCCTGGTGCTTGGGGTGTGCATCCTTTCGGGATGCCAATTCAATGGGCGGGTCTATCCGGTTCAGGGGCCGCTGGCAACACAGACACCTCCTCCGGTCTTCAGCGCCAAGGTGACGGGAGTCTTTAGCTCAGGCCATTTCACGGTGGTGTTTGCCAATGGCGAAGAGTGTAAAGGCACCTGGAGCATGGTCAGTCAAAAACCAACCCAGGGAGCCCAAGGCAGCGCGAACGCATCGCCCGACCTCTCATCCGCCTGGGATAGAGTTTACGGGCAAGGCTTTTATACCGCGCATATCCTAGGAGCCAAACTGCACTTGCAGAGCACGCTCACAGGAAGCAAAGGCACCATCCTCCATGTTGAGCTCTATCGGCCCGACACGGAAGAGGGCCTGAATGAGATCAAGGGCGTCGGCATCGACGGCGACGGCGACATTTTCAAACTGGTTTTCTGATCGATTCGTTTTAGCGGAGAAACAAACTCCCGCGTGGACTAGTTCGACGAGGGTTGCCGAAGGCGGGCTACGAGCCAGTCGATCGCCGCGCCCTCATCCGCAATTTCAATGTGGAAAGAAACGGTCACGAGCGGCAGGGCCGTGGGCATTGTTTGCGCGAGCGCGGCTAAGCGGATGCGGTCCTTTTCTGTAGTGAGGAGGGCTGTGGCTCCGGCGGCGCGGGCTTGGGATTCAATGCGGGCGAGGTCGGCGGCGGTGTAGTTGTGGTGGTCGGCGAAGGTGGTTCGGGCGGCGAGCTTGACGCCGGCTGATTCGAGGCCCTGGAAGAATTGTTCGGGGCGCGCGATGCCGCAGAAGGCGGCGACGGGGCCGTCGAGTTGTGGGATTTCCATGCGGCGGCGAATGCGCCAGACGGTTCCCTGCCAGCCCATGGATTTGAGTTGCGCTTCAACTTCGGGTTCGTCTGCGGGGATTGCGACGACGTGTGCACGCAGCGCCGCACGCAATGGCTTCGCGAAGATTGCCGGCGGGAAGAAGATGGTCGCTCAGGTCGCTGCGGCTGAGAAGCAGAATGTCGATGTCGCGGGCGAGCTGGCGATGCTGGAAGCCATCGTCCAATATGTGAGCTTTAGGCTTGCGGCTTTCTTCGGCATTTTGCGGCGCTTCGGCCGTTGCTTCGGCGAGCAGGCCGGCTTGGTAGCGTTCGGCGGCGACGTAGACGGAGACGTGGGCGCCGCGCGCGATGAGCAATGGCTCGTCGCCGAATTCTTCCGCTGTGCCATTGGGGTCAACCAAAAGTGGACGCGTGGAACTCCGGCCGTAGCCGCGCGAAAGCACATCGATATGCAGGCCGCGAGCGGTGAGGGCTTTGGCAAGGGCGATGGTGAGTGGAGTCTTCCCTGCCCCGCCGGTGGAGAGATTGCCGATGCTGACGACAGGCCAGCGGAGACGGCGGATGGGTTTGAGGCCGGTGCGGAATTGCAACTCGCGCAGCGCGAGAGCGAGCCGGTAAACCGGAACGAGAGGCCAAAGCAGCGGGCGCGCGGCAGGCGCTGGAGTTCATGGCCTGCGCTCCTGACTGGAATTTGCTACGAGGAGTTCGCGGATTGCGGCAACGCAGCGATCGGTGGCGCCGGCCTGGCGGTCGAAGACTTCCCTGGCGCGCTTGCCCATGGCTTCAGCGGCTGCGCGATTAGTAAGAAGTTCGATGAGGATCGAGGCCAGATCGACTTTTGCAGCGATGCGTAGCGCGTTGGCTTCACGCAAGCTGTCGGTAATCGCCGCGAAGTTGGCGTAGTGAGGGCCCATGACGATGGGGACAGCGAACTGTGCAGGCTCCAGAGGATTATGGCCGCCGGCAGGAACAAGGCTGCCGCCGACGAATGCAACCGCGGCCAGCGAATAAACAGAAGCCAGCTCGCCGATGGAATCGAGAAGAACCATTTCACCGGGCCGGAGTGGGCGAGTTGCGCGTGCCGCGGCCGATGACTGAGAGGTCCAACTGGAACGCCTGGTCGAGAGAGCGCCGGCTTTATCGAGAAGGGTTGCGACGGCGCTGAAACGCTCAGGATGACGCGGCGCAAGGATGAGGACAAGCTGCGGATCGTCGGCAAGGAGGCGGGGCCATGCTTCGATGAGCGCGGACTCCTCCCCATCAAGCGTGCTGCCGGCGACGACGAATCGAAGACCGGCGGACATGGACTTCAGCCAGCGGGTGGCTTCGGATTCCTGGGCGACACGCACGTCGAACTTGAGATTGCCGGAAACGGAGACGCGACTGGGATCGCATCCAAGCGCGAGGAGACGGTCGGCGTCGGTCTGGCTTTGCGCAAGGACGCGACTGAGTTGCGACAGCAGCGGACGCCAGAGGCGGCGCAGCCTTTGGTAGCGCGGCCAGGAACGGTTGGAGATGCGGGCGTTGACCACGGCGACGGGAATACTCGCGGCGGAAACAGTCATGAAGCAGATTGGGCCAGAACTCGGTTTCAGCGAGGATGAGCAAGCGAGGCTGGAGCGCGTTGAGATAAGCAGTGACGGCCCAGGGCAGATCTAATGGACAGTAAAACACACGATTCGACGCGAAGCGCTCGCGGGCCAGAGCCTGGCCGGTGCGCGTGGTGGTGGAGACGACGAGGACATGATCAGGCAGCGCCGATTCAAGGTCCTTGACCAGGCGCGTGATGGCGAGAACTTCGCCGACGGAAACGGCATGGAGCCAGATCACCGGGCGATCAGAGGGAGCGGAGTCAAAAACCAGTCTTCGCGGAACGCGCCCCAGGCGCTCCATGAGCCCCTCGCGGTATTTACGCGTGGTGGCCATGCGCCACAACCACCAGGGCGCGCCGGCAACAAGAACCACGAACAGCGCAAGGTTATAGAAAAAAAGGATCATGCGTAAACGAACCAGCGTCGTGCAGGTCTAATCCTAGGGCGTCCAATCAAAGAATGATACAGTTGAGCGCGATGAAAATTTTGCGGGCAATCCCGTTGTTGTTGCTCTGGTTGGCGCTGCCGGTAACGGCAAGCGATCGCGTGCCGCCCCCGGTGCAGCCGGCGACTTCGTTTCCGGCAGTCGAAATTCATCAGGAAGAGCACGTGGCCATCGCGGCCGAGCCTTACGATACGCGGGAAAAAGAGTCCATTTTCCGCGTGGATTACCTGGGCCACGACGTGATGCCGATACGGCTGATCGTGACCAACCTTGGCGACCGTCCGATTTCGCTTTCCGATGCGCGGATTCTGTTTGAGACGGCGGAGGGCGACCGTATCCGCGCCGCCGAGCCGGAGGATGTGGAGCGGATGATGACGCGCAAGGAGCGAGAGGGATCGAGGATCCCATTGCCTTCGCCGCTGCCGCCGCTCCACGTGAAGCCCACGGGAAGCATCAAGGAAATCGAGGACGACTTTAACACTTTCGAGTATTCCGCCCTGGCGGTGGAACCGCACACCACGCGCGCCGGATTTCTGTTTTACGACGTCTCCGGCCTGAAGAACCCGTTGGCAGGGGGCAAGCTCTATCTGCACGATCTGCGCGATGCGGACGGCAAACAGCTCTTCTACTTTGAAATTCCCTTCGACAAATATCTGCAGTCGAAATCGAACCAGATGAACTGACGCGACGGCAAAGCCGATCCGGGTAGAGGGTAATAGCATGCCTTCCATCCCATGGTTCGAGTGCATGCGTGCGGGGGTGCGACCATGAAGAAGCCCAACTACGGAATCGACGCTCCGAATGTGATACGCAATTTGCTCATTGGCGGGGCGCTCTGTATTGCACTCGCTCTCGCTTTTCCCCGGCTGACAATTGGGAATCTCACGTTCATTCTCAACCCCGGGCTCCTGTATTCCGCGCCTGGGTTCATTGTGCCCGCGGTACTGATGTACGTCTACGCCAGGGTGGGCAAGTTCCGTCATCGTGACCGAATGCTTGAAAAAGTTTCTTGGGCCGGGGCGGAAAACGTGCTCGACGTGGGCACAGGACGCGGAATGCTTTTGATCGGAGCGGCCAAGCGGTTGAGCACGGGACATGCAACGGGAATCGACATCTGGAATATCGAGGATCTTTCAGGCAATGCGCCGGAAGCTGTGGTCAGCAACATCGCGTTGGAAGGTGTGGGTGCTGAGACGACAGTCAAGAGCGAGGATGCGCGAAAAATGAGTTTTTCCGATGGCGCATTCGATGTCGTGCTTTCCAACCTCTGCTTGCATAACATCTATGAAGCGTCAGGCCGGGCGATGGCATGCCGCGAGATCACGCGCGTGCTCAAACCGGGCGGTGTCGCCATCATCTCGGACTTTCGGCACATGAGCGAGTACGCTACGGCTTTCACGGCCAGCGGTCTGTCTGTTGAAATGTTTCCGCTCGACTGGACTGGAACGTTTCCGCCGCTGCGGATTCTTGTGGGGCGCAAGCCCTTGTAAGGGCACTTATTCGAAGTACGTTGCGGTCGTGGTGTCGGTTTCCCAGATGGTGCAGTCTTTGACGCGCACGCGGCCCGCGGTCATTCCGGCAAGCTGGCTATTGGTCTGCTCGTAGAAGTACTTGGCGATGTTTTCGGCCGAGGGATTGAGCGTGGTGAACGGCTCAAGATCGTTCAGCATCTGGTGGTCGATACGATCGACGATGGGGCGAAGCACGTGCTTGAGCAGCTTGAAGTCGAGGAGCAGACCGGCCTCATCGAGCGTAGCGCCGGCCAGCGTGACGCGGACCTTGTAGTTGTGGCCGTGCGGGTTCTCGCACTTGCCTTTGTAGTTGCGGAGATAGTGGCCGGAGGAAAAATCCGCCTCGACGGTAACTTCGTACATTCGCGCCTGCTCAATCCTGTGCGGACACGCGGCCCGCACTTCTTCATTCTAATTTGATCGGCCGGTTCTTTGCGGAACGTTGCTCAGGGATTGCGATTGCCGCGGCGCTTGCTTCGCGCGGCGCGGCGCGTTTCCTCGCTGCGGCGGTCAACCTGCTCAAAGAGATTGCTGAGGACGCCGACCAGCGCCGAGGCCAGGCCAGCGAGCAGAAGCAGCAGAGCCAGGGTGCGCCAGAGCGAGCCGTTGGCGGGTAGGCCGGGCTGAAAGCTCGATGGCACGAGCGTCATGACGCCGGAGATGAGGGCGAAGAATCCGAGCGTGGCGGCGAGGATGTAGAAGTTGCGGGACATACGTGCTGAGAAGCGAGCGGCTCGATCGGCCTGAAGCGATTGTAGGGCGCGCGGGCTCATGCGGAAAGCTCGGCGGAGTTGATGACGGTGACGCCGGCTTTGGCGAACTCGGCATCCATGGCGGCTGCGGAGCCATTGAGGTCGATGGCGCGGCAGGCATCGCGCAACACGAACGCCGGCAAACCTAAGCGGCGCGCGTCGAGAGCGGAGTAGCCGACGCAGTAGTCGTAGGCGAGGCCGGCGAGAAAGACGCGCGTTAGACCGCGCTCGCGCAGATAGCCGGCAAGACCGGTGGGCGTGGAGCGGTCATTCTCAAAGAAGGCCGAATAGGAATCGATCTGCGGGCGAAAGCCTTTGCGCAGGATCAGCTCGGCCCGCGTGAGCTGGAGCGAGGGATGGAACTCCGCGCCGCGCGTGCCCTGGACGCAGTGCGGAGGCCACAGCGTTTGCGGGCCGTAGGCGAGGTCGATCGAATCATAGGGCTTTTTGCCGGGATGCGATGCGGCGAAAGAGAAATGATTGGATGGATGCCAGTCTTGAGTCAAGCATGATGTGCTCGAATTGCGGCGCGACGCGATGGATGGGCGCGATGACCTCATCGCCGCGGGGGACGGCGAGCGCGCCACCGGGACAAAAATCATTTTGCACGTCGATGACGAGAAGAACGTCGTGGGCATCGATTTGCATGAGAGCTCCTGCTCATAGATGAACCTTAAAAGCGGCGGCCGTTATTTGCGCGGGGCAAGGGTGTATTTTTCGGCGATCGCCTTCATCACTGCGGCCGTGATGGATTCGGCGAGTGCGTCAATATCCATGCCGCTGACGCTATCAATGCTGCCGTTGCTGCTTGGGCTGGTGGCACTGTCGACTGCTGAGGCGCTGCCATTGCCGGCGCCGCGCGGCGCGGGCTGCAGCGCGATGGGGCTTTGCACTTCAAGGCTCGCGTCGCCTAGCGGCGGCATGTCGAGAGGAAATTCCGGCAGGCCGAGTTTCTTTCTAAGAGCGCGCAGATCGGCGCCGCGTTCCTCGGAGATGCGCAGGATGGGCGCGCCAAGTTGCGCGGCGAGCATCAGCGTCCAGCAATAGGTGTCAAGCACCTCGGCACACCACTCGGCGCGCGTCACCGTGTCGGCCCAGCAAACGATGCCGTGATTGGCCAGCAGCATGGTGTTGTGATTCTTCACGTAGGGCAGGACGGTTTCAGCAAAGGCCTTGGTGCCGGGCGTTTCATAGGGCGCGACGGCGACGTTGCCCACGATCACTTCGAATTCCGGAATAATCAAGTTGGGCGGCAGGCAGCCGGTGATTGCGTAGGCGGTGGCGTGCGGGCGGATGGCAATGGACGACAGCCTTCGCGTTGGGCACGGCCTTGTAGATCTCGAGGTGCAGGAGCAGCTCGCTCGAACGGCGTTTGCTGCCGGCGAGCTGGTTGCCATCGAGATCGACGAGGCAAATGTCTTCGGGCGTGAGGTCGAATTTGCTGACCAAAGTCGGCGTGCAGAGGACGGCGTTGGGGCCGATGCGGAAAGAGATGTTGCCGCCGTTGCCGTCGACGTACTGGCGCATCCACAGCTTGCGGCCGGCGGCGCAGATTTCATTTTTGATGGCTTTGGCCTGGGGCGAAGAGAAGATTGCGTTTGCGGGGCTGCGACGGGCGGCCGGTTCGCTGCCGACTCGGTTGGTTCGGGCAGGTTGCGCGCTTCGGGTGGATGGGGTGATTCGGCGGGCGCGTTGGCCACTTTTCTTGGTTCCCTTGCTCAATTTTTCACCTCAGGTCCAAAGAACATTTTAGGTTGCGGGGCGGGAAGTGTCGAAGCGGGCGTGTAAGACGTGGAGATTGGAGCATGTTGGCGTGTGAGACGCGGAAGAGGCGCCGTAAGACGGCGTAAGACGCGGTTGGACAATGCACGGTGAACGGTGAGCAGCGGACGGTTGGGGCGGTGTTACCGGTGGATCCCCTCTCCCTCTCTGCAAATAACTTGTTTTTAATCATTGGTTTGCGGTGAGTTTCGTTCCGCAGACAGGTGATTCGAAAGCCAGCTTAACGGCAGATATTAGACAGCAAGGGAGTTACGGATGATTTTGGCGCAACAGACTCGCAATTCTCAGGTTTTTGCACTGCTTTCGGTGCGTAAGACAAGGACGAATTTCTCCCAGATAAAAGGATGGGCGGCCCGAGTAGGTGCCGTAATCCCCTCCGGCGCTCCTCGGAACCGCCCGCCCCTTTGTTTTAAAGGAGATTCAACCAACTAGAACCAAGTGTAGCTAGATGTGAGAAATAACCGGCAAACTTGGGGAAGTTTTTATTGCGTTTGGAATGAGGGAGATGAGGTGGATTTTAGCGGGTGCGGGGGTTGGCGGAATCGATAGAACTCGCATGGGGAATAGGTATCGCGTCCCGGTAATCCCAGTCCCCGTAATCTCAAGGCGGCCTTTGATCATGGAGATTACCGTGCGGGCCAATTCCATTTCGGCGTGTTGAACAGCGTCGAACCCTCAACCTTCGTTTCCCCAAAGTCTTTTTCCAAATGGAGGCGAGTGCAAAGAAGCGATGAAATCAATTCTTCAATAAGCGCTTGTGCGTGCGAAACGACAATAACCTGGGTGTTTTTCGCTGCGGCAAGAATCAACCTGGAAAGCGCAGGCAACAGATCGGGATGCAGGCTGGTTTCCGGTTCATTCAGCACCATCAACTCTGGTGGGCGCGGCGTTAGCAGAGCTGCCGCCCATAAAAGATAGCGTAAGGTTCCATCCGACAGCTCGGCGGCAGAAAGCGGCCGGAGCAATCCATGCTGCCGCAACTGCAACTCGAACCGTCCTCTCTGGACTTCTACGGAGAGTTGGCTGCCCGGAAAGGCATCCTCAAGCGTGGTGGCGAGCGCTTCGTCTGATCGAATCTCGAGAATTGTCTGAAGGGCGGCGGCAATATTGCTGCCGTCATGGTGGAGTACAGGCGTGAAGGTGCCAACCTGCGCGGCCCGCGCAGGTGAATCCGAATCAGTTCGGAAATGGTCGTAGAAGCGCCAACCGCGCACGGCCTCGCGAACCGCCAGCATCTCCGGAGCCCGCTGCGGATCGGCGATGCTGGCAAGCATGCTGTCGGTGTCAGAGAGGTGCTGCGTCAGCATCACCGGTTCCTCATCGCGCGTCGTGGCGAGCCAGACAAAATTGTTTCTGCGATCGACGAGGGCAGAAGCTTTTCGGTACACCGGCCCATGCCAGATGCACTCGCGCTTTACATGCGGGTCGAGTTCAAACAGGGTCGCGGGCGGAGGCGGTGGAGGGTAGCCCAAATCGATGCTGTAGCCATAGGTGTCGCCGCCAAAGCCGAGCTTGAGACTCGCAACCTTCCGATTCTTGAGTGGTTCCACAGCGTATGTTCCTCGGCGAACACCGCGCGCGATAGTTTCAGGACCAGCCCAGAAGGTCGACGGCAGGCCGCCTTCGCGAGCAAGAGAAGCTACGACCGAATTCATTGCGGCATCTGCGAGCAATCGCAGGGATCGATAGACGCTGGACTTACCACTCCCGTTCGCGCCTGTGATCAGGCTCAACTGTCCAAGAGGTAGCGTGAGATCCCGCAGTGATCGATAACCTTGGACAGCGATGGTCTGGATCATGATAAAAAGCATATCGCGGCTGCAATGCCATGGAAGCAAGAGAAGTCGCGAGACTCCATTCGTAGCGCGCCCGAGGTTCTGTCGCCCCTACGGGGCTGCGGGTGTTTGGGGGCTTTCCCAGGATTGCGCGCGCTGAGACGCGCTCCATCCTGGGCTAATGTCTTTCGCTCCCTGCGGGAGCTTGTGGTGTACGGGAGCAGGGGCGCGGGGCTAAATGTCGTGTCTCAAGAGGTTGTTGACATCGAACTGTGGCCCGGCGCGGCTGATGGGCGGCGTCTGATTGAGGCTAGCATGTGGTCGGTGCCAGTTGTAGAGATGGGTCCAGGGAGCGAGATGTTGGAGCCTGTCAGCGGAGTTTTGATAAAGCCTGGCGTAGGCCCATTCGCGGATGGCGGTCTGGATGAAACGCTCGGCTTTGCCATTGGTTCGCGGAGTATAGATGCGGGTACGGATATGTTTGAGTTTGAGATCGCGGCAGGCATCGCGGAAGCGGTCGGCGTAGAAGCAGGGTCCGTTGTCAGTCATGACGCGGCGCGCCTGGATGCCGAGGCGTTGGAAGTAGGCTACAGCCTGGCGGAGGAAGCTGGCCGAAGAGACGGCTTTCTCGTCCGGCATCATGGCGGTGAAGGCAATGCGGGAGTGGTCGTCGATGGCCACATAGAGGAACTCCCAGCCGGCGCCGCGAGTTTCATCGCGGGGATTGCCAGTGATGCCGTGGCCGGGCTTGACGATGCGGGCCAGCTTCTTGATGTCGATGTGCAGCAGATCGCCAGGGGCGGCGTGTTCGTAGCGCACGATGGGGATTTTCGGTTCCAGCATTTTCGCCTTGTTCAGCTTCAACCGGGTCAGGATACGGCTGACGGTGGCGCGGCTTCGGCCGGTGGCCTGCGCGATCCGCACGCCCGTCCAGCGTTCGCGGCGAAGCCGCTCAACGCGCTCGACCAGTTCGCCGTCAACGCCGCGGGGCGATCGATGGGGACGCGAAGACCGGTCCTGCAAAGCCAGCCGAACCGCCCTCGCGGAACCGCTTGACCCACTTGGAAGCACTCTGCCGGCTGAGCTTGTGCTCGGCTGCTGCCTCACACAAGCCCAGCCGGCCCTCCACAACGCTTTTTGCAAGTTCCTCTCGACTGAATATCGTCAGTCGAGCATGATGGTGGTAGTCCATTCGATCTCCTGAGAACGCTTTTGCTTCGCAACATCAGCTTCACAGTTCTTGATCGAATGGACAACAACCTATTGAAACTTCACAGCTAAAGCCCAGATTCATTTCTTGCGGCGTTTGGGTCTTCGGAGATGAATCCCCGACCTAGCAGTCAAACCCTGATACAAGACCTGTGAGTCGGCGTTCGTGGCATCCCACCCTAGCCACAAAAACAAAAGCGTGGCGAGGATGGGGCACCCTTGATCGTGGCGGGTGAGGCGCGCGATGTTCAAGGATGCGGAAGATGCCAAGACGCAAGGGCTAAAGCCCAGATTCATTTTTGCGGCGTTGGGCTGTCGGGGATGAATCCCCGACCTACCGGTCAAGCCCTGATACATGGCCTGTGAGTTGGCGTTCGTGGTATCCCACCCTAGCCGGAAAAACAAGAACCCGGCTAGGATGGGGCACCCGGTTTTTGTCGGTTAGTTGAAAGAGGTGGGTCGAGGTTCGTGGTATCCCACCCTAGCCGGAAAAAACAAGAACCCGGCTAGGATGGGGCACCCGGCCCGGATTCAATCTTGCGGCGTTGGGCAGTCGGGGATGAATCCCGGACCTACCGGTCAAGCCCTGATACATGGCCTGTGAGTTGGCGTTCGTGGTATCCCACCCTAGCCGGAAAAACAAGAACCCGGCTAGGATGGGGCACCCGGTTTTTGTTGGTTAGTTGAAAGAGGTGAGTCGAGGTTCGTGCTATCCCACCCTAGCCGGAAAAACAAGAACCCGGCTAGGATGGGGCACCCGGTTTTTGTTGGTTAGTTGAAAGAGGCGGGTCGAGGTTCGTGCTATCCCACCCTAGCCGGAAAAACAAGAACCCGGCTAGGATGGGGCACCCGGTTTTTGTCGGTTAGTTGAAAGAGGTGGGTCGAGGTTCGTGGTATCCCACCCTAGCCACAAAAACAAAAACGTGGCGAAGATGGGGACCCATTGGTCGAGGTGAGTGAAGGGTATCCCTGTTCGTGGTAGCGGAGGAGGGCTTGGTATCCCAGGTCTCAGAAGCGAGACCTGGGGCACCCACTGTTCGTGCGGGGCGGGCGTCGCGAAAGGCAACCGCAGATCCCCGTTCGACTCGGCTCGATTGGCGAGCCTCGCTCAGGGCATGCTTTCGCTCCGCTCAGGATGACGCTACGGTCCAAGCAGAGCCGAGGGAAGCGGAAGGCTTGACTTTGGCAATCGCTTTGAGCCGCGCTTAGCTTGCTACTTGCTGTTGAGAAGGTTCTGGCTGACTTTGTAGCCGCCCGGCTTGCCGGAGATCAAAATGGGGACCACAGCACCTGCGTTCTGTTTTTTGAAGAAGGGGATCAAGGGCTTGAGCAGGATGGATTTGAATCCGGTGGCGGCATGAGACACATCGGACTGCATGCGCAGGTTCCCGAGCAGGTGCACGGACCCGCCATGAAGATTCATTGAGCCATGCAGGTCAACGGAAGCGCCGGGGATCTCGAATTCCAGGCCCTGGCTGGTGACGATCCCTTTTTCAATCGTGGCTTTGCCCCTGAGCGAAGAAACCACATCGGCGACGCCGTTCTGGTCTGTCGCGCCTGGCGGGGTGGCCGACAAAAGGTCAACCTTCGAGGGCGGTGTTTTTTGCGCACGCTTGCTGAAAGCCGAAAGTTCCTCTTCGGTTTTGCGGTTTGTGAGGCGCTCCGCGGGTACCTGAAATGAACCGACGACGTGAAGACGATCAAGGAAGTGTACGCCGTTGCCTGCGGGATCGACGTGGGCATGGCCTCGCAACCAGACGATGCCCGCGATGGGAGAATCGACGTGAAGAAACGGACGCAGAACATCCTGTGCGCGACCGGCGCTGACGTTTATGTCCACATCGATGGCCTTGGGAGAGCCAGTCACGCCTCCCTGAAAGCGGATGGCGGTCGAATCGAATTTTGCGTCGATTGCATCGAGAAGGACATCGCCGCTGAGGGCGTTGATGGTGCAATGCGCGGAGGTTGTGACCGGCGTGGGCTTGCCGCCGTCGACGGTGAAATCAGGCGTAAACGTTGACGCCTCTGCCTGAAACCGCGCCAGAGTGCCTTGAAAATTCCCGTCAGAGGACAATGTCCCGCCAATGTCGCCAATGTCGTGCAGGTCCACATCCGCGAATGTGAAATGCCCCGACAAGGGAGTGGCGCCGAGATTCCCGGGATCTAATGGCCCGAAACTGCCTACTGAGAATATGTGGCCGCGAGGCCGGGCATTCGTCATGTCGACTGAATAGGAAAGCACGCGGCCCTTTTGCAGGTTGCCAATGGTAAGCATCCGGATGGGAAACGAATAAATGCCGCCTTCGGCGCGAATGACATCCAGCGTGGAATCGTGAATGCGCAGTTGATCGACGAGCGTTTCAGGGCCGCTGAAACTGGAACTGCTGCCAGGCGGAAACTCCCTTTTACTGGCCGCGGTTCCCGGAGCCGGGATGACGATGTGCAGTCCCGTGAGGTCGACGAGGCGCACCCGTTCGCGGAACATGAACAGATCGAGCCAGGTGCCTTGCACAAATACGCTGCTGACGGTTCCCAATGGTGGAGCCCCTGGAGTGGGGTTCCGATCCAATGTGATTCCGGTGGCCATAAACCCGGGATGGGGAAAGTACGTGCGGTGATAGTGCGCGATGGTGACGTGGCCGGCGAGCACTTCTTCGAGCATGGGTTTGATGATGCGGTACCGATAGGGCCAATGCGCTTCCGCGAAGAACGCGACAACCACAACAATAAAAAGAGACGCAAGCACACTCAGAAAGACGATCTTCGACCGCAGAGTTCTCTTATCGGCCGTTTGTTGCGCGGTAGCGGCGGATTTCATCATTGGCTCGTCGTAGCGAAACAGTTTCAGGCTAACTGGTCAGCCTCTCATGTGTTGGGATGCCTTGGAGTGCCGGACTCGTGGTATGGGCAGAGAAGGGGTCTTGGCGCTCGGCTTCATCGGGCAGCGGAGAAGTTCCACGGCGGAAAGACACTTTCAGCGATCAGTTTTGAACTTTCAGCCAAAATCGCGGCTCTCATTGGGGGTGAGGCGAGGGGTTGCGGGGATGCGGTAGTATTTTGGTGGCATGAAAATCGCTTTACCCGAGGAAAGACCGTGACAAAACGTGGACCGCTCGCAACCCAACTGAGCTTTAACGCGCAACACTCGCCGATGGGCGCATTCATGAGCTTTACCTGCGGGAACTTTGGGACTCGCGGCGGGATTGGACTGCAGATTGGGCAGCCGGGGGACCAGGAAGTCTTTGTCGGCTTCAAGGAGGGCGACCGGTACTCGGGCGCGACGCTGAAGTGCCTGCCGTTTTATGTGGGTGCTGTGAACCGCGCGGCGGATGCGTTCCTGGTGGAGCAGGCGGGGCCGTCGGAGCAGAACGTGAAGCCGGATGCGGAGCCGTTCAAGGATGGCGAAGTTGCGCGGTCGTATGGGTGGGCGACGGACGAGTGGCGCGCGGATGGACTGACGTTTACGGTGTACTCGCCGTTTGGATCGATTCCCGACCCTGACAAGGACAACGCAGACCGGATGCGCCAGGGGCTGCTGCCGGCGGTGGTGGCGCGGCTGGTGGTGGACAACACGAAGGGCACCGAGACCAAGACGGCGATGTTTGCGCTGAATCATGCGCGGCCGGGCGAGCGGATTCTGAACGACGATCTGGGCGCGGGACGGCTGGGATTTGCTTTCAGGCGCGAGGCGGGCGGAGCAGCGGAGCTGTGGGATTTGACGACGGGGAAAAAGGCGGCGGCGGCGACGGAGCCGTTTGTGTTCATGCGGTGGTCAGCGAGCGACGGGGTTCGCGAGCGGCATAACCCGGTACACCTGCTGGGGTCGTGCCCGGGTTTCGGTTTCGAAGTGCCGGCGGGAAAGAAATATGGATTGACGATTGCGCTGGGATCTTACCTGGAGGGAGCGCAGACGAACGGGCTGGATGGAAAGTATTTGTACGCGCGGTACTTCAAGGGGCTGGGCGATGTGCTGAAGACGGCGCTGGACGGCGCGGACGAGATGGCGGCGCGGGCGGAGGCACTGGATGCGAAGCTGGATGCGGCGAAGCTGTCGGACGATCAGCGATTCATGATTGCGCACTCGACGCACAGCTACTACGGAAGCACGCAACTGCTGGATGTGGATGGACAGCCGCTGTGGGTGGTGAACGAGGGCGAGTACTGCATGATGAACACGCTGGACCTGGCGGTGGATCATGTGTTCTGGGAGCTGGAACATAATCCGTGGCTGGTGCGGAATTTGCTGGACACCTTTGTGAAGCGGTACAGCTACACGGACGAAGTGAAGGTGTACAAGACGGAGATCAAGATGGCTGCGCCGCTGGGGCAGGCCGATCCATCTGCGCCGCCGCCGGCTCCGGATGAGGCGCAATTGACGCGGCCGTACGATACGAAGCCGGGCGGGCTGAGCTTTTGCCACGACATGGGCGCGCATAATAATTTTTCGCCGAAGGGACGGAGCAGTTATGAGCTGGCAAATCTGACGGGATGCTTCAGCTATATGACGCAGGAGCAACTGTGCAACTGGATCCTGGTGGCCGGATGCTACGTGGCCAAAACGCGCGACGTGGAGTGGCTGAAGCGGAATAAGGCTGTCGTCGAGGCGTGCCTGGCGAGCATGATCAATCGCGGCGGGGACGTGGGCTTTGCGCAGTACGACAGCACGCGGACCGCGGGCGGGCAGGAGATTACGACGTACGACTCGCTGGACCACTCGCTGGCGCAGACGCGGAATAACGTGTACATCGCGGTGAAGAGCTGGGCGAGTTATCGCGCGCTGGCATTGCTGTTCCGCGAGCTGGGCGCGGCGGCGGACGAAAAGCGGGCGATGGACCTAGCGGTGAAGGTGGCCGGCGTGGTTGCCGATCAGGCGGTGGATGGCGTGCTGCCGGCGATCTTTGAGAAGGCAAATCCGGGATATGGGTCGCGGATTTTGCCGGCGGTGGAGGGATGCGCGTATCCGTTGTATTTTGTGAAAACTGGATTTGCGGGCGGCACGCTGGACGAGGTGTTTGGGAGCGCGGAGGAGAAACGGATGTATGACGCGCTGAAAGAACACACGCGGAAGCTGCTCCTGGATGCGGATCGGCGGAATCTGTTTGCTGACGGCGGGATCAAGCTTTCGTCGACGAGCAACAATTCGTGGATGAGCAAGATTTCGATCTTCATGCACGTGACGCGGAGGGTCTTCCACCTGGATGATGATCCGAAGGTGGTGGAGGTTTTCCGCAAGGCCGACGCGGCGCACGTGAAGTGGCAGACGGAGGGCAGCTCGTACTGGGCGTGCTGCGACCAGATTGTGTCGGGCGAAGGCAAGGCGAGCCGGTACTATCCGCGAATTATCACCAGCGCGCTGTGGATGGAGTAGGACGAGCCATCAGCCATCAGCCATCAGCTTTCAGCTATTCGCTGCCAGCTTGTGGCTGCCTTAGTTGGATAGCTTTGCCGCGAGACGTGCGAACCGCTAGGACTGCGGCGGAGGCGGCGCCGGCGTCAGGCCGTGGCGCAGCATGATCTCGATCATCTTCGTCTTGTCGGGCGGGCCGCCGCCTGCGGCTTTCGCCACCTCGGCCATTTCGCGGAAAAACTGCGGGCCGATTGCCGCGGGCGTCACCGCGCACAGCCCCTTCACGTCTTCGGCGCCGTTGTTGTCGAACCGGTGAACGGCGCCCCGCGGAATGCAGAGCGCCTGCCCCGGCCCCACGTCGATCACCTTACCGTCGACGGTCCACGTCAACACGCCTTCAATGCCATAGACGGTCTCTTCGTAGTGGTCGTGGCTATGAGCAGGCGCCATCAGCCGCTGTCCGGCGGGGATAAGGATCTCAAAGACAGCGACCGTACCGGCCGATTGCTCACTGGTGACCAGAAAATGCAAGCTGAGCGGGCCGATATGGATGGTTTCGTCGGCAGGATTGACGCTAACGGCAATGGCATGAGTTGTCATCGTGACCTCCTGTTGCAGTTTTTTCTTCGCGGGCTCGCTACGCGGGGGGAAGAAGCTCGAGTCCGTACTTCGGGGCGGCAGCGAGCGCCCTGGGGATCAAATCCTTGCTCTGGGGCGGCGTTGTCGTAAATCTGTCCGTCGCAGGATCAAAGACTTCAGCGAAAAAGCCTTCAAGGCCCGCCGGCGTGGTAAGAACCAGTGCCTTCGCGCCGCCGTCGCCGGTGTTCTTGAATGAATGAGCGATCCCACGGGGAAGGAAGGCAAAGTCTCCAGCCGATGCAGTAATTGTATCCCCGCCCACTTTAATCGTCAGAGAGCCCTCAAGCATGTGGAATGCCTCATCCTCGCGGTGGTGGATGTGCGGCGGCGTGCCTCCACCTGGCGCAACTTCAATCTCCGCCAAGAAGAAGGCGCCGCCAGTCTCCTCGCCGGTCGCGAGAAACGTCATGCGCTCGCCGGGGCCCCAATATGCAGCGCCGGTTTCTGCGCGTACGTGCCGCACAAGGTTTGGTTGTGCCCAGTCCGTAACGTCGGGGTGCAGTGCGTCATTCAACAAGATCTGGACCGGGGAATGGTCGAGAATTTCAACGGTTTGCGGTTTCATGTTAGGCCTCCTTTTGGTAAACTCTGTTTACCGTTGATTTATGGTAAACATAGTTTACGGAGAGAGTCAATGACTTTTTTTGAGGGAAATGGGCCGCCCAAGCATGTCCCGACGAAGGACATGCTGATTGGCGCTCTGCTGCGTGCTCCAGCTGAGGCCATTCACCGCCGTATCATTCGTGAACTCAACGCGGCAGGCTTCAAGGGGCTTAGCGCGCCCCATATGGCGGTCTTCCGCTATCCCGGACCTGATGGGGAACGGCCGGGCGTAATTGCGGAGCGCGCGGGCATGAGCAAGCAAGCGATGAATCGTTTGCTGGGCAGCCTGGAGGATCTTGGTTACCTGAGGCGATCCAACGCTCCCGATGAGGGCCGCGCACGCATCGTCCACTTCACCAAACGTGGGCATGCCGCCTACGCCAAGGCGATTGAGGCTCTGCGCAACATTGAGAGCGACTGGACGGAAGAACTCGGCCGTCGGGATTTCGCGCGACTGAAACTACTGCTTGGCCGCGTTTGGGACGGCCCGCTGGTGCGGTAGCGCAACACACCTCATTCATCTCGACGATCGACGCGCCTGGCCGATTGCGGCTTCAGTTGCTCCGGCTTGACAGCGTTCTCGATTTCAGTATTTAATTAATGCGTTAGTTAATTCCATTATGCCAATGGCAACAAAATCGAGGCGCGCACCGGGGCGGGGCAAATCTTCACGGCCGCCGGGAAGGCCCACTTCCCACTCCGGACTTTATGCGCGCGAGAAGCTGATCGAGGCGGCGACGGAGCTTTTCGCAAAGCAGGGCGTGGCGGCGACGACGTTTGCCATGATCGCCGAGCGGGCCGAACTGACTCCGGCGATGCTGCACTACTACTTCAAAGACAGAGATCAACTGCTGGACGCGGTTGTGCTGGAGCGGCTTGCACCGCTGATTGGGGGCGTGTGGGGACCGGTGACGGAGGGCGAGGCACCGGCGGAGATTCTGCTTGGAGTTGTGGAGCGGATGCTGGCCGGAATCGAAAAGATGCCGTGGGTGCCCTCGACATGGATGCGCGAAGTGCTGAACGAGGGCGGGCTGTTGCGGTCGAGGGTGTTGCGCCATCTGCCTTTCGAAAAGATTGGAATTCTGAGCCGGAGTGTTGCAAAGGCGCAGGCGGCGGGCGCGGTGAATGCGGAGATTGATGCGGGGCTGATTGTTTTTTCGGTGATCGGGCTGGTGATGATGCACATGGCAACGATCAAGTTTTGGGCGGAGATCTTCGGGCGGAAAACGCTGGGACGCGATGCACTGAGCAGGCACATTACTGCGCTGCTTCTTCATGGATTGCAGCCGGACCCGCAGACGAGTAGGTCGACTGGCTCGCAGTCTCGCGGGCGGATGAAACGCAAGGCGAGGTCGAGGCGTAAGTGAGTATGGAGGGGAAGATGCATGTTCTCCGGGGAAAGATTTTAGCGGGCGCGATTGCGGCTATGGCGTTTGTGTTGGTGGCAGGATGCGCGAAGAAACCAACAAATACGTACCAGGGCTACATCGAAGGCAAGTTTGTTTACGTGGCTTCTCCACAGAGCGGAAGGCTGGACCAAGTTAGCGTGGCGCGCGGAGACACGGTGGCGGCGGGTCGTCCACTGTTTGCCCTGGACGATGAGCCGGAAGCGTCGGAGATGCGGATGGCAGAACAGGTGCTGCGCAGTTCGGAGTCGCGGTTGAATGACATGGAGACAGGAAAGCGGCCGGCGGAGGTAGACGTGACGCGCGCGGAACTGGCGCAGGCGGTTGCGGCGAAGAAGCAGGCAGACGAAATTCTGGCGAGCGACGAAGCGCAGTTCAAGGCGGGAGGAATTGCGCAGACGGAATTGATCAATGCGCAAGCGGCCGCGGAGACGAGCGCGGCGAAGGTGAAGGAGCTTGAAGCCGACCTCGCGGTGGATGCGCTGCCGGCGAGGGAAGATCAGATCAAGGCGCAGACGAACCAGGTGGCCGCCGATCGTGCGTCGCTGGCCAATGCCGAGTGGCACCTGAAGCAGAAGCAGATTGAGTCGCCGCGCGACGGGCTGGTGTTCGACACGCTTTACCGGCAGGGAGAATGGGTGGCGGCAGGAAATCCGGTGGTGCAACTGCTGCCGCCGGAGAACATGGAGATTCGATTTTTTGTGCCGGAGACGGTTGTAGGCGCCCTGCGCGTTGGAGGAAGCGTAAATGTGGCGTGCGATGGGTGCGCCAACGACGTGGCGGCGAAGATCAGTTTTGTTTCGCCGCAGAGCGAGTACACGCCGCCGGTGATTTACAGCAACGAGAACCGGTCGAAGCTGGTGTACATGGTGATCGCCAATCCACCGGCGCAGACAGCCGCGACACTGCATCCGGGCCAGCCGGTGGAGGTGACAGTCCAGTGACGGCGGCCGCGCAATTCGATTTCGCCATCGACGTGGAGGGGCTGAACAAGCACTTCGACGGCAAGCACGTGGTGAAGGACGTGACGCTGCGCGTGCGGAAGGGCGAGATCTTCGGATTTCTGGGGCCGAATGGAAGCGGCAAGACGACGACGATCCGGATGATGTGCGGATTACTGAAGCCGGACTCGGGATCGGGGGCGTGCCTGGGGCTGGACATTCGAAAGGAAAGTGCGGAGATCAAGCGCCGCGTGGGATACATGACGCAGCGCTTTTCTTTCTGGGAGGATTTGACGATCGCCGAGAACCTGGAATTTGTGGCGCGAGTGTATCAGCTTCGCGATCGCAAAAGGACGGTCAAGAAAACCCTTGCTGATTTAGGGCTCACGGAGCGGGCGCATCAGCTTGCGGGCGAGCTGTCGGGAGGGTGGAAGCAGCGCATGGCGCTGGCGGCGTGCATGCTGCACGAACCGCAACTGCTGCTGCTGGATGAGCCAACGGCGGGCGTGGACCCGAGGGCGCGGCGCGACTTCTGGGACGAGATTCAGGCGCTCGCGGCCAAAGGGATTTCGGTGCTGGTGAGCACGCACTATATGGACGAAGCGGTGCGATGCCACAAGCTGGCCTACATTTCCTACGGAACTTTACTGGCGCAGGGCACGGCGCAAGAAATCATTGATGGGCAACATCTGAGCACTTGGGCCATTCACGGCGATCATCTGGCGGAGTTGCAGGAGGAGCTGCGCAAGAAAAAGAGCGTGGCGCAGACGGTGACGTTTGGCGACGTGCTGCACGTGAGCGGGACGAACGACGCGCAGCTTGAATGGGAGATACAGGAAACGGTGGGGCAGAGCGGAAGACGCGTGGAGCGGATCGAAACGAACCTCGAAGACGTGTTCATTTATTTGATGAGCCGCTCGGAGAAGAAGACCGGAGGCAACGCGTGAGCGGGCGGCAGGGATTTTCGGCGGCGCGATGGTGGGCCGTCGTGCTGAAGGAGTTCACGCAACTAAAGCGCGACCGGCTGACGTTCGCGATGATCGTGGGCATCCCGATCATGCAAATGGCGTTGTTCGGATTCGCGATCAATACGATTCCGCGGCATCTGGACACGGGGATCATCAGCGCGGACGACAGCGACGTGACGCGTGATTTTATCGAGTCGATGCAGAACTCATCATATTTCAAGATTGTGGAACGGCTGCCGAACGAAGAGGCGGGGCGTGTGGCGCTGGCGCAGGGCAAGCTCTTGTTTGTGGTGAATATCCCGGCGGGGTTTACGCGGCAGGTACTTCGGCGCGAAAAGCCGTCAATTCTAATCGAGGCCGACGCGACGGATCCGACGACAACGGGAAGCGCGCTGGCCGCGGTGAACGGCATTGCGCAATCGGTCATTCAGCGAGAGTTGACCGGACCGCTGGCGAGCCTCGAGGGCGGCCCTGCGCCGTTCAACGTAGACGTGCATCCGCTTTACAACCCGGATGAGATTACGCAATACAACGTTGTGCCGGGATTGATGGGGATGGTGTTGACGCTGACGATGGTGATGATGACGGGGCTGGCGGTGACGCGCGAGCGTGAACGCGGCACGATGGAGAATTTGCTGGCAATGCCGTCGACGCCGCTGGAAGTGATGACGGGCAAGCTGGTGCCCTACATCGGCATCGGGCTGATCCAGGCTTCGATTATTCTGGCGGCCGCGCGCTACGTATTTTTCGTTCCGTTCTTTGGCAATGTTTTCGCGGTGTATCTTTCGGCGCTGCTTTTTATCGCGGCAAATTTGACGGTGGGGATTACATTTTCTTCGCTGGCGCGGAATCAACTGCAGGCGGTGCAGCTGGCAATCTTCTATTTTCTGCCCAACATTATTCTGTCGGGATTCATGTTTCCTTTCAAAGGAATGCCGGGATGGGCGCAGGTGATCGGAAATCTTTTGCCGCTGACGTATTTCAACCGGTTGGTGCGCGGGATTCTGCTGAAGGGCAACGGCTGGGCGGATTCGTGGCCCAGCGTGTGGCCGATGATGGTTTTCACAGCGGTGGTGATGGGCGTGGCTGTGGCGACTTACCGGAGAACTCTTGGATTGAGGAGGGCTGGCGTATGATGCGATCGGAGAACTGGAAGGGGAGGACTGGCTTCGCGGCCCTCGTGACGATTGCAGGCTGCACGGTAGGGCCGCGCTATCGTGCGCCGGCGCCGCCGACCGTGACTGCTTACACACCGCAACCGTTGCCGGCTGAGACGGCGAGCAGCGAAGGAGCCAACGGCAACGCGCAGCGGTTCAATGAGCAAGCGACGATTCCGGCTGACTGGTGGACGGCGTTTCAATCACCCGAGCTGAATGCGATGGTGGAGCAGGCGCTGAAGAACAGCCCGACGCTGGAGCAGGCGACGGCGCGGCTGAAGCAGGCGCAGGAAGAGGTGATTGCGCGGACGGGCGCGACGAAGTATCCGACGGTGACGGGCAATGCTTCAGTGACGGAGGAGCAACTGAACCTGGCTGCATTTGGAATTCCCTTCCCTAACCCGTCGCCGTTCACGCTGCTGAATGGCTCGGTGGCGGTTTCGTATGCGCTCGATGTATGGGGCGCGAATCGGCGGGCGATTGAGGGGCTGAAGGCGCAGAGGGACTACGAAGCGTGGCAGCTCGAGGGCGCGCGGCTGATGCTGGCGGGGAACGTGGTGGCGGCAGCGATCCGGCAGGCGCAGATTCGCGAGCAGATCGAAGTCACGAACAAACTGCTTGACGGTGGAGCAGAAAGAGCTAAAGATCGCCGAGGAACGCGAGCAGGCGGGGGGCGCGTCAGACTTGACTGTGCGCAGCCAGCGGACGCTGGTGGCGCAGACGGAGGCGGCGATTCCGCCGCTCGAATTGCAGTTGGATATCATCAACGACCAGCTTGCGGTCTTGATGGGAGTGAGCCCGGCGGAGGCGCACGTGGCGGAGATTTCGCTCGATAGGCTGCACCTTCCCGAGGAGTTGCCGCTGACGGTGCCATCGGAACTGGTGCGGCAGAGGCCGGACATTCGCGCGGCGGAGGCGCTGCTGCACGAGGCGAGCGCGAATGTGGGCGTGGCCACGGCGAATGAGTTTCCGCAGATTGTGCTGACGGGAAGCGGAGGGGGAACGGGCACGCGATTTAACTCGGGCGGGGACGTGTGGAACGTGGGCGCAGCTCTTGGCAGCGCCGATTTTTAACGGCGGCGCGTTGCAGGCGGAGAAGCGCAAGGCGCAGGACGCTTATGACGAGGCTGCGAGCGCGTATCGCGGGGCGGTGCTGGAGAGTTTTCGCGAGGTGGCGGATGCGCTGTACGCGACGGAGCGCGATGCAGAGACACTGAAGGCGCGGAGTGCGGCGGCCGGCGAGGCGGAGGGTGCGTACGGAATCGCGGCGAAGCGCTACGACGCTGGGGGGATCAGCGAGGCAAATCTGCTAGACGCAGAGCGGCAGCGGTTGCAGACATCGCTCGACCGGGAGAATGCGGCGGCGAGCAGGCTGACCGATTCAGCAACGCTGTTTGAGGTGCTGGGGGGAAACGCTGCTTTTACTTTTAGCTTTTAGCTTTAGCTCTTAGCTTTTAGCTTTTGAACTGCGGTTCTGATCAGGTTTTTGCGAGTCAGGATGGGGCGGCTCGGATGGACACCCGAATCTGCAATTTCATTCGAATTCATGAATTGCCCTTGCAAATCTCTGGCGGAGTCGACGAGAATCTGGAGTATTCGGCGCCGGTCGAATCTCCCCTGGGGTTCCTACAATCAGCGAGGCTCTAACGTGGACACAGGTTTTTCAACTGTGGGCGGTTCGCGAGCCCCTGGATTGTACAACGGTGTGAGACGGAAGTAGGAGCATTGTATGGGTTCATTTTCGTGGCAGACATGGAATAGCAATGCGTTCAACGTCGAGCGCGTCCGGGGAAAGATCCAGGCACGGTGATTCTTCGTTTCTGCGGACCGTTTACTGTGCGCGACGCGTACAGCAGTCTGGCGCCCACGGCTCTGAACAAAATTCTCGAACTGGAAACGCCGCCGGGAGAAACGCCGCCGAAGTTGAATATCCTGGACCTGACCGACTGTCCTTACATGGATTCCTCGGGGCTGGGCATCATCGCGACTCACTATATTCGCTGCCAGAAGCGAGGCATAAGGATGACCGCGGTGGGAATGAGCCCGAAAGTTCGGGAGGTCTTCAAGATCACGAATATGGAGAAAGTGATTCCCATGGCCGCCACGGTTGAGGAAGCAGAGAACAACTAGACCGCTGAGGATTTGGCGGCAGGCGCTTTGAGAATATCCCCCCAGGGGCTGAAGCCCGGCGTTTCTTGAGCAGCCTTTACGGCACGAGTAAACTCATGCCCTGATACAAACCTGAATCGCAAACGCCCGCTGACAAATTCACTTCAACCACTCAAACTCTGAACGGCGCGGGATTCATCCGTCTGCTCATGCAACCGAGGAGCGATCAATAAATTTTTAACGATCAAGGTCCGGGCTCGCAGAGTCTCGCGGCGTTGCGGCTGCTCAAGCGGGCTTGGGGGCAAAGAACGCCTCGACGTCACTAATGGTGTTGGTGACGCGGTAAGGAGGGAGCGACTGCAGGAAGACCTGGCCGTAGCGCTGGCGAGTGATGCGGGGATCGAGGAGAACGAGGACGCCTCGGTCTTCAAGGGAGCGGATGAGGCGGCCGAAGCCCTGCTTGAGGGTGAGGACCGCTTCGGGGACCTGGTAGTCGAAGAAGGGACGGCCGCCGGATTCTTCGATGGCGCGCATGCGGGCCTGAACGACGGGGTCGGAGGGAACGGCGAAGGGGAGACGGTCGATGATGACGCAACTGAGGGCTTCGCCCTGGACGTCGACGCCTTGCCAGAAACTTGAGGTGCCGAAGAGAACGGAGTTGGGAGTGGAGCGGAATTCTTCAAGGAGAGCCTTGCGCGGGGCGGTGCCGTGAAGAAGAAGCGGAAAATCGAGGACGGGAAGGAGCAGGTCGTGCAGGGTGCGCATCTGGTTGTAGCTGGTGAAGAGGCAGAAGGCGCGGCCGTGGGTGATGCGGAGGACGCGCTCGATAGTTTTGGCGGCGGCGGCGACGAACTCGGGATCGCGCGGGTCGGGCATGGAGGGCGGGAGATAAAGGAGGGCCTGCTTGCCGTATTGGAAATGCGATGGGACGACGAGCTCGCGCGTGCCCAATTCGCTTTGGGGGAGGCCGAGACGGCGGCGGAGGTGCTCGAAGCCCCCCTGGACGGTGAGAGTGGCCGAGGTGAGGACGACGGTGGGGATCTGGTCGAAGACGAGATCGCGAAGGAGCTCGGAGACGTCGATGGGTGTGGCTTGGAGGAAGGTACTCCGTGCCGCAGCGCGACTTCGGGCCTTCCGTGGCGCTGCTTGTTTTGGGCGGCGGCTTGCGCCCGGAGCAGCGCGGCGTTCGAGCCAGAAGACCATGTTGGAGGCCTTGGATTCGAGCATGAATTGGAGGTCGGCGCGGAGGGTGGCGGCGCGGTTTTTGAGGCCGGGTGCTTCGTCGAGGTCGGCGATGCGATCGAGCTCGGATTCGATCAGGGAGAGTGTGGAGCGGACGGCGAGGTATAGGTCGCCGGAGGACTCGAGGAAATCTTCGCGATTGGTGAAGGGATGGCGGCCATCGGCGGGCATGGGGAGAGCGGCGAAGAAGAGACGCGCGCGCTCGCGAAGCTGCTGGGTGAGCGCGGGAATCTGCGTCGCGCCGGAGTTGCCGCGGACAAGAACATCCGTGTCGCGAGCGAGATCTTCAAAGCGAAGGTTAGAGAGCGAGCGGCCGAAGTATTGCGAGGCGACCTCTTCAAGCTCATGCGCCTCGTCGAAGATGACGGCGGCGGATTCTGGGAGAATGCCGGCGTCGGGCGCGTTGCCGGCGGCGAGGCGGACAGCCGTGTCGGCGAAGAAGAGATGGTGATTGACGATGATGAGGTCGGACTCGAGGGCGCGACGACGCATCTCGGTGATGAAGCAGCGGCGATAGTCAGGGCAAGTGCTGCCGAGGCAGGCATCGGTGCGGGCATCGAGCTTGTGCCAGAGGGGGGAGGATTCAGGGAGGGCGGAAAGCTCGGCGCGGTCGCCGGTTTCAGTGATGCGCTCCCACTCGGCGATCTGACGGTATTCGTCGATTTCGTCGAGGCCCGAGAGAATGGGCTGGTCGCGGAGGGCGAAGAGCTTGCGGCGACAGAGATAGTTGGCGCGGCCTTTCATGTAGCAGACGCGTAGCTCGCCTAACAAAGTTTCGAGGAACGGGACGTCGCGAAAGAAAAGCTGATCCTGGAGGGCCTTGGTGCCGGTGGAGATGATGACGCGCTGGCCGGTGCGCAGAGCGGGGAGGAGGTAGGCGAGAGTTTTTCCGGTGCCCGTGCCGGCTTCAACGATGAGATGGCGGCGCTCGGCGAGAGCGCGCTCGACGGCTTTGGCCATTTCGTACTGGCCGGGTCGGTACTCGAATGGGAGAGGAGAGCGAGCGAGGATTCCACCGGGGGAGAAAAATTCGTGGAGCGAGGGGAGTGCGCGGGTTGAGGCGTCGGAGGAGGGCATGAAGGCGCTGCTTCCATGATAGGAGCAGGGACCGGAAAGCAGGGACCAAGGGACCGAGGGAACAAAGGAGCAGGGAACAAGGGAACGAGGGACCGAGGGACGGAGGGGATTGAGGGACGATGAGGCGGTGAGGCAAACGACGAGTGGCGCTTCGCGGCGCGGAGATGGGCTCGGCAGACGATGGGCTGGCTAGGCGGATTCGGATGTGGTGGGATCGATGACGCGGCGGACCTGCGCTACGCTGTTGGCCGGGAAGCCGCCCTGGCGCGCATGCTCACGCACCAGCTCCTCGTTGGGCGCGATGTAAACGCAGTAGATCTTGTCGTCGGTGACGTAGCTTTGCAGCCACTGAATCTGGGGTCCGAGGTTGTTGAGCACCGAGCAGGATTTTTGCGCAATGGCCTGGACCTGCTCCGCTGACGCGGAACCGATGCCGGGGATTTCGCGCTCAATGACGAACTTTGGCATGGATCGACCTCTTCTGCTTTCGCGGCAACTGAAGATGGCATAGTGTAGCCGAACAACGGGACATTCTGGCAACCTTTTTTCACAAGAGCGATCGGACAAGAAGGGCCGTAAAGGAAGAGGGAGTAGGGAGTAACCAGTAGGGAATAGAAAGACAGGGACCGAGGGAACACGGGAGCGAAGGAGTTGGTGCTGGCGATCAAGCGAAGTCGGGGTCTTCACCTTGCGATGCGGAGTGGTACTCGTCGCCGGGCGGGACCTGGCTGTGGCGGCTATCGAGCCATTGGCCAATGATGAAACTTTCTTCGGGTGTCGCATCGGCAACGGAGTTTTGTGAGGCTTTGAGGAGGCGCTTGCGGACCTCCACGGCGCGCTGGGCGGCGGCGGCGCGTTCATTCCCGGCGGCCGAGGTATTGATGGGGTGCAGGCCGATGGCGGAAGGGTGGATGTGCATGGGGCCCTCCGGCGGGTAAGAGGGCAAGCGAAGGTCCACGAGTCGCGAACAAACATGAGAATGAGCTCATCGACATTGCCTTCGGAGCGCGTCTGACGGGCTCCGGTCTTCGGGAGCTCTCCCGGCGCGGCGGAAGGCCGGCCTGAACTGGACAGTACACTGAGGAAGCAGCGAATGTTCGCATGATTTGCTGCGGGAGACACGTCTTGCCTACGTATCGCAGATCGGTTGTGCCGGCGAAAGCCGGGGCCGCGAAACTGCCCCTGGTAGCGATTGTGGGGCGGCCCAACGTGGGCAAGAGCACGCTCTTCAATCGGCTTACGCGGAGCCGGCGGTCGATTGTGGGCGACGAGCCGGGGATCACGCGCGACCGCATTTACGGTGAATATGAGTGGGCGGGGCGGAGCTACCGGCTGGTGGATACGGGCGGGATTGTGCCCGACGATCCGGAGCTAATGGCGGTGGATATTTTTGCGCAGGCGCAGGTGGCGCTGAAAGAGGCCGACGCGCTGGTGATGGTTGTGGACGCGCGGACAGAGCTGGCGCGGCCGGATTACGACCTGGCGCAGTTGTTGAAGCGCGGAGGCAAGCCGCTTTTTCTGGCTGTAAACAAAGTTGAGACGGAAGGGTTGGCGGCTGAGGCGGAGAATTTTCGCAAGTTGGGGATTCGCAATCTGTTTGGCGTGAGTTCGGAGCATGGGCAAGGGATTGGCGATCTGCTGGATGCGATTGCGGAAGCGGTGCCTGAAAAGCCGGGAACAACGGAACAAGGGAACGAGGGAACAAATCAGCAAGCCAGCGAGTCGGCAGGTCAGCAAATCAGCGCTGGGGGAAGTAATGGGCTAGACGAAACGACTGACGAAAAACGGATTCGTACGCACGGGGAGTTTGAGCAACGCGAGACATCGGTGGCGATCATCGGGCGGCCGAATGTGGGCAAGAGCACGCTGCTGAATGCGCTGACGGGAACGACGCGGTCGATTGTGTCGCCGATTGCGGGGACGACGCGTGACGCTGTGGACGAGGTGGTGGAGTTCGAGGGACAGACGCTGCGGTTCGTGGATACGGCCGGGATCCGGCGCAAGGGCAAGACGAAGCTGATGGCGGAAAAGATGAGCGTGGTGATGGCGCGGCGGCATCTGGAAGCGGCCGACGTGGCGCTGGTGTTGATCGACGCGACGGAGGGCGTGACGGCGAGCGATGCGACGATTGGAGGCTACGCGCACGAAAGCGGGCGCAGCGTGATCATCATCGTGAACAAGTGGGATCTGGTGACAACGGCGCGGACGGACGGAAAAAAGCCCGCGGATCGAGAGATTTTCGAGAAACAGGTGCGCGGGGCGCTGAAGTATCTGGATTATGCGCCGGTGATTTTTTTGTCGGCACTGGAAGCGATTGGGCGAGAACGGAAGGGCATGACGCGGGTGTTGCGCGAAGTGGTGACGGTGGCCAAGGAACGGAGGAAGCGTGTTTCGACGGGCGCGATGAATCGATTCCTCGAAAGGATCGATTTTCAGAGGGCGCCGGTGCCGATGGCGAAGAGAATCACGGATTTTCTATATGACGCAAGCGGCAGTGGCTCCGCCAACGTTTGTGCTGTTTACCGATCGCCAGGTGAAGCTGCATTTTGCTTTTGAAAGATTTCTGGAGAACCAGATTCGCGAAGCATTTGGATTCGAGGGGACGCCGGTTTGGTTCAAGGTAAAGGCGAGGAAGGGACCAGGGACTAGGGACTAGGGACTAGGGAAATGAGAATGGCGATTGGAAGGGGCTGCGCGGTGCGCAGCTCTTTTCATTTGTAGTGGACCGCGCGAGGCGGCGTGCGATTGTTTATTGCTGGACAGCGGGCGAAGATGAGGGCGAGGCGCCGTTGTCGGCATCGCCGAGAGTGCGGATGTGGATGCTGGCTTCAGTTTCAGGAACGGTGCCGTCGTTGGCCTGGACCTTTGTGGGCCGGCCCTGCATGAGGATGCGCTGCGTGACCTTGCCGCGTGCAGGCACAATGACCCGCTGGGTGATCGAGGTTTGAGGGTTGCTGACGGTGACAGGAATTTCGGCGGCTGCGTAGCCGGAGTTCGAAAGGTTGATGGCGACGAGCCAATTGTCGCCTTCGGTGTGCGAGGGAAAGACACTGTCGATGGAGATGTCGGGAAGGCCTTTGTCGGCATCGACCCAATCGGAAAAGAACCAGGATAGATCGCGGGGCAGGTTGGGATTCGGCCCAAGCGACGAAGATTCACCGCTGTTGGCGGCGGCCTGCTCCATAAGCTTTTCAAAGTAATAGGAGTGGGCATTCGGACCCGAGGCCGCGAGCGGCATCATCCGTGGGCGAGTAGGCGCGGAAAGCAGCGGAGAGAGCGGCGTCGCCGGCAAGGTCGCGGAGCATCCAGAAGACATCGGTGGCCTTGGTGCGGTAGTAGACGGGCGAGATAGCCTGGGCAAGGGGCTGGCCGGGACTTTCGCCGGGGCTGGCAGGCTCGGCAAGCGCGAGAGCTGTGCGGCCGGACTCGAGCGATTCAAGCGCCTTCATGCGGCCCTGCTGTTTTTCAAGCCAGAGAGTACCCATAAAGTGAGCAACGCCTTCAGAGAGCCACGCCGGAGGAGAAGCTGTCGACGTGCACATCCAGGCGTGCGTGAGTGCGTGGGCGAATACGTCGTCGAGCTCGTCCTGCGTGGCCTGTCGAATGGGTGTAACGAGAAGCGGACCGGTTTCGAAGGATGCGTCCTCGGGGTCAGGCAAATCGAGGATGGTGAGCGGGGAACGCGGCGCCTGACCGAGCCAGCCTTGCAGAAAGGGCGTGACGAAAGCAGCGGCGGAGGACCAGCCCTCAACGGCGGAGTCGTCGTCCGGGATGGTGTAGAGCGTGGTGTTGGTGGCCTGGTGAGCGGTGCGGACGGCGAGAAAAAGGCTGGGAGCTTCAAAGCCAAGTGCCGGCTCGTCGAGGTTGGCGGTGGCGATGCCGGCGACTTCCGCGCCTGCGTTTGGAGGCTCGGTAAGCGTAAGCGGGACGGGATGGCCGTTGATGAGGGCGACAGTGGGCGCCTGGCCGTGCGGGAATTCATCGGTGAGCGTGAGGCGGAAGCGCGCGGCGGCCATGCGGAGCTTGTGCTCGCCCATTTCGTCAAAGACGCGCGCGCCATCGCCGAGAATAACGGGAACGCTGGAGACGGGATACCAGACGACGTTTCCGAAACCACGCAGGCCGGTGAAGTCGATGGCGACGGAATCCCAATCGGTGTGGAGAGCTGCGTCAGTAGGCGTGCCGATGGTGATGAGGCGCTGCGCGGATTGCGGGATAGTGCCGGAGTAGGTGACATCGAGGTCGAGAGTCGCGCCGGGAGCGAGCGGAGTTGCGAGGGCGATAGCAGCTTCATGGAGCTGGCCGGTGTGGTCGACGTCGGAGTTGAGAGTGGCGACGGTGAAAGCGACATCATGGCCGGCGAGGCGAATGGTCTCCCAGTCGAGCGAAGAAGAGATTTGCAGCGGGATGTGCGCGAGCGGGGAATGGCCATCATTGCGAACGGTGAGGAGGGCGCGGACGGCGATTTGCTGCGCGGCGGGGCGGAGATGCACATCCATGTTGAAGGCGGTGAAGGTAAGGGCTTCGCGCTCGGCGTCAGTGGCGACGGGAGATGTGACTGGCTGGCCGCCGACCTTCGCGGCGGGGCCGGCGGTAGACGTGGTCTGGCCATTGTCGTCGACGGATCGCGAGAAGATGACTTGGCCGTGGGGTTGTTGGTCTGGTGCGGAGAGCGGGCGTGGACGATGGCGCTGTGGGAGTGGTTTGGGAGAGCGCCGGGAGTGCGGTGAAAACCAAGACCGCTATCGAAAGGATGCACGCGACGCGCGAAGCGTTGAAATTCGTGCTATCCCACCCTAAACGCGATGAAACTGCGTTTAGGATGGGGCACCCATGTTTGTGCTGAGTGGTATGTGCCAGGTTTAGGTTTGCGCTATCCCACCCTAAACGCGATGAAACTGCGTTTAGGATGGGGCACCCCTTTCCATTAATAGGATGAAAGTTCAAGAACCAAGGCCTTTCTGCTTCTTTGGCGGAGCACCGCTGCGTGGAGCAGACTTTTGGACGGCAGACGCGGCGGAACGGGACCTGCGCTGGCGAGCGGCTTCATAGAGGACGACGGCTCCGGCGGCGGAGACATTGAGGGAGCTGACGGCGCCGGCCATGGGAATGGAGAGGAGATGGTCGCAGGTGCGGCGCACGAGGTCGTGAAGGCCGGCGCCTTCACTGCCGAGGACGATAACCAGATCGCCGGTGAAATCGAACTGGTCGTATGAGGCGGTGCCACGTTCGTCGAGACCGACGATCCAGAGATTGCGGCGCTTGAGTTCCTCGAGGGAGCGAACCAGGTTGACGACGCGGGCGATGCGGAGGTGCTCGGCTGCGCCTGCACTGGCTTTGATGGCGGCGGGGCTGAGAGGGGCGGAGCGGCGCTCGGTGAGGAGGACGCCGTCGACGCCGGCACCGTCGGCGACGCGAAGAAGAGCGCCGAGGTTCTGCGGATCTTCAACGCCATCGAGAGCGAGGAGGAGGCGAGCGGAAGATTTGCCGGCGGGATCGGGTTCGAAGAGATCCTCGAGGGTGAGGAATTCCTGCGGGCGCACAAGCGCGACGACGCCCTGGTGGGTGGGGGTCTTCGCGGTAAGCGTGAGCTGATCGCGCGGCTGCTCAAGGACGCGGATGCCCGCTTCACGGCACTGGGCGATGAGGCCATTGAGGCGTTCATCGTGGCGCTCGCGGGCGACGAGAACGTGATCGAAGCGGCGGCGGCCGGCTTTGAGAGCTTCTGTGACCGGATGCAGGCCGTAGAGAACTTCCATGGAATTCAGTTTAGTTGGCAGACATGCTATGAGGACAGCTTGGCGCTCGCCAGCCGGTTAAGGCTGACACCCTGCTCGGCGGCTTGCACTGCAAGCGAACGATGAACCTCAGGCGGAATGCGAACGCGGAACTGTCCGCTGTAGTGCTTCACGGACAAGGGGGTAGGGACCAACTCGCCCGCATCCTCCATGTCCCTGACAGCGGCCCTGACGATTCTGCGCATTCCCGCGAGCGCGTCTTCAGGGGTGCGCGCGAGCCAGGAGAGCGAAGGAAACTCCACGCAGAGGCCAATATATTCGTTGTCCTCAGCCGACCATGTGACGCGGTAGGTAAAGCGGTCAGCTCTTGGATTCCTTCGATGTGTGTGCTTCATCTTGAATTCCTCTAATTCTGTCAATTGCGGTCAGAACCTGACGAACCTGATAGGCCTTGGCCTTGCCTTTCTCCTCTTGGATATTGACGCGCGGGTCACCTTGCCAGGGGGTTTTGAATACGGCGTGACTTGTTCCGCGCTGGCGGGGTTCACCGAAGTACTCCACGCACAAGCGAAACAGGTCTCTGAATCGCACATTCGCGGGCGCGCGGCGCATTGCTTCGAGGGTCTTCTTCGAAGTTGCCATGTGTTCAATATGGTATCACTATTGGCACCATGGTTCAAATACAGGTTTCACAGCAGAAGAGCGCGAGACACTGCGGGCGCCGCAGGTTGCGGCGCCCGGGTGAATGCAGATTCGATTTTCAATCGCAAATGATCGGCTAGACGGATGCGCCGGACGGCGACTCCTGCGGGGCAACGTCCGGAGCGGTGACTGCGCTGCGATGCTTGGAGTCCACCTGAAGGGTGAGCGTTAGCTGCTTTCTATCACGCAGGATGGTGACCTGGACGGGTTTGCCGCGGTTAGAACGCAGATCGCGGTCCCAATCGGCGGAGGTGTTGATGGAATCCGTGCCGACTTTTATGATCACGTCGAAGGCCTTGAAACCAGCGGCGGCGGCTTCACTCTTGTGCGCCACCTGCTTGACCATGAGGCCACCATGAACACCGAGGTAGTCGGCCATCTGCGAGGTGAGCGGCTCAACCAAAGCGCCCACGTTGAGGGAGCTGGTAAAGATGGAAATATGGAAGCCGCTGGAGATGGGCGCGTCAGAGCCGGTAAGCCCCATGGCGGGCGGCGCTGGGGGTGCGATGCCATCCACGCCCATGTCGAGCCGGGCCCAGATGTCGTGCTCCATGGCCTTACGGTCGACCAGCTGCACGGCCATGGTTTGAATGTTGCCATCGCGGCTGATCTCGAGGCTGATTTTGCGGCCGGGCGGTATATCGCGAAGGATGCGGCGGAGGGCATCGGCGTTGTCGACGTTCTGGCCATTGATGGCTACAACGACGTCGTTGACTTTGAGCCCGATCTGGCCGGCGGGCGCGTCATGATCGATGAGAGTGATGACGGCGCCGTGGACGTCTTTGAGCTTGAGGGTCTGGGCCTTGTCAGCATCCACGTCGGAGACATCAACACCGAGGTAGCCGGGAATACTGGCGTGGGCAAGGAGCGGGCTGGTGTCTTCAATGAAAGGCACGATTTGCCCAGCCTGAGCATGAATGGCGCGGGGCACTAAGAGCAGGCAGGCCACAACGGCGGCAAGCCCGGCGCAAGCAGAGATGAAATATGAATAACGGAACGGCCTCAAAAGATGCTTCATTTCGGTTTCTCCCAACGTTTCATCGTCCGGTCCGCACTCATCAAGACGGTGCAGTGGCCGGAAGGGTTAGCGAGTTCAAACGATCATTGACATATATACGCGTAGTAGTTGTTGCACGGTTGCTACTGCGTTTCCGGGACCCGGCTCAAGACCTGCCGGGAAACATACCTGATTTGAGGATTCTGGTCGGAATTAGAGACTGAATAGAGAACCTGCTGGACGCTAGTATCGGCGTCAACCGGCTCTAGCAAAGCGATTGCGGCGGTGCGGATGGCCGGGTCCCGGTCATTCAAGACAGCTTCAAGAACAGCGTCGCGGACGCGCACGTCGTCGGCCACGTACGGCTCCAGCCCCTGGAGGGCCTTCTGGCGGACCTTGGGGCTGTGATCGTTGCGCAGGGCGTACATGAGCGCATCACGGATGCCGGAGGGCTGGCAACTGTGGCCGGCGCGGCACTCGGCGGCGAGCAGGGCGATGGAATCGTCACGTACGCCCGGAGACGCGGAATCTTCAGAGGCCAGCATAAGCAACTGGCGAATGCCGGGGTCGTCAAGCGAGCCCTCGACCTGGCGTGGGACAACCTGGTTGTAGCTGACGTCGACGATTTCGCTGTTGGGGCGGCGCACGATGGCGGAGATGCCGGCGACATTGGCAGGCGAAGGCGCGGCCGAGGCAGGCAAGACCTGGTTTCCGGCGGGCGAACCAGTTTGCGCAAAGGCCGCGGCGTGTGCGGCACGATTCTGCGCGTATTCGAAGCCGCCGAGCGTGCCGGCGCCTGCGCCGGCAACAAGCAAAAGCACCGCGGCGACGGGCGCAGCCTGAAGGCTGGCGAAATTGTTGACGATTCGCTGGCCGAGGACCTCATACCACCGCCTGGGCGGCAATGTGTCGAGAGCATCGTCGAGCCGCAAGTGAGCGCGGGCGATGAGATTCGGATCCGGTTCGACAACGGGATGCGCGTCGGCGAGGACTCTGAGCGCCAGGATCTGCTCGCGTTCCTTTTGGCAGTCAGGACAGGCAATCACGTGCCGCTCGAGCTGATGGACCTGATCGTCAGGCAGCTCTCCATACGCGGCTGCGACAATGTGTTCGTGTGCAAGTTCGCAATTCATAGTTACGTCCTTCAAGCCCCAAAGATAGTTCACAGTTCGTAGTTCACAGTTCCCAGTGGACGGTGAACCTTATCTCAACTCCGCCAGTTGTGCACGCAACTTTTTGGTTGCGCGGAAGAGGGTATTCTTGGCGGTCTCTTCCGTGGTATTCAGCATTTCGCCGATGGTGCGGAGGCGAAGGCCCTGGTAGTGCTTCAGCTCAAAGACCATGCGTTCGCGCGGGGTGAGCTTGCCGAGAGCGGTCTGAATTTTTGCGCCCAGCATCTTGCGGTCTAGCTCGCGGGCGGGATTGGAGAAGGATCGGTTGTCGGAGACGGAGGCCAGAATATCGATCTCGTCGCCGGTGCGGTCGACAACAACTGCGTGGTCCTCGCGGCGGGTCTTGCGGCGGCGCAACTGGTCAAGGCAGAGGTTGGTGACGATGCGATAGATCCACGTGTAAAACGAGCACTCAAAGCGGAAGTTGCCAATGTAGCGGTAAGCCTTGAGGAAAGCGTCCTGATAGATGTCTTCGGCGTCCTGCTCGGAGCCGGTGAGATGGAGGGCCAGGCGCAGGACCTGGTGCTCATATTGGCGAACGAGAGTGTCGAAGGCGACGCGGGAACCGGCCTGGGCCTCGCGGATGAGGTCCATCTCCAGAGCGCGGTTTTGCGCGCGCAGCTGCGCCCGGCTCGCATCGTCCTGGCCGGGGTTCTGGCGCCTTGCTCCGCCCATTGCTCTGGAAGCCACGTCTGGAGAGGATTGTACCCTCCCAGAGCCCGGCCAGGCCAAGGTGCTAGCCGCCTCAGCGAGACTCATGGTTGGTGTCATGGAAACGCCAATCGCGTCCGTAGCCATCGCTTCTCCGCTCAACGAAGATGCAGCCTGTGCGTATGAGTAGACGAAGAAAGGGGGTAAATGGAAGCAGAAAGGCAGGGAACGAGAAGGCAGGGACCGAGGGAACGAGGGAACGAGGGACCAAGGGCCGGGTCGGGATCGTGGGTCGTGGACCGAAGACCCTCGCGGGGGACGCTTAACCCGCTAGACTGGAAGGCGATGAGCGGAAACCTGTTTGAGGATGAGGCAGCTGGCGGCGGAAGCGCTGGCGGGTGGTTCACGGCGCACTGTGACGGCGGGTCGCGGGGCAATCCGGGGCCGGCGGGGTATGGGGCGGTTGTCGAGGACCCCGAGGGCCGGGTGGTGGCGAAATTGAGCGAGTACCTTGGCCGGCAAACCAATAATTACGCCGAATACAAGGGGTTGCTGGCGGTGCTGGATTGGGCGCTGGCAAACGGGGCGAGGCGGCTGCGGGTGGTGTCGGATTCCGAGCTGATGGTGCAGCAGATGAAGGGCCGGTACAAGGTGAAGAGCCCGGGGCTGCGGCCGCTCTGGGAAGAGGCGCAACGGTTGGCGCTCAGGCTTGAAGGGTTTGACATGCGGCATACGCTGCGGGGCGGAAATAAAGAAGCTGACCGGCTGGCGAATGTGGCGATGGATAAAGGACAGGGAACAAGGGACCAAGGGAGCGAGGGACCAAGAAAGCTATAAAATGCCGTGGGTAGGAAATTCCAGGTCTCAAGAGGTCGATCAAATTAACCGTAGTCAGGGACATTCAATTCATGTTTTACAAGATATTCTGCAAGGGCCTGAACGACTTCAAGGTCTGCTGACAACCGACGTAGGTGGGTTAGATCGTCCGGATCAATCAAGGGGTCCGAAAAAGCATGTGCAACAGCGCAGCGGCCTGATTCGTATAAATATGCCGCGACATCCGACTCAGCATTTGACAGAGCCGTTAATCGGTTTTGCAGATAACTCTCCTTTAACTTGGGTAGGGTCGCTTTGATCCAGGCCTTTTGGTCAGGCCCATTCTTGTAAAGGATGTTGATAATTTTAAAAAGACCAAGAACCTTGTACGGAATGCTGTCGACGGACATCGCCTCACGGTAGAGGGCTACGGCAAGTCGTTGCTTTGGGTCGTCGAGAGGTTTCCATCGAGTCAGGAAATCACGATTAGTGCTTCGCGCGAGATTCGTCTTAGGAACCGCACAAGGCACAGGATTCCCAGACCAACCATAATGGTTGTGAAGCGATTGCTTGTCGGCCCAAGACACCATGCTCAGAAAACGGTTTACCGTGGTCATTTCGTCCAGTATGTTGTCGTTGTGCGTTTCGCGGTGTATGGAGGCGGAATTTGTGCTCGTCTGGGGCATGAGAATAAGCCTCGTGTCGCCAAAGCTGACCTCAATTTGAGAGTCTGGCCAACCACATTCGCCTGAAACACCAAGGTTCATCCACCGAGCCATAGATCTCCCTCATGGGCAACCAGATTTGACCATCCAAAAATTACTGGGTGCCACAAGTCTCGATTCTGAGCCCTCGGAAGCTAATCGCCCTGCGCTTTCACGCGTTCCTGCCGAGGTCGTTGCGCCAGGTGTGGCCGGAGTGTTCTAGCAGGTGGTCGGAGCACTCAGGGCCCCAGGAGCCGGCAAAATAGTTGGGAAACACCTGCGGCTTTTTGGCGGCCCAGGACTGCAGGATGGGCGTGTAGAGAGCCCAGTTGGTTTCGACGCCGTCGCGATGGGCAAAGAGAGTCTGGTCGCCCAGCATCGCGTCTAGGAGCAGGCGCTCGTAGCCGTTGGCGCTGGACTTGCCAAAGGCAGACTCATAATCGAAATCCATATTGACTGGGCAGACGGCCATCTCCGTGCTGGTGGGGACCTTGGCGCCGAAACGCAGGGCGATGCCTTCGTCGGGCTGAATGCGGATGGTGAGCAGGTTGGGCAGAATCTCGCTGCAGGGACCGGAGGTGGCCATGCGGTTGAAGATGAGTAGCGGCGGCTGCTTGAACTGAATGCTGATCTCGGTGGCGCGCTTCTTCATGCGCTTGCCGGCCCGGAGAAAAAAGGGCACGCCCGCCCATCGCCAATTCTCAATGGTGAGGCGGAGGGCGGCGTAGGTCTCGGTGCCAGACTCGGGGTTGACGCGGTCTTCATCACGGTAGCCGACAACGTGCTCGCCTTCGACGATGCCGGGACCGTACTGTCCGCGGACGGTGTTGAGGATGGGGATGGCGGGGATGGCCTGCCAGACTTTTAGCTTTTCGCGGCGGACGCTTTCGGCCTCAAAGCTGGATGGCGGCTCGAGGGCGACGAGCGCGAGCAGCTCCATCATGTGGTTCTGCACAACGTCGCGCAGAGCGCCGGCCTTCTCGTAAAACGGGCCGCGGCCTTCGACGCCGAGAGTTTCTGCCACGGTGATCTGAACGTGGTCAATATAGTTGCGTTTCCAGATGGGCTCAAAGATGCCGTTGGCGAAACGGAAGATGAGGAGGTTCTGGACCGTCTCCTTGCCGAGGTAGTGATCGATGCGGAAGACCTGGCTCTCGTGAAAGACGGCATTGACCTGATGATTAAGCTCGCGGGCGGAGTCGAGGTCGTGGCCGAAGGGTTTCTCGATGACAATGGCGACGCGGCCTTTTTCGGGCTGCGCCATCTTCTGCGCGCCGAGATTTTCAATGATGCCGGTGAAGAACTCAGGCGCGGTGGCGAGATAGAAGAGGCGATCGGGGCCGATTCCCTTCTCTGTGGCGATGCGGTCGAGCTCGGTTTTGAGGTCGGCGTAGTGAGACGGATCGTCAAAGTGGAGTGGAAAGTAGCTGATGTTGGAGACAAAGGCCTCGAGCCTGGGGTCTTTGGCGTCGACGTCGCCGAATTTAATGATGCCTTCGCGCATGTCAGCGGCAAATTCATCGCCAAGCGGGCGGCGCGCGACGCCGACGATGGCGAACTTCTGAGGGAGAAGATTGCTCTGCCAGAGATGGAAGAGCGCAGGCAACAGCTTGCGCTTGGTGAGATCGCCGGAGGCGCCAAAGATGACGAGGACGCCCGGATCGGGGATGCGCTCAGCGCCCTTGGGGAGTTGAGAGAGATCCTGGGGGCGCACTGTCATTTGCATGGTGGCCATGGGCGAAAAAACCTCCAACGCGGAGAAACAGCGCTCAGCCGTTAGCTATTAGCTTTTAGCTCGCCCGTGCTGAGCTGACGTTCTCAATTCCCACAAGATGAGCTAAAAGCTAAAGGCTAAGAGCCGCCTTTACTTCTTCGCTTTCGCGAAGCGCTTGTTGATTTCGGCCCAATTGACGACGTTCCACCATGCGGCGAGGTAATCGGGGCGGCGATTCTGGTACTTGAGATAGTACGCATGCTCCCACACATCGTTGCCGAGGACCGGATAGAGCCCCTGCGAGAGCGGTGAATCCTGATTAGCGGTGGTGATGACCTTGAGCTTGCCGCCGGTGAAGACGAGCCATCCCCAGCCGGAACCGAACTGCTTGGCCGTGGTTTCGTTGAAGGTCTTCTTGAAGGCTTCGAAGTCGCCGAAGTCGGCAGAGATCTGCTTGGCGATGTCGCCCGAGGGGCTGCCGCCAACGCCGGCCGAGTTCGCCGGACCCATGATGGTCCAGAACATCGAATGGTTGGAGTGACCGCCGCCGTTGTTGCGGACCACGCCGCGAATGTCTTCAGGGACGGCGTTGAGATCGGTGATGAGGTCGTCGACGGATTTGGCGGCGAGATCCGGGTGATTGGCGAGGGCGTTGTTCACGTTGGTGATGTAAGCCTGGTGGTGCTTGTCATGGTGGAGCTTCATCGTATCGATGTCGATGAAAGGCTCAAGCGCCGAGTACTCGTAGGGAAGCGGTGGTAACTCGTATGCCATTGGGGAAAATCTCCTTCGTTCGGATTGTACTTTGCGGGTTAGGCCCGGATGAACTGTGTGTTGATTAAAATCGGCGTCCGGGCGGGAAAGGCACCTACCGAAATGGATGCGGAAACGAGTGACAGAGGTGCGGGAAAGTTCACAGAGTGAGACGCATGGGGAGGATGTGGGCTGTTGCGAGCCGGAATTGTCCAGCCGGTCCTACGATAAGGATATATCGCTAGTCTGGCGGTGGGTAGAAGGGCAGCTTGTCGTTCTTGGCGTTGGCGCGGCGAACGGTTGCATCGCCAAAGAGCAGCGCGGGAGCGAGGACGGTCGATGGCGGATCACCGAAATAGTTGGCTACCCAGAGATCGTTGCCCGCAGCTTCAATACTGGAGCGAAGAGCGCGCTGGTCGATGTCGTCGAGCACCGCACCGCGCACCAGTTGGCGCTTGCCGTCGGAGCCGATGCGGTATAGCAGGCGTGGCGTCAAGCCGCCGCCCATTGTCTGGACGAAGTAAGCGGATTGAAGCCCGCGATCCTTCGCCATTTCCAGGAGCTTCTGGTTGAGCTCAGCGGTGGAGAGGCCACTGTCGGCGGTGATTTTCAGGACTCCGATCATTGGGCGCGGGGGGCCGGTGATGCCGGCGCGGGCGTGGCCGTTGGACTGAGGAAAATCGCGGACGGGCTGGCGGCCGATGAGGTAATTGTCGAGGCGTCCGTCGTCGACGAGCTTGACGGCCTGCGCGGGAACGCCCTCGTCGTCGACGTCGTAGGCACCGAGTAGACTTTTGCCGTTGAAGGATTTCAAGCTGGGATCGTCAACGACGTTGATGAAGTCGGGCAAAATGCGCGCGTGGTAGCTGGAAGCAAACGGTCCGTTGGTGCGCGCTTCAGTGCCGAGAGCAGGGCGCGTTGCCGTGACCGCGGAGCCGAGAAGTGAGTGCAGCGCGTCGGCGGCGGCATCGGCGGAAAAGAGCAGCGGTCCGTGGTATTCCTCTTCAACGAGTGGGGCTTTGCGCAGCTCGGCGAGCGAGGTGAGTTCATCGACCGCGTGCTGGTTGAAGACGGATTCGGAGTCAAGATCGGCGAGCGAAGTTCCGGAGGAACCATAGGAGCGGTCGAGGCGCATGCCGTCGGAAGCCTGGGTGCCCGCGGCGAACGTTTCCTGATATTCGACGGAGGACTTGCGGATGATGGTTCCTTCGCTGTTGACGAGCCAGGTAGTGGTGGCGCGGGCGCGAAAACTGGCGGATGAATATTGGATGTCGTGCTCACCGGCACTTATGGATGCATTGGTGCGGTAGAGGCCGCTGGCGCGAGCAATGCGATCGGCCCAGGAACTCTCGTCGACGTGAAGGACGATGGGATCAGCGAAGGAAATGATGGGCTTTTCCTGGCTGAAGTCGTCGGCCTGCGGTGGGGTTTGCACCTGCTTCAGCTCGGCCTGCTTTTGCGCGTAAGCGGAGAGCGCGCTTTTGTAGGCCTGATCGGTGCCGGTCCATAGAGTGGAGCGAATGGCGATGGGGTCATCGTCGAGGACAGCGATTTCGATGGCTCCGTCGCCGCGAGCGCCGGAGCTGTCGGTTTTGTAGTCGCCTACGCGGACCGTGACGCGCGCGATGCGCTGGCGAGCGCGGTCAGAGCCTTCACTTGAGCCGAACTCAGCGGTGGTTTGGAAGTCATCGACTTCCTCGATGCGGTATTGGATGAAGAACGGCTTGGCGAAGCCCTGCAACTGGAGCTGGCTCATGCTGCGGTCGAGCTCCGTGAGCATGGCTTTGAGGACGGGATCTTTTTCGGCGTCGGCGCGGGTGGGCTGAGCGTTGGCTGCGGCCGCGAAGAGAAGAGCGGCAAGGACGGCAAGAACAGCGAATGATCGCATCGCAAGCGTGCGCATCATCCACCCACGACCGAAAGGCAACCGCAGATCCTTCGACTTCGCTCCGCCCTCACTTCGTTCGGACGTTGCTTCGCTCAGGATGACATCCGCTGTTAGGGGTAAAGCGAGCTGACAGAATAAGGGATTCATTGGGCACCCTGCGTTGCAGGCTTTTGGGAGTCCGCGCCGGGAATGGGCAGGATGGGCGGACGCGCGGTGCCTTGCGGCTGGCGCTGCGTCTCAATGGTGCTGAGGAGCATGGCCGGCGCAACGGCGCTGACAGGGATGGTGCCCGACTCCGCGCCGCACTCGCCATTAAAGACTTCGCTCTTATTGCCGGTGGCGATGATGCTCTTCATGGCGGCGAGAGGCGTGCCGACGATGCTGACACCGCGGACGAGCTCGTCGGGACGGCCGTCGACGTAGACGCGCCAGACGACGAGAGGAATGACCTGAAAGGCCTGCGGCGAGGAGCGTTGCGTGACCGCGAAGCCGGAGGAGATGTCTTCAAAGTAGAGACCGTAGGCCTTGCCCTGCTTTTTGGCTTCGTCAATCAGCTGCTGGCGCAAAGCAGAATCGGGGACGCTTTTGGTGGATGTGACGATGAGGTTGCCTTGGCGGCCATTTGGCACGTGGCCTTCTTCAGCACGGCCGTGACCGTTGGAAGCGGCGAAGCTGGCAATTGGGAGGCGCGACATGAGGAAGGTTTTGAGCACGCCGTCATGAATGAGGTCGACGCGCTCGGCTTTCTGTCCCTCGTCATCGTATTGATAGCTGCCGCTTAGCCATGTGCTGCCGAATTCGTTCACGGTTGGATCGTCGGCGACGGAAAGGAAGTCAGGAAGGATCGACTTGCCAACGTCCTTGGTGAAGGTCTGGCCTTCTTCGTCGCCACGCTGGCGCTGGCCTTCGAGGCGATGACCGAGGACCTCATGAAAGAAGACGGCGGCGGCACGGCCGGAGAGAATGGCGGGGCCGTCGAATGGCTCGGTGACGGGAGCTTTGCGCAAAGATTCCAGACTCTTGCCGAGATCGCGCATGGCGGATGCGAGAGTCGGCCTGCGAGGGAAGGCCGTCGACAGTTGGAGCTTCGAAGGTTTGCTCGCGGAAGAGGTCCATGCCATCGTCGGCGCGAGTGACGGCGACGGCGACGATCCGCGCTTGCAGGTGCGGAGTGACGATTTCGGAGCCCTCGGAGGAGACGAAGTAATCGGTATCGCTCTGCACGGTGAGAAAGACCATGTTCTGGTACACGTCGGGGTAGTCGCGGAAGATGCGCGACAGTTCCCTCACCCGCTGCTCCCATGCGGCGCGGTCCACGACGATGGGCGGGGCGATGCCACCGATGTGGGTTTGCGGCGCCTGCTGGCTAAAGTCGGGCGATGTGTCTTCTTCCTTGGCGCGAACCTCCGCTTCAGTCTGGACGCGCAGATAATTGTCGAGAGCGGTACGGTAGCCGGTGTTGGTGGCCAGCCAAAGGGAACGCGCGAGGGCTTCGCGGTCGTCGCCGAGCGGAAGTTGCTGGCTGTTGACAGCCGAGCCGCGATGCGCGCCGTGGGTATTGTCGAGTTTGGGATCGCCAACGCGAATCTGAACGTCGGCCATGCGGGAGTGGCCTGCCGAGCTCTCGGCCAGAGCGCCGTACATCGCGCGAATGGAGACGAAGTTCGTGTCGCGGACGGTGTAGCTGAGGAAGTAGGGCGGGAGCGGCTTTTCGGCGGCGGGCGGTGGGTGCGAGGTGTCTGTTCCGATCCCACCCTTGTTGTCCGCTCTGGCGGATACCAAGGATGGGGCGACCGGGGCTTTTCCGAGCGAAGTGTAGGCGCGATGGAGCTCGGCCGTCATGGTGTCAAGAACCACCGGGACAGGCTGCTGGGCACGGGCTGCAGACATCAAAACGAGCAACGAAAAAATCGTTGCGTACGGCGCAGAGTGAACGAGGGCGACGATCCTGCGCCGCGATGGGCCTTTAGAATGATGGGGCGTGAGATCTCGAGGTTTTGACAAATGCATCGGCTTGTTCGATTCCTGTTCGATTCTCGCAGACTTGGCCGACCAAGGGAGGCGGGGGATGAGGTTTAGACGCTGTGGGTGCCTCGCGGTCTGCACAGTCGCGCTGTTGACGGGAGTCACTCCGCAGATTTGCGCGCAGGGCGCAGTGAGTCCGACGGCGCCGGTTCCCGTGGCGGCGGGCGCGCAGGCGCCGGCGAACTCGCAGCAGGCGTATACGCTACCACCGGACAAGCTGGAGAAGGCGATTCAGCTCAGCCGCATCCGGAACGTTCTGAGCATTACCGGGTCGGTCTGGGGTCTTGTTTTCATTTGGCTGACGCTTGCCTCGCGCGCCTGGGCAGGGTTGGAGAGGTGGGCCGAGAGAATTTCAGGCAGGCGATGGGCTCAGGGAGCAATTTTCTTCGCGGCATATCTGATGATTGCAACCCTGGCCGGACTGCCGCTGGACTGGATCGGCGAGCATTATGAGCGCAATTACGGAATCAGCGTGCAGGGCTGGGGCGGCTGGATCGGCGATGAGGGAAAGTTTCTGGGTTTGACACTTGCCGTCGGCGTGCCGTTGATGCTGCTGTTCAATTGGATCGTGCGGAAGTGGCCGCAGCGCTATTGGCTGGGCGCGTGGGCGGTGACGCTGCCGATTCTGGCGTTTCTCACTTTTATTGAGCCGCTGGTTGTGCCGCTTTTCTTCAAGCAGGAACCGCTCGCGAAGAATCATCCGGCCCTGGTGGCGAAGCTCGAGAAAGTTGTGGCGCGAACGGGAATCGACATTCCGCCGGATCGCATGTACCTGCTGAAAGCCAGCGCGAAATACACGGGGATGAACGCGTTCGTGGCGGGAATGGGCCCGACAAAGCGATACGTGATGTGGGATACGGCGACGGACCAACTGCCAGACGACGAGATTCTGTTCATCTTTGGGCACGAGAGCGGACATTACGTGCTCCACCACATTCCGAAAGGATTTGCATTGTCGGCGGTGGGGCTGTTCTTCGTGTTTTGGGCGTGCGCGGGATTTGCGGCGTGGATGGTGAGGAAATTTGGACGGCGCTGGGGAACGGATGAACTCTCGTCACGAACTGGATTTGTGATTCTGCTCTTCGCGGTCTCGATTGCGAGTTTTCTGCTCGAGCCCGCGAGCAACGCTGTCAGCCGTTATTTTGAACACCAGGCCGATGTGTACGGGCAGGAGGCGATCCACGGGATTGTGCCCGATCCGCAGAAGACGGCGGTCGCCGCATTCAACGCGCTGGGCCGGTCGTGGCTGGACGATCCGAATCCGAGTCCATTCATCGAATTCTGGCTGTATGACCATCCCAGCACCGAACACCGGGCGGAATTTGCCGAGCACTACGATCCGTGGGCTAACGGCGGGCACGGGGAGTTCTTCAAAGACTAGGTGACAAGCCACCCCAACGACGAGGACCTGTCGTTGGGGACCCCGGCAGGGACCGAGGGAACAAGGGAACAAGAAAGCTCCGACGAAGAGATTGGGGGCTGGGCTCACGCGGCGATCGCTCAGTTGAGGCGCTCGAAGATACCGGCTGCGCCCATGCCTCCGCCGACGCACATGGTCACCATTCCATATCTAAGATTGCGGCGGCGCATTTCCGAAAGAAGAGTCGCGGTCAACTTTGCGCCGGTGCAGCCGAGCGGATGGCCGAGCGCGATGGCCCCACCATTGACGTTGATTTTTTCCTGGTCCAGGTCGAGGGTCCGAATGATTGCGAGGACCTGCGCGGCGAAGGCTTCATTCAATTCGATGAGGTCGATGTCGGCGAGAGTGAGGCCGGCGAGAGCGAGCGCCTTGGGGATGGCAGCGATGGGGCCGATGCCCATCTCTTCAGGCGGACATCCTGTAACCGCGTAGGAGATGAGTCGAGCGAGCGGCTGAATGCCAAGCTCGCGCGCTCGCGAAGCTGCCATAAGGACGGCGGCGGCAGCGCCGTCAGAGGTTTGCGATGAATTCCCTGCAGTGACCGTGCCCTGGGCGTGAAACGCGGGTTTGAGCGCTGCGAGTGCTGCGGCGGAGGTATCGGCGCGGGGACCTTCGTCGGCGGAAAATTCTTTTTCCTGGATGCGAGGCTTTTTCGGCGGCACGCCTGGCGTTGCGTTCGTGATTTTGACCGGAATGATCTCATCGGTAAAGCGGCCTGCGGCTTGTGCAGCGAGCGCCTTTTGGTGGCTGCGGAGCGCAAATTCATCCTGGTCGGTCCTGGATATACCGTAATGGCGAGCGACACGCTCGGCGGTAAGGCCCATGGTGAGGAGCGATGCGGGATAGTTGGCGGCGAGCCATGGATTGGGGCTGGGTTTGTTGCCGCCCATGGGAATTAAGCTCATGGATTCGGCGCCGCCGGCGACGATAACCTGAGCAAAGCCGGCACGGATGCGTTGATCGGCAATGGCGATGGCCTCCAGACCGGAAGCACAAAGGCGATTGACAGTGGCGCCGGGAATTTCGACGGGAAGACCGGCGCGGAGAGCAGCCATGCGCGCGATGTTCCAGCCCTGCTCGCCTTCGGGCTGCGCGCAGCCGAGAATCACGTCGTCGATGGCGGCTTTATCGAGCGCGGGGACGCGGGCAAGCGCGCCGGTGATCGCCGTTGCGGCCAGATCGTCGGAGCGCGTAGTGGAGAGCGCGCCTTTGGGGGCACGGCCAACGGGTGTGCGAACGGCGGCGACGAGAACGGATCTCGGCATGGAGTGTTGCTCCAACTCCATTTTAGGACGTTGATCGCACGGTGTCGTGGTTCAGCCCTGCACGTCGAGCACGATCCAGGCACTCTTTAGATAGAAGTGGTAGATGGTGTGGCGATCGACGAGCGTATCGGCGAGGGCGTCATGGTCGAGAAGTGGCGGACGCGGATCCATGGCCGCCTGCGCCTCGTGAACCTGCTGCGGCGAGGCAGGATCGATGGCCCAGTTGAAGCCAAGGACTCCTGATGATCCGTGCGATTGGAGGCGCTCTGTTTCAGGCGACGAGGCGAGCGTGAAAGGCTGGCTTGAATCGCTACCAAAAAAGACGAGAAGAGAGACGGTTCCATGCACGGAGCAGAGGACGGCCCAATCGGAGGAACCGGAACTCTCAAGGCTGGCGTGGACGACGTTTTCCGGCTGGCGCGCTTCATAGGATTGCGGGATGAGACAGCCGCGGTGGTCGAGCTGCTCCTGAACAGCGGGCGGCAGATTGGGAAACGAGCTGACAGGAAGATGGCGGACGAGGTAGGGAGTGGGGTGGCCGTCGAGCGTGACCGTGCCGGAAGCGTTGAGGGGCGCTGAGGCCGGATCCTGCGATAGAGCAAGAGAAGAAAAGCAAAAAAGAAGCAGCGAAGCGAACGCGATCCCCGATTTGAACTTCGCACGAACCATCGAAAACTCTCACGAGCACTCTATGCCGAGGGAGGCTTGAGCGCAAATCTCGCGTTCAGTGGCGGATCAGTTGCGCAACGGTTTGCCGGTCTTGAGGGTGAAGGCGATGCGCTCCTGTGTTTTACGCTCGCCGCATAGAGAGAGGAATGCCTCGCGCTCGAGATCGAGAAAATATTGCTCGCTCACGAGGGTGCCGGGAGTAATGCGGCCGCCGGCGAGAATGTACGCGGCCCAGCGGGCAACCTTCTGGTCATGTTCCGAGGCGTAGCCAGCTTCGCCCATCAAATAGATACCCGTTTCGAGAGTCGCGAGCGCGGCGATGCCGGGAGCGGGGATCTGCGTGCGCGGTTGCGGCGAAGCGTAACCGGACTCGGCGAGGGCGGCGGCCTGCGCTTTGGCGTCGAGAAGCAGGCGTTCGCGGTTCATGGTGATGCGATCAGAGGGAGCAAGCAGGCCGAGGGAGCGCGCTTCAGCAGCGGAACTGGAGACCTTTGCCATGGCGATGGTTTCAAGGGAGCGCTTGAGGGCTGTGGCGAGTTCGGCTGATTGCGCGAAGCGCGAAGGCGGATCGCGCGGATCGGGAGGCGCGAGCGCGATGGCAGAGTCGAAGGCGCGGACGAGCATCTCTTTGGTGCCACCGCCCGCCGGGATGAGGCCGACTCCGGCTTCGACCAGGCCCATGTAGGTTTCGGCATGGGCCTGACGGCGCGCGGCGTGAAGGCAGATTTCCGCGCCGCCGCCGAGAGTGAGGCCGAAGGGAGCGGCGACCACTGGGCGAGGGCAGAATTTGATGGCCGCGGTCATCTGCTGGAAGTTGTGAATCACGCTTGCGAGCTCGTCCCACTCGCCCTCCTGCGCGGCGAGAAGAAGCTGCATGAGGTTGGCGCCGACGGAGAAGTTGTCGCGATCGCCGGAGATGACGAAACCGGAGAAATCGCGAACAGCGTCGGAGGAGGGATTGAGTACAGCGGAGATGAGAGCGAGAACGTCACCGCCGATTGCGTTCTTGAGCGAGTGCAGCTCGATGCAGGCGATGCCGTCACCGAGATCGACGAGCGACGCGCCGGAGTTGGAGCGGAGCACGCCATGCGACCGGCGGAAATCGGCGACGCGGGCGTGGCCGGGGATGGCGGGAATTGAAATGATCTGATCAGTGGCGGGCTGGAAACAGGCGTCGCGATCGGGCGAGTACCAGTTGGTGCGTGAAGCGGCGACAAGTTTTTCAACTGAAGCAGCGACGGGAAGGCCGAGAGACTTCATGCGAGCGACGGAGTCGGCGACGCCAGCCGCATCCCACATTTCAAAGGGGCCCATTTCCCAGTTGAAGCCGGCGCGCATGGCGGCATCGATTGAAGATGCATCGTCGGCGACTTCGCCGATGCGATCGGCGGCGAAGTTCCAAAGGGAGGAAAGAAAAGGCCAAAGGAAGGCTGCGGCTTTGTCTTTGGCGGGATTGTTTGCGAGAAGAAGGCGAAGGCGCTCGGGGAGTGTGGCTGCGTTTTTCGCCATTTCAAGCGAGGGCAGGGCGGGCTTGGCGGAGGGACGGTATTCGAACGTGGAAAGGTCGAGGACGAGGCGCTCGTCTTTGCCATCGGCGCCGCGGATTTTCTTGTAGAAGCCCTGGCCCGATTTATCACCCAGCCAGCCTCGCTTGAGAAGCTCATCGAGGATTGCGGAAAACTTGCCGCCCGTGACGCCCTGAGGGAAATTGGCGGCGACGTGGGCGAGGATGTCGATTCCGACGAGATCGGCGAGGCGGAAGGTTCCGGTGCGCGGCCAGCCGATGGCGGGGCCGGTAAGCGCGTCGACTTCTTCGATTGTGAGCCCCTGCTCGAGCATCAGATTGGCGGCGTTGAACATGACGGCGATGCCGATGCGATTGGCGATGAAGTTGGGCGTGTCGTGCGCAAAAACAACCTGCTTGCCGAGAATGAGATCGGCAAATGCAGAGAAAGCAGAAACGACAGCGGGATTGGAATCGGCGGTGGGAATGACTTCAAGCAGGCGCATGTAACGCGGCGGGTTGAAGAAATGCGTTCCGAAGAATTTTTCCTGGATTTGGACGGGCAATACAGAGGCGATTTGCGATATGGGCAGGCCGGAAGTGTTGGTGGTGAGGAGCGCGTGCGCTGCGATATGGGGGAGAACACGGGTGAGCAGCGCAGTCTTGATTTCGAGATTCTCGGCGACAGCTTCGATGATCCAGTCACAGGCGGCCAGCTTGGGAAGATCGTCGTCGAACGTGCCGGGAGTGATGAGCGCGGCGCGGGATGGCTCAAAGAAGGCCGCGGGCTTGGATTTTGAGAGCGCGTCGAGAGCGCGCTGCGCGAATTGATCTTTTGGAGGTAAGTCGAGGAGAAGAACAGGAATTCCGGCGTTGGCAAGATGAGCGGCGATGCGGGAGCCCATGGTTCCGGCTCCGAGCACGGCGGCGTGGCGCACAAGAAGCGGCTTGGAATTGATGTCGATGGCGGGAGTTGCGACCGTGGCGGCGCTCATCTGGGGTCTCCCTCTTGCGGCGTGAATCAGATGCTCAGCGCCATGCGTAAACGCTCGCAGCATACGCAAGGCGGCGGCGCGGGGTCAAGAATGGCGCGCAACTCAAGTAACGAAAGGCCGTCAGTACTCGACTTTGCTAGGCGACGCAATCCAAGCGGCAAAGCTGGCCCAGGCTTCTTCGGCGAGCAATTGCGTTGAACTGAGTTTGCGCTCGCCCGCGTCTTTGCGAAGCTCGGCGTAGAGAAAAGCATCGTCGAAACCGGCACGTGCCGCGTCGGCGGCGCTGGCTCCGTAGTAGACAGCGTCAAGGCGCGCCCAGTACGCGGCAGCGAGACACATGGGGCACGGTTCGCAACTGGTATAGAGCTCGCAACCGGCAAGCGTGAAGGTTCGCAGAGTTTTGGCCGCGGCGCGGATGGCGTTGACCTCAGCGTGCGCGGTGGGGTCGTTGGTTGTTGTGACGGAGTTGGCGCCTTCGCCGACGATCTTGCCCTCGCGCACGACCACCGCCGCGAACGGCCCGCCGGTCGCGGTGAGAACGTTGCGAGTGGCCAGTGCAATGGCGCGGCGCAGGAACTCCGGGTTGGGTTGGCCGGGCATGAAGAGTGAGTGCAATTTCCGCGGAAGGCGAAGACAGATTCAGTATGGCACAGGGTGCGGAACAGCGAGATGCGGCGCGGAAAGTTGACGTTCGCGCCGCCGCGGTGAACGGGATTGAGTCCAGTGGTATCAGCGATCAGGCGGCTGCGCGTGCCTCGAGAACCTCAAGAAACTTCGCAAGCCATGCCGGATGTGCGGGCCACGCGGGGCCAGTGACAAGGTTGCCATCGACAACGGCGCTCATCATGTCGACCGTGACGTAGGTTCCGCCGGCGAGCTCAACCTCAGGAGCGCAAGCGGGATAAGCGTTGAGCTTGCGGCCCTTGATGACGCCTGCAGCGGCCAGCAGTTGCGGGCCATGGCAGAGTGCGGCGATGGGCTTGTTGGCCTTGGCGAAGTGGCGAATCATGTCCAGGACCTTGGGGTTGAGGCGCAGATATTCGGGCGCGCGGCCACCCGGGATAATGAGGCCGTCGTAGCGCGCGGGATCGATGTCGTCAAAGGTAGCGTTGAGGGTGAAGTTGTGGCCGCGCTTTTCGGTGTATGTCTGATCGCCCTCAAAGTCGTGGATCGCAGTGCGAATCTGATCGCCTTTCTTCTTGCCGGGACAGACGGCGTGAACGGTATGGCCAACCATTTGCAGCGCCTGAAAAGGAACCATGATCTCGTAGTCCTCAACAAAATCGCCGGCGAGAAGCAAGAGCCTTGCATGTTTCATCGTGCGAACTCCTCCGCACCAAGTTTGCCATAAGCACGCGTCGCCGCGCCGTAGAATTTCTTCATGGCCGAAGTGACAAACCTTGCAGCGCTGAATGCGCGGATTGTTGCGTGCGAGCTTTGCCCGCGGTTGCGCGCGCATTGCACGGAAGTGGCGCGCACGCGCCGGCGAGCTTATTTGGACTGGGAATACTGGGGACGGCCGGTGCCATCGTTTGGCGACCCGAAGGCGCGCGTGATGGCATTGGGCCTGGCGCCTGGAGCGCACGGGTCAAATCGAACCGGACGGCCGTTCACGGGCGACGGATCGGGAGACTTTCTGTATCCGGTATTGCATGAGGCGGGATTTGCATCGAAGGCGAAAGCGACGGCGCGCGACGATGGCATGAAGCTGAGTGGACTTTGGATTACGGCGGTGGCCCGCTGCGCTCCACCGGGCAATAAGCCAACGCCGGAAGAGCTGCGCAACTGCGCGCCGTGGCTCGACCAGGAGATGCGCCTGCTGACGGAGTTGCGCGTGGCAGTTTGCCTGGGGCGGATTGCGTTTGATGGCTTGCTGGCACACGCGATGAGAACTGGAGCGCTAAAGTCGCGCGCGGGTTTCACATTTGCGCACGGAGCGGAGTACACATTACCCGGAGGCCTGATCGCGATTGCCAGCTATCATCCGTCGCTGCAGAATACGAACACAGGGAAGTTGACGCGAGCGATGCTGCTGAAGGTTTTCAAGCGAGCTGCGAAACTAGCGGAGCTGTGATGGACAAAGCGTGATTGAAATGCGCAAGGAAAGGAGCTGGGATGGACTTGATGTCGAAAGCGATCTTGAAGGATGTGGACCTGGATGAAGTGGGCCCGAAAGTAGTCGGGCCAGCGAATCCGGTGGATCACTGGTCGCCGGCGGTTCTGCTGGAGCGCGCTGCCTATCTGCGGAAGCTCGCCAAGCATGGGGATGGTTCGGCGTCGGAGACGCTGAAGGAATATCCCCAGCACTGTGCAATGCTTTCGTTTCGCAGCCGCGACGGAGAAGTGGAAGTGCACGAGAAGTTTGCGGATCTGTTCTGCGTGCTTGCAGGCAAAGCGACACTGGTTACAGGCGGCATTGTCAGCGGAGTGCGAACAATTGCTCCGGGCGAGACGCGCGGAGTCTCGATTGAGGGAGGGGCGCGGCAGACTCTGCGGGCGGGAGATGTGGCACATGTACCTGCGGGGACGCCGCATCAGGTGCTGGTGAAAGCGGAAGATGCGTTCACCGCACTGGTGATGAAGGTTCAGGAAGTTGTTTAGGAGCTGAGCCGGACACGCAGGCGATTAGGCTCGTGAATTGGAGCGGGAGACCGGGATCGAACCGGCGACATTCAGCTTGGGAAGCTGACGTTCTACCACTGAACTACTCCCGCCCTTGACGATCAAACGCGAAATCGATTGATTCACGCGCCCTGATTAAATTTACTGTCATCTGAGCTGAATTCTTGTTCGTCTCTTCCATGCTCTCCGGCGAGAATCACCGCGCGAAAATCCATCGAACAGCGGGTTGAGGGAAAGAGACCCTGAAAACAGATTCACAGTGAAGCTGACAACAATGCAACCAGAAAAGCTCGCCTGACACAGTATCGCAAGAAGGCCGGACGCTGGCAATTCTATGCAGTAGCCCGCAACCAGGATAGCAAGCCGAATCCGGAGAATATTGCAGGCGAAAGTCAACGGAGGAATTGGCAGAGCCCTGGCGCCAAGTTCTATCTCGACTGGCTCGATCCGGTGCGCGGCAGGGGTGTTCGCGAAGTTGCGGGCGCCGCTCCCCGCGAAGCCAAAGATGCATGGTTCGAGGACGCTGTCACCGCAATACAAGCTAGACCAGGTCCCTCCGTAGCGATCCCCTATTCGCCGCCTGTCCCTCCCCGGAGCCCGCTCAAGATCGTTCCGAGTTGTCGCCCAAGTAGTAATCCTCCGGTTAGCTGCTGACTCGCCCGGGGCCGGAGACTTGCCATCCCGACGGTTACCGGTTCCGGTTACCACAGACATTCCGTCTTTCGACTGTTAGAAATTTCATTTTTCAAAGGGCCATTTAGGCGCTACACTACGTTCTCAACTCTCATTTGGGGCTTTGCTCAAGAGACACCGTCCTGGTCGACACATTTTGACCACGCAAGCTGCGACCAAGATGGCGAATGCTTCCCTGGCAAACAAAGAAAAAAATTGACTATAGTCAGTCGCGTCCAGAGCACTATGTTTAGACGACTGTGATTCACTTTGCGTAACTTTGCGCCTATCGGGGCCAAATACGGGTCATTACCAGCAGCCGCTTCCCCAGGAGATCTCGAATATGACGATCCAGTCCGCTGGTTCGGCTTCCAATTTGTGTTTCGCAGTCCCATCCATTGCTTCCATCAGTTCCCGCGATGGACAATGCAGCCCCTTGATCGAAACGTCGCAGCGCAGCGGCGCGTGGGCACGAGGCATGGCCCGCTTTCGAGCGGTGCTGATGATAACGCTCAGAAGCGCGAGATGGATGCCGCCGGCGGTATTGGTCGCACTGACCTTAATTGCGGGGAGTGCCGTCTCCCGGGCCCAGAGCTGCCCTGCTTCCCCCAATTATTCGCCGGATTTCTCTTTAAATGAAAGTTGCATGACGCTGCTCGGCAACGGCTATGCAATTCCCGCTCTTCCTGCGAATTTCCAGCCCGGCGGCGCAGGAGAATTGCTGCAGGTTACTCCGAATAGCTCCCAGCAAAGGGGGTATGCCTGGTACACGACTCCGCAACCCGTGGGCAACTCCTTTTCGACGACATTTGCGTTTCAGTTGACCGGCGCTAGCAATCCCCCCGCCGATGGCTTCGCATTCGTAATCCAGAATTCCGCTGCGGGAGCAAGCACCATGGGCCCGACGGGCTCGGACGGCTGCGGGCTCGGCTTCGGCGACGATCCCACGGGTGCGGGCGCACAATGCGTGGATGCCGGTGACGGCATCACCAACAGCGTGGCCGTGGGGTTCAAGACCTATAACAGCGGTCCGGGCCTTTCGTATCCGGATAGCGTTTTCATCGCGAGCAATGGGACCGGCCCGAACTGCGTCGACAACACTTCCCCCAATTGCGTGATCGCGGAGAACGATCTGAGCGGCACGGACAGCTCTCCGAATAGCTTTGGCTGTGAAGGGTCGGGCATCTGTCTGGCCGACGGCAATGTGCACACCGTCACGATCACCTACTCAACACAACCATCGGCGTCGCAAACCAACTGTTCCGCGGGATGCCTCGACGTGATTCTGGATGGCACCGATCTGTTTCCCCAAGGCGTGTCCTTCAACATGACCTCGATCGGTTTGACCAACAATACGGCCTACGTCGGTTTCACTGGGGCGACGGGCGGCAGTGTTGAAAACAACGACATCCTGAGCTGGGTATTCAGTTCGCAAAATTTTGGCAACGTCAACGTATGCCCGTCGGGACAGACTGCACCGGCGCCATGCACGGCTACGCAATCGGTGGCCGTGAACGTTGCGACCGCAGCTACTGTTGGCTCAATCCAGGTGGTCACTCAAGGCACATCGCCTCTCGACTTCACGCTGGCCAGCGGAGGCACATGTACCGGAAGCGTGGCCGCAGGCCTGTGCACTGTCAACGTCACCTTTACGCCGCAAGCGCCCGGATTGCGCACGGGCGCGGTAAATCTATTCGCGGGTAGCAGCCCTGGCGGTACCCCGTTAGCAACCACGCTGATCTACGGCGTCGGCCAGGGACCAGCGATTGCCTTTGGCCCCGGTACACAGTCCACAGTCAACACTCAAGGCAACGCTCTGAACGTACCGAATGGTGTTGCGGTGGATGCGGCGGGAGACGTCTTCATCGCGGACAGCGGAAACCACAGAATTGTGGAGATTGCGGCCAATGGCACGGCAACGACAATGGGCGCCGGGCTCAATTACCCGCAGGGTCTGGCGGTAGATGGAGCGGGCGATCTATTTGTCGCGGACAACAATATCAACGAAGTAGTGGAGATTCCTCCCGGCTGCAACAACATGGGCTGCCAACATGTCCTGACCACCACCCCTCAGTGCGAAGGCAACGGGGCCAGCGGTTTCTGCGCCCAGCTGGGAGTCGCGGTAGATGGAATCGGCGATATCTTCATCGCCAGTTTCAACGGTGAGGTACTCGAGCTTCCAGCCAATGGAGGCGCGCAGACCGTTGTATACAACCCAGCCGGCGCTCATCCGATCGGGTTGGCGGTGGATGCGGCGGGCGATCTGTTCATCGCTGATTATGGCCTACACGAAGTCGTGGAGGTTCCAGCTAATGGAGGCGCCCAAACCACAATAGGTACCGGATGGGATCTTCCCGAAGCCGTGGCGGTGGACGCGGCGGGCGATGTCTTCGTCGCGGATGAAGCGCCAAAAGTGGTGGAGGTTCCCGCCGGTTGCATTAACAACCTTAACAATTGCCAGATCCCCATCAGTGGAACCTATGCGTACGGTGTGGCAGTGGATGGAAAGGGCAATGTTTACATCCCCGACCGCAGCGGCAGCGCCCCGTACAACAATGCCGACAATACCAATAACCAGGTCGTTGAGTCAACCAGTCGCAGCCGCCTTCCTTGAGCTTTGCCGCCACATATGAGGGCAGCACAAGCACCAACAGCCCACAGACCGTCTCAGTCCAGAACGTCGGAAACGCGGCACTCGACTTCACGACGATCTCTTTCCCGTTGGATTTCCCGCAATTGGACGACGAAAACGACTGCTCGATCGGCACTCCGCTCACGCCCGGGCTCGTTTGCCCTCTGACCATTGACTTCACGCCGACGGTTGGCGGCCCTCCGCCTGGTACCCCGCTCAGCGAGGCTGTTGGCCTGACTGACAATGCGCTCAATGTTACGGGCGCAACGCAGAGCATTTCGGTCCAGGGCAATGCGCTCTCACCCCAAGTCGCGGTGCCCAACGTGGCAGGTGAAACGCTCGCGGCGGCAACCACGTCCATCACTGCCTCGGGACTGACAGTGGGCAACATGACATCTCAATCAAGCATCAGTGCCTATTGGCGAGGTCGTCAGCGAAAGCCCGACCGCGGGCACGCTAGTCACAATTCCGTCTTCTGTCGACCTCGTCCTCTCCATTGGGGAGGCTGTTCCCAACGTAGTGAATCAGACACAAACCGCGGCGGGATCGTCCATCACTGCCTTAGGTCTGGTGGTGGGAACAGTGACGAACCAATTCAGCGACACCGTGCCCTCCGGCAGCGTGATCAGCCAAAGCCCTGACCCCGGCACCGCGGTCAACGGCGGATCGCCTGTGAACCTCGTCGTCTCCACTGGCGTACCACCTGCGGCAGACCAACTTGCGCTCGTGAATAACTACTTTGTTACTGGCGACTATGCCACCGCGGGAATCACTCTGCACGGCCTCGCCGGCGGGACTATCACCGTTCCCGAGGCCGGTCCTTGCCTCCCTAATTGTGGCCCAGGCGTTCCCGACGGCGCCGACATTATCGATGGTTTCCTCTACTGGACCACCATAGAAACCTCTGCGTCACCCTCGGGAAATACCGGCACTTTCCTGGGTTACTCCATCACCGGGCAGCAGATCGGGAGCGACGTGCCCAACTATAGCGACGGGACATATTCCGGAACGCTCCGTGTGTATCGCGCCGACGTAAACAACTATTTCCAGATTCCTTCGAACTGGAACGGAGCGCGCCAAGGTTCGGGCCCGTTTGCCGTCACTTTGCCAAACACCGGCGGAACGATCACTGAAGGTGCGAGCCTCGTGGTGATCTGGCGCGTGTTGTCTCCGAATTTCCCCCTCAAGTCGGTGGTCCTTTACAACGGATCGATCGCACCGACTTCGGCAACCGGACCCATACCCCAGGCCGTGCAGGGATTCTACGACGCGGTTGGTGGGGCGAACGGGACGGGAGAGGTGACCCATCTTTATACCAGCGGCGGAGGCTGGAACGACAGCGAGAGTTCCCAGACGCTCGGGCAATCGAATCAATATATCGATACGCTGACTACCGGCAACGCCTATGCGGCGGTCATTCTAAGCACGCCAGTCAATAACAGCGACAATGATGGAATTCTGGACGCATGGAAGACCGCGCAAGGCTATACCGACGTGAAGACCGGCGCATGGGTGCCGTTGTCTGGCGCGGCGCATGGCGAACAGGACCTGTTCGTTCAATTCGATTACATGTGCTCCGCCGTCAATCCGCAGACCAACAATTGCGATTTCACCCAGCCCAATCTGTACCCCTCACCGGACGCCCAGGGCAACGATCCACTGGCGATGGTCACGCAGGCATTCGCCAACTATGGAGTGCATCTCCATCTCAAACCCGGAAATGCGATTCCAGAGAGCACTTGCACGGATAGTGCAACGCAGTTCTGCGAGTTCCCCAACCAGCCGGGAGTGGTCGCCTGGAATGGCAGTGTCGAGCTCTCGAAGGTATGGCCGGTCAATTATTCCGCCTGCACTTTGAACCCGTCGCAAGCTAGCTGCGCGCCCCGTTTCCCCTATGGCCAAAAGGACAGCTATCACTACGTAATGTTCGGTTACTCTCTCGCGATCCCAGCCTGGACTACCCGCGCTGGATCCATTACTTCAATCACCACGACGGGCGGCACCAACGGGGGTACCGGGACCATCGTTACCACAGGCCTCGGCACTACCTGCCCAACCAGAATCACGATTTCCGGCGTGCAGGGAAATCCCAACCTCAACGCGATCTATGACGGAGTGAGCTGCGATGGCGGATTGACGACGATCACCTTCTCGACGGCCTCGAGCGTCCCCACCTGGACCTATCCCAACAACACATTGCCGGAGCCGGTGATTGCCGTGACATCCGGAACCGTTACAAGCATCTCCGGTTACTCCGATCTGGGCGGCTCCGATTCCGTCGTAAGCCTGGGTCAATGGGAAAGTTCCCTGACGCAGAACATGAGTAAGTCGGCAACCGTGGTAGCCGGTACGCTGTTCCACGAGATTGGCCACACGCTTGGGTTGAGCCACGGCGGCCTCTACTTTGACACGCCAGGCAGCTACATCCCGACCTTTGAAGCCAATTGCAAGCCGAACTATCAAAGCTCGATGAACTATCTCTTCCAACTCGATGGGGTGGGACCGAGCGCCGCCGTTACATATTCGAACCAGGCGCTCTATGGCGAAATCCCGGGCATGCCGCCCACAACCACGATTCTGGCTGGGGATAGCGGCACTACCGATCCGAATTTCACCACCATTCCATTTGGCTCTGTGGTCAATCTGACCGATCAGTACGGAAACCCTGCGAGCTTTACAACCTCGGCGTGGTATTCAACTACGCCACCCAGCTCGACAGCAAGTCCAGCCACGAGGCATTGTGATGGCTCTCCGCTCAACAACGACACGGCATATCGTGTGGATGGTCCTGTCGACAGCATCTCTCCGGCTTGGAGCAACGGACAAAACATTACCTTCGATGGCGCTCCGTATTCCGACTTGCGGGGATTCAACGACCAGGGTGCCCTCGACCTTCGTCAGGTAGGCGCGACCAGTGGTAACTTCGCTTCCCTGGCGAGCGAGACTTCGTATGGCATCGCCGGAGTCACTTTCGCGGGTAGCGGCGGCGTCACCTTTGCGGGTAGTGGCGGCGTCACTTACGCGGGCAGCGGCGGAGTTACTTTTGCGGGCAGCGGCGGCGTCCTTTTCGCGGGCAGTGGCGGCGTCCTTTTCGCGGGTAGCGGCGGCGTCACTTTTGCGGGTAGTGGGGGCGTCACTTACGCCGGCAGCGGCGGAGTCACTTTCGCGGGCAGTGGCGGCGTCACTTTCGCGGGAGTGGCGGCGTCACTTTCGCGGGCAGTGGCGGCGTTACTTTCGCGGGCAGCGGCGGCGCCTCAACCAACGAATTGGATTACGTGACCGCCAACTCATTCGTCCGGCCTCCGAATTCACCCACGATCACCCCGGGGATGACCAATGGGGCGGTGACAAGTGTCACGGTGGATTGGAAGGCACCGGCTTTCGGTGTCGTTCAGTACTACACGGTCTATCGCGGCTGCAACACCAACGGCTCGGACGCCGTCGATATTGGCGTTGTCAACGGTGTCGGTGGAGCTGCTCCAGCGACGGAATTTATCGACTCAAACCCGGTGACGTGCTCGGGTTCATCGGGTGTGGTCTACACGATCGCGACGACCCTCAATCCGGTACAGATCGATCCGACGCAACGGTCGAGTGCGCCTTCGGTGCCCGCGATCGTGAAGAATATCCAGACGATTGTTCTCGGCACCTTACAAAGTTCTGTCACCTATTCAACTTCGGCTCCCCCAGTTACGGTCACCGCGACGGCCGAGACGAACGGTAGCCCGAACGGGTTGCAAGTGAACTTTGTCGCGACGGGTCCCTGCTCGGTCAACAGCCAAACGGTTTCGCCGGTTGTGAGCGGAGCCGGCGGCATCTCGACGGCCACCGTGGCAGTAAACGACCCTGGAAGCAATCCGACAACCTGCAACGTCACCGCGTCGCAACCCGGCACGGATCCGACGGCCTCGAGCATGCCACCGTATTACGACGCTGCGAATTCGGTATCCGAATCATTCACGATCGAGCCGGCGGGTTCCGCCGCGCTGCCGCAGACGATCGCGTTCTCGACCTTGCCGAATGTGCAATATGGAAGCACCTTCTCTGTAAGCGCCTCTTCGAATTCCGGGTTGGGTGTGACTTTCGGAGCCATCGGGCCATGCCAGGTAGGCAACACGATGGGCACAGCGACCGTTACCACGACCGGCGTCGGCCGGTGCACGATTACGGCTTCTGCCCCGGCGGGAACGGCAAACTCCAACACGTATAGCCAAGCCTCGGCGCCTCAGCCGTTCACCATCACCCCCGCGGTTCTTACTGTGACGGCCGCCAGCCCCACGATCATGTATGGACAACAGATCCCCACATTGGCCGACACGATCACCGGCTTTGTGAATCATGATCCTCAATCGGTCGTGAGTGGCGCGCCGACGTTGTTGACGACAGCGACGACGGGAAGCGTCCCCGGCAACTATCCGATCACGATTTCGACGGGCTCATTGGCCGCGGTGAATTACTCCTTCCTTTTCGTGAATGGAACGTTGACGATCCAGCAGGCAAGTCAGACGATCACGCTCACCCAAGTCCCGGCGACGGCCGCCTACAACAGCCACTTCACAGTGGCGGCGAGCGGCGGTGCGAGCGGCAATTCGGTGGCCTTCACGAGCGCCGGATCGTGCAGCAACTCAGGCACAACCTACACCATGACGCTCGGCACCGGATCGTGCTCGGTGATTGCCAACCAGGCGAGTAACACGAATTACTCGGCTGCAACTCAGGTTACGCAAACTGTCGCGGCTACACTGGCCCCGGCGCCGATCAGTATCAGCAATCTCCCCATGACCGCGCTGATTGGCGGCGCCTTTACGCCCGCGTACAACTACGGCGGGAATGGTGTGCCGAAGGTGACATCGAGCACTCCAGGAGTGTGCTCAGTGAGCGGCGCAACAGTGAATCTGATCGGCGTGGGAAGCTGCACATTGACGGCGAGCGCTCTCGCGACCTCGGACTATGCAGCGGCGACAGGAAGCGCGCAATCGTTTACGGTGGTCGAGGCCCCGACAATCACCAGCGCGAATAACGCCACCTTCACGGTGGGCACGTCCGGCACATTTACGGTGACGGCTACTAGTTATCCCGCAGCCAGCATCACCGAGTCCGGAGCGCTGCCAAGCGGCATCACTTACGTCAACAACAACAATGGAACGGGCACGCTGAGCGGAAAGGCGACGGTCAGCGGTATTTATCCCATCATCTTCACAGCGCAGAATGGAGTTGGCGCGGCCGCGACGCAAAGCTTCACGCTCACGTCCGAGACAACCGTCCCGGCTTCCAGCACGACCTGCAATGGCGTTTACATCGGCACATTCAGCGGCAATATCATCGTTTCCGGCGGACAGAATTGCATCTTCGAAAAGGGTGGCGCCAGCGGGAATATCACCGAGAGGGGCGGCAACCTCGCGCTCAGCAACTCGACCATCGGCGGCAATGTCCAGGTCAGCGGAGGCACCTACGCCATTGGGCCTTCGACAACCATCAAAGGCAATCTTACGATCCAGAGCATTCCCACGGGCTCGGCCCAGAACCTGATTTGCGGCGCTACAGTATCAGGCAGCCTGACGCTGCAGAGCGTTGGAACGGCGACGACAATCGGATCGGGAACGCCATCGTGCCCGGCGAACACCGTCAGCGGCAGTCTTACTCTCCAGGCAAACAAAGCAGCCGTCGTGCTCGCTGGCAACGCCATCAAGGGGAGCGTGACCGACCAGAGCAATACGGCCGCGACAACGTTAACCTCAAACACAATCAGCGGGAGCCTGACGGATCAAGGCAACTCGGCTCCTTCTACGCTCAGCCTGAATTCGGTCACCGGCAACCTCGTCGATCAAAGCAACTCGGCGTCATCGGTCATGTTGCAGAATACTGTTCACGTGAATATGACTGTCCAGGGCAACACGGGACCGACGCAAGTTACGAGCAACAAGGTAACCGGAACGCTGGTGTGCCAGAGCAACACCTCGATTACGGGGAGCGGAGACACGGCGGCCAAGCTGCAGGGTCAGTGCGCGAGCTTCTGAAGCGGGCTGCTCGAAGCGAACCTGGAAGACGCCTTCGCGCTTAGATGGTCGCCGGGGAAGTTGGCACGGTCAACGATCCGCACAGCAACTCCGCTCATGGATGATCCATGATGCCGGCAAGCCCTGTTTATTGGTCGAGACGGCGCCGGATATCGGCGACCAGCGGATCCTCCGTGGACTGCCCGCGAATGCTGAGGTAGTTTTTATAAAAGTCGGCGAACCCCTCACTCTTCATTCCTTCCTGCGCGCGCCCTTCGTAGTAATAGAGCGGAGGGAAATAGGCATAAGTTGGCGTGTTGTCCAAAAACAATTCGATGGCTTCGCCACGCCGCTTCATGCACTGATCAAATTGTGAGTCAGCCTCAGTAAACGCTCCCGCTGCCAGGTAAGCCTGCCCCAGATCGAAGTGGCCGATCCAGGTGTCCAGCAGGTTGTTGGCGGCTGTGATTTGCCGGATTGCTTCATTCGAGTCTTTCCGCTTCAGTGCCATCATGCCCGTTACGATCTTGCCGTAAGCCTGCGACTCGCCTGTCAGCGAAGAAGAGAGGCTTGCGGCAAGCTTTTGCGCTTTTGCCATCTCTCCAGCATCGACATAGGTGTTGGCCGCCAGGAACTCAATCTGCGTAGACTGGCTGTATGTCAGCGCCTTGCCGATATCAGAGACAGCGGCCTCATGCTTTCCCTGCAATTCCTCGATGTTTCCCAGCGCTGCATACTTCCTCGCGGCGCCGTCGGTATTCTTTGCCGCAACATCGGCAGCGGCTCCGCTTGTGAGGATGCTCGCTGCATCTGCGTACTTCCCCTGATAGGCGGCGAGATCGGCCAATCCAGCATTCGCCATCGAAGCCTGCGCCGGACCAAAGCCCTCAAGCTTGTGGTACGCATCTGCCGCGTTATCGATTTGGCCTTCTCCAAGTTGCGATTCGGCCAGCACAAGGTATCCCTGCGCGGCCGATGGGTTGATGGCCAGCCCAGTACGCGCCTCTTTCTCGCCCGCGGCAAAGTCTCCGGCAAAGGAACTGATAAATGAGAGGTTCAGCCGCGGACCAACGCCCTTGGGGACAATCGCGACATCTTGTTGCGCGGCCTTCAAGGCCTCCGGGGCGTTGCGCAACTGCGCATAGCAGCTCGCCAGGTTCCATTGCCCGACGCGATCAGCGGGGAAGTGAGTCACGAGCTGAGTGTTTTCCTGAACACAGTTCTGCCAGTCGCCTGTGAAGGAATAGTACAACCCGCGGTTGCGATACCGTTCCCGCTCGGTCATGCCGTTTTCGTGTTCCATCGCCAGCTTCATGTACTTCACGGCGTCTTCCGGTTTGCCCAGATTCTGGGCCATCGCCGCCATGCCGGTATACGGTCTGCGCAAACTTCGGATCCAGTTGCGACGCCTTCTGAAACGAATCGAATGCCCCCTGGAAGTTTCCGGCGAACTGCTCGTCGACGCCGAGAGCGTCCTGGTGAACAGCCTCGAGAGATGCGGCAGTAAATCCTCCGCTGACCTGATCGAATTGCTCAGAGGCGGGCGTGATGTCGCCCAGCGCTTTGCGAATCGGCGCTGCCAGCTTGGGAAGGTCGGGCAGAATCTCCTGCTTATTGGCGACAGTAATCTCCGCTTTTGCGATCTCCTTGCCGTTAAAGGCGTCAAGGGCGATGGCCGAAATATCGTATTCGTCGCCGCGCAGGCTGATGTCGCCCGTAATGACCACGCCGACTTCCTGGCTCTTTGCAACGAGCAGCGCCGACTGCTCGTCAAGCTTGTCAGGGGCATTGGGGAGCTTCTTGGCTAGCTTGCGCGCATCCCCCCGGCTGTAGGCGTTGATAAAGCTGGCGCCTTCCAGAGCCTCACCAATCATCGGTTCCAGGGTGTTGTCCAAAAGCGGGTCGCCGGTATGGTTTTCAAAGTCGGCGACGAGGACCGAAACCGGGGCGTGCGGGCCTGATTTCGCGGCCAATTGCCTCTTGATGACGTACCAGGCAATTCCGGCTGCAATCGCCAGAATCAGAGCGCCGGTGACCGCGAGCCGCTGCCATGGAAGCTCCTGAATACGGTTCATGCGCAACCGTGCAGAAGAAGCAGATACCCGGGATTTGCCGCCCCGGCCTTGCCATGCGCGAAGATCGGCGTCAAGCTCTTCCGCGCTCTGGTAGCGCTTTGCGGGATCCGTCTCAAGACATTTACTGACGATGTTGCTGAGCGTGCCCGGTACATTCTTGGCGACATCTGCCAGCGGCACAGCGCGTTGTTGCGAGCGCATCAGCAAACTTGCAATCGCGCTCTCCGCGTGGAACGGCGTAACGCCGGCCAGCAATTCATACAGAATCAGGCCAAACGTAAAGATATCCGAGCTGGCTTTCACGTCCTTGCCCTGCGCCTGCTCCGGAGACATATACTCGATCGTCCCCAGCATGGCGCCGGTGCGCGTCATTCCATCGCCGGAGATCGTGCGAGCCAATCCAAAATCCATCACCACCACGCGGCCGTTTTTGTCGCGCATGATGTTACCTGGCTTCATATCGCGATGGATGATTCCTTCACGGTGAGCGGCAGCCAGCCCGCTGGCCGTTTGCTCCATGATCCCGATCGCTTCCGCAACTTCCAGCTTGCCCTGCCGCTTCAGAATTTGATGGAGGTTCTCGCCCTCCAGATATTCCATTGTGATGAACTTTATCTTTCCCGCTTCTCCGATGTCGAAAATGCGGATGACATTCCGGTCCGTGATCTGGCGCGCAAGAATCAGCTCCTGCTTGAAGCGCTGCAGAATCTCAGGATGCTCTGCCATTTCGGGCCGGATTACTTTGAGCGCGACCTCCCGCTCCAGCTCCACGTCTCGAGCCTTGTAGACCGCGCCCATTCCGCCTTCGCCGAGCAGTTGCAGAATTTCATAACGTCCGCTAAGCAAATCGCCAATCTGCAATACGGCCGTGCCGTCGGGCGACGTTGATCGCGGCGAAGAGCGTTCGTCTGAACCGAAGCTCCCGGCGCGATCGTAGCGTCCGGATCCAGCCGGAATGACGCATCGACAATGGTGGCGTCGGGATCAAGCCGGAATGACGCGTCGACAATCGTAGCGTTGGGGTCTACAGGCTTTGATTCGGGATCGAGTCGTGGCCCAGCGTCGATGATCGTAGCGTCGGAATCGTGCTGGGGTCGCTTCTCTGGAGGGATTGGGATGTCGCCGGAGGAACTCTCACCGGCGAACGGGGTTCCGACGCCCGGAGGGCCGGGCTTCTTAGGGACAGGCTTCCTATCGGACTGCGCGGAGTCACTCATGTTGAGTTTTCAGAAACTGCCTCAAACTCGTCAAAGTGAACACCCCGACGGAGAAGCGGCAGCATGTCCACGTGTACGGACCCTTGAAAAAGTATATACCTTGCAATGTTGAGGGAGCGCTTTTCGAATGCCGATCCCGCTTGAAACAGAGCCCGCAACTGGTACGTGGAACGCCGCTGAATCAGGCTGCCCGGGCTCGTTCTGCGATCAAGTCTGAATGGAATTGGTCCCGCCTCTTCTCCGATCGAATTCTGACGAGGCACGGCGCGAAATCTTACAGAGCGACATCGTATTGCTCGCGCAATTCTTGCGGTAATTGAATCCAGCAACGCCGAAGCGGTGCGCTACCTTGGGGACTTCATTGACAAATCGAACCATGAGTAACGCGCCGACCAAATTTCCCCTTGGAATCAAATATTTAATGGCATGATCACTTCTTTCGGCCCCCAATTTAGGGTGCTGAAGGGTGCTGAGAGCCACATCATCAATGTGCCGCTCTTCTCCCCGGCTTCGTGCTTATCAGGAAAGGTGACCGGTATTCTTCGAACTGACTTCCAATCCACGCACCAAGCTCGGGCATAATCGTTCCAATCCCGCAGGAATTCGCTGTCGGAGGTTGAGCAATGTTGGTAATACAGAGATGTGAGAACAACTTGCTGCAGGCCGACTCATCGTTACAAACCTGCAAAGCTTCAACGATCATGAATCCCGGCGGGAAGCTTCGGCAGCAAATATACTGGTGCCAAGTATCGGAATCACTTCATGCGCCCTGAACTGGCCCAGGCCATCGAACTTTTACACGGCAACTCACCTGAAGAGATCGAGAAGGCCATCGGCCTGCTACAGCAGACCGTTTACTCCTTCAGCATGAAAGTGTGCGGTCACCCTGAGGACGCCGAGGACACCATGCAGGAGGTGCTCTACCGCTCCCTCCGGCATTTGGCCAAGCTTGAGAATCCACGGGCGCTCGCCGTCTGGCTTTATACGGTTACGCGGAATCGTTGCTGGCGCATGCGCCGAAGGGGACCTTCTGCGCCTTCGAGAATCCTCTCGCTCGACGAGCTGATGCCTGACGGAATCGAGATGGCGCGGTTGCTTGAGGATTCCGCGCGCGAACCTGAAAATCATCTGCTGCGGGACGAGCAGCATAAGTTGCTGCACAAAGCGATCCTTCGCATCCCGGCACAGCTTCGTATCGTGCTGGTCCTTCACGATATGGAGGAACTGGCTACCGATGAAGTGGCGCAGGTTCTCGATCTGCAACCCGGAACAGTGCGAGTGCGTCTGCATCGTGCGCGACTGAGCGTGCGCAAAGAACTGAGCAGGATTCCCGAAGTCGTGAAGAGTGGGAAACGGGCGAAGTCCGTGAGCTTTCAGCCACGCCGATCGATGCGTAAAACCCGGAAGCGCCCCGCCGAATGTCGTGATCTTTTCGCCAATCTCTCGGAGTACCTCGACGGCCGCGTGGAACCACTGAACTGCGAGCACATGCAGGAACACATCGATGCTTGCCCCTCGTGCGTCGCCTTTCTCCGAGACCTCCGCGCAGCCATCGACCGCTGCCGCGCTATGACGGTTCCCTGCAAGTCGGCCATCGCGCCACGCCTTCGCGCCATCCTTACACGCGAGTACTTGCGCATGCTGGGCATTTCTGCCGCCGAAAAAACACGCGCCAGAGTGTAACGTTTCGCCCTTCTTCGGGCTTTGTTCTCGTGAACGCACCCAAGCAGGCAAGCGAACACGATGAAGCCATACTCTATCCCTCTGACTCTCTTATCGTTCCTGTCTCTGGCGGCCACTGTGGCCGCGGCCCAGGCGCCGCCACTGACGCTGCGCCAGGCCATTGACCAGGCGTTGGGCCAGAACCCTCAGGCTGCTATTGCGCATGCCGGCGAACAAGATGCAAACGCAGCTTCGGCGCTCGCGCGCACGGCGCTGCTGCCGCAACTTGGCTTTACTGAGGACATCTCGCGCGGCAACGACCCTGTCTATGTTTTTGGCGAGCGACTCCGCGAGCGGCAATTCACACAGGCTGACTTCGCATTGAACGCGCTCAACCGCCCGCAACCGGTTGGAAACTTCTCTTCCCGCTTTTCCGGTTCATGGCTGGCATTCGATTCCTTCAAAACAGAGAAGGAGATTCGCCGCGCTGACCTGTTCAAGAAAAGTGCCTCATCTGCCACGACGGCAGCCAATCAGCGGATCGTGCTGCAGGTCGTTGGCGCGTACCAGTCGGTGCTCTACGCCCAGCGCGAAGTCGACGTGGCCGACCACGAAGAGCAAACGGCACAAGCACTTTTCACCGAGGTCGACGATCACGTTAAGGCCGGACTTGCCGTCGAGTCCGATCGCATGGCTGCGCAGGTAAATCTCGCGGCCCGTAAGCAGGAGCTGATCGGCGCGCATGGCGACCTTGAACTGGCATGGGCCGATTTGCGTGAAGCAATGGGCGCGCCGGATCTGCAAGTTTCGCCATTGAATCCTATTGAGCCACGCGAATTTGCTGCCTCTTCACTTGAACAAGAACTGGCCCAGGCCGCCAAATCGCGTCCCGATCTTGCAGCGCTGGGAATGGCCCAGCAAGCGCAGGCCGAGTCGCTCGGCGCAGCCCGCTCCGACTTCGGCCCCCGCGTGAGCGCCTATGGCAACTGGGAAGAAGACCGCGCCTCGCTCTCAAGCTCTGGAGGCAACAGTTGGGTGGCGGGCGTCCAAATCAATCTTGACATTCTTCCCATCGGCAAGCGCGATCAGCTCGCCCGTGAAACCGCCGCCAAACTGCGGATTGACGCGCAGATAGCGCAATCACGCTCGCAGGTCAGGCTCGACGTGAGTCGCGCGCACATTCAGCGCGAGACCGCCGGCCTTTCGCTCGAGACGGCGCATGCGGCCACGGATCAATCTGCAGAAAGCCTGCGCATCGTGAGGAATCGCTACAACGCTGGCCTCGCCACAATCACCGATCTACTGCGTGCCGAAGATGCCGAGCGCGAAAGCCAATCGAATTACTGGCGCGCCGTCTATGGAAATGCCATGGCCTATACGCAACTGTTATTCGCGGAAGGGACACTGACTCCCGATGCGGCGGAGGAACTGCAATGAAGGTGTTCATGTCGGGTTGTATCCTTGCCGCTTCCGCAGCACTCATCGCTGGATGTCACGGCAGCGACCAAACAAACCAGGCCGCGGTTGACACCGTAACCGCGCGCGTGGTCGTCAGCCGTCAGCAGCAGATCCCCGTCGGCCTCCGTGCCACTGGAACCATCCACGCCAAAGACACCGCCATCATCTCTGCGCAAGTTATGGGCCGCATCGAGCAGGTGCCGGTGCGCGCCGGGGACATGGTCCGCGCGGGGCAGACGCTCGTCATCCTCGATGGCGCGACACTACGCCAATCTGCCGCGCAGGCTCAGGCCGGGATCCTCGTGGCGCAAAATCAGGAAGCGGTCGCCCGCGCCAACGCCGGTCTCGCATCCAGTACACTCGCGCGCTACAAGCAACTTCTGGCAGACAAGAGTGTGAGCCCGCAGGAGATGGATGAAGTCACTCAGCGCGCCGAGACCGCTCAGTCGCAACTCGACGAAGCGCGCGCTCAAACCGAACAGGCTCGCGCCGAAGCCCAGAGCGCGCAAACCATGCTCGGCTACACGCGCCTCGTTGCGCCTTTCAATGGCGTCGTCACCGCCCGCATGGCCGATCCCGGAACCGTGGCAGCACCGGGTGCGCCCTTGCTCGAAGTCGATCGCGAGGGCCCGCTGCAACTGCAAGTGACGGTCGATGAGTCGGCAATGACTGCCGTCCATCTGGGCATGAAGGTGGATGCCGCCGTGGACGGAATCGCGCAGCCATTGGCTGGCAACGTCAGCGAGATAGTTCCCGCGGCCGATCCCGCAAGCCACAGCTTCCTTGTCAAAATCGATCTGCCGCCTTCCAGCCAGTTGCGCGCGGGCATGTACGGGTCGGCTGAGTTTGCGAATGGCACGCGAGCCGCGATCCTGGTTCCACGCTCAGCCGTCATCGAGCGCGGCTCACTTAACTGCGCCTACGTACTCGACAGCCGGGGAATTGCTCAGCTTCGCTACCTAACGTTGGGCGCCACTGTTGGCGATTTCGTTGAAGTCCTCTCCGGAATTGCACCCGGCGACCAACTCGTCGATGCTCCAGGCGACAGAGATTTCACTGGCAAGCGCATTGCCGCCCAAAATGGGGTGCAGCCATGACCCCTCAATTGGGGCTTGCCGGCCGCCTCGCCAAGGCGTTCCTCAATTCAAAGCTCACGCCGCTGTTCATCATTACATCGCTGGCCATCGGTGTTTTTGCGATCCTCGTCATTCCGCGCGAAGAAGATCCGCAAATTCTCGTGCCCATGCTCGACATCACCACGGCGATGCCCGGTGCCTCGCCAGCTGAAGTCGAACAGCGCGTCACAGCGCCCATTGAGACCCTCGTGCATCAGATCTCAGGCGTCGAATACGTCTACTCCACTTCCGGCCCCGGTCAAAGCCTGGTCATCGTTCGGTTCCTCGTCGGCACGCCGCAAGAGGATGCACTGATCAAGGTCTATAGCAAGCTCTACTCCAACTTTGACCTTCTGCCGCCCGGAACTTCTCAACCCATTATCAAAGCCAGGTCCATTGACGATGTTCCGATCCTGGCCATGACACTGTGGGGTCCGCACTACAACGGCTATCAGCTTCGTGTCATTGCAGACGAAGTCCAGCACAACATTGAGCAGATTCCCGACGTTTCCGAAACCAGCGTGATCGGTGGTTTGCCGCGCACCATGCGCGTCGTGCTGAGCACGGAAAAGCTGAATGCCTACGGCCTCTCGCCCATGGCGATCGTGGGCCGTTTGCAGAGCGCCAACGCTAGCCTGCAAGCCGGCAGCTTTTCTGAAAACAACACTGAAATCCGCGTCGATGCAGGCAATCTCTTCGCCAGCACGCGCGACCTCGAGTCGGTCGTGGTCAGCGTGAGCAATGGCCAGCCTGTTTACCTTCGCGACGTCGCGGAGAAGATCGTCGATGGCCCCGCTGAACCGGCGGACTACGTGCTCTTCGGCGCGGCAGGCTCGCAATCGCAGCAATATCCGGCCGTCACCATCACTGTGGCCAAACGCAAAGGCACCAACGCAACAGACATCTCCAATGCCGTTCTCGCAGGCGTTCATCGCATGCAGGGCGTTACTGTGCCCAGCGACGTCACCATCACGACTACGCGCAACTACGGTGATACGGCCAAGGCCAAGTCCGACGAATTGCTCGAGCACCTGCTGCTGGCCACGCTCTCCGTCACCTTTCTCGTCGCCCTATTCCTCGGATGGCGCGAATCGGGTGTGGTGCTGCTGGCCATTCCCGTCACCCTCGCACTCACCATGTCGGTCTTCTATCTCCTCGGCTACACCATCAACCGAGTCACCCTCTTCGCCCTCATCTTTTCCATCGGCATCCTGGTTGACGATGCCATCGTTGTCGTCGAGAATATCGTCCGGCATTATCGCCTTCCGGAAAATCGCAACCGGCCGCGCGCCGACGTCACCGTTGAAGCCGTCGCTGAAGTCGGCAATCCAACCATCCTCGCTACCTTCGCGGTGCTCGCGGCGGTCCTGCCCATGGCGATGGTTCACGGACTCATGGGCCCCTACATGCGCCCCATTCCTGTTGGTGCATCGGCGGCCATGCTCTTTTCATTAATGGTCGCGTTCATAGTTTCGCCCTGGGCGGCCATGCGCCTGCTTGGCCGGCATCTCGAGGGCGCGCATCTGCTTGAGCCGGAGCACGAAAACTGGCGCACGCGCCTCTACCGCCGCGTCATGACTCCGCTCATCGCTTCGTCGCGCAATCGTTTCCTTTTCTTCCTCGGTGTCGCAGTTCTGCTCCTCATCTCTGTGGCTCTCGTGCCGCTCAAACTCGTGCGCGTCAAAATGCTCCCCTTCGACAACAAGAGCGAGATTCAGGTCATCGTCAACATGCCGGAAGGCACTCCGCTCGAACAGACGCTTCGCGTCACGCAGGCGTTAGGCGACGAACTCGCGCGGCAGCCCGGCGTTCTCAACTATCAGGAGTACGCAGGCACGGCCGGCCCGTACAACTTCAACGGACTGGTGCGCCACTACTACATGCGGCACATGTCCAACCAGGCCGACATCCAGGTGAATCTGCTGCCTGCCAGCCAGCGCAGCGAGCAGAGCCATGCCATCGCGCGGCGGCTGCGTCCATTGCTCGACCAGATTGGAAACCAGTTTGGCGCACGCATTCAGGTCACTGAGGTTCCGCCCGGGCCGCCCGTTTTGCAGACGCTCGTCGCCGAAATTTATGGTCCCGACCTCGACGAGCAGATCCGCGTCGCCGGCCAAATCAAATCCGTCTTTCTCGGCACCCCGGGAGTGGTCGATACCGACTCGTACATCGATGATCCGCAGCCGCGCCTCACCATTCGTGTGGACCAGGTGAAGGCCGCGCAGCACGGGATCGCGGTTTCCGACGTGGCTCGCTCTCTCGCTCTTGTCACTTCAGGCGCGCAAGCTGGCCTCCTCCATAACCCGGCCGTGCGCGAGCCGATCCCACTCGTCGTCGAGTTCGACCGCGCCGACCGTTCGTCTGAAGAAGCTCTCGAAACCGTCAAACTGCCGGGCTCCGATGGCTCGATGATTTCGCTGCGCGAACTCGTCACCATCGACCGCGACGTCATACCGCAAAACATCTACCACAAGAATCTAAAGCGCGTCGTTTACGTCACGGGAGACGTGGCCGGAGCGGAAGAGAGCCCCGTTTACGCGATCCTCAAGATGAACCAGCAGCTCGACCACCTCACGCTCGCTGCCGGTTACACGCTCAAGCGTTACAACGCCGAGCAGCCCGACTCCACCGATCATTACTCGATGAAGTGGGATGGCGAGTGGCAGGTCACTATCGAGGTATTTCGCGATCTGGGCATTGCCTTCGCCGCGGTTCTCGTCCTCATTTACGTTCTGGTCGTCGGCTGGTTCCGGTCGTTCATCGTACCGCTCATTATCATGGCGCCCATTCCGCTCACGCTTATCGGAATTCTTCCCGCGCACGCGATCCTGGGCGCCTTCTTTACCGCGACTTCGATGATTGGCTTCATTGCCGGCGCCGGAATTATCGTGCGCAACTCCATCATCCTTGTCGACTTCATCGAGCTGCGCCGCCGCCAGGGCGCTCCGCTGGCTGAGGCAGTCATCGATGCGGGGGCCATCCGCTTCCGTCCCATGCTGCTCACCGCGGCTGCTGTGGTTGTGGGCGCCAGCGTCATTCTCACCGACCCCATCTTCCAGGGACTCGCCGTCTCGCTCATGGCCGGCGCCATCGCCTCCACATTTCTCTCGTGGCCCACCATTCCTATCCTCTACTACATGATTCACGCGGGCCACGAAGAATCCGTCGAACCCAAACTCGCCAATCAAGAAGGAGAAACACAATGACCGTTGAACGTGGATTGCGCCTGCTCGCAGGTGTCATGGTGCTCTTGTCGCTTGTTCTTGCTTACTTCTTCTCGCACCACTGGCTGTGGCTCACAGGGTTTGCGGGGCTCAACCTGCTGCAGTCGGCCTTCACCAACTGGTGCCCCGCCGTGATGATCCTGCGCGCCATGGGTCTGAAAGATGCCGGTTCTGCGAGTCGGATCTGAGGGTTTCAGCCGTCCAGGGCAATGAATGATCTCACAGCGCGAGGTGGTGTTCTAATCGTCGCGTCCCGCAATAGTTCCTCTCCTTGGATCTGACGCTTCACTTCGGTCGCGCTGCCACGCCACCGTGGAGTTCAGCTTCGACCGGATCGCCAATGTGGCGCTGTTCCGCCTGGAGGCGGGGAAGCCCTGAGGCCGCGCGTGTATATGTATCCTTCGTTGGCCTGGCGATCGGTTCGAGGGGCCAATTATCGCGGGTCATGATCCCAGCAAAACCTCCGAGTCCATTCGAGCGTGAGTGGATTCACTGAGCAACCGTGAGAGACAGGTTGTGAAACTAGTCGCTTCTGGTTTGAAGAATCGTGAAGTCGCTGACAAGTTATGCTTGCAGGTCGTGACCGTTAAACTTTATCCGACGCCCGGCCATGAAGAAGCCGCGCGTCGACACTCTTGGCGGATCTTGTGAAGCTGTGGGAGAAGCGTTAGCGACCATTTTCTTGCTCGTGAACGTCCCGAGATTCGGGTTTCCGGCCCGTCCGCGTAAGGAACCCATAAGGAATCGCAAGAATTAAACCAAAGTATAGATTGTGAACTCGCCGAGGAAGCCCTAGGCTCACCCCAAGGCCCAATGAACCACGGGCTTGATTCCAGGCAAGAGAACTACCTTCATCTGCACGGACCATGATTTTCTGTGCAGAATGCGGGGCTCCTTCCGGCCGCAGTCGGTGACCGGCTCAGCATGATTCAAAGTAGTTGGCTGTCGCGGATTGGGTTCGCCCGTCCGAGAGGATTCGTGTACCTCGTGGAGGACGTTTGAATATCCAGGCATTGCTCGTCGAGATATTGATCTCCGGGTTTTTCGCAATCGCTTGCTTTCGGGCCCGCTCCGAGGCGCCCAGCGCGAACGGCCTCGCGCCACAGCGGCTTTTCACGCTGACTGACCGATTGGAGCGCCTGAGCCGCTCGCGCTGGCAATGGTTTGCCATGGTGCTTTTGCTCTTCGTAATGCGCAAACAGATGGGTTCTCCGCTGGTTGCGGAATTCACGGCGTTGGCGCAGTTTCTGGTTTTTCTTGCTCTGCCAACGGCCAAGCAGGCACCCGAGACAATGCTACGCCGATGAAGGAACTTTTTGACACCGCGGATTTTATAGGCAGGGCGCGCCGGAAAATGCGCTCTGGCGACTACTCGCGGGAACCGCTCATGCTTCTGCGGGTGGAATGGAAAGGAGATTCAGTGGAGTGCGACTGGCTTATGCGCCCCGTGGACCCGTGGGACAAGGATCTCCCTGCGCATCTGGCCAGGGAGAACCAGACCCTCCAGGCTCTGCGTGATGCTTTGAACCTCCGCGAGATTGTTTTCAGATCGTTTCCAGCAGCGGTAAATGCCGATTTGCGCATGTTTCGCGCCGGTGAGGATCACCGTCTCGAATTGGTAATGAGAGGAAGTACGAACCGGTCGAACGAGGTGCTTTACCGCGTCGCCTCGGTGGCAATGCGGGCCAAGTTGTGCGGGTTCCATTTCACATTGGCGGAGGGCGGTCTCAAAAGTCTGGTCCCGATTTCGTTGAGCTGAATTCGATTCTTCTACGGCACGATTGCGAACTTGTAAACAGCAAGCAAGCCGAGGACTTTCCCCAGGGTTCGAGGTATCTGCTTTTTCTCCGGGCACTTGAAACATACTCAGCACCTAGACGGCAACTCAAGGAGGAAGTTCATGGCGGCAACAACATCACAGGGCAGACAATTCACGTTCTTCATGGTGGGGCTCACGGCAGTCTGTGGCGGAATTGCGTTCTCCGATTCAGGCATCGCCAAGGTGGTGCTCGTAGTCGGCGCCATTCTTTTGGCGGTCTCTCTCTGGGGACTCTTCAAGATCAAGCCTCTGGAAGGCAAGACCGGAGGCGGCGCGCAACCCGCCAGTCACGAAGCTGATCGGCGTCGCGGTGGTATTGGGAGGCTGGCTCTTTGTGCTGTTCGGATTGCACATGACGTCGAGCGTGGGCGGGCGGATTGGTGACCTCGATTCTGGGGCTTGTTATCTCGATCGCCGGAATCTTCTTCGTGCTGGTACCGGCAGCGAATAAGAACGCCATCTGGAAAGCTTGATTTGTGCTTACAAAGCTTTCTCCCGACTCGGATTAATGCAGTCGATGATCAACCCAATCATGGAGCTGAATCGATGAGAATTGCTCGCTTTACAACCTGGACATGCGCCCTGGCGATATTACTGATGGCAGGCGCAGCGATTGTGGCTCGGGCTGACGCTGCTCCTTCAGCGTCAACTGCCGAGTTGAAGAGCGCGCTTGCTGCGGCGCCCACCACCGGTACACTCGCCAACGGCGATCCCGGCGGCGTTCTCACCGGCACCGTCAATGACGTGCCCGTAGCCGATCCCAAGGCTGGCCTCACATTGAGTGACGTAGCCAATCATGGGCGGCCAGAATAAAATCGCGATTAACTTCGTGTGGACGCTGGTCACCGGCTTCCTGGTCATGTTCATGCAAGCAGGCTTCGCGATGGTTGAGGCCGGGCTATGCAGAGTTAAAAACGCCAATCACACGTACATGATGAATTTCTTCGTGTACACGTGCGGGCTATTCGCCTACTGGATCATCGGCTTCGCCATCCAGATGGGCGGCGCGGCCGGAAATGGAAATCTCGGCGGATTGCAGTCGCTGAACACGGAACATTTGATCACCTTGTTCGGCACGCACTGGGGAATTTTCGGTGAGTGCGGCATGTTCCTCGCGGGGCATACCTATGATGTCGGCGTCATGGTCATCTTCCTGTTTGAGATGGTGTTCATGGACACGGCGTTGACCATCGTGACCGGCGCCTGCGCCGAACGCTGGAAGTTTATGGCCTTCGCGGTTTCCTCGGTGCTGATGGGCGCCTTCACTTATCCCCTCTACGGCAACTGGGCCTGGGGCGGCGGCTGGCTTTCGCAGCTGGGCGTCAACCTCGGACTCGGAAAGGGCTATTGTGACTTTGCCGGATCGGGAGTGGTCCATGCGGTCGGTGGAATCACAGCGCTTGCGGTGGCGATGATCATCGGGCCTCGCATCGGCAAGTTCAACCGCGACGGATCGGCAAACACGATCATCGGCCACGACATCTCCGCGGTACTCATTGGCTGCTTTATTCTGGCCTTCGGGTGGTTCGGGTTCAATCCCGGCAGCACCCTCGGCGCTTCGGCGGCTGGCAACCTGCGCATCGGCTCGATCGCCGTCAACACCATGCTTGCCGGATGTACCGCAACCTTCGGCGCGCTGCTTTATATGTGGGTGTTCAAGGGGAAGCCGGACGCCTCAATGAGCGGCAATGGCATTGTTGGCGGGCCTGGTGGCCATCACCGCGCCCAGCGGATTTGTCAGCACGATGGGAGCCGCGATCATCGGCTTCATCGCTGGCGTGCTGGTCTGCCTGAGTTGCGCGTTTGTCGAGAACTATCTCAAGGTCGACGATCCAGTCGGCGCGGTTTCAGTCCACGGAACCTGCGGGCTGTGGGGTGTGCTGTCCATTGGGTTCTTTGCTGATGGCACCAGCAACTACGGCGGCTCCTGGAATGGAGTTACCGGCTCCGTAACCGGGCTGTTCTATGGAGACTCCAGCCAGCTTGTGGCGCAGATCGTCGGATGCGCGACACTGGTGGGCTTCGTGTTCAGCTTCAGCTTCGTCCTCAACTGGATCCTGGATATCATCCTGGGACAGCGCGTTTCCATCGCAACCGAAGTTGCCGGACTCGACCTGCCTGAGATGGGCCAGCTCGGATATCCGGAATTCATGTTCCGTCCGGAGCCGGACTTCATGCAGGCTGCCGAAAAGATGGCGGTGGCATAGGTTTCCGTCGCAACTTGCCCCTGGCCGATCGTACGCAGGAAAGGCCGGGGACAGGTTGGTCCGGTTTTCGAGTTTCTTTTTACCTGCAGCATTCTCCTGAAGCAGCAAGGATCACTGCCAAGCCTTGCTGCCACTTTTTCTCAAGCCTTCGGAGTTCTCGCATGAAGAAAACGACTCAACTCGAAATAGAGCCAGCCAGGACGATGTTCCTGGCTCCGGCATCGTCCGCTCCACTTTCGCTGCCTTCCGCGATCGGCCCAGAGGCTGGTCGCTTGTTGCAGCGCATGTTCAGAGATCCCCGCGTGCTCGCAGCCCGATGAGCGCGCCAGCCTCGTTGCCGAGCTTCGCGAAGCTGTCGAACTGCAGCCAGAAGTTCCCGGAGATTCGCGTGCTGTATGGTATGGCTCTCTGGTCGACCTGCAGGTACAGGAATCCCTGGAGCAATTGCGCGAGTCCACGCGCCAGGCGCCGGATTGTTTCATCGCGCGGCTCAAATTCGGCGAAATTCTTATGCGCCTGCGCATCTGCGATCAGGCTGCCGAGCAGACACAGAAAGCGGCAGAGCTTGCCGAAAACGACATCCAAGCCGATCTCGCCCGCCGCCAGGCCACCACCATTCGGACCATGCGCAGGGAAGGCGTCGAACGCGGAGGACTTGGCGCGATTCTGCCCCGCTGGGTTCCCCGGGGCCGCAAACGCAGGAAGCAGGAGATCCTGCCAGCTCTGGCCGGTTCCAAGTAGGAGAGGATGTCCGCGACTCTCCAACTGGCGCTGCTGATCGCCATACTCCTTCCTGCAAGTAAGCTCGCCGCTTCGCTTTGCACTCGTTTCGGTATTCCTGCGATTCTCGGGGAACTTCTGGTGGGCGTAGCCGCCGGACCAGGCGCATTCAACCTGATGCACTTGAGCATCTTTGAGGGAGGCCAGGCCACCAAGGCGTTCCTCATGATCGCGCAGGTCGGCGGCCTGGTTCTCATGTTCATCGCCGGCCTCGAGACAGATATTGAACGCATGCGCGAGGCAAGCATCACTGCATTCCTGGTGGCTTTGTCTGGTGTCATCTGGCCATTCTTCCTCGGAGCCGGCGCAGCGCACGCTCTTGGGCTGTCCTGGAACAGCGCTCTCTTTCTCGGCGGCGCATTAACGGCTACCAGCGTTTCCATATCTGCCAGAACGCTGATGGATGCCGGGAAGATGTCGTCGCCGGAGGCCACAGTCATTCTCGGCGCTGCGGTTATAGACGACGTGATGGGTTTGTTTGTCCTTGCATTCCTTGCGGCGTCGCTGACAACCGGCACAACGGGTTCCTTTGGTCTGGCCGCGATGGCCTCAGATTGGTTGAGGTTGCACTCAGACACAGCGGCGCACCATCCACTCACGGTTCAAATGTCGCTCATCGCAATTTGCGTGGCCATCTTTTTTACTGTGTCCTATGGCGCAGCAAAGCGATGGCTCGATCCACTCATTCTGCAGTTGCGGCGGCTCACCGCCAGCGAGTCCGTATCGAGCTGCGTACTGGCTCTGGTTCTGATTTATGCCATCGCAGCGGAATGGCTTGGGAGCGTTGCAGGAATTACCGGAGCCTACTTGCTGGGATATGTCTTCGCAGGATCGGAATACAAGGCTGATATCGAACGGACCTTTTATGCCATCGGACACGGCCTTTTGATTCCGATGTTCTTCGTTTCAATCGGGCTTTCGAGTAACTTCCGCTCTCTTGGTGGACATTGGTTGCTACTTGGGGCTATCTTCCTGATCGCCGTCGTCAGTAAGTTGCTGGGATGCGGCGTGGCTGCTTTGGCGCGCGGTATGGGGTGGGTGCGAAGCTTTCGCATCGGCTGCGGCATGGTCTCACGCGGCGAAGTCGGCTTGATCGTAACCGCCATGGGGGCTGCTTCCGGCGTCTTTCGCGAGCCAGAAGTAGCGGTGATGGTTTCCGTGGTCCTGTTGACCACATTGCTTACACCTCTCGCGTTGCGTGGAGCATTTAGCATCAGGTGCATAGAAGACGAAGAGATCGAGGGGCTTGCCGTATATGAAGCGTTGCTCCCGTCGCCCGCCGATGGTTCTACGCACTCTGGGATGGGTCCGTAATCGTGAAGAGTCATCGTTGTCCTGGTTTTTTCTGAAGATTTGGCCAAGGAGTGTAAACGGATGAGAGGCGCACATTGTCTGGTGTGCCCCGAGTATTTGAGCTTGAAGACTAGCGATCGCGGAACTGCCGCAGGGTGGCTCGAAGTATGAAAGAGATATCGGTCGGGGACCAACTCGATCACTACCGGATTGACGCACATGTTGCCACGGGCACCCATGCCTCCATCTTTCGTGGGGTCGATCTTAAGAATGGCGCCGTTGTCGCCATCAAGGTGCCGCATATTGAGCTGGAATTGGACCCAGTGTTCCACGAACGATTCCGCCGCGAACAGGAAATCGGCCAGAAACTAAACCACCCCAGGGTGATGAAGGTTCTCCCAAGCGAACACCACAGCCGTGACTACATCGTCATGGAGTGGATCAATGGCCATTCGCTTCGCGAGATCCTTGCCAAAGGCAAGCTTCCCCAGGACCGCGCAGCTCATATTGCGGTCGGAATCTGCGATGCTGTGGCTTATATCAATTCGCATGGTGTCATCCATCGGGACCTCCGGCCTGAGCATATCTTCGTCGACACCGACGACCACATCAAGCTCATCAATTTCGGGCTCGCGTCGCAGGTTGCGGCCAAACGGATTACGTTTGTCAGCCTGGCGCGCGAGCTTAAAACGGTCAGCTATGCATCGCCTGAGGAGATCAGGGGCCAGCATTGCGATGCTCGGAGTGATGTCTACTCCATTGGCGTGATCCTGTATGAAATGCTTACCGGCAGGCTCCCCTTCGAAAACAACTACATCCTTACTCACATGACCGACCCTCAGCTCAAGGCCCCAACGCCGCCTCGCAAGCTCGAGCCCTCGATCACCCCGCAAATGCAGCAGATAGTCATGCGCGCAATGGACCAGACGCCCAGATACCGCTATGCGAGCGCTCATGATATGGCCCAGGATTTGGCACATATGCAAGATGTGGTTATAGATGAAACTGGCTCATCGCACCCGAGTTATAGAACGACTGCCGCGTGGAACAAGAATTTCCTCTTTTATATTGTGCTGGCAGCGATCCCTGTCGTTCTCTTTGTCCTGATGATGTTGGCCACGCATCGCAGATAGGCTATGTTATGCCTCGCCGAAGAAATCGAGGAAGATGAGCGGAGCCAGCCTCTGCCCGAGAATCGCACCATCGATGACTCTATCGAAAGATTCCCAGGTTGTGAGTATTCGAGATGTTTGAAAGTGCCAGAACAGATCGCGTTTACCGCCGACTGTAGAGCTGAAAAGGCGCCCAATAAAACGGAACACTGAATCTGCTTTGTGAATGAAGCAGCGAGAGTTTGGCGTTACGCAATGCAACGGCCGGTGAATCTCCGGCGGAAAGGCCCTGGTAGAGTTTGTCCATCAAGCGCGGCGTTGAGTCATCGCTGACCTCCCAAAGCGCGCCGATCACCTGCTGTGCGCCGGCGTTGAGAAAAGCCCACGAGAGGCCAACCAGCCCCTCACCCGCATAGGTGCGCGTCCCGCTACCGTAGCAAGCAGAAATCGTGACCAACTGCGCATGGATCGGACGCTGGATGATCTCCCGCGCATAGAGCTTATATGAATCTTCGTGCCCCGCGAGGATTTGAGAGAATGATTGCCGAATCCAACGGACTGGTGAGGCTGGCGACAGCGTGGGATACAAAATGTATGTAGGCATAGCCACGCGGGTCGCTGGCAAGATAGGCGGCGGGTGTGGCTTGTTGACCTGTAAGAGTTGAAATCTCCGATGAACGGAAATGCCCTTCGATGCGGGACATCTCCAACCCAAAGAAAGGAAGGCTTGGAAAATCCTGATCCGGAGACTGCGGGTTGCCAATCAAGAGAATCTTTTTGCTTTCCTGGCCCATCGGTGCCGCAGCGCCCAGCATCGCAAGCGATGGAGCCGAAGACACAATCAGATCGCCAAGTAAGTAGTGCAGCTTCACATCCGAAGCGCCATTCGACGGAGCGCCGGGGGCCGCGCCGGGAACAAGCAGAGTTTCAAAGTTCAATTGGCTAAGAATTCCGTCAGCAAGAATGATTACAGGGGTATTGGAGTGAAGCAACGCAGCGGCAGGCGACAGGAGCATCTTGTAGAGGGATTGACCATCCGCATTACCGCTCTTCAAAGGGTCCTGAACCTCCAGGAGTGCTTTGCGATAGCGCTCAACGCTCGTTGTGATCTCCTGCTGCGGCGGTAAGAATATGAGTTGAGTCTTTACGGGTGTAATGATCCATAAATAGGACTGCTGCTCCCCGAGCCAATAGAAAAGAAGCGTCGAGTGGGTCTTTCGCGCGATTTGTTGCGGGTTGGGACTTGCTACTCGCAGAGGATTGCTCGCTCCAGGTTCTTCAAGTCCTCGTTCCAGCGTTTGTGCGCGGCTTTGATCGGCGACTGCCAACGCCGCTTCATTTCTGCCCAGCTTCACAAGGAAATGAACGTAGTAGTCATAAATTTCCGCGGCATTGGTGCCGAATGGCAGCTGAGACTCCTCGCTCTTGAGCTGTGCTCGCGCTCCCTCGTACATGGACAAGGTAGCTTTGTACATTCGTTCCGCGGCAGCTATGTTACCTTCCGATTCAAAGAGCTTCGCCAATTCGAAGCCGGCGTCCAACTTGGTTGTCAGCAAACTCGAAGGATCGCTCTTTGCCGATTCGAAATCGGCTTCGGCCTGCGCCGCTTGCTTTCGTGCAAAAGCCAGCATGCCCATGGTCAACAACAAGGTGGGACTGGGGTGTGCGACGTCGTCGTTATTCATTCGCTGGAGTTGAGCGATGGTCGCATCCGCTTCATCGAGATTGCCGTTGAGAACTGAAACCCATGCAAGATCTTCGAGCGCATTCACAATGTCTTCGCGGCTGTTGATTTGTCGCGCCAGATTAAGCGCTTGTCGATACGAGCGTGCGGCGCGGTCCCAATCACCGGAGTCGCGATAAACGTACCCAGCGTCGCTCAGCCACTTCAACTGGTTGCGGACGTTGCCAAGCCGGGATGCGTCTGTCCCGGCAGTGTCGAATTTCTCAAGCGCCCGCTCGTCATCGCCCAACTGAAAATACGCCCATCCGAGATTGCCAGCAGCCCCTTCTACAGTGTTCTCGTATCCGAATCTGACGGCCTCTTGATACGCCGAGTTCGACCAGTCGACAGCCTCATCGTAGTGATCGACGTGCATTGCGATAAAGCCAAGATTTAGTGTTGTGGTTGCTTCAAGCCAGGGATCTCGATGACTTCGGGCGAAAGACAGAGCTTGAAGAAAGGCCTGCCGGGCCTGGACAAACTGTCCAAGTTTCGCCTCGAAAATGCCGCGTGCTGCGAGTACATTTCCGCAGGTTGCAAAGTCTGAACCGTGGCAAATGATCTCAGCCTGGGCGAGCCGCTGATCGGCTGCCTGAAGCTGTTGCTGCCGCGTCAACGCAACGGCTTCAATGGCCAGTCTTTCGATGCCGCCGGCGTCGGGTCTTACGGAACCGCCAAGAGTGCTGGTGAGGTGAAGAGCATCCTCATACATGCCGCGGCGAAGCATGGAGTCTGCTTCAAGCAACATGAATCGCGACGACCATGAAGGGTCGGAAGCCTGGAATCGTTTGGCGGCGGCTTCGGCTTCCTGCTGACTCATCGCCAAATAGCCGCTTTGAAACAGGCGCCACGCATGGTCATACGTGGCCTGCGCGGTGGCGGGACGTGAGTCTTCGAGGGGAAGAACGAAGGCAAGCAGCATCAGGAGGAAAAGCACCGAAGGACCGAAACGGCGGCGCCATCGTGACGAGCCCCGATGCGGCAGAGTGGCCGCCGGCGAAACTGCGGGTGTTATGGCTCCGTTGTCCCGTTGCTTGAACCAGTCCCTGTACCACCGCTGCCCTCGATCGGACAGCCAAAGTGGAAATCGATCATGGTGAGCTGGACTGTTGTCTTCTTTGGCGCGCCCGTGTCCCGCTTGAAGTCCTCGTGCTTGATGGTTACCTTGCCCAGAACCATCGTGCCGAAGTCCGGAATCGTGATCACGTGCCCATAGGAGAGGCCGGGATAAGCTCCAGTCGCACGATTGACCAGTGAACATTCCACTTCCTCCGGTTGCGACGAAAGAGATGCGGAAAGTTGATTGTATCGTTGCTGAAGCTCTGCCGGAAGATTCGGATGCTCTCCGATGCGGCCCATCTGGCTGGAGATACGCCCAATCAGCGCGGAGTCATGAGTATAGGCTGCGTCGTTCGCCGGCTTGGGGCCGAGGAAGTTCGCGTTGAGATCCAGATCCACTGGAAAACCCGCAATGCGAAGGTTCTCAAAGCGCGTACCAAGGAAACTGATCGTCGGCACGTAACCCTCACGGGGATGCTCGGTGATCGTTTGCCCGACGATCCGATCGACCGTGACCACTTCCATTATGTTCAAGCCCTCGATGACCGTTGTGGCCAATGTGACCCATCCGCCGCCGGGTTTGGAATTGATGTTCCCAGCTACGTGCGAATATGCGGAGCGGAATGAAATGACTGACTCGAGCATAAAGCGCTCAGCACGGTGCGAGAAATAGCCCCCTTCCTTCGGCAGATGCGTGTGTACCTGGGGCTTGATGTGGTGCTCCAGCGGAAGCCGTAGATGGCCGGAAAGGATGGTGGCTTCTGCGTGATAGTGGTGGGTTCTGCCGTTCAATTCGGACATGGGCGTACTCATGCTCCTTTGCATGCGGACATTTCATCGAATGTCCGATGGTTTCCTGCTGCTATTTCGACCGCAAGGGGGTTCTCAAGTGGAGATGGTTTTGGGCCCGTTCCAGAACTCCTGGAATCAGCTAGTTGGTCATCACTATATCAAAGTTATATTGCTCAACAGGTGTACGCCCGCCTTGAGCAGTAACGCTGGTAACCATAAGTGAGTAGGGACCACTCTGGAGCATGCCGCCCGGAATGGTGAGGGAAAACGACTGGTCGCTATTCGCCCGCTGTGCTGTAGCCGGCAGATTACCAGTCCAGACGAGTTTCCCTTGCGGATCGCGGAGGTCGAAAGAATAGGAGGCTGCTGGCGCCGCTTCCGGGTCGATCACCAGATCAACCGGCAACGCCACTCCATTCACCCGGTCGGCTGTAAAAGTGGGCAGCGCTTCGCCGCGCGTGGCGGAGTGCAGAGGAGCCATAGGGGCAAGACGAGGCTCATTCGCCGACTGGCGTAACGCCGGGAAAGTGACGAAGTTTTGATACCCAACCACGATGAGCAATGCTGCAAAAACTGGAGCGGCAAATGCCGGGCGCCACAATGAAAACCAGAGATTCCGCTTCCCGCTGGTTGTTGCCATCCCGGATCTGGCCTGCGAAGACACAGGTTCAGGGAGTTGAGCCTTTGCTTCACGCACAAAAAGAGCGCCGGCGCGCAGGTCGAGTGCGCATTCCGGGCAATCGAATACATGCTCCTCAAACGCATCGCGCGCATCGGGAGTGAGCTCATTCAGCAGGTATCGCTCTGAGGTCATTTGCTCCACTGCTTCGCTATGATTCATCTTTTCCTCCCCTTGAATTCATCGTCACTGTCTCTCAGGTATTGCAAGCGGTTCAGGCGTCCGCGCCCAGGGGCGCTTGAATGCCAATGTGTTTCACATATTCGACTTTGAATTCCTGTTTGGCGCGATGCAGAAGAACCCGCAAGTATTCCCGTTCTACGCCGAACTCCTGGCACACCTCATCACGATCGCGCTCGTCGAGAAAGACCGCCTTCAGCAAAGAACGGTCCCGCTTTGACAGGCGCATCAGGATGGCACGGACGTTCTCCCTGATTTGCCGGGCAGATACGATGTCCAGGACGTCCGCACCCGTTGCTGCCGGCTCTGGCGCTCCCTCCGCATCCAGTGACTCGCTGCGGCTTGAGGAACGGTAGTGCTCAAAGAGAACGTGATTGCAAACATTGTTTACGAATGCACCAAGACTTTCAGGCTGGCGCAAACCACCATCCCTGCGCAGAACCTGAAGTACCCTGGCAAAGGTTTCCTGGCAAACATCGTCTATGGCGTGGGAAGACTGGAGCCGCGAACGAAGCTTGAGTTTGAGCAGCGCGGTGAAATATGCAACAAAATGCTCCTGCGTCTGGAAGTCCCCTGCGCATAGATCCTCTACGTATTTCGCGTCGAATGAATGGAATTGCAAGGTTCGCCCCGCCACCGGAAGAGATAGGTATAGTATCTCAGCCGGTCTCGGCGATTGAAAGCCCGTTGGGCGAGGGGATTTGGCGCGGCTCCGGCACTTCCTCGGCGAGCCACGGAGCACGTAGCTTGGATGCGCTGAGTTCATGAAGCGACCCCGAATAGTCCGTTTTCCAGCAAATAGAACGCGTCTCTGGGATCGACTTGCTGCACCGGCCGGGCCGGGCCGAACCTGTAAAGCCTTCTTGTAACGGTTCCGCTCACAGCGATCTCGAGGCGTCCGAGGTACTCAACGTTCACGCGGTAATCCGGCTCTGGCTCGTCGCAATTGAAATGTGTCTGCAGCCTTGGGCTACTCATTCCGGTCGCCCTCGAGCTCATGAGCGGGCACGTTTCCAGCGGAGAAAGCATAGCGAGTCCTTTTCGACAGTGTTTCGAAAAGCCTGGCCCCGGCGGAAAGCAGTTGCCCGCTGAATAACAAGCCGATCCAGCCTCTCGTCAGCCATATTGCGACCAGCAGCGATATCCAGATGCTCAAACAAAGAATCAAATTCGACGCGCAGGCGGCAATTCCAGTGCGGCGCTGAGCAGCGAGGCGAAAAATTGGGGTTGGGGACATTCGGTGTTTCGCCTCGACACAATGTGGCAGCCACGTTGTCCTGACAGGCAGGCTTGTTGAAGCTGCTGTAACGATTGCCTTCATCTGGATTCCAGTTCGTTCGTCTCTTGGGCGCCGGCGGAACCCGTCCCAGAGGACGAGTCCCGCCAGCTTTGGGGGAGGACACCAGACTGGAGTTTGCCGGCTTCTGAGCGCCAGTACGGATGCGGCCAAGGCTTCCGCTCCGTACCGGCTCTGGCGATCCAGCAGCGTGAAGCTCTGGCCGCAATCAACTGATTTTTGGAAGAGCCTTCGCAACGCATGAATTGCCATCCAAATCTGAACCAGCACGCCGCTCGATCAGCAAAGTGAACGCACTGGCAAAGGGTTCAATTTGAGCGCCCTTTTTTCGGGCTCGATGGGTAGTGCGGCATTCGAAGCGATCGTTTCAGGCTTTTTTGAAAAAATCTTTGCCGGGGTGGCGCACAGCTATGGCGTCGCAAATTATTTTCGCCATCCGGTGAAACGATCGACCCCGAATCACCACCATTCGACATATCGGTAATCAAGCCGCCTGGTGAGTTCTCTCACCTCAATTTATGGTTTCGTTGCTTCCTAAGCCGTTTCTTGACTTACCAGGCCAAAAATCAAGCCAATTTTCTTCTGAAATAACGTCCACTTCGAAGATTTATGCCAGATTTCGCCGCATCCTGAAGCAGTCGTCCAATTCCGCGCCACAGCCGGTTTCGCAAACCACTATTGGGAGAAAACGCCATGTCTGCTGCTCATGCACTTGTTTCGATGGACCCGCCCGCTTCCCTGAATCGGCTTCCTTTATTTGAAGCAATCCGGGGGCTGGCCGGAATGGCCGATGACTCTGCGCAAACTGACGCGACCAACGGTGAGCACAGTCAGTCCTCGGTGGCGGTATTGATTGACACGGTGGTTGACGGCGCGCGATATCTGTTGGTCCGGATGCCAAAGCTGGAACGTCATGACCCGCCCGAGCACGACCTCAACCCGCGATTGGCCCCCAACTCCGCAGATGGCCCGCCAAGTGAACGCCGCCTTCGGTTCGGAGATCTTCGACGCGTTCTCGTTGCCGAAGGCGAGAGCGAGACGCGGCTTCGCCTTCTTCATCTACTTCGCGACTGGGGATTCAGCGTTGTCGCAGCAACAGATGGAATCGAAGCCCTCGGCGTCGTTGAACTGCAACAGCCGCCCGATTTCTTTTTCATCAACCGGTCCCTGGCGGGCATGAACGGCATCGAGCTATGCCGGCGAATCTGCGACCGTTTCAGTGAGCAATCTCCCTACATCGTCATGATGGGCAACGCGAGCGGCCGTCAAGACGTTGTCGAATCTCTGGAATCAGGGGCAACCGAGTACCTGACCACGCCTTTTGACGAACAGGAGTTGAGAGCGCGCCTCATTGTTGCGGTTCGCGCGCTCGACCGCCATGACAACTTGATCAGCTCACGCGAGCAGTTTCGCGACCAGGCGACCAGAGATGCACTTACCGGTGTCTGGAATCGAAGAGGAATTCTTGAGATTCTCGAACGGGAGCTGGGTCGCGCCGAACACAACGGCCGATCAACGGGAATCCTGATGCTCGACCTCGACCATTTCAAGAACGTGAACGATGCGCACGGGCACCTGGCTGGCGATCTGGTTTTGCAGGAAACAGCTCGTCGACTCTGCCGAAAATTGCGCGCCTACGACCGCCTCGGCCGGTATGGAGGAGAAGAATTTCTGATTGTTGTGCCTGCTACAAACGAAAAAGAGCTGTGCGAACTCGCAGAACGCATTCGAGCGTCCACCGAATCGGATCCGATTCCCACAGAGCTGATCGATTTACAAGTCACGTTCAGCATCGGCGCGGCGATGGCAAAACCAGGTGACAGGTCGAAGGCGAAATTGATTGCCATTGCAGATGGAGCGTTATACGAAGCGAAGAAACTGGGGCGGAATCGGATCGTATTCGGCCAGTAACAAAATATACGTGCTTGCGATGCCGGCCTTTCCGTGGTCCCCTTTTCCGGCGCCACGCAAAGTCGTCCAACAGGATCCCGCGAGCGTTGTTTCAGCTTTGAGTCCGGAGCGTCGGATTCAATGCTGTCAAAGGCTTGTTCTTCCGGCACAGCGGACGGCACCCCGGGCTCGGTGGGCGTGCGCTGAGCGCTGCTCGGAACGGGGATATCGGGCACTGTGTCGCGGTCTCCTGGAGGATTTTTTCGTCGCCGAGGTGGCAGCTCATTGAAACGCTTTGGGCAAACCCGCCCGACGCCTGGAGGCTGTCTTTTCGCGCTGACCCGATGCTGCTAAACTATGTTCTGCCGCAGTGCAGGCGCGTAGCTCAGTTGGTTAGAGCGCTTCCTTGACACGGAAGAGGTCGTTGGTTCGAATCCAATCGTGCCTACCATATTCCCTTAACAATCAGTGATCCGTCCGGGTGACTTCTTTTGCTCAGCTTTCAGGGTGATGAAGGGTGCGCTCACGCCGATTCATCAAGAATGCCGACCCTGGCATTGCCTCCATGCGAGCTCCGAATGTCCCACTTCTACCTTTTATGAGGTGACGCGAATCACACTGCCAGGCTGCAAGCTGTCGGACATTCACCGTTACGCCTTGAAGCGCGAAGAGTGATGGTGATCACATATTGATGGCTGAATCGATGCCGCGCATCCTTTCGTCGTGGTCTCTTATGTTCTGCCTCTTCAATCCCTCGCATTGGAATCTGACTCGGCCCAGCATTTGTGAGCGTCACGATTGCCAAAATGCTCGGGGCTGACTCCGGAAGCGGTAACAGGCACACGCCGCAACCGAGTAAACAGCTTCCTTAACTCACCCGGAGGCACCGAACCAGATTGAATCGTTTTGATAAATATCTTATTTTGAGGGGTTTATCAAATACCACGAACCTGAATGTTCTTGGAACCCCGATTCACTGAGTTTATTCGGCACTCAAACGATTCAGTAAACCAATTTTGCTGTTGACAATCCTATTTTCTGAGATTACATTCGCGCCAACTAAAGCGTGGATGTTTTTCTCATCCGAAAGGTTGAGTAGTTTCTCGTACAGGCCCAGGGGGCGTTGTTCAGCCAACGGGAGAATTACCCATGCTCGAAGTTCGATTTGCTTCCGTCTAGCGGTTTGAAGCTGAAATGGTGAAAACCGGGGTGGGCAGGCAAATCGGCGAATGTTGAAGGCGGAGCGGAGTCGAGCAGCAAGCCGCCGCATGATTGGCGATAAAGATTTCGAACATCTTTACCGTCGCCAGTGGAGAATTCGTGGGGATGGCCGCGAAGGTGCTGAGAATCCTTTGCAGCATACATAAAGGCTAAATTCCCTGCGAATGTAAGGAGGCTCGTCTATGACGCAGTGGATTTCACGCATCAACGTAAAGAGAGCTATACCCCGGCTGTTTGCCGTTGCGGCGTTGCTCTTTTTCGCACATCAGGTTACGGCGCAAGAAGGAACGCTCCTCGGCACCGTCAGCGACCCTAGCGGCGCCGTAGTTGCAAACGCCAGCGTAAGCATCGTCAACCTTGAAACAGGCCTGAGCTCGGTAGTCGTTTCGGACGGCGCCGGCCAGTATGTCGCACCGGATCTGGCCATCGGCCACTACACCATCAAAGTCACAGCATCCGGCTTCAAAGCAGCCGAGAAGACCGGTGTGGCGCTCCAGGTGGGCGACCGCCTGCGCCTCGACTTCGCCCTCCAGGTTGGAGCCCAGACTCAGACCGTCACTGTCGAGGCTGATGCCCTCCACCTGCAAACCGACTCCGGCGAGGTGAGCAACATGATCACCGGCACGGACATCGCGAAGCTGGAGATGAACGGCAGAAGCCTCGTGTCGATGGAGTCGATGGTTCCCGGCGCTGTCAGCCTGCAGGGCTCTCAACAAGTGCCGTCCTCGCAGGGCTCTGACGCAGCCGTTGAATTCAATGGCCAACGTGTAAGCCACAACTTATGGTTGATGGATGGCGGCGAAGCCGCGGATCGTGGCGGCGGCGGCGCTCCTATTGTCTCGCCCTCGCTGGAGGCCATTGCCGAAGCCCGCACCATGACCTCGAACTACAGCCCCGAGTATGGACTCTCTTCGGGCGGGACCATCACCACCACGTTCAAATCGGGATCCAGGCAGTTCCACGGAGAAGGCTGGGAGTTCTTCCGCAACGACTATCTGGACGCCAGGAACTATTTCTCAACGCCCGGCACCAAAGCCCCCGAACTGCGCTACAACATCTTCGGCGCCAACATCGGCGGGCCGGTCAGTTTCCATCCGAACAAGAGCGAGCCCAAGACCTTCTTCTTCTACAACCAGGAGTGGAGAAGGTTCGTGAGCGGCAATGGAGTCATTAAACAGCAGGTTCCGATAACATCCGCGTACCAGGGCAATTTCGCGGGCGTCGTCGATTCCAAGGGAGTTGCAATCGTCCCGACCACGCCGTGCGCCTTCCAGATCAGCCCCACAATGCAGACCGCCTTCGCGGCTGCCAGCGTACCGCTCAGTACGAGTACGACGACAGACGGGGTCACGACCTGCAACGCCGACAAGACCTTCCCGGGCAACACTATCCCCACCGCGCTGCTGGACAAGAATGCCCAGGTGCTGCTGACGGAGGGGAAGATCTTCCCGGCGCCGAACAATGGCGTGTATTTCCAACTGCCGGTCTCCGAGCCGAACATTATTACGGAAGAACTGGCTCGCGTCGATCACAAATTCAGCGACAAGTGGTCGGTGTTTGGACACTGGGTCTCCGAGCAGACTCAACAGGGCTACGCCACAGTGATGTGGAGCGGCGACAACGTGCCTACCATCGGCAACACGTTTGGCAATCCGGCGTACAGCGCGGTGGTCCACAGCACGTACACAATCAATCCCAACCTGGTGAACGAGACTGCGTTCAACTACGACTCCAACCAAATCCACATTCTGCCCAAGGCCGCGTTTGGCGCCAAGCTGGCAGCGCCGTCGGACTATACCTTTAACCGCGTCTTCTCGGGAGACGTTCCAGGCAACGTGATGCCGGAAATCGACCTGCAGAAGCAGACCGGGGCCCAATACGAAGCGAATTGGTCGCCGTGGAATAACGTCGCCAAGGATTACTCCATCCGCGACGATATCTCCTGGGTGAAGGGCGCGCACCAGTTCAAGTTTGGGGGAGCCTGGGGGTTCTTCGCCAAAGCGCAGGATGCATTCGCCCCGAAGGAAGGCCAGTTCGGGTTCAAAGGCGTTTACACCGGCTACGATTTCGCCGACTTTCTGTTAGGTCTGGCGAATACCTACAACGAGTCTGCGGTGCACAATGCGGGCCAGTGGAACAACATCAGCCCGTCGCTTTACTTTGCCGATAACTGGCGCGCGACCCCGCGGTTGACCTTGAACCTGGGCCTGCGCTGGGACGGCATCCCGCACACCTACGACGCAAACAAGCATTCCTCTAACTTCTATCCAAACCTTTACAACCCTGCCAACGCTGCCACATACACTTCGGCCAACGCCCTCTGCAGCAGCGCGTCCGATCCCGGCTGCACCGCTCCATCTCCCGGATTGGTCCAAGGCTCCGGCTCCATCCTCGGCAACAGCAAGTTCTATACGAATGGAATCGGTATCGGCGGCGTCACGCCCGGTATTCCCAAGGGATTGGCGAACAGCCAATGGAATGCATGGGGTCCGCGTCTCGGTTTCTCTTACGACGTGAGCGGACGAGGAACAACCGTGGTGCGTGGCGGCATGGGCATCATGTACGAGCGCATTCAGGGCAACGACATGTATAACGGAGCCCTCAACGTACCCGCTAATGCCAAGGTCAACTTCAACAACGTCCTGCTCTCGAATCCCAAGACCAGCGCTGCCACTGGAACCACGCTGACGGCTCCGGTTGTTGTGGCCAGCATCCAGGGGATCGAAGCAGACGGCTACAAGCTGCCGACAACCGCCCAATTCAGCGCTGGAATTCAGCACCAGTTCAGCGCCGGCACGATCTTCGATCTGTCGTACGTTGGCACATTGCTGCGCCACCAGAGCGACGACAGGGATATTAACCTGCCGACGCCAACGGCGACGTCAGACCCGACCCAGTCCCTTCAATCGCTGTTGGCTGGCCTGGCTGTAACCGGTGGCAACTACAACTTGGACCTTCCCTACAAGGGATACGGCCCAATCGCGATGTATCAGAACGAGGCGAACGGCATATACAACGGCATCCAGGCGAGTTTGCACCTGAATATCCACCAGGATTTTCAGGCCCAATTCGGCTACACCTATTCCCACGCTTACGACACCAGCCAAAGCAGCGGGAACGGGTACGATCTGGATAATGTTTCCAACCCCTATGCGGGCTGGAAATTCGATTGGGGTCCGTCGACCTTCGACCGTCACCAGGTGGCATTCCTCGAATACGAATGGAACCTGCCGTTCTTCCGTCATTCCACGGATCTGGCCTCAACGCTACTGGGAGGCTGGGAACTGGCCGGAACTTCGACCTTCCAGGGCGGAGCACCGCTCAACGTGACTCTCGGCGGCACATATGGCAACAACGGTCTGTCAAATGGAACCAACCGGCCGAATCTGGCTGGGACCATCCAATATCCAAAGTCACGTTCCGCGGCCGGCTTGCAATGGTTCAACAACGGCTATGTGACGAGTAATCCAACCTTTGTAGCCCCGGATCCGGGCAACTGGGGCAACCTGCGCTTCAACGCACTGCGCGGACCGGGTAGTCAAAACTGGAACATCGCCATGCACAAAATCTTCCGCTTTACGGAACACAGCAACGTTGAGCTCCGCGCGGAGACGTTCAATGTCTTCAACCACCCGCAATTCACAGGGAACGGGCAACAGGGCGGCATCGGAACCAACGTGAACGGCGGCAACTTCGGTTTGAGCACCAGCTCGGCCGATCCCAGAGAGTTCCAACTCGCTGGAAAAATCAACTTCTAACCGCGGTTAACACTGCATTCCTCGAGGCCTCGCTCCCGGACGGGAGCGGGGCCTCTGTTCGTTGGCCTGCGGTATTCGATCCCCTTGAAGGGTGTTCGCTTGTGGCGCGAAAGGAAATCTACGCCTGACCATTCGCCGTCATGGCCGCCAACCCGTGTGGCTCCAGCTTGAGCCGGTTGCATACATGGCCTGAGACGATAATGAAACATCCCTCAGAGGCTAAGGCCCCAATGCCTACGTGGCTTTCACGGCACGACTAAAGCCGCGCCCTTTCAAGGTCCGATTTATGCAACCGGCTCTAGGGATGTGCTTCCGTCGCGTCCACTTCCGACGATAGCTCGACTTTGCCAGGGACCGGGGTAAAAATCGGGTCGTCGGCGGCCCAGGGCGCCTGGCATGTTTTTCCCTGCTGGTAGCGAATCAGGTTCTGTCGCAACGAACGCGCCAGCACGTCCTGGTGAGAGGCTTCCAACTGCCCGATGACCGCCTGCTGATACGCGGCGGCTTGCTGAAATTGCCCAACCGCGGCAAGAGCCATGGCCAGAGTGATTCCTACCTCCAACGGATTGCCTTGCTGATTCCTCACAAGAGTCGCGACAAGGCGCAGCGCGCGGCCCGGGTCGCGCACAGCTGGATCGGGCGCGGCTGCCAATACTCTCGCCAGTGCATCGGCGATGTCAGGATCGCTGGGAAGCGCCGTCGCGGCGTCCTCAAGCAGAGTCCGCGCCCGGGCGTACGAACCCACATGAACCGCCGCCATCGCCTGCATCAAACGGGCAAATCCGTTCTGTGGGTCAAGCGAGACAACTTTTTCATATTCCCCCTCTGCGTCGGCATCTTTTCCTCTCCGCATGAGGAGATTGGCTAACTGAAAATGAGCCGTTGCGAGCCCCGGATCCAATTGGACTGTTTGCCGGAAGTGGACGATGGCCTCCTCTTCCCTGCGCTCTTGTAACAGCAAAATGGCGATGTCGTAGTGCGCGGGGGCGCTGCTCGGATCGAGTTGCAAGGCGTGCGCATATTGCTTGAGAGCTTCGTCGCGCTTTCCCTGCCGGGCCAGCGCGACCCCCAGGTACTCGTAGGCGAGGGGATCGGAGGGGTCGAGACGAACCAATTGATCGTATGCGGAAATGGCGTCGGCAAAACGGCTTTCCCTCATTGCTGCACCGCCGCGCTGGACCAGGCTAAGCCTACCCTGTTTGAGAAGATTGATCCGATCGAGCAGCGGATCCTGAATGTCAGGCTCAGTCTCGCCTCGAGCTTGCAGTTGTTCCCGAGCGTGGGCCAGATCGCCCAGCCCGCGATAAGCCAGGGCCAGTTGATAGTGGATGCTCGAAGCCTTCGGATCGACGGCTATAGCTTCAGTGAAATCCTTCACGGCGGTGGCGTATTGATGCTCAGTCAGGGCCACCTTGCCCAGTCCGGTCAAGGCGGCTGCCGAACGTCGCTGCGACCTCGCTTTCGTGAAGGATTCTTTGGCCGCGTCGGGATGATCCAGAGTCAGTTCCACCGCTCCCAAGCGCAGCAGGGCCGGATTGTAGCTTGAGTTGAGCGTGAGGGCACGCCGGTAATCGTGCGCCGCCTCCTCGGAATCGCCATTCTTATGGCGCAAATAACCCAAAAAGTAAAACCACTGGAAATGCTGGGAATCCAGGCGAGAGGCGTTCGTATAGCAAGCCAGCGCAGCGTCGTCGAAACCATAGGCTTGGTAGATCTGTCCCAGCTCGCCAAAAGCCGCGGTCATGCGCGCGGGAGAAGCGTTGCTTTGCGCCATCACTGCCGCAAGCGCCGTCTGCGAGGCGCGAATCTGGTCTTTGACCGGGGCGTCCACTCCGGCGAGGTCCGGTTGGGGAATTTCGATGAGATCGATCTGGCTACTCGCAGAACGCGAAGGCGCGTTTTGCGCGGCGCGACCGGCGCTTGCGCTCGCGGCAACGAGCACGATCGCCAACAAAACGGTCCCTTGCCGGATGCCAATCATGGCGCAGTTATCGTCACGCCGCTCCCTTCTCGAAGCGTGGTGTATCTCCCGAGCGGCAAGCCGGTCCATTCTTCGACCCTTCCGCTGACCCAATGAGCCTGCACCTTGGTGATTTCGGGAGCATCGCCCAGTCCGAACAAGACGCGGGGGTCGCTGGAGGAACAGTAACTTCCGTCGGTATGAACGCGCCGCCAAAGTGGGGGCGAACCGCGGCGAAAGACAGCCACTCGCGTTCCCAGCATGTCGCGATTGAATTTTTCTCCCACCATGCGCAATCCGATCCACGGTTTGCGATGGCCCACGTTGTTCATCAAAAGTCGTGCGGGCCCGCTGTTGTTGATCAGCACGACGTCGATTCCTCCATCGTTGTCGACATCGCCGAAGGCTGCGCCGCGACCTACTTCCAAACTCGAAAATGCGCTCCCGGCGCTGCTGCTCACGTCCTCAAACTTCCCATTGCCATTGTTGTGCAACAAGAGGTTGGGTTCGGCATACGGATACATGCTCCCCTTGCGAGCTTCTTCTTCAATGGTCCGGACCGCCCCGTTAACGATCAACAGATCCAGTCTTCCGTCGTTATCGTAGTCCAGCATCCCGATACTGAATCCTGTGTATCGCTGCGTAGCGCGAGCGAGGCCGCTCTCATAGGACAGATCGTCAAACCATCCCTTGCCGTCGTTGGCAAACAAGTCGGCGTGTTGTCCGCCGATCGTGGCCACCACAAGATCTTCGACGCCGCGGCCCATTAGATCTCCCGCGTCCACGCCCATGCTGGATTGCGGGTCCCCGTCTCGATCCACGGCGCAGCCCGCAATCAGTGCCTCGTTTTTAAAGGTTCCGTCGTGCTGGTTGATCCAAAGTTGGTTGGGGCGAAGATCGTCGGAAATGAAAATATCGGGCCAGCCGTCGCCGTTGAAGTCCGCGCAGATGGCGCCCATCGAGCCGCTAAACTGAGCACCGATTCCCGAACGGGCGGTCACATCTTCAAACGTGCCATCGCGCCGATTGCGGAACAGGCGATTGGGCAAAGGATTGAACGCCAGGGGACTGCAATAGTCTGGGGCGCCGCCAGGTGAGAGACACTTGGGCAGATTGGTAAACCTGAAGTCAAGGTAGTTGGCGACAAACAGGTCGAGCCAACCATCTCGGTCAAAATCAAAGAAGCTGGCGCAGATGCTCCATCCTGGAACGTCGGTGCCGGATTCCGCAGTGACATCGGTAAAAGTTCCATCACCGTTGTTGCGCCACATTTGATTGTGGCCGAAATTCGCGATGTAGAGATCGACCCAGCCGTCGTTGTTGAAGTCCGCCGCTGCGACTCCCATGCCGTATCCCTCGGCTCTGATCCCGCATTGCTCCGTCACGTCAACGAACTTGAGCGTGCTGGTACCGTCGGCGTGGCGAACCGAATCGTTGCGGTAGAGCCGGCCGCGCAGCGGTAACTGTGGAGAGTACAAGGTCTGGCTCGAATCGGCGGGTCCTAACTGCGCGCCCTGGACCAGGAAGATGTCAAGATCGCCGTCGTTGTCGTAGTCGAAGAGCGCTACTCCGGACCCCATCGTCTCAGGATAATAATGAAGACCGGACGCGCCATTAAAATGGACAAAATCGATTCCGGCTTCGCTGGTCCGGTCGCTGAATATTCCCTCAGCCGTAAGGGGGAGCGCAGCCAATCCAAGCGTGGGCCGCAGAGCGGCGGAGGCCCCCATTTTTACGAAGTCGCGCCGGTTAAAACGATTCTTCATGAATTCGATTGCCCCGAGGCGAGTGGGCCGGCGCGGAGGATGACCGACTCTCTGAGTGATTTCTTAAGGGCAGGTTAGCATAGTTCGTGGCTGAAGACGACAATCTGGCCAATCAGAGATCGTCAGCTTTCTGCTTTTCAATAACGCGTCGACATGGGCGGCATCTTCGGCGCGATGACCGGGAGCGCGTTACCATAATGACATTCTTCGAGATCGCCATTTGCAAATGCCTATGAAGGCCGCAGCTCTGATTTTCGCGCTCCTCGTCCTGCCGATATCGCCGAGGATCAATCCGCAGATGCCGGAGGCCTCCCGCGCAATCTCGTTGGAACAGGCGGGCGACCTGCCTGGCGCCGAGGAGGCATGGCGCGCGGTGACGACCAAAAACCCGCGCGATGCAGGAGCCTTCGCCAGCCTGGGAGTTGTCCTATCGAAAGAAGAGAAGTACAGTGATGCCGCTGCTGCTTACCGTCAGGCGCTGGCGTTGAATTCGAACCTCAAAGGAGTACAGCTCAACCTGGGTCTCGCCGAGTTCAAGCAGGGTCATTTTTCGCAAGCTATCGCGCCCTTTAAAGCTGCCTTGCGCGCCGATCCGGCAAGCTTGCAGGTTGATACGCTGCTGGGAATGAGCTACTACGGCGCAGCCGAGTTTTCAAAATCGGTTCCCTACCTTCAGCGCGCGATAAAGAGCGAGCCCGAGAATCTGGAATTGCGCGGCGTGCTGGCGCAGGCCTGCCTCAACATCAGGCAGTACTACTGCGCCCTGGAGCAAGACCAACAGATCAACAAGATCAACCCTGACTCTGCGCAGGCGCACATGCTCTCAGGTGAGGCCCTCGACGGCTTGCGCCGCACCGACGAAGCAATCGCCGAATTCCGGCTGGCAGAGAAAGCTTCCCCCAACGAACCGAACGTACACTTCGGCCTGGGATATTTACTGTGGGAAAAAAAGGAATACTCCGATGCAGTCCCGGAGTTCCAGGCGGAATTGGATAATAGCCCCAACCATGCCCAGGCACTTACTTATTTAGGAGACTGCAATCTGACGCTGAACCATCCCGAGATTGCTCGCCCGTTGCTTGAGCGAGCTGCGCAAGCCGATCCAGGAAACGAGTTGGCGCACCTTGACCTGGGCATGATCGATGCCGATGCCAACCGGCCAGAAGATGCATTACGCGAGCTCGGTACCGCAGAAAAGCTCGCACCCAACGACGTAAATGTGCACTGGCGGCTGGGGCGACTCTACCGGAGCCTCGGGAACATGGACCTGGCCAAAGCTGAATTCGACAAAGCAAAGAGCATCACCCAGACCGCCGATACCGACCTCGTCAACCAATTGAACTCCCAAACCGGCAAAGCGCCCGCTGCTGGAGCGAAGTGAACGTTCAAGGAGCAACGGTACTGTGAATGGGATACACTCTCTCACGGCTCACGAATGATCGAGATGCGGGTTCCAAGGATGACACAGGCGACAATCCAACACGGCTCGGCCATGAGCAAGGGCTCGCGGCAGCTATCGGCGGGACAAAGTCCGTGCGGTTCCAAGTCGAGTTTCAACTGGCTTTGTAGTCGAGAATCGAGACCGGAATTGCGGCTTGTTCAGGCTGTTGCGCTGGTTGTGGTGCTCAGCGTGCCCGTGCGCGCGCAGAATACGCCGGATGGCGGCCGGCAGCCAAGCGCAATGGGGCAATCGGCTGGAGGCGGGATGGCTAACGCCGGACCGCAACAGGCGCAGTTCGATAGCCAGCATCGGCCCATTACGGCCGGAGGGTTCGTGAAGACCGGGCCCATCATTTTCGAAAATGTGGCAGGCCCCGCGGGGCTGACGACATGGCGGCACCAGGCCGGCACGCCAGAGAAGCGCCTGATCCTTGAAGCCAAGGGCCCGGGCGTGTGCCTGCTGGACTACGACAACGATGGTTGGCTCGATATCTATCTTGTGAACGGATCAACCTACGACGCGCTGGCCGGCAAAGTTACCTCGCCGCACGCGGCTCTCTTCCACAACAACCACGACGGCACCTTTACCGACGTGACGGAGAAGGGAGGTGTTGCCAACGATCGCTGGGGATACGGCTGCGCAGTGGGAGATTTTGACAATGACGGCTGGCCGGATCTATATGTTACGAACTTCGGCAAGAACCGCCTGTACCGCAATAACCATGACGGAACCTTTACCGACGTGGCGGAGAAGGCGGGCGTGACCATTGGGACCTGGTCGACGGGCGCGACCTTCGGCGATTACGACGGCGATGGGCGTCTGGACCTGTTCGTGGACGGCTACGCACAAATCGATTTGAACAATCCTCCACTGTCGGGCACGAAAGGCGTAAATTACGCGTTCTGCCAGTTTCGCGGCGTGCAGGTGATGTGCGGGCCGCGTGGCCTAAAAGGCGAGCACGATCATTTGTTTCACAATAACGGCGATGGGACCTTTACCGACGTAAGCAAGAAATCGGGAGTCGACGACCCGAACGGTTTCTACGGGCTGGGCGTGCTGTTTGCCGACGTGAACAATGACGGAAAACCCGATCTGCTTGTGGCCAACGACTCAACGCCTAATTATCTTTACATCAACAAGGGCAACAGTGTTTTCGAAGACCAGAGTTACGAGAGCGGGTTCGCGCTTAATGAGAATGGGCGCGAGGCGGCTAACATGGGTATCGCCGCCGGTGACTATCAGAATAATGGGCATCTTTCGGTGGTGAGCACAACCTTCTCGGACGATTACCCGATCCTTTTTCAGAACGATGGCACCGGGTTCTTCACAGACGCCAGTTACCAGGCTGGAATTGCCCTGTCTTCCATCCCCTTTGTCAAATTCGGCGATGGCTTCCTGGATTACGACAACGACGGCTGGAAGGACTTGCTGATCGTCAACGGTCACGTTTATCCAGAGGCGGACCAACATCCGGAGTGGGGACAAAGCTATGCTCAACGGCCGCTGCTCTATCACAACCTGGGAGGCGGCAAATTCGAGCCGGTGCCGGCGGTGGAGGGTTCGGGCCTGGCAGTGGTGACGGTCGGCCGCGGAGCTGCCTTTGGCGACTTGTTCAACGACGGCAAGATCGACGTGGTGATCAACAGCATGGACGGGGCGCCCATCCTGCTTCGCAACGTGAATCCCGACCATCATCACTGGTTGGAGCTGAAACTCGTGGGCGGGCCGCACAGCCCTCGCGACGCCGTCGGCGCCACCGTGTATGTGGTTGCGAACGGGATGCGCCAGCGCGGCGACGTTCTGAGCGGAGGCAGCTATCTTTCCTCGAATGATCTGCGCGTGCACTTTGGCTTGGGCGATGCGACCGATGCCGGTAATGCGGAAATTCACTGGCCATCGGGAAACAAGGAAACGCTGAAGCTGCCGGCGGTGGATCGGATCTACACAATCACTGAAGGCAAAGGGATCACGGACGAGTTGTGCGGAGGCAGGCCGTGCGCAGGCCCTGGCGCGCCCTAGACCGGCGAATGCATTGCGTAGAGTTGCATTCGGATCGCCTCTATTTACAGATGCGGGGCGCTCAACGCCGAAACACACGGGCAGAGCCAGCGTGAAAAAGCATGGATCAATTCACCGGTGCGAGATAGCTAGAGTTGAGAATAGAGGCGCGGCTGTTCTGCCGATGCGCCAACCTGCGAATACGCTGCCGGGTCCAGGGATAGGCCCCGAACCCCACAAGCGACTCCTGATGAATGACTACGCCCAAACTACGCCAGTGAGCTGCTGACGTTGCCGAATACCGTGTTTACCGCAGTTGCGATGCCCTTGACGCTGGTAATGACTGTAAGTGCAATCAGCGCCAGGAGCAATGCATACTCGACCAGATCCTGGCCTTGTTCGACGTTCGCCAGAGTCTGAAGTTTGACATACATCCTCAGTGCTAGGTTATTCATATATTCCCCTTTTCGTAATTGAGATTTACGGATAAGTTAGTGACGTGGTCCCTTAATTCATGGAACGTACTATGCATCGTGAATTGTTATAAGGCCACTGTCAACGTTGCTACGGTGACGTTTAGGCCGGTTACCTTTGCCGACTAAATGAAACTTTGGCGTCACTTATCGACGATTTTGCTACCAGCGCAGCTTCGGTCACATTCACACCGATTACCTTTGCCGGCGCGAATGTGACTTAAGCGTCACTTACTCACGCCACGACCCAATAAGCGGACGGCTCACAGCGCTCGCAGAAACAACGATTCTCGGATATAGGGGATTGGATGAGTGTCTTGCGAATGGCTGTTCGCGGCTATGCGGAATGCAATATCTTTGCGAGCCGGGCAAGCGATCCACCCCAGAGTTGCCGATACCAGAGGAATTCTCTGGCAGATGGGAGGGACGTGTGACGGAGCTCGAGGACGCTGCTGGCGAAGTTGCCCCGAATGCGGAAATCGACCAGGCTTTGGGTGATCTCCGGGCCAGCTACGTGGTGCCATGACAGCCGCATCTTCCGCTGATGACAAAAGAGGAATGAACCGACAAAACTGGCGACGGAGCGGCCGGCGCGGACTTGGTCGAGGCGGTAGCCATCCGCTCTCTTCGAGGCAACAATCTGGGAATCCTCCGCGTGATCGGGCAGGGAGATCCAGGCCTCGAGATACTCCGGTTCCGTCAAAGCCTGTGAGATGCGGCGTGCATCGGCATCGACGGCGATGGATAAGGCAATCGAGCGGTGACCCAATGCACTTGCCGTTTTCACCGGCTTACTGGGTTGCTCTCTCTTGAAAAAGCCCGTCAGCGGTTCCGGCTCCGGGTGGCGCAATTGAGGAACAGCCGTAGCACGGACCGGCCCAGAAGTGGGAAGAATGTGTGGGCGAAGTTGCTGCGCCGGCTGCTCTGGGGAAGCTTCCAGTATCTCTAACACTGTGATGACCTCACTTTAGAGAACGTGCACGCCGCAGTCCAAAATTCGTACCTGGTCCCGCCGAGTGACGGATGCGATCTCCGGTGGGACGAAACGCAGCCCTCCGGGAGGAGCCGCATGGTTCGATGGCGGCCGACAAACTGCAGCAAGCTTCTGGCTTCTTCCAATCAAGAGATTTGCGAGCCGCGCCTTCCAAAATGAGGAGACAGGGCTGAACGGCTTAGCAAGCGTGACGAACGGCCGGGCGCATTCGCCAGAATGCAGATCGAGCGAATGAATAACACTTAGTAACAGGCAAACTCTCCAAGAAAAGGAATGTTCAGGAACGGTGAAGACGATCGCCGAGGGAAGAACGGTAACTGCGGCCCATCGCGACCTTCTGGCCGTTGTCGAGGATAACTACGGAGTCGCCATTCGTCTCTCTGCGCACTTCCTTCACGTACTTCAGATTCACGATGAAGGAACGATGAACGCGGAGGAACCCCCGCGGATCCAAACGATCCTGCAGGTGCGCCATGGTCTCGCGCAGGAGATGTGTTTCAGTGGCCGTGCAAAGGCGGACGTAGTTGCCCTCCGCGCCGATCCAGCGAATGTCGGAGACGGGAAGGAAGAGAATGCGCCCGCGAGACTTAAAGACGATGCGATTGGTGTATAGGTTGAGAGCCGAGGCGGAGCCGTTGTTCGAGCCGGTATTCTGCTGCGGCAGGGCGAACTGCTCGCGGACCCGCTGAATCGCACCGCTTAGCCTTTCGCGCGTAAATGGCTTCAGGAGATAATCGACCGCATTCACCTCAAAAGCGCGCACCGCATATTGGTCAAACGCGGTGGTGAAGATGATGCGCGGCACCTGCGCCGTCGGATCGCCGCTGAGGGCTCCAACAACGTCAAATCCATCCATGCCGGGCATATGGATGTCGAGGAACAAGAGTTCGGGCTTAACGGCACGCACCAGGTCGATGGTCTCAAGGGACGTGGCAGATTCGCCAACGATCTCGATGTCGCTCTCCTCGCGGAGTAGCTGGCGAAGCTTCTGACGCGCTAGGACTTCGTCATCTGCGATGACTGCGTGGATCATCACACACCGTACCTTGTGACACTTTCAAGATCGCTCTGCGAGAGCTGGAGCGGAAATTCAATGGAGACCTGCACCCGGGTTGGATCTACCTGGCTGATCAGGAAAGAACCGTCATCTCCGTAATGCAAGCGCAGCCGGTTTTTCACATTCGATAATCCAACGCCATGACCAACGCAGGAATCACTCGTGCCATTCGAGAGACCCACACCGCTGTTCGTGACACAGGTCCTTACATGGCCGCCGTGCCTTGAAACCTCGAGCTTCAATTCGCCTCCCCTGTCCAGTTTCGACAGACCATGCACAAAGGCGTTCTCAACAATCGGCTGCAGAATCATGGCTGGAACCAATGCATCATGCAGTTCCGGATCGACGGAAAGCGTCCGAACGATTCGTCCTGCGTAGCGCCTGTCTTGCATCGCAAGATAGGTCTCAATAAATTCGATCTCATCGTGCAGGGGAATCAGTTGAACGTCTCTTCGTTCCAATGTCATACGGAGCAGGCTGCTCATTTGTTCCAGCATGGAGTCGGCGGCGTCAATGTCGCTCCGCATCAGGCTGGAGATACTGTTCATGGTGTTGAAGAGGAAATGCGGATTCAGCTGCATCCGCAAAGCAGCAATTTGCGCGTTGGCCAATTGCGCTTCAAGCCGGACCGCCGCCGTCTCCTTTTCGCGAAACTGCTGATAGTAGCCGAAGCCGCGAAAGAAGAAGAAGGCCCCCCAGAAGATGACCATGCTTTCCACCAGATCACCTTTGAAATTGAATGAGACACGCTGCCAATAGGGCATAGGCGGCCGGTCCACGGGTATGGTGGGAAAAAAGATGACCCAAATCATCTCCTGAAACAAGCAGGTAACCAAACAGACGGGCAGGGCGATGGTCAAGATACGGAGGATGCTTGCCGTCTGGATGAAAGGCTTGAAGAGGCGCCAAAGCGTCCAACCGATTACACCCCAAATGAAATATTGCGCTCCCCAGGACTCGAAGACGATGGCCGCGCCAATGCGATAGCCGGAGTGCCATATATGTAGCCACTCTTGCATCGCGAACGATAATCCAATCAGAGTGAAGATCGCGATGAAGATCACCGGGTGCGTCAGCACCGAGTGGCCGTGGGAATCAGGGGCTTTTGCGCTGCGCCGGAAATGAGCCCAGGAAGTACTGGGTGTCGACACGAACCTGCCTCCATGCCAGAAAGATTGGCGCTGACTGCATTGTCACCGATTTTTCATTCCATCGTTGCAATTCTGCAAAGAATTAGGGTGAGGGCGCAAATCCGCCAATGGATCAGGATTCTGAGAGGGAACGAGATCTGGGAGCCAGGTGCACTGCAGCGGTTCATTGCCGCGACTAATTGTCCGGCGATTTCAGCAATTCAGACGCATGTTCCCCGCTTCCAGGAACCGCCAACGCAAGTGCGGGGAACGTGTCCGGAGTACCCCCTTCTCTATCGACGAACGCAAGGGCGAAATGGTGCTGTGAAAACCACTGCTCAGCTTCGGAGCCCACCGTCTGAGCCTGGAACGAGCCCAGCCTGATGGAAAGGATCTGCAGATCGGTCGCAAGGAACTTCTTCGGCTCGTCCCCGCCCTGCAGGCAAGCAACCCGGAAATGATAATAAGCGGCCGTGCTGTCCTTGGGAACTCCGTTGCCGTCCCGCGCCAGGATGCCGAGCAACATCGAGGACCTCCAACTGCCCGCATTTGCCGCTTTACTGAGTAGTTCTGTGGTCTCGCCGGGAGATCGGGCAAGCGCGGGGTTTCGAACCAGAAGCAGCCCCAGGCTGTGCATGGCGGGAACATAGCCATCCGCGGCAGATTCACGGAAGAAAGATGCGGCGGCGCTGAGGTCGTGTGTGTGATTTGCGCCGTCGAACATAAGCGTGCCCAGATCGAATTCCGCCAAAGGATCGTGCAGAGCCACACCCTTCCGGTACCAACGCTCGGCGGCAGCTTGATCCACGGGCACACCAATTCCAAAGGCATAGAAATTTCCCAGATAACACGCCGCCAGCCCGCTGCCTTCGGCGGCAGCCTCATTCAAGAGTTTTAAGGCCAGCTTCTCGTTGGTCGGCACTCCCGAGCCCCACAGGTAGGCCACGGCAAGATTCACCTTGGCGCGAACCAGTCCTCCAGAGGCTGCGAGCTGATACCAGTGAGCCGCGCGCGCCGGATCCCTGGGAACACCTATTCCGGATTCATAGAAGTAGCCGATTTGCAGTTCCGCCCGTGGATCTCCGGCTCCCGCGGCCTTCTCGTACCAGTAGGCTGCCAGCTTGAAATCCTGCCGAACTCCTCGGCCGGCAAGATAATCGCCGGCAAACTTGATTTGCTGGTCAGCCGAGCGAGGCTCGGGCGCAACCGTTGTTGAGGGAATGTCGGCTGCGGCTGCAGGCGCCCCTGTGATCTTTGAAGGCGCCGAAAACAAGACGCAGCAGGACGCAAGGGCGATGGCAAAGGCGCGGCGACGACGGCTTTGTAGCAGCATCATGGGTCTTCTCCGATTGTGATGTCGTAATTCGGGGACGGCTCGCAGCTGGCCGATCGATGCGAAGAACAATTCCTAGACTTCCATTATGGACGAATGTTATTTACTTTGAACGATTTACAGAGGCTTCTCGTACCGCCAAGGTGCCATCACAAATCCATACCGTGGCGATCGGTCACGGGACGGATGCCGTTGGTCACAAAAAATTTAGTTGGAATCAGGATGGTGAATAACCGCAGCGAAAAGTCAGCCAGCGGCAATGCTCTGAGCGATTCTCAGGTGGCGGCGCCGGGAGACGCCGCCATTGGTTGAATGCAAGGTTCCGCGTCGAGCAATCAGAAGACGACTTTGCCCCCCAGAATCACGAATCGATTGCCCGAGGGCGTGCCGGAGAAGCTGCCCGAAGTGTTCTCAGCATTGCTCGTGAAGTTGCTCGCTCCCACGAAGGCATTGCCGACTCCGCGGAATTGCTGGTTCAACACGTTGTAAGCAGCCATGGACAGTTGCAGGTTCACGCGCTCAGTAATGAAGAAGGTTTTTACAACTGTCGCGTCGAAATCGCTGTATGGCTGCCCGCGAAGCAGGCTTCTGCTCCCACCCGGATAAGGATTGTTCACCGAAAGCGCATAGGCCTGGTTATTGATGATCCAATGCGTGTTGGCAGGATCGACAGGCGTGCCGGGGCTGTAGACGCCGGTGGGATAAGTCGAGGTATCGTCATTGAACCCATCGCTGTTATAGACCACATACTCCGGCGTGCCAGGAAGCGGCGCCCCCTGGGTCTGCCCCGGCGTAGGATCTTGACCTCCCGTGTACGGATTCAGGTAGGCAACCGTATTGATCGGAGCGTTCTTGTTCGAAACCACCAGCCGGCAGGTATCCACGCCAATCACGTTCTGGTTGAATGCCCCATCGCAGAAGCTGGTGTCGCCTGTATTCCCGTCGAGATCGATCGGTTGATACGGAGTGTAGACCTGGCCGCTGCGATAACGGTAGAGGCCACTCAGCAGGAAGCCGTTTGCGAACCGGCCGAGCAGGGTGTCGCCTTTCACGAATTTGGGAATGTTGTACGTGAATCCAATGCCAAGTGTATTGGGGAAGTCGTTGCCGCTGAGCCCGCTCTCGCCAACGCCGGGGTCAAGTGGGTTCTGGGGAAAAGCGATGGTGCTGCCTCCGGCTCCGGTACTGCGGAATCCGTCGGTGGCGTTGTTCATGGCCTTGCTGAAGGTGTAGGAAACGGTGGAATTCAGGCCATGATAATTTTGCGTGGTCAGGTTCAACTCCAGCGCGTTGTACTTAGCCCAGCCGCCGTTACTGGTCTCAATAAGATCCCCAGAATTGCAATTGGGGCGTCCGTATCCGTCCGCTGAAGGATCTGAGCAAAGCGATACACCGGAATAGAACCTGGGGAAGGCCGAGACTACCGGGAGCAGGAAAGGATTGGAGTCAATCGATTGAAAGTCGTCGGTGGTCTTGGAGCCGACGTAGCGCACCTCCCCAACAGCAGCATTGCCTATCTGATGCTGGATTCCGAGCGTCCAGGTTTGCACATATGGCGTACGGAAATTGGTCGGGAAAGAGTCTACGACATCCTGGCCAGGGTCCCCGCCAACGGGTAAAGAAGGCAAGTTGAGCGAGCGAAAATCCGCGTTCAGGATTGAGCCGTTTGATGGGAGGCATGCATTGGCACCACAAATGAAAGCGCCATCGTTGGTCACCGGCGCTCCATCGGCGACGAGCAGAGCAAGGTTGTAGAACGCGGGATTCGCATTGATGGCGTAACCGGCGCTGACGACCAGCTTTTTGTCGAATTCCGGATTCCAAGCCAAGCCGATGCGGGGTTCGAAGTTTGTATAAATCTGAGGGACATAAGGCACGGTGCGAACGCTAAGGGGCAGCGAAGGATCCCAAAACGCTGTGGACGGATTGCTTTCGCGGGCGACCGTCTGAGAGTGCAGCTTGTCAATCACGTCACTGAAGAACTCCCAGCGAACGCCGAGATGCAGAGTCAACGTGGGAAGAGCCTTCCAATCGTCTTGGAAGTAGGCGGCAACGTCCGGCTCTGTGAACGGGATGGTCAGATCACCGTCCGCCAGATAAGCGACGCTAGATGTGCCTGGCGGCGCGCCTTGGGCTACGAGCTGATTATCCTGCGCGCCAAGCAGGTTGCTGAGAGTTCCGTAGTTGGGCTGGCCGTTGTAGTAGAAGATACCGGTGTCAGGCGAGTTCTGGTAATCGAATTCGCCGCCAAAGAGCAGCGTTTGGTGACCATGAGTCCAGGTGGCGTTGTTTTGGACTTGAGTGACCTTCACCGTGTTGCCTTGCGGGAAGTCGGCATCTCCGCCGAAATTCGATTCATCGAGCACTCCAGTGAAGTTCACTTCTGCAGGGCACACGCCGAAATTCGTGATCACGCAATTGGGAAATGGGCCGCCCTGGAAGTCGACTTTGGAATCCTGGTAGCTATAGCGCAACTGGTCAACGAAGTTGGGGGTGAAGCTGTGAGTCCAGTCGGCTCCGATGTCGTAAGTCTCCGAAGGTTCGTTGAACCAGTCGCCGGCAGCAATCCCGTCTCCGCCCGCAAGCCCTAAAGCAAGCTGTTTCTGATAAAGGAATCGCAAGAAGAAGCGATCTTTTTCGGTGGGCTGCCAGTCGAGCCGAGCAAGTTGCTCCTGGTCGTTTGTGGGGCTGGCAATGGACCGTGTAACCCCAGCAACCTGAATGTTGGCCGTAGTGCCATTGGCATCGGTGACGTTTTCAAGGCAAGCACCACCGCCCGTATAGGTGTCTCCGGCAGGGCAGAATTCAGCCGGAACCGGAATGGGCTGCGGATTGCCCGCCTTGATGGAATAGGGGCCGAAGCCCGCGATCGTGGCTGCGCCTGGGTCGCCGGCAAATGTCGATTGAATGGCGCCGAGGCCGGCGGCGCCGGGGATGGGAGTCAGAAAGGGGAAAGATTCGGAGGGCGCTACACCGGTGCGTACCCTGTCCCAATAGGTACTGAAAAAGAAGAAGAGCTTATTTCTTAAAACCGGGCCGCCAATGGTTGCTCCGGGGCGATTCTCCACGTAGCGCGGAAGTACCGGGGTTGCAATCAGGAGCGGGTTCTTTTCGCCGTTGGAGAGCGAACTCATGAATTGGCTTTGATAAAGATCGAAGCCGGTGCCATGGAACGAGTTGCTTCCGGATTTCGTGATGTAGTTCTCTACCGCGCCTGCGTTGCGGCCGTACTGTGCGCTGTAGTCGTTGGTAATCACCTGGAGCTGCTCGATTGCGTCCTGGTTGCCAAAAAACACCAGCGTTCCGCCGACTGAGTTGTCGTTGTTCGACTGGCCGTCGATTTCATAGTTGTTGTAACGCGAGCTCTGACCGTTCACGGAATAGTCGTCGCCGTTGGAGTTGGAAAAATTGTCATCGCCCACACCGGTCACACCTGGAATGAGCTCCACAGCAGTATCAAAGCCGTTATTCAAGGGCAGATTCTGCACGGTATTGGAATCGAAAATCGTCGTCACCTGCGAATCGCTTGTCTCAAGCAAAGCGGCGGCGGAGCCGTTAACCTCGACCTCCTGCGACTGGCCGGCCGCGACATGGAGCTTTACTTCGGCCAAATTTGTGGTGGCTCCGGCCACAACCTGAACGTTATCGACGCCCTCATTGGCAAATCCGCCCGCGGTGATGAGCGCACGATAAGTTCCAATCGGAACGGCAAAGAACTTGAAAGAGCCGTCGCCGGCGGACTTCACGTCGAGCTTGACGCCAGTCGCCAGATTGGTGATTTGAATTTGTGCGCCGGGAACAACCGCCCCGGAGGGATCGGTAACCGTACCAGTAATGGTGCCCGTGGTGATGCCCTGGCTGATTGCCAATGCGGCGAAAATGGACATTCCCAAACCCAAAACCAACTTCTTTACAATCTTCACTGTTCGCTGCTCCTCACGGCTCTGAAATTGCGTTCGCAGTTGGCCGAAGTGTACCTTCGACGCCGACGAATGTAACTACGACTTTTGTGAAACGAAAATCCCTCGTTTCCCTGCTTGTGCCGGGCGACCACTTGTGTTTTTCCGATGACCACTTATGGGAGCCTGGGGGAAGTTTCACTTCGACTTTGCAAAATACGTCACGGGCCCAACGCCTTTTGTCCTTGCACGCAAGCTTCCTATCGCAGGACTCCCTGTGACAATGTGACGAACATCCTGAAATCAGGGATAAATAGCAGGAGAGAAACTCCGCAAGCGCCTTCGGGAGAACAAGAAGCTCGTCATTTTCAAAATCGGCATATCTAAAGCCGTGCACGCCTATTACATTCTGGAATTGGTGACGAATGGCGGACCAGCCGTGACAAAGCGCGCGAAACGCTGGTTAATTGCGCTGAATCAAACCGAGTCCAAGCCTCCGCAAAGGATTTGGATATGGAACGTCATAGAGAGCGGGAACATGGGGCGAGAAAGGCGCCTTCAGAAATTGGCCTTTTGCCCATAAGGCAGAGCAAGTTAGCATTGGCCGTGAAGCCGGATTGCAAAACTGGGTTGGCCGCGATCGCCACGACCCATATCGCCTGCCGGACCAACAGCACCCGAACATGAGGCTCGAATGATCGTTCGCATCGCAAAGCTCCTTCTTTTGCTTGCTGTTGCCTTTCTCTACGCCTTAGTTGTGTTCAATAACCTCACCGACTTCGGATCAAACGCGCAGTTCGTTCGCCACGTGCTCCTGATGGACACCACCATTCCCGGCAACCATGGCATTTGGCGCTCCATCTCCTCGCCTACTGTCGATCTGGTCTTTTACCTGAGCATCATTGTCTGGGAGGCGCTCACGGCGATTCTGCTTTGCTGGGGCGCGCTTCGATTGATGCGCGCTCTGCGCCTGCCTGCCGCGGCGTTCAACGCGGCTAAATCTCTGCCCCTGCTGGCTCTCACGTCCTCTCTTCTTATGTGGCTGGTTGCATTTCTTACCATTGGCGGAGAATGGTTCCTGATGTGGCAGTCGCGCGCCTGGAATGGGCAAGAAGAAGCCTTCAGAAACTTTGCGGTCGTCGGATTCGTGTTCCTGATCCTGTTACAGCCTGACGTGGACGGACAGCCATGACGCCTCTGCGCGGAATCGTTCGATTGATTGCCCTGGCGGCTTGCGGAACACTCAGCGCCTTTGGCCAAGTGGGCAATCCTGCGTGGCAGAGCGCAGTCGATCGCGCAGCACGCCAGGCCCCCGAGGCGAGAATTGTCGTACTGGACATCGCCAGCGGACGCTTGCTGGCGGCGCAGCGACCGAAGGCCGCGGCCCGAACGCTGGCCGCGCCAGGATCAACATTGAAGCCGCTGGTTCTGTATCGACTGGTGAGCACTGGCCAGTGGAACCCTGCGAGCCGTATCGCGTGCAACCGCCAACTCGTCGTAGCCGGCCACCGGCTGGCGTGCACGCATCCGCTCGCTCCGCCGTTCAATGCGCGGGAAGCGCTGACGTGGTCGTGCAACACCTACTTTGCCGCGGTGGCGCGCACATTGCATCCAGGTGAACTGGGGCGCCTGCTGCGGCCCACCGGTTTATTCGGAACAACTGGTCTGGTGACCAATGAAGCAGTCGCCGAATTTCGCGAGCCGGATTCCGCCGATGCGGAGCAACTGACGCTGCTGGGAGTCGAAGGCGTGCGCGTGACGCCGCTGGAGATGGCAACGGCGTATCGGTGGCTGGCGATGGAGCTGGCCGCGCATCCGGGTTCCGATGCGACCCACGTGGTCCGCGAAGGGCTTGAGGATTCCGCGAGCTTTGGCATGGCTGGACAGGCGAGTTTGGGCGGCGTCGCAGTGATGGGCAAGACGGGCACGGCGGAGGATTCGGAATCGGCCCGAACGCATGGATGGTTTGTTGGTCTCGCGCCGGCGAAGAAGCCAAAGGTCGTGATCGCCGTTTATTTTCCCGGCGGCCGAGGCACGGATGCGGCACACGCCGCCGGAGACATTCTAGCCAACGCACCGTTGGAGAGGCCGTGACCGGATCTGCAGAAACTCGACAGTGGATGACGCGGTCGTTACTGAGCTTGCTTGCTGCTGCGGGCGTTGCGTGGAGCGGCCTGCAACAGCCACCACAAGCCGCCGTGAGCGCTGCCTCGACACCACGAGAAGATCAAGCCGCAGCGCGCGAGACGCTTCGCGTAGGAATGTGGACTCTGTGGCATGACCGCGAAGTCCTGCTGACATCTGCCTGGCCAGATCACAAAATCACGTTACGAACTTGCTCCGGGTGCGCCACGCTCACATTCGCTGAGAAGGCGACCGTTCGCGCGGATGGAAATGCATTGACGCTCGCGGCTGCCGGGAAAGCGGGCAACGCTCCGCGCATTTTGTTGGCCGCGCCGGTGACGCTTACGGCGCACGGCGAAACCGTGACACTCCATGATCCTGCTGCGATCATGGCGCGGAATGGTGCACTGATCATCGTGGTGACGCTTCCGGTAGAGAGCTATGTGGAGCGGGTGGTAGCCAGTGAAAGCGGCGCGGCTGACAGCGCAGAGTCATTGAAGGCACTGGCAATTGTGGTCCGCAGTTTTGCGTTGCATGAGGCCCATGGGCATACGGATTACGACCTGTGCGACTCAACCCACTGCCAGCTTGTGCATTGGGGCAGCAATGGCGGGCGCGCGGCGGCGGCGCACACGGCAACGCTCGCGACTGCCGGCGAGACATTGTGGTTCCACGGTCAGCGCGCGCTGGCTTACTTTGGAAAAGATTGCGGCGGGCGGACGGCTTCACCAGACGAGATTTGGCCACGCGCCAAGCCAGTTCCCTACTTGCCCTCGCAGCCGGACCGATTTTGTACGGCGGACGGCGGCAGCGAGTGGGCCTCCGAGATCACGCGTGCCGAGCTTTCCGCAGCGCTAGCCGCGCACGGGCTCGCCAAGGCTGGTTGGCAGAACCTCAGCGTCGCGCGACGCGGCGAGTCTGGCCGCGCTGTGATGATGAAGTTAGACGGAACCGAAATCGGCGCCGACGAGTTTCGGCTAGCTGTAGGCGAATCATTGGGTTGGAACCGGATTCCGAGTACTTGGTTCGAGGTAAGCCGCTCGGGCGAGCGATTCGCTTTTCATGGGCGCGGATGGGGCCATGGAGTGGGACTTTGCCAAAAGGGCGCGGCGGCGATGGCGCAACAGGGGCGGCCACTGCAAGAAATTCTGGAGCAATATTTTCCGGGCACGCAGGTGGCCGACGAAGCCACCGGGCACGAATGGAGCCACTTTGCCGGCGTTGGATTTGTTCTCGAATCGCTCGATGCAACCGACGCTGCGTACCTCGCCGATTTGAATCGCGCGCGCGCCGAGGCGACAGAGCGATCTGGATTAAACGCGACAGCTCCATTTACTGTTCGCGTTTTTGCGTCCACGCCGGCCTTTCGCGAGGCCACGCTCGCGCCCGGCTGGGTAGCAGCGTTCACTGAAGGTGATTGGATCGGTACACAGCCGTTGCGAACACTGGCAGCGCGACGGTTATTGGCAGACACGATGCGCCACGAGTTTCTGCATGCGCTCGTTGAGCAACAGGCCGGACCGCACACACCGCTGTGGCTGCGCGAAGGGCTGGTGGAGTTTTGGAGCGAGCCGAGCGGCAACACACACTCGATTGATCGCGGAAAACCCGCTTCTGAGCTGACGACTAATGGGACCAACGCCGCATTGGCGAATGCTGCAAGTGAAACGGAATCCGAGACCGCTCATCGGGCTGCGGAGTGGTACGCCGCGCAACTACTCACACGTTATGGGCGCGCCCAAGTGCTCGATTGGCTCCAGTCAGGCGTCCCCAACGGAGTCATCGTCGCTCTCGGGCAGCGGTAGCTTGCACGGAATCTTCCCTGAGAGGGCCCGAGCCAACGGGCGCGGGAACGAGCGAGTCCTCACTCGGCTGCACTCGAGTGGGCCGGCTCAACAGCACTGTGCACCAAGCCAGAAGAAAAACCCAGCAAACGACCGCCAGCAAATACGCCCCCGCGACCTTGAACATGACAGACCAGACTTGATGCGACACGGTCCCATGCGGTTCGCCGGTGAAGAAATGGCTCGGCCACTCGACAGCCACAAGAGCCGCGATGATCACCGCCAGCCACCATCGCCAGTTGAACAGGAGACGAATAATTCTTCGCCACGGCAAACGCCAGCCCCATTGGGCAGACGCCGTAGCCCATGGAATTATCTTCGCCGGCAGCGCGATCCAACGAAAAACCCAAACAAGAAACGTGAGCCAGCTTTGAATGTGGTCGTAGGTAAAGAGAGTGGCGCGCATGTGAGCCGAGGCTCGCGAATTCAGATAACCAGCCCACTCTGGAATCTGATCGCTGCACCAATCAAAAAGCGCCCAGGCGGCCCATGCGATCGCGGCCCAAACCAAAAGTGTGAGTGCGCCCAACCATAAAGGCACGCGCCGCTCTTCATCATGGATGAGCCTGCGCATGGTTCCGGCTTCAAGCAGCAAAGCCGCCGCAAGCAGCACGATCGGCACGAATAGGGTGAGCCCCACTTGCCACGCATAACTATCGGGCAGGCGCGTCCAGGCGACGCCCGCAAGAATGAGCAGCAGCGTTGCCCAAAACTGGGCTGCAATCCACCCAATGCTCAAGCGCAGGCGGCGAAACAGATCGTTCAGCGGGTTGGCGGCGGCAACATCGTTCACGGCTGCACCTCCAGCGTTGCGGGATCGGTGGTGGTCTCAATGTTCGATTGGTACATGGGTCCGGCCTGCGCGGGGCTGATCTGGAAGAGGCCGGAATTATCAGCCTGCATCAAGTAAACGTAAACGCTCCGCGCATTGAAGTCGGTGTTGAAGAACGCGGCTCGATCGTCGCGGAACTCCTCGCGTGTAAACAATTCGGCCCACCAGTCGGGCTTGTTGTTCAGCGTGTAGAGGCCGGGGTTGGATAAGAACTCCGTCCCCGCAGGAATGGGATCCTGGGCCTGCAGGTACTTCCAATCGGTTCCGTTGAGCGCGAGCTTGACGGCGATGATGTCACCAATATGAACCGGGCCTTTCAGCGGAACCAAATCGTAGGTGATGGGATCGGTTGGCTTGTCCTGCTTCTTCTGCAGCAGGTAGTAGTCGCGCGTGATGTTGAGCGAGAGCTGACCCTGCTGGAATGCTTTGCGATCGGCGGAGTACCAACTGCTTGCGGCCGACCAGTAAGTGATGCCGTTGCCGCTCTTGCTGATGGTGATTTGGCCGGTCGCGGCTTGTGTCACGGGAACCTTGATCTCCCAAGGCGCGGCGAAGGCATCACCAGAACCAAAGTGGTGCTTGCCAACGCTTGTGCCATTCACGAGAACCTCAACGTCGGAGGTGTTCGCTAGCTCGCCGCTAAGAGCAAGGTAATCAGTGAGTCCCTGGATCACCATCGACGTTTGCTTCGTCGAGAACCAGTAGTCGCCATCGCGATGTTCGGCAAGCCAATGCGCGGCTCTGGGCATCAAGCCGCTCGAGCGATCCTGCCGGATAAGCAGCTTCAGCGCGAAGGCCGTGGTCTCCGGCGAAGTGTCATCCCAGAAATCCATCATGCCGTCGTACGTGCCCTGCCAGTAAGCGTCCGCGTCGGTCGCGTGCGCCTTCTTTTCAAGGAGCACCGCAGCCTGGCGTGCTCGCGGATCGCCCGCCGCGTCGAGAGCCAGCCCGGTCAGTGCGAGCCCCTCGTCGCTGAGTTTGTCCTGGCTACTCCAAGCTCTGTCGAGCGCGTCCTTTGGCGCGCCACCCGTGGTCGCTAACGCGTAGACCGTGTAAGCACGAAGATCGGGAATCATGTCTGGGTGCGCAGCCAACGTCGAGACCAGCCAATTGCGCGCATTCGTGAGCCGCTCATCGTCGATCGTGTATCCGGCAGCTTTCGCCTGTCCCAGCCCGCTCACCACATATGCGGTCATAAACACGAGGCTGGGATCGTCTTGCCACCATCCCCAGCCGCCATCGTCGTGCTGATAACTATAGAGACGCTCCAACCCGGCGCTGACTTCGTCGTTGAGTGTCTTTCGATCGATGGGCGACTTGATATGCAGCTTGTCGATGGCCTGCGCCACGATCAGGTCGGGCAGGAAGCTCGACATCGTTTGCTCGGTGCAACCCCACGGATAGCTGGTGAGGTAGTCGAGCGCATCGAAGACGGTTCCCGCGACGGATGGGGCGACGGTGATTGTCAACGCACGTGAGCCAGGATCCGATGTGGCGGGATAGCTGAATCCCCACTGATTTTGCCCCGTGCCCGAATAAACCACGCCTGAGCCATTTGCGTTCTGCTGAACACCGAACGGCAGAATCGGCAGCGTCATCTGGAGCGCGTCCGATTCTTCATTCGTGAGCGCTTTGGCAGTCAGAGTCGCGCTGCCGATGACGCGCGCCTTCACTCGCCAATCCGCATAGCTTTCCGCATTGGCGGGAATGGTGATCTTCTGCGTCTGGCCGCTGAGCACGTCCACTCCACTCACGTCGAGAGCAAAGGTTACGTCTTTGGCGGTCGCAAGGTAGTTGTGCGCGATAACGCGCAGCACCGTCTCGTCGCCCTGCCTGAAGAAGCGGGGCGCGGCCAGGCGCACAATGAGGTTTTTGCGCACCAGCACGCGCGTAACCACGCCACCAGCTTTTCCGTCGTCGGTCATGGCGCGGATGGTGGTGCGCCAAGTGGTGAGTGCATCCGGGAAGTTGAATGCGACACGCGCGTGACCGTCAGCACCGGTCTCAACGCTGGGACTCCAGTACGCCGTATCGGGAAAGGCTTTGCGTATCTTTGGAACGACCAGATCGGAGCCTGGTTTCACCTGCGCCATGCGCGGATGGTAAAGGCCTTTCGCCAGGTCAGCCAGCAGCGGGCTCTTGGCGCCAGCCTGCCCGGAGAAGAAGAAATCAAAGGAGGTGTCCGGCTGGAGATAAACAAATCGCGTGGGATAGAACAATCCAACAATATCGGGCGTCGTATCGGGCCGCACGGAGTAGAGTGCTTCATCGACCACGCCAAAGCTCAAATCCGCCTGCACCGGCTTGCCCGCGGAGTCCACTGCAAACACGTCAAAGCTGGCTGCCTCTTCCGGCTCGTATTGGCTTTTGTTGGGCGTGGCCGTAATGGTAAGCGTGCGCTCAACAAGCGGGACCTTGAGACTCTTTTGCGCCGTCATCAGCTGATCGTCGTGGACGATCACCGCGGTGACAACAAGGTTGGGCTGAGCCTTCTGCGTGATGGGAACATCGAATGGCGCGCTCGCGCCGGTTAAATGGATGAGTTGGCGCGATTGCACGCTATTGCCCTCGGTCGTCACCACTGCCCACGATTCTGCCAAGCCGGTTACGAGCAACAGGTGCGCTGTGTCGCCCACGCTATAGGATTTTTTGTCCGCGACAATCTGCGCCTGCGCGTTGGTTTGATACCACGAGCCTGAGCCGTTCCATACCCAAACGTAAGTGGAATCTTCGACGGTTCGATTCTCCGGCGTCTGGGCCGTCGCTTTCACTTCGAAATCGCCGCTGCCGCTAAGGGCCATGATCGACCAGAACCGTTCCGTCAGCGCCGGTGGTGGCGTCTTTGCTGCCGGCATCGGTGTCCGTGCGCTCATGAGTGACGGAATCCCATCTCTCGAGTGACGCCACGATGTGGACTTTCGTCTGCACCGGCTTTCCGTCGTAGTCGTGCGCCGTCACTTTCACGCGCGTGGGCTGGCCGGCTTGAACGACATAGTTTGTGGGCTCAACGCTCACTCGGAAAGACCCATAGGTGGCCAGCACCGTGGAGTGTCCGGCGACCTCGCGATTCGCAGCGTCCGTTACGCGCGCCTCAATGCGATAGTCCTGGTCCGCATGCTTGGGGTCGATTCGAGTCGGCAGCGTGACCGTCAGCTGACCATTTGCGTCGAGGATGCCCTGGTGCTCCTGCTGTTCGGTCTGGCCGTAGGTGTCGTCGGCATCGTCGGAATTGTCCGAGTCATTCGAATCGGCGTCTGCGTTATCGCTGTTATCGTCGCCCTCGTCCTGATCCCACCAATAATGAGTGGACGTGTGCACCACGTAAGTGACTTTGGCGCCTGCAACCGGCTCGCCAAAAAAGTAGCGCGCGTTGATCGTGGCTTGTATCGAATCGCCTTGCAGCACGCGCGTCACAGCCGGCTTCACCGTCACCTGGTACTCGGGCTTCTTATAGTCTTCGACGTAGAAGCTGCCGCTCCCGCCAATGGTCTGCTCCGCAAATTCAACGTAGTAATAGCCCAGCGCCGCATCGGATCCAAGATTGAGATCAACCGCAACCGTCCCGTGCGACGAGAGCGTCAACTGTTTCCGCAAGACTTCTTTGTTGTCTGGGCCTCGGACGGCGAGCGTGACCGTCTGCGGCCCGGGAAGCGCGAGGGTGTCATTCTGTTCCTGACGCAGGATGCCTTTGATGTGGACGGCATCGCCGGGCCGGTAGACAGGCCTGTCGGTGTAAAGATAGGAGCGCTCCGTTTGCGATCCGTTCTCTTGAAAGCTGTAGCCCCAGGGCGTGGCCAGCGCCGCGTCGGCCCCGTTCCGCGCCAGAATCCATACGTTCTCAGGCTCCGCTCCCTGCGCGCCGCCGCGAATCGTCATCGTGAGCGAGGCCATGCCGTCGCTACCGGTCTTGCCTGACGACTGAAGCTGACCGTTCGCCCAGAGGAAAACGTCCGCATTGGCAATCGGCGCGCCGGATTTGCGATCGGCAACGTAGAGATCGGCTCGCGCACCCTCCGTCCGTTCCACAATCGCGACAGAAGTAACGATCGCGACGGTGTATGCCTTGTAGGTTCCGTCAGTGGCTTCGATGAGGTAAACGCCTGCGCTTAGCCCGTCGATTGGCAACTGCTGAGTTTCGCTCACAAGCGCCGGCGGCGTTTCGAGCTTCCAGCGCGCGACCAACTGGCTCGCGTTGAGTAGCGGAATCTGCGCAAACTGCGCCGCGCCCACAACCTGACTGCGCTTGCCCAGCTTTGCCTGCTGCTCACGGAAGTTGTCGCGCGCGTCGTCGGTGAATTGGCCACGGAAAAAGTGCCGGATCACAAACCAGAGGTGGGCCTTGAAGTCGTGCAGCCGCTCTACGAATGTGGTTTGATCAATCTGCTCCTGCGGCGCGTAGTTCTCGACACCGAAACTGTGCACATCCTTGAGGCCGGCGAAGAACTTTTCTGCATCGCGCACCTTGTACACGCGGAATTCGAGTTCCGGCACATTGTGAGCGATGAGCTGGATCTTGACGCTCTCGCCGGGCGCGAAAGTGCGCGTTGTAGAAAGCAAGAAAGATCGCGGTGCGTCGGTGGCAGATGCGGGAATCGCAGCTGCGGCTGCGACCAACAGAAGCAAGGCAGCCATGAGCGGCTTGGGCAGCGTGGGTTTCCAGCAAGCTGAATTCCGGTCAATCAATTTCCGGCTGTTCATCGAGTTCCTCGCAGAATGTTCCAGCGGTAGACGCCGAGAAAGTTGGGATTTCCGGCGAGCGGCCGCCATTGCGGCTGGGGATGGTCAAGGAGTTCAGACAGAAGGACGCGGCGAAGCTCGCCAGGTTGCTCATGGTCGGGCCCAGTGTCGTAAACGACCTGAGCGTCGGCGCCGGAGCGGATCACAATCATCGAGTGCCACGGCGATGACTGGCCGAATTGGCGATAGAAGAGCAGGTCTCCCGGCAACGCTTCGCGCACATCGCGGCTGACAAAGAACGCGTTCCGCTCGACCAGCGTTTTGGCGTCGGCAAACTGTGCGAACGCTCCGTTTGAAACGTCGCCGGGTTCAAAAGCGCCGGGTCGCACGCGGAAGAGTGCCGTGCCCAGCAGGCGAGTGAGGATAGTTCCAGGCACGAATTTCGCCGGGAGCGGCGGGAACGTCGATTCCGCTAGTCATCAACCAGTTTTCATCGTGGCGTTTAAGCGCTTCGCGGTAGGAATAGCGAAGCAAACTTGCGCAGTCGGCGATCTCTGGAGGAACTGTGGCCGCGGGCCGAACGGCCTGGTACTCGGCGATGAGCGTAAACCAGCGGCGGAATGCGGCCTGGTCAGCCGGGTCGGTCAGGCGGAGAATGTCCGGTGTGCCATCGCCGAATCGGTCGCCCCAGTCTGGCGCTGGCCGGTTGCGAGCCAGAGAGGCTGGGACCGTCCGGACTTGGGCCTGCCGCCCAAAAAGAAAGATGTGCCGGCCAGCCGGACCAGCCTGGCTGACACACAATATGAGCAAGCTAAGCGCAGCCAGAGAAGTGAACGCAATGAGCGCTCCGCTTCGGCGGGTCATGGCCGCCGGGCTCCTACCGGGTGGTCTGCCGTTCGCGTTCACTTGAATGCAAGAGTGTGAGACGCCCCTATCCTACGTCAAACCAGCGGAATATGCGCATTTTTCGCTTCGAGGCCCCGGGGTACCCTTGTTCCGGGAAGCAGGTTTTGTTACCATCTCTTTACACATGGTTTGCGCCTTACCAAGCCGCTCCTGTTGTTGCCTGTCGAACATCTTCGACGGGTGTCCCCGCTAGTCTCTGATCTCCTGAGCACAATCGATCAAGAAGACGCACCCGCTGCTGAATGCCGGGTTTGTCTTTGCGCGCACCGGCTTTCAGCTTTCCCACTGAAACTGAGAGGTCCTGAATGCCGGTCGCCGAAACTGAACGATTCAATCCATCGTCGCAAATGCCGCCGATCACAACGCCGCGGTTGAACCATCTGCGCCTGCTTGAGGCGGAGAGCATCCATATCCTTCGCGAGGTGGCCTCGGAATTCGAGCGACCAGTGATGCTCTACTCCATTGGCAAGGATTCCTCGGTCATGCTGAGGCTGGCCCAGAAGGCCTTTTACCCTGGGCCGATTCCCTTCCCTCTTCTTCATATTGATACCGGATTCAAGTTTGCCGAGATGCTTGCTTTCCGCGACGAAATGGCGCGGAAGGTGGGCGCAGAGTTGCTCGTGTGGCGGAATGAGCCTGCCATCGCCGCGGGAACAAACCCGATCGTGCTCGACACCAAGCGCTGCTGCGGGCTGCTCAAGACGCAGGCGCTTCTCGATGCTTTGCGCCATTACAACTTCGATGCGGCGTTCGGCGGCGCGCGGCGCGACGAAGAAAAGTCGCGCGCGAAAGAACGGATTTATTCGTTCCGCGATTCGGCGGGACAGTGGGACCCGAAAAATCAGCGGCCCGAGCTGTGGAACCTTTATAACGCGCGCATCCATCCCGGCGAAAGCATTCGCGTGTTTCCAATTTCGAACTGGACCGAGATGGACGTTTGGCAGTACATCCACGAGGAAAAAATCCCGGTGGTCGATTTGTATTTCGCAAAAGAGCGGCCAATGTATGTGCGTGGCGACGCTCTGCTGCCCATTGAACAGGCTTTTGTGGCGCGACCGGGCGAGAAGCCGCAAATGGTAAAAAGCCGGCTGCGCTCTCTCGGCTGCAGCCCGTGCACGGGCGCGATCCGCTCCGACGCCGATACGCTTCCCGCAATCATCGCGGAGCTGATCGGCTTCCATTCGTCGGAACGCGCAAATCGCGTGATCGATCACGACCAGGAAGGCTCGATGGAGATCAAGAAGCGGGAGGGCTACTTCTAAATGGCGACCCTTACTGCTCCTCCATTTTCCATCGAAGAATTTCTGCTCGCCGAGCGCGAGAAAGATCTGTTGCGTTTCTCCACGGCGGGCAGCGTGGACGACGGCAAGTCGACGCTCATCGGGCGGCTGCTTTATGACACGCAATCGGTCTACGAAGACCAGGTAAAGTCGATCGAAGGCAAAGGCACGACTGCGCCGGGACAGATCGATTTCGCGCTCCTGACAGACGGCTTGCGCGCGGAGCGCGAACAGGGCATCACCATCGACGTTGCCTATCGCTATTTTTCGACGGCGCGGCGCAAGTTCATCATCGCCGATACGCCGGGCCACGAGCAGTACACGCGCAACATGGCCACCGGCGCCTCGACCGCCGACGCGGCGATCGTGCTGATCGACGCCAGCAAGGGCGTTCAGATCCAGTCGCGCCGTCACGCTTACATTGCGTCACTGCTGCGCGTGCGGCATGTGCTCGTCGCCGTCAATAAGATGGATCTGATCGGCTACGATGAATCGACTTTCCGCGCGATCGAGTCTGACTTCAAAGAGGTTCTTGACCAGATTGCCGCCGATACCGGCACGCCCGTTGAGGTTCATTTTGTTCCCGTCAGCGCGCTGAAAGGCGACAACGTAGTTCACGCGACTAGCGCGATGCCATGGTATGCGGGGCCGTCGCTGCTGCAACTGCTGGAGGCTCTGCCTTCATCGCGCGAAACACGCAACGAACCGTTCCGCTTTCCCGTGCAGCGCGTGCTGCGGCCCGACCACACTTTCCGCGGATTTGCCGGCCAGATTGCGTCAGGAACGGTGCGCCGCGGGGACGAGATTGCAGTTTTCCCGTCGGGAAGAGGCGCGAAGATCGAGCGCATCGTCACATTCGACGGCGATCTTGAAGAAGCCATTGCACCGCTTTCCGTGACGCTCGTGCTCGATCACGAAGTGGACATCAGCAGGGGCGACTTGATCGCCGGCGCCAATGCGGCGCCTGTGGTGGCGAGCAGCCTGAAGGCATCGCTCGTGTGGATGGATCAGCGACCGCTGGATGTGAATCGCCGCTACCTGCTGAAGCACACCAGCCACACCGTCCCTGCAATCGTTTCGTTGATTGATCACCGCGTGGACTTGAGCGCGCTTAGGCACGAGCCGGCCGTAACCCTTCGCATGAACGATATTGGCGGGGTTTCGCTGCACCTGCTGCGGCCCATGGCTGTAGATCTCTATCGCGATAATCGCGGAACCGGCGCGCTCATCCTGATCGATCCTGAAACCAACGCTACCGTGGCGGCCGGCATGATCACCGAAGCACAAGGCCACACCCCGGCGAATGAGGAAGACGAAGCCGCGGCGTGGGGTCGAGTGACTGCCGGTGAACGCGAAGCCCGCTGGAGACACCGCGGCGGTCTGCTGGAGTTGGCTGGCCCGACTGAATTGATCGACGCCGTTGAACGCTCGTTGTTTGCAATCGGAGCCGTGACCTGCCGCATCGATGCCGGCGAGCTTGCTTCTCTCGAACACCTGGGAATTCTTGACATCGTCACCGATCTCGGAACTCGAGCCGGTTTGCTCACAATCCTGGCGCGCCCTGGCGATGAGGGTGTGCTGACTGCGAATGCCGGTGGCTTCGAGATCACAAGCAACGCGGAAAATCGGATGCATGCTGTCGCCGCGGTTCATCAGTTGCTCGAGCGCGCGGGAATCCTTATTTCTCCAGAAGGGGCGGACTTGTAATGGGCGTTGCGGAGATTGCTTCTGAAGTGAACACCAAGCTGGACGCGGTTCGAGCCACGCTGGCGCGCGAAGTCACGGGCAATGGAGACGTGTGCCTCACTTGCAGTTTTCAGGCAGAAGACGTCCTGCTTACCAAGCTGGCGATCGCGCTCGATCCGCGGATTCCGATTCTCTTTCTCGATACGGGCTACCACTTCGCAGAGACCTACGCATATCGCGACCGCATCGCGCGCGAGTGGGACTTGAACCTGATCAATCTGCTGCCGGAAAAAACGGTAGCCGAGCAGGAGGCGGAATTCGGCCTGCTCTACCAAACCGCCCCTGACCGCTGCTGCGGCCTGCGCAAAGTTGAACCGCTGTTCAAGGCTGTGGCCGGATATCGAGTGTGGCTGACCGGCCTGCGCCGCGAGCAGGCACGGAGCCGCGCCAGCGCTCGAAGAGTCGGCGATGTTCTCCCTGCCCGGCGGCAAGCAAGTACTGAAACTGGCGCCGCTGACGGAGTGGTCGACGCGCGACGTGTGGTACGCATGCGAGCAGCTTGAGATTCCGCTGTTGCCGCTCTATGAAAAGGGCTACACCTCCATCGGCTGCGAGCCATGCACGTCGCTGCCGCTCGATCCCAACGATCCGCGATCCGGCCGGTGGGCTGGCCGCAAAGTGGAGTGCGGGATCCATATTCAGGCAGCGCCGGCAAAGTAGCCCGGGAAAAAAGGGATTGAGGGCCAGCAGATGCAGTACGTAATCGGATTCTTCATCGCACTGTTCATCGCGCTCACCGGCGTCGGCGCGGGAACTGTCACTGTGCCGGTCCTCGTGCTGTTTCTCGGCGTGCCCGCCCCCGTTGCGGTGGGAATCGGATTGATGTTCTCATCGGCCGTGAAGTTGATCCTGGTGCCGGCGCAGATCGCGCGCCACAATGTCGCCTGGCGCACGCTGGGCTATATGCTTCTGGGCGGAGCGCCAGGCGTTCTCGTCGGATCGCTTTTCCTCAAGCATTTAATCAACGCGGGATCTGCGAACCTGCTGAATGCAATCCTCGGCGCGATTCTGGTCACCACAGCCATTTGGCAGATCCTTTTTTCGTTCCGCAACATGGAAGACAACCGGAACACGCGCGACCGTAGTCCGCTGCTCTCGTGGCTGATGTTTCCCGTAGGCGCGGAGGTGGGTTTCTCTTCCGCTGGAGCGGGGGCGCTCGGCAGTGCCGCACTGCTGAGCATGACCTCGCTTGCGCCGGCGCAAGTGGTAGGAACCGATATCGTCTTCGGCTTTGTGGTTTCGCTCATTGGCAGCGGCGCGCACTGGTTCACGCACGCCACCAATCCTGAATTATTGTTGCAGCTTGTCATCGGCGGCGTAGCCGGGGCGGTTTGCGGAACTCTGCTGAGCTCACGCGTTCCCCGCCGCCCTTTGCGCTTTGCGCTATGGATCTGGCTGCTGATCCTCGGCGGCCAGTTTCTCTTCAACAGCTACCACGTATGGGCCGCCACGCGCGGCGGCAAGCCCGCCGCCGAGAATTCCCTCAGCGCCCATGGGCCAACCCGCAGTAGTAGCGTGAATAAACAGTGAGCTAGGTTCACTTGCCCGGATACTGCGCGCTCTCCGGCGGTCCCAGATAACTTGGCCGCAGCGCGCCGTGACTCACCACGATGCGTTCCAGCACGACTCCCGGATCCACTGCCCAGATCCTCAGCGTGTGATATCCCGGTTTCGCGATCGTGAGCGGAAGCGTGACGTGCCGTACTCCATCGCTCACTGCCTGCTCCCAGTCCTGCTGAGTATTGTGCTCCAACTCATCCACGACCGTCCGCGAGCCATCGTCGACCGAGACCGCAAATCGCAACCCGCGCCCAGGAACAAAATTCAGTGTCGGCGCCAGCGCGGCCTGTAATTCGAAATCGCCCGAATCATATAGATACATCCTGTATTCGAGCGCCGCCTTCGAGTCCGGATTGCTCTCCGCCGTCACCGGAAATACCGTCATCGCAGATTTCGTCTCGCCATAACCGGGCAATTCCTCCCAATGCGTCTCGCCGTCGGCCGTCCGCTCGGAAGTATCCGCCGCTTCGACGGCGACGTACCCATCGCTCTCCACAAATCCCTTAGCGTCATCACGCGTAATCGGCAGCCGCATTGCATGCAGTGTGAACGTCATCGGCCGCCCCTCACCTGAGCTCACCTTGACCGTCCCTTCCGCGCTGTTGACATCCGTTGGCACTTTGCCCCAATCCACGTGAATCGCGACTTTCTGCTCGATTAAGCCGACTCTGCCACCGTTCTCTGAGGGCACTATCCACGGCGCACTCGTTTGCACGGTGAAATCCACGGGCGTTTTGCCGCGATCGAAGAGCGTCAGCGTCCGCGCCCCGTCGGAAACGGAATCGATCGTCCCCAGCGACACTCCAAACCTTCCTCCCGCTCTCGAAAACGTCGCATCTTCCGCGCTTACGCCCAGCGATCCTGCATCCGGAACTTGAATCCAGCTCACCGCAGGCATCACGTTCGCGGGCGGATCGTTCCACGCCGTATAGCCCATGTGCGTCTGATCCATCATGTGGTCCCATTTCCCGTTCAGCACGCCATGGTTATACTCGGCGCTCAGTGCAGCGTCCTTTTGAAACATCGCCCACACCGCTTCAGCTTCCGCATTCGCTTGCGGATTTCCAACTTTCGCATCCGCCGCATTCCGCGCCGCCGCAATGTACATCTCGGTCAAATTAGCGCACGCATCCACCGGATATTGGATCAGCTCAAAATACGAAGCCCGCTCGTTCTCTGGCAGTTCCGCGCCCAGCTTGTCTACGCGGTCGGCGAGCGTACGCCACTCCGCGTCAACGCGATCAGCCTCGCCGTAATTCGTCAAGCTAAAAGTCGAGGGATCGATCAGCTCCGGCTTCCGTCGGCCGTTGTACCGCGTGTACTCCTCCATCGCTGAGGCAATCTCATCGGCATGTTCAGGCCCAAACTCCCGCGTCGCCCATAGCTTCGTAAACTCGTCCAGGTGGTCCTTGTCCCAGCGCTGAGGTGTTCGCGCATAATCAAGAAAAAATTCGATGGGAAACTCCATCGGCTTTCCATCGCCGACGTTCACCACCCAAAGCCGATCCGCCCCGTAAGCAAGCGCCAGATGCATCTGTTCCTGGATCTTCGGCAGATAATTCGTGTTCAGCCACTTGTACGATCTCGGACCGCCCACATAATCGAAGTGGTAGTAGATCCCCGCACCGCCCGAACGTTTACGCTCCTCCGCCGTTGGCAACCGCCTCAAATCGCCCCAATTGTCGTCGCTCCACAGCAGCGTCACATCGTCCGGCACGCGCATGCCTTTTTCGTAGTAGCCCTGCACCTCCTTGTAGAGCGCCCACACCTGCGGCACCTTCGTCAAATCGGGATTCACCGTCTGCGTCAAAATCTCTCTTTGATCCGAGACAATCTTCTCGAGCAATTCCGTGTTCGCGCTCGCACTCATCGGCGTGTCGCCTTCGCCGCGCATCCCCAGCGTCACTACCTCTTCGTAGCTCTTGTCGCGCTCCATTCCCGCGCGCCAGAATTCGTCAATTTCCTTCTGGTTCGTCGTGTAGTCCCACGGACCGTGATGTCCCGCCGTCCACTCCTTCTCCGCGCGCATCATCGGCTCTTCGTGCGAAGTCCCCATCACGATTCCATATTCATCGGCCAGCTTTGCATTCAGCGGATCATCGGTCGCGAAAGCGTTGTTCCACATCGCCGGCCACAGGAAATTTGCCTTCAGCCGCAGCAGCAACTCGAACACCTTCGTGTAGAACTCGTGATTCATTCCTCCGAATTTCTCTTTCGTCCATCCCGAAAGCGCGGGCGCCTCATCATTGAAAAAAATTCCGCGATACTTCACCGCCGGTACGGGCTGCACAGAACGCCCCGGCTGGACGTACAAGGCATCCGCGTGCGGCACGCGCACATCGGCCCACCAGTACCACGGCGAAACCCCAATCTGCTCCGAGAGGTCGTAGATTCCGTAAATGGTGCCACGTTTATCCGCGCCAGCGATCACCAGCGCCCGCCGCACTCCTTTCATCGGATGCTCCACCACCGTCGTTACAGCCGATTCCCACTGGCCCGTAATGCCACTCACATCCAGCTTGTGTCTCTTGATCAGCAAATCAATCAGCGGGCTCTTACCGATCGTCCCGATCAGCACAACTTCATCTGCTGCCGGAGCGTCACTCTTGATCACCGGTGCATCATGCCCCGTCACCCGCCCCACGTCCTGGCCCAAATCGCCCACGGCCCTCACCACTCCCGGCCAATCCGAGTCGCTCACCACGAGCGGAACTGCCTTGCCGTTTTCCGCCAGCGCAAAATCTCCTGGCGCATGCGATGTGCTCACGTACTTCGGCTCCCCCAGGGCATTCGCCGACTTAGGGCAAGAACGCGACGGTGAAAAGAGCCAGGAGCTGCAGTTCCGGCGATCGTGAAACGTTTCATTCGTAAGCTCCCGGCGCGACTTGTGGACCGAATAGGCTACAGGCAAAACAAGAGAGCAGCTCCATATTGGCTCACCATTCCCGCTCGATCCAGATTACGCTGCGAATTCCGAACGCCTCCTGCTTGGCAATCCCGAACCGATCGATCCAAATGCAGTCGGCGTATCCGCAAGACGCATTCGAATTTCCTCCTATTCGGGGCTCCTCGCCGCTCGGGCGGGATCGGAGCTGGGCGAATCGGAAAAAGTCTTTCGGGGATGACCTGCCGACGAGGTTGCAGCTTCGGGCCAGCCGCTAAGCAACTTGTGTTCTGCTGAAAGAATCCTAGTGGTCATGCTGTCAGCGCGCGGCGCTCCAAGGCCGCAATTCTGGGGGTGGAGCGTTTTTATGGCGCTGTTTTTCAATCCTGATCGCATCTGTGATCTTCTCCGCGGCTACACCGGTTCCTGAGTTACAGTATCCCGAAGCGATTGCACTCAAGTGTCTCTTTCCTTCCGGGGCCCCCGCGGACAGGTCTTGGTCCGTGGGGTGGAAGTAAGAGACACCTTGCACAACTTCTGAAAGGGCTACAACAACTCAGGAACCGGTCTAGCGCATATGCCCAACCCATCTGCCCTGCCGACATCCGCCCCATCCCGTTGGATAAAAGCTTTGCTGAAGTCATTCGGGCCTGGGATCATTACCGGCGCTGCCGATGATGACCCATCCGGGATTGCCACTTATTCAGTCGCCGGCGCTCAACTCGGGACAAAGCTCCTCTGGACCGCCCTTCTGACGTGGCCGCTGATGGCCGCCGTGCAAATGATGTGTGCCCGCATCGGCAAAGTCACGGGCCGAGGTCTGGCGGGAAATCTTAAGCAGCGATTTCCCAAATGGGCCTTGCTCGTAGTCGTGATGGCGCTTTTGACCGCTAACACAATTAACATCGCCGCGGATCTGGCGGGCATGGCGGATGCCGCGTCGATGCTCTCGGGAATCAATTCCCGATGGTTTGTTGTGGCATTTGCTCTTCTGATTTCGTGGGCCACGGTTCGGCTCCAGTATCAGCAGATCGCGAACGTACTAAAGTGGCTGGTTCTGGTGCTTTTCGCCTATCCAATTACAGCGTTCGTGGTGGGAGCTGACTGGGGCCAGGTGCTGCGTCACACCTTGATTCCGTCCATGCCCCATACCCGGAGTGAGTGGGCAACGCTGGTCGCGATCCTTGGCACTACCATCAGCCCCTATCTATTCTTCTGGCAGGCGAGCGAGGAAGTTGAAGAAGAGAAGTCGGCGGGCCAAACAACGCTCGCCTCGCGTCGAGGCGCTACCGCCGAGGAGCTCGAATTACGGAACATCGATGTTGGTGTCGGCGCTTTTTTCTCCAACATGGTCATGTTCTTCATCATCCTGACCACCGCCATCACCCTCAATCGGCACGGTATCGTGAATATCGAAACTTCCCGGCAAGCTGCGGACGCCTTGCGCCCGCTTGCCGGCAACTTCGCTGCAACTCTGTTCACGATTGGCATTGTCGGTGTCGGGTTTCTCGCCATCCCCACGCTGGCTGGCTCTTCTGCATATGCCTTCGCTGAAACCATGGGATGGCGCCAGGGCTTGAACCAGAGATTAGCCGGCGCGCGCTGGTTTTATGCCCTGATTCTCTTTGCCACGGGAGCCGGTGTCGCGCTCGACTTTGTCGGCATCAACCCGGTGAAGGCGCTCTACTGGTCAGCGGTTATCAATGGTTTGCTGGCGCCATTCCTCATGGTCGCGATCCTGATCGTGGCGGCGGACAAAAAGCTGATGCAGGGCCAGCCGAGTTCTCGCCTGGGATGGGTTGTTGTGGCGATTGCGACAGTGGCCATGTTCGCAGCCGGCATTGCGATGTTCGTTGTTTAAGCCGCACTGCCGGAAATCACGGCCGCCAGATAGCTAACTGAACATTTTGTTGGCTGCCCCCCAGGGATTCGAACCCCGATATGCTGATCCAGAGTCAGCTGTCCTACCATTGAACGAGGGGGCAACAAGCGCGAGTGGCGGCGCATCTTGCAGCCGATTGGCCTGGCTCCCCAGGCGGGGCGCGCAAAGCCAACCTCTTCATGGTACGGACATTCCCGCGCGCGGTCAATTTCAGCGTGTTTTTCAATCCGCCTTTTTCCCGCGGATCACGTTTCACGAACCACGACTCACGATCCACGGCTCCTGACCCACGGACCTCGCGCCTATTCCTCCCGCAGCACTTCAAGCGGCCGCAATCCTAAAATGCGGTAGCTGGCAATCCAGCCGGTCGCTGTCGCCAGCAAGGCCGTTCCGAAAAGCGCAGTGGCCGTCGCCCCCCATGCGATGTGAAAACCTATATCGAGCCGATGCAGCAGCACGCGCGTAAGCACATTGGCAAAGACGACGCCCACTGTGCCGGCCAGCAAGCCAAGCACGCTGAACTCAACACTGAAGGTGCGCACAACGCGCATCCGCGTGGCGCCGAGGGTCTTGAGCACAACCGCTTCCTGCGTCCGGCGAAAGCGCGTACTGGCGATGCTCGATGCAAGAATTGTTAGCCCGGCGAGAATCGAGAACCCGGCCAGCAGGCGCACGACAAAAGTAATCTGATCGACGACATTCTCGACGCGCTCCAGCACATCGGCGACGTTGATGATCGAAATGGTTGGATAGTCGGCGAAGAACGCGCGTTCCATCGCGGGCACTTGTTTGGGATCGATGTGCGCGCCGCCGTACCACGTGGCCGGTTGGTCAGAGATTAATCCCGAAGGCAGGACAAACGATACACGCGCGCCCAGGTGCTGGCCATCGGCGCGATAGATTGCGGCAACTTTGAGCGTGCGCGTTGTTCCGCCGGTCTCAAGTTCCACCGTCGATCCCACGCTGACATGCAGCCGCTGGGCGATACCGTCGCCAACCGCAATCTGCGCCGCGCTCGTGCTCGTCCACCACTGGCCCGCAGTCACCTTGTCGCCCTCTGGAGGCGCGTCAGCCCATGTCAACTCGGCGCTTTCCAGCATGCGAACCGGGTAATGCTGGCCTTTCATTTGATCCACCTGCTGGCCGTTGATCGATATAAACCGGCCCATCACCACGGGAATCAGGCTCAGTTGCTCGCTCACGCCCGGTTGACGTGCGAAAAATGCTTTCACGCCTTCGGCCTCTTCGCTTCGCACGTCGATTAGAAAAACATTGGGTAGCTTGGGCGAGGCGGTTTCGCGCAAATCGGTCAACAGATCCTTCTGCATCAGGTACACCGCGAGGATAAGCATGACTCCCGTGCCCAGCGCCGCCAGCACCGCAGCCGATTGATTGCCGGGACGATAGAGATTGGCAAGGCCCTGGCGCAAAAACGACGGCAAGTGAAGACGTGTGCGGTTGAGCAGAAAGCGCAATGTAACGAGAGTGACTGCCGCAAGAATAAGCAGGACGAGTAATGTGACGATAAACAGAATTGCAAACCACGCGCCAACTTTGGGCGAATCGGAAAGCGCCCAGGCGATGCCAGCCAACCCGGCAATCACCGCCGCTGCAATTCCGAGCTGCAGCCGCCGCGCCCACCATCGCGCAAACCAGCCGGCAATCCCTGAAGGCCCTTGCTCTACCATCCTGCGCAGTACCAGCACCGGCCGCACCGCGCGCACATCAAGCAGCGGCGGCAGGCAGAAGAGCAAAGTCGTCAGCAGTCCCGTTCCCAGCCCCGCCAGCGCTGACTGCCACGGAAATTCAAGAATCACATGCACGGGAAGCAACTGGCCAAACGCCGCCGGCAGCGCGGCCATCACGCCCACGCCCGCCGCTACTCCGAGCAACCCGCCGGCAAGACCAAGCCCCAGCGTCTGCAAGAGAAAAATGCGTAGCAAGTCCGTAGAATCCGCGCCGATAGCCTTCAGGATCGCCAGCATATCCATGCGCTGCTCGAGGTGCGCATGCATCGCCATGGCAACGCCGATTGCGCCCAGCACCATCGCCACAAGGCAAATCAGGCTCAGGATTGAAGTCGCATTGTCGAGGCCGCGCGTGAGCGCCGGGTTGCCTTCGCGGTAATCCATCACCTGTGCGTCGGGCAGCGCCGCTTCAAGTTGCGTCCGAACCGCTGCGGTCTCTGCGTCAACTGTGATGCCCTTCGGCGGCTTGCCCGGCAGCTTCACCAGCAACCGTCGGCTCGCGCGGCTGCCCGGCCCGAGCAATCCAGTCTCCGCAAGAGCAGTCGCGGAAATCATGACCCGCGGCCCCAGCCCCATCCCTGCAGTAATGCGATCGGGCTCCTGCTTCAGCACAGCAGTGATGCGAAAGTCTCTGCCGCCGAGGCGCAGTGAGTCGCCGACGCGCGCATTCAAGCGCACGAGAAACTCATCCGCCACAACCGCCGAATCGCCCGCCAACGCTTGCCGCAACGGCATCGCCGGCTCCAGCTCCGCCGTTCCATAAAACGGATATTCGGCAGGATCGACAGCTTTGAGCGAAACCAGCAGCGGCACGGAGTTCGTCGATACAGACGCCATCGAGACGGTTTCGGCAACCCATGTCGACCGAATCGTCCCGCCGCTCTGCGCTTCAATCGCCGCGATCTTGCTAAGCTCTTCGGGCGCGGGCGCGCGGAACATGCGCGCGCTCAAATCGCCCGCCAGCAACGATCGCGCCTCTGAATTAAGCGTGTCGCGAAAACTGTCGCTCAGCCCGCGCACGCCAACCAGCGCAGCCACGCCAATGGCGACCGACAACACGACAAATCCGAATTTGCCGGGTGCGGACTTCAGATCACGCCAGCCGATGGCTGCGGCCCGCCTCCAACTCAATGCGCGCTTGGCCATTGTTCTCCTTGCGCAGATTGAGCGCTGGGCTCAGCCGGTCCCTGCCGCGAATCCTCGACGATCAAACCATCCTTGAGCACGATTTTGCGATCGGCGCGGCTCGCAACTTCAGGGTCGTGCGTCACCAACACTAATGTCGTTCCCGCTTTGCGATTTCGGTCCAGCAGCAAATCCAGAACCAACCGCCCGTTCGTCGAGTCGAGATTTCCTGTCGGTTCATCGGCCATCACAATCGGCGGCTCCACCACAAATGCCCGCGCCAGCGCCACGCGCTGCTGCTCGCCGCCTGAAAGCTGCACCGGATAGTGATCCACGCGCTCCTTCAGGCCCACCTCCTCCAGCAGTCGCCGTGCCCGCTCCACGCCATTGCCTTCCAGGTTCAGTTCGTAGGGCAGCAGAACGTTTTCGAGTGCGGTCAGCGTTTGGATAAGCTGGTACGACTGAAAGACGAAGCCGATTTTGCGCCCGCGCACCGCCGCCAACTCCGTCTCCGCCAAATTGTGGATCGGCACGCCGTCCAGCCAGATCTCCCCTTCGCTGGGCGAATCCAGGCCCGCAAGAAGCCCGAGCAGCGTGCTCTTTCCGCTGCCGCTCGCGCCCACGATCGCCACAAACTGCCCTGCCGGAATATCCAGCGTAATTCCCTGCAAAATCTCCACGCGCCGCGCGCCATTTTGGATCCACTTCTTCGCGCCTTTAACTTGAATCAACTCATCCTCCGTCACTCGAAGTGTACATGCCCGGTCATCGCGGCTTCGGCGCATCGCACTCTTGCACGTCTACACCGGATACGTGCGCGCAGCTACACTGGATACGTGGACGCACGGAAATTTGTTCTCTTCGTATTCTGTTTCGCGTTGCTGCCAGCCGGGTCGCTCTCCGCTTCCGGTCAGCCAAAATCAAATCAGCCAATTCTTGTCTGCTTCGGCGACAGCATCACCGCCGGTCTGGGCCTCGATGAAGGCCAGGCCTATCCCGCTTTCCTGCAGAAGAAGCTCGATGCACAGGGATATGCGTACAAAGTCGTCAACCTCGGCACCAGCGGCGCCACCACAAAGGATGCGCTTGCAACCCTGCCCGCCGTCCTTCGCCTTCACCCCGCCATCGTGATTGTGGAGTTCGGCGGCAACGACGGCCTCCGCGGCCTGCCTGTCGCCCAGTCGCGCGCCAATCTCGATCAGGTACTCACCGCGATCGAGCGTGCGCATGTAAAGATTCTGCTTGCCGGCATCACCCTGCCGCCCGACTATGGACCCGACTACATCCGTTCATTCGACGCGATCTTTCGCGATCTCGCGGCCACGCACCACGTTGCTTTCGTGCCCATGCTCTACAAGGATCTGGTCCATGTCCCCGGAACCATCCAGGGCGATGGCATCCATCCCACCGCGAAGGGCTCAGCAATCATCGCCGGCACACTCTTTCCCGTGCTCAAGCCAATGTTGCGCAAAGGCCCTTAGCGCTCACGGCCTTCGCGATCTCAGCCCACCACGAACAAGGGGTGCCCCATCCTACAGTGCGACGCGCAGCGGAGAACTTTAGGGTGGGATAGCACAAACCTCAACCCGCCCCTTTTCAACCCACCACCAACAAGGGGTGCCCCATCCTAAAGATTCGACGCACAGCGGAGAACTTTAGGGTGGGATAGCACAAACCTCAACCCACCCCTTTCAGCCCACCACCAACAAGGGGTGCCCCATCCTAAAGATCCGACGCGCAGCGGAGAACTTTAGGGTGGGATAGCACAAATATCAACTCACCCATTCCAACCCGCCACCAGCAAGGGGTGCCCCGGGTCTCGCTCTTGAGACCTGGGGCAGCTCAATTCGCCGCGCCAACCACCCAAAAACAAAAGAGCCAGGATCGCTCCTAGCTCCTGCCCTTCAAATTCGATCGCGCGATCTTACTTTGCCTTGGCCGTAGCCAGCGTCTTCAGGCGCGCATTCAAGCGGCTCTTGTAGCGCGAAACGGTGTTCGAATGCAGAACGCCCTTCTGCACGCTCTTGTCCAGAGCGGAAACCGTGGCCCGGTACTGCGCCTGTGCTTCTTTCGCATCGCCCTTAGCCAAAGCCTCGCGCAGCGAGCGCAGGCTTGAGCGCACGCGGCTGCGGTTCGCGCGGTTCACTTCAGTGCGGGTTACGGTCTGGCGGGCGCGCTTCAGCGCCGATACGTGGTTTGCCATAGCTGTGCTTCCATCTCCAAAGCCTGAATTCTAGGGGTAGTCCTGACTTCAGGAAAAGTCATGCGGGTCGTGGGCGGCTTCAGCCGCATCCCTCGCAAACTCTTAGTCTACGGGAATTCCGGGGGTGGGTCAAACGCCTGCCAGCGCGCAAAAGTCGTGCAAAACGAGATCTCGATCCTTGTTTGCCCCCCGTCGATAGACTGAATGTGCCTCAGTTAGGCGGTCACACGTGCTTTTCCTTAGCTCAAACGATGCGATTGCGGCAGGAGTGGGTGCCAGGAACATCGACCCGCGCGAGATACTGCGATACTTTTCATGGGCGACCTATGCCTTTGTCGCCGCCGCATACAGCTGGTTTTTGTTCGGTGGCGCACTTTTCAAGGCAGGCCCGCGCATCTTTTCCAAGGGGAACACCCGATCAGCGCCCGAAACCTTGGCAATCCATGCAGCGTTCCTCATTATCCTCTTGGGAGGTATGGCGATTGCTCCATTCATCGTGGCCATGCTGCCTTACTGGATGACGGACACATTCAACGTGCGTGGGCATCCTTCGATCTTCGATATCCTGGCGGTCCTGGCAATGTTTGGACTGTACGGGATCGAGCGTTTATTGCTGTACGCGGCACCTCAAGGCAAAGCTCCCTGAAACTTTCCCAACCACCTTGCCGCTCACATCTCGAACTGACCCCCTACTCTCGGTGAGTGTTGCGTCGGAATGTTGCCTCGCGGCGGCCAGAAACCCAATGAAAAGCAGTCTTGAACGCAACTCACTGGTTTGACCCCCTTTCTGCAGCCCGGTATACTCGAAACTGCGTTAAGCGGGAGTAGCTCAGTGGTAGAGCATCGCCTTGCCAAGGCGAGGGTCGCGAGTTCAAGTCTCGTCTCCCGCTCCATTCCGCAGTTCGCCAGCCCCAAAAAGCCGGCCGAAAAATGGAGTGGAACGATCCGCAAACCGTGAGGCAGGCAGCCCAAGGCGCGGTACCCAAGTGGTAAGGGAGAGGTCTGCAAAACCTTTATGCGCCGGTTCGATCCCGGCCCGCGCCTCCAACTTTTTCTCCTGCAGCTGGCTTATTGCACCCTTCCAACCTGCATCTCTTGTTCGCGATCGGCATGAATCGGGCAAGACGGGCCTGCCTTCCGCTTCCACACATCACCAAAATTGCGAGAATCCTTCCCCGGACAGTTCACTGCCCGCCCCTCTGTCACCACGCTTGAGTTGATATAGTCCGTTCATGCTCGATGTCTTTGTCCAAAGCACTCCAAAGTCAACGAGCCATAGCCTGACTTCAACATTCCTCCACCTCGGAGCACTTGGACTCTTCTTTGTCGCCATCATCGATAGCTCACCCTTGCCAACATTTGGCGGGCCCGACATTCTGACGGCAATTCTCGCTGCCCAGCAACGCAATCCCTGGTACGAATATGCGGCCTGCGCCACCGCGGGATCGGTGCTCGGCGCCTGGCTCACATTTAGAATCGCCCAGGAAAGCCGGCGAAGCATATCTGCACAGCAAGTTTGGAAGCCGGAGGGTGGATTCCCTGCTCCGTCTGTTCAAGAAATGGGGCACCGGCGCTCTCGTCGCATCAACGGCGATTCCGTTTCCATTTCCTACCAGCTTGTTTTTCGCCTCCGCGGGCGCTTCCAAATATCGCGCCGGAAAGTTTCTCGCGGTGGTGGCCATCAGTCGGGCCGCACGTTACTCGCTCGTCGCCATCATCGCCGATCACTATGGCCGCCATTTTGTCCGTGTTCTACGCCATCCCATCCAATATTGGGGCTGGTTGCTCGCCTTCGCCGCCATCATCCTCATCGTCATCATGGCTGGAATTGTGGTGAACAAACGGCTCGCGGCTGCAGTTGAAGCTCAATCGCCTGCTCTGACCCACCAAGTTTCCCTCCCCTTTCGTCTTAGGATTCTCTCCGGGACGCGCCGCGCCCTGCATGAGCGAGAATTGTTGCATGGCCGAAATCGAATCCAACGACGCGCAGCAGCAGTTTGGCAGCGACAACTACGCCGGCATTTGCCCCGAGGCTTGGGCTGCAATGGAGGCCGCCAATCGCGGTCACGCCACTTCCTACGGCGACGATCCCTGGACCGCCAAAGCATCCGACGCTTTCCGCAAGCTTTTTGAGACCGAGTGCGAAGTCTACTTCGTCTTCAACGGCACCGCCGCCAACTCATTGGCCCTGGCGTCGCTCTGCCAGTCGTATCACAGCGTCATCTGCTCCGATCAGTCGCACGTGGAAACGGATGAGTGCGGCGCGCCGGAGTTTTTTTCAAACGGTTCCAAATTGCTGGTCGCGTCCAGCCCGGAAGGCAAACTCACGCCAGGCGCGATTCACGAGCTGGCCACCAAGCGCAGCGACATCCACTATCCCAAGCCGCGCGTCGTGTCGATCACTCAATCCACTGAAACCGGCCGCGTCTACTCGCTCGCCGAGATACGAGCGATCTCCGCTGAATGCCGTTCGCGCGGACTCTCGCTGCACATGGACGGCGCGCGCTTTGCCAACGCCTGCGCCAGCCTCGGCTGCTCGCCGGCAGAAATGAGCTGGAAGAGTGGCGTGGACGTGCTCTGCTTTGGCGGAGCGAAAAACGGCATGGCCATGGGCGAAGCTGTGCTCTTTTTCGATCGTGCCATGGCCACCGATTTCGACTATCGCTGCAAGCAGGCCGGGCAACTGGCCTCGAAGATGCGATTTCTATCAGCGCCGTGGGTCGGAATGCTGGAGAGCGGCGCATGGCTGCGTAACGCCGAGCACGCCAACCGCTGCGCTCGCCAGTTTGCCGAGCAAATCGCCGGAATCCCCGGCGTCCGCCTGGCGCAGCCCGTCGAAGCGAATGCGGTTTTCGTTGAGGCTCCGGAGAAAGTGCTCAACCAGCTCCGCGCGCGCGGCTGGAGCTTCTACACCTTCATCGGCGGCGCAGCCCGCTTCATGCTCGCCTGGGACAGCCAACCCGCCCGCATCGCAGCGCTAGCCCGCGATCTACGCGAGTGCGCCGCCGCATAGGCTGCGCAACCAGGCGAAGAACAGCGCACGCTCCGCACACGGGACGACAATCTCCTACTGCTCCGGCCGCTCCCATTGGCCCGTTCTTCCGGACCTGAAAACCGCCTCGATCACGGCCATGTTGCCGATCGAGTCCTCCAGCGGCACCGGGACCTCGGTGTTGTCGCGCACGGCGCGCGCAAACGCGTCGCCCTGCAGGGTGTACTGATCCGACGTCGGGAATGTCTCCATCTTGATGCCGCTGAACGTTAGATCGCCCGTCGCGTCGATGAAGAGCCGCGTCGGCCGGTCGCTGGGCGCGTTGAACGGAATCTCAAGCTCGATGCGGCCGCGCGAGCCGAGAATTTGAACCTTCTGGCAGGGGATCTGCTGCGTGCTGCAAGTAAAGATCGCGTGTCCGGCGCCAAAATCGAGCAGCGCCGAAGTCAGCCGGTCGGTCCCCGTTTCGGCATCCCGATCGATGAGCGAGACCACCCGCCTGGGCTGCCGTCCAAAAGCGAAACGCGCAGCTTGAATGCAATAGCAGCCAATGTCGTAGAGCGCGCCGCCACCGGTTTCCAACTTGTTCCGGATGTTGGCGGGATCGATGTTGAAGAAGCTGAAAATGCCGGCCACCGCGCGCAATTCGCCGATGCGCCCCTCGTCGAGAAGCTGGCGCACGCGCAGCCATTGCGGCGCGCTGCGGATCATGAACGCTTCCGAGATCTTGACGCCAGTGCGCGCGCGGACGTCGAGCAGAGTTTTGGCCTCGGCCACGGTCATGCTCAGCGGCTTTTCGCAGAGCACATGTTTGCCGGCGTCGGCGGCCTTGGTGGTCCAGGGAACGTGAAGCTGATTGGGCAGCGGATTGTAAATTGCGTCGATGTCGGGATCGTCAATCAGATCCTCATAAGATCCATAGGCCTTGGGAATGCCAAGTTTGTTGGCCGTCTCTCGAGCCCTGTCGAAATCGCGAGAGGCGATGGCGGTAACGGTAGTAAGCTCGCCCTGCTGCATGGCAGGAATGACCTTTTTCACGCCGATATTGGCGGTGCTGAGCACGCCGAAACGAAGCTTCGCTGACATAACCGCATGATAACGCCGGGAAGCGAGGGCGCAGATTAAGCGTTGTTGACAGCCATGGCAAGCGCTTCGGCAGCATTAGCGGCCAGGCGGATGAGAGCGCGATTCTTCGGTTCGATGAAGCCCGCGACGACGGCAGTATCAAGGAAAGCCAGCAGGCCGTTCCAATAGTTCAGCGTGTTGATCAGGATGCACGGCTTGGCGTGGAGCCCGATTTGTGCCCAGGTAATCGCCTCAAGCAACTCGTCGAGCGTGCCGTAACCGCCGGGCAGTGCGAGGATGGCATCGGAGAGTTCGTGAATGCGGGCCTTGCGCTCGTGCATTGTAGAAACGAGTTCAAGAGAGGTGAGGCCCTTGTGCGCAATCTCGCGACCGCTGAGCGCCTCGGGCAGCACGCCAATGACTTCTCCACCCGCGGCCAACGCCGCATCAGCCACCGCGCCCATCAGGCCACGACAGGCTCCGCCGTAAACCAACCCGATTCCGGCTTTGGCGAGCGCAGTGCCGAGAGCCGTCGCCTCAGCGCGAAAAGCGGGATCGTTTCCAAATGCCGATCCACAGAAGACGGCGACGCGGCGAAGAGGCTTGGCTGAGCTGGTCATTATTCTTTCAGGATAACGGGCGAGGGGTGCTTACTTGCGGAAAGTGGCGCAAACGGGCTCGATTTCGGCGGCCTGGGGGTTCGAAAAATATCGGCGCTGAAAGAACAGAGCCACGTTGACCAGCGCGATCATCACGGGCACCTCGACCAGCGGGCCGATGACAGCTGCAAACGCAGCTCCCGAATTGATGCCGAAAACCGACACGGCGACAGCGATGGCCAGCTCGAAGTTGTTCGAGGCCGCTGTGAAAGAGAGCGTCGTCGTTTTGGAGTAGTCCGCGCCCAGCTTTCGCCCCATATAGAACGAAACCAGGAACATGACGATGAAATAAACCAGAAGCGGCGCGGCAATCCGGAGAACGTCGAACGGGAGCCGAATGATGTAGGCCCCTTTGAGCGAGAACATGACGACGATGGTGAAGAGCAGGGCCACGAGAGTGAGCGGGCCGACGCGCGGAACAAAGTTGCGATCGTACCAATCACGGCCCCTGGCGCGGACAAGCACAGTGCGCGTAAGGAATCCGGCGAGACAGGGCACGCCCAGGTAGATGAAGACGCTCCGCGCGATTTGCCCTATGGAGACATGGACGACCGCGCCCTGCAGCCCCAGCTTTGCCGGTAGCACGGTGATGAAGATCCACGCATAGAGCGAGTAGAAGAAAACCTGAAACAGAGAGTTGAAAGCCACCAGCCCCGCCGCGTATTCGGTGTCGCCTTTGGCCAGCTCGTTCCACACAATGACCATCGCGATACAACGCGCCAAGCCAATCATGATGAGACCGGCCATGTATTCCGGGTAGCCGCGCAGGAATACAACGGCCAGAACGAACATAAGGATCGGCCCGATCACCCAGTTTTGCACCAGCGAAAGTCCAAGTACCTTCTTGTTGCGAAAGACTTCGTGCAGCTCTTCGTAGCGCACCTTCGTGAACGGCGGGTACATCATCACGATCAGGCCCACTGCGATGGGAATGGACGTTGTCCCGATGCTGAATTGGTTGAGAAACGGAACCACGCCGGGGACGAGCCACCCGAGCGCCACTCCGGCCACCATGGCCCCGAAGATCCATGCCGTGAGATAGCGATCGAGAAAAGAGAGCCGGCCGGTGACCTTCATGAACAAACCTCAAAGAAAGAAATTAGTGTGCGGCGGTGCGGCGCGCGCCGTTCAGGATTGGCCGATCTTGTCGATCTCGCGCTGGATGGCGAGCTGCTCGAGCGACCCAAGCGGCAGCGAAAGGAACAGGCTGATGCGCCGATCGAGGATTGAAAATGCGTCGCGGAAGGCGCGTTCAATTTGCTCAGGCGTGCCGGTCACTGCGGCCGGATCGGGAACTCCCCAATGCGCAGTCATCGGCTGCCCGGGCCAATACGGACACTGCTCCTTTGCTGCGTTGTCGCAAACGGTGAAAACGAAGTCCATTTTGGGCGCACCCGGTGCGGCAAACTCGTCCCATGATTTGCTGCGCAGGCCAGTGGTAGGGATGTGTGCAAAATCAAGCTGCCGGAGCGCTTCGGGACGGACCGTTCCCGAGGGGTGGCTGCCGGCACTGTAGGCGGTGAAAACGCCTTTGCCCTTTCGATTCAAGATGGCCTCGGCAAGAATCGACCGGGCAGAGTTCCCTGTGCAGAGAAACAAAACGTTGTAGTGGCTGGGCATGGCGTGGCTCCTATGCAGCGGCGCCGCAGCAGCCGGGCGCGCAACAGGTTGATTGGGGCTTGACGGCGCGGATGAAGGCGCTAAGAAATTTGCCATCGACTGCAGGAGCGATAGCATCCACATCAACGCCAGCCTCGGCAAGGAACTGCCGGGCATCCTCGACGTTGTAGACGCGCGTGGGCTCAAACGAAACGTCGGAAAATCCGGCAGCGACGAGCCGGGCGCGATAGTCCTGCTCTTCAAGCGCGCCGGCCATGCAGCCGACCCAGAGCATCATGCTCTGGCGAATGGCATCGGGAACAGCGCCGCGCACCACAACGTCGGAGACAGCGAAGCGGCCGCCGGGCTTCAGCACGCGAAACGCCTCGCGCAACACACGATCTTTGTCGGCGGAGAGATTGATGACGCAGTTCGAGATGATGACGTCGACTGAGTTGTCGCCGAGTGGAATGTCTTCGATCTCGCCTTTGAGAAATTCGACATTCTCGACACCCGCCTTACGTTGATTCTCGCGCGCTAGGGCAAGCATGTCGTCGGTCATATCGAGGCCGTATGCCTTACCGCCCGGAGCCACGCGGCGCGCCGAGAGCAACACGTCGATTCCTCCACCGGAGCCAAGATCGAGCACGACCTCGCCAGGCTTGAGCTCAATGAGCGCAGTAGGATTGCCGCAGCCCAGCGACGCCAGCACCGCCTTTTCAGGGATGAGGCCCTTTTCGCTGTCGCTGTAGAGATTTGTAGTGATCGGGTCGCAACACCGAAGACCGGGATCGCAGCAGGCCTGTAAGCCGCCCGATGCCGCCACGGCACGCGCCGCGCTGCCATACTTTTGCTTCACCTGCTCTTTCACTTCCGCCGGAGCCGTCATTGGAACCTGCTTTCGTATACGCCTAAGCAAATATATGATTGGTGCTCATATTTGTCAAGGCGTATATTTAAAAGAGATGAGACGCGGCCCCAAATCCGTCGATTTGCCTCGCCTGTTTGCCGCCCTAGCCGACCGCACGCGCTTGCGCCTGCTGAACCTGATGAATGGACGCGAGGTGTGCGTCTGCTACTTCGTTGAGATCCTGAAGCAAAGCCAACCGAAGGTGTCGCGGCACCTGGCATACCTGCGCCGGGCCGGAATTGTACGCGCGCGGCGCGAAGGAAAGTGGATGCACTACAGCATCGAGCGCCCTGCTGACCCGGCGGCGGCTGCAATTCTGAATACAACGCTCGCGACCTTCGGCGCCGACCGGGAGATGCAGGCCGATCGCGCGCAGTTGGACCACGCCTGCTGCCGGCCGGAACGATTCGTGAGCCTTGCAGGAGCTCCGGTTCCGGCTCATCTCAAATCAGGCGCCGCTTGAAACACGACCGGCGCTGCTTGACCGGCTCAATTCTCTTGGCGGCGAGCGAGAGCTGGATTTGGCACTTTTCAGAAGCGGACCTTCTGTGTCATGCTTGCTGGCATGGGAAACAAAGACAGAGGTAAGAAAGAAGTCAAGAAGGCTCCCAAGCCGAAGCCGAAACCAGAACCGGGACGCAAGCGCGAAATCTTCGCGCCACCGCCACCGCCGAAGTAGCTGAGGCCGGAAGGCCTGATTCGTAGCCCGGCTCAGAAGCGGGCCCGGGAACGTGTCTCAGCGCCAAGCCTAATTGCCTTGCAAAATCCCCGCGGGCGGTCACATAGCAAGGCAATCCTTCACGACGAGTTCACAAAGCGAAAGGCCATCCCAATGGGATGGCCTTTTTCTTCGCCTGAAAGCTGTGAGGAATGCTCAAGGCTGGGTAGCGACTGCCGGATTGCCGTCGGCGCGGGCCTGCGCCTTTTCTGCCAGAACCTTGTGCGCGTTATTCTCCAGCGCCTGCGCCTCAGGCATGTAGGTGAGCGCCTTCTCGACCATTGGATCCCAATCGGCGATGACTCTCAGGCCGCTGAGCTGGCCGTATTGAATCGTAAAAATGTCCCGCTTGATTTGCGCTTTCACCCAGTCGGAAACGCCATTGATGTCCGCTTCCGTCCAGTCGACATCCTGGCTGGTGAGATATTTCTTGAAGTCGCTGAGCACGGCGTCGTCGACCTGAAAGTTTTTGTCCACAGTGTGGGTCGCCACGAATACCGGCGCGAAGTGGAAGAAGACGTCTTTGTAAACGAGCTCGTCCTCAAAGCGATTTGTTGCGGGTGACACGATTTTTTCGTCAGGCGTGATGCCGCCGCCCCCATAAACCGTGCGACCCGAGTCAGTGAGCTTGACCTCGCGGCTTGAGGAATCCGGGCTGGGCCCGGAGCCTGCATGGTTGTAGTAGTCGTACAGCGAGACGCCCGCATAGTTCCGCTGGATGAGCCGGCCAGACGGGGTGTAGTAGTGATACGTGGTTAGCGCAAGTCCGGAGTCTTCGCTGAGGTTGTAGACGGTCTGCACCAGACCTTTGCCAAACGTTGTCTCGCCCACGATGAGAGCGCGATCGTGGTCCTGCAATGCTCCGGAGACAATCTCGGCGGCGGAGGCGGTGTCGCGGTTCACCAACACAACAATGGGGAATGTTTTGCCGTCGTTGCCATGCGTCGCAACGTAGTTTTGATCGGAGTAGGCGCGGCCGCGTTGGGAAACAATGGTCTGGCCCTTGGCGAGCAGGTGATCGCAGACATCGACCGCCTGGCTCAGAAGGCCGCCGGGGTTCTCGCGCAGGTCGAGGACCAAGCCCTTGAGGTCGCCGAAGCCATTGATCGCGTCTTCCATCTCCTGGCCGGTGGTCTCCTGGAACTGGGTCAGGTGGATATATCCAATGCCGGGACGAATCTCGAATTTCAGATCGATTGAAGGATGCGGAATCTCGTCGCGAACAAGGTCGAAAACCAGCGGCTTCGACTGGCCGTAACGAGCCATCGTTACCTGAACGTGCGTGCCCTTCGGTCCTTTGAGCGCTTTGGCCACCTGGTCAGAAGTCCAGCCGTCCGTCGATTTGCCGTCGACAGCAACCACCTTGTCGCCCGGATGAATGCCGGCTCGGAAGGAGGGCGTGTCTTCATAAGGAGTGACAACGTAGACGTTGCCCTTGCCGTTGTTGTCATTTTGCTGCTGGATGACCATGCCAACGCCGTAGTAGTGGCCGGTTTGATCTTCGCGCAGGCGGGCATAGGCCTTGGGATCGTAGAAATGCGAGTGCGGGTCAAGGACCTGCAACATGCCGGGGATGGCGCCGTCGTAGATGACGTCGTCGGCTTTGTCTGGCGTGATGGGCTCGGCGTAATTCTGCTCCACGACCGCGTACACGTCGGTGAATTGCTTCAGGCTGTCGCGGAGTTGGCTCTCATCTTGCGAAGATTGCGCGCCAACGCGGCGCTCAAGGACGGTGCCGGCCACCGCACAAACAGTGAAGAAAAGGATCACGGCGAAGAAAGCGCGGCGGGCGCGGGGACTCATGGGCAAACCGAACCTCCAGACGGCGCGTGCGGCAGGCGCCTGGGAACGGGATCTCCATCACCTGCGAGCGAATCCGGTCGTTGCTGGATATCCGCCCGATAAAAATTGACCTTGCCCGGTACTGGCAAGGCCAGGGAAATGGAAGAGCCGCTCGCACTGAGGCCGCGAAGCCGTCTTCGGCTAAAGTATAGCACTGCAGCATTTGACGCGGGCGCACCCGAGCCGGTAGCGCAGTTACCGCAGTGCTGGCCGGAAATGGCGCAGATTCCACCACCGGCTGAAAGCGGATTCCGTCCCTCCGCTTTCCGTTTTCGCTCTCCCGGCATTTACAATGACGTCTATGTATCAGGCGGCAGGAAAGCAGGCGCCAGCCAACCGGCCGGACGTCGACTCTATGAATTTTAGAATCTTTCGAGCGGTAGCATTCGTCGCGTTTGGATCGTTGTTCGCGGTGTGGCCGGCTCTGGCGCTCAGCCAGGTAAACGAGCCGCAAAGCCCCTACGGCGGGTCCGTGGTCGAAGACATTATTGCCCGCGTCAACGACGAAATCATCACCAAGTCGGACTACGACCGTGCAGAAACCGAGCTTGACCAGGAAGGACAGAAGAGCGGCGCTTCGATGCAGGACATGGCGGGGCAACGGAAAGACTTGCTGCGCAACCTCGTCGACCAGCAACTGTGGCTGTCGAAAGGCAAGGAACTTAGCATCACGGGCGAGACAGAGCTGGTGAAGCGCCTTGACGAAATCCGGAAGCAGTACAACCTGGATTCGATTGAAGACCTGGAAAAGGCCGCTAAAGAACAGGGTGTCTCCTTCGAGGACTTCAAAGCCAACATCCGCAATCAGATCATTACCCAGCAGGTGATGCGGCAGGAAGTCGGCGAACACATCCAGATGACGCCGGGCGAGGTGGAGCGGTTCTACGAGGAGCACAAACAAGATTACGCGCAGCCGGAAAGCGAACGGCTGAGCGAGATTCTGCTTTCGACAGGGCCGGATGGAGCCAGTGATCCGGCGAAGGTTGCGGCGGCCAAAGCGAAGGCCGACGACCTCGAAGCTCGACTGCATGCCGGCGGTGACTTTGCGCAGTTGGCGCGGAGCTTTAGCGATGGAACAACGGCGGCCTCGGGCGGCGACCTGGGCGAGTATAAGCGGGGCCAGCTTGGCAAGGTTCTTGAAGACAAGACATTCGATCTGCAAACAGGCCAATACACAGACCCGATTCTGACGCGGCAGGGCTACATCATTCTGAAGGTTGTGCAGCACGTGCCAGGCGGGCCACGGCCATTCAAGGACGTTGAGCCAGACGTGGAACAGGCTTTTTACATGAGCCTGATGGACCCGGCGATTCGCGATTATCTCAGCAAGATGCGCAATGAGGCCGCCATATGGGTTAAGCCGGGCTATGTAGACACTGCGGCGACCTACGCCGAATTGCATCCCAGCATCAGCTTCAGTGCTTATGTACCGCCGGCGCCAAAGAAGAAAGCCAAAGTGGAAAGGACTCGTTTCCGCGAGAGCACTCACACTTTCCGCGACAAGTCGGGTTCCAAGGCGCCGCCTGCCAACTCGGCCAATCAAGCGCAGACCAACGCACCGCCGGCAACACCTGCGGCGGCGAAAAAGAGAAAGGGTCACAAGAAGGAAGAAGCTACTACGCAGAAGCCCGGCAAGAAGGAGAAAATCCGCTACGGACAAGCTCCACGTGAGACGCTTCCCTCCCCAACGATAAACTCGGCCACCGAGAACGCTGGCGCTCTGCCAGAGCCGCCTTCAAACCCGGAAACGGCCTCGAACACCGACCAGCCTGCCAATCCCCTGGAGCCAACTGCCCCAACGCAGAAAACACGCTTCAGCGCGCGAGCACACGCGCCTAAGACTCCGAAGCAACAGGCCAACGGTGCGCAGGCAGGTACAGCGGGACCGGCTCCGCCAAGTGCAGCGGAGGTTGCTGACCAGCAGACGCAGTCGGCCCCCCTTGGGTTGTCGGGCGACACCTCGACGAAGAAGAAGAAAAAGTCATCGACTGCAACATCCGAAAAGACCCGCCTTGCAAACAAGAAGAAGAGCGAGGAAGAGTCGCAGCCAAAGCCTGCGCCGCAACCAACGCCCATTGCTCCAGTGGCGGGCGCGCCGGCTCCCTCTGACCATCCGGAAGCGCCGCAGCCGCAGCAACCGAATCAGCAATAGCACCTAGGGTCGGCGAGCCAATTCGGCGGGCCCGGGAAATGACTCCCGGGCCCGCAGTTTTTGGCGCGGTGCGTACTTGGTGTTTCAGCGACCCTTTGGCAGAGCCGGAGATTTGCGTTAATCTTCTCGGCAGAATGAAAGACATCTATATCGACGATCTAATGGGCTTCGACGAAGGCAAGCCCTTCGACTGTTTCTTTCTTGTGCTGGCCAAGCAGCAACGAACCACAAAGCAAAACAAGCCCTATCTAAGCCTCACTCTCGGCGACAAAAAGGGACAGATCGAAGGGCGCGTGTGGGAGTTGGGAGATCCGCGCATCGCTAAGGACTTCGAGCGGGGAGACATCGTAAAGGTGCGCGGCAGCGTGTCGCGCTACGACGATCGCGCGCAGGTGAAAGTCGATCAGCTTCGCAAAGCGCTTGATGGCGAGGCGGACAAAATGGACATGCTGCCCGCCACGACCTGCGACGTAGCTGCGCTTTGGACTGCACTGCAAGCCGTCGTCGCAAGCGTAACGAATCCTGACCTGAAGCGGCTGCTCGAAGCGCTGGTCGACGACCCAGCGCTTGCGCAGGCATATCGCCAGGCGCCTGCCGCGCGGCAACTGCATCATGCGTGGTTGGGCGGGTTGCTGGAGCACGTGGTCAGCCTGCTTGGCCTCGCTGACCGCGTAGCCTCGCACTATCCTATGCTCGATCGCGACCTGCTCGTCACCGGTGTAATCCTGCATGACATTGGAAAGATCCGCGAGCTGAGCTGGGACACGGGATTCGATTACACCGTAGAAGGTGTGCTGCTGGGGCACATCCAGATGGGCGTCGACCTGGCGGAAAAAACGATTGCCGCGCTGCCCGGATTCCCTGACCGGCTGCGCACTCTTGTCCTGCACATGATTCTGTCGCATCACGGCAAACTGGAGTTCGGCTCGCCCAAGCTGCCCATGATTCCCGAGGCGCTGGTGCTGAACTTTGTCGACGATCTGGACGCTAAGATGCAGGCCATGGCCAGCGAGTTTGAGAAATCGGCGCGCGAGGGCCGCGCTCCGGACGAGTTGACGGGCAAGGTGTGGGCGCTCGATCAGCGGCAGTTGCTGAACACAAAAGCGTGGCTCGAAGGAAAATAAGAATAGAAGGTTAATGCGCGCCCTGCAAAGGCCGTGCTAGAATTCGCTCCGATTCAACGGGACCCTTCTGAACACGCTCTGATTCCCCGGCCTTGATGTGTCCAGAATGCCTCCCTTCCCCTTCGCAAGGAGAACGTTCATGCCTGACACGATTGTCCCTGACAAAACAGGAAACCCAGCGCCCCTCGGCTTGATGGGTTTCGGAATGACCACGGTCCTGCTCAATCTGCACAACGTGGGATTCATTGCGCTGGATACGATGATCCTTTCCATGGGAATTTTTTATGGTGGCCTCGCGCAGATCATCGCCGGCATCATGGAATGGAAGAAGGGCAACACGTTTGCCTGCACAGCCTTCACCAGCTACGGAATGTTTTGGCTCTCGCTGGTGGCGCTTATCGCTCTGCCGCACGCCGGGCTTGGTCTCGCCGGCCCCTCTGGATATTCGATTCCTGCCTACCTCGCCGCGTGGGGCGTTTTCACACTCGTTCTGTTCGTCGGAACGCTGCGCCTGAATCGTGCGCTGCAAGTCGTCTTCGCGACGCTGACCATCTTGTTCTTCATGCTTGCGGCGGGCGACGCAATGGGCAGCGCCGCCATCGGCAAGGCCGCAGGCTGGGTCGGCCTGCTCTGCGGAGCGTCCGCCATCTACACGGGCCTGGCGCAGGTGTTGAACGAGGTGAATGGCAAGACCGTGTGGCCGCTCGGGCCTGTGGCGCGCGGATAGCTCCGCGGCGTAGGCCCTTGAAGATTGCTCGCGCCAAGGATCTCTGGACTGGTTGCTCCGCTCAATCTACGCCAAAAACCAGTCCCACTGCTCTTTGGTGAGCGGAACAACGGAGAGTCGTCCGATTAGAAGCAACGGCGAGCGCGCGAAAAGCTTCTCCGCCTTGATTTGTGCGAGGGTTTTCGGGTGCGTGAGGCGTTTGCCGGCCTTGACGCGCACGATAGGAACTTTGGGATCCGTTGCGTCGACGCTAACGACAGTGCCTGTGCCAACGGCCGTCCGTTCGTCGCCGGTGTGATAGAAGATCCACTTCGTCCCCGGCTTCATCTCACGAAGGTGCTTGACGGCGGCCGGCGCGGTCACGCCATCCCACAGCGTCTCGCCATCGCGCAGCAGATCGTCGAAGGAATAAACGCCGGGTTCGGATTTGAAGAGGAAATACAACATACAGTGTTCAGAAATCGGTAGCCAGCGGTTCGTGAGTCGTGGATCGTGAGCCGTGATCGGCAGTCAGGTTGACGGAACGAAATGAAACCCGGCGTTCTCGTTCTCTCGTTCCCTTGGTCCCTATTCCCTGTCTTTTTACTCCCTGCCCTTTTTGCGGATTTCGATATTGAGGCGCTTGATCTTCTGGTTCAGCGTGGAAAGCGGAATGCGGAATTGCTCGGCAGCATCGGTCTGGTTCCAGTTACAGCGCTCGAGCTTCTCAATGATGATGCGGCGCTCGATGACTTCGAGGATGTCGAAGAGCGAAGAGTTGGGGTTGTGCTCGAGGAGCGCGTCCTGGAAGCTGCGGCCGGTGATGTGCCCGGGGAGAAGCTCAGCGCCGATGATCGGACCCGATGAGAGCACGACGCCGCGCTCGATGGCGTTTTCAAGTTCGCGAACGTTGCCCGGCCAGTCGTAATCCATTAGAGCGCGCATGGCGTCAGCGGAGAGCTTGCGCGGGCCGAAGTTGTTTTCATTGGCGTAGAAATCGAGGAAGTGCTGGGCGAGAAGCGGAATGTCTTCGCGGCGCGACGCGCAGCGGCGGCAGATCGACAGTAATTACGTTGAGGCGGTAGAAGAGATCTTCGCGGAAGTGGCCATCGCGCACGGCCTGGCGAAGATCGACGTTGGTGGCGGCAAGGATGCGCACGTCCACCTGGATCTCCTGAATGCCGCCGAGGTGCATGAAGCGCTTATCCTGCAACACGCGCAGAATCTTCGACTGCGTGTCGAGGCCCATGGTGGCGATTTCGTCGAGGAAGAGCGTGCCGCCGTTGGCGACTTCGAAGAGGCCTTTCTTGGAGGCGACAGCGGAAGTAAAGGCGCCCTTGACGTGCCCGAAGAGCGTGGACTCAAGCAGTTCTGAAGGCATGGCGCCGGTATTGATGGGGACGAACGGCTTGTCTTTCCGCGGTGAGTTGGCGTGGATGGCCTTGGCGATGATCTCCTTGCCGGTGCCGCTTTCGCCCTGAATGAGCACCGTGGACCGGCTGGGAGCGACCTGCGCCACAAGATCGAAGACGCGAAGCATGGTATCGCTTTTGCCCACGATGTTGGCGAAGTTGTAGCGCTGCTTCAGGGTGCGCTTGAGCTGAAGATTCTCCTCTTCGGCGCGGTGGCGGGCGACAGCCGAGCGAATGTCGGCAAGCAGCTTCTCGTTGTCCCACGGCTTTTGAACGAAATTTTCCGCGCCGGCGCGAATGGCTTCGACAACATTATCGACCGTGCCATACGCGGTGATCATGATGATGGGAACGTCGGGCTGGCGCTCCTTGAACTGCGGCAGCAGCTCAAGGCCGCTCTGGCCGGGCAAAGCCAGGTCGAGCAGGACCAGGTCGAAGCTCGACTGGTCGAGCATGCGCAGGCCTTCCTCGCCATTGGCCGCGGTTTTCACGGCGTAATTCTCGAGAGAGAGCAACACTTCGAGCGATTCCTGAATTCCGACCTCGTCGTCGACAACCAGGATCGAAGCAATGGGCGAACTGCTTTCGAAAGCGGGCGTGGAGAGATTCGCGTTCATGGGCAGTGCGTCCTCAGTGATGGGCTCAGGCATGGACAGAATTCCTTAACAGGGGAAACTCGAGGTGAAATGTTGTGCCGGATCCGACCGCGCTTTCGACGTGAATTTTTCCGGCATGCTCCTGAATAATGCCGTAGGACACAGACAGGCCGAGGCCGGTGCCGCGACGGTCACCGGGCATGTTCTTGGTCGTGAAGAAGGGATCGTAGATGCGTTTGAGGTTCTCGGGCGCGATGCCGGAGCCGGAGTCGGAGATGACGGCCTCCACATGGCTGTTGACCAGAGTGGCGACAGTCAGGCGCCCGCCACCCGGCATGGCATCCTTGGCGTTCAGCAGCAAATTAAGGAAGACCTGTTGCAGTTTGCCAGGATTGCCGTGGATCGGCGGCAGCTCATCGGCCAGCTCCAGATCGACCAGAATCTGCGCCGTCTTGAACTGGTGCTCAAGCAGCGAAAGCGTGTCGCGAACAACCTGGTTGAGGTCGGTAGAGCGAAACTCGGTGGTAGAAGTACGGGAAAAATTGAGCAGGCCGTTGGCGATTTCGGCGGCGCGGAAGCTCTGCTGCGTGATCTTGTCGAGCACCGGGCCCAGGCGCGCGTCGCCGCGCAGTTGCTTGGCCAGCATCTGCGCGTAGGAGGAAATGACTGCAAGTGGGGTATTGATTTCGTGGGCGACGCCGGCTGCGAGCAACCCGATGGAGCTGAGCTTGTCGGCCTGCGCAAGCTGTGTTTCGAGCGCGACACGCTCGGTGATGTCGTCGACCAGAATAATCCGGCCAACGGGGACAAAGTCTCGCGAGAGCAGCGGCGCAATTGCGATGTTGGCGGTGCGCAACTCGCCCGCGCGTGTGGTCAGGCGGAACTTGTAAAGGTGGTGCACTCCCTGGTCGTTGCGGAACCCTTCAATCGCCTCGATGAACTCCAAAGGAAACACCGAACGAAGTTCCTGGCCGAGCGCTTCGGCGCGGCTGAATGCATACATCGCCTCCATCTGCGCGTTCCAGCTTTCGATGCGATCGTTGAGGTCGATGGCAAAGATGCCGACGTTGATGGATTCGACGATGTTCTCGTTGAATTCCTTGAGGCGCTCGAACTCGACAATCTTTCTCTTCCAGGCGCGCGTAGAGGCTGGCGTTCTGGATGGCGATGCCGATGTAGCTGGCCAGGGATTCCAGAAGCTCAACATCTTCGCTCGACAGGAAGTCGCCGCCCAGCGTGCGGCCGAGACCGATGACGGCGATGGTGCGGCTGGCGGCCTCGCCATTATCAAGTTGCACCGGAGCCACGCGGCAAGGCAGATAGTAGTTGAGGTCGAGCAAGGCAGCGGCGCGCTGCTGGTCGGGCGGCAGATGAAGCGCTGCCTGAGCGTTTTCAAAGAAGATATGCGAGTGGTCCTTAGTGTGGTCGAAATCGAGAAAGCCGAGCGAGAGATTGCCGTGCCCGCCGCTCACTTCGCCGGGTAAGCCGTGCGAGGCGGCCAAACGCAAACGCCCGCCGTCTTCCGCCAGGAAAATGGCGACGCGGGCAACCAGGAGCGTGCGCGGCAACTGCTCGACGATCGAGTCGAGCAGCGTCTGGAGGTCGGTTTGCGAGCCGAGACCGCGGCCGAACTCAACCAGTGCCTTGCGATAGTCATAGCGATGGCGATCGAAGGCTCGGTCGACCCAGTTCTGAATGCGGCGCTTGAGCGGATCGAAGATCGCAGCCGTCACCAGAATGGCCAGGATCAGAGCCCACTCACGCATGGTCTCCGGCAGGCGCTGGTGTACGATCTCCGCGATGAGCGCGATGATGCCAAAATATCCACCGAGGATAAGAGCCGTGGCCAGCGTGTACGCCACCCCGCGCTTGAAGATCAGGTCGGTATCCATCAAGCGGTAGCGGACAATCGCCCAGGCGAATGTGAGCGGCAAAAACACCAGGGACAGGCCGGCCAGATTCGTCAAAAGTTGCGGCGGATTCAGGTGAAGTAGATATGGGATGGCATAAAAGAACGTGAACGGCAGAACCGCGAGCAGTGTGCCGCGCGTAACCCACTTCAACTGCTGGCGGAGCAGAGGCGTGGTGGCGCGGCTATAGCTGCGCAGGAAGAGCAGCGCGGCGCACACATAGAAAATGGCGTCGTACGCCGTACCGATCTGATTCAGCCGATCGAGCAACAGCTTGGTGGCTTCGCGCGTCGAGAGCGACCAAATCCACAAGGCAAGCAATCCGGCGCCGGGCGCGTAGACCAGCGGCAGCAACCAGCGGCGGCGGAGATTCTTCAACCGTTCCTCAGGGAAGCTGAGCGCAAAGTGCAGGAAGAGCGCCGGCTGCAGCGCCAGGGCCACGACGTTCGTCCAAAAAACTGCCCAATCCAGCGCGTCGAATTTACCGCTGAAGTTGAGGGCGTAGAACGCGAATGAAACCAGGCAGAAAAGGTAAAAGTGCGTGGCCCTGGGAGCGCCCCACCGGCGGAAGAGCACGTAGAGGCCAATGATCAGGTAAATGAGGCCGATAATGCGCAGGCCGGACTCGAGGCTGTGATCGATCGGGTCGGGAATGACTTTGATCGGAGCTTCGAGGGGAATTCCATCGCGCGTAATGGTGTAGTAGACCTGTCCGTAAGGCCCTGTGGCGTAGAGGGCGCGCTCCAGATTGGCCACCAGCGTCACCGGCGTCACGTCGGCGGTGGGCGATTCACTGACCCCCGTCAGCAGATCTCCCACCTGAATTCCCGCTCGCTCACCGGGCTTGTCCGAGAGGACCTTTTCGGCCTGAAGTCCACCCTGCGCTTCGCCCCACCACACGCCATCATCGGGCTGCGGATATTGCCTCTGCTCGAGGACATTCAGCACTGCCAACACGAACAGCGCCGCTGTGGCCAAGGCCAACAGCGTAGCCTGTACGCGGTTAAGGAGGCTAGTCTCCATGAGCGGGGTTTTCCTACATCAATCGCTTTACAAGCACGTCGGTTGCCATGCAGCGGGGATGAGGCATTGCGCCAGAGGCGTCAGGTCAATCGCCTGAGAACAATCGTGATATGGACTTTCAAACGCCTGGAAAGGTCAACCTGAAGTGAAGTAAATCACAACGGCGGTGCAGAAAACAAGAGCATGCATCCACAGAACCGAATGCGCCTATGGAAAACTGTATATAGACGCGCCCCAATGAGTCATTCGTCAACTGCCCGAAAATACAAGAGTTCCGGCGATCCAGAGTGTGTCAATTTGGCCACAGCTGAGGCCCTGGGATTCTGATCAAGGCTTGACGAAGGCTATTCAACACTTCAGCTTAGACTCGGGCGAGAGTCAACGCTGGCCGTAGGTCGCCTTCGGGCCATGCTTGCGAAGGTAGTGGTATTCCGAAACGTGTCCGGGAATGCCTCCCTCCGGCGCTCCAAGCAGCACGCTGCGGAATGCCAGCCGGGCAATGTACTCGAGTACGTCTGCGTGCTCCACGGCTTCAGCCGGACCCTTGCCCCACGCGAATGGGGCGTGGCCGGCCACCAGCACTCCGGGAACGGCCACCGGATCGAGTTTTGCAGATCTAAAGCAGCGAACGATCACTGCGCCGGTGGATCGGACGTAACCTGAGGCGACTTCTTCGGGGGAGAGCGGCTGAGTGACGGGAACTGGCCCGTGAAAATAGTCGGCATGTGTGGTTCCAAGGCAAGGGATCGCGCGGTTGGCCTGGGCCCACGCCGTGGCGAATTCGGAGTGCGTATGCACAATGCCTCCGATCTGGGGAAACTCGCGGTAAAGCAGGGTGTGCGTATCGAGATCGCTCGACGGGCGCAGCGACCCTTCGACGATGTTGCCATCGAGATCGGTGACCACGAGGTCCGATGGGGTCAAGGCCGCGTAATCGACTCCGCTTGGCTTGATCACCACCAAAGGCTTGGATCCGGATCGGTCCACGCCGCTGGCATTCCCAAAGGTGTGCGGCGCGAGACCGCGGCGGGCGATCTCCTGATTGGCGTGAAGAACTTGTTGGCGAAGCGATTCGAGCAGCATAGCGTATCTGGAATTAGAGTAAATCCTTCAGGTGAATAAGAAACCAGGAATCAACAAGCGCGACCGGGATGCAGCATGCCCTTCGAGCTTTCGCGCCAGTGATCGGGCAAGACACAATTCTGCAACCGCAACGCGGTAGACTCGCTGCATGATGTTCGTCAAGCGGCTCCGGGACGGGGTTCGGTGCGGGGAAATCACCTGCACCGTGCGCATTTGGACGCGTCCGCATGTGCGCGTCAGTGGCCGCTATCGCATGGATAGCGGCGAGATCGAAGTGGACTCCATTGAGACCATTGGATTGCCGGACATCACACCGGCGCTGGCGCGCGAGTCAGGGTTTCTCGGTGTTCTGGATTTGTTGAAAGTGGCGAAGCACGGCCAAGGCGACAATATCTATCTGATTCGCTTTCACTATTTGCCGCCTCGCCGGCTTCAGCCGCGCAACCAGTAGGGCTTGGGAACAACCGCCGCAAGCTCCGCGAACTCCGAATCAGTCAGCCGGAATGCAGCCGCGCTGACATTCTCTTCAAGGTGCTTCACCGAACCAGTGCCGGGGATGGGCAAAACGACGGGCGAGCGCCGCAGCAACCACGCGAGCGAGACGACCGCGGTCGATGCACCCCGCGCGGCAGCGATTTTTTCAACCACCTCGTTCGCCTTGCGCGCTTGCGCCATCGGTCCCCAGGGCAGAAACGCAATCCCGTTGGCCTCGCAATAATCCACAACGAAATCCCACTCGCGATCGGAGAAGCTGTAGCGGTTCTGCACGCTGACGATGGGAACAATCTTCTGTGCGCGCTTGATGTGCTCGAGTGTGACGTTTGAGAGCGCCACATGTCGGATTTTTCCTTGCCCCTTTAGCTGCGCAAGCGTTTCCATCGAGGCGTCAAACGAGACGGCTGGGTCGGGGACATGAAGCTGGTAAACGTCGATGCGGTCTAGGCGTAGGTGCTTGAGACTGCCTTCGATTGCTTGCCTAAGGTGCTCGGGGCTGGCGTCGTGCTGCCAAACGCCAGGACCGTGGCGCGTCCATCCGGCTTTGGTCGCGATGACCAGGCCGGCAGGATACGGATAGAGCGCCTGCGCGATGAGCTCTTCAGAAACATCGGGGCCGTAGGAGTCGGCAGTGTCAATAAAGTTGACGCCGAGCTCGACTGCGCGGCGCAACGTGGCGAGCGCCGCGTCGACATTGTCAGGAGAGCCCCAGATGCCCTGCCCTGTAATGCGCATAGCGCCGTAGCCCATGCGGTTCACGGTCAAATCTCCGCCAAGAGTAATGGTTCCGGCTTGCGCGGCAGGCAATGATGAAACTGAGACGGACATTCTTTACACTCCCACAGACTTTGATGCTCACAGCCGAGCGACGATTCCGCGCTGCGGAAGTTTCGCTCCGCTGTTTGCGCGGCATTTGCTCTCAGCTCGCTGCTCTTAAACCGTCACTTCCCAGCCCGGTTCATAGGTCCGCGCCCAGTACTTCATGGCCTCGGGATCGTCGAGGATGTGCGCGGTTTCGCTGTCAACCCGCAAAAGCCTATTCACAAACCAGGCGATGTTCGATAGCAGCAGCATGGTCACACTGACATTGGCAATCGCGACAGGCGAGTTGAGTTTTTGTTGGCCGTGAATCGCTGCAATGAAATTGGCAAAGTGTCCGTCGGTCATGGAGTCGGCGCTGAGCAGGTCACCGGTTGAGCTTTCGTGGCCGGTGCGATACGAATCGGTCTGTTTCCCTTTCCAGTCAAAAACGTCGTAGCCCGCTCGATCGATCACCACCGAACCCTTTGTGCCCATGATGACCGAACCGCGGTCGCGATCGTAGAGGCGCATACCCTGGCAGGAGCGGCCCTCCCACGAAATCAACTTGTCAGGGTATTCAAAGTTGGTGACTGTTGTGTCCGGGAACTGCCAGTCATCTTTGTACTGGTACCGCCCGCCGCTCGCGGTCACGGCATGAGGAATCTCGGCCTGCAGAGCCCACCGGCAAATGTCCACCTCGTGCGTGCCGTTATTGAGCGTCTCGCCTGTGCCGTAACGGCGCAGCCAGTGCCAGTTGTACGGCTGAATGTTGTCCTTGTATTCGCTGCGCGGCGCCGGGCCCTGCCACAAATCCCAGTTGAGCGAGACAGGCACAGGCGCGGGCTTGCCGATGCCCATGGAGCCGCGCGTATTGGCGTACCAGGACTTCGCCATGTAGGCCTCGCCGATGAGGCCGTCGTGAATCTTCTGGATCATGCTTTTCGTGTAGTCGGAGGACCGCTGCTGGTCGCCGACCTGGACGAGCTTTCCATATTTCTTTTGCGCGGCGACAAGCAGCTCTCCCTCGCGTGGATTCTGGCTCGACGGCTTTTCGACGTAAACATGCTTGCCGGCCTTGAGGCCGAGCACGGCCATCGGAGTATGCCAGTGGTCGGGAGTGGCAATCGTGATGGCGTCGACTTCCTTCGCTTCCAATGCGTGGCGGAAGTCAGTCTCCGCTTTGGGTGCATAGCCCAGCTTCTGCTCAGCCGCGGCCGCAAACTTGCCCAGGATGCCCGAGTCGACGTCACAGATATATGCCACGCGCGCAGTCTTGCTATTGGCGACCATCGCAGCGAGATGCGCATAACCGCGGCCGTTCAAGCCGTTGATGGCAATGTTCAACCGATCGTTGGCGCCGAGAATCTGCGCATAGCTCTTCGCAGTGGATGCGAAGGCAGTGGCCGCCGCTCCCGCAGCCAGTCCATTGACAAAATTTCGTCGGGAAATCATCTGCTTCTCCCAAAAGTGCACTTCAAAACTTTCAGCGGTAAGCTTCAGGCAAGATCCAACTTCGTTCACCGAGCACTGCTCATTCCGCCGGAACGAATTATACCCTTGAGAAGCGAGAGCGCCCTGGCGAGCGGAAACGACGGCCAGGTTCGCGAGGGTGCGGAACCCAGCCAGCCGGCAAAGCGCACTCGCAAATCCCGATGAAAACAAGAGCCTCAGGGACCCTTATTACCCCCTCCGCTCCGGTATTTTATGGCGCTTTGGAGTGAAAATGGAGGTAGGGGTTGTAAACTTGCGCCGCATGGTGACGTCTACCAAATCGATGGCAGCCGCGACAGCCGTTAAGCCGATGACTGTGGAGGCGGTGGAGGAACTCGCCGCGCGCGAATTTGCGAGCATCGTCGAAAGCCACCGGCCGCAAATCTTCCGTTTTCTGTTGGCGTCGCTGCGGGACGTGGACCTGGCGGAGACGCTCACGCAGGAATGTTTTTTGAAGGCGCACCGGAACTGGAAACACTTTCGTGGCGATTCGAGCGCCATGACCTGGCTGATGCGGATCGCCATCAATTTGCAAAAGGATCACTGGCGCAACCGGCGTTTGCAGTTCTGGCGGCATACGCAGTCGAACTCGGTGGACGTGGACGAAGCCAGCGATTGGCTGCCGAATGGCGAACGAAACGCGGAGCAACAGATATTGGCGCGGGAACAGGTCGCGCAGGTTTGGAAGGCTGTCGAAGGACTTAGCGCACGGCAGCGGACGGTCTTCCTGCTGCGCTATGTGGATGAGCAGGAGTTGAGCGAGATTGCTCGAGCAACGGGATTGAGCGAAGGCACGGTGAAAGCACACTTGTCGCGGGCGCTCGGCAGGGTGCGCGCGGAGCTGAGAGGAACACGATGAGCGGGAGAAACAAATTAGCGGAAGAGATCGACGATCCGGTTGTGGCGGGAGCTTTAAAGCACTTCAAGGCCAGCGTGGATGCCTGGAGTGAGGCCGCGTACGGCCGGCCGCGGGGGTTGGAAAGGATTCCGCGGCACACTTGGCGCCTGGCGGCAGGCTGGGCCTTGGGATGCTTGCTGGCGGCGGGAAGCCTGGCGGGCACTTTGTATGAACGCCATCAGCAGCAAGAGGCTGCGCGAGTGGCAGCAATCAAGGCGGCTGAGCAAAAAGCCGCGTTGGAGCGCAAGGCCGCCGAACAGCCTGTCGCGGCCACAGCCGTTACCAGGCGGCAACCAACAGCGGTGAAACGTGCAGCCAGTGAAAATGAAGATTTGCTGGCAACGGTCGACAGCGACGTATCGCGGCAGGTTCCGGCGGCCATGGAGCCGCTGGCGCAAATGATGGAAATCAGCGGGGCGAATTAATGCACTCGTAGAACCAATCAAGAGCTGACAAAAGAGAAGGCGGGAAAGGGTCCCTTGGGACACAAGGGAGGGAAAATCAATGAGGAAATTGAAGGCTGTGCGACTCGTTTTGGCGGTAGCGGGAGTGGTGATGGCAGCAACTTGGGCGTGCGCCCAGGGGCCTGATGGGCCGGGCATGGGACCTGACTTTGGGCAGCACAGGCCTCCCATGGAACGTTCGTTCGGATTCGCAAACGGACGATTCTGGAACAATCCGGACGTCGTGAAGCAATTGAACCTGACTGACGATCAGCGCAAGGTGATGGATGGAATTCTGCAGGATCATCGCATGAAGTTGATTGACATGCAGGCCACGTTGCAAAAGGCGGAGTTGGAAATGGGTCCGCTGATGAAAGCCGACGCTCCAGACCGCGCGGCGATCGAAGCTCAAATCGACAAAGTCGTGAGCGCGCGCGCGGACCTTGAAAAGGCAAACGCGCGTTTTCTTCTTGACATTCGGATGCAGTTGAAGCCGGACCAGTGGAAACAACTCCAGACCATGCACCAGAACCGGATGCAGCATGACGGCATGCGCGAACCTGGCCGCGGCGAGTGGGGCCCCAACGGGCGCGGACCGGTCATGAGCGACCCAGGCAACCAGTTCCGCGGGCCGGACGGGCAGTTCCACCGTCCGCAAGGACCGCCGCCGCCACCGCCGGATGGCGCTCCGGAGGCAGTACCGGCGCCCGGATCGGGCCAGCAGTAGTCGCGGTGCAATCCGCTGCGATTTCCACGCGGCGACTGCTCGGGAGTGATCAGCAATTGAAATTGAGCGCGGCAGAGATACAACTGCTCCCCGGATCAGGCAACGCAGTTGACAGGAAATTGGCGGCAGGGAGTGCTCCCCTTGCCGCCGTTTTTTGTGCGCGATACGAAGGACGAACTTCGAGCCGCCGAGACGCGAAGTCGCATGAGACGCTAGTCCGCGGGCCGCGCAGATTCTGTACCATCAGGATGGAAGGAACGGTTCGTGCCCAATCTGGCTACCCCCAATCTTGCTGCGCCTGACTCACTGATCCTGCTGATCTACGCATTCTTCATGCTGGCTGCAGGTTTCTCGCTCAAGCCGTCGATGACCGGGAGCAAAAACTTCATGCAGGCCGGGCGCGCTTTACCCGGCTGGCTATGCGGCATGGCTATGCTCGGCGCCGGCCTCGGATCACAGGAGGTGCTCGGCATGGGCGCGGCCGGAACGCGGTATGGGCTGGTCAGCGTGGAATTCTTCGCGCTTGGCTCAATTCCCGCAATGCTCTTCGCGGGTCTTTACCTCATGCCCGTCTTCTACGGCTCAAATTCGGCCGCCGCATCGGGCGCAAGAGCCATCCGTTCGATTCCGGAGTATCTTGGCCTCCGCTTCGATCAGAAGACGCGCGTGCTGAATGCATTTCTTTTCGCCACGATGTCCGTGTTCAGCGCGGGGATCGCACTCTACGCCATGACGCGCGTGTTTGTGGCGCTCCACATCTTCGATAGGCTTGCCGGCACGTTGAATTTGCCGCCAACCGGAGTTCTGCTCCTCGCTATGGGGCTGCCGGCGGCTTTCGTGCTGGCCTATGTTCTGCTCGGCGGGCTTGGCGCTGCGATGTACAACCAGGCGATGCAGTTTTGCCTTGCCATTGCAGGGCTGCTGCCCATTGTCCTGTTAGGGCTGAAGCGGATCGGCGGCTGGAGCGGGTTGAAGGCTGCGGCACCCGCGGCTTTCTCGCACGGCATGGCGCAGGCTTCGTCCGGTGCGGTTAACATGCATCCCATGGGAGCCGGACTCATCGTCCTCGTTCTTGGCGTCGGCCTTGTGCTGGGAGGCGGAACGTGGTGCACGGACTTCAGGCTGCTGCAGACCGCGATGGCGGCAAAGAATGTTGAGTCCGCGCAGAGAAGTCCGATGATCGCCGCCGCGGTCCGCATCTTCGTGCCTTTCATCGTGGTCGTTCCGGGGCTGATTGCGGTGGCGTTGCCCACTCCGCACACGTCGATCGTGATTCACAACGACAACGGCGTGATTTATCACGAGATCACCGTTGTGCCGCCGGCAGTGGAAGCGGGGCGCGGCCTGGTTCCCGCAAAAGCCGGCGCGGATGGAAAGCCGATCATGGCTGCCGACGGCCGCGCGGAACTCGATTACGCGATGGCCACGCCGAACGTGCTCCTCGAGTTGCTGCCCACGGGCCTGTTGGGGCTCGGAATGACCGCTCTGTTGGCCTGCCTGATGGGCGGCGTGGCTGCAAGCATAACGTCGTTCAGCACGGTCTTCACGTGCGACATCTTTCAGGCGCTGCTGGCCAGGAACGCTGCCGATAAGCGGCTGCTTGTTGTCGCTCGATGGGCCGCGATGGGTGGCGCGCTGCTTGCTTTCGGCGCGGCGTGCGCCGCGATGCGATTCGACAACATTCTCGAAGCAATGATGCTGGTCTTCGCGTTCGTGAATGCGCCTCTGTTTGCGGTGTTGTTGCTGGCAGCTTTCTGGAAGCGCGCTACTGGCCACGGCGCATTTGCGGGATTGATCGCCGGAGCGGCCGCAGCTCTTCTGCATCATGGGCTCGCGCTGCCTCCTGGCGAACAGCCAGGCATCCACGGCGGATGGATTGCCACGCTGATTCACCCTGCAAGCGGAATTGTGCTGGGTATTGGAACGGCGATTCTGGCGTTCTCCGTGAGTTTGCTGGCCGCTGTACTCGTAAGCGTCTTCACAAAGGCGAGGCCGGATGAGGAACTCAAAGGGCTTGTGCACGCAATGACGCCGCGAGCATCGGCGAACGCAAAGTGGTGGAAACGTCCGGAAGCGATGGCCGCAGGGGTCCTGCTGGTTGCGATCGCAGTGAATTTGATCTTCGTTTGAGCAGGAAGGAAAAATCATGATCTACGACCCGCGTATCTCGATGGGCATGCTGTTCACATTGATCGGAACCATTCTGACAGCCTTCGGTTTGTCTACGCGCTCCAACATGGACGTATATGCAAAGAGCATGGGGATCGACGCAAATTTGTGGTGGGGATTGGTGCTGCTGGTATTTGGAATCGCGATTCTCACTCTAGGCCGCCGCGGACAGATGAAGCTGGAAAAAGACAAGAAGTAGCGATCAGCAACTTTTGGTCGGCACCCGCCTTCTTATTCGCCCGTCGCGCTGAACCGCATCGTCCGGTAGTCGAACGTGTAGCTGTTGAGCTGGTCGAGTCCGTCGATGCCGATCACGCCATACACATCATCGCGCGCAGCCGAACCGAGCGGCTGGGTGAGGACCGGGATGTAATGAAGGTCGATCGTTTTATTGCCGACCGTCAGTGGCAAATCCTCGGCAATATAGGCCGCCCTCGGCCCGGAATCCATGCCGGGAAAAGAGAATGGTTCCATCTTTTTGCCATTGAATTCGGCGGCGTGCTCGTCGAACCAGCGCGACGTTAAATACGTTTGCTGGCCGCCCGCGTCGATGGCGAACATCCGGTCATCGCTTTCGCCGGCGTCGCGGCGGCTCCCGCCTAAGCCCTCTTGCGAAGTTGAATCGGCGCCGGGGTCCTGGGCCCGCCCGAGAGCGACGATGATTTCATCGCCGTCAAGATAGAAATGGGCGCCCGTAGTCAGGCGATCCTGATCGGCAGACGAATCGACCTCCTTCGCGGGGTTCACCTGGATGGTGTTGTCGGAAACCGTGATTCTTCCCATCGCAGCGAGCGCCGGATACCCAAGAACGCCCTCCACCCGGTAGCCGGAATCAGGAAACGCAAAGTCCGCGTCTTCGAAGATGAAGGCCGTTACATTGTGAAGCGTGAGGCGTCCGCCAATCGTGATGCGCGGGATTACCGTCGAGTGAACCTCGATGGGGCGTCCGGTGAGCGTGCGAATCGTGACGGACTTCTGTGAGGCGTCGAGGCCGATGTCGCGCGCAATGGACCGCGAGATTAAATTGAATGGCGCAGTCGGATCGAGCATCCAGCTGTGGGACCGCGCGTCAATAAAAACCGGCACATCGATAAGGCCCAGAGGATCGTTGCTGACCTGAATCCTGAAGGGGTTACACGCGTCGACCGTAATGGGCGGATTGGCAGCGGCCAGCGGCAGCATCTTGAGCGGCATTTCAATTTCGTCCTGCTCGCCGGAGCTCAAATTCGCGTGAAGTCGATCGTCGAGAGCCTGGTAGGCCTGATCGGCCTTGGTCCACTCACCAAGGCGCAGGTAATCTTCGGCGAGCGCCATGCGCAACAGCTTTTCGCGAACCTTGTCGCCACCCGCACTCACCTTGTCGACGAGCGGGTCCAGAAGCTGGACCGACTGTTCCAGCTGGTTCGATCGATTGGCAAGAATACCGCGATAAAATTGCGCCTGATCCGGAGAAAGCTGATCGAGTTGTGCCTGAATGCGAAGGTATTGGTGATCGGCAAGCAAATTCTGCAAGCGCGCATCAGTATCGAGGCCGCTGCTGGTTCCGGTGTGGAGTTGTGCGCCGGCGCCCGGTTGCTGCGTGGGAGAGGATGCTTCGCTTTGCGGAGCGGACGTTGCGGGCGCATTCTGTTGAATCTGCTGCTGGGGCAGCATCTCATTGCCTTGCTGCGCGGCGCAAAGAGAAATCGGCGCGGAGAGCACGAAGGCGAGCGCCATCATGACTCTCGGCCGTCGCGCGCTTTCTTGCAATCGGGCCTGGCACCCCATGTTTTGTGTCGAGAATCCGATCCCGTCGCTCATTGTCAATTCGACGTTAACAGATCGACATTGGCGCAGCGAAGAGCTTGATCTTGAGACAGTCCTTACGCGATGGCAGCTAGACTTGAGATGAGCGATGAAGCGCAAGACAATTGCACATTACGAGATTCTGCGGCGCCTTGGCGCCGGCGGCAGCGGCGTGGTGTACGCGGCTAACGACACGCTGCTGCAGCGTCCCGTAGTGCTCAAAATGCTCCACACCGGGCTGCTGACCGCAGAGCAGATGCGTTCGACAGTGCTGCGCGAGGCGCGCCTGGCTTCGGCCATCGAGCACCCCAACGTCTGCGCGATCTATGAGGTCGGCGAGAGCGGCGAAGAAGCCTATATCGCCATGCAATTTGTTCCCGGCCAGCCGCTGGACGAATTGATCGCCCGCGGCCCGGCAACTCTCCAGCTTGTGCTCTCGGTGGGAATTCAGATTGCCGACGGGCTGCAGGCCGCACACGCGCTCGGCATTTTTCATCGCGATCTGAAACCGCAGAATGTGATGCTCACCGACGGCGGCCTGGTCAAGATTCTGGATTTCGGTCTCGCTCGGCGAATCGCTCCCGAAGATGCGCGCTTCGACCCCGCTAAGCCAGCGCTGGCCAAAGACAAGCCCGCCGTCTCAACGTACACGGCACGCGGCGGAACCATCCGCTACATGGCGCCAGAGCAATTTGTCACCGGGCATTCGAGCGTGCAGTCCGACGTGTGGGCGCTGGGCGTGATTCTCTATGAGCTTGCGGGCGGCCGCCACCCGTTCGCCCGCGCCGACGCCGAAGACTTCCAGGCCATTCGCGCCATTCAGTTTTTGGAGCCGGACGATCTGACTGCGATTGTCCCCGAGATCTCCGTTGAGCTCAAAAGCGTGATTGCCTCCTGCCTGGAGAAGAATCCCGGCGCGCGCACGGCATCGGCGGCCGAGGTTCGCGAAGGGCTCAAGACGATCATGAAGGCCCTCCGCATTGACACCGGCATCCTTCCCGGCGATGCAGCAGCCAACCTGCCCTTGACGGGCCCCGAAGCGGAAAAGCGCACCACGGGTCTGCTCTCAATGCTGGCCGAGCGATTTCGCGAGTCGGCAGGAGAGCAAAAGACACAGAACTCGCTGGTTGTGCTGCCCTTTGCGAACCTCGGCGCAACGGAGGCCGCGCCGCTTTACGGATACGCGCTCGCTGATGCGATTGCCGCCCGGCTGGCGCGGATTCCCTCATTGGTCGTGCGGCCATCGAGCGCGCTGATGCCTTTGGCAGGCGCGCAGCCATGGGCACAGATGGATCCGTTGATTGTCGGACACAAATTGCTGGTTAAATTTGTGCTCGCAGGGAATTTTGTCCGCTCCGACAGTGGATTCGATCTGAACTGGCAACTGCTCGATGTTGCTTCGCAGTCGGTCCGCACCGGCGGCTCCATTCGCGTCGCGTCTCTGGATCTGATTGCGGTGCAGTCTGAGATTTCAAACGAAGTGTTCGCCACGCTGCAGGGAATGGGCGCCGCGGAAGGAATCGAATCTTCGCGCGCCGGTCAAAACAGCGACTCGACCCGCACCTCGGGGCGCGGCCCTGCCCGAGATGGATCGCTACGCGGGCTGGTCAGCGAACGTTATCTGCAGGCGCGGGCGCTGTTGAGTTCCTTTATGGTGCGCACCGGTTCTCTCGCGGACCTCGATCGCGCTCATCAGTTGTTTTCGAGCGTCATCGAAGCCGATCCGGGTTTCGCCGCGGGATGGAGCGGGCTGGGCATCGCCGAGTTGCAATACGCGCGCCACGGCTTCGGCGGGCAGAGCCACGTGATGCGCGCGCGCCGCGCCTTCGACGAGGCGCTGAAACTCGACCCTGCGTCGACCGAGGCCAATCTCTACCGCATCTACATGTTGCTGTCGCGCGGCGAAAAAGAGTCCGCGCGGCACGGAATTGCCAACCTGCTCGCCGGCGCTGCCAACGACTGGAACGTTCACATGGTGGCTGGCCTGGCGCTGCGCGGCGACGGCATGTACGACGAAGCGTTAGGCGAATTCAGCCGCGCGCTCAAACTCAATCCGGCAAATGCGGCCATTCTCTACAACCATCGTGCCCGCGTCTATCACTATCAGAATCAAATCGAGTTGGCCGGCGACGAGCTCGAAAAGGGATTGGCGCTGGAGCCACGCCATCCGCTGCTCCGAACTTCGTCGGGCTATCAGGAAATGCGGTTGGGCAATCTTGGCAAGGCCATCGAGATTCTCGAAAGCGTGATCGCCGACGACTCCTCGTTGCGCATTGCCGTGCCGACGCTGGCCATCTGCTACGTGCAGGCAAATGCGCGGGAGCGCGGCGCCGCTTTGCTCAAGGACGACACCCTCGCCGCTGCCGAGGCCGACAGCGAAATGGCCTACCGCCTTGCCACGTACTTTGCCGTCGATGGCGACTCCAGCGAGGCCCTCCACTGGCTGCGCCGCGCCATCTATCTCGGCAACGAAAATTATCCCTGGTTTCAGAAAAATCCCGCGTGGAACAACCTTCGCACCAACGCGGACTTCGAGCGGATTCTCGAGGATCTGAAGAAAAGTTTCCGCAAAAACCAGAAGACGTGGAAGCGATTGCTGGAAGAAGTGCCGGCCGGGGAATAGCCGCCCTAGCGAGAAATCATGATGCGCTCATACTGCTGGTATTCCGGCTCCCACACATAGGCGCGAATTCTTTCAGCAAAATCTCCCTCGTCGCAGGCCTCGGCGACCCCCTCTGCCATTGCTTGCCGGCCAACCGCCGCGGCGACCGCGCCACTCGTTTTCCGGGAGTCGGCTATCGGCGGCAACAGCGGAGCACTCTTGTCCAGGCGTGCAGGCGAAAGCGAGGCCAGCGCTTTGGCAGCGGCCATAATCATGCCGTCGGTTACGCGCCGCGCGCGGCTGACGAGAATGCCAAGAGAGAGCCCTGGGAAAATATAGGAGTTGTTGACCTGCGCGATGCGGACAAGTTTGCCGTTGACTTCGACCGGAGCAAAAGGGCTACCCGTGCCGACGATTGCGCGGCCTTCGGTCCATCGCAGCAGGTCGGCGGGCGCCGCCTCGGACTGCGAGGTGGGGTTCGACAACGGAAAGATGACGGGGCGCGGCGTGTGCCGCGCCATCTCGCGCACAGTCTCCTCAGTGAACGCCCCTGGCTGAGCGCTGACGCCGGCCAGCACCGTGATGCCTGCGTTCCGCGCGACGTCGAGCAACGAGATCACGCCTGAGCCCGGAGCCGAAAGACCCCATCCGGCAACGTCCTCGCGCTTGCGCACGAACGGTTGTTGGGCGGGACGAATTCCCTCGCACCCCTCGACAAGCAGGCCCAGGTGATTGAACGCATAAATGCGCCGTCGCGCCTGCTCGTCGCTCAGCCCCTCTTCTTTCATCGCGGCAATCAGTAAATCCAGAATTCCGGCGCCGGCCGACCCCGTGCCGAACATCGCGATCGTATGTTCCCGCAGCGGAATGCCGGTTGCATTCACAGCCGCGAGCAGCGTGGCGGTCGTCACGGCCGCGGTTCCCTGGATGTCGTCGTTGAAGGTGCACAGCCGATCGTGGTAACGCTCCAGCAGGCGCGCCGCATTCGCCCCTGCAAAATCCTCCCATTGCAAAAGAACATGCGGCCACCGGCGCTCTACGGCCGTCACAAAGGCTTCGATAAAGTCGTCGTACTCCTGTCCGCGAATGCGCTTGTGTTCCCAGCCGACGTAAATAGGATCGTCGAGCCGCGCTTCATTGTCGGTGCCCACATCGAGCAGCACCGGCAGGCAATGCTCGGGAGGTATACCGCCCAACGCCGTATACAGCGCCATCTTGCCGATGGGAATGCCCATCCCGCCGGCGCCTTGATCGCCGAGGCCGAGAATTCGCTCCCCGTCGCTGACCACGATGCAGCGTATCGGATCGAAGTGGGGGCTCGAAAAAATCTGTTCCATTCGATCTTTGTTGGGATAGCTGAGGAAGAGGCCGCGAGGCTTGCGCCAGATTTCGGAAAACCGCTGGCAGCCCTCGCCCACTGCGGGCGTGTAGACAATCGGCAGCAGCTCTTCGATGTTATTAGCAATGAGCGAGTAAAACAGCGTCTCATTGTTGTCCTGCAGATCGCGCATGTAACTGTACTTGTCGAACGCGGTCGGGGAGCTGTCGAGCACGCGCTTGCGGCGCTCACGCTGGCTTTCAAGGGTTCCGATGTGTGGCGGAAGCAAGCCATGCAAAGCGAACGTGTCTCGTTCCGCCTCAGTGAATGCCGTTCCTTTGTTCAGACGCGGACTCATGAGCAGATTGAACCCGCTAAGGTGCGTGCGAATTACGGGCTGGCCCTTTGCTGTCGATCCTGGCGCGGTCGATTCAGTGTTCAAAACAGGGTTCTCCAAGATTGTGAAATTGCATGCCCACAGAATAAACGCGGCTAAACAAATTCGAGCAGAACGATCTCCGGCCGGGTTCCGACGCGCATGGGAGGACCCCAGGTTCCGGCTCCCGTTGACGTGTAGACCGTGAGCGATCCAAAGCTGTGCAGGCCGCTTGTAAAGCGCCCGTAGACGCGGCGCGTGATCCAAGTATAAGGAAGAAATTGCCCACCGTGCGTGTGACCGGAGAGCTGCAAACTGAAGCCTGCCTGCTCCACGATAGGCAGGCGCGCGGGAGCGTGGTTCAGCAGAATGCCGGGAAGTGACCCGGCCGTCTGTGAGCCCGCAGGCTCCATGCCGCTAAGCGCGGCCTTCATGTGCAGCGGCGAGGACGAATCGTGATACAGCACGCCTGCGATTCTGAGTCCATCGATCACAACCTGCTCGTTCGCCAGAACCCGGATGCCTGCCCGCCGAATGGCGTCGATGTAAAGCTTTGGCGAAGTGAATTCCTCGTGATTGCCGGTGGAAAAGAAAACGCCGAGTGGCGGCTTGAGCGCGTGAAACGGCGCTAACAATTGATCGAGATTGCCTTTTGTGCCGTCAAAAAGGTCGCCTGGAATAAAAACTACGTCGGGCTGGAGCTTCGAAGCCAATGTAACCACACGCCGGCAAAATTGGACGCCGTTGATCGGTCCCAAATGCAGATCACTCACTAGAACAGCTCTGCGACCGCGCCAGGACTCGGGCAGGTTAGCGATTTTCACCGGAACGCGGCGGATACGGATCACCCGGGCATTGATGAGGCCGTAGACTCCGGTGAGCGTCGCAATCAAATAGATAGCGCCTGCCAGCGGAGCGCGGAACGTGCCGGGATCCGCAGCCAGGTGCGAATACTTGATTGCCAGCCACATCAGCCGAATAACTGGCGACCCCCAGAAATAGAAGTTGAGGAATCCGAGCCAGACAGCCGCGGCCCAGTAGATGACCCGGACGGCAGGATTGGAATAGCGGAAGGACAGCAGCGACGCGATTACGAAACTGAAGGCCAGGACAAGCAGTGCAACACGCAGATCTGCGATCGCAGCGGGAGCGAGGCCGGGCCAAAACGCGATGAAAGTGGAGTAAACGAACCAGTGCCCAAGAAAGAGGATGGCCTGGATGACGAGGATGGCAACAACCGGCCAGGCTTTCAAATCCGGATCTCCTTCTAATCAATGATTGCATGAGCCCCGGCGGAGTCTCCGGTGCCGAATGACTCCATCTTCGTGAAACAATCTTTTCATGACTGGTAACGCCGACAACGCTCTCGGGATTTACGTTTCCATCCCCTTTTGCCGGTCGAAGTGCACCTATTGCAATTTCGCTTCGGGCGTGTACCCGGCGGCGGACCACGAGCGCTATGTCAACCGGCTGATCGAGGACCTTTCTCAAGCCTCAATCTGGTCCAAGAGTATGGGCACGGAGTGCCCGCGGCGCGTGGACACGGTCTATCTCGGCGGTGGAACGCCCAGCCTGTTAGCGCCCGATCTTCTAACGCGGCTCTTTCACTCGATCCGGGCAGAATTCGATCTCGACGCCGATGCTGAGATCACAATGGAATGCGCGCCGGGCCAAATAGCCGACTCGACTTTGGCAGCGATGGCGGCCGCTGGCGTGAACCGCGTGAGCCTTGGTGTGCAGTCCTTTGTGGATTCGGAAGCGCACGCGAGCGGCCGTCTGCACAGCCGCGCAATTGTCGAGGCTGATTTGCGGCGGTTGCGCGCGGCGGGAATCACAAACCTGAATGTGGATTTGATTGCGGGTCTGGCCGGGCAAACCTCCGCCACATGGGAAGAGTCTCTGGAGGTGCTCGTCGACTCCGGCGTGCCTCATGCCAGCGTTTACATGCTTGAAGTTGACGAGGATTCGCGGCTCGGGCGCGAAATGCTCAAGGGCGGCATTCGCTATCGTGCGGATTTGGTGCCGTGTGACGACACGATCGCTCGCATGTACGAGCGCGCCATTGACCGGCTTGAAAGCGCCGGCCTCGCCCAGTACGAAATCTCGAACTTCGCGCGGCCCGGATTCAAATCGAAACACAACATGCGCTACTGGCAACGGCGGCCTTACCTGGGACTCGGCCTGGACGCATCCTCAATGGCATTGCATGCAGCAGCCTCTTGGAACGGCCTCGGTGGACAACCAAGACATCCCTATGTGCTTCGCTTCACCACCGCCGACGACCTGAAGGAATATCTGGCGGGCCCTGCAGCACCGGAGATGACGCGCCTCTCGCCCGCTCGGCAATTCGAGGAAGCATGGTTCCTCGGGCTACGCATGAATCAAGGCGTGGACGTCACCGCTCTCGCACGCGAATTCGGCCCTGAAATGCTCGCGCCAGCAATGCAGACGGTCGAGCGGCTGGTCGACGATGGCCTGCTGATCCACGAAGGTGATCGAGTTCAGCTCACCGCACGCGGACGCCTCCTCTCCAATGACGTCTTTCAACAGTTCCTGGAATCGGAAGTCGCTTTGACATCGTAGATAGTTCCCCGCCCGGCGTTTCCCCACTTGTTTTCACCCGCCGCGTTCTGCGGCAGACGAAAACGGACGAGCTCGGAATAAACTCCGCTACCACGCCAGCAATTCGTCGCCTGAACTCGCGGAAAGAAACTTCACCGGCGATGGTGCCGGTTCCTGCGAGCATCCGAAACATTGGATGGACTCCGGCCCTGCGGCCTCGGCCCATTCCAGAGCCTTCTCAGCCTCGCGCAAAACCACAACTGGTGAACGGCCGCGGCTGTTGGCGATCCCAAAACACGCGGAAAGTCGAATGGCTTCCCCTGCCACACGGAAGGGCACTGAGAACGCGTCGACGCGAAGGCGCTCGGCCAGGATCATCGCGCTTGCTGGGCTGCACGCGGGCAACGCAATCAAAAACTCATCCATACCCGGCCGTCCCAGCAGATCGTAGCTGCGCAACAGCGCCCCGGTCCGGCTCGCCACCTGACATAGAAGTTCATCGCACGCGTCTACGCCGAGGCGCGAGTTCCAGTGGCCAAAGTCGTCGATATCGAAGAGCACCAGGCTCATGGAACTGTTCATGCGCTGCGCGCGGTCGGTCTCGCGGAACAGCATGGAGAGCATCGTCTCCCGGTTGTAAACGCCGGTGAGGCGATCGAACTGTGCATTTCGAATTGCGGCTTCGCGCAGTGTTTCGAGCTCGAGCGCCAGCCGCTGGCTACGCAGCAGCAGATCGATCCGAAGCTGCCAGTATGCAAGTTCCGCCGAGCGCAGAATGAGGTCGTCGATCACGCCGTCGGCGAGGCGGTCGATCCATTCCTGGGCCACGCTTTCTGCAACTAGAGCGATAGGCACGCGCGGGCCGTCGCCAATGGCTCGCGCGGCAGCCAGCAACTGGCCAATCGGTATGTCGGGCAGTCTCGCATCCAGCAAAAATAGCGCAGGCGGATTCCCGCGGACGAGAAACGCAAGCGCCGCCTGCGCGGAAAGAACTACTTCCACGCGCGCCCCGGCCGCCTGAAGCAGCGGCTCAACCGCACCAAGAAGAGCCGGATCGGGCGATGCAAGCAGAAGTGTGGGCGATTCGTGCGAGGCCATGCGGACAATGCTCCTGTTTAGAAGCATCGGCAGAGATTAGAAAAAATTTAGAAAATGAGGCAAACATTATTGGACAGCAACAATGACCTTCGGGCGGCATCGGCACCCCACAAGTACCGTGGGCGCCCCGGGCAAAAAACGACATCCTTCGCGCCAAAATCGACGCCGCAACCGGGAATTCCCGCTAATCCACAAAGTCCACTTGCGGAGCCATCGGGATAATGCCGCGCTCGTGCCCCATTGCGAGCAGCTTGCGGATCGCTTCGCGGCCGTCGGCGCCGTAGTCGAGCGTACGCTCGTTCACGTACATGCTTACAAACTGGCTCGTCATCGAGGTATCCAGGTCGCGCGCGAACTGCATCGCATATTCAAGAGCAGGCTCGCGATGCTCCAGCGCATACCGGATCGAGTCGCGCAGCGCCTTGGAGAGGACCTTGTGCGTTTTAGCCCCCAGCGAGCGACGAATCGCGTTGCCGCCCAGCGGCAGCACCAGCCCCGTAGTTTCGCGCCACCATGCTCCCAGGTCAACCACCCTGAATAGACCGCTGGTGGAATAGGTGAGCTGGCCCTCGTGAATAATAAGCCCCGCTTCATATTTACCCGCCAGAATGTCTGGAATGATGCGGTCGAACGGAACGGTAACCGTCTTGATCTCCGGATTCAGGATCTTGAGCGCAAGATAAGCCGTGGTCAGCGTACCCGGCACGGCGACCCGAATGCGGCCTAGTTCGTTTACATCGAGCATTCGATTGGAAACCACCATGGGGCCGTAGCCCTCGCCAACACTGCCGCCGCAGCCCATCAGCGTGTAATTCTCCTGCAAATACGGATACGCATGAAAACTGACCGCCGTGATATCGTAAAAAGCTTCATCGCGCGCGCGGCGGTTCAGCGTCTCAATGTCGCTGAGCGTGTGATTAAAGCGGTAGCCGGGCACACGAATTTTCTGCGTCGCCAGGCCATAAAACATAAAGGCATCGTCGGAATCGGGGCTATGAGCGATAGATATATCAACTGGAGTCTTCGCATTTGCGAGGTCAATGGTCTTGGTGCTCACGTCTGGGGAGTTCCTTTCAGCAACAACTCGTCTAACGGACTGCAATATTGCGGCAATGCTTAGTGTATGACGGGACACTGAGCCTGACAGTTCCCTATGAAACCGCCAGTCAACTCATCTCATTACAAAATGGTCAGGGTTTCAGTTCGAGGTCGGGCTCCTCGGCCCGGTCAACGGCAGCCGACGGTCTGTTCCCCGGCTTCGCTCTGTGTCGCCAGACATGGCGGGCAGCACCCGCGGCTGCAATCAGCAGCGCCACAAGCGAAGCGAGAAAGGCGATAAAGAGCCAGCGCATGAGGACAAACCCCAACAAGAATACCAGAGGGTCGCTTTGCGCTTATGACGTTCGTTTACACTTTGGTACTCCGCGGCGAACCAAGATTCGCGCGCAGCCATTCAAGGTAAGAATGACTGCCGGCCTCGATCTCAAGCACCAGAAACTCCGGAGTTTGATAGCTGTGAAGTTCCTGGAGCCGCGCTTCAAGAGCCGGCAATTGGTCAATAGCTGTCTTGAGCAGCAGCAGAGTCTCGGTGGACGATTCAATCTTTCCTTGCCAGCGATAGATCGAGTGAACCGGCGGAAGGAGTGTGGCGCACGCAGCCAGGCGCTCCTCCACGAGTGTCCGGCCCAGGCGAGTGGCTTCCTCGGGGCTGACCACCGTGGTCATCACAATGCGGGCGGTTGACGTCGCTTCGATCATTGGCCCTCCTGATTGAATACGATTCTGCCACCACTTTACTCCGGAATTGGCGGAGCTTCGCAGTCGTCCGATCAAATGCGGACGTCGCATTTTCAATCTTGGAGAGGCCTTGCCGAAGCGGAACGCGGGAAAGGCCACGCTCCGCCTGGGCCGCGGCAATACAAACTCCTCGAAGACCCTAGCGGACCAGCTCCGCCACCACTGCGATCTCCTGGCTCCGCGTGGTGCCTGGAAGGTCGAGCGTTCCAAGGACCATCGGCTTGCCCTGCGACAACACCGACGATTCGTTTAAGGTGGTCTGACGAACGACCGGATCCTGCGCTGAAGCTACCGGTCTATCTTCCGCGAGGCTCGATTGCTCGACTTTTGTGTACAGATTGAGCGCGTCCGGCGACCCGTTTACATGCGCTTCAATGGCTAGCCCTACGTCCTGGTATTGCACCTGCGTGCCTGCAGGTTGGCCTGCGAGTGTACCGGTCACTATGGGCACGCGGCTGCCCTGCTTGAACGTCGACTTCTCTCCCGAAGTAACCAGCAGAGTGAACTGCCGCGCCCCCAGGCGCTTGCCGCCGTCGATATCGGTGATCGTGTATGTCAGGCGATAGAGCTTCCGCGGTTTGTCGAGATCGGCGATTAGCGTCTGCGCCGTCTCCATATCCTCGGCCGTGGCCTCAATGGTGATTGCGTCCTGAGTTTGTATGCCGTATATCTTCGACTTCGGCAGTACATTGCGCAGATCGGTTTGAATATCGTTAAAGTCGTTTCGCTCAGAGGCGGCGTTGGTCAGGAAGATTGTCCGGACGATTTCCGGAGCGATTGGCGCCGCCGGCTTGGCTTGGCTGGGTTTTGTGTCTTCAGAGTTGGCTTGCGCGTTCGCGCGCGGCGCAAGGAGCGTGATAGCGACCGCGAGCAGGGCGGCGAGGATTGAGGCTGTCTTTGCGGGTCTTGCATTTGCGCAACTGTGCAATGGCATATTTCCCCCTTATGGCCGTTCCGAAGAACGCCATCGTATTTGTCGATTGGGCCAGGATCCCCTTTGCTGAAACAGACGCCATCCTTGCAATTCCGCTCGAAGATTTATCTCTCCTCACGCAATGGTCCGGCCACCCGCCACCCAGAGACATGATCTGCGTCGCGGGAAATCCGCGCCCGCTCGTCCCAATCCCCGACTGGACCGCCGATCAAAAAACGCGGCCCGGCTTGCCGATCCCGCCGCGGTGTTGCAGTATGAACTTTGCGGCCAGCGAAGCTGCCGCGCGTGGAGAAACCAATGAGCACTGCGATCAAATTTGGCACCTCGGGATGGCGAGCAATTGTGGCCGACGAGTTTACAGTGGCCAATATCCGGCTGGCTGTGGCGGGAATCGCCGCGTATGTCAAAACTCTCCCTGCCCCGCATCGCGTTCTGGTCGGCCGCGATCCGCGCTTTCTCGGCGAGAGCTTTGTGGCTGAAGCAGCTCGAGTGCTGGCCGGCGCAGGCGTTACGCCCATTGTGATTCCCGACGCCGCCCCCACCCCGGCCATCGCCTACGCTGTGCGCACCCTCAAAACTTCAGGCTCCATCAACTTCACCGCCTCGCACAATCCGCCCGAGTACAACGGCATCAAGTACTCCACGCCCGATGGCGCGCCCGCGCTGCCTGAAGCCACAAAGCAGATTGAAGCAGCGATCGACAAGATCGCGAGCGGCGGAGGCGGCGGCATTCCCAGCCCCAACGCGGAGAACTTTGAAACCACGGATGTGAAGCCCGCCTTTCTAAACCGCCTCGCTGAGCTTGTGGACCTGAAAGCAATTGCCAAGTCGGGAATCAAGGTTGTCTACGATCCCTTCTGGGGCGCGGGCCGAGGCTATCCCTGCCATTTGCTCCGCCAGGCCGGCGTCACCGTTGAAACCGTCCACGACTACCGTGACGTGCTCTTCGGCGGACACGCGCCTGAGCCCTCCGATGAGCTGCTCGGTGCCGCGAAGAAGAAAATGAAAGAGATCGGCGCTGCACTTGGCCATCGCCACCGACGGCGACGCGGACCGCTTTGGCATCGTGGACGGCGACGGCACATTCATCCAGCCCAACTACGTCATCGCGCTGCTCTTCGACTACCTTGTCGAAACGCGCGGCTGGAAAAATGGCGTGGCCAAGAGCGTGGCCACCACCAACCTGATCAATGCGCTGGCCGAATACTACAAAGTTCCGCTCTACGAAACGCCGGTCGGCTTCAAATACATTGGTGCTCTCATCGATCAGGACAAGATCGCCATTGGCGGCGAGGAGTCCGCTGGGCTCACCATCCGCGGCCACGTCCCGGAGAAAGACGGTATCATTGCCGGCCTCCTCGTCGCGGAGATGGTGGCCACCCGCGGCACCAGCCTGGGCGTGCAATTAAAGGCGCTTTTTGCCAAGGTTGGTTCCTATTTCCCGGTTCGAGAGAACTTCCACTTGACCGCGGAGCAGAAAGCCGCGTTCACTGAGAAGTTGAAGGCCGATCCGAAAGAGTTGGACGGGCGCAAAGTCGTCTCTGTCGTCAGGACCGACGGGCTCAAGCTGATTCTCGACGATGGCTCGTGGGTTTGCTACCGTCTTTCGGGTACGGAACCGGTTGTTCGCGCCTACACTGAAGCGCGCAACGAGCAGGACACCAAGGCTCTGGGGGCGGCGGCCGAGAAGTTTGTGCTGAATTAGAAGAAGCGGATTGGGATTCGATGCCGGAAGAGATTGTGCAAGGGAAGACGAAAGCACCCGCTGCCAAGCGAGTTTCGCTGCGCGCGCGGGCGCTTGATTTGACAGAACGCCTTTGGCGGCCGGCAGGCACCGTGGTCGCGATCGTGCTCGCGCTGCTGGTCACGTGGCACGTTGTCTACGGAAACCACGGGTTGTCGATATGGCAGCAAAAACGCGCCGAAGACCGCGCCTTGCAGCAGCAGATCAAGGATCTTCAGCAGGAAAATGCGCAGATGCGCCAGCGCATCGATCATCTGAATTCTGATCCTGACGCCATCGAGCGCGAGGCGCGCGAAAAGCTCCACTACGCCAAGCCCGGCGAAATAATCTATACTTTGCCAGACCAGCCGCAAGAACAGCCAACGCCAGGCAAATGAGCCTTTCGCTTCTGGCTCCTTGCTCCCGTCACTTCCAGTCCTTGCCACTGGGCCTCTGCTAAGTCCCTGGAATCGGGCGAGTCATGTCACAGAGAAGCACTGAGTTACCGGTTAGCGGCGTCATACCAGTCGACCAGATTTTTGGCGACGACGCGGAAGATGCGCGGCTTCTGCGGGAGTTGGCTTTCAAAGCTCAAGACTATATTTCAAGATTCGCGTGGTGCCTGTCGGTTCGAGATGCCTACTTTGGAGACGGCTATGGAAAAATCGTCGCGGTCTTCCTCTTCCGGATCGAACCGTCACGTCCTGATGTGGATGAGTGGTTATGGGTGGTAGTCGGCGATCTGCCCTCCGCTTACCTCGTGGTTGACGATTGCAACACTCCCTCGCAGGCGCTTGAGCGATACATCGGCGAGATGTCGGAGTGGGTAAAGCTGGCGAAAGAAGGCCGCTCGTCGGCGGATTTGATTCCCGTGAACGCGCCGGCTTCTCCCGAATCTGCTGAAATGCTTGAAAGCAGGCTCAAGGTTCTGAGCGAAACGATCGTCCCTGCCTTTCGATTAAACGAGGCAGTGCGCTCGTAGTTCCCTGTTTCTGTTCTCTGCTTTCTGCCTTCTCAGAAGTCGATGTGCGCCCGCACTGTAGCTACATAAATCGGCCCGCGATCAGCGTTGTAGCCCGGATGTGCAATCTGCGTTCCGCCAATCATGCCATATAGACCACGCCAGATATGGGCGTTGTAATACCACTCCACTATGTCCTCGCGACCGTAGCGCAGATTGCCATCGCCCAGCAGGAAGCCCAGCCCGCCGTAGTGCAGATAATTCTGGTGATCGCGCTTGATGGCGTTCGAAACATATGCCACGCCCACTTTGTCATTCTTGCGCCGCCAGCTCTGGCCGTTGTAGTCGCCGCCGAATTCGATAGTCTGTCCCACCTCGGTGTATGCGAACGATTCGTTCCGGTCATCGTTCCAGCCAAGCCGCCCAAACAGCCGCAGGCTATCGGTCACTTCCTGTTCGGTGTTCAGTCCAAAGCCATATTTCACCGCGCCAAATCGTTCGGTGTTGGTGATCTCGGGCGTCGCTACATGGCCTTGGAGAAATTGGTTGACCGACCCCCGGTAGTTGCCCATATGCGCGTGATTCACGTAACTCAGCACGCGCACCACACCCTGCCGCTTCGGATTCAGCCACATCGAGAAAAACCCCTTGCGCAGTTCGAACTCCCAATTTTGCCCGCTGGCGCGTCTCAAGTCCCAATCGAGGTCCGTGCCGTTCGCGACAGTGGGCATCGCCGCGATCCCATAGCGCGCCGACCACACCTTGTCGTCGTACTCCAGAATTCCGGCATACGTATAGCCGCGCGTATCGGCCGCGTAGTCCCATGCACCGTTGTTGACAATCGTCCAGTTGGCGAACTGCAGGTGGCTGTCGGAACCAACGGAGTTGACGTCGAAAGTGTCGGGAAGCGTCATCTTCCCAAGGCGAATCTCAAATCGACGCGCCGGCACTTTTGATGCCAGCATCAGCGGCCCGCGGTCCTGATCAGTCATCTCGCCGGTCAATCCAATGATCTGATGAATTTCGCCGCGCGCAAGATAGGGCCCGACACCAAGGCTGGGGTCGCGAACAACGTCGACATTCGTTTCGCCCGCCAGTCCTAGCGCCTGCGGAAATGCCGCGGCCCCCGGCATTCTCAAAATTGACGATCAGATCCGTATTGAACCGGCTGTTCGGCCACAGTTGATAGCCGAGATAAAGCGTCGCAACTTCTGACGCCTTGGTCTCGAAATCGTCGATGAGACTGTTCGGTCCCTCGTAGGGCGAATGAAAATGCCCGTGCGCCTGGAGGATGCTGTTCGCCTGGCCCGAAACCCAGTAGCGAGCTGTCTCGGAATGCGGAAACATGGTCAGTGACTCCGCTTCGGGCGGCGCGCCGGCTCGGGCGCGGAAGGCATCTCGCTTGGCACCTGGGCGCCCGCAAAAGCAGCAGCAAATAAAAAGGCGCAAGCCAGCCCATGGAGCGAGCACCTTTGCGGGTTGGAAATGTGGAGGGGCATAGTGGGGGACAAGACGGGTAGACCGACTTGGTGCACACGTATCTAAATTAATATCATGGGTTTGCAAGCAATCCGCAGACGCTCCGCCAGCCTCGGCCCTCATAGGCGCTTGAGTTCATCGTATCGGGCCGACGGCGCCTGAAGTGTGAACACCGCGTTGAATCCGTTGAGAAGCGGGAGAGGCAGCAACGCGCATAAACCTCCGCAGCATCGCTCCATCTATGGGCGCTCTGCCTGAGCCCCGCATCCAACGCAAAAGAGACGCGCGAAGTTGGCACGCGGGAGTGATCCATGCAGCGGTTGGCGGGAAAGGTCGCAATTGTCACCGGAGCAGGTTCGGGGATCGGTCAAGGCATCGCGAAACGGCTCGGCAGCGAAGGCGCCAAGGTCATCGTCGATTACATCGGCGACCCGGCCGGCGCCAAGGACACGCTCCAAGCCATCGAACAGGCGGGCGGTGAAGGCGAAATCGTTCGCGCGGATGTAACCAGCACCGGCGATGACCGCTGCCTGGTTGATGAAGCCTGGAAACGTTTCGGCGCGGCCGACTTCCTGGTAAACAACGCGGGAATGGAACATAAGTCGGACTTCTGGGATACTTCCGAAGCCGATTACGACAAAATCATGGCGGTGAATCTGCGTGGGCCATTTTTCCTCACGCAAGCTTTCGTCCAAAGGCTCCGCAGCGCGAAGCGCCCAGGCCGCATTGTTAACATCAGCTCGGTGCACGAGGATATGGCCTTCCCCGGTTTCGCCACCTACTGTTGCAGCAAGGGCGGATTGCGCATGTTGATGCGCGATCTGGCCGTTGAGCTGGGACCGCTGGGAATTACGGTCAACAACGTAGCGCCCGGCGCCGTCGCCACGCCCATCAACACCGCGCTGCTCAACGACAAGCCCAAGCTCAATGCGTTACTGGCCAACATTCCGCTCGGCCGTCTGGGCAGCCCCGGCGATGTTGCCGGTCTGGTGGCCTTTCTCGTTTCAGACGACGCCGCCTATATAACCGGCTCAACCTTTGTCATTGATGGCGGTTTGATGCGCAGTTATCACGAGCAATAAAAAACAAACGATGCCTTCAAAAATCGAAAACTATGCCCTCATCGGCGACTGCGAAACTGCCGCCTTGGTTGATAACAACGGTTCCATCGACTGGCTCTGCTGGCCCGATTTCTCCTCGCCCGCCTGCTTCGCCGCGCTCCTCGGGACGGAAGAAAACGGCTATTGGAAAATCGCTCCGGCAGGAGGTGAATGGACCACTTCGCGCCGTTACCGCGACCACACTCCCGATTCTTGAAACCACGTTTGAACAACCCGATGGAGCCGTACGCCTGATTGATTTCATGCCTCCGCGCGGCAACCATTCTGACGTGGTGCGTATCGTCGAGGGCGTGCGCGGCAGCGTCAAGTTGCGCATGGAGCTGGCCCTTCGCTTCGATTACGGTCGCACCGTGCCGTGGGTCACCGGCATCCCGCGATGGTGTCCGCGCGGTCGCAGGCCCGGCTCTTGCCGTCCTGCATGCTTCCGTGCCCGTTCACGGCGAGAACCTCAAGACCGTTGCGGAATTCACCGTGCGCAAGGGCCAGAGAGTTTGGTTCACGCTCACCTACGGCGCGTCCTACGAGCCCGATCCCAAACAAATTGACTTCCAGCGCGCGCTCAACGATTCCCTTCGCATCTGGCGCGCATGGAGCACGCGCCTCAAATACAACGGCAAATATCGCGATGCCGTCGAGCGCTCGCTGATCACCCTCAAAGCCATGACCTTCAGGCCCACAGGAGGCATCGTCGCCGCCGTCACCACTTCTCTTCCCGAGTCAATTGGCGGCGTGCGCAATTGGGACTACCGCTACTGCTGGCTGCGCGACACCACCTTCACCCTGCTTGCGCTCATGAACGCCGGATACTTTGATGAAGCCGTCGCGTGGCAGGACTGGCTGTTGCGCGCCCTCGCCGGCAGCCCGGACCAGGTACAGATCATGTACGGGCTCCGGGGCGAGCGCAGCCTGGTGGAATCGACGGTCGATTGGCTCCCCGGCTATGAAAACTCGCGCCCCGTCCGCATCGGCAACGCCGCCTCCCAGCAGGTGCAGCTCGATATCTACGGTGAGATGCTTGACTCCTTCTTTCACGCCCAGCAGAGCATGCGTCAACATTCCGAGAACGACTTTCGAGTGTTGGTTCTGTTGCTGAAACATCTTGAGACCATCTGGAAAGATCCCGATCACGGAATCTGGGAAATGCGTGGGCCTCTGCAGCATTTCACCTATTCAAAGATGATGGCCTGGGTCGCCTTCGACCGCGCCGTCTTGCTGGCTGAGAAACTTAAATACGACGCCCCCGTCGAAAAATGGAAGGCGATCCGCGACAAAATCCATAAGGAGATTTGCGCCAAAGCCTTTGACCGGAAGAGGAACAGTTTTATGCAATCCTACGGATCCCAGCAGCTCGATGCAGCGCTCTTGCTTATGCCGGTGGTCGGTTTTTTGCCAGGCAGCGATCCGCGCGTAAAGGGCACAGTGAAGGCCATCGAGCGCGGCCTGATGCCCGACGGTCTGGTCCAACGCTACAACTGCTCGAAGGTCGACGATGGGCTTCCGCCCGGGGAAGGCCTGTTTATCGCCTGCAGCTTCTGGATGGTGAGCGCCTTGCAGGCTGTCGGCCGAAAGCGCGAAGCGCGGACGCTGTTTGAGAAACTTCTGCGCCTGCGCAACGACGTCGGCCTGCTTTCCGAGGAGTACGACATCGAACATCAGCGCATGGTGGGAAACTTTCCTCAGGCTTTTTCCCACATTGCCATGGTCAGTGCCGCATTCTTCCTTCAGACGGGCAAGCGGCTCCGCACGCGCGCGGAAAGGGACCACCATCGCGGCGCCATGGCCTCGCCCCGGCGGTCAATCGCCCGGACAAACGGCGGCTGATCGCCGCGGCTGGTAGAATGAAGAAGTGCCGTGCTGTGCGGCGCACCAACTGATTTTCACTCCCTCCGCCGTCGCGCAGCCCGCGTAGCCGGCCACACGCAAAGGACAAACGTACTTGTGAGCCAGACGATACGCAATATCGCCATCATCGCCCACGTTGACCACGGCAAGACGACGCTGGTGGACGGCATGCTGCGCCAGGCCGGAACCTTTCGCGCCAATGAGCAGGTCGCCGAGCGCGTGATGGATTCAAACGAGTTAGAGCGTGAGCGCGGCATCACGATTCTCGCCAAGAACACGGCCATTAACTTCGGCCTCGGAAAAATTAACATCGTTGACACCCCAGGCCATGCTGATTTTGGCGGCGAGGTTGAGCGCGCTCTCAAAATGGTCGATGGCGTCATGCTTCTGGTCGACGCAGCCGAAGGCCCGCTGCCCCAGACGCGCTATGTGCTGTCGAAAGCCCTTGAGGCCAAGCTGCCGCCCATCGTGGTCATCAACAAGATCGACCGCCCAGACGCGCGCCCGCAGGAAGTGCTGAACGAAATTTACGACTTGTTCATCGACCTCGACGCGGACGAATCGCAATTCGATTTTCCCGTCCTATACGCCGTCGCCAAGGATGGTACCGCCACAATGGACCCGGCTAAGCCGGGCGTGGATCTGCAGCCGCTGTTCAAGGCGATTGTGGATACGATCCCTGAAGCGACCGGCGATCCCGAGGGCGCGCTGCAAATCCTGGTCGCCAATCTCGATTACTCCGATTACCTCGGCCGCATCGCCATCTGCCGCGTCTTTCAGGGCACGCTTCATGCCGGCGACGAAGTCAACATCTCCCGCCGCGACGGCTCGCTCTACAAAACCCGCATCACCAAGCTGTTCACCTTTTCCGGCCTCAAGCGCATTGAGACCCAGGAAACCGCGACTGGCGACATTGTTGCCGTGGCCGGCGTCGAAGGCATCACCATCGGCGAAACCATCACCAGCGTCGAGAACCCTTCACCCCTGCCGCTCATCGTCATCGACGAGCCGACAATTGCTATTCAATTCAATGTGAACACCTCGCCCTTTGCCGGGCGCGAAGGGCAATACGTCACCAGTCGCAACCTGCGCGAGCGCCTGGAAAAAGAATTGCTCACCAACGTTTCAATTCGCGTGGAAGAAACTGGATCGCCCGACGCTTTCAAGGTGCTGGGCCGTGGCGAGCTGCAACTTGCAATCTTGATTGAGATGATGCGGCGCGAGGGCTACGAGCTTATGGCCGGCCGACCGGAGATTGTCACCAAGGTCGTTGACGGCGTGCGCATGGAGCCGGTCGAGCACCTCACCATCGACGTGCCCGAGCAATTCACAGGCACGGTGATTGAAAAGCTTGGCCCGCGCAAGGGCGAAATGACCAAGATGCACAATCACGGCTCAGGGCGCGTGCGCCTCGAGTTCCGCGTTCCCAGCCGCGGCCTCATCGGCCTGCGTTCGGAAATGCTCACGGAGACGCGCGGAACCATCGTCATGAACACGCTCTTCGACGGCTACATTCCCTATCAGGGCGAGATTCCGCAGCGGCCCACGGGCGCGCTTATCGCGGACCGCCAGGGGCCGACGACAACTTACTCGCTCAATGGGCTCCAGGAGCGCGGAATTCTCTTCGTCGGAGCGGGCGTTGAAGTCTATGAAGGCATGATCGTCGGCGAGCACTCGCGCGACAATGATCTTGACGTGAACGTGGTTCGCGAAAAGAAGATGACCAACATGCGCGCGTCCACCGCCGATGACGCCATCCGCCTCGTTCCCTACAAGACCCTGAACCTCGAGCAGGCCATCGAGTTCATCGCCGACGACGAGTTCGTTGAGGTCACGCCAAAGTCGCTGCGCCTGCGTAAGAAAGTTTTGCAGCAGAACAAGCGCCCCAAGCGCTGGGAAAAAGCCGAACAGGCCGCTGCGCTCTAACTTAGGTTTGTCATCCTGAGCGAGCGTAGCGAGTCGAAGGATCTGCGGCTTGCTTTGCGCGATCTTGACCTGGCCCGAAAATAGGGTGCCCCATCCTAGCTTCGCTAGGGTGGGATAGCACGAACCTAAATTAAACGATGTCAACCTGAGCAAAGTCCCGCTTCAGCAGGGTGAAGTCGATGGACCTGCATTTAATTTTTAGGCTGTCGTCCTGAGCGACCCGGCCAGCATGCTCTTTGAAGTGTCATCCTGAGCGGAGTCCGCCACGGCGGACGAGTCGAAGGATCTGCGGTTGCTTTTCGTCTGCATCACGACTTCACCGCTTCCGGAAAAGACTCGATCGCCGGGAAGCTTTGTATCAGGGCATGACTTTAGTCGTGCCGCAATGACGGTAGGATAAGCAAGGGGTTTTAGCCCCTGGGGTTTCAATATCCCGCTTAAGTCCTGTTGAGCTTTGATGCAGAATTCCCTTCAAACCGACCGCCTCCTCCTCCGCCGCTGGCGCGACTCCGACCGCCTTCCGTTTCAAGCGATGAACGCCGATCCGCGCGTGATGGAATTCATGCCGTCCCTCCTGTCAGCCGCCGAATCCAACGCGCTCGTCGACCGCGCTCAGGCCCACCTCGATCGCCATGGCTTTGGCCCCTTCGCTGTCGAGCTGCTTCAGGATCATTCCTTTATCGGCTTCATCGGCCTGTCGACTCCGAATTTCGACGCGCCCTTCATGCCCGCAGTCGAAGTTGGCTGGAGGCTCGCATTCGATTCCTGGGGCCGAGGAATGGCTACCGAAGGCGCCCGCGCCGTCATCCGTTACGCATTCAGCGAACTCGGTATCGACAGCCTTGTCTCCTTCACTGTCCCGGATAACCTGCGCTCCCGTCGCGTGATGGAAAAGATCGGAATGACCCACGATCCTCGCGACGACTTCGACCATCCACGCTTGCCGGAAGGCCATCCGCTTCGCCACCACGTGCTTTACCGCATCAGCCTCTAATAATGTTGTTTCGATTGAGCGCGATCACTTCGCTCGGTGTAGTCTTTTCTCCATGGGCCACGACTTAGGACGATTAGTCGAGTTTTTTCTGCGCCTAGCGATCAAGTTCGCGCGCAGGATCGGCACCGGCGATTGGCCGGTCTATAAGTCGATCGTGATTGATTCAAAGTTGGAGACAAAAGTTACGGGGTGCTTTGTCGTCACTATTCACTATAGATACCGCAATGCGGGCGAGAGATACGAGGGGACATACAAGCAACCTTTCGTCAACCGGAACTACACCGAGGCCTACCTACGCCGTTATCCCGGCGCATCCGAATTCCCGGTGATTGTGAGCCCACACCAGCCGTCTTGGTCGATTCCTGTCGAGGGAAAGATCGAATTCGTGAAGGCTGGGTAGAATTCAGCAGTCGCAACTCAGAGCCTCCGCTTCGCCTCCAGCACCCGCTCCAACGCCTCTTCCGCCGTCGCTCCCGTCGCCGACAAATGACCCATCTTCCGTCCTGCGCGCGGCTTGTGCTTCTCGTAAAGGTGCAATCGCAGGCCCGGAACCGCCAGCGCCGCCGCGAAATTCGGCTCGCCCTTCAGCCACGCATCGCCAAGCAGGTTTACGATCGCCGCAGGACTGATCAACTCCGTCGAGCCCAGCGGTAAATTGCAAACCGCCCTCACAAGCTGCTCGAACTGGCTGGTCACGCATCCGCGTTCGCTCTGGTGATAGCTGTTATGCGGTCGCGGCGCGAGTTCATTGATGAAAAGTTCTCCCTTGCGCGTGATGAAAATCTCCGCGCATAGCAACCCCTCGATCCCCAGTTTCTCCACGAGTTCAGCCGCCAGCTTCTCGGCGCGAACTTCGAGTTCTGCCGGCACGCTAGCAGGCAAAACGCTCCACGCCAGAATCTGGTTCTCATGATGATTGCGCGCCGCCGGATACACGCGCACCTCGCCCGAAGGGCTCCGCGCGGCCATCACGCTGATCTCGCACTCCAGGTCGAGCTCCTGTTCCGCGACGCAGGGCCTCTCGCCTAATTCCCGCCACACTTCTCCAAGATCAGAACCGCACGAATTGCCGATGCGCGCCTGGCCGCGGCCATCGTAGCCGCCGTATCCAATCTTCAGATACACGCTTCCACCGAGCGCAGCGACCGCCTCATGCAGCTCCGCTTCGCTGCGAACCACGCGGAACGGCCCCACGGGAAACCCATTCTCCGCCAGCCATGTCTTTTGCAGTGTCTTGTCCTGAATAATCCTGACTGGCTCCGCTCCCGGCCGCAACGGCGCGATCTGAGCCACTTCGCGCAGCGCGTCCACGCCGATCTGCTCGATCTCCAGCGTCACCGCGTCCGCGCCTGTTGCCAGGCGCCGCGCCGCATCCACTTCGCTCCAACGGCCAACAATCGTCTCGTCGGCAACAAAACTTGCCGGGCACTTTGCTTCGGGATCCATCACGCGCACGCGATAGCCCATGGTGCGCGCGGCCATCGCAGTCATGCGTCCCAACTGGCCGCCGCCGAGAATCGCAAGCAGGCCGCCAGGGAGAATCTGCTCTGATTTTGAACCGGAGTCGAAACTCACCCAGGCTGCTCCTCGCCCAGCCTCTGATCGAGCACTTCCTGTGTCCGCGCGGCACGCCATGCAGCAAGCCGTTCGTAGAGAGCAGAATCCGTCCCGGCCAGAATCTCCGCGGCCAGCAGCGCAGCGTTGGCCGCGCCGGCTTTGCCGATTGCGAGTGTCCCCACTGGCACGCCCTTCGGCATCTGCACGATCGAGAGCAGTGAGTCCAGTCCGTTAAGCTGCGTTGCGGGAACAGGAACTCCAAGCACCGGGACCAGCGTTTTGGCAGCCAGCATTCCCGGCAAATGCGCCGCGCCACCGGCGCCGGCGATAATTACGCGCAGTCCGCGCTCGTGCGCGGTCTCCGCGTACTTGAAAAGCCAGTCCGGCGTACGATGCGCGCTCACAATCCGAGCTTCGTGCGGAATCTTGAGTGCGCGCAGAATCTCCACGGCCGCCGAGAGCACTTCGTAGTCGCTCTTGCTGCCCATCACAACGCCGACTAGAGGTTGTTCGCTCATGGATTCATTATATGAAGCGGCACTGGGTGGTGGTCGAAACATTCAGCTTCGCCCACCGATGATTGCCGCGCTCGACGCCGCGTATTGCGCGGTAGGCGCTGTCTGCCCACCGCGCAAGTGTTAGTGCCGGTGCCAAGCCTCCACCGCGACCTCGACCACCGCGAATACTACGCTCATCGCCGCAAGAAATCCCTTGGCCCGCTGCCAGTTCTGCTCGTGGCGATCCATGCGCCGCTCCAGCTCCACAAGCCTGCCGCCGCTACCGTCGCCCAACAGGCCGGTCATCTGCGACTTCAGTACGCTCAGATCACTCAGCACCTGGGCCTCGAATTCATTCATCATGCGCATTGACCCGACTCCGTTGTAAGCCGCATATTCGTCTACGCCTCCGTGTTACGTGCTCAACGGCAGATTAATAAACAATGCCGTTGAAAACTCCGAGTAATTCGGCGGCGTCGAACCGTCGTACATCCGGATGTAAAACCGGTCGCTCGCTGAAACGCGCGAGAATGTAAGATTCGGCTGCGAGCCGCGCAGAACTAGCGTTGGATCCTCACCGGGCATAAAGACAAAATCCCTGCGCCGAATCTCGAATCCTCCGCCGCTTGGCGGAGTCGCTCCGGCGTTCACCGTCACTGCCCTACCTTCCAGGGCAGTTACAGTAAGCCATTCAAGATTTGCCAGCACTGTAGGAGCGATCGCCGCGGGCAGCCACGTATTGGCCGGAACTGTAGCGCTCGTCTTGATGGCCAGGTCATCCGCCCAGTCATTCGCAAATGCAATCTCGTACCCCACTAAGTCCGGATAACTGGCGCTATAAGTCACTTTGACTGTGCGCACCACAACTTGCGCGTTCAGGTTGGTCGAAGGCGCATTGAGAAGCAGTGCATCGCCCGGCCAAACATCCGAGGCGAAGCTGGTCCGGTTTCCTCTATACGTCCCGCTCCAAAGCGCGCTTACGCTGGCCGCCGCCTGCTCGTATCACTTGAGCAGCGCTGCGGCAATCCGCAGAGCAACGCGCTGGCGGACGCGTGACCGAGCCTATCCACGCAGCTACCGCCGGCGATCCCGCTTGCGCCAATGCCTGTTGGCTGGCAGAGTTCACAGCGCGCCCCACTGCCCGGCCAACCGTGCGGTAACTTACAGCAATGTGCTCGCCGTCAACCGGTACGCAACCGGTGTAGAACGTCAGCTTGCCGGTGCGTCCGAGAGAACATTCGCCAGCCTCGGCCGTTGTGCCAATCCTTCGTGTATACGCTCCGCCATCTGGAAGAGTGCTCACCACCCATCCCGATCCAAGATTTGTAAGATTCACCGCGCGTATGGATCCCATCAAATGAAGGCTGCTTACCGGTACCACATAACACGCACCGGGTAAGTAGGTAACTCCACCGTCATACACGGTCACCGGAGTTGCTCCAACGCCGTTGACAAATTCCTGGATCTCCATCTGAATCTTGCCCGGCGCAATAGCCCCTCCTCCACCCGCAGCTATAAGCCCTGAATCTCCGTAGGAGTAATAGACAGCTCCCATCCGGTTACACTCCGGGCAATGAATTCGGATACGAAGTGTGTATTGGTTGGCAGGGTTCAGAGTAAATGGCGCTCCCGCAGGGTTGCCCTCCACAATGGGCTGCAATGTCACCGTACCCGTGCCCTGTTGCGCCGAGGCCTGTAGACCCGCAATGCAATCCGACGCCGTGAACAGCGTTGCAAAAAACCCCGCCAAAATTCCAGTGCTGCCGGGTGCGAGCGTCACGCCAACAGCCTCAAGTAGCAGCGTTCCACCCATCTCGACCGGATCAAGCCATTCCAGCAAAGTTTGTCCGTCGATCCCATTGCCGCCATTCATTGTCAGGCCGCCTGCGCCGATCGCCAGGTATCCCGAACCCCCGGCATCGCCCCATACGGTCCCGTTGATTTGCGGCTCATTGAACAATTCGCTGATGATTGTCGATCGTGATGCCGCAGGGAAATACGGATCGGCAGCCAGATTGAATACGGTCGTCGCACCATCCCCGAGAAAGTACTCCGTGACAAAAGCTACCGGCTCGTTCTCGCCGCAGACAGTCACGTCGTTTGCCAGCGCACGTTTCGCATTGGCCGTCAGGGCCAGGTTTCCCAAACTCAAGCTGCCGTCGGATTCGTTGAGCGGATGAACAGTTGACTGCACCGATGAAAGAGTGATCTCACCGTTCAGAGCGCGGTATCCAGCTCGCGCCATACTTGCCGCCTGCCCCGCGCTTTTGCTCCAGCTTGACCCCGGCTCTGGCGCAAATCCCCCAACCGGAGTGCTCAGCGAAGTCGTCCGCATAGCAAGTGACGTCGACCCGGTGTGAGCCACCAGCGAAGCGAGCAACGTGCCCGCATTGGATTCCGCAATGCCGGCGCTCGGCGGCATCAGCACCTGGTCAAGCAGAATCTCATCGCTCACTGCCTGGATCGCAAGCCGGTAGCGCGGTCCTCCAAGACCCATCCCCGCATACTCCGGTAGAGGACTTACCGCGATATAGCCGGTGAAGTAAGTTGTCCCGTCATCGCCTGTTACCGCGAGAGTTTGAAAGCGTATCGGTGCCGCTAGGCTCCCGTCGGCAGGCAAACTTAGCCATAACTCGCAGACCGACGGCTCATTGAGTCTTCGCTCGATGGTCAATGGACGCACCGCATCGAAAGTGGCCGTGTAATCCTGCCCTTGGATTGTGATTTTCATCGCATCTCTCTGTCTGGTAACTTGAAGTCCTCTTCGCGCGTTATACCAATGCGTTGGCCGCGGGCAGGAAGCTACGGTAACAAACGGCCCGCTCCCCGTCTAAAGCGTCCGTGACCGGCAGCGCCCGAAACTGTCCCTTGAGCAAAACTCGCGAGTGGCCGCTCTGACTCTTTTGGTTGAGCGGCAAGATAGCTTCCTCCGCCCCCGACATCGCCTGCAATCTCGGATAGTGGAAGAAGATTCTTTCTCCCTGGCTGCCCTCCATAACAAAGAGCGCCGACCACTCCTGATAGAAGCTGCCGCCTTCTCGATCCACAAATCCTGTCACAGCTTGCGCCTTGGCGCCCGTTGCCGGCGCGCCGCCTGGCAATGGCTCGGCCAGAGTCAGTCCAGTCGCGGTCACCTCTGACACCAGTGCGACGTTGAACGTTACGCGCCGTACATAATCCACATCCGCAAGCGCCTGGCGCACGTATGCGCCCGCCACTGGCGTTCCCACATATCCGGTCTGCCCCGTGTAATCCACGTCGACGGCGACAATCGCGCCGGCCGTGAACTTGGCCGCGTCTGCAAGCGCCAACAGAATCGATGTGCTGGTCGATCCGGTTAACGGCGCGACCGCGGGCGCTGCCTGCGCTCCGTCTGGCGCAGCGGCGGCGCCAGCCGCTGGCGCCAGAATGTTCATATGTTGCGAACCCGTTGCCAGCGCCATGGTCAACTTCGTCCAACTTAGAAACTGAAGTCTAACCGCAGCTTCAAGGGACTCGCGCACTTGGCCCATCGGAGCTGCGGGAATTCCAGTCATCACCGCAGTCGACTTACTTGCTGTCGTGCGGACGAAATCCTGGATCCACCCCAGACTCACCCACGGTGCCGGCGGTGCATCAAAACTGAACCGCCCCTGTTCCGATGGATCGAAGAGGACAGGCGTCTGCGTGGCCCGGCTCACTGGCGCAAAAAAGGCCCGCACCCTTCGCGCCACTGGCGCCGGAGCGGAAAACCATGTCGCGGTCATTTACTCCCCCTGCTCCTGGTAGCTGTATACCAACACCGTCGCGCTGCGGCTTAGGCGGTCGCGCTGCGTAACCACCGGCGAAAACACCGCCTCGTCCCAAAAGACCTGCGTCAACATTGCCGATGGCGGTGTGGTCGCGTAGTTCAACTTCGGCGTATAGAAAGGCTGAGTCACGGCCATCAATTCCTCGTCCATCGTGCTCAATACCCGCCCGCGATTCAATCCTCCGAAGCTCTGCGTTCCGCAGGTCTGGTAAACGATCTCGCATTGCTCGCCCGCCATCGTCGATGCCAGATCCATGTCGACAGCCAACCCCAGCCAGCGCAGCACAAACACGTCATTGGGAAACTGGCTGAATGGAGCTTCTGCTTCCTCCACCAGAATTCCCGGTCGTACCGTGCCGCGCAGCAGGATCGTCCTCTCCGGATTCATCGCCGCCAGTCGCGTGCGCAGCGCCATATAAAACGAATCTTTCGCATTCTGCATCGCTGTTCTCGGTTCTCGATCTTTGGTTTTCAGTTTTCAGTTCTCAGCTCTAAGTCCCCAGCCCAAGTCGGCAATTCACTTCAATTCGTGCTGCGAACTACGAACTGTACTCACACCGCCTGCTGCCCCGCCTCTCGCAGAAGCAGCCGATAGAGATACACCTGGCCGAAAGCCTCGTTGGAGGCGATCGACTCGATCAAATAGTCCTGCCCGGCCACGGTGACCGCCAACGTCATGGCGAAGAGAGACTGGGCCGACGGCAAATCGAACGTGTTCACCTGTTGCTCCACGCTCGTGGCCGAAACCAGCAGCTCCCACTTCGACCCTCCGCCGTCCTGCCATGTAGGCCGGAGCTTGCGCATCAGAGCGGGGCTCACCGGTACATCGGCAAATGTGGTTGCTACCAATCCCATCTCCGACATGCTCGTATCCGTGTTCGTACCCGTCACGCGCAGAAGAGCTGTCGTGCCCGCTGCACTGCGCAGCAGCGCGTCGGCCACCATCTGCGGCGCTCCTCTCGGGTTCCGCGGCGACGTATCGCTCATCGCTCACCCCAGCCTGTTCGCAACGTACGGATTCAGCCACGCCTGCACCGTCTCGTCGATCAGCGAACTTGAGAAATACTTCATCTGCATGGTGTCGATCCTGCTCATGCTCGTGTTCAGCGATGGCGTCGCCTGCGCGTTGCGCACAATCTGCGCGCACGCCGACTTCACGTCGTCGCCGATGGTCGCCAAACCCGCCGTGTAGGTCGCCCGCACTTCATTGAACGGCAAACCCAGCACATTCCATGGCAGCGTCAGCTCGCCTGTGCTGGGGTCGTCGTCCACCACAGTGGGATCGATCGTCGTCCACTGCCCCGGCAGCGCAAACGCCCACGCGATCTCAATAAGCGGCTCCTGCGGAATCTCCCCCCGCCTCGGCCTTGCGTATCTGCCTTCCAGGCTCACGATCGGCGTCGTCGCCGGCGCCAGCGTCGCCAGCGGCAGATAACTCAGCCGCACGGTCTGCGCCCCCGCTGTAACGCGCAAACGCTCCGTGTACTGAATCACGTTCAGATCGGGCCGCCTGCAATAACTGTTGATCAGCGCCGTCGCCGTCGTGATCCAGTCCGCTGTGGTTCCAGCCGGCAATCCGTAATTCGGGTAATCCGCTGGCTCGAGATATGCCATCGCGTGTCCTTCCGTGCGAGTTCTAAGTTCGCAGTTCTTCGTTCTTAGTCCCTGAAGGCTGGCTCCTGGCTCGCAGTCCGCAGCACGCGCCTCGTAACTGCCGGCGATTTTCCGGCGTGCGAGGACTGCGAACTGTGAACTGCGAACTAAGAACTGTTTTCCTTACCGATCCACCAGCACCTGGTAGTGCGCAAAGTTCGCACCCTTCACTACCGGAGCGCCGAACTTCACGGCCACATACTGGTGCGAGAGTGAGCTCGGCAAACCAAGCTGGAAGACGCGCGGCGTCGGATCGCCCAGCCAGTGATACTCGATCAGGTCCTCGGTCACGATGTAGGCCGGAAGCACCGCGGTGCCCGATCCCGGCGTGCCCGTGTACGGCAAGCTCCAGTCGGGAATCAATGGCAGGTCGCCGGCTTGCGTCGAAAGCATCTTCACGCGGAATCCGCCGGTGATCTGATCGGTATTCAGAACCACGTTGTACTCCGACTTCATCTCCTGGTCGATCAGGTCCAGCAGCACCGGGTTGGCGTAGATCGCGGTTGGCCGCACATGATAGCCGTTGTTGGCCACCATCTGCGCTACCGTGGTCTTCATGGTGTCCACGATCTTCATTGAAGTGGTCACGGTCACCGAATTCCCGCCGGCCGCGATCTGCGCGGCGCAACCCATGTACTGCGTGGTCGTCGGCGCGCTCAAGCTGGTGTCGTTGCCGTTCCACAGCGCCACATCGTGCGCCACCATCACGCCGCTTACCGTATCCACAAGATCTTTGGCCTGCAGATAGGCGAACTGCTTTTGCTGGTCGCCCAGTTCGATGTCGAACAGGTTGTAGTTGATCTGCGCCACCACCGCCTTCAGCGGCACGCTCAGCTCGATGCGAGTCGGGCTCACCACCGTGGGATTGATGCTGCGCGGATTCACAAAGCCGGCCGTGCCCGGATTCGGTATCGCCGTCTCCTCAAAGAAGCGCGACGGATGACCGGTCGCGGGAACCTGCTTGATGCGCTGCCCGAAGGCGCCCGACCTCCGGCAAATGTCGAAGATCTCCGTCTGGTACAGCGGAACTTCGACTGCGCCCGGCCCGATGTAGTCTGCTGCCGCGTGAATGTCTGCAAAGGTTGCGTTCATAAATTCTCTCCACCCTCCTCGGGATCGTGTTTTTTGGTTCGTAGTTCGTGATTCGTGATTCGTGCACCGTGTCCCGTGGTCAGCCGCTCCCACGTCACGGCCCACGATTCACGATCCACGGCTTCTACGCGATTGCTCCTGCACGCAGCAGTTGCGTCTTCACCGCGATGCGCTGCTCCAGGCTCAAGCCGGATAGCGCCGCATCCAGTGCATGCACATCCACCGGACCCTCGCCGATCCCGTGCTTGGCCAGCATCTCGGCGGTAGCCGCGGGCATCGTGCGGCGCAGCGGGCTCAGCACGTTCTGCGCCGATGCCGCCTTCACCTCGGCCAGCTCCCGCTCCACTGCGGCCAGCTTCTCCGCCAGCTCGGTTTCACGCCGGCTCTGTTCCACCGTCGCGGTGATTCTCTCCACTTCGCCAGAGAGCGTGGTTGCCGCGGCGACACGCTCTTCCACCAGGCTTAGCGCCTTTTCAAGCGCCGCTGCCGCCGCCTCCAACCGCTCCACGATGTTTTTTTCGCCGCTTCTCTCTTCTTGTTCCATGTCCGTCCTTTCCTGTTTCCCGGGATTACGCTCCAACATTCGTTCTCCAACAAAAAAGGCTCCGTTCCCGGAGCCTTTCTGCCGCCTTTCAGCTGAACAACTTCGCTAACTTCCTAACTCCGCCGTTTCTCGCTAACTCGCTAACTTGCTAACCTGCCGACTTGCTAGTCTGCTAACTCGCCATCCGGAAGCTCGTCGCCCGGTAAGCCGCCTTGTCCCGCAGCAGAATGGCCGCCCCGGTGAATGTGACTCGGGTTAGCTTCCATATCTCGGCCCGCATATCCTCAACGCGCGCATCGGCCAGTTCGTAGCTCATGCCCAGCTTCTCCGCGGCGTGCGCCTCGATAGCCCGCGTCACCTCGGGAAAATCGCGCGCGTAAAGGTACCCTCGCACCACCAGCCGCGGCCCGATCACATTGGCCTCGGTCAGCAGGCCGATCTTGCGCCGCGCGTCGTGGCCGTCCCAACCCGGCCTGTAATCCACGGCCATTCCCAGCAGCGAAGGGAGCGCCTTCTCCGCCGCCTCGCGCGTCAGCATCACGCGGTGACCGCGCGCCCCGGCCGGCGCTTTGTCGCTGGCCGCGTTCACTACCGTCAACACGCCCTCAAACGGCACCCGGTTGGGATGCTTCTCCACGTAAGGAATTTCCACCGCCATCGCTTCCATTCGCATCGGCTCGCTCCACTTTCTTTTCAGCTTTCAGTCGTCAGCTGACGACTGCTTCTCTGTTTTCTATTCACTGGCCCCTGACATCTGTTCCCTGCCCCCTGCATTCAGCGGCGTGAGTCCCCGCATGGCCCGCACCTCGTCGATCGTGAGCACGCCGGCCTGCAGCAGTTGCACCTGCACCTGCAGTTCTGTCTGCTCGTCCCGCGCGCTCAATTCGTTAAACGCAAATTCGAATTCCCGCCAGCCGATGCACTTCGCAAAGAGGTCGCGCGTAATGTGTCCCGCCAGCAGCATGGCCAGCGGCGAGATCGCGCCGCGAAATGCCTCGTCGGCCATCTCCGAGGCCGTCGACTGGTTGACGTCCGCCTCCAGGCCCAGCATCAGCGGCGGAAGACCAAATGCGTTGGCCACCATCCGGATCAGGAACTCCTGCCATTGCAGCCGCAGATCCGCGTCCGTGCCCTGCGCAAACCGCAGTACCTCCGGCTTCTGTTCGGTCGAAATCAGCGGCACACGTCCTGTGCCCTCGATCTCGTCTTGCCACCAGTGAATCAGCCGGTCGTGCTGCGCGGGCGTCGCTTCGTTCAGCCACAACGCGTACTGCGCCACGGAGTTCGCCGCCAGTTTTCCCGCGAACCGGTGTGCGCTCAGGAACTGGTTCACCGTCTCGAAGGCCACCTCCAGCGGTCCCAGCCCGAAGGGCGTAAAACTCCGCGGATTCGTCCGGATGTACATCAATTGCCGGTCCAGCAGTTCCACTGCGCTCGACTCCAGTTGTCCCGGCACCGCCTGCGCATAACGCGGCGTCTCTTCGCCGCCATCCCACTTGGCGTTGATGCGGATCGACGCTCCATCCACCGGCCACAGCATCGCCGGCCGCTCCGCATCCCCGGTCGGCTCCATCTCGATGGCCCCGAAGCCGCCCGTCAGCGCGTCTTCGATCACCTGTTCGATCAGCGTGCGAAAGCTGTCGGCAGGATTCGGTTCCTCCAGCATGCGCCGCAGCGCCCGCAGCTTCCGTCCCGTAAAGGCCACATCCTCCGGCCTCGCGCCGCGCCGCACTCGCACCTGCCAATCCATCGCCGCAATCCGATCCTTGATCACGTTGATCGCCCGCCGCACCACAGGCGTCTCCGCGAACCGGCGCAGATTCATCGGCGTGGGCTTGGGCAGGTGCTTGCCTGGAAACTGCACCGGACTCAGAATCGACGGCAGGGCCAGTGTCTTCCGTGCCGCCTCGGCCTCCGCCTCGAGCCCCAACTGCCGTGTCTGCACGTTCCCGCTTGCCAGCCCGCCGTACCGCGCCTGCCGCCACATCTCCCGTAATTGCTCGCCTACCTTCACGCGCACCTTCCTTTTTGAGAGGTTCCACGATCGCTCAACCCAAGCCGCCGTCGCCACGTGGCTTTTTCACCAAAGAAAAAGCCGCCCTGAACGGCGGCGGAATAGGCACGTGAATTGTGGAACCGCTCGAAAAACAAAAGGCATGGCCATGGGGCCATGCCTTGATTCACTCGTCAATCTCTCTGTCTTGAGTCTTCAGCCTTGAGCTCGTTCTGCCTCACTCGCTCCCAGCCGCGCCTCTTGAACCCCTGAATTCCACCAACAAGGTCCATCCTACCGCGAAGCCTAATAATGATCGGCAAACTTCAAAAAAATATTTTCAGAATTCTTTCAAGTCCGAAGCGCTCAACCATCTCGCACAAAACAAAGGAACTATTCCGGGAAGCGCGCCTCTCGAATTCCATTTTGCGAGGGCGACCTTCTCGTCGCCCCCTTGACAGGAATCACCGATGGGCAAAAACCCGCATCCCGTCCCGTTTCGAAAACGCAGAGTTGAGCTGGGGAGGCGGCACGCCGAGCAGTTCCCGATCCCCGCCCTTGTCCCCGTTTTATGTCACACGTTCAGCTCGCGCCGCGCCGTCTCCGCCACGCGGCTCATATCCGACGTGGTCAGCACGCGGATCCGGTGCTCCTCCATCGTCTCCACCCCGAACCGGTAAAGCGCCAGCCGCTCCGGCTCCTCGTCGGTCGCTCCCACCCGCGCCGCGGGCTCGATCACCGCTGTCAGCTCCAGCTCCGCCTTCTCCACGCGTTCCACGCCGGCACGCAAAGCAGCCGCTGAAAACGCCAGCACCTTGGCCATCTCCAGCCCCGGATCGAAACTCACCGCGTGAAACATGCGCACAATTCCGTTGGGCCGGTACCCCAGATCGATGCGCAGCGGGTCGCCGGGCCGCGTGTACTCCGACGCGGCGATTCTCTTCCTTAGAAGATCCCACACACCGGCGTGTTCAAACTCCGAGCGCATGCGCGCCTGGATCGCGGCGCGGCCGCTTATCCGGGTCGCCCGCTCCCGCGCCGGAGCCTCCACGTAGAGCCTCATCAGCTCTTCCATTCCCGCGGGCAGGCTCTCGGCCAGGTAGGCTTTGGGCTCGGTCATCTGCACGTTCAGCGAGAGCGATTCCTCAAGAAGCCGCATCAGCCGTCCTCCCGGTTCCGCTGCAAGCCGCCTTCTCAACTCGCCTTCCATGCCTTCCAGCAAGGCCGTGTCGGCATCCGGATCGAGGCAGCGCACACGGCGCCAGTCGCGGGTGAAGCGGACCTCGATCTTCCCCGGCTCCGCAGTCCCCGCCTCGCCCTTCCCGGATCCGGCCTTCCGTGCCTCGCCTTTCCCGGCTCCGGCCTTTCCAGATGCGTCCGCAGCAGCAGCCTCGCGCAGGATCACGCCGATGTGCACGCACTCGTTCCGCACAGCATCCGGCACATACCGGAGCAGCCGAAACTCGCACGCACGCCGCTGGTTCCCCGTCGCCATACCTTCAGTCTCTCAGTCCTAGTTCGTAGTTCGTAGTTCGTGGTTCGTCAGTTCGTGGTTCGTAGTTCGTGTAGCTTCGTGAGTTCGTGGTTCGTGATTCGTGGCTCGTGGTTCGTGATTCGTGGCTCGTGATTCGTAATTCGCAGTCCGCAATCCGTGAATAGGACTGACGGAGGCGCGTGGTTCGTTGGCAACGGCCAGCGATCCCTGTTCTCTGGTTCTCGGTCTTTCTACTCCCTACTGGCTACTCCCGATTCCCTGCCTCCCTCAATTCACCCTCATCGTATTCCCCCATCTTCCCCCCTTCCAAGCATTTTCCTCCCCCTCCTCACCCCCCATACCCCATTTCGGAAACGGCCTCCGATCCGAGTTCCCAAACGCCTCAATGAGATCGCGAATGCGGCTCTGCCGCTTGAGCAGTTTCTCCACCAGCGCCTCCATCTCCGCCTGATCGCCGCCATACCATTCAGGGGGCACCGTATTCGCCGTTTCCCAGATCGTCTCCGCGGGCATTGTCTCCAGCCGCGTCAGCCACGGCTCAAAGGAATCCCATCCTGTGATCTCGCCGTAGACGTCGTTGCGGTAGTACACGCCCCGCAGCGGTGCATCCTCAAAACGCCACTCTCCGGCATGAAAGCAGTAACCGAAATCAATGAACACCGCCTTATACCGCCGCTCCCTCTGCTTTCGCGCAAAAACGGCCTGCCGCCCATTGGCGTTGCCCGTCCATTTGTCCAGCGCCAGGATGCCGGCGAACTCGCCCAGGTTCTTGACTTCCGCCATCTGCTCCTCAGGCAAGAAGTCCATCACCTGCCCCGGCATCGTGCCTCCGGCAAAGCGCGAACCGAACTGCAGTCCCGCCTGGCAGCGCACATGAGTCGACCCCAGGTCGATCTCCAGCTCCGGCGTGTTCTCGATCAGCCAGCTTGAAACCTCCACCAGCTCGGTCCCGGGCACTGTCAGTCCAGCCACCGCTGCCAGCCTCGAGGCCATCAGCTCGTTGGCCAGCACCCGCGTATGCTGCGGATTATTCTGGAATTTGACCACGTACACATGGCTGTCCGCACCCAGCATCAACTGCCCCTGAGCGCCCCCCCGCATGCGCCGGATCTGCTGCACCGCCAGAACCGCCAACCCTTGCCCCCATTGTCTCCGGAATCTTCCTCGAATTCTAGAACAGCTTTGAGGTCTTAGCTCTTAGCCATTCGCTTTTAGCTCGGGCGTGCTGAGGGGAGCGTGCGGTCATGTTGCCTTCGCTTCCCAAAAATGCGCGGCGGTTTTGACGGAGCGTCCCGCGGCGCGTGTCTGCGCAGCGCAGCTAACGGCTAATAGCTAAGAGCTAGTAGCTGCTTCTGCCCATCCGCTTCGCTTCTTCCTCGCCATCCAGCACGCGAAACACGCCTTCGGCCAGTGCCCGCAGCTCGTCTTCCCCGGGATACACGGCCACCGGCGCAATCCAATCCACTCGCCCACGCAGCTTCCCCACCAGCCGCTCCGAGTGCGCCATGCCGCCCGTTACCAGCATCGCGTCCACCTTGCCTTCAAGAACCGCCGCCATCGCGCCCGCTTCTTTTCCGATCTGGTAGACCATGGCTTCAATCACTGCCGCGGCCTCGGCGTCTCCCGCGTCAATCCTTCGCTCTACTTCCTTCAAGTCCCGCGTTCCCAGGTAGGCGAACAGTCCCCCGTCGCCGAACACCTGCCGGTCGAGCTCGCCCTCCGTCATCCTCCCGCTGAAGCACAGCTTGATCAGCGCCCGCACCGGCAGCGAACCCGTACGGTCGGGACCGAACGGCCCTTCTTCAATCGAATTGCTGTCGATCATGCGGCCGCCGCAATGAGCCGACACCGTGATCCCGCTCCCCATATGCACCACGATCAGCCGCATCTCCTCGTAGCGCCTTCCCAGCCCGCGCGCATGACGCCGCGCCACCGCCTTGGTGTTCAGCGCATGGCCGATACACGATCGCTTCGCCAGCGGCGAGCCGGACAGCCGCGCGCAATCCTGCCACTCATCTACTGTCACCGGATCCACGATGTACGCGTTCACTCCGGCTGCCCGCGCAAAGCGCAATGCCAGCACCGCGCCCAGATTCGACGCATGCTCTCCGCGCCGCGCCCGCCTCAGCTCCTCCACCATCTCCTCGTCAACAAGATACGTTCCGCATTCCATCGGCGGCAGCAGGCCTCCCCGCCCGCCCACTGCGGCCCACGGCCCCGCCGTCTTACCTTTCGGACCAAATCCAGCCTCAACCAGCGCCGCCTCGATCAGCCCCGCGCGGTAATCCAGCCGGTCCAGCATCGGCCTTCCGCGGAACCGCTCAATCTCGTCGTCCCCATGGTGAAGGTTGCGCGACATCTCCTCCCCCGCGCGCGTAAAGATGCCGAGCTTGGTCGACGTCGTTCCGGGATTCAGAACCAGCACCCTCTCGTTCTCGCCGCTCACGCTTCGCCTCCTGTCGATTCCAGGCGACATTGAGTGTACCTTGCCCTCCAGCCGGTGCGCTGTGTCCTCCGCCTCCTCGCCTAAGTCATTCAATCCAATTGCCTTGACCGTTGAATCCAAATGATTTTCACGTTCCTTCACCCATTCCGTGCTACACTGACTGTAATCGTAGAATTCGATTTGAAGTTCTTGCCTGTTCCGGTTACCGCCTACACGCAACACTCCACATTGTATTCAGCGGTAATTCAGGTTTTTGAGGAGCAACACAATGGAACAAGGCACAGTGAAGTGGTTCAATGACGCAAAAGGTTTTGGATTTTTGAGCCGTGAAAACGGCGAGGACGTTTTCGTCCATCACACCGCCATCAAGTCCACCGGTTTCCGGTCCCTGCAGGAAGGCCAGCGCGTCCAGTTCGACGTGACCAAGGGCCCCAAGGGATGGCAGGCAGAGAACGTCCAGGTCATCTAAGACGTTCGTGGACTCTCAGGCAGACGCCTGAAACAGTTTGAATCCGGGAACAGCTTCAGACCAGAAAACAAGTTCAGAACAACCAACAAGTTCGGAACCAGAAATCAAGAGGGACGGCAAACCTGCCGTCCCTCTTTTGCGTTTGGCCGGAACTCGATTGCCTTCCGCCCGCCAACCGTGACCTACGAACCGTGAACTACGAACTGTGCAACTGTTCTTACGCCGCCGGTTCCAGCTTCTCCGCAGCCTTGGCCGGATGCAGGCCTCCCTGGGGCAATTCGTGATCTCCCAGGTAAAGCAGGACGCTATTGATGGAATCCTCGAAGCGCGAGCCGGATTTGTGCGTGACCCTCACGCCCTTCGAAACCAGCCGGCAGACCTCAAAGCGATTCATTCCTCGCGCCAGCGCGCGGTGTACCTGATCGGAACGCATGATGAACTCCTGCGAACAAGGTGCAAACCCCGTGATTGTTGCGTGGAGGTGCGAAGCTCGTCAGAAGCGTTTATTCAGCCGGAGCCGAGCAGGCTAAAACCGGTCTCATAAATGCCACTGTTGCATGATGAGCACGTGTGGGACCCAACAACAAGGCGGGTCCCATGAATCCACAAAGTTGCCAACGTTGGTGATGAGACCGGTCGCAGGCACTATGTCGGTCTGTCTTCATTGTACGCTGCAATCGATTGCTGCGCCGCGCATCCGCCGCTCCATTCGCAGCCAGCGTGCTCGCCGCGCTTTCTCCTGCGCCGATGCACCTGCTAACATAAATCTCTTGAAAGCCTGCGCTGCGGGCTCCCTCAAACATTCGATGGAAAGAGGTTACAGTGGCCGACACCACAAAGATCAAAGACAAGGCGGAACGCAAGAAGATCAAGCGCGCAGCCCGCAAAAAAGCTGCCCCCAAGGCCAAGCGCACCGCCCCCCGCGGCTCGCTCAAGAAGAAAGTCAAGAAAATGGTCCGCGGCCAGTCGAAGCGCTAACAAAATCAGCCGTCAGCCTCCAGCTCTCAGCTTTCAGCCTTTAAGTGCTCAGCCAAATCTCTCCATCGGCGCACGGAAAAACTGAAAGCTGACGGCTGATAGCTGAAGGCTGCCTTTGCAAGGAGTCCCGCACTGCCCAGTCAGTTCTTCGCCCGCAAGTCCATCGACAAGCTCATCAGCGACTCGGAAGAACCCGAGCACGCGCTGAAGAAGAGTCTCGGCCCATGGTCGCTCACGGCGCTCGGCATCGGCGCCGTGATCGGCTCGGGCATCTTCACCGTCATCGGTACCGCCATCTCCGGCGAGCAGCTTCCCAACGCCACCATCACCGATACGCCGCTCATCCACTACGTCATCACGCACACCGCGCTCGCCGGTCGTCCCGGCGCCGGCCCCGCGATCGCGTTATCCATGATTCTGGTGGCCTTCGTCTGCGCGCTCACCGGCCTTTGCTATGCCGAGCTGGCTTCCATGATTCCCATCGCCGGCTCCGCCTACACCTACACCTACGCCACCCTCGGCGAGCTCATCGCCTGGATCATCGGCTGGGATCTCATCCTTGAATACGCCGGCTCCAACATGAGCGTTAGCGTCGGCTTCGCCGCCCACGTCGTCGATCTCCTCGACTGGTTCGGCCTTCATCCAAGCGCGCGTTGGATCTCGCCTGCCTATCTCCCCGACGGCCTCCAGGATCTTGCCGGCAACAATCTCTACAACCCCGGCTGGCACTTCGGGTTCAACATCCCCGCCTTCCTCATCGTCATGTTCATCACCGTCATTCTGGTGCGCGGCATCCGCGAGTCCGCCTCCACCAACAACATGATGGTCGGCTTCAAACTCATTGCCATCCTCATCTTTGTCTTCTCCGTCATCAGCTTCATCCATCCCTCCAACTGGCATCCCTTCATGCCCAACGGCTGGTCAGGCGTCCTCACCGGCGGCTCCATCATCTTCTTCACCTACATCGGTTTCGATTCCGTCTCCACCGCGGCCGAAGAGTGCCGCAATCCCCAGCGCGACCTTCCCATCGGCATCATCTCCACGCTCGTCGTCTGCACTGTCCTCTATGTCGCCGTCGCCGTCTGTTTAACGGGGCTGGTCCCCTGGCAGTCGATGGTCGGAGACGCGGCCCCCGTCGTCAACGCCCTCAAAAAGCTTTCCGTCCTGCCCGGCGGCCATCCTCTCTATTGGATCCGCCTCATCGTCCTTCTCGGCGCGCTCATGGGCATGATCTCCTCCATCCTCGTCTATCAAATCGGACAGTCGCGTGTCTGGTTCTCCATGTCCCGCGACGGCCTTTTGCCCAAAGTCTTCTCCAACGTTCATCCCCTCTTCCGCACGCCCGCATTCTCCACGTGGGTTGCAGGAATCGTCGTCGCCATTCCCTCCGGCCTCTTTGACATCGGAACCCTCGCCGACCTTTCCAACATCGGCACCCTCTTCGCCTTCGTCCTCGTTTCCATCGGCGTCATCGTCCTGCGCTACCGCGACCCCCACCGCCGCCGCGGTTTCGTCGTTCCCTTCGGGCCCGTCATTCCCGCCCTCAGCGTCATCTTCTGTTTCCTGCTCATGGCCGGACTGCCCATCATCACCTGGTACCGCTTCCTCATCTGGCTGGTCATCGGCCTCTTCATCTATTTCTTCTATAGCCGCCACCGCTCCGAGTTCGCATCCAAGAATCAGAACCAAACGTTGTCATCCTGAGCGAGCGCAGCGAGTCGAAGGACCTGCATTTAAAATTCTGATCGATGAAGCATTCGTCCCGCCTCCGAACCTTGAAACGGTACCCATGTCCCTGACTTGCTGACTCGCTGACCCGCTATGAAGACCTGGCACAAAGCCGCCCTCATCACGCTCGTCACCCTCGCCATCGGCGGCATCTATCTCTTTTCTGTCTTCGAGCACCGCCGCAACCCCGGCGTCCTTCCTGAAACCGCTCCCGACCAAAACCTCACGCCCGACGACGTCGCCGTCGTGCGCATGAAATTCATGACCTCCTTCGACGACGCCCTCAAGTTAGAGGGCACCACTGTCTGGATGAAGAACGGCTACACCATGCCCTACTTCCCCTACAAATCTGGTCATATCGACTTCGCCAAAAACCAGGGAAAAATTCCATCCGCCCAGCAGCTCGACATCAAGAAAGTCATCAAGGCCGTGCCGCCCTCGATCAGGTTGATGACGGAATCTCGCACGGCACCCGCCAGGCCTTTGCCATCTTCTCGTTGCCGCACAGCCCCGACCTCTACGCCACCGTCATCGGCGCCATCGACGCCAGCCAGGAAGAGTATTTCTGCGACGTCCTTTTCTATTACGACGATCCGCATACCATCTACGACAACTGGCCCAAAAACATCTGGGCCGCCGTCGACGCGCATCAGGTCATTCCAGGCATGAACGAGCTGCAAACCCGCATGTCCATCGGCCAGGATCAACACGTCGAAAGCGCCGGCGAAGGCACCCGCACCATTACCTACAATCAAGACGGCAAAAAGTGGACCATCACCTTCGTCAGCAACAAGGCCACCAAAATCCAAGCCCAATAGTTCATTGCAGCTGCCGGGTGCCCCCGGTCCGGGGCCCCCGCGGACAGGTCTTGGTCCGTGGGGTGGCGATCCCTCGCTTTTGGGGACCGGGGTGCGACCTTGACCCACCACAAGAAAGGGTGCCCCATCCTAAAATCTCGACGCGCAGCGGCGAGTTTTAGGGTGGGAAACCACAACAGTCCACCGGGTGCCCCCGGTCCCTCGCTTTTGGGGACCGGGGTGCGACCTTGACCCACCACAAAAAAGGGTGCCCCATCCTAAAATCTCGACGCGCAGCGGCGAGTTTTAGGGTGGGAAACCACAACAGTCCGCTGCCCCACGCCGGGTGCCCCCGGTCCCTCGCTTTTGGGGACCGGGGATCGCACCGCACCGAGATAGGCTTTAAGGTTCGGACCTTAATGCCGCGCAAGCGGCGGCTGCGGCACCGCAGGTGCCGTTAAACTTAAACTGTGACGGAAATCCAGAAATTCATCCGCCGCCTGCCCAAGGCCGAGCTGCATCTGCATCTCGAAGGCACCATCGCGCCCGCCACCCTGGTCGAGCTCAGTGCCCGTCACGACTCCGTGCCTCTCACGCCGCACGAGGCCGAAGTGCTCTACCGTTTCTCCGACTTCTCCGAATTCATTGAGTCCTTCAAGGCCGTCACGCGCCGCCTTCGCGACCCGGAAGATTACGAGATAGTCGCCTGGCGCATGATGGAGCGCCTCGCCGCGCAGGGCATCGTCCACGCCGAGGTATTCATTTCGGTCGGCGTCATCTATATGTGGCGCAATTTCGACCCGCGCTGCTTCGAGCCTATTTTTGAGGGTCTCGAACGCGCCCGCCTGCGCGCCGCACGCGAACTCGGCCTCTCCCTCTATTGGATCTTCGACGCCGTACGCCACTTCACCGTCGAAGAAGCCGATCGCGTCTTCCGCAAAGCCGCCGAGTTGCGCGAATATTACCCCTCCATCGTCGCCATCGGTCTCGGCGGAGATGAGCGGCGTTCCGGGTCCGAGCCCTTCCGCCACCTCTTTGCGCGCGCCCAATCTGCCGGCCTGCGCCTCACTAACCACGCCGGCGAAACCACCGGCCCCGAGGCCATCTGGGAAGCCCTCTCCATCGGCTCCGAGCGCATCGGCCACGCCCTCTCTGCCATTCAAGATGAGAATCTCCTCCAAGAGCTTAAAAGCGCGGAGCGCGAGCGCAGCACTTGAGCTCAACCCCACTTCCAATGTCCGCACCGGAGTCTGTCCCTCCTTCGCCGCCCATCCCCTCCGCCAATACTTCGATCGCGGCCTCCTCGTCACGCTCAACTCCGACGATCCCGCTTTCTTCGCCTCCGACCTCGCCAATGAGTTCCTCCTTGCCCACACCCAGCAGGGATTTACACGCGACGAGCTCCGTCAATTAGCTGTGAATTCTATCCGCGCCAGCTTCCTTCCCGAATCGGAAAAAGCTGGATGGCTGGCCCAAATTAACACTTTCGCGTAAGGTACTTTCGTGTTTTCCGCACCGCTCCGTCATCTCAGCCCCATCCCACCTGCGCTATCATGTGAGCGTGGGAGGCTAAGTTCGATGTCCGCCGTTTCCGAATCTGAATTGCTTGTTCCAGACTCCTCCGAACCGGAAAAATCCGGATCGACTGCCTTGCGTGTCATTACCTGGTTCTCTGTCGGTATCGCCGTTGCTGCCGTCGGCATCTACGTCGGCGCCGAACTGCGCAACCGCTACAGGTTCAAGAAGCGCACACCTTACGACTTCTATTCCAACGCCGGCTCGCAACAGGCCAGCGAATTTGGCGTCGGCATCTAGCGCCCGCGCATCAATAAAATGAGCGCTGCTTTTGCGCGCTCGAGTCAATCGTCTCGATAACATGCCGCCTTCGGGCGGCATGTTTGCGTTTGCCATTTGCAACGCGTGTTTCTCCGAAGCGCCTGGCGAATCCCAGTCGTAGTGCTTCTGTATCGGGGAACTCATTTACCAGCACGAGAATTTGAAAGCTGCTTCGGAGAAGCTCGAAGTGTCAGGGCACGACTTTAGTCGTGCCGCAATTGCCTCAGAATAGATGTGGGCTTTAGCCCCTGAGAGACGTCTTTCGCATTTCTTTGCGCGTTTGATCGATTGTGGGAACCATGGCTATCGCCGCGTCCGCGACAGCAAATACAAAATGGCCGACAGCACAACGCTGATCAGTATCGACGTCCCCAGCGGAAAATAGAACGAAACATTCTTGCCCCTGTAAGAAAAATCGCCCGGCAATCGCCCCAGCGGCAGCCCGACGCGCGCCGCCAGCAGAATCGCTCCACCGATCAACGCCAGCAGCAGCCCAAACCCCAACAGCATTTCCCCCAGATCCTGCATCCGCTCCCTGGTCCCCCAAGCCCCTAGTCCCTTAGTCCCTCAGTCCCTTGTTCCCTCGGTCCCTTGTTCCCTTGGTCCCTGCTTTTTTCACTTCGTCCCAATCAGCCGGATCCGCGCCGTGAACGCCCGCCCCTCGAGTTCGCTGAATGTCCCAAATTCCGGCGAATCCACAACGTTGTTCACCACCGCCGGATCCGAGCTGTCCGTCGCGTTCTGCATAATGCCGCGCAGTCCCCAGTACTGTCCGCGAAAATGAAATTTCCATTCCAGCCCTGGGCTGAAGTTGATGAAGTCCGGAAAGCGCTGCCCTCCCGCTGCGCCAACCACCTCCTCGGCCGCATTCACCGCCGTGTACGGAAACCCCGTATGCGCGTCGAGCAGATACACAAAATCCCACCGCTTCCTCAGCCACGCAAACGGCACCGGCAGCCATCCCCACGAAATCACGCGATTCGGCACGTCCCATGGCAGCGGCCCGCTCTGTTGCGCGCCTAGCGGCGAAGGTGTGGGCAAGTAGTCGAGCGCCGCATTCGTTCGCGCGGAAGAATGTGTGTACGACACATACACCGTGTAATCGTTCTTGAAATACTTCCGTGCGTTGAACTCCTCTGAGCTGTAGCGATCTTCCCTTCCATTCGTCAGCAGGTAATTTCCCGCCAACGCCGCCGTCCCACTCTGATTCGCAAACGTAAACACGTCCGTCGTCCGCTTCTCCATAAAGTTCGCGCCCGCATCGATGGCCCACGGCAGCTTGCGTTCCACGCCCACGCTCCAGTTCAGTGCCCGCGGCGCGTTCAGCAGGCCGTCATTCGCAGTAAACTCCGTCTCTTGTGCCGGCCCCGCGGGCGTCGCTCCATCCACCGCGTAATACGTGTCGTAGCGAATGCCCGCATACGTCTGCGTCAAGTACTCCAGTTGCGTGTGCTCGTAATAAAGCCCGATCCCCGCCGAAATCTTCGTCGAGTTCTTGTCTCGCGGCGGCGCATACACCAGAGCCAGCCGCGGCGCGAACAGCGGCCTGCGCACAATCTCGTCCCAATCAAATCGCAGCCCCGGCTCCACCAGCCATCCCTTCCCCGGCTGCCACCGGTCCTGCACGAACGCGCCAATCTCGCCGTTGTGCATCGTGAACGCCGGCGCGGCCCCAAAGGTGCTGCGCCGCTCCAGCGTCCCGGGAACCCCGGGTGCTGTTCCCTCGCGCAAATAACTCACCGCCGCCCTCGCCTGCCTCTGGTCATAGGCAATGTGGTCCACGTCCAGCCCCGCCTTCACATCGTGCCGCCCCAGCGCTTGTCGCGGCGGCAGATAAAATGTCGCAGTCCCCTCCAGCCTCTGCGATCGCCCACTCAGATTCTCGAAAAAGCTGCCCTTCGTCTGCTCCGGCGTGTACTCATACGGCGTGCTCCCGTGCGGTTCGTATCCGTCGCGAATGCTCACGAACCCCACGCCCACATCCATCAGCGCGCCCCCGCCAAAGCTCTGCTGATCGCGCACGTACGGCATCCACGCAATCGTGTTGCGCTTCACTGTGCTCTGCTTGCGGCACCAGCGACGAAATCCCGTCGTACGCCGAATGATAGTTGTTGTAGAGCAGCCCGCCGGTCAGGATGTTCGCCTGGGTCGCGTTCACCTGCGCCTTCACCAGGTTGCTCCCGCGCACCAGCTCGTCGGTATTGGCGTTGGCCGGCAGCTCGGAGACATAAATGTTGTCCCACTCCGTTTCCAGGCCGTCATACCACCACGCGTGGTCGCGCTTCAGCGGCCCGCTGAACGTAAAGCGCGGAACGAATTTGTCAAAGTGGATTCCATTCAGCTGGCGGAACGACGGAATAAAATCCGTCGCATTGAATCGAAATCTGTTGTCGCCCATTCCCGTATAAAATGCGATCACCCCGCCCGTCGCCCGTCCAAACTCCACCGGATACCGCGTCGTCTCCGCATCAATCGTCCGCACCGCATCCGTGCTCACCCGCAGGCTCAGCGATCCGCCCACCGGCGAGCGGATGTCGAATCCATCCATCGTGTCCAGCGTCTCCCATGTCTCCGAGCCCGCCACGTGCACCTGTCCCGTCTCATCCTGCACCACCCCAGGATTGAACGGCAGCACATTGCGAATGTCGCGCGAAGTCGGATACGGAATGTTCACGATCTCCGGCGTATTCATCGCGCTCTGGTCGGAGACCTGCTGAGTATCGATGCCTGGCGTCGACGCCGTCACATCCACCTGCTGGCGCACAATCTGCTCGTGCGCAATCACCACCCTCACGCTGCCGATGCTCGCATCCACGCCGCTCTCATCGGCCTTATAGAATCCAGCCTTCTCTACTGTGATCTGGTACGGCTCGCGTTGCCGCAGATCATATCCGCAGTTTCCCGCATAGTCGGTCCACAGCCGCGCCGGCTCCGCTCCCGGCTCGGCAATCGTCACCTGCGCGCCTTCCACCGCCTGGCCATTCTCGTCGACCACCGTCACCGTTACGTGCGCGCCAACTGCCTTCGGCTGCGCTCCCGCAACCCTCCCCGCAAGTCCGCACGCCAGCCCACTTACCAGAATTGTCCAGCTCAAACGCAGCAACACGGCCGCAACCCGCCGGATGCCGTCGCAACGCACCATCAAGATAAGCCGGATCCAGCTCAAATCGTCCGCCTCGCCGCAAGTATACG
>CAWCMW010000001.1:0-225628 GCA_963796785.1 uncultured Acidobacteriaceae bacterium | reverse complement strand
GCCGGGCTGTCGTTGATCCTCTGCCTCCTCCGGATCGTGCACTTGCTACGTGGTCACGCGATGCGTTCTTTCGCGGCGAGAAGGGGATTCCAATATATTGGTCCTCCTGCTCCTTCACAATGGTGGTGGAATCCCTCCCGCCTTGAGATTCATCCGCCGCTCACGCGATCTGCTCTTTGCGGGTTCCAAGCTAGACAAATCTGGAACGTAATTGAAGGAAACGTAGATGGGGTGACGGTATTCATTTTCGATAGCATCTGGGGTAGCAAAGGTGGTCAACCTCTAACCCTGATCGCGTGCAAGACAGAGAAAGACCCCTTCGTTGTAGTCACCTCGGCAGATCGAGTAGTTCAGTCTCGGGCATGGACACTTCTTCGAGGAGTTTCGTTTCTTGGATTCACTTGGACAATGAGTATCAAGCGGATTGATGCCCACCTCGACAACATGCAAATTCAATGACCGACGCTCCCCATCGCACCCATCGGCCCGTTCCGCCCGAGTGACCGGCAAACCGGAAATTACTCTTCGACTCACAATCCCCCCGCCTCCGTCTGAGATCATCGAAAAGTGCGCCTCCAGGCGCCGGAGGCCTGATCGGAAATGATGAGGGGGCGGGAATGAGGGAAATTGTTACCTATGTCTTTGGGCTGGCGCTGCTGGGCAATGCAGCCCTTTTTGTGCCCCAGGCGCTCGCCGTCTGGCGCAAAAAGTCCGATGAGGGCGTCTCGCTCGTCACCTTCGGCGGCTTCTGCATTCTGCAGGTGATCGGCGTCGTCCACGGCTTCTACGAGCACGACAACTCCCTCATCGTCGGCCTCGGCGTCAGTTTTCTTACCTGCGGAACCGTCACCCTCCTCACCATCGTCTATCGCCTCCGCCGCGTGCGCGCCAGCTAGCGCGTGACCCGCCGACGCTCGCCTTCCGGCCCGGTCCGTCCGGCTGCAACCAAAGGCTAGTGACCCCCATCACATCGTGGCATGTGGAAGGATCGGTACGACAGTTGTGTGTAAGCCGGGTTATACTGCTCTTCCCCGGCGAGTACGCCGCCGCGGACGGAGGCAGTTTCCGCTGCGCGGCCGCCAAAAGTCACAAGGAGGTCCCGATGCGCATCACCGACACCATTGGAGCGATCCTCAAACACAAAGGCTCAGTCAAGGTCCTGTCCATCGCCCCCGAGCAATCGGTGCACGAAGCCCTCTCGCTCATGTCCACGTACGATATTGGCGCGCTGATGGTGATGTCCGGCCCGCGCCTGCTCGGTATCCTCTCCGAGCGAGACTACGCGCGCAAAGGCATCCTGTTAGGCCACCACGCCCGCGAGACCCAGGTGCTCGAGATCATGACCAGCCCGGTCCGCTCCGTCACTCCTCTACACACCGTTGACGAGTGCATGACCGTCATGACCGACCACCGCATCCGCCACCTGCCTGTGCTGGAGGGCGATACCGTCGTCGGCATCGTCTCCATCGGCGACCTGGTCAAGTGGGTCATCTCCGGCCAGGAGCACGCCATCCAGGCGCTCGAAGGCTACATCACCGGCGCCTATCCGGGATAAAAGCGTATGTGCCGCAACATCAAAATGCTCTTCAACTTCGATCCTCCTGTCACAGACGAGGAAGTTCGTGCTTCGTCGCTGCAGTATGTGCGTAAGGTAAGCGGCTTCAACAAGCCTTCGAAGGCGAACGAGGCAGCGTTTAATTCCGCCGTCGATGAGATCGCGGCGGCCTCGATGCGGCTGCTTAGCCAGCTTGAGACGCAGGCGCCGCCGCGCAATCGCGAAGAAGAAGCAGCCAAGGCGAAGCTGCGGAGTATGGTGCGGTTTGGCTCGTGAAACCCTGGTGCACCAGACGCTGGAGCGGCAGACCAAACATTTGAATTGTCATCCTGAGCGAAGCGAAGGATCCGCGGTTGCTCTTTCTGAGGACTAGACCAGCTCGGCCAACGAGTTCCTCCCACATCAACCCGGAAAAATCCCCGCAATCGACGCTGAGATCAGATCGCGAAAAACACCGCAGGCGAAACGCAGAATCGCCGACTGAGATGCTCGATGTGCGTCATGTTCAGCTTGCGCTTGCCAGATAGTATCTCCGAAACCACGCTTTCCCCTCCCAAATCCCGGGCCAGATCGCGTTGCTTCAACCCATGCCGGTCGATCAAAAATCGCAGCACATCTGCGGGCGATGAATTGGGAACCGAGTAACGTTCATCCTCATAACGCTCGATCAAGAGCGTCAACAGTTCGATCGCTTTCACCTGGGCATTCGTCGGGCGTGGCACGGCTGTCAGCCGGTAAAGAGCCTTCGTATAGGCGGCAAGCTGATCCTCGGACTCGATCACGTGCGGAGCACCGCGTTCAATCATCCTGGCCGGGTTTGCTAAAACTGTAGCCATTCCGCCCTCCGTCTCGGCGTCAAATCGCACCACCGGTCGTACTCCTTGGGCGTCATGAACGATCCGATGTAGACATGCCCCATCGTCAACCGCTTGTCAATCACCTTCGCATAGTGCACGGCGGCAACGAGACGATATCGGTTGTGTCGTATATTGAAAACCACAAAGCCGTCGACGTTGTCGGCATCGGGAAAGGCCTGCCTCAGTTCCTCAAAACTCCGCCATCGGGCCATTTTGACGATCTTGGCCCATGCACCGATCTCCCGGGCGGCCTCACGATACTTCTCGCCGGCGTTCTGCAGGCGTTTGACCGTGACGATGTGCACTTTTCAATGGGACTTCGCAATTTGCGAAGTGTCAACTTCCTACCCCAGAAAAATCCCCGCAATCGACGCCGAGATCAGGTTCGCCATCGTCCCCGCCATCATGGCGCGCACGCCCAGGCGGGCCAGGTCGTTGCGCCGCTCCGGAACCAATGCGCCAATGCCGCCAATCTGCATTCCGATCGATCCCAGGTTCGCGAACCCGCACAGCGCAAACGTGGCAATGGTGAATGAGCGCGGCAAGAGCGTGGCCTTCTCTGCGCCCAGCCCTATGTAGGCAACCACCTCGTTCAGCGCCATGCGCGTGCCCAGCAGGTTGCCGATCGCCGGGCAATCCTTCCACGGCACGCCAATCAGCCACGCCACCGGCGCGCCGACAAATCCCAGAATCTGCCCCAGGCTCGCGGGAATCCAGTGCGTGTACGGCATGCCGTGAAACCAGCCCAGCAACATGTCGAGCAGCGCCACCAACGCCAGAAAACTCACCAGCATAATGCCCACATTCATCGCCAGCTTGCCGCCGTCGATCGTCCCGCGCGCGATCGCGCCAATCAAATTCTCGTCGGCGTGCAATTCGTCTTTGGGAATAACGACCTTACCCTCGGTCGCCGGCACTTCCGTCTCGGGGACCAGCATCTTGGCCATCAAAATCGTTCCCGGCGAAGTCATGATCACCGCCGACAGCAGGTGCCGCGCCTCAACACCTTGAGCGATGTACATGGCCATGATGCCGCCAGAAACGTGCGCCATTCCGCTGGTCATAATCGTCATTAATTCGCTGCGCGTGGCCTTTGACAAAAACGGCCGGATGGTCAGCGGCGCTTCCGTCTGACCCATGAAGATGCTCGCCGCCACGTTCATGCTCTCCGCGCCGGAGATGCGCATCGTCTTGAGCATGATCCACGCCATGCCGCGAATGATGATCTGCATCAATCCAATGTGATAAAGCACCGCGAAGAATGCCGAGATAAAAATGATCGTCGGCAGCACCTGGAACGCAAAGATTGCGCCCTCATTGGCCGTATGTCCGGGAACCTGGCTGAGCAAATTGCCGAATGCACCGGAGTTGGGCAGCCCGAGCTGCCCGAACAATACCTGCGTCCCCGCGAACGTCGCAGACAGCATGTTGGTCACCACGCCGCCCGCCCAGTTCATCACGATCTGCCCAAGGCCAAAGCGCAGCACCAGGAAGGCGAACGTGATCTGCAACCCGAGCCCCCACAGAATCGTGCGCCAGCGGATGCGCCTGCGGTCCGTCGAGAAAAGCCATGCGGCCGCGAGCACCGCCAGAATCCCCAGCACGCCTGTGAATCGACCCAATGCGAATCTCCTCGCCTTGAAAAAACCTATCCGGAAGGACTTTGGATAACCTTAAATCATCCCGTGGACCGGGGGGAACGCGAAAATCAGCCCCACCGCGGGAATTTCGGGAGGTTCGGATGGACAACTCCGCTCTCTACGCGTTTATGGCGCGCTTTCGCTATGGAATCGTCTCCAGCACTTCGAAGCGCCGGAACTCCTCAGTCGGCGCTCGTTGGCATCGCCGTCACTCCCGAGTTCGAGATCGTTTTCGATACGGTGAAGTCGTCGCGAAAATACTCGAATCTTATTGCCCGGCCCTCCTGCTCATTCGTGATCGGTGGATGGGAGGGAGAGCAGACAGTCCAATTCGAAGGGATCGCCATAGAACCAAAGGGCGACGAACTTCGCCACTACCAGCAGGCGTATTTCGCTGTCTGGCCTGACGGGCCTGCGCGCATGAACTGGCCGGGAATCACCTGGTTCGTCGTGCGCCCCCGTTGGATTCGCTTCAGTGACTTCGACCAGAACCCGCGGTTCATTGAAGAGACGACGTTTCCCATCTGACCTTTGCATCGAGCGCTCGCCGAGCTACGAACGCGGCACCAATCCCAGATGCGTCGCGGCGTTTCCTTGCGTGAACACGCGCCCCACCAATGGCACTGGTTCCGGCGGAGATTTCGCCAACCGAATCGCCCGCTTCAAAATCGCCACCGGCTCGGCCAGCAACTCCGGCTTCGTCGCGTACACTGTCGCGAATGTCTGGCCCTTTTCGACTCTTGCGCCGCGCCGCGCATGAAACAGAATCCCCGCATGCGGATCGACCGGCTCACCCGCCTTCTCGCGTCCCGCACCCGTTCGCTGCACGGCCCAGCCCAGCGCCGTCGTGTCCATCTCCGCCACGTAGCCGCTCTCCCACGCCTCGACGGTCTCCGTTGCACCGGGCTTGTGAAAAGCTTTCATGTCGTCGAAGACGCTTACGTCGCCGCCTTGCGCGTCGACCATCTTCATAAATGCTGCCAGCGCAGCTCCATCATCCAGCGCCGCTTCGGCAAGCGTGTAGCCCGTCTTCGCCGATTCCGCTTTCCCGCCCAAATGAATCATCCATCCAGCCAGAATCAGCGACAGTTCTCTTAGATCCTCGCTCCACGCCGGCCGTTCGCCGCGCAGCAGTTCCACGCACTCCACCAATTCGATCCAGTTGCCCGCCGCGCGCCCCAACGGCTGGCTCATGTCCGTAAGGAGCGCGACCGTTCGCGTGCCCGCAGCCTCGGCCGTCGCCACCATCAGCGCCGCCAGAAACTCCGTGTCCTCCATCCTGCGCAGAAACGCGCCCGAGCCCGTCTTCACGTCGAGCACCAGCCCGTCGAGCCCGGCCGCCAACTTCTTACTGAGAATCGACGCGCAGATCAGCCCCGGATTTTCGACCGTGCCCGTCCGATCACGCAGCGCGTAAAGCTTGCGGTCGGCGGGCGCCAGTTGGTCCGTCTGGCCGATAATCGATGCGCCGCATTTCTTGATCACCGCCTCGAACTCGGCCAGCGTCAGCGCCGTCCGGTAGCCTGGAATCGCTTCGAGCTTATCCAGCGTCCCGCCCGTGTGCCCCAGCGCGCGCCCGCTAATCATGGGAACGGCCACGCCGCACGCAGCGGCCAACGGAGCCACCAGAAAACTGGTCTTGTCTCCTACGCCGCCCGACGAGTGCTTGTCGACCGTCTTCCTGCCCAGCCCTGTCGGAGAAAATCGGACGCCGGAATCGCGCATCGCCAGCGTCAGCGCGCGCGTCTCGCTGAGCGACAGCCCCCTGATCCACGAAGCCATGAGCCACGCCGCCAGCTCGGCCTCCGGAATCGACCCGTCCGCCGCGCCCGCCGCCACAAACCCAATCTCGCGCCCGTCCAGCTCCCCGCCGTCGCGCTTCTTGCGGATGATGTCGATGATGTGCAGAGGCGCAGAAGCGGAGGCTGAATCAGTTGATTCGAATGGCTGCATGGGAAACCTGGTTCAAATGTTGCTCTTTCGTGCGAATGAAGAACTCAATTCTACTCGGTTGACTTGCATGTACATTATAAGGTACAGTGTACGAAGTAAGGTACGCAATGCCGGATGGGCCCCCGCCACGCAGAATTCCGCTAATCTTCTATCGCAGTCGAGTGGGCGCTGAGCCCGTACGCGACTGGCTCAAAGCGCTCCCTGAAGTCGAGCGCCGTGAGATTGGAAAGGATCTGATGCGGGCGCAGTGGCGATGGCCAGTTGGCATGCCGCTTTGCAGGCCTTTGAGCGATGGACTGTGGGAGATCCGGACTCAGTTGCCAACAGGGCGAATCGCACGTGTATTGATCTGCTTCCATCGCGGCCACTTGGTTGCGCTGCATGGATTCATTAAGAAGACTCGAAGAGTTCCGAATGAAGATCTGGGCGTCGCGCGCAAGCGGAGAAAGGAGTTGGAGAAATGACCAGAAAGCATATGGGGTCCAGCGTCGACGATTTTCTCAAAGAAGAGGGAATCTTCGAGGAGGCGCAGGCACAGGCCATCAAGGAAGTGGTCGCCTGGCAACTTGCCGAAGCCATGAAGGAGCGGAAAATATCCAAGAGCAAAATGGCCACGATGCTCAAGACCAGCCGCACGCAGATCAACCGCCTGCTCGACCCGAAGAACGACATTACGCTCCTGAGCCTGCAGCGCGCAGCTGCGATCGTCGGCAGGCGCGTGTCGATTGAGCTCGTGTAACCCCTTACTTCAGGGTCATCTCTGTCCCCAGCGGCAGCAATTCGCTGAAGGCCATGGTGCGCGTTCCGCCGGCGACCGGAAAAATCACCGGCGCGGCGGGCTCGATAAACTCCGCCAGCACCTGCCGGCACGCGCCGCAAGGCGGGCTGGCCTTTCCATTCAAGTTCACAACCGCGGCCGCGGCGATCCGAATCTTCGGGCCGAATTGGGAAACCGCCTGCGCCACCGCTACCCGTTCCGCGCAAATGGTCAGCCCGTAGCTCACATTTTCCACATTCGTCCCCGTCACCGTTTCGCCGTTCGCCAGCCGCAGCGCCGCCCCCACGCGGAACCCCGAGTAAGGCGAATACGAATTCTCCGCGGCCTTCCGCGCCAATTCCAACAGTTTTTCGAGCTCTTGTTCCGTAGGTTCCATCACCGTCTATGCGCCCTCGCATCCACTAAGGGGAAGAATTAGAGGCTAATCCATCGCGACCTCTTGTGTACACCCGCCCCCGATCGGCGTCGCGCTCCGAACCAATTCCTGCACCAACCAAAATGACGTGAGATGTGAAAGTTCCCGCACAGGCCGCCGTGGAACAGAGACGACCATCCTCGCCGGCAAAAATAGACGTCGCCAGTCGACCTCTTACACCTCAACGCGGTTTTGTATCGAGGCTTGCCTGCGAAATGTCTGGGCAAAAATCCAGACCAGTTCGAGAATCATCGGCCACACGACGACCATCGCGACGAACCAGCCTGATCGTGACGAGAAACTCCCCGGCGCTCCCGCATAAACCACGAGAATCAACCCCATGTTAGCGAGGTAGGCCGTGTCAAGCCCGGCAATGCAGGCCCGCGTGGGCGCAATCCGCTGCCGGCGTAGGAGCAGCAGAACGCCGCTCGCGATCATCACGCCAAAGCCAAGTCCGAGCACCGCGAAACGCTGCCAATCGCTGGTTCCCGCCAGGTGCAGCAGGAAGGGCAGCTCAACCAGCGTCGTCCCGCAGACCGACAGGCCAACCACGATCCAGATCACGCGCCTACCCACCGTGGTCGAAAGCCGCTCCCCAAAAAGCGCGCGCAGCCGCAGCCAGATCATGGGAAACGCCAGAAACGCTGGAACGCCGGCGAGAAAGTGCCACCAGTTTCCCTGGTTGCCAGGGACCCGCAATGTCACCGCGTCCCACGCCGACGTGTTGAATGCGAAAGGTAAAAACGCGACCGCCCCCGCCGCCAGCCACACAACAAGCGCGATTGTGCTCGCCCACCCCGGACCCCGTTCATCTTCAGGCCGCAACGCGCCGCCTCGCGCAGCGCCTGCAAAATTTACCAAGATTGACCCCTCAGCCCTTGTACGTAGAAAGTCTCGTTGGGGTTCCGCTGTCCGCCTGGGGAAGCTGCTCGTCCGCCGGAGCGAAGCCGCTCAAAGCCCGCCTGGAAGCGACTCCGCATTCTGGTTTTCGCTCGCCCCTTCTTCCACCGGCACGAAAAGCCGGAAGACAGTGCCGCGATTCCGCCTGCTGCGAACGGCAATTGAGCTGTGGTGCTTGTCGAGGATGCCCTTCGAAACCCATAACCCAAGCCCGGTTCCGGCCTCGCCCTTAGTAGTGGCGAAGGGGTGAAAAAGGCGCTCGAGCATCTCCCGGCCCATACCGGACCCGTTGTCGGCGACGGTGACGGCCACGCCCGCGCGGCCGGCGGCATCACGCGATGGCTCGACGCCAACTATAAGACGCCCGAAGCGCGGAAGCGCATCCAGCGCATTGCCGATCAGGTTTGTGATCACCTGCCGGAACTCCCCGGGATGGTAGAGCACCTGGGGAGCTGGGCAATAGCGGCGCTCCAGATCGATGTTGCGCATCTTGATTTCCGTCTCGTAGAAGAACAGGACCGACTCGATCTGCTCCTCAAGCGAACACAAGGTCGGCGCCGTGTGCTGCCGATAGAATTTCAGGCTTCGCGCGGCAATATGCGAAAGGCGCCGCAACTCCTTGTCGGCTTCCTCAAGCAATTCCCTTGAATTGCCCGTTACGTTCTTATCCATCCTGGCCAGGTAGAGCAGATTGGTGACCGCCTCAAGCGGATTGTTGATCTCGTGCGCAATGCTCGCCGCCAGCCGGCCCGCAGCCGCCAACTGTTCTGACTTTCTTAGCGCCTCTTCGGTTTTCCGCGTCTCGGTGATGTCGCGCGCGTACATGATGATGCCTTCGTCAGGCAGCGGATAGACTTTCACCTGGAACCAGCCCTCAAAAGGCTCATAGTAGTATTCAAATTCCAACGCCACTCGCTGATCCATGGCTCGTCGGAAGTTTGTTTCGAGAAGGGTTCCCCGAAGTTCCGGAAGCACTTCCCAGATGCACTCTCCAATCAGTTCCTTTCCCAGCCGCTGGGCGATAACAGTGCCCGCGGCATTCATGTAATTGAAGCGATAATCGCGGTCGAGAGTGTAGAAAATGTCCGTAATGTGTTCGAGGGCCTCCCATGCAAACCGCTTGGCCTTTGAAATCTCAAGGTTGAGCGCCGCCCGCTGCTCGACGGCCTCTTTCCGCAGCCTGGCCAGTTTGAGCTGAGCATCCACGCGGGCCAGCAGTTCCCTGGCGCTGAAAGGCTTGGTCAGATAGTCGTCGGCACCGGCGTCAATACCGTCGATGCGCGCTTCTTCGCCCGCGCGCGCTGACAGCATGATCACCGGAGTGCTTCGCGTCGCCGGATTCTGCCGCAAGGCGGCGACCAGCGCGAACCCATCCATCTCCGGCATCATGATATCGGTCAGGACAAGATCGGGAAGCAGTTTTTCCGCCTGCGCAAGCGCGACCTTGCCCGTTCCCGCTTCGATGAGCTGGAAGCGGCCTTGAAGCAAGTTGGATACATACTCCCGCATGTCGGCGTTATCGTCCGCGAGAAGAATCACAGGCTTGCTTTCCGCTGTTCCGGCAGCCGGTTCCGGCGGCACATCTCCGGCAACGGCGGGCGCAACCAGATCTTTTAAAGCGTCGCCCTCGCTGAACCAGCCCATCGCCTCCTGAAGGTAGGCGGCTCCTGAACCTTGGATCGCAGAGCCTGCTTCCCGGCCACTGACCACTTGGCCGCGAGACAGGTGCTCTTGTCCGAAGTGAAGGGTAACAGTGAACTCCGATCCGACATCGACAGCGCTTCTTACTTCGATGGAACCGCCGTGCATCTCCACCAGTTCCTGCACCAGGGCAAGCCCGATGCCGCTGCCCTCGTGACTGCGCCGCCGCGCTCCATCGATGCGCGTGAATCGCTGAAAGAGATTGGGCAGGTCGCTTTCCGAAATGCCTGTCCCCGTATCGCTCACCGAAACCTGAACCTGTTTCCCGGCGGCCCGTACAGTAACCCGGATCTCGCCTTCAAACGTGGATTTGAGCGCGTTGGAGATGAGATTGAGAATGATCTTCTCCCACATCTCCCGGTCCACATAAACCGGCTCCGGCAGAGGCGGGCAATCGACGATCAGCCGCAATCCGGCACGCTCAACCGCGGAGCGAAAGACGCTGGATAGCTGAGCAGTGAACACTGAAAGATCGGTCGGCTCAAACGTCGCGCGCAACTTTCCCACTTCGATGCGGACAAAGTCGAGTAGCCCGTTGACCAGCTTGAGCAGCCGCAGAGCATTGCGATGCAGCATCTCCAGGCTGTGCGAAGATGGCGGCGTCTGGCTGGTCAGTGCGTCCTCAATCGGGCCCAGAATGAGGGTAAGCGGAGTGCGCAGCTCGTGACTCACGTTCGAGAAAAACGCAGTCTTGGCTCTGTCCAACTCGGAGAGTTCTTCAGCCCGTTTTCTCTCCTGCTCATAGGCGCTGGCGTTGTTGATGCTGGCGGCAATCTGGCCGGTGATGAGATCGAGAAATCCCTCATAGAAGGCGTCGAACTGCCGGTAGGGGTTGAGCGCGGTAATGAAGACGCCGACTGGCTTCTCCTGCCCTTGCCGGGCAATGGGAACCAGGCGTGCACGGGCCGGCGGCTTGTCCCAGCATCCCGGCGGAAGGTCGGGAAAAAGCTCGACCAGATTGTCGACGGTAAATCCGCGGTTGGTACTCAGAATATGGTGGACCGGCCACGCGGCAGGGGATTCGGCTGGGTCGATCACCAGCGAAGCAGCCGGATGGCCCGCGTCGAAGCCGGTTCTGGAAACGAGTTTGAGGCGGGAGCTACCCTCTTCGAAAAGGTATGTCAGCGTGCAGGGCATATCCTTCTGGTTTGCCAGGCCGTGCTCGATAGAGGCAAATACATCCTGCATGGAAATGGCGCCTGCCAGGGCCTCAGCCAGCGTGCCCAGCGCGGCAAGCTGACGCTCACCGATCACGCGCACTGTATCTTCCATCACCACGCACAACATGCCTACGATTCGCCCGTCCGAATTCGAAAGCGGACTATAGGAAAAAGTGTGGTATGTCTCCTCGGGATACCCGCTGCGTTCAAGGATGAGCAGGAGAGTTTCATCCCACGAGGCCTCGCCTGTCTCCATCACCTGCTGGATACGCGGACCGATGTCCTTCCATATCTCGTGCCAAACCTGCGCCGCTGGCTTGCCCAGCGCCCATGGGTGTTTCTTACCCAAGGTGGTCCGGCGGTATGCGTCGTTGTAGAGAAAAGTGAGGTCCGGTCCCCAGGCCATCCACATGGGAAACCGCGATGTAAGCAGAATTCGAACGACGGCTTTCAGGCTGTCGGGCCATGCGGCTGCTTGACCCAGAGGAGTTTTGGCCCAGTCGAAGCCTTCGACCAGCCCGGGCATTTCCTGTGGAGTAGCCAGTTCAAGGCCTGTTGTGTTGGAGAGATCGCCTGGGTCTATCTGTTGCTGCATCGTACCAATCTCCAAAAGACCAATGGGCCGCATGGTATCGCGGAGTGAGCCTGGCCTAAGCTCCGGCGGGCCGGTTTCCTGCGCCGGAATCAATCCAATTTCTGCTGATGTGAAAGGCGGGGAATACGACCTAACTTCAGATGCATGAGAACCTGCTGGCGTTGCCTCGGGCGCCCCGGGGAAATGTACACATTTTGCAATTCCCTCGGCCACAGAATGAACGCCGGCAAATGCACCATTAGCTGTGAGCTGAACGCCGAGAACTAGCTCTTGTCCGCCAGCAGCCGCTCCACTTCTTCCTGCAGCCGCGCCGTAATCGCCGCCTCGGTCTCTTCGGGGCCGAATCGAATCGCCTCGCCTACGTGAATCTCGAGAATCCCAGACCGAATCCAGTGGCGCTTGTGCATCTTTAATTCGCCCAGTCCCCGCATGGCGATAGGCAATACGGGCGCATAGCTCTGCTTCGCCAGCAACCCAATACCCGGCCGGAATCGCGCCATCTTGCCATCGGGCGAAAGCGTTCCCTCAGGGAAGACCAGCACGTTGTAGCCGTGGTCCAGTGCCTTGCCGGCGTGCGCGAAGCTCCGCTGAAAGTCGCGCTGGCGCGGCAGCGGAAACACATTGAACAGCGCCGTTACCAGCCAATATGCGAACGGTCCGAAGATGTAGAAGCTCTTGTCTCCCGGCTTCCACGGATTGCGCCAATGAAGAAAGTCATCGAGCATCTCGCCCAGCATGGCCGCGGCCATCCGCCGCCGATAAGGCCCGGGCAGCGCATAAACGATCAGATCTCCGTCATAGGATGTGACGTGGTTGGCGACAATGAGCAGCGGCCCCTCGGGAAGCGGCTTCTCAGGCCCCACCACGCGCGGCGCGACAAGCAGCCAGGTCATCGGGCGCAGAGCCACTTCAACAAATGCCGCGCGAATCCACTGGAACGGCTTCCACCAAGGCCATTCGGGATAGACAAAATGCGGCCGTGTTGCCTCCTGCGGCACAACCGCTGGCGGAATAGTTTTTGGCGTTTCGCCCGCTGCCGGCTCACCCGTGGCAACCACGTCCGCAACTCTCACAGAACCCGAGCCAGGTGCAGCCGAATCGTCTGGTCTCTGTTCTTGCTCCCCCGACCCGCCACCGGCAACCGCCCTCCGCAGTTCTCCCAGCGTTTGAACCTCTTCCAGCAGGCTTGTGCCCGAAACAATTCCCAGCCGCTCCTCGATCGCGGAGGCCAGTTGCACGCGCCCCAGGCTGTCGAGATGCAAATCCTCGGTGAGCCGCAGCTCGTCGCCCACGCCCGGATGCGCCTCTCCCGTAATCTGCGCAATCAGAGCCAGCAGCCAGTCTGACGACGGCCCGAATGCGTGGTCTCCGTTCGGTGCCGCCTTGCCGCTGCTTGGCGTCGCGGCCGCCTTCTGAATGCGCGCGAGCCATGCCGCGACCGGCTTGCGCCTCACCTTTCCCGTCGAAGTCCGCGGCAAATCAGGCTCCGGCCACAGCACCCAGCGTGTAATGCGCTGGAACTCCGGCAGCGTGGCATTCGCCTTTTCAATCGCCATGAGCGCGCAGTTCCCAGAGCCCCGGCACGCCAGCACCGCGCACGGCTCCGGCCCCGTGGGCGTGTCCATCGCCACCACCGCGCACGCCGCAACGTCCGGCTGTTCTTCGATTGCCGCTTCAATGTCCTCGGGGTGAATGTTGACGCCCGCTGCCGTAACAATCACTTCGCTCTTACGGCCCAGGAATTTGAGCTCCCCGCTCTCCGTCCGCTCCGCAATGTCGCCGGTCGCCAGCCACTCGTCTTCGCGCGGGCGCAGGGCGCCGTTTTCCCATGTCGCTCCGGAGATGACTTCCCCGCGCACCAGAACCTCGCCGTCAGGCCCGAGCTTGACCTCGGTCCCCGCGACCGGCTTGCCGATCGTTCCCTCGGCCACGTGAAAAGGATGATTCAGCGTGATCATGGCTGTTGTCTCGGTCATGCCGTAGCCCTGCACGAGCACGAAGCCGAGTGCGTTCCAGAACTGCTCCAGCGACCCCGGCAGCGCGCCACCGCCGCAGACAAAAACCAGGAACTTCAGCCCGAATTCGCGATGTACCTTGCGGAAGCGCCACCAGCGATGCCAACCGGCTGGCTTCTTGAGCGATTCAGCTACGCGTTCGGCGAGGCCGTCGTGCGCCGCTTCAAGATGCGCTTTGAGCACCGCCAGAACGCGCGGCACCGCCGCAAGCACTGAAATGCGCTCGTCGTGGATCTGCTCGATGAGCCGCGGCGCTGCCAGCCTGCTCTCGAAATGCACCTCGGCCCGCGAGAAGCGGTGGAACCCAAATGCCCAGGGCCTGGCCAAAGACGTGGCTCAGCGGCAGCGTGTGCAAGATGCGCAGCGGATGGACCAGCCACTCGTAGCCGCATGTAAGGTCTGGCGCCCTCTTCGATCGGAACCTGATGCTGGCCAGCACGTTGCCGTGAGTAAGAACAATTCCTTTGGGATCGCCTGTTGTACCGGAAGTGAAAAGAATCTGCAGCGGGGTCTGGTTCGAAAGGCCGGCGATGGCTCCCATCTCTTCGGCCGGCACCTCGCTTTGCCAGTCTTCAAACGCCAAAACATCAAACGCCGGCGAGTGCCCCCGGTCCCGATTCTGGAACCGGGGAACCAGCTTCTCCAAAAGCACCGCGTCGCCAATGACCAGCTTCGGTTTCGCGTCCGCCGCCACGCGCGCCACAAATTCAGCAGTCCCAAATGCATCGAGCGGCACGGCTAGCACCCCGCGAAGCACGCAGCCGTGCAGGGTGGCGAGCCATTCGGCGCTGTTTTCCCCCCAGATAAGAACGCGTTCGCCCGCAGTGATCCCCCGCTTATCGAGCAGCGCGGCAAAGCGCCCGGCAAGCCGCGCCAGCTCGCCATACGTCGTCACGCGCCGGCGATTCCCCTGGTAGCGCACCACTGCAATCTCGCGGTCCAAGCGGCGAAGATCGTCGATGATCGTGACAAGGTGATCGCGCATCGTGGTGATTAGCTAGTTCATCGTAGCAGCGGCAGATTGGTCCCTAAGAAATGATGTTCACTCCCGGCGCGCATCAGATCGGATGGTCCGCGCTATAAAAAATCCAATCCAATCAATTTGCGTGTCTCGGCCTCGCGCTCGGTCGAGTCTTGGGCATGCCGCGCAGCATACTCGTCACCACCAACCTCCGCGCCGCCTTCTGGGCTTTGGATGCCGTGGGCCTTGTGGTCGCTGCATCCATAGCCGCGCGCAGCCGTCGTACACTGGTGAGGTCAGGCATTCCCCATGAAGAAGCTCGCCATCGGCCTTTATCTTCTTGTCACCGCCGCCCTTCTGGGCTGGGCGTACAACCAGGCCATTTATGTCGCTCCCAACGACGCAGCGCAGGGCGAGATGTTTCGCATCATTTACTACCATGTGCCTTCGTTTGCCGTCTGTTTTATCTTCTTTGCGCTGAGTCTTCTCGGCTCCATCGCATTCCTTGCCCTCCGGCACAGTCACCCCGACCGCGCGCAGATCGCCGACGCCCTTGCTTTGGCGGGTGCGGAGGTGGGCGTGGTGTTTTGTTCGGTGGGCCTCGTTACCGGCCCGCTCTGGGGCCGCCGCGCCTGGGGCATGTGGTGGACTTGGGATGCGCGCCTCACCACCACTCTGGTTCTCTGGCTGATCTATGTCAGCTACTTGCTTTTGCGCCGTTTCGCCGCCGGGCCCCAGATGCAGACTCTCGCCGCCGTGCTCGGGATCTTCGGCGCGCTCGATGTGCCTATCGTCTATATGGCCAACCGCTGGTGGCGCACACAGCACCCCGCCCCGGTCTTTGGCGGCGACCAGAATTCCGGCATGGATCCCTCGATGGTCGGCGCGCTGATGTGGAACATGCTCGCCTGGTTCCTCTGGGGCGTGCTCATCCTTGCTTTCCGTTTCAGGGTTGAGCGGCGCCAGCAGAAGATCGCCGCCGCGGAAGCCGAGCAAGCGTTGAATGCGTGATTGGATTGTGTCTGGACGAGAAGAATTGAGTTCGCAATGAAAAAATTTGGCACCGCATTGATCGTCGCCGTCCCCATCGTTCTCTTCGCCCGCGCGCTCTGGCTCGTCTTCGGCGGGCCGGCGGAACCGCCGTTCGACTGGCGGCTGCACATGTCCCAGGCGGATCACGATGCCATCGTGGCCACGCTCAACCATCTCTATACGCGAGCCGCCTACACCATCACGTGGGCCATCCAGCTCGGCTACGCTGCATGGCTCTGCGTCAGGTGGCAATCCCAAAATCAATCAACGCCAAAATAGCCCCACCTCGCGTACTGGGCGGTATGAAATGCACCAGCTTCAAGGTGAAGGGTACGGGCTTCAGCCCGTACATAAATCAAAGAAATCGGATTTGGGCTTTAGCCCATGAGGGAAAGCTCTTTCAAACTGATTCGCTACCCAAAAGAGCCCCAACTCCCTCCCGTCTTGTCACACTCCGTTGTGCTCCTCATCACGGGTCTTCGTGAATTCCGCGCTTTTCTGTGCCTCGCCGTGCCTTTCGTTACTCTCCAAAGCGCGCGCTCTCTACCACTTCCGCGTAGCCACCCAACTTTTCGTGCTATTTCAAGATTCCTCTCATACCGTCGATGATCGAGTGGTAGATCGGCTGCTTAACGGTTGTTTGGCTTCGGTTTGAGCCTTGGACTCTCGCGTCGCGGCGGCTTCTCCTTGTAACGAGGCGACCCCGCACCGAAAATCTTCATCGCACGAGTGTCCACTGCCGCCGAGCGCCGAATGGGGACCTATCTTATGCATGACTTCTTGATCGCTCTTGCCTTTATCGGTATGGTCATCGCTCCTGCCATCGTGGCCGCCAACTGCTCAACAGAAATCACAGACGAATCCAAATCAAAATAACCTCTACCTCGATTTTTTCCGAAGTTCTATCTCCCGATCTGCGTTGTTACGATTCACCGTCCGCCTTTCACCCTCCACCGTTCACCGTTCACCGCTCGCCGCCACCTTTCACCGCTCACCGTCCACGCCCTTGCCTGAACATTGCCCTTCCCTCCTTCACCCGGTAGACTGAGGGATCGAGGGATAACATGCTCGTCGTCATGAAAGCGCAGGCTACGCCGGAAGAGATCCAGGCCGTCTGCGACCACATCGTGCAGTTGGGTTTCCGTCCCCATCCCCTGCCCGGAGCCCAGCGTACCGCCATCGGTATCACCGGCAATCAGGGCGAAGTCAACCGCGGCAACCTGGAGTCGCTCTCCGGCGTTGCGGAAGTCATCCGCGTCTCCAAAGCCTACAAACTCGCCAGCCGCGACGTGAAAGAAGAAGACACCATCGTCCGTTTTCCTGGATCGAGTGCAACCATTGGCGGTCGCGACCTGGCCGTCATCGCCGGCCCTTGCTCCATCGAAAGCCGCGACCAGGCCTTTGCCATCGCCGCCGACATCGCCGCGTCCGGCGCGCAGTTCTTCCGCGGCGGCGCTTACAAGCCGCGCACCTCTCCCTATGCATTCCAGGGGCTGGGCCTTGAAGCGCTGAAAATCATGGCCGAGATCAGAGAAAGATTCGGCCTGCGCATCGTCACCGAGGCGCTCGACTCCGAGACTCTCGATCTCGTTGCCGAATGGGCCGACGTCATTCAGATCGGCGCGCGCAACATGCAGAACTTTTCGCTGCTCAAAAAGGCCGGCAAACTGCGCAAGCCCGTGCTCATCAAGCGCGGCATGAGCGCCACGCTCGAAGAATTCCTGATGGCCGCCGAGTACGTGATGAGCGAGGGCAACTACGAAGTCATCCTCTGCGAGCGCGGCGTGCGCACCTTTACCGATCACACGCGCAACACGCTCGACCTCAGCATCGTCCCCGCGCTGCAACACGTGAGCCACCTGCCCATCCTCGTCGACCCCAGCCACGGAACCGGCCGCCGCGACAGCGTTCTGCCCATGGCCAGAGCCGCCGTGGCCGCGGGCGCCGACGGCGTCATGGTCGAGGTGCACAACCATCCTGAAGCCGCTCTCTCCGACGGCCCGCAATCTGTCTATCCCGCGCAGTTCGCCACCATGATGAGCGAGATCGAAAAAATCGCGGCAGTTGTCGGCCGTCATCTCACCCGGACCGCCTCCGTTCCCACAGCCGTTGAAGCGAAATAGCAAGCAATCAAAATGGCCTGTCATCCTGAGCGGAGCGAAGCGAAGTTGAAAGCCTGCCCTGAGCGGAGATCGCGGATGCGATCGCAGGCGAATGGGGATCTGCAGTTGCTCCTCGTCCCGGAACTCCCAAAACTGGGTGCCCCCGGTCCCTTGCATTCGGGGACCGGGGATACGATGTTCGTCAACTGGAGTCCGCTGGCTGCGGTCCTCTTCGCTGCGCTCCTTCTCTCGCTCACCGCGTGCCGCACCCACGACTTTCCCCAGTACCCGCCCAACTATCGCGAGTATGTCTACATAACCAACGGCGGCAGCGACACCGTCACGGTCCTCGACGTGGTCAACGTTCGTGTGGACCGCGAGCTTCCCGTCGGCCACAACCCGGTCGCCGTCGCCGCCAGCTCCTCGCGCAATGAAATCTATGTGGTCAACTCCGGTGCGGCGCCAGCCAATGGCTCCGTTTCGGTCATCGACGCGGAACACAACGCCGTCGTCGCCACCATCCCACTCCACCGTCAGCCCGTCTCGATCGATTTGAAGGCCGATGGAACCCTCGCCTACATCGCCAACTCCGGCTCAAATTCGGTTTCCATTGTCGATCTCAAGGCTCGCCGCGAACTCGCGCAGATTCCCGCCGGCGACCAGCCTGTTGCCGCACGCCTCGCGCCTGATGGCAAATCTCTGGTTGTGGCCGACCAGGGCGGAAACTCAGTCACCATCATCGATGCATCAACCAACCAGCCGCGCGCCACATTTTCAGGCTGCCCCGGCGCTTCGGAAGTCGTCATTCTCCCCGACTCTTCAAAGGCCTTCGTGCCCTGCTCAACCGGTCATCAAGTGATGGTCATCGCGCTGGCCCAGCCCGATGCCCACCCTGCTCAACCCGATCGCCTTGAAGCGCTGATGGACGTTGGTCGCGCGCCCGCGGATCTCGCACTCAAGCCCGACGGCGGCGAGATCTTCGTCTCCAACTCGCTTTCCGACTCCGTCTCCGAGATCTACGACTCCACAGACGAAGTGGGAGACACCTACATGATCGGCAACAATCCCGTTCGCGGCATCGTCTCGCGCGACAACTCCTTGCTTTACGTAGCCAACCTGAACTCGCAGGAAGTCACCGTCTACTCCATTGACGATGGCAAGCGCATCGGCTCCGTCTCCGTTGGTGACAGCCCATCGGCGATGGCATTCTCGGCTGCCGGGCATTTGCTGTTTGTCGCCGATCAACGCTCCGGCGATGTGGCTGTAGTGCGCACGTCAACGCAATCGCTCTTCACTCTGCTGCCGGCCGGCCGCGATCCCAACGCCATCGTCGACAAAGCTTTCAACGTGCAGTGATCGAGATCGGCCCGCATTAACTTGAGGCCGAAAGAGTACGGCCCCGTCGATTGCGGTATAACTCCCTCAGCGCCCGGCTTTGTGTCAGGGCACGACTTCAGTCGTGCCGCAAACGCCGCTGAATGAATGCGGCCTTTAGGCCCTGAGGGGTGCTCTCCAGAAAATCCGCCGCAAAAAAAGGCATGCAACAGCCTTTACGGCGTCGCGCTCGCGCCCGCGGCAGGCGTCTCAGTCGTCGCACTCAACTCCGGCCCCACCAGCACTCCGTCATTGAGCGATGCAGCCACAAGCCGGTCGCCGGCCGCACGGATCAGCACAATGTCAAAACCCGTTTGCCACCAGTTCCACGTCATCGTCTTCGGATCAATCGCATACACCTGGTCGCTCGTGCGCGAGCTGACCAGAATCCTCTTCGACTCCGCGTCGTAACTCAGGTCGTCCACGTCGCGGAACGGCAGGCGATGAACCCACATCCACGACTTGCCCAGGTCGCGGCTCAAGTAGACTCCCTCGCGCGCGCCCAGCCACAGCGTACCGTCCGGCGAAAACACCACGCGATGAATGCGCGTCAGCATCGTCGGCAATCCCATCGGCAACCAGCTTTTCCCCGCATCCGTTGAAATCGCGACGCTGTCGGCCCGCGCCGCGACCACGGTGTTCCCGTCGACCGTCACCGACAAATAATCGCCTTCGCCCATCACCGGCCCGCCACGCCAGCTTGCGCCCTGATCGCTGCTGGTCACAACCCCGTAGCCTGTCGCGGCCGCCCAAACGTCTCCCGAAACATCCAGCGCATTCACCCGGCTTCCGAATTCGACCCTCGGCGCCTGCACCTGCTTTTCGATGTTGACTTTCGTGCGCAGGTGCGTCTGCGTAACCGTCTTCGTGATCGTGTTCGCGATGGTGTTGCGGGGAACCCACGTGAGAGCGGCCGCAGCACCCGAAACATTTGGTACCGCCGGCGTCCGCGCCGGCTGTCGTGCAGCCTGCCCTGAGCGTAGCCGAAGGGTCCCCGCCCGCACATTTCCCGAACCGCCTGCGGACCCATCCGCCGCCGCTGCTGTCGCCGAGCCAGACGGCTTCCGATCACCCTTATTCTTGCCTGCCGCGTGCGGATCGTCAGCGCTTTCCAGCACAAAAATTCCGTGGCTGGTTCCCGCAACCACGCGACCATCTTTCGTCTCGGCAAGTGCGAACACGTCGCGACCGTCGAGGCCCGAGCCCAACTGCTCCCAGTGCGCTCCGCCGTCGCTCGAGCGAAACACGCCGCCATATTTCTTATCGTTCACCACGCCCGCGTAGAGCACTTCGGGATGGTCGCGATCCACGAGAACCGCCGCGACCTTGCGCTCCGAGATTCCCTGGTTCGACGGCCTGAACGTCGCGCCCCCATCTTCGCTCGCGAGCACACCGCCGCGATCCGTCGCCAGCAGCACGCGATCCGAATCGCCGGGATCGACGTAAACCGCATTCACCACCACGTCCGAGTCCGTCATCCGCTTGAAGGTCTTGCCCGCGTTCACGGTCTTGTACAAACCCTCGGTGGTTCCCGCATAAACCACATCGCGTTTCTCCGGGTCCTGCATCAGGCTCCGCGTTCTTCTGGCTTCTGACGGAATGCCCTGGATCTTGTGGAACAGAATTCCCGCGTTCTCGCTTTTGTAGATTCCGCTGCACGCGCTCAGGTAGACAGTGTGCGGATGCTCGGGGTCCACGATGATCGAAAATACATCCGAATCGACGATCAGTCCTTGCCTGATGTTGTGCCAGGTTTTGCCGCCGTCGGCCGTCTTCCAGGGCAGGTGCCAGGTCCCTGCGTACACCGTGTCAGGATCTCCGGGATCGACCGCCAGCGATTCAATCTCATGAATCTCATGGCTTCCCGGCGGGCTGATCTCCGCCCACGTCGCTCCCGCCATCGCTCGAGCGGAAGACTCCCTCCAGTGTTCCCGCATAAAGAATGCGTGGATCGGAGGGCGCCTGCGCGAAAGCGTGCACCGGCTGGCCTTTGAGCTCGGCCGGTTCGCTCCAGTTGCGGCCGCTGTCGTGGCTGATCCACAATCCGCCGTCGGTGGAGTTGTTCCACGTGCCCACATAGATCGTCGCCGGGTCCGCGGAATCCACCACAATGCTGTCGAGCACGAATCCGTCGTCGCTGCCGAGCTTTGCCAGACGACGCCAGCTTGCGCCTTCGTCCACCGATTCGTAGAGCCAGCTATTGGTCGTGCCCAGCAGCAGGTGCTTCGGCTGCCCGGAGAACGACGCAAGAGCACGCGCGTCGCCGCCTGCCGGACCAACAACGGTCCACGAGTTTTCTGCCCGCAGGCAGGCCGCTCCGAATAATATTGCAATCGCGAGAAGAATTTGAGCCGCATCCCCAAAACGGCGACCATGATTTCGAACACATTGCCAGCGGCTCATTCAGACTTGAAACTCCCCACTCAAGAATAGACAATTCCAAGCCTAAAAAGCGAAGAGGCCGACCCATGCTGTGCACGGGGCAGCCTCAAAGACACATGGATTGAATTCTTGCTTTGGTGAGCTTCCCGAGCCCTTCGTTGTGAAAGAAGGACTCGGGAGTCTCTTTTTTTTGCAGCTTCTGCGGCTCGGCCTATTGCGCCGCCTTCTTCGGGTGACGCTCGCCCAGCGGCTTGCGTGCCTGCGGCTTCACGGCCGTTTCGTCCACCGGCGTCGTGCCCTGCACGTCGGTCGTGAACGTCGCGCCCGCCGGCACAAGGTAGTTCTCTTCCGTCTGCCCGTCGGTCGTGCCTGTGGCTGCGCTGATGCGCGAAGCATCGATTCCCTGCTCCGTCACCAGGTAGTCCTTGGCATTCACGGCGCGCTGCGCGGCGGCGTCTTCCACCTTGGCATGCTTGTGCTTGGCGGCGTACTTCTCCTGCTTCTCCGTCAGCGCCTTTTCCTTGGCATCCGACTCGCCCACCAAAACCGCCTTGGCATCAGCCTGCTGCTTCAGATCCAGAGCCACCTGGTCCAGGCAGGCCTTGGCTTCGTTGTCCACGCGCAACGGGCGCCTGGGATCGTTCGAGAAGCTGGTCGAGCACAGTGCCTGCGTCTTCGGCGCCGGAGGCGGCGGAGGCGGAGCCAGAATGGTGATCGTGGTGTTCGCGGTCGCCGTCTGGTTCTTGTCGTCCGAGACGCCGCACGTAATTCCTACTGCGCCCGTCGGCGCGCCGGCCGAGGAGTACTCCGCGGTGGTTCCGGTACCCGTCACCGTGCCCGCCGTGGCCGTGTAGTTATAGGTCAGCGGACGATTCTGCGGGCTCACGCCGGTTGCCGTAACCGTCGCCGAGTCGCCCGGCTTGATGGTGGTCGGGCTGGCCGAGCAGCTCACCGTCGGCGGCTCGAATTGCTTCACCGCGTAATCGGCGGAGCAAGTCGCGGTCTGGCCGGGCTTCAGCCCTTCCTTACCCTTCTTGCCTTCCTTCACTTCAGCTTTCGCGGTGTAGGAACCCGGTGCCAGAGAAGCCGTATTCACACTGGCCGATGTTCCGCTGCCGGTCACGCCGTCCCCGCTCCAGCTGTAAAGAACGTTGTTTTTCTTGTTCGTGTCCACCGACCCGGCGGTAGCCGTCACCGTCAACGGATCGCCCGGATACACGGTCGGCGCGCTGGCGTTGCACGATAACGTAATCGGCGGAGCCTTCTTGCACCCCATGGGCAAAAGGGCGAATACCGCCACGGCGAGAACCGGCAAAACAGACTTCAAGGCTCGTGAGTACATGTTTTTACGCTCCACACTTTCGTTGCTGCATCGTTGTTGAGAAATCGTTTTGAAAAACGAATGCTGCCCTCTAATCATCGGGGCTCATTCGGCATTGAGAGTCTTAAGCAGACTCCGGGGTTCGCGCTGTATCTTCTCTTGTAGAAGCGAGATCGCGTAAATCAGTTGCTCGGGACGCGGTGGGCATCCAGGTACATACACATCCACCGGAACCACCTGATTCACCCCCTGAAGCAGCGCGTAGTTGTTGAATACACCACCCGAAGTGGCGCAGGCGCCCATCGAGATAACCCACTTAGGCTCAGGCATTTGGTCGTAAAGGCGGCGCAACACGGGCGCCATCTTCTGCGCCACCCGCCCGGCCACAATCATCAGGTCCGACTGCCTTGGCGAAGGCCGAAACACCTCCGCGCCGAAGCGCGCGATATCGAACCGCGCCGCGCCCATCGACATCATCTCAATGGCGCAGCAGGCCAGGCCAAAGGTCATGGGCCACACGGAATTCTTGCGCACCCAGTTCACCGCAAAATCCAGCGAGGTGAGAAAGACTCCCTCCGGCTCTTCATAGCCGTAGCTGGCCTCTTTCACTTTCATGCGATTTTTCGCACTGCTATCAAGCGCGCCAAAGAGATAGCGGTCGCGCTCTATGGTAGCCGCCATGGTTCTACTATAACTCCGAGCCCGCGAGCAGGAATGGTCAGAATTGATCAGGTAAGCGCTCTTGAATGAGCCCGGACGGTCCCCTGGTGCAATCTCCCGGGATCATCCCAAGCAATCCGATCCCTTGGCCCCGGCGCATCACCATGCGCATGAAAAAGCAATCAGGAAATCGAAGAAACTTGCGTTATTTCGCTGTCTTTACGAAAATGATACGAAAGCTCATCGTGCCTTTCGTTATGATTCTGGCCGGCGGCCTCTCTTGCCGACTTCCGGACACTTGAATCCTGCACTTTCAGTTAGGCCCTCCATAGCCTGTCGTTCAGCACTAACAGTCCTTCGCCAAACTCGGAAATTCGAAACGGAAGACCTCATGCCCTCACGTTCCTTGTCCTCTCGTTTTTTGAAGCTGCTGTTTCTGTTCCTGCTTCCCGACCATCTCGCAATGGCTGTCGCCCCGGCAATCTCCAACCCAGCCACGCCTGCCCCGGTAACCCAAGCCCAGATCGCCTCCCTTCAGCAGGCGGTCCAGAGCGCGCAATCCGCAGGGGATAACGCCTGGATGCTCACCTCGGCCGCGCTTGTGCTGCTGATGACCGGCCCCGGCCTGGCGCTCTTCTACGGCGGCCTGGTGCGCAGGAAAAACATCCTCGGCACCATGATGCAAAGCTTCGCCATGATGGGCCTGATCAGTGTCTTGTGGGCCGTCATCGGCTACTCGCTGGCGTTCGGCCACGGCAACCTCTTTATCGGCGGCTTCGAGCACGCCTTTCTGCGCGGCGTCACGCTCGCTCCGAACACCGATTACGCCGCCACCATCCCCGAGCAGACCTACATGATTTACCAGCTCATGTTCGCCATCATCACGCCCGCCCTGATCACCGGCGCATTCGCTGAACGCATGAAGTTCAGCTCCATGGCCCTGTTTCTCTCGCTCTGGTCTCTTCTTGTCTACTGCCCCATGGCGCACATGGTCTGGGGCGTTGGCGGCCTGCTGAACGCGACTGCCGGCCACATTCCCTCGCTCGACTTCGCCGGCGGCACGGTCGTTCACATCACCAGCGGCGTCTCGGCGCTGGTTTGCGCGCTCTATCTGGGCAAGCGGCTCGGCTATCCGCAGACCGCGATGCCGCCTCACTCGCTTGTGCTCAGCTTCATCGGAGCATGCCTTCTATGGGTGGGCTGGTTCGGCTTCAACGCCGGCAGCGCCCTCGGCGCGGGCCCTCTGGCCACCAGCGCATTCGTCAATACCCACTTCGCCACCGCCACCGCTGCCATCGGCTGGACCATCTTCGAGTGGTTTCACAATGGAAAGCCAACTGCCCTGGGCGCAATCTCCGGCGCAGTCGCCGGCCTGGTCGCCATCACGCCCGCTTCCGGCTTCGTCCAGCCCATGTCCGCGCTGCTCATCGGTCTTGCCGCTGGCTTCTTCTGCTCCTTCATGGTCTTCCAGGTCAAGTCCCGCTTCGGCTACGACGATTCGCTCGACGCCTTTGGGGTTCATGGCGCCGGTGGCACTCTTGGCGCAATCCTCACCGGCATCTTTGCCGCTAGCGTTATCAACCCCATCTACGGCGCCGGCGTGCCAACGGGCGCCATTGACGGCCATTGGAGCCAGATTCTGAATCAACTTGCCGGCGTGGGCGTGGCCTGGGGAATCTCCATCGTGGGCACGCTGGTTCTGCTCTTTGTGGTCGATAAGACTTTGGGTCTGCGCGTCGCTCCCGAGCACGAGATGGCCGGGCTCGACCTTTCCCAGCACGGAGAAGAAGGATACGATTTCAATACGTAGCTGCCGGCGTTTCCGCTTCTAGCCCGTTGTGCCTGACCGAATCCTTCCGCTCTCGCACTTCCCAGCTAGGGGCTAGAAGCTAGAAGCTGGAAGCTTTTTTACACGAGACGGTAGCCCAAGAGTCCGTCTCGCCTGTTACGCTATCGAACGAGGCAATTTTTGTATGCTCAAGATTGAAGCTGTTCTGCAACCCTCAAAACTGGATGCCGTGAAGGATGCGCTGCTTGAAGCAGGCATCGAAGGCATGACCATTCTCGAAGCCCGCGGCCACGGCCGCCAGAAGGGCCACACCGAGTTTTATCGCGGCCGCGAATATACCGTCGATCTCCTGCCCAAAGTGAAAATCGAGCTGGTGATTCACGACGACCTGAAGGAAAAAGCGATTTCCGCGATTATCGGCGCTGCCCGCACCGGCCGCATCGGCGACGGCAAAATCTTCGTCAGCCGACTCGATGAAGCCATTCGCATCCGCAACGACGAACGCGGCGAGAACGCGCTGTAGTCGATCGCCCCGCTCGCGCCTTATTGTGCCCGCTCACTCTTGATGGCAAAGAGCCAAGTGTTTTAGTGTGTGGTTGCGTGGCCATACCATAAAGGAAACACAGCCATGACTCCCCGTATCGTTTCGGTCCTTGCCATCTGCATCGGTATGGCGTCGTCCCTTGCCGCGCAGGACACGCGCACCGTCATCGAGCCGCTTTTCCCGCAGCTTTGCACCACGGTGGACGCGCAGCTTCATACGGATGGCCACTCGCTCGCCGCTCCAGACGAACAAAAACTCGATACCGCGCGCATTCAACGAGCAATAAACAAGTGCGGCCGCGGGCGTGCCGTGATGCTCCATGTCGACGAGACCAATAACGCATTCCTCAGCGGGCCGCTGGTTTTGAAGCCCGACATCACGCTCATCGTCGGCCGCGGCGTCACGCTCTTCGCCTCGCGCGATCCGGCTGTCTTCGCCGTTTCACCCGGCAGTTGCGGCATCGTCAGCCACTCACCCGATCTTCCACCCCAACGACAAGGACCCGTCGTTGGGGTCCCCGGCCTCCGCGGTTGCAAGCCATTGATCTCCGTCGACCACGCGCCCAACTCCGGCGTCATGGGCGATGGCGTCATCGATGGCCGCGGCGGAGAGAAAATGCTTGGCTCCCAGTATTCCTGGTGGGATCTTGCCGAACAGGCGCGCGCGGGCGGCGGGCAGCAGGTTCCGCGCCTCATTGTCGCGAACGACTCCAACAACTTCACGCTTTACCGCATCACTCTCAAAAACTCGCCGAATTTCCACGTCGTCTACAACGGCGGCGACGGATTCACCGTGTGGGGCCTCAAGATCGACACGCCGCAGCGCCTCGCCCGCAACACCGACGGCGTCGATCCCGGCAACGGCGCGAAAAACGTCACCATCACCCACAGCTACATTCGCGCCGGCGACGACAACGTCGCCATCAAAGGTGGAACTGCGGGGGGCGGCCCCGGCGGCGCAACCAACATGACCATCAGCCACGATCATTTTTACTGGGGCCACGGAATGTCCATCGGCAGTGAGACCAACGGCGGCGTCAGCAAAATCCGCGTCTTCGATCTCTCGCTCGACGGCCCCGACAACGGCATCCGCATCAAGTCCAACGGATCGCGCGGCGGCCTCACTGACGACGTGGTCTACGACGACGTCTGCATTCGCAACTCGCCCAATCCCATTACCCTCGACACCGCGTACTCAGCCAACGGCCCGCTGCAAGGCGATTCGCCCCCCACCATGCGCGACATCGCGCTGCACAATGTCCGCGTCTCAGGCGGCGGCAAGATCACCTTCAACGGCTACGACCAGACCCATCGCATCGCGGCAGCGCTCAACGGCGTACAAATCACCGACGATGCAAAGTACACCTACGAAGTGAATCACGCGGACCTGACCCTGGGCCCCGATCCGACTAACCTCGACCTGCCCGCCGGCCCCGACCTCATGAAGGACGATTCAACCATCAGCGGCAAACCCGCCGAAGGCAACCCAGCCTCCTGCGCAGAAAAATTTGTCCCCTTCCCGCAATAGTGTCTTCATGTTCACCGCCGGCGTCCTCGTCCGGCTGTGCGTGTGGAGCGTCCTCGCCCACACAAATGGGTACCCCAAGTCCCTCGCACTTGGGGACCTGGGATAGCACGACCCCAAACCGCCAACTCGCGAACCCGCCAACAGAAAAGGCTCCGACTCCGGAGCCTTTTCGCTAACCCGCTAACTTGCTAACGCGCCGTCTCACCTCACAGGCACGCGCACCACAATCTTGTTCCCCGTCCGCACCACCATCCGCGAGAACGACTGGTCACTCGCATTGCTGAGCGAGATGAATCTCTCGTTCAGCGCCGTCACGTCCCCGTGCATCTTTACGTTCGCGTCGGCCGGCACGCTGAAACTGACGCGCACATCGGGCCGGCCATCGCCATCGAGATCGATCTCATCACTCACCCGCGCGGGCAGCGCATCCGCCGGCTCGAACACAATCTGCACGAACGGATCAATGCGCTCGAGCATGCGCGGCCTCACCGGCTCGTAAACGACAACCCTGTAATTGCCATGCGGGATCGTCCGCGCAATCGTGCCGCCCGTGTAGCTGGCGTCGATATGCAGCCCGGCGTGCGCCACCACGTTGCTAAACCCACCAATGAGGACAAACGGGACACATACAGCGATCAGCAGTGTCAGCCCTGCACCCGTGTAAGCCAGAATCGATAAAATCCGTGCGCGCATCGAGTCCCCCTTCATCTCCCACATATTGAGGGTGCCTCATCCATCGGTCGCCGTGGCGACCGATGGGTGGGATAGCACATGCCTTCTCTTCCCGCTCTACTTCCCCGGCAACCAATGAATCATGGTGGCGACGGAATTGGCCAGAACGCTGCCGCCGAACATTGTGGCCATCGCCCAGGCGCCGTAGAGAAACAGCAGCCGTGCGCGTTCCGGTTTCACCGCGACCGCAGTTCCCTTCAGATGCCACACCGCCGCGTCCTTCTTGCAAACGTCAACGCAGGCGCCGCACTTCATGCAGTTCAGCAGCGTCTTTCCCTCGGCGATCGACTCCTTCGACAGCGCCACAGTCGGGCAGCTCGTCTGGCACAGCGTGCAATCCACGCATTTTGTCCGGTCGAATCGGATCTCGAACAGGTTGATTTTGTTCGAGAGCGATTGAAACGCGCCGAAGGGGCAGAAAAATCCGCACTGCGTTCGTTTCTTGGTCAGATACGGCAGTACCACCACCAACCCCAGGAACAGCGCGACGAAAACCCCCATCTGGATCGCCGTCTCCACGTTGCGCACCGCCGGAAACTCTGTGACAGCCTTGAACGGACACAGCCACATGCAATAAACCGGCTCGAAAATCGCCGCCGAAACCAGCACCACGAAAACCAGAATTGCCCAGGGAACCAGCCGCAGGATGTGCGCATATTTCGCAACAAACCGGTGCAGCCTGCGCCGTTTTCCGAATGCCGCAAAGCCCTCCTCGATGCCGCCAAAAAAGCACGCGTAGCTGCACCACGCCTTGCCCAGCACCAGCGTCATGGCGAACCACAAGCCGATCATGACGGCAATCGAATGCGGATTACTCGCCGTTGGCAGAATCGACCCCGGAAAAATAATCGTCCGCGCAAATGCCGCGGGCAAAATGAGCGACGGCGTCACCATGAAGCAGAAAGGAGTATCGCCCGAGACCATGCGGCTGACCGGAATGCTCATCGTTCCGCGCTCCGCGATCAACGCAGCGATGAATCCGAACGGAAACAGAAATCCCAGCGCGACAAAAAAGATCCGCCGCCAGCGATAGGTCTCGCCCGTCCGCATCATCAGGAAGAAAAGGCCGGTCATGAAGACGATCACCACCAGCGCGCCGATGTGCTCATCACGGCCTGCCTTCAGGAATCCCGGCGTGAACATGAGCAGCGCCCACAGCGCCATCGGCAGCGTCAGCAAAATCGACCGGCCGACGCCGCGAAACGCCACCGGCCGCCGAAGAGTGGAAGAATGACTAGCCATACATCGTCCTCTCGATCAGAATCGAAATCCCGGAAAATCCGTACCAGCACGCCAGCATCACAGCCACCATGCGGGCCACGGTCACCACCGCGGGCGTGCGCTGCACAAAGCCCATCGAAAGAAACGGCAAGAACCACACCGCGGTGCCGACGAAAAAGCACACAAAGAAAAGCAGCGCCGCCCAAAGATGCTCAAGTTGCGCCGCGCGTAATCCGGCCACAAGAAACGGCGGGCAAAGATTGATGCCCGTCAAAAATCCCAGCGCCAGCGCGCCCGATCGCATCGGCCGAGGCGGCTCACCGATCCGCACCAGCTCGCTCGTCCCCCCTTGCCGCGCCGAAGCTTGAGCGTAGGCAGGACGCCGCGCCGAAGCTTGAGCGTAGGCGGGATGCCGCGCCGAAGCTTGAGCGGAGGCGGGGTCTGCCGCGACGCATTTCCGGTGCGGCCATCCCACCGCGTAAACCACCAGTCCTGCAGCCAGCAGTAACTCAACTCCGCCCGTCAGCCACGTGCGCCCGATCCATGCGCGCGGAATGGTCGACCCAACCATCCATACCGCCGCCGCAAACACCATGTACCCGGCCAGCCGCGCCGTCAAAAACAATCCAAGTTGCAGGCTCTGCGACCGCACTCCCCGCGGTTGAACCAGCATCCACGGCACCACCACCGGCCCGCACGTCGCCAGGCAAACTGGCCCCGTCGCAAGTCCCAGCACAAGCGCCTCCCCGGCGCTGGCCGAAAGAGAGAGTGCCGCCATCGTGCCTGAAGTCTAGGTCTGTGCGCGAGATACCCTTCGTGACAGTGGTCACGCCCCACGTGTCAAGAACTGCAGTCAACACATCCCGCCCCGTCGCCTTCCGCCGCCAACGGTGCCACACAATATGCGCGTGTTCCCACCGCTCGCCACGTCCGCTGTCGATTGTGGCTAGGAGCTGGAATAGCTACAACCCTCATACGCTCGAATCGCTGTCTCATCAAATCTCGCCCTTCCGGCATTTATCGCTTATTCTTGTAACAATTCCTTCTTGCTTCGGCAGGCCACGCAAAACAATTTCTTATGAACTCAGTCGTTTTAGCGGTCGACGATCTTCGGGAGCAGTATCTCAAGGAGATGGCGCTTGTCCGCCAGACCTGCGAGCGCACCGGTGACGGCACGGCCGCCATCCGCCGCCGATCCGCCGTCGTCGACCGTATCCTCATTGAAATGTGGCGTCGCGCCTTCGCCGGCCTTCCCCAGCAAAACACCGCGCTGCTCGCCCTGGGCGGTTACGGCCGCAAAGATCTCTTCCCTTACTCCGACATCGACGTCCTCTTCGCATTCGCCGACGACCGAACCGAGGAGCAGTCCCGCGAAGCCGTCCGCGCCATCATTCAGGGCATGTGGGACATCGGCCTGCGCGCCAGCCCCAGCTCCCGCACCGTCAAGGAATCCGGCCGCTTCGAGCCCGACAATCTCGAATTCACCCTCGCCACTCTCGATCGCCGATTCCTCGCCGGCCAGTTTCCTCTTTATCAAACGCTCCACCAGGTCACTTTTCCCGGCCTCGTCCTCAGCGAGTGGAACTCCATCGCGCAAAAGCTCGGCGAAATTGCCCGTGCCCGCCACGCCAAATTCGGCAACACCATCTTCCACCTCGAGCCCAACCTGAAAGATTGTCCCGGCGGCCTGCGCGACTACTCGCTCGCCGTCTGGTTCGCCATCCTCTTCCATCTCAAGGCCACCAAAGAGTGGCCTCGCCAGCGCGGCGGCGTCTTCCAAAGCGCCCGTGGCGATGCCGAAGCCGCCTTTGACTTCCTCGCCGCGGCACGATGTTTCCTCCACTTCCGCCACGGCCGCGACGACAACACGCTCGACTGGCAATCGCAGGACGAAGCCGCCGCCCGCTCCATCGGCCTTGAAACCCGCGGCACCGCCGACCCCAGCTACTGGATGCGCACCTACTACCGGCACGCTCGCGTCGTCTATCGCCGCGCCGCCCTGCTCATGGAGCACCTGCCCGCCCCCGTCAGCTTCTATCGCCAGTTCCGCCGCCGCCGCTCGCCCATTGCCGGAACCGACTTCCTCCTCGACCAGGGCCGCATCGACATTCAGCCCGGCGCGCAATTTAATGACACCGCCGCCATCCTGCGCATCTTCTCGCTCATGGCCACGCACGGCTACACGCTCTCGCAGGCCGCTGAAGATCGCATCACCGACGCGCTTCCCGTTCTCGCCATCTCCATTCCTGAAGGTCCCTACCTCTGGAACGCCCTGCGCGAAGTCCTGCTCGGCCCGCACGCCGCCCACGCCCTGCGCACCATGCACGCGCTCGGCGTGCTCGAAATGCTGATCCCCGAATTTCACGGCATCGACGCGCTCGTCATCCGCGACAGCTACCACCGCTATACCGTCGATGAGCACACCTTCCTGGTCATCGACAATGTCCACGCCCTGCGCACGCCCGCCAACGAGCACGAGCAGCGCCTCGCGCAGCTACTCCCCGAAATCGATCGCATGGACCTTTTCTTCCTCGCCTTGCTTTTGCACGACACCGGCAAGGGCCGCCGCTCCGGCGAGCATGCGCAGCAGAGTGTCGAGCTGGCCGACAGCTTTCTCGCCCGCCTCGATTTCGACGCCGAAGAGCGCGACGCCGTCCTCAAGCTCATCCGCCTGCATCTCGATATGTCGCAGGCCATGCGCCGCGATATCTTCGACCTCGACAACGTGCGCGGCTTCGCCGACAAAATCGGCAGCCCGCAGCTTCTCAAAATGCTCACTCTGATGACCTTTGCCGACATCAAGGCCGTCAACCCCGACGCGCTCACCCCGTGGAAGGCCGAGAACCTTTGGCAGTTCTACATGTCCACGTCAAACTTCATGGATCGCTCGGTCGACGAGGCGCGCTATCACGCCGCCATCGATCCCACCCTCCTCAACCGCATCCGCTCCATGGTTCCCCCTCCGCAGCACGACGCGCTCAAGCAATTTCTCGAAGGCCTTCCGCAGCGCTATCTGCAAACCCGCCTGCCCGAGCAGATTCGCAATCACTTCCTCATGGCGCTCGACCTCGACAAGGACAACGTTCAGCTCGATCTGCGCCCCAGCCGCCAGCTTTACGACCTCACCGTCATCACCCGCGATCGCACCCGGCTATTCGCCGATATGGCCGGAGTCCTGGCCGCATGGGGCATGAACATCGTCCGCGCCGGCGCCTACTCCAACGATGCCGGCGTCATTGTCGATAGCTTTCAGTTCACCGATCTCTTCCGCACCCTCGAGCTCAACCCCACCGAAAAAGACCGCTTCCTCGCCAATGTCCACGAAGTCGTCGCGCAAAAAGTTTCCGTGGAGAAGTTGCTCAAAGCCCGCCGTCATTTAAACCAGCCCGGCAACTACAAACTCGACGTCGCTACCAAGCTCGAGTTCGACTCCGAGTCCTCGTCGCACGCCACCCTTTTGCAGGTCGTCGCGCAGGATATGCCCGGCCTTCTCCGCCAGATCGCTCTCACCTTCGGCGCGCATCAGTGCAACATCAAGGTCGCGCTCATCGATACTGAAGGCGAAACCGCAATCGACGTCTTCTACCTCACCAGCCACGACGAAAAACTCTCGCCCGACGCCCAGCAATCCCTCGCCAAAGACCTCACCGCCGCCCTCGACACCATGCGCTCCCCGGCCTAGCGGTTCTCTCTCAACTCACCATGAACATGGGTGCCCCATCCTAGCTTCGCTAGGGTGGGATAGCACGAACCCATACGTGCCCTTGTAGCGCCGGCGTCCTCGCCGGCTGTCGTGCGGGCGTCCTCGCCCGCACAGCGTCTCTCTCTTCCACCAAATCGGGTGCCCCCGGTCCCTCGTCCGCCGTGGCGGAGGGACCGGGGATACCACGAACTCATTCTTCAGCGTTGCCATCCTGAGCGTAGGTTTTTGGATTGTCATCCCGAGCGGAGCCGTCCGCCACGCGGACGGCGCAGTCGAAGGACCTGCTTCTGTTTTTGGCGTCCTTCACCCAGCACAAGACCGGGTGCCCCATCCTAGCTTCGCTAGGGTGGGATACCACGAACCCATTCCTCCGCATTGTCATCCTGCTCGTCTGTTATGACTTGTCATCCTGAGCGAGGTCGCCGCGGCGACCGAGTCGAAGGACCTGCTTCTGCTTTTCTCGCCCCTCACCTAGCGAGTGGATCCGAGCTTCGCTAGGCTGGGGAAACGCCCACGATCTCGGCCGCTCCGAAGGGTCATGCAACCGCCCAAAAACAATTTCCCACACCATGTCGATTGGATGTGGGTTCATCCGTCATGGAAGTGAGGCGGTCAAAGCCTACAATCCATGACGGAGGACACAATGCAATACCTACTGACGCTTTACACTGATGAGTCCGGCTGGGGTCAGATGACTCCCGAGCAGCAGCAGCAGGGCACGGCAGCCTACATGGCTTATTCTGAAGCCCTCAAATCTGCCGGCGCGCTGGTCAACGCCAACCGGCTCAAACCTTCAGCGACGGCGACGACTCTTCGCACAACCAGCGGCAAGACGCAGGTGCTTGACGGGCCTTTCGCTGAATCGAAAGAACAGTTGGCCGGGTATTACTTAATTGAGGCGCCCGACCTCGACGCGGCGATGCAGTGGGCGGGCCGATGCCCTGCGGTGCAGCATGGAGTCGTGGAAGTGCGCGCGATCTGGGCGATGTGACCAGGCGACGTGATTTTCAACGGCGCATATGAGGCCAACATGCTGAACCGATCCTTCACAGCTCCGCTCATCAAAAGCCCAAAGCCCGGCGGCTGGACGTATGTCATCTGGCCCAAGTCAGCCGCCTTCTTTGGGACCCGCGGGCTCGTGAAGGTCAAAGGAACCATCGATGGGTACCCGTTCCAAAGCTCGTTCATGGCGCTGGGCGACGGCAATCACAAGTTGCCCGTAAAAGCTGAGATCCTGAAGGCGATCGGAAAAGCGCCAGGAGAGACGGTCCGCGTCACGCTGCTCGAAAGGATCGACCCGCCCCGCAAGCGAAAAAATGCTCGTTGAATTCGCAACAAATCGCCATGGAGAATCCCTCAAACGAGAAGGCAGCTTTTCTGGCAGCGGAGGCTGCGGCTCTTCGCAGCCGCGGCAAGCTGATCGCGTATTTGGCGGCGCGGTTCGGCGATGTTGCAGCCGCTGAAGACGCCTTGTCCGAAGCTTTCGCATCGGCATTGTCGGTATGGCCGCAGAAGGGCTGCCCCGACAATCCAGAGGCATGGCTGCTTACCGCGGCCCGGCGGAAACTCATCGATCATCTTCGCCGCAATCGCGAATCGTCAAGCGAAGACGAACCGGAGCAGTTGGCCGACGCCATGATCGCGGCAGCGGACGACGAATTTCCTGATCGGCGGCTGGCGCTCCTTTTTGCCTGCGCCCATCCGGCAATTGATCCGGCAGTCCGCGCGCCACTGATGCTGCAGGTTGTCCTGGGATTGGAAGCGTCACAGGTCGCCTCAGCCTTTCTGGTTTCGCCCGGCTGCCATGGCGCAGCGTCTGGTGCGAGCCAAAACAAAGATCCGCGAGGCCGGCATCCCTTTCCGCATTCCTGAGCGCAATGAACTCCCCGGCCGCCTCGACTCCGTGCTTGATTCCATCTACGCAGGCTTTGCTGAAGGATGGGCGGATGCCACCGGAACCGATCCGGCGCGCCGCGAACTCGCCGCGGAAGCAATCTTTCTCGGCAGGCTGTTGACGCAGCTTCTTCCAGACGAGCCGGAGGCCTGGGGCTTGCTCGCGCTCATGCTCTACGCCGAGGCGCGCCGACCGGCGCGTCGCACGCCCCAGGGAGAATTCGTTCCCCTCAGGAGCCAGGACAAGACCCTGTGGGATTGGAAAATGATCGAAGAAGCTGAAGCTGCACTGAACTACGCAAGCCGCTCCAGGCGCATTGGGCGATATCAGTTGGAAGCCGCCATCCAGTCGGCGCATGTCGAGGGCGCCCGCGCCGGATCGGTGTCCTGGGCAGCCGTTGTCAGCCTGTACGACGCGCTTGCGCAGTTGACCAGCTCGCCCGTTGCATTCATCAACCGTGCACTGGCAGTGGCAGAGTTGGAAGGTCCACATGCCGGATTGGCGGCACTTGACGCCGCCGGCGCCGATCGGCGTGTGGAATCGTATCAGCCCTATTGGGCTGCGCGCGCAAACCTGCTCGGCCGCACCGGATCGCACGACGCAGCGCGACACGCGTATCAACTGGCGATTGGCCTTGAGAGCGACCCGGCTGTCCGCGAATATCTCCGTCGCCGCTGCGACGATCTTCCATAACCATGTCGGCGACAACTGCCGGATGCGCCGGACGGCAGTTCGAGAATGCCACGCCCGGAAATTGCTACTACTTATCCGCCGGGGCGGCCTTCTTGTGCTCTACGAAGGCGTGTGCCTGATGACAGCTCACACACGTCTTGCCGCTCATGAAGGGATCGGACTTCAGTTGCGCCACCTGATCGGTGTGACAGGCCTCGCATGTACTTAATCCCGGCTTGCCCGCAAAGTCCTTTGCCGTAGTCTCGCCGTGGCACACCGTGCATTCCACACCGTTGGCGGCATGCGGACTTGCTTTCCATTGGTCATACAAAGCCTTGTGGCAGGTGGCACAGGTATCCCCGGCCGGAATCAGCCGATGCATCACATGCGTGGCTTGTTCCTGCTGAGCCATGGAAGGTTGGACGGCAATCGCCAAAACGAGAAAAACGAACAGGGTGAAACCGAACATGCGCGCACAGAAACGATTCACGGGCAGACTCCTGAGTACGGTCACCAAGTATGCGGACCGGCAAGGCCTGCAATCTGTGATACACATCACATGCCACCGGAACGCGACCTGCATTTGCTTTTGCTTCACCCACCACGAAAATGGAGTGCCCCGTCCAAGCTCCGCTTGGGCGGGATACCACGAACACGAATCAACAGGCTTTGTATCAGGGCATGAGTTCACTCATGCCGCAAGCGTTGCAAGTTATTTCTGGGCTTTAGCCCCTGCATCAACCGGAAGGGCTAGCACGAACAAAGGTCCACCCACTTTTCACCCACCACAAAAATGGAGTGCCCCGTCCAAGCTCCGCTTGGGCGGGATACCACGAACACGAATCAACAGGCTTTGTATCAGGGCATGAGTTCACTCATGCCGCAAGCGATTGCCGAGCTGTCTACTCGTCTTTCCACCCGGTCTCGACAACCTTGGCGCCGCAGAAGCCGCAGCCCCCGCCGCCGCCATAGACGCGCGTGTGCTGCGCCGTTGTTGCCGCAGCCTCGGTCGGGCTTACATCGCATCCACCATTGCTGCCGGGCTTAAAGTTGTAGCCCTTCTGTGTCAGGTATGCATAAAAGTCATCGAGAACCGATTGGTCGACTATTTTCGCGCCGTTTGGCAGATGTCTAACTGGCTTCGATGTCTGAAAGATGCCCGTGAGATAGATGACAATTCCCGCACCGCCTGAGGTCGAACAGGAGATGAAGGGTCCGCCGGCGGAAGACGTTGTTGGGTGCTCGGCGGGCTCTGGTTGAGGATGATTAAACGAGCAGCTTGGGTTTCGGTCACCAGGCCGGCACCCACTTGACGACGGCGACGGCGTCTGTGCCGCCGGCGCAGTCGCAGGGTGGATCGCCGCGGCCTGCTGGGCAGGCGTATCGGAGAAATCCACCGCGACAGTTTGCCCGATCCGCTTATTCGAGATCATGGCAGTCTGATGCTGCATCGTCTGCATTGCCGGGCTTTGTGCGCTGCATCGGGGGCTCAGGTCCGTCAGAGTGAGATCGTGAACGTAGTGGTCCCGGATAAACACGTTATAGGCCATGCTGACTGGAGCCGAGTCCCAGTTGGCCTGGAACACCTGACTGACATACGTCGTCATGTTCGCGTTCCAGTTCGGTTTGCTCGTGTCCACTGCCATGGTTGTGCCCCCGGGGGCAGTCAACGAGCAGAAATACGTCGTCAGGCGATGCTGCGAGAGATCGAGTCCGCCCGGTCCCAGGGCCAGCGGATCGAACCCGCTTTGTCCCTGCGTGACCGGCGGCTGGCCATATCTCCACCCGGTGTCGATCATCTTCAATTTGGCGCGATCCCGATCGCCGGCAATCTTCTTTTGCGCCTGCTGCGCGTCGTTGATACTCCATATCGGCTGGCAGATAATCCCCGCGCTCGGATAGTGATATGTCGCCTTCAGATAGTTCGAGAAGGCGGGCTCAACCACCGGAATCGGGCGCAAGGTCTCTACCGGGACCTCGAAGACGGCGGTCAAGAACTCTGTCCTGTAGTTCAAATCGGACGGATTCGGAGGCGGGTTGGAGAAGCAGATCTCCATTGCAGTCAACGGGCCTCCGGCACCGGCGCCAGGTGTCGCTGCAGGGTTGAGAGAAGTTTGTGCGTGGATCACCGTGCAAGTGCTCAACGCGGTGACAAGGAACATCGTGAACCACAGAACCCCAAATGCGTTGCAAGTCCGACGCGGCGCATAGTATCGGCCTCCAATTGCGGTGCGATTGGCGAGAATCTCAGGGACAGCGCGATCATACGCCACCCCGATGGGTTGGCGAACAACGACTAAGCTTTGGTGATCATAGGGCAATCCCCTCATTGAAGGCGGTTTAAGCGCCGCAGCACAGGAACGCGGATACCACCAACCCGGAAGCGCCCGTCACCGCCCTCACCCCTTCCGCATAAAATGGCGCTCGACAGAACCGTACGATGCAAAGGGATACCTCAATGCCGAAACTGAGCGCCGGAATTCTGCTTTACCGCAAAACCAACGGCCGCCTTGAAGTGTTTCTCGTTCATCCCGGCGGGCCTTTCTGGCAGAACAAGGACCTCGGCGCATGGTCCATCCCCAAAGGGGAATACATTGCCGGCGAAGACCCTCAGGCCGCCGCGCGGCGGGAATTCGAAGAGGAAACCGGCCAAACGCTACCCGGAGGCGAATTAGTGCCGCTCGCCGAGATCAAGCAGCCAAGCGGCAAGATTGTTTCGGCGTGGGCGCTCGAAGGAAACTGCTCGGTCGAAATTCGCAGCAACACATTTTCGCTCGAGTGGCCGCCAAAGTCAGGCAAGCATCTTGATTTCCCGGAGGTAGACAGAGCCGGGTGGTTTGAAATCGCCGATGCGCGCGCAAAGCTGCTTCCCGGCCAGCACGGATTCCTTGACCAATTGGCACAGCTCGATGGGCGCTCCTGAAAACAAGGCGCCGGCGGAGCCCCCACCAGCGGCCAGCCACAATCAGCACTTGATCTCCCGCACCGATTCGATTATTTATCGGCAAGAACCGAACTTTTTACCCGGCCCACCCCCTCTCTCCAGCATGCAGTCGAAGGAGCTTCAAACGCCCGGCCAAACCCTCCTCGTCCTCCTCGCCCAAACCGGCGACCGGGCCGCGTTGGAGCAGCTCCTCCGCAACATACATGCGCCACTGCGCCGCTACATCACCCGTCTCGTCGGCGATGCTCTCGCTGACGACATTCTGCAGGAGACCGCGCTCCAGATCTTTCACAAGCTTCCGCACCTTCGCGAGCCCGCCGTCTTTCGCCCATGGACGTTCCGCATTGCCTCGCGCGTTGCCTTCTCCCAACTCAAACGCGCCCGCCGCTGGGAGCCCCTGGACGCTGCTCCGCCAGAATCGCTTGCCGTACTCGACCCCTATCTCGGCGAGCTACCCGACGAAGCGTTCCTCGCTCTCCTCGAGCTCGTTTCTCCCGCGAGCCGAGCCGTCCTGCTTCTGCACTACCAGCACGACCTCTCACTCGAAGAGACCGCCGCCATCCTGGAGATCCCGATCGGCACCGCCAAGTCTCGCCTGAACTACGGAGTCTCGACCCTTCGCAAACACCTTACCTTCGAAAGGAAACCTGCATGAGCCCTGAAAACCAGCAACCGAACCCCGAAGACACCAACGCCGAACTCGCCTTCGTCCAGCGAGCCCTCGCAGACGCCGACAGATCCCAGCGCACCTCACGCATCGTCGTAGGCGTGCTCTCTGTTCTGGCCGTCGTTGTATTTGTCTGGATGCACATGCATCTTTTCCCGCCAGAAAATCTTGGCGAGCTGCTGCATTCGCTTCTTCGCGTCGACCTCTTCTTTCTCGTCGTCCTGTTCGCCATCGCCATGTACCTTCGCCAGGTGATGAACAAGAACACCCGCACCATCCTGCGCGCACTTGCCAACACCCGCTCGCGCTAATCGTTTTCTTGATGGTCATCCTGAGCGGAGCCGTCCGCCACGGCGAACGGCGCAGTCGAAGGACCTGCATTTGCTTTTCGCCTCACCCACCACAAGATTGGGTGCCCCATCCAAAAGCTCCTCGCGCGGCGAGGAGTTTTTGGGTGGGATAGCACGCTGACTCGCTACTCGCTAACTCGCTAACTCGCTAACTCCGCCGGCTTCTGCACCAGGTACTCGTCCAGCAGCACGCTCACCAGCACCGCCGTCGGAATGGCCACCATCGCTCCGGCAATGCCGCCCAGCGCCGAGCCGAGCAGCAGCGAGACAAAGATCCCGAGCGCCGGCAGGTTCACGCGGCTGTGCATGATGCGCGGAACCAGCCATGAGTTTTCGATTTGCAGATAAAGCCCGAAGAAGATCACCACCCCCAGCACGCGTCCCCAGCTATCGATGGCCGCCACCAGCACAGCCAGCACCACTGAAACGGCAATGCCCAGAACCGGAATTACGTTGAGCAGGCCGGTGACCACGCCCAGCACATACGGATAGCGCACGCCCAGCGACAGGTAAACGATGGTGCTCACCGTACCTAGAATCAGCATCAGGCTCAACTGGCCCACCAGCCACTTCTCCATGCGAAGCGCCGCGCGGTTCAGTGTATGGTCGAGCCGCTGTCGTGGTTGCTCGGGCAGGAACGAAAGAAACCAGCGATAAGCGGTGTCGCCCTCCAGAATAAAGTAGAGCGTCAACACGAATCCCGCGATCACCTCCACCAGAGCTCCCGCCCACGCCTTGAACGAAATCAGCACGAACGCCGCTCCGCTCGATAGCCAGCGCTGAATCCAGGAGATGACATCGCCGGCATCAATGCGATCGGCAAACGGAACATCTTGAAGTTTCGCCAGGATTCCAGGCAGGCGGTTCGGCAATTCGCCGGTGAGCGACTGAAGGTCGTTGATGACCGGCGGAAGCGCCAGGAATCCGAAAGCCGTTAGACGCGCCCGCGACGGCCAGCAGCAGGATGAAGATGGCCATCGATCCGTGGAATGGCTTCCATCTGCCAATCCGAACCCGCGATGTGGCCCGCACCACCGGCGACAGCACCACGGCAAACAGCGCCGACACATAAAGCAGCGCCAGCACGCCGCGCATCAGCCATGCCACGTAAAGGGCCAGCGCCACGGCGAAGAAGAACAAGATGTGTCCGCGAACGCTTTGCTTGTTCTGCGCGGCCTGCTTCGTCTCCGAGGCTTGACTCATGTTCACCGATCCTTACACAACGGTGTGATGCTCACCGACGATGGTTCACTGTTCACTCATTCACTTCTTCACTCATTCACTCGCCCACCGTCCACCGTTCACGAACCACGGCTCACGACCCACGGCCCTTCTTCACTGTCCACTGATAATCCCGCCCACGATTCCGCCCAGCAATCCCGCGCCGGTCGCTTGCTGCGCCGCTTCCGGATGCGGCAGATACTCGTAGATCTGCATCGCCAGCCGCGAGATGGGCAACGTTTGCAGCCAGATCGTTCCCGGACCCACCATGCGCGCCAAAAAAATTCCGTCGCCGCCGAAGATCATGTTCTTGATTCCCGGAACCGTAGTGATCTGGAATCCAACCGTTGATTGGAATGCGCCCACGTGTCCCGGATGCACAAACAGGATCTCGCCCGGCGCAAGATCCTTCTGGATCAGCTCGCCTGACAGCTCGATCCACGCCGTGCCCACGCCGCCCACTTTCTGCAACAGGAATCCGTTGCCGCCGAAGATGCCCGCCCCCAGCGACTGCTGGAATCCAACACCGATCGTCACCTGCGGCGTCGCGCACAGAAACCCGTGCCGGTGAACCATGTACTCCGGCCCTTGTCCAAGCTGCACCGGCACAATGTGCCCCGGCACCCTGGTGGCAAACGAGACCGATCCCTGGTACTGCATGGCACGGTACTCGGTCATGAAGAGGCTGCCGCCGCCCGCCACGCGCTTGATCACGCCCAAAAACCCGCCGCCCCCGCCTGCCTGCGTGTGCGTCATCATCTGGATGGATGCGGTCATCCACGAAAGCTCGCCGCTCTCTGAAAACACGCTCTCGTTGGGGTCGAGCAGCACTTCGAGCACCGGCATGGTGGTACCTAGAATCCTGGTTTGCATGTGGAGTCCCTCCGTTAGAGACCAGTGTAATGGCCTCGCGGCATGAGCCATCAGAAAGTTTGTGGATCAGTCGTACGCGCCCATCGGCCGCGACTCGAACGCCGAATTTGCGCGACCGGTCTATGACCCGGCCAAAGCTCAATTCTCGCCGCGATGCGCGATCACGTAATCCTTGATCCGGTCGTAGACATCGCTGGGCAGCACACCGTGTTCCACCAGGTCCTGCTTGCTTCGATAGGGCCGAAAGCGCACGATCCGCCCGGCCCAGCTCTGCGTCATGCCGGGAACCTTGAGTAACTCCTCCACGCTAGCGTGGTTAATGTCCGCGCGCGCTTCGGGCGGCGGAATAGTCTTCGCCTTGGACGCGGATTGCACGGTGGTCGCCTTCGGGTGGGCGTGAACAGACGACCCGATAAAGGCTATGGAAAGGACGACGACAGTGATGGTTAGTACGATGTGCTGTTTTCGTGCTTGCACGAGTTCATTCTCGGCTTTCAACTCATTCCCGGCAAGTTGGGGCAGCCTGGGACATGGAACGCATGTTGCCTCGTAAAGCGGCTGACCTGTAACAATATCTCCATGGCAACTTCCCCTGCCCAGTCCCCCTCGGGCGGCTCGCCGGGCGCGCGCCTTCTCGACAAGACCAGGCTTGCGCTGTTCATCACCCTGCTGGCACTGCTCACCGTGTGTGTCGTGTCGTTGTGGACGACACGCGGCGCGATGGACGTTCTGCGCGCCAAGGGCGGAGTATCGAATCCAACCGGTGAACCGTCCCTGGTGGAATTGCATCCCTGGCAGACCGCACAGGCACTGGCGCCGCTGGCAGTTTCTTCCGAGGAGAACGGTTACGCGCGCGAGGCAGAACGCCTGGCTGACCATGAAGTGGATCAAGCCTTCGCCGCGGCTCTGCGTCAGTCGCGCCTGGCAACGCAGCGCCGCGCGCTCACGGGAGATGCTCTGGCCCTCTCGCAAAAAGTTACGCAGCTCGAACAGCTCGCGAAGCAGGACCAGGCACTCGTCGATAGCCTGGCGGCCGGGGCGAAGATCGTCGCACAGGACGGCTCGGAAAGCGACGACCTCCAAATGGCCAAAGCGCAACTCGGTCTCGACACCGACGAGCTCACTGACGCACAACGCGAGTTCGAGCGCGCATCGGGCGATCACAGCGGGGAGATACAGAACGAGCTGACAGCGCACGAAGAGTCGATGCGGAATTATGACAGCCAAGTCCGGAACGGCGGTCAGGTTGCGGTCCTTTCCGCCAAAGAGCAACACACTTTGGCGGCTCGGATCGGGGCATGGTTTAGCCAGCGCAATCGAGAAGAATTGATTGAGCAGGCACAGGAGCAGACGCAGAACGATGTGCGCAGCCTGACCGCTGAACACACCGCTCTTGAGGCCCAGGCCAATACTGCCGCCACAGCGACGGCTGCGCCGGATCGAGCTTCTCAGCTGGCCCATCTTAAAAATCGCAGCATTGAGCGCCAGATCCTGAGCATCGACTACGACCGAATCCAGACCGAACAGCAGCTCTCAACCGTCTACGCCAAGTGGGCCACCCAGGTAAGGCTCCAGCACCAGATCGTGCTGCACCTGATTCTGCAATCTCTGGTGCTCATTCTTTTCATCCTGATGGGAATGCTCCTAAGCGACGCGCTGGTGCGGCGATTGATGGCCCGGCCCGCAATCGAGCGCAGACAGATGGGCACCTTGCGCAGCATTCTTGGGCTCAGCATTCAGGTGCTGGGCTTTGTGCTCATCCTGCTTGTAATCTTCGGCTGGCCAAAAGAGACACCGACCATTCTCGGCCTTGCCACCGCCGCCCTCACGATCGCGCTGCAGGACTACATCCTTGCGTTTCTGGGCTGGTTCGTGCTCGTGGGCAAGAACGGCATACACGTTGGCGATTGGGTTGAGATCAACGGAGTCGGCGGTGAGGTAACCGAAATCGGATTGATGACCACGACCTTGCTTGAAACCGGCGGCCTCGCCGATCAGGGACTTCCGACCGGCCGCCGCATCTCTTTTATGAACGGCTTCGCAATCCGCGGGCAATATTTCAACTTCTCGACCGCGGGCCAATGGATGTGGGACGAAATCACAGTGAGTGTCCCCGAGTCCGCTGACATTCATTCGGCCATGGAGAAGGTTGAGAAAGCGGCGGCCGAAGAAACACGAGAAAACGCGCATTTGGCCGAGCAGGAATGGAAGCATGGTCCACGCGGCGCCGGCCTCAGCCGGTTCAACGCGGCGCCTGTGGTTACCGTCAGGCCGTCAGGCTCCGGCATCGACCTGCACATCCGCTATATCGCTGCCGCATCAGCCCGGTTTGACCTCCGCAACCGCCTGTATCAGCACGTAGTCGAACTGCTTCACGAACAAAATGCCGCCGCGAAGTAGCATCGGCGCGGAATGCGGAGCGGTTTGTCGCGGGCCGCGTCTAAGCGGTCGTTCCGAAAGATCGGGTTGCGCACAGGCCGGGATTCTACCTTCCGGAACTCCTCATCGTCGTTAACAAACCATTTGACACCAAAAGGGCTTTGCCCGTACCTTTGAAAACAGATGCAGAGCTTCCGCCATCACGGCCACCACCATCATCATGGGACATCCATGCCGGCGGACTGCCATGGCCTGAGCTAACAAGGCCAGAGAGATCGAAGAGAAATACCCAAGCCCGCCGGCGAATGACGCTGGTGGGTTTTTTCGTGTCTGGACCCAGAAAATCTAAACCAAAGGATGAGACCGTGGAACAGATTGATTTCGAAAAGATGGATGGCCTCGTACCGGGCATCGTGCAGGATGCGCGTACGAGCGAAGTGCTGATGCTGGGATTTCTAAATGCAGCCAGCTATGCCAAAACGCAGGAGTCGGGCTTTGTAACTTTCTGGAGCCGCACCCGCGAGAAGCTGTGGATGAAGGGCGAGACCAGCGGCAACCGGTTGCGCGTGATTTCGGCCTCCACCGACTGCGACAATGACACGCTGCTGTTTCGCGTGGAAGTGGAAGGCGACGGCCTGGTCTGCCACGAAGGCACAGTGAGCTGCTTTACGAAGCCCATCGCGATCGAGCGCGGAGGTGACCCGTGGGTAACAAGCTTCGACTCGGAATTCCCAAAGGCAGCCTTCAGGATGCGACCATCGCGCTCTTCAAGCGCGCGGGCTGGAACATCTACGCCGACGGCCGTTCCTATTTTCCTTCCATCGACGATGTCGATATCGAGTGCATGCTCATTCGCGCGCAGGAGATGGCTCGCTACGTCGACCACGGCGTGCTCGACGCCGGGCTCACCGGCATCGATTGGGTTGTCGAGAGCGGTCTCGACGTCGCCAGCGTGACCACTCTGACCTATGCCAAGCAAAGCCGGCGGAAGGTGCGCTGGGTGCTCGCCGTTCCCGAGGTCAGCGGCTATGAAAAGGCCGAGGATCTCGAAGGCAAGATCATCGCCACCGAACTTGTCGAAGTGACCAAGCGCTACTTTGCCTCGAAAGGCGTAAAGGTAAAGGTCGAATTCAGTTGGGGCGCAACGGAAGTCAAGCCGCCCATGCTCGCCGACGCAATTGTCGAAGTCACGGAGACGGGCAGTTCGCTCAAGGCCAATCACCTCAAAATCATTGACACGGTGATGGAGAGCGAGACGCACCTGATCGCGAGCAAGGCCGCACTGGCCGACCCGGACAAGCGGCAGAAGATCGATCAGATCGCACTCATGCTGCGCGGCGCCATCGACGCGCAGGCGCAAATCGGCCTCATGCTCAACGTCAAGCGCGGCGACCTCGATGCCGTGCTGGCCGTGCTGCCGGCGTTGAATTCGCCCACCATTTCGCAGTTGAGCGATTCGGAGTGGGTCGCGGTCAATACGATTCTCGAAGAGCGCGTGGCCCGCGATGTCATCCCGCGGCTCAAGGCAGCGCGCGCGGCGGGAATCGTGGAGTATCCGCTGAACAAAGTTGTGCTGTAGTTTTTTGTAGCGCCGGCCTCTGGCCGGCTGTCGTGCGGGCGTCCACGCCCGCACCATTTTGAGAAGGCCATAACAAGGACGACCCATGAAGCTGATCCGAACCACAGGACAAAAGCGATACGCGCGAGGCGATGAAGAAGCCGTGACGAGGAAACTGAAGATCAGCGATGTGCGGCGACGAAGTGCTTTGTATCAGGGCACGACTTTAGTCGTGCCGTAACAGCCGCAATAAACGGTGGGCTTTAGCCCCTGAGGGAATAGTGAAGCTGCTCCGAACCACAGGACGAAACGCGTGCGAGACGATGAAGCAGCGAGTGAGGCAATGAAGCTTTGTATCAGGGCACGACTTTAGTCGTGCCGTAAGCGCCGCAATAAACGGTGGGCTTTAGCCCCTGAGGGAATAGTGACGAGCTGCTCCAAACCACAGGACGAAATGCGTGCGAGGCGATGAAGAAGCGCGCAGAAGCTACGATGAAGCAGCGAGTGAGGCAATGAAGTTTTGTATCAGGGCACGACTTTAGTCGTGCCATAACTGCCGCAAGAAACGGTGGGCTTTAGCCCCTGAGGGAATAGTGAAGCTGCTCCGAACCACAGGACGAAACGCGCGCGAGACGGAGAGAACACTCGCCGCCCTCGAACGCCGCGGCGGCGCGGCACTGGACGCGGTGCTGCCCGCTGTCAGCCGCATTGTCGCCGATGTGCGCAAACGCGGCGACCGCGCATTGCTGCGGTACGCAGCCAAATTCGATGGGCTCTCCGGCCCGAATGCTCTGCGCATGACTCAGGTCGAAATGGCATCGGCGTGGAAGGCCCTCAATCCTGCTCTGCGCGATGCGCTCACCACAGCCGCAAAACAGATTCGCAATTTTGCCGAGCGCCAGATGCCGCAATCCCAAATGTTGCGGAGGTTGTCCGAATCGAATGTCGCCGGCCTGACAACAGGCCAGCTCGTGCGCCCACTCGCTTCTGTCGGCTGCTATGTTCCGAGCGGCCGTCATCCTCTGCCGTCCACGCTGCTCATGACCGCGATTCCCGCGCAGGTCGCCGGCGTCAGGCGCATCGTTGTCGTCTCGCCGAAACCCGCGCCTGAAACACTGGCCGCAGCGCACTTGCTCGGGATCAAAGAGTTCTATCGGCTTGGCGGCGCACACGCCATAGCAGCTCTCGCCTACGGAACCGCGAGCCTTCCTCGCGTCGATAAAATCGTCGGTCCTGGAAATCTGTACGTGACCGCGGCCAAGCGCCTCGTTGCGTTCGACTGCGCCATCGACATGCTCGCCGGCCCGACGGAAATTGTCGTCACCAGCGAGCGCGGCAATCCGGCCGACATTGCCAGCGACCTCGTCGCGCAGGCGGAACACGATCCTGAAGCTCTCGCAATTTTCGTCACCACCCGCAAGGATCTGGCCAAATCCGTCATCGCCGAAACAAAATTGCGCTGCCGCAACAATGTCGTCGCGCGCGAAGCACTCCAGCGCAACGGCCTGGTGATCGTGGCTGGATCGATCGACGAAGCGCGCGCCATCACCAATCGCCTCGCCCCCGAGCACCTGACCGTCGATGCGGCGAGCGACCTCAAGTGGGTTGAGAATGCAGGCTCGGTCTTCGTCGGCCGCTGGTCCGCACAGCCCATGGGCGACTACATCTCTGGCCCCAATCACACGCTCCCGACGGGCGGCATGGCTCGCGTGCGCGGCGGCTTGAGCGTCAACGACTTTGTCAAGCTCGTCACCGTGCAGCAGTACACGGTGAAGGGCGTCGCGAAGTTGGGCCCGCCCGCTGCGCTGCTGGCCGAAGCCGAAGGGCTCGTCGGCCATGCAGAAGCCATTCGAGTCCGGCTGGAGCAGCTTCGGCCTGCGCCGCAAAAGGGCCGTGGCCGGAACCTGAAGAGGAGTGCCAATGGCTGAAAGGACATCACGAAAGCCGGAGCTTTGAAAGGGCACGACTTTAGTCGTGCCGAACAACCCGCCGATAAAAATGGGGCTTTAGCCCCTGAGGCAACCCCCGCCCCCCGCGCGCGCGTGCAGCAGATGAAGGAGTACCACCCTCCGCTCGGCAGCCGCGAAGCCATGCGGCTCGACTTTAACGAGAACACTCTCGAATGCTCGCCGCGTGTGCGCGAAACGCTGGCGCAGATTTCAGCCGGCGCGCTCACCCGCTATCCCGAGCGCGAGCCGGTAGAAGCGATCGTGGCCGCACATCTCGGTTTGCACGCCGACCAGGTCGCGCTCACCAACGGCGTCGACGAAGCAATTCACGTCCTCTTCGAAACATTTCTCGAAGCAGGCGACGAGCTCCTGCTGCCTGTGCCCACCTACACCATGTATGAGGTCTACGCTTCCGCAACGGACGCGCGCGTCGTCGCTGTGCAAGCTGCCGACGATCTTGCAATTTCCCTTTGAGCGCTTGACTGGCGGCCATCACGCCGCGAACCAAACTGATTGCGATTGCCAATCCCAACAGCCCTTCGGGCTCAGTGGCCACGCGCGAGCAGCTGCTTGAGCTCGTCGCGCGTGCGCCGCAGGCCGTGCTTCTGGTCGACGAAGCCTACTTTCATTTCTACGGCGAAACCATGATGGATCTCGTGGGATCGCTGCCGAATCTGGTCGTCGCGCGGACATTTTCAAAAGCCTATGGCCTCGCGGGATTGCGCCTCGGCCTGCTTGCGGGACCTGTCGATCTGATGCGCTGGGTCCGCCGCGTCCTCTCGCCCTACAGCGTGAACTCGCTTGCACTGGCCTGTCTGCCGCCCGCGCTTGAAGACACCGCCTACCTCGATTGGTACGTTGGCGAAGTGCTGGCCGCTCGCGAGCGAATTTGAGGCAGCGCTCGATCAAGCGAAAGTGCGGCGCTGGCCGAGCCGGACGAATTTTGTTTTGATCGAAATTGGCGCTCGGCATGGAGAGTTTGTTCGTCTCATGCGCGACGCAGGCGTCCTGGTCCGCGACCGGTCGAGCGATCCCGGTTGCGATGGCCGCGTGCGCATCACCATCGGAACGCGCGCACAGATGCGGCAAGCCGTGACGGCACTCAACAACGCGATGGCCACATTGCGCGCGGAAGGCGGAAAACCATGACTGCGAAAACTAAATCACGAAAGCCGGGTGCCCCCGGTCCGGGGTCCCCACGGACAGGTCTCCGTCCGTGGGGTGGCGATCCCTCGCACCTGGGGACCGGGGAACGTGCCAACGCAAAAAAGCGCATGGCAACGGTCATCCGCAACACCAACGAGACCCGCATCGAGATCGAGCTGACGATCGAAGGCCAGGGCCAGTACAAAGTCTCGACCGGCATTCGTTTCTTCGATCACATGCTCGAGCTCTTCACGCGCCACGGCGCATTCGACCTCGCTCTCGCCTGCAAAGGCGATCTCGACGTCGATCAGCACCACACGGTCGAAGACGTCGGCATTGCGCTCGGCGAAGCGTTCAACAAAGCGCTCGGCGACAAGCGCGGAATTCTGCGCGCGGGCTACTTTGTCATGCCGATGGATGAAACGCTCGCCATCGCAGCTGTCGATCTCAGTGGCCGCGCAGCATTCGCGGTCGACACAAAAGTCCGCACGCGCCTGGTCGGCGATCTGCAAACCGAGCTGGTGACGGACTTCTTTGAAGGCTTCGCGCGTGGCGCGCGGGCCAACGTCCACGTGAAGACCATGTACGGCCGCTCCAACCACCACAAAATCGAGGCCATCTTCAAAGCCTTCGCGCGTGCGCTGCGCGTGGCCTGCTCCCGCGACAAGCAACTGGGCAAGATGCTGCCGAGCACGAAAGGATTGTTGTAGCACTCCAGAAACAGATTAGTTCGCATCAGTGCCCGACTCTGCAGTTTGCTGAAAGACTCGATTGCGAAGAAGTCTTGCGTCAGGGCACGATTCTGCAGTTTGCTGAAAAACCCGATTCCGAAGAAGTTTTGTATCAGGGCACGACTTTACAGGCTACGGGAAAATTCGGCACCCAATGGCTTTGTAACAAGGGCACGACTTTACAGGCTACGGAAAAATTCGGCACCCAATGGCTTTGTAACAAGGGCACGGCTTTAGCCGGGCCGCAAGAGCAACAAAATAGAGTTGGGCTTTAGCCCCTGAGACAAAAACATGCGCGTCACAGTGATCGACTACAAAGCCGGCAATCTGACCTCAGTCCTCAAGACGCTGCGGCACCTCGGCGCCGACACGGTCGTCACCGACGGCGATCTGTCGCTGGTCGAGTCGGCCGAGCGCATCGTGCTCCCCGGCGTCGGACACTTCGCCGCGACCGAACGCCTCGACGCAACAGGCCTGACCGGCGCAATTCGCGCCGCGATCGCACGCGGCGTGCCATTCCTCGGCATCTGCGTCGGCATGCAATGGCTTTATTCCGGATCGACCGAAGCGCCCGAGCAGCCAGGCCTCGGACATTTTTCCGAATCATGCACGCGCTTTGCCGAAAGCACAGAAAAAGTCCCGCATGTCGGCTGGAATTCCCTCGATGTGCGGCCCAGTTCCAAGTTGCTTGCCGGCGTTGAGCCCGGTGAGTTCGTCTACTTTACGCACTCGTACAAAGGCCCTGTCACAAACGATACAGCCGCCATCACCCAATACATCGAACCGTTCGCGGCAGCCGTCGAGCGCGGCAACGTCATGGGCGTGCAGTTCCACCCGGAGAAATCCGGCGACACCGGCCTGAAAATCCTGCGCAACTTCCTCGCGTGGCAGCCGAAGGACGCATCATGCTGACCAAGCGCATCATCGCCTGTCTCGACGTCCACGCCGGCCGCGTGGTCAAGGGCGTGCAATTTGTCGATCTCGTCGATGCCGGCGATCCAGCCACGCAGGCTGCGCGCCACGCACGCGAAGGCGCCGATGAAATCGTTCTGCTCGACATTACGGCGACGCACGAAGGCCGCCAAACGCTGCTCGACACCGTGCGGCGCACCGCTCGAGATCTGTTTGTGCCATTTTGCGTGGGCGGCGGCATTCGCTCCGCCGAAGACGCCACCCAAGTCTTCGAAGCCGGCGCGGACAAGGTAAGCATCAACTCCGCTGCCCTGGCCGACCCCACACTCATCAGCGCAATTGGCGCGAGTTTCGGCGCGCAGGCCGTCGTCGTCGCCATTGACGCGCGTCGCGATCCCGACGGCCGCGGACCCTGTGCGCGACGCAAAGGTATTTGTGCAAGGCGGCCGGCGTCCCGTTGGCCGAACAGTCGTCGAGTGGGCGCGCGAAGCCGAAGCATCGCGGCGCAGGCGAAATTCTTCTCACCTCAATGGACTCCGATGGAACGCGCGCGGGCTTTGATTGCGAACTCACAGCGGCCGTGAGCCAGGCCGTTAGAATTCCGGTAATCGCCTCGGGTGGCGCGGGAACCGTTGCTCACTTTGCCGATGTGTTTGCGCGCGGCCGGGCCGACGCCGCGCTCGCGGCCAGCATCTTTCATTTCGGTGTATCCACTTCTCGCTCGCTTAAAGAAGAACTCGCGCGCGCGGGCGTGCCGGTGAGGCTGCCATGCTGATTCCCTCAATCGATCTGATGGGCGGCCGCATCGTCCAGCTTGTGCAGGGCGAAAAGCTGCGCCTTGCCTTCGACGATTTTGAATATTGGATCGAGCGCTTCTCGCGCTTCCCCCTTGTGCAACTTATTGACCTCGATGCTGCCCTGCGCCAAGGCGACAACTCTGCGCTTGTCGAGCAGATTGCCAAGCGTCTGCCGGTGCAGGCCGGCGGCGGCATTCACACCATCGAGCGCGCCCGCCAGGTCCTCGACGCCGGAGCCAGGCGCGTCATTATCGGTTCGGCGCTCTTTTCGGCCGAGGGAACAGTCAACACCAGCTTCGCCGCCGAGCTCGCGACCGCTATCGGCGCCGACCGCATCGTCGCCGGCATCGACACGAAGAACGGCCGCATCGCCGTGAAGGGATGGAAGGCGCAAGTTGCGCTCACGCCGGACGACGCAATCCCGCGGCTTGAACCACACGTCGCAGCATTTCTCTACACGCACGTCGATACGGAAGGGACCCTGCAGGGCTTTCCCATTGAAACCGCATCGCGTTTGCGCAAACTCACGCAGCGGCAACTCATCGTGGCCGGCGGCATTCGCAATCAGCAGGAAGTCGATGCGCTCCACGCGCTCGGCGCCGATGCCGTAGTCGGGATGGCTGTCTACACAGAGTTGCTCGCGGTCTGATCGCTGCAGCCCCCCAAGTCTCCGTGCCGAAATCGCTGACTCACCCGGCACCCGCTTTCCGCCCCGGCTCCTCTCACGCCGATTCGACAGCTTTCTTTGAATCCCCGACAGCATTGCTTGTTTCAGCGCGCGTAGCCCGAAGCAATCGCGCAATCTGCTTCAGGTGCAGTTGCACGGCGTAGGCGCGCAGAATCTCGGCTTGATCGAACGCTGCGCCGGTATGTCGAACCTCATCCATGCGCGCTTCAAGGTCGGCAATGTCCTGCTCCAGGTTGACTCCCTCAGCCGCCACGCTGAAGCGCCACTTGTGAATGCAGCCAGCCAGATAATGAAAGCCCGTGCGAATGTCCACGGCAAGATGCGAGAGCGCCGGCTCTAATTGCTGCGCATACCGGTCTTCGTGGCTGTCCTTCACCGCAAGCTCGAGCGCCACGAGCGCGTCGTAAAGCGAGCGCCCAAATTGCGACAGCATGCTGAGACCCTCGCGCCAGCCAGGTCCGCTCGGCTCATTGCGCGCAGCCTCAAGCAGTTGGCTATTGCCGCGCAGCAGCGCCAGCGCATCGTTGCGCAAAGCGGGCAGATTTTGCGAAGGCGCCCCGCGAAAGCCTTCCAGAATCGCCTCAAAGAAGCTGCCCAGCAGGAGATATTCCTGCGCCAGCCCGTCGCGCAGCCACAGCCGTGCACGGTCAGGAAAAACAAGCGTGGTCACCGCGAGCGCGACAACGATTCCCAGCAGCACCTCGCCTACGCGGTCGAGCGCCAGCTCCCAGCGCGGCCCGGATTTAGGAACCAACATGATGATGGTGATCGTGACGGCCGCCAGCCGCGAGCTGTTCCGAAGGCTCAGCAGGCCGCAGACGATAATCGCCAGCAGCACCGCAAGAATGTAGTTCCATGGCGGTGCGCCGAAAATGGAGCATCCGAATCCGAACGCAGCACCCAGAAACGTGCCAAGCAGGCGGTCGCGCGACGCCGTCACCGTGGCGCCCACATTCGATTGCAAAACGATAATGGCGCTGATCGAGCCCCAGTAGCCGTCGTGCAGGCCGAAGCGCAGCGCCAGCCACCAGCACAGCGCCGCCGCCAGCGCAGTCTTCGCCGCGTCAATCAAAACGCGCCGCCGCTCGAACGTCAGCAGGCCTTGATTTCCGCCGCCTTCCACGCGCAGCTTCGTTGCAAGCTGGTGTTGCGACCACGTCTTTTTGGTTTTCAGGCGCATCGATGCAAATCCGAGGATAAGCTTTGTACCTCTTTCAGGATAGTTTGCGGCGCACAACCGTGAACAATTTTGCGCCAACCGTTTTGCCCGCTCGCCTCGCGAATGGCAATGAATCATATTCACAGGGAGAACGCGGCCAAAGCCCTGCGATACGATGGATTCGAGGAGCGTGCGCCGGCCGCGCGCAATCAACCGCATGCTGCGAGTCGGATACCCAGCCACTTTACCCGCTGAAATGTTCCGCGATTTCCCCGAAGGGATCGAGCTGATCCCCGTGTCGGACAAGATGGATCGCGATGTCGCGATTGATGTCTGGATTCCCGACCCCTATTCCACTAAGGCAATCCGCGCGTGGCCGCACTTGCGCGGCGTTAAACTGGTGCTCGCGATGATGGCGGGAACGGAGTGGATCCCCGAGACCGTCGGCCCGCACGTCACCATTTGCAATGCTCACGGCGCGCACAACATCTCCACCGCCGAATGGACGCTGTCAGCAATCCTCACCGTGCTGAAATACTTCCCGCTCTATCTCGACATCCAGCGCTCGGGCATTTGGAAGCGCCGCTTTGAAGCCAGCGCGCATTACGCCAAAATCACCGGCGACACGCACACCGTCTATCCGCCTGTGCTGCAAGAAGAGCTGACCGGCAAGACTGTGCTGCTGGTGGGTTACGGCGCGATCGGCAAAGAGATCGAACGCATGCTCCAGCCGTTTGCCGTCAATATCATTCGCGTGGCGCGGAGCGCGCGCTCCGAACCGGAAGTTCACGCCGTAAGTGAATTGGATAACTTACTGCCGCGCGCAGATGTCGTGATCCTGATCCTGCCCGCAACGCCGGAGTCGCGCGGCCTCATCGGCGCCCGGCAACTCGCGCTGCTTCATCAGGGCGCGCTGCTGGTGAATTCCGCACGCGGGCCGATCGTAGATACCGACGCTCTCGTCAGTGCGCTCAACTCGGGACGCATTCGCGCCGCGCTCGATGTCACCGAACCCGAGCCATTGCCTGAAGGTCACCCGCTGTGGAGCTGCCCCAACTTGCTGCTCACGCCGCATATCGGCGGATCGTCTCCGCAGTTTGCGCCGCGCGCACTGAGCGTCGCTGCCGATGAGCTGCGGCGATATATGAACAACGAGCCGCTCAGGAACGTAGTGCAAGCGGCGAGTTAACCCTTCGCTGCCGCACGCCGCCAATCGCGCAAGCCAAGCACGGCAAGAGGCACAAAGGCAGCGTAAAGCAGCGCCGTTGGCCACAGGTCCTTGTAGATGTATTCGCCAACGTAAATTGCATCCACAGCAATCCAAAGCCACCAGTTCGCAATGTGTTTGCGCGCCTGCCACCATGTGGCCACAAGGCTGTAACTCATCAGCATCGCGTCAAGGTATGGCAGCGCCGCGTGCAGGCGCTTGGCCAGCGTTCCCAGCACGAAACTCCCCGCCACGCCAAGGACCAGCGCAATAACCAGGCTTTTCCGCGGCAGCGGAACCACGCGCACTTCGCCTTCAACTTGCACGCCCCGCCACCAGTGCCACCAGCCGTAGAACGTGAATACCACGAAGAACACTTGCAGCAGAGCATCAGAGAATAGCCCCGCCTGAAAGAAAACCACCATGTAAATGAAGATCGAAACCAGTGTGATGGGCCAGCAGATGAGCAGACGCCGCGTGGTCAGCCAGATTCCGAAGGCAGCCGTGACGGCACCCACAAGCTCCAGGCCGTGCGCGGCCAGATACGCGGCGACGGTGCCCGAGTAAGCGATAAAAGCCGTGGCGATCATGGCCGCGCCGACTTCTTTTCGTCTCGCCCCACGCGGAGCGAGTCTTTGCGTCCAGCGCGCCGGCGCAGTGCGTCCAGCAGCTTACGGCCCGGCCTGCTCGCAAACCAGCGCGCGTGGCCAACGAGCCATCCGTCATATGCCATTTTCGCTTTCTCGTCCGAACGCAGAACGCCGAGAAAGTAATCGGCCTCTGAGAGCGCGAATTCGGCATGGCACAGAGCAGTCATCGGCGCCAGCGCGAAAGACTCTTCAGCCGAGAGCGGGCGAATGGATTCGTAACCGTCGAGGAGCGCATCGAGATGATCGAGGTGGATCGGCACATCGTCCGGGTGCGCCGGATTGTTGACCAGCGCGAGCCACTCAACGATGTTGCGCTCGATGGCCTGCGCTATATCGTGCACGGCGTTGGTGCGATCGGCCAGGCCGAAGTCGATGACGGCCGTAGCGTGCGCATCGCGATCGGACGTCGGGCCGGCCTCGCTCCAAAAAAGGTTGGAGGCGTGCAGATCGTTGTGCGTCCAGAGCGGCGCGAGCCCGTGCAGATGCGGCCGAAGCTCGGCGTGAAAGGGCGCAAGGACTTCGAGAGCCTGCTCCGCGCTGGCGTCGACGGCTTCGTTGGCCGCCAGCGACGGACGAGCGCCAAGATAGCGCGTCATTGCTGCGGCGGGATCGTCGCTGGCAAAGATGGTAAAGCTCGCAACCAGCGGGCGCGGCTTACGGCACGGCGCACTGAAAGTTTCTGCGGCGCGATGCAGCAGCGCCAGCACCGTGCCTGCAGACTGCGCGTGCGCGGCACTGCGGAATGGCGTCCAGGAGAGGTCGTCTTCGTAAAGGTCGATGCCTTGCGGAATCTCGTGGACCTCGTAGGTCCATTCGCCCGCCTCGATCGCCGTTTCACCGTCCGCGGAAGCCAGCACACGCGGAACAAGCGCGACATGCGCACGAAGGTGGGAAAGAAATCGATGTTCCTCCAGCAAGCCTTCGCGATCGCGCACGGCGCGATGATGGCGCTTGATGAAGACGCGCTGCCCGGTTCCATGATTCGTCTGCGTGGCCACAACGCCAGCCGCGGAAAACGGGCGAGGACTTACCGAGAGGATGCGCGTTGGTTCCCCGAGTTGCGGGAACCGCGCAAAAAGCGCACGCAGCTCATCGAGAGTGAGCGGACGCCAGTCGGGCTCGACCAGCGAGCCATCCATGCCGTGTGATTTGGGTGATGAAGTCATCGGTTCTTGTAAAGCTGCGATGCCTCTATCTCCCGGCCATTCGTTTCCTGGTTTAGCTTTTTGCCCTGGCGCGGCTTCGCTCATATCTTCCGCCAGCAGATGCTTAAGGCTACAGGCTAATGGCTCCGGCTCAAAACGTATAGTGCGCGTCGAGCCGCACGGTCGGCGGCGCACCAAGCCACACAAACGTGTCGCCGTAACTGGCGCCCGTGTCAGACCAGTAGCGTCTATTCGTAATGTTGTCCGCATAAATATGGAACACGACGCGGCCCTGCTCGCCGCCCGGAGTGTACCGCGCTCCCAGGTTGAAAAGGTTATAGCTCGGCACGCTCACCGTATCGTCGCGCATGGCTTCTTTGCGCGAGGTGTAGCTCCAGCCCGGCATCAGGTGCAGGTTGCGCATGTGAGGCATCGTGAGATCGGCAAATATATTTGTGTGCAGGTGCGGCACGTTGATCACCTGCTTATTGTCGAACCCGGGCGTGCCTGTGTCGCTGGAGACAGCGTTCATGGCCGCCGCCGATCCGTTGAGGCGGAGCCAGCTTGCGGCCTTGCCTTCTGCATTCAGCTCGATGCCGTTATGCGTTTCGCGGCCTTGCGAGACGAAGTTGAGACCACCAGCTCCGTCGCTTTCCGGATAAAAAAACGGCGCGCGCATGTGAAACAGCGCCGTCGTCAGCAGAATGCGCTGGCCGGGCTCGTACTTCGCGCCCACCTCCGCTTGGCGCGAGTAAAACGGCGCGAGAAACTGGCTGCCGTTGTCGGCCCAGAATGGCGCCTCCGGACCGAGAGACAACATCACGCCGTAGTTCGAATAAAAAGTGAGGTTCTTCACAGGGCTAAAGGTTGCGGCGAATTCTGGCAGCCACACGGGCTTGTCGTGCGGCTCTGGCGCGCATGCGTCCGGAAGGGTCACGGTCGCAGGATCCAGCTCGGTTGGATCGCTGCAGGTTGCGTACGCAGAATAGTTATGATCCCGCAGCGAATCGTAGCGCACGCTTGCCAGGAGCTGAATGCGCGCTGGAAGATGAATGCGGTCCTGAATCACTCCAGACGATTGGCGGCTGTCTTGCCACAGTCGCCGCGGCCCGGCGGATTGATAAGTAGGTTCAAGCGAATTTGGGTCGCCTGGCGGCGGTAGCGTCGCGTTAGTCTGGTAAATGTTTTCGGACCCGACATAGGTGTAGACGGCCCCATCCTGCACAACGCCGTCCGCTGAATAGGGCTCCGCTGGGCTGTAAAAGCCGGGCTGATGCACGGTCCGCAGGAACAGAACGCCGCCCGCAGTCACGTCATGCGTCACCGAACCGGTGTGAATGTGCCCCGTGACCATGGCCTCCGCCTCGGCATCAATCCGCAGCTCGTTGGGATTGCGGTAATCGTACATGTCGTAGGTTCCGTCGGGCGCAAAGAAGAATGGATACGGCGCCGAACCGGTGTTGCATTCTGCCTCGTAGTAGCAGCCGTACACGTAAATCACGTTGTCCTGGATCAGCGAATGGCTCAGGCTGGCTGCGGCGTACCCAACCCACGAAGACGAAAACGTGTGATCGACCCGCGCATTCGTGTTGAACGTGTCGTACGTGTCAGGCAGCCCCCACGACTGATCGCCCAGCATCGTCGACCGGTAGATCCGATGGATGTCGGGCAACACAGTTCCGCCGAGCAATTGATAGCCGCTGCCATCGCGCTCGGTTTTGTGCTGGTACTCGAAATCTCCCTTGAGCATGGTGGCCGGGCTCAGCTTCCAGTCGGCCGCGCCCGCACCCACGGCGCGCCAGCCGTTGGTGTCATTCACATACGGAACGATTCTTTCACCCGCCAGATTCATGCGCGCGCCCACTTGCTTGCGGCTGCCGAACAAATGTCCAAGATCGACGGCGCCGTAGGCGGTGCCCCGATGGTCTGTTGCAAAATCCACGGCCTGGATGTTCGCCGGCCGCTTCGTCACGTAATCGATCAGGCCTCCTGCCGACGCCACGCCGCTCTCCACCGAGGCCATGCCCTCGAGGATTTCGACTGCCTCCTTGTTTTCAAGCGGCACATCCTGCTCGCCGGCAATGGTCATGCCGTTGATCTCGAGCCCCGTAGCCAGATCGAGCGGAAAACCGCGAATCTGGTAATCCCCGTAATAGCCCACGGGCACGTAATCGTCGCCCACAGATGCGTCGTTTTGAATCACGTCAGAGAGCAGCCGCGAAACCTGATCGTTGAGCAAATCGCGCGTGATAACCGATGCCGACAGCGGTGCATTCTTGAGCTCCCCGCCGTCCAGCGTGCCAACAGTAACGGCCTCTGGCAGATAGTTGTCTTCCACTTCGCCGTGGACAATGACGGTGGTGGTGACAGGAGCCGGCTTCTGCTGCGCCGTGTTGGAGCTCTGTGCGTTCGCCTGCGAATCCAGTGCGGCATTTTGTGCGCTCGCCTGCAATGCCGCCGCAGAATCGCTTTGCCCGCGAAGCGGCAAAGTGCCAAGAGCGGCCAAAAAGAAAACGAACTTGAGCGCACGATGTGCGGGCCGGAAGTGCGATCTGGTTTTGCCGGCGTTGAAAGCAGCTGCGTACATGGGGACCCTTCGTTTCAGTCTTCACATGAAACAAAGGAGCTTGGGCTGCAGAGGAGGTAAAGAAGAACGCCGCTCGGTTGGAGAAAACTTCCCACGCCGGTATTATCCGGATCGGGTTCGAGGGTATCTCTCAGCCCCACAACTCGTGGAGCACCCCTGTTTCAATAGCTCGATTGAAACACCCCGCACACGCGCTTGGCAAATTGGACGAACGATCGCCAAACGGGCCGCGCGGCTCGGCAAATGAAAGCCGTGCTTCGGAGAAGATTTTCCTGGAACCGTCTCAAGAATCGCTTTGTAATAAGGGCACGGCTTCAGCCGGGCCGAAAAGGGCGGAAAGAAGCCGGGGTTTTAACCCCTGACGAATGACAAACTGATCCTGCGCTGCTCCCTTTCAGACACACACTCGAAAAGAATTACCGCCTCACCGCTTTGGCCGGCAAGGTTAGAACATCCGTGCGAAAAGCCGAACGGCCACGCCCATCCACCGACGCCTGCGCCGCCATTCCGGCGACCGATGCCCCCGAGAGAACCTGCAACATCGCCTGTTGAGCCCTGGCCCAGACGGGATGCGCCGGGCAGCGCGCTTTTCTCGGGCACGACCGTCCATGCATGAGGCACACGTTCAGGCAAATCGCGCCGTCAATGGCTTCAATCACTTCGCGCATCGATGCCTGGCGGCCGCGCGGCGTGATGAGGAACCCACCCGATTGGCCGCGCTGCGATGTAATGAGTTCGCCGCGCGCCAGGCTCTGCAACACCTTTGACAAAAAGCTTTCCGGAGCGCCCGTTGCCCGCGCCAACGAGGGCAGCGACACGCGCGCATGGTTGGGCAGCGAGGCTAGCTGAATCATCACGCGGACAGCGTAATCGGCGGCGCGCGTAAGTTGCATCGATGAGTTGGCTCGCTTCATTGCGTTGTCCTGCCAGACCAGCCTCTCGTCGATCCGAAGACCCGCGGAGGCAGCACCTTCCGAAACCGGAAAAACGATGACGACCAAATCGGCAGCGTAGATGAAACCGTCACACGCGGATGTGCCTTCCATCACAGACCCGTGTTCGCGGCGGCTCTTAAATTAGCTTCTTCCAATTCAATTTGGAGAAGAATGGTCCAAAATGTGCCGCCTTCGCTCCGCCGCTCCTTTGTTCGCTCCGCACGGCGCGAAGAATCGGCGCGCGCCTGCCCATTTTTCCGGGGATTCTTTCTGAACCATCCGGGGTGCACTGCACCGTGAGAGACGAAAAAGTGAAGGGCCAACAAGTGAAAGGCCAACAAGCGAAAGGAACGATCACAGCCTTATGAATCCATTTCCCGCGGTGGACCCGATTCCTTTGCCGGCGCCGGTATGGCTGCTGAAGCTGCTGCACATTGTCACGCTGTCATTGCATTTTGTGGCTGTCGAGATGCTGCTGGGCGGGTTGCTGCTGGCCATACTGCTCAGCCTCTTCGGCAAGTCCGCTCACTCGCTGATCACCGCGCGGGCCCTGGCTCGGCGGCTGCCGGTGGTGATGATGTTCGTGATCAACCTGGCCGTCCCGCCACTCTTGTTTGCGCAGGTGCTCTACGGCCGCGCACTCTACACCAGCAGCGTCCTCATCGGCGTCTACTGGATCGCGCTCATTCCCACGCTGATGCTGCTCTACTGGCTGCTGTACAAGTTTTCGGCGCGGCTTGAGGCGGGAAAATCCGCGTGGTGGGTGGGCCTCATCGCGTGGCTGCTCGCGGGCAGCGTGGCGCGGCTGCTGTCGACGAATATGACGCTGATGCTGCGGCCCGAGGCGTGGCGCGGATTGTATTCGGCGTCTGCCATGGGCGCGTATCTGCCCACAGGCGATCCCACGCTTGAGCCGCGCTGGCTCTTGATGATGGCCGGCGGACTCCTGATCGGCGGTCTGTGGCTCGTTTATCTTGCCGGCCGCAGCACGTTCACCGCCGACGAGAAAAAGTATGTGGCGGGCCTGGGCGGCAAAGTGGCCGCCGGCTTCGGCCTCGTCTACCTTGCCGCGGGATTCTGGGCCGCAAGCGTGCAACCAGCCGCCGTGAAGGCCGGGCTCGCCGGTCACGCTCTCTATCCGGCCTACAAATTCGCCGGGTTCGCGGGTTACGGATGGATCGCGCTCGTGATCGTGGCAGTTCTCGTCGGCGCCATCGCGGGCTTCGGCAAAATCTGCGCCGCATGGCTCTCGTGGGCCGGAGTGCTCACCGCCGTGCTGCTCGAGATCATGTTCACCGTCTATCGCGACGGCGTGCGCGATGTAACGCTGCTCAGCAAAGGCTACGACGTGTGGGACCGTGTCGTCGTCACCAACTGGAGCGTGGTGGGTTTGTTCCTCGTGCTCTTTGTTGCCGGCCTCGGAGTCGTAGGGTGGCTGGTCTCCGTCGTGGCGCGTGCACAGAAAACCATGGAGGGCGCGGCATAGCTTATGAGCATCCCAGTGATTTCACCCAACATTGTCCCGGAACACGCCGAGAACGGCGACGTGAAGACGCGGCGCGCGTTTCTGGCGGCAGCGGGCGCGGCGGGCGTTTGCTACGCCGCGGCGCTGGCCTACCCCGTCTACCGTTATCTGGCCTCGCCCAGCGAGATGGCCCTCAGCGCTTCGGCCGTCACCGAAGTCACGCTCAAGGATGCGCAGAAGCTGCCCGCCGGCTCGGTGCTGATGTTCAAGTTCGGCCCCTCGCCCGCCATGCTCATCCATCACCAGAACGGGCAATGGGTCGCGCTCACCGCCGTCTGCACGCATCTGGGTTGCACGGTGCAATACGAGCCCGAGGCCGACCGCATTCATTGCGCATGCCACGGCGGCGTGTACAACCCCTATACCGGCGCCAACGTCAGCGGCCCTCCGCCCAAGCCGCTCAAGCTCTTCAAAGTTGCGGTGAGCGATGCGGGCGTTCAAGTGTCGCGGGCATAAGGCGCAAGCATCTTTGCACTTCGAATCACGATCCACGTTTCACGAACCACGATCCACGGCTCACAAATATGACGACCAAATCAATCGCGACCAACGTTTACGACTGGATGGATGAGCGGCTGGGGATCTCCGACCTCGCCGCCTTCGCGCGCAAGAAGACAGTTCCCGTCCACGCGCAATCCTTCTGGTACTACTGGGGCGGCATTTCGCTCTTCCTCTTCATGCTGCAGTGCTTCACCGGCGTGCTGCTGCTCGTCTACTACCGGCCAGGCATCGAGGCCTTTGAATCGGTCCGGCAGATCACTTTCGTCATGAACTTCGGCTGGCTCATCCGCTCCGCGCACGCCTGGGCCGCCAACCTCATGATGTTCTCGATCCTCGTGCACATGTTCTCGGTCTTCTTCATGAAGGCCTATCGCAAGCCGCGCGAGTTTGGCTGGCTTTCGGGGATGGCGCTGCTCGCCGTCGCCGCCTGCTTTGGCTTCTCCGGCTACCTGCTGCCCATGGACGAGCTCAGCTACTTCGCCACCAAGGTTGGCCTCGAGATTCCCGTGGCCATTCCGTGGATCGGTCCTGCCATCGCCAACATGCTGCGCGGCGGGCCCGACGTAACCGAATTCACCGTGCAGCGTTTCTTCGCCCTGCACGTCGTCGTCCTGCCTGCGCTGTTCATTCCCTTGCTCGGCTTCCACCTATGGCTGGTGCAGCGCCACGGCAATGCCGTTCCTGAAAGCGAAGAAGCCAAGCCAGCGGCCGAACGCAAGTCCATGCCCTTCATGCCCAACTTCCTGCGCAAAGACATTGCCATGTGGATCATCTCGCTCAATGTGCTTGCGCTTCTGGCATCGGTCTTTCCCTGGCCGCTGGGCAAGGCATACGACTCGCTCGCTCCCGCGCCGCATGGGCATTCACCCCGAGTGGTACTTCATGAGCCCCTTCGAGATGCTCAAGATGCTCGGCTCCGTGCTGCCCGGTGAAGCGGGTGAGATCGCGGGACTTCTGCTGTTCACGCTGGGCATTACGCTCTGGGTTCTGATTCCCTTCTACGACAAGGACAAGGAGTCAGGCCGGCGCGCGCGCGTCGCGCACTATTTCGGATTGCTCGCGGTCTTTGCGCTGCTGGCAACTACGGTGATTGGCTATTGGGCCGTGCGGTGAGGCAGTGAAGAAGTGAAGGAGTGAAAAAAGTGAGGGAGTGAGCCGGTCATGACCGAACAGACAAGAACGCGGGCAGCCAAACAATCGTTCCGAGACCTTCAAATCTGGCGGAAGGCGATGGAGTTGACAGTTGCCGTTTACCGCCTTACCAAGGCCTTCCCCCGCGAAGAAAGCTTTGGCCTCACGTCGCAACTGAGGCGCTCGGCCATCTCCATTCCGAGCAACATCGCCGAGGGTCACGGCCGAATGAACCCCCGCGAGTTCAAGCACTTTTTGCTGATCGCGCGCGGATCAAATTCTGAACTGCAAACACAGCTGGAATTAGCAACCGCGCTTCAGTTTGCCGATTCGCAATCGGTTAAGAATGCGCAGAGCCTGTCGACTGAAGTCGAGAACATGCTCTTTGCTCTCTTAAGCCGGCTTAGAAACAACAGCTCCTAGGGCGCTGCCTACCGGCCATTCACTCTTTCACTTCTTCGCTCTTTCACTTTTTTCACTCATTCACTTTTTCACTCGTTCACGATCCACGTTTCAGGGGTACATCGCATGAACTATCCATTCTGGGACATTCCGTATCTCGGGTCGGGCTGGGTGATCGGCATCATCGCCATCTTCCACGTCATGATCTCGCAGTTTGCTGTCGGCGGCGGCCTCTATCTGCCGCTGGCCGAGCGCAAAGCTTTGGCCGAGGCGCGCAACGACTGGCTCGCCGAACTCGCCGGCTACTCCAAGTTCTTTCTCATCCTCACCGGCGTCTTCGGCACCGTCTCCGGCGTGGGCATCTGGTTTGCCATCGGGCTCACCAATCCTGAAGCCACCAGCACGCTGATCCACAACTTCGTCTTCGGCTGGGCCATCGAGTGGGTGTTCTTCATGGTCGAGCTCATCACGGCCGCCGTCTACTACTACACGTGGAACAAGATCGATGCCAAGCTGCACCTTGTCGTCGGCTGGGTTTACGCCGGCGCTTCGGTCTGCACGCTCATCATCATCAACGGCATTCTCACCTTCATGCTCACGCCGGGCGATACCTGGCTTGGCGTGGCCGGCACCGGACACGAAGCCAGCAAGTTCTGGAACGCCTTCTTCAATCCCACCTACTGGCCGAGCCTGCTGCTGCGCGCCTGCGTCTGCGCCTCGCTCGCCGGCATCTGGGCGCTCATCAGCGCCAGCCGCATTGACGGCAGCAAGCACGCCGCGCTCAAGTCCTCGCTCGTCAAGTGGAGCGTCAAGTGGCTGGTTCCTTCCTTCGTGGCCATGCCGTTCCTGTTCATCTGGTACCTCTTCATGGTTCCCCAGACGCAGCGCGCGCTGCTCACTCTGGGCATTGACACCATGGGCACCGGCACATTTTCCATCGTCACCCGCATGGCGCTCCTGATCGTCATGACCTCGGCGACAATCATCGGCGCCGCTTACTACCTGGCCTACCGCAATCCTGCTGACTTCAACCTCTCGCACGCGGTCGCGATTCTGCTGCTCGCGCTCGTCGCCACCGGCGCCGGCGAATATTCGCGCGAAATGCTGCGCAAGCCCTACGTCATCGGCCGCTGGATGTATTCGAACGGCGTGCGCGTGCCCTACGCCATCAAGATTGATCACGATGGTTATCTCGCCCACTCCAACTGGGTGTGGAACGGTGCGGACTCGAGCTACTCGCGCGGCGAGGCCATCTTCCGCGGCGAGTGCGGTGCGTGCCACACGCTCAACGGCTACCGGCCGCTGGCGAAACTCCTCGCCGGCCGCGACCGAGCCAACATCGAGAGCTTCATCACCATGCTCCACGAGTACAAACCCGACTCGCCCTACCATCACTTCATGCCGCCGATGGTGGGCACGCAGCAGGACGTTGACGACCTCGCCAACTTCCTGAACGCGCAGGTGAACCCGCCCGCTCCAACCGTCCAGAAGCCGCTCCAGACGGCAGCGAAATAGCGGAGTCAGCCCGCCAGTCGATTGTTGCCCCATCCTTCCGTGTCTTCACGCGGAAGGGTTGGATCGCATGAGCCGATGCTGGCCGCTTTTGTAGCGCTGGCCTCTGGCCGGGGTCCCGCGGACAGGTCCACGTCCGTGAGTAGTGGGTCAGTTTGAAGGTACGGGCTTTAGTTGAGAGGTACGGGCTTTACATGCTGCGGAAAAACCCGTCGGGGCGGTAGGTCGGGGTTTTAACCCCGACATAAACAGCACGAAATCAAAGGGGGCCTTTACAGGCTGCGGAAAAACTCGTAATGGGGCGCTTTGTAACAAGGGCACGGCTTCAGCCGGGCCGATAAAGCCGGCAAAATGGGTCTGGGCTTCAGCCCCTGAGGAATGTTCTCTTCCCGCTGGCGACTTTTTCCGCAGTCTGTTTAGCCCCTGAGGTATGTTTTTTTCAAACTGACCCGCTGCCCGTCCTTGAGGTGACTCGCCCTCACTCAAGGGGTTCACCCCACAAGGTGTCAAGCCCCAAAAACCAAAATAAATTCGCTCCCTCGCCTTAAGTCCTTCATTCTCTAATCTCTTATCTCTGTTCTCTTATTCCCCCAAGTTTGCCGATCATTATGTTCTTCCGGCGCATACTGGATTCAGAAATCAGGCGACCGGCTTGTTTCACTGGTTCGCTCTTTCACTTTTTCACTGCTGCACCGATTCACTTCCTCACGATCCACGGACCACGATCCGCGACTCACGAATAGCTCGGAAAATAACTAAATAAAAAATTCAGCACATTTCGCCTAATTTTCGCCAATTAACTCGTTTAGAATCAGTAAATCGTCCTTTGGGAAGCCGAGAAAATGCATGCAATTAGGTCCAATTTCAGCCAAACAACTCCTTTAGAATCAGCCAGCGACTCGCTCATATGCAACCGGTACGCATTCACTCCTTAACTCTTTCACTCGATTCACTTTGTTCACTTTTTTCATTCGTTTGCGGTCCACTGTCCACGGTCCACGGTTCACGACTCACGACCCACGACCCACGAACCACGACCCACGCACCACGACCCACGCACCACGAACCACGGCTTCACACGAGCGAGCGCGCCGAGCGAGGTTGCACGCGCCGCCGCAGTCCACTATAAGTAACAGCGAACGAGGAGCATCGTTGTTCGTGCGCGGCTCCGTTGCAAACGAATTGAAAAGGAAACCATCATGAATCGCAGAGAACTGTTTGCGGCGCTGGCCGCGACTGCCGTTGCCGGCGAAGCGCTGGCGTTTGCGCAGAATAGCCCCGGCACAGCACCGCGCCGCCGCGCCCGCCGCCGACGCCACGCCTGCCACACCCGTCATGGGATCAACGGTCTTCGACTGGAACAAGATGGTCGACAAGCCGAACGCAACCGGTTCGGTGCGGTCGGTTTGTTCCGCGCCGACGGCGACGCTCGAGAATCTGGAGATTCACATTACGACGCTGAACCCTGGGCTCTCGTCGCATCGGCCACACAAGCACCCGAATGAGGAGCTGATCATCGTTCGCACCGGAACCGTCGAAACGCTCTCAAACGGCGAGTGGATCCGCGTTGGCCCAGGCAGCGTGATCTTCAACGGTTCGAACCAGGTGCATTGCTTCAGAAATGTCGGCACCGAGCCGGCGGTTTATCACGTGGTGAACTTCAAGACGGCAGCGACGCCGCCGGGATCGACGGTGTTCGTGGGGGATGGGAAATAGCCTGTAACCAGTGGAGTGAGCGGGCGGAAAAGCGACCGCAGTTCCTTCGCTCCGCTCATGATGACACTTCAATGGGCAGCAGGCTTCGTCTGCGTAATCGGTTCTCCCGCGATCATCAGCTTCACGCGGTACACGCTGCTCGAGGCGCAGATGTAAAGCGTCTTGCGATCCGCCCCGCCCCAGGCCACGTTGGCCACGCGCTCGGGAATCAGCAGAGTGGCCAGATGCTTGCCTTCGGGCGACAGAATCACCACGCCGCCGGGGCCTGCGCTGTAGATGTTTCCTTCAACGTCGACCTTCATGCCGTCGGGCCCGCCGGGGCGCGGATCGGACGTCGCGTCATAGAGCAGTGTGGGATCGGCGAGCGTGCCGTCGGGCAGCACGCGGTAGCGCATCCAGATTTTCTTCGGCTCGGTCGAGTCGACATAGAGGAATTTTTCGCCGGGCGAAAAAGCAATCCCGTTCGGCCGCGGCAAATCCGAAATCAGAAGCTGGAGATTGTCCCGCGCGGGCGGCGCGCCGGCCTTTTGATCCTGAGCACCCGGAATGCGATAAACGCCGTTGACCTGGAGATCTTTTTCCGGATCTGAATCGTTCTGCTTACGCAAGCCGTAGGGCGGATCGGTGAAGTAGACGGAACCATCCGACCGGTAAACCAGATCGTTGGGGCTGTTCAGGCGCAGGCCCTGGTAGCGATCGGCGAGAACAGTCTGAACCGATTCAGGATTGAGCGTCTCGAATCTGTAAATGTCGCGCTGCGCATGACCGGCGACGGTGAGCCGCCCCGTCGCGTCCAGCGTCATTCCATTCGACCCGGGCTCGCGGCCACCATAAGGGGAAGCTCCCTTGTAACCGCTGGGCTCGAGGAAGATGCTCACGCCTTTGCCGGGCGTCCACCGCCGAATGGAGTTCGAAGGAATGTCTGCAAAGAAGAGGCTGTTGTTGACCCAGACGGGGCCTTCGACCCATGTGAATCCGGTGGCGATGCGCTCAAGCTTGGCGTTGGCAGGCACGATGCGGCTGCTCGCGGGATCGGTCCGGTCGACCTGAAGCGGCGTGATAGCCGGCGCCGTCGTCGCGGCCGATTGCGCCGAGGCGCGGCCGGTGGCGATAAACAGGCAGAGGAACGCAAAGATTGCAGACGCGACGAAGCCGAGCGAATTGGTGCGGAAAGTTTTCATTCAGTCATTCCTAAGGTTGGGCCTGAATTGAAGAGAAATGTGTGGCCGGATTTTGCTGGAAGCCGCATTGCCGCCGCCGAGCATCCAGCCCATTCATCTTTCGCTTGAGGGCGCGGGCCTGTCAAGGCGGAAAGCGGCTGCCAAAAGCAGGCTTGAGCGCATAGAATACGAGGTGTCATGAGCAAGAAAGAGCACAAATCGTTTGAAGTTGCGTGCCCGGATTGCGGGGCCATGCTCAAGATCGATGCGGAGACCGGAGTGCTGGTGAGCCACACTTCAGCCCCGCGCAAAAGAATGTTCGAGGATCTGGAAACGGCGGCCAAGGCCATGCGCGAGCACGGTGAGCGCACGGAGTCCATCTTCAGGCAGAGCGTGGACGCCGAAAAGAACAAGGAAGATCTGTTCGAGAAGAAATTTGCCGAAGCCATGCGCAAGGCCAAGGACGCGCCGGAAGGCAAGCCGTTGCGCGAGATTGACCTGGATTGAAGAAGGTTGCTTGCGGATCGAATCTTTTTTTTCGCAAAGAATCGCGACAAAAGTCGACCGCCTGCGCAATTCCGAGCGATACTTCAAAAAGGCATTTGAGTTTTATAGAGATTCAAATCGCGCGCGAACGTCAGGAGGAGTCATGGTAGTTGTGCCGCTAACGCAGGGAACAAGAGAGCCGGCTGGTGAGATGCGCGGCGAAGAGACAGACTCCACAAACTGGGTCCGGTATGCCGCGGCCGCAACCCTTGCCGCAAGCGGCGTGCTGCTGGTGACTGGCCAGCGTAAGATCGGCCTGGTGGCGGCCCTCTCCGGCGCTGTGTTGACCCTTATCGACCAGCAGGATGCGGTGCGCAGCTGCTGGGACAGGCTGCCGGAATTTCTTGAAGATCTGCAGGGACTCTTGGGCAAGGCGCAAACCGCCGTCGAGGATCTCTCAAGCCAGAGCGAAAAGCTGCGCAAGGTTTTGAGTCAGTAGCGGCTTACAGATGGTTAACAACCCCGCGTTCGCCGTAGCGCGCTTCTTACGGCCGCACAGCTTAGCCCGTCCCGCATTCCTCGCGCCGTAGGCGCAGTGTGTTGGTTAGCCCCGCGCTTCAGCGTGGGGAAAGCTGCGTTTTTCTGAGGTCGGAGTCCCGTAGGGACGGCGGTCAAGAGCGGCGCCGCACAGCCAGTCCCAATCCGGAAATCAATCGCTAATTTTTGCGTTCGATCAAATAGCGGGCGACTGCTTTCAGCCCGAAGGCGCGGCTGCCATAAGGCTCGAGCGCGGCGAAGGCTTCGTCGACCAGCTGCGCCGCATCGCGCAGGCTTTGCTCAACGCCGTAGACGGCTGGCCATGTGGCTTTTTCAGTGGCTTCGTCTTTGCCCGCGGTCTTGCCCAGGTGCGCCGAGTCGACCGTCATGTCGAGAACGTCATCAACAATCTGGAACGCAAGGCCTGCTTTGCGGCCGAAGCGGTCGAGCCGCGCGACATCGTCTGCCGTGGCTCCGGCATAAACGCCGCCGGCAACTACGCTCACGCGGATGAGAGCGCCGGTTTTGGCGCGATGAATAGCCTCGACAAGCTCCGGCGTCGGCTTGAGGTGTTCGCTTTCAAGGTCGAGGACCTGGCCTCCGATCATGCCGTCAACGGTGCCGACCGCGTTGCCAATGAGCCCGACAATCTGAATCGCGGCGGCAGGCGGACATTCAAGACCCGCCAGCACTTCAAACGCGCGGGTCTGCAGCGCGTCTCCGGCAAGAATGGCGATGGCTTCGCCGAAGACGACGTGGCACGTGGGCTTGCCGCGGCGCAGGTCGTCGTTGTCGAGGGCGGGCAGGTCGTCGTGGATCAGCGAGTAGGTATGGAGCATCTCAATGGCCGCGCCGAGATTTTCTATTCCCTTTGGAAGAGCCCCCGCTATTGCCATCGAAGCCTGCATGGCGAGCACTGGCCGCAGCCGCTTGCCGCCCGCAAAGACGGAGTGGCGCATGGCGCCATGAATCGAAGCCGGCACCGTATCCGCGGAAGGGATCAACGACTCCAGCGCCTGATCGGTGAGATCGGCGCCTTCCTGGATCAGCGATTTGACGTCTGCGGGCATTGCAATCATGTTAGACGAGAACGGCGCTGGCGGAGCTCATATCGCGAGAGGGCCATGAGGAGCAACGCGCTGAGGATGGTGATCCAGCATCCGGCAACATCGCCGGGAGAGGTGGTCCAGTCGACGGTGATGAGCACAGGACCCTGAGGAACGGGCACCGTCATGAGGCCGTCCTGGCGGTGCGGCCATGTGCTGTCGCGGGGGCCATTCACCCGCACTTCCCACGCGGGAAAGTTGAGCAGCCGCAGCACCAGAATGCCTGAATGAGGCATCGTGCCGCGAAGAGTGCGGTGTTCCGGATTGGCCTGAGCCCCATCATCCCACTTGAATGTGGCTTGGCACGTACCTTGATTGGGAGCCCACACGGGGTTGGCCTCGGCATCGTCAGGGTCCGGCTTGCCCAGGACGACCCAGCGATCGCTAACCAGGCAGGCATCGGGAAGGCCCGTGGGGATGATGCTGATATCGCTCTCGGGCGGTTCGTATTCGTACATCCCTTCAAAGCCGGCTCCGGAACGGTAATCAACCCGCATGGATGCGACCGTATCTTCGGGATAGCAGACCTGGAAGAATCTTGTTCCAGCGTAGATGGTCGCGGCGGCGAATAGCGCGGCGAAGAGCGCCGGAATCGAACTTGCGCGCAAGACGAGCGTCGTGACTCGCGGGCCAGATGGCCGCGACGAAAAAGATTGCCATGGGCGCTTCAACGGCTTCAAGCCAGCGCCACGGATATTGCAGGAAAGGCATTTCCGGCAGCGTGTGCCACACGGGCCGCGAGATGGGAAACAGAAGAAACAGAACGACGATGGGAATGGCGGCGAGTGGTATCCACTTTTTTCTTGGTTTTGGAAGACAGTCGCGAAAAATGCAGATGGCCGCACAGGCCAGAGCGACGGCGATCATGGAGACGGCGATCCAGGAGACCTGTTGAAGGACAACGTCGTGCAATGCCAGAATCGGATTGACGTGGTGCGAGAAGAGCCAGTTGTTCTCAAAGTTGAAGCCGGGATCCTGAGTGGCCTGGCTGATGTCGACCCAATGGCGGTGGAGGGTCGCGGGCACCCAGTAGATAGCGGCAAGACCGAGGCCGAGGACGGTTGCCACGGCGGCGCGAAGCAATGGCGCGAATGACTTGTTGACGGCGGCCCAGAGAAGCGCCACGCCCACGAGCAGGTAGCCGGCGATCACACCGAGCGGAAGATTTGAGAGCCATGCGCCTGCGAGAGCGATGGCGAGCGGCGCGGTTGACCCGTCGAATGCGCGGCGAAACTCGAGTCGGAAAAGCGGCGATCGCGAAGTACGAAAAGGAGAATCAGCGGAAGCCAGAATCCTCCGGCGAATTCCGGGAAGGCGCAGCGCTCGTACCCCGTGAAAAGCGTGAAGCCGGAAAAGATGGAAACGCATCCGGCGAGCGTGGCGGGGGCATCGTCGAGTGCTTCACGGGCCAGGGCGCGCGTGGCGAAGCCGGTCGCGGCAAAAATGATGAATGTGAGTGCGATGGGCGCCAGGTTCCAGGGGAGAATAGCGCCGAGCGCCGCGCCCAGCATCCATGTGAGCGGAGGATAGAAGACGAAGCGTGGCTCGCCTGCGCCGTAGTTTGCGCTGGGCGTCCAGTGCGGATAAAGAATTCCATGACGCCAGGCGTTGAGGCAGTCGAACCAGGAGACGAGATGAACGTTGAAGTCGTGGCCGCAGGAGCTTCCGCGAATGAATTGCGGAACCATGGCGACGACCGCGGCGAAGAGAATCACGGCGGGACCCAGCAACCGCGCGCGCCTCGTTGTCCGCGCCGTCGGCGCGGCTGATCCCTTGTTCCCTCGTTCCCTTGTCCCCTGTTCTTTCATGGCAGCAGCCGCAGCGTGTGCGTGGTTTGTGCCGCAACCGCGGCGGGTGTGAATGGCAGCGCGAAGGTGGTTCCGTTGTACCAGTCGTTCCACTCGTCGCGGAAATATGGGCTGAGCGGGTTGCTGCTTTCGCCGAGCACGATGTTTTCAGTCGATCCGTCGACGTTGCTCCAATCCATGGTGAAGCGCTGCGAAGGGCCGAATTCGCGGCCCACCTGTTTGACGGTTGTGGCGTCGCCACTTTGCGGTTGAGGCCCGGTTCCGGCGATGCGGCCAATAAGCGGGAGAAGGAAGGCGAGCGGGTGCTCGATGTCCACCACGTGCCAGCGGCCGTACGTCCAGTGCGAAACCTCGAGCGGCGCTCGTCCGTCGAGCATTCCCTTGCGCACCGCGGCGGTGAGCAGTGCGTTCCAGTCCTTGTAGGCTGACGGAAGCCACTGCGGCTTTGCGTGCATCACGATTTCCTCTTCAGCAAACGCCGACTCGCCCCAGTGATAGTCGCCGGCTAACTTGCCGAGCTTTGGTTCGAGGATCATGGGCCATAAAGCGGCGCGGGTTTGGGCGACCACGGATGCCGCGGCGGAATCGGTCGTGAGCCGGCCATCCCAACTGCGCATCAGGTCCGCGGCCTGGCGCATGCGCGCGTCGCCGTTGCCTTCGGGGCCCAAAGTGTGATCGATGGCGTATGCGAAACGATGGCCCATCTCCTGATCCACTTCGCTGTAAATGTCGGTCTGCACGGCGAGCATGTCCGCAGGCGTGAGGTGGTCGCGGCCGTCTAGAGATTTATAAATCCGCTCGATGCGGTACGGATCGCCCCACTCGCCAGTCAGCGGGTAGGGTGACTTGTCGGTGGTGATGCGGGCGTTGGCTGTGGCAAGAAACCCCGAAGGAGGATCGACTGCGTTGGGCATCGCGTCGAAAGGAATATAGCCCTGCCACTCGTGCGCGCCGTCCGGAATCGCGCCGTGAGGAATCGGCGTATTGGAAATCCCGTTAGGCCGCAGCGGAATGCGCCCGATGGCCTGGTAAGCAATATGGCCCTGATCGTCGGCGTAGACGAGATTCTGCGTGGGCCAGCACCACTTGGCGAGCGCGGCTGAGAACTCGGCCCAATTCGATGCGGTGTTCATTTCGTAAATCGGAAGCGTATTGAGCGTCGGATCGTAGAGGGTCCACTTCAGTGCCGTCGGCGGATCGCTCCCGGCGAGAAGCGGATTGAGCAACGGCCCGTGCGCAGTGGATTGAACGTCGACGACAACATCTTTGCCGGCGCGGACATGAATGACCTCGCGATCGACGAGCGAGCGGATGCCATTGCGGCGTCGTTGGACCCTCGTAGTTGCCCTTGCCGTCGAGCTTCTCGATGTAAAGATCCTGCACATCGCCGTACAGCGCGGTAAATCCCCAGGCAACGTGCTCGTTGTGGCCGGCGATTACGAGTGGGAACCCGGGGAGCGTGACGCCTGCTGCGTGAAAGCCGGGGGCGCCTCCATCACCTCGCGCATATAGGTCAGCCATGTACCAGGTGTCCGGCTCGCGCAGGGTCAAGTGCATATCGTTCGAGAGCAGCGGCTTTCCGCTGGCGGTGTGAGAGCCGGCGATGACCCAGTTGTTGGAGCCTGCGGCGCAGCCGTCGCAGTCGGGCTGGCCGAGAAGTGCGAGCAGCGCGTGCGTGCCGACGGGAGCGGCGAGAGTAGCGCCGGCGTCCCCGCCGGCTGTCGTGCGGGCGTCCTCGCCCGCACTGTGAACACCGTCCCACCCTTTCGCAAAGGGCGCGAAAGAATAAGGCAACGCACTGGGCACGGCGCGCGTCTCGGTATTTTCATCATCGTCATCATCGCCGTTCTTCGCGGGCGGAGGCGCGGGCTGCGGCTCGCTCAGTCCACGCGAATGCCTGTAGGCGGACGATCGCGCCAGGAGCCGACGGGGTAAAGATCGGCTTCGAGAGCGGGGTCGTTGAGCTTGGCGGCAACTCGAGCGCGCGAGAGCTTGGTGGCAATGTGGGTGTCCAGAGTCTGCACCATCGATAGACCCACGCTGATGGAGTCCGCGCCGGTCCACGCCTGCGGGCGGTAATGGAGCAATCGGAATTCGACGGGCAGAGTGTTCGACCGCTCGCACTGCGCGATGAAGAGATTGACGCCCCGGGCGTAGTCGTCGAGCCGTCGCCGATCGCTGGCAGACAAATTGCTGTAGAAGCGCTGAGCGGTAACGCGAATCTGGAGGACGCGCTGCGTTTTGTCGTGCTCGATGAGCGCCGGGCCCATGACTTCTGCGAGCTCTCCGTCGGAGTTGCGGCGCGAAGCGTCCATCTGCCACAGGCGATCCTGCGCGGTCACGTAGCCCTGCGCGACGAATAGATCGTCCTCGGTTGCGGCTTCGATGTGCGGAACTCCGTGCGCGTCGCGGCGGACGATCACGGGTGCGGACAGGCCGGCAAGATGCACATCGCCATCGAGCTGCGGCAGCGCGGCTTTGGCGGTAGAGCGAAGCCAGAGCACCGCGGCCAACGGAGCCAGCGCAAGCAGAACCAACAATCCGCAGCCGGACCAAAGGAGAACCCGCAGCCAGCGGCGTCTGCGCCGCGGCGCAGCCGGCGATGGGAGCGAACTTGTTGGAGGTGAGTCAGACATTGATTCGGGCATTCACCGGATTCAAGGGCCAGCCTCAGAATACGACGACGCCTGAGCCGCTGAATCAGAATGGGCGAAATGATCGGCGCGCTCGCGCGGTCAATCCGCTGGATGCGCGGCTTTTCGTGAGCCAGGCTTCTTTCGAACGTAGAGGGCAAAAAGGAACAGAATCAACAGCACAACGATGGCAACCACCAGCAAGCTGCCTTCGGGGCCGTCGGCGCCGCCGCTCAAGAGCGGATTGCCGCCGGGAGTAGCGGAGAGCAAGTGGCCATGGCCTTGCTGGCCGCTGTCGGCAGTGCCGTAGAAGAATGTTTCAGCCCAGTCCCATGCAGCGTGGCAGCCGATGGCCCACCATGCGGAGCCGGTGACGTAGACACTGACGCAAAAGACGAACCCGATGGCGGCAGCGGCGAAGACTCCAATCCAGTTCTCGCCGCTGTTTGATGTGTGATAGAAGCCGAAAAACGTAGACGTCACCCACGCCGCCTGCCAGAATCCACTGCGTGGTGCAGCCTTTTGGTTGAGTATGAGGCAGGGGAAGAGGCCGATCGCGGCAGCCAGGTAGACGCCCCACGCGCCGTGGCGATCTGCATCGAAGGCCACGTAACAACAAATGGCGATTTCGGCGGCAAGAGCCCACCAGAAATTGATGCCGCGGGTGAGCGTGGAGAGCGCGTAGCAGCGAAACAGGCCTTCTTCAACGGCGGCCACGACAAGAAAAGCTGCGGCCCAGAGCGCGCCGAGGCGAATTGCCGCCGTGGCGGGCAGCGTCGCGGGCGCGATCCGCAGCCAGCCGCCCCAGGCAAGGGCAGCAACGAGCAACGAAAGCGCAGCGAAGCCGCCGGCCAGCCCAGAGAGAAAATGGCGCACGCGGCGCGGGCCGGCCAGGTTGTAGCCGGAGATGCGGCCGTCGATATTCATGTCCTGAATGAGGATCATGACCAGCGCGGCGGCGACAAGCGAGAGAAACGGGGCGAGCTCTCTAATTAGAACAACGCCCGCGGAATCGGCAGGCGTGTCGCGAATCAGGCCGGCAGCGAAAAAAAGCGTACCAACAACTTCGCGGAAGAGGTAATAGAACCCTGCGAAGAGCAGGAGACACCAGCCAACGCGCAATCCATGCGGCCCGATGAAGACCCAGTCGAAATCGCGGCCAGGTTCCGGCAGGAGTAGCGGCGAGCGCGGGGCGTCTTCGGCAGAGACCGGCCGCTGTTCGTCCGTTGCGGGCTTCAACTCCGGCTCCATCGAGACTCCCACACGCACACGAAAACCTTTACGTCCTGCGATCGCGAACGAAAAAGGCACTCTTCAGCTTATACGGTTTCTGGAGCGAGGACAGCGCTCGCGAATGGAGCCGCCCGCATAGGCTGTGAAGATGCGCAGGGAGAAATTTCGCGCTGCCCTGCTGGGCGGCCGAAACCTTGTGGGTTACGGGTCCCAGGGCTGCGTCCGCTGCTGCGGACTTGCCCTGGGCTATTCTCGCATCCTCCCTCCGGGAAGAAAGGGCCAGAGGACCGCGGCTACTTCTCTGAAGGCTGACCCGCGACCTCAAGGTGGTTTTCCACGCTGAAGACCCCAGGAACGGAGTTAGCGCGGATGCCAGCCGTATCTTTGTCGGCCTTGGAATCGACCACGCCATAAAGCTCGACATGGCCATTTTGCACCGAGATGCGGATCGGCTTTTCAGGGTCCATCGCATACCGGTTAAGGGACGCATATCCGTACACGGCGCGCGCCACCGCGAGCCGGATTTGCCAATCCATCGGCGAAACCGGGTCAACGGAAATGTCGTCGATCACATCCTTGACGCCGGGCGTTGTCGAGGCGACGGCCAGGGCCGAGTCACGGTTGGGATAGTCGTGGGCATGGCCGCCAAGGGTGACCACGCCGTTCTGAACGCTGATGGAGATTGCGTCAAACTCATTCCCGTAGCCGATTGTGTCGCTCGAAATCTTATCGATCAGAGTCTTCTGCAACTGGGCGTCGGGAACATCCGGTCCCGCGACTTGAATATCGTTGCGGACCGCGGAGACGCCCTTCACCTTGTGAACGATCTTGTCGGCGTCGGCCTTGTTCTCGTAATCGCCGACCGTGCCGGTTAAGGTGGCAACGCCATTCGCGTCCACGTTGACCTGAACGTCCTTGTACTGCGATTTGTTGAGTTTCGCGCGAACCGTGCTGGCGACGTCCTGGTCGGCGGCCGCCTGCGAGAGCTGGGGAAGAACCAGAATCGCGCCAAAAAGAGCCACGGCAAAGAGCAATGAGCTGCGACGATCAATAGTCATTGACATTGGAAAGTCCTCCATTGTCAGGATTTGAATTTCCTGGCGCCGGCCCCCTGACTTTGGCCGGCACTTGGCGAGTCTGCCGGTCTGTTTAGACACAGGTGAGGGGGGTTTGGTTGCGCGAAATCATGCTGGCAATTGCCTGCCGGCGGGTTATCGGTAGCGCCGTGTGGCTTTTACGACCATGGAGAAAACGCCGGATTCATCGCGGGCCACGACCAGGGAGACGTGGTGGTTGATGGCCACTTCCGCTTGCAACAATTGCTGGCTGGTGGTGTTGACATCGGTGGCGTAGGTGAGCGTGACGTAGCGGCCCAACTGCTCCTCGACCGTGATGCGCGAGGTGGAGTTGCCGAATGCGCCGAGATAATTGGGGTCGATCTTCACCGAGCCCGCGCCGAAAAGCTTCTGGATGCGGCTTGAGACGGTGGCATTCAGCGCGCCGCCAAGAAGCGCATCGGTGGTGGGATTGCTGATGGCCTGCTCCTGCTGCTGCGTGTAGAGGCGCTGCTGGTTGGCGGTGTGGCCGAGCGCAAGCAGCGCGACCACGTCCGCTTCAGGCAGCGGAGGATCGCTGCGATAGCTGACGCTGAGCTTCTGCGGCGAACCGTGAAGGCCGAGGGAGATGTCGTAGTCCTCAACGTGCGCGGTGGCGCTCAAGTCAATGAGACGGCTCAATGCGGACCGGGTTGGTGAAGGTGATGTCGCCGCGCTCGAGATCGTAGCGAGTTCCGGCGATCAGAGCGCTGCCCTCCGTGATGGAGACCGCGCCGAGCAGCGACGGCGACGCCAGGGTGCCGCGCAGGCGCAGATTCACGTCGCCAGCCAGCTTGGCGAACGCGTTCTGAAAGTTCAACTGCGGCGATGAAGAGATGTGCACATCGAGCCGCACGTGGTTCGACGGAGCGTCGGGCGGCGCGATGGATTGCACTGACGAATTGGCCTGGACCGCAAGCGCTGCGAGGTCGAGATCCGGGCTGACAGCAAAACGGGTGATGAGCACATCGCCACTGAGGAGCAGGTTCGATTGCGGGCCCTGGAGCTGCAACCTCAGGTCGGCCAGCGAGCTGACGCCGGCGGGATAGCGGATGTGAACGCTCTTTCCCGTAACAGTGAGGTCGGCGAAGATGCCGTGCTGATAGGCGAGGTAACCCTCCACAGTGAGCAGGCCGCCGCCGGTCATTGCCGTCAAGGACTTGACTTCAAGACGATTCTGATTGAACTCCAGTGTGCCGCGTAACTGGCTCAAGCCGTTTGGCAAATCCTCTAAGGAAAGTGACCCGTTCTGAAATTCGACCGTGCCCTGAAGCCCGGGATTCCGCAGAGGACCGTGGGCTTCCAACTGGAATGTGGTCACGCCGCTCGCGGTCAGATCGGGATCGAGCGTCTCGGCGAGCTTCAGATTGACAGAGCCGCTGGCGGCAAGATCAAGCTGCTGCGAGCCCTCAAGCGAGAGGCTTCCATCGGCACGGAGGTCGGTGTTGTCGCCGGTTATGTGCAGCGGGTCGAGGCGAACGCGGCCGCCGGCAAGCGTGGCGTGCAAGCCGCCATCGCTTTGCAAATGGACACCGGAGACGGTGACCGCCAGTTGGCGAAGCTGGGCCTCGCCGCGCAGTTGCTTGATGTCAGAGAGCGGTCCGTCAATGGTGACTGTTCCGGCGAGCGAGGAATCGGCGCTGAAGGCACTAACGTGTGCCATGCGGAGAAGAGCGCCGACGTTGAATTGAGAAAAATCGACGCGAGCCTGCGTCGCGTAGCCGCTTCGTAATTCCGTCTGGCCTTTCAGGTGCAGATCGGCTCCCTGCAATTGCGTGGTTGCGTCATACGCCAGACGATGGCCGGCGGTTTGCGCGGAAACCTCGAAGGCGCCAAATCGCTGCCCGCCCAGTGCGAGCGAGTCAACGGTGGCGCGGGCATTCAGCCGTGGATCATCGACCGAGCCAGAACCTGTGACGTCGATCGAGAGCTTGCCAGCCGCTTCATAATTGTGCCGGCCGACCCATGCGATGCGAGCGATGTCGATTGCTGAGCCGTGCGCATCGAGGTCGAAAGTCCTGGCGTCGAAGTCGTAGTTTCCTGAGGCCGAGAGCACGCCGCCGGCATCAGTGGCCCGCGCAGAGACGACTTTGAGCTTGTGATCGGCCAACGCGGCCTGGACGCGAAGTTGAGTAACCGGCTCGCCGTACACCACGCCGCGATCCATCTGCAATGAGCCGGAAGCCGCAGGCGCATGCAGCGGTCCGTCGGCCGTGATTTGCGCGTCAAAATTGCCGGTGACTGGAAGGTTCTGCGCAAAAAACGGCTGCAGATCCGCGACGTCGACGTTCGCGGCGTTAACATGCGCGCGGAGTACCGAATCGCCATCGTAAACCGGTTGCGGACTGCCCGGGACGCGGCGATGAGGCCCCGCCGCTGCAACCATCGTTGCGTCCAGGGTTCCGCTCAACGCGATTTTGGAATCTCCGCGAACCAACTCTGCATGCTGAATGGAGATCTGTGTCGGTGAATAGCTGCCTTCTGCACTGACCGAATCGAAATGCACGAAATGAAGCTCGGGGCCAGGCTGGCTGGAATCGCCGGCAACAGACGGTATTTCGACGGCCACTTGCGTAGCCTTGAGCGAGCCCGCGATGTGCGGCTTGATCAGGGAACCGGTCCATGTTCCATGAAAATCGGCTTGTCCGGTAAGGGCCGCAGGCAGAGCCGCGGTTCCTTTCTTGCCATTGCGCTCCAATCCCAGGCTGCGCAGAACGGAGTCGAACTCCGACAAGTCATGGGAATGGAAGTCGACGGTCAACGATGACGCGCTGCTGACCGGGTAGGCGCCGATCGAACCTCGCGCGGCGAAATCGCTCGCGGGCAGGTGCAGATCAAGATTGCGCAAATCAACTCCGCCGTTGCGCTGCGTATAGGTGGCGTCGATGACGCCGGTCGCGGGCGCCTCGCCGGCCGGCGTTTTCTGCATAGGGCTCAAAGCAAGATTCGACGAGACGGCGATCGTACGCACATCTCCGTTCGACCACGTAGCAGTCGCCGGGCCATCGACGCCCGCAGCGAATCCAAGCCGGCGATATTGCGGCGGGCAAACGAACTCCAGAATCGTGTCGAGGGAAACGCCTTTGAAGTTGGCAGTGACCTTGCCGTTCATCGGGATGGAAACGATCGCGGGGTGGACGAGAACATTGCGTGCGCGGCGGGAGGCCTCGGAGTCGGGTGCGCCGATGGGCGCCGTAATTTGCGCTGGGACGAAACCTGGGCCGGGAAGCCATGGCGCAAGTTCGACGGAACCTTCCATCTGGCCGCCCCGGCGCAGGCGGGCGACGATTTGGGTAATCAGCAGCTTCCCGCGATCGGCGTCAATGCGCGCGTCGAGATCGACACCTGTGGCGTTGATGCCCGCGCCAAGATAGGAGCCACCGTCCACGTGAACGTTGCCGGTAATTTGAAAGGCGGGTGCAACGCCTCCGGCGGTGAGATGGAGATGAGCGATACCGTCGGGCGAGTCGGCGTAACCCGTGACGGGGTCGAGGAGCCGCATGTCGAGATCGCCATCGATTTTTGCCTGCCAGCGTGGATGAGTGAAATCATCCAGCGTGCCCGTGGCTTGAAGCACGCGATCCTGCTCGCCGCGGCTGCTCGCCGTAAGTTGAAAGCTGCGCACAACGGCGCGATTGCGCTGGAGGTCGAGAGCGAGCTGGAACCTTCCATGCACCGGTGGAATCTGCTTTCGCGGCAACTGGCGAGCGAGAACAAGATCTTCAGCGCCGGCATTCACGCGATAGCTCTCCGGCGCGCCGAATGACCAGGGCACGTAGATCATTTGCAGCGAGGCGTCGCTGGCTTTGAAGTCCAGCGGAAGAAAGCGATTCTGTGAGTCGAAGGCGGCGGCGCGATCGTCGAAGTCCAGCGTTCCCTGTTCCACCACGATTTGGCCGGCGCGCAAATCGAAGACCGTTTGCAGGCCTGACTTGCCCTTCTTCTTCGGCCTGAGCGGTCGCGGCTGATTCGTCGAGCCGTCGCGATACACGATGAGATGCAGTTGCGGCCGATCGATCTCAAGATTGCGCAAGGAGATATGCGGCGTGAATAAGCCGAGAATGCTCACCCGAACGCGCAGGCGGTCGATCTCGGCGTACGGCGCTTCGCCAGGATCCTCCGTGCCATGAATGACGACTCCGTTGGCTTCAGCTTCGAGAGCAAGCAGACGCCAATGAAAGGACGCAATCTCCGTGCGTCCGCCGGTGACAGTTTCAATCTGAGCGATGAGGCGCTCGCGAACAAGATTCTCGAACGCGGCGGAACTGGCGATGAAAAAGGCGGCAACTGCCGCAAGCGCCAGCAAAACCGCGACTGTGGCGAGCGAAAGCGGCAGGTGCCGAAGGAAGAACCGGCGCAGACGCGTGCGCTTGCCGCGCGGAGGAGGCTCCGGCGGAAGCGGTCTGATCCGGAGAAATCGAGGTGGGCCGGCGATCGGTCATTCTCGCTCACCTGCGCCGGCAGTTTTATTCGCCAAGGGAGCCGCACCTGAGTTCGCAATTGGATTCGTAGCCGGGCTTGAATTTTCGGCCGCTGCGGACTCGAGCGATGGATCGAGGACTTCAACATTGCCCTGGCTGCGCAGATTCGTAAGCCATGCGTCGAACAGGACATTCACTTGCTTCTCCAGCAGGATCTCCTGGATGCGCTGGGCCACCTGATCCAGCGGCGGAACATTTTCCCCGGGAGCGTACTGCGGAAGCAGGATGTCGTGATAGTAGCTCTCGATCTGCTGCGGCGAGATCTGGATTCCCTGCCGGAAGCGCTGCTCAATGAAGCTCAAAATCTCAAGCCGGTAGTGGAGATAGGATTCAACTCGCTCCGGTGTGAGCCCGTGCGCGGCGAGAAATGCTTTCCATCCGGCGTCGCTGGCGCAGTTTTGACGAACGCAGGCGGGTAGCTGCCGCCGAATCTGGTCGAGGCGAGCGTTGACCTCGTCCTGCGAGGGTTCGATAGCCTGCATGTCCTGTTCGCGAATCTGCTGCTCAATGAGTGCGCGGCTGATGAGCTGCTCGAGCGCTCCCTGCCGCGTGAGCGTGCCCTGGCCGACGAGATTGGGATCGAGAACCGAAAGCCGGATTTCATCGTCGATGTCGCTGGCCAGGATGGCATGCTTGTTCACGACGGCGACCACACGATCGAGGACGACAGGAGATGACGCTTGAGGTACTGCCGGTTGCGAGGGGTTCTCGCTCGATTGCGCACCGCACGTTAACGCAGTGACCGCAGCCAGACACGCTACCAAAAGCCGGATTGGGGCGCGCATACGCATCAGAAAGCCTGCCCAAGCGAGAAGAAGAAGTTGATGTGCGGAGCCTGGCCAACGTACGGGTCCGACTCGAAGCCGGGAAGAGTAGGAGGGGCGCCGGCCGGTGTGGGAATGGAGTAGTTGATATTCACGGGATAGACGGGCGGATTCAGGTTATAGCTTACGTCGAAGCGGATGGGCCCAACCGGCGTGTGGTAGCGCATGCCGAGGCCGAGAGAGTGAGAGAAGTCGTTGAAGCTGCACTTGCCCTGATGACCGGTTGACGTGTAGGGCCCGTTGGGCAGATAGGAGTTGGCGTCTCCGACGGTCGCCAGCGTCCGGCAAGCATCGCTGTCCGGCTGACGCACTCGGAGAAAACTGGCCCACGCATCGCCGGCGTTGGTGAACACATTGCCCATATCGTGAAAGACAACAAAGCTCACTGAGTTACCCAGCAAGGGCAGAGTAGGCGGCGGCAGGCGCAGCTCGGTGCTGTTGGTGAGCGCGCCGGCTCCGCCGATCTGGAATCCGGTTTCCGGATCGCGCGGTCCGGCAGCGTTCTGCGAGAATCCGCGCAAAGAGACCGGGCCGCCCGCGTAGAGGCGTTCGGGGAGCGGAATGATTCCGTTGGTGCCGCTGCCGAAGGTTCGAATCTGGCCGTATCGCGTGTTGCGAGCCAGCACGAAGCGGCCCTTGTCAAAGCTGTAATAGCTTGAATTCGATGTGTCGATGCGGTTGAACTCGGCCTCCGCGCCAAAAAATCGGTCGGACAAGAACTCCTGAAAGCTGGTATAGGTTCCGCGGCGGGCGTCCATGGATACATCTCGCGTGTCGCGAATCCATGTGAATGCCGGGCCGCCGACGCGCGTTGCGGTCGAGAGCTCGGAAATCTCTCCGGGGTACACCTGCAAACTGCTGGCAGACACTTTGACGCGCCGGAAATTGATTTCGTAGATGAATGTGTTGGCGCGAGAAAGCCATGAGCCAGGGTGGTTGAAATTCTGCGTGAAGCGGAAGGCGCCTTCGAGGCGGGAGGCAACGTAGGTTGAGACATCCAGGCTGTTGGCATAGCCGCCGGAAAACGTGAAGGCGAAGTTGGGATTGCCTTCAAGGTGCGGGACCTGGTACTGGATTCCGAGGCTTTGCTCAAGCAAGCCATAGGTGCCGCGCAGCGAAACCGATTGCTCACGGCCGAAAAGATCGTTGCGGGTGATGTCGATGAGGCCGCGAGGGCTGACGCCGGTTTTGCCGTTGGGATTGCACGCAACGCCTCCGGCCGTGGCGCCTGCGCAGTTGTTTTGCGGCTGGCCCGTTTGGGCCTCGAATCCTACGCCGTAGGTAAACGTCAAGCGCCGCGCTTCCACGGCCTGCAGCAGAATCGTCTTGCGCGTCGAGGCGCCGTCGGGATTCTCGACAGCGGCATTCACTTCATTGAAAAGGGCGAAGTCATAGAGATTGCGCTGCGTGTCGCTGAGCGCGGTTTGGTTGAGCGGATCGCCGGGATGGATCGTGATGGCGCGGGCTACGGTTTGTGGGCGCGTGAATTGGAGGCCCGTCAACGAGACGTCGCGAACAAAGATCTGCTCGCCCTCATCCACTTGGAATACGACGTCAACTTTGCTGGGATCGGAGCGCTCCGGCTGTTGGGTGACGGTCACCGTTGCCTGGTCAAAGCCGCGGCTGTAGTAGGCGGTAACCATGGTGTCGTGATCTCCGGTCAGGTTACGGGGCGAGAGCAGCTGCCCCGGCGTGGTGTTCATGAGCGCGGTGAGCGTGGCCGTTGCCATGTGGTCGTTGCCCTTAATGGCCAGCGTGCCCACGCGCAACTGGGGACCTTCAACGATGTGATAGGTCACCTGGAGCGGGGCGGTTTGTGCGATCGCGGTCTGCGTCGAGCCGGGTGCAGGGTTATCGGCCACGACCGTCTCCGGCGTACTGGTTTCGGGTGTCACTTTCACTTGGGTGAAGCCGTTGCTCTGATAGACACCCTGAATAGCACTGACGTCCGCCTGGACGAGCGCCTGGCTGTAGATTCCGTGGCGGTCCAGAATTCCTGCCGCGTGGACGCTGAGCAAATCCATCAGCGTCGCCGAATCGAAGTAATGGTTGCCGTTGATGGAGACTTTCTCAACGCGGCGCCGCGGACCAAGCTGGACATTGAAAAGAATATCGACGCGATTGCCGCTCGGCGATTGGGATTTGTGATCGACCTTGGCGTCAAAGTAACCCAGGCTCTGAAAGTAATCGCGCAAGCGGCGGTTGCCTTCGTTGAGCAGGTCCTCGTCCACGCTGCCTTCTTCAAAAATGGGGACGAGATGCTTGATGCGATCCGCTGCGAGAGAAGCGCCCTGCACTTCGACCTTGACGACGGGGCCGCGATTGGCTGTGAAGCGATAATCGACGGACTTGGTGGCGGTGTCGTACTGCGCGGACTCGAGTTTGACGTCGGCCTCAAGCCGGCCCTGCCTCTGGAATTCGCGGAGCACGCCATCGAGGGCGTGATTGACGGTATCGTGGTCCACATGAGCGCCGATGCGCAGCCCGGCGTGGCGGCGAAATGTCTCAAGGTTCATGCCCGAGTCGCCCGTGACAGTCACCTTCCCCACGCGAGCCCTTACACCCGAGACCACGCGAAACGCGACGTCGGCGAGTTGTTGATCGGGGTGGGGCGTTACGGCCTGCGTGATCGATGTTCCGAAGTAGCCGTTCTCCTCAAGCGCGGTGCGCATTTGATCCACAGCGCGACGCATTTTGGCTTGCGTCAGGCGGGTTCCGGCCTCAAGTTGCGAGGCACGCTGGAGCTGCGTGTTCATAGTCGCCCCGACAGCTCCGTCGACACTCACTGTGCCGATGAAGGTGCGCGGGGTGCCGATGAAGATTAACGCCACGCCGCCCGCCTGGCCCGAGCCCTCGACCTCGACGCTGTCATAAAGGCCGCTTGCATAAAGCTGCCGGAGGCTCCTTCTGATGTTGTCGGCGGTAAACACAGCTCCTTCTGCCTGGGCCAGGTGGCCAGGGAGCGGGGCGAGCCGGTCCGCGGAGACGCCTTCAAACGAAATGCGCACCACGGGCAAACCTTCAAAGGAAAGGATGGGATTGTTTTCGGGACCCGGACTTAAAGAAGCCGGCGGATCAGAAATTGCGGAAGCGTTTAGGCCAGACTCCGGAGCCGCGGCAGGCGCCTGGCACGGAGCAGTGATTGGCGCGCACGCAAGACATAAAAGCATCGACGTGAAGACAGCGTGGGCAAAGACGGCCGGGCAGCGCAATCCGAGCGAATGCATTGCCAGCCGAAAGCGGTGAATCCGGTGCGCGGAAGGCTGATGCCGAAACGCCCGCAGTTCCATGGCATCGGCGCGGACGCTGCGCACCTCCCGCCGCCGGGGGCCGGATGGAGCGCCGCATCTTATTGCCGGCTTTGTTTCGAAGACCATATCTTAAAATGCGGTGGAACCTAAGCTTCCCAGCGCAAACCGGGAGCGGCTCAACACGCGCTCTCGAAGGGCGTCGGCTTTCAGCGTGCATCAACCCCGATGTTTTTATTTGAGCTCAGCCAACCTTAGCTGCCTATCTTTATACTAACGAGGAAGGAAGCTGCGGCAAAACCAGAGAATGACTGCGTCATCAGTCTGCTAACAGGCAGACGGGTGGCGTAATGCCAAAGTTAAGCACCCAGTGCCAGGAACCCGGGTTCACCACGATGGTTGCACTCGGGGAGTATCCAATAGCGCGGGATTCCCGCACCAGATGGGAAGCCGGAACGCGAATCTCACATTCGGGGTTGGCCAATGCGAGCTTTTGCCGTCTCGCGCAGCAATTCGATTCAAGAACGATCGCTAAGGAAGTCCATGCCCAATCCATCTTCCCCCACGCAGGCACGCAGCGGCTCCCGGTCGAATGGAGGCTCGGAGCAAGGACGCACGGCTCCAAGACCGGCTAATCCGGCGGATGCCGAAGTTCTCACACGCGCTCAGGCAGGCGATCACGAGGCCTTTGCGCAACTGTATTCTCTCCATAAACGCCGCATCTATTCGCTTTGCCTCCGCATGGTGGGCAATGTGGCAGAGGCTGAGGACCTGACCCAGGAAGCGTTCCTGCAGTTGCACCGCAAGATCGCAACTTTCCGGGGCGATTCGGCCTTTTCCACGTGGCTGCACCGCCTGGCCATCAACGTGGTCCTGATGCAATTGCGCAAGAAGGGGCTGGCCCTCATCTCGCTGGACGAGGCCATGGAACCCGCGCCCGAAGAGGGCCCAAGCCGAAGCTTTGGCGCACCCGATCTGACGCTCAGCGGAGCCATCGACCGGCTGGCGCTGGAGCGGGCCGTGGCCGATCTGCCGACTGGGTACCGGCTGATCTTTATCCTTCACGATGTGGAGGGTTTTGAGCATAATGAAATTGCTTCCATGCTGGACTGCTCAATCGGCAACAGCAAGTCGCAACTGCACAAGGCGCGCCTCAAGCTGCGCGATGCTCTGCGCAGCCAGAAAGGCCCGGAGGAGCGGCTATGACGGGCCATCCCGGAAACATGAGCTGCGAGGAGTTTCAGGCGCAACTACCTGAGCTGATTGGCACCGGGGAGGACGTGTCCGCCCATCCTCATCTCCAGAGCTGCGACCGATGCCGCGCTTTGCTGGCCGAGCTGGAAACGATTGCTGAAGCCGCACGCCAATTGTTCCCCACGGTTGAGCCCCCGGACGAGGTCTGGCAACACATCGAGTCGGCCCTTAAGCGCGAAGGGGAGTAGGTCGGCAGCGCAAGACTGTTCTTCGATGGGACCAATTCAATCCGGTTCCGCTCACCTTCCGGCCTATTCCGCCGATAGACCCCACGAACGGGTGCGCGCCGCCCGGCCCCGGTGGAGGTAACCCTTTGATGAATCAGCGGCCAGGGACACTAGAGCCTCGGTGTCTGCGTGCAGGGCTCACCAGGAGCCGGTTTCGGCCTTTGTTTTCAACGGGAGCGTTGTGGAACCGGAGTCGGCCCCGGCACGTAAAAAAATAGTGGACCTGCGACCAGAGAATATTGGAGATGCGGCGGAAGTTGCAACTTTTGCGGGTTTTGAGCTATCTAATGAAGGAAAGTTGACACGAGGACACTCAATGCCAAACCAGCCAGCCGTACCCCAAGATGGAGCTTCTTCCCAGAACGCCGCTGGAACCCGGAGAATTCCGGTGCTGCCGGTGCGCGACACCGTGCTGTTTCCCCATGCGGTGCTTGCCGCTTACCGTGGGCCGTGAAAGCTCTATTCAACTGATTGAGTCGCTGGGTGAGGAACGCGCCATCGTTGTGACGGCGCAACTGGACCCGCGGCTGGATGCGCCCACGCCGGCCGACCTGCACACGGTGGGAACGCTGGCCACCGTGCACAAGATTGTGCGCATGCCCAACCAGAGCCGTTTTGTGTTTACGGAAGGCGTAAGCCGCGTTCGGCTGGTTGGGTTTGTCCAGTCGGAGCCGTACATGATTGCGGAAGTGGAGACTCTGGAGGAGGCGGCGCCGGCAAGTTCCCCGGAGTTTGAGGCCTTGGTCCGCAATGTGGTGGGACAGTTCCAGCAGATCGTCACCGAGTCGCCGACGCTTTCAGACGAGTTGAGGACGATTGCCGCGAACATCGACGAACCCGCGAAGCTGGTGGATTTTGTCGCTTCTTCCCTGCCCTTCCTGACCACCGACGACAAACAGCAGTTGCTTGAGACGCCCGGCATCGCGGATCGGCTGGAGCAGTTGAACAAGCTCCTGGCCAAGGAGATTGAGGTGCAGCAGTTGCGCACCAAGATCCAGACCGAGGTGCAGGATCAGGTGCAGCAATCGCAGCGCGACTATTACCTGCGCGAACAGCTCAAGGCCATCCAGAAGGAGCTGGGCGAGCAGGACGAAGGCCAGCGCGACATCGAGGAGCTGAAACAGAAGATTGAAGCCGCGGGCATGCCCGAGGACGTGAAAAAAGAAGCGCTCAAGGAACTGGCGCGGCTGCAACGGATGTCGCCGATGGCGGCCGACTACGGGCTCACCCGCAATTACATCGAGTGGCTTGCTGTGCTGCCCTGGGCCAAAAGCTCCGGCTCAAAGATCGACATCGGCAAGGCGAAGCAGATTCTGGACGAGGACCACTACGAGCTGAAAAAGGTGAAGGACAGAATTCTGGACTACCTGAGCGTGCTCGAGCTCAAGCCCGACATGAAGGGTCCGATTTTGTGCTTCGTTGGGCCGCCAGGAGTCGGCAAAACCAGCCTGGGCCGCTCCATTGCGCGCGCGCTGGGGCGCAAATTCCAGCGCATCTCGCTGGGCGGCATGCACGACGAGGCGGAGATTCGCGGCCACCGCAGAACCTATATTGGCGCGTTGCCGGGACAGATCATCCAGAGCATTCGCCGGGCGGAAACCAACGACCCGGTGATCATGCTGGATGAAGTGGACAAGCTGGGACGGGACTTCCGCGGCGATCCGGCATCGGCGCTGCTGGAAACCCTGGACCCGGCGCAGAACAACACGTTCCGGGACAACTATCTCGACGTGCCGTTTGATTTATCGAAAGTCCTGTTTATCTGCACGGCGAACATGCTTGACACCGTGCCTCCGCCGCTGATTGACCGCATGGAGATCATTCCCCTGCAAGGCTACAGCGAGGAGGAGAAGGTCCACATCGCCAACCAGTACCTGATTCCGCGGCAGATTACGGAGAACGGGATCACGCCGGAGCAAATCGAGTTTCCTGAAGATGCGGTCCGCTACATCATTCGCCACTACACGCGCGAAGCCGGTGTGCGCAAGCTGGAGCAGACGATTGGGACCGTGTGCCGCAAAGAGGCGCGCCGCGTGGTGGAAGGCCACGCGGAAAAGCTGGTCGTCACGAGGGACACGCTGAAAGAGTTCCTTGGTGGCATCCAGGTGCGCGTCGAGACCGAAGTTGCGGAGCGCGTAAAGCGGCCCGGCGTAGCGGTGGGCCTGGCATGGACACCGGCCGGCGGCGACATCCTGTTCATCGAAGCCAACAAGATGAAGGGCAAAGGCGGCTTTACGATGACCGGGCAGATCGGCGAGGTCATGCAGGAATCCATGCAGGCCGCGCTGACCTGGGTGCGCTCGAACGCTGCGCGCCTCGGCCTGGCTGAGGACTTTACCAAGGAGATGGACCTGCACATTCACGTGCCTGCAGGCGCCATTCCCAAGGATGGCCCTTCGGCCGGCGTGACCATGGCGACGGTGCTGGCATCTCTGCTGACCGATACTCCGGTGCGGCCGCTGACAGCCATGACCGGTGAAATTACGCTCAGCGGCAACGTGCTTCCGGTGGGCGGCATCAAGGAGAAGTTCCTGGCGGCGCGCAGGGCTGGAGTTAACACCGTCATTCTGCCGGCAGAAAACCGCCAGAATGTCGAGGAGGATCTCACGCCCGACATGATCGAGGGCGTCAAGATCCACTACGCCAGTGAGATTGAGGACGTGCTGGAAGTGGCGTTGCCGCTGTTGGCGGCGCGGCCGCAACTGCAACCTGCCTCGACGACCCGAGCCGTGAGCGCGGCGAGTGCCGCCGGTGCAGCGGCGTAACTTTTTCCTTTTGAGTAAGTCGGGCCGGCGGTTTTCGCCGGCCCTTCTTTTTGCTGCCCTCTGTGGCTCGGTTGCGGCGTGTTTTGTATCAGGGCATGACTTCAGTCATGCCGATCAGGTCAACCAAAACGATCGGGCTTTAGCCCCTGAGGAGTTTTTCCAAACGAGCTATCTCCGATTCCGCGCACGCGCCGCACTCAACGCCTGAACCCACCCCGTTGCGTCTAACGTGCAGAAGGTATGCTTTTCATAACCATGCGAGTACGCCTCATTGCCTTTGGCATTTTGAAGGAGTGGCTAGGCGCCGATTCGACCGAGATAGCTCTGCCGGAGGGCGCCACGGTCGGATCGTTGCTTGAGCAACTTCGCGCTCGGCTGCCGGAACGCGCGCCAAAAGAAGCGCTCAGCGGGATTGCAGTCGGCGTCAACGCTGAATATGCCCAGGCCACGCACATTCTTCATGACGGCGATGAGGTAGGTCTGCTCCCGCCAGTCTCCGGCGGCGGGGCTACGCGTGCGGCGGATGTTTTGGAGGAGAGCAATGGCGGAGCCAAATATTCTCGTCGCGCTGACGCGTGAGCCAATCGCCGCCGACAGAATCGTTGCCGCTGCCAAGAGCGGCGAAGACGGCGCGGTGGTGGTGTTTGACGGAATTGTGCGCAACCATTCGCGCGGACGCCGGACGCTGCACCTGGATTACGAAGCCTATGAAGAGATGGCCGTGAAGCAGATGCGTGAGCTGGGCGAAAAAGCGCGAGAGCGATTCGCCGTGCGCCAGGTGACGGTGATTCACCGGCTGGGCCGGTTGGAGATCGGCGAAACCAGCGTGCTCATCGTGGTAGCTTCGGCGCACCGCTCGGCGGCTTTTGAAGCTTGCCGCTGGCTGATCGACACCGTCAAACAAACCGTGCCCATTTGGAAGAAGGAGACCTTTGCCGATGGTGCGGTTTGGGCGCCGGGTGAGCCGTTCCCCGAGGGATTAGCGGTGGACGCAGCGGAGGCGCCGCATGAGGGCTAGGGTCCGCAGTCTTCCGAGCGTGTTCGCCGCCGGTTTTTCCGTCGATCAGCGGCGCTGGCCCCGGCGGCGATCGCAGCGCAGCAGCCCACTTTCCACGTTGACGTGAAGCTGGTGAACATCTTCGTCAACGTGACGGACAAGAACGGGGCGATTGTCGGCGGGCTGAACCAAGACGATTTCGCGCTCTTCGAAGATAACCGGCCGCAGCAGATCGCGCTCTTCGAGCGGAAAACGAATGCGCCTCTGAATCTGACGCTGGCCATCGACACATCCGGGAGCGTGCGCAAGGATCTGGATGAGGAAGCCAGCGCGGCGCGGAAATTCGCGCACGACATTCTTCAATCGAAAGACCAGATGAGCGTGCTCGAATTTGCCACGGACGTACGCGAGCTCACGCCGTTCACCGGCAAACTGTCGCAGATCGACCGCGCTGTCGGTGGGCTTCGCTCCGATTTCGCCACCGCGCTGTACGACGCGATCGTTCTCGGTTCCCAGGGCCTGGGCAAGCGCGAAGGACGTAAGGTGCTGGTGCTCGTGTCAGATGGAGACGACACGGCCAAGTCCTCGACCTACGCGCAGGCTCTTGAAGCCGCGCTGCGCAATGAAGTCATGATTTATTCGCTGATCGACGTTCCCATTGCCGCCAGCGCAGGTCGCGATACGGGCGGAGAGCACGCGCTGATCGCACTCGCAGAAGAGACGGGCGGAAAGTATTTCTACGTGGCGAGGGCGGACTGGACAAGGCCTTCGCCAAGGTGAGCGACGACCTGCGCACGCAATACTTGATCGGCTACTATCCACAGAATCAGGAGCCAGGCAGGACGTTCCATCGCGTGGTGATCACGATTCCGCGCGCTGCGTCCGACCAGTTCAACGTGCGCAACAAGGCCGGCTATTACGCGGATGCGCCTACCTCTCATGTTTCAGAGAATTAGGCGGAAGTGTAAACTGTTAGCCAAAGGTTCAGACGATGGCAACCGCGACTCGCATCCCGATTGAACAGTATTTGACGACTTCCTATGAGCCGGATGCGGAGTTCGTGCGCGGTGAGATCAAGGAACGAAGCATGGGCGAGTACGATCACAACCTGGTGCAATGGGCGATTCTGGATTGGTTCCGGCGGCACGACAAGGAGTGGCAAACGCGTTCCATTCAGGAACAGAGAACGCGTCTCAACTCGGACATGGTGCGGATTCCGGATGTGAGTGTTTGGGCGCGGACGGTTCCCATTGAGCCCGTCTTCAGCCATCCTCAGCTCATTGTTGTCGAAGTGTTGTCGCCGGAAGATCGCCACTCCAAAGTGCAGGAGAAGGTCGAGGACTACCGCCGGTTTCAGGTCCCGCACATCTGGGTTGTCGATCCGCTTCAGCGAATGGGCTGGGATTGTTCCGGAGGCAACTGGATGCGCACCAGCCGTTTTGCCGTCACAGGTTCACCCGTCTACCTCGATCTGGAGCAGCTTTTCAGCGAACTGGATACCGCAGAGGCCTGAGTCCGTTCCTCGCGCTGCGTCCGACCAGTTCAACGTGCGCAACAAGGCCGGCTATTACGCGGATGCGCCGGCGAAAAGTAACTGACGCCGACCGCAAAATCCCCCAGAAAACTGATTGATCTACGCGGAGCTGCCCCAGCTCGAACACAGTCGCGCCCATTTGCATCTAAAATGGCAACATGACTTCCCCATTGTCTTCGCGCCGCCGTTCCAAAACGCCTCCGCCGGGCGAAACCGGCCAGGAAGGTCTCTACCTGCGCTCCTTGAGCGATCGCCAGGTGATCGTGAACATCAAATTGCGAGACGGCGAGACCGTGCGCGGATGGATCGAGTACTTCGACGACTCCATGCTGCGGCTCACACGTGAGGGCCAGCCGAATCTGTTCATCTACAAGAACCAGATCCGCACCATCACTGAAGCAGGCCGGCGTCGCACGCCGCGTTATGAACTCGCGGATGGGCATGCAGCGGACGGACACGGACCGGATGGAGACGGACGGCACGGGGCTGGGCTGTGAGCGCCACGGCAGAGCCGGCGATTCCGCAAACGCTGAAATATATTCCCAAGGCTGCTGAGATCGCGCGCGAGGCAGGTGCGCGCCTGCGCGAATTCTATGCGCAGGGCGTAGAGACCGAATACAAAGGCGACGTGGACATTGTGACCGTTGCCGACCGGACAGTGGAGAAGCTGATTCGTACGCGGCTTGGCGAGGCTTTTCCGGAGCACGGCGTTTACGGCGAAGAAGGCACGCGCGAGCGGATGGAGGGCGAGTTCCGCTGGTACGTCGATCCGCTGGATGGAACCACGAATTTCGCCCACGGATTTCCGCAGTTCTGCGTGTCGATGGGCCTGGAGCATCGGACGGCGGGCATGAAGGCCGGCGAAGATGGAACGCTCGTGGCCGCGGTCATCTACGATCCGCTGCGCGATGAGCTGTTCACGGCCGAACGCGGGCAGGGCGCGCAGTTGAATGGGAAAACGGCAAAGGTTTCGCGCACGCCTGAGCTGGCCGAGGCGCTGCTGGCGACGGGCTTTCCCAGCCGCAAGCGCCATGCGAGCCCCAACATTCACTTTTATCAGGAGTTCACTCTGCGCTCGCACGGAGTGCGGCGGGCAGGCTCTGCGGCGCTCGATCTGGCGTATGTGGCCTGCGGGCGCATGGATGCGTTCTGGGAATTCAATCTCAATCCATGGGACACGGCCGCCGGGATCCTGCTGGTGGAAGAAGCCGGCGGGCGGGTGACGGACTTCGCCGGAGGGCAGTTCCAATTGAAGAGCGAAGAAATTCTGGCCTCGAACGGATTGATTCACCAGGAGCTGATCGGATTTTTTGGCGACCTGTTTGCCGGGCGGAATCTAACCCCGATTCCGACGCCGGAAGAATTTGCGAGAAACAGGGAAAAAGGGATTAAGGGACCAAGGGACCGAGAGAACAAGGGTTGAGAGTTATCCAAGTTCGTGTGCATAGGATATGGATTGGGACGATCCATCAACCGACCGCTGTTGTCACTTGTTTATCCCTGACAAAAATGCGCCAGGTTTTCTTCTTCCCTTGTTCCCTCGGTCCCTTGTTCCCTGCATTTAGCCTTTCCCGCATGGCAAAACGCGGACGAAACCGTGGAAGTCAGGCCGCGGGGCCGTATGCTACTATCAGCGTCGTAAAGATCAGAGCGGATCGCTCCACCGGGTCCTGAGTTACCGTTCCCCGAAGCCATTGCACTCAAGTGGCTCTTTCCTCAAGAAAGAGCCACCTTGCACAACTTCTAAAAGAGGCTACATCCACTCAGGAACCGGTTGAACGCGAGGCCGCTGGAATCTCCGGAGAGAGCAGAGATGGCATACGTCATTGCAGAACCCTGTATCGGCACCAAGGACACCGCCTGTGTAGACGCCTGTCCTGTCGATTGCATCCACCCCAAGAAGGATGAAGCCGGCCATGCCGAAGCCGATCAGCTTTTCATCGACCCGGTCGAGTGCATCGATTGCGGCGCATGCGTGCCGGTTTGTCCGGTGTCGGCCATCTTTGCGCAGGACGACCTGCCGGAGAAGTGGGCCCACTTTACCGAGAAGAACGCCGCGCACTTCGGCCGGTAAAACGCTGAGCGTCAGCTCGTAGAAACGGTCTCCCAGAACGCGCATCCCGGCTGCCGGAATGCGCGTTTGTGTCTGGGCCGCCGCCATCAGTGAGCACCCGTCATTCGGCCAGCGCCTAACGGGCCTGGGCCGGCACGCGCGGTGTCCGGTGGCGCGAAAGCCCGGAAACAATGTCCCGCTACTTCGCCACTTCCCCCAGCAGCGCCTCCGCCCGGTGCAGCGCGTCGCGGCGCTTTTGCTTTTCGCTCTCAATGTCCGCCGGTGCCCATGTCGATCCGCCGATCCGCCGCGATGTATCGCTGAGCCGCTGCTCGAACTCCTTGTCGAGCTGCGCAACGTCGGCGTTCGCCTTCGCCACCTGCTCGTGGAAATCCTTCAGCGCGCCATCGATCCGCTCGGGATAGTAGCTGATCAAGTCGCCCGTCTGCAACGCATCCCTCAGCGCAATTGAAGGCCCCGCCACCGGCCCCGTCTGCTGCAGCGCATCTTCTACCCCGCGCAGCCGCGTCATTGCCCCCGCAAATCCATCGAGTGCGTCGCGCCGCGCAACGCGGCCATTCGCGCGCTGCACCACCACAACAACCTTCGCATTCACGCTGCCGCTCGGCACCGGAATCACCGTCGTCAGCGTATTCCCCTCAAACGTCCACCCTCCCGGCTCACCCGGCTTGACGAATTTCACCGCCTTCCCATTCACCGTCACGGAGGCCGGCGGCCAATCCGCAGGCAGCCGCACTTCGTACCCGCGCGTCTTCAACATTCCCGGATACGAACCCTCCACTGGCCCAATCTCCACGCGCAGCGTGTCGCCGTCCTCCGCCGCTTTGATCGGCGTGCGCGCAAAAACGCCGCGTTGATACTCAACCGACACGCCTGAATCCTCATACACCGAATAGCTGGAGCTCGTGCCGGGCGCAAGCGGCCACACGTTCACAATCAGCGGATCGACTGGTTTCGCGCCCGTGTGCAGCATCGCCGGCTGCATCGGCACAATCGCCCCCGCTCGCACGTACACAGGAATCTGATCGATCGTGAAAGTTCCGCTCCACCGTCGTCGGCCCCGCAAAATGTCTTCCCGTCGGCCGCTCAATCCAGTCCCCCTTCGGCAGCCATATCTGCTCCGTCGCCAGGCCAGAAATTTTGTCCGCGGGCGCGGTCACCGGGCTCACAATCATCTGATCGCCAAACATGTATTCATTCTTGCTCGTGTAGGCCGCATCCTCTTCCGGCCAGTCGTAATAGAGCGGCCTGAAGAATGCGACGCCGGTGTCGTATGTGCGCCGCGCCTCCGTGTAAAGGTACGGCTGCATCGCTTCGCGTAGTTGGTACGCGTTGCGCATCACTTCGGAGTAGGGCTCAGGATAGGCCCAGATCCGTCGCTCCGAATCAGGATTTTTCGTAGTGTGCGTCCGCAAAATCGGGCTGAAGATGCCGAACTGGATCCACCGCGTATACAGCTCCGGATCGACCGCGCCCGGCATATGTCCGCCGATGTCGTGGCTCCAGTACGCGTATCCCACGTTGGCCGCCGTCGCCGTGAACCACGGCTGAAACGCGAGCGAATCCCAAACTGAAATCGTGTCGCCCGAGAATCCAATCTCGTAGCGGTGATTCCCTAACCCGCCCCAGCGATGAAACAACAGCGGCCGCTTGCCCTCGCGCTGCTGATCGGTAAAGTGGACGTAGTTCAGCCACCACGTCGGGTTCACGCCCGGCAAATCCGTTGTCGACTGCTGCTGCCAGTCGAGCCACCAGAAGTCCACGCCCTGCTTCTCCAGCGGATGCAGCACCAGGTTCAGGTAATTCGTCGCCCACTTCTTGTCTGTCGGATCGAACGGAATGTATTTCTTCGTCGCCGGATCGATCCCCAGCGCGCGCGCCATCGCCGGATACGCCTGCTCCCACGGCTGAATTCCCGACGCCGGATGCAGATTCATCGTTGTCTTCAACCCATCCTCATGCAGCTTTTTCAAAAACGCTTCGGGATCGGGAAACAGCACCTTGTTCCACGTGTATCCCGTCCACCCGAGCTGCTGTCCCGATTGATCCACCGCGCCCATGGCTCTCAGCTGCTCGTCGCTCATGTGCCAGTCCATGTCGATCACCATCACATCGAGCGGCGTGTCATTCTCGCGAAAATCCTTCGCCAATTCGTCGAACTGCTCATCGGTATACGCCCAGTACCGCGACCACCACACCCCAAACGCAAACCGCGGCGGCAGCGGAATTCGTCCCGCCACGCGCACAAAATCGCCCAGCGCCTGTTTGTAATCGTGTCCGTATCCGAAAAAGTACCAGTCGCTGTACGAGCCCGGCTTTTCATTCGCCGGCCGCTCCATCACCCAAGGCCACTCGCTCTTTTCCCCTTGAAGAAACCGAAAGTCCGCCGAATCGAACAGCGGTCGCGTCGAGTCGTCCACCAGCACCCATCCCGCCCGCGACACCAGCCCTTGCCCTATCGGCTCCTCAGTCTTCGATCCCCGCGCCGTATCCAGCGTCCGCGTGGTGCCCTCAAATTATCGGAATCGCTGTCGCCCGGATGCCACACGACATCCTTGCCGTCAACCTTGAACGAAACTCGAAGGTTCTTCGCATTGAACATTCCACCCGAGTCCGGAGTTCCAGCAACGTCGTACGAAAGTGTCAACGCATCCGTATGAATTTCAAAAATGTGATAGTTTCCGGCGAACTCAATGCGACTCGAGAACTTCGGCACCGGCAGCTTTCGATTGATGAACACAAACGAAGCGTGATCCTCGAACTTGCCCGTAGCCGACCACTCCATCCGGATCAACTGCGGCGTCAGTACCGTGAACCGCGCATTCCCGACCGTCACTACCGCCTTGGGATCCGCCAAGGGATTGTCCACAGCCGAAACCGCGCCCCCGCGAGTTTTCGCCGCCCCCGCCGGCCCTTCACCCGGCTCGTGCGCCGCCTGCGCCCGCATCAATCCCGCACCGCCGTATCCCGCCGCCAAAATCGCAATCCCAATCCATCCCCAAGAGACACGCACGGTAGCCCTCATTCCTTCTCCATCGGGAAGGGTACCACCGCGCCATCAATGGATCGCAACCTGTAGCGCCGGCGTCCTCGCCGGCTGTCGTGCGTGAGCCTGCCCTGAGCAGAGTCGAAGGGTCCTCGTCCGCAATTGACCGCTATCATGAACTGAAGCGCACGCATCATGACCCCCTCCATCTTCATCTCGGCAGGCGAAGCCAGCGGCGAGCACTACGGCGCCCTGCTGGCATCTGCGCTCTCCCACAGATTCGCTCCAAAAGATCAAAGAGCGGAGCTCGTGCGGTGGGGATGGGCGGACCGCGCATGGCAGCTGCCGGCGTCAAACTCATCGTCCGTGCGGAAGACATGGCCGTCATGGGCCTCACTGAAGTCGTCCTTCACCTGCCCCGCATCTATCGCGAGTTTCGCAAGCTCAAGCGCGCGATCCGCGCCAACCCGCCCACCATCGCCATCCTCATCGACTTCCCCGAAATCAACTTCCGCCTCGCCAAAGAGTTCCATCGCCTGGGCGTCCCCGTCATTTACTTCGTCAGCCCGCAGCTCTGGGCCTGGAAGCAGCATCGCATCAATCTGGTCCGCGAATACGTGCGCCGCATGCTGGTCATCTTTCCTTTCGAGGAGCGCTACTATCGCGATCGCGGCGTCGATGCCGAATTCGTCGGCCATCCCCTCGCCGACCTGCCCCACCCCTCCATCACCCGCGAGCAATTTGCCGCCGACAACAACCTCGACCCCAACCGCACCTGGATCGGCCTTCTCCCCGGCAGCCGCCTCCGCGAAATCGACGACCATCTCCCCGAAATGCTTGCCGCAGCCCGCGCCCTCCATCCGCCTGCTTCAAATCCGGCCATCTCATCGCCGGGCATTTCTCCGCCCGCTCCAACCTCTGCCGACTCCACGCCGCCCTACGAATTCCTAATCCCCCTCGCTCCCACGCTCACCACCGTCCAGCGCACCGCCGTCCAGCGCCTCGTCGAGAATCAGGCCCGCGCACTCTCCGTCCACCTCGTTGACGACGCCCGCTCCGCCCTCTTCCACGCCCGCGCCTCAGTTGTCGCCAGCGGCACCGCCACCGTTGAAGCCGCCCTCATCGGCAATCCCTTTGTCGTCGTCTACCGCGTCTCGCCGCTCACGTATGCTATTGCGAAGCGCATGGTCAAAGTCCCTCACGTCGCCATGGCCAACCTCATCGCCGGCAAACGCGTGGTTCCAGAGCTCATCCAGCACGACTTCACCGCCGCAAATATCGTCCAACAGCTCGAGCCCCTGCTACCCGACGGCCCCGCTCGTGAGTCCATGAGAATGGAGCTTGGAGCTGTTCGGGAGGCGCTTCTGGGGCAATCAGCTAACCAACAGGGCCAGACTGTCCCCGGGAAAACCGCCATCGAGCGGGTAGCCGCCATCGTAGTTCAAGAGGTCGAAGCACTTTCTGCGGCGCCCGCGCATGCGGCCACGCCCTGAGGCCAATCACAGACGCACAAGGATGCAACCACCCCCGTGAAGAGCACCAAAATCATGAGCGATCGAATGAAGACATTCCAGAACGTTTTGCAATTTGCCGGCGGCCACCTGACAACCCGCGCCCTGTTTGCCCTTTTCGCAGTAGCCCTCGCCGCAGCCGCAGCCCACCCCGCCGCTGCCCAGATCGCACGCCCGGCCCTCGACATCACCGGCTACGTGATTGACGCCGAGCTCGACACCACCACGCACCACCTGACGGCCACGGCCCAGGTCGCCTTTACCGCTCCCGCCAACCTCGCCGTCGTCACCTTCGGTTTCCATCCTGCCCTCAAGGTCACCAAAATCACTGACGACGCCGGCAAGCTCCTCGAGGGCGAGCGCACCGCCGACGGCTCCATCCGCGTCACCGCAAGCACGCCCTTTGTCGATGGCCAGACCGCTCATTGGACCTTCGTTTATGACGGCATCATCACCGGCAACGAAGATGGCCCGGTCGAGGGGCTCAGGCTCGCCGCCATTCAGGAGCCCATCAGCTATCTTCTCTATCCCGCCCGGTGGTTTCCCATGACCGGCTTAATGACCGACCGCTTCACCGCCGAATTGCACATCCGCGTGCCCCAGGGCATACGCGTCTTTGCGAGCGGCTCCACCGGCGCAGCAAAGCCCGTTACCCTCGCCAATGGCAAGCCCGGCGATGAGTACGATTTCAGTTGGACCAAGCCCGGATTCCCAGGCACCGTCATCGCTGGCCGCTATCTCCCCGCCGTTTCAGTCGGCGCCGGCAACGTCAAGGTCTACGTCACCGTCGCCCACCAGGCCTCAGCCAACCAGTTTGCGCAAACGGCCACCAGCGAATACAACTACTTCACCAATACCTTCGGCCTGCCGCCCACGCCGCGCATCAACATCCTCGAGCTCCCCGACGACACCTTGCCCGCGGTCTACGCGCCCGAGATTGCAGCCATCATGGGCTCCCGTACCGGCGACAAATCGGGCATTCGCCTGCTCGCCAACACCATCGCCCACCAATGGTGGGGATTGGAGGTCAGCCCCAAATCCCTCGACGACTCATGGATCACAAATGGCATGTCACGCTACGGCGAGCTCATGTATGTCGAGGATCAGAGCGGCGAAACCGCTCTCAAGGCCGCCATGGAAGACGTGGCTGCCGGTGCCCTGGCCTATGACACCGTTCCCCTTTCCAGTGTCGGCCGCATGGATCCATTCACGCCACAGTTCCAGTCCATGACCCTTGAAAAGGGCGCCATGATCTTCCACATGCTCCGCTGGGAAGTCGGCGACAAGGCCTTTCAATCCATCCTCCAGGCCGCGCTCAGCCAGTATGCCGGCGGCTCCATTCGCACGCAGGATCTCGAGAAGGTTGCCGAGGAGCAGAGCCAGCAGCAATTGGTGCCCTTCTTCTCCCAATGGATTGACGGCACCGGCGCACCCACCTTCACCAACAAGTACGCTGTCTACCGCCTGGGCAACAACAAGGGCTTCCGCACCATCGGCGAAATCAACCAGGATCTTGACCTCTTTCGCATGCCGGTCGATCTGCGCGTTGAAACCGACGGCAAGACCGTGAACCAGAAAGTCGAAGTGGTCGGCACCGACACCCAGTACATCGTCGACACCTTCGGCCGTCCCCGCCGAATCAGTGTCGATCCCAATGACTGGGTCCTCAAATCCGGCCCCGACCTTCAGGTCCGCATCTCTATCCTGAAAGGCCAGCAGTTGGTGGCCCAGAATGACCTGCTCGGCGCCATCAACGAATACAAAAAGGCGCTCGAGGCCAATTCGATGAGCTCCCTGGCCAGCTATCGCATTGGCGAAGTGCTCTTTACCCAGTGCAACTACCAGGCCAGCGTCAATGCCTTCCGCGATGCCCTGCACGGCGACGACACGCCTCCCTGGACCGAGGTCTGGAGCCATATCGCCATCGGCAAAATCTTCGATCTCACAGGCCAACGCGACCGCGCCGTCGGCGAATACCGCCTCGCCGTCCAGACCAACGACAACACCCAGGGAGCGGTCAACGAAGCCCGCGAGTACCTGCAGAAACCCTTCGCCCAGCCCGAAGGCGTCTGCATGCACTAGCGCCGCTTCCGTTGTACCGCCGGCGTCCCCGCCGGCTGTCGTGCGGGCGTCCACGCCCGCACTTGCTCACTCACCGTTCCCGGACGGGCACTCCTCAAAGCAAGTCTGTCATCCCGAGCGAGGTTTATGACCAGACTTGTCATCCCGAGCGCAGGTTTATCACCAGACTTGTCATCCCGAGCGCCGTTTATCACCAGCACGTAACCCGATGCCGGTTTGCCAGACTTGTCATCCCGAGCGACTGAAGTGTAGCGCAAGGAGACGAGGGATCTGCGGTTGCTTTTCGGTTCGTTTCTGCAAGACCGTAGCCCCGCCTCAATACCCCCGCCGTAGGCGCGGTGTATGTTGGCCCCGCGCTTCACAGGCTGTTACGAAACCTGCCGAGAACCCGGCTTTGTAACAAGGGCACGGCTTTAGCCGGGCCGCAAGCGTCGCAATATGAGCGGGGCTTTAGCCCCTGCCATCTCAATTCGTCAATGGAGACCGCGCTTGTCGCGTTTCGTAACAGTTTGTTCAGCCTGGGGGATGGCGAAGAGAAAATGTTCCGGAGTCCCGTCGGGACGGCGCCAGCTGACGATCAAACGAGACCTGATGGATGGGTCGACATCGCGTTTCAATTTACTTCGCCAAACCGTGATCTACTTGATCGGCGGTTCGGGAAGGCCCGCCTTGCGTGACACCTCTGTTGGTTCAACAAGTTCCTGCCGGAATCTCGGACTCACGTGGATATCAAGTTGCTTTAGAACTCCAGAGCCGGCATTGATGAACCCATGAGGCGTTTTCGCTTTTACGACGAGAATGTCTCCAGGCTGGGCCTCCCGGATTAATTCGCCGATCACAAATCTCGATCGCCCCTCTTGTACGAGCACGATCTCATCATATTCATGAAAATGCAGCGGTGCGCCACGTCCAGGCTGCGCTTCGACCAGGAACATCGAGATTCCAACGTTCCCCTGGTCTACGCCAACGAAGTTGTAGGAACTGCCAATCAATGGAAGATCTTCTTTGCGCACGGCGTGCATGAATTCCTGCATTCAATACTCCAAGTACTGTCAGCTGAAGTAGATTCGTTTGGACTCCAGTCCGTCGCACAAAGTCAAAAGCGCAACGCCCCTTGCGCCAATGAAAACAAACCATTTGCGACGAACTAACCGCCTGTGTCCCGCCGCGTTGGCGAAGACGCGAGGCCGCAATCGTTTCCGTGGATGGACGTCGAAGTCGTGAAGACGGCAGCAAAAAAAATCCGGGCCCTCAGGCCCGGAATCTGTTTTCCGTCAGCTGTCTGCAGGCTACTGGCCACCCGCAGGCGGCTGTTGTGGCTGCTTCTGCTGTCTTCCCAGCGAAAGGACATCTAACTCCACCTTTGCCAGGCCGGCCTTGGCCATGCCGAGCTTCTTTGCCGCGCCATAAGAGAGGTCGATAATGCGCCCCTCCTCCACCAGATCGCCGCGATCCGTGATCCTGACCACAACCGAGCGGTGGTTTCTCAGGTCCACCACCCGAACAATCGACCCAAAGGGAAGCGATGGGTGGCAGGCCGTCATGGCATACATGTCGTAGGTTTCGCCGCTTGCCGTTTTTCGTCCGTTAAAAACTCCGCCGTACCAGGAAGCCACTCCACGGATCCTGTCTTTCCAGTTCATTGCGGCGGGGGTTGGGGCGGTCTGCGGCGGTTCCTGGTCAGCGAGCGATGCTGGTGTCGCACTCGTTGCTGGCGGGTCCGCAGGCGCGGTGAGGGCTGGTCTGGGAAGACTCGCATCCGCTTGCACGGTCCGCGCTGAATACAACACCACCAGCGCCACCATTGCAACGGCGGAGACACCAGCCACGAGGCAAAGCCACAGCGGTGCCTTTCGTCCTAAGTTGCGTGTTTTCCTTTTCATAACCATCTGCCAATTTTACTAGACCGACACTAGTTCGATGGCAATGTTGTCAAGAACGATAACCGGGATCTTGTTGAAAAATTGCGCCCCGGCAGCCCTCGGCGCCGCAAGCTTCTTATTACGTTTGGGTTACAAAACCGCACCATAATCAGTGCCATTTTTCCTATTTTGGGCATCGATTTCTGTGCAAAATCGGGTGTCAATAGGCAACGTGGCATCAGGAATGCTCATCAGCGTTTCATGTTGTTGACTGGCAATGACTTACGCGTGAATTCTCATCGCAAAATATACTTTTGAAGTTTGCCGGTTCATTCGTCGAATTTGCTAGTGTGATCTTAGGGTCTGACGAAGGCCATCCTCTTCGAAGGGTGGCTTTCGTCAGGCCCTTTGCCGTCTCCGCTCCTGCCCGCGCCGCAGGGGTACATTTTGCATGCCCCATGTCCCGATTCTGGGACATGGGATACCATCTGCCGCGCCGTAGGCGCAGTGTTTGTGATCCCCGCGCTTCAGCGTGGGAAGTAAGGACGACGCGCGACAGTCCAAACGCGAAACCTGGGTGCCCCATCCTAAGCGCAGTTGTATCGCGCTTAGGGTGGGATAGCACGACTCTCAACTCGCCACATTCCACCCGGCACGAACCTGGGTGCCCCATCCTAAGCGCAGTTGTATCGCGCTTAGGGTGGGATAGCACGACTCTCAACTCGCCACATTCCACCCGGCACGAACCTGGGTGCCCCATCCTAAGCGCAGTTGTATCGCGCTTAGGGTGGGATAGCACGACTCTCAACTCGCCACATTCCACCCGGCACGAACCTGGGTGCCCCATCCTAAGCGCAGTTGTATCGCGCTTAGGGTGGGATAGCACGACTCTCAACTCGCCACATTCCACCCAGCACGAACCTGGGTGCCCCATCTCCCGATTCTGGGACATGGCACACCTCGAACCTCAACCTCCTACTGTCATCCCGAGCGAGTCCCGCCTCGGCGGGACGAGTCGAGGGATCTGCGGTTGCTTTTCGGGACCTTCACCACCCACAACAATGGGTACCCCAGGTCCGGCGTCCCCACGAGCAGGTCCAGGTCCGTGGGGTGGAGATCCCCTCGCTTTTGGGGACCTGAGGCGGCGCTCCGGCGTCCGCACCAGTTAAGAAACGGAAGGAGCAGGGGCCTTCAGGCCCCTGAATCGGCGCAGCAACACGCTCCGGCCTTTAGGCCCGGAGACATATGCCGCACGGTGCAACTAAGCCCGCTTCAGCGGGCAGAAGAAGGTAGCCCCAGGCGCAAGCCTGGGGTCAGAGAACACGACCATGTGCAACCAAGCCCGCCTCGGCGGGCGAAAGAACAAAAGGAGCTCGTATGAAACTAAGCGAAGACGGCCTGAAACTGATCAAAACCTCCGAAGGGTTCCGCGACCACATTTATCTTGACGTCGCAGGCTTTCCCACCATCGGCTACGGGCACCTCGTCAAACCGGACGAATCGTTTCCCAATGGGATCACCGAGCCGCAAGCCGCAGCGATCCTCGCAACAGACGTTCAGCAAGCCGAGCAGGCTGTCAGCCGCCTGGTTAAGGTAGCGCTCACGCAGAGCCAGTTCGACGCGCTGGTCGATTTCTGCTTCAACCTCGGCGCCGGCCGCCTGGCGAGCTCAACTCTCCTCCGCGACTTGAATGCCGGCCATCACGATGCTGCCGCCGAGCAGTTGCTCTCGTGGGACCACGCCGGAGGCGCCGTCGTAGCAGGGCTCAAAGCCCGCCGCGAAGCCGAACTGAAACTCTGGATGGGCGAGGGCAGTGCACTGCGATCGGCGGCGGCCTGAACCCCACCCCCCCCATATCAATTTGTGTCTCTGTGAGACTGTGAAACTGTGGACCGCGCAGAATCAGTCACTTACGGCCACAGTTTCACAGTCTCACAGTTTCACAGTCCCGTTTCGGCCGTTTTGTCGCTCTCCTCGATCATTTCCAACCGCTCTTCGGCCTTCAAATAGCCTTTGCGCCGGAACCAGTCTTCCATCGCAGTTCGGAGTCGATCCAGCGGAACGCGGTTTCCAATCTCCAGCACGCCGTCGCCCGCCGGAAAGGTATCGTCAAAAACCGCGTCATTGGTGAAATTCCGCATGGCAAAGTTGTCGATCTGGCCGATCGGGCAGGCATGACGCTCGCCCGCCGCATCGATCCGGTTCACAGTCATGCGCCGCGCAAACATGGCTCTACTCTAAAACCTCGCAGCCCTCTAACGTCGGAATCAGCCGTGAGCAACTTGCCGAACAGCCGCCTGCATCGATAGGGTGAATGCTCTGAATCTTCTGGGGAGGAAGACCGAATGAGGCTGCTTCTGAATTGGATCTTGAGCGCCCTTGCGCTCCTGGTTGTTTCCCACTTTGTCCCAGGATTTCACGTCAACGGCCTGCTTCCAGCGCTAATCGCCGCGGTAGTCATCGGACTGCTGAACGCGACCGTTGGCCTTTTCCTGAAGATCATCACGTTTCCACTGAGCATCCTGACGCTGGGAATCTTTCTGCTGGTGATCAATGGCGTGATGATCCTGCTGGCCTCTGCCGTAGTCCCAGGCTTCCACGTCTCCGGCTTCGGCCCGGCCTTTTGGGGCGCGTTAGTGCTGGCCCTTCTGGGCATGCTGATTCGGGCAGTCGTCAAGGATAAGTAGCGGCAAGCGGAACGCGTCTAGCGGGGCGCGCCAGGCTCTGCAGCAGTCTTGTCTGGCTGGCTCGCTCCGCTCGTCGGCTTGCGGATCGCAACCGGTCTCTTCGCTGACCTGGGCAGAGCAGGGCGCGTTTCACGGTTGCTACCTGACGGGCGCCTTAGGTCCGGGTAGCGTCTGCGGGGTTCGTATTGCACCGGCTCCGCCAAACCCGCCTGGCATGCGCGCCGGCATCACGATGACCTTGGCCGGCCCGTTCTGATCGAAACGAACCTGTTCCACCTTCGTATAAACGCCCCAGCCTCCGCCCGCGACCACAAAAACGATGGCCGCAGCTGCCGCCGAGCGCATCCAGCCACTCTGGGGTCGCAGCGTTCCCGGCCAGGTCAGAACACGTCCGCGCCGCGGTGCCGAATCGAGCACCGTCTGGACGCGCTCTTCCAGGCCCTTGGGCGCGGGCAGGCTGGCAATCAGCCGCAAAGTCTCTTCCGCCGGGCTTGAAGCGGATCCACTCGCAGTCGGATCGTGAGGGTTCGAATTCATCGCAAACTCCTCTCATGCAAGTTTCTCTCATGATTAAGCAGCTCGGCCATCAGGTTCCGCGCCCTGAACAGCCGCGAGCGGACGCTGGACTCGGAAATCTCAAGTACAGAAGCGATCTCCACGCTGCTCAGCTCTTCAAAGGCCGAGAGCATCAGAACCTGCCGCTCTTTGGCCGGCAGTTGATCAACGCAGCCCAGAACATGAGCATGGTGCTGCGCGGCCGCAGCCAGTTCCTCGGCGGAAAGCCCTGTCGATGGAAGCACCCGCGCCAATTCGGCCACGTCATCGGTTTCAGGCCGCGTCTTGGCGCGGCGCTTGCGGTCCAGCACGATGTTCCAGACAATGCGAATCAGCCACACGCGGTGGTCGCGCACTTCGCCCAGAGAATCGCGATGGCGCAGGACGCGCACAAACGCCTCCTGCACGGCATCTTCTGCGTCTGCTTGATTGCGAAGAACGGAATAAGCCACGCGGTATAAAGCGCCGGCGTATTGGTCGACCATGGCCGCAAGCGCAGTGTCTTCCGCGCGCCGGCGGGCTTCGTCATTCACGGCGCTCGTGGGATTCTCCATCCACTCTGCGGCAATGCCTGCGACAATGGCCTGGCTGGTGCTCATCACTCACCAGACGCAGACCGGGTAGAAAATGCTCAGGTGCGCCCGGAGCCTGTCCTTTGGCCTGTAAATAGCGGCTCAACACCCAGCCTGATCGCATCTTGCCAGCCTACTTGGCGGCGAGCTTTTCTGACGCAATCGACCCCGCCGCGCCCTCTTTGTCGGCGTCCTTCACCCTGGCCCAAAGTGCGCGAGCCATGTCCTGCTTGCCTTCGGCCGCATAGAGATCGGCCAGGTCGAGCTGGGCCACGCTTGCTGACACCGTGGCTGAAGGCTTGGCGATGATCTCGTTGTAAAGCGCAATCGCATCGTTGTCGCGTGAGGTCTGCCTGTAAAGGCCAGCCAAAGCCAGCTTGGCCAGATTGCCCGTATTACGATCCCAGGCGCCGGCCGCCCCCTTTAGCTCCGTCTCGGCATTGCCGTTCTGCCCCAGGTCCTCATACGTGATGCCCGCGAAATACTGGGCTTTCGCCCCCTCGGGTAGCCAACTGAAGTCGTGAGCGATTGCTACGAACTCGCGATTGGCTTCCTTGGCCCGCGCGGCAGACGTCGTGTAGGCACCGGCCTCAGGTGGAGCGCCAGGGACCGCCAGCGGTGCGGTGTATACATCCATTGCTGCGCCAAGGGCGGCATTTGCGGCCTTCGAGCGAAGGCTCCAGAAAATCAGTCCGCCGATGACCAGAATCACAACAATTCCGATGCCAATGCCCCAGCGCACCGCGGCGGCCTGGTGTTCGCCGACCCAACTGGCGCTGCTTGCGGCAGCTTGTGCAAATTTGTCCTTTTTCAGGGCGTGACGCGTTCGAGTATCCACGAGGTCTTTCTTGTCCTTTGCCGGTATTCAACGTTGCAGGCGGGTCTGAACAGAAGAAATTGGTGCCACTGCAACCCGACTAGTGTATCAGCGCGGTTCCGGCGCAGTCCACCGGAGCGCGGCGCTAACGGAGCCTGCCTGGCCATGGAAAGACGCAGCGCGCTTGCCCCCGCACGGCCGGGACGGTACCCTTAAGGCATGTACGAGGACTTCCACGTTGCCGATCGCTGGAGCGGCGAAGACCTTCACTGCCGCTGGAAGGGCACGATTGTTGCTATCGCCACCCGCCACGCCGATGCCGTCGACATCCGATTCGACGTCAACGGCCACCCCATGTGGATCGCACTGCCCTGCACCGCCTGGGTAGAGCAAAAGAAGCGCACCGGCAAGGTCATCACCGACCAACTGGCGGCGCAGGTCGCGGGGCGGTATTTGAAGCAACTGGTCGAAGAAGGCTTCGACTCCCGGCGCGAGGTCTACACCATGACCGTGGTTGAGGTGCTCGATCACCTGGATGCTGTAGTGGCAGAAGCGAAGACGCAGGGCGGGATGCCCACGCTGCAGCCCGGACCGCAGCTTATCGGATAAATCAGTCTTCAGATGCGTCAAACATACGGACGCTTTTCGATCCATTGCTCATGACTCGAGTCGCCCCCATTCTGCTTTTCGCGGCCACCGTGGTCTTCGCCGGCAGGAATACCCTTGCCGCGCCACCCCCCGCACCGAATGCGCCGCTCCCCAACGCTAACGAGCTGCTGCAGCGAGCCCTCGCCAATGAGCGCAAGCAGGCAGACGTGCGGGAAAAATATGACTGCCGCATCACCGACCGCACCATCGAAACCGATGGCAAGGGCAACACTAAAAAGGACACATCGGTGGTCTCGGATCTCTTCTTTGTCAACGGCATTCCCGTCGAACGAACCCTTCAGAAAGACGGGAAAGATCTCTCGGCCGACGATCAGCACAAGCAGGACGATCGCGTAATGAAGGAAACGCTCAAATACTCGAACCAGGCCAATGCGCAGAAGGAGCAGGACAAGGATGACCAGGAACTTGAGGATTTCATGCAAGCCATGATGCTGGCCAACGGCCACAGAGGTGTTGTTAACGGCCGCAGCGTGCTCTTCTACGACATCGTGCCCAATCCGAAATTCGACGCGAAGAACATCAACCAGCACCTGGCCCAGGTGATGCAGGGCAAAGTTTCCATCGACGAGCAGACCGGCGAATTGATCGACATCAATGTGACGTCGGTTGCTGATTTGAAGATCGGAGGTGGGCTGGTGGCCAATGTGCACAAGGGCCTGTGGCTGCACATCCACAATGAGCCGCGTCCCGATGGCGTCTGGCTCACCGATCTGGCTGAAGGCTCGGGCGATGCGCGCGCCGCGCTATTTCTCCATCCGTATTTCCGCTTCAAGGAGACTTCGGACAGCTGCCACCTGTATTCGGCCACGGCAAGCCAAGTGGGGCCTGTGGAGGTGGTCAAGCAAACGAGGACTGACGCGCCGCACTAGATCTCCGCCGGAACCGCAGCCGCATCGCCGCGCCGGAGCACTCGGCTCAGAATCACATAGAGCACAGGGATAAAGACGAGATTCAAAACGGTAGAGAGCAACATGCCGCCCACAATCGTCGTTCCTACTGAGCGGCGGCCGAGCGCGCCGGCTCCCGTGGCAAATACCAGCGGAAGAACGCCCATGATGAACGCGAACGACGTCATCAGGATCGGTCGCAGCCGCAGCTCTGCGGCCTCAATCGCGGCTTCGGCGATGGAACGCCCTTTGCGTCGCAGCTGCTCGGCGAACTCCACGATCAGAATTGAATTCTTCGCCGAAAGGCCAATGAGCATCACCAGGCCGATCTGGCAATAGACGTCGTCGGCGAGGCCGCGGAGCGAAACCAGGCCTAAAGCACCCAGCACTGCCATCGGCACAGCCAGCAGAATGATGAACGGCAGCGCAAAGCTCTCGTACTGCGCCGAGAGCGTGAGATAAACAACCAGAATGCCCAGGGCGAAGATCACGAGAGCTTTGCCGCTGGACTCGATTTCGTCGAGCGTGATTCCCGTCCACTCGTAGTTCATGCCGTGCATCATGTTAGCTGTGGCCAGCTTCTGCATGCTGTTCAGTGCCTGGCCGGAACTCACGCCGGGAGCAGCCGAGCCGTCGATCTCCACCGCGCGAAACAGATCGTAGTGCGTGATCACCGGCGGTCCCGCGCTGGCGGCGACCGTCACCAGGTTATCGAGCGGAACCATCTGGCCAGAATCGGAGCGCACGTAGTAGCTGTGCAGGTCACTGGCTTTCATGCGGAAAGGCTGGTCGGCCTCCACGTAGACGCGATAGGTGCGGCTGTTGTAGTCGAAGTCATTGACGTATTCTGAGCCCATGAAGACGTTAAGCGTGGTTGCGATCTGCGTGATCGAGACGCCCATCGCTTTGGCCTTCTCGCGGTCGATCGTCACCAGTTCCTGAGGATCATTGGCTGAGAAAGTCGTGAACAAGTCCGTGAGGTCCTTTTGCGCGGCGCCGCTATTCACGATCTGATGCGCGACTCGGTCCAGGTCGCTCAGCGTGTTGCCACCCTGGTCCTGCAGCATGAACTGGAATCCACCGAAGGCCCCCACCCCTGAGACCGATGGCGGCTCGACTGCGGCCACCAGACCGCCATTGGGCAGAAACATCAGCATTTGCAGCTTGGGCGAAATGTCCTTGATGATGTCCGCCGTCGAGTAGGCCTTCTCGCCGCGTTCGTTGATGGTGTTGGTGTCAACGAACATCATGCCAGCATTGGATGCGCTACCGGCAAAGCTGAAACCCAAGATGGAAAACAATCCATTCACATGAGGATTTTGCCCAATAATTGCCGCGCCCTTGTCGGCGAGAGCGGTAGTGTAGGCAAGCGACGATCCCGGTGGAGCCTGGACAATGACCATGAAGTAGCCCTGATCTTCCTGCGGGATAAAGCCTGTCGGAACTGCTCGATAGATCCATATCGTCGCTGCCATACCGGCGAAAAAAACCAGCAAGAGCAGATAGCGTAATTGCAGCGCAACATGAATAACGCGCGCATACGTGCTGGCCAGCCACGTGATGAAGGCGTCTGTGCCGTGAATAAATGCAGCAAAGGCCCGGGAGACTGGCTTGATGTGGAGAAAATCCAGTTGGCGGGGACGCGCTTCTTCGCCCCTTAGAAAGAGTGCCGATAGCGCCGGCGAAAGCGTGAGCGCATTGAACGCTGAGATCGCGATCGAGAAAGCGATGGTGAGCGAAAACTGCCTATAGAGAATTCCGGTGGCACCGGGAAAGAACGAGACAGGGACGAAGACGGCAATAAGCACAAGCGAAGTTGCGATGACCGCGCTGGTTACCTCGCGCATGGCGCGCGATGTGGCCTCGTGCGCATTCGAGTGCTCCATATGGATGTGGCGCTGCACATTTTCGATGACCACAATCGCGTCGTCGACCACCAGGCCCGTGGCCAGCGTGATGCCAAAAAGCGTGAGGGAATTGATTGAGAAGTCGAAGATCCGGATGAACGCGAAGGTTCCGACCAGCGAAACTGGAATGGTGACGGCAGGAATGATGGTTGCGCGCCAATCGAGCAAGAACAAAAAGATGACCGCAATGACGATCACAATCGCCGCGGCCAGCGTTATCAGCACTTCGCGAATCGACTCGCCCACCGCTGTCGTCGAATCGAACGCGATCGCATACTCCAGTCCCGGCGGGAAATTCTTCGACAATTGTTCGAGCGCGGCTTTGGCCTTGCGGTCAACCTCAAGGGAGTTGGCGTTTGAAAGCTGCTCCACGCCAAGGCCCATCGCGTCGTGGCCGGCGTACTTCAGCGCAGTGCTATAGCCTTCGGCGCCAATCACCGCGCGGCCGACGTCCTTCAATTGCACCAGGCCGTTGGGCGAGTATTTGACGATGATGTTGTCGAATTCTTCCGGGCTGGTGAGCCGGCCGACAACGCGCACCGGGATCTGGTAGGACTGCTTTGAATCGGAGGGCGGCTGCCCCAGCTGTCCGGCAGGAACCTCGACGTTCTGCTCTTGAAGCGCACTCACGACATCGGCGGCGGTGAGGCCGCGGGCAGCCAGCCGCACCGGATCGAGCCAAACACGCATGGCGTACTTGCGCGCGCTAAAGTTCTGCACATCGCCCACGCCCGGCACGCGCTTGAGAGCATCGACTACGTAAATGTCAAGGTAGTTGGAGATGTACTCATTTGAATAGCGCCCGTCGCGCGTGAAAAAACCCGCGCCGAAGACGAAATTGTAGTTGGACTTGTCCACCGTGATGCCCGATGAAACGACCTCGCCGGGCAGGCGGCCTTCCACACTGGCCACGCGGTTCTGCACGTCCACGGCCGCAATGTCCAGGTCGTATCCGGTTTGGAAGGTGATACTAATCTGGCTAACGCCGCTATTCGTGCTCGACGAGCTGATGTAGCGCATCCCCTCCACGCCGTTGATCGACTCTTCGAGCGGTATCGTGATTGCCTTTTCTACTGTCTCCGCGTCGGCGCCGACATAGACCGCGGTCACCGAAACCACGGGCGGCGCCAGGTTGGGGTACATCTCCACAGGAAGATTGGGAATACAGATGGCTCCCGCAAGAATGATCAGCAGGGCGCAAACCGTGGCGAAGACGGGGCGATGAATGAAGAAGTCAACAAACACTTGTGAGCCCTCTTTCCTACGAGACCGTCGCGGGCTGCCGGTGTTTGCTCTTCCTTACCCGAGCCCCATGATGCCTTCTGTGGTGAGGATGATAGGCAGCCGCACGAGGCGCGCCGCTGTTCTCAGTCGGCGCTCCTTCCGCCTTGCTTTGGGGTCCAGTCCCTTTTCCCGGGGCGGGCGGCGCTTGTGGTGGTCCGCCCATGGGCATCACAGGCATGCCATCCACCAGAAATTGTGTCCCAGAGACGATGACCTGATCTCCCGAGTTGAGTCCGGAAACAATGGAGTAACTGTTCCCGACCGCATCACCAAGCACTACCGAAGTGCGGTGAGCCATGGCCATTCCATTTTGCTGTTTCACCACGAAAACAAAGCTTTCTTCGCCCTGCCGCGTCACCGCCAGCACCGGAACCTCGGCCATGGGTTTTGTGCTCCAGATAACGTCGGCCTTCACCAGCTGTGCGTTGCGAAGCATACCCGCCTTCGCATCAACTGGCGCCTTCACCAGTATCCCTTGCAGCGTGCTGTCCACCTCTTGCGAAACAAAATCGATTCGCGTCTTCTCCAGCAGCTTGCCGTTGTTGTCCATCAGGTTCACCGCAAGCCCCTGACGCACATCGGCGGCGCGTTCGGTGGGAATGTAGATATACGCCTCGAGTTGACCGTTATCGTCGACCGTCGTCAGCACCGCGGCCGGCGACTGGTTCGGAGAAACGTAGTCCCCAAGGTGGACCGGAATATCGCCGACCACGCCGTTGAACGGCGCGCGAATGGTGTAGTAGCTCAACAACTGTTCCCCGGCCTTGCGTGCTTCAACGGCCGACTGATAATCCGCTTTGGCGTTTTGGAAAGCCTGCTGCGCCTGCTCGTACGCGTCGCGGCTAGTTACGCCCGCCTCAAACAGCTTGCGCTGCCGGTCCACCTCGACGGTGTCGTAGTCGTCCAGCGCCTTCTTCTGCAGCTCGGTCGCACGCAGTGAGTCCACTGTGGCCCGCTGTTGCCGGGCATCGATCTCCATCAGCAACTGCCCGGCCTTTACCTCTTCGCCGGAGTGAACCGCAATCTGTGTCAGTTGACCGCTCACCTGCGGCAACACGGTGGCTGACCGGCGCGACTTGATGGTGGCCACATATTCGCTGCTTTGCGCCACCGGCGCCATGGACACTGTGACCGTCTGGACCGGCAAGGCCTGCATTTGCGGCCCACCCGCTCCCGGTGCAGGCTTTTTCTGGCAGCCTGTAGCTGCCAATCCCATCAGGACCACCCAACCGATCGCATGAATGCGCTGGAATCTGCTCTGGGTCACTCGATTCTTCCTTTGGCTGCAGTAACCGCCGCACTCGACAATTGAACATTGGGGCGGGCAAACCGGTGTACAGGCTGTGGTGCTTCTCTGCGATGCTTCGTTGCCGTGATCGCTTTGGTGGTTTGATACGCGGATCTGGGTAATCGATACAAAAAAACAGCGCGCGTCATAAGCTCAATACGCGCTCATATGCTTGAATCTTCATCGAGGATAGCGCACTTGACGGCTTCGCGGCGGTGACGCTTCTGGTTCCGGCCATTGTCATCTTCGCCCGCCTGCTTGCTCCGCCTTTTACACCGCGCGGGGTCCTTTCATCGGCGCCTTCTGGCAGTGCCCCGGCACCGCCACTCGTTCTTTGACACGCTACCACTGAGTTGGTAGCCTTGCTGTTAAGGGCACCCGCGGCCAATCTCACCTTTGCGCAATGCTCTCCCAATCGTCCCCGTCGTCTAGCCCGGCCTAGGACACCGCCCTTTCACGGCGATAACACGGGTTCAAATCCCGTCGGGGACGCCAAACAAAACAAAGTGTCTTGAGAGATTGCCTCGTCTCTCGTTTTCCGAGCGTGACCTGCCATGGCAGATCGCCTGAGACGGTAGATTTGTATTAAGGAAAGCGGGGCGGCTCAGCCCGTGGTGGCACTCAGGAGGCGGATATGGACCTCGCGGTTGCACGGAAAATGATGACGGTTGGAACTTCGTCAGCGGTTTTGATTCTACTGATGCCGGCGGCCCTGCGGGCGCAGGGAACGCCCGGCACGAACGCACCGACGACGGCAGTCTTGCATGCGACCATCACGGTCACCGGAGGCTTGTCATTCACGGGCACCTATGACGATCGCCAAACAGCCGCCACGTGTGCCGACCTGGCCAAAAACGGAACAGGCACGCCCGGTGTATCGGAGGTTCAAACATTCTATGTTCCGGCGCCGCCATTGAATCCCGATGGCAGTCCCGGGCCGGTCGGCGGTGGCCACACCTTCGCGACAGATGCCGGGGCCTGGCCTTATAACGGACCAGGCACATACACGGGCTCGGCTTTGAACGCTACGCAGATGAGCGTGGACACCCTGCCAGGTGATCAGGAGACCCATATCTTCGCTTTCCCAACTGGTGTGGGGACTCTGATCGTGAAACCCGACGCTTCGGGCTCCTTCCAGTTCCAAGGCCTACAGGATCCTGGCAGCGTCACGATCTCCGGTCAAGTGACCTGGACCTGCTCGTAGGTGAGCCGGTTTAAGCGAACGAATTCCGCTTCTCAGCAGGTCACCTGGCCAGTGAGAAGACGACGTTGATTGATGTTTCAACCTCGACCGGCTCGTTGCTCAGCTTGTAGGGCTTGTAGCGCCACGTCCGCACGGCATCGAGCGCAGCCTGCTGCAACATGGGCGAACCGCTTACAATCTGCACATCCCTAATCGTCCCGTTCTTGGCAATCGTTGCGTGGAGCACAACAGTGCCTGAAACGCCGGCCGCTTTCGCAATGGTCGGATAGACAGGCTGCGTCTGCCGGATGAGCATTCCCGTCGCAACGCCCGATGAAATGGCAAATGGCCTTGACGACACAACCTTAACCGCAGGCTGGTTGCGCCCATTCAGCACTCCGTCACTCGGGCTCACACCGCCCAGACCATCCGAGCCAAGGTTAACCGGAGGCGGCGCATTCTCTGCCTGCTTCCCAGCGCCTTGCGGAATCACGGTTGGCGCTGTGAGTTGATCGTCCATCATTTTCGTCTGCTTTTTCGACAGGCCCGGCGCTGGCTTCACTCCATCCGGCCCGTTGGCCGCCGGAGTGCCGGCTGCGGGTGGCTTTTCACCGGAAGCCGCAGGCTGGGTCTGAGCAACAGGTGCACTCTCCGGCGGGTTCGATATGTCCGTCTCCGGCTGAGTGTCGGTTGCTTGCTGAGGTGTCTGAACAGCCGGTTTCGTCGAAGTCTTGAATCCATGATGGAACAGCGGGAACATCAGGCCAGCCAGAAGCAGAACAGAGGCGGCGCTGACGGTCGCAATGATCATCCGCTTCTTTTTGGCCGTCTTTGGCTTCTTTGCAACTTCGACGTCCGTCTCTGAAAACAATTGGAACAGGGCCCGGTCATCTTCGCGTTGCGAAGTCTTCGCGATCTCCGGTGAGTGAAGCTTTCCATTGACCGGTGCGGGCTTTTGCAGGCCCGGCGTCACCGGAATCTCCTTCGTCGAGCGGGCCGCTTCTGGCCTGTGCGACACGTGGCCGTTCGATCCATTCGCACTATTCGTCGGCTTGTTCGTCAACTCCTGCTGCTTCGCCGGGAACGGAGCGGACGGAGCTGGGCTGGAAACACGCGGCCGTTCTACGACGGGTGACAAGCTTGCTTCACGGTCGGCGGATTGCCTCGCCGGCTTTGGACTCTTGCCGAATGAATGGGCGGCTTCCCATGCTTCCCATTCACTCAGATCCACGGGCTTGGGCGTCGGGGATGATTCGCCATCCCACTCGACGAAATGCTTTTGCTCAGCCACAAATACAGGTGCGGACGGGGCCGGACCCGATGCATGCGGTTTTTCCATCGGCGGCGCCGAGGTTGAACCACGGTCAATGGATTGTCCATGCAAGCTTTTGGTCTCGCCGAATGAATGAGTCGCTTCCCATGCTTCCCACTCGCCAGGCTTAATTGGCGAGGGCTCCGGTGAAGCCTCGCCATCCCACTCGCCGAAATCTTCGGGAAGCGTTTCAGGTAGCAGCGGAGTTAGTTCTTCTGGAGATGCCATTGACCGTCCTCACCTTTCTCGTAGACCGCACCTTTATATGTGCGTGTTTCTCGCGGCCTTGTCTCGGCGGCAGGTTGTTCGTGTGGTCCATCCGCCGATATCGATTCCGCGGTGGCAAAGTCGGTAGTTGCGAAGGTCTGCGACAACGGAGCCTCAGCGGCCGGGTTTGGCTGTGAAGTGGCGTAAGGAGATCCTTCCACCTCGAGCCCGACTGTGGCCTGCGCCTTCGCGTATTTGTCAGCCTCCGATGGAATGAAGGCTGCGGTTAGGGTGTACCGGCCGGGCGCCAGAACGTGACCGGCGGAGGGCGTGTAGACAAACGTTCCGGGAACCGACGCCGCGGCATTCAATTGAGCTGCGCTCAGCGCGGTGCCGTATGAAATCGCGGCGGGAGTTGGCCACGTGATGAGCGCCGGCAACTTCTCAGTAACCGTGATCGAGACGGTTGCGCTCACCGTTGCGTAGTTCAAGGTGTCTGACGGTGTAAAGATTGCCGAAAGCTCATGCACACCTGGCGCGAGTCTTTCTCCCGCCGCCGGCGTGTATGCAAAGGATCCCTGCACGGGTGCGACGGCGTTGAGCTGAATGGCGCTGAGAGCAACGTCGTGGGCGATCGGATCCGGTATTGGCCACTTCACGGCAGGCGTTGCCTTGGTGACCTTCAGTGAGACCGCGCTTTGTGATATGGAGTAGCCCAAAGTATCTGCCGGGGTAAAGACCACCGTCAGTTCATGCTCTCCGGCCGCAAGCACCGCCCCGAGGTCGGGTTTGTACTCGAACGATCCCGGAACCGATGCCCGCGCGCAAAGTTGCGCGTTGCTAAGCTGCGTGCCGTAGACAATGGGGACCGGCGCCAGCCAATGGATGGCCGACTTTGCTTTGGCCACAGAAAGCGAAACTGTGGCCTGTGCTTTGGCGTAGTTTGCAGTATCCGCGGGAGTGAAGACGACGGAGAGCGTGTGCATCCCCGGTGGAAGCATCTCGCCCGCCGCAGGCGAGTATTCGAACTTGCCGGGTACCGGCGCCGAGGCGTTCAGGTGCGTTTCGTCTAATGCTGTGCCGTAAGTAATCTTGGCAGGCGTTGACCAGGAGATGGCCGGCGATCCCTTGGTCACAACGATGGTCACGGACGCTTGCTGCGGAGCGTGGCCACTGGACTCTACAGGAGTGAATGTGACCCACAGCGAGTGCGTGCCAACCGGCAGTACATAGCCTGGGCCGGGCGTATAGACCAAAGTGCCCTCAGCCGATGCCGTGGCGTTTAGTTGCGCAAAGGTCAGCCTGTTTCCGTAGGTAATCGGTTCCGGCATCGGCCACTTGATGGTCGAAGCCGATGGCGCCTCGCCGGAAGACAGAACCGCATTGCTCGTCGGCTCATAAGTTCCGGAGCCTGCCCGGACAACATCCATGCTGGGACCTCTGGGATCAATATCCCTGTTCCTTTCCTGTGGAATCGGAAGTCCGTTAATTGAACTGGCCATCTCCAGGCTGATGCGCGAGGTACGTGTTTCCGCGAGTCCGCTGTCGCCGTGCTGCAGCGCGCGCGCTGCATCCTGGTCGTCGGGAATCCTCCAGCGCACCGGCCTTCCCAGTGCCTTGGTGATGACGTCTTCATTTGCCTGTTCAAGGAAGCGGGATTCGAATCGATTGATCACGATTTCGAGATTTTCGCTACCTTCCGCGAAGAACTGTGAGATAAGGCGATTTGAATTCCGCAGTTCGGAGATGCCGGTTTGGGTCACCAGGTAAATCGTTGATGCATCTTCGAACAGAACCTTGGCCGCCACATCGATCCTCGATCCCACGTCGACGATCACATAGTCGAACTCTTGCCGAGCGATTGCGATCAGTTTGTCGATGGCGTCTTTTGAAACTTCAATATCGGGAACCTTGGTGGGAGCCGCCAAGACGAATACTCCGGACCGGTGCTTGACGAGGAGATTGTGAAGGAGACTCGCGTCCAAACGGTCACTATTCCTGAGGGCGTCCTCGGTCGAGTAACCCGCTGAAATTCCCAGGCAAAGTGCACAGTCGCCAATGGGAAGGGCCAGGTCGATGAGAAGGATACTGTGCTCGGGCCTCTGAGCCAGGGCGATCGCAACGTTGCACGCGACTGTCGTAACCCCCGATCCTCCCTTGGATCCGAGAAAAACGTGTAGGCCTCCATGGGCTTTCTTTCCCTGAGGCTCCTGTGTTTCACCAGCTCTCTCGTCAAGACCAGCCGTTATCCGGGCCAGAGCCTGGGCCACGACTCCTCGCTCGAAAGGCAATAGAAGATATTCACGTGTTCCCGCGCGCATCAATCGGATTGCAAGCTTCGGGTCATTCCTCTCAGAAAAGACCATGATGGCTGCTGTGTCGCTTGCGCCTGTTTCTTCCACAAGTTCCAGAACAAGATCCGGGTCGCTGTCCAGGTCAAGAACGACGACGTCGAACGACATCAACAATCTGCGCAGGTGTTCTGGTTCCGGCGGATAGGAGTTGAACTCTCTGATCACAGCCCTGCGAGTATCGGCAAGTGCCTTGGCAACTAATGTGCGGCTTCGTTCGTCAGGACCGATCAACGCGATCGATAAGGGCGTCGTCGCAACGGGGTCGGCTTGTTTCCAGTCGAAACCTCGCGATGCAACAGTTGGGCCGACGGTATGAGGCGCTTTTTGTGATGAAATGCTCATGGAGACACCAGCAGTCTTTCCGTTCAAATCTCAAGTTCGACAGTTCATCTGGAAGCTGAACTCGCAGGTTCCTTCCGCCATCAACGGCCAAAGTCAGTGCGCTTCGGGGAAAGAATTCTCAATGCGAGCATCAACTTACGACTGGCTGTGAAACAAGTCGTTGTTGGACGATGGTAACCATTTTCGAGTGACAAATGGACCCTGGATACCCAAAAATAGTCATTACGAAAGTGTTGGAAAGGTGCCACAGTCGGGTTACATAGCTTCGCGAGCCTGAGGGAGATTGGGGCGGAGACCGATCGAGCTTAGCCCAGGATGGCGTCGATGCGGGCCAGGTCCTTGTCAGTGAAGGCGAGATCGGAGAGTGCGGCGACATTCTGCTCAATTTGTTCCACGCGGCTAGCTCCAATCAGCGCCGACGTCATGCGCCCATCGCGGAGCACCCACGCAAGAGCCATCTGCGCCATCGATTGACCGCGATCTTTCGCCAGCTCATTCAAAGCACTGATTTTGGCGAGCTTTTCCTCGTCAATGTCGCGCTTTTTCAGAAAGCCATGGGGCTTCGATGCGCGAGCATCTGCAGGAATGCCATTAAGATAGCGGTCGGTTAGAAGCCCTTGGGCCAGCGGGCAGAAAGCAATGCAACCCACGCCTTCCTTGCCCAACACATCGAGAAGTCCTCGCTCTGGCGCTCTGTCGAACATCGAGTATTTGGGCTGATGGATAAGGCATGGCGTACCCAACTCGCGCAGAATTCTGACTGCCGCGGCCGTTTGCGCCGGGTTGTAACTGGAGATGCCGGCATAGAGAGCCTTGCCGGATCGCACCGCATGATCGAGCGCCGACATTGTTTCTTCAATTGGTGTCTCGGGATCGGGACGATGCGAATAGAAGATGTCAACGTACTCCAGGCCCATGCGCTTTAGGCTCTGGTCCAGGCTCGCCAGAAGATACTTCCTCGATCCCCACTCGCCATACGGTCCTGGCCACATGTTGTAACCGGCCTTGGTGCTGATGATCAATTCGTCGCGATAGGGTTTGAGATCAAGGCGCAGAATCTCGCCGAAGTTGCTCTCCGCGCTTCCCGGCGGAGGCCCGTAGTTATTAGCCAGGTCGAAATGGGTAATTCCCAGGTCGAATGCACGGCGCACCATGGCGCGCGAGTTTTCGAAATCGTCGACACCGCCGAAGTTGTGCCACAGCCCAAGAGAAATGGCGGGCAGCCGAATGCCGCTGCGCCCACACCGGCGATACTGCATCGTGTCATAGCGCTTTTCGTTGGCGAGATACAAAGCGGCTCCTTGGCGCGTGAGGAGATGCGGTTGATGAAACCAACGCGTCGAATCGGCTTCTCTAGCTTAAAACCGCCACGATCGAAACTTCCTTGCAGCCATCCACCGGAGGGGGCACAATGTTGCCTTCGATTGGTGCTCCATCGACCGTCAATCCTACTTTATTGCCGGTGCCCTTGCGTTCGACGGCGATCTTGTAAGTGACTCCGCGAAAGACGCGCGTTGCTGTGAAGCCCGGCCAGCCGGTGGGAATCACCGGAGCGATTTCAAGCCCATCATATGTAGGCCGCACGCCAAGGATCCACTGCGCAATGGCGTAATAATTCCACGCAGCCGTTCCTGTCAGCCAAGAATTCTTGGCTTCGCCGAATGTCGGCGCGTCCTTGCCGGCAATCATTTGCGCATATACGTATGGCTCACACCGATGCACTTCGCTGATCTCTTCTCGCGCCGAGGGATTGATGCGCAGGTAGTAGTCGTATGCCTCGTCCCCATGGCCCAGGCGGGTTTCGCCGATCATCACCCAGGGATTCACGTGGCAAAAGACGCCTGCATTCTCCTTGTAACCCGGTGGGTAGGAAGAAATCTCGCCCAGATGAAGATAGTAACGAGTGTAAGCCGGCTGATGCACCACGAGGCCGTGCCTGGTGGCGAGGTGTTCGCGCACAGAGGTCAGAGCTTGAGCAGCTCTCCCGTCATCGAGTCCGATGCCTGCCAGCACACAGAATCCGTTCGACTCAATAAAGATCTTGCCTTCCTCACACTCCTTCGATCCGACTTTTTCTCCGAAGCTGTCATAAGCGCGCAGAAACCATTCGCCGTCCCATCCATGCTCCTTGATCGTCTGCTCCATCTTGTCGGCCGCGGTGAGGAAACAGGACGCGTCGTCCGGCCGGCCGTGGCGGCTGGCGATTGCGGCAAGCTCGTGCGAGGCATGGACAAAGAGCCCGGCAATGAACACAGACTCGGCCACTTTGCCATCTTTATTGGTTGTGGTTTGAAATGAATTGCCGGGCGTGTCGGAAAAGCAATTCAGGTTGAGACAATCGTTCCAGTCTGCGCGCCCGATCAATGGCAAGCCGTGCTGCCCCAGCCGTTCCAGCGTATAGCGGAAGCTGCGACGCAGATGCTCATACAGCGGCTCTTCGGTGCCGGGCTTGTTATCGTAAGGCGCCTTCTCGTCCAGGATGCTCCAATCGCCGGTCTCCTTCAGATAGGCGGCCACGCCGAGGATGAGCCAATGCGGGTCGTCGTTGAATCCGCTGCCAATGTCGTTGTTGCCGCGCTTTGTCAGCGGCTGGTACTGGTGATAAGCGCCGCCGCTATCGAGTTGCGTAGAGGCCAGGTCGAGGATCCGCTCCCGAGCCCGCGCCGGCACCATGTGCACAAAACCCAGCAGGTCCTGGTTGGAATCACGGAAACCGAGTCCTCGGCCGATACCCGATTCGAACGACGAGGCCGAGCGCGACATATTGAATGTGGCCATACATTGGTACGCATTCCAGATGTTGACCATGCGATTCGTGTGCTCGTCCGGCGTATCCACCTGGAAGATGCCGAGGAGCTTGTCCCAATGCACGCGCAGGCGATCAAATGCTCGGTTGGCTTGTCTCGTTCCGAGATACCGTGCGATCACCGGCTTCGCAAGCTCCTTGTTGATGGTCTGCGAATCGGAAGGGTCGAACTTCTTATCTTTTGGATTCTCCTGGTAACCGAGAACGAACACGATCTGCCGCGACTCTCCAGCAGCGAGATCGAGCTTCACCTGATGCGCGCCGATTGGCGCCCATCCGTGCGCGACCGAATTCGTCAGTCGCCCTGCGGCTACGGCAGCGGGGTTATCCCAACCGCGGTAGGGCCCAAGAAATGCGTCACGCGCCGTATCGAATCCTGAAGTCAGTTCGGAGCAAGCGAAGAACGCATAATGATCGCGTCGTTCGCGGTACTCCGTCTTGTGATAAATGACGCCGTCCACCACCTCCACTTCGCCGATGTTGTAGTTCCGTTGAAAATTCGTGGCATCGTCCTGCGCATCCCACAAACAGAATTCCACGCTGGCAAAGACGGAGATGCGCGCCGGCGTCGACCGCCGATTGGTTACCGTGAGTTGCCAGATCTCCAGGTTCTCGTCGAGCGGAACGAAATACCGAGTATGGGCCTCGACGCCCGCGAAGGTTGAGCCAATTGTGGTGTAACCCATTCCGTGGCGGCAGGAGTAGTCTTCGGCGTTGTGACGTGTCGGCTGCCAACTCGGTGACCAGAAGCGTCCTGATGCTTCGTCGCGCAAATAAATGTAGCGGCCCCCGCAATCCCACGGCGCGTTGTTGTATCTATAACGTGTCAGACGCCGCAAGCGCGCGTCGCGATAAAACGAATAGCCGCCCGCGGTGTTGGAGATGATCCCGAAATACTCCTGGCAGCCAAGATAGTTGATCCACGGCAGCGGCGTATCCGGCTGCGTGATGACATACTCGCGGCTTTGGTCGTCGAAGTGTCCGAACTTCATGGTTGCTTCCTTTTCTGAACTGGGGCGGAAGGACAGCAGTAAATCAGGATGGCCCGCTGAAACGTTTTTGCAGGGAAAATCCTTAACAGTTGAAAACGAAGCGCGATTATAGCCGAACCGAGAGAAGAGCAACAAGCGTTTTCCCGTTGCGTTGCCGTTTGCTGAAGGAATTCGTTGCCGGTGCGCCTCAGGATGTGAGAGACTGATCCGTCTTTCCATCCGAACCCGGCGGCTGAAGCGAATGAAAGATACGGCGCTTTCTTTGAACCGAGACCCGCGAAACCCTCCTACTCGCCCCTTCTGGCGATCCTTCCTCTGCATTACGGGACTAGCTTTTAGTTCCTCGCTGCTTGTTTTTGGAGCTGAGAATCCGACCCTGGCCATCAAGTTGGACCAGGTGGGGTATCTTCCGGGTGGGCCGAAGATCGCGCTCGTGAGCAGCCCAGCTAAGACGTTCGAGATCCGGCGATCGAGCGATGGAAAACTGGTGTTTCGCGGCGTTATCGGGCCGGTCGCAACCGATCGCCTATCGGGCGACGCCGTCCAGGCAGCGGACTTCTCTCCGCTGCGGCGCGCGGGGAGCTATTACCTCCAGGTTCCGGGGGTGGGGAAGAGCTGGACGTTCTCGGTGAGTAGCAATGCATTCGCGCGCACCTGGTACCTGGCCATGCGCGGCTTTTACGGCCAGCGGTGCGGTACCGCCGTCGATCTCGGACCGGAGTTTCCCGGCTATTCCCATTCGGCCTGCCACCTCCGTGGCGAGTTTCATCCCAGCTCGGGGAAATCCGGGCCGCGAGACAACATCGGCGGCTGGCACGACGCCGGCGACTATGGCCGCTACATGGTCAACTCGGGCGTTGCCACGGGGACGCTGCTGTGGACCTGGGAGATCTACGGACCTCGGCTAAAGCCAATTCAACTTAAGATTCCTGAAACCGGCAACGGAACTCCCGACATCCTCAATGAAGTCCGCTGGAACCTGGAATGGATGCTCAAAATGCAGGATACCGATGGCGGTGCCTGGCATAAACAAACAAGCGTGCACTTTCCTGGCTTCATCGCTCCCGATAAAGACACTCTGCCCAGCGAGGTCATCGGCACCGGCTCGGCCCCTTACAAAAGCACCTGCGCTACGGCGGATCTGGCCGCAGTGGCAGCGATAGCCGCGCGCGTCTACCAACCGTACGATCCTCAATTTGCCACGCGCTCTCTCGGTGCCGCTCGCCGTGCATGGCAATGGACTGAACAGTATCCAAATGTGATCTTCCGCAATCCGCCGGGCGTGACCACCGGCGAGTATGGCGACTCGGACTGTTCCGACGAGCGGCTCTGGGCAGCCGCGGAGCTTTGGCGCACCACTGGCGAAGGAGTCTATCACCAATTCTTCCTCAATAACTATGCCGCGTATCTTCCCGGCCTCGATTCGCCAGCCGCGGAAAACTGGAGCAAGATGGGACCCATGGCGCTGCGCACCTACGCTCTTTCCCGGCGTAAAGGCGCCGATGCCAAGGCGAAGGCGGCCATTCGCGATCGAATCTTATCGGCGGCGCGCGCCATCGTGGAGAGCACCGCTGCCAATCCCTACCATGTCAGTCTCAAGCCAACGGATTTTGTTTGGGGCTCGAACGGAATCGCCGCGCAGTATGGCGTGGACCTGATGATCGCCAACGTGATCGCGCCCAATCCTGAATTTGTGAATGCGGCGCGCGACGATTTGCACTACCTGCTTGGCCGGAATACCTTCTCGCTCTCGTGGGTCACACAGGTCGGCGAGCATTCTGTCCTGCATCCCCACCATCGGCCCAGCGGCTCCGGCGAGCAACCGGGGCCATGGCCCGGCTTACTCTCGGGAGGGCCGAATGCCGGCCGCCAGGACGCCGTGCTGGCCGCGCTGCCTGCGGGCTTGCCACCGGAAAAAGATTACGCCGACGAAACCGCCTCGTACGCAAGCAACGAGATCGCCATCAACTGGCAGGCAAACCTGGTTTTTCTGTTGGCCGGGCAATTGCACTAGAAGACTGTTAACATCCGCGCTCTGCCCGCAATGACCTGAAACATCCGGCGGAAGATCGCGAGAATGATCGACAAGTGAATTCGAGGGTTCGATGCACCTGCAAGCTTTGGATGTCGGCATCATTCTTACGTACATGGTTTGTACGGTGCTGGTGGGCTACTACGTTTCGCACTACGCCTCGCGCGACATGACTGCGTATTTCCTCGGCGGCAACAAAATGCCGTGGTATGTGCTGGGCCTCTCCAACGCTTCAGGCATGTTCGACATCAGTGGCACCATGCTGCTGGTCTATTGGATGTTCGTCTACGGCCTGAAAAGCGTGTGGATCCCGTGGCTGTGGCCGACTTTCAACCAGGTCTTCCTCATGGTCTACTTGTCCGCGTGGTTGCGCCGCTCGCGCGTTATGACCGGCGCAGAGTGGATCAAAACTCGTTTTGGCACGGGTCGCGGTGCGCAGCTTTCACATCTGATTGTGGTCCTCTATGCATTTATCAGCATCATCGGGTTCTTCAGTTACGGCTTCAAGGGCATCGGAAAATTCGCCGCCACATTTCTTCCCTGGCACCTGTCCCCGAATGAGTACGCACTGATCTTGGTCTTGATCACATCGCTCTATGTCATCAAGGGCGGCATGATCAGTGTGGTCATCACGGAAGTGGTCCAGTTCTGCGTGCTGTCCGTCGCGTCTTTCGCTGTGGGCATCATCGCCATGCGCCGCGTGGCGCCGGGAGTTCTCGAAAAAGTCGTTCCTGCCGGCTGGGACAACGTGTTTTTCGGATGGCACTTGAATCTCGACTGGTCGGCGTTGATTCCGGCAACCAGTACGAGAATCGCGCAGGATGGCTACGGGCTGTTCGGTTTCTTCGTGATGATGCTCTTCTTTAAGGGCGTGCTCATCTCTGCCGCTGGGCCGGCGCCCAATTACGACATGCAGCGCGTGCTTTCCTCAAAGAATCCTCGCGAAGCTTCCATGATGAGCGCATGGGTGAACGTGGTCCTCACCTTTCCACGCTATTTTCTTACTGCCGGCCTCGCCATCCTTGCCGCCGCGTTCTTCAGTGACAACATTCGCGCCATGGGCGCCAACATGGATTTTGAGCTGGTGCTGCCCTATGCACTTGCGCGCTTCGTCCCTGTCGGTCTATTGGGATTCCTGATCTCCGGCCTGCTCGCCGCTTTCATGGCCAACTTTGCCGCAACCGTGAATGCCGCGCCGCCGTACTTCGTCAACGACATCTACAAACGCTACATCCGCCCTGACGCGCCGCCGCGCACCTACGTCCGTCTCAGCTATCTCAGTTCTTTCGCTGTGGTGGTCATCGGCGTCCTCATCGGCTGGAATGTGACTTCAGTCAATGCTGTCGTTGTTTGGATCGTCTCCGGCTTGTGGGGAGGGTATACCGCCTCCAATGTGCTCAAGTGGTATTGGTGGCGCTTTAATGGCTTCGGCTATTTCTGGGGCATGGTCGCGGGAATTGCATCCGCGCTGGCGCTGCCATCGCTGATCGCGAAAGTTCCCCTGGTGCAGCACTTGCTCGCCGCAGATTCCATCAATATGGATGTCTCCATCGTCTTTCCGCTGGTGCTCGTCCTGTCGCTGATCGGGTGCTTCGCCGGTACCCTGCTCACCAAACCCGAAGACGATGAAGTCCTGAAGGATTTCTACCGTCGGGTTCGGCCATGGGGCCTCTGGGGGCCCATCTATCGGAAAGTTCTCGCCGAAGATCCTGACTTCAAACGCAACACAGACTTCATGCGCGACATGTTCAACGTCGCGGTCGGGATTGTCTGGCAGATCGCGCTGGTTGTGCTTCCCATGTACATAGTCATCTGGGAGCTAAAGCGCGCAGCCATCACCCTGGCCATCGTTCTTGCCACGTCGGCGATTCTCAAGTTCACCTGGTACGACCATCTGGAGAGCCGCGAGGTCGAGACGGATAAAGCCGCCGCTGCCCCGCGTTCCTCCGCATAAAACTCCGCTGACTTTTTCGGAAGAACAAAAAATGGCCAGAAAGACCAAGCCGAAACACGAGCCAAAGCCGGGGCAGCCCGTCAGTCTGCGCATTCTGGGCGAGTATCTTGACCTTTCGCCGGCGACCATCTCGCTCGTGCTGAATGATGCGCCTGGAGTGCGCGCCATTCCCCAGGAGACGCGGGATCGCGTAAAGGCGGCTGCTGAGAAATTCGACTACCGGCCCAGCTTTTATGCGCGCTCACTTCGCAAGCGGCAAACCTTTTCCATCGGTGTCCTGGTCCCGGAATTGAGCGACAGCTATTCCGCAATGGTGCTCACCGGAGTAGAGGAAGCTCTCATCGAGGAAGGTTACTTCTACCTCACAGCCAGTCATCGCCGTAGGCCCGACTTGATTGAAGAGTACCCGCGCATGTTGATGGAGCGGTCGGTCGAAGGACTCATCCTGATCGATACAATCCTGCAGCATCGCTTTAGGATCCCGGCGGTCGCGGTTGCCGGGCACCGTGAGATCTCCGGAATCACCAACGTGGTCCTTGACCAGCGCCGGGCGGCAGAACTTACTTTGCGCCATCTCTTCCAGCTTGGTCACCGTAGAATCGCGTTCATGCGGGGCGGCAGCCACAGCTCCGACGCCGACGAGCGCTGGGAGTGTCTGAAAACCGTCGCCGCAGAATTTGGTATTGATGTTCGTCCGGAGTTGACCGTTGAGCTAAAGCTCAAGGTGGCAACGCCCGAATTGGGGTACGGGCCGACATGCGAGTTGCTACACCGGAAGGCCGAATTCACTGCAATTGTCTGCTATGACGACCCGGCAGCCATTGGAGCCATCCGCGCGCTACGCGAACATGGGTTGCGCGTTCCTGAAGACATCTCCGTGGTCGGCTTCGACGACATCCAAAGCGCAGCCTTTTATAATCCCAGCCTCACCACCATCCGCCAGCCGCTCCATGAAATGGGCACCATAGCAGCACGGGTACTGTTGCAACGGGTTCGCGGCCAGGATTCTGCTTCCGCACATGCTGTCTGTTCTGCCGGAGCTGGTCATTCGGGAATCCACCTGCCCGCCGCGCGAAAAAACCAAAAGTTCGAAGTCCCGTTCATAACGAACAGCGGCGAAAGCCGGGCAGGGTGCCCGCTGGAGGCACGTGCCCGCAACCCGCGGATTTCGAGCCGCTGCAAACACCGGACACCTGTCGTCAACCATTGAAAGCGCTTTCACAAAAATCATGCCTCACTCGACGGCAATCGTTCGCGTGGCCAGGTTCCAGCCGCGCAAGCCAATCTCGGGCTTCTCATTGCCAACCGGAAACGCCACGTTCACCGTGCGTTCCTCGCCCGGCAAAAGCGAAATGTAGTTGTCGCTGTAATATGCGGGCAGGATGCGCTGCCCGGTCGCGGCGTCCTCCAGCGTCAGCTTGATCATCAGTGCCGCCTCCGAGCCCGTATTCTTCAATCGCACCGTCACCCCGCGCTCGCCGCTTGCCGTTGCGGACGCGGCCGAGGCCGTTAATGTTGCGGGCGCAAGCGAATTCAGCTCGCGGTAGCTCGCATCGTCCGCGGCCCACCAGTAGAAGTTATCGGTCACCGGAGCACCGGCCGCATCACTGACTTCAAGCCGCACAAAGATCGTGTGTCCAGCGGCCAACGTCGCCAATTCGGGTTTCGCCGCGGGAGTGCGATCATCGGCGGCGGCTTGCACCTGGTTCGTGTGATCGCTCAAAATCTTGCCGTCCAGGCTCTCCACAAGCGTGCGCACTTTAAAGGATTGCGCCGCGCCCAGGTTGATCAGATCCACGGATCCATCGGTCAGATTGAGCTGCGCATGGATCGGTTCGCACGCCTTTTCGGTCCCGTAGAAACTCGACTGCGTGTCGTAGTCCCAGCTCAGGAAGTTCCACTCCATGCTTGGCCACGACGGTTGCGTCATCCAGATCATGCGTGCCGAGTTTGGTTGCCACAGATGCGCGGCAAACCCCTCGAAGATCGCGCGATGGGCCGTGTAATCCAGCATCTGAGCTTTGCGTTCGAAGTCCTCCAGGCTGCCAGGCGCGCCAAACTCGGCTTCCATGGTTGCCATGAACGGTTGCACGGCCCCGTTCCCGCTCTGGTGCCAGTCGTGATAAGCCCAGGTGTCGCTGATCGGCCAGCGGTCCGGCTCCGGGATGAAAGACTTCATGCTCTCCAGCGTCGGCACGCTGGGAATGCCGAGCTCAACGCTGAAGCCGCGGTTGATCCGGTAATACGTTTCGAGCGGCTGGAATTGATAGGGCCCGGAGTTGCGCAGATTCACCTGGTTCGAGCTGCCCGTGTAATAGCGTGTGTCGTCGAGCGTGCGCACCAGTTCTGCCAGCCCCTCGTTGATCGTCGGCTGCGGCACGCCTTCGTTGCGCCCGCACCACACCACAATCGATGGATGATGCCGATAGCGCAGGATCGTGTCGCGTGCGTTCTTTAGGAACAGCGCGGGATCTTCGGCCTCCAGGTTGTAGGACTCCGTCGATTCCCAGAAATCGTTCCACACCATCAATCCGTATTTGTCGGCCAGCGCGTAAAAGCTCTCTTCCGTGTTTTGGCCCATCCAGTTTCGGATCATGTTCACATGCGCGTCGCGATGAAGGCGGAAGTACGGCTCCAGGCGTGCCGTGCTCACGCGCTTGAGCATGTCATCCATGCCCCAGTTGCCGCCGCGCGCGGCAATGCGCACGCCGTTCACCTTGATCACCAGGTCCGTTCCCGGCCAACCGCCATCAACTGGGCGGATTGACGGCGAATCCGCCGCCCCCGGCTCCAGCGTCTGCACCCAGCTGTGCAGCCGGTCGTCGCGCAACCACTCCAAGGATTGCGGGGGCATCACAAGATCCGGTGTCCAGTTGTAGATCCGTCGAATGCCTTCATGCGCCCCGTCGACCAGCGGCAACGCCTCGTCGTGTGTGCGGCTGGGAAGCACTTCCACGCGTTTCAAGTGTCCCGTTGCGTCGAAAAGTGATAGCTCGTAGCTCACCTCCCTCATTCCAAATTCAATTTGTTTCTCCTCGCTCGTTTTTGTCCCCGTCGCGAACGAGACCTTCAGCGTGTGCAGTGCCGGATCGCCGTATCCATTCGGCCACCAAAGCCGCGGATTTTGAACCTTGAGCTGGGCAAACTCCGCGGGCTCCAGTCGAACCAATGTTTCGCCGGGAGCCAGACGCACGTGCTTCACTACCTTTACATCGTCGAAAGCGGCGGTCAGCTCGCCGTCCGTTGCTGCGCTGCCCGCGTTGGTCAGCGGCACTTCAATCTCCACGTCGGCCTCGCTGCGGTCAGGCTTGGGCAGCGTTGTAATCACGTTCAGGTCGCCGATCTCCACGAGCCCGGTCGCTGTCAGAGTCACATCCTGCCAGATGCCCGTGTCGCGGTCACGAATCCCGGGAATCCAGTCCCACCCCTCGGCGGCAGCGAACGTCGGCCCGTCCAGCAGTTCCATTCCCCCGTTTTCTCCAGGTCCCCCTTTGAGCGACTGCTCGTTGGGAATCCCCGGATGAGGTGGCGGAGAAACCCGCACGGCCAGCGCATTTTCGCCGCCCGTGGCAACGTCCGTCACGTCGAATGTTCCGCGCAAAAAAGCGCCCGTAAATCCACCGAGTTTCTTGCCGTTCATCCAGACTTCGGCGGCGTAATTCACGCCTTCAAAGCTGAGGGTAAGTCTGCGCCCCCGCGTCGCCGCCGGCGTCTTGAACTCCACGCGGTACCAATAATCCTGGTGAGCCAGACTCTCGGGAATGGCGAGATTATTCAGCCCGTAGTCAGGATCTGGATAGATTCCGCGATCGATCATCGTTGTCAGCACCGTACCCGGCACTGTCGCGACCAGCCAGTCCTTGTCGGCAAAACCGGCCTTGGAAATCTCTTCGCCGGCTGCTTTCACTAGTGGCGCCGGTTTCAGCCTCCAGCCTCCAGCAAGTGTCCACGGATTATCGCCCTTCAACGCGCAATGCAAGTCCGACGCGTTCAGCTCTTTCGCCACGGGCTTTTGCATACCACCCTTGCCATGCGGCAACGTGGATGGATCCTGCGGCGCGCTATAACCGGCCTGCCCGCGGGTCTGCACTGGCCAGTGTTGCGAAGCCTCTTCATAAGTGGGCTCGCTAAAGTCCGGGGGCGCATCGGCCATCGCATTCATTTGCTCGGCCGTCAACGCTGCTCGAAAAATCTTCAGTCCTGCGATCTTGCCGCCGAAATGGCCGTCTGCGACATTGGGCAACGGCGGCGGCGCCATCTCCAGAACCGCCGCCACGCTGCCTTGCGCAAGCGTGCTCGCCGCTACCTCGCGGCCATCGGCATAGAGAACCACGTGTTCGCCATCGCTGGTGGCGACGGCAAAGTGCCACTTTCCCGAATCCAGCGCCTGATCGCCGGCCACAAATCCCGCAGAGCTTTGCGCCTTCCCCAGCCACAGGCCCAGCCGGTTGTCCTTCATTCCGATGAATCGCGCATCCTCGGCGGCAGGATCGCCCACGCCTGCAAGCAGCATGGTCGCTTGTGCCGATTCCGACGCTTCGAACCAGAAAGCAAGGGTCCATGACGCGCGCCCCGCCAACACCGGGTCTTCGAATGGCGGGCTGCCCCGATCCTTGGCCGTCCATCGCCACAGCCCAAACGCCGTCAAGCGAAGTCGACGGAGACAGTGTCTTGTTCAAGCCGGGCCCGTCGGCAAGAAAAACAGCGTTGAAGGGACCGTATGCAACCTCGGGCGGCGTCGGCGCTTGCGCGTGCAACGGAGCGGCGAACGCGACTGCAACCACGGCAATGGTGAGCCGGACACATGCGCGAACAAGAGGCCGGACTCCGGCCGCAAGAACAGATGAAGATTGCATTGGCATGGCAAACCATCCTATTGGACCAGCAAACTGAAGCGCAATAGCTCCGCTTCCGGTTTCACTGGTCCCGCGACAATAGGAACCCGCCCTGAAGCCGGACGATAACGATACCGCTGGTTGTGGTACAAAAGGTAACAATCTCATCTCAGCCTGGAAATGCTCTCATCGGTTGAGACTTGCGGTGAACGTGATGACTGATCTTGCAGAGAGCCGTGTGCTTGCGTTTGACGTCGGCGGCAGCCACGTTGCCGCGGCAGTGTGCTGCGCTCCGGATTTCCGTCTTGGCCCTGTCGCCAGCGCCCCTCACGCAGATGTATGTACCTCTGGCGGTTTTCTCGATCTTCTCTACGACCTTGGAATGAAGGCTCGAAAGGGGCACGACGGGATCATGGGAGCGATGCTCGCCGTGCCTGGACCGTTCGATCTTCAGGCAGGCGTGAGCCTGATGCGCCACAAACTTCCCTATTTGTATGGAGTCGACCTGCGGCATGGGCTGGGCGAGCGATTCGGTTTGCGAGCCCGCCCAAGTACGCTTTCTCAATGACGCCGATGCGTATCTGCTGGGCGAAATCGGCGCCGGAGCAGCGCGCAACTTCAGCCGTGCGGTTGGATTAACCCTGGGAACAGGAATCGGCTCGGCATTTGCGGTCGACGGCGAACTCAAAACGGATGGGCCCGGCGTGCCCAGCGGCGGCGAAATCTGGAATCTGCCTTACCAGAGTGGAATCGTTGAGGACTTCATTTCGTCGCGAGCCATCGTGGGAAACTACGAACGCCGTACGGGGAAAAAACGCGAAGTTGTGGACCTGGCCGCCGCCGCTCAATCCGATCCGGCCGCGCAAGAAGCCTTCAGCGAATTCGGCCAGCATCTTGGGATCGTCATTCGCACGCTGCTCGCCGAGTTTCACGCAGACGTTATCGTATTGGGAGGCGGAATCTCCCGATCTGCCAATCTCTTCTTGCCCAAGGTGCAGGCCGAGATCGGCGATTCCGCGACGCAGTTGCGCGTCTCGGAGCTCAAGGATAAAGCCGCTCTCGTCGGTTGTGGCGTGGCAGCCTTCCGCACGCCAAACGGTTCGCCGGATTCCGGCAAGTCCATGCCGGTGCAGAACGCCGCGCTCTAGACACCGAGCTCCGCATCCCTATTGCACAAACGTCACGATGCTCTGCGCCGGAAGCGTGTAGTTAAACTGGCCGCCCGAAACGGTGACTGCCGGCTGCGCCGACAAGGTTTCAGTCGACGTCGTTTCGTACGGCGTGACCGAGGTGACAGTCCCATTGGCGAGTGTAAATGTCAGGTTGTCCGGCGATGAATTGGAGTTGATCGCCACAATCACGTAGTGCGCCGGCGAGTTATTACTGTATGCCGAAACAAACACTCCAGGGAGCGGACTCGCGGTTGCCGACACCCGCACGTAGCCCGGCTGAATGAACTGCGAAAACTGCCCGATCGCGTCGCCGTAGTACGTTGGCGACGGACTTGTTGTGCTGGAGTTAATCAGCCCGTAGTTAATGCTGTCGTTCGGATCGTTCCAAATCCACCAATAGACGTAGGCGTTGTAGTTGCCAACTGTCATCGAATTGTGAATCTCCTCGGCGAGGGCTAATGCGTCGGCGATGGTCGGCTGGGCTCCTGACGGGCTCAGATAATGCTCCGTCATCCACACATCCTTTCCGTCGTTGATCGCCGTCCCGTAATAGGCCGGCGAAGTGCCGTAAAGGTGACCGCCAATGATTGCAACATTGCCCACCGCGTTGGGATCGGCCAGAGTCGGATTCGATTGCGCAGTATTGAAGTCGAGCGATTCCGGCATGATCAGCTTGGTGGTAATGGGATTGGTTGCGTTGTTTGCGGTCAGCGAGGCCACCCATGTATCCATCTGCTGCGCGGTCCAACTGCAAGATTCATAATTCTCCGTCGACTGGGCTGACCAGTCCGGCTCGTTCTGCATCGAGATTGCATACAGGTTCACGCCGTTGTTGGAGAAGTAAGTGACGAAGTCCTCAAGATAGGACGCATAGGCGGCATAGCTTGCGGGGTTCAGGTAGCCGCCGCAATAATCGGGACCTGGACTGCAGGCACCGGCGCCCGAATAGTACGGTTGGCTGGTCGAGCTCGTCTTCATCGCAGTTGGTGGCGTCCAGGGCGATGCAAAAACAATCGCATTGCTGTTTGCGCTCTGGGCTTCCTGTGCGTTGGCCAATTCCTGCGCCCATTCGCCTGTGTAATACGGAGGGGTGGTTGTCGAAGTGCCCTCTGGATCGATGCGTACGCGCAGTATGCTCAGGCCCAGGCCGGTCGTCGGGCTGAACAGCGCGTTCGCCTGCTGCGTTGTCAACTGACCCAGCCAGGCGGTCGAGCCGCCAAACCCGCGAATCGTTTGATACGTCGTTCCAAAATCCACGGCTACCACGCTCGGATTCGCGCTTGTCGTGAATGTCCATATGGAATTGCCAGCCAGCGCAACGCCACCGGAGCTCGTTGCTCCCGTGGTGATCGTCGCCGTGTACGACGTGTTGTATGCCAGGGTCGCCGAGGGCGTAAAGGTCGCAGTCTCCGTGCCTGCGGTGTAACTCACTGCGCCCGTCACCGAGGCGCCGCCTGTCACCGACAGCGTGAATGTCGTCGTTGTGATGGTCGAGGCGTTCATCGCCTCGTTGAAAGTCGCCGTCACAGGATTGCCCGCGTCCACGCCCGTGGCGCCGTTGGCCGGAACGGTGGTCGAGACCACCGGAACTGGAATCGGCGCCGTCGCGAACGACCAGGTGTAATTGGCGGCCAGCGCGGTTCCCGCACTGCTTTGTACGCCCGTCGTGAGAGTCGCCGTGTAGGTGGTGTTATAGGCGAGCGGAGCGTTTGGCGAAAGCTGCGCAGTGGTGCCGACCGCGGTTACCGTCGCCGCTACGGCCGCCCCGCCCTGCGGCGTCAGCGTAAATGTCGATGCGGTGAGAGTCGGAATATTCACCGGCATGTTGAATGTAGCCACGACGGCCGAATTGATGGCTACCCCCGTGGCGCCATTTGCAGGCGTGACCGCCGCGACCGACAGCACGCTCGTAACGCAATTACTCGTGCAGGTTGTTCCTCCCCCGCCTCCGCATCCGGCAATCACGAGGCTCGCAGCCGCTAGCCAACAAGCCGTAGTAATCCGCATAACGAACTTCACCTCAGGATCTTTTAGAAAGAGGGTCGCCACGCGAGACTCAAGACTTGGCTTGCAATCAATCCCCGCACATGGCATCGATTTCTAATTCGTGCTTCGAACCGTTATCGGGGCGCTTAAAGGACCTTATAAGGGCGCGAATCATGGCGCAGTCCGGCTTCTGTCTTCGCAGCCCACCCATGCTAATTCAGTTTGCAGGGGCACGCAACGTCGGTTTAAGGAGACCGATCAAACCAACATCTCTCCTCTTCGCCGTCATGACTGGTCCCGTCTCTTTGTCGCTGCCCGCTTCGCCACCAAATAAAAATGGCCTCTCGCGCCGAGAGGCCACTCCATCACCTGTTTTGTCTTCTGCTTGAATCTGGAGCCGACGGTCAGACTTGAACTGACGACCTGCTGATTACGAATCAGCTGCTCTACCAACTGAGCTACGTCGGCCTGCTTTGCAGTTGTCCTGCCTCACGATTGTATCGTTGCGACGCATCGAGGTAAAGCCGCACCCAGCGCGGCTGTGGCATCAGATTCGCGCTACAATGCTTCCCATGCCAGCCGACCCAATCCTTGAATGGCAAAGACTTACTGAGCACTATCGGGAGATGAACGATGACGAGTTGCGCGAGCTCGCCGCTAGTTTCGCCGACCTCACCGACACCGCGCAGCAGGCACTCCGCAGCGAGATGCAAACTCGCCGCCTCGGTGACCCAATCTGCGCAAGCAAGGTGCCAGTGCCTTCGAATATGCCGTTAACCGCGCCCACTGCACAGAACACCAGCGCGCCGATTCATGACCGAGTGGTTGATACCCTCGGGTTCTTCAACCGCGGGCCTGAGCTGGTTCCTGACGCGCCCGATGCAGAGGCCGAAGACGATGGCCCTGTCGAATACACATGGAAGACTCCGCTTTGCGAGTGCGACACCTTGCAAGAGGCCAACGAACTTTCTGCGGCGTTGAAGCAGGCAGGCATCGACAATTGGATCGAGGGGCCGAGACCAAGCGCCTACTCTGCTTACGCGAGCCTTGATTTGATGAATCCGCGCGTCCTGGTCGCGGCCGATCAGCTCGACCAGGCGCGTGCGATTGCCGCTCGCCCCATTCCGCCCGAGATCGTCGCAGATTCGCAGACGAAACTTCCCGAGTTCGTTCCGCCTTCGTGTCCAAAGTGCGGTGCCAGCGATCCGGTTCTTGAGGGCGTTGATCCGGTGAATTCCTGGAAATGTGATAAGTGCGGCCAGAGTTGGACCGATTACTAGCCTAAGATGGCCGAACCGGGCTCATAGGCGGGTAAGTTGGCTGTGCGGCCCGCAAAAACGGAAAGAGCCGCCCGGCAACAGGGCAGCTCTCTCCTCAGGGAGAATAGTTCCAACGGAGCCAAAGCCATTAGAACTTTCTGGCTGCATACTAGGAGCGGGGGAGGGCAGTGTCAAGAGAAAATGTTTATTAAAATAAGTATTGATGTTTCAATACTTTAACAATGCAACCCACTGTTCATAAGGGTCGATTTGTTCGCCGAAGCTTCGCCTAAGATTTTCCGGGAATTCCCGTGATTTCGCGGTGTTTCTTCGGGTTTAAGTCCATTTTTCCACAACGCGCGCACGACGTTAACGCTTCGGATGCCGCTTCTCTATCACCTCTACGACTTCGATTCTTTCGTCCCATTTCTCCGCCAAATCGAGATGAATGAACTCTTCGTCGTAAACGGAAGAGATTGGTCTGCCGCGCGCCATGCGGTACAGCGCTCGGCCGCCCCCAAGGAAGCCGCCCAGCACGATTGCCGCTGCCGAACCGATGATCGTCAGCACCGCGATACCCAAGAGCAGCTTGCTGGTCTTCTCCACCTCCGATTCCACTGGCTGAGGCACCCCCGTCAGACTGGCCTCATAGTGCACGGACTCCAGCAGCCTGTGGCTATCGTCCGGCACCGCGTCGCCGCTCACAATGGCCACCAAAGGCCCGCTATGGCGCACCTCCAGTGAGGACTGGTCGGAATCGGTCAATGGCTTCGGCCACGGCGGCTGCGCCTGGCTGCCGGCCTTCAGATAGGCGCGGATCGCCGCCTCCTGCGCTTCGGCAATCTGTGGCGTGGGATAGTCGATGATGGTGAGCGTTGCCGGGCCTGAGATGAGCGAGTAATTTGCCGTCACCGCTTCAGCGCCCTTGTCGAAGTCGACAAGGGACGCAGGCAACGCGCCGCCCGATCCGGCGTAGCCAGCCGGCCCCTCAGCATAGTGTGTCGTCTGCCCGTCAAGCCTCTGCTGCGGCAGGTTCGCCAGGATGGGCGGGAGCAACCCGCGATTTCCCGTTGGCACAGGCAACTGGTGCGCAATCTCGCGCAGCTCTCCCGCCGTCATCGGACCGATGTGCGAAAACGTCGCATCGACTACCGTCGTGCCCTGCCAGAACAGAACGCGGTTGTGGTCTGATGCTGCACCCGTGCCAATGTCTTCTTTGGGCCAGCCATTCTGGCGGTAGTAGGAGTATGCGCCGTAGGCTCCGCTTGCATCATCAAAGCGCAGCGCGCGCATGCTCAGCGTTTCGCCTTCGCGCTTGTAGTTGGCCAGCACCGCGGCATCGAACCCGTATTCCTTCAGGGCCGCCGCATTGGCCGGGTCAAGCTGCGCCGCGTCGGTGACAACCTTCGAGGGGCCTGTCGTCTCCCATCCGTCAAAATCGTCGGGAAGCAGAGCCTTCGGTGAGGGAGGCAGAACGATTGTGGTCGCAGATTTCTTCTCCGCAGCAGTCGGCTGCTCGCCCTGCGCCACCGCAAAAACCGCGCCACAGCCGAGCGCCGCCCATACTGCCAGAATCGCTGCCTTATGCATCAATCGGAATCCCCGCTCCCCGAAGCGCGCGCCGTATTCTCGCGAAGCCCGCCCAGCTTTCAGGGTACACGCCCACACACAAAGGCCTCGCCGCGTGCGTGCCACCCCTTCAGTTCGACACTGAGGGACGAAGAAATGTTCCCGATCACCATGCCGCGTCCCAGTGTCGCCGGCTTGGGCAGTGTCAGGTATGTGCCCGGTCCGTAGCCCCCCCGCCCCCGCCCCCCGCCCCCCACCTTTTAACCCAAATACGTCATAAAAAGGGAGTTGCAGGGTGCCCATTGCTGTAAGTTCGTGAATTTAAAGAATGCATTTTTCAAAGACGTCATTTCATTGATGTTGCCCGTCCCGGCACGAGGTTCCGGTGCCGGCGCCTTCGTGAGACCGGGCGCGAATTCACGATCTGAATTTGGAGCTATGTTGCGATTATGCTCCAAAAGGGCAAAATGATCGGCAAACTTGGGAAAAAGAATTTTGCCAGTGGATTAGGGGGTTAGGGGCAGATTTTGGAATCCGGAGCACTTGACAACGAAAATGGCCCGGAACGACGCGCGGAGACCCGCAGGCGCGGTGAACAGTGAGTGGCGACAAAGGCGCGGCCGCTGCGATCAGGCAGGTCCGGTTGCTCCACCAGCGATTGCCTGGGATGGATAGAGAATGTCTCCGAGCGCCTTGTATCTGCCACCGTAGAAGATCAGCGCGTACTCCCGGACGCCGGTGCTCAAAGGCCCTCCGATGCAGATGCTCGCCAGCAGCGCAAAGCCAAACGCAACCAGGCCGAAGAAAACCTCAAGAACGACACCGACCAGCCACGATGATCCCGTCGAGCCTGCGAACGCCGAATGAATTCCCCACTCCATGGCCGCAATCGGTTCCAGCCATCAACAGGCCCGGAATTGCGAGCACAATGATCACGGCGATTGACGCAATGGTTGGTAGAATCACGCGCAAGATCGCGTAAACGAGAAACTGCCTCTTCTCGGCCTTGATGCGCGCCCGCACTTGGCGCCACGCTTCGCCGGCTGTCGCGTTTTCGAGCGCGATATGTGGAAGCATCCAGTCGCGCAAAATCAGATCGCTCAGGACTGCGGCAACCACCACCAGCAGGATGATCGGAATGAGAGGCAGAATAAGACCCAGGAACAGGCCAAAATCGAAGGGTCCGCCTTGCTGGTGTACCTGGAAGAGCCGCCAGAATCCGGCTGCGAACGGAATCGCCACAAGCACCAGGAGCACCATGAAGCAGATTCCTACCACAATGTTCAGCCAGAAAAATCGCGAGGCCTGATCTCGATAGAGCCGCCAGCCCGGCGCGATCTCCTTGATGTTCCGGGTGAGGGAATGGAAGAACGCGAATCGCAGCCGCGTAATCAGGTAGAAGATAATGATCGACAAAATCATCGCCAGAAGACCGGCCGCCACGCCTATCGCGATCCATTGCGGCGTGATGTGAAACGGCGGAAAGTTCGGCGTTGCCCCCAATCCGCCGTGCCCCCCGCCATGATCTACATGGGGTGACGAGGAATGGAAATTGCTGCCCAGCCCTTCCGTAATGATCGCCACCAGGCCAAGTTTCAGATAGGTGCTCCATTTGAACGGCCTGAAGAGAAATTCTTTGGTGCGCTGAAAGGCCAGCGAAACAGAATCGACAGCGGAGATGGGCTGCATAGGAGTCCTTTCGGGGGAGGGCCCAGCGTACTACAGAGTTACGCAATTCTCATGCGCGAAGTTCCGTGGCAGCCAGCGGCAACGCGCCTTTCCACGCATCAAATGCGGCGAGCGCCCGCTCGCACACAATCCGATGCCGCTCCTTCTTGTCTCGAACCCGGCGGCGCGTTTCCTCGTCGAGGGAATCGAGATCCAAAGGCTCGAGCAGGTCGAAGGTGATATTGGCGGGCTGAAAGTTCTTCGCATCGGCGTGCGTGATGTAGTGAATAAGCGATCCGAGAGCCGTGGCTCGCGGCACGGGCACGGGATCTTCACCTCGCGCCAACGCCGCCGCATAAATCCCCGCCAACATTCCTGAAGCAATCGACTCGGTGTACCCTTCTACTCCGCAAATCTGCCCGGCGAACATGATGCGCTGGCGCGCACTCCCCTTCAGAACGAGAGTTTCGTCCAGGAGGGCCGGGGCGCAAATGTATGTGTTGCGATGGATCTGTCCGTAGCGAAGAAAGCGCGCATTCTCGAGGCCCGGAATGAGGCGCAGCACGCGCGCCTGCTCGCCGAACTTCAAATGGTTTTGGAATCCAACCAGGTTGTAGCTGTCGGCGCGCAGATTCTCTTTGCGCAACTGCACCACCGCCCACGGCGTTTTTCCCGTCCGCGGATCGCGCAGCCCCACGGGTTTCATGGGACCAAAGCGCAATGTGTCGCGGCCACGCCGCGCCAACACTTCGATGGGCAGGCAACTCTCAAAGTAGTCGAGCTTCTCCCACTCTTTTTCTTCAGCAGGCTCGGCCGCAAGCAGCGCATCCAGGAACCGGTCGTATTCGGCTCGGTCCATCGGGCAGTTGATGTAATCCGCCGTTCCCTTGTCCCACCGCGCGGCAAAATACACCCGGCTCATCTCGATTGATTCGGCATCAACGATGGGCGAGATCGAGTCATAAAACGCCAGATGCTCTGCGCCGGTCAGCCGAACAATCTCGCGGCTCAAGGCATCCGAAGTGAGCGGCCCGGTCGCGACGATCGTGCAGTGCTTCGCACCGTTCTGGTCTTGGACGAAGTCCGTGCAGAGGTGAGTCACTTCTTCACGAATCACGCGAATCTTCGGCTCCGCAGCGATGGCCTCTGAAATGCGCCGCGAAAACTCGACGCGATCCACGGCCAGAGCATGCCCCGCTGGAACTGCCGTCTCATCGGCGATTCTCAAAAGCGCCGAACCCCAGCGCCGCATTTCCTGTTTGAGAAGCCACGGCGCTGTATTGACCGACTCGCTTTTTAACGAATTCGAGCAGACCAGTTCGCCGAAATCCGTAGTCTGGTGCGCGGGTGTCAAACGAGGCTTACCGTCCACCATGGCGCGCATTTCGTAGAGATCGACCTCGCAGCCGAGACGAGCAGCCGTCAGCGCCGCCTCTGGTCCGGCCAAACCACCGCCAATTACGCAGATCTTCGTCATCTCGTCCTCAGCTTGGCCGTTTACGGCCACGCACCCTTAGCCGCGCATCGGAACGAAGGCGGAATTCGCTGGCCTCATGGCGCGCAAGCGCCGTCTGCCCCACCGCTAGAGGCCAGTCGCTCAATTCCCGCAAGTCTCTCCAGCGCCTCGCCGTTCATGCGTACCGTGCGCCATTCGTCCATGAACTCCCCGCCGATGGTGCGATAAAAATCGATCGCCGGAGTGTTCCAATCCAGAACCTGCCATTGCAAGCGCTGACAGCCATTTTCAAGCGCAATCGCGGCAACCCGTTTTAGCAAATCCCTTCCGATGCCAAGCCGCCGGAACTCCGGCAGCACAAACAGGTCCTCGACATAGATGCCGGGCCGGCCTACCCACGTGGAATAATTGAAGAAGTAGAGAGCAAATCCGGCCGGCTGGCCGTTGTAGTCGGCAATCAAGCACTCAAAAAAGGGGCGCGGACCAAATCCGTCCCGGACCAGACCCTCCTCGGTCGCCACGACCGCATCCGGCGCGCGCTCAAAGGTGGCCAGGGCCTGGATAAACTTCAAAATCTGCGCTGCGTCCGCCGCGGTGGCCTTGCGAATCGAAGTCCTCATATCCCGATTCTAGTGTGTGATCCGCGCCACACACTGTCCGGCGCCCGCCGCACTACCATTGCATTGGCTAATCCTCAAGGCGCCGATCGGCGTCTCTGCGGAGCAGACAGCCTGGGACCTCAACCATCGTCGGCAGAGTTGGGGGCGGTCTTGTCTTTGGCTGCAGTGGGACGCTTGGACTTAATCCCCTTGTGCGGGGTGCTTGGTTGGATTTAACGTTGGTTTTGCTGGAAATGTCCCCCGCCGGCTTTGAACTGCGCTTTTGCGCTCTTTGTTTTGGCGGGGAATGTGCACTTGGACCGAGGCGTGAGCTTCAAAAGCGCTTTAGCATCCTAGAAAGTGCAGGATCTGCAAAGCACAGGTGGAAGGGCGCCGCAACCGCGCAGATTCATTCACTGCTGGGCATTTGGAATTCGAATTTTTTAGAGACAGCGGGCAGGACTCGTCCCGCTACTCTCAAGGAGATGACATGAAACGCGCACTTTCAGTTTTGCTGGGTCTAACCGCTGCGGCTGGCCTGCTCGCATTGGCCATTCCGCCCGCTCAGTCACAATCCCAGCCCGCCGCAAACATGGGTAAGATTCACGGTCGCGTCATTAATCCCACAGGACAACCCCAGGGAGGCGGGACGGTGAGCCTCTCGCTCGACGGCGGCCATACGCTGGACTTCACTTTCCCGGTCGATTCGACGGGCTCCTATTCCGGCGAAGCAAAGCCCCAAACCTACACGTTGGTCTATCGAGCGCCGGATACCCCGGCCGGCCAGATGGTCGACTCCATCCGCGGCATCAAGATTGTCGCCGGAGTGGATCTCGAGCAGGACGACGATATGTCGCGGCAGGAATACATCGACAAGATGACGCCCGACCAGAAGAAGCAGCTCGATGACTTGAGGAAGCAGAATGCCGAGGCCCTCAAGGCGAATGCTTTGATCAACAGCCTCAATGCCGATCTGAAAGCCGTTGGCGGGGACAAGAAAGACATCGACGCTGCATTAGCAACTGCGACGCAGTCGCTTGGCGCGAGCGCATCCAAAGCCGACATCGCCGCCAAGGTCGAGGAAATCAAGACCGCCAAGTACACCGATATCCAGAGCTTGATGACGAAAGACTCTGCAGCCAAGCCGGATGAGGCCTTGCTGTGGAGTAACCTCGGGTACGCGCAAGCCGGGCTTAAGAACTACGACGATGCCATTACGTCGTACAAAAAAGCGCTTGACCTTGAAACGGCTTCGAAGAAGCCTCGCATGCCTGTCATCGGCGCGGCCAACGAGGGTCTCGGCGAGGTCTATGCTCGCACGGGCAAGGTTCCTGAAGCCAATGCGGCCTTTGACGCTGCCGCAAAGGCCGATCCGCCGAATGCTCCGCTCTTCCTGAGAAACGAAGCGGTCATCTTCTACCAGCTGAACAACAATGCCGCCGAGGCGGCCGCGGCTGACGAAGCCATCAAGATCGACCCCAATCAGGCCCTGCTGTACTACATCAAGGGCCAAGGGTTGATTGCGAATGCCACCATCGATCCCAAGACAAACCGCATCGTTCTGCCCCCCGATTGCGTAGCGGCCTATCAAAAGTATCTTGAGCTGGCGCCCGAGGGCCCCTATGCCGGAGAAGTCGCCGGCATCCTGCAACAGGCGGGAGAAAAAGTCAGTTCCTCTTACAAGGCGCCCAAGGCCCACTAACCCTGCCGGCTCCACATTTGCCGCAAGAGGCGTCCGCACTGCGGGCGCCTTTTGTGTCTGCACGGCGCCCACTACAATCCATTGCATGTGTTCTGCGCTCCGATTGCGCATTTCTGCCGAAGGCCTCTCGTTCCTGGCTGGCCTGCTCTTGGCTGCCATCGTCGCCTTGCCGGCGCAGCAGCCCGCCCGTGACACGGGGACGATTCACGGCCGCGTGATCAATCCCGCCGGCATCCCTCAGAAAGACGGAACCGTGAGCCTCTCTGTCGACGGCGGCGTAACTTTGAGCTACAACTTTCCCGTCTCTTCCTCGGGCGATTATTCCGGCCAGGCGTCTGCGGGCGAATATACGATCGTTTATCGCGCGTCCGATACGCCGGAGGGCAAGATCGTCGACTACATCAACGGGGTCCAGGTGATCGACGGGCAGGATCGGGAGCAGGACGTGGACATGACTCGCCGGGAGTTCGTCGCCAGGCTCTCGCCGGAACAGCAACTGCAATTGCAGGAGCTAAGGGAGGCCAACGCCGCTTCAGCCAACGGCGCCAGGCGCGATGCCGCTTCCATCGAAGCCGACCTGCAAATTGCGAATCTGGATTTCCGGGCTGCGGAGAATGCGCGTGTAACGGCAGCCGAGAAGGTGGGCGCGGCGCCGACCGATGCGGGGGGCGATGAAATGACCGCTGATATCGAGAAGGCTAAGCTGTCCGAAATCGAAATCTTGATGACCAAAGATGCTTCGGTAGCTCCGGCCGAGCCAGTCCTGTGGATTAATCTCGCGCGGGCCCAAACTGGTCTTGAGAATTTCCTCGATGCAGAAGCTAACTTCAAGAAGGCTCTTGACCTCGCAGTGAAAACTGATCCGCCGCGACCGGAGGTTGTGGGCGCCGCAGAAGCCGGCCTGGGCGAGGTGTATGCCCGCACCCTGATGGTGGACGAAGCGAACGCCGCGTTTGATGCCGCCGCAAAGGCCGATCCGCCGAACGCCGCAAGGTACCTTCGCGATCAGGCCGTGATCTTCTATAACGCACGAAACTTTCCTGCGCAAGTTGATGCCGCCGACAAAGCCATAAAAGCCGATCCGAACCAGGCCATTCTTTACTACATCAAGGCCGCGGGGCTTGCTGAAGATGCCCGCGTCGATCCCGAGACGAATAAGCTCGTTCTGCCGCCTGGCTGCGCCGATGCATTTCGCGAGTACCTTCAGCTCGCTCCTACTGGCCCGCATGCCGCTGAAGTAACCACCATTCTCGGGAGGACAGGCGAACCAGCGAGCACACCTAGCCCCACTGCTTCTGGTCCGGCCCCTGAGAAATGACGCGACGCGCCGCTGACCCTCTACAATCCATTCCATGAGTACGGCGCGCCGCAGGTCGAAGTCACCCAGCCTCGCATCGGCGGGCTCCGCATTGCCCAGTTTTGACGAGGCCGCCGCACTGGTCAGTGCTTACGCTGCCAGGCTGGCCCGCATTCGCCCCGAAGTTGAGCGAGTGCGTCTCAGTCAGGCTCTCGGCCGTGTGCTTGCAGAGCCGCTCCGAGCCGACGCCGATCAGCCCGCATTCGCGCGTTCCACTCGCGACGGTTTTGCCTGCCGGGCGGCGGATATCTCAACGCATCGTCCGCTCGCCGTCGTCGGGTCAATTCGAGCGGGGCAATCTGCTTTCGGTAAACTTCCGCGTGGTTCGGTTTGGGAGATCATGACCGGCGCGCCTGTTCCCGCTGGTGCTGACGCTGTGGTTATGCTCGAGCATGTCGAAGAGGTTGGCTCTGCTTCCACGCGCGCCATTCGTCTCGAACCCTCGCGCACGATTCGCAAAGGCGAAAACATCGTCGCCCGTGGCGCGCAGGCGCACAAAGGAGACAAACTTCTACCCGAAGGCGGCCTGATCGGTTCTGCGCAGATCGCGCTCGCGGGCTCCTGCGGGTCGACCACCCTGAATGTCTACGTGAAGCCGCGCGTAGCTATTCTCTCCACCGGCGACGAGCTCGTGCCCATCGGCTCAACGCCCGGCCCCAGCCAGATTCGTAATTCGAGCAGTGCGATGCTGGCGGCAATGGTCTCCGCCGCCGGTGGCGAACCCTGGGTGCTGCCGATCGCTCGCGACACGGCCAAGTCCCTCGATGGTGCGCTCGTCCGCGCCGCTTCTGCCGATCTGCTGCTCATCACCGGCGGCGTGTCCGCGGGCAAATTCGACCTTGTCGAACCGGCTCTTCTCCGCGCCGGCGCACGCTTTCAATTTACCGGCGTCCGCATCCAGCCCGGCAAGCCGCTTGTGTTTGCGGAGTGGCCAGGCAGTCGTTCCACAAGACTAAACCAAGACAAGAACCGCACGAAGTGCTGCTTTGGGCTGCCGGGCAATCCCGTTTCCTCGGCGGTCACTTTTCTGCTTTTCGCAGCGCCTGTTGTGGCCGCCCTTGCCGGACGGCGAGATTTGGGTCCCCGCTTCGCTCTCGCGCGCCTTACCGAGGACGTCAAAACCAAAACCGGCTTGACCCGCTTTCTGCCCGCTGCCTGCACGTTTGCGGGTCCCATTCCTGAGGTCGCGCTTGTTCCCTGGCAAGGCTCGGGCGATCTCGCCGCCATGGCCCGCGCCAACTGTTTCCTGGTCGTGCCTGAAGACGCCGATCGCCTTTGCGCGAACTCGATCGTCCGCATTCTGCTTTCCTGAGGAGTTCAATGCCAAAGCCCAAGCGCAGCAAGCCTTTGCGCCTCTCGCATTTTGCCGCATCCGGCCAGGCCGCCATGGTCGATGTCAGCTCCAAACAGCCCACGCGCCGCGCGGCGAATGCGTCGGCCTTCATTGAGCTTTCGGCGGCGGTGCTCGCCGCCCTGCCCTCCAATCCAAAGGGCAATCCGCTGGAGGTCGCGCGCTTCGCCGGAATCCAGGCTGCCAAGCGTACAGCCGATCTGATTCCCATGTGTCATCCGCTCGCGCTTACGCATGTCGACGTCGAGGCCGCAATCGTGGCAGGCGGCGTGCGCATCACGTCGTCTGTGTCGACGACCGGCCCCACCGGCGTCGAAATGGAGGCGCTGACCGCAGCCTCCGTTGCGGCGCTCACCGTCTATGACATGACCAAGGCGCTCGACAAGGCGATCGTCATTCGCGAGATTCGTCTCGAATCGAAATCCGGCGGCAAGAGCGGAGATTTTTCGAGGAAGAAGAAATAAGGCGCCCCGGCGCGCATCCCACCGCCGGCGCATTGCCACCTGCGTCGTTTTCACTCTAGACTTGAGATGGACAGGCTAGCCCTGCGCCGCACCGCGCGGAAGTGGTGAAATGGCAAACACACCAGCCTTAGGAGCTGGCGCCCAAAAGGCTTGCGGGTTCAAGTCCCGCCTTCCGCACCATCATTGCATGGAGCAGCCGCTCGCTTCGCTCGCACCAGGCTGATGCTCAAGGGTGCCGCATTATCTCTGCTCACAAAATCTGGAGACTGAGTGCTGATGGCTGAACACTGTCTTACTTCAGCCGCGCGCCCAGCGGCACATCCTCAAGGAATCCAGCCAATACCGGTGCACCGCCTTCGAGCGAAGCGGCCAGGAGCATCCCATTGGATTCGAGTCCGCGCATTTTTCGCGGAGCCAGATTCGCGACGATGACGATTCTGCGCCCGATCAGCTTTTCCGGCTCGTAGTATTCCGCGATGCCGGCCAGGATCTGCCGCTTCTCGGTTCCAAGATCGACCTCGAGACGCAACAATTTGTCCGCCTTGGGCACGCGCTCGGCCACCAGGATCTGCGCCACGCGGAGTTCCACTTTGGCGAAGTCGTCGATCGTGATGTGCTGTGCGGCTTCTTTTGGCGCGGCTGTTTCAACTGCGGCGGGCGGCTGGGTTCCAAGTTGCGAGTTTGGAACCAGCGAGGCTTCGCCGGCAGCCGGAGCAGGCGTTGAAATTCAGACGGCTGCTGGCCAGCGGCGCAGGAACCTGGTGGACCTTTGCCGTTTCTACAGGCTTGGCCGGATCGGCCGGAGCGGCAGTTGTGAGAGTCGGGCCATCTGATCCGCGGGTTTTCTGGTGCGTTTTCGCTGCGACGGGAACAACGGATGTTGCTGCCGGCGCGGTCGACGGTGCGACAATCTCCGCCTTCGGCGGCGGCGCTACAATCTCCTGCTCGCTTGCCGACCCTACGGCATTGCGGCTGTTTTCGTCTTCAAGGCTCTGCATACGATCAATCGCATCCTTTTCCGCGCGTGGAAACAGCGGCGAAGGCTCGCCGAATCTCGTTCCGGCCTTCAATCCGCCCCACGCGAGGTCACTCAAAAACCCCTGCTTCGCCGCGTCCGCCAGCTTGCCCAGTCCGAGCTGCTCCCAGACCTTGGATGCTGCATCTGGAAGAATCGGATAGACCAGCGCCGTAATCACGCGAATTGACTCCGCCGCTGTCGCCAGCACGCGCGCCTGATGCTTCGCGTGTTCCGCGTCCGAGCGCTCAGGCGGTTTTTTCCAAGGCGCGTTGGCCGTCAAGTAGCCATCCGTCTCCGCCACCAGAAGCCACAGGCTCTTGAGCGCTTCTGAAAAATTCAGATCGTCAAACGCGGGCCCAAACGCCGCGATCGCCGCCTCAGCGTTCGAGTGCAGGGCGGCCTCTGCCGGCGTCTCCGCGCCGGCCTCCGGCAGAACGCCGCCGAAGTATTTGTGAACCATGTTGACCACGCGGCTCACAAGGTTGCCATAGCCGTTGGCCAAGTCGCCGTTGTAACGCTGCACGAGGGCGTCAAAGGAAAAATTTCCGTCCTGTCCGAACGGAATCTCGCGCAGCAGGAAGTACCGAAGCGCATCGGCGCCCAGCACTTCATGAACCGTCTCGGCGCGCACAATGTTTCCGCGCGACTTGGACATCTTTCCCTGATCAAAGAGCAGCCAGCCGTTTGCGCGTACAGAGCGCGGCGTCGCAATCCCCGCGGCCATCAAAAACGCCGGCCAGTAGACGCAATGGAAACGGCTGATTTCCTTTCCGATCAGGTGAATGTCTGCCGGCCAGAACTTTTTGAATTTTTGATCGTCGTCCGAGCCATAACCGAGAGCAGTGATGTAATTCGCCAGGGCATCGAACCAGACGTAGATCACGTGCTTTTCGTCGCCGGGAACGGGGATGCCCCAAGTGAGAGTCGTGCGGCTGATTGAAACATCGCTTAGCCCGCTGCGGACAAAGCTCACTACCTCGCGCCGCGTCGACTCCGGCCCCATGAACTCTGGATTCGCTTCGTAGAACTCCAGCAGCTTCCGCTCGAACGCCGACAGCTTGAAGAAGTAGTTCTCCTCGCTCACGGTCTCCGTCATCCGCCCGCAATCGGGGCACGGCGTTCCCGGCGGCCCATCCACATACGCCTCGTCAGAGACGCAGTATTGTCCCGTGTACGAGCCCTTGTAGATGTATCCGTTGTCGCGCAACGCCGCAAACAACTTCTGCACGCCGCGCTTGTGCCGCTCTTCCGTTGTGCGAATGAAATCGTCGTACGTCAGCCCCAGCCGATCCCATAATCCACGAAACTCGCCTGAAACCTTTGTTGCGAACTCCGCCGGAGTGCACCCGGCGGCCTTGGCCGAGCGCTCGATCTTCTGCCCATGCTCGTCGGTGCCTGTCAAGAACCACGTTTCGATCCCCAGCGCGCGCTTGCGCCGCGCAATCGCGTCGCACACGATGGTCGAGTACGCATGGCCCAGGTGCGGCCGCGCGTTCACGTAGTAAATCGGCGTGGTCAGGTAAAAGCGGTTTGAGTTCGAATCTGATTCGGTGCTGTTTCAGTCATGATGAGTGCATTCGGCTCGCGCAGACAAATGAGACGGCGAGACTGGCAATCCCTTTCCATCTTAAGGCATTGCGCTTCGAATGCCCGTCTGCGCGCTCATTCCGTTGCCGCACGCGGCTCTTTGAGAGGCAACTTCACTGCGGGTGTTAAAATCACTAGGAAAATCAAGTATTTTCCCGAGGCTCATCGCGTGGTTCTCGAACTTGAAAAGCAGCTCGCTGATCGTCTACGCATCGTCCTCAAGGAAAAATACGATTTGGAGATTGGCTCGATCCCTCTCGAGACTCCGCCCGAGTTGCGTCTGGGTGAAATCGCCACGCCGATTGCATTTGAACTGGCGCGTAAGCTGCGCAAGGCTCCGAAGATCATCGCACAGGAAATCGTAACCGCATTAGGTGCAGTCGACGGCTTCGCAAAATTCGAGGTGGCCGGCGCGGGTTATATCAACGCGTATCTTGACCGGGGCGCTGCGGTTAGAATGACAGCCGATCTCCCATCCCACCTTAGCGACGGGAACAAAAGCGTCGCGAAGGTGGGGCACCCAGGGCACGCGCTTGTAGAGCACACTTCGATCAATCCGAACAAGGCTGCGCATATCGGCCATCTGCGCAACGCGATTCTCGGCGACACCTTCGTCCGGCTGCTCCGCGCCGCCGGCTACAAAGTTGATGTGCAGAACTACATCGACAACACCGGCGTCCAGGTTGCCGACGTCGTTGTCGGCTTTCTGCATCTCGAAAAGCAAATCGGTCGCCGAAGTTCGTGCACTGCTCGCCGAGCTTGCACGAAAACGGCGAGCGCATCGACTACTACTGCTGGGATCTCTACGCGCGCACGTCGCAGTGGTACGGCGAAGGGACCGACGAAGAAAAAGCCGCGCGCAAACAATTGCGTCTCGACACGCTGCACCTCATCGAGCAGGGCGGCAACGACGACAGCCGAAATCGCCGACCTGATCTCCACCGCTGTCCTGCGCCGCCATCTCGAAACGATGCTCCGCCTCGGAATCGAGTACGACTTTTTGCCGCGCGAAAGCGAAATTCTTCACCTCGAAATTCTGGGAAGCCGCTTTCGAAAAGCTCAAGCAGACCGGCGTGCTTTACTTCGAAAACGACGGCAAGAATAAAGGCTGCTGGGTGATGACGCGGCCCGGAGCCGAGACGACCGAGAACACCGACGAAGATGCCAAGGTGATCGTCCGCTCGAACGGTACCGTCACTTACGTCGGCAAAGACATCGCCTACCACCTCTGGAAGTTCGGCCTGCTCGGCAAGGACTTTGGCTACAAGCGCTTTTTTACTTATCCCGATCACGAGTGCCCCGGCCATGAGTGTTGGATCTCCGCTGAATCCGGCGAGCCCGACCATCCGCGCTTCGGCGGCGCAACCGCAATTTACAACGTGATCGATGCGCGCCAGTCGGACCCGCAGGCCAACGTTATCCAGGCCCTGCGCGGCATGGGATACACCGACCAGGCCGATCACTACACGCACTTCAGCTACGAGATGGTCGCCCTCACGCCCCGCTGCGCCGTCGAGCTAGGCTATGACATTTCAGAAGAAGACCAGAAAAAATCCTACATCGAAGTGAGCGGCCGCAAAGGTTTCGGCGTCAAGGCCGACGACCTTATCGACAAGCTCATCGCCGCCACGCGTGCAGAAGTCGACGCGCGCAAAACCGGCCGCGATGACGCCGAGCGCCAGAAGATCGCGGAGCAGATTGCCATCGGCGCCCTGCGCTACTTCATGCTCAAGGTCACGCGCAACTCGGTCATCGCGTTCGATTTCAAAGACGCATTAAGTTTCGAGGGCGAGACGGGCCCTTACATTCAGTACGCCGTCGTCCGCATTCGCAACATTTTCCGCAAGGGCAACACAACGCCGGACGCGGAGTTAGCGCGGTTCGCGGGGTTAGCGGATGCCGACAACAGCCGCGTGGCGCAGTATTTCAGCGGCGACGAGAACGAGGACATCTGGGCTCTATGGCTGCGCGCCGGCCGTTTTTCCCAGGTTTTGGAGCAATGTATCGGGACATCGGAGCCTGCCTATCTCGCCAAGCACGCCTTCCAACTCGCGCAGGAGTTCGCCAACTTCTACCATCGCCATCACATCCTGACCGAAGAAGACCCCGCGCGCAAAACATTTCTGCTCGCCACCGCAGCCATCGCCCTGCGCGAGCTTGTCGGATCCCTCGCGCTCCTCGGCATCGAAAGCCCCGAAGCAATGTAAGAGCGGTTTGGCTATCAGCCCGCAGCATCTCGCTATGTTGTGCTGGATGGCGGCTGGTAATCTGGTAAACGATTTCTCAACCGTCGAATGGTCTTTGCTTTTTCGGAACGGACGGACGAGACCGAACGAGCGCGGCGCTAGCTTCGAGCTCGACAAGTTGAATGGAGCAACAATGAAATCACACAGAATTTCGAGCGCGCTCGTCGCAACCCTCACTCTGGCGTTGGCATTCTCTTCGCTCGGTTCGGCGCAGGTCGCCACCGAAGTGCCGCCTGTCGTTCCCGGCGCAAAGGCCGTCCAGGTGGAGCACATCAAAGTTCACGCCAAGTCGCTCGAAGGCAACCTCGAAGGCGAGGCCGCCGATCGCGACGTTTTTGTGTTTCTTCCGCCGAGCTACGCCACCAGCAAGACTCGCCGCTATCCCGTCGTCTATGCGCTGCACGGATTCTTTATTGGCGCCGAGCAATGGACGCACGAGATACATGTGCCGCAAACCATCGAGGGCGCGTTTGCGCTTGGGGCGCACGAAATGATTGTGGTCCTGCCGGATTCAAAGTCCATCTACGGCGGGTCAATGTACTCCAGTTCCGCCACCACCGGCGACTTTGAGCATTTCATCGCGCACGATCTCGTTGCGTATATTGACGCACATTACCGGACGATCCCCGTTCCCGCCAGCCGCGGTCTCGCCGGGCATTCCATGGGCGGTTACGGCGTCTCGCGGATCTCCATGAAAGATCCCGGCATCTTTGGAAGCATTTACATCATGAGTCCGTGCTGCATGTCACCGATGACCGGCGGCGGACCGGGCCCCGCCGATCAGGCGAAGGAGCGGGCGATTGCCAGCGAGCAGAAGGTGGCGGCGGCCAAGTCTCCGGCCGACCTGGCGGCACAGTCGCCCGGCTTCGGAGCCGCCCCGTATGCAAACGCGGCAGCGTGGGCGCCCGATCCAAAGAATCCACCGATGTATTTCGACCTGCCAACCAAGGACGGCGTTCCGCAGCCGGAAATCGCTGGCGAAATTTGCTGCCAATGCGCCCCTCGCGTTCATCGATCAGTACATTGGCAATCTGCGCCAATACAAAGCAATCGGGATCGACGTCGGCGATCAGGATGGGTTGCGCTTCGACACCATCAAGCTCCACGGCATTCTCGATAGCTACGGAATCGCCAACAGCTTCGAGATCTTCCATGGCACGCACACCAGCGCCGTCGCGGATCGTTTCCAGAATCACGTTCTTGTGTTTTTCAGCCAGAACTTGTGTTTTAAGGATTGCCGGTAGGGGTTGGCGGAAGGATCTCACGGGTAAACCGGCCACGAGCATAAGAATCAGGGAGCGTAATACCGCTGATGTTGCCTCATTTTTCGTGCAGCGATTGGGCGCAGCACGATCTTTAATCTACCCATCATCTCGCCGCAATAATCGCCTGCTAAAAAATCTCCAGCATCGGTGATTCGTCCTCGTTCCCCTGGTCATCGTGGACGACGCGGACTCACTCGCGCCAAAATTCCCTAAATAATCTGGAGGTTTCAATGGCTCCCTTCCCTCGTCTCCGTACTCTGACTGCGTTCGCGCTACTGGCTGCATTCGGCTGCTGGTTCGCTCGCGCCCAGGATCGCGATCATGATGGCGATCACGATTTCGACGATCACGAAGTCAAGCACGTCTTCGTCATCGCTCTCGAAAACCACGACTGGACTCAGCCCACGACTGTCAGCGGCGGCATTCAGCCCATCTTTCAAAACCCGAACGCCCCCTTCATCAACAGCCTCGTCAACGGCACTGCGACTGTCTTTGTCGACGGCCGGCTCGTGAACATCAGCACGCAGGTCTCCTATGCCACGGCCTACCACAACGTGCTCGCCACTGAAGGCGGCGACAATCCGCACATCCATCCATCCGAGCCCAACTACCTCTGGGCTGAGGCGGGCACCAACTTCGGCATTCTCAACGACGACGATCCCTACAAGGACAATCCACCGAACGCGCAGACTACGACCCAGCATTTGAGTGGGCTGCTGCAAAGGGCTGGAAGAACCTGGAAGTCCTATCAGGAGGACACCGACCTGACTACCAGCAGCGGCAAACTCATCAACCTGCCCCTTGCCGAAGAGCGAGTGGACCGTTCCGCTGGTCAGCCTCTCCGGCGTTTTCGGTCCGGGCAACTACCTGAACGCATATAACGATTCAACCCAGTACAACTACGCGCCCAAGCATAATCCGATGCTGTTCTTCACTGACACGAACGGCGGCAACAACGCCACAACTACAAACCCGCTTCGGCTCAAATACGCGCCGTTGCAGCAGCTCGCATTCGATTTGGCCAACGATTCCGTCGCCGACTACAACTGGATCACGCCCGACCAGTACAACGAACAGCACAGCGGCCTTACGGGCGGCTTTGCGGGCCTCACGGGCGATGCGGCACAGATCAAAGCGGGCGACAACGCAATCAGCCGTCTGGTTCCGATGATCATGGCATCGCGAGCGTACAAAGATGGCGGCGTCATCATTCTCTGGTGGGATGAGAGTGAATCCGACGGCGAGACTGGCGACAACGCCGACGATTTCAACCACACTGTCGGCGAGATCGTCATCTCCCCGCTCGCTCACGAAAACGAGAACGGCCTGCCCTACGCAAGCTCCATTCCATACACCCATTCGTCAGATTTACGCACCATGCAGGAGATCTTCCACGTGAAAGCGACGGGGGGATCGTCGCCCTATCTGGGCGACGCTGCCAATGTGAACGATCTGTCGGATCTCTTCCAACCCGGCGTGATCCCGTCGCGCCCGTAACCGTCGGGCGCTTTGCCGCCCGCTATCAGCTCGCGAGAAATCTCGGGGCCGGGCCATATTCGCGGTATCCCTGGTCCCATCAATGGGACCAGGGATACCCGGAGGCTATGGTTCTGCAAGTTTGAAATTCCAAGGGTGACGGCTGAATGCCGGGCGCTAGACCCGCTTCCGCCGCTGGTGGGTCGACGGAATGTTCATGTCCTCGCGGTACTTCGCCACGGTGCGCCGCGTGAGTTGAATCCCCTGGGACTGCAGCATCGCCGCAAGATGGTCGTCGGTCAGCGGGTGTCTCGGGTCCTCGTCTTCGATGAACTTCTTCACCTTGCGCTTCAAAACCAGGAGCGGCGTATCTGCGCCCTCCGGCCCGTTCGCACCCTCCGAGAAGAAGAACCGCAGTTCCAGCACGCCCTGCGGCGTATGCGCATATTTGTTGGCCACGGCGCGGCTCACGGTCGAGGGGTGAACGCCGATCTCCTCGGCCACTTCCTTGATCATCATCGGGCGCAGCCCTTCCACGCCTTTTTCGAAGAACTCCTGCTGCCGCCGCACGATCACTTCGCAGGTCCGCAAAATCGTGCTCTTCCTCTGCGCAATGTTCCGCATCAGTTGGAGCGCAGAGCGGAACCGCTCCTTCACGTACTCCTTCACTTCCTTGTCGGTGTCCGCCGAAACCAGCATGCGCCGGTAGCGCTGGCTCAACCGCAGGCTGGGCAGGTCTTCTTCATTCATGCTGACCACCCACTCGCCGCCGCGCTTCACAAAGTACACGTCCGGCTCGATCAACCGCGTCTGTTCGCGGTTGTACATTCGTCCGGGCCGCGGGTCGAGCGTGCGAATGAACTCCACCGCCGCGTGTGCCTCTTCCGCAGTCACCTGTGCCGCCCGCGCCAGGTCCTTCACATCGCGTTTCTGCAGCAGAGGCAGGTGGCTTTCCACAATCAGAGCAGCCACCTCCATCGCCCGCCTCCGCTCGTCGATTTTGGCTTCAGCCTCGGCGCGGAAGCTTCCATGCGGGTCAGCGAGCGATAGCTCGTCCGCCTCCTCCGTCCCACTTCCGTACAAGTGGTCAAACTCCTGCTGCTGCGCCGCAACCTGGAGGGCCAGGCACTGGCGAAGATCGCGCGCCCCAACTCCCGCCGGATCCAGATGCTGCACCAGATCGAGTGCCTGCCGGATCAGATCGAGCGCCGCGGCCAGCTCTGCCGCATGTCCGTTGCTCGCCGCCACGTCGGCTGCTACACCACAAAAAGCAGAGGCGAGCTCCTCTTCGCTCGCCGCCAGATAACCATCCTCATCCAGGTTTCCAACCACAAACTCCGCTGCCTCAAGCAGCTTTCGGTCCAGGCTCAGCGCTCCCAGCTGCCACGCCAGGTGATCGGACAAAGTCGTAGGCTGGGAGAGAAAGTTCTCAAACGAGGGCTTCTCGCTGTCTTCGTACTCCGGCTGCGTGCGATAGCCGGGGTCAAGATACTCCTGGAAGTACGAGCCAAAATCGATCTCGTCGAAGACATCCTTCTTGGCTGGTGCAGCAGCTTCCTCTGCCGGGCGCTCCAGCCGCTCCTCGCGGCCTGCAACCTCATCCAGCATCGGAACTGTTTCGTCAATCTCCTCAAGGACCGGATTTTCAACCATCTCCGCATCGATCATCTCCTTCAGCTCCAGCTTGTTCAGGGCAAGAACGCTCACCATCTGCATCAGGCCCGGCGTCAGCACCTGACGTTGGGCCACCTTCAAACTCAGTCTTGGTTGCAGTAGCGGCATAGTTGCGTTTCTTCCCGTTTTGGCTCAATGCGAGTGTAATCGTGCGTGATAAAGCTTAACCAGAAACTGCCCCGAATCGAATCACCAATTCGCGTCATGGTCCCGAATTGGAGTTTGGCCCATCCCGGAATCTTATGAAGAAAACAATGCCGCGGCGCCCAAACGCCGCGGAACCTTCAGAATATGCCTGATTTACGTCGAGCGTCCAGCGCGCTAGTTCAGCGAGAATCCTTCGCCCAGGTAGATCCGCCGCACCTCAACGTCGTTACCCAACTCGCGCGGAGTTCCGGTGCGGAAGATCCGCCCCTCGGCAATAATGTACGCCCGGTCGGTCACGCTCAATGTTTCGCGTACGTTATGGTCCGTTATCAGCACGCCGATCCCACTGGCCTTCAAGTCGAAGATGATCTTCTGCAGCTCCAGCACCGCAATGGGATCGATTCCGCTGAACGGCTCGTCGAGCAGAATAAAATTCGGCTGGATGCACAGCGCCCGGGCGATCTCCACCCGCCGCCGCTCGCCGCCGGAAAGCGCATACCCGCGCGTGGTGCGGATGTGGCCCAGATTCAACTGGTTGATCAGCTTCTCGGCGCGCGTTCGCCGTTCCCGGTTGCCCAGCGGCTGCGCTTCCAGCACGGCCAGGATGTTCTCCTCCACGGTCAGCTTGCGAAAAACCGAAGGCTCCTGGGGAAGATAGCTGATGCCGAAGTTCCGCGCCCGCAGGTACATCGGCACGCGCGTGATGTCGGTTTCGTCCACCAGCACGCGCCCGCTCTCGGGCTGCACCAGCCCCACGATCATGTAGAAGCTGGTTGTCTTGCCGGCGCCATTCGGCCCCAGCAATCCCACCACTTCGCCGCGGGAGATTCTCAGGTTGACGTCCCGTACAACCTGCCTCCGCTTGTAGCTCTTACCGATCCCCTCGGCAATCAATGTTTCCATGCGTCTCGCTGGCGCGGCGTGCGCCTTACTTCAAGTGCGCTTCTGGAGCGGTCGTTTTCGTTTCCGTCTCGCGGCCGCCGCCTTCGATACTGACCCTATCATCGCGGCTATGGAAAATCAAAGCTTCGCCGGTCACAGTTCCGCGCTGGGGATCGGTCAGTTTCGGCGGCGCGCCGGCGCTGCCGGTCAGCACATATTCTCCGGTTGCGCCGTGGTACACGAGCTGCTCTCCGGTCCCGCTGCGGCCCTGCATCGTCAGCACCACATGTCCCGTCGCCTTCATGCGGTCCACTTGCGATTGCGTGCCGCCGCTTTGCGCTTGCGTGCCGCCGCTTTGCGCCTGCGCGCCGCTTCCGCCATGATTTTCCGGCGGCATCAACTGCAGCTCAACTGCATCGGACGAAGACGTCGCCGTGCCAGTCTCAGCAATCACCGCGCCCAGCGCGCCTCCGCGCATCACCGCCCTGCGCTCCGCATCGGAATACTTGAGCTCGCCTCCGCGCACGCGGATCACTGACGAGGCGACCGATGAGTCGCTGGAATCCCCGCCCGCATGGTGATTCTCTGCTTTCGCGCCGCCGCTGCCTGCACTCGGTGCGCTCAACATCACCACTCGCACCGGCTCTGCCGGATCGCTGCTGCGCGCCACCAATGTTTGCAAGTGCTGGTTCAAGACGATCACTGGCCCGCTTACGAAATTCGTCTCCTGCCAGAGACGCGCATGCCCGCGAAATGTCGCCTCGCCTGTCCACTGGTTCAGTTGCGCTTCTGATGCGACCACATGCGCCGGCCCCTTGCCACCGAGCGCGACTCCGCCGTCTGGCGTTCCACCTTTTTCACCAACATCCGCCCACGTCGCCTTCACGTCGCCACGCGCCCAGGCGTCTCCCGACTGCCGGGACACATCCACCCGATCCGCCGTTAACTCCATGCCGCCGTTTTCCACGCGTGGACTGATCGTCAAATGCAGCCACTCGCCCTTGCCCTCATAGACAGCTTTGCCGGCCGTCGCGCGAAGAGGCGGCTGCGGCTGTGCGCCCGGCTTCTGAGCAGGCTGCTGAAGCAGCACAACGTTCCCATCCAACTCTGCCGTTCGCAGCCCGGTCGCCCCTGGCGCCCCACTCTCTCCAACGGCCCCCTCGCTCCTTTGCTCGCGTGCACCCTTGTTCCCTCGGTCCCCAGGTCCGCTATTTTCCTGGTCCCTTGTCCCTTTGGTCCGTTGGTCCGTGCCTTCCTCAAACTGCGCCTCAAGCCGGTCGCCAGTCGCGGTCTGCCTGGCTCCTGCCGCCGTCGTCTCGTCGATCTCCGCATGCCCCACGCCGCTTACCGTCCGCAGCACCGAACCCGCTCCGAAGATTCCCGTCACCACATCGGCAGTCATCGTTGATGGCGTTGCCATAGCGCTGCCGCGCTGGCTTCGGCTGGTGATCGTCACCCCGCCCGAGCCACGCATCGTCTCCACTTCCAACTGTCCTTTGTCTGCGCGCCCATGGCCCGAGCTCTTTGCCACCCGGAAGTTGATGTCCACCACAGGCGAGCGCCATGTCCGGCTTACGCGCACCGCGGCATTTCCTCTATTTTGCCCTGCGCCTTCTTCGCTCTTCATCTCCACGCCGCGCTCCAGGTGCGCGCTCTTTAGTTCGCCCCTGGCGCCAAAATTGAGCTCTGCCGACGGCGCTGTCCCGTGCACGGTGCGGCCCCCATTCGCGGAGTCGCCCGCCGAGTCCATCGTTACGCCGCCCTCCATGTGCCCATGGCGCGGCTCGCTGTGCGCGTCAAAATCCATCCACGCTACTGGCGCCGCCAAGTGCCCGCCGTTCGCGGTTGCGACCGTAAATCCGCCCTTGGCATCCAGCCGCTCGGCCGACCCATCCCCGCGAAACAGAATCCTGGCCTCGGCCGCGTCTGCCTGCCCGCCATTGTACTCGGCGTTTGCTTTCATGAGCATGCAAGTCTGCGCACCCCGGTCCAGCTCCGCGTGCTGCGCGTGAATTTGAACTTCATCCGCGCCGCGATGCGTCGTCATCTCCACGGCCTGCTGCAGCGTCAGGTAGCCGCTCTGCGAGTCGTAGCTCGCGCCAAGCGCACTGCCGCTGCCTTGCGCAGTGGAGAAGTTGACCTGCTGCGCTGTCGTCACCAATCCTGAGTTCCGGTCGAAGGTGATTCCGCTCGTCTTCACGTCGACCTGTTCACCTGAACCGGATGCCGCGCCAACCTCTGCGATCACACGACCCTTTGTTTTGCCGGCGGTCTTCATGGCCTCCGCGGTGCTCGCCGATGGCCTTGTCAGCAACATCTCCACCGGCCCCTGGGCCATGGCCAGGCCCGTAGTTTGGTTGTACTCAAACGTATCGCCAGAAATCCGATCAATCTGGGCTCCGTCGGCGCCGTAAAGATCGATCTGCACGTCATGGAGCTCGATGAAGTCGTTCTTCAGCTCCACTTCCCTTGACGCGTGAATCCTGTACTGGGAGTGCGCTCCAAACGCGTGAACGAAGGTGTACCCGTTGGCCTCCTGGATAATGCCCTTGGCCAGCTTCTGCGGCAAATCGTGCCGGTTCAGCACGTTTTTCAATTTGGCTCTCACCAGGAACACGCCCAGCGTGGCCAGCAACAGCACCGCTGCCACCACCACCAGCGTCCGGATTCGCTCGATCGTGAAGCGCACGCCTAGTTTTCCATTCCAAGTCGCGCCGCGAGCCTTTTTGCCAGGCTCTCGCCCAGCTCGCTCCACAGCAGGCGCGCCGTTGCGCCCGACGCCTTCTCCACTCCCGCCGTCAGCTCCACCAGTTGGCGCACATTCTCTGCAATGTGTCTCGCGCCGACTTCACTCAAGTCGACATCCTCCTCGAGGAACGGCGCATCGCTGCCGAAGTCGATCCGGATGTGACCATCTTGTTCATAGGCTCCTTCGTCGAACAATGGCCCGTACCCAGTCACGCGCACCAGCTTTGGACCTCGCGCCCAGCGCGCGTCAAGCTTTGCTAATTTGCCCGCTTCCTGGTCGGAGTCCGTTGCGGCAGTCGTGATTTGGGGCCCAGTCTCCAGTTCCCACAAATTCCACCCTATCTGGAACTCGTAAGCGTAATCCTCATGGAGCAACTCCGTTGCCTCTTCCACTGCCATCCGCGGCTCGGCACCGGGTACCTGGCCCGGTTCAATGAGGCCGGCCATCCGGCCGTAAATCCGCTCAAAGACCGGCGTCTCGTTCCAGCTCACCGGCCATACGGTGGCCGAATACACCTTGGGCTCGCCCCCATGCGCGGCAAAGGCGCCCAGCACCGCAGTCAGCTTGTCGGGGAGCGCCTCAAGGCGCAGGTTCGGGTACCACAGGCTTAAGTAAAGGGTGTCCGCCATCTGTATTGATTTTAGACGTTTGTTGCCTTCGGCCGCCGCGCAGAGCGGTCCGGACCATTCGAGTGGGCAGGGAGCCTAGCTGGTCACAATCTCGCTGAAATCGGCGATGGTCGAGAAGTTCCGCAGAACCTCGGCGATCAGATCCAAGATTCGCGCTGCGAACCGCCTCGTCAGCATCGAGGACCATCACCTTGTCGAAGAATTGGTCAATCGTCGGCCGCAACGTCGCAATCAGCACGAGCGCGTCGCCGTAGTTGCGTTGCTCGCGGAGCCCGGCGACCTGCGGCGCAATCTCTTTTGACCGGTCCCAGAGGTCAATCCCTTCGAGGGGAAGTTTACCTGCGAGCTTGCCGACCTTCTGCTCATCGGGACGGAAACCTTTTTCCTCGGCCTGCTTCAGGATGTTCTTGATGCGCTTGCATGCGGCCGAAACGGCGGCGAAATCAGCCGAGCCGCGCACTGAAGTAAGTGCGGCTGCACGCGCAATCGCGTCGCGCACATCGTCAGCACCGGTTGCGAGCGCCGCGTTCACCACGTCGTAAGCGAATCCGCGCACGTCTTTGAGATAGAACTGCAGGCGCTCGCGGAAAAACTCAGCGACCTGGGCTTTGCCGGCGTCGCTCACGCCGCTCGCGTTGATTACGTCGCTCAGGGTCAGCGGCAGCTCAGACTCGGCCAGAATCTTCACGATCGAGTTCGCCGCGCGCCGCAGCGCAAACGGGTCCTTCGAACCAGTTGGTGCATTGCCGATGCCAAACATCGCAACGATGGTTTGGACGCGGTCTGCGATTCCGAGCAATTGCCCTTCGACCGTCAGAGGAATCGGATCTTCAATCGACGCCGGCGTGTACTGATCGTAGATGGCGCGCGCAATGGGCTCACTGAGCCCCTGTGCCCGCGCATACAGTCCACCGATCACGCCCTGCAGCTCGGTGAATTCCTTCACCAACTCCGTCGTCAGATCGGTCTTGGCCAGCTCGATCGCCTTGAAGAGCGCCGCTTCATCGAACGGCGCGCCGGCGCTCTTGAGTATCGTGGCCAGTGCATTCGCCACCGCCAGGTTCTGTTCCGTCTTCCAGTAGTAGCTCCCCAGCTCCTTTTGGAAAGTCACGGCCTTCAGGCTTTCCATACGTTGGGAGAGCGGCACCTTCTGGTCCATGTCCCAGAAGAATCGCGCGTCCTTGAACCGCGCCCGCAGCACGCGTGCATTGCCGTGCCGGATGATCGCCGCACCCTCTTCGTCCGCCTGCGTATTCAGCACAGCCAGAAAGTGCGGCGCCAACTTTCCCTGCGCATCTTCCACCGCGAAGTATTTCTGGTGGTCGCGCATCACCGTCACCAGGACCTCTTCAGGCAGGTCAAGATATGCGCGCTCAAATTCGCCGAGGATCACAGACGGCCACTCGGTCAGGTGCGTCACCGTTTCCACGAGCGCTTCGTCTTCGCGCCAGCGGGCACCTTCGACTTTTCGAGTTTCCGCGTCCAGAGCTTTGCGGATTGTCTGGCGGCGTTCAGAGACATCGACCACAACAAACGCCGCGCGCAACATATCGGCGTAACTCTTCGCCGCATCGATCACGACGGGGGCTTCTCCGTGCAAAACGCGATGCCCACGGCTCGTATTGCCCGCCGCAATACCCGCAATCTCCACGCGGAACGACTTCGGCAGTCCAGCATCGCCACAACCCAGCGCACCGGCCGCACAAAGCGCTCCGGCTTTGCAGCGCGCCAGTACATGTTCTTGGCCCAGTAGATCGCCGAGAACTTCTTTCGGCAGCTCCGAAGCCAGAATCTCCGCCGCCGTCCTCCCGATCAGCTTCACCGTCGCGCCCACGTACTCGCCCTTGGAGGTCTCGATCTTTTTCAGTTCCTCAACCGTGATGCCGGCCTTCTTCGCAAACGCCTCGCCAGTCGCTGTCGGCGTGCCATCTTTGAACGCGATTTTCCACGACGGGCCCATCACCACTTTTTCGTTGTCGGCTTGCTTGGCCCGCACGCCTTCAGCAAGCACTGCCAGACGCCGCGGCGTGGAGTATGTCGTGATCTTCGCGTCAGCGCCGAGCAACAGCTCGCGCTTGAGCAGCTCGCCCACCCGCTTGCCCAGCTCGGCTTCGGCTGCGGCAATCATCCGCGCCGGAACCTCTTCGAGCCCGATTTCTATCAAGAATTCAGCCATACAATCGTTACTCTCAAGCTCCTAGCTGCTAGCTTCCAGCTACTAGCCTTCTTCGCGCCGCACGACGCGGAGTGAATCCCCACTCCAGAAAACTCGGCGTTGCATCTGATCAAAACCCAGCAAGGAAAAGCTAGAGGCTAGTAGCTAGAAGCTGTTTCTTGCTGTATCGCCCACGCCTTTGCCACACCTACCGCCAGCGCGCGAATCCGCCCGATCACACCTACGCGCTCGGTCACGCTGATCGCGCCCCGAGCATCCAGCAGATTGAAAAGATTCGAGCACTTCAGCGCCAGCTCGTACGTCGCCAGCAATGGAAATCTTTTCTTTTCCTCTGGACTGGCGTGTTCGTCCGTCAACACTGCATTCGCCTTTTCGAGCAGCGCCTGCGCCTCGGCCTCGTAGCGAATTGAAGTGCTCCCAAAGCCGGGGCACGTCGGCCATCTCGAAGTTGTACACCGAAAACTGCAGCTCCTCGGCGAGCCGCACATCGCCGTAGGTCACCACCGCGCCTGTTGAGGGGTCACGCGCCCAGACAATGTCGTAGATCGAGTCGACGTCCTGGAGAAACGCCGCGATGCGCTCCATGCCGTACGTCAGCTCGGCACAAATTGGATCGAGATCCATGCCCCCGCACTGCTGGAAATAGGTGAACTGCGTAATCTCCAGGCCGTCCAGCATCACCTGCCAGCCCACGCCCCACGCGCCTCCCGCCGGCCACTCCCAGTTGTCCTCTTCGAACTTCAGGTCGTGGTGCTTCAGGTCGATCCCCATCGCCTCGAGCGATTCGAGATACAGCTCCTGCACATTCACCGGCGGCGGCTTCAGGATCAGTTGGAACTGCGTGTGCTTGAACAGCCGGTTGGGATTCTCGCCGTAGCGTCCGTCGGCCGGCCGCCGCGAAGGCTGCGCGTAGCCGACCTTGTAGGGCTTCGGCCCCAGCACGCGCAGAAACGTCTCCGGGCACATCGTCCCCGCGCCCACTTCAACGTCGTAGGGCTGCTGCAGCACGCATCCGCGCTCCGCCCAGAACGCCTGCAGGCGGAACAATAGATCCTGAAAGGTCAGGGATGTGGGCTTCACGCGCGCTTCGGGCTGGGCAACGGACACTGGCAACTCTCTCTCGTCGGGACTAAGGGTTGATTTTATCAGCCGGAATAAGTCGAGCCGGCGAGCTATCGATTCTTCCAGTTACTTTGGAGACAAGCGCCTGGAGGCTGCGGGGCGTCGGATTGCATCCGACCTTCACGCACCCAGCCTCGCCAGCGCTTCTATTCGCCTATGGCCAATCCTGCGCGCCATGAAAGATTCTCGCGATTTCAATCATTTCTTCCCTGACCCTGGAAACGGCAAGATAGGGGAGCGGCGCAAACACTAACTCGCGCCAGCCGATCATGCGGCTGCTCGCGCGCCTCAGGCCGGGGACGCTCTTGAGCTGTGCAATGCTGTGGTAGATTGTTGCCGCGACGCGTCTGCAGCTTCCGGGGGAACGCGCTCAACCCAAGGGCAGATGCGTCCAAGTCCTCGACGGCGGGCACCGACCACCGGATTTCCATCACGGCTCGAGGAAGCGTCGCAGCCGGTCGCCGACCTGATCATGAGTCAGCGATTCGCCGCGGGCCAAAGCGGCTTCACCACGCTGGACAGCTTCAACAAAGCGGTCTTCCTCCTGAAAATAGCGCGTGACTACATCCCTCAACGCCTCATCGGGACTCAAGCATTGGCGTGCCGCGCGCTCAGCGAGCCGGGCTTCGATATCGGGACCGAACTCGACTTCCATAGAGCCAGTCTAGGCCGATTTTAGCCAAGGAACAAGCCATCTGGGCGCTATGGACCTTCACCCGCCCAGCCTCGCCAGAGCCTCCGCCGTCTTCAGCCTCCGCTCCAAATGCCGCTCCAGCGTTTGCAGCGTAAAGCGGCGCAGATCCTGCCCGCGCTTCCTCGGCCACGCCTCGCCGGCAAAAGCCGCAGCAGGCGCCCGCAGCATCCGTTGCGCCAGTTGCCAAGAGTCGGCCGAGAGTGCGCTCCCGCTGCCATTCGAATGCAGCCCGCAAAACAGCCCGTCGGCATACGCGCTGAATCGCACTTCGCCCTCGTTGAGGGCGTCTCCGCACACCATGCAGTGACCGATGTCCGGCAGCAGCCCCATCAGCCGTGTCATCCATAACGAGAAGTACGTCAGCGCCATCCATGGTTGAACTGCTTCCGACTTCACAGCGCTGGTCTGTTCCAGCACACTGGCCAGCAGACGGAAGACCGTCGCTTGCGGATCGCGCTCGGGCAGCGCTTCGTCAATCACCTCGGCATAAAAGCTCAGCACCGCCATGCGCGTCTGGTCCACCGGAGCCGACAGGGGCGACCGCAGAATCTCCAACTGGTCGAGCCGCACCAACTCTTGCCGCGGTCGCTCTGCAAACCACGCCCGCGCCAGCGTCATCGGCTCCAGCGCTCCTCCAAACCGTTTGCGGCTTTTGAGCGCAGCCTTGGCCATGCCCTTCAGCCGGCCGTAATCGCGCGTAAAAAAGCTCACCAGAAGGTCGGACTCATGCACCGGCCAGGTGCGTAGAACCACCGCTTCTGAAGTGAGCACGCTCATGCCTCTTCATCATCGCACTGCGGGGAGCAGGATTCTTCAGCGTGCGAAGTGACCCTGCAACTCGAGAATCTTTTCGGTGGCATCGAGCAGGGATTCGGCAAACAAATCGGGAGGATTCGCGGTTGAGCTTTCGCGCCGGCCAATCAAGACGGTTTTGCAACCGGCGTTTTTGCCGGCGGCAACATCGGCCGCCGAATCGCCGATCATCCACGAGGCACGAAGATCGATTTGGTGGTCTTTGGCCGCTTGCAGGAGCATGCCGGGAGCGGGCTTGCGGCAATCGCATACAGGCTCGGTATCGTGCGGGCAGAAGTAGACCGCGTCAATTGTGGCTCCCAGATCGGCTAGCTCTCTGCGGATCTTTTTGTGCAGCGCTTCCACTTCGGCTGACGTGACCAGACCTTTCGCGACGCAGCGCTGGTTACTGATGATGATGACGCGAAAGCCAGATTTGTTCAGCCTGGAAATCGCAGCGGCGACGCCGGGGAGAAAGCGCACCTCCTCCCATCGAGTGACGTACTGGCCTTCGGGCGCCTTGACGTTAATGACGCCATCACGATCGAGAAACGCGGCCTTGTTCATGAAAGATCGCATGCTCCACAAGCTGTGAGATCACGTGGCCGATCAGGATGTGGCACTCCTGAATGCGGGGAGTCTCTTTGGAGGGCGCGCAAATCGAGTGATCCGCTGCGCCCATCATTTTGCCGCCACTGCCGCCGGTGAATGCCACGGTGTGCAAACCCATTTTGCGGGCGGTGATCAATCCCTGAAGGACATTCGGAGAGTTGCCGCTGGTGGAGATGCCGATGGCGACATCTCCCTTAGCCCCAAGAGCTTCGATCTGCCGCGAAAAGACCTGGTCGAATCCATAATCGTTGCCGATGGCGGTGACGGCCGAGGTGTTGACTGACAGGGCCAAGGCCGGCAAGGCGGGCCTGTCGAAGGCAAAGCGCCCGACGAATTCGGCGGCGATGTGCTGAGAATCAGCGGCGCTGCCTCCGTTTCCGAACAGCAGCAACTTATGGCCGGCGCGGAGAGATTCAATCAGGACTTCGCTGACGCGCGCGATTGCGGCAATCGTTTCCGTGCTGGCCAGCAGGCGCTCCTTGGCGCTGATGGATTCCTTGATGGACTCAATGACACGCTGCGAGAAATCGGTTTTTTCTGTCATGGAACCTTCACACCTTTGTCAGTTTCGAAGTCAAACTGGTTCACGATAAGGCCGCGCGATACAAGCGATCGCAAAGCTCTTGTGCTCTCGCATAATCTTCAGGAGTTCCGATATCGATGAACATTCCGCTGTGCTGCTGCGCGTAAACACCTTTACTGAGGAGGCGGGGAAAGACATCCTTTTCGAGGCTCGAGCGGCCTTCCGGGATGTATTGAAGAACTTCAGGCGAGAAAACATAGACGCCTGCGTTTACGCATCCGGGACCGGTGCTGCCGGCCTTCTCAACGAACCCTATCACTTTTTGGTTGGTGTCGACCTGAACGGTTCCGTAGCGGCTTGAGTCTTCGACTCGGACGACTGCCATGCTCACGAGCGCGCGATGATCGCGATGAAATTGAATGAGGGACGCCAAGTTGATCTCGAGGAAGGAATCGCCGTTCATGACCAGAAACTCGGAAGCATCTCCCAAATGGGACTGGGCAAGCTTGACGGCGCCCGCCGTGCCGAGCGGCTCCAGTTCTTTGGAGTAACTGACTTCAAGGTCCAGAGCGCGGCCATCTCCGAATTCACTTTCGACCTGATCGGCAAGATAGCCGGTGCACAGGATCACTCGGCGAATGCCCTGATGCTTGAGCTGGCGAATCAACAACTCAAGGAAGGACTTGTTTCCGACGGAAGCAAGCGGTTTGGGCAGGGATGGGACAGCGGAACGCAAACGTGTCCCCAACCCGCCAACGAGCAGAAGTGCGGGCGTGGCCTGAAGCTTGCGCATGCCGCTGGATTCCCGATCAACGGCGCGCGTAGCTTGATTTTTTGAAGAGGCGGTCATCCGAACAATGAGCCAAGAATAGCACTTCAGTTCCTGACCCTTCGCTCGACGGAAGAGCCAAAAGACCGCCCAATGGTTGGATTGACAGCCTCAGTCGTGGCAGCACGAGCCGCTTGCTTTGGGCTTGACGACTTCCGGCTGGATGTACGGCTGGCTGGGATCGACCGAGTAGCCTTCGCCGTACTTGTCGTGATGGCGAACCCAGGCCATGGAGTGTTTGAGGCTCGCTTCGTCGCGGCCCTTCGGCACGAGGTCGAGGAAGTTGTAAGCGCCAACCAGAATGTCGAGGCCACGCGCGTAGCTGGAGTAGGTGTGGAAGATCGCTCCGCTCTGGTCCATGGCAAAGACGCTCAAGCCGGGGCGTTCCTCGGCGGGAAACTCCATCATCTCGTAGTTGTAGTAAACCTGCTTCTTGCCCGCTTCCTCGGGCGTAATCGAAACCTGGTAGTCGAAATTGAAATCGCTCGCGCTTGAGGAAACCCAACGAAACTTCCAGCCCATGCGGTGCTTGAATGCTTCAATTTCGGCAATCGGCGCGCGCGAAACCACGGCGAGCGTGACGTCGCGATTTGCGAGGTGGATGGTCATGCCGTCGAAGTGGTCGGAGATGTAGGAGCAGCTGGGACAGCCTTCTTTCCAGCCCGGGCCGAGCATGAAGTGATAGATGATGAGCTGGCTGCGTCCGCCGAAGAGGTCGGAGAGCGAGACGTTGCCGGCAGGGCCTGCAAACTCGTAGTCCTTCTCGACTTTTTCCCAGGGAAGGACGCGGCGCAGGCGGCTGATCTCGTCGCGCTGGCGGGTGAATTCCTTTTCCTTCTTGAGAAACTCCTTGCGCGCGGCGATCCACTCGTCGTGCGAAACGACTTTCTGGTCTTGGGATGATATTGCGGTGGCCATGCGGGCTCCTTTGCTGCGATGTGATGAAAGTTCCGCTACTTGTTCAGTTACCGCGGCGAAACAGTTTTGCGATAAATGCCGCGATTCCGCCGGTGCCGGCAGTGCTGCCGGCCAAAATGGCCGCTGTTGTTGCCACGCATACAGGACACATAGGGGCCTCCTTTGGAGAGCTTAGATGCGTAGTGCCGAGTTCTCGTGGAGGATGCGCGAGAACCCTGCGGAGTGAGGGAAGAGCCGCTTACTTCATGAACGGCGGCGGCTCGTCGGCGCTGGGGCCCCAGCTTGCGGGAACCGCAACGTTCAAGATGCGCAGATACACGCTGAACTGGCCGCGATGCTGATACCAATGGCTGAGCATCACGTCGCGAAGAAACTCGCCACGTGGCTGGGCCATGATTTCCTTATCGCCGGCCAGCATGTGCCAGGTTTCCTGCATGGCCGCGTCATCGAACTTGGGCAAAAGCTCGCGTACGACGGCGACGCCTTCGTCGTGCGCCTTCAGGATTTCGGCACGGCTGGCCGGCTGCGGAAAGTTGAACTTGCCCGGCGCCTGCGCGGGATTGCTGCCGACAAAACGAACAATGCCGGCGGGAACCGTGGCGAGATGAAAGGCCAGCTGGCCGGCAGTCATGGATTTTTCGTGGGGCTTCCAGGTGAGCTTGTCTTCGGGCAAGCGCTCAAGAAACTTGCGCGTGATGGGGGCCTGCGTTTCGAATTCGGCGAGCATGGACTCGGCGACAGAGTGTGTGGCCACTGCTTCTGCTACGGGCATGGGAAGTTCCTCCTTGGGGAATGAGTACAGGGATTGGCAATCGTAATTCGTTCTTTCGCCCGCTGAAGCGGGCTAGTGCGTGCGATTTGGATACGTCACCCCAGGCTTGCACCTGGGGCTATTCTCCTGCGCCCGCCAACGCGGGCACTGTTTGCGATGGCGCTTGCTGATGAGGGCGCTCTTTACGACTTGGACTTCTCGGCGCGCTGGCGAACGGTTTCGTTGATCTTTGTCCAGCCACCCTTCATTCCCTTCTTGAAGTCCTCGGGAACGTTTCCGAAGCCGGTGTGATGAAACTTGATGAGCGTTTCGCCGTTTTCTTCGGTCAAGCGATATTGCACGTTGTTGGCGACCGGGAACGACATCATCAGGGGTCCGCTGAATTCGAGCAGCGTGGGGTGCTTGATGGCCTGGACGGTAGCCCAGCAGTGGCCGTTGCCGTCGCCGAGGTCGCGGAACCAGCGACCGCCGGGCCAGGCTTCAAGCTTGAAAGGCATCGACGTGCCGTCGTCCTTTTCGAAACCGGAAGCAAGCTGATCAAGAAGCGCCGCGAACGTGACTTCGAGCGAGGCGCGCACACGAATCTCCTGTTCGATTTTGAAGCTGAGAGATTCGAGATCGGGAACTGTCATTGTGGTCATACATCCTCCGTGGGAAAGTTTGGGATTTGGGTCATGGACTGCGGGCCCTCAGGGCTTCGGAATTATTGATTGCGATGGGTTACTGGCGCGGTCGATCTCGGCCTGAACGCGCTCGGCGCGCTCTTTCACGCGGTTCAAATTGTGCTGCCAGTAACGTTCGAACGTTTCAGCGAATTCATGTAGCGGGCGGATGGCCGCGGCATTGGTGCGGTAGAGACGGTGGCGGCCATTGCGACGGACGCGCACCAGGTTGACGCTGCGCAAAACGCCGAGGTGCTTGGATACCGACGGCTGGTCGATGCCGATCGCCGTCACAATATCGCCCACCTCGTGCTCATCGTGAGCCAGATAGAGAAGTATCTGGCGGCGCCGGGGTTCGGCAACAGCGTTGAAGGCGTCGGAGGTGGTTGCAGCCCTGGCCATGGAGAGGACAATACATGCTTATATGGGAATATGTCAAGTGAATAGTTTGTGACTTTCGTTTTTGGTCGAATCGGAGCGCGTTTTGCCGCTGATGGCTGTGCCGTGTACTATCCCTCGCATGCAGACCCTTCTTTGTGCCTGGTACACCGATAAGGTCCGAATGAGCGAAAGGGCTGGTCGCGCATGACTTTCAATCGCCGAGCATTCTTGAACGCGTGCACGCGGGCGGGGATTGCATCGCCGCTGCTGCCAGGAATTCTGTACACCCTGGCTGCGCAGGCGCAGGAGGCGGCTCCCGCGCCGGGTTCTGCCGCAAGCCCCTTGCCGAGTGGCGCAGCTGGCCCTGGCGCCGGCAGTGCGGCCAAGGCGCCGGCACTACCCAAAATTACCCCGGAAATGATTGACCGGGCCGCGGAATTGGCGGGTGTTGGGCCGTTTACGGACGCACAGAAAAAGATGATGCTCGACGGGTTGAACGAACAGCGCGACGCGTACGCCCAGATTCGAGCGCTGAAGATTCCAAACGATGTACCGCCAGCATTTGTGTTTCATCCGTCTCCGCCCGCGAAGCCGGCCGAGAGCAGCGTCGTCTTTGAAGGCACCACGCCGCAACTGGTTTTTGACGAGGCGGAATCCGGCGCGCCAAAAGCGCCCGCGAACATTAATGATCTTGCGTTTGCATCCGTTCTTGAGCTCGCAAACCAGATTTTCCATCGCAAGATTACGTCGGTCGCGCTCACCCAGATGTATATCGATCGACTGAAGCGCTACGACGCGGAACTCCATTTTGTGATCACGATCCTGGAGGACCGTGCGATGGCTCAGGCGAAAGCGGCCGACGATGACCTGGAGGCTGGGCTCTATCGCGGACCGCTGCACGGGATTCCCTGGGGCGCGAAGGATTTGCTGGCGGTGAAGGGCTATCCGACGACGTGGGGCGCGGGAGGGTTTGAGCAGCAGACATTCAAGGACGACGCGACCGTAGTGCAGCGGCTGGATGCGGCAGGGGCCGTGCTGGTGGCCAAGTTTTCGCTGGGCGCGCTGGCCATGGGCGATAAGTGGTTTGGCGGGCGTACACGAAACCCTTGGAATCCGGCGCAAGGCTCAAGTGGATCGTCAGCGGGCTCGGCGAGCGCTGTGGCCGCGGGCTGCGTGGGCTTTGCACTCGGTTCGGAGACGCTGGGTTCGATTTCGTCACCGTCCACGCGGTGCGGTTGCTCGGGGATAAGGCCGAGCTTCGGCATGGTGCCGCGAACCGGCGCCATGGCGCTGAGCTGGACGATGGACAAGCTGGGGCCGATTTGCCGTTCTGTGGAAGATTGCGCACTGGTTCTCGACGTGATCCACGGACCCGATGGCAAGGACTTGTCGGCGGGAGCGAGCATCGACTTCCACTGGAATCCCGATTTCGACTGGCGCGCACTGCGCGTTGGCTACTTCAAAGGCGAGTTTGACCCGTTGCCGCCTCTTCAATTGAAGGACGCTGCGCCGGGCGAGTCGCCGGACGACCAAAAGAAGCGCGAGGACGCGAATGCCGCCGCGCAGGACGAGTACTCCCGCCGAACTTACGACAAGAAATACGAGCAGGCAGCGCTGGACGCGCTCACCAAGATGGGAGTAAGCCTCATTCCGGTCGAGCTGCCCAAGCTGCCGTGGGAGGCGATGGTGCCGCTGCTGACGGCTGAGGCCGCGGCGGCGTTTGACGACCTGACAATGAGTGGCCGCGACAAGCTGCTGACGGAGCAGGGGCCGGAGGATTGGCCCAACGACTTCCGCATCGCGCGGTTTTATCCAGCGGTCGAGTACATCCAGGCCAACCGCGCGCGAACTCTCGGCGTGCGCCAATTTGCAAAGCTGTTTGAGAAAGTGGACATCATCGTGACGCCTTCGACCGACGAGCAGTTGATCGCGACGAATCTCACCGGCAATCCAGCCGTGATCATGCCCAACGGACTGCGCGGTGCGGACGCGCCTGCGCCGCCGGCGGTCGATGACGGGAACCACGACAACATTGGCGGCCCAGGGACGCCGGTGTCGATTACTTTCCTCGGCGCGCTTTACCAGGACGCGAAGCTGGCGGCTTTTTCGCACGCTTACCAGCAGGTGACCGGCTTCCAGAAGCTGCACCCGAAGCTCGACTAGCTGAAGAATTCTTCGTCGAGGCCTTGGAAGAACTCTTCGTCGAGGCTTTCGAAGACACTCCTGTCGAAACCGTATGTTTGGCGAGGTTAAGGGTGAAGGAGTCAATGCTGCTTGTGGCGGGCGGCACGATGCTGTTGGTGCGCGCAGCGGTGTTGACGGCGACGGATTCGACCGCGATAGACGCGGCGCTGAAGGTGATGCGCAGAAATCCGAATTGCGAGTCGCTGTAACTGTCGAGCGAGAGGCTGTTGCCGGCTCCATCGGATTCTTTCTGCTGGCCTGCGACCGGCTTTTTCCCTTGCTGATTTTTCTTGAGTCCTGAAAGATCGTAGTAGCCGCCATTCCCCGCAACGATGTAGGGGATCTGGCGGCCGTCGCTTTTCATGGTGCGGGTATAGCGCTCGTAGAGATGCGCATGGCCGGAGAGAACCATGTCTGGCCACGTGCCGGCTTGAGTGCAGCAGGCGTCGATGGCCTTGAGCATGGCCGCGCTGGGCATGTGCGCGCTGCTGCCGGTGAACGGCGGATGATGCACGGCGATCACCAGCGCCTGCGGATTCTTGTCCTTCGTGTCGGCCTTGCGGTCGCCGGCGTAGCGCTTGAGCTCGCTGGTGAGGAACGTGAGTTGATCCGTGCCGATTTTGGAGTTGCCGAGCGAGCCGGCGGTTTCTCCTGCGTTGGAGTAAAGGCCGATGATGCGGACGAAGGGCGCGTCGAGTGTAAAGTAGACGCCGGGCTGGGTCATGGTGGTGCGGTCGAAGCCTGGCGCACCCTGCGTGGGGCTCGCGGCGCAGAAATTATCGACGAAGGCTTCACACGAGTAGCCGGCCGGTTCGCCTTTGAACATGAAGCCGTCGTGGTTGCCGGGGATGGCGAAGATGGGACCGGGATAGTTGCGATAGGGCTCGTAGAACTGCTCGGGATAGTAAGTTTCGAGGCCAAAGAAGTAGACGATGTCGCCGAGATGATAGAAGAAGGCAGGCTGGCCGTTGGCCCATGTTTTGCCTTCGGCATCGGCGGTGAGGGCGTCGGCGACGGCGAGCTGCGGCTCCGCGCGCTCGATGCCGCCCGTGTCTCCCACGCAATGGATGACGAGCTGGCCCGTGGCGGCGATGGCGTTAACGGCGGCCTGGGAAAGCACGCTGGCAAGAGACATGATGGGCGGGTTTACGCGCGGCTTGGGGATCGGCTCCAGGATCTGGATCTCGTCCGACATTGGGACCGATGCGTCAGCGTTGATCTGGGCCGCGCTGTAGGTAACAAAGTTGTCGGCGGTGAATTTCGGGTTGGCAAATTTGAAAGCGCTGGTCGACAAGGCAATCCTGCTTTCTGCCGGAGGGAACGCCGGCACATGAAATTTGAGAAGGGCAGAGGCCGGGGAAAAGGCAATTTGCCGAAGAGAATTCAGGTGGACGAATTGTAGCGAAGGCGGAAGCGAGGAAGCGAAGAATTTTCGGGGAAAATTCGGAGAAAAGCTGAAGAGCCGGACGGGCAAAGCCGCGCGGCGAAAGAAGGCCACGCCGGAGTAGGCGGCGGCATAGCGGCGATGTGGACGCGCAGCGGCGAATTCCGACTCGAAATTGGCGGTTTTCAGCAATAAAATCGACAAAAATCGACGAAATTTGTCGATGGTGTTTCTTTGTATATTGTTGATTATAAATTAGTTAATGTCAATATTTGGCCCCAAACTGCCCAAAATCACTCCCTGCTGCGTTTCTGCCTAACGGAAACGGATCAGCGAACCTTCCTGGCCGGTATCTGCTGGCTGAGCTGGTTGCGATCATGGAACGATTATGCGCCCCGAGCTGGAAATGATCGGCAAACTTGGGAAACAAAAGTTAAGAAGTGAATGAGTGAATAAGTGAAATGAAACCAGCGGGTTGGCTGAACAGAGTGTCCGCAGTCGCTCGGCGAGGGGACTTGACAGCGCGTGGGGTGCACCCGTCCGGAGGAACATTCCCACCCTTCTCGCGAAGAACGCGAAAAGGGTGGGCGAGATCTACTTGGGTTGCGCCTGGACGCCCGAAGGTGGCGGAGGCGGCGTGGTTTGCGCAGGAGCGGCGGGCTGAGTGGGCGCGCCGGTTGGAGGCGCGGACTGTGAAGTCGGCGGGGCCTGGGTAGATGGCGAGGGTGCGGGCTGCGAGGTTGGAGGCGCAGGCGACTCGGGCTTGGGCGTTGGTGCGGCGTTGGGCTGGGCACCGGGATGCGGCGAAACTCCGGGCGGCATGGGACGATTGCCGGGCATCATGGGGCGCTGCTGGGGCGCGGGCATGTCGGTGACGTCAACCAGCTCGACGTCGAAGATGAGGTCGGACTTGGCGGGAATGCCGGGACTGGCTGCGGAGCCTGGGCGCTCGGGCCGGTCGGGAATGGCGCGGGTTCCATAGGCCATTTGCCAGGGAATGAAGATGCGGCGCTTGCCCCCGATTTTCATGCCTTCGAGGCCGTAGTCAAAGCCGGGAATGACACGGCCCATGCCCTGCGGAATTGCAATGGGCTCGGGATCGCGCATTTTGGGCTTTCCATCGGGACCCATCACTGGCTTGCCGTCTGAACCGATTTCGGGCTGAGGGTGACTGTCCCATGAGTCGAACTTGATGCCGTCGGCGGCACGCCAGCCCGTGTACTTGAGGTGCCAGAGCTTGCCGGATTCACCCACCGCGCCTTTTCCGACGGTGATGTCTTCATAGCGGAGCGCGAAGGACATCTTGACCGGAAGGTGCACGACCCTGGGCACGCCTGGAGGAAGCTTGATCCAGGGTTGCGGTTCAGGCGCGGACGCGGGAGTGGCAGCAGTGGCCGGTTTCGCGGTGGACGAAGCAGGCTTGGCGGGGGTTGCAGGCTTTGCAGCGGGTGTTTGGGCGGTTGCGGCAGCAGTGAAGGCCGCGAAGGACAGGAAAAAGATAAAGCGATTCATGGTGAGAAACGTCTCCAACTGAATTCCAAAAGCGAGTTTATCAGGCGGGAGGGCAGAGGGATCGGTGGAACGAGCCTCAACACGAGACGGGCACCGTCCCTACGGGACTCCTGAATATTTTCTTGCTGGTTTCCCCACTCTGAAGAGCTGGGCTAACAAACATTGCGCCTTCGGCGCGGGAGAAGCGGAAGATCCGGACGGGGCGCGAAAGAGTCGTGAAGCGGCTGGGGGTGTCGGCTGGATCGGACAGTGCGAAGGCGGGGATCAATCGACCAGCATGCCCGCAAGCAATGCGGTGCGCGGAGCGAGATGCTCGAGGAGAACGGACTCGTGGCGGGCGTGCGCACCCTCGCCGATGGCGCCCATGCCGTCGAGCGTAGGGATTCCGAGAGCGGCGGTGAAGTTGCCATCAGAACCGCCTCCGGTGGAGGCTTCATCGAGGGCAAAACCAAGTTCGCGGGCCATTGCCTGCGCCTGGCGGAAGAGGCGAACGGTTCCGCGGCTGCGTTCCATGGGAGGGCGGTTGATGCCGCCGGTGATAGTGAGCGAACAGCGCGGGTCGTGCGCTTTGAGGGCGGCGAATTTGCGCTCGATCCGCGGGCCGTCTGCGGCGCGGGCGATGCGGACGTCCACTTCGGCCCAGGCATGGGCGGGAATCACGTTGCTTTTTGTGCCGCCCGCTGCGACGCCGACGCTGACGGTGAGGCCGCGCTTGAGATCGGTCCAGCCGCTGACTTTCTCGATGACGCGAGCTAACTCGCGAATCGCGTTCGCGCCTTTTTCAAAGTCGACGCCGGCGTGGGCGGCGACGCCTGCAACGTCGATGCGCCAATTGCCAACTCCCTTGCGGGCCGTTTTATAGGCGAGGCCTTGCGCCGGCTCGAGGACGTAGACAGCAGAACATTCTTTGGCGAGGGATTCGACGATGGGGCGCCCGGCTTGGCTGCCGATCTCCTCGTCGCCGGTGAGGAGGATGATGATTTCACGTTTCAGGCTACCGGTCTCGGTGAGCAGCTCGAGGGCGGTGAAGGCCATGGCGACGCCAGCCTTCATGTCGAGGGTTCCGGGACCCCAAAGGCGGCCGTTACTAAGCTTGCAGGGCATGGTTTGGAGCGTGCCAAGCGGCCACACGGTATCGAGGTGACCGAGGAGCAGGATTGGCTTTGAAGTTGCGTTGCGCGGGCCGAAGCGTGCTTCGAAGGCATTGCCGAAGTTGGAATTGCGGTGGATTTTCACGCGTGCGCCGAGGGCCCGGGCGTGCGACGGTGGCGAGGGTGATGCAAGCATCGACGGCTGGTTTGCTGTCAGAGGGGGACTCCGCGGAGACCAACTGGCGGGTTAAGGCGAGCAGGGACGATTGCTTGCGGCGGGCACCGGCTAGGAGGGCGCGCATGGGGATTCTCTCTGACATCTGGGTTCCCTTCTGGGCTGGCCGAGAAATTCGCTAACGCCCTCAAAACGCAAGCCAGGGGCTAAAGCCCATCATCTTCTGAGGCCCATTTGCGGCCCGGCTAAAGCCGTGCCCTTGTTACAAAGCTTCGCGCAAGAGAACCGTTTTTGGAGCACGGTTGGCTTGATGCGATCCCCGCAATCCCCCAGATGCACCCTGCCGCTCGAACGGCCAAGAAGGTCAAGGCTCCTTGATTCTACGACAGTTAGTGGCCGTTTGAGCCGGAGGTTATTGGAAAGGTTCCGGAGGACAAATTGGCCCATGGTGTGGTAAAAATGCCACACAACCCGCATTGGGCGTGCCGTCTATTCTTAAGACGACAAAGGCTTTTGGAGCAGAGAGGCAGATTGAGTCAGCCGGCACACCAGGAACAAACGATTGCAGCGCCGCTTGAGTTTGCGGGCGTGGGGCTGCACTCGGGCGCGCCTGTGACGATGCGATTGCTGCCGGCGCCGGCGGGCTCGGGGATCGTTTTCAGGCGCACGGACCTGGACAACTTTGAGATTCCCGCCAACGGCCGCAACGTGGCGAAGGTGAGCTACGCAACCAGCTTGATGCGGCAGAGCGTTCTGATCTCGACGACCGAACATTTGCTGTCGGCGTGCATCGGGATGGGCGTGGACAACGTGATTGTGGAGCTCGACAACCTGGAGCTACCAATTCTGGATGGGAGCGCGTTGCCCTACGTGGAGGCGATTGAAAGCGTGGGAATGCGCGAGCAGCGCCGCAAGCGCGAGACGCTGCGCGTGCTGCATCCGGTTGAGGTGCGCGAGGGCGAGAAGTTTATTGGCGTGTATCCGGGGCAGGGCTACCGCATCTCGTACACGATCGACTTTCCCGCGCCAATTGGGCAGCAGAATACATGCGTCGATCTGGCGGCGGAGACCTATGGGAGCGAGATTGCTCCGGCGCGGACGTTCGGCTACAAAGCGGACGAGCGCAAACTGCGCGATATGGGGCTGATTCGCGGCGCGGGCCCGGAGAACGCGATCATTCTGGGCGCGAGCGGACCGGAGAACGGGCCACTGCGCTTCCCCGACGAATATGTGCGGCACAAGGTGCTGGACCTGATTGGCGATCTGGCGCTGGCGGGACGACGGATTGAGGGGCATGTGGTGGCCGTGCGGGCGGGACATGCGATGCATACCGCGTTTGTAGCGCGGCTGCTGAAGGATCGCTCGGCGTGGGAGTTGGCGCATGTGCCGGTGGACGCGCATGCGGGCGCAGAGGCAGAGCCGGAAGCGCATGGCGGCATGGGCGTGGCGGCGCTGGCGGGAGCGTAGAGCAGCGTCTCAGAACCGCAATACAAATCAGGAATTTAGATCCGTGCGATCCCACCCTAAAACTCGCCGCTGTGCGCCGAGTTTTAGGATGGGGCACCCCATTTCGTGCTGAGCCGTGCGAGACCTCTTGAGGATCTTGCTATCCCAGGTCTGAGAATCCAGACCTGGGGCACCCCAGGTTCGTGCGAAGGCTGCGTTAGCCAATGCGTTCGATGGCGATGGCTGTTGCTTCGCCGCCGCCGATGCAGAGTGAGGCGACGCCGCGGCGGAGATTGCGCTGCGCGAGGGCCGCGAGCAACGTGACGAGAATGCGCGCGCCGGAAGCGCCGATTGGATGGCCGAGGGCGCAGGCTCCGCCGTGGACGTTGACCTTCTCGTGGGGAAGTCCGAGATCGCGCATGGCGGCCATGACGACTACGGCAAAGGCTTCGTTGATTTCGAACAAGTCGATTTCCGCAAGAGACCAGCCGGTGCGGTCGAGCAGCCCGCGGATGGCGCCGATGGGAGCGGTGGGAAAGAGCGCAGGCGTGTTGGCGTAGGTGGAGTGGCCAGCGATCGCGGCGAGCGGCTTGAGTCCGAGGCGGTCGGCCTCAGAGCGGCGCATGAGGACGAGGGCTGCGGCACCGTCGGAGATTGCGCTGGAGTTTGCCGCGGTGACGGTTCCGCCTTCGCGAAAGGCCGGCTTGAGATGAGGGATTTTGTCGGGAGTGGCTTTGAGCGGAAGCTCGTCGTGGGTGACGATGTTCTCGGTTTTGGCGGCCCCGGCGGTCTTGCCGGCGGTGACGGTGAGGGGAACAATTTCTGCGGAGAAGCTGCCGTCGGTGGTGGCTTTTTTTGCGCGGGTGAGGGATTCGAGCGCGAATTCGTCCTGTTCGTGGCGGGAGAAGGCGTAGCTCTGGGCGCAGTCTTCGGCGTAGGTGCCCATGAGACGGCCTTTGTCATAGGCGTCTTCAAGGCCATCGAGAAACATGTGATCGAGGATGCGGCCGTGGCCGATGCGATAGCCGGCACGGGCGCGATCGAGCAGATAGGGAGCGTTGCTCATGCTCTCCATGCCGCCGGCAACGATGATTTTGGCGCTGCCTGCGAGGAGTAGATCGTGCGCGAGCATGACGGCTTTCATGCCGGAGCCGCACATTTTGTTGATGGTGACTGCGCCCGTGGAGGCGGGCAGGCCCGCACCAAGCGCGGCCTGGCGAGCGGGAGCCTGGCCGAGGCCGGCGGTGAGCACGCAGCCGAAGAGGACTTCGTCGATTGATTCGGATGGGATTCTGGCGCAGGCATTTCCTGTCCGATCGATTCCACTTCGATCGAGTGCGGCGCGGATGGCGGCAGCGCCGAGTTGGGGAGCGGTGAGGTCCTTCAGGTCGCCCTGGAACGCGCCGATGGGCGTGCGCGCGGAGCCGACAATCACGATGGGATCAGAGGATGCGGACATTTGCGCTCCAGATCAGAGTGGCGGGTCGGTTTGGAAACAATCCCTCAGGGGCTAAAGCCCGCATTGAACTTTGATGACTGATGTACGGGCTGAAGCCCGTACCCTTCAAACTGAAGCCCGTACCCTTCAAACTGAAGCCCGACCCTTCAAACTGACCAACACCAAGATTAGCGCGGGGCCATGCGCAGCGCGCCGTCGAGGCGGATGGTTTCGCCATTGAGCATGGTGTTCTCGCAGATATGTTTGACGAGCGCGGCGAACTCCGCGGGCTGGCCAAGGCGCGGGGGAAACGGAATGCTCTTGCCGAGCGCTTCCTGCACCTCGGGCGAAAATCCGGCGACCATGGGCGTCGAGAAGACTCCGGGGGCGATGGTGACCACGCGAATGCCGAAGCGCGCGAGCTCGCGGGCGACGGGGAGCGTGAGGGCGACAACGCCGCCTTTTGAGGCTGCGTAGGCTGCCTGGCCGATCTGGCCATCGTAGGCGGCGATGGAGGCGGAGTTGACGATGACGCCGCGCTCGCCATCGGGGCCGGGCGCTTCCTTTGAGATGGCCGCGGCGGCGAGGCGAATCATGTTGAATGCGCCGACGAGATTGATGTTGATGGTTTTTGCGAAGGTGTCGAGGCCGTGCGGGCCTTCGCGGCCAACGACGCGCTCGGACGGAGCAACTCCGGCGCAGTTCACCAGCGAATGCAGATGGCCGAAGGCGCTGAGCGCGAGATCGACGGCGGCCTGGGCATCTTGCTCGCTGGTGACGTCAGTGAGCGCGAAGCGGGCGGACGCGCCAAGGTCGGCGGCGAGGGCAGCGCCTGCTGCGCGATTGGTGTCGGCGATGACGACGGATGCGCCTTCAGCGACGAGCATCCGCGCCGTGGCTGCACCGAGGCCTGATGCTCCGCCGGTTACGAGGAAGATGTGATTCCTGATCTGCATTGAATGAGCGGGATCGGGTGGTGGGTCAGTTTGAAGGAGTTTTCCCTCAGGGGCCAAAGCCCAGAATGATTGGCTCGATTCATGTACGGGCTGAAGCCCGTACCCTCCAAACTGACCCACTACCCGGGCCGTACCCTTCCCGAGCGCAGCATATCATTCAAAAGAGCATTCGTGGTCAGTGAGTCAGGGATCTTCGGAGGCAGGCGGTGATGAATCCAGCGGCGGCCCTTACGCAATTGAGCGAAGAAGAGATGCTTTTCCGCGAGACCGTGCGGCAGTTCGCCGGGAGCGAGGTTGCGCCCCTGGTGCGCCGGATGGACGAAGAGCAGCATTTGGATGCCGGGCTGTTACGCAGGCTCTTTGAACTCGGACTGATGGGGATTGAAATTCCGGAGGAGTCTGGCGGGAGCGCGGGATCGTTTTTCGATTCGGTGCTGGCGGTGGAGATGCTTTCGGCGGTCGATCCTGCGGTGGCGCTGGTGGTGGATGTGCAGAACACGCTGGTGGCGAGCGCGGTGCTGCGTTGGGGTACGCCTGAGCAAAAGAAGAAATACCTGCCGCGATTGGCGGCGGATACTGTGGGCGCGTATGCACTGAGTGAAGCGGGATCGGGGTCGGATGCGTTCGCGTTGCAGACGCGTGCGGAGAAGCGCGGCGGCGAGTATGTATTGACCGGGCGCAAGCTCTGGATCTCGAATGCTAAGGAAGCGGGACTGTTCATCGTTTTTGCGACGGTGGACGCAAGCGCGGGCTACAAGGGCATTACCGCGTTTCTGGTGGAAAAGGGCGCGGCCGGATTCAGTGTAGGCAGGAAAGAGGACAAGCTGGGAATTCGCGCATCGAGCACGTGCGAGGTGATTCTGGAGGAGTGCGCGATTGCGGCGGAGCAAGTGCTGGGCGAAGCGGGAAACGGCTACAAGGTCGCGATGGAAACGCTGAACGAAGGGCGGATCGGAATCGGCGCGCAGATGCTTGGATTGGCGGAAGGCGCGTGGGGGCACGCGGTGAAGCACGCCAAAGAGCGCAAGCAGTTCGGTAAAGCGATCGCGGAGTTCCAGGCGATGCAGTTTCAATTGGCAGAGATGGCGACGGACATTGAGGCGGCGCGCTTGATGGTCTACAACGCGGCACGGCTGAAGGACGCGGGCCAGGATTTCCGGAAGGAAGCGGCGATGTGCAAGTACTTTGCGTCGCATGTGGCCGAACGCGTGGCCAGCCTTGCCGTGGAGGTCCTGGGCGGGGCGGGATTCGTGAAGGAGTCGCCGGTGGAGAAGCTCTATCGGGACGCGAAGATTGGAACGATCTATGAAGGCACGTCCTTCATGCAATTAGCGGCGATTGCGAAGGCCGTTCTCTAGATTCTCCCAAAAAAAATTCCGGATTGTCCCGAAAATAGTGGCTGTGGCGCCCGTCACACCACTTCGGGCTGGGCGCGCCGAAGAGATCCCGTCGACTGAGTTGCGGAGCACTCCCAGTTAAGACGGCTGTATTCCTCAGATTCTGAAGGACTTTTGCCAAAAAAACACAGCCTAAGCTGTCCTGAAACCCCGGGATTCGTGCGCCCGAACAGCCCATGTAACACGATAGAGGCATTACCGCAACGGTACTGAACTCCACAAAGGTAATGTATAGTAACGTTCAAACGTACCCATATATGTGGATATACTAAGCCACATTAGTAATCCAAATTGATTACTTCAGTCTGCCTTGGCGATAAATCTCGCACGCGCGCCGATAAGAATTTAGCGCCCGTTCGGAGGGCCTATGCGCCACTTGAAGTTCAGTTTAATTGGGCTGCTGACTCTTAGCTGCGGCCTCGTGATGAGCGGATGTTCAGGGTCGTTCGTCAGGAATAGTTCGGCGGCGGGAACTCTCTCCGTATCGTCAAGTACGGTCGATTTCGGCCAAGTGGCTGTCGGCAAAACGGTGAGCAGCATCGTCACCATTACAAACAATGGGTCGGCGGCGGTTTCGATTTCTGGGCTGAATCTGACGGGGCAGCCCTTCTCGATGAGCGGGGGCAGCAGTACGCCGATGACTGTCGGCGCCAGCGCCAGCGTAACAATTACGATTCAGTTCGGCCCCACAGCGTCAGGCTCGGCGAGCGGCCAGCTGACCATTGCCAGCAACGCATCGAATGGAAGCTCGACCTCAGTTGCCCTGAGCGGCATGGGCGTGCCGATTTTGACGGGGTTGACTTGCGCGAATGGATCGATCCTGGGAAGCGCGGCAGACGACTGCACGGTGAGCTTAAACGCGGCGGCTGGAAGCAACGGCCAGGCTATCAGTCTTACGAGCAACAACAGTGCGGTGATGGTTCCTGCTTCCGTGACCATACCGGCGGGAGCGACCAGCACGGAGTTTACGGCGGACGCTGCCGCGGTTGCGTCAACGCAAGCCGCGACATTGACAGCCAACTCGGGCGGCGTGACGCAGACCTTCGCGGTTGAATTGGACGCAGCGACATCCGTTTTGGCGGTGAGCGCATCCACCCTGGCTTTTGGCAGCGTTCCCGTGAACTCGGCGGTTACACATCCGCTGGTTCTTTCGTCGACGGGCACCGTGCCGGTGACCGTGAGCGCGGCGTCGCTAACCGGGACGGGCTTTTCAATTGCAGGCGTGGGATTGCCGGCCACGCTTTCTCCCGGCCAAACGCTCACGCTGAGCGTGGAATTCAATCCGACTGCCGCAGGTGCAGCGAGCGGTCAAGTATCCGTAACCAGCAACTCCGCAGCCGGGGCCTCGACCATCGTCGGCGTGAGTGGCACAGGAGTGCCGGTGTTGAGCGGATTCACTTGCGCCAGCCTTTCTATCACGGGTTCGGGAACGGACAGCTGCACGGTGACGTTGAACGCCGCCGCGGCCAGTGGCGGATTCGCAGTAGGTCTCTCCAGCAACAACTCGCTGGTGAATGTGCCAGGTTCGGTGACGGTGCCCGCCGGCGCAAGCAGCGCCAGCTTTACCGCCAATATCTCACCGGTCAATTCGGCAGAGACGGCAATCCTCACGGCCAGCGCGGGAGGCGCCGGGGAGAGCGTGACACTGCAGCTCAATTCCGGATCATCTTCACTGAGCGTAAGTACGACCAGCGTCGACTTCGGCGACGTGGTTGCGAACATTCCAGCCACGGCGAACGTAGTGTTATCGGCAACAGGGGGCTCGGCAGTGACGGTGAGCGCGGCATCGGTGTCGGGAACAGGCTTTGCTGCTTCCGGTGTCACTTTCCCGCTTACTCTGAATCCGAATCAAACCGCGACACTCGCTTTGCAGTTCGATCCCACAACAACGGGGTCGACGACAGGCAATCTTTCCATCACCAGCAATGCATCGAGTGGCGCTTCGTGGAAGATCGGGCTGAGGGGCAGGGGTGTGCCGAGACTGACCCAGTTGAGTTGCGCCAACAAGACCATGACGGGAGCAGGCAGCGACAGCTGCACGGTGTCAACAAATATGGCCGTGCCGAGTGGCGGCCTGACGGTAGCCCTGACCAGCAACAATTCATCGTTCGTGGTGCCAGCCTCGATCACGCTGGCGGCCGGTGTTACGAGCGGGAGCTTTTCCGCGACTGCCTCCGCAGTAAACGTGGCACAAGCGGTAACAGTTGCGGCTAATTCAACGGGCGTGTCCGCGTCCACCAGCGTGCAGTTGAACGCGGCTTCAATTTCACTTGCCGTCAGTTCGTCCAGCTTGTCGTTTGGCAACGTCAACGTGAATACACCGACGAGCCAAACACTGACTCTAACTTCGACAGGCACCTCAGCAGTGACGGTTAGCGCGGCGAGCGTGGCGGGAACCGGATTCACGGCTTCGGGCGTTAGCTTTCCGCTGACTCTGAATCCGAACCAGACGGCAACGCTGACAGTTCAATTCGATCCAAAAACAGCGGGAGTGGCCACGGGGCAGTTGACACTGACGAGCAACTCGGCGAGCGGCACTTCGACCCTGATTGGCTTAAGCGGCACGGGAGTGCCTGTATTGAGTGCATTGACCTGCAGCACGGGAACATTTAGCGGCGCCGGGACCGACGCTTGCACAGCGACTCTGAACGCAGCAGCGGCCAGTGGAGGATTCACAGTCGGGCTGGCAAGCAACAACTCGGCCGTAACTGTGCCGGCTACTGTGACCGTAGCCGCCGGAGCATCCTCTGCGACCTTCACGGCGACCGTGGCTGCAGTTAGCTCTACGCAGAGCGTGACCCTGACAGCGAGCGCCAGCGGCGTGGCAAAGACCTTTGGCATCCAGTTGAACGGCAGCGGGCCGTCGCTGAGCGCGCTGAGCTGCACGACAGGATCGTTCAGCGGAGCGGGAACCGACAGCTGCACAGTGACGTTAAGTTCAGCGGCAGGCAGCGGCGGGTTCACCGTCGGTCTTGCGAGCAACAACTCGGCGGTTTCCCTGCCCGCTTCGGTTACGGTGGCAAGCGGAGCTACAACAGCCAGCTTCACAGCGACGGTTTCCACAGTCAGCACCGCGGTAACGGTGACCCTGACAGCGAGCGCCAGCGGCGTGGCAAAGACCTTTGGCATCCAGTTGAACGGCAGCGGGCCGTCGCTGAGCGCGCTGAGTTGCACGACGGGATCGTTCAGCGGAGCGGGAACCGACAGCTGCACAGTGACGTTAAGTTCAGCGGCAGGCAGCGGCGGATTCACGGTTGGTCTGGCGAGCAACAATTCGGCCGTTTCTGTGCCGGCTTCGGTGACCGTGGCAGCGGAGCCACCACGGCCAGCTTCACAGCGACCGTGGCTACAGTCAGCTCTACGCAGAGCGTGACCCTGACAGCGAGCGCCAGCGGCGTGGCTCAGACCTTTGGCATCCAGTTGAACGGCAGCGGGCCGTCGCTGAGCGCGCTGAGCTGCACGACGGGATCGTTCAGCGGAGCGGGAACCGACAGCTGCACAGTGACGTTAAGTTCAGCGGCAGGCAGCGGCGGATTCACCGTCAGTCTGGCGAGCAACAACTCTGCGGTTTCCGTGCCGGCTTCGGTGACGGTGGCAAGCGGAGCCACCACGGCCAGCTTCACAGCGACGGTTTCCACAGTCAGCACCGCGGTAACGGTGACCCTGACAGCGAGCGCCAGCGGCATAGCGAAGACATTTGCGCTGCAACTGGGCGGTGGCACGGCGACTCTTGCCGTGAGCGCCGGAAGCATCGGGTTTGGGAGCGTGAATGTGAAGACGGCGACGACGCAAACGGTGACGCTGTCGTCAACCGGAACCGCAGCGGTGACGATCAGCGCGGCGACAGTAACAGGAAGTGGCTTCTCGGTATCTGGAGCGACCTTCCCGCTGACCTTGAACCCAAATCAGACGGCCACGCTGACAGTGCAATTCGATCCAACAGTGGCGGGGGCGGCGACGGGCTCGTTGACTTTGACGAGCAACTCGTCCAGCGGAACATCGACGGTGATCAGCCTGAGCGGCAACGGCGTGCCGGTATTGAGCGGGTTGAGCTGCACGAGCGGGTCGATGACCGCGGCGGGAACCGATAGCTGCACAGTAACGCTAAATACGGCCGCAGCCAGCGGCGGATTCGCCGTCAGCCTGGCCAGCAATAACTCCGCGGTCACGGTGCCGGGCAGCGTAACCGTTGCTTCTGGATCCACGACGGGCAGCTTTACGGCGACGGTTTCCTCGGTGAGCACGGCCCAGACCGTGACATTAACCGCAAGCGCTGGCGGCGTGGCGCAGACCTTCGGCATTCAGCTCGGAACAGGCGTGCCAACGCTGAGCATTAACGCTACAAGCATCTCTTTCGGCGATGTCTTAATAAACTCTCCGGCGACACAATCTGTAACGCTGTCGTCAACGGGTACTGCGCCCGTAACTGTCAATGCTGCCAGCGTGAGCGGCACAGGGTTCTCTGTCTCGGGCGCAACCTTCCCGCTTACATTGAATCCCACCCAGACTGCGACCCTCAGCGTGGAGTTCAATCCGACAGCGGCCTTGCTCGGGCTGGTGAGCGGCTCGTTGGTTATCACCAGCAATTCCTCAACAAACCCGACAGCGACGATCCCTTTGAGCGCTACCGGGGAAACGGTTCAAGTGAATTTAAACTGGAATGCGCCCACCAGTTCTCCAGATCCAGTGGCTGGTTATAACGTCTATCGCGCACCTAGCGGCAGCACCTCTTATCAACAGGTGAATGCATCGTCGATTACACAAACCACGTATGTGGACACTACCGTGGCGGGCGGCCAGACCTATGACTACATTGTGGAGAGCGTCGACGCCTCCGGTAACACCAGCGCCCCGTCCAACATGGCCGCTGTGACGATTCCATAGGCCCTCAAGCCTCAGAAGCTCGGAATTTCCAGTGCTCGAATCGCTCAGGCAACCAGCCTGAGCGGCACTGGTCTCGCCTGTGACAACAAGGCTGGCTTTATCAGGGCCAAAGCCGAAAAATCGGTTTTTCCACAGGGAAATTTATACCTATCCATGAATAACTTACACGCGCAAACGCAGCCATTTCCGCGCTCCGATCGGTCCTTTCTTAGCCTCGGTGACTTTAACACCAGCCAATTGAACCACACGCGAAATCCACAGGGTATGGCGTCGATTTGGCAGGCAAATTGCCGACAAAACCGCAGTATTAACACCAGGTACGGAACTGAATCTGCAATCAGGGTTGGGGATATCTATCTGCTCCGATCGCAAGCGAGCGTTTCGAGCCAGGGATAGCTTGAGTCTACGAACCGCTAACTGCCTGGCGAAGATGTCAAGCGGCGATGGCATTTACGCACGATCAAGATAGCCCCCTGTATTTTGGAGGGCTAGTACTGGGCTCGGGAGCGATCCCCGCGTCGTTAGAGGTTGTTTGTGGTTTTTACTTTTGCAGCGATATAGGCGCGGTATCCAGAATGACAACCGCAATTACAACTGAAGTTGTAACTCATCTCTACGAGAATGCACTCAGAATGACTCATGTAACTTGAATCGAGGCCTTCAACCCACAACATCCGCAGTAAATCCGAGAGGCCGTGAAGATGAAAATGCACTCGGCTTACTGAGTTCTCCACACAGCTCGCTCGGGTTCGTCCTTGACGATTTTAGGCGGGACGTGAAAACTTAATCTCCCCCACTAAAATTGGGCCCTGCGACTCCGATGTGGATTCGCCTGTGCATGCAGACCGGAGAAGTCCGGTGATTTGCGACACCGAAATTTCCTGGGCACCAAGGTCAAATGTGAGTTCGGCTCACTCCGGGGACTAAGTTGCCAATGGATAGCGGGCTGGAAGCCGAAAATGCCAGCGAAAGGTTTTTAGAAGGAATGCAGTTGCACGGCGTTTCAATTTTCCGAATCAATGCGGCCACGAGAACGCGCGCTGCATGGGATTTTATTCGGGCACTAAGTTTCCGCGATGCAAACCGACAAGGTTGTATCGCAAGGCTGGGCTGCGACCGCTCAATTCTCTTATCTTTTTTCTGTGTTCTGATTTCATTCTGCATTTCGCTGGCGATGTGTGGTTGCTTAGGCGGACAGATTATCGGCTCGAATGCAAGTGCAGGATCGCTGCAGGCGTCTACAAATAACGTTAGTTTTGGAAGCGTACCGCTGGGAACCACGACAAGCGCGAGCGTTTCCCTCGTGAATCAGGGATCGGCTGCAGTGCAGGTTTCGCAAGTGAAACTGGCGGGACAGTCGTTTGCCGTCAGCGGCGCGGGCAATTTGCCCCTCACGGTGGCCGCTGGACGCTCGATTAACTTAAGTGTGAGTTTTTCACCTGCGGCGACAGGCATGACAACCGGTGAGCTCACGATCTCAAGCGATGCCGCATCGAATGGAACGCTTGTGGTGGGGCTCAACGGAAGCGGAACTGCGGCTGGTGCGCCAAACCCGTCGGAATTGAGCTCGCTCAGCTGTGTCGACGCAGCTGCGACGGGACCCATGAGTGACATCTGCACAGTGGCGTTGAGCGCTGCGGCGACCGGCGGCGGCCTTACTGTCAGCCTGACCAGCGACAACACTGCAGTTAGCTTGCCGGCCTCTGTGACCGTGGCTGCGGGCGCAACGAGCACCAGTTTTACGGCGAACGTTTCCTCGGTCAGCGCGGGACAGACAGCAACACTGACAGCCAGTGCGGGTGGCGTGGCAAAGGCATTTGCTTTGCAGTTAAATGCCCCTGCTTCTGGTCAAGGCGGCGCAGCAGTACCGGTACTGAGCGCGCTGAGCTGCACGATCGGGTCGATAACCGGGGGGGGAACCGATAGCTGCACAGTAATGCTGAGCACCACTGCCCCCAGCGGTGGATTCAGCGTCAGCCTGTCAAGTAACAACCCGGCAGTCGCGATACCGGCTTCTGTGACCGTGGCTGCGGGGTCGGTCTCTGCGACTTTCACGGCCAGTGTCGTCGCAGTAAGCTCCGCTCAGACAGTGCAGTTAACAGCCAGCGCAGGCGGTGTTGCGCAAGAGTTTTCCTTGCAATTGAATGTCGCCGCGGCTGGACTGAGCATTAATGCAACGAGCATCGCATTCGGCATGGTTCCGGTGAATACGGCGGTCACGCAATCGGTTGAACTTACGGCATCAGGTCCGCTGCCGATTATCATCGCCGCGGCGACGGTACAGGGAACGGGTTTTTCGATTTCCGGCGCAACATTCCCGATTACGCTGGCAGTTGGTCAGCCGACGACAGTGGAGGTCACATTCGATCCGACTACCGCGGGAGCGGCGACAGGGCAACTGATTATTGCCAGCACTGCTCTCACAAGCGGCACCGCTGTGATCAATTTGAGCGGAACGGGCGAAGCAATGGAGGTTAATTTGACCTGGGTTCCTCCCAGCAGTTCTCCGGATCCGGTCGCTGGCTATAACGTCTACAGCGCACCCAGCGGCAGCACGTCGTACCAACAACTGAATTCTTCGGTCGTCACGCAGACCACCTATGTGGACCTCAACGTAGGAAGCGGCCAAACCTACGACTACATTGTCGAAAGTGTGGACGCCTCCGGCGTCACCAGCGCACCATCGAACATGGCCGGCGTAACCCTTCCGTAGTTTCGGCGTACGAAAGCCGATCAAAAGACAAAAGGCCGGCAGCGCATCGGAGGGAATCAATCCCTTCCTCTGCGTTGCCGGCCTTCAGCCATCCCAAGTCCGTTCGAGGGTGTCTATCCGAATTCCCGGTCAGCATGATCCTCTGCCCGAGAGTCATTCAAAGTCAGTGTCGCCAGAAAGACGATGAGCCATGCAGTCGATTGCATGAACTCATTGTGTGGCCTCGGTATAGGTGTAGTCGTTGTAGGAGTAGGTGGAGCCGTTGATGATCGTCCACAGCCGCACGTAGATGGTGGCCCCGTTGGTGGGCAGATTCACGGTCGCGCTGGTGCCGGTGAGGGGGCTGGGACTGACGTCCGCCAGATCGTAACTGCCGGGAGTGCTGCCGACGTACAAAACATAGTACGTCACATTGCCCGTGGCTGCGCTCCAGGTGAACGTGGTCGATGCCGAGGTCAACGTGCTGCCCGGCCCAGGGCTGGTGATTGCGGCTCCATGGATGGTGGCTTCGGTGTAGGTGTAATCGTTGTAGAAGTAGGTGGAGCCGTTGATGATCGTCCACAGCCGCACGTAGATGGTGGCCCCGTTGGTGGGCAGATTCACGGTCGCGCTGGTGCCGGTGAGGGGGTTGGGACTGACGGCCGCCAGATCGTGACCGCCGGGAGTGCTGCCGACGTACAAAACATAGTACGTCACATTACCCGTGGCTGCGCTCCAGGTGAAGGTGGTTGATAGCCGAGGTCAACGTGCTGCCCGGCCCGGGGCTGGTGATCGCGGCTCCATGGATGGTGGCTTCGGTGTAGGTGTAATCGTTGTAGAAGTAGGTGGAGCCGTTGATGATCGTCCACAGCCGCACGTAGATCGTGGCCCCGTTGGTGGGCAGATTCACGGTCGCGCTGGTGCCGGTGAGGGGGCTGGGACTGACGTCCGCCAGATCGTAACTGCCGGGAGTGCTGCCGACGTACAAAACATAGTACGTCACATTGCCCGTGGCCGCGCTCCAGGTGAAGGTGGTCGAAGCCGACGTCAACGTGCTGCCCGGCCCGGGGCTGGTGATCGCGGCCGCGGAGACATTGGCTTCAGAATAGGTGTAGCTGTTGGAAAGGAAGGCTCCACCACTGAATTCTGTCCAGAGCTCGACGTAGATCGTGGACCCGTTGGCAGGCAGATTCACGGTCACGCTGGTGCCGGTAAGGGGAGATGGGCTGACGTTGGCCAGATCGCTACCACCGGGAGTGGTCCCGATCCAGAGATAGTAGGCCGTTACCCCGCCAGAGCCTGCGTTCCAGGTGAAGGTAGTCGGGCCCGAGTTTAGCGTGCTGCTCGGCGACGGGGTAATCATTGTCGCGGAGACTGCGGCGAAGCCACTGAGTGGAATTTGCTGGGTTGCCGAAACAGCGTTAAGAGTATTGTCAGTCACCGAGAGATTGTCAGTAAGCGCGCCCGAGGATGTAGGCGTAAAGTCAACAGCGAGCGTGCAGCTTGCGCCCTCGGCCAGAGTGAAGGCAGTCGAAGAATCTTGGGTGGTCTGGGTACATGTGGAGGCGGTGTCGTCCCAAGTGAAATTCGACGTTGAGAGGCTGGGATTGTCGCCTGTCGTGGGTAAGTTGAAGGTTAGCGTCGCATTGCCGTTGTTGGTTATGGTTGCGGCGAGTGGGCCGTCGGCGGTGTCGGTTGTGCCCCGCTCCGTGGCCGAGAAGTCAAGCGAGGGCGCCGTGGCTAGCGGCATCTCCAACGCCGCACTATAAGCTTCATCGGCGACGAAAACACTGCCGCTCGCGTCTACGGCAACGCCCGCGGGGGAGGTGAATCCCCAACCCATGGGCACTACGGTCGAGGCGGACGAGACCTTGCCGTTGACTGCGACAATCTCTTTCACCATGCTGTTATTTTGATCCGCGACGAAGATGTCGCCCGCTGCGTCCACGGCCACACCGTTGGGTCCGCTGAATCCGCTGCCGACATTATTGACGGTCGAGCTGGAGGAAACCTGGCCGTTGACTGCAACGATTTCTTTCACCGCGTTTTTGCCGTTATCCGCCACGAAGACGTCGCCGGTTGCGTCCACTGCCACACCCTTTGGAGTCGTGAATCCGCTGCCGACTACTATCACGGTCGAGGCGGACGAGACCTGGCCGTTGCAGGCGAGAATCTCTTTCACCGCGTTGTTGCCGGAATCCGAAACGAATACGTCGCCGCTGCCGTCCACCGCAACACCGCCGGGGGCGCTGAATCCGCTGCCCACGGTATTCACAATCGAGGCCGAAGTGACCTGGCCATTGACGGCGACAATTTCCTTCACCGCGTTGTTGCCGTTGTCCGCAACGAAGACGTTACCGCTGCCGTCCACCGCAACACCGTCGGGATCCTTGAATCCACTGCCCACGGTGTTCACCGTCGAACTGGAAGAGACCTTGCCGGCGACTGCGACAATCTCCTTCACTGCATTATTGCCGCTATCCACGATGAAAACATCGCCGCTGCCATCGATCGCGACTCCACTTGGCGAAGCGAATCCGTTGCCGACATTGCTGGGTGAAGAATTGCTGGGGAACGAAACTTGAGGCCCCGTACCGATGCCATAGATATTTGCCGTCGCCAGCAAGTTGCCGGAAGAATCTTCAAGCTGAACTCCGCCGAGGCGCAGACCCGGCGCAGCCGGCGCAAACTGAATCGCGACCGTGCAGGAGCTGCCCGCACTGATGGTGCCCGAGCAGGTTGTCGCGGTCTGTGTGAAGTCTCTGTTGGTTACTCCCTGGGTGAGGACGACGGGGGCACCCAAGTTTTCGGTGGCTGTGAATGTGAAAGGAATTGAGGCTGTAAGAGGCGTGGCCGAACCGATGTTGACTGCGCCAAGGTTCACGCCGGAGATCCTGACCACTGAGACCGTACCCGAGCCATAGTTCGCGACGAATACGTCGCCCTTGACATCATTCGCCAATCCGATGGGATGAAGGAATCCGCTACCTAACGAAAGGATGGTGGGGGATGCGGGAATGGTGCCGTTAACGGCGAGGATTTCCCGCAGGGAGTTATCCCCTACTGTCGAAAAATAAACATTTCTGTTGCCGTCGAGGGTTACACCTTCAGGGATGCTGAATCCGCTGGCCAGCGTGGTGACGCAAGTGCCATAGGAAGAAGGTGAACAAGCAGGCGTCATCTCTTTGATTGCGGAATTGCCCACATCGGCAATGTAAATGTTCCCTTTGCTGTCGAGCGCCAAATTTTCGGGCTCGCTGAATCCCCCACCCACAAGATTAATCGTTGGCGACGGGGGAATGCCGCCATTGACCGCTAGAATCTCGTACACGCTGTTGTCGCCGGCATCCGCGAAATAGACGTTGCCACTGCTGTCAACCGCTACACCCTGTGGACCAGCATATCCGCTGGCTAGCGTATTGACGTTTCCATTGGATGCCAAGGCCTCTTTGACGGTTCCGTCACCATAATCTGCCATGTAGAGATTCCCGCTGCTATCTACCGCCAGACCAAGAGGGAAACCGAGCCCAGTGGCCAAGGTCTCTTCAGGGCCGCCGGATGCCAGAATTTCGCTCACTGTGCCAGCCCCGGCTTCAGCAATATACATATTGCCTTTACCGTCGAACGCAACTGCTGACGGCTTGCTGAAGCTGCCCGACAGAGTCTATGTCACGCCGCTAAAATACGCCGATTGTGCTGCAATGGGTGAAGCGGACAGGCACATCGTCATTGCCGCAGCACAGGAAAGGGTCGATACGAGAGCGATACGCGTGCGACTAAGAATCGCCGCCGACAATCTATCTAACATAGCTATACCTCGACAGAAATCAGGCTATGACCCGCGACGCGATCTTACGTGGAGACCATCACAGGCCTTGTTGGGAAAGGTCAAAATAACTAACTTCGGGTTCGTAACCTTAAGAGCGAGCCCATACTACAAATAAGTACGCTAACCAGGAACCAACAAACTATTGCGCTTTTGACGAGGTCAGCATGTGTCAGGCGTCACCGATAGCGCTGCGCAACGAAGTTCCCTCAATCGTTCAGATACTAGCAACGGACGACCATGAGGTCAACGTTTCTTCGGCGTAAACTTTGGTGGGATAAGTTCCGGGTACAACTTTCGTGGGACAAATAGAACTGAGCGTGGTTTTTTGCATCGGCTTCAGCCATCAGAGCGGAGAGCATCTGTTTGTGACGCAGGCACTTGGGCCGTTCTAAATCTATTTGCTTCCAGAGGGAAGCTTTTTGGCGATAAGCCAAGGAAGAAGCGCGACTTCCGCCAGGAATGGCAGCGGATCGGACCAGGCGAAGACCGACTCGACGCGCGTTGCGAGCAACGACTTCAAATAAGCAGCGGGGCTGAGGCTTCCGTGAACGATATCGGAGAGCGCGGTGGGAACATCGGTCAAGATCCTGAGCCACCCAACGCCCGCTCGGGCGCGAACCGGCTCGACCGGCAGCCCAATCCGATCGGCATACAAGAGCCACGGGAAATCAACTCCCGATGCCGCACCGAGCGCGTGAAATCCCCAAGCGCGGGCGTTCACGTCGAGAAGTTTGTAACAGCCGTCACGCGGATCGCGCTTATATTCGATTTCGACCAGACCGTGATAGTGAATGGCCTGAACAAAACGCTCGGAAAGTTCTTCGATGACCGGCGCTTCGGCCGTTTCAACATAAGTTGCGGCGCGGCCAAACTCGCGCGGATGCTGGCGAAGGCGGCGCGCGATCAGCGTGCTGTGGGGTTTTCCATGGCGAACGAATGCGCACCATGAGTATTGATCGCCGCCGTCTCCGGGAATGATCTCCTGGATAAGAATTTCTTCGGGCGGAATTTGCCGGGCGGCACGATCGTAGTTGCGATGGAGTTGCTCAATGGAATCGCAGCGCCAGGCCTTGGCGCCGGTGGCGTAGAAGAAATTCTCTTTAACGGTGGGCTTGATCGCCAGAGGAAGCCGATCGTAGAGGGAGGGGAGCTCATCCGCATTTTTCGGATTGAATGTTTTTGGACAGGGAATATCCAGAGTCTCAGCCAGCTCGTATGTTTCTTCTTATCCCAGGCCCACTGGACGCTGTCCCATTCTCCGGTGGTGACGGAGAAGAATTCGGCGAGCTCGTCACGGTGACGCGAAAAGGCCGCGACAGTTTCATCCCGGGTTGGAATCAGGACCCAATTGCGCAGGTTGAAGCGCCGGCCGACATCGAGGACACTGTCCACAGTTTTGCGTTCATCCAGTATGTCGGGCACGCGAATGACGCGCTTGGCGTAACGGGAGAAGCGTGAAATGCAAAGCTGATCATCAATAACATAAACTGGAATACCGCGCCGGCCCAAGACTGCGAACGACACCGAGGCCGGGGTGATCGCCGCCGACGACCAGTGCTCCCAGCGTGTCGCTGGATGCGCGGCGACCCGCCTTAGTTGCGCGAAATGGTTTCTTCTTCGGAATCAGCGATGATATTCAAGCGAGGAATAAATCTCCCTACTTACAATGCGATAACGGCGAAGCGAAAGCTGTTAGCTCTCTTCGAGGCAAAGTCGGTTCCAGTAACAAAATACATCAGCGGACCAAATTTACGTGCGGCGGTAGCACCGATGAAATGAAGGCCGGGAACGGAGGTGGCGAATCCGGCCGTCACGTCGGGATATCCGTCGAGCTGACGGATCTCCTTGACGAAGTTTGGAGCGAGGAACCCGTAATTCGAGATATCCACGCGATAGCCGGTGGCCAGCAGAACGTGATCCACTCGTCTTTCTGTGCCATCATCGAGCATTAGCCGCACTTCGCCGTCAACTTCGCTGGCGGAGGCAACTGTTCGCCCAGTAGTTATCTTTACATTTTGGAGGCGGGGAATGAGCCAGGGCGCACCAGCCGAACGGACAGCGCGGGTGCGGATGCGGTCCTTGAGCCCCATGGGGAAGTGATAGACAAAGTTGGGATAGGCGACGAGACGGCTAACCCCGATGGGGCCGACATCGTGCTTGGAATAGAGAACTTTCGAGACCGGTCCGAGCCGATGCAGCCGCTGATGCATTCCGATCCAACGAAGAACCGGAGTTCTGGCGATGACCTCGACATCTATACCCATTTCATGAAGGATGGCGGCAGACTCGAGAGCGCTTTGGCCAGCTCCGATAACTGCAACGCGCTCGCCCATTTCGCCGAACTCGCGACCCTCGTAACAATGTGAAGCGCTCTGGGGCGAGAGATTCGCAAAAACCTCCGGAGTTTTTCTGAACGGCCCGATGCCCGCCGCAACGACAACGCGCTGAGTGCTGATTACTGCGCCGTCAGCGAGAGTGAGCTTGAATCCTGAACCATTGCGGCGAACCTCGGTGACGCTTCGCCGATCCAGATTGCAACTTGATCGCTCCTGAAACCATTTTCCGTATGCGACAAAGTCTTCCATGCAACGCGCTTAGCCGGCTTGGTTCCGCTGGCCGCCTCATACGCTTCAAGCGTAAAGGCGGAGTGGGGATCGGAGATTGTGGAGGCTTCCCGGGGGGACCTGAGGAGCATTCCAGCCGGCATTCCGTTGGCCCAGAAATTCATGGGGTCACCGAAGACTGTGGGCTCAATACCCGCTGCGCGGAGGTGGGCGGCTGCAGAAAGGCCGTAAGGGCCTGCCCCAACGATGGCGATCTGGCAATCGAACAAGTTCTCAGTCATTGTCCCGCGGTCCATTTCCTATATTTCTAGAGATTACTTACAGCGTTACTTTTCTTACAGGGTTTCAGAGTGATTTTCCGGCTTTAAGAATGGCGCTGGCGCGAATGGCTTGGGCGGAAGAGCAGGAGCGAGGCAGAATCGATGCCACTGCGAGCGCGGCTGTCCGGCTAGGAGAAAACCTGCAGAGAGAAAACGAGACGGCCATCCTCTTCGCTGGCCCAGGCGATGCGGGCTCTCTCAGCGCCATCACCCTCGATGTGCCAACCATCGCGATTCTCGACCAAGTTCATGGCGGCTCTCTGACGCCACCATCGGTTGACTTCGCCGGGCGTCGTAATCCAAACATCGCTTGTCGCGCCTTAGTTGGTCAAGATAGGCAAGCAGCTCTTTATAGACTGCGAGCTCCCGAGGGTGCATCACGTAATCGGGATGCACGATGAAGCTCATGCATCCATGCTTACTCATGACGATCTTAGACTGTTCTTTCCAGCGGGAGATGGAGTAATCGTGAAGGATATTGAAAAGGGAGTAATCCTGGATAGTTGTTACAGGTATCTCCAGGAGTGAGCCGAGAAAATAGGGCATCACGGTGCAACAACCGCCGCGCTGAGGATCGAGATGGGCCACGTTGGGAACGGACATGTCGAAAGAGAATTTCAGTGCGTCGTACCATAACTGCTTGCGGTATAGCACTGCAGCACGGAAGCCTTCAGCACCGAATTCCTTTCCGTAAGCATTGATCCTGATTGCCCGTTCAAGGAACTGTTCTCGATTTTTGTAGAGATGGCCATCGTGGTTGAGGTCGTGGACACAAATCTCAAATCCACGTTCACGAATTTCCTGAAGAAGTTCAGGGCGGGTTTTATAACGTTCTTCGGGAATGATCTGAAAGGAAGCCTTTATGCCGAATTCATCATTGAGATCCATCAGAGTGGGGCAAAAATCGACGCCCGCCTGGGTCTCAACATCGTGGGTCATGATGGCAGAACTAGAGTGGGCGTCAGGCCAGAACCAGATGAAGGGAATGCGACCTATCCCGGCCCGCAAAGACAACAGCAAAAGCCGTTGAAGTAGATTATCCACGGAACAATCCACAGGCCACGATGGGAAGACAAGTCTCTTCCAGTCTCGAAGGTACAGCTTTTGCAAATGCCGGCGAACGAACACGGGCAAGGCCGGTCGCAACCAGTAGTAGATCCTGGACAAAGTCAACAAGGAGCCGGACGCCACTCCCCGGTATAGATTTCGCGATGCAGATTCTCTACAACTTGCGACGGATTGAAGGGCAAGCATACCTTGCCGTTTTCGATTACAGCCTCAGGGAGGGCGTCGTGAAGTGCCCGCGTGGCTACCGGTGATGAATTTTGAGCGCAGTAATTGCCGAAGCAGGTCGAGTCCTTGCCGAAGCGAAAATAGCCCCTCCCCGCGGGAGGCGATTCATCCCACACAATTCGTTCGAATTGCTCGGGGCATCGAAAATATTGAGCTAAGCAACTTTGCATAGTGTGGCCAAGAGCTTGCGGGATATCAGACAACGTCGATTGAAAATCACACCGTCGGGGATGCGTACGCAGGAGATCATCGCTTTAGGACCGGTCTCAGGTCAAATCGATCGAGCATCGGTACTTCGCAGCGACACGCCCAGTTCGGAAAAAGCCGGACAGCAATCATCTCACACGCTGGGTGCTTATCCCGATGTGTTCGTGAACCGCAATGCCAGCGGTAGCCGTAAGAGATACGGGCGAATCGGATGACTCGCCAACTAATCTGATTTTCGCCCGATTCTGCATTTTCACTTGATTCGTCCGGGTATTCTCCCTATCTGGAGGCGTCTAACGAACCGTTGTTGCTCCCTTGTGTTTGGTCGGACGCATTCTCATAATCTGTGGGGTGCCGTCTGGACCCGCCCAATACGCGGCTCTTCTTTAAGAGCCTTCGTTCCATCCAACGCCATTGATAATATCCGAGACGCCCGAGTACGAAGCCTCTCCCGGTCCGCCACGAACCGTTCATCATGTGAACGCCATATTCCCCAAAGTGATACCAGTTTCGGACGTCGCAAACATCATCCGGAAAGAGCACGGTGACGGTCTTCGCCAGCTCTGGGTTTTCTGCGAGGGTATGAGAGCAAAGGCCGGGGCCGGTCGAACAAAAGACGGAATATAATTGCTTATCGAGAGGGGGCGTCCCGCGCATCATGGACTTGACCCACAGCGGATCCCTTTGGCCTCTAATACAATTTTGGATAATCGTCTCAAGAAATGGATGGCCCGCAGCGGCCCCAAAGGCGTAGTTCCCTATTTCCCAGTCCATGCCAAATTCGGTGCGCAGGCGATGGCTGAAAGTGAGTCTCTCAAAAGGAAAGACGCAGCCCCTTTCCAAAAGAGTCGATAGGCTCAAGCCGACAAGGACGTCAAGATCAAGATAGAACCCTCCGTAGCGGTAAACAGCAAGATATCGAAAGAAATCATAGCGCTGAATCGGAACCTTGAATGACTCAAAGACGTCGCGATACTGCGGGAACTCCTGGGCGATGAATTCTTCCACCTTTCCATCGTCGAAGAACAGATACTCGTAATCCGGATTCAGCAGCCTTACATTCGCCATGAAGGCTCGAATCGGGAGCGGCTGCTCGGATTGTTTTCCGGTTTGAATAATCCGTTTCGGGATTCGGTAGGACATAGCGGTTTATTGCAGCGCTCGCGCCGGTGCGCGATGGCAGAGGCCGAGGTATTCGGGGCTCTCTTTAAGCGTGGAACCTCTTCTAGATGCTCCAAAAAGTTCGAGAGCTCTACAGGTAGCTGCGCTTTGGCAGTGACTTAGCAGGCTTTGGCACGATTACATACGCACGGGCTGCTTGCCATGTTCACCCTTTTCGCCTACCAGATCGCTCGCTTGCGGCCGGGGGCTGCGCCACTGGCGGTAACTCTCGACGGTTTGGCCGATTGTCTTCCAGGTTTCACACTTCTGGTGGAACCTGTGTCTACGATCCGCTGTCAGGAGCCAATGCATAATTTCGATAGGAAGTTGAGTGCCGATTAACTTGAGAATGGTGAAGCAGCGGCGTGAGATTCCTAAGATATCAGGTCCAGGGCTCGATTCTCGGACGATTGCACGGCCCATATCGAAGAACCGCGCAAGTAAGAAGGGCTTTTGAACCCGATTTGCAGGAATCGGATGGAAGACGACGGCAGAGGGTTCGTAGCACAACCGCTCTCCTGCGGCCATCAAGCGACGGACGAACTCCGTGTCCTCACTGCGGATCTCGCTACCCGGACAGGGCCCCAGGTCAGTTCGAAAGAGTCCGTACTTTTCAAACATCTCTTTCCGAAACGCCATGTTAGCGCCGTAAAGGGCCTCGTGGAGTCCGCATTGCCGGAGGCCCCGGTCGAACAACGGGGCGAGCGCCCAACCGAGGTCGTCTGGCCCTTCAAGCGCCAACCACCGAGGGGGCAAGAAGGTGTGTTCTAACAGAGTCCGTCCTCCGGCGCCGGCCCATTCTCCGTCTTTGAAGCTCGCCGTCAGATTCTGCAGCCACGATGGTTCGACACTTACGTCATCGTCGGTGAAAGCCAGCACATCACCATGAGCCTCTCGTACGCCGCTATTCAAAGCAAACGACTTGCCCGGATGCGGTTCGAAGAGGTAGCGGAATCGGCCTGGGTAACGGAAGCAGAAGTCCTCTGCCACTTCCCGAGTGTGATCGTTCGAGTTGTTGTCGACGACGAGGACTTCCCAGTCGATCCAGCCGGGAGAAGCGGAGGCGGCAAGGCTTTCGAGTGTCTTCGCGAGGCTCTGGCACCGATTGTATGTGCACAAGATCACAGTGGCCCTCATCATCTTCCACCGCCATTCGCGTTGTTCTCTGACCTTCCGTGGTCGGCCTCACGCCATACGCCACCTTCCGGAGGCTCAAGGCCGTGACCTGCGGGTGAAACAAGTCCGATCCGCCGCAACAGCGGTTTCAGAGGACGCCCCAGCATAACGGGGTATGTGAGAACTGCGTGAGCCGCGCTGAGGCCGCTATTTAACGGTCTGCCCAGCCTCCACTGAAGCTGTGCAACCGCGAGGCGTAGATCTGCGACCCTCCATCGCTCGATGGAGCGCAGTTCGCACCGCAAGGCCTCAAGCGCCGCTTCGAGAGCGGCTGAGTACTCGCCTGCATCGCACAGATATCGGACCCATTCCCTGAGGTCCGAGACAAGTTGGCGCTGCTGCATGGTTTTGGTAGCGCCTAATCCGGCGAGTAGCTCGGGGGTGATTTCCGTGACGGAGTCTAGTGGATCCGGGAACCCGTTTCTTCGCCGGGAAGCGGAAACTCGTGCCGCCAATACGCCCAGCGTCTGCTGCGTCCGTTTGCGCAATGAAACCTGGTGGGGATGAATTCTGTATTTGAGGACTACCTCTTCGAGGTTTGCGATCTGGGAATGCTCGGCGATTCTGAGCCACAGATCGTAGTCCTCAGCGGGGGCGAAGGGCGCTCGATATCCGCCGACGCCTGCGAAAGCATCTCGCCGCATAAGCACTGTGGGTTGGCACAGTGGACATCGTTCGCTGAACGCCTGTTGAATCATCCGGTTCTCCGTAGGATTTCTCCAGGTTGTCAAGACCCTGCCTGCCGCGTTGATGCATTCGACCGCGCCGCCAGTGACGCCGACTTCGGGATGAGCCTCCATAAACTCCACCTCCCAGAGGAGGCGGTTCGGGAGGGAGACGTCGTCTGCGTCCATAATCGCAATGTATTTGCCCTGCGCCCTGGAACAGGCCTCGTTGCGTGCTTCAGCCAAGCCGCAATGCGGTATCTCATGGAATCTGATTCGCCTGTCGGTAGCAGCACAGTTCGAAATAATCGATTTGGAGTTATCAGTTGAACCGAAGTCAACAATGATGAACTCGAAATCCCGAAACGTCTGCCCGAGAATGCTGTCGATCGCCTCCTGTAGAAACTGCTCGACATTGCGCGTCACCATTGTGACTGAAACCAGCGGTAGGCTCATCAGATCCGCGTCCTGGCTGTGACTTCAAACATTGCGACTTTTTCTCTAAAGCAAGCTGCGATGACGTGCGGCGAAAACTGCTTCCTGGCGCGTTCCCAGGCAGCCGCGCCCATTCGCTCCCTGATTTCAGGTTTTCGATTAAGCAAAGTCAAGGCGTCTGCGAGGCCTGCATGAGACTCCCCGGGGACTGGAACCTGTCTCGCCGTCCACAACCGCATCGTCAATGCCGCCACTCCTCGATCCAACTGCCGGAACTGCAAAAGCCGCAGCTTCAGGAAATGCAATCCCGAAGCTCTCCTGCCAAGGGGGATCCCTGGATCAAACCGCGATTGTGAAAACCCCGGGTCGAACCGCGAAGGCATGACAAAGACATTAGATTCGCGAAGCAGGCGCCACTTTCCTTCCCCAACAACGGAGCCCGTGAAGTGGACCTTGTCACAGATTCCAGGTTCATTCGCGAGTTCCTCAAGCGTCGTGACTCATGACGATCCCGCTTGAGCGCCGCGCGGGCGACATGGTGGGCAACATGGTGGCTGTCAATATAAGTGAGAGAAAGGCGAATCATACGTTAGGGCCTGCAGCGCACCGTGTAGACAGTGACGTCGCCCCCGACTCTAACAGGGTGATAATCGCGTTGCAGGACATACCGTTCGTATTCCGGGACTCGCTGATTTGTCCACTTTCCGCCCAAATTACCCCTGTCTTGAAAGACGACCTCATCGGCTTTGTCTATCTTTTGGAAACTCTCTATGATTGGCGTACCGTAGACAGCGTCGTACGTCAAAGAGTCAACTTGATCAACACCAACTGGCGCTCCCGATCCTGACACCACGATAGCAACGTCCATCAGGTCCGGGTTCAATGTAGGGCCATCGGTAGCAAGCAAGATACTCTTCGCATGGCATGCGGCGGCCTGAGCCAAGACAGCGTCCGGCCTGGCAATACTCTCCCTGTCGGGCCGATGCCGCGTCGGCACACCAGCCGCAAGCAGGCCACAAAAGACGAGACCAGCGGCGAGAGCTGCGGTTCGGCTTGCGACCGGCTGCTCTTTTCCGGACATAAGTATTGCGGTCACGAACGGCAGCGCCACGATTACTGGAAAGGAAAACCGAATCTCCTTGTTGGGAGCCGCGAGCACAATGATGGCGAAACCAATCATGAACAGAAGCGCAAGAACATCCGGCCTCCACAGATTTGCGCGCTTCTCGATTGCAAGATATATGAGCGCCCCAGCCATCAGCGCGAAGGAAATCGCCATGCCCGGCGATTCTCGAACGGTACCACCAAGAAACCGCAACAGGGGTTGATAGTAGAAGCCTGCGAGTCCGCCGAACGAGGATGCTTTCGCATTTACGAAGGCGAGCCGCCCCCAGTGCAGCAAATAGAACGCAGACGGAGCTGAACAGCAACCAAACGCCGTAAGCGACGCAAAAGTACTCCTCAGTCCCTCGTGACGAAGCCTGATGAGAATCAGAGTCGGGACGATTAATACTACAAAGTAAAGGAAGTTAAGTTTAGTCATTGCCCCTAGAGAAAGTATCGAGGCCCACAGAACGCCTCGCAGCACAGCACTCCTCATCGATTGACAATGCGTCCTCGCTTCATACGGGATAAGGAGCACAGCCGCCAGAGCCGTCCACGCGAAGAGGCTGTCGGCCATAAACGCCGTAGCGTCGCCATGCGCGGGCGCTCCTGCCGGAAAAGGTCCGATCGAGGCAAATACGCACAGACTTGCCACAACAAGGAAGAACGGCTTCACTCCGATGCGCAACAGCAGATACAGACACAGGGCTACCAAGAGTGCGATTGCTGCGGCAAGCGTGATGAAGCAATTACCCGCAGCCTGCCAGGTTGGCAACGAGCCCCAAGGCAGGCCCATCAGCGTCATGACCGGGGGCCGTATGCTGATCATCGCGACCCCGATTCCATGCACGTTCCCGGACCAAAAGGCACGGCTGACCGCTATTGACCTGTAAAGGTAATCCGAATCGTCGGCGTTGAACCGATACGGCTGATAGCTAATGAAAGTGGGTGCCACGCAGAGTGCGAAGATTGCCGCTACAACTAGCCACTTCGACTTACCTGGGAGTTTAATCACCTCTCGATTTCCTTCATATGGCCCACACATTCCCGCTCGCAAGGGCACTGCTCCCAGCTCGGTGCGGCAGAAAGCGCATATCACTCTGAGCGGCGATGTCCCAGGGGGTGACGGAAGCTGACATCATTGATGCGCCGCCCTCAAAGCTTCTTCTCTGAAACGCGCTGCGATGGCCGTCGGCGAGAACTGCTCTCTGGCGCGTTCCCGGCCAGCCCTGCCCATCTGCTCTCTCAACTCCGGTTTTCGGTAAAGGAGCGTCAACGCGTCTGCGAGGTCTGCATGAGACTCCTCGGGGACCAGAATGCCTGTCTCGCCATCGACTACGGCATCGGGAATGCCACCGCTTCTCGATCCAACTGCCGGAACCCCGAATGCCGCCGCTTCGGCAAATGCAATCCCGAAGCTCTCCTGCCATGGGGGGATTCCCGGGTCAAACTGCGAAGGTGGAATCCCCGGGTCGAACCTCGAAGGCATGACAAAGACATCAGCATCGCGAAGCAGGCGCCACTTTCCTTCCCCAACAACGGAACCCATGAAGTGGACCTTGTCACAGAGTCCAAGTTCATTCGCGAGTTCTTCAAGGTACTTTTGTTCTAGCCCGTCGCCACCGATGACATACCGATAGGGAATCCCTCTTGCAGTGAGGATCTTCAGGGCACGGAGCACAATGTCAATGCCCTTGCCCCTTACCAGCCGACAGATTGTCACAAGATTGAGAGCGTCGTCCTCCCTACACTTAGGCACAGGGGAGGCAGATTCCCGCATCGCCTCTTCAGATATCGGGGGATAAAGAATTTTGATCTTTTCAGGCGAGATCTGCCAGTTTTCCAGTAGTAGTGATTTCGTGTGATGGGAGTTAGCCGCGATCCAACTCGCTCCTGTCAACAGGATCTTTCTCTGGACGAGATCGGATGTCTTTTTTTTGACGGGCCGGCAAATCTCACATCCATGAGCGATGATCCCGTACGGCAGATGACGCTCCCGCAAAGGCAACGCAAGCGGATAGAGCCGTTCGTCAAAATTTCCAAAGACGATCATCGTTGGCTTTTCCTGCGACAGAAGTCTTTCGAATCTTACGATTGCGTCCTTCGACGCCTTAAAGAGTGAGGTCTTTTCCAGTACTCGCCGGCAGGCAGGGCTGAGACAGCGAAGGATATCCAGAAGGCTCACAGACTTCCTGAGCAGCCAGTTTGTGGGTCGATTCTCGCGGACCAACTGGAATGGGCTCGACCATGATTCGTGCTCTTGCAGAAAGTGTGTCGGCACCCTTTCGTCGGGCCGAAAGACAGCCAACAGCCTTACTGCGTCACCTTGGTTCATGAGGCCGTGCGCCAGGCTTTCTATATATGAGGCGATCCCCCCGAGCCATAAGTCAGACGCTATAAATAGGAAACGGTCCGGCTCCTTGCGCGCGCAGTCTGGTAAGGCTCGTTTTCGCGTCTTTAGGCCGATCATTCTTCTGGTCTAGGATCCGGCAATAGCCGCTGCATCAGGCAACTCATGACGATGCCGCTTGAGCGCTGCTTGGGTGACATGGTGACTGTCAATCCGAGTGAATAAGTAAGTGAGTCAGTGAGAGAAAGGCGAATCATACGTTAGGGCGTGCAGTGCACGGTGTAGACAGTGAGGTCGCTTCCGACTCTAACGGGATGATAAGTACGCTTCTGGATGTACCGCTCGTATTCCGAGACTCGCTGATTTGCCCACTGCTCGCCCAAATTACCCCTGTCTTGAAAGACGACCTCATCGGCTTTGTCTATCTTTTGGAAACTCTCTATGATTGGCGTACGGTAGACAGCGTCGTACTCCAAAGAGTCAACTTGATCAACACGAACTGACGCTCCCGATCCTGACACCTCGATGGCAACGCGCATCAGATTCGGGTTCAATGTAGAACTATCGGTAGCAAGCAAGATACTCTTCGCATGGCATGCGGCGGCCTCAGCCAAGACAGCGTCCGGCCTGGCAATACTCTCCCTGTCGGGCCGATGCCGCGTCGGCACACCAGCCGCAAGCAGGCCACAAAAGACGAGACCAGCGGCGAGAGCTGCGGTTCGGCTTGCGACCGGCTGCTCTTTTCCGGACATAAGTATTGCGGTCACGAACGGCAGCGCCACGATTGCTGGAAAGGAAAACCGAATCTCCTTGTTGGGAGCCGCGAGCACAATGATGGCGAAACCAATCATGAACAGAAGCGCAAGAACATCCGGCCTCCACAGATTTGCGCGCTTCTCGATCGCAAGATATATGAGCGCCCCAGCCATCAGCGCGAAGGAAATCGCCATGCCCGGCGATTCTCGAACGGTACCGCCAAGAAACCGCAACAGGGGTTGATAGTAGAAGCCTGCGAGTCCGCCGAACGAGGATGCTTTCGCATTTACGAAGGCGAGCCGCCCCCAGTGCAGCAAATAGAACGCAGACGGAGCTGACCAGCAACCAAACGCCGTAAGCGACGCAAGAGTACTCCTCAGTCCCTCGTGACGAAGCCTGATGAGAATCAGAGTCGGGACGATTAATACTACAAAGTAAAGGAAGTTAAGTTTAGTCATTGCCCCTAGAGAAAGTATCGAGGCCCACAGAACGCCTCGCAGCACAGCACTCCTCATCGATTGACAATGCGTCCTCGCTTCATACGGGATAAGGAGCACAGCCGCCAGAGCCGTCCACGCGAAGAGGCTATCGGCCAGGAACGCCGTGGCGGTGGCATGCGCGTTCGCTCCTGCCGGATAAGGCCCCATTGACGCAAATACGCACAGACTTGCCACAACAAGGAAGAACGGCTTCACTCCGATGCGCAACAGCAGATACAGACACAGGGCTACCAAGAGTGCGATTGCTGCGGCAAGCGTGATGAAGCAATTACCCGCAGCCTGCCAGGTTGGCAACGAGCCCCAAGGCAGGCCCATCAGCGTCATGACCGGGGGCCGTATGCTGATCATCGCGACCCCGATTCCATGCACGTTCCCGGACCAAAAGGCACGGCTGACCGCTATTGACCTGTACAAATAGTCTGAGTCGTCCTGTCGAAACACATACGGCTGATAGCTAATGAAAGTGGGCGCCACGCAGAATGCGAAGATTGCCGCTACAACTAGCCACTTCGACTTACCTGGGAGTTTAATCACTTCTCGATCTCCTTCATATGGCCCACACATTCCTGCTCACGAGGGCACTGCTCCCAGCTCGGTGCGGCAGAAAGCGCATATCTCTGGCCGGCGATCCCCCAGGGGAGTGACGGAAGCTGACATCATTGATGCGCCGCCCTCAAAGCTTCTTCTCTGAAACGCGCTGCGATGGCCGTCGGCGAGAACTGCTCTCTGGCGCGTTCCCGGCCAGCCCTGCCCATCTGCTCTCTCAACTCCGGTTTTCGGTAAAGGAGCGTCAACGCGTCTGCGAGGTCTGCATGAGACTCCTCGGGGACCAGAATGCCTGTTTCGCCATCGACTACGGCATCGGGAATGCCGCCGCTTCTGATCCAACTGCCGGAACCCCGAATGCCGCCGCTTCGGCAAACGCGATGCCGAAGCTTTCGCGCCATGGCCATGGAAGTGCTGGATCGAATCGCGAGGGCATAACAAAGACATCAGCATTCCGCAGGAGATGCCATTTTCCTTGACCCTCGACGGAACCTTCAAAATGGACTCTCTCCCGCAATCCAAGCTCATCCACGAGCGCCTCAAGAGATTCTCTCTCGCAACCACCGCCGCCAATCACGTACCGATATGGGATCCCTCTTGCATCAAGAATCTTCAGGGCGCGCAGTACAAGGTCAATCCCCTTGCCCTTCGCCAATCTGCAGATGGTCACAAGATTGAGACCATCATCGTTCCTGGGTCTAGGCTCAAAAACGGCGGATTCCCTGATCGCCTCTTCGGGTATCGGCGGATGAACGATCTTGATTCTTTCAGATGCTATTCCCCGCATTTCCAGAAGTGATTTAGTGTCACGCGAATTGGCCGCAATCCAGCTAGCTCCTTTCAGTATTGTTTCCCTTATTACACGGGCTTTTGTTCCGTCAGTCGGGAAGCGGCAAATCTCACAACCGTGAGCGATGATCCCATACGGCCGCCGCCGTTCCAGCAAGGACAATGCAAGCGTATAGATTTTTACATCGAAGTGTACGAAGACAATCGCCGTTGGCTTCTCCTCGGACAGAATCTTCTCCAATTCCGCCGCCGAAGTGGTCGACGCCTTAAAAAAGGGGGTCCCGTCCAGCACACGCAGGCAACCGGGGCTCATGCAGCGAAGGACTTCGAGAAAGCTGACAGACTTCCTGCCTAGCCAGTTTGTGGGCATTTGGTCGAACAATAGTTGGAATGGAATCACCCATGGCTCGTACCTTTCCACGCGGTGGATCAGATCCTTTTCGTCGGGCCGAATGATGGCGAGCATCTTTACCGTGTCGCCAAAGCTCCTCAGGCCCCGCGCGAGCGCATCTAAATAGGTGGCAATTCCTCCGGGTGACAGCATTGCCCAACGCCAATCAGAGGCTATGAAGAGGAAGCGATTCGTCTCTCTTCCGGCCTGATGTGGCAAGGCTTCTGTTTGCCTCTGTAGGGTAATCACTCTCTTGACCTCAGATTCAGGATGAGCAGCTGTTCGAGAAAGAATTGAGCTGTTACGAGAAAGCGGGGATGATATACCGCAAGGTAAATGGCCGGAGCTATGGCAATTCTGCTTTGGGTAAGCGCCGATGCGCTCCAGTAGACTCGACCGCACACGGCCCCTGGGCCTCGCGCCAGTTATTCAAGTCTTGCCGCGAATCCTGGTCCCACCGGCTCCAGAAAGCGTCCCATATCTTTTCCAGTAGAGCGCGAGGGATCCATTTAGCCAAGAGCCGCCAATCAAGAGAGTAATTGACTGAGGCCAGCCCCCTTCGATGGAAATCCCAGAACTCGCGGCTGTCACGGTGCAACGAGCAGGCGTGCTTGGCAAGATAGAGGAAATACTGCCTTTCGGCGCTCTTGAGGCAGCGGTCGTATTCCCCTGGTGAGAGATAATCCTGGCCGTGCGCAACGAGCATCGAAAGACGCAAGGACGGAACAATGTCGAACTGGCGAAGGCGCGACATAAGTCCTTCGTTATCCCAGCGTGTATAGGTCAGCACCTGATGGACAAAGCCGAAATCCCATGCCTTGAGCAGGTCAAAGCAAACATGGCCGTCTTCGAAGGGATAGTACCTCTCGTCATAGAATGGATTGCGCAACCTTACTACCTCGGAGCGCAGCAACGAAGACGTCGGCGAGCCAAAAAGATACTTACCCTTGAAGAAATAGAGCCGACAGGCATCCGGGCCCGGCATCTGAGGGCTGGGGTAGGGGAGCTCGTCCAGGCGGACGTGGTCCCCTGCGAGTTCATAGGCGGCAACGATACCGACGGAGGGATGCGCCTCGGCCACTTCCACCATGGCCCGCACACAATCCGGAAAGATCCAGTCGTCAGCCTGGACTACCTTGCAGTACTTGCTCTCCGGAGAAATGCAGGTGAGGGCGAAGTTATAGTTTTGTACCTGAGAAAAAAACGACGGCGTGTGGATGACGCGAATCTTGTCGGGAAAACGGAACGCGTAGCGCTTGGCGACTTCCGCCGAGCCGTCGGTGCTGCAATTGTTGACTAGTATGTATTCCCAATTCTGATAAGTCTGGCGCAAAACGCTTTCAATGCACTCCGCGAGATACTCCGCGGTATTGTAGAAAGGTGTTACGACGCTGACCAGAGGCTTAGATGCCATGGAACTCTCAACTCCGATTTTTACAGCTTTCGATCGCAAGCTCAGTGAGGGCGTCATATTGCCCGATGAACGCAGGCTGTGTCTCAAGCTGACAGGAGCGAATCTGCGCCGCAACGGAACCGCTGTGAAGCTCGATGCGGTCTACGGCGTCAATTACATCCTCAGCTCTGAAGTCATGGATTTGCAGAAGGTAGTCAGTTTGGTCAAAATCCTGCATTACCCAGTCCACCTTCGGGTCAAACGAAATAGCAACGGTTGGTGTCTGCGTCACGAAGCCGAGAATGGTGCTGTGCAGGCGGCTCGCAATGAGGAGGTCAGCGTCCTGGAGTAACGCAACGAGGTCTTTCCAGTTTCGGATTGCCGGAATATACATCTGCCGCGCCGCCCGCTGCTTAGACTCGTCGTCCCACAGCTCCATGATTTCATGGGCCACGCGGTCGTCCTCACCTAGCCCGGACCAGACGATGACCAGGAAATATTCACTTTGGAGAAGTCGCGACATCACACGGGCCATCTCCTGCAGATACCGCTCATATAAAGCAGAGTCCTCGTGCACCCATGTTCGCGGCTTAGCGTACGCGATCGGGCTGATCGCCACAACCCGACGGCCTTGAGAAATCGACCGGATTCCGGCAGGCGGCGGCACTTCGGCTGATGGGAGACTGAAGGCTATATCCGGTACGACGGGATCGAACACAGCTCGTCGTAGCAAACGAACGGCAGCCTTTTTGCTGTTTATGTCTCGGTACGACCTGTACCGCGCCATCCTGAGCGCGGCGGACAGAAACAGGCGGGATAAGGTTGAAGTCATCTTGCACGCGCCTACACCCGCGACGGCGTAAGGCAATCGTGCGAGTCTGGCGAGTACGGCCCACTTGAAGAGCGCGTACGGGTGTCCCCAGGGTCCGCCCCACTCCTCGTCAAGCTGGCCTCCACCAGATACGATCAGGAGATCCTGGGTACGAAGGAACTGATACCCCTTAAGCCAATGCCGAATCTCTTTCCAGGGGCCCCCGACCCTGGAATAAACCGCCCTGAGATACCGCCAAAGCGTGGGCATCCGCTCTCGCACCCGCCACTTCGGACCTCGGTTCGTATCTTGCCGGCCTGCTGTTTCACTGCCCAGCTGCCTCTCTCCAGGCCAATATTGCCCCAGACTTCCGTAGGACATTCCGTAGAATGGCCTGTCTATGCCACAGAGTGGGAAAGCCTCAGCACCGTGACGTTCCACAAAGTTCTCGCAGTTGAGCGAAATCCCCGCGATCTTGACATCGGGCATTCGCGCCCGCAAGTTTGCCACCATCGCGTCCTGGATTACGGCATCGCCAAGATTTCCTCCGGTATAAGGCGTCAAGAGCGCGATTCGCGGTCCTCGCTCGCAGCCAGTCATGCTGCTGCGATCACGAACGTAAGAGCGCGTCTCATAAAAAGATTTGACCTCTATACTTGAATGTCTCGCCCATACCGCTGCATGCATATATTACCACTCGTTCGGATACATTAACTCCATCGAGGTCAAGCGGCAGCTTCAGATTGGCTATTCCCGATGGTTGCTCACCATCTGAATCCATCTCAGGACCGTTTCGCCGATTATCAGCAGACGGCCCTCCATTTAAAGGTCTTGCTTCATCTTGAACTCCTCTCTGTGTCTCTCTATAAACTTATGTACCCATACTTCACTGATTGACCGCGGGTAATCGTAAAGTCCCGCTCTGCCCAGCAGTCTGCGACTTCCTATTCCAGTCTACTGTCCCATATATTAAGCTTTGCTGAAAGTCTATCTGACGCCATATTTATCGAAATAGTCGAGAACCTGTTCATCGTACCAATAACATTCGTCGACCTGTTCCTGTCTCTGACTCTGATACTCCATCCAACCATTCATACCCATCGATCCACTCATCTCTCATAGGAATTATTGATGCATCATAAGTTGCTTGATTTCTTGGTCTTGGTACATAATACACATAGGCCATGGACGTTTCCCTAATTCCACGATCTCAAGGCATTTATTCCATCGATGCTTGCTATACATCTCTTTGTGGTTCGATGAGAACGATAGTGGAGCAACTTAATCTCTTGTAGATGCACGATTTCACCATTTGTAGCTGGTATTCGGTGGCTCATGTTTCATCGTGCCGATATACTCTGCCGCCGTCGTCCTTGAAAGCAACCACCTTGATGGAAAACAGCCGCTTTGTCCGCAAGCCGGGAAGAACTTCAATGCCAATCAAATCGAAAGCGCATCCCTCGTTGAGCATTCAGCATCAAGTCCCATTCACGGGCTCGCCGACCAGTTTGCCGACAACATCTCGTCCACATCGATCACGAAGATTAGTCGGTCCCCTGGGAATTTTTCTAGCTTCAGCCAAGAGAAGTTCCCTCATGAGCCCTAGGTCTATTCTCGTCTCGTGAAGTGGCACAAGTCGCACCTTCTCATAGCGCTGCGGCGATGGACGCGGTATCATCCGTCGAAAGGTGATCCCCCAGGATAATAGAGTCTGCCCATAAGCTGGCCGACTTAATGAAGTGCGGCAGCATCTCCGATTCGTTTCTAGCAATTACAACGCAGATAACGTTCGTCTTAGACTCAGTCTTACTGTGCATGTTGAGGGTACCTTGCGATCGCCGCTTGCCGCAGTTGCCTTCCCGGCAGCTAGTAGAGCAGCGGCCAATTGGCCCGAGGCCGCTCAGTCATACGCCGGATGGGCGCTCGACGAATGTGCTGGCGCTTAATGATTGCGTGTCCTCGTCCCCGGCCATGCTTGGAGTCGAGTGGAATGAATCGCTTGTGTTGCGAGAACCGGAAAGCAATTGGCAGCGCCGCGAACATCGTGATCAGCGCTTATATAAATCGTGGCCAAAGGTCCCAGCCGGTCATATTCGGTTTCAATATCATATCTGTAAATTGAAATACCCCGGTAAAAAACGCCATTCGCAATATTAAGGTTAACTTCGAAACTGCATGTAGGTCGATCCCCTGCAGCCAAGTCAATGCTCGAGGCCAAGGCGCTCGCTTGTTGTATTAGAGATCTCCTGAAGTTGGTCGTCCTTGATAGAGAGCGTGACGGACAACTTCGTTGCAAGGCCGATCGCGACCTTCAATTGGACATCGATCCATGCCTGTCGCCCGACTGAAATGGCAGCACTCGCCGTGGGCTTGCGAACTACCACTTTCGTGATCTCTATAGCTTGGTCAAACCTTTCTGTTTCGAACGATCTCGTGTCCGTACTGGTTTAAATAAGAGGAAACGACCTCACTCGTCGGCCCGATCTTACCATCCTTTCCTTGCTCTAAAAGAAGAGTACGGGGGCAGAATTCCGCAACGCTATGCAGGTTGTGGGAAACGAAGAGAGCAGTCGCTCCCAGGCGACGACTTCGTTCATTCGAGCGATGCACTTCTGCTGAAAAGCATAGTCTCCCACGCTGAGAACTTCATCGACGATTAGTATGTCGGGGTCCACATGAGCCGCAATGGCAAACCCCAATCGCGCGTTCATTCCCGAGGAATAGCGCTTGACTGGCGTGTCGATGAATTCTTCGATTCCCGAGAAGTCGATGATCTGATCGAGCTTGGAGTCGATCTCCCGCTTCGTCATGCCCAATATGGTTCCGTTCAGGTAGATATTCTCGCGACCCGTAAGATCATGGTGAAAGCCCGCCGAGACTTCAATGACCGCTGAAAGGCGCCCATTGATTGACATGCTTCCCTTGGTTGGCTTCATGATGCGACTAAGGATCTTGAGGATCGTGCTCTTTCCAGCCCCATTCGGTCCTATGATTCCAAGCGCCTCTCCCTGTTTCACCTCAAATGTAACGTCCTGGAGGGCCCAAAAGTCGCGCTTGTCGCTTTTACTGAGCTCTTGTATGCGGAAGAACTTTCCCGTTAGCGCTGGTACAAGATCGCGCAGCGAATTATAAACTTCGCCCTTGCGAAATTTCTTGTAAACGCCGTCCATTCGGAGTGCAACGTCAGACATTCATCGCTCCAGCTAGATGGTTTCGGCAAACGCCGGCTCAAGCTGCTTGAAGAACACATATCCGCCAATCAGCAGGGTCAAAGCAAAGCAGACACTATAGGCGAGCCATCGAACATCCGGCGGCTGGTGGCGCGCTACGCAGGCGCCAAAGCCATCCAGAATCGGACTCACTGGATTCAACATCAACCATTTGCCTTTGCTGCCCAACATGGAAACGTCGTAAAAGACAGGCGAGAAGAAAATCCCAAACGTAAGCAGCACTTCGACAATGAATTTCACATCGCGCAAGAAGAGGCTGGCCGCCGCGACAACCAGGCCAATGCCTGTCGCCAGTGTGATGGTTATAAGCAGCAGGACCGGAACCCAAAGGAGATATACGCTGAAGCCAATGCGAATCGCGAAGAGAAAAATGACCAAAGCGCTGGATGCCACAATTAGATCAAAAAGACTCGCAAGCACCGCGGCGGTGGGAAATATTTCCTTGGGAAAGTAAATTTTGGTTACCAGGTTCTGGTTTCCGATGAGACTGTTGCAGGAGAAGCGGATGCTGGAGACCAGAAAGGCCCAGGGCAGAGACTTGACTGCGACGTCAGCGATATCCGCAGTTTGCAGGGCTGCATGCGAAGCGAGAGCGTAGGCATACCGCACGACAATTCCTGACATAACAATGAGCACCGGCATCAGGACTGCCCACAAAAGACCCATTACTGACTGCTTATACCTCACTTTAATGTCGCGATACGTCAACATAAGGAGGAGTTCTCTGTATTTATAGAGCTCTTGGAGTTCTTCGCGCATGATTCCGACCTTCCTAACTAGTTGAACCTTCTGCCGACAGGCTTTACCGGACGCCCGTCGAGGTACCTCTCGATCCCTCCATCCAGCGCGTTCCGATAAACGGCTAAGGCCTCGTGCACGATGTCGCCGGTGCGTTCAATATCCTCATCGCTGTGCGAGTAGCTCACAACGAAGGAGGGTGCAATTACGCCTCGCCGAATGAGTTCCTGCATGAACAGAGTGCGGAACGGTTGCGAGCGATGTTGATTCTGATCAAGCGTCGCAAAAACCAGATTGCAGGGTCTTCCAATAACCTCGAAAAAGCCTTCCAGCCGATTCTCTGTAATCGACTGCTGCACAAGCTTCTTGAGATGCTCCCCTTGCCTCCACAAAAAGCTGACCACATCTTGCTCTTGATAGATGCGAAGCGTCGCAATCGCCGCCGCCAATGCATGAGTCTCCGCTCCATGCGTGGTGGAAAGAAGAAAAACGCGCGGCTGATCGTGATCGAGACCGCCCAAGCGCATGATTTCTCTCTTTCCTGCCAGAGCCGAGATCGCAAACCCATTGCCCAGGCCCTTGCCGAAGGTTGACAAATGAGGCACCACGCCATGAAACTTCTGTGCCCCACCGAGATGCCAGCGAAAACCTGTAATCATCTCGTCAAAAACGAGCACGGTGCCATTTTTTTCGCATAGATCTTTGACTTGCTGCAGATAGCCCGGTTGGGGCTGCACCGACGTTTCGGCTTCCATCACGACACATGCAATGCGTGCTGGGTAGCGGTCGAATAACTCAATGAGACTGGCCAGGTCGTTATAGTGAAACTTGAGCGTCAGGTCCGTCAGCACGGCGGGAATCCCAGCGTTCATTTCTGTGGTTCCGATGAACCAATCATCCGTGGAGAAGAACGGATGATCGCCGCAGATCGCGATCATGTCCCTGCTTGTATATGCCCTCGCCAGCTTGACGGCGGCCGTGGTGACATCCGAGCCATTTTTCGCGAACTTCACCATCTCAGCGCCATCAATAATATGGAGGAGCTCTTCTGCCGCCTCGACCTCAATACTGGCGGGCCGCGTAAAGTTTGCGCCAAGCTGCATTTGCTTGTGTGCCGCTTCGACGACCGGCTCGAACGCGTGGCCCAAGGTAACCGATCTTAGTCCCATTCCATATTCAATGAACTCATTGCCATCGAGGTCCCATGCGTGGCAGCCCTTGCCGCGCGCGATGAAGGGTGGAGCGCACTCCGGGAACTGATCGTCGCCCTTCGAGTAAGTGTGTGCGCCACCTGGAATGATCTGGTGCGCTTTACGCTGAAGCTCCCGCGCTGCAGACAGTGTTTTCGTGCTTCCGTCGACAGTCATTATGTAATCCTCTGTAAGGCTGGTCATTGAATCGTTTATTTTCGTGTTGGAGTATCGATCAATAACTTGCGTGCGTGAAACGCCTCAGCATATCCGCTGGGCGCGTTTGACTCCATTCCGCGAAGCCGCATCAGTCCGAGAAATGTATCGTCGCTGAACCACGGCTTGGAACCCTGCGACGCGAAGACCCTGGACAGGTTTTTAACTTTCTGGCGGAATGCCCATTCTTGCAGCGGGACAAAGGTATTCGGCCGGCCCAGGTCACCATCGTATTTAGGAATCTCATACTCCAGAATAAGATGGTTCCGGAAAGTGTTCCACGTCAGCTCGCTAACCAGGCGATGATCCTGGTGCGCATCGCCATTCCAATGCGTGAAGACCAGATCCGGGCTGATGTGCTGCTTCAACTCCTCAAAGAAGTCTTTCACCTGATCGCCCTCGTAGGGCAAGTAGCCATCGCGGAATTCTTTGATGAAAACTTCGCTTTTGCATCCGGCGGTAAATAGCCTGGCTGCATTCCGAGCTTCAGTCTCGCGCACTCCTTTGGCGCTGAGGACGACCCAGCAGAATCTCGGCTTCACGGCGCTTTGCCCGAGCTGGAGCAGCGTCGCGCCACAGCCGATCTCGATATCGTCGGAATGCGCGCCCAGGCAAAGCACTGTGAGCGATCGGCCACGACTCTTTGGCAAGCTCAGATTCATCATGCCGATAAACGCGCCTGAGTTCCGTTCTTCCAAACGCACCATGGTGCCGAGCCCGAGGCATCGAGTTCGTCAAGAATTTGCTTGTCCTTGAAGGTGTCCATGCATTGCCAAAATCCCTCGTAGCGGCGTGACCACACCTTGCCTTCCGCGATCATCCGCTGCATGGGCTCGTAGACCAGCTCCTCACCAGGCCGCAGGTAGCGGAACACGTCTTTGCTGAGCATGAAGTATCCGCCGTTCACCCAGATGTTTGACTCTTTCATGCAGCGGATTGCCGCCACGGAGCCGTCTTCTCTCAACTCGACCGTGTCCAGGCTGCTCGCCCGCGGCTGAACGGAAATGAATGAAGCAAATCCGTTCCTGTGCCCAAACTCTTCTGTCATTTCGTGGAGCGGAAAATCAGTAACTCCATCGCTGTAATTTGCCAGGAAAGTCTCTTCGCCCTGGAGATAGGGTTCAACAAGCCGCAGACGGTCACCGATCGAGGAGCGCAGCCCGGTATCGACAAACGTGATCCGCCAATCGTCAATGTCGCGCCGCACGAACTCGAGCTCCCGCCCTCCGCGGGAGAAGACAAAATCGTTGGATACTGATTCCTGATATTGCAGAAAGTATTCCTTGATGACATTGCCCTTGTAACCAAGGCATACAACGAAGTCCTTGTGCCCGAAGTGCGCATAGTACTTCATCACATGCCAAAGAACAGGACGGGAGCCAACCGTCACCATCGGCTTGGGCACATCTTCCGAGTAGCCGCGAAGCCTCATTCCCGCGCCACCGCAAAATAGGACGACTTTCATGGCCATTGCCTCCGTTATAAGCTCACAAACACCGCTGGAAACTTGATTCTCGATTCAGGAACCATGTTCGTACATCGACGCCGCCGCAGCGAATCTTCGATTCAGGAATTACGAGGCGGCGTGAGCCTCGACCGGAATATGCGCCAGATCCGCGGCCCGTAGATAATCGCCGACCGGTGTGCCGGTCATCATTCATCCTGGAATCAACAAAAATGTTCATCTGCGTTCTCCGTTCCTTGTACCTGAATTGGCTAATCCCTCTTGCCGGCCGACGAATCCCGTCTCGCCTGCAACGGTTCCACTAGAGAACCTCGACCCCCGGAATGGGCACAACGAATCGGCCGCCCCACTCGCGGATGAACTCCAGTTGCTTCATGATTTCGTCTTTGAGATTCCATGGGAGGATCACAACATAATCCGGCTTTGTCTCGCGGATACGGTCGGGATGATAAATCGGTATGCGGCTCCCGGGTAGGTGACGCCCCTGTTTGTAGGGGCTGCGATCCACCGTGAATTCGATCAGATCTTTTCCGATGCCGCAATAGTGAAGAAGCGTGGCGCTCTTTCCAGGCGCGCCGTAGCCGCAAACCTTCTTGCCATCGCGAGCAGCTTGAATCAGGAAATCGATGAAGTCGAGCTTGGTCTGCCTCACTTGCCCCGCAAAGCTCTCGTATCCCGCGATTGAATCGAGTTTTGCGGCAACTTCGTCGTTGAGGACTTTTTGAACCCTGGGTCCGGCCGGGTGCGTCCGGCTGCCGGCGCGGCAGGCAAAGATGCGCAACGAGCCGCCATGCGACTTGAGCTCTTCAACGTCGAAGACGCGAAGTCCGTGAGCCTCCAGGATTTTGATTGTGCTGATCAAAGAAAAATATGAGAAGTGCTCGTGATAAATCGTGTCGAATTCGTTCAGCTCGATCAATCGAAGCAGGTGTGGGAATTCAAGGGTAAGTACGCCCTCCGGCTTCAAAAGGATCTGCAACCCCTCAACGAAATCGTTCAGGTCCGGCACCTGAGCCAGGACGTTATTCCCGAGAACGAGGTCAGCGGAGCGCCCTTCCGCGACAATTTCCTTCGCCACCTGTGTCCCGAAAAACCGCACCAGCGTTGGAACGCCTTTGGCGGTCGCGGCCTTCGCAACGTTGGCTGCCGGCTCAATGCCAAGAACGGGCACGCCGTCTCGTACAAAGTACTGCAGGAGATAGCCGTCATTGCTTGCCACCTCGACCACGAAGCTCTGGCCGCCCAGCTCAAACCGCGCTCGCATCTCGCCGCAGTATTTCTCGCAATGCTTGAGCCAGGAATCAGAGAAGGAAGCAAAATAGGCGTAGTCGCTGAAGATGTTTTCCGCGCTCTCGTACTCCTGCAGTTGCACCAGCCAGCACTTCTCGCAAATGTAGACGTGCAGCGGATAGTAGACCTCGCCTGCATTCAAATCGGCGGCAGATGGATATGTCTCGCATAAAGGAGACATCCCGAGATCGACAAATGTTCTCTGCAAGCCCGCACCGCAAAACCGGCAGTTTGCCGTCGAGGAGTGGGTGGGAACTTCCTGGGTGATTGTTTCCGTCGTCATAATATTTGCCGTTCCTGTCAGGCAGTCGCCGCGGCGCCGACTTGCTCTGATGTCCAGCGCAAATCGCCATTCAGCTTTCCGGCATGCTGCAGGCGGCGAATTTCGTTGATGCGGACGTAGCGCCCCTGCTCCATATCGGCAGCGGTCAACCCGATCCTGCGATATGCGTCGTATAGCTCCTGTGCTCCCTTTCGCGCAGTCCATTGCGGCTTGAATGCCGGAAGAAGACGGTTGATTTTGTCGAAGCTGACGCGATAGCAGCGCAAATCCGGACCGCCGCCCGGCGCATACTCTACGCGGCATCCGGGGACGACTTCCGCCACGATATCCGCAATCTCGCTGATGCGGAAGTTTTCGTCGTTGCGGCCGACATTGAAGGTTTGATTGTGAACCACTTCGAGAGGCGCATCGAGGACGGCGACGACCGCTGCAATGATGTCGCGGATGTGAGTGATCGGGCGCCAGGGTGTTCCGTCGCTCTTGATTGTGATGCGCCCGGAGGTCACGGCAGAGGCGACGAGATCGTTCAACACAATGTCGAGACGCTGTCTGGGTGAGAACCCATAAGCGGTCGCATTGCGCATGTAGGTCGGCGTGAATCGATCGCTTGCCAGGGCGGCGATGTCGCGCTCGACCAGTACCTTGGACTCGCCATAAGGCGTGACCGGGTTCAGCTCCGAAGTTTCGTCAAGAAAGTCGTCTCCCGCCGAGCCATAGGTGCTGCAGGAAGATGCAAAAACAAATCGCCGAACGCCGGCCTGCCTGGCAATTCTCGCCATCTCAACAGATGCATGATGGTTGATGTCATATGTAAGTTGAGGATTCAGATTGCCCACTGGGTCATTCGACAGCGCGGCAAAATGAACCACCGCTTCGAATCCGGCAAGGTCGTCCACGCGCAGATCACGCAGATCCTTGCGAATCTCCGGAATGGCGTCGGCGGGTTCGCCAAAATCGCAGTTGGCATAGAGATCCGTGTCCAGCCCGACGACCTCATGGCCGGCAGCGCGCAGAACCGGACCCGCAACGGCTCCGATGTAGCCCTTATGACCCGTCACTAATACTTTCATATATCTCCCGTTCTAATAGTGCTATGTTGCTCGGGGGCACAACGCTCTTTCGCGTCTTACTCGCTGCTCGTGACTTCAGTTAGCAATTCGCCCTCGATGAGGAGTTTCGCCGCGTCATAAATGGTGCTGAACGGCAAACCGGAACGCTCCGCAATGTCCAGCAGCGAGTGGTCGCCGTCGGAAAGGTTGAGGATCCAAAGCCGTGCGTTGATTTCTTCGCCGATCGAGTTCCCGCCCGTGCTCCGATACAGATTCCTCTTTCCGAGTTGCGGCTCACAGTATGGATTCTGATTGCGATAGGTCCTGTTATTTTCAAGGACATTAAGAATAGACGAGCACAGGCGCAGGGATCGAGCCAACTGTTCCGGGCGAATGAAGTCAAGATTGTCAGCCGACGTATGGTACTCGGGAAAGGTTCCCCAGACACTCCGCATCAGGCACCCGACCGGAAGGTTGAAGCCCGGTGAGCAGTATTGCCGCTCGTCATATCCGTATGGCGAGAAATCGAGGACTTCTGACGGCTCGCCGCAGTGTTTGAGCACATGTGCCGCGGCCCGGTCAATCTCCGCATCGCCGCGGCGGCTCTTCTTGTAGTGAAACCCACCCGAATCGCCCACGCACGTCAAAACCAACCCATGGCGCACGCGCTTCGTCGCTTCGCAGTTCCTGGCAAGCCAGGCGATGGCCCCGATCGTGCCCGGAATGAACAAAAATCGGTAGGAGTATCGCAGCTTCTTCCTGGACAGAAGCCGAGCAAGATACGTGGCGACAGCCAGTCCGGAAAGATTGTCATTCGCCAGAGAGGGATGGCACGCGTGTGCCGAAATCAGAACTTCTTCAGCCGATTCACCGGGCAGAAAACATTCGGCCCATGTCAAGCAGCCGTCTTCGAGCGTTGAGTCGATGCAAACCTCGTACTCCGCGTCCGGGAGCTGCTGAAGCTGATTCTGCGAAAGGCAAAAACCCCAGTCCTCACGGTAGTAGGTGGTCCGATAAGGGATCCAGTCAGGATGTTCTGGCAGCGTGAAAAGGTGCTCCCTGAGTTCACTGAGCGGCAGCATCGCATGAACCGGCACGCTGTAGCCCATGACATGCAAGTTCTGCTGCTGAAAATCGACGACGCGACCTCCGCTGGAATTCTTGATATATGCGTCCCGGATATTCCATTCGCGAGGGACCGTCCAATCAAAGACCTTTGTCCCCGTCGGAATCTCCGTAAGCGTCAGAGGAATCCGTTCGCCAATCTTGTTCAGCGTTTGGCGAATGCCGTCGCCCGTAATGCTTCGCGCAATCGGATACAACTCCGCGGCAAACTGATACATTTGCTCACCAGCCGAATCGAATTCCTTCATGCTGAAATCGCTCAGCGGTTCAGATTTCATTGAAAATCCGGATACGTCTTGTCTCGCTCAGAAATAATCTGGGGCGTTGCTGGCCATTCAATTTGAAAAGCGGGGTCGTTCCAACGAACACCGCGCGCTGAGTCCGCTGCGTAGAATTCCGACATCTGATAGAAGACTTCGGTTCTATCTTCAAGAGTCATAAACCCGTGTGCACAGCCCTCTGGGATGTAGACAGCATCGCGGTTGGCAGAAGTCAAGGTCACGCCCACCCACTCGCGAAAGGTGGACGACTGCGGTCTAAGATCAAGCACGACGTCGTAAAGCGACCCACTCGTGCAGCGTACAAGCTTGGCCTCGGCAAACGGCGGGATCTGATAGTGCATCCCGCGCAGGGTTCCCTGATGAACGTTGAACGAGAGATTGCACTGAAGAAGCTTTGGGTTGAGCCCGTGTTCTTGAAATTCTTTTTGGCACCAGGTGCGCGCAAAGAATCCTCGGTCGTCTGGGTGAGGCTCCAGATGGATTTCGAAAACGCCGGGCAATCTGGTTTCAATGAAGAGCATGTGGAGATGTTCAGGATCCCTGGCGCCGCGCAAACCAGGTTGGAGTTCTCGACTTGTTTCTGGCTCGGCTATTCTGCCTTGGCTTGGAGACGACCACCCGTTGAGTGACGCTTAACGATTCCGCCGGGGCTTGGCACAAAGTGCTCAGCGGCTTTCTTCAATCCCAAGATGACGCCGATCAGGCTCCGAGCTGGGCTGTCGGTTTTCCTTTTTCGAAGCGACAAAGCACTTTATCCCAATTGCTTGCCATCGACCATTTCAGCCCCTGCAGCTTCATTTCAGAGCGCCGCGCCAGATAGCGGCCGAATAATGTCTGAATCCAGGAATACTTCCACGAAAGATGCGGAACCTGAATCTGTCCGCCTAGCTCTTGAGCAAGTTCTTTGGCTTTCTCGAAGATGTCGAGCCGCTCGGGATAGAAAGAGACCATCCAGTTTTGCATGAATGTGACACACGCGGCCCGCGACCGTTTGCTGTCTTCCAGCGACCGAAGATAGCCCATATGTAACTCCATCGAGATCCACTGCGCATCGCGTTTTTTGTCTGATGCCCCCACGTAACTCAGACTGCCAGAGCCCGCCTGCCTGTAATACACCTTCGCACCGGGAGCAAATCGTACCCCATCGCTTGCCAGGAGAACGCGACAGAAGTACTCGCCATCGTCATCGCCGAGCAGCCGTGTATCCCACGGACCGGCCGCCTCGCACAGCTCGCGACTTACAAGCCACGTCGCAGTCTGCATGTAAACATTCTGCTCCATCTTGCGCATGAGCCACTCAGCTTTGGAGAGATTGCTCCAAAGCCCGCTCGGAACAAACCTGGCTCGAGAAGCTCGATGCATGAAACTGCCCCACTCTCCGGAAAGAAGCAGCTTTGGGTCCGGCGAATCGCCCAGCAGTTCCATCTGTTTCGCGATCTTATCGGGAGAGAGCAGATCGTCCGCGTCGAGCCACTGAATGTAGTCGCCGTGACACAGGGAATAGGCCTTATTCCGAGTCGCGGCAGCACCTTGATTCTGCTTGGTAAAAACTCTGACAATATTCGACTCGAACGTTTTCGCCAGTGCCAGGGTGCCATCTTTCGAGCCGTCATCGACGACGACGATTTCCTTGTTGTCCCAGGTCTGGGCAAGCGCCGAGCGAAGAGTCTCGGCCAGCCACATCTCGGCGTTATATGCGGGAATTAGAATCGACACAAGCGGCTTCATAGGTCGGCGCTCCCGAGCATCCTTTCGTATGCACTTCGCGTCAGATGGGCAACCGCACCCCATGAGTGGTGTACGCGTGCGTGCTCCTTGATTGCCAGGCGTGTCATGCCAAGATTCCGGTACAGGCTGCTGGAGAAATAGTCCGCAATTGCCCGTGCCAGATCGGCAGGGTCACCAGGCTTGCAAAGATAGCCGGTCTTGCCCTCGACAATCTCCTCGCGAAATGAACCTACGTCCGTAACAATCACCGGCAAGCCGAAACTATACCCCAGGAATAGAACACCGCTTTGAAAGATATCTTTGTAGGGTAGAACAAGCACGTCCGCAGCTTTAAGATAGATCTCCATCTCCTCATCGGGAATAAACTGCGTTTTGAGGATGATCCGATCTTTCTCAATTTCGGCCGGCATCGCCTGCATTAATACATCGAGGTATTTGTCGTGCCCCTTCTGAACCTCGCCGGCGATGATCAATCGGTAGTGTTGATCGCCGGACACCAGTTCCTGGAATGCCGGCAGAAGGAGCTCGATGCCCTTGTACGGCTTGATCTTTCCGATACACAGAATTGCCTTATCGGACTCGCAGAGTCCGAGCCGGCTCTTTGCCTGCGAGGAAGTGAGACTCGTATCGGGAAAGGCATTGTTGATCGGATGCCGGATGACTGTAACAAATTGGTCAGCAACGGCAAAATCGTTCAGCAGTTCTTCCTTCATCCTTTGTGTGTGCACGAATATATGGTCGGCTAGATGATATTGGATTCTCAGCGTAATTCGATTCAGCCAAGTATCGCGCGAGTCTCTTCTTGCCTGGTTAACGTTGTGTGCTGTGAGCGCGATCTTCTTTCCCAAAGCTTTGTAATAGAGCATCAGCAGTATCCGGTCGAAAAACTGAACCTTGCTGTTCCACAAAATATGGAACACGCGCGGGCGCGCCCCAGCAGCATAGCGGATCAGGGAAATATAATGCCGCGCGGTTCTCCAGAACTTCGAAATGGGGGTCGCCTTTGATGAACGGCCCGGCCAAAGGTTGACGAATCTGAGATTGGCAGTCGAGTGCATTTCTGGGCTATCGATCGCGTCACTGCCAATCATATCGATCTGAACGTTCTTCTCCACCAGCGCCATTGCGAGGCCAAATGCGTAAGGCCGATCGACCCCTCCCGTCAGCAATGCCATCTTGAGCGCAGTTGCCTGGTCAAGGTCCGGGGGGCGAGCTGCGATGACTTCAGTAAAGGTAGACACAAGTTTTATCGGGAGGGAGGCGGTCAATTGTAACGATGATCACTTGAAAGAAGCGCATCATTTCATTGAGAGAGCAATTGTCACTGATAGCGGGATCACTTTCGGCCTTTTCGCTTTTTCCTTGGAATCATTGCGCTTTGGCTCCGAGTAGAGATTGATTTTTCTTTGTTTCAAACGACTGCCGACAATATTGATAAGCTTGCCCGGCATACGCGTAGACCTTCAATCGAGAGGTGAACCTCAGGGACGGATTCCACGTAATAGCCCATCGGATTGTTTCAACTGACGCGTCATAGAGTATTCGGAGCAGGACAGGGAATAATTGCGTTCCACGGATTTGGGCGGCCTGCTCCACGATGTCGGATCTGCCTTTGTTGAACCACCAGCGCTGGAAGTAAATCTTGCTCAGCCGGTGCTTTTCTACCGGATGATAGAGGACCGCCGCCGGTGCCCATACCATTCGATATCCATCGGCCATCAGTCGGCGGCCGAACTCGGTATCTTCGTTTGACAGCAGCAGACTTCCCTTGCGACCCAGGTCTGTGCGAAACCCGCCGAGTCGCACAAAAGCCTCTTTCTTAAAAGCCATGTTGGCGCCGATGGGCGGATCGGTTAACTCCATTCCCTCTTCTTGGCCTGCCTGAAAATCAAAGGCTGAAATCGGCCCCATTGTGAAAGAGTTTCTGGACCTAAGCCAACGGGGAATCGGGCAATCCCACTTCGAGATGACCGGGCCACCGGCTCCCATCCATTTTTCGTCGTGCAGATTGCTGGTGATACTCTGAAGCCATCCGTCGGCGGCCGTTTCGTCGTCATCAATGAACACCAGGATCTCGCCGCGAGCCTCGCGGATACCGGCGTTGCGGGCATGGGACACGCCTTGATGGGCTTCGAACACATAGCGGACTCTCCCCGGGAACTTTCCCTGAAAATCCTGAACCGCCGCGTGAGTTGCATCCTTCGAGTTGTTATCGACTACGAGGATTTCCCATTCGACCGGGTCGAGAAGGGTCTGGCGCAGTATGCTCTCAAGAGTCTTTGCCAGACTGCAGCAGCGGTTGTGAGTGCAAACAATAACGGTGATTGACATACTCCCTTTCAAGCCTAGACGGACCCGACGGTTGTCTTCTCGATTTCATCTTCGATCCGCGACAGGACTGTTTTTCCGCGCCACCTGGATGGAATGAGACTGTTGCCTGCCATTTCGCAAATCGCCTTCACAAGGTCGCGCCTTAGCAAGAGTGCGACTGCAACGTACACGACGACGCCCGCCAAGACGCAAACGACAAGCGTGGCTGCCGCCGGTATCGCCCTGGCCACAAAGTTCCGCAACAGACTGACTGCAACGAGCATCAGCACCGAACACAACACCGGAAAGGCGAAAGACTTCAGGAGCGGCAGCGGCCTGACTTTCAGGGCTTTGCGCGCAACGCCCAGGAAAATCGCGAAGAAAACCAGCATGCTTGCGGTCATTGAAAAAGCAATGGATTCCGGACCCCATTGAAGAGCAATGATGCAACCTGCCAGCGTCAGGGCCGACAAGATGACGCCCATTAAGAGATAGAGCCCGGCGCGGCCTTTGGCCAACATGAAAGGATGCATGAATGCCAGCATGACTCGCGCGGCGCCGTAGAAACAAAGCAGCTGCAGAAGGGGGATTGCGGCGGCCCACCTTGACCCAAAGAGCAGTGGAACCACTTCCGGCGCAACCGCGGCCAATCCAGCGAACACGGGAAGACAAAGAAATGAAGACATTTCGCAGAACTTGTGGAGCGCACTTTCGATGCGCATGGGCTCCGACTGCAGTTTGGAGAATGCGGGAAATGCGACCGTTTGAAACGGCGAAACAACAGCGTCATACACAAGACCGGTTACCTTGCTCGCCAGCGAGTAAGGCCCCAAGCCGATGGAGCCAAAACCATAACCTACGACCGTTTGATCTGACTTTTGTGAAAAAAACCACAAGATGTCATTGCCGGTAAGGCTTAGAGAGAAGCCGTAAAGATCGCGGAGATGCCGTTTTGAGATGCGAAAACGAGGCCGCCACGGGACGGCAAACCACAAGCAGATCGCGCCGAGAGCCGCGCCAACCAATTGTTGTCCAACAAGGCTCCATGCGCCCCACCCGCGGAATGCCATCGTCAGGCCGACCGCGCCGCCAAAGCCTGTTGTCGCTAGAGAGCGAACAGCAAGCGCCCGGAAGTTCAATTCGCGAGTCAGAATTGCCGTGGGGATCGAGCTGAGCGCGTAGAAGACGATTGAGATGGACAGCCACCGAATCACCGGAGCGATGCCTGGCTCCTTAAAAAAGTGAGCAACGGCGCTGGCAATCAAGATGCTGATGAGACAGAAAACGACCGCTGTCGCCATGGCGATCCAAAATGCGGAATCGACATGTTCTTCCTCGAGATTGCTGCGCTGAATGATTGCGGCTCCGAATCCCTGCGTAACGAAGATCTGAATGAAAGCGATATACACTCCGGCAAGAGCCACGATTCCAAACGCATGCGGATTCAGGAGCCTGGCTAAGCCCGTGTAGACAAAAAAGCTCAACAGCTGGCACCCCCAATTTGCGGTACCTGCCCAAGCCACTCCGCGAAGAGCTTTCTGCTTTGATCCCTGATCCATGCCATTTATTTTTTCCTAACCGGCTCGGAGTCCTTCATCCATGTCGGCATCTCGCATTTCGCTGACGGCATTTCTTGAACTCTTTCTGCGTATCCTCGGCAAATGGTTAATTCACCAGAACGTTGCAGCTCATAATCAAAGCATCTGATGGCGGCGAAGAAAGCCTCTTCGCAATCTCTCCCGTGAAATTCAATAGATCGCTCATGGAACCCTCCAGACCTGAACGCCACCCGGTGTAAAGTGGCAGGCATAGGGCGTGCCCACGGCGTCATGGCTGCGCAGGGCGGCAGCAACCCGGTCTTTGTGAATTGGGTCAGTCAATAACATCATGAATCCGCCGCCGCCTGCGCCGGAGATCTTCGCGCAATGCGCACCGGCCTGGATAGCGCAGGCGTAGAGGCCCTCGATCTGTTCGTTTGAAATCTGCCGGGCCATTCTTTTCTTCGATTCCCAACTGCCTCGCAAGACCTCGTGCAAACGCCGGAAATCACCACGAAGAAGACACTCCTTCATTCGATAGGCTTCTTCCTTCATGGCATGCATGGCTGCGATGGCATCTTCGTTCCGGTCGCGCACATTCTGCGATTGTTCCTGAATGATGTTTGCCGATGTCCGCGACTTCCCTGTGAAATACAGCAGAAGCGAGGCTTCCAGTTCCGAGATCACCCAATCCTTTATACGCAGAGGGTTCACGAGCACGTGGCCGTTACTCCCAAACTCCATAAAGTTGAAGCCGCCAAAGGCCGCTGCGTATTGATCCTGCTTGCCGCCCTGGAGTCCGGCCTCCTCCCGCTCGATAACAAAAGCCGTATGCGCCAGCTCATATTCGCCGAGCGGCAGGTTCAACCACTCGGTATAGGCGGCCAGCATGGCAACCGTGAGGGTGGAAGACGATTGAGCCCGGAACCCGCCGGGACATCCACTCGGGTGCTGATGCGCACGCTGAGTGACTTCCATGGTTGAAGTTACGAACGACGTGATTGTAGACGGCTTTGAAAAGGTCCAGGAGCCGTCGGCCTCGAGAACCGGAATGGCTGGATGACTGCGGTCTGATTCAGGTCCGCGGAGATGAACTCGATCTTCCCCTCGTCCAAGGGCTCGAGAGCTGCATAGGCGTAGTGATCGATCGTTGCGTTCAGGATTGCGCCGCCGAATTTGTCGCAATACGGAGATACATCTGTCCCGCCTCCGGCGAGTCCAAGTCGAAGCGGCGCTCTGCAGCGAA